>CBDCCK010000001.1:0-13188 GCA_965214835.1 Nitrosopumilaceae archaeon
GGATCCAAACTCGTGAAGCCCGTCTGCGTCTGCGTCTGAGAATGCGCCCTCCCAGTGCCTGTCCGCATAGTTTCCGGCCGCGGTTATCCACAGTATCCCGCTGTCCCGCGCCTCGCTCACCTTTTGCGAGATCTCGCTGGTCCCGTCATACGGTCCTACGCCCGACAATCCCAACGACATGCTGACGATGCCAATGTCTCCCCTTTCTATGATGTAGTCGATCAGCCGTAATAGGTTAGCCCCTGCCTAGAGTTAAAGTCACACCCACCGTCTTTTCAGGCATGAAAATCACAACTGCAGGCAGATTAGTGCAGGATTGCTAGGGGCAGACGACCACGTACCCGGGGTTTCTGACCAGCGCGTCCCTGATCATGTCCGTAACGTTGCACCCCCGGAGGCGCCATGTCTCGATGCACGTCAACATGTTACCGAACATCTTCTGTCCGTCTTTTGTCCGCAGTCCGAACCGTATCTTGCGCGCGATCACGCCGGGCCTCAGCGTGCGCTCTGCCAGGTTGTTGGTGGGATCCATCCCAGGACGCGTCGTAAACGTGTAGAGAAACTCCGAGGCGTTGTCAATCTTTGTGGCACAGCTGTCACATCCTTCCTTCCTGTATGTGGCGGCAATCTCGCGTGTTTCTGCCACCCGACTGTCGTGCTGCCTGGCAGCCTCCTCCGGCGGCCCCGGCCCCTTGGCGCAATGCATCTGCCACTTGAGGCGCTCGCCTGCGGCGCGAACCTCCGGGGAGTCCGTTTTCTCGCTTTGGGCGTCTGCCTCCCGGATTATGTGGGCCCAGCACCGCTGCCTGTTCCTGCCAAAGAACTTGTCGTATCCGGGGTATCCGTCAGTCACCCCGACTCTGGGCACGTATGAAAAGTGCTCATCCAGTACGGATGCCCTCCTGCTGTCAGTTGCCACCATGTGCGCGCCGACGGCATTGCCGTCCTTGACGCCCACTGCCACCCACATGTAGCCGCTCTTGCCGTCGTATGGCATCCCCGTCTCGTCCATGTGGACGTGGTCGCATCCTGCAATGTCTTTTTTGATGTCCTCCACGCACGGATCAAGCTTCTTTGTAACGGTCTTGAGGCAGTTCTGTATCATCGCCTTGCTTACATCAATTTTAAAGATCTCCTTTACGATGCGCCTGATCGTGCCGACGGATGCCGGCATGGTGTACAGGGTGCCGATATAGGAGGCAATGTTGGGTCCAAACTCGGTGCCCGGAACGACCAGCCCGCCCCCGTTTGTCGTGGTGGTGGCGCCGCACTTGCGGCACTTGCGGCGGGTAAAGTAGTGCTGGGTCGTGACCGGCTCTGGGATCTCTGGAATGTCAGTAGCCATCCTAGTTCCGGCGGGAACCGGATCTGTCAGGTCGCGCCCGTTGCACGCGCCGCACATGTCAGGCACGTGGTTCATTTCCCGGGTCGGTGTTCTCCTGTGTGATATGCCCTCGTGTCCGGGCCTGCGGCCCGGCCTTGCCGGTGCCCTTCCAGATGCCCCTGCCGCGGCTGCTGCCTTTTTCTGCCTGGTCGGAATCGAGTTCTGCGAGGAGGGGCTGTGCGGGTTCTCATAATATGTGATGCGTTGTTTGAACTGCTTGATTTGTGCTGTCTGCGTCGCGATTTGCGCGGCAGAGACGGCATTGTCAGATTTGCGTCCCGCCTTCTCAGCGGCAAGCTCCTCCCGTGTCCTCTGATGTTCCTTCTGCTCCTTCTGAAGCTTGCCTTGCGTCCTCTGATGTTCCTTCTGCTCCTTCTGAAGCTTGCCTTGCGTCCTCTGATGTTCCTTCTGCTCCTTCTGAAGCTTGCCTTGCGTCCTCTGATGTTCCTTCTGCTCCTTCTGAAGTTCCGCTTTTTCGCGGGCAAGCTCATTGCATAGTTCCTTGAATTCCGAGGCTGTAGGCATGTATTTCCCGGGTAATGATAGTTTATAGATCAGGTGGTCAGAAAAAATCAACTAGGCAGGGGCTAACCTATTACGATCAGCCTTATCAGATTTGGCACGGAATCCACGTTGTAAAGATGCAGCTCGACGCCGGGGGCAACGTCTACGACTATCTGCGCGGTTGCGGTCCCGTGGGAGGTGCGTCCCGCTGGTGCAATGTCGCCGCTTGAGCGAAACGATCTGGTCTCATTTATGTTGGATGATATCTCTGTGTCTCTCACGTCAAACCCGGAGTGATGACTGCCACCCTGATCCCGCTGCCGTTGTTTCCCAGGCCGTTTACTATGTGTGACTCTACGGTGTATGCGCCCTGGCTTGTTACTGACTGGCCATGCGCGATGGCGTAAAGCTGGCCTAGGGACAGCACGAGTATCAGCACAATCAGCGGTGCCGCTGCAAGCGATGGTGCCGGCATGGCGGGCCTATGCCGCGGCAATCCCCTTTTTCCCCCGTCTGGCCTGCCAGACCAGGGCGGTGGCGGCGGCAGCGGGGATCAGCAGTACCAGAAGGTAGTGGTGCGGATCCCACGACAACTGTGGCCCGTCGCCCGGCGGCGTGGCCGGGCTGCCTGCCTGCCCCTCGATCATCGCAGGCGCCATCCTTATCCGGTCTATCTCGTCGTATTGCGCCAGCCGCAGTATGCTTGAGGCCGGCATGTCTGCGTGTATGCCGAGGCCGGAGGTTCCGACCACGTCTATTCCGAGACCGTCAGGAAGGGCAAACCCCTCCGAGCCGGACTTTATGCGGATGATTACGGGTATCTTCTCACCGCCCAGCGCCCCCGCATCCGCCGTTGATCTGGAAAGGTCGCCGTCCCCCCTCCCCGGCACGGGGATGAGGTGCTGCAGCGACTGGGATATCTTGGAGTCCTTGCCCGTATGGTTCTTTACTGTGACCGGCACGCATTCGGACTCCGAGTAGCAAAGGCTGGCGGTCCTTGTGTCGTTTCCCCCGGGCCCCTTCTCCGGCGGCAAGGCGTCCTGCGCATGCACGCCGGAGGCCGGCACCAGAAGGACCAGTACTACGACAGATGCAATCACGGGGGCAAGCGGCGTCAGTCTTGCATGCACAAAGGATGTGCCAGCAATGTGACGGATCTGCCATAACAACAGATGCGGAAGGATCAAAAAGTTCTTGGAGGAAAGTTTCATGGCCGGTTTGGGCGGAACCTGATGTTGTACGTTGTGGGAGGCACCAATAGTCTTGAGCATCTAGTCCCCCCTCCCCCAGAAATTTTAGCGTCTGTTTCTTCCATTACTTGGATAACCTGCCGTACATGTCTTTCCACTCGTACCTAAAGAATCTATCCCTTGTTGCCCACGGATGATTCTGTTTCAGTCTTGACAGCATGGATTTGTCATTTATCTGCGGGCGCGTTGGGCTTTCGTGGTGATACGACCTTGCATATGGCGTATACAAAACGACAAGGCCGCTTTCGTTCAGTCTGAGACAAAAGTCGTAATCGTCATAGTTTCTCAGCGACTCGTCGTATCCGTCGAGCCTTTCGAACACCTCTCTGGGCACCATGTAGCACGCGCTGGTCACTGCGCTGGTTTCCCTGACCACCTGGGCCAGCCCGTTGACCTCGAAGCTGTCCGGGCGCATGCCGTTAAAGCAGTGGTCGCCCGTCACGTTGGGCGTTATATAGTCGCCTGCGTGCTGCAGTATGTTGTTTGGGTAAATCAGCATGCTGCCTACGACACCTACGTTATCCAACTGACACAGCTGGAGCATCTGCTCTATCCAGTCCGGCGAGATGATCTCCGTGTCGTCATTGAGGAAAACAATGTACGGGGCGGAGGTGTGCTTTGCCCCGATGTTGTTCATTCTAGACCAGTTGTATGGCAGATCAGGCCCTATCAGGCCGTCCTTGCCTGTAATTGGCATCAGTTCGCTGCACGAAGAGTCGTGAATCCGTACCGTGGCATAGTCGGTCTTCCCGTTGACTAGTGCCCAAAGCCTGTAGTTCTTCCACGTTGACTTTTCAATGATCGAGCCAACGCATTTTTTGAGAAAAGAAATCTGCCTGGTGGGAATCAGAATGTCAACTGACGGCGTGCCGGATATTCTGTAATCGATCCTGTACAGTCCGTGTCCCCTGCCGATGGAGGACTTTGCGTCGGTTCCCATCCTGCGCAAGTGGGACTGCAAAGCGGCATTTCCGCGCTCATAAATGTGATCCTTTGCCAGCGCATTTTCGGCACCAGATCCTGGGCTTTTTCTCCAGTGGTAGAGCACCTTTGGAATGTGATGGACCCTTCTAGTCTTCTCTATTATGCGAAGAAATAGATCATAGTCCTGCGCCCCGTCATATGCCGAGTCAAAGCCGCCCACCTGATCCAACACGCTTTTCCGCATCACGCAAGCGTGTGGCAGGTAGTTCATGCTGAGCAAAAGGTGATATGAAAAGTCCGGCTTGTAAAACGGCTCTACAAAATTTCCCTGCCTGTCAATCTTGTCTTCGTCCGAATAAATCATGTCAATAGTCCTGTCTGCGTTCAGGCTCTTTACGATCTCATACATTGCGTTGCCGCCAAGTTCGTCGTCGTGATCCAGCAACAGAACATATTCTCCCGTGGCAATGCCTAGCGCGCTGTTTGTCGCACCGGAGATTCCTTGATGCGCATCGGACCACACGACCTTGATCCGCGGATCCCTGTCGGACCAGAACCTTATTCGATTTTTTGTTTTGTGGGAAGAGGCGTCATCGGCAATGCACAGCTCCCAGTCCTGATACGCTTGGTTGCGCAGCGACGATATTGCCAAATCCAGCCATGCCACTTTTGTGTTGTATGTGGGCATCAGCACGCTTATACGCGGTCTGTATCTGAAGGAGTCGCACTCGTCTTGCACATCAGACACTCTTGTGGGCTCTGCATCACTTGGCCGGATCTCTGATGCGGCCACCGTGAATTCCCTCCTTCTTATTTTTTCTCGGATATGATGCATGAACGCACCGATGCCTTCGGATCTTATGACTCTCCTGCTGGCAGAGGCGGTGTTCCTTGCCTCCTTTAACTTGTCTATCTTGGATCCGCAGTACATGGTTACCCTGAATCCAAACCCGGACTTTGTTGATTCTAATTCTTTTTGCAGTGCGTCTACCTGCCTGCCCAGCTCTGCCTTGTCCCCCTCCAGTGCGTCTACCTGCCTGCCCAGCTCTGCCTTGTCCCCCTCCAGTGCGTCTACCTGCCTGCCCAGCTCTGCCTTGTCCCCCTGGATCTCAGCAATAAAAGCATCCTTTTCTTGAATGGTTTTCAGCGAGTCAGGCAGGGAGGCTTCTGCTTCCTGAAGCTTGGCTGTCAGTGAGGAGTTTTTTTCTGACAATCTAAGCGAGTAAAGCAGCAATTCATAATAATTCTTGTACTTTCTTAGCTCCACCTTGTGAGAATCGGTGGGATCGTCTGAAATTACCCACTCGAGAAGGCGGACATAGTTTCTGTTCTTGACTTCCGGAAAGGCTTTTTGCAAATCTGGTCTTTTTGTATGATATATCTTCAATAGCCTGCCCAGCTCGGCCTTGTCCCCCTCTGACTCGCCCAAAGGCGGTTGCTGATCAGGTGCACAGGCATCTTCGGTTTGTTTTTTCTGAATCTGTGCTTTAATAAGCTCGCTTGTATTTTTTTTGTCTAGGTTTTTATAACAAATTTGCAGCAGGTTAAGGGCAGCCGCGTCATTGTTGACGATTAATGCGAATTCCAGCCATGTTTTGGCCTTTGTAAAGTCGTTATGGCTCATCAGCACATTACCCTGCAGTACGTACATTGCATAGTTGTTCCTGTCGCAACTGATCGCCTGATCCAGGATTTTGGAACATTTGTGATACTGCTGTAAATTATACAGGCACTTTGCATGTCCCTCCAAGGCAGGGATGTATTCCGGATCTGTTTCAAGTATGTTTTTGTAAATGTTTGATGCAGCTGCCCACTCTGATGACCCTGCCAGATTATCGGCATTATAAAGATCCAACAACACCTGGTTCCTTGTTATGCAGTACTTTGCAGTTATGTATTTGTAAGTTGCACTTTCGTTCTTATCCACTAGGATGCTGAAATTGCGCGTTGCTCCTTGGACATTGATCCAGTATTCCCCGGTAGCTTTTGACACGTGTATGAAATAGGCATGTTTGGAAAATCTCCGTATTGCATCCCAGTCCTCCAAAAAATCCAATCTCTCGTCATATCTTTCGATATCGAATAGGGATTTTTTGTGCACGATTGCAAAATTTGGTATAAAATTGCCTTGATCCACCGGATCATACCTTGCATTCTTTAGCCTTTTCATCTCTTTTTTGATTGGAACCTGTACCCCGCTTTGATTCACCTTGCAATCTATTTGGATATAATCCGTGTATACGAGCATTCTGGATTCGAATTTGACTAGTTCCCTTACCGTCACTTCCAAGTGATCCGCGTTCCACCTATCGTCATCATCAAGATACGCGATGACCTCCCCACCCGCTCTGTCGATTGCGTAGTTGTAAGCATAAGATTTGCCCCTGTTTTCTTCTAACCTCATGTATTTGATTCTGGGATCATCAAACTTGTCAATTATGGGTCTGATCTCCCTGCCTCCATCATTGACTACAATCAGCTCAAAGTTTTCGTACGTTTGAGCCAATACCGACCTTATCGCTATGGGAATCGTAGTCTCCCCGTCCTTTGTCGCCATTATCACAGAGACGAGCGGGTTTTTCATGGTCTGGGCACGACTTTCACTTTGCGGTATCCATTTATGTAAAAAATATTCCCTGTTTTTTTGCTCCAAAAACGGCAGATCCGAATCCGGGTCATCTGTGTGTGGTAATGCCGTCTCGTTTGCACGGTAGACAAAGACATCTCCCGCAATCAGAATCCTGTGTCCTGCGTCGCATATTCGCTTGCAGTAGTCATCGTCGTATAACGGGCCGGAGTTGAACCTTTCATCCAGACATCCTATGTCCGAGACAAGCCCTGATCTCATTACCATGCAAAAACCACCAATCCGGTGATAATCTGCTACCAGTCCCTTGTTTTTAACGCAAAAGATCTTCCCATATTTTTTTTCGGATCCGTTTCCCCGTCCCATGAGTAATCGCGTTGTATGGTTCCTGCAGTATTGCTCATAGGGCCTATGGCCCCCGCATCGGGATTATCTTCAAGACGTCCTACAAGCACATCCAACCAGTTCGGCGTTACTATTGTGTTACAGCTCAGCCATACTGTATATTTCGAACTGACCATTTCCAACCCCTGGTTGAGGGCTCTGACAAACCCGACGTTTTTCTTATTTTCAACCAGCACGGAATTGTCAAATTGCTTTAGATGCTCTAGGGTTCCATCCGTGGAGTTGTTGTCTATGAATATGTATCTGTAGGAATTAGTGCCACCCGTGTTCCTTTCTACGCTTTCAAGACATTTTGTTACGTTGTCTATTTGGTTGCAGGTAACAATTATGATATCGCATGCGGGAGCAGAATTTTTTGCCAACACCAGCCGAACGAAATTTTACATATTAACTGTTTTCGAGTCTACAGCTATGAAAAGTACTAAAAAATCGAGCAAAAACAGAAGATGTACAGGGGACACGATAGACTTTATGCGTAATCGACCTGAATGAGATGAATTTGTTCCTAATAATCCCGGATCTGAACCGATTACGCATAAAGTCTGATGCCTGAATATCAGGGCAAAACAACAGACTTCACTTACTTTTCACTTAGCTGGTCTACAGATAAGTGAAAAGTATTCCAGCCAGGCAGAAAATCAAGTAGTTTAGGTAACCATATGTGTCTCAAAAACAAAATTCAGATGGTGCCAAGATAAATGGCAATGCAAACAGACAGATTGCCCCAAAAAAGAGGATATGTGTGAAATCAAAGACGGTGCAACAACAACAGTATGTCGGCCTGGACGTGCACAAGGAGTCCATCTAGGTCGCGGTGATAGACAAGGACAGCAAGGTGCTGAGTAACACAAGAGTCGACAACAAGGACAGCGAGATAAGAGAGACGTTTGCAAAGATTCCAAAGAATGCAAAGTGCGTCATGGAGTCCTCTTCAGTATGGTACGGGCTGTTCAGGTTCATTTCAGACAGTCTCAAAAGGGACGTGATCCTCTCAAACCCGTTTGAGACCAAGGCCATTGCCACATCAAAGAAAAAGACAGACAAGGTCGACGCGCAGATTCTGGCAGATCTTCTCAGGGGAGGATACATATCTGCATGCTACGTTCCCTCCGGCAGGACGGTACAGAACAAGCAGCTGACCAGGCACCGCGCAAAGATGGTGCAGTCAAGAACCGTACTAAAGAACCAGATACACGCAATACTGCTGCAAAACAGGATACAGGTAAATGGGAGGCCCGTTCTCCAGACCGTGGATCTCAAGGGTGAGAGAGCTTGACAACTTTAGGATAAATGACAAATTAAGCATAATTGACTCTATAAACGACAGAATAGTAGGCATTGACATGCGCATCAAGAGCGCGGTTGCCGACAATCCGGATGCAGTCTTACTGTCGTCGATTCCCGGGTTTGGCAGCTATACCGCGCTGACCATCGCATCGGAGATAGACGGCGTTGACAGGTTTGCCGACTCACACAAGCTGTGCGCGTATGCCGGACTGGTGCCGTCTGTGAGAAACTCGGCAGACACCGTCCACTATGGCAGGATAACAAAGAGGGGCAGCTCCATGATGAGGTGGCTCCTGGTGGAGTCAGTGCACAGCCACGTAAGATACGCGTCGTCAGACTCGCCGATATCCGTGTTTTACAGAAGGACTGCAAGGAAGAGGGGAATGTCCAAGGCTACGGTGGCTGCCGCATCCAAGCTACTGCGCATATCATACTGGATGCTAAAGAAGAGGATGGCCTTCAAGCAGTGCATAGGAGATATGTGTGTGAAATGAATGCTAGCATCATCCCCATCATCATTACAGTTAGAACTTTAATCTGCGTTAAACTAGTTGAGGGAGATCCTCGCTTTGTAACTGCAGAACGGTTCTGACAAATGGATGAAGAATGGTGCTGAGGGAGATCCTCGTATAGATAAGTGTCCGACCTTCATTTTGGGATTGTCAGGAAGAGACCCCCAGTCAAAGCCATGCCTCACAACACCGTTGCGCGTGGAATTCTTATAAACACGACACATAGATAACAGTTCGGGCTCTGGAAGTTCAGGCGTGAGTTTTGCCACCTCGGAGATCTCTCCCAGACAGATTCGTGCCTGAAATCAGGAACAGCTTCGAGCCCGAGCTGTTATGCAACTACACCAACCCCTCCGTCAGGCGCAGATTAGTGTCCATGTGGGTCAAGATCCGGTAATTATGGATCATTTCTCAATGCCTAAGATAAAACCGATTCGACAGTTTTCATGCTTTTCTTGGCAAAGACGATGATGCGGTGGACGTTCTATCTCACTAATAATCCTAAAACCCACACTATTGAACATTCTTTTCAATGAATGCTTCAAAGGCCAAAATGACCTTGTATTTCCATAAGATGCCCACAAGAAAGATTCGATTTCATCAAGACTGGCATTGCTCGCGTATTCGTGGCTCCACCTTCCTTGATAATCTTTAGAATCAAACACTTTACTCACTATAGGGCCACACTTATGACCGGATACATCTTCTAACGCTACGTGTGTGTCCACCATCATTAAACCATTTGAATCTAACATTTCGTACATTTCTTGTAGAAAAACATACGGACTATCCAAATGATATAGAAGACCGCTGCAAATTATTACGTCAAACATTCCCAAGTCTAATGCCTTAACATCCTTCACATTTGCTTTGTAGAACTTCAAATTGTCTAATTTCAAGAGTTTCTTTACCAAGTTACATCTTTGGACGCTTAACTGTCTTGCCTCAATTCCTACAGCCTCCCTAGCCCCATATTTTACGGCCGCAGTAGCATATCCGCCTTCTAAACAACCAACATCCAGAACACGTTGTCCGTAAAAACTACCACTTTTTTTTTCTAAAAGAGCTCGCATTCTAAAATCTTTTAAATGATCGGTACCCCCCCCCACCACAGTGTGTTGATTTTGCAGTATCTCAATATCATGTGCAGTGAAAGGAAGTAATTTATGAACTAGTTGTTGATCCTCATAACAAAGATCTTCAAATTGTTGAAGAGGTTGGACTGATTTTTCTCTTAAATCCATTTCTATTCTAACATCCGAAAACCATTTCGCCATATAAACCACGAAAGGGCCATGTTTCGGTGTGTGATATGTGAAAAGTCGGTCCGCTAGTCATCCGTGTCCCTCCATCCATTTTGGGTCTTTCCTCATGATCGCATCCGTGGCCTCCTTGTTCCTAAACGTCAGAAGCGATGTCTCACAGTTGGTGATCAATGTTATGGCCGACAGTGCCGCCTGAGGGACAAGAGCTTGCAACAACTACAGTGTACTGCATATCATTCAATTTAGGATCGGCTCTTGGTGACTACGCCAATGATCCGGCAGCATGCAGTGCGGATACCTCGGATGCGGACATCTGGCCGGGCCTGATGTGCAGCTCGTCCAGGCTTGTGTTTCCTGCAGGATCCAGCCCCGTGCTGCTGGCACCGATGCCGACCGGATGGTCGTTGAGTATGGAGCCGGACAGCGATGTGGCGCCTGCGGTGATCCCGGTGACGGGTTGCCCGTCCACATATACGGACATGCCTGCACGGGTGCCGCTGCCGTCATACGTGAATGCCACGTGGTGCCACGTGCCATCTGCCACGGAGCCGGGCGTGCGTACCTCCATGTATGCCGAACCGTCAGACAGCCTGAGGGATGCCTTGCCGCCGGCATTGGGGTTGAACCATATATCGGTTCCCTGCCTCCAAAAGCGCTCGGACTTTGACACCAGCGAGACGGTGGAGGAGGGCTCGTGATCCTTGTTTACCCAGAACGCGATGCTGAAGGCCTCGTCGGTGTCAAAGTCAAGGTCCGGCTCCCCTGCAAGCGTGACGTGCGTGTTATCCAGTATGGCTGCCCGACCCACGGGGCCTGCCGCGTATGATACGGAGCCTGCGCGTACGGTGCCCTCATGCATGCCGGAAGAGTCGGTCAGGTCGCCCTCAAATGCCAGGTGGGCGCCGGCCGTCTCGGGCGGGGCCGGCGGGGAGCCGGCAGCATGCAGTGCGGATACCTCGGATGCGGACATCTGGCCGGGCCTGATGTGCAGCTCGTCCAGGCTTGTGTTTCCTGCAGGATCCAGCCCCGTGCTGCTGGCACCGATGCCGACCGGATGGTCGTTGAGTATGGAGCCGGACAGCGATGTGGCGCCTGCGGTGATCCCGGTGACGGGTTGCCCGTCCACATATACGGACATGCCTGCACGGGTGCCGCTGCCGTCATACGTGAATGCCACGTGGTGCCACGTGCCATCTGCCACGGAGCCGGGCGTGCGTACCTCCATGTATGCCGAACCGTCAGACAGCCTGAGGGATGCCTTGCCGCCGGCATTGGGGTTGAACCATATATCGGTTCCCTGCCTCCAAAAGCGCTCGGACTTTGACACCAGCGAGACGGTGGAGGAGGGCTCGTGATCCTTGTTTACCCAGAACGCGATGCTGAAGGCCTCGTCGGTGTCAAAGTCAAGGTCCGGCTCCCCTGCAAGCGTGACGTGCGTGTTATCCAGTATGGCTGCCCGACCCACGGGGCCTGCCGCGTATGATACGGAGCCTGCGCGTACGGTGCCCTCATGCATGCCGGAAGAGTCGGTCAGGTCGCCCTCAAATGCCAGGTGGGCGCCGGCCGTCTCGGGCGGGGCCGGCGGGGAGCCGGCAGCATGCAGTGCGGATACCTCGGATGCGGACATCTGGCCGGGCCTGATGTGCAGCTCGTCCAGGCTTGTGTTTCCTGCAGGATCCAGCCCGGTGCTGCTGGCACCGATGCCGACCGGATGGTCGTTGAGTATGGAGCCGGACAGCGATGTGGCGCCTGCGGTGATCCCGGTGACGGGTTGCCCGTCCACATATACGGACATGCCGCCTCTGTTCCCGCTGCCGTCATACGTGAATGCCACGTGGTGCCACGTGCCGTCTGCCACGGAGCCGGGCGTGCGTACCTCCATGTATGCCGAACCGTCAGACAGCCTGAGGGATGCCTTGCCGCCGGCATTGGGGTTGAACCATATATCGGTTCCCTGCCTCCAAAAGCGCTCGGACTTTGACACCAGCGAGACGGTGGAGGAGGGCTCGTGATCCTTGTTTACCCAGAATGCGATGCTGAAGGCCTCGTCGGTGTCAAAGTCAAGGTCCGGCTCCCCTGCAAGCGTGACGTGCGTGTTATCCAGTATGGCTGCCCGACCCACGGGGCCTGCCGCGTATGATACGGAGCCTGCGCGTACGGTGCCCTCATGCATGCCGGAAGAGTCGGTCAGGTCGCCCTCAAATGCCAGGTGGGCGCCGGTATGTGGGGCCGGCGAACGCCTGGTGAGTTCAAACGAATTGATGGATTCATTTAGGAGATCCTCTAACAGATCATATGATGTGTAATCGGTCTCGGCAACCAACAACCATGCGTTTGTGCCGTCATGTATCTCCGCCACATGAGTACGCGTGTCATAGGTTTCAGCACTGATGTCGAACAGATGCGTTGAGGAATACTCTACATTGTATGCCTTGAGGCCAGAATCCAGTAGTGAAGTATACGAGTCAAGCACCAAAAAGTCATAGCATATAAATCCGTCCACATCAAAGGAAGCCGAATTGCAGATCTGCCTTTCAAACTCAATAATCTCCTCAAAAATGCGCGATTCCGAAAATTGGGCATAGTCCACTTCAAATAGGTAAACCTCAAGCCACGCATAGATGTCGTCACTGTAAAATCCCACCATATACGAGTCATCATAGAAATTGTCCGCATCATCGTTAACTAACCAAGACGACGGATATTGTATGGTGTATCGTAATGCTGAGTCTACAAACAGCTCCAACATATCACCCGTGTTGGAGGAGCCCTGTGCATGCAATGCGGATACCTCGGATGCGGACATCTGGCCGGGCCTGATGTGCAGCTCGTCCAGGCTTGTGTTTCCTGCAGGATCCAGCCCGGTGCTGCTGGCACCGATGCCGACCGGATGGTCGTTGAGTATGGAGCCGGACAGCGATGTGGCGCCTGCGGTGATCTCGGTGACGGGTTGCCCGTCCACATATACGGACATGCCTGCACGGGTGCCGCTGCCGTCATACGTGAATGCCACGTGGTGCCACGTGCCGTCTGCCACGGAGCCGGGCGTGCGTATCTCCATGTATGCAGA
>CBDCCK010000002.1:0-3209351 GCA_965214835.1 Nitrosopumilaceae archaeon
CGAGCTGGACAACGTCATCTTGACTCCCCACATGGGCGCTCAAACCAGGGAGTCCCAGTCACTGGCAGCCAACGTGATCGGGGAAAAAATCATCCAGATTCTCAGAGGCGTAATTTAGCACTACCCCTGCGAGCAGTTCTTGTTTTTAGAAAGCATTCCGCCCCATTTAACATACAGACTGCACAAGGACTAGAAACATTGGCTCATCTAAGCGCCCTCAATGAGCAAAGGCCATAGTGACGATTAAAGGTTTTGTGCGAGGTCACGTCCCCTTGCTGACCAGGCATGAAAACCACGGCCATACATGCCAACTCGTACCTGATTGGCGGGGTTAGGTGACCTCGTACACTTGAAATCAGATGATCGTGGAATTTATCAAATGATTCTTGAGAAAGAAAATTCTAGATCTGCAAAAATTCTTGACGCGGGAGTGGAAAGCTGCTTAAACGAGCATGTGGCAGTACATTAGGATCAATGGGAGACTGAGGCAAGTGGAAAAAATTTTAAGGTCGGATAGTGAAAAATTTGCAAATGAGTTGCCGCTGCAGCCAAAATAAACCCTGCCGACATTACTGTTAAAGTGTCAAAAATCGCGGTTAAATTGCATGACAGGAGAGGTGTTTTGGTTTTACATAAAGGCGCTCCATCAGATTTGAATGGCTTGCCCCCAATCTCCTCTGAAAAATCCATCACAGGGCTGATCGTGCTTGATCCCAGAGATGACAGGCAGTGGAAAAAAAACTAGCAGGGGAGGTTTCCAGCTATCTAAAAGCCCCTGTAAAAGATACCCTTTGATGCGTGCCTGTTTCACTCATGATTCCTGCAAATCCAGCAAAAATAAGTAAAAAAGCTTGACCAATACGTAATGAATAATCGCCCAAGTTTCTTTAAGCCTGATTCTATCATGAATACTCGGATTGACATGATTGGTACAAGGCCTGCTCTGAGTACGGGACTGTTCGTAGCTGCCATGCTTGCAGCTGTGGCCCCCGGCGTTTATGCAGAGACCGTATCCGTATCTATCGACGGTACGTCCTATGACATAGAGTACATCGGAACCAATGTTTCGATAAGCTCTGCTGACATTGATGCCGACTTTGTTTCAATGATATTTGGCGTGGATGCGACAGCCGGCGCTACCCTAGAGATTACGTTTCCCAGAAACGTCTTTGACTCTGAATTTGAGGGAGCCGATGATCCATTCATCGTAATTGCAGACGGTGATGAGCCAAGCTTTAGCGAGATAGAGACGACCCCGACGAGCAGAACGCTTAGCATAGACATAGATGCCGGCACCGAGGAGGTGGAGGTGATCGGCACGGTCTTTGGCAAGGAGTCACCTGCCATGGATGATCCTGCGATCTGCCCAACCGATTACGCTCCGGTATGCGGCACTGACGGGGCAACCTACAGCAACATGTGCAATCTTGATGCTGCCGGTATTGCCTTGGATCATGCCGGGGAGTGCCAGGCCCGGCCAGAATCGACTCCGGCCTGTGGTGAGGGAACCGTTTTTCGTGATGGGTTTTGTGTTCCTGCATGCGGCCCCGGCCTAGTCCAGGAGGACGGTGTTTGTGTTTTAGAAGAGGCCGACCCTGTTCCTGCCGAGGAGGATCCAAAGCCTGCCGAGGAGGATCCAAAGCCTGCCGAGGAGGATCCAAAGCCTGCCGAGGAGGATCCAAAGCCTGCCGAGGAGGATCCAAAGCCTGCCGAGGAGGATCCGGCACCCAAGGTGCAAACCAAGTCACTTGGGTCTAGCAGGGACTTTGCATACGGGATCATAGCGGCGTTTGTAATCGCCCTTGTCATCATGATCATACTGGGATTGGCTGCCAAGGCAAGCAGATCCAAGGGCTAGCATCTATACTGCCCTGATCTGTCCTCGATCATGTCAAGAAACTCCTGGCCGTCATACTCGCTTGTGACCGTAGTCGGAATCACTCCAAAAATATTGGTCTCAAGGCTCGTCTTGACCGTGATTGCGCCCTCGTCCAAGTTTGATATTTTGCCTCCGGCTCCCCCGGCGCCAATGAATCCAGACACTATTCTGCCTGCATCCTCCCCTACCTCCGCCTTCCCAGCCAGCTCAACCATGGAGTTTGGCTGAACGATGGCCCCGCCCGTGGTAAAACTTGCAATCTCCTGCCCACGATAGAAGGTCACTAGCGACAGCTGGTTGAATTTTAGCGGAGTAAACGACGTGTTGCATACCTCAATTACCCCTCCGCGCAGAAACGAGACAAAACTAAAGCTGCTCCTCTCATTCCATTTTATCTGAACCTGCTCCCACGTTGAGACGCTGAGGACGGAATAGCCTATTGACGCCACTATCACGGCAGACGCTATGAGTACGATTCCCAGATGCTTGTCCATTTTACCTCCCAACCGTAATTACGTTTTTGTCAACCAGGTACTGCATTCCCAAGGCATACTCGTGATCCGAGATCAGCCCCTGCACCCACGCAATTGACAATATTCTTGCGACTGTGGGAACGCTTGTCATTGCATCGCCGTCTAGCGCCTGTTCCGGCGTTATGGTTCCATTGTCCATCAGATTTTTAAGGTATGCCGTGTCGTCAATTATGCCATCCAGCCACAGCCTTGCGACATCCTTGATCCAAAAGGGAATTACGATCTTTCCCGAGTCCACCAGTTGAAACTCCGTATCTGCCCTAGCCCCGTCATATTCTACCGATATCGTATAAGTTCCTTGTTTTTTGAATTGGATTGATGTAAACGGATTAGGCGCAGTAACTGTCGTTTTGACGTCTGAGATCGCCATTGGAAGCGAGCTGCTTGCGATCCCATCCTGGTCAATTATCCTAAAGCTTGCACCATCCTGCGTTACCCTATCGACTGTAACCGTAAACGACAAGAAATCCCCGTAAGAATAGATGCTCTGGCTTGTTGCTACCTCTAGAACCTCCCCGTATGCAACCAGCGGGATCCCGGCTACTATCATCATGGCCATAAGCAGAGACAGCTTCATGCCCAAGATCCCATCTTCGGTAATAAAAACCTCAAAGCGGTTTTTATTTTCTGTTAAACGCCGACGGGGGGAATCTTGAAAATAATATCAGCACGCCACCTATGACCGATATGCCGATGCCGGCGTAGAACTCGCTTTGGATTCTCTGAAACTTTTCAAGCTCAGCCCCGTCACGGAGCTGAAGCTCCTCGATTGTCATTGCTTGGATATACGCTATCTGGGGAAGGTCATAGACTAGTATCAGCAATCCAAAAATCAGTACGGCCGCGCCTGCAAAGAATATCCTGCTGTCCACTAGCTCCCTCAGATGCAGGCATAATTTATGGCTAGGCATGAGTTTGTAAGAGCTTACCTCTCCCCCGAGATACGGCGTAGCAGGCGTGATCATGGGAGCTCTGGCCAGCAGTGTTGCCTAGTGGGGTAAACTCTTGCCTCCGCACTGATTAAAACATATAAAAAATCCATAAGACCTGCCTGTGACAATAAAAATGAATCATATGCACAAGCTAGCTGTATTATATGAAAAGTCGGTCCGCTAGTCATCTGTGTCCCTCCATCCATTTTGGGTCTTTTTTTCGTACGAGGTCACCTACCCCCGCCAGTCAGGCACGAATTAGCATGAATGATTGTGATCTTCACGCCTAGCTAGCAAGGGACGTGACCACATACTTTTTTTCTGATCGCATCAGTGGCCTCCCTGCTCCTAAACGCCTGAAGCGGCGTCTCGCAGTTGGCAATGTCAAGCGAAAAGTGGGAGCCTTCTCTCGTTGTAATAGTCCACGTACTGCCTCAGGCCGTCATAATGCCATATCTCCTCCTCTGTGGTGCGATGGAGCCGCTCCTGTCTGCAGGGTCAGGCATGCTGCAGTCCGGATCTGCTGCCGATACCGCATCGAGTACGGCCTGAACCGCATTCTCCTTTTGCGCCGTGGTATCAAAGGAGTATGCAAGCCAACCAGGCGCGGCATCGTGTGGCGCCGCAATGCGCTCCGTATCGCAGTATCAGAACCCAAGCCTGAGCTTCTTGTTCCGCTTGTCCCACAGCAACTTAAAGTTGGTATGTGGTCACGTCTCCTTGCTATCTAGGTACGAAGATCACAGTCAACAGACTAGTTTTGGGGAAAGCCTTTTAGGCTGCTCGGTGCGACTTTCCATATCGAGTTTTCTGCGGGGGCTCTTTGAGTAGCATGTTGCTACCCAAAGAGTCATTTACATATATTAAGTGGTTGCCAGCTAGTGCCTACATGCCTAGCTTACAGGACAGGTCTTGGACAAGTCTGTGGAAAAGCAACTCCCCGGACATAAGGGACAGGGTTGTCAGATGGCGCAGGCAGAATGCCGCCACCCGCATTGAAAAGCCAAGCAGGATCCAGCGGGCAAGAAGACTAGGCTACAAGGCAAAGCAGGGCATCGTTGTCGTACGGATGAGGGTAGGCACCGGCGGCATGAGAAAGCAGCGGCCGCGCGGCGGCAGGAGGCCAAAGCACCTCGGCGTTACCCGGATCAAGGCAGATGTCTCCATGAAGCAGGTGGCAGAAAACAGGGTTCTGGAAAAATACCCCAACATGAGATTATTGGGCTCTTATTTTGTTTACAAGGACGGCATTCATTACTGGTTTGAGGTAATCCTGGCCGATCCCTCCCATCCCAGAATTTCAAAAGACAGGGAGCTGCGCAAAAGGGTGGTTTCTGCAGCAGCATGAATTGAAGGCACTGCTCTTAGCGGCATTCCTGCTGGGGGTCATGATCGCGGTTCCGGCCCATGCGCAGCTTTCTGACAAGACCGGCTGGATCAGCAAACTGCACGTCGATGCAGGCGGGCAGGGGTTTGAGGTCCTGGTCACTGCAAACTTTGACGTGCCCCGTGCCTCATTCAGCTTGGAGGAGAAGACCCTGACACTGAGCATCGCCAGCAGCCTGAAGAACAACCTCGGCGAAATTACGGTTCCAAGAACCCTGCTAGGCGGGGAGCTGACCTTCATGCTAGATGATCAGGAGTATCTTCCAAGGGTGAGATCAAACGACAGGATTTGGTTCATTACCGCTGAATTCGGCGGCACGGGCATGCATACCATGAAGATCATCGGCACAGAGTCCATCCGTGCTCCAGGCGCCGCCGATCTCCCCCGCCAGGAGGCGGGCACCGACGACGGCAGTGGCGGCGGGTGCCTTGTTGCGACTGCGGCATACGGCTCGGAGATGGCCCCGCAGGTACAGCTCCTCCGGGAGATCCGTGACGGCACGGTACTGAACACCAGGTCCGGCTCTGCATTCATGGCCGGATTCGGCCAGCTGTACTATTCGTTTTCCCCGACGGTTGCCGACTGGGAGCGGCAAAGCCCCGCCTTCCGGGAGGCTGTAAAGGCGGTGATTGCCCCGCTGCTCTCCATCCTTGCGGTTCTGAGCCATGTCGATATTGACTCTGAACATGAGATGCTGGGCTATGGCCTGGGCGTCATTGCAATGAGCGCCGGAGTGTACATTGGGCCGGTCATCGGACTGGCGTATCTTCGAAGGCTACTAGGCTTTATGCGCAATCGACCTGAATGAGATGAATCTGTTCGTAATGGTCCTGGATCTGAACCGGTCCACCAAAGTATAGTTTGATGCATAACCGCGGTGGCTGCCATGTAGGAACCGAGCGCCGGTAGTGATCCGGAAGGATTGGCTGGGCTCTAGTCGGAGTTATGCCACAGACTATCAAAGTGCATGCTTATATCATGCAGGAACGCATCCCACGCATGACTCGGATCATGACAGCACCGCCTGCATTTCTGCCTTCACAGGAGGCCCGGGGGAAGCTGACCGCATGAAGGCGGCCGTCGTCCCGTGCGTGTTGCTTGGACTCTGCATTGCGGTACTGTACGTGGCAGCTGCCGCCCCTGACGCCCAGCAGGCCCATGCCAAGCTTGCATCCCCAGCCGAGCAGCTGAGATCCGGGGTGGCACCCGACCAGGTCAGGTGCGGCGAGGATAAAGTACTGGTGATCCGCCCAGGCGACAGGCCCGCATGGTAACAGGTCGGGCTCCGGAAGCTGTTCCTGATTCCAGGCACGAATCTGTCTGATCGGGCTCCGGAAGCTGGATTTTGGCACAATCTGCCATGTTTTTCGGGCTCCGGACTGCGGTGGCACATGAGCGGAACCGAATTCGTGTACCGCACACCATTTACGGCAGCCACCGCTATCATTGTATTGCTATTCCATGGCAGCAGCCATGCGCATCCGGATTCAGGGCGTGCCTGCAGGGCCTGTCATGCCTTTGTTTATGCTGCCGCCGCGCCGACTTGCGGGACAGGCATCGGGATCTCCGTGACCCTGCCGTCAAGATAGTCCGTTACGAACGAGCAAAAGTTGACGCCGCGCAGCTCACACGTGGCGTATACTGTACACATGGTCTCAGTCATCTTCATTCCCTTCTCGGATCTGTTTCCGTACAGGATCTTCCGTATCACGGCAATCATGCGCAGTACCCTCTCGCTGCCGTTGTTGTGATACTCGACGTCATGCTCTAGGAACGTAAACAGGTCGTCGACCTCCCTTTTGAGGCGCTTTGTATACCGGATGCAGTCCGTGTCCGTGTACGCGGCCGAGGCAAGCTTGTGTATGCGGTACTTGAGGCACTGCACCTCCCCGGGCGTGGCCTTGCCCATCTCTATTGCGTCCTTTAGGATGCCGCGCAGCCTGTAAAACAGCGTGCCGTACTCGGCGCTGCCGTTTTTATCCAGCGTCAGGTACATGTCCCGAAAGTAGTGCAGGAGGCACTTTTGGTGCTTGCCGCCGATGCGGTTCCACACCGAGTACGAGTCTGATGAGACGATGTCGTCAAAGGCTGCCATCAGGGAATCTATGACGTCGCCTGAGCGGGACGGCGCTATGTGGTAGAACACCGAGAACCGGGTCACAAGCACCCAGACCCAGTGGCCCGTCCCGTTGAGAAACCAGCCCGTCTCATCACCTCCGACGGACTCTGAGCGCCGTATTCCCTCCAGAATGCCGTCATATACAGGCATCATCCTGGTAGTCGATACATCACACAGGTGGATCAGGGTGGACTTTGGTATGCAGGCGTCGTGAAGCGTGTGCAGTATGATCTGGATCTTTTCAAAGGATATACACATGCAGCGAAGAAACACGATTATCCCGATGATGCGCGTGCCGTAATGCTCGTCCGGCAGCACGCCGGGCACGGGGGCGGCGCGCTTTTTCTTGCATGACTTGCAGTAGCGCTTGGTGACGTCCCATTCCGTCTCGGTCCACTTGCCGTCGACCAGATCCTTGGACTTTCTTGTGTACCTTTCGCACCAGTCAGAGAGCTTGTCGCCGCATCCGGGGCAGAACTCGGCGTCTGCCGTGCACGTGCGGGTGACTGCCTTGGTCTCTGGCTTCTTTTTCGGGGCCGCCTTTTCAGGATGCGGAAAGTCGTGGAACTTGCGCACGTTATAGCTGCGCGAGTTCGGCTCTTTGCGGGCCTCCTTTGGGACCGAGCCGTCTGCCGGCCCGGATCCGGACGCCGGTATCTGCTGGCCGAGCAGTGTCCTTAGCCGTTCGATTTCCTCTTGCTGCTGCTGGATCACTTTCTGCAGCTGTCCGATTTCCTCTTGCTGCTGCTGGTTCTCGTTTTCAACCTTCTCCACCCTTGACCTCATGTGTTCAAACAGGCGGATCACGTCGGGAATTCTCCAGTCCACGTCCGTAATGTCAGGATCCCCAACCAATACCCGGAAGGCAGATCCTGGGATCTTTATGTGTTGTGATTCCTCCAGATCTTCCTGCTAACCCGGGGTGCTGCTCAAGGGGGCCTCCAAGGTGGCAAGATTCACGCCTGAACTTCCCGAGCCCGACCTGTTACCCGCATGCGTGAGTCCGTCCACGGCAGACCGGCTGGGACTCGAGCCGGTCGTGCGAGAAGTGCCTGACGGCCCGCAGGCAGTCGCCATTCATGGGGACGGCCCCGTACCCGATGATGCCGCCGGCGGAACCGGCGACGCGGGGGAATACCCTCTCGATTACGCAAAGCCTACTCTAGAAGCAGCGACTGGACTAGCTGATCCACGTGCCCCGTCTGGCCAAACGAGACGTCCCTGAGAATCCCCTTCCTGTCAACTACGATGGTCGACGGCGTTCCCTGCAGTGCAAACCTCTCAAAGGTCTCTGCGGAATACTCCTTTGACTTTAGATGGTCCCTGACCCTGCCGATAACCTGGTTTTTATAGCCTTCTGGCTGCGAGTCAAATCCGGGGATCTGCCCGTGGATGAACTCCATTATCCTCTCCTGGCTTGGCTCCCCCTCGATCTTGGCCAGCCTGTCCATTGCAATCGGAAATGGAATCTTGTAGCGGAGCCTGTTTCCATCCAGCTGGCCATACTGTGTCAGGCCGCTCAGCGTGTCCCCGATCACCTCGCCTGTCTCCACCAGCATCTTCAGGTTATCGAGCGTGTTTTTGTCAAAATCCTCAAAGGCCGTAGCTATGCCCAGAACTCGCACGCCGTCATCCTTGTACTTGCCGTAGATCTTTATCATTTCGGGCATTCCGTACAGGAAGCAGCCCGGACAGTTGACCTGAAACACCTCTGCCACTACAATGCGGTCCTTTTCCTGGTCAAAGTTCGTAGGCAGTCCCTGCACCCACTGGGAAATGCCAAGGTTTGGGGCCTTTTGGCCCAGGACTGCGCTCACAGGTAACCTCCTGGCAGTTTCCGTTAAAAAGATAACTGTGGCCCAGTCTTCCCAGAAGTACCACATCAAATTATCCCAAGCTTGAAACAATCCAAGTGAGGATGCCTGCAGATCCGCATGTCGCCTCCACCGCCACGAGTCGGTTACTTCTGGGAAGACTGTTTCATGGCTGCTGTGATCAGTTGGTTCCACAAGAAACACTGACCTTTCTTCCCGAAAAGTTGTGATCGAATAGATCAGCCCCACACCTTCGGGCAAATGCACATGAAGCGCATTATCAATCCCGTGTCTTTTTTTGTAGTATTTTGGCATGGTCTTGAATTTAACCTTCTCTCCGGAAATGACATCCTTTTTCAGATTCTCGATAATCCCTTCAGCGTCTTTGAAAACTGCGCCTGATTTGTCTAGGGACGGGAACGCCAGATCAAAACCTCTGTAATTACAATGCTTGATTGCCCATCTTGGTCCCGGATATCTCCTTTCTCCGCATCATCTGAGCATCGCCTCAATTCGGTTTTGGCATGCAACATTTTTTGTATTTTTTTCCAGACATGCACGGACATGGATCATTTCTGCCCAGCTTCCTGCCGTACGCCATGTTGTGCAGGTCGTCGTTCTGCTTGGTGGTTTTGCAGTCAGCATCGTCAAATATATCAAGCGGATCCGTTGGGGCGTATTTTGCTGGTATGCCTGATTCGTCTGTGTACGTTTCAAGCAGATCACCATATTCGAAAAATTCATTTGTAACAAACCCGCTTTCAAGCGATCTTTTCAGATACTCTGAGACGTCGGGGTCTCTCAGATCAACCAGAGAGTCCATCAGAAAGGTCCTATCGTCTATGTCCGGCTCTCTTTGCACCGAATCCCGTATCGTTTTGATGACCTTTTGCTTTTCTTGTGGGTGTTCTAGTGCGATTATAACCAGCGTGCTGGCAGCACAGTATCTTGAATATATGCTGGCCGAGGACAGCGACACCACATGGCAGAGGGAATCCACTGATTTTGGCCCCATGTATGCCAAAGCGTTCGGAATCTTTTCACTAATCCAGCTATCATACAACATGTCAGGATAGTGAATAAGCGCCGAGATTATTGCAATCTGTGCCCTCTTTGTGCCAATTTTTGCAAGTATGTGCAATGCGTATATTGGGATCCACGGCGCGTATGTTCCATGGGTGTTGTCCTGGTATCTTTGATACGTCAAGATCCTTGCCAGCCTCTCAAACGATCTGTCGTCATTTATTATGATATCAAGGATCCACTTGTGGGTCTCTGTACCGTGAAACTTTAGGTGGTCTATTGCCTCTTCCCATTCCAACACAGAAGGAGGCTGTTAGAATACTATTATTGGTTTTGATATTGACGGATTGTTGCATGACCCTGCCTAAAATCTGAAACTTCCGAAAATCACCAAAATGTGGGGAGAGTTTCAATCCTTGTTGAACACATGATAAAAACACCCCCGCCGTAGTTATGGTGATGGATCAACCCCTCGTTGTGCATGTGCCTCGTGCACTAGCTGTTGGATGGGGCAATCCAAGCCGCTGTGTTTCTGTGCTTTGTGCACTGATAGATGACTGCAGCTTCTGGTCCATCAGGGACAGGAGGAAGCCGTCTGCGATGACTCACTTCCTGCCCACCACCCACCCGATGATCTGGGAGGATATGACATGGCCGTACTGGGACAAGGCAAGCGCGACTGCACCGTGCAACCGGCGTAAGCTAAGGTGGGCCACGATCAAGCGGGGGGTTTGCCGCCTAATTCGCCGGAGTTCCTGCAAACCTCGAGATGCCATGTGGATCAGGCGTGCAAAAACGACGGAAGCTCAGAAAAACGCGCAGGTTGGTAACAGCTCGGACCCGAAGTTCATGCGTGAGTTTTGCCACCTCGGTGACTCCCGGGCAGATTCGCCCCTGAAATCAGGAACGGCTTAGCCCGAGCTTGCAAAAATTCTGGACACCGCCCTAGCCCGGATCAAGGATAATATATGAGCCGGGGGGATTTCCTGACATGTCGGCCGTCCCGCAGCAGAGGCTGGATCTCTTTGCAGAAATGGAGGAAAGATACGAGGCAAGGGACACACCGTATTTTGTCAGGCTGTTGGATCATGAGGACTATGTCGTAAGGACGCGTGCGACGTGCATACTGGTAGACTTTGGCGGGGAGGACAAGGTCCAGTACATAGCCAAGGTCCTCAGGGACGACCCCAACGAGCTTGTAAGACACGAGGCCGCGTTCTCCCTGGGACAGATGTGCTACAGCAGCGGAATCGGGCCCCTGGCCGAGGCGACGATAAATGATCCGAGCATGTTTGTAAGACACGAGGCCGCCATTGCGCTGGGGGTGGTCGGCTCCGGGGAGGCCAGGGAGGTCCTGGAGAAGGCGCTGGGCGACAGGGACGCACCCGTGGCCGAGTCTGCAGTAGTTGCGCTGTCCAACATCGAGTTTATGGAAAAGCTGAGCAAAAACGAGCAGTTTGCAAGGCTGACCGGCGGCTAGAGCGCCTCGACTGCAGTCCCGTCCGGGCCTGACTCGAACCTGTAGATCCTCTCCACGTTAGAGTCCTCAAAGATCTCCGAGTCGTGCGATATTATGATGAACTGCATCGGACTTGCCGGCTCCGAGGCGCCTGAAAGGCTTGAGAGAACCCCGACTAGCGCCCTCCTCCTCTCCGCATCCAGGTGAGCCGTCGGCTCGTCTAGTATCATGAGGTTCAGGCTTGACGCGCCCAGCAGGCTTGCCATGCCCAGCCTCAGGGCAAGCGCGACTGAGACCTGCTCGCCCCCGCTGAGCGACTCCAGATCCAGCGTCTCCGTCTTTGAAAAGCACGCTATGGAGACGTCCCTGGACTTTTCTGCAAGCTGGATTCTCTGTATTTTTGTGTCCAGTAGCGCCAGGTACTCTGAGGTCTTTGCAGATATTGCGCCGAGCGCCCATGATCTCAGGCTGGTGGCGACTGCCCCGTCCCTGCCGAAGATGCTGGCCTGGATCATGTCCAGCTCCCCCACGTACCTCCTGACGACTTTCAGCTCTGCAATGATACCCTTGGTCTCTTTTATCGACGCCTCTGAGTTTTTTATCTTTTGGGCGATGGCGCCGATCTGCCTGTCGATTCCGGAGATGTCCCGCTGCCTCTCCTCGGCCGACTCTTTCAGCCTTGTGAACTCCGGCTCGCTGAATCCCCTGACCTCCTCCTCCAGCCTTGCCACAGACTCGTGGATTTCTCTTGCATGGGAGTCGATTCGGGAGATGTCGGCCGGGTCTGCAGTCTCAGCTATGGGGAGGGACTCTTTTTCCGCCCTGACCCGGCCTTGGATTTCTGCCAGCTCCTCCCTCGTGCGAACCGAGTGCGCCCGCAGCGTCGCCTCTGCCTCCCTTGATCTCTGAAGCCTCTGCGAGAACTCTGCCAGCCGGGTACCTCGTCCTCATCCTCTAAGAACAGCCTCGGAGGCGGGCCACATCTTGTGTTCGGTGTCCAGCTGCCGGCTCAGCTGCTCTATCCTCTCTATCTTCTCCTGATCCTTCTCGTACCTTTTCTCGCACTGTGTATTCTCCTTGCACTGCCTGAGCTCCCTTTTCAGCTGTCGTATTAGCTGGGCCTCGGATTCTGCCATACCGCTACTGCTGGAATGGATCCCGGATTCAAATCAATCGCCTGAAAATAGTTGCGGATTTGATCGAATATGTTGGACGCCACGACGCCTCATGGTACCGCTTGCCGGCTTGACATGCATGATCGGCTTTCAAAGATAATATTTCGATCCGGACGTTTACGCTAAGGTCTGGTGATTTTTTCGATAAGTTAAAAAAAGGTAATACGTAGTCATTTGGCCGAGCGATTTACTAACAGATCCGCCAATATTGGAAACAAATCCTCGTTTCGATGGTTGAATCTGAACTCTACCTCCTTCAAATAAAGGGGAAAGTACCGTTTTCGAATCCCACGGTACTGGTACATCCAGTGTTTGGCATAGCTCCAGAACCCCTCCATTCCATTGATGTGGATATTTACATCACGTACAAACTCGTCGTTGCTGTGGGTTACCGTCTTGTGCATTCCCCTGGTGGAGAGAAACGCATATGCAGTATGCTCGTCTGTATAGTATAGCGAACCTGCCTTGGTGTGCTTTTCGATCAGCGGCCGGAGAGTGGTGCGTTTTCGGTCAGGTACTGGAAACGTCATTACCTGTCCGCTTCTCGCATATATTCCAAATACGATCGTCTTGCCTTCGGCACCCCAGCCACGCTTTCCTTTACGATGTCCCCCGAACATCGCCTCATCGTACAACATCAGGTCCTATTTATACGGGCAAGCAAACACTTCCTAGATCCATAGGCGGTTTAAATAGGACCTGATGTTGTACGCCTCATCAAATTCTATGTCTCCAGACAGCATTTTCATCTCTCCAATTGCGGCCTCGTATATGGCATCGCGAAACACCATGAACGCATGTTCTATGGACCTAAGACTGACGTTTATGCTAAATCGCAACCTGTATGCCGGAACTCCTACCGAAAACAGATACAGCAAAAGGATTACCGTGTTGGGTGGAAGCCTGATCCTTGCCAAGTATGTGCCAGTAAACTCGTCGAACCTATACCAGCATCTTTTACACCGGAATCGATCTCCTGTGCGATAGACCCCCCCCTGCACTCGCATTTGGGACATGTCCTCCTTCCATTCCATCTGGCGTGCCGAAAATAGACCCTACTTTTTGACATGCTGTTGGCCAGTTTTATTGGATCTGTGCTAGGCACGACTTGCACGAATGCTGGTCGTATTATCTGTTTTTTGCTCGGCCAAATGACTACGTATTACCTAAAAAAATATCAAAACGAACTTCTTCAATCAGGAAAATCAAACCGTTATGTCTGTTTGAGGTATATGTCGTAAAAACTGATTAGTTTAGCCGTGAAATCTTTGATATTCCGTCATTTTTTGATATTTGAAAAACATTGTCGACATAAGTCTCAAGCTCTTTCTCATGGGATACTAGAACAATCTGCTCTGATTTTAACTCGTCAAACAGATCCCTGATTTTGCTGAGCTGATTCTTTGAAAATCCGTCAGTCGGCTCGTCTAAAATTAGCAGGCTTGATTTCATGGTTTCCGCCTCTTTTCTCATCAATGAATTAAGAGTCAGCCTGTATGCTAGCGCTATGCTTGTTTTCTCTCCTCCTGACAGATAGCCCACTTCCTGCTCAAACCCGTCTTGATTCACAATCGGCGTAAAATCCTCGTCAATTCTTGATTCTTTGGTCGGGTCTTCAACTAGAATGGAATACCATCCGGTGTATGTCTCGTTGAAATTATGCAAAATTGATAGTAACACTTGCTTTTCAATCTGAGAAATTGCTGGAATAAAAAACTCCTCAAGCCACCCCCTGAATTCTGACAGGATTTTGAATTTTTTTTGCCATTTTTTAGATTCGGATATGTCTTTTTGAATCTCTGTAATTTTTTCCTGTTCACTGTCTTTTCTCTCATTTGAGGCTGCTAGTTGCATCGACATTTTCCTGATATCTTCCCTAATTTCATTTTGCTTTGATTCCAGTCCTGAAATTATTTCTTCGACATCCTCGTACGATTTTAGCAGTTTTTCCGTATCGGCCAATTCCGCCTCGTTTTGGATGATCTCATTTTTTAATTTTTCCAACTCTGTTTTTCTTTGAGAAACTTTTTGATCTATTTTACTTGATGATTCAAGGGCTTGCTTCCTCTTTTCTGCAGCATTTTCAAAATCTACAACCCTGTCTTTGAGGTGCGTTAAAAATCCGATCGGGTCTTCCCCATATTCCTTGCCTTCCGCATGCCTGATTTCTCTTATCTTGCTGTCAATTTCAGCCAGTCTGGATGTCTTTGAGGCAAGCTCCTCCATTCTGGGTATGATTTGCTGAATTTGATTAATCTCAGTACTGTTGGCCTTCAACTTGTCTTCAGTCTCCACCTTTTGATTCAAATTAAAAGACCAACGTTCTTCGCTTTTCTTTAACTCCCCATTTAATTCATTTAATTCGCTTTGTTTTTTACCAACTAGAGCATGATGATGTTCTTCGGAAATTTTTTGCTTGCATACAGGACAGCTATTTCCCAATTTTTCAAACTTTGCAATTTCCCCTTCCAGATTTGATTTAAGCGTGCTTTTCTCCACCTTTTGTGATTTGACTTTGTCTATTTTTTCGGTAATTTTTTCAAGACATTCCACGAGTGATTTTTCCTCTTCTTGCAGATTATTCAATGCAGACTCGTAGGCGTTTTTGTCCGCATTAATTTTGTCGCCTAGTTCGTCTTTTAGTTTTAGTATGTCTTGGGAGATCGACTTTTTTTCTGAGCCGTACGCAACCAAATCATCATTTATTTTTTGAAACTTTTTTATTTCTGATGTAATGTCTGTCCTGGTCAACCTTGTTTCTGGTTTTTTAATTTTACCTAGTTTCTCCACACTCTGATTGTTTTGAACCAGCTCTGATTCGAACTCTTTGATGTCCGATTCGATTCGTAAAGACTGCTTTCTGACAGTATCTCCTTTTACTACCAGGCTCTCTTTTTTTGATTTTAGCCGGATTACTTTGTTGTTTTTTTCTTGCAGTTCTTTGATTTTTGTCAAAGTTTCTTTTTCTTCAATCTTTTTCTTTTTAATTGCGTTGGAAATACCGGCAATACTCGCATCTAGCTCTTTGATTCTTTTGTGAGACTCCAAACTATTCGATTCCAATTCAGAAATATTGCTGAATCTATCCTGCAGAACTGCCCCCCGAGAGCGTAATTCTGAAAGCACTTCTAAAGAATTTGATTTTGCTGTGCTATAGTCCTCTATTCCAAAGGCCTTGCGAATGGTTTCAAGGCGTTTACTTGAATCTGAAAGCACCTCTTTCATAGATTCTTGGGGCGTAAAAATGGCGTATCTGAAGATCTTACTCTCTGCCTTTGGGTCTGCAGGCTCATTAAATCTAAGGATCTTTAAAATCTGCTGCTTTAACTCTGATGGAGATAGTGGCGAAATTTCATCTCCAATTCGAATCCAGGAATTTTTTGGATCTTGATTGACTCTTGATTTTTTACGCTGCAATGTTCGTTTGATTTCATATTTTTCACCATCTACAGAAAAATCCAATATGACGAAACCTGACTCTGATTTTTTTGCAAGCAGGCTTTCGGCCTTTTGGGAGCCTAGCCCAAATAATGCAAACTCAATTGCCATCAGAATTGTTGATTTTCCTGAGCCTATGTCTCCTTCGAACAAAGAAATTCCTCGTGGAAAAATTACCTCCTCATGAGAGTAACTACGAATATTTTCTATGGTGATGCTGTTAAGAATCATTCATGTCAATTCCTAAAACCGCAATAGCGCTATTTCGAATTCTTGGAATGTATTCGTTTTTCTTTTCATTTACTAGTTGTCCTTGGCCCAGTTCTTGAAGTAGTTTTTTTGCCAGATTCACTCCCTGCTTCCCTGATAACTCTTTATTTTCAAGCCTTAATTGCCCTATGTTTTCAGCAAAAACATTTGTCTCTATTTCGTCTTTGTTTGAGCCCTTTGCACCTGTAATGGGGTATTCTTTTGATCTAAGTTGACTCTTTGAGATATTTACAGCAAGAGAACCGGCATCAGATAATGCGTGTTTGATTGACGAAATGTCAATATCTGCAGTCTTACCTGACGTCATCTCTCCTGCAACCTTGATGATTATTATTTTGTCTACAGGATCAATTTTCCTAGTTTTCTCAATTAGCTCTTGGTTGACTGATTCAGCTTTTCTGTTTTCTGCATTGACTTCAACAATCTCGTATGAGGTGTTTTCTAATTCTACAAATTCTACAGAGTTTACTTTTTCTTCAAAATCTACAAGGACAAAGCCTCTCTTCTGTCCCCTGGCATTATCTTCAATATCTATATGGTATCCTGCAAACAGGGTTCCTGGATATACCACATGGCTATAATCTGTAAATTCCTGATGATTCCATTTGTGCATGTGTCCTCCTGCATAATACGCAAATCCCTTGGGAAGCAGTGAAAGGGGCATGTGATCCCCGTCCATGCTCGAATCTCTCTTCATGTCTGAAATTCCTCCATGAAACAGGAATATCTTAAAGCCTGATTCGGTCTCCAAGCTGTTTCTATCTAGCTTCTCATACCATTCCCTATCTCTGCCAACTTTGAGACCCGACAATCCTGTAATTTTGGCGCCTGTTTTAGAATCTACAACAAAGTCTAGAGATATTGTACCATCTTCTTTGGATACTGCTCTGGTAACTTTGATGATATACCCAACTTCTTCCAACAAGTCAATTACAGAATTTGACACTGGTGAAAAATCATGGCTTCCATAAACCACATACACCGGAATTCCTGCATCATATACTTGACGAAATTTTGAAAAGGCGAACTTTTGGACTCTCATTTCTGGAATGTTTACGTGAAATATGTCTCCTGGAATCACAATAAAATCAACCTTGCGAGAAATGCACTCATCAAATGCCTTCTCAAATACTTGTTGTTCTATCTTTTGCAAAGATTCCTGCCTTTGAAATCCTAAATGAATGTCAGATAAATGTGCAAATTTCAAACTAAAACACCTTTGTCTTTTCGGGTTTCGCAGAGGCGGATTTTGACTTTACAACCTCCTCAAACAACGGAATTTTAATTGGCATTGCAAATGGGACAAAGATACTGGTAATAACCGCTTCTCCCTTATCCAAACTAGCAATGTTTTTGTCGTCTGCAGACAAGTCTTGGGAAGCCGAAGCAATGATTGCCTCTCTCTCTTGCTTCATCTCGTTTCCCAAAATTATCTTTGTATTCATGTTAGCAAGGATTGTTTTTGGAATGACACTGCTTAATTGGGTAATTGCGGTTAGACCCACCTTGAACTTACGCCCTTCCTTGGCGATTGTGGAATAGATGTTGTCGCTTCTCGATTTTAGAACGTCTTCACCGATAACCCGTGGGGCTTCTTCAATTACTATGGTAGCTACGGGCTTTCTGTCTAGTTCCCCTGTTGCCTTTGCATCCTTGTATCTCTGTAGCAATTTTGACGCGATTATATTCCCGACAATTAACTCAGCCTCGTCTCCTAATCGCGAAGTGTCCAAAACAACGACTTTACCTTGTTCCACATCTCTGACAATGCTGTTGACAGTATTGATTCCCCTGGTCGTACTGTCAAACACCTCATGTCTTGACACAATTACCTGCTCTTCGTCCATTTCTAGACTTAAAATCAGGCGTAATTTTCTCTGGACTACCATTAAAGTTACAGGAGAAAACTCTGCACGTCCTTCTGGTTCCATTCCTGCATCAATTGCACCTTTTTTTATTAAATCTGAAATCCATCCTTTAGAATTTTTTCTGAAAGCCATTCTCATTGCCGAAAATTGCGGATCAGATAAGTTGACAATTCCTTCAAAATTTTCTGGCTTGATTGATTCCAAATTGATAGTAAGGCGCTCTGCACCGGCCGGTGGATTGGACGGTGTATAATATGCAAGATTATCTCTTGCCTTTGGATGGTCTTTGAGTCCTAGTCCCGTTCTGCCATAATATTCATCATGTGCGTCTAAAACTAGTGCACCAACTTTGTTTGCATCAAGCAAATGCCAAAGAATGGTTTTTACCAAATTTGATTTTCCACGACCTGTAGTTGCAGGAATCAACATGTGATGAGAAAATACATCTTGAACAGGCAACCATACTTCTGCCTCCTTGATTACTTTGCTTCCACTTCTAATGTGTCCTACAAACACTTGATCGCCTTCTTTTTGCAAAAATTTCAAATCCTCCTTTCCAATCAGTCTTAATTTATTGAAAAACGACGGTAATGATTTTGGAATCTTTACCTCTCCTCTTTCTTTGTAGACTCTGGCAAGTGGTTTTATTCGAGCCAAAACATAATTGACAAATTCTGGCTCATAAAATTGAGCATCAACTACATGTTCTAAATTAACTCCAGACATCATCTGTTGCATCATGTCTTGAATCTGACTGCCATATTCTAGCGCAGATACCTGCAAGATCAAAAACGAACCGTTTTCTTCAGAGACCATCAAATCCCCAATCTCTAAATCAGTTCCGGCTTTTTGACGAATTAAAATATCTCCAAAGTTTCCCCCGACCACTTGCCCTACAACATGTAGCTCATCCATCAGCTAGTCACTCCATTTAGAACATCATGTGCGCTCACACTTGCGCTGTATTTTTGCAACCTCTTCCATTCTGGCCGTTTTAGAATTTCTGAGAGAATAAATCTCTTGTACATGCTGAGCTCATCTAGGCGAACTTGCGCAAACCTGTCTGCATCAATTGCTCCATACGGATAACCAACCATGGATACGTCTTGCGAATTCTCAGCCAAACTACCAAGCACTGAATTGAGTTCCCCCTCATTCATTTTTTCAAACTGATCACGCAATATCTCAAACCTAAACACAAATTTCGATTTTGGATGGAATTTTACAGCCAACATGAATCCTCTGTCATCTGATGACACCTCTTCGGCGATTTTGACGTACCATTTTTCATATGAAACGTTTTCGGCAATCTCTGCAACTCTTGCTAAAAGTGGATCTCCTGACTCGGTAATCAGTCTGCTTGTCTTTGCTAAACCACAAACAATCACTCCTTTTTTACGTGCTGACTTGTACAGCCTGCGTGCATACTTTACCTCGTTTTTGAAACTAGCCTGTAATGAACCATCCATAACTAGCATGTCTCCAGACTCTAATTCAGACTCTACAACATGAATTGCTAATCGCCACTCTGCAAAACGTCTTCCCAAGGAACTTAGTCTTTCACTTTGTAAAACAGAAGTGTTTTCAACATTTGATAACAAATCGGATTCTGCCGGTAAAAATTTTTTATCTTCTGATGTGTGTGAAAATAACCTTGTATCGTAGCTTACTTTTTTTGTACCACCAACCGTCGAAACGTTTAATGTCACATAGCTGAAAAACTCAATCCTGGATTTTGCTTTTGGTTTGATTCTCTTTTTTCCTTGAAACATGGAAAAGTAGATTCGATTGATAGTGATTAAAAAGTTTGGCGATTCTTCTAGCAGACCGTTCCCCCCATCAACAAAGGCAATCTTTCTGAAATCCTTAATTGATTTTATTTCAGAAAATTTAGAGGGTGCAATCAAAAAACGTTTTCCTTTTCCGTTATTTAGAACTACATCTAAGTGTTCTTTTTGGGATAGTTGGGTTCCAAGATCTTCAACTAATTTTTTTAATGGATCATCGTTCATGAAATTTTTCCTCGCTATAAACACTATGATGATTTCCCTGTGTAATAAGCTGACTGTTAGCTGTCTTGTTTTTGACTTGATTCACGGAAAAAGTCCTGATCGTAATAGCTTGAACTCTGGAAGTTTAGGCGTGAGTTTTGCCGCCTTGGAAACCACAATAGGGCATAATCCGTGCCTAAAATCAGGAACAGATTCCAGAGCCCGACCTGTTACTTGAAAAGGAACACAGGATGCTGAGGCCTGCCGGCCATACATGAAAATCACGGCTGCTTGCGGTTCGTGTCTGATTGCCGCCCGGGTGTGGGCCGTCCCGCCACGTTCGCTGCCCGCGCATGCTTTTATAGCATCACGCGCTCTGTTTCCTGTTGGAGCAAGCAGATGTCCGCAGGATTCTGTATGATTCGGGCATTCGGTACACAGAGACGTCGAGCTTCCCGCAGCCCTGCAGGTATGCCCTGCTTGCAAAAGAGAACAGGATAACCGTGCTTGACAGATCCGGGGTCCGCATCAGACATGGCTTCTGGATTGTCTACACGGATGACAATATAATGGTTCTCGGCAAGTACAATCTGGTCGAGCTACAGGCCATGCACCAGCTCGGTGACGAGATTGCCGAAGAGTTCTTTCGGATGGACGCGTCTGCAAGGGACGGAATCGTGTACGAGTTGGAGTGCCTTCTCTCCAGTCTGGATGTCAGGCACGTGGTAATAATGGAGGAGGAGAAACGGCTTTTGGGCTTTTCATTGTCTGTCTTTTTGCACGAAAAGGCGACGGTCGCCGATTTTTTTGACGGCTACTACAGGATCAAGGAGCTCAGAAGGCTTGCGGAGGCGCGGGCGTCCGGCCTCATCCGGGGTCACGCGTGACGTGTCTCATCACCGTCAGAGATTGCTGACTGCCATTCCCGTACTCGCAAGCTCATTTCCTGCTGCCGATTAAAGTCTTAAGGGATCGTCTGGCATGTCTGTTGTGATGACGGGAGTGGATCTGTAAGACGCCCCGCGTGAAGATGGTGGCTGACGAGGAGTGAAAGACGTGTGTCCTCCCGGATCTGGCGTGGTTTGAGAGATACATGAAGCGCCAGAAGGAGATGCCCGCTTGCCTGGGCTGGGTCTGTTCCCATATCATGCAGAACACATGCATAACATCTGATCAGCGCCACTTTCTGCACCCCGGCGAGCTGCACGTCATCGAGCATGCAGGCAAGCTTCCGTTTGAATCCGAGGTTATGCTGCAGGCCGGACACCCTAGGCTCCTACCGGTATAGTGGCGACTGAAAGTCTTTGATCATCAAAAAGCGTCTTCCTGCATATTTCATGCCCATAGGCGCTCAAAAACTTTCAATCGTCACTATAGAGTCGTTTCACGGAAGCATCAGGAGGGAGTACCTGTGGCCCCATGAGTTTGGCTCCTTCCAGGACGCCTCAGACGTCATAAAGGAGGCCTTTAGGGAATATAACCATGACAGAATACACTCCTCGCTTGGCTATCTCACTCCGATGGAGTTCATCGTACGGCACCAAAGGGAGGCAGGCAAATGATGCCAGAACTACGCAAAAACGCCCAAAAAGTGGTTCGAAAATACGGGATCCAGATCAATCTCACTCCGATGGAGTTCATCGTACGGCACCAAAGGGAGGCAGGCAGATGATGCCAGAACTACGCAAAAACGCCCAAAAAGTGGTTCGAAAATACGGGATCCAGATCAACTCAACCTGCACGTTTTTATGAATTTCCGTCCTTTACACGCCTGATCCATGTGGTATCCCAAAGGTTTTCAGGAATTCTTACAATTAGACGACAACCCGCTGAAATCATTGTTTCATATGAAAATTAGTTCCGCCCCTCATTAGTATCCTTCTCCATCCATTTCGGGTCGCTTTTCCTGATCGCGTCTGTGGCCTCCCGGCTCCGGAACGCCATCCTGGGAGTCTCGGCATGCTTGATGTCAAGCGACCAGTGCGTCCTGCGCTCGTTGTAGAACTCGATGAACTCGTCTACCTTGTCAAAGTGCGTCAGCTCCTTCTCAAGCGTCCCGAACCACCTCTCCAGCTTGCCGTTGGTCTGGGGGTGGTACGGACGCGAGTTGAGCAGGGCGATGTTGCGCTCCAGCAGCTCGTCCTCGAACAGCGTGGGCGTCCAGCTGCCCCGGGGGGTGCCGCGCCTGGCCGACGTAAAACAGCTGCCGTTATCTGAGAGTATCTGAGCCGGCGTCCCGAACTGCCTGATTGCCTTGCGCAGCACCAGGACTGCGTTCTCCGAGGTCGCGTGCTCAAAGACGCCGAATCCGGTTATGCACCGCGAGGAATCGTCAAGATATGCCACCAGATTGAGCTTTTGTAGGTGTGGATCCTTCATTTCGTGCCAGTCTGCGTGCCACATTGCGTTGGAGTACATACGCTCGTAGCGCAGCCATTTGAGCTGTCTGGGTCTGGCAGGCGAGCTGTCCGTGATTCCCTCGGCCTTCATGATCCTGTATGCGGTATAGTAGCTTATCTGCATGCCTGAGGCCCTCATGCGCAATGCCAGCCGCTCCACGCCTGACGGCATCTGGGAATATGCATCAAGGACCTCCTTGACATCCCCGGGATCCATGCCCATGCCGGGCCTTCCTGCCCCGTTCTGCGGCAGGACCGTGCCGGAGCTACGGAACCTGGCCCATATCTTCCTGACGTACCTGTCGCTGATGCCCAGCTCCCAGATCATCTGCCTTGCAGGCAGGATCCGGTGGATTTTCTTGATCTTGATGCCGTACCTCTTTTCGTCCCCCCTCCTTTTTCCCTCGTACTCGGCATGGTATTTCGGAGGCCTCGTGTACTTCTTTGACTCCCTCTCCTCATTGCCTTTCTTGGATTCCATCTTCTTGGTTTTTGATTTCATTGTACGGGGACGGCGATCCATAAGATTGTCGCATCCTGCGTTCATGATCTATAGGCTTATCGGGGGATTTCTGGAAAAATTCTGGACAACGCCGGTTGCGAGATCCGTGTTGTGGGATCCAAAAAGCAGTTCGCCCCGATCTATAGTTTATCAAGGTTTCGATAAACAATATTCCTCTTCATAATTCGTAGGACATTGACAACAAGTTTTCTATTTGCTAGTAAAACAATTCCTCTGTAGTGCTTAACTCTGAATCTATAGTAAGGATATTTTCTCATCTTGCTTAGATGCCTATACGGATCCTGTTTCATGCTATCTATCTTGTTTAAAATATCATTTCTTAGTGCGTCATCAACAATTTTGTCAATTTCCGCCTCTACGTTTTTGGGAATTATAACAGTCCACGACATGATAGAGAGATTATTTCCTAGCGTATTTTTGTCTAAGTTGTTCTAGCGTCTTGTATTTGCCCTCTTTAATCTGTTCTAATGATTTTTCAATCTGCGCTACATCATCGTCAGTTAGGAGATCATCTTGTTCGTCTGTGTAAGCACTAATCATCCTCTTGATCACTTCCTCAAAGGATTCGTTTGGAAAGTTTTTCAATTCGACGAGTGCCTCCTTAGTTTTTTTAGAAAGCGACACGCTTGATTGTTGTGACATTATGACGTGCTATAGAATGCTATAATATTTAATAGTTATAGCAACGGTCACAAGTAATCGAGGGCCTTGACCGGCGATCTGTAAATGTACTTGTTTACATATACATAACACACTATTAATTAATTATGTTGACGCCTAGACATGCATGGTTGGAGGCATAAAATCGTATTACCGGGTGGTCGTCCCGTTCCAGGATGTCCGCGACAGGCACGATCATTCCGAACGTCTTAACAGGATGCTCTCAAAGTTTGACACGGTAGGAATTGAGATCCGGCCTGTTGAATACCGCGATAAATACCGCGACGAGCTTGGCGGCGGCATCAGGGATCAGTCGTGGGGAAGCGTTGTAAACGACATGTTTAGGATCGCCGTCCGCGACGGAGTGCTGGAGAAATCCAGGACGGAGGGCACCATACCCGAGTGGTTTGGCAAGCTTGAGACCGTAAGATACTGGACATCCCAGCTGCGCATCTCAAGGATGAAAAATAGCAAACATGCCTGTTCCCGCCGATCAACGTCGGCGTTATATGTCACCCTCCTGTGGAGGCTCAACAGGTGGCTGTCCGGCCGGAGCTTCACCGTCAGCAGGCGCGTTCCTGCGGGGGCCGACACGTACCGGATGTCGCGCGAGCAGGTAAGGTTTGATACTGTCGAGGATCTGCTGGATCTGGCCCGCGACTGCGCGCCTGCGCCGTCTCCGGACGTGAGCCGGATAATCAAAGAGTACCTGGTTGATCCCATTCACTCCGGGATATCGCCTAACAGCGTCATCATCATGCGCAGCGCCATCCTGTCGTATTTTGCATCAAACGATCTGCCGGTAACCGTACGCTTCAAGGCCGGCATGGTGTATGCCGCGTCCGAGGAAGAGTCCGCGACGCTTTCACTTGACGAGTTCGCCTCCATGCTCGTCGAGGGTCACGCCTCTGTTACCGAGAAGGCCGTGCTTTTGTGCAAGCTCCATCGGGGCCTGGACACGGCGACCATGGCAGACCGCTTCAACTTTGAGGCGCTGGATCAGATGCGCGCCCACTTCAGGTCAGAGGACCACCGCCTGTGGGATCTCAACATGTGTCCCGTGCCAATCACGCTGACGCGCATCAAGACCGGATACAGGCATGCCGGGTTTCTGGAGCGCGATGCCGTGCAGGCCGTATGCAAATATCTTGACTATGCCGCAAAGCACGACATTCCGGTGGACGGCGGGATGTTCAAGAACCAGGACCGCCGCCCGATCAGCGCCGACTGGATACGCATCCACTTTCGAAAGCTTGCCCTCCGGTGCGGCATAAAATGCGTCTCCCGCGACGGCCGGCGCCTCAGCCGCGGCGTCACCTCGCACGAGCTGCGCGACCTGCTAAAGTCGACCCTGATAGACTGCGGCTGTCGCATCGACGTTGCAGACCACGTGATAGGACACATGCCAAAGGACTCGTACGAAAAGCAGTCCATCCTGTATCCGGATACGATGCGGCGCGAGTACGCCAAGGCCGCCGGCAGGCTCAACATATTCACAAAGATGTCAAACGTCCTTGCAGGCAGGGACGATCCCGGCCTGATGCTTACGAGGCTGGCAGAAAAGGAGCGCCAGCTGGAACGGATGCTGGAGGACAGCACCGCCGAGTTTGCCGCAGGCCAGCGTAAAAGCATGGACAAGGATGCCCGCCTCTCCCAGCTTGATGACATGATGAGGCGCATCAGTGCGCTGGAGGGGGGCCTCAGGCCCGGAGCACAGCCGCCTGCAGGCGGAGGCGCGGGAAGGGGGGCCGCGCTGGAATTCTCATGTACCGGCTGCGGCCTGATACACTCCGAGCAGTCGTGCCCGAGCTGTGGCTCCAAGGTCCGCAGAATCTACGAGTCCCCTACGTAGCAGTCCCCCCGGATGTGCCGTTTGGCGGCCGGTGCCGGCATCTCCTCCTTCTGGAGGACAGACTCCCTTTCCTCCTCGCCAGTCACCGTCTTTACGCGGGGCGTCCTGCGGATGCACTCGTGCTGTCATGACAGACATGCCAGACGATCCCCCTTAAGACCTTGATCGGCAGCAGGAGACGGGCTTGCGAGTGCTGAAATGGCAGCCCGCAACATCCATGATGAGGTGCGTCACGCGTGGCCCCGGATGAGGCCGGACGCCCGCAACTCCGCAAGCCTTCTGAGCTCCATGACCCGGTAGTAGCCATCAAAAAAATCGGCGACCGTCACCTTTTCGTGCAAAAAGACGGACACTGAAAAGCCCAAAAGCCGCTTCTCCTCCTCCGTTATTACCACGTGCCTGACATCCAGACCGGAGAGGAGGCGCTCCAGCTCGTACACGATTCCGTCCCTGGCAAACGCGTCCATCTGAAAGAACTCTTCGGCAATCCCGTCACCGAGCTGGTGCATGGCCTGCAGCTCAACCAGATCGTACTTGCCGAGAATCATTATCTTGTCAACCGTCTCGACAATCCAGAAGCCATGCCTGATGCGGACCCGGGAATTGTCAAGCACGGTTATCCTGTTCTCTTTTGCAAGCAGTGCATACCTGCAGGACTGCGGGAAGTCCTGCGCCACTCCGTGCGGAATGCCCGAATCATGCAGAATCCTACGGACATCAGCTTGCTCCAACAGGAAGCAGAGCGCATGATGCTATAAAAGCATGCACGGGCAGCGGACGTGACGGGACTGCCCGCCCCCGGGCAGCGGCCTGGCACGGACGGCAGGCGGCAGTGATTTTCTTCCCGGCCTGCAGGCTGCCACGGAACCTCCACTGGCCGATACACCGCGGGGCTCCCGCGCGCCTTCCAGCGGTCCGTGTCTAGAGGGACACCGATGGGTACTGGCCGGTGAACTAAATGCCGGCCTCGATGTCGTGGTGGACACGTGACTCGTGCAACCATGCCATCGACGTGCCAGTCACCATAGCACTGAGTCGTAATCTGCCGAATCTGGAGAAAGGGTTGCGGGTGTTTTATGCGCATCACACATAATCGGCAGTCGTCAAACCATTGATGCCTGCGGGTTTGGCTCTGCTGGCCTAATCGTGGTAATGGGTTGGTAGTGGCCTAGAATTGTTTGCAACAACATTCCATAGAAGGGTTTCTCCTTTGTTGCCACTACCATGAATATGTGTGTCATGCTCCTTTTTAATTGATTTCAATTAAGTTCTTAATTTACTCTGATGTACACAGATTTGCAACTTCGATATCCTTAAATCCTCCATCTTCCTAGGTAAATTTGCAACAACATGTCAGTCATAGAAGGGGTGAGACACTGATAGATGGTAGAAATTCCAAGTCATCACTGAGTGCAGCTGTCAGCCCGCAGACTGCCAAGCTGATAGACCGGATAATCTCAAAGTCCGAGATCTTCTCGGATCTGACAAAGCTCGGATACCCGACTGCCAGGGCCAACGTCCTACGCGCGGCCCTGATCACATTCCTTGACAACCTGGATGCAGTCGAAAAGAACCCCGAGCTTCTGCTGCGCGCATCGACTGACTATGCGATGCACCAGTCACTGGCACGGATTTTCAAAGAGGAGGAAAAGTCACGATGACCGGCGCCACCATCACAAAGCGCGACGGTACGTCGGTGCCGTTTGCGCCAGACAAGATAGAGGCCGCCATGCGCAACGCCTTTGTGCAGTGCGCAAGGGATCTCCCGCCGGAGCTTGTCCGCACCGTCGTCTCCAGAACCGCCGGCATCGACGGGCAACTGACCGTCGAGGACGTGCAGGATACCGTAGAGTCTGCGCTCATCGACGGCGGATACCACGAGGTCGCAAAGGCCTACATACTCTACCGGCACGAGCACCGCCGCCTCCGCGATGAAAAGTGCCGCATACTGCAGACATCCAAACTTGATCCCGTCTCAAAGAAGTTCGACACCAACTCGCTCCGCGTGCTTGCATCGCGCTATCTGGTACGGCACGACAACCGCATAGCAGAGTCGCCGCAGCAGCTCTTCGAGCGCGTCGCAACGCTGGTGGGAATGTGCGAGCTGCTCTATGATCCTGGCGTGTATGATGTGGCAGCCGGCCACTCACAGGATGCTACTGCCGCACTCGCATACCTTGAAAAGACGGAGGCCTTTGACGGCAAGCTGGCAGTCGGCGGCCGGTACCGCCTCAACAGGCATCACTTCCGGGGGCTGGCATCCCTGTATGCCGAGCTTGCAGGACATATGCGCTCCGGCTTCCGGGACGTCCTTGCGGGCATCGCATCAGGCGCCATCGGACGCGAGGCCGCCACCGCCATATCCAATTATATCGGGCTGATGAGCTCGCGCGACTTTCTTCCAAACTCGCCCACCCTGATGAACGCAGGATGCAGCCTGGGGCAGCTGTCTGCCTGCTTTGTGCTGGAGATGCCTGACCGCATGGAAAAAATAATGAAATCGACGTCCGATGCGGCCATGATATTCAAGTCCGGCGGGGGGGTTGGAATCAACTATTCTGATCTGAGGGAGGAGGGCGACATCGTGGCCTCCACATCTGGCGTGGCCTCGGGCCCCATGTCGTTCATGGAGATAATCAACACCATAACCGACGTCATAAAGCAGGGCGGCAGGCGGCGCGGTGCGAACATGGGCATCCTGGACATGTCGCATCCGGATGTAGAGGGGTTCATCGAGCGCAAACTCAGGCCCGGAATCCTTGAGAACTTTAACCTCAGCGTCGGCATTGATGCCGACTACTGGGAGGCACTATACTCTGACGGCCACTATGACCTCGTATCGCCGCGCACCGGGCAGGCAGCAAGGCGCGTCTATGCCAGGCACCTCCTCGAGCTTGTGGCGCAGTCGGCGTGGAATAGCGCCGAGCCCGGCGTCATCTTCTGGGACAACGTAAACAAATACAACGTGCTACGCCCGGCCCGCGGCGCCGATATCAGGGCGACCAACCCGTGCGGCGAGCAGAGCCTGTACCCGCACGAGTCGTGCAACCTCGGATCCATAAACCTGGCAAACTTTGTCACCGGCGATCCCCCCGCCTTTGACTGGGAGCGATTCGAGTCCGTCACGAGATCATGCACCAGGTTCCTTGACAATGTGATTGACGCAAACCGCTATCCTACCACGGAGATATCGCGCGCCTCGCGCGAGACCCGCCGCATAGGGCTCGGCGTCATGGGCGTGGCCGACCTCCTGTACGCGCTCGGCATCCCGTACAACTCCGAGGAGGGATACGCGCTGCAGTCGCGGATCTCAGAGACGCTGACATATGTTTCGATGGATGAGAGCGTCAAGCTTGCAGAGTCGCGCGGCGCCTTTCCGCTGTATCCAAAGACAGAGTATCCGGACGGCCGGATTCCCGTCGCAGGATACCACGAGTCCGCAGAGTCTCACTGGGACTGGGACGCGCTCGTATCCCGCATACGGGAGCACGGCATCCGGAACGTGATGACCACCACCGTGGCGCCGACTGGCACCCTTGCAATGATTGCCGACTGCACCAACGGGATGGAGCCGGCATTCGCGCTGGTCTTTGAAAAGCGGGTATCGGTCGGCCGGTTCTTTTACACCAACAGGATCTTCGAGCAGGCTCTGCGCGACCGCAACCTGTACAACGAGGAACTGCTTGCGCGCATCGCCGAGCGCGGCGGCTCCATACAGGGGATGCACGAGATCCCAGAGTCCCTGCGCCGCGTCTTTGTGACTGCCATGGACATCCACTGGGCAGACCACTTGATGGCGCAGTCAGTCTGGCAGCGGTGGACGTGCAACGCGATAGCCAAGACCATAAACATACCGCACGAGGCAACTGTCCAGGACGTAAAGAGCGCGTACGTGCTGGCGCACCATCTGGGCCTCAAGGGGGTCACCGTATACCGCGACGGCTCGCGCAACGAGCAGGTCATGTATGCCGACGCGCAGGAGCGGCCCGCCCCAGAGATGAGCTGTTATGTACGCAATGTGATGGACGGTCTTCCCGACGATGTCAAAAGGCACATGGATTCCCCCGGCGGCCGGACTCCGGCACAGACGGCAGGCTGTGATGCGGCATCACCGCCGGCGGCGGCGGCCACGGATGCCAGACAAAAAAAGACCGCCGCCGATGACGGCACGTGTCCTGCATGCGGGTCCGATACGATATTCTCAGAGGGCTGCCATCTCTGCCTTGACTGCGGGTACAGCGGGTGTGCATCATGATAGGCTGGGTGATGCACGATTATGGGGACCGGCGGATGCCTCACTATCATGCCGGCGGCGCCCGGAGCATATGCGGGAAGGCCGACATCTTTGCAGCAGTACCCGGAACCCTGCAGGCGATAGGCGCGCCGGTAAAGCGTGCGCGCTGTCCTGCGTGCAACGACGGGTACAAGTCTGCGCGCACTGCCCGCGTGCTGCAAAAAGTCACGGATTCCAGGCGGCGCATACTTGAGACATACCGCTCCCGGCCAAGGGACTTGGTATGGCAGGCGATCTGGTACCGCGAGTCCGTCGGACTGGACGAGCTTGCGGCGCTGTTCTCCTCCTCGTTTCCGGAGGTTGACTTTGAGGACGCGCTGGGAACGCTCATAGTGAACATGCGCGTCTCCCTGTCGCCTGGAGCCACGGCGACGGAGGCGGCCACGCTTGCATGCGTCATGGAAAAAGAGGCCGGCGGCCGGATGCCTGGCGGCCCCTCGACAACGGAGGTCCTGCATGCATCCTGACTGCCGGACTGCCGGGCAGGGGCACATGCGGCATCACGAGTGTCCGCGATGCCGGGGCAGGCTTGTCACCGATCCGTCAAGCGCCGAGACGGTGTGCGCATCATGCGGCATGGTCACCGGGTGCTCGTATGACGTGCCTGCCATCCCCGACAGCGGGGGTGGCAGCGGCCACGAGATCGCCTTCCTCCACGCCGACTCCTCTGTCGGCTGTGCCCCGGTCAACATCCCGCGCCTGAGAAAGGTCGACAGCATAACGCGCAGGCGCGACGGCAGGGCCGCAATGCAGCACGTCCTCGCAGGCATGACCGACAGGGCCTGCCTGCCCCCGTTTGTTGTCTGGGATGCCACCGCCCTTGTGGACAGCGCAAAGCTGCACGGGATCGTCAAGAGATACGGCATGAAATATGTGGCCGCATCCTGCATGTATCTGGCCAGCAGGACAAGCGGCAGGGTCATCATGCCGGCCGAGATTGCCAGGCGCGAGAACCTCAGGATGAAGAGGATCAACACGACAACGCGGGCAATCATCGCGGAATGCTGCATCCCTCCCGTCTCTGCTCGTGATGTCGTCGAATCGATCATGCTGCGCGCCTGCAACACCCTGGGGCTCAAGAGCCGGTACGTGCTCGCACATGCGCGCTCCAACCTTGGCATACTGGAGGACAGCAACGAGCTGTCCGGCAAGCGCCCGTCCGTCCTGGCAGGTCTGCTCATCTGGCTTGCAAGCCGTGGCGGCGGCAATATCAGCAGCAGCAACGGCGGCGGCGGCAGCAGCAGCAGGCGCACGACCCTCCGCGACATCTCAAGGGCCACGGGAGCCACCGACGGCGGCATACGCAGCATGGGTGCCGAGCTCAAGCGACGGCACATAGAATGCCGCTGCGAGGAGGGACTGCCTTGAGCGCCTGTCAGGCCGGCATCGCCGCCGTCGGCAGCAGTAGCAGCAACAGCAGTGCAGGCCCCGGGTCCTGCTGCGCGTCGTGCGGCAGTACACCAATAACTGACACCGTGCGGTGCGAGGCAGTCTGCGTGTATTGCGGCATGATACGGGAGACCTGCCGCATTCCTGCCGTCGGCGACAGCCGGGCGCGCGAGCGACGGATGATGCGGCTGGCGGCCGCGCTGGACTGCCAGCTTGACTGCCACGGCCTGGCAGAGCCGGTCCGCCATGACGCCTTTGTCCTGGCCCGGAGGATCGTCGCAGACGATCGCGGCCTCCGGCACGGCTACAGTGCGGACACCATTGCCATGGCATGCACTCACATATCGTGCAGGCAGCACGGCATACGGCTCGGCTTCCATGCCATGACGCGCGGCCGGCCCGTCAGTACCGGAACCGTCAGACGCGCGGCAGACGCGGTTTCTGAGAAATACGGCATATCATACATGTCCGATCTAGAGAGGGTTCACTCTGAAGCAGTCCGCCTTGCGATCCGCCTGGGGGTCTGCAAGGCAGATGTGCTTGATGCCGTGCGGCACAACATACACATAATGGCCCAGCGCGGTCTGCTGGCAGGATGCAATCCCCGCGTGGCCGCCGCCCTGCTGGTACTGCTGGCAGGAGGAGCCAGTGGTGATGGCCGCCTGCGACAGCACGCCGTCAGGTCAGACGTTGCCGCAAGGAATGCCGGCGTTTCGGCAGGCGCAATAACTGCGCTGCGCCGCAAGTGTGCCGGTGCCGGACTGTATGATGCCAGGAGGGGGTGCCTCACATGACCATACGAGCAGAAGTGATGCCGCCGGATTCGGCCCTGCTATTGCTTTCTGCAGACTATGACGAGCAGGCAAACCGCATACGCCTCAGGTTATATGACGAGCAGGCAGGCAGGCTGCACGTCGTGTACCGGCCTGCCGCGCCAAGCATCTATTGTTACACCAAGACGCGGCGTTCTGCTGCCGCATTGGAGCTGACCAAAACAGACCTGGCATCAGATGCCCCATGCAAGCTCTACAAGGAGCACGCAAAGTCGCCGTCTGCAATGGCATCACTTGCCGCGTCCTCAGACATAAAGACGTACGAGTCTGACATACGCGCATACGAGAACTATCTGTATGATCACTCTTTGATTTGCGGATGCCACTATAGATTCACCTCCGGCAACAGCAACGGCAGTAACAGTCACCTCCTCTCACCAGTAGATACCCAGGTTACTCCTGCAATCGGCGACTCCCTTGGCAAGATAATGTCAAATCTGGAATCAGAGCCCAAGCAGTACAGACAGCACATACTGATGTGGGCCAGGCTGCTCAGCGAGTCCGTCCCGGACATGCGCCGCGCTGCAGTCGACATAGAGATCTCGATGGACGGACGACAATCGCCGGACATGGAGGGCGTGCCGCACCGCGTCACGGCAATCGGGATACACGGGAGCGACATTGCCGTATCATACGTGCTTGATCCCGGATGCGATAATAACAACAGCGGCCGCCGGATCATAACTGAGAATGCCGTAGGTAATGACGGTGACGGCAAGTCTACGGCGCAAGTCATCCGGTATTCCAGCGAGGCGCAGATGATATCTGATGCAATAGCACGGTTGTCTGAATACCCGATCATACTCACGTACTATGGCGACGAGTTTGACCTGCCGTACCTGTACCGGCGCGCATCAAAGATCGGGGCGGGTCTTGACGGCCTGCTGGTGCGCTCGGGCGGCAGCACGTGCACCACTGCCAAGTCCATACACCTTGATCTGTACCGCTTTCTCAAGCAGGCATCAATCCAGAATTACGCGTTCAGCCACAGGTATTCTGAGTTCTCGCTTGATGCAGTGTGTCGCGCGCTTTTAGGCGAGGAGAAGACAGGCAGCGGCTCGCAGACAGACTCGATGGATATAGATACGCTTGCCGCATACTGCCACCATGACGCGTACCTGACTTACAGGCTTACCACGTTTGCAGACAACATACTGCTGCAGCTGATGGTAATGATATCGCGCATATCAAAGCTGCCGCTTGATATCGTGTGCCGCACCGGAGTCTCCACCTGGATCAAGAGCATGTTGTATTATGAGCACAGGCAGACTGGCGCAGTCATCCCGCGCGCCGACGAGCTGCAGGAGCGCGTCGGGGAGACTGCAGACGATGCCATAATGGCAGGCAAAAAGTACCGGGGCGGGCTGGTCCTGAAACCGGAGCCGGGCGTGCACTTTGGCGTTACGGTAATGGACTTTGCAAGCCTGTATCCCAGTATCATCAAGGTAAAGAACGTCTCGTATGAGACAATCCGGTGCGTTCATGAGGAGTGCCGGGGCAACATCGTTCCTGGCACGCACCACTGGTCGTGCACAAAAAAGATGGGGATGCTTGCTGGTCTGGTCGGCTCACTCAAGGAGTTGCGCGTATCGCACTTCAAGCCGCTTGCCAGTGCTACTGGTAATGATATCACGGAGACTGAGCGCAGCCGCTATGACATCATCGCCCAGGCCCTCAAGGTAATACTGAATGCCGCCTCTGGCGCAATGGGGTTCGAGTCGTTTCCGCTTTATTTTCTGCCGACCGCAGAGGTCATAACATCAAGCGGAAGGCAGGCCATAGCAGACGTTGCAGACAGGTGTCGCGAGCTGGGAGTCGGCGTCCTGTACGGGGATACTGACTCTGTATTTGTGAAATGCTCTGCCGAAGAGACGCTGATGGAGGTCATGCAGTATGCAGCTGATGCCCACCGCGTCGACCTCGAGATAGACAAGCAGTACAGGTATGTCGTGCTCAGCGACCGCAAAAAAAATTACTTTGGAGTCACCACGTCAGGAAAGGTCGACGTCAAGGGGCTTGCAGGCAAAAAGTCAAACACGCCGGCATGGGTCCGCTCCGTATTTTCCGGCATACTTGATACCGTTTCGCGCGTCTCCACACATGAGGAGTTTGATGCCGCAAAATCAGACGTCCAGCAGAAGATACGCGATGCGGTGGGATGCCTATATGACAATACGGTTCCTGTAGACAGCCTTGCTTACAACGTAAAAATGTCGCGCGCGACCGGCTCGTACACAAAGTCCATGCCGCAGCACGTCCGCGCGGCAAAAAGGCTGGAGGAGGCCACCGGCACCTCCGTCAGCCCCGGCGACACGATCAGGTACGTAAAGACCCAGACCGGGGAGCACGTCGCGCCCGTCGAGCTTGCACACATTGCCAGCATAGACCGCGCAAAGTATGTCGAGTGCCTCTCCTCCGTTCTGGCACCGGTCATAGAGCCAATGGATATGGACATGGACGTCATACTCGGACATGGTAAACAGATCGCACTGGAGAGGTACTTCCAATGAGCCAGTATGTGATCTGCGTCAAAAATCGCAGCAGACTGCCGCATCCTGGACGCAGCGTGCCTGTCCCGGCTGAACAGGCCACAAGCCCTGGAAATGTGGCAATATTGCCACATTTGTGGAGTGGTAAAGTCGTCAGATTCCGTGGAAAATGTGGCAAATTGCCACATTTGGGTCTGGCCTCCACAAAACCGTGGAAAATGTGGCAATATTGCCACATTTGGGTAGCAATCTCCAGAATGCAGTCCAGAACCCGCTCTAGGAGGCCAGAAAATGTGGCAATATTGCCACATTCAGACTGTATGGCCACGGTTACGCGCCTTGGCCGCCTGCAAGACGCCAGAAAATGTGGCAAATTGCCACATTCAGGGGTCATATCCAAAGCAGGCAAGACCGATACACACAGGAAAATGTGGCAAATTGCCACATTCAGACTGCCTTGCGCCGGAGGTAAACTTGTGCCAGAATCGGCAAAAATGTGGCAAATTGCCACATTTGCATCCGGCCTGCCTGCAAGCCTTGAGAAATGTGGCAATATTGCCACATTCTGGCAAAGTCGCCTTTATCGTTCTGTAAAATGTGGCAAATTGCCACATTCTGACACCGGCGATAGCCTGAAGAATCCCCTAAAATGTGGCAATATTGCCACATTTGCATCCGGCCTGCCTGCAAGCCTTGAGAAATGTGGCAAATTGCCACATTCTGACACCGGCGGTAGCCTGAAGAATCCCCTAAAATGTGGCAATATTGCCACATTTGCATCCGGCCTGCCTGCAAGCCTTGAGAAATGTGGCAAATTGCCACATTCTGACACCGGCGGTAGCCTGAAGAATCCCCTAAAATGTGGCAATATTGCCACATTCTGGCAGCCGTTACATGATTGTGAGATCAGGTCGTGTAAAATGTGGCAAATTGCCACATTTGAGAGGCGGCAGGACTGCCCCGGAACCACTGCGGAATCCTCAAAATGTGGCAATATTGCCACATTCTGGCGGCCTTTGCACCGCCGTAGGCCAATGCCTCCTCAAAGGCTCCGTAAAATGTGGCAATATTGCCACATTTGGGCTGAGGCGTGCCTGCATTGGAGTCAGACCTCTCCCAGAGGGTCAGAAAATGTGGCAATATTGCCACATTCTGGCAGGCTTGGGAAGGCATTCAAAAAATGTGGCAAATTGCCACATTTGCGTCTGGCCTCTCTGAATCCTTGGAAAATGTGGCAATATTGCCACATTCTGGCGGCACTGTCACGGCCCGCCGCCGGATCCGCCTGCAAAGCGCTGGAAAATGTGGCAATATTGCCACATTCTGGCTGTGGTGAGCCGGCCACCTGGCCAGACACCTTGCAGAGCCTTGAAAATGTGGCAATATTGCCACATTCTACCCCCTCCTGCCTGTTCCAAAGTTCCAGAGAATCTCAATTCCATTTTCAGGCACAAATGTTCCAAAGTTCCAGAGAATTCGAATTCCATTTTTGCCTGTTCCAAAGTTCCAGAGGATCCCAATTCCATTTTCAGGCACAAATGTTCCAAAGTTCCAGAGAATTCGAATTCCATTTTTGCCTGTTCCAAAGTTCCAGAGGATCCCAATTCCATTTTCAGGCACAAATGTTCCAAAGTTCCAGAGAATTCGAATTCCATTTTTGCCTGTTCCAAAGTTCCAGAGGATCCCAATTCCATTTTCAGGCACAAATGTTCCAAAGTTCCAGAGAATTCGAATTCCATTTTTGCCTGTTCCAAAGTTCCAGAGAATTCGAATTCCATTTTGGGGGTGTTCCAAAGTTCCAGATGGGGAGTGCCTGCTTAGGGAGCCGGAGTCATGAACAGGGAAGAGCGAAGGATGATCCGCGAGGAAATCAGGCATCTCAGGGCGCAGAAAAGGAGATCGAGGCTCATATCAGACGGAAACTGGAGGATCTGAAAAAATGAAATCCGATCTGAAAAAGGCATCAGAAGAAGTGACCATATCATTGGAGCATATAGCTGGCGCACTGGCATGTATTGACATGGGTGAGTTTCCGAAAATGGATGATCAACTAAAGAAACAACTACTGGAACTGTCTACGGTGGCTGCTGCGTTGGATACCATATGGGAGGAGAATGAAAAATAATGCACATGTGGAAGGTTTTGCGTCTGGACAGTGAAGGAACATGGTATCCGGACACGTTTGATAACAAGGAAAGCGCGATGAAAGGGCTGGAGCGGGAACTGACCAAGGACTTTATCCGTGTAGAGATACTGGACATAACAGTACCAGACGACGAGGAGGTTGATGCCGATGCCTGATCCCATCTGCGACGGCTGCGGCGAGCGATACCTTCCTGGCACCGGCCGGGAGGGATACTGCGCTGCCTGCAAGGCCGAGTTTGACCGGGATTTCGAGGCCGACATCTCCCGGGTAAAAAGAGCGATAAAGAAAGAGGTTGATGCCGATGCCTGACATTCCGATTGATGACATAGTGATTGGCACGCGCTTTCGCGGCGACGTGGGGGACATCACGCAGCTTGCCGAGTCAATCAGCGATATAGGCCTGCTACACCCAATAGTCCTTGATTCAGACCACAGACTCATTGCCGGACTGCGCCGCATCGAGGCATACAAGCATCTGGGGCTTGCGAGCATACCATACCATGCCGTCGGCAACAACAAGGACAGCCCCGAATGTGAAATCCATGAAAACAGCCTCCGAAAATCATTTGGCATAAGCGAGGTCGTCTCGATATTCAACCATGTCAAGGAGTCAAAAAAGCAAAAGCCTGAAAAGGAAAAAGATGATGCGGTGACTGCCGAAACCCCCGGTGACGCACCGGGTAAAAACGGCAAAAATAACGGCCGCACCCGCGACGTGGTATCTGCCATTACAGGATACAGCCCCCGGCAGGTGCAAAAGATGTCGGATCTGGTAAAGCGCGCCGGCCAAAAGCCAGAGTACTGCAAGCTGTTGCAGGACGTCGAATCAGGCAAAAAATCAGTAAACACCGCACACAAGATAGCCATGCGCGAGGAGCGCGCGATGCCAAAGGCCGAGATGCCCGACGGCATATACGACGTGATTTTGTGCGACGTGCCAATCCGGTATGATACCACCACGCGTTCGGACGGGGCTGCCGACCACTATTCCATGATGACAGTCGACGAGTTGTGTGAGCTTCAGGTGCCGGCTGCGGCCAACGCCGTCATCTTCTTCTGGATGTCTCCATCGATAATGTATGATACCGTCCCCCGGCAGGTTGCCATAACAGACGAGGAGGGCGGCGGCATGATCCAGGGAACGGTTGATGTCCCCGTGTACAAGGCCATACTGGATTCATGGGGATTCACCCGTGTAAAGGGGGAGTTCAGCTGGGACAAGGAGAAGATGGGCAGCGGGTATATCGTGCGCGGCCAGCACGAGAACTGCATCATTGCGCACCGCGGCAGGATGCCGGCGCCTGCCGAGTCATTCCCGTCTGTCATCCGCGCGCCCCGCCGGCAGTTTTCGCGCAAGCCCGACGAGATGTACGGTATCATAGAGAGGATGTATCCGGGCAGGCACAAATATCTGGAGCTGTTTGCGCGACAGCAGCACAGCCCCGCATGGGACACGTACGGGAACCAGACGGCTCACTTTGAGGAGGGGGGTGCCGGCGATGAGTGATCTTGAAGGTGTCGCATCGCGCATAACAGATGAGACCCCCATGATCTCCCTTGAGCACACCGGCGAGATCCTCGCGTATGTCGACGGCGCATACGTGCCCGGCGGCGAGATCATAGTCGAGCAGTCCTGCGAGGAGCTGATACCCGACTGCACGACTGAGGCCCGCGAATCCGTCCTGGAGATCGTCCGCCGCGCCACCGTGACCCCGCGCATGTGCTGCGATCCCCCCGGCCTCCTGGTGTGCTCAAACGGCCTGCTCGATCTGCACACCATGAGCATCGAGTCCCACTCGCCGCTTGTCCGGTGCAGGACAAAGCTTGACGTGGAATACGACCCGTGCGCCAGGGCGCCGCAGTACACGGACATGATATACCGGATTCTGCCTGACGGGCCCTCCCGCGAGGCCCTGCACCGGGCCTTTGGTTCTGCGCTGCTCAGGGCGTCCTGTCCCCCTCCCGCCCCCGCCCTGCTGCTTGGCGGCGCTGCAGGCGTCGAGGGGCACGACCTGGTGCTCGGAATCATGGAGCGCGTACTCGGCCCCAGGAATGTCGCGCACCTCAGGCCGTCAGACGTCATGCACCACCCGTACATGAGATCCCAGCTTGACGGCAGGATTGCCAGCATATCAAGGTATAACACGGTCTCGGAGCTGCTGCACGTCGCACACGGAAGAGGCATCCTTGCCTCGCCTGCGCTTGCCGTGCAGCAAAAGGGCGCAGGCCAGTACCTCATACCAAACCACGCCCGCCTGTTTCTCTCATGTAATGACCCGCGCCCGCCTGCGCGCATCCTGTCCCATTTTGGCTGCGTGATACGATTTTCTGACTGCGGCGACTGCGGGGCGGACTCTGATTTGGATTCCCTGCTTGCCGGCCCCGAAAGATCCGGCATATTGAACCTGCTCATCGAGGCGGCCGGCGGAGGTGCCATACAGTGAGCGGCAGCACGCACGCAGAAAAGTTCGGCTGCACTGCCAGGATGATCGACGACTTTCTGCACAGGTGTGTCAGGCAGAATCACGGGATACTGTCAGCCAGGTGCAGCGCCGGGACGCACGACATAGATCCCGAGAGGCCCGCGTACGTCTTTGCCGGCGAGACAGGCAACCTGACTGACTCGTACTGCCACATGGCAGAGTGCTTTCTGTCCGTGCTGGATCCTGCGACGATAAGGTCCATGCATGATGGCGGCAACCGCAGTAGTAGTGGTGGTGGTAATAACGGCGACAGGAAGACTCCTGCCGCTGCCGCTGCCGCCTCTGCGGCCCGCCGTGGAAGCGCGTCGCCCGTAAAGCGCAGGCGCGTCTCGTACCAGTGCTTTGACTGCGACAACCGCCGGGGCTCATACAAGGACTTTGAGGAGTGCCGACGCCTCCGGCACGACGTCGTCCCGTACTCGGAGGGCCCTCCGCCCCCGTCGACGTCGCCGTCCCCCTCAGGGGATTCGGCTGCGGCAGCCGCAGCGGGTGGTGACAGGACTGCGGCTGCCGCAACAACCGCAGGTGGCGGCGGTAATGGCGACAGGCCGACTCATACGGATCACGCGATGGCAATCATGGCAGACTATAATTTTTTGACCCTGAATGACACCCGCGAGATACTCGTGTACCGCGACGGCGTGTACGTGGCCGGCGGCGACATCGTAATAGAGGAGGAGGCAGAGCGCCGCGTCCCCGACTGCGCTACCGTCATGCGCAAGGAGATCCAGAATACCATACGGGCGCACACGTACGTTGACAGGAGGCTGTTTGATTCTGATGACTCCAAGCTGGTGGTTGAAAACGGCGTGCTTGACCTGGTTACGGGCAAGCTCGGCGCGCACACGCCGCACGAGCCGTGCCGCATAAAGCTCAACGTCGCCTATGATCCGGACGCCCTGTCACCCCACTATGACGAATTTATGAGCCGCGTCGTCCCCGACGAGGAGGACCGCCTCACCCTGCACGAGTTATTTGGCGCGGCGCTGTTGCGCAACTCGCCTAATCTGGAAAAGATAACGATGTGCACCGGCGAGGGCGCCAACGGAAAGTCGACGCTGCTCGGCGTGTACAACGACATACTTGGAAACCAGAACGTGGCGCACGTCTCCATACACGACCTGATAAACCACAGGTTCATGCGCTCGAACCTTGACGGCAAGCTGGCAAACATCTATGCGGACATCAGCAACAACGAGCTGGAGCACATGGGAGTGGTAAAGTCGCTTGTCACAGGTGAGACTGTGACCGTCGAGAAAAAGGGCACCAACAGCTTTGACATTGAGAACCACGCAAAGCTCATCTTCAGTTGCAACCGCCTGCCGGAGATATCAGAAGACAGTGATGCCATATTCAGGCGCTTTGTGATAATACCGTTTACCGTCAGGATACCCGAGGATGAGCGCAACCCGGCCCTCAAGGGAGAGCTGCTAAAGGAAAAGTCGGGGATATTCAACATACTGCTGAAATGCGCGCTGGAAGTCAGGCGCGCCGGCGCGCTGACTCACGGCGGCACAACAATGGAGACGCGCCGCGCCTGGAAGGGTATGGCCGATCCCGTCGAGGGCTTTTCTGCCGGTCATCTGTCCAGGGAGCCCGGACACAACGAGCCAAAGTCGGCCGTGTACGAGGCGTACGTGGCGTGGTGCAGCAACGCCGACCTCAAGCCCAAGACCAAGCAGGCCTTCTCTGCGCGCATGGAGCGGCTCAAGTACAGGTGGGGCAAGGCGCGCATTGACGGTAAGTCAGTCAACGCGTGGCTGGACGTCCGCTTATTTTCCGGCGAGCAGGCAGGCGATCCGACCGTGGCAGGTGGCGGTGGTGGTGATGATGATGGCATCGGTGGTGGTGATGATATCTTGCGGCCTGCGGCAGGTGGCGGTGGCAGCAGCAGTGGTAGTGGTGATGATGATAGTGGGACTGCTGACGGCAGTAGCAGTGACCGCCCCGGTGATGATTCAAAGCGATGGTCCGAGATGGTGCCCGAGTCCGAGATGGTGCCCGGCACCACATACTATGAGTGCCGCACGTGCGGCGCCGGCCCGTACACCGGCGGTGCCACCGGCATCGGCGGGCGCCTCATCTCCGACGTCCACCGCTCCATGGGACACGACTATGGGCCGTGTAAGGATGCAAAAAAGGACGGGAAGGAGGATGGTGACGGCGGCACATGAGTCCTCCTACTCCTGCTACTCCCCCTTCTCCACAGCTTCTCGCCTCGTTTCCCCCCGGACTCTCCCCGCGTCCGGAGCAAAAACGCATACTTGCAGACATCGGCGAGGCGCTTGCCTCGGGGTACCGCGATATCATACTGTGCGCGCCCACCGGTGTTGGCAAGAGCGCCGTGGCAGCTGCGGTCGCCCGCTCGATGGGAAGCTCGTTCGTGCTTACCGCCCAGAAGATACTCCAGGATCAGTACTCGCGCGACTTTGGCTCGTGGCTTGCCCCCGGCAAGGGCAAGGGCAACTTTCCGTGCCGCGCCCTGTACGAGGGGGTCATGTCCCGTGACGAGGCGGCATCCGACCCGTCCGTATCGTGCGCCAACGGCGTGTGCTCGTGGCACACGCCGCAGGGAACCGCGCACTGCGAGTACAAGCCCGTCCTGGCCGAGTTCGAGCCCGGCGGTGAGTGTGGTGATGACGACAATTGCTGCCACTATTATTCGGCAAAATATACGGCGCTTGCCTCGCCGCACTCTGTATACAACTATGCGGCATACTTTGCAATACGCGGCCAGTTTCTTCCGGACCGGCTCATCCGGAGGCAGGTCGTCATTTGTGACGAGGCCCACGAGCTTGAGGACGTGCTGGCAGAGCACGTCGGCTGCGAGATAACAAGATCGTACCTTGCCGACGCCGACTCTGCGTTTTCCGAGTTTGAGGATGTCGATGCCGTCGAGGGTGTAACCCGCATGGTCTCGCTTCTCTGCGACAGGTACGGTGAGCGCCTGCGCAGCTCGCCGGACGGGAGGATGCAGTCCCGGCTGGAGCGCCTCTCGCTGTGCAGGTACGAGCTGGCAAACAGCCCGGGCAACGTGTCCGTACAGGTCAACCGATATGATGACGGCCACGTGCGGTCCGTCTCTGTCCGGCCCCTGTCCGTGTCGCGGTACGCCGAGAGGTATTTGGACTCGCCGCACCGGATCTTCATGTCTGCTACCATCCATCCGGACATGTTCTGCGGCCGCATGGGCATTGACGGGCGCGACTGCTGCTTTGTGGACGTAAAGACCGCCCCCTTTGAGGCCTCCCGCGCCCCCGTCTCCTTCTGCGACGTGGCCGCCATCAACCGCGATACCGGCGAGGACGAGTACGCCCTGCTATACGATAGGATCGACTCGATACTGGACATGCACGGCAACCACAAGGGGTTGATACTGGTGTCTTCGGTGGATCAGTGCCGCAGCATTGCCGCCGGGCTGTCCGAACGCAACCGGGGCAGGCTGCTGCAGGTATACAACTCGGCGCCGCTTGAGCGCGACGAGACGCTGCGCCTGCATGCCGGCTCCCCCGAGCCGACGGTCCTGATATCGCCGAGCCTGTGGTACGGCGTTGACCTCCGCGGGATGCTCTCCAGGTTCTGCATAATAGCAAAGTGTCCGTTTCCGTCTCTGGCAGACAGGCGTGTCGGCGCGCTGGCAAAGGCAAGCCCCGTATGGTACCGGTATCACACACTGTGCAAGATGCTCCAGGGGATGGGGCGCAGCATACGGAGCGAGGACGACTGGGCCGACACGTATGTTCTGGACTCCAACGCCGGCAAGCTCGTGCGGCAGATGTCCGCATACGTCCCTGACGCATACGGGGAGGCGCTCTCGGAGGTAGGGGGAAGATGAGCGGCCTGGCGCCGGCGGCGGCGGCCGCGGCTGTTTCTGCCAGGAAGCCCCCGTTCCTCCCCGGGGTCATACCCGAGACCCTCGGCAGGGGCGGGCTCACCGTCTCGGAGCTGCTGCACGGTGCATCCTGTGATGCCGTGCGCCGCGAGGCCGTAAACCGCGTGATATCGGCCGAGACGGGAAGGCAGTACTGCGCGGTAGGCGGCCCCGTCGTCATGATCGGCGGCATGACATACAGGCAGGACGTGCTGACGTATGTCGTGGCCTCGGCCATTTGTAACGTAAAGGGCGACAGGGTCCTGACAAAAAAGTTCGCGCTGTCCGAGTCCGTGACTGCCGAGCCCTTTCTTCGCGGCCACCCGAGCCCGGAGGACCTGGTATCCGAGATGGCATCCATAAAGGCGCTGCGCGACGGCGCTGAATACCGCGTTCCCGTCGCCGACTATCTTCCGCTTGCCTGCCGCATAAGCAGCATGGAATGGAAGCTGGTAAACCAGCGCGTCACCGGTGGGTACGTCATGCTTGCCAAGAGGAGGATGGTGCGGCTGGTGCGGCACGCCATGGCCGCATACGTCATTGATCAGGTCAACGGTATGTCCCTTGGGAGCAGGGATGCAGAGGCGCTTGCCGGATATGCGGCCAAGGTGGGGACCACCCACGTGTGGGCCGGCAGGAGGCCTCCTGCAGACGGCGGCCGCCTGCCCCCGTGCATCGCGCACTGCAGGCAGCAGCTGAAGGAGGGCGAGAACCTGCCCCATGTAGCCCGGTTCCTGCTTGCTTCATACCTGCTCAAGGCAGGTACCCCCGCAGACGACATTGCAGTCCTGTTTCAGACGGCCCCCGACTATAACGAGGCAGTCACGAAATACCAGATAGGCCAGATAGCGAGATCAGAGTACCTCCCCCCCAGCTGCGCCAAGGTGGAGACGGCAGGATGGTGCAGGAGGAGCGAGGCCTGTGGGAACATAGCCAACCCGATCCAGTTTGGGAGGCATGACGGCCGCGTCCTACAAGAGGACGAAAATGACACGCCCGTCCCTGAAGAAAAAAGCATGGAGGGGGACATCCCCTGAGAAAGTGCGTGTATTGCGGGGTGTGGCTGTCAGGCGGCAGCGTGCACCACGGACTTGTTGTGGACCGTGACGGGATCCGGTTCTCACAGCTTCCATCATCGGTCAGCGACGAACCATTCGAGTATTACTGCTGCCATGCGTGCTTTACCATGAACCGCGAGAGGGTCATCGCAAGGATAAGCGGTATGGTGGGCGGCACTGCCGGCCGGAAGGGTGCGCCGCGCTGCCAGGTCTGCCGCAGGAAGATCACGGCGTATGGGCGCCACATCACCTGCTCCAAAAAATGCGCGGAAAAATATTCCGTACGGCTTGGAGGGCATGGCGGCGGCGGGGGGAGGAATTCCACATGAGGGTTGCAAAGTCGTGCCGGATCTGCGGCCGGGACCTCCACTGCAGCCAGGGCGCCGGCATGCCGGATCGCCGCCTGGTCACCTGCTCTGGCAGGTGCTCCTCGGAGTACTCCCGCCTCATGTCACGCGCGCGCCATTCCGCCAAAGGTCCGGAGGACGCGGCATGAGTCCGGGTGATCGTTGCGGGTGCCTCCACGTATGCCGCAGCTGCCCGGGGTTTTCACATAGTTGGTTGCGTGCCGCGTGCCGGGAGGATGAGGATGAGGATGCCAATAAAGGGGGAAGGTGCCCGTGAGCCGGCAGTGCGCGGCCTGTGACCGGCGCGCAGTAATGACCGTCGGCGCGCAGCACCTCTGCCTGCGGTGCTCCGGGGCCATGGAGGACGACCCGTTCAGTTGCAGTCCGGATGTGGGCAGTTGGTATGATCCCGCCGAGTTTGACAGGCAGTGGGAGCGTGCCATGAGTACTGACCTGCGCAGGTGTGAATATGGGGGTTGTGAAAGATATGCGTGGTGGAATGTGACTGACCTCGGCTTTGTCCGGTGGTTCTGTAGGATGCACTATGTGGAAAAAACGGGGGAGGAGGCCTGCGACGCCTGATGAACTGCCAGAACCGTTGTGAGTATTACAAGATACCCAAGACGCTCCCCCACGCCGACAAGGGGCTGTGCCGCGAGTGCGGCATCTTCATGTTGTGGGCGGGGTTTTTCTGCCCGTGCTGCGGCACCAAGCTCCGCAAGAAGAGGGTGACGCGTGTGTGCCGCGCGCGCCAGCATAAGATGATGGGGGTGAAGAGGGAGAAATGACACGCCGGGGATTCTGGCGGTTCCTACCGTGTAAGGTGTGTGGTGTCAGGTTCGAGGTCAGAATACATCCAGGAAGAAAGTGGCACCGCGTCTGCTGCTCGCCTGAGTGCAGCCATGAGAACCGCCGCGCCTCCTGTAAGGAGTATGACAGGAAGATCAGCGGTGCCAGGTCCGTGGTCAGATGGATATACAGGATGGTTACCGGAAGGCCCCTCATCTGTGGGGTGGCCACAAGACACCTGGTACGCCACAGTATGATAGGGACCGGCGACCCCCGCTCCCTGAAGGGTTGGGGGTACAAGTCCTGAAGATCACCATGACGAAACGGTGCGCTGTTTGCGGCCATGACCTCCGGTGCAGGCATACAGGCATCATGGAAAGAAGGACCTATAGCCATGGGTGTAGTGTGATTATGAGCGGATGTGACACCACAGGAGGCGCCTGAAGGAGGAGGAGGGGTGTTATTCCAGGTGATGGTGACGGACCGTTTTGGATCCCATATTTTGGAAGGACAGTCCCTGTTTTTACGGGGGTCAAACATTCAAATGTCTCCCGACCGCGCCAAGAGTTGATGTTGTTTGGAAGGAGGAGTAAACCGCGCCTCATCAAAATAAGGGGTTTTGAGCCCCCAACGGCCTCCAATAATCCGGTTGACGGAAAATTGAGACTGAAAAAGGAGGTTGAAGGAAAGGTTGAAGGCCTAGAGGAGATCAGGGGTTTTTGCCTCGGGAAAAAACTGTCTGTTAACGTGAGGTTTTTCCTGTATGATGGGACCGGTGGGACTGCACAGCCAGAGGGAAGGACAAGGAAGGATCTTGATAATATGTTGAAGATTGTCGTGGATGTGCTTCCTGAAAAGATGGACAAGGACGGCAAACATGACGGATTGGGCCTTATCAGGGGAGATGCAGACGACATGGTATATGAGATAAGGGCTGTAAAGGAGACGGTATCCAATATAGATAAGGAGGGAATGGATATCGAGATTTCAGAGTTTAAGGGTTGATTTTTTAAAAATGTCTGGTTGGTTGGTTTGGCCAATCTTGATGTTTTTTGGATTGGGTTTTGTGTGATGAAAGAAGGAATGTTTTGTTGTTTTTGTCGGTGTTGGTGGTGTGTAATGTGATCCATATGTGGCGTAACCTGGCACCCTGCGATCAGAACTTTTAACGGTTGTTCCAAAGTTCCATTGTTCCAGCGATTCCATACTGCCGTATATTTGGGGAAAATAAGGAAAAATGTCGTCTGCCACACAGCGGTGTAGAAATGCTGGAACACTGGAACTTTGGAACATTTCTCACGCCTGACGTTTGCCACACAAGGAACCTTCAGAATTTGATCACTTTGCCACAAAACGAGACTGGAACAGATTTTGGCGGAATTCATCCCGGATCTCCGAAAAGCGTGCGGATCTCGACGTGGCAAAATACTCGTCGGAATGGATTTTGAAAATTGATCTAAATTTCGGGCTTTTTGGGAATTTGATCTGAAATAGCTGGAACAACTCTGGAACATGGTGGAACATCCGGGTGTTTTTGGCGGATTTCGGATCGGTTTTTGCGGAATTTTTCGGAATGGATTTGGGGGTCTGATCGCAAAAATCACCTATTTTGAGAAAAACTCTGGAACAATGGAACACAAATATCAAAAAAGTACCGGAAAAGCGATCAGGATTCCCATGGGTGTTCTTTGATCGATGTTGGTGTAGTCGGGATGTTATTTCTTGTTTTGCGCAACCTTGATGATGATGACGCAAATATCATGGTAGATATGCTGCAGACAAGGACAAACTGTAAAACTTGGGAAGGCGCGACAAACCAAAGATCCGTACGAGGTCACCTACCCCCATCAGTCAGGCATGAATTAGCATGAATGATTGTAATCTTCGTGCCTAACTAACAAGGGGACGTGACCACATACAAAGATCCAATAGTGTGTGGGAACTGGCCCAGACCTCATCCAAACTGATCAGAAACCCCAAGATGATCCAAAATCAGAAACCGTGAATACAATCCTAAAATCCATCCAATCCCTTCTTACCAAGCGAGTCATCGAACTTTTCCGGTGTAATAAAAATAACTCCAACCAACTTTAGTTTGGACTCTGCGGCCATCTCTTCTTTCTTTTCTACTACCTTTACAGGATCCGTCTTTTCCTTGATACCTATCCACTCACTCATTCTCTTTATTCCGTTTATCAACATCTCAATATCCTGGTCTCTACCGTATTCCAAAACCAATGAGTTGAGGTCGTCGGCCCAGTGCCGTACATGCTCGGACTTTACAATTTGTATAACCTCCTTTCCCTCATCCTTGACTATCTTACCGTTCAGTATGGCGCCCATCATTATCTTGGAGACCTCGTCGACGTTCCTGTCATGCTGTCTGTGTCTCTTACCGTGAAGTTCCCTAACATATGAGGATACGGCGTCATTGTTTTCCTTTATGGCCCTTCGCGCCTTTGGATCTATCTTCAGTAACAACTCAAACGATTCCTTGCTTGTCGTACCGTCCATCGGTAGATGGATCGGTGTCTCCACAATACATGATGCAAGGCGTATGGCCTCCGAGTCGTCATCAGGCACCAACACCACATCGGTCTCAAAATCATACTGGACAAAATAGACACGTCTCTCCGAACCCTCTTGCAGGTACGCCAGGACGGCCTTCTGGCTATCACCCATCTTACCACTGCGACGCCCTATGGGGATGTCCTGGACCGTCTCCATCCCCTTCTCCTTGATGAACCTACCCAACTCGTTGATCGGTGAGAGCGCCGGCATGACGTCTGATTCCTTCTCCATCTCCGAGATTACCCTGCCGGCGCTACTACTACTGCCGTCCTCCTGCCGGCCGCCGGCAAGCACCTTGATCCTATGTGCCGCACCGTTGAACTGTTTGGGGGTTGGGGCCTCTCCCAATATCTCTTCATCTCCCCCTATTACAGTATCAACCACATGTATCTTGTCCAACAACCTACCCATGAGCCTCAGGATGTCGTCCAACTCCCTGTCCGGGTAGCAGGCCCTGGTACGGATCACGTCATGTTTACTGGTGAGCCTGTCCACCCTGCCAGTCCTCTGGACTATTCTCATCGGATTCCACGGTAAATCATAGTTTATGACATAGTTGCAGTCCTGGAGGTTCTGTCCCTCTGCTAGCACCTCAGTAGAGACCAACATATCAATTTCCCCCAAATCCAGCTTCTCATCCTCGAGCAGGTTTGCCTCCGGGGCAAACCGCCTGATGTGACTCATCCTTGCGTCCGGCTTTGTGCTCCCCGTAATGCATTCTATGGCATGATTGGGAAACTTTTCCCGCAGTTTTTTGGTGACGTATCTTGCAGTGGCCGTGTATTCGGTAAATATCAGAACTTTTTTGCTCTCGTTTTCAAGCGCCCGCTCCTTTAGGATGGTTCTAATTACCGCGTCGATCTTTGTGTCAACTGTTATCTTTTTGACCTCCTCTAACAGGCCCTCCAGTATGGCCATGTCACCTGCCATGTCGCGCTTGAGTGACTCGATGTCATAGTTTTTTCCTATCTTCTCCTTTTGAATCTCCATAATCTCCCTGAGAAAGAACCTCATCTTTTCCTCATCATCGTCGTCGTCGGCAGCAGTGCCAGGATCCTCACCAGACTCCACCACGTTCCACTTTGTAATTATCCTGTTAAAGTCGCGGACCCGCAGTATCCTACCTTCGTCTAACACACCGCTGATGTGCCGGTACAGGTTTATCTTGTTCTCCAGGCTTATCCTTACGGCCTCAACACTGCTCTCAAAGCGCTTTAACAACAATATGACCTGGAGGTGACCTATCACCCTGTACCTGCCTCTCTCCTCATCTGACAGGCTTGTGTTGTATCGCTCCATTCCATACGGCGCCATGGTCAGACGTCCTATATCCTCCAAGATCTTCCGGAATATATTCCCGAACAGGTCTGCAAGGCTGTACTGTATGGGGGAGTACTGGTGTACAGGAAACCTTATCTCCCTATCGCCTATGCGGTCGTCCCTGTAGACGTCCTTGATGTAGGATCTTGTGCGCCTCACCATCACGACGTCCAGTAACTGCTGTATCTTTTCGAGTCCCTGCGCCAGATCCTTGTTTGCAGCATCCCTCATATGCCGGTACAGGTCGGGTATGCCAACATGCCGGTAAAAGTAAGAGTCCTCACCCCCGGTAATTAGGGACAGCTGATAGTACAGATCCATCAACGAGTTGTTGATCGGCGTGGCAGTCAGCATTATAACCTGCTTTCTCTTTCCTATACTCATCAGTTTCATCAGGTTCTTTCTCCTGTTTGCACCCTTTGAACGAAAGTTCTGCGACTCATCGATGAGCACCAAGTCTATGTTCCTGTATCTTCCCAGCGTCTTGATGATGTCCTCTCTTCCCAGGGACTCCATGGTGAGTGTCTCGCGCACGTTGATGTCGACCTCCTTGAGCTTTTCTGCCCACATGCTGTGCAACACCTGGGCTGGTGCCACAAGCAACACTTTTTTGCCCTCCTTGAGGACCTTCTGGCGCATCATCTCTATTCCCATGTTGGTCTTGCCAAGTCCGGTTGCATCTGCAATGATGACTCCGCCAAACTCCGACACTATGAACATTCCGGCGTGCACCGCGTCCTGCTGGAACCGGGTCAGCACCTTGCTTTCCTTACCGGCGTCATGATCTATCCTTTCGAGCAGCGGCCTGAACCGCTCAAAGAGCATCTTCATGTATACCTCGTACGGCTCTGCGGGCTGGCCGAACTTTGACTGCGTCAGGACGTCGATCAACTGTTGTTTGGTGTCCTTCGCTGTACCCCACATCCTGTCAAACCACGCCCTCGTCTGCTCTGCCACACCAGGCTGGTACAGTCCGGCGTTGAGCTCATAGTTTCCAGTCATACCGCCGGCAGTGAAATTGCTGGAGCCGATGAATACAGAGTTGTTTCCCATGATATAACACTTTGAGTGATTGAACCTACTTGCGCCAAGTCGCACCTGGATGTTCTCCTGTCTCAACAGGTTGATCAGCGACGTGGTATCGTCCCTTGACTCGGGCGACAGATCCGCATCGTCAAGGTTTGACTTTAACGACGAGCCCTCTGATGATTCATTGTACTGTCTTGCGTATTTCTCAAAGGAGCCCTCCTGCGGGAATATGGCCTCCCTGCCAAGTAGCAGCCTCATTGAGAACGACTCGTTGCGGGCCGCATCCTCCAGGGAATCGCGGAGCATCCCGTATCCGGCAACATCAAAGTATCCTGTGGATATGTCGAGGGTTTCGGCCACGGGAATCTCAGAGTTGAGTATCTTTTGCATCGTTATGTCATCCTGCGAATTGTCGATGATGTCCTTTTTGATTCTCTTTGTCATGGTGTGGTCTCCTCAAAGTATTGGATGGCAAGCTCTGCCATCTCCCCGTAGAACTCCTTTAGGTTTTTATCATTCCATGTTATTTCGTTAAGATCGTATAGTTTGGGATTCTTTTTGAATATATTGAACGTACTGATTACAAACCTGTATTCATCAAGGGCCAGACCGTAGGATAAGGCAACCAATACGTCCAATTCTGCTGCAGTTTCTATTCTCTGGGCAGGTGAAAGCATATGATTTGAAATCCTCATGGATTCGGCAATCCCTTCAAACTCAGGAGTTCCAACCACTAACTTTACCACAAGATTTGCAATTCTCTCTTCATGATGAGTCTTGGGCAAGATCAGAGACTTGAATGCTGTGGCTAAATCCATGTTTGTTTTTGCACGTGCCACAAAATCAAAGGTTGTTGAGTTTATCACGCCGCACAGGTATAGTATTTTCCGATTATATGTCGCGTCTAGGGTAATTTTTTGATCATGTTTTAAGACTAGGCTTATCAGCTTATGAGTGTGAAATGTGTGCGGCGGTATTATGGTACTTATGGCAGTACGCAAACGCGTAGGATGTGTGACTTCTCTAAACACAAGTCTGTATGAGTTATGAACATCAACATGTTTTCCAAGGTAAATTTTCTTTCTGCCCTCCCTCTCCAAACCTTTTCTTCTGTCTACACTAAATGTGGGAGGAGACCATCTGTGATTGTACTGGTGCATGTTTTTGCCCTCAAAGAGAGGCCATCCACTACCACCTTCAGAGAACAGATCCGAGTCGTTTGTTTTGTGGAGACCTCTTGATAATTCAACACTCCATCCGCCATCTAGTTCCATAGGACTGTTGTTTTTTGATATTTTTTCAAGGATTTCGAGACCAGTTCCTGCAGTCTCTGGTATCTGATATGATCTAGGAGACAATTCCTTTATCTTTTTGGCGGACAGCATTCCAAACTTCTCTGTTTCCTTGCTATTATCGGTCAACGACATCATATTGTGAAGATAAAATCCAACTGGAAAGTCTCCAGAATCGGATGAGTTGCGTACACCCATCAACACGAATCGATAACTTGAATCAATAGCAAATATCTTTTTTTTATTATCAAAGACATAAAGAGACAATACATTTTTGTCAAGTATCTGTTTTCGTAAATCTATGGCACCAGCACTAGAAACAAACGAGGATGGGATAACGATTGATATTATACCACGGTCTGCCACCAGATTCAACACACGTTCTAGAACCAGCTTCCAAAGATCCTTGTCGCCCGTACTTTGCATTTGATATGTTGAATAAAAAGCGTTGTTTTCTACAATCTGTGTCTCATAGGCATTCCATGCTTTTTGTAATACAGGGTCTTTGAGTAACTGTTTTTTCCTTTTTCCTTTTTTGGTCTTTGGTTTCAAAGATTTGAATTCAGGATCAACAGGGGTGAAAAAATCATCATCGTCAGGTTTCATTTTCTTCCAGGGTAAATTACCAACGATTACATCAAACCCACTTCTAACATCCGTAAAGGCATCCATCATCTCTATCTCCCAGTGAAGGAAACGGTGTCGTTCTGCCAGCTCGTTGACGGTTTTGCGCGCCCGTGCAAGCTCGGCAGTTTCGGTCTTTGAATATCTGCCGAACCTGTGAATGAACTCGCTTGCGCCCTTTTTTGGCAGGATTTTGGGGTCTATCTTGGATGCAGTCAGCGCATCCAGTATTCGCCTTGTCGGCTCCAGCGACCTCCTGTATTCATGGTACAGATCCTCGCTTGCACGAACCTGCTGTATCGTAATGTCCGGGCTGGACGATATATCGCATATCATCCTGTTTGACTCGGCGCCCGGTGACCAGTCATCTAACGTGGCATTTTTCTTGTCCTTTAGATCATCCAGAAACGAGCCGATCGTAGAGTCTCCAGTCTTCAGGTGGTGATCCATGTACGTCAGCGGGACGCCTATGGCAAACGAGTCAAGCCACAGCGACAATTTTGCAAGATCTACTGCCATGGGATTCAGGTCCATGCCGAAGATGCAGCGCTTCATTATCTTGCGTTTCAGCAGGACATCGGCAGTAAGAAGGCCCTCGTCGATGGTTATACCCATGTCCCTCTGCCCGTCTATGACAGTCCTTCTGTCCTGCTCTATTTCAGATAACAGTGGATGATCCACATGCTGCTTTAGGATTCCCGTGGCCCACAGCGTAATCCTGTTGAGTGCCTCGACCAGAAAGTGCCCGCTCCCCATGGTGGGATCCAACACCTGTATATCCAGAACGCGATCCATACATGTCTGCAGATCCTTCGGACTCCCACTCTTCCTGTACCGTCGTATGTCGTCTGCGACCAGCTTTTCGCGCTCTGCAAGTATTGGATCTAACCCCTGTTTTACCAGAAACTTGACGATTTCGTCCGGGGTGTAAAAGCTTGCAGACGTCTTGCGGGATATGATCCCTCCCTTTGATGCCAGATACAGGTCGTTTTTCCTGTAGGAATACGTGGCATCCTTTCTCGTTTCTACCTCCCTTACGCCCTTTGAATCCTCTAGCAGCATGATGTCCTTGTCGGTCTGGCGCGGACTGTACTCCATGAGCGTCTCAAAGATGTTTCCAAGGTGTCTCACACTGAAATCCACATAATCGATTGCAGAGCCGTCATCCTCCAAGAGGCCGTAAAGCGCCCTTACGATAAACTCATTTCTAATAGATATGTTGTCAACTGCAGGATCACTTTTGAACAGATCCCCGTTGTACTGCGGGAGGTTGTGCTTCTCACTTCCGTTTCTTATCCCTCCAAACAGGACGGCAAGTGCACTCCAGCATTCGTCACCATCAGGATTACTCTCAAAGGTGTCAAGCTTTTTTCGGATGGTCTGCAGCGATATGGGGCCGTATCTTGCATCCTTTACGGGCAGGAGATTCCGTGACTCTGCGTATGCCAGGAACCATATCCTGTACATTATCTTCAGAGACGTCCGCTTTGCATCCTCCAATTCTGCAGAGGAGAACGTCTTTTTCATGTCGTGTCCGAGCACTCCCTTTACTATGTCCAGAAACAGCCCGTCAGGACTCATTATTTTGGCAGAAAGGTTCTCCTCTAGAGTCTTGCCGTAATTTTTCCCTTCATCAAAGAAAGTGTCAACGTCGGCCTTGTTGTCTTTTTGCAGGAATGACTCTGCTCCAAACAGCATGATAAGATATTTCGTAATGCTGTCATGCTCTGGATCCAGCACGATCTCAAAATAGTTCGTGCTCGATGACGAGACCCTGGCAGAATACAGCCTCCATTTGCTGCCGTTGGTAAGTATGGCCCACCTGGCAGAGCTCAACGTTGCCACTGCCGTATAACTCGGTGATACGTCTGAGTCATTCACCCTGATGCCAAAGTCGTCCTGTCCCGTAATCGTAATCGAGACTGTGCCGTCATGGTAGGAGCCTGACGTATTTGAGACATCCCATCCAAGCGTCTCCAACATCCTTTTTGTGTCGCCCATCACACTCTTTACACCGTCCAACCTGGCATCGACGTCCTGGCGCGCATCCTCAAAGATCCTGCTACGCAGATAGTGGGTTGAAAACAGGCCCTTGTTTACAAAGTCGCCCGTGGCGTTTGGAATTTTGTCGATTAGTTTTTTTACGGCAAGCTGCAGGTCAATCTCGTCCTTCACCTCTGCCATTTCTGTGGATTTTAGGATGGATGCAATTCGCTGATACTCTGCGTCGTTTTCCAGAACGGTGATGTGGCTCTCATCCATCGACTTGAAGAAGAGTAGATTCTTCTCCTCAAAGAACACTATACAGGTGCCAAAGTTCTTTGTCTGTTTCTTTATCTCTGCAATGTTTTTGGGGCCACGTTCGATTAGTATGATCGGGACTTCTTTGGAGGGGTTCTGGTGGTTAAGACTGTAACAGATCCATCCCTCATGCAGTGGCATTTCCCTTTTTGCATCAAGGCTGACACCCATGGAGGAGAACAGGGCCTCGAGGCGTGCCAATCAGGCCGCCACCAGCGTTAGGATGTGTAATCTGTTATCTAGGGAATGATCTTGAATGATCTTGAATGATCTTGAATGATCTCTCATGCCAACGGGGCTGAACTTAGAACCAATTTTAACGTTCAAGAGCACACATACCGATGGCACGAATGCCTTTTAAATATTGTAACACAAACGTCGTGCAAACTCACGTCATGTAGCAGCACGACCAGCATTCATTTCCGAGGTGTCAAGCGCATGCAAGCAGGCAGTGACAGGATCCAGCCCCCGGTGGATTCTTGCCTTTTGGATTCACAGACGAACCAGGCAGTCTTTACAGGACGCAAGATTGGGAGAATCACAAAACTAGAAAAAAACAGGTCACGCGCTTTTAGTCATTTTTTGACTTCCGCACGAGCCGCCCTCTTTGACAATTGGCTCGATTAACTGCTCACCGGTACCTGCATCAAGAACATGTATTATCTTTGCATTGGATTCCGTATAGTCAACCAGCTTCCATACGAGGAAATGCTGGCCAGAGTCGTTTACGGCCTTTGTGAGTCTGGCCTTCTCAACGTCATATCCCTCCAGTGCCTGCTCTTCTGAGATTGCAAGATCCCGGACATCGTCAATGTCGGCATCCTGTGAAACCTCTATTGTTCCCTCTGCCTCGCCTATCGGAACGGCCCAGCTTCGTTTGTAGGGCTTGTTCTCCGAGTCGGCCAGCGCAGGAGACACAGAACCAAATACCAAAACTGCCGTCAGAAGAGACAGCAGGAATACAGGAGCGAGTGCCTTTCCCATGCAAGTGGTTGTTCAAGACTGCATATAAAGAGTACGGATGGCTTGCATGCACCAGTGTCGGGTAGCAAGTTTACACATCAGGAGACACTATTCACCAGAGTCTTCATCATTACACATACCATGCAAGACAAAGCTGCATCTACAGAACAAACAGTCAGTACGCATCATCGGGCTTTACAAGCGGAGGATACTCCTCTACGGGCAAAAGCCTCGGATGTCCTGCCTTTATCAGCGTCTCGGTCTCGTAGGGAAACTTGCTCCAGCCGTTGATGGTGTGCAGCTCGCCGGGAAACAGCCAGTGGCGGATGTCAGACGTGATGCACATCCGCTGCCTTATCGTGTTGTGTAAAATGGGATCCCTTGACTTTTTCATCCTCCAGCCCTCCTCCATCCACTCCTTGAGCTCCTCCTTGCTGGGACGGAGGAAGGTCTTCATCCTCTCCGGGGTGGCAACGGGTACGGCAGGCATCTAGCAGATCCCTCCGGTCGTATCTCTCATGACTATCTCACGGAACGATTCCTTATAAGGATAAAATCGCCGCAGGCGTGATGCCGTACCTGCCGGGAGAGGCGCGCCGGCGGTCACGGTACGGCAGACTGTAACAGTCTACCCTGAATGATTTGCCAACCCGCACCACGGGTGAAGGCTACCTGCCGAATCCCCTTCTTGACAGATAGTCCGAGACTATCTTCTGCGCAAGCTCGCCAGGCTCCAGATTCTTCTCGCGCGACAATTTGGACAATCCCCTTGCCTGGTTTTTGGAGAACCTCAAAGAGACGTTCTGCCTTGCACGAAACGAGTTTGCAAGCCGCTGTACTTCAGAATGCTCTGCCGCACTTCCGAGCTGCTCTAATGCGTCTACATACCTCTTTTTTTGCGCATGATCATATCTGGAGATCCGTTGAATTACATCCAGTGCGTCTGACGGAACCGTAACGACCCTGCATATCCTGATGGCATCCCTCCTGGATATTGTTTTTGGGACCATCTCCCTTATCTTGTCAGGGACTGCGCCATACCCCAGGTATTCCCGGAACGTTCTGCGGGAGACACCGAGTGCCCTTGATGCTGCTGCCACCCCCATCTTTTCTGCCAGAAACTCACACGATGCGGCCATCTCGGAGGCAGACATGTCCCTTCTGTGCAGGTTCTCGATTACCGATACTGCCTTTGCATCCTCGATATCGTGCGAGCTTTCACGGGAGAGTATCAGGACGGGAATCGTCTTGGAGCCTAACTTTCTGAGTGCCTCAAGTCGTCTCTGTCCTGCCATGAGCAGGTACGAGTTTGCGCCGTCTCTTTGCACCATCGGGGGATTCTGCAGTCCCTCCTCTCTTATGGAGCGGGCAAGCGAGTCGATGTCTGCGCGGTCCAGCGTTCTTGACTGTGCCTCCTCCCATACCGTAATGGAATCAATGGGAACCTCCTTCAGCGAGTACGCGATTGGGTTTTCCTTTATGCCTTCCAACGGTCTGTATCATGTGGAGCCTCTCTGATAAACTTTTGTAAATCCAGTCACTTGTGGGCCGCAAAAATCATCTGAAAGCCGTTTCCCATGTATCCATAAGGCACGCTATAGTATGCCAGCATGTATGCGTCCATGAACGAGGCGTCCTTTAAGAAGTCCAGAAAGTCCCACCCGTAGTCGTAGAATACCAATTGATCATCCGAGAGCGAATTGGAATGGTGTACTGGAGGCAGGACGTGTCTTAGATGGTTGTTTTCAATCCAGGCCCTTCTGACTGTAGTTGTCTCGCCGGTGAATGGAACGGAGATTAAGAGGATGCCCCCCCCCCGCAACACCCTGTACGCCTCTGAGAGTGTCCTTCTAATGTCCGGGACATGCTCGAAAACATCGTTTGATACCATGATGTCAAACGAGTCCTCCGGAAAGCTGAGAGACATAGCGTCCTCATGCCTTATGCCGTCTATCACCTCCCCGGGCTTCTTGTCGTATCCCCGAAATTCGCTTCCGATCAGGTTGAAGTTAAAAGATCTCTTGGTGTAGGCAAAGGCGTAGGTTGCCGCCTCATACATGAATACGGACTTTGCATCGCCGGTCTGTTGCTTCTTTAGAAGGTTGAACATGAAGCGCTGCCTGTTTGTCAGCTTGCAGTACTCGCATGTGAGATGTTCCCGGTAGTTGGGAAGGTCATTTTTTGAGTTCTCCCAGCACATAGAAAACTTTGTATCCCGTCCGCACAGCTGACAGAATCCTATCTGAAACCACCTATCCTTGTCAGCATTTTCTTTGCCTATGCGGGACTCGATCATGGTTCTGGAACGTATGCGCGGTACGTATTTTCGGTATTCCTCGATTGATCTTATCCTAACAAGATCCAGATCTGGCACTTTCAGATTCTCATAGTTCATCAGCACTGTTGGCGTACATGCTGTATTTATATCAGCAACGGTTCAGCAAGCAATAGGATAGCCCCTAGACGGCGTTTCCTACCAGCGCGTCCCTTATCATTCCCCTCACATTGCGTCCCTGGGAGGTGATCCGGATTAGAGACCTGGCGCCCCCGTCCGTAGCTGTCCTGCTACCGACCTTCCTGAGAGAGTCGGTTCGAAATCAGCAGATTCTGATTATCTGTGAACGAATTTGCACAAGACGGCTCAAAACATCGACAAGATGCAAAAAACTATCCGTGAAATCACCTGAAAAGTTCGTACGGTCTCTAATTTTAGATCATCTCTGGAAGTATTTCCATGCTTCCTACACAAGAACTGGGGCTTCTACCTATCTGCGTCCTGCGGATGCTGACTCGCAGGCTGGCTCAGGGCGGCACCCTTGCAAGGTGCCTTCCGGCCCGCCCCCATTTCACCAAGCCGCCCCGAACAGATCCGGGATCTCCTACTGTCCGTGCCCGTCGACCGTCCCGAGGTAGGCGTCGACGACCTCGGCGGAGCTGCCCTCGGCCAAGACCTTTCCGCCGTGCAGAAATATGGCCCTGTCGCAGAGGCGCTTTATCTCGTCGGTGTTGTGGGATACGTAGGTTGTGGTCTTTCCCCTCTCCTTGAACTCCATGAACTTGTTGAAGCTCTTCTCCCTGAACCTGACGTCCCCTACGGCCAAGACCTCGTCGACTATCAGGATGTCCGGATCGACCTGGACGGCTATGGAAAAGGCAAGCCTTGCAAGCATGCCCGAGGAGAAGTTTTTCAGCTTTGTGTTGAGGAATTCCCCCACCTCTGCAAACTCTGCTATGTGCTTTATCTTTCTGCTGATCTCGCGCTTTGTAAACCGGTCTGGATTGGCAGCCTGGCGTGTGCTTGTGCTTCTTGGAAGGTGTCCGGGTTCCGACGCTCCGGATTATTTTTTTTCACTTGTCGTTGTCCTCCAGAACCCCGGTTTTGGTGCCGTCGGCCGGCACAATCCCAGCCTTAAATACGCTGCCAACCCAGTACAGTGTGACAAACGTGAGACTCTCATGCCCGAGATGCGGTAATGCCATGAGGGTTGAAGGATACTCCCCGACAATCTGGCTGCTGAAACCCAGGTCGTGGTGGATATGCGACTCGTGCAGCCATGCCATCGACGTCAACTCGTACAAGGAGTCAGTCTGCTGCCCGTGACCGCATACAGGATTGGAGAATCAAAACTCCCAGCCAAATGCAATGTATGCAAGTATGACGGATACCGCCAGTATCGCGCTGGTCAGAATCCACGATATGACGCCGGAGAGAATGTCTTTTGTTCTCTGGATTATTCGGTGCCGGGTACTCTGGGGGACACGGATGTCGGTGCGTTCTCCTCTATGATCCCAGGAGAACTCGGATATTACCATGACTAGCATTCCTGCGGCCACCGCACCCATGAGGAATCCCGCCACATCGACTCCCGGGATCGGCCCGGGCCCGCATATGTCCTCATCACATCCCATGATGCCGGCAATCATGCTGCCGCAGACGCCACCAATGACAGATGTCAGCCCAAGCAGGAACCAGTTCATACAACAAATGACGCATGTCGGGATTTAACACTTGCAACGCGCGGGAACCGGCAACCTGGCGTGTGTCTGTTCTCTCTGGAAAGTGCCACATGCTGGAAATCCCGGATAAAATACACGCAGCAACACAGGATGACACCTCATGCACCATTGACTGCGGCCGGGTTATGCGCCTCTTGGATGACTGCCCTGATGGCGCCTGTCTGAGCGACACTCCTTACACCACGACTGCGGCCGGGTTATGCCGCTTGTGCGCCTGAATCCGAAGGCCGACATGATCTCCTTTCTGCCAGACGCATGTGCACCGCATGACGGACAGGTGGCAACTTGTTTTGGAGCTCCACCCGTGGATTCGGACTGCTTGCTATCCGAGCCAGCCCCGTCCAGTACATCCTTCAACCCCGCACTATTCCGCACCATCCCACAGTTCACCCATGCCCCATATCCACCATCATTATTCACTGCATCCACCCATTCGTCCAGTGCCTTTTGCTTCCTGCCGGCCTCCTCCTCTTCGGCACCCTTTACCTCAATCACGGCGGTGACTCCGTTGTCAAGCACGGCCAGAAAGTCCGGATAATAGTCGTGCCACGCGCCTTCAAAATGGTATGGTATCCGAAATCCCAGATGTTGATCGTTTTTTACCCACGCCCGCACCAGTGAATTGCGCTCAAACTCGCGCATGGCATCCTTTTCCGGTTCAGTGTCATACACGCCCACGTTCAGGTGGCACTTTGACACGTCGTCCTCCGGCAACCATCTGCGCCGGGAGTACCATCGCGGCATGGTCTTGGTGGACTTGACAGGGTGCGCCGGATCGTCCGGCTTGAAATACGTGCTAGTCGTTTTTTCATATTGGATGCACCCTACCACGTGTTCCACTATGTCGTTTATTTTGGCCTTGAGTGAACGGGCATATTTTTCCTTCTCGGATCTGTGCACTCCGGCAACCGTGATGCCGCTGCCGCTGACATAGCCCTCAACGGCCCGTATGAGATCTGTGATTCTGGCCGGATTCATAGTGCCTGGCCAGATCCTTTTACCCACGTCTAACGAGATCCGAAATACAAGCTCCTGCAGGCGCATTCCATCCACCTTAAGCTCGGTCTCCGGGCCGATATGCTTGCCTGAAATCAACTGCGCAACTGTCACGCTGGTTGCTATATCGCCACCCTGAATCTCGATGGGAGAGATGCTCACAGGGCCGAGCCTTTCGCGGTGCTCCATCTTTACCGATCCATCGGGCCAGCCGATCTCATACTCTGACTTGGAGTCTTCCGGATACACGGCGGTCACCGGCTGGCTGGTCGTCTCACCGGCGTCGTCGCTCCCTTCATGCGGCATGAACGAGAACGGTATTCCGAACACGTTGACGTATTCTGGCAGCAGCAGTCCGGTATCGCAGTCCACCTCGTACGAGTTGCGGCGCAGACCCCGGCCCACCACCTGCTCACACAGCAGCTGGCTCTCAAACGCCCTGAGGCCCATTATGTGGGTGACGTTGTGGGCGTCCCACCCCTCCGTAAGCATGTTTACCGATACCACGTGGGTAACGTCCTGTCCGGGCTCGCCTTCCTTGCCGACGGTGTCTATCTTGGTGCGCAGCTCCCGCGAGCCGTCGTCATCCTTGCTGTCCAGCGCCATCGAGTCTATCTTTTCCATGCCTCCTGCAAGATCCCCGAACCGTCCGCTGTTGGCATTAAAGTGGTTTACTATCCGGCTGGCAGACTTTGTGTTGTTGCACACCGTTATCATGACGGGCGGTATTGCATACTTGCTGTCCCTCCAGTCTTGCAGCGTCCTTTTCCAGTCATCGCCCAGGATCTCGTACGCGTCGGAGACCAGCTGGGGGAGAGGATCCGACTCGTTACGCCTCATCCCAAAGTCCCCCCTTACCTGTGGGAATATGTGGTGGAACCGGGACGCGCCGTCGTCACCGGTGATGCCACTGTCGTCATACTTTGGCGTCTTTGGCGTCTTTACCAGCCCCGATTCTATGGCGTCCTCCAGGGAAAAGTCCGAGATCACCCACTTGAACCGCTCCACCTCGCTTACAGAGTGTCCGGTTGGCCGGAACGGCGTGGCCGAAAAATCATAACATGTCATGATGCCGCGATCCTGGTGTATCCTGTCCAGGCCCTCCATCCACCGGGTGGCACGCTCCATCTCGTCCTTCGCGTCCTTGCCTGTCCTGCCGACATCGCCATCTGCCACCGGCCGCCAGGCGTGGTGGGCCTCGTCGTTTATTACCAGTATGTTGCGCGATGTATGGCCCAGCACGTCCTTGGAGAACTTGATGTCAGATACGGGAATGTCGCGCATGACGCGCGAGGCCTGTCCTGCCGGCTTTTTCTGTTCGGCCATGTTCATCAGAACGTGCCAGTTGTGTGTGACTATCCTGGCCCTGTTGAGGGCTTCAAGTCCGTTTCTGTCAACGATTGCAAACTTTTCATAATAGTTATTCGGGTTGCTCGGATCAAGGACTGCCAGCCTCCTCCTGACAGATATGCTGGGCGCCACGATCAGTACGTTTCTGGTAAAGCCTGCGCCCCGGTCGTTAAGGTGGTTTAGGACCTGCCAGGCAATCAGCATGGCCATGACAACTGTCTTGCCGGTGCCCGTTGCCATCTTGCAGCAGAGCCTTTTGAAACCGCTTCCGTCCCCCTCCAGTTTACGGATGAGGGCGTCGTTTCTACCTATTTCATGCGCCCAGATTATCGTCTCTATGGCCTCCAGCTGACAGTAAAAGAGTCGGCTGTCTGGACTGCGCATGCTGACATCCCTCCAGCGCTTCAGCAGTCTTCGGGTGGTGCCGGTGGCTCCCTCATATCCGCACATCCTCCACTCGGACACCTTTTTTCTTATCCTGTTGATGTGCGGTATCTCCTCAAAGAATCCGGCGTCATCCCCCCTTCTGCTTCCATCAGTGGCCCTGGTGTATCCAGCAGGGCGCCTGCCGTTCATTTTTTCATACCGCCCAAGATGCGGGTTGAACCGCCAGTACATGTCCGGCTCCTTGTACGGACTGCATATTATCAGCTTCTTGATCGGCTTTACAGGCTCACTCAACGTCCAGTACCCTCATGGTCTCGCGCCCGGCCCAGTCAATCACCTTTACGGCGATCCTTTTTGATCCGCCGGCGCCGCCCTTTGCCGGGCTGAACGGCAGCGACCGTGTCTGCATGTGCGCCTCCAGCCTGTCGGCGTTTATGACGGCCTTGAGATCCTTCAGCATGCTACGGTACAGCCTGTCCCCAGAGCTTCCCTGTATGGGAAAGAAGACCTGCCGCGGGTACATGCAGCGGCCGTCATAATCCGTATCAAGAGACCACATGGCTATGCGGTCCGTGTTTCCAGAATCCATCTTCCCCGTGTTAGGATCCATATAGTCAAACCCCCTGACCTCCACGACGCATGTGCCATCATCTGCCATTTCCAGTTCCACATCAGGCTGCCCGATCATCCAAAAGGTGGCAGACTTTGGGGATTTGGGAGACTTGAGGTCATGGTTCATCAGATCCTTGTTTATGTCCACCATGTAGAACTTTTCCGTTATTCCCCTGTTGCCGTTCAGTGTGGATATCTCGTCATGCACGGCGGGATCAAACTGCATCGCGGCAAAGATCACAATGTCGAATTTTTCTCCCAGCTGTCTGATTTCTTCGCACACGGACTGGATCTGCCTGGTATCCATCGTGCCGTATTCCGGCCCAAACGAGACGGCTGCCCTCTTGGAGTCGGCAGTCACGCCTGAGGCATGGATCCATTTTGACGTGGGGTGAGGTGCCATGCTCTCAAACTTTATTCTGACCCTTCCGGATATGCCTGCGTGCCGGAGTGCCGTACGCCAGTTGTCCTGAAAGGCTTTTCCTGATAACCTGTTGTCTTCTTGGTTCTCCCTTGCATGTATGACGTCAAGCGACTCCACGGATGGCGGCGAGGCCGACTCTACAGTAAACGGTCCGGACACCCTCTTCTTGGCTTTGTCGACAAGCGGCTTGTCGTAGAGTGTCTCCTGCCTGTGCTCGGACTCGCCGTCTGGATCCTCATCCCCTGCACCCTCATCGGCAACACCCGCTACCGATTTTTTGGTCTTTCTTTCCACGGTATCGTACTGGAATCCCCCACATACGCCGTCCTCGTCTGACTTTAGCTTGTAATAATCAAAGACTGCCGACATCAGACGCATCCGCGCAAGGAAGATTGCAACCTGTGAGGTGTCCATCGTGATCCACCTGCGTCCGAGCCTCTCTGCCACGAACGCGGTAGTCCCGGATCCGCAGGTGGGATCCAGAACCAGATCACCGGGATTCGTGGCCATCAGCATGCACCTCTGCACCACCTTGGACTTGGTCTGTACGACATAGATCTTCTCGGAGGTAAAACCGCCAGCGGTGTCTGTCCAGACGTTGGTGAACTTTGTCAATGGGAAATCATCGTAATAGAGTTTGTAGCGCAACCTTTTTCCGCTGGGGACAAGACGGCCTTTTTCTGCCAGTGCATCCATGACTCTGGTAGATACCCTCCACTGCCCGTCACTTGGGGGATTGTACTCCTTACCTTGGAATGTGTATGGCACGGTTCTCGTCTCACTATAATGAGCTGAATCCATACGATCTAGGTTAAACTGTCTTGCATTCGGATATTGGTCGCGTTTGGAGACTGAAACATGTTTGCCATTACCAATGTCAAGTTTGTCAAATGTCTTGTCTCTTTCTTCAGGCGTTCTCGCTCGAAACAGGTTGTTGCTCTTAAACAAGCGTTTGTCCTTTGCGTACCATAACAGAATGTCAAACACGCTGGAAAGGTGTTCCGACGTGCTCTGCGTCGTCTTCTGGAAGCTTATCTGCGATACGAAGTTACCTGCCCCGAATACCTCGTCGAGGATCTCCCTTACGTGGTGCACGTTATCATCGCTTATCTGGACGAATATGCTGCCCTCCTCGTGCAGTAGCGTCCTAGACAAATGCAGTCGGTCTCGCATGTACGTCAGATAGGAGTGTATCCCGAGCTCCCATGTGTCACGAAACGCCCTTATAGTCTCCGGATCCTTTGACAGATCCTCGTCCTTATCGCCCACCCCCTTCTTGTTGACATCGGACTGAAAGTTTGACTTGTAATCAATCCCGTACGGGGGATCAAAGTATATCATCTTGACCTTGCCTTCCATCCCCTCCTTTTCTATCAGCGAGTTCATTATGTTCAGCGAGTCACCTGCAATGAGCCGGTTGGTCCAGTCGTACTCGTGCTCGTAAAAGGATATGGCCTTGGAATATGGAAGCGTCCTCTGTCCGTCGTCGAAAAAATCCGTCATGCTGGACTGCTCCTGAAGATCCCTTCTTGTAAGGTTCAGAATCAGGGTCATCGGATCCACCTTCTCGTGCATGTGTAGTGGCACGGTATCCACGTCAAACTCCTGCCGTTCTTCCCTACCTGCCCAGTACAACGCAGGACTCTGGTTGGGGTCGTACCGGTACCGTTGTGGCCTGTCATCATCCTTAAAGTTTGCAAAAAGCCCGGTTTCAGGAATGTTCTTGCGCTTCTCGTTGCTGTGGACATATCTGCCGGCTTGGACTCTGGTCTTTCCAGCGAGCTTGGATCCATCGGATCGTCGGGATTTTTTTCTCTTACCGGATGATCTGCCGTCTGGTGATCCTTTTTGATCAAAAGCTTGGGAATCGGGCGATTTGCCACTTCTACCCGTTTTTCTAGAATTATAACTGTCTGTTTTTCGCGGTCTGCCACGGCCTCGGTACGAGGTCGTAGCCATCAGAAACCGGCCTCCTTAGAGGGATGGTGTGAGAGTTGGGTTTTGGATTCGGATCTTATGCTGGGCGGTATGAGATCAAACGAACTGACTCCATAGGAATGCCTGCATCCGGGACGCATCCAATTTTCTGTATTGGAGTCTTGTGGAGTCTTGTGGAGTCTTGTGGAGTCTTGTGGAGTCTTGTGGAGTCTTGTGGAGTCTTGTGGAGTCTTGTGGAGTCTTGTGGAGTCTTGTGGAGTCTTGTGGAGTTATCGAGCATACTACAATGGGGGATGAAATTGTCTGACATTTTAATCTTCAAAACCATACATGAACACAACATGTGTGTGTATTAAAATCTCCCTAGCATGACAGATTACCCTCTCTCACTGCAGTACACTGGTAAATCTTCGTGGTTTTTCAGCAGGGTGTTAAGTTGGGGGTTTATAGCGGGGAGTAGATTTGAACTACTGATTTGCGGGTTATGAGCCCGCCGGGATGACTTAGCCCAAAAGCGTCTGACTTCCCCACCCCGCTGAATCATCAATTTGTTTGGGCAGTATATACTTTTTATCAAACCCTGTTATGTTTGTTTTATACAGAAATTTAGTCCAATATTTTGAGAAAAACTAATGAATACTTTGCCCTTTACCAATCAAGAAAAACGATGAAAAAAGACCATCCCGCACAATCAGAAACCCATCCAGTGTCTTTCAAACCATTTGCCCTAGTCAACATGTATCAAACAACGTTTCAGATAAACCTGACGGCTTTTACCGTGTGATCAAGACCGTGATACACGTTGCCGGCGCCTGATTCGATCAGGGTTTTGAGAAAAACGGAGGTGGCGCCTCTCACATGCGTGCACACCAGCATCCCTCTGCCTGCAAGCGAGTCCGGACATACCTTCCGCATGGAATGAATGATCCTCATGCCATAATCATCTCTTCCGCATTACGGTCTCCCACTGCGACCACGTGCCCGTCTTTGGGCCGTCCCGCTCGGTCACCTGCTCGCATGGCGCGACCACGTACTCAAAGTCCGCGCACAGCCAGTCCAGCTCCCGGCGCGAATAGAAGTGTACGTTAAGCCCCCTCTTCGGGCCGTCCTTATACAGGACAGTAAAGCCCCCCACATCATCCCGCTCTGTCACCTCGTGATCAAAATAGACGTCCGTGGATGCGGAATTTACGCGCAAAAAGAACAGGCCGCCGGATCTCAGCATTCTTGAGACCTTTTCAAAGTATTCCCGGACCTGTGCCCCCGTCCCGTGCTGGAACACCTGTATCGACACTATGTAATCCAGCAGTTTCTCCGGACAGTCTGCAAAGTCCATACAGGACAGCCTGCCTGCCAGATCCGGTCTCCGTTCGGACAGCTGCCTTATTGCCACAGGCGAGACGTCGATGCCGCGAATTCCCAGTCCAGCGTCGGCAAGAGGGACAAAATTCCTCCCATTGCCGCATCCCACATACAGTCCGTCTCCACAACCTGGCCCGGCGATGTCCTCGGCGGACCCGCCTACGAGCGTGTCGACTATCCTGTCGGTGAAAGCTATGCTTGGCACGTCTGAATATTTTCCATCTGCATACTGGGCATCCCATCTCTGCGACACCAAGTCGTCATCCACCACATACACTCTGCCGTGATGACTATTTAGCAATTACATCCAACAGTCAGCAGGCCAAAACGCAAGCCACTCCCTCGCTCCATGACACGCCATTTCGTCAGGATGCAGTCTGACAGACAAACCGTCATGATTATGGGTTTGTGGACCCCCCGGGAATCGAACCCGGACCTCTCGGGTCTTAATCGAGCGTATTCCCATTATACTAGGGGCCCACAAGGTTTAAAATGCAACATTCTCTATAATCCTCGGGTCTTAATCGAGTAGTACAGCATTGTACTAGCCTTTTTTTCTAATTAAAAACAACAGGAAATTCCAGCCAAACCGCCCCCAAAAGTTCAAGGCATCATACTCCCAAAAACCAGAACGCCAAATCAAGCCACACAGTCGCGGCACAGGTCCAATCCTGCCGGCAGCCATGCAGTTCCCAAAACACCAGTTCTCCCTCCCCTGGCAGGCCCATACGGTGCACATCCCCCAAACCCGCCCCATAAAATTCAAAACACAAAACCAAAAACCGCGCCGCCCTGCAAAGCAGAAAACACGCATGACACGCCGCCGTCACGCCTCTGCCATACAAGTTCAAGCTCCAGTCAAAATTCAAAACAAAAAATTAAAAATTCAAAATTCAAAAAGGCGGGCCCTGCGCGCAAAATTTCAGCCCGGAATGAAATTAAAATTTCAAATCAAATCAAAATTAAAAAAGGCGGGGCGCTGCGCCGCCAGTCAGAACGTATTCTGAAAAAGCCAGGGCTGTAACTTTAAGGCATAGGCAATCATACAAAGTCGTAACTTTAAGTCGCAGGCACCGTCTGGCAGAAAAACGGAACCTGCCGAAAAATGGCATCCTGATATGGAAGGCTGCAGGAAGTCACAGTCTGGCATCCGGACTGAACGGGCACAAAGTCAAAACAAGACAGGATTAGGCAGGCCTGAAGCGTCAAATTCACTGCCCGGAATCGACAGATAAAATCAAACTTTTCAATAAAAGTCAGAAATGCGGGGGGCCTCCTCAATAAAATTGTATAATAAATTGAATTTGAAGTGAAATTTTTGAAATGAAATTTTTGAAATGAAATTGGAATTTTGAATCTGGACGGGGCGCCTGGGGGCTGCTTCCAGTGCGGTGAAGTGCATCCCGGTATGAAATCAGCCTGCAGATGCCAGGACTTTCATGCAATCCTGGGAAATAGGGGAAAGGAAAAGTCAGAAATCAAACGGGGGTATAAAATTAAAAAAAATGAAAGCTGAGGATATTACAATTGTCGCAGGTGAGGCTGAAATCATACGCAATGGAGAAAATTCAAAATCAGGCGGGGGTATAAAATTACAAAAAAAATAAAAAAATTCAAAATCAAACGGGGGTATAAAATTGCAAAAAAAATAAAATTTTTCAGAAAAGGCGCGCGGGGCCTGGAATTTTTACGGGGGTATAAAATTTTGATGCGGTAAAAATTGGAATGGGGGATAATTAAATTGGACGGGGGTATAACTTGCGGACTATGACAAATTCAGCACCTAAAAAATCAGGAGGCAGGCACCTGCAGTGTAACACGTCCGGCCTTTATACCGGCCTCTATTTTGTCCCCCCTGCCGGCCCCGAGGGCGCGTATGTACTCCACCGGAATGGTCACCCTGGTGGTATAGTAGCTCTGGGTCTTGTAGGTGCGCGTCCTCTTTGTCCTTACGGTTACGGGGACGTATCCTGAGGATGCCGGTGGTTCTGCGTGCAGCGTGATTGTGCGGCCGCGCAGCACGGCATAGAGCGTCATGTCGTCATGCAGCCGGGCCTGTCCTGCCGTCTCTGACGGTATGGTGACCGTATACGTATCGTGCGTAAAGACGCCGGCAGGCTCTGTCTTTTTCTTGCGGTGGGCGCACAGCACTGGCATCACACATACGTGAATGCCGCAGGATTTAAGACTCGGCATGGCAGGGCGGCTCCAGGGCCTCTACGATAATGTCGGTTTTCGTGTCGGCGTAGAGGGATGCCAGTAGCCTGACGTCTCTGATGAGGCGCCTTGCGCAGGATATGTGTATCCTGGAGGTGCCGGTGCGGCGCTTGAGGAACACGCTGACGGGCGCCCCGGGCATCGCGTCAGACAGGTGCGCCTTGAGGGCCTTGCTCCTGACTGACAGGTCAAGCGAGGAGACCTCGCCGCGCCTCTCCGGGTACCTGTCCGGAAGCGCCTCCAGGGGCGTCCCGGTCTGCCTTGAGGCGCGCCTCATAGCGCGGCTGAGCCTGAAGCTGGCCCTGCCGCAGAACGGAACCTGCACGGCTCCGTTGCGGCTGCCCGCCGGTGCGGGCTGGCTGTGTGCCGTCCCAAGCTGGACGGTCGTCTGTTGCTGCTGTAGGTTTGATGATGATTTTTTCATATCATCCTCCCGGCCTTTCGGCCTTTTGTCGTCTGGACCGCAGCATATTCTGCGGCCCTTGCGGGATCCCGCCTACGTATGGTGACGGGATCTGCGGCACGGCGTGATATATGTCATTCCGTGCCCGGTGTGGATCCGGCACGCGGGCCGGAGATTCCGTGGTGCGTATGGGGGATCGCCCCTGCGGCGCCGGACACTGTATGATGCCGGCGCAGTCTGTCAGGGGTGTGATTGCTTTCTTTCTTTTTCCCCGACCATGCGGTCACGTGCCGGAATGATCCGGCACGTGATACGGCGTGCACGGGTGCCTCCGCATGGAGGAATCACCGCGTGTACGCGCATGCATGGTTTCGGCAAGACCCTCAAGGGATCAAGCCAACCCGGCAGCCTGAGGCAGCCGAGCTTCCGGAATATCCGGAATCATCAGGAGGATTTGTTCCTGTGACACAGGGGCTTGCACCCTGCAGCGGCCGGAACCTGGCAGTGTCCGGCCTGTTTGCGAGAAAAGACAACGTTGTACTTTTTGACGCTTCTCTTTTCCCCGACCATGCCGTTTCTGCCCGAATGAGATCCGGACAGAAAACGACCGCGCCGTCCCAGTAGGAGCGGTGCAGTCTGCATGGTTTCGGCAAGACCCTCAAGGGATCAAGCCACCCGGCAGCCTGAGGCAGCCGAGCTTCCGGAATATCCGGAATCATCAGGAGGATTTGTTCCTGTGACACAGCGATGAATCGCTGCAATGCCGGCAAGTGCCGGCACAAGGTGGGGAGAGGCTAGTCTGCCATCCCCAAAAGGTATGAAGTACGGGATCATACCGCAGCCACGGTGGCGCGGATCATCCGTACAGTTGGTTTGTCGTATGCGACCAAGTTGCCATCAGGGTCAGCGACACAGGACTCCTACTCTGGGAGCGCGTCGCCGATGCCGTTCTGTATTGATACGGCATCAATCAGTGACGGCATCATCCAAACCAGAGTGGCCGCCATGTCCCACGTGTGCGTCTAAAGGTCGGACTCATTTGCCTCTAATGCCTTGGCAAGACGGTCGCCCATGTCCATCACAGACCAGATCATTACAAGTCCAACTCCCCAGAGGGTGAGAAGGATGGATCCGCCCACTGCAAATGAGGGGTCGATACGGGAGAGGGACATCAGCATGACAGCCCCCGCAATGCCGATCACCACAAAGATGGCATTCCGTAGTCTGACAGTAGAGTCCCTGCCACTTTTTTCCGCCTTGCTTCCGGCTGCATCATTCTTTGATTCTTGAGGCATTAGGTCATTCACACTCCAACATGCTTCCGGCTACAACTTGGCCTCTATCCTCTTGAGGATGGAGGTCATCTCAGTCAGCGACGACTTCATCTCAGCTTGAGAGGCCACTATCTCCTTTAGATACTTTCGGCTTTTGCGGCCATCTTTGAGTACTGACTTTTTGAGCTGGTTGCCTACATCCATCGTCGTCCAGGACATTACAAGTCATACACATGCGATGGTAATAAGGGGTTTGAGACCATGAAAAAGATAGATAACGGCCGGTATTTACTTTCGAAGCAGGTCTCTGATGTCCTTCAGCGTCGAGGTCATCTCGCCCTGCGACGACTCTAGGTTCTTCAGCGTCGAGGTCATCTCGCCCTGCGACGACTCTAGGTTCTTCAGCGTCGAGGTCATCTCGCCCTGCGACGACTCTAGGTTCTTCAGCGTCGAGGTCATCTCGCCCTGCGAGGCAGCTATGGCCTTTAGGTACACCTCGTTCTTCAGGCCGACCCTCTCGACTGTCTCCATGAGCTTGTCACCTATATCCATCGTAGTCCAGGACATTACAAGTCCTACGCCACCGATGATAATAAAGGCTATTCCCTCGACTACGAGGAATTGGTTGCCAAGCCAGCCAATCCCCAGCATGGCAAACCCTGCACCGACGATCACCGAAAAGATCACGTTCTGGCGCCGGATGGCGTACTCCCTGATCCTTTCCTTCGTTTCCTGTCTCATTGCATCATCCTCCGTGATATCCTGCGTGTGCTGCACGGCCGGAACCCGGCGACCGAGGCATCAGTTTGCAGCCTCCGTCCCTTCTTCCTCCTTTTGGTCCATGTATTCGGCCATCTCATACTCGATGACCTCGTGAAACGACTCCCACAGGGACTCGGAATCATACAGGGCCTCCAGGCAGACGTCGAATATGGCAGACAGCTCGTCCTCTGTCGGGGCGCGATCGTAGGCGCGTCTGAACTTTTCGTCGATGTTCTCCCAGTACAGCCTCATTACGGGCCTTGATTCTGGCTTTCTCGTGCCGTCCTTTCCGATCTCCTTTTTACCTCCCCTTCCGGCAATGCCGCCTGCATCCATCGTAACCCATGATACCACGAGTCCTGCGACGCCGACTGCACTGCCGAAGATCCCCGCGATCATGGGCACGGGGCTGGAGGCATGGGGGGTCAGGGCCAGCAGGGCAATGCTGGCCGCGAGGGTGAATCCATAGAGGACGTTGCGGCCCCTGGTAACGTATGCCCTGACCCTTTCCTGAAGGCCAGGCACCGCCTCGTCGTTACTGCCGGCAGTCAACAGCGTATGATGCGCGGCCCGACGCCGGTTCCCAGGCACATCGCGCAGTCCTTGCCTTCTATCATGTCATCGTCGCCTGACACCTCGCAGTGGACGCATCCGGCCTGGTCGCCGTCGCACCGCGCGCACCGCTTGAACATCCCGTCACCAAGGCAGTTGGGACACGGCTCAAGCGGGCCGCCTGCAAATTCCGTGTGCTCAAGGCTGAACACCTCGGTTATCTTCTGGCGGCACCGGAGGCACGTGTACGTCTTGGTCATGATGTCATGCGTGCGGCTCCGCGTCCCGTCGTCGTCGGCAAAGTGGATTCCGGCGCGCAGTGCGTCTGCAGGCGAGTTGTAGCTGACCGTCTGACTGCGAGAGTCATACTCGTGGTTTTCCCCGCCATGGCACTGAGCGGGATCGTCGTTGTCAGGAAAGACGTACAGCGGGTCGTCGATGCCAAGCGCGGAGTTGATGTGCTCGTCGTTGGCATACCTGTCAAGGATTTCCCTGACTTCAGACGACAGGCCGCCGTAGCTGCACAGCTCCGAGTTGGAGTCCAGCAGCTCGGCCAGCAGCCGCGATCTCTCCGCGACGGTCATGTCGTTCCATCTGTCCTGAAGGCGGGCATCCATTACCGGCTGCCCCCTGCGTGTGTTTGTTTGCAATTCATGGTTTTTTCCTCCATTGTATGTGGTGAAATGCGCCACCCCACAAGTGGGGGGGGCTCCCGGATGCGGCAGTAGCAGGCACCGATGCATCGATACTGCGGTCCATTACCGGCCTGCATCCCGGCGCCGGGGCCGGGAGGATATTGCGCGGTCAAGGCCGGAGAACGCCTCACCTAGCGCGCTGCCGGAGAGGCAGGAGCGCACGGCCATGGCGTATGCCGACTGCACGTCCGCGTCACTGATGGTGCTGCACCAGCGCATGGCAGACGCCTTTTCTGCGGTGAGGGGGTCGTCCGGATCGCAGTGGCGGCTGATCATTCCGACCAGCCTTGCGCCCTCCACCGCAAGGTCTTCCACGCACAGCCGGTCTGGCACGTGCATGACAGACATGTACAGCTCAAACGAATGCAGGCCCGGGTGCACCGCTATCACGCCGTCTTCTATGTGGAGGCCCTCGCACTCCCGAAAGTCCGGCGCGTCAAATATACGCACCCTGAGGCCGGTTTGCAGTATGCCGGTCCCGGAAAGGATTCCGAGGCTTGTCTCGTACAGTATACGGCCGCACCTCTCCACAAAGTCCGAAAGGGACACGGAGCCTGGAAGCGGCGGGCTGTGCACGCATACGGTATTCCTCTCAAGGCGGTGGATGTAGCGCCTGTACAGGTCGGGATCCCCGTGGCGGCCTCCCAGGGGGCTAAAGTCATGGTAGCACCATCTGCGCCGCTTCCACGCATCCATGATCCACTCAAAGTCGTCCCGCCCGGGTGCGCAGATGACATCGCCGTCTGCCTCGTCATCGTATATGGACATCGCCCGTCTGCCGTCAAGCGCATACAGTGCAGTCTTTCGCTGCGCGCGGGCGCTGGACTGGAGGGAGTTCCTCTTGACGTATGCTGACAGGGTCTCAAAGCCTGCCTCGGCCATCAGCAGGTCGTCGACGAGGCTCCGGTCGTCCGGCCGGAAGACTGGGACTGCGCGATCGTGGAGCTCGACTGCCTTGATCTTGCGGGAGTCAAGCGACTTTGTGAGCAGCGGCAGCCGCGCGTGGCGGCCGGGGCGGTTGAGCAGTGACGCAAGCGAATGCTGAGAGCCGTCGGCAGTCACGCCATTGCTGATGACGATCTCAGAGAAGCGCCGGTCGTGTCCTGGAACGTCAATGCCGTTTCTTGTCGCCGTGTCAAGCATCCAGTTTTCCCGCCGGCCTATGTGCTCGGCAAGCGAGGTGGCAGCCATCGAGGAGAGCCTGTCTTCAATCATCAAGTCTATGCGCCCGTCGATCATCTTCTCGGTGGATGCGGAAAACCCGTCCCGGGTGGGCAGCGGAGGGATCGCCCGCTCGTCCTTGATGTGGACGACGACATAGGAGAAGACGTTCTTGTACCTGCCATTGTACTGGTAGTCTATCGGCATCCTTGCAATGAAGGACTTGGGGCCGCTCTTGTACGATCCGTTGTTGCATGCGGCAACATCCATGAGGCCGTCTGACATGTACAGCATGTGGCCGGGCTCAAACCGGTTATTGTACACGCCGCCTACGATGCCGCGGGCAATCCCCCTGACGGAGCTGCCGCGCACGTATTTGTCGGTGATGTCTCCGTCAGAGTCGGTGATGATGATCCTTGTCGGAATGCCGCTGAGCAGCGCGCAGCCCCTTACGTGGAAGGCGATGGGCTCCTTGGCCGCGTCCGGACGCATGGTCATCGTGATGCGCGTGCCGTACGAGTCCAGATCTGCAGGAGCATCCATGATCTGGAATCCGATCCCGCCCTTGCCCATTATTCCGTATTTCTCGCCGGTCTCGCGGGAATACGAGTCGACGATACACACGTCTGATATGGTCATATAGCTGGCAAAGCCCATACCGAACTGGCCGGACTCTGACCCGTCAAAGTTGTCGCTGCGGCCGAGTACGGACACTATCTCAAGGAAGCGCTCCTGGGATATGCCCATCGAGTCTGTACCGTGAATGACCAGCTGGCGCGTCTGCTCGTTTATACTAATATGTATCTCGGGGCTGGCTCCGTGCTCGCGCATTGCCGTCCGGCAGGCGCGCGCCTCGTTTGCGTACAGCTCGCGTATTCCCGACAGTGGTCCGGTGTACAGATCACGCGATATCCTCTGTATTATGACGTCATTTTCCATGCGGACAGGTATGAGTCCGGTTTTGCCGTCGACGGCATCTGCAAGCCTGCCTGCATACGAGGAGTCGATGTCGGCATCGCACGCGGACTCGGCGGCAATGACGGGCTTTGATACCCTGATCTTACCCATGGTGCAACGTCACGGCAGGTGCAGTGCCGTCAGGCATGATCTCCATCGGGGAGATCACGTCAAAGGCCGCATCCGGAATCCCGGAGTCATACTGCGCATCAAGGATGCGCATCCCGCACTCGCTGCACAGGCACATGCTTTCGGTGACGATTCCCTCGACAAGCTGCGGGCAGTCGTCTGAGAACTCCTCGCCGCAGTGCGTACACCTGTCGGCGCTGCTGCCGGCGGCGATGGTGGTGGTGGTGCGCCGCTTCATGCCGTCGTCGTTTGATGATGATGATGATGACGTCATGTGCCTATCCCGTGCATGCAAGGCACGTGCAGCCGTGGCCGCATCGGCCGGTGCATATCGGAAGCATGCCCGCAGTCCTGGCAAACGAGCATTCTGGATGGTTACAGAACGCGGCGCTGCTGTGCGCCATCTCTATTCCACATTTTTTACATTTCATGGTATTCCTCCGTTTGTTGTTGTTTCACGGCGTCTGCCGCGCGGTAGCATCATCAGCGGCATCAGCAGAAGCCGGACTGCCGCCGACTGTGATGGCAGCATCAAGCCGCCTGATTATGTGCATCATCTCGATGCGGTCTGACACAGATGCGCCGCCGAGTCTGGAGTCCATCTCCATCAGCGCCCTCTTGCTGCCGCTGTTACTCACGGCAGACAGCGCCGATATCAACTCCTGCAGGTACCGGCGGTCAAGATTGGCCCATCCGGCACGCCTGAAAAGGTGTGACGGAATCGCCGCCCTGCACTTTGCGTCCAGATCGGCCTTTGCGACGGGCTCAAGACTGCACGCGGCACCTGTCCTGAGGGACGCATATATCACGTACATGTCCTGCTCGCACACAACATCGCTGTCTCCTCTACGGTGCATATCCCTTCCAATGCCAGTCGATGTGCGGTCATACAGGACTAGAACCCGGTCTGAAAATATGCCGGCATCATGCCACGTCCCGTCACCTTCCCCGTCAAGGTACGCGCCGCCTGCCCTTACTGGCCGCCCGTCAGCAAGCATGTCGCGGCCGCTGACAAGCCCGGCACTGGTGTGGTACATGTGATCTCCAAGTCGCTCGATCCACTGCTCAAGCGGGATCCCGACGCGCCCGTCAAGGCCGCCGGCACGCGCGCACAGGATCGTGCTGATCAGGTGCAGGCCCGACAGCGCATCCCTGAATCTCTTCCAGGACTCCTTGGAAACGATCACCGTTCCCTGGGTGACGCGGGTGGAGGGAGCCGTATACTGCTTCTTCCAGCGGCCAAACCGGCATCCGTGGACTGCGACGCTCCTTGCAGGCGCAGTCACGCTGCCCCCGGGTGGCCGTGCAAGGCGGTTCTGCCTTGCGTATTTGCCAAGAGTCTGGACTCCGAGCCTCTCATAATCGCCAACGAGGCGCACGTCATCTGGCCGGAACACGATGATCGACGGGTCATGCTTGTAGACGCGCATGACGAGGTCTGCGGTGAGCCTTTTGGTCACGAGTATGGGATGGTAGGAATCCTCGATCATGTGTGTGACGGGAAAGATGTATGGCTGGCCGGTAAAGCAGTTCATCTGCGTCCCGCGCGCCAGTGCCAGATCCATTACCTCGGCGTTGTGGGGCGATACCGGCATCATGACCGGCCCGCCGTGAGCACTCCGGCTGCACCGGCGGTACATGTCATATATCACCATGGATCCCGGGCTTGCAAAGAACTCCGGAATGTCCATGTCTGGCAGCGAGAAGAGGCGCCTGTCTATTGCGGCATCTATCCGCGTGTCAAGCAGGTCAGACCCCGCATCGGACATCCTCTCCCTGTCAGGCGTCGGCTTGTACCTGCGCTCGTCAAGTATGTTGGCGTATATGTTCAGTGAACATCCGGCGTATTTGCCGCCATACATGTAGTTTATGGGGATCCCGCACAGGTATGACCTGGAGGGCGGGCATTCGTTGCCAGGCGCATAGGTCACGACCACGTCGACGTCGGCGTCGCTGATCTCCATGACATAGCAGTCGCCAAACGTCTCGTCTGTTATCTTGCGCGAGTCATCTATTTGGCGGTTCTCGCGCGTCCAGTCGTTGTAGGTCGCAATGTCGAGGAGATCCTCTGCGCCGACCTTCGAGTAGCCGTCACTGCCACAGTCTCTGCCTGTCACCTTTACGTATGTCGGCACGCCGCTCAGCCTTGCACAGTCCTTGATCATCCCTATGATGTGGGACCCGGCATTCACGTCCTTTCTGTATGTCATGGTTATGCGCGTCCCGTAAAAGTCCATCTTCGGCTCAGGCAGGCCGGTCTGGAATCCCAGTCCGCCCTTGCCCATGACCGCATAGCAGTCGCCGCCGCGCGTCCTGGTCTCCAGGATCATGACGTCGGATATGCACGTATATGCGGCGCGCCCGAATCCGAACTGGCCGGACTCTTTTCCGTCAAAGTTCGTAGAGCGGCCAAGCACGCAGTATACGTCACGGAAGACCTCCCAGGACATGCCCAGGCTGTCACGGCCCTCAAGCACGATCCTACGCTCGTCAGTATCCACCGAAAGGAATATCTCAGGTGCGGCACCGTGCTCCCTTCTTGCGGTGCGGCACGCGCGGGCCTCGTTGGCATACAGCTCGCGAATTCCGGACGCAGGGCTGGCATACAGATCCCTGGATATCCTCTGTGCTACGACGTCGCTCTCAAGCGACGTGTCGATGAACCCGTCGCGTGTTCCTGGAGGGAGTGCTCCTCCGGCGTTTCCGGGGGCCTCCATGGCGACGGGGCCCTCGGTCGCGATTACAGGGGTGTAGTATTTCTTCTTCTTCTTCTTGCTCATCGTGTATGCGGTTCCTCCATGTCTGTGTCTCTATGTATCGTCATCCGGAAAGGGTGCGGCGGCGGGTGCAGGCCCCGGCCATGCAGGTACGGGTCAGACACCATATCCGGACTTGCCGCAAGGCATGCAGGCAGCGGCAGAAGCTGGTCCCGGCCATGCCGGTGCAGTCAGGGCTTTTCAAGCTCGGCCAGCACGTCTGCGACGAACCGCCTTATCTTGGAGGAGTCCAGCCTCTTGCCCATAAACTCGCCGGAGAATACAAAGTCCGGATCAGGACGCCTGTCCATGGTGTTATAGTTTACAGCCTCCCAGTTGCCGGGACCGCGCCGGTGCCACGCAACATCGTAACTGCCACGTATCGCATCAGCGCATGCATCTGCCAGAAGGTTTATGGATTGTTCGAGTACCTCAGGCATCTTTTTCAGTCATCCCGCTTTTCATCCCGCACTTGTCGCATATTTCCATGGTGTGGGGGATGCCGGCGTCTGTATAGCTGTATGTGGTTATGTCGGCACCGCAGCATTCGGACTTCCATGCCGGCGGAAGCCGGATGCCGCAGTCTATCGGCTTTATCCTGTCAAGATCGGTGGCCATTGCTTTTCCTTCTTCTTTCCTTCAGTCCTCATCAGTCCTCATCCTCCTCTTTTTCCAGATATATGTGGAATCCGTCATCCTTCTTTGTCGCGCCACGGACAAGCCAGCCTGGCACGTCAGGGAGACATTTGACAGGCTCGGGACCCTCAGAATGCCTTACGATCAGCGTCACGCGGCTCCGGCAACTGTCGTTTTTCACTGCCAGCAGTCTGTCCTGGAATGCCTTCAGGTACGCCTTTTGCACGTCTTCCAGTTCCCTCTTTGTCATCTTGGGGGTCACGACATCCTCCTCATCAAGTCCTTCCAGCCACATCTCAGGGTGATCACGAGATCCTCGCCGTCCGGCTTTACATCCGCATCCTTGACTGCATCTGCCGGAAGTTTTACCCCGGCCTTCTTGATTGATTCCCAGATGATCCCCGGCAATACTACGGGCATCTCATCAGTCATTGCTTTCCAGCGCCTCCGCACGCCTGCAGAATTTCAGATGCTGGTTGGGGCATGCCGGGTTTGCGCAGATGTTCAGGATTTCGGCATTTGCGCGATACGTGCCAGGCAGTGTCTTTTCCGTGCCGCATTCGACGCACTTGAAGACCGTGTCTGTCTCCCCGTCATTTTGCTTCATTCTTCAGCGGTCCCCCTGACCTTTCTTCCAGCCACCTTCTGCAAAAACAGCAGACAGAATGGCTGCATTATCCCCGGCGTGTCTCCAGATTCCAGTGCCGCACATAGTCGGTGCGGACAGACGGATTCCATCAGTCAATACTGTCAAGGTACACCATGACGGTTCCGGCATCGTGCCACTCAAAGTGCGCGTGGTGCCTTGCCAGAAGCTTGTTGATCTCCTCGGAGCCGTCATACAGGCTGTAATAGTCCCACACGGGAACACCGTCCCTCAGGTTGCCGCCCTCTCCGGACATCCAGAGGCCGGAATACTCCTCCTCGTACCCGTAGAACTCGTCGATGGTCCCGGCTATATTGGGCTTTTCGAGGAACTTTTCCAGGTCGTCCCGGAGCCGGTCAAGTCTCTCCTCCATGGAGGCACATGCAAGATCGGACATTACCGGTCTCCGTCGGAAACAGTAGTAGTCGCCGCCACCGTCATGGCAGGGGACACCAAGGCGGCCGCCGGTACGACAATCCAGTTGCCGCCGCAGGGGATGCCTGCAATCTCCCTTACTACGACGGGATACTCGTCAGGGGATCTCTCCCTTATGAGATATCTCTTTCCATGTTCTGTGTTGCCTGTCATGCACAGGACGACGGCGCAGCTCTGCCTGTCGTTTATCGCAAGTATCAGCCCGCGGTGCCCGGTTCCGTCAGGGCCGATGAACTTGTTGAGCTTCATGCCAAAGGCATCTACCGGATCGGATTCCGGCCTTTCTCCTATTCGAATCATTATATCATCACTCCTCCATGGGGTGTCTGTCGTTTTTTCTGACCACGAGATAGGTGCCGGTCCTGCCGTGCAGGACAAACCCCCTTGCGTATGCGCGGTCTCCATTGCCGTCGAGGCTGATCTCTGTGTATGCCTGTCCGTCGATCTCGTGTGCAAACTCGGCGGCGCCCATGAGAGGATTCTTGTAATCACGCGGCATGAACCGGCGGGATACCATCCATCTGGAATCCTCGGAATCCTCGAGTGTCATCCTCTCAGGGTATGTCCAGCTTTCCATCACGCTGGAACCGGCGTACCGGTAGCTGACAGTCAATTATGCCGCTATCCGCCGGCGACTGCGGGAATGCCGCATACCTGGCCGGACTTGTCGCGGACAAGCTCTGCGTCTTCTGGGACAAGCTGTCCTAGCAGGCAGCCGTACACCTCTCCGCCATATTTGACGAATACTGCGGCGGTGTTCTTTTTGAGTGTTGTACAATCCCCCGTCTTTAGGAGGGATGCGGCCTTTACGGTCCTGGCCGCCCCTGGAATCGACGTTCCGTCAAGGAACCTTCCGTCGTATTTTGCTACTGTTTTCTGGGTCATTTTATCATTCTCCCTTTCTGTCTTTTTTGCCGCGCATGCGCATGACGTCCCTGATGCGTCCGCTAGCAAGCATGCGCATCTCGTCATCGGATATGACGGCATGATGCGAGTACAGGTACGCCGGCATCAGCCGCATGCCGTACCTGCGCGCAGCAGTCGCCCTGTGGCGTCCCTCGTGGCCGAATATGCGCCCGTCCTCGTCCATCATGAGGTACGGCGTGTCTATCGTCTGGCAGGCGCTCATCCTCTTGTAGAGCCTCTCGATGGTATGCTCGCGAAGGCTGGCAGTCCCGTGCGGATCGGCAAGCGATAAAAAGTCGCCGGGGCCGATGAGCATCACTGCGGCGCGCCCCTTGTAGGCGTCTGTCACAAAGCCCATGTTGTGGTCATCAAAGACCGTATACGGCGGGCCGCCTGCGATAAACGGCGAGAGCCACTGCCATCTTCCGGGCGTCCTCCCGGCGCGCCACCTGATCAGCGTCCGGATGTTTCCGGCGCACATGGCGGCCATCCGCTGGACGGTATCATACTCGTCCAGGACGTCCTGTGCCGCAAGGCCTTGCCGGCCATAGTCGCCGTGGACACCCTCCTCCTCCTCCATGCGGAGGATCTCGCGTATCACGGCCATTCCGTCCCGGCGCAGCACGGCAGGTGCCTGCATCGTAGATACCTGGCGCGTCATGGGGCCTCCGCCGCGGATTTCAGCTCTTCTGCCTCCGTCGTCTTGCCGTCGTTGAGGCGCTGTGCCATCGCGTCAAACCGCTCGCACAGCCCGTTGTATGGCTGGCTTCCAAGCCGCACGGAGTCGCTGGCCTTTACGGACTTTGAGCTCCTGATGCAGCCGGCAGTCCCCCTCATGAGGACAAGGCGGTAATAGTCCCGCCCCTCAAACCGGTAGTCAAACTCTGCCGATACATAGTATTTGCCGGGCGAGGATCTCATAGTCCCGCCGGCATCATGCTTTGTCTGGTTCATTGTGTCATCTCCTGTTTCTTGTTTTGTCCCGCCGGATGTGGTGATGGCGGGCCGGGTCCCCGGAGGCAGCCCGGCCGGGCGGCACTGCGGGATCCCCTGTCTGACGGTCATGCCCGTCAATTCAGTAGTTCCTCGATGTACTTTTGCAGGCACGATAATTACGCAATTTGCCGAGATTTTTTGACCATCATACTATAGATCAGGCGGTGTGCCAACCATCATCATGATACCAACACAAAACGACGTGTTTGCACACCAGTTTGACATAACATCGAGACAGTTTAAAACATTGCGACGGCGGTTTCCCAAGCTCGGGCTGGCCGTCTCAAAGAGTCGCAACGCAGTGTATGACCACATCGACGCACTGCGCGTTCTATATTTCATGTCTGAGAGGAGGATGTTTGCAGAATCTGCCGTGACGCACCTTCGCAGGCGGGCCTCAAAATGCAGCAGGCAGCAGCATGACGACGGGGCTGCCTCCAAGGGCGGCGCGTATAGTTGCCGTACGCCTAGTCCGGACTGGATCCTAAAGGCGATCCGGGGCGTCAGCCTGGATGATGCGCAAAAGTGGTGCAGCTCCATGCTGCAGCATACGGTAAGGTGCGCCCGCAGGTCAGGCATGCTGCACAACACGGACGTCGTGGCAGTGGACGTTACCGACGTGGAATACTATGGCAAGGGCCTGGAGGATATCGCCAGAAAGTCAAAGCCCAAGAACGGCACGTCGACGTTTCTCTCGCACATTACCATGCACGGAATAGGATCAGATGACGGGTCTGACCTCGTGCTTTCCTCGCTGCAGCTTCCAAAAGAGGCAAAACTGGCCGATTTCGTGCCTAAAATGATCCGCAAGGCGTCCAGATCAGGGATGAGGATCAAGACGTTCCTGTATGACCGCGGGTTCTTTAACGTGGACTGCATGAGGGCTGCAGAAACAAGCACGGGCAGCTACATCATGCCTGCCGTCAAGAACAGGAGGATAGTGGCGGCAATAGAGGAGCATGACCGCGGAGAACGCGGTGCGGTATCAAAATATACAATGACCAACAAGGACGGCAAGAGCGCCACATTCAGGCTAGTCATTGTGGAAAAGGACGAGGTAGAAAAGGACGGCACGGCAGCAGCAAAGAAGGACAAGGCAGAAGAGACCATAGCCGACAGGTATCTGGTCTTTGCCACCAACATGTCTGCTAAAAGTGCAGAGGCAGTCATTGAGCAGATACCGGAGGAGTACCGCAGTCGGTGGGGAATCGAGACCGGGTTCAGGGTGATCAAGGGGATAATGGGCAAGACGTGCAGCAATTCCCCGGTCGTCAGGCTGCTGCTGTTCTATATGTCTGTCATACTGTACAACCTGTGGAGGACTGCCGTGTTCATAGACGTGGAATCCAAGTGGGACGGATTTGCAGGAGGGAAGGGGTTTACCATGATGCTGTTTGTCGCGTGCATTGTCGATGCGGCCGACTCGTTTGTAAACGATCGCGGAAAGTAGCGGAGGTGCCGTGTCGGGTCTGCAAAAGTACATCTAGGAAGTACTGAATTGGCGTATGTCTCATAGTACAGCTCCTGGGCGTCATGAATCTCGTCCTCTACAAAGTTCATGGTACGGAGGATGTCGGTGTTTGGTATGATCACCGCCCTGGCATCCTCCCTGAGCCCTGCTGCTAGCTTTTCCTCAGGCGATGCCGGGACGTACCCTGCAAACGCATCCTCCTCTTCCTTGCCGCCGCCGCCGGAGGTGATCTCGTGGATTACCTCGTATTTGCCGCAGGCGCGGCTGTTCTCCAGGTGATCCCCAAAGGAGAACCTGTCGCAGTCGATCTTGAAGAGGCGCGTGGTGCCGGGTATGGCATCATCAGGCCCAAAGAACACCGAGAGCCAGACGCGCCTCCCGTCGGTCTCCACGCACCGGAATCCGGTTCCGCCGTGCGCCAGATCGTCATATATCCCGCGTATCAGGGTGTCGATCTGCGAGTTTATCTCCACGATGTCGCTCATGGTGCGAGGCCTCCTGCCGGGCACGCCTCGGCGGCATCCTGCAGCGGCAGGCCGTCGCGGGGGGCAAAGACTGCCGAGGCGTACGCGTTGAGGTACGCATACTGCAGTCTCCTTGTGGGAAGGGCGTCCCTCACGCTGTCAGTCGCGACCAGCGCGTCGCGGAAGCTCTGCCTGTCGGCACCCGTCTCGCGTACCAGCCTCCTCAGCGTCTCCATCTGAGGCCTTGTGGGGGTGCGGTTGACGCGTATATCCCCGTCTAGGTCGACGACTGTCATGCGCGTCTGGTTCTCCGCAATCCAGGTGTTGCTCACGCCGAACTCGCGCCGCGCGCGTGCAAGGGCGCGGACGTTCATGGATGCCATGCGCCAGGCCCCGCCGAATATGCGGTCGGTGTTTTTTCCGGCGCGTATGATGGAGCCGTCGGGCATCAGGATGAACCTCCGCGCGCTTCTGGCAGGCAGCCCCCTGCGTGCGGCGTACACTGCCACGGCGTCGGTGAGGTTGTCGGCATAGTTTGAGAGCGAGTCGTTTGCCCCCTCGATTTCCACAAAGTCCAGCGCCATGCTGTCGGGAAACTCGCCATTGCACGGCTGCCAGTCCAGGCCGAGCATCCGCGACATGCCGAACCTGGCCGCAAACCACAGGAACGACGGATCCCTTGCCGGGGTCCTGTCGCTTCCGCCAGAGTACATGGCCCTGACGTGCTCCGAGTTGACGTCCTCGGGCCCGCGCCAGAAGCCAGGTGGCCGCCTTTCGGCCATGTCCGCGGTCTCATAGCCCTCTATGTCGGCCATGCGCTCCACGTGATCAGGCGGGGAGTCACCCACGGGATCCGGAACATAGTCGTCGGTGTATCCCATCCTGGGCCACGCGCGGCTGCCGGATCTGAGATCCTTGCCGGTTATCGCGGCGTACCCGTCGTACATCTCCTCGGTCCAGTCGCCAATGCTGCCAACAACGAATGCGACCCCGCCACCGCCGCCGGTGCTGCGCCTCGTGACTATCCAGTCGTGGTGGTACCTGTGGTCCGCCTCGTCCCTGACATATACGGCGCCGCCGTACCTGCGGCTCCACCGCAGCGCGTTGGACATGTTGCAAAAGTGCAGCAGGTCGTCGCGGCCGTACAGCTGACAGTCGGACATCCTTGCCGGCAGGGAGCCCGTCTGAATCGCGCTCATTCCGGCAGGCAGGCCGGCCATGGATGCCGGGCTCAAAGCCTGTCCATGCCGCGTACCGGTGACGGGGAGTCGGTATGCGTCTCGGGTATCTCGCCATCGGGCCACTCCCTCCGGGCCTTCTTGGCATCGATGAACGCCAGGGCGTCGCAGTCCTCCTCCAGGTATGCATAGCCGCCGCTGCGGTAGCTGCACACGGACATCTTGTCACGGATGCCGAGCCTGTCAAGCTCGGCCAGCGGGACTCTGAGCCAGCCGTGTCCGGGATCCGTATACCAGATGTATCTGACGTCGTCCGGAGCCGTTTCCTCTTGGCGTACATTGGGTGCCCAGTCGTACGGCGACAGATTGGTGCGGGTTATGACGAATCCGGAATCCCGGATCTGGCCGGGTGCAGGATCGGTCATTTCAGTTCCTCCAGGACAAAGCCGGCACCGTACCCCAGAAAGTGCTGGCACAGGAGCATTGCATCCTGCCAGTCATCCATGCCGCCGTCAGAGCCTATGCTGATGGCGTCTCCGAGATGGCGGTCTGCTATTATCAGGCAGACCTTGACTGCAATGTCGTACGGCCGGCGTGCGGTCTTGCAGAACCTGAAGATCCTGCCGTTGTCGAGGCGCCTGGGATCTGACACGTCAGTCTTTTGCGCAAGCGCAAACGTCTCGTACGAGAGGTCGCCGTCACAGTCAGACTCCAGTATGCATCCGGCAGCCGTTCCCGGCCTTGGGGGCTCGTGTGGATGGACGCGCCGCCTGCTGCGCCCGTTGAACAGTACCTGCCCGCCTTGCCCGCCTCTTATGACAGGCCCGCCTTGCCCGTCGCCGCCGGCAAGATCAACGCCGAGGTGCTCGATGGGGGCGGCCATGTCCTCAAAGTCGGCGGCAATCCTTGCAAACGCCGCCGGATCAAGCTCCGGCGCCACGCGCCAGTAGTGCGTGTATGCCATGCCTATGACCGCCGTCCGGCAGTCGTGGCGGCAGTCGCTGCAATGTAGTGCAGGTACCACCTGCGCGCAGCTCCGATATCGTGGCCGCTGATATAACAGCAGTCGTACGGTCTTTCCATTTCGTTGTGAATCATAGTTTGATCCTCCATTGTATGTTCCCATGTATCGCAGGCGGACATGTTCCTAGGCCCTCCTGCTCCTGTTCTTGCACCTGTTGCAGATGTTCATGCAGTGCGGCAGGCCGCCGTCGACGTATTCGTATTCCGTCATGCCGGCACCGCAGCATTCGGACTTCCAGTCTGACGGGAGCCGCACGCTGCGGTCTACCGGCTGTATCTTCTCTAAATCAGTCGTCATCAGTCACCGGCCTCCTCATCCAGCGAGACGTAGACCAGCAGGATCATCGCAAGGATGCCGCCATCCGCTGGGGAATATACCCCGCTCTGCTGTACCGATATGATTTCTGACGGCATTATCTTTTTATTTTTCAAAAATTCATCAAGTTCTTCCACGGCTGACACTTCTACCCCGTCCCGGAACTGGATGGCGTGTGTGCGCTCTCTGGTGACCATCAGCAGTCTGCCTCCGGTACGTCTGCAAACATTCGCAGGAGATCCTTGACGGGATCTTCCAGGATGTCAAAGTTGCATAATTCGATGTTCTCGATTATGCCTTCCAGGAGTTCGTATTTGGCAGTTGACGTCATGCCGTTCCAGTATTCAGCAAGCCTGTCAGTCAATCTCGGTCGTCCTGCTCCAAGGCTTCTGCCTGCATTACCTCACGTTGTGCAGCTTCCTGCGCAAGGGCTTCCCTCCGCGCCTCTTTTTCGCGCAGCGTTCGTACGTACTTTATCGTATTGTCTTCTGCCCTGACGTAATCTTTGATCTTGTGATAAAGTACCTTGGCTTTACGGAATTCGCCGTTTGCTACCAGTCTTTCGAACCTCCTTCCCATCTCTGCGACGTCCGGGTATCTGCCCATCAGTTTGTAGTCTGCGCCGTCCTCCATCTCGAGGATCTCGCCGACTGCGCATGTCTCCCACTCCTCGGCCAGGCGGACGGCGTCACTGTATTCGCCAAATCCCTCCTTGCCATAGTCGGAGTCAGTCAGTCTCTCCAGTCTCTCCAGTCTTTGAATCCATTTCATTTCTCATCTCTCCTGTTCTCGTCAATCACCATTCGTCCGGTCTGCAGGGATCCGGCATTCTCAGGGACACGCGAGCATGCCACATGCCTTGGATCGGACATCAGTTGTCTACCGCCTTGTAGATTATGCATGCCTTGGATTTCCAGCCATTAACCCCGTGGATCCTCCAGCCGGGGATAGCGTCGGGTATGCGCGTGGACTCTGCCATGACGGTTACCGTGTCGTCGTTGATCATGGAGACCTTGGCGCCAGGGAATGCCGTGGCAAAGACTGCCTCAGTCGCGCGGTACTGCTCCTCTGCTTTTGCCTCTTCCTCCTGTTCTAGAAGGCCCGTGCAGTCGGGAAAGAATACCGTGGGCTGGCCGCCGGTGATCCTCGCGATTCTTTCCTTCGGTGTGGGATGATCCGGTACCATGTCTGCGGCAGCAGCAGCAGTAGTAGTAGCAGCAGTAGTAGTAGCATCATCCTTCTGTCCGTCACATGGTGCCTTTGCAACGTCGATGTCGTATCTTCCGCGGGCAAGCATGTCAACGACGATCGCGTTTGCCTCCTCCTCGGTGTACGCACAGACTGGAGGCAGGATTATTTTGACATTCCACTTTCTGTGACTCATGGCGTTATCAGCTCCCGTAGTTTCTGTCTTCTTTTGCAGGCATGGTACAGCTCAACTGTTGTCAACCTTGTACCCTTCCAGCTTTACGACCCAGTATATTCCGGTACGGTTCACAAGCCGCAGTCCGCGTGAGTATAGCGTGCCGTCGCCCTTATCGTCATCAGAATCCACCTGCGTATAGATCTGCCCGCCGGTCTTTTTGGCAAACTTTAGTACATCACGCGCAATCTCGTCATTGTGCCTGGGATCATCAAGGCCGAACTGATCGTCTGCGGTCCAGCTGATCGAGTCAAACTCGGAGATGGTAAGCTCGACTGGATACTCCTTGAGGGAGCCAGTCAGCGCCTTTATCGCAGAGTCCGCATCAGGATATGATTCTGCGATCTCGTCCTCGCCTTTCTGAAACCTGTCCTCTTTTAGTATTTTTGTCATTTTTTCCATTTACCTCTTGCTACGTTCTCGGGAATCCTGCGGTCCTGCCGGATTGCCCAGCTTATCTGCAGGTCCGGATCCCACATTGCGGGATTTATGTTATACCAGTCCTGCGGAATCTCTACGTCCTTGTTGCAGTGCTGGCATCTCACACCGTGTATGATACCTGTGGCCCTGCCGTCGTACTCCTCAGAGTCTGCAATGTGGTCGCCGACGCTGCCGTCGGAATCCAGATGATAGTCATGCTCCTCTATATGGTACGTGTGCATGACAAACGAGGGCTCCCAGACGTCGCGGCCCGGGCATTCCTCGTTGTTGCACTGCAGCCTTGCGTTATTGGACATTTTTATGCCGTCCCTATGCGAGGTCTGCCTTCTCTGCAAGCGTCACCGGCTGGAACAGCTCAGAGTCCGGCGGACAGTACTCCTTGCAGTGTTCTGCAAGGGACTCGGGACTCTCGATGACGGGCCTTTTGAGCTCGATAAAGTCGATCGAGGCAAACTGGTCGTTGGTGGCCCTGGCCAGCGCATATGCCTGGCATACGGTAACCTTGAGGCACATCTTGCATGACTTGTGGTGCGATTTGCCGGGATTCACGTCTGCCATCTTGATATCTGTGGAAGGCATGTTACGCGCCCCTCCTGCCGTGGGCGGCAAATATGGCATCGACGCGCCTCATCTGCTCCATGGTGGAGCCAAAGCTTCCGCTGCCATGCGAGATGGCCTGCGTCAAATCGTTGAACACCTTCCACTGCGAGACCTTTTGCGTTATGGCTACCTTGTTGTTTTCCGGGTCGACTTCTATGTAGGGCAGCTTGCCATAGACGCGCTTTGGCATGTGGCTTACGACCTTTGCTGCCTGTTTTTCGAGAAGCTCGGCCTTTTTCATGGCGCGGTAGCTGCGGATGACGGCATCAGCAGACTTTATGACCTGCTTGATTGCCGGCAGGACGGTCTTCGTGTTCAGGGACTTTGTGTGTCTCTTGGAGACGGATGCCAGTGTCTGCGTCTTGTTCAGCCCGAGGTTTGCAGTTATCTTCTCGCCGTTTACCACCTTGAGCATTTTTTCAGAGTGGAGGTGCAGCATAAAGTTGCTGCATACCTCCCTGAAGGTAAAGATGGCAACACTGAAGGATCTCGAGCCGTCGATCGCGTTTCCGACGCTGTATCCCAGGTTCACGCGGTCGCCCTCGCCGGTTATGTCCACGCCCTCGCGGAACGTGTACAGCGCCGACATGCTTGCAAGGTTCTTGCTTGCAAGGACGTGATCGTGTACCTCGTACCTTGAGAACCACTGGCGGTCATCAAAGACAAACGGTTTGGCGTCAAGCTTTTCTGCCATGCGGTCTGCCTTTTCTATGACCAGCTCGTTTGGAAGCACCTGGTACTTGTCTGAGAGAATGGCGATGGGCTCGCCCTTTCTCTCTATAAACTGGTATTTGCCCCAGTCCTTGCCGTTTGCATGTATGCCGTACGTCTTGATTCCGTACTTGCGGAAGCTCTCCCTCCTCTTGATGGAGAGCCTGCTTCGTGTCTGTGACATGCCTACAGGAGGGTTATCCGCCGGCAACTGCGGGAATCCCGCATACCTGGCCGGAATCGTCCCGGACAAGCTCCGCATTCTCCGGGACAAGCTGTCTTAGCAGGCAGCCGTACACCTCTCCGCTGTATCTTACGAAGACGGCAGCCGTGTTTTTTCTGAGTGACTCTTCCTTCTTTTGCAGAAGAGAGTCTGCCCTGACCGTTCTTACGGTCTGGGGGATTGTCGTTCCGTCAAGGAAACTTTTGTTGTATCTTGATATGGTTTTTTGTTGGATCATTTTATCATTCTCCTTTTTGTCTCTGTCTTCTGGACCGCACGGTTCCCGTGCGGCCGTACATCACGGATCTGAACTTCCGGTGCGTCCGGATGCAGATCCGATAGGCCCTCTTGGTGGCCTCGTCGTTCGTATGCAGCATTGCCAGTATGATATGCACGCATCCAAGGCTTGCCAAAACATGCAGTATACGAACCATTATGGACACCTTGACTGCGTACGCGCCGGAGGGCGGGGCTGGCCCCAGTCCGTCAAGCGTGCAGCGCGTCGAGTCTTTGGCATGCATATATGACTCGCGGCCCCTGAATCCGGCCTTTAAGTAAAGACGCCTCAGAAGCGGCACGCGGCCGGCTGCCGCAAGCGCGTCAAGTATGCTGGCAATCAGGATGGCAGGCAGCGCCATCTATGACGCGCCTCCGAGTCTGGCAGCGAACCTGTTATGCATCACGGGATGCCGGGGCCTCGCGGGCCAGGTGGATGACGTGCTTTGCGCACATGCCGTCAAGCTGGCCCATGAACACGCCGTCTTTGGGATCCGGGTTGAGAAGGAACATCATCTTTGCGATGATGGTCATCGTTACCGCGTTTATCTTGACGTTAGTGCCATCTGCAAGCCCGATCCGGTTCTGCGCGCCATCGGTCCTGGCCACGAGGCACAGGTGGAGCCACGCGCTCCCGTCCCTGCGCCAGGACACGCCGTGGGAATCGACGCGGAACAGGTCGTCTATCTCGTAGCCGTCGCCGACGTGGTTGACGCGCCCCGGAAACGATCTGGCAACGATATCTATGACTTCGGCCTGCATCTTGGCGTCGTACCACTTCTCAAACAGGTCGGCATACTGCTCGGAGCCGCCGGACTGGATTGCCCGGGCGATGCCGTCGCCGTCGGCTATCTGTATCTGCCGGCCGTGCAGCCAGCAGTTGAACACGCCGTCGTCATACGTCTCCTTTACGGCCCCGACCCCAAAGTCATAGAATATCCTGTTCCCCGAATAGTGCCTTATGCGGAGAACGTGGTATGCGGTCTTTGGGATTGTTGTAACGCCATTACTGTCCTGGATTATGAGGAGGTCGTCGCGCTCCTCAAGGATTACGGTGTTACAGTCCAACTATTTCACCACAAAGGCGCCGCCGTCAGGAGCACTATTCTCTGCAGGGCACCGGGCAGGCGAGTCGACAGTATCCTTCTTGTGCAGGACTATCCGGTCGTCGGTGGCAGTGCACCTGGTGCAGACGTCATAGTAGCAGCCCCCGGGGCCGCCGGACTTTATCCTTTGTAGCAGGGCAATCAGGCCGTCAATGTCTTGTGCCGACAGGCTGAATCCCTTGGTCTTGCGTATCCCGACGTCGTTTTTGCCGGTGCGCTTGTCGCTTCCAAGGCGGTAGGTCGTATTGATATAGTACTGCCTGCCGTCTATCTTGGGGCCGGTCATCTCCGAGACGGTAAGAACCGTGTCTGCAAGATGCCGGAGGCCCATTATCTCTCGTATTGCGAATCTATAGTCTTCCATCGCGTATACCTCCAATCATTCTGGTCTGTATTTAAGCCTGGGACGGGCCACGGGTGCTATAGTCGCCATCCGTGATGATGAGGATGACGGCGACTGCATCTGCCGCAGACAGCGTACAGGCATCATTTCTGCAGGGATCAGGCGCCCTGCCGTTCCATTGGGTTCGGTTGTAGTAGTCATCACTACTGGTATGGACTCAGGCCGTCAGAGGCCGAGACGTGTCTTGCAAAGACGTCCTCCAGCCGGAACATGCCGGAGTGGCACGACTCGTTCCACCGGTGGCAGGCCACGTCACCGACAAACTCCTTGAGGGTGCGGCCGGTCTTTTCGGCGGCAGCCGACACGTCCCCGGGCTCTGCGCATGCGACAAACAGCTCCCGGCGGCTCCGGAAGCATCCGGTATTCCACGCCCTGATGATGTCGTCCATCCCGCACTTGCCGACCATGAGCCGGATGCCGCATATCTTGCGCATGACGGGATCGCGCAGATAGTCAGCATTGCAGGGATCAGTGTCACTCGTGTGGAAAACCATCAGAGTATTCCCTCCAGAGAAGTGGCCCGAACTTTCTGCCGGCCGAGTCTGCTGCGCGCCTTAAGGCATTCTTGATCCTGATGCCTGCCCAGGCGGTTCCCCGTTCGATGCGGTCCCCTATTGCGAGCGTCGGATCCACGACCCTTGTGCCTCTGACCAGAAACGCGTGATCTATGGGAATCCCGAGTGATGGAACCATCACCAACCCCTCATAGTAGTCAAGCCCGCCGAACTCGTTTCTTGCGCAGTTGGCATAGCACTGTTGCATCTTGCACAAGCGCGCCAGGCGGCTGCTCTCCTCGGAGTCGACCTCGGTGAATACCGTGGCGCGCTCCTCAAACCACCGTCTGTAGTCGTCCCTCATTGGAAGGGGTCCGAACAGCTCGCCGATTGTCGCAGTCATTGGGACATGCCAAACGCGACGCGGTCGCCGCACCCGGAACACCTGGCCCACGACTCCGGGAACGCACCGCCGGCGCCAAACTCCATGGACGTCAGCTCACCTGCCCTCACGTACACGCTCCCACATTCACACGAGGCAAAGGTCTCGGTCACAGAATCCAGCATGCTAGTGCTGATGCATGTCAAACCAGACACGCTCGCCGCACTCTGTACATACGGCATTCCTGCCGTCCCGGATCCATGACTCTGGGAACCCGTCCTCCTCAAGGTCATCGGACTCCAGGCAGCCGGAATACAGGTATACTGTTCCACACCTGCATCCTGCGGAGGCAGAGTCCATGGCCGACAGGAAGCAGTCCATGTCATTTACGCGGAACGCCCTGGGCCTCGTGTATCCGGCGCGCAGGTCGCACCCGCCGTGGTACTGCAGCAGTATGCCCGTCTCGCCGTCCTCGTCGGTGAACCGGACAAACTGCACGACATCCATGAGGCTGTGCTCGTCGTTGCAGGTGTTGCACACGCCGTACTCCGAATCAACAGAGTCGGCAAACTCCTCCATGGATTCCAGCCACGCCTTCTGGTTGTCGGGATCAGTCCTGGCGCACCAGCGCATGAACCGCTTCTGAAGCGCGTCGTCATAGTCCAGATAGTCGCAGAGCAGCGCAAACGTGTTTACGCATATTCCGTCGATTTTCCCGTCGTGATCAAACGACGGCCAGGCGTTCGGGGCAGTATCAAACCCGTTCTTGCGGTTTGACTGCCACTTTCTGCCATAGTATTCTCCAGAGTCCAGGAGTGATGCCCCGGTGCTCTCCGTCATCATGTTGAATACCACCCTGGCCGTTCCCTTGTGGGGGTTGTACGGCCTGGGGTGGGAGGACTCATGCCGTCCCTCCAGCATGGAGTCTCCAATCTGCATCAGCAGTTTTACATTTTCTTTCATAGTATCTCCTCCGGTTGTGTCATGTTTTTTCGCGCCGCGTGTTCGGTCAGGCGCAACGATTGGATGTCAGGCAGGGGCCTCATTTGCGGGCCTCTGGCCGGACTTTTTCTTTCTTCTCCACTGCGCTGCCAGCCTTTCGGCCCTTTCGATGTATTTTATTTTGGACTGGCAGGTCTTGTAGGCGGCAAGGCGCCTCCTGCAGTCGGGGTGTCTGCAGGTGACAAGGTGCTGCGCGTTGATCCACAGCTGGCCCTCCCTCTGCTTTCCGGGCTCCATGGGTACGCCGCCAAGACAGAACGTCCATATGTTACACACCATGTGTGATCAGCCTCCCTTCTTCCCATACCGGGATGTTTTTCCGGCCCATCAGAGCTTTTTCTCTATCCTTTCCAGAACGCCCATCATCTCACCGTGGTTTCGATTCATGGATGATGTCATTTCCTTGAGGATTTCGGTGTGGGATTTCAGCGTATCGTCAAGCTTGTCAAAGCGCTCGTAGATCTTCTGTGCCACATCAGATGTCGTAAACATCATGTATATTGCTACGGCACCGGCGATAATAAACGTCGCCCCGACGGCCACCTGTATCTCGGTGTACGGAGCCGCAACTCCAATGGCAAGAAGGAACACTCCTGAGATGACCAGCGCAATCAGGAAGCGGCTGGCAACTATCCTTCCTTTCCAGCTTTCAGTGTCTACCTTCAAGCCCACGGTGCGGCGCCCTTCCTCACGCTGTCTGATGAGTACAGTCCGGCTAGGCGCTCTGCGGCGGAGATGATGACTGCCATCCCTGTTGCGTCAACGACCATCTCACACCTCGTCGCTTTCTGTGAACCCGGTCTCCTCAAGTATGTCCTCGATGCCATAAAAGCCGGCACACGAGTCCATCGAGATTTCAGTCAACAGCTGGCCGCAGCCGCATGGCTCCTCCTTTGTGACCTCATAGCTGTACACCTCGCCGTTGAGGTACTGCGAGTATGTCTTGATCTCGGATTTCAGGTGCCTGTCAATCTCCTCGTCGGCGGGGACATCATCATCGCCGTAGATCTCCCTGATCTTCTCGTCGGTCGTGAAGATATAGCCAACAAAGGACGTGTCCCATCCCTGCGGGTCAAGCCACAACTCCTCCTTCCTGGTGCTCAGTGCCACGCCGGAATGCTCGTACATGTACACGTGGTGTATGTTGCGCGCGCCGCGCAGCCATTCGGGCACGAACCTCTCGCACTCGCAGTCGCACTTGTACATGTCGCAGTTTGCGCACAGCGGGTGGGCAGCCGAGTTACGGTCAAGCTCGACGTCGCCAAGGTTGTAGTCCGGGTGGTAGCACACCATCACTCCGAGGTTGCTCCAATCCCTCGGGGACTCGGCGCACTCGTCATGGAATACTGAGAGCTTTTCCCCCTTTTTGTTTACGTATGTTGCTATTGCTTCCATTGTATCTGCCTCCTCTTATTTTGGGATTTCAAGGGCGCCGCAGCCCTCGACATACTGGACTATGGCCTCCGGATCCCACGATCCGTCTTCGTCAAGTCCTGCATTCTTTGCTATGTGGTTTGCCGAATCGCCCTGTGTAAAAAAGTCCATGTCCAGATCAGGATGCGATATGCCAAAGTAGCTCAGCGACTCGTTGTACACTATCTCGTATTTGTGTCCGCACACGGTGACTGCAAGCGTGTTCTCAGGCGGCGTCATGATGACTGTGCCTGCACTGCAAACTCGGCATACTGGTCACGGAGGCGAATTCCGTCCCAGCCTTCGATCCTCACGGGATGAGCGGCTATCCCCTTCATGGAATTGTCATAGAACTGGACGCTCACCCAGACGTGACGATCCGAGTCGGGTTTTACGCGGTGATCCAGGAATCCGAACACGTCGCCGTGCACGTCCCATTTGCACAGTGCCAGGCATTTCTCCACGGTAGCCGCAAAGTCGTCTGCAAATGCCTGGGCAGGCGACCCGGCATGCGGGCCGTAAAAAAGTCTCGTGCTCATTGTGCAGCAGGTATGCCCTCGGCGCACGCCATGCACATGCAGTTGTGGTGTTTCCTCTCAAGGCATACCGCAGGCTGCCCGGCCGGCCTTGCCGACGAGCATTTTGGATGCGCGCAGAACACAGCAAAGTGATGCGTCACGTCTGTCTTGCATTTTATACATTCCATTTGTTTTCCTCCCTGTTTGTCGGATTCGCCGGTCGTTATGGGAATGGGGACCATTCCTTCTCGACCTTCATTTGGTTCCACCCGATGGCCTCAAGGACAAGCTGGCTAAGCAGGCGCTGGAATTGATCATTGTCACTTCCATCGTCAAATCCATTGGCGGCGTGTTCGAACGCCGTCTTGACCTCGTCTTCAGTCGGCTTTCTTCTAAGCCGTTCCATCAGGTGCGCATAAACGTCCTCGCGACGCAGCCAGAAGGCCGCCCTAGGTTCCATTTGGTTTTCAAGTTTGCTCATTTTCTTCCTCCGTTGGTTTCTTTCAGTATGTCAGCGGCATGGTGCGCCCTGACATTTCACTTGGGCCTCAGGCAGCGTGCAATCGCAGTCTGCCTCGTCATAGTAGAGGATGATGCAGTCGCGACTCCTGCTGACTATGATGCCTCCAAGCTCGTATCCGCCAAGCTTCCTGTGCGGCGGCACAGAGTTGACGGTCTTGATGTCCAGATCCACGCGGACGCTGATGCGGTGTATGCCGTCGACATATCCGTAGTGGTCGCGTGCCACTATGTTCTGCGCGCCGGATCCAAACGCCTTTTTGAAGACCTCCTCGATCTCGTCGGCCTCCCTTGTCTTGTATTTGTCAGTCAGGCTCAATCCCGCAATCCCCCTGTTCTGGTCCAGCCGTCATCCTCAAGGCAGGCAGGACACCTGCGGTGGTGGTCTGTAGGTGATTCTATGGGAACAGAGTGGCCGCAGTTATCGCACATGAGGCTGCCGTACGTATCCGAACTCAATCCTCGTCATCCTCGGGATTAAAGTCGGCCGCCCTGTCTCCTATTATATCCCAGAATACCTCGTGCAGGTACTCGTTGTCTTTGATGGACTTTTTGCAGTCATCGAACACCTCGATTATCTCCTCCCGCGTGGGCATCCTGTTCAGCCGGCCGCCGAGCTTGAGCACGACGTCCTCCCAGGACAGCTTGAGGACACAGGCGGGCTCGGGCATGTCCCTGTACTTTGAATCGTCTCCTCCGCTGATCCACAGGTCGACCCAGTCGGGATCCTTGCGTGTGTGGGAGTCCTTGTCCTTCATTTTCTTTCCTCCGGCATTTTATCCCACACGAACTGGTCTACGGCAATGCGCAGGTCAACCCCATAGTGCTCGGTGAAATAGTCGTCCTTGAGACAGTCTTTGCAGTAGCCAAACGCCCGGATGATCTCCTCCCGCGAGGGCTCGCGGTCCAGCATGTCCCTCAGCTTTTCCTCCACGTCCTCCCAGGAAAGCGTCAGGACGCATACGGGCTTTGGCATGTTTTGGTGCTTCAATCCGAATGCTCCTGGCAGCACACCAGTGTGATGTAGACGTTGTCTGCCTCGACGTCCCAGACATGCAGTCCTGCCTGTCCTATGAGGATCAGATCGCCGGGAGTGATACCCTCCCCGATGGGGGCGCTGAACGCGTACCTTCCCCCTTCCCGGGGTGTCATCGTACAGGATTCCAGCTGGCACTCCAGGTCGGAGATCACAGTCAGAGACATGTCATATTCTCCCGGGACGGTTCCCCGCGTTGATCACGATCCTCCATGGAAGGCGCCAGGGCGTACACCGGCTCCGGCATGTCTGTGAGGCTCAAGATGCTACACCCCCACGTGAGTGGAGCGCCTCGCCGACCTCATAGTCTATCATCTCCTCAAATCCCTGGCCGTACTCGCCAAGGACGGCATCAGGCAGCTTTTTCCTGAGGCGGTCAAACACCTTCAGGACTTGCTCTTGCGAAGGCTCCTGGTTTGTTCCGTCGCACGTCATGCGCTCATGGACATCCTGCCACGTAAGCGTCAGGATTGGTACTGGTTCTGGCATGTTTTCATAATTCATTTTCTTCCTCCATTGGTTTTTTCTGCGGGGATGATCCCGCCGGTGCCATGCTGGTGGCACATAGTCTGACAGGGACAGTTGTCGGACCCCGTCATGGTGGCGCGGTCTCCTCTATCTCGGCTATGCGCATATGGCCTGCCTGCCCGTTGCCAATGCACATCAGGCAGCATCCGTTCGGATGCTGGCCTGTGTCAGTCGCACCAATTGTGGGCGCATGGGCGGCAGGGTATATCTTTACAGTGACATAGTCGCAGCTGTCGCATCTTGAGGTTGCCAAAAGGTTTGATGCAGGCCGGACTCTGCAGTCACGCGGTCCGGGAACATGGCAGTCGACTTTTTTCCCGGCCATCAGTCGAACTTGTCTCCTGCGTCGCTTGCCAGATCCGCGATCATCTCTGCCGCGTCTGCAATCCGCAGGGCCTGGACCCTGACGGCCCCGGGATCCGCGTCCTCCTTGAGTTTTTTCAGGTGTGACTCGATCTCCCCGATCTTCTCTGTCAGGTGCCTGTCATAATACTCCTTTTTCATCGGCTGCCGGCCTCCTGGTACACATAGACGGCGCTGCCGATGACGGCATCGTGCGCCTTGCCTGTCTTTGCGTACTCTGAGCAGTACATGTCGATGTTCCGGTATCCGGGTATCTTCTCCGGGAACGGCGTGTCCGAGTCGCGGCGCATCTGGTGCCTGACAAACACCTTGCCCCACAGCAGCTCGATCCTGGCGTCTGGAAACGCCTTGGAGAACGCCGCCATACATTTTTTTGAATCCATCAGTATCCGGCCTCAGTCATCATCGGCGGATCCCTCGATTCCGAATCCTCTTCTGCCGCATCTTCCTCGACCCTTTCGCTGAAAAACCTTCCAGCCCAGATTGAATCTGGAACGAGTTTGTATTCCAGTTCAATCCCGTTGGCATTCCACTGAATTGCCGGACATTCGTAGCAGTGTATTGTCTTTGCAGCAAAGCAATTACGTTTATGCACCTGTACCTGTACATTCCCGTTCCTCGCAATGAAGATCTCAAAGTGTTTTCTGCCCAGCATTTCGTTGAACTCCCTTTCGAATACCTTCTTGATCACTGCACGATCTGTTTCAACCAGTGAGGCCATTAAGAGTCGGCCTCCCTGATTCCAAATGCAGCAAGTCCGGCCTCTACCTCCTCGGCTGCCTCTTCTGCCTCAAACATGGTGATCGCCTCCAGGGTCAGCTCCTCTGCGTTCTTGCCGCACTTTATGCGGTCCCGGATCAGGACGTCGTGTGCCGACTTGCCGCCGGGGGTTTTCGGCTTTTGGAGCCGCTCCCAAAAGTCGACGCCCTTTCTGACTATAATCTCCGAGTCGATAACGAAGATCATGTCCTTGTTATACTGCGTGAGGCGGCTCAATCCGTGTCGTCCCCGGCGTAGGAGAGGGTCACCACGTCCCCGGACTTGGAATTGCAAATCCCGGACAGCGTGTATGACCGTGCGCCGCGACGCACGCGGTACGGGATGTCGCGGATCTCGATTTCCGGGATTGTGACATCCACGGAGCTGCCGACGACATACACGCCTGACACGAAGCATCCGAACGATCTGCGAAAGAGACCCTTGACACCCTTCAGGTAGTCGTATCTCTCTTGCAAAACGTCGCCAATGCCTGGCAGTGCCGGCTGGACGCTCAATTCGCGTTCCCGGCTGCCGGTATCGGGTCTGCCACCTTCGGCAGGATTATGCCTGCGCTCTTTAGAAGGAACGCGGCAGGCCCGTAGCCTGACAGATGGCAAGTCATGCCAGGCGGCAGCCCCACGATTACGGCCCGAAGCCTGTTACAGGCATCGGCACTCCATGAGTATCTGGTGCGCCTGCCACGTGTGATGACGCGGCAGTCATCCTCTGATATGCAGGCCGGAATCATATGGTTGATGCGGCTTTTGGCGGCATCCAGTATGATCTGGTAGGCAGTCTCCGTCGGATCGGCATTGTCCAGCGAGCGAAAGGTGTCATTCTCCGCATGCAGTTTCTCTGCCAGATCAAACGCCGTCAATCCGGCCTCCTTGACGGCCCCCAGGGCCTCATTTACATCCTCTGGATCCCACGCGGGGTGGAACCATCCGTAAAAGTCCTCGATGTCCTGTTCTGATATCTCGTTCATTTTATCCCTCCAATGGTGGGTGGTTGTCACACAGATGCAGTTCCGGTCTGTCGCCGGTGGCGCATCCGTGTCCTGCTTCCTTGGCATTCTCATGGCTGCTCCACGCCCTCCTGAGCCTGCCGATAAGCGACAGCTCAAGCCTGATTACGCCCCTCAAGGAGGCGTTGAGCATGGCAAGCTCCTGGTCCGAGGAGCAGACAGCCATCTCGCTGAGAATGCGGGTGCGCCGCCTGTACGCGTCATATAGGCGCCCAAGCAGCTTTACGTTATCTGCCAGGAGATGGCGGCGTGGGTTGTGCGTCTCGCGGACGCAGGCAGATGACGCGCTCAATCCTGGCTGTTCCTGGTCATCGCTGTGACAAGGCACGTCTCCCTCTGGAACATCTCAAGGATACGCGCGTTGTGTCCTGCCAGCTCCTCATCGGCCAGCCTCATGATGATCCCTCCAGCTGGCGCGAGTCATAGTCGGTATGGGTATTGACCTTGTAGGCCGTCCATTCCAGGTATTTTCTGCTCATCTTTGTCTCCTCGCCCACGAGCCGGGCTGCCAGCTCGGCTGCCATGGAGGCGGGATTATCCGGCATGCGTAACAGTCCTGCCCACTCGGCCAGGCCGGATTTTGCGTCCAGGCCGGCACGGGTCAGATCCCCCTCGATCTTTTTGAGCCGGGAGTATCCGTCAGGATGTATAGAGCGGTGCAGAATGTCCCAGACGGCATACATGTATGCATTTGTATCGGCCTGCCTTGCGGCAGACGTGCCAGTGCCATTGATGCCTCCGGCCTTTTTTCGGCCGGATGGCCGCCTGCTGCAGGGACAGCCGCCGTTTCCGGGGCCTCCTGACATGTTCTCCAGGGCGTCATGAATCCCGCATATGTCGTGGCCGCTCAATTCAGGACCTCCTGCAGCGTGTTGCCGATCACGTCAAGCTCAAGGCGGGCATTCCGGATGATGCAGTCGCATTCACCGCACTTCCAGACGAGTCTGGGGGAAGGCTCGCCTTCATTCAGCGGACCAATCTCCAGCTTTGCACTGACGTTTCTGCCGCAGCCCGCGCAGTGCCGTGTTCTTACCGTATCCCCGGGGACATTGAGCGTCCTTTTCAGGGATCCGCCGGTGCCGTCAGTCGCGTATCCCCTTATCGTGCCAGTCAAGGCTTTTTCGCCTTCTTGTAGATGATGTACGCCTTTGGTCCGGCAGAGTCCACGGCGTAGATGCGCCAGCCCGGTATTCCGTCAGGCACGCGTATGGACGCGGCCGAAACGGTGACGGTATCCTCGTTGATCATGGAGATCCTGGCATTCGGATATGCCCTGGCAAAGGCGGCCTCCGTCTCTTTCCTGCCGGCAGTTGCATGGCCTATACCGATAGTGGCAAGATATGCCCTGGCAAAGGCGGCCTCCGTATGCCTCCGGTGTTCCTCTGTTTGTGTCATGCTCATTCTGATTCCTCCTCATGTGTGGTTGCATATGTCGCGGGCATCTCACAGGACATGGCCCCATCAAAGTCAGACCAATACTCCTGCAGAAACGACTTTGGAAGCCTCCGCTTGAGGTGGTCAAACACGGTTATGACCTCCTCGCGCGTCGGCATCCCACCGCCTGTCTTGTGGCGCCTTATCTGATCGTAGACGTCCTGCCAGGTCAGCACCAGGACTGGTACCGGTTCAGGCATGTTCTCAAAGTTTTTCATGTCTTGTGGCTCCTCCACGGAATGTGGTGATCCTTCGGCATGCATGCTCATTTTCCGGCCTCCCCAGCTTTTTGGGAAAGCGACTGCCTTTCTGCAAGATCAAGGTCGGCCTGCAGGACGTACTCCCGCAGGACGGGGTGGCGATCGTGCGCCTTGAGGCGCGCAGCACAGCCCGGATGGGAGCACGTAAGGAGGTGCTCTGCGTTGCGCAGCCGCTGCGCGTCGCTCTGATCCTTGCTGAATCTGCCGCCCTCGGCAAGCAGATGCTCCCAGACCGTGCATTCTTTGGTGCCGCTCATTTTTCCACGACCTCCCAGGCTGCAAAGTCGTTTACGGTATCGGCGACTATCAGATCTTCACGCTGCCGTAATTCTTGGTCGCCGCGCAGGGCTGTAACACAGCTGTTGAAGATGTGTGCGAGCTCAGCCTTGGTCGGCTCGCGGTGCAGTGCATCGGCAAGCGCGAGACGGATGCTCTCTGGATCCAGTACTCGGATCTGTGTTATTTCCAGGGTAATCGGTCGTCTGCCTCCGGCCAGGAATGAATCCCCGGCAATCTCGGCAGCATCGATGTCGTACCTGCCACTGGACAGCAGATCACTGGCATTCGAACACGCCTCCTCCCAGGTATCGGCAAGGATGTCCGGAAGGTCGATAGTAACTTCCCATTTTTTCTGGCTCATTGTATCAGCTCCGTTGATACTGTTCTTACAGGTACTGGCACGTGTGGCCGCAGACCTGATCCTCCGGCAACTGCCGGAATGCCGCATATCTGGCCGGAGTGGTCCCGGACAAGCTCGGCGTCTTCTGGGACAAGCTGTCCCAGCATGCAGCCGTACACCTGGTTGTCATATCTGACAAAGAGCGCGGCCGTGTTCTTTTGCAGGGCCTTCTCCTTTAGTAGGGAGCCGGCCATAACTTTCCTGACAGTCTGCGGGATCGCAGTGCCGTCCAGGAATTTTCCGTTGTATTTTGCTACTGTTTTCTGCCCCATAACATCCTCTCCTTGTAGTCTATAAAAGCATCCTGTCCCTGCGACCATCTCATGATGATGATGCAGATGACAGCTTCCGGTCAAGCCCGGCCAGTATGTTCCCGATGGCGACATGATTGTTCTTTGCGTCAAGTATGGCAGCGTAGGCCTCCCTGATGTCCGCATTCGATATCGACTCGTATGCGTCAGACACCGAAAGCATGTGCCTTGTCACGCTGCCGCCATCCATCGCATCACCCCACATCCTTTTCAGAAGCGGGGGGCTACCGTCGGCAAGGTCGTCGACGCACAGTCTGTCGAGGAGCCTGCCGGCTGCCACGCACAGCTCAAGCGGGTGCGACCCAAGGTCGACCAGTATCTTCCCGTCGGGGATCCGGAGATCCCCGCATTCTTCGAGGGAGACCTCGTCGAGTACGACGACCTCAAGGCCGGTCTGAGCGATATCCCATCCGGACATGACGCCAAGGCTGGTATTGTACAGTATCCTGCCGCACATCCTCCTGAACGCATCCAGGGTGATTGCGCGGGGAGGGGGGCTGTTGCGCACGCACATTCTGTATTTTTCGCCATAGCTTGCGTCGAAAAACGGCGTTTTTCTGAAGTAGTCGAACCTGTGTGAAGAGTGTGGATAGCGGGTGTAATGGCTCTCCCATATCGATGACAGCATCTTCATCTCGTCATTTGTGACGCAGATGACGCCGTCATCCACGTCTCTCTCGTACTTGTCGCAAAGCTTGGCGCCCATCATGGAATACATCACTATCCTTCTTCCACCGCTAGCCGAAGGCTTTAGGCCGTGACGCCTGATATAGCCGTCAATGGTCTCAATCCCAGAGCCTGCAACGAGCGGATCGTCTACGATTCCTGCGTCGTCCGGACGGAAGACGCGGACGTCAGGAGAGTGCTTGTAGACCGCAACAAGCTTGATGCGGCTCGGATTTTTTGCGAGCAGCAGGCGCCACTGGTGGCCGCCACGATCCATTAGATCCCCGAGACGGCAGGAGGTGCCGTCGACAACCCCGCCCTCGCACAGGACAATCTCCGAGTACCGGCGGTTGTGTCCCGGGATGTCAATGCCCTGGTCCACTGCCAGGTCAAGAATGCAGTTTTCAGGGCGGTTTATGTGCTCCCTGAAGGATGGGGCGGCCATCGAGGACAGCTTTTCTGTGATCATAGAGTCGATGTGCCTGTCAATTCTCATGCCGGTATCTGCAGGAAACCCGTCCCTGTTTGGCAGCGGTCGAAACCTGCGCTCGTCCTTGACGTGCACTACCATGTCGCCTGCTATGTGCTCAAACGCGCCGGCATACGTGTAGTTGATCGGCATTCGCGCAAGAAACGACGCGACTGATGATACGGGACGTCCGGCATCGGCTGCCACCTCGATCAGGTCGTCAGACATGTGAAGCAGCGGCCGCAGTTCAAGCCGTGAATTTGCAGGCGCCCTGCCGGAAGGACGCGCCATCTCCAGGACCGAGCTTGGCTGCGTGCACATATCAGACAGTATGTTTCCTGACGCGCCAGCCACGGTAATACTCGTTGCGACGCCGCTGAGCGCGGCGCAGTGGCCTATATACGACTCGAGGGGCTCCCCGACAGCATCAGAACGCATTGTCATCGTGATGCGCGTGCCGTACGAGTCAAGATCTGCAGGAGCATCCAGGATCTCAAAGCCGAGCCCGCCCTTTCCCATTACTCCGTATTTCTCGCCGGTCTCGCGGGAATACGTCTCGACGATACACACGTCTGATATGGTCATGTAGCTGGCAAAGCCCATGCCGAACTGGCCTGACTCTTCCCCGTCAAAGTTGTCGCTGCGGCCCAGCACGGACACCACCTCAAGGAAGCGCTCCTGGGATATACCCATCGAGTCCACACCGTGTATTACCAACTGGCGGGTCTGCTCGTTTATACTAATATGTATCTCGGGACTGGCGCCGTGCTCTTTTTTTGCGGTCCGGCAGGCGCGCGCCTCGTTTGCATACATCTCGCGTATTCCGGACAGCGGGCCCGTGTACAGGTCGCGTGAGACGCGCTGTATCATGACGTCGTGCTCCATGCGGACCGGTATGAGCCCCGTCTTTGGATTTACGGCGCCTGCAAGCCTTTTGGCATGCGAGGAGTCAACGCCAGCAACACATGCGGACTCGGCGGCAATTACGGGCTTTGATATCCTGATGCCGCTCATTGCCTGCATCCGGGTCTCACAGCTTTTTCCGGGAGGAGGCCGCCTCTTCGAACTCCTTTTTGCGCCGGGACGCGCCGTCTGCTACAAACCCGCAGCTCTCGGCGCATGCCTTCATGATCCTCACAAAGTCCTCGCCGTGGACGGTAAGCTCGCCGGTCGAGTATACAATGCATGCTATCTCGTAGCTTACGGATCCTTCTATCATCAGGTACGCAAGGGCGATATCCTGAGAAAAGTCCGAACCGCAGGCAGTCAGCGCCAGATAGTGCGCCTCGTCATTGAGGTTGTACACTACAGTCAGGTTTGTCCTCTCGTGTATGAGGGATATCGTCTTGCCGTCAGGCTTGTCTACCAGCCGGTAGGCAGCATTGTATATGGGAATGTACTCGTCGTACAGCTCGTCAATCTGCTCGTCGGTCATCTTTGACTCCTCGTGGTTTCTGCCGGTCATCTCCCATGTCTCGCTGTCTGACCAGTCATCTACTTCTATAATACGGTTCATTGCATTTCCTCCATTTTTTTCATCATGCCGGTCATGCTATCATTCCGCGGCATCGAAGCTCCTCCCGGGACGGCTTGTGGATGTTATCCTCGGTGACGTCCCCGTTTGAGATGGTCATGCCGCCTACAAAAAAGCCGGCCTCCTCCTCAGAGTCTACTATACGTATGGTCACATCCGGATGGATGCGGCTCAGGTGCCTGAGGATCCCCACTGGCAGACTCCATGCGGTGACCAGGTCTGCCTGTATTTTGGTATCAGTCGAGTCGTGCATCTTGACTTCTGCGATCCACTTTGTGCCCCACTTTTCGAGCCTCCAGTCGTACCAGTTGTCATGCCCGTATTTGCTCGTGAGGGCGGCACGATGCTCCGCCTCCTCGTCGGATTTGGGAGTCGAAAAGCCGTCTACCTCATCCAGCTCCGGCGGAGTCGGAAGTATCTTCTCAAAGTCAAGCCCGGTGGCCAGTATCTTTTCTATCTGTTCCTTGGGGCCCGTAATTTTTAGTTGGCTAAATACCCAGTTTGGCATTGTTTTTTCCTCCGTTTTTGTCGTTTGCTGCCGTCTTGCGGCAGGCGCACGCGGGGATGTTGTCCTCGCGATCATAGAAGAGCTTGGTGTCGTCTCCTTCCTCGATGCGTATGGTTGCAACCCTGTAGCCGTGCAGCTCGGCGGGAATGTCGATGAACTCGATTCCATCCTGCAGCGTGACGATTACGGAATCCTCATAGGCATAGACGCGCCGTGCAGTATCGCCGAATCTCTTACGGAACGACTCTTCTGCTGCAGTCAGGAACGTCTTTGCGCCGGAGCCGCAGCGATCGCCGCCTGTGGCAGGCTCCCGTACGCAGGGTGCGCACATGGTGCCGGCGACAGCGGGTACGCACGACAGGCCGGATCCTCCGGCAACTGCCGGAATGCCGCAGACCTGGCCGGAGTTATCCCGGACAAGCTCCGCATCCTCTGGGACAAGCTGTCCCAGCATGCAGCCGTACACCCTACCGTCATATCTGACAAAGAGCGCGGCCGTGTTCTTTTGCAGGGCCTTCTCCTTTAGTAGGGAGCCGGCCATAACTTTCCTGACAGTCTGCGGGATTGCAGTGCCGTCCAGGAATTTTCCGTTGTATTTTGCTACTGTTTTCTGGTCTATGATAACCATCTCCTTATTATTTGTCGTTTCCAAGCCTTGCATCGGCGTCAAGCGCCAGTGCAAGCATCTTCTCTACATTTTCGGTGTCGGCGTTGCGGTTTGCCAGCAGCCAGAACATCCTGCTTATGGTCTTGTCGCGTATCCCGAGCTCCCCGTGAAGGTACAGCATCTTGTGGCGCGACGTGACATAACTCAGGCACTCGCCGGAGTGCTCCTTCATGTTATTACTCATGACGTCTTTGATGTCGCAGTACTTGTCGGCGGACTTGCCGGTTCTGTCATACCAGGCAGTAGAGATCTTGTAGGGGATGCGCCTGGCGCTGAGGCACGCCTCCAGTTCAAAGAGGCGGTCACCGGTCTCGATGACGAGCAGCTTTTTGTCTGATTTGACAAGCTCTGCAAGCCTGGGCCAGTTATGGAGTACAAGGACTATGTCCTTGCCGGCAGCAGGCATATGCGCAGGGAGCATCGGCCCCTCGCTTGTGACATACGCCGAGCCTTCGGCAGTCCTGATAAGATCGTCCTCCCGTATGCAGGAGCCGGAGAGCGCACTGGAGGGCTTGGTCAGGCAGTATCCGGTGTCCCAGCGCCCGAGGATTTTGCGCATGACAGGCATCCTGCCGTTGTTTACGACGACAGTCATCCTGCCAACGTCTGCAACGCCCCTTCTCTCAGAGAGTACCACGCCTTTTTCCCCGGCCCTTTCCCTGTGGAAGTGGACTGGGACCTCGGTGACCGCAGGCGGCGCCATACGTTTGACTGCCAGGCCGTGCCTTTTGATGTACCCGTCAAGCGTCTCAATTCCAAGACCCGTGAACCTGTCCATCCAGACAGACGGATCATCGGGCCGGACGACCTCGATGCCGGGATCATGGCAGCGTACGGCATCGACCTTGGACTTTTCCATCTTTTCGGCTGCCAGGAACCGGCTGCCGCTGCAGAGTCCGAGCCTTGTGCGGCCGCCTCTGCTGTTACGAACCTGGTGTCTTGCGACTGCCAGGATCTCCTGCATCTGCTGATCGGACTCACTCCAGAGATTCTCGTCAATGCATGTCATCAGCGTCCGTTTTGGGTGGGAGAGATACTCCTCAAGCGTACCAACGCAGAACTGCTCTTTGAAGCATTTCTTGAATGCGGCATCAATGCCTGCGGTGATCCTTTTAGACGAGCCGTCGCTGAGCCTCTCCCGGTCAGGGGTAGGCGGGTACTTGCGCTCGTCAAGTATGTTGACAAACATCCTGGCGCAGTGGTATTTCAAGAAGCCGCCATAACCGTACTCGATTGGAATCCTTGCAAGAAACGTCTGCGCCGCAAAATTGTAATGTGGGGTCTCGATTTTGCCGTTCTTCGTCCGTATGATTCTGAACACACAGGCAGCATCAAAGTCGTCATCGCCGAACTCAAAGACGTATGATCCCAGAGACTGGTTGCCATTACAGGAGTTGAACAGGGGCTCGTCTTCCGCGCATCTTCCGGCCATCCCGGATATGGTTTCGGGCAGATAGGAGTGCGTTCCCTCCTCATACGTGTTGGCATACTCGGCACTGACGCGGGATCTGAGGTTCAGGATTGTGGGAACCCCGCTGAGTCGTGAGAGGAACTTTATCATGTCGCATAGATGCACCATGTCGATCTTCTCGTACAGGGTGAGGCTTATCCTGGTTCCAAAGTGATCCATGTCAGGCTCCGGCAGCCCCGTCTGGAACCCCATCCCGTTCTTTCCCAGGACCGAGTACTTTTTGCCGGTCTCCCTAGAGTGGACGTCCATGATCATTATCTCTGACAAACACAGGTATGCGGCGCGTCCGAACCCGAACTGCCCGTTCTCCGTTCCCTCAAAGTTGGTGGAGCGGCCAAGGACGGTATACACGTCGGTAAACGTCTCCCAGCTCATACCCATCGAGTCGATGCCCTCTATTGCCAGGCTGCGGTTTACAGGATCAAGGGTTATCTCTATGCGGGAGTCGGCGCCGTGATGTTTCATTGCGTGGCGGCACGCGCGGGCCTCGTTTGCGTACAGCTCCCGCAGGCCCGAACTGGCATGCTCGTACAGGTCGTGCGATATCCTCTGGATTACCACGTCCTCCTCCAGGGACGTCCTGATGAACCCGTCCTTTGTGCCGTCAGGCAGGGAGCCTGTACTGCCGGGGTTTGGGATAGGAAGCGGCTTTTCTGATATTATCTCCGGCTTGTAGTATTTTGTCCCGCTCAAGCCAGAGCAGTCATCAGAGTCACCCATCGTACGGCACCGGTCCGGATCGCGGGATCGTGGTGCGGCCAGGGGACTTTCCGTCATATATGGTTGCTGTTTTCTGGTTCATAACATCATCTCCTTTGTTTTTTGAAATGGCGGCAGACATGCTGCCGGGACATCCGGTGCCGTGTGGCACTGGCTGATCCGGCAGGCGCGGCCGACGCGCTGGAAGGGAGGAGTTCGTTGTGTATGAAACATTTCCTCACCTTCCATACATGCGCTGCAGCCGTCTGGTGGCTGTGGGCGCATGTTTCGGCCTTCCCCTTTTTCAGAGAAGGAGAAGGCCAACCCGGATTGCTACTCCGAGCGTTCCACATGACACGCAAAGGTGCCGTGGAACTCATCAGTGGAATTTTCCCTTTTTGACTTGTGGCCGGCATGGATGCCGGACGGATTGGGCGCACCGCCGCCGCCGTCATGGCAATGGCCGGTGCTGGCTTGGCGGACATTTACCTGTCTGCCACGTACCACAGGGTATTCCTGTGGCGGCCAGACATCGGCCACGGCATGCCGGATCGCGAAACCGTAACACCGCAGCCGGGTGCCTGCCAGCTGTCAAGCGTGAACCGGCCTATCCTTTCCGGTGCCTGTCCGTGATTTGCAGCCCGTGTCAGGTCTACTGTGACGCCGCTGCTGGTTACGACCATCGTGTCAATCCTGTCGCCAAACACGTCCTCAAAGAGGTGTCTGGTACGGGCCTCGTCGCACAGCTCGTAGTACAGGTTCACGTGGCGGCTGCCAAGTACCCAGTAGTCAAGCTTGTACAGGCCTATCACTTCAGGAATCCGCCGGTGGCCTGTCACGCGATGCAGCTTTTCAAGGAATTCCTCGGCAGAAGCAAACCCCCTGCTGGGAAGGTGATCGATGCTGCCAGCCGGTTTCAGGGTTACATGGACGCCCCAGCCGCGTATGTCGATGTAGGTGCAGAGGGGGTTGTCGCCAAACTCGGCCTCAAAGAGGCGCCGGGCACAGGCCTTTATGTCGTCTATGACACGCGACCCTCCGGGTGCGGCTGGAACGCCGCACACCCTGCCGTGCCTGTCACGGACAAGCTCCGAGCCCGCTGGAACGTACATGCCTAGGTTGCAGCAGCCGTACACCTTTCTGCCGTATTTGATAAAGAGCGCGGCAGTGTTCTTTTTCAGGGCATGCTGCTTCCCAAGAAGTGAGCCTGCAGCGATACACTCGGCAGTATCCGGTACCGAGGTTGATGGCAGGAATTTGCCGTCATACATTGTCACTGTTTTTTGGTCCATGATCATCTCCTTTTTTGCAGGTGCGGCAGTCACGCTGCCGGGACATCCGGTGCCGTGCGGCACTGGCTGATCCGGCAGGCGCGGCCGATGCGCTGGAAGGGAGGAGTCCGCTGTGTGTGAAACATTTCCTCACCTTCCATACATGCATCCACTGCCGTCTGACGGCTGTGGGTGCATGTTTCGACCTTCCCCTTTTTCAGGGACGGAGAAGGCCAACCCGGATTGCTGCTCCGAGCGTTCCACATGACACGCAAAGGTGCCGTGGAACTCATCAGTGGAATTTTCCCTTTTGATTCATGACCGGCAGAGGCGCCGGTTCAGGCTGTCTGTTCTGGCGCGATGCCTGAATCATGGCACGCGCATCCGGACTGCACCATCCTGCGATGCGTCCGAGGTTTCCTATACTGGAGGCGCACATGGCGCGCACCAGATCGACGCGGTCGTCCCGCGCAAGCGCGTTGAGAACGCGCACTGCGACGCGGGGGTCCACCCTGTTCTTATGGGTGACGCACCCGGCTACTGCCAGGGACGCGTTCCCGGAAAGGGACTTGCGCGCGCCCTGCCAGTTGTGGCCGCAGCAGGAATAGAACTCGGCTGCAAGGCCGGAGTGGCCGTTAATGACCAGGGCGTTGATGATGCCCGATACGTTCTTTGCGCTTAGCAATGCCAGGTGGTGCTGCAGCAGTTATACTGCAGGCATGGCACTGTGAACCGGGCCCTGGCGGCCGTCCTGCGGAAGCGTTCTGCGACTGGAACGGCCGGCATGACTGCCGCGCTTGCCGCCGGCACCACTGCCGGAGCCCCTGGACTTTAGGAGGGTCCTGGCAAGACCGGCCTCCGTGCCTTTGCGGTCCACCGATTCCAGGGCAGATGACAGCTGCCTGAGGGATCCGGTGTCAAGCGACCTCATCGAGGCGAGGACGTCGACTGTGGAGGAGTGTGTGTCCGGATAATCCGAATCCTCCGGCAGGGGCAGATCCATTCCGGACTCTGCCACATATGCGCCGTACTCCTTGACAAGCCTGTCGACTGCGCCGTTTTTGTGGCCACTTGCGGGCCTGCCGGCAGAATCCCTTGCGGGCCTGCCGCCGAGGATGCGGTATGCAAGCTTTGCCTCGGTTCCGCGACAGCCGGAGTTACGGAGATCGGCTGCCAGCCTCTTCAGGGAGTCCCTCTCAAGGCTTCTCAGTGATGCCATCGTCTCCTCGATGGAAGACTCGACGTCAGGGTATGCGTACTCGAACTCTGACTCTGTAGAGTCGATTCCGGATTCCGTCACATACTTGCTGCATTCGGCAATCGCTGCCGCGTTGGCATTCATTGCAGAGCCGTGGCGGCTGCCTGCAGCGGTCTTTTTGGCCCTGCCGCCTGCCGACTGCTTTCGGGCTGCCGGCGCGGTGCCTTGGCATCTGGCATGCGCGATTATGGCAGACGGATCAAAGGTTCTTTTGCCGCCCAGTCCTGCCTTTGACTTGGCGCGACTGAGAGTGCCCCATCCGGAGCGGCCGTCAGCAGAAGATGACGGCGACCGGTTACTGCGACTTTTGGATCTTGCCGCCATAGGCTGGTGCACCCTGCGTACGGGGAGCTCCTCCGGAGAGTCGTCCATGACCTCGGAGTAGAACTGTACCAGTGAGGCCTGCTCGTCGAGCTCAGAGGCGCTTGCCTTGAGATACTCGGCAGTTGCGGCGTCCTTTTCTTCTGCCAGTATGCCGGAGAACGTCTCGCGAACCTCATCAGACATCTCTGCCACGCATGCAAGGCTGCACACGCTGTCCTGCACGGCAGGATCAGCCGCCGTTGACACGACGGAAGGCTCGCAGGTCTTGACAGACATCCTGTCAAACTTGGATCCGGTACTGCTGATCTTTCTCCAGGATCCACTGCGGTCGCGGATTGCAAACGCTATCTCCGCTTTCCTGCAGCTGTCAATGTATTGCTGCCACGGTGATGCGGAGCGTTCGCGCCTTGTAAGCAGTGCCTGGCCGGCCGGCACCATTCCGTCAACGCCTGATGCGTGAGACGGGGTATCGGCATGAGATGACACGTGGGAGTGCACATCGTTGATGCCTGCAAGGACGCCGGTGTCGGTGACTGTGCTCACGGAGCCGTCATCCATGCGGGCCGCAAGGAGGGACAATCGCCTGTGACAGTCCTCCATGGCGTAGATCTCGCCGGGACACCCGTCGTCTGCAGGGTTCAGTGCAGATGATACCGTCTCATCGAGCATGCACTCTGCTGTAAGCTCGGTCCACTCGTCGCACATTGACTGTGCAAGCGATTTGGCCCGGGCTATCCTTACGTGGCGCGGTTCCCGCATCCTGACGGGGTTGCCAGTGTCCACAAGGATTATACTCCCGTTGGACATGACTGCGACAATCTCGCCACGTGACATGAACATATGCGTTTTACCGCCGCCTGCACCGGACGTCTTGTAGTAGACGGCCCCGCGGACGTTGGCGGATCTTCTCACCTGTCGGCAGACGCTGTTCACGTCGTGTTTTTTGCCGTCGACACTTATCGCGTCGAGGCGCGTATCTGTTTGTTTTGGTTTTTGTTTTTGTTTTTGTATTTGACTCATTAAAACACCTTTTTTTGGTTGTCTCTTGGCACTGTCGTCATGACAGTGCAACGGCACGGCATTCTTTCCCGCGCCCGGTGTGATGCTGTAAAAAAACACATGATATGGGCCAGGTGACATCCGGCCCAAATGACACATGATAGAATCTTCATGCGCCGCTATACTGCGGAAAACTGTTCTCGGACTCCCACACCTGCCTGCCTGTCAGCCTACAATAGTAGGTAATGCAGGATTTGGAGGCCGCTGTCAGGTCACGAAAAAATTGGGGTTTGGACCGTCTACATGCGGCCCGTGTTCAGATACGCACAGTTGGGACATGCCGTCACATGCCTCCTGCCTTCCACACCTGCCTGCCTGTCAGCCCTTTCGGGTATTGCAGGGTTTGAAAACAGTTGCCAGGTCACTAAAAATGTTGGATGCGTGCAGCCCCGAGGTCAGTTGCTCTTTCTCAGATACCCGGCGATCTCCCTGAGAATTGCCGTGATGTCATCCAGCTTGTCCAGCTTGGTGTCGATTCGATCCAGCTTGTCCAGCTTGGTGTTAATCCGGTCAAACCGCTTGTGTATCTTGGAGACCTCGTCATGTGTAAGAAGCAGCATCGTAATCCCTACGATCGCAGGCATTATAAAGACTCCGTACACGGGCCACTCTCTTAGCAGCTCCAGCACGTCAGATTCCCCGCCAAACATGAGGAAGAATCCGAACAGAAGCATGCTTACAAATACGACTCCCATCGGTCTTCTGAAGAGGAGCTGTACCTTTGCAGTAACGTGTTTGTTCATGTTGTTTGTTCCTTCGGACTCCCACACCTGCCTGCCTGTCAGCCTACAAAGTAGGTAATGCAGGATTTGGAGACCGCTGTCAGGTCACGAAAAAATGTTGGATGCGTTGCCCTTGATGTCAGTCCTTCTTCAGATACCCTGCGATTTCCCGCAGAACGGCGGTAATCTCGTCAAGCTTGTCAAGCTTGGTGTCAATCCGGTCAAACCGCTTGTGTATCTTGGAGACCTCGTCATGTGTAAGAAGCAGCATCGTAATCCCTACGATCGCAGGCATTATAAAGACTCCGTACACGGGCCACTCTCTTAGCAGCTCCAGCACGTCGGACTCCCCGCCAAACATGAGGAAGAATCCGAACAGAAGCATGCTTACAAATACGACTCCCATCGGTCTTCTGAAGAGGAGCTGTACCTTTGCAGTAACGTGTTTGTTCATGTTGTTTGTTCCTTCGGACTCCCACACCTGCCTGCCTGTCAGCCTACAAAGTAGGTAATGCAGGATTTGGAGCCCTTGTCAGGTCACTAAAAAATTTATGGTGTTTGAAGGAACAGGATTCCTACGGCACCCGCCTGTCCATGGCCGACTTTATGCCTCCCAGAACAGACAGTATTTCCTTTAGCACGACGCGCGTCATCTCGCCGTCGTCTTTGAGTGTCTTGCGCGTCATCTCGCCGTCGTCTTTGAGTGTCTTGCGCGTCATCTCGCCGTCCTTTCTGATGGCCTCCGTGAGTGTCTTGCGCGTCATCTCGCCGTCCTTTCTGATGGTATCCTTGATTCCGGATGCGACATCGGCCGTAAGGAATGACATTATCAGTCCTACGAAGCCGGCGATAATAAAGGCTATGCCCTCGCCGATCATGTCGATTCCGTCATTGATATGGGAGGACACGGCCATGACGACGCCGGTGCCGGTTATCCATCCGAACACGATGTTGGCGCGCCTGATGATCCTGTCCTTGATTCTCTTCCTCATGTTCACGTTCATTTTTTCTCCATTTGGCGTCTCACTCGCCGTGCATTTCCCACACCGGCCTGCCTGTCAGCCCCGTGCCGCAATGGGACGGGATGATGCCGGTTTGGAATGGTTGGCAGGTCATAAAAAAAATAAAGGGGTGTTACGGCCTTTTTCAGCAGCCGTATGACTGTGCCCACGCTTCTCGCGCGAACTCGCTTTTTGTGCAGAACCTTTCCAGTATCTCGGCATGCCCGGAGGTGACAAGCATCTCGTTGATCGAGACCGCATCGGAGCTGTAATGACAGATCACCTTTGCTATCACCCTGTCATACGAGCCGCCGGGCTGGCCGTCGTCCACGTCGTATACCGCGACGCTTCCGACCGGGCACTTGGAGCTGACGTATGCCGTGGCATCCTTGTACCCGAACTCCCCCCTCTCGGGGGTGTTGACTAGTGCAAGCCTGACCCGCTTGCCCTCAACGTCCAGCGTGTCGCCGTCGATGATCCTCGTTACCGCACCGGCCTTCAGGCCGATTACCGATGACAGCCCGGTGCCGCTCTGGTTGAGATACACCTGGTGACGCCCAAGGGGGTCTGCAGGCCTGTCCTTGTCGTCTGCCTGCTGGCTGTCTGGCGTGCTGTGCCAGTTGCCGGATCCGCGGCGGCTTTCTGCTGCGCCTGTGAACTGGGAATCAACGGCATGGCCTATGCTGTCAACAACGCTGTCCACGCCGCCTGAAACGACTGGCGTGAAATGGGCCGAGATTGCCGGCGCCACAACGATGATGGCCATCATAAGCACCATTCCGATGATGATGGTTCCTGTTGTTCTTAGTTTGGTCATAGACGCCCAAAAATTTGGCGTTTCGGGTCTGCATAGCCCAGTCGGGCTGACCCAATCCTCAGTATGACTGCGTTGAGTGGAAATGAAAACAAGAAAAAAGAAGGGGCGGGCGTGAGCCCTAGTGGAAGTCGCATCGCCGGCGGTGAAAACCGTCCCAGCGGCAGCGGGGGCATGGCAGAATCTCCGGATCGCTCAGTACCCACCGGGCAATCCAGAGATAATCGTACCTGATCAGCCAGCGTACGGCCATCCGCATGCCGCCCCTGCGGACTGCGGAGCCAAAGCACCTGAACTCCTTGAGGATGTTCCAGAGCACGCGCGCCGAGACGTGCGTGTATACGCTGCTGTTTTTGCTAGAAGTCATAGACGCCCAAAAGTTTGGCGTTTCGGGCTTGCATGAACCCCTGGAGGGGGCTGGCCCAATCGTCAGTATGACCGTTGAGTGAAAGGAAGAAAAAGAATGGGTGGGGAGGACTTGAGGATCCTCCCGGATCGAGGAGCGAATGACTCACCGGTCTGCCGGTACAGTACGTCCCAGGTTCCTGAGATAACATTCGTCCTTGAAATCTGCTATGGCTGCCAGCTCATCGGAGGTCTCAAAGTCCTCTGCTGCGCCTGTATCATAGATGTAATCCATGAGTGTAATGTGGAAATTCTTGCAAAGTGTAAATTGTAAAAAGAAAAAAGGGGGTTGTGACTGCGGCCGCTAATGGAAGTTACACCACGTCCAGTACGAGCCCCAGTTCTCATCTTCCTGAACCCAGACTTTGTAACAATGGGGACACTTCACGTCAAACGGCGCCTCACGAGCCAATCGGAGAACCTCCCGGGTGCAATCCCAGAAACGGCGCCATTTGGTTCTCAGGCTACAACCATAGCCATACCAGAGGCGCAGTTCGCAAAGGCGTTCTGCATGGCGCAGGGTACAACCGTGCAGACATGCACACGACTCAGGCCTGAAATTACGGTAGAGTTGATAGCAGACGCGCACCCACAGGTGTGAATAGATGCCTCTTTTTTTCACACGAGGGTATTTTGCCAGTGCTGTCTTTTCGTCGTAATAGATGCTTTTCGAAGTCATAGACGCCCAAAAATCTGGCGTTTCGGGCTTGCGTGAGCCCCTTGCGGGACTGGCCCAATCATCAGTATGACCGTTGAGTGAAAGTAAGAAGAAGGAAAAAAGAATGGGAGGGGAGGCCATGAGAGGGCCATCCCCGATCAAAGGTTCGAACGGCTCACCGGTATACCGGTACGGTACGCCCCAGGTTCCGGAGGTAGCATTCATCCTTGAAATCTGCTATGGCTGCCAGCTCATCGGACTTCTCAAGGTCCTCTGCTGCGCCTGTTTCATAGATGTAATCCATGAGCGTAATGTGGAAATTCTTGTAAAGTGTAAATTGTAAAAAGAAAAAAAAAGGGGGGATCAGTCTCTGCCGAAGAGACTGTTCCATTGTGCCAGGAGGCGACCAAAGACAGGCCACGAATACCCGTCGTCGTGACAAGGATGCGCGCCATACCTTCCAACGAAGAGATCGGCCCATACCTCGCTGGCAAAACTCTCACGATTCATGAGTCCATCGGCCATCTCCCGATGGCAGTGCCTCGTGAGCGCAGAGAGGTTCATGCCGTGTTTGATGGCGTGCCCTATCCACTCGGGATCGCCGGAGCGCGGCAGCAGGTTGGCCTCGTGATGCCCAAGCTCGTGGTAGAGTGTGTTCCTGACACACGCGCCGCAGTGCTGAATGCCGCAGATGGCAATCTCCATTGAGGAAGGGTCATAGTACCCGTAACAGTCAGGTCTCGAATCTTCCACGTAAAGGAGGCAGACGCCGCGCCTCAGGTACGACGGTATGCGAAAATACTCCTCACGGATCATCTCGACTTCGTGGACGTACGGGCGCATCTCCGCGCAGACGGACACTGCCGTCTGTGGTTGCTCGCGGGGTCGGCTATTGAAGTGGTGAACAGATGTGTTCATTGTAATGTGTAACATGGAAAAAATGGGGGATGGGATGCGACAAACAGCCGCATCCGGATGAGGGGACTTTAGTCCCAGATTTCCCGGTCTTCGGGATCCTCTTCGAACTCGCGGATTATGCGAGGGTAAAAGGGTGTCTTTTTCTTTTTGGAATTCATTACTGAAATTTCTGGAATCAGGAAATGCCAAAGTCCTCTGCTGCGCCTGTTTCATAGATGTAATCCATGAGCGTAATGTGGAAATTCTTGTAAAGTGTAAATTGTAAAAAGAAAAAAAAAGGGGGATCAGTCTCTGCCGAAGAGACTGTTCCATTTGGGGAGCAGGCGCCTGTAGGTGTCCCACGAATAGTGGAAACAGCTCCATCTGGATCCGTGCCTTCCAACGAAGAACTCTGCAAAGACTTCCCCTGCGAATGTGTGCGTGTCCATCTCGCCGCGCTCCATCTTCTGATGGCAGAACTCAGTGTACCACGAAAGGCTCCTGCCAAACTCAAGGGATGCAGCAGTCCAGTCCGGGTGTGCCCAGAGCTTGTGCGTCTTGGAGCAGTGGTGCCCGAGCTCATGGTAGATGAGAGACCTTACGCATCTGCGACAGTGCTGCAATCCACAGACGGTGATCGTCTGATCCGTCCAACAATAGAACCCTCCACCTTCCGGTCTGGGCCCTGCAATGTGCAGACAGCGGATACCGCGCCTGAGATCAGGGCGGACGCGAAAGTACTCCTTGCGGATTATTCTGACAGCATGCTCATGTACGAGCATTTCCTTGCTGACAGTGAACTTCGGCGTGTAGCGCTCCGGAGAGCGTCGGCATTTGAAGATGTTTGTAAACATGTTCACCATAATGTAGAAAAATCGGGGTATCGTAGTGAGAGGTCTTGAAAAAACCTGTCACTCTGCGTTCTAGACTTTGGATTCGCGGAACCTGCGGCGGCCGGGACACTTCACACCAGCGCCGGTGCCACAGGGATTGTTGGAGGTTGTGATTCTGGAAAATCCTGAAAAACTGAAAGAAAAAGAATGGGTGGGGAGGACTTGAGGATCCTCCCGGATCGAGGAGCGAATGACTCACCGGCTGGCTGGTACGGTACGTCCCAGGTTCCTGAGATAACATTCGTCCTTGAAATCTGCTATGGCTGCCAGCTCATCGGAGGTCTCAAAGTCCTCTGCTGCGCCTGTTTCATAGATGTAATCCATGAGTGTAATGTGGAAATTCTTGTAAAGTGTAAATTGTAAAAAGAAAAAAAGGGGTGGATCAGTCTCCGCCGAAGAGACTGTTCCATTGTGCCAGGAGGCGACCAAAGACAGGCCACGAATACCCGTCGTCGTGACAAGGATGCGCGCCATACCTTCCAACGAAGAGCTCGGCCCATACCTCGCTGGCAAAACTCTCACGATTCATGAGTCCATCGGCCATCTCCCGATGGCAGTGCCTCGTGAGCGCAGAGAGGTTCATGCCGTGTTTGATGGCGTGCCCTATCCACTCGGGATCGCCGGAGCGCGGCAGCATGTTGGCCTCGTGATGCCCAAGCTCGTGGTAGAGTGTGTTCCTGACACACGCGCCGCAGTGCTGAATGCCGCAGATGGCAATCTCCATTGAGGAAGGGTCATAGTACCCGTAACAGTCAGGTCTCGAATCTTCCACGTAAAGGAGGCAGACGCCGCGCCTCAGGTACGACGGTGTGCGAAAATACTCCTCACGGATCATCTCGACTTCGTGGACGTACGGGCGCATCTCCGCGCAGACGGACACTGCCGTCTGTGGTTGCTCGCGGGGTCGGCTATTGAAGTGGTGAACAGATGTGTTCATTGTAATGTGTAACATGGAAAAAATGGGGGATGGGATGCGACAAACAGCCGCATCCGGATGAGGGGACTTTAGTCCCAGATTTCCCGGTCTTCGGGATCCTCTTCGAACTCGCGGATTATGCGAGGGTAAAAGGGTGTCTTTTTCTTTTTGGAATTCATTACTGAAATTTCTGGAATCAGGAAATGCCAAAGTCGGCGGAGTTATATGGTGGGATAATTGTACAGGAAATGGTGATGAGGGCTCAGACTGCTCCCTGTCTTCATTGCATCGCAGTGATGCTCAGAATGAATGGTGTCTCATCATCGCCCTCGTTTGTGTAGCAGAATAATGCGGGAATCTAATCGGCAAAGCAGGTTGGAGTTATATTACAGAATAATGATTCAGGAAATGGTGATGAGGGCTCAGACAACGCCAGATTCATCATGAATCAGACTGGGGGTGTCTCATCATCGCCCTCGTTTGTGTAGCAGAATAATGCGGGAATTTTCAAAGTCAGAATGGCTGGAGTTATATGGTGGAGTGTGGTACGAAACATGGTGATGAGGGCTCAGATGTCACGGCTTTCTTCATAGCCACGACAGGCTCGGAGATTATTGCTGATCTCGGCCCTTTGTTCTTCATCATCGCCCTCGTTTGTGTAGCAGAATAATGCGGGAATTTTCAAAGTCAGAATGGCTGGAGTTATATGGTGGAGTGTGGTACGAAACATGGTGATGAGGGCTCAGACAACGCCAGATTCATCATGAATCAGACTGTGTGTGTCTCATCATCGCCCTCGTTTGTGTAGCAGAATAATGCGGGAATTTTCAAAGTTGGAATGGCTGGAGTTATATGGTGGAGTGTGGTACGAAACATGGTGATGAGGGCTCAGACAACGCCAGATTCATCATGAATCAGACTGTTGGTGTCTCATCATCGCCCTCGTTTGTACAGCATAATTTGCAGAAGTTTCTGCTTCAAAGTTGGCTGGAGTTATATGGTGGAGTGTGGTACGAAACATGGTGATGAGGGCTCAGACTGATCTCTGTCGTCATTGCATCGCAGTGATGCTCAGTATGAATGGTGTCTCATCATCGCCCTCGTTTGTGTAGCGGAATAATGCGGGAATCTAATCGGCAAAGCAGGTTGGAGTTATATTACAGAATAATGATTCAGGAAATGGTGATGAGGGCTCAGATAGGTAGCTGTCTTCATTCACGAAGTCAGAATAACAGGCTGTCATCATCGCCCTCGTCTGTGTAGCGGAACAATACGGGAATCTCGGCGGCAAATCAGGTTGGAGTTATATGGTGGGATGATAATTCAGGAAATGGTGATGAGGGCTCAGACTGACTCGACCGTCATTGCATCACAATGATGCTCCGGATGAATGGAACTCATCATCGCCCTTGTTTGTGTAGCGGAATAATACGAAAATCAAAAGTTAGAATGGCTGAAGTTATATGGTGGAGTGTGGTACGAAACATGGTGATGAGGGCTCAGAATGCTAACTGTCTTCATTCGTGAAGTCAGTATAACAGGCTGTCATCATCGCCCTCGTTTGTGTAGCAGAATAATGCCGGAATGACCGGGTTGGAGTTATATTGCAGAATGATGATTCGGGAAATGGTGATGAGGGCTCAGACCTATAGCTGTCTTCATTCGTGAAGTCAGAATGAATGGAACTCATCATCGCCCTCGTTTGTGTAGCAGAATAATGCGGGAATCTAATCGGCAAAGCAGGTTGGAGTTATATTGTGGAATGATAATTCAGGAAATGGTGATGAGGGCTCAGATAGGTAGCTGTCTTCATTCGTGAAGTCAGAATGAATGGAACTCATCATCGCCCTCGTTTGTGCAGCGTAATAATGCCGGGATGGATCTGTATCTCAATCAAGTCGGACAGTCAGTTGCAGGGGGGTATAATGCTCAAAAAATGGCTGGTTTTGCCGTCCTCGAATTCGGGGACGCTTGGCGGATTTTTCGGCGTTTTTGAAGAGTTGTCTTAAAGATAGAGATTTTTCCTAATGTTGCAGTTCTGTTTTGTTTGGGATTATTCCCGGTTTTTTGTGCCTACCTCTGGATCTTTTGTATTAAGGACGTTTTGCGGGGGTATACTATCCAGTTTTTGGGGGCGTCCCCGATACCGGGGACGGAGGGGCAAAAGCGTCCCCGAATTCGGGGACGCCTTTTTGGCCATTAAATGCAAACCGTGCTGCGGTATGCATGGGAAGAAGCACAGAGTCCACGCCGGCCGGCGGGAAGGCGGCATCTCTAGGAGGCGCCGACATCGCCGTCGGGCTGGACATCGGGACAGGATCAGTCAAGGTCGCGACCAGAAGGCACCGCTTCAAGTTCCCGTCGGTCGTGGCAAGGGGCCGGGCAATATCCGTCGACGGCTCGGAGCCCGAGTCCGTGTTTGTCGGGGAGCAGGCAATGCGGCAGGAGCACGTCAGGTCCATGCTGCTCAAGACGCCAGTATACCGGGGGGTGCCGACTGCGATGGACGACTATATCGAGCTGGTGCGGCACGCCCTCGACCTGGTGATCAGGGCCGACAGGAACACGGTCTGGCACGGGCCGTCAGGATACTCGGAGATGGCAATAGTGGCAGGCATCCCGTACAACTCGCGGGACAGGGTGGAGGCCATAAAGAAGGCAGTGCAGGCCGAGTTTGCCCCGCACAGGTTCGGCGTGATGTTCCAGGCCAGGGCAACGCTTGAAAACGAGGGGATGAGGGACGGAATAGTGTGCCATATCGGCCACGGGACGACAGAGATGATGGCGGTAATCGGCGGGAACACCGCATACGGGGAGACCGTGCCTCACGGCGTGGGAGACGTCGTCATGGCAGTCACGGGATCCAGGACAGGATACACCGACCACTCGGTGTTTGCTTCGGGCTCGCAGCTGCTGGCAGAAAACAGGCGCATACTTGCCGGCCACATAGCCGACAGCCTTGAGAAGATAGTCATAGACTATCCGGGGCTGGACGTGGTGTTTGCAGGCGGCGGGGCGCTTGTACCGAAGCTGGTAGGCGAGATACGGGTCAGGACGTCGGGGACTGTCAGGACGGCAGACGAGCCGGTGTTTTCAAACGCCCTGGGAATGCTGAAGAAGGCGACGGGGCTGTGCTGACGCCGCGAGACCGCCGGTACCTGGAGTCCCCGGGATCGCTGTCAGGCGAGGCAAGGAGGAAGGCAAGGTACAGGATGAGGGCTAGGATTGCGGCAGTGATGGATGATGCGCGGCTGCTCATGAGCAATGCCGAGACGGTGAGGCGGGAGTTTGGAATCGACGTGCGCGGGATCCTGCAGGACGGGGCTGAGGAGGCGCAACAGGAAAAGGAAGCCGTGGAGGCCGGAGGGGATCCGGATCTGCTGTAGCGGGGATGCCGGAATGCGGGAAATGACTGCCGGATCCGGGGATCGTGGCGCCGGAGGTGCCAAAAAACTTGAGACGGTAAGGGAGAGGGTAGGCAGGCCGTATTACGGGGATGACAGGGTGCTGCTGTACAACCTTGACTGCCAGGAGCTGATGCGCAGGATAGGATCACCGGTAGTCGACCTGACGGTGACATCCCCGCCGTACAACATCGGAAAGGAGTACGAGCGCGTTCGGAGGCCGGAGGACTATCTTGCGTGGTGCGGCGCATGGATGAGGCAGATCTTCGAGATAACGGACGGGCGCGGTGCCTTCTGGCTCAACCTTGGGTACTTTGAGCTGCCGGGGAGGGCAAGGGCGGTCCCCATAAGCTACCTACTGTGGGACAGGACACCGTTTTACCTGATGCAGGAGATCGTGTGGCACTACAGGGCCGGGGTGTCGGCAAAGAGGCGCTTTGCGCCAAGGAACGAGAAATACCTGTGGTATGTCAAGAACGGGGACTCGTACACGTTCAATCTGGACGCCGTAAGGGATCCGGACGTGGCGTATCCTAAACAGAAAAAGAACGGCAAGCTAAGGTGCAACCCGCTCGGGAAGAACCCGACAGACGTGTGGGAGATTCCAAAGGTCACATCAGGCAGAAACAGATCGTCCCCGGAGCGGGCTGAACATCCGGCGCAGTCGCCCCTTGCCGTCCTTGACAGGATAATAAGGGCCTCAAGCAATATCGGCGACCTTGTCTTTGATCCGTTCGTCGGCTCCGGCAGTACGGTTATCTCATGTGTGGCCAGCGGCAGGAAGGTGATAGGATGCGATACCAACGCGGGATACCTGGACGTGGCCGTGGAGCGGATCCGGGCTGCGGGCTGACTGCCGCCCTCGGGGAATAATGCGGCATCCGGGCCTGAAACTGCAGGACACGGAACGTCAGGCAGCGCCTGTATCCGGGGCGCCAACCGGATCCACTGCAAGCTCAAAACCGGACTCTTCCATGGACGCGGCGATCCTCTTTGAGGTATCCACGCAAAGCATGCACGTCTCGTCGGATATGACGCCGAGCCCCCCTGCGCGACCTTTTTCCATAGACCCGTGACGATGGCACGTCATACGGCGGGGCCATCATATCGTCCACGTCGCGATCGCATTTCCGGCTACGGCGGTATCCTGCGCGCCGGGCGGTTCCGGTGCCTACGAGCCAGGCCATGTTGCAGATACCCTGAACTCCTTTAGTGTAACAGGTCGGGCTCTGGAAGTTCAGGCATGAATTTTACCACCAAAGAGGCCTCCGCAGATGTAATTCGTGCCTAAAATCACAAGTCACTTCCAAAGTCCGAGCTGTTACCCTTTAGTTCCTTTTTCGAGTTTCGCTTTCTGATTGCCGTTGTCGTGACGTCGCAAAAACCGTAATGCGACATCATGTCTGCATAAATCCTCTCGGTCGGAACTACGGTCCCGTAGAACGTGGAGTTTCCTATTATATAGTGGGCCCTGGCACCCGGCCTGAGTACGCGTCGCACGGACTCAAAATGCCTCGACATGTCGTCGCAGTACTTGCCCACGTAGTTTGACAGGACCTTCCCGCTGCGGTCGTTTCCTGCAATGCTGCGCAGTATCTTCCCGACATATTCAGGGATCCACGACCTTCCACCAGTCCAGCCTGCAAGCCTGCTGGTGGCAATTCCCCACGTCCCGCCGATGGTACGCCAGTCCATCTCGCCTGCATCGCGCCCGCTTGAAAGGTGGCCAAGCCAGTACATGAACGGACGCAGTTCGCGTATGTATGACATTCTGTTGGCGTACGGCGGGGACGTAATTATGACGTCAAACATGGATGCGGCGTCCGAAAACTCGCGGGAATCCCCGAGCATGACGCTTACCTTCCCGTATACCGGCCGTCCAGCGCCGGCGATGACAAAGTCCAGGTTACGCAGAAAGACATCCCTCATCCCGGCACTGGACTGCACGCTGTTCGGCGCGTCCTTGAACGACATGGACTGGTGGCCGAAATCGGCGCAGGAGAGCTGGATCAGCGTCCTGCAGAATGCGACGTAAAGCAGGTCAGACACGCCGCCCCCGGTCCGCATTATCCCGGTCTTGAGGCGCCTGATGAACATCTCGGCGTCACATGACCACCACCGGCGCATGTTGTGGATCGGGGGGGACGGCTCTGGCTGTACATGTGGCCCGTCTTCCAGGATGAGACGTCCAGCCCTTTTGGCGGATCTTATCGTGTCTGCACCGTAATGCCCCGTCTTTGCTCTGGCCAGCCACACCAGGAACGGGTTTACGTCTATCGTGGTCGCATCATGACCCCGGTCTGCCGCACATAGTGCAGTAGTACCCACGCCGCAGAACGGATCAAGTATCAGACTGCCTGCAGGACACCGTGATATGATCTCGTCGACGATCCTGACAGAATATGCCGGGGTAAGACGCAGCCATCCGTGTCTGCCTGCATCCGTGTTGAATTTGTAGGTATAGTCGCTTCTCTGCTCTAGCGCAGCCATCACTTGTCCCTCCCCAGCAATCCCCTCAATACAGACCGCGTTCCGTCTCTCAGCGCGGATTGATTGCGCCTGAAGAACCCGGCCAGATCATACCCCGTAATGTGATGTATAAAGTCAAACGTGGATGATGTCGGCTCCTGTATCCCGGCTCCGGCAGTCCCGTCCGGCCTACGGCCTATCCCGCCCATCCCCCAGCCTGTCCCTGAGGATGTCACGAATTTCATCGAGGGTAGATGACATACGGTCCAGCTTGTCCAGCTTGGCATCGATACGGTCCAGCTTGTCCAGCTTGGCATCGATACGGTCCAGCTTGCCTCCAAGCAGCTCCTCGGTCTTTCTGATTCTCCTTTCGCTCAACCACAAGTTGATTCCAAATAACGGCAAAGCAAATAAAGCCGAAAAGAACAGCCACGTCCGGATGGCCTCGCCGTAGACGGCATGCATGCCCCTCGCCCTGCCTGCCAGAGCACGGATTCACGTCTATTTCAGCTTGCCGCTTATCTCATTCAGCTTGCCGCTTATCTCATTCAGCTTGCCGTTCATCTCCCTGAGGGTGTCGCGCATCTCCTTGAGGGTCTCTGATATGTCGTCCAGCTTGTCCAGCTTCTTGTCCATCGTCTCAAGCTTGTCCAGCTTGTCCAGCTTCTTGTCCATCGTCTCAAGCTTGTCCAGCTTCTTGTCTATTACGTCCAGCTTGCCTCCAAGCAGCTCCTCGGTCTTTTTAATCCTCCTTTCGCCCAACAACAAGTTGAATATGAAAAGCGGCAAAGTAGATAAAGCCGAAACTGGGGCCGCAATCTGCACTGCCCAGTCATATGCGGCCGCTATCTCCGGGAAGAATCTCACGACAATGGCGGTTCCTACCAGTGTGGAGATTGATCCTGCCAGGAATGCTCGCACTATTCTCAATGCAATATCCAGCCGATCGCGCTTGGCCATGACACATTGCCGGTATGGGAGCCAATTAAGGTGGCGATCACTGCCGGCCAGATTGCCACCTTGTTTCACATGTGCCTGCTGCGGCCTTCAAATCCGCGCGATGCCATCCGGCAGGGCGTGCAAGAGGACGGAAGTTCAAAAGAGCGCAGGTCGTACCATATACAAACCTCTGTTTAATAGCAAACGGCAGTAAATATGACATGTCGTTGACGGCAATGCATGGGGACATATCCACGCTTGCGATAGCTGCCGGCGTAGCCGCACTGCTGGCAGGTTACGCGGTTCACATACTTGGGATAGGCCCGCACAGCTGAAGATGTCACACCAATGGAGGTGTCACGATATCCGGCATTCTGCTAGGGGCAATCCGGTCACCATCAAAGTCATGGGCATGATACAGTCGTGTTGTATGCCGATATCATACTGTTTATCTGCTCATGCTGTACGGCATCGGCATCATCAAGCATCCGGCACACTTGGTCGGCATTTGCATTTGCAACAGCAAGTGACAGTTCTTGAATCGATGTCATTGCATGCCGAGCCGAGCCTTGAGACTCGTCAGACGCAGGAGGGGTGGTGCCAAGATAAAAGTTGTCAAAATATGCCTTTTGTCGCCAGTCGGCAATCCATGAATCAGTCAATCCAAGCCACACAGAAACGTCGTCATGTCCGGACACCGCATCAGTCACATTGGCACTGAATGACTGCCAACCGGTGTTAAACGTGCCGCCCCGGTTAAGCCATGTGGTGTATATGGAACTTCCATGAGAATCAAATATCTGCAGCATGGCATTAGTCACAGACGAAGAAGCAAAGTTGGAAGTGGCCTTGTAGTCAACTCCGATAAACAGGGAATCATCTTCATCCAGGTTGCGCAGATCAACAGTCTGTTTCATGCCGGCAGTGGCAACAAAACCGTCACCGCTGATGAGGCCCGAAGGTGCCGGATTGCCATCGTTCGAATCCAGCCCCAATACATACCGGTTATTGGAAGTGTCATAGTCAGACGAAGCAGTCCTGTGCAGGGTCCAGGAATCAACATCTGAATAGTCATCAGTTATGGCCTCAAAAGATGGGGTGGGCTCGGTTGCAACCCTGACAAAGTTAGACTGATCAGACAGTCCAGCGCTGTTGATTGCCTTTACCCTGTACACGTATATGGCATCTGCAAGTACGTTCACATCAACAAATGTGGTGTCGGTGTTTTGCGTGTTTTCAACATAAACGGAGAGGGCAGCCTGTGCCGGTACGGCCCGCTTGAGTATCTGATATCCTGAAACATCTCCATCAGGCGCATCCCAGCTGAGTGTCACCGAATTGTGAGATGAGACGGCTTTAAGGTTCTGGGGTGCATCAGGTATGGTGGTAGCACTGGCAGGCAAAGTCATGACACGAATGAACGCAGAGCGGGGCGAATCGCCAAAATCATTTGACGCAACCACACGATAGACGTATTCCGTGTCTGAATTTACGTTTCCATCAACGTAGGAGGGAGCAGAAACAGTGTCAATGACGGCAAGATCAGGGGTTCCAACCAGCTTTCTCAAGACATCATACGAGGTGGCTGACTCGGATGGAGACCAGCGCAAATTCACGGAATCAAAAGCTACAGATTCTGCACGCAGGTCAAGGGGAGCATCAGGTGCGGCAGGCTGCACAGAAACGACAACATCAAAGCCCACGCTGGCAGAGTTGTCATGATCGTCAGTTGCAGTACAGGTGACAGTGGTGGTACCGACAGGGAACACAGAGTTTGGTGCCGGAATGCAGGACACGTCGACATCATCATCTGTAAGATCCGTGGCAGCCGGAATGGCATAGTCGACTGCAAGAGAGCCGGACTCGGTCATAACAGATACATCATCAGGCGTAGAGTCAAATACAGGGGGTGTCGTATCTTGGACCGTGATTATCTGGGAATCAGTTGCAGAATTTCCAGAGGCATCAGTTGCAGTCCACGTGACCGTGATGGTGCCAAGCGGGAAGGATGCGGGGGCATCATTGGTTATGGTCGGAGATAAATCCTGATTGTCATCTGCGGTGGCAGTACCAAGGGATACCTGTGTAAGTGTGTCTGAGGCCTCAACTGTAATGTCATCAGGCGCAGTAATGGTTGGCGGAGTACTGTCGATACCGGAAGAATATTGCAGGGTAATGACGCCGTTGTCTGAGAATTCGCCGTCAGATACGGAATAGGTAATGGAATCAGTATCAGTCAGGCTGACAGGCGTGTAAACCAGCTGTGAGGACTCGGGGCCCTGATTCGGGATTTCCTGGGCCCTGTTGTTGTGATCCAGGGTACCGTATGTCGGGAAGCTGATCAGGTTGAACTCGATGTGCTGGCGGTTGGGCTGGGCCACCTCCAAAGGTATGGTTACAGGCTGGTCTTGGACCTGAACCGTCTTGTCAACTGCGACAGGGGCCGTATTCTGGGAAGGCAGGTCGTCACAATCCAACTCCGTCACGATTCCTGCAACAAACGTATTGTGAGAACCGCATTTTGTCAGCTTGTAGCCCTGGGACGTCGAAATACGGGTATTGTCCAATCTGTTATCAGACCATTCCCCGTCTTGCAGTTTTTCTGAATCTGCGAATTTGGCAACCCCGATGGAAGAGTACTGGTCAGACCGCAGTGTTCCTTCCAGACCAGATTGGATGTCATTTCCCTTGTCACCAAACATATCAAAACTGGCTATTGGAAGGGAGGAATACTCGTGTAGGTACAGCAGCCAATTGTGGTCTTGCGTGCCGCGTCTAATCTCAAAATTCAACGTGTCGCCAACATCAAAGTCATGTGAAATGGTATATTCAGAATATTGTGTAGTCATTTCCATCATATAATAATAATTAAAACCATAATACACGCGTTCATCTGAAATACAGACATCTCCGGTTCCATCACCGTCTGAATCTTGCAAGCCGCCTTGTGTAACTCCCAATTCAATCCATTCGTTTTTAGGTAAGATAATCCATTGCGTAGCCACTGCAACATTAGTCAGACAGTCATCTGATTTGATAAACATGTCAGGCACATGGAGTTGATATTTTATTCCCTGATAAGAAGCAGGAACATCTGATTGGCTTACTTGGGCATAACAATGAGGAGACACACAAAGAGACGCATCTGCATATTGCAATCCTACAAGAGTGGAGGAAACCACAAACATCAATGAAAAAATGAAAAAGAGATCATTCAGGTATGATCACACCTTGAATCGAATTGGCAATTTTTATGCCCTCGTCATAAGGCAGGGCTTCACTTTTATAGCCCAAATCAACATAATATGTTTCAAAGTGCAATTTGGTATGGAATCCAAGGTATTCGTTATCAGGTTTCTTCATACCGAAATAACCATTTGTCTGATTTACAACCGTATCTGAGATAGTTTGTTCAGAATAATTGCCTGGCAAGCGATACAGAAGAGAACGCATTTCATCATATGTCAGATGAGAAGTCGCCGTGGAATCATGAGGGGATACATAATAAATTATCCCTCCGGTGTTTCTAACATCATTTTCAGTGGTTGAATTTGTATAAACAAATGACACGGGTACAAAGTGCATGATCAATCCGTGCTTGGTAGAATTGGCAGAGGTATGCCAGCCATGTACGGAATAACCAAGCTTGTATCCCGTTGGAACATAGTCAGGTACCCAGTCAGTCACCACAAACTCGTCAGAGGTTGTATGTCTGGCTGACAGCTGTGATATCTGCTTGGCAGTCTGCAGTTCCTTTAGTGTCTGGGTCATGATTTCGTGCGGGTTTGAAAAGTTCTTTTGCAGTATTGGTATGTCAATCGGCCCTCTTCGAAGAACAGTAGACTCTTCCCTTTGTATCTGCAACGGGTTTGCAATGGCAAAGCCGGATTTTTTCTCCAGTCGCTCAACTGAGCTCCAGTTCACACAGACAGGCGTCCCCCTGTTGGTCTCCATCAGTATTTTGGAATCCCTGCACTGTATCTCCTGCAGCGGCGTTCCGTTTTGAAATTGCGTGTGAGGAGCGTCAGTCTCTGCAAGTGCATGAATCGTGATTGATCCGACTGCCAAAACCGCTGCCAGCCCCAGCATTGCCACTACGGTCATCATATTTCATGCAAAATCAAGCCTATTAAGGGAACTGTCAAGTCAACGGGCGGAATTTGGCTGTCAGAAAACTTCCGCAAAGCGTCCTGACATTGCGCCCTGCAGGGGATTCGTAACCTGCCGAGGAGATCCCCCGGCATTCCGCCGAGTCCCTGAAGTCAAAGTACCGGACGTCGATTGCGGCCGCCGAGTACTGCAACGGGGCCTGCCAGGTAACCGATGATGCCGACATCCGGCTGTCTGCCGCAGAGATACCGGATGCCTCCAGGGGAATGCTGCGCGTAATCCGTGCGCCGGCCGTCATTTGACATGCATGCTATGAGGCAGGCGCATTCCTGCTGCCGTGAACCTGGGTGCCGAGCCACACGCCTGCCTTTGGTATGTACTGCACTACCGGCGAGCTCCCACACCTGTCGTATACGGCCACCACCTTGCTGATGTTCTTCTCAGTCCTGGAATGGTGGACCACCATGTCATTTACGACGACTATCCAGTGACCTGCGTATCTCCTCCTGTCCTCCTCGCTCATGTTGTCGATGTACTTCCTGCTAGGGACTTTCATGACCGCACATCAATGCGGGTTTGGTATTTAAAATTCACTTGGGTGCCTGTATTGCACGGCCTGTGGGGGTCGGGTCTCTTGGCGTAGATCCACGCCCTCTCCCCGCCATTCAATGTGACTGTAACCCTGGAGTAGGCATCCGTCTCCCATTTGTCAGGTGCGGCAGTCCCCCAGCCTTGTGAAGCCCCGCGCACAGTACCCGGAAGCCGCCAACTTAGAACCGACCGGCCATGAAAAATCAGATCATGCATTCGCTGCCGCAGGGGCTATCGACCCGGACGGACGGCAGTCCCTTCCCGCCCTTCATGATCCTGCCAAGCTCCCTCAGTGTGTAGCCCTTTGGCGCCAGGTGCTGCCTTCCAAAGTGCTTCCCGCCCTCCTCGAGCTCCACGGCCTGCCTGTACAGATCCGGGTGGTTTTCATGGATCTCGGCCCACCTTTCCATGCTGTTGAACGGGCACATCGTGCATCCGCTCTTTACGGGAACCGCAAGTCCGGCATCCCCTATCAGATCGATGCATCCCCTCCTGTCAATCCGCGAGTCAACCAGGGGATACAGGTTGGTTATCCAGTCCTCCCCCGACGGTTTCATCCTGCGGACCTCGCCATAGTCTATCCCCATGTACTGGTATACGTGTGATTTCAGCGCGCGATAAAACGCGTGAATCGGGGTCACCTTCATGTCGCGCGTGCACCAGCGCCAGACCTGCGACGGAATAACCCTTCGCTTCTGGCACCGGTCTGACAGCGAGGTCTTGTTTCTGGTGCTGACAATTTCAAACGGTATGTCCCTCCTTTGTAGATATCCCTTCATCACCTTCAGGTACCCGTATGTCTCAGGCATCTCGTTGCCGGTATCAGAAAAGACCACATAGTCCAGGGGAAGCCCGTTGTTTACCAGGTGGATGATCATGGCAGTGGAATTGACTCCTCCACCATAGCTTGCCACGTATCTTGCATCGGACTCACGCTCCATTCCGACGGTGCTGAGGATCCTTTTCTGGATCACAGTCTGCCGTTCAGGGTTTAGCTTGCCTGCTCTTCTGCCTTTATGCATTCTATCCAGAATCAATAATTTTTGCTTAAAAACCGGGTTTTCTTACGCAGAAATTTTGAATCGATTGGCAGACATGGCGTCATAACAGGCAGGGCTCTGGAAGTTAAGGCGTGAGTCTTGTCAAAGGCACCGCTCAAACATAATTTGCGCCTAAAATGGCAGGTCATTTCCAGAACCATACTGCTGCCATCATCAGTACAGAAGAAACAACATCCTTATCATGTGTCATGCTGATCGTGATTATATGGGCGTGGATGCATGGCATGAGAGGATGGCAGAATGGCTGGGGATGAATCCTGCCCATAGGCCAAACCGCCTCGTCTGCGTGCTTGAGGACGGCGGCGGGGATGACGGTATACATGAGGACGCCAGGCGTCTGGGGGTCATGGCGTGTGATGTAGGTGACGAGAGATGGATGATGGCGCCGTCCTCACCTGCCGTCATAACGGGCACGCATGATGAGATCTTCTCTAGGGCCCTCAACAGGGGATACGGGGTGCGAGCAGACATGTGGAACATGCAGTTCGGACTGCTCAACAATGACTGCCTGTGGGTTGACGGGACGGACAGCGGGCTGCACGCAGCCCTGTCTGATCTGCGCAGCAGGCTTCCCACGTTTCGCACGCCGGAAACTGTAGATCCGTCACAGTGTCATACCCAAGACATTCCGATTCACGGGCTGTTCGGCACCGGTAACATGTCTGACATAGCCAGGTTCATGCCAAAAGACATGATAGATCAGGACGGGTCAATCATTTTAGGTGATATATCTGACATAGCCAGGTTCATGCGGAGACCGGTGGACGGCTGGGAAGGGATACGACCGCCGGCAGGAAGACATCTTGGAACGCAATGGATTACCCTTGCCGAACACCTCTCCATGACAGAGCGTCTGATATCAGACGTGTGTCCTGCAGGCGTGCCGGACATTGGCTCTCTGAGGACTGCTGCCAGGTACCACGACTACGGCAAGGCGCATCCGGAGTTTCAGCGGTGGCTCTTGCAGGGGCTCCCACAAAACGAACATGAGTCAAGGGCGGCCACGGCATGGGCAAAGAGAAGACCAAAGGCGGCACTTGGCAGGATAGATTACAGTCACGAGATTGCAGGAGCGGGTGCTCTTCTGCGGCTCCACCCAGGGGATCATCTGGCCGCATACCTCGTCATGTCGCACCACGGCAGGTTCAGATCAGACATACCGGATACCACAGGCAGTCTTCCAAGAACGGATCTGGGTGACGGGATGGTGGCCGACGAGGTATCATTTATGGTGACATCAGAAGGATGGAGAAAGACATTCGGTGGACTCTACAGGAGGTACGGACCGTTCCTTTTGTCATATTACGAGGCGCTGTTGCGCACAGCAGACATGATTGCAAGTGATTCGGATGAGCGCAGACAGTGATCTCCCAAGGGTATTTTCCAAAAAAGCCGTGCCGTTTTGGATTGCGGGGTTTGCCGTAACCTGCGCCATGCTGCAGATATTCGGCGGCGACCACCTGCGGCCGGGAAGCCCAGAGGAGGCAATAGCATTCATCACTGTAAACGTCGAGATACTGGTGACCATGCTGACGGTCACCATGGGCGTGACGCTTCTGGGCCTGCAGTTCAGAGCCCAATCCTATACCATGATGGCACTTGTTCGATACATCAAGGATCGCGTGGTGTACGGATTCATCTCCGTCTTTACGGCACTGATAGTCTTCAGCATGTCAGTCATGATAATTCCTGGAATAGATCCGGTAGCAGTCTCACCGTTTGCATTTGCCGGAACGTCGTTTTCAATCGTTTATCTTATAGGGTATGTCTATTACATGGTTCACGAAATCCAGCCTACGCGGACGATGGCACACATCAAAACTCAGATAGACGGAATCAGGACATCGGAGATGATACCCGATATCATGGCAGGACGGGATACGGAGTCGGGCTGGATTGAGCGGTTTGTAGTATGGGAGCAGATAATGCTGCGTGCAGTGGAAACGGACAACCTTTACGTTTACCGGACAGGACTTGACGTCATCTTCGACAAACTCCACCGATGCCTGGAGGCCTGCAAGGACGACACAAGGGATCCGGTCTATGCATTCTTCTTCCAATACGTGTCGGCCGTAACGCTTGCAGGGGTCAGGGAAAACAGGGACAGGTTCGTCAGAATAACAATGGACAAGCTGAAGACCGTGGACGAGGCGATTCCCGAAAGCCGTGACAAGTTCAGCTCGAGACGCATGATGGTGTTTCACATGTGGCAGCATGTCATGAGGGAGTCGATACGAATTGGAAACGTCCGCATGTCGCATTACGGAATGCTCGTGATAAGACAACTTCTTGACAGATACCTCAAAAGGCATCCCAAGGATGCCGGGCACATCCTGACATTTTTCCACATGTACATGTCACGCGCAGTGGATACAGCCATCACAAACAACAACACCGACTATCTGTTTGACTACGTGAGGATCATTGGAGAGATGGTCTTTCCAGAGAGGCGAGCCGCCGACGAACACACCCCGCTTGAGGCCTGGATAATGATAATGAAATACGCGATCCGCACGGAACGCATAGGCATGCTTGAGTATGGCATAGGCAGGCTCTTTTCTGTCTTTGGGAGTGCCAAACATGGTACGGATGCCATAAAACACACTCACCGCGCCATTGAGGCGGTGGCCATCGAATGTGGATCGGATGAAAGATGCGTGCGTGTCCTGATGGACTCGTATCGGAAGCTGCCGCCGGAGCGATGGCCGGTACGCGCGTGGAAGCACGTCATGTTTGACTCGATCCACTCTTCTAGGGATGTGATCTTTGATCTGTGTGTGAGTGCCATCCATGACGAGCTGTCAGATTCGGATGCGGGGTTCTTTGCCGGGGTTGCACCGGAAATGAGGAGCAACTCCCGGTTGGGCGTGAGCATGCCATCTGAGAGAATACGGGAGATTGGCGCACACATTGACATGTGCCTTCACAAATCGGGCGTTCCCCCGGACTGACGGAAATCTGCCATGTCGGATTTGCGGTTTTTATGCAAAGCACGTACCGTAAGTGTGGCAGACAGGGACGACACGGATCCAAATGACAGGCTGGACAGGATCGAGGAAAGACTGGTCAGGCTGGAGGGCATGGTCAGGGACGGAGGTCTGCAGGGATCGCAGGCCGGCGCACCGGATTCGGAGCCGTCACGTGAAGGCATTGGGGATTTCATTTCGCATACAATAAGGCTGGAGCGCCTCATTGGAAGGGGATAGGACGTCACGCGGGGGAATCGCACAGTTGTCAGACAGCAGACAGGCCGACGGGAGCACGATAATCAACGACGACTGCATCGACGGGATGAGATCACTTGACGACGGGTCGGTGGATCTGATAGTTACTGATCCCCCGTTTGCCATAGGCTTCGGGGCCAGAAGATCAAACTACAACCGCAGACCGGACAACGTCCTGGACGGATACGGCGAAATCAGGCAAAGGGACTATCTTTCCTTCAGCCGGAGCTGGATCAGCGAGGCATATGGGGTTCTCAGGGAGTCCGGAAGCATGTTTGTCTTTTCGGGATGGAGCAACCTGAAGGACGTCCTGATTGCACTGGATGAGGCCGGTTTCATCACGGTCAACCACATAATCTGGAGATACCAGTTCGGGGTCGTTACAAAGAAAAGGTACGTCACATCCCATTATCACTGCCTCTATGTCTGCAAGGACGACAAAAAAAGAAGGTTCTACCCGGATTCCCGCTTCGGGCCCGGCAGCGAAAGGTACAGGGACATGGAGGACGTATGGTACATCAGGCGCGAGTACTGGAGGAACGAAAAGAAGACGCCCACCAAGCTGCCTTCGGAGATAATAAGAAAGATTCTCCAGTACGCAAGCAGGCCCGGTGATCTGGTCCTGGATCCCTTTCTGGGATCTGGCCAGGTGGCGGCAGTCAGCAAGGAGATGGGAAGGTGCTATCTGGGGTTTGAGATCATCAGGGAATACTTTGACTTTGCCAAAAGGCACATAGGGAAGACCCGGGCGCAGGAGACCTCAGGCAGCCGGTCATGATGGCGGGGCAGGCCCGACCGCAGCGGGGATTCCGCTTTGCATGATCCGGATCCCGTGGTTGACAATTATTACTCGTTTTGTGATTAATTTTAAATCAAGCCTGCCAAGTCGCGTCATATAGATCTGACACGGGTTGACACAAAGACGAATCGCTGATCATCGCAGGTTTGTGCCGGTGATTGCGGCACTGGTGCTGGCGTTATCGGGCCCTGCATGCGTGCACGCCTCAGACGGGGCCGACGGCGGTGAGCTGGCAGGTGAGCTGAGAGGCATCCGAGAGTCGCTTGATGCCATCAACCTTAGCAATTCGCTGAACTTTATGATTGGGATCACAATCGCCTTCATAGCTATAATTGCCACCATCTATAACAGCAAAAAACTGAACAGGCAGCTGGCAATACACGAGCGGGAGATCAAGTACAGGACAAGGCCTGTTCTTGTAAGGGGGCGCTATGATGACGGCAACACGTTCAGCATAAGGGATGCAGACCGCCGGTTATGGATCAAGGTCACAAACGTCGGACCACTTCCGGCAGTCGGCATAAAACGTCGGATGCGATCAGGAATAGCCAGAAAGGACCGCAGCGCGGAGACGCTGGAGGAGATGCAGTATGTGTCAACCGACATGCCGTCAATAGGCCCCGACGAGTATGTCGACAACATAATACGCATGTCAGAGGAGGAATACGGCGAGCTGTGCGGCGGCGAGCGTTATTTCTTCGAGCTTGAAATAGAGTATGCAGAGCCAGAGAACAGGGAGAAGAGGTACCGCTATCACATACGCGGGCATTTTGAGAAGAGGAACCTGATCCAGGATCATGTTGACATGAGCTAGGACCTTGTGCGCCCAGACCTGCACGAGTGGTACATCATGCCGGTATTGTATGATACGCCGGTCCTCCCCGTATAATCGACGGTTATCAGTCCTCCCAGGCCGCCGCGCATGCAGCCAAGCTCCCTTATTGCGAGATCTGCGGCCGCCTGTGCCGCCGCCCCGGATTCCATTATATCGCACGCCCTTTTTGCGGCGCATGATTTCATCAGGACGTCCCCGTTTCCAGTAGTCACGGCCGCACCGGCCCCGTTTTTGGCGTAATATCCGGCACCCACTATTGCAGAGTCTCCGACCCTGCCGGGAGTCTTGCCCCACACTCCTCCGGTTGAGACTGCGGCGGCAAGGTCGCCATCCTTGTCGAGCACGACACATCCGACGGTTCCGTACTTTTCCCTTGCGGCCTCAAGCCCTCTCAGTTGCACTCTTCCTGGCGCCATCTCGTGCTTCTGTATCCCATGGGAGCGTGCAAACTCGGATGCGCCGCCGCCTGTAACGAGGGAATGGGCAGATCCGGACATGACGTACCATGCCACCCTTATGGGGTTCCTGACATGCTTGATGGCCCCGACACCCCCGCATTCCATGGTTTTCCCGTTCATCATCCCGGCATCCATCTCGATGGTGCCGTCGCTGGTGAGGCAGGAGCCTGCCCCCGCGTTGAATGCGCCGTCATCCTCCATCCTGGTAATGCAGTGGAGTGCCACATCAACTGCGCGTCCTCCGCCATCGAGGATTGAGTAGGACTCGTCGGCAATGCAGTTGATTGTAATTAACACACCGTCATCAGGCGTTCCATCCCCTGCCCCGCCGTGAACTAGGATGCCGTGTTTTGACATGTATCTACAACTCGCGACGATCATATTTAACCTATCAATGCCGGCACCGTGCAAGTTCATCCCATGCACAAACCGCGGCTTAATAGCAAACGGCAGTGAATATGACATGGCGTCGACTGTGATACATGGGGGCATATCTACACTTGCGATAGCTGCCGGCGTGGCAACACTGCTGGTAGGTTACGCGGTGCACATACTTGGGATAGGCCCGCGCAATTGAAGATGTCATACCAATGTCGGTGTCTGATATTAGCTTCAATGGGACCACGACATTATCGTCGCGGAAATGGATGATGGCGCCGTCTTCGCCTGCCGTCATAACGGGCTTCAATGGGGCCGCAACTTTATCGTCGCGGAAAGATATAATGCGAGATTTAACACAGGAACTCGGAAACTTGCTTCAATGGGGCCGCAACTTTATCGTCGCGGAAAGGTCGGAACCATGGGACGGATTGGCGGGACGGGAGGACGCTTCAATGGGGCCGCAACTTTATCGTCGCGGAAAGGTCGGAACCATGGGACGGATTGGCGGGACGGGAGGACGCTTCAATGGGGCCGCGACATTACCGTCGCGGAAATTCGTGAGGGCCCTGGAAATGATGATGCGTATATCACAGCTTCAATGGGGCCGCGACATTACCGTCGCGGAAATAGCTTTCTGCATATGCCGTTACATGCATCGTCATTACGCTTCAATGGGGCCGCGACATTACCGTCGCGGAAATTGGGTAATGACGTGACTACCATATCCCTGCAGGGCAACGCTTCAATGGGGCCGCGACATTACCGTCGCGGAAATACTGCAATGCCGACAGGTTCGGCCATTGCCTGTGCGTGACAGGCATCTTTTTTGTACAGCCCTTGCGTTTTTCGCACCACACATGCCGCGATGGCATGCGTCCTCACACTCACATATAATACATTTTCAAGCGCCTCCTCACAGCGGTGGTACCCAGGATCCCTCGCATGCCACGCCTGCCGGTGACACCAGAGACATACGTGACGATCTGACGCATATGCAGGATCTACCACGCATCCGGAACCGACAGAGCAAGTATGACCATCAGGAATCCGTAAATGACAATCGGAATCCAGAGCGAGTGGATGAGGTGTTTTTTTGCGGCATCGTTGTTGCGGTCCTTCCATACCAGATAGCATATCAGCCCCGATATTACCCAGAAGAACACGTGCGCGACCCACCACAGCCTTGACGGGGCCTGCCTGGCGTCACCGTGGATATCTTCGTCTGACATGCCATCCCAAACCGGGTTTTGTTAATAAACGCAGAAACGGCGGATTCGGAAGCAGGGCAGCTGTTACACCTTCTTGCATCACTCGGCGGCCAACATCAGGAATTATCATGCCATGAGTTGACAGAACCTTTTCTCGAACAAGTTATAACCGGCAGTGGCGCCATGTACCGCATACTGTCATGACGCAAAGAACCGAATCCAGTCTTGAAAAAACAGTTCTGGACATATATGCCAGTGATCAAAGCATCCTGAAATACCTCGTACAGTCGCACGGCAGGGTAAGATATCGAAAAAGAACGCGATGACATCCCGTCAGATAAGGCGTGACGGGTTGCCGCTTTTGTCTGGTTGCCGGGGCGTCGTGCCTCCAGTCCGGCCTCGGTTTTACACGATTTTTTGTATGAATTCGTCCCTAATGGCAAATCCAGACAAAACCCACAGTCAATTTCGGATCTATCTGTGATCAAAATCAGGTGCTTTTTTTAAAACGAGAAACGAAGTCATGCATCCAACAAACTAGAAGCCAGGCAATCCTTTTAATTTGGCAGATTACAGTCAATGCATGGCTGTAACGCCTGCTGTCTCAGGTAATCCTCAATCCATGCCAGGATCACCCCTGATCGAGATAAGGGACATCTCCGGGATTGCGGCACGGCAGCTTCTGCAGGCAGTGAAGATTTACAGGAATTCGTTTCCGGCAAACGAGTCAAGGCCCGTAGGCGACGTCATGGAGTTACTGGAGCGCGGCGTCTACACGATGTATGCCGCCGTCGATGGCAGCGGGGCCGACGCGCCGGTCGCCGGATTCATGCTGCTGTATCCGCTGGACTCTGATTGTGTATTGCTTGACTATATGGCCGTGCGGGCAGGCGCTCGCGGGCGCGGCACAGGCAGCATCATGATGGGATATCTGAGGGATCACGTCCTGGGAACGTACGGGACTGTCCTGCTTGAGATTCAGCTGCCGCAGGGCGACGGCATCCAGGCCAAGCGCGACAGGATCAGGTTTTATGTCTCGCACGGCGTCAGGCCGCTGACTGACAGCTATGTGATGCCAGGGTACGGCAGGGACGGCAGCGAGGTGATGAGCCTGATGTATATGGGCAGAAGGCCGGAGGATATTGGGCAGGTGACTGCAAGTATTCACTTTCGGGTATACGGCAAGGATTAGTTCAGAGGCAGCGGCGGGGAAGGAAGGGACTGGCTCACCGTATCTCGACTACCTTGGTCCTGACTATGGTGCTGCCGTCGGTCCCCGACGCATCCACTATGAGCGTTATATGCGTGGCCCCTTCTGCGCCGTCCACTATTCCAGATATCAGTCCGGACGATCTTCCTGCGGGCAGGGAGGCGCCGGGCTGGTCCACTGCCAGATCAGACGGGGTGCTGACCGACAGGCCGGATATGTCCACGTTGCCTATGTTGTGCAGCGAGTAGCTCAGCAGCACGTCGCCGGACTGGGACAGGCGCCTGGCCTCGGCGCTCACCTGCAGGTCAAGCCGGTCAATGTCAAACTGCCCGGAGCTGAATGCAACTGCCAGCACGACGGGAACGATGACGCCGGCCGCAAGAAAAATCGCCAGGTATTCAGAAGAGAGGTTCATTTCCTTACGTACCTTTTCAGCCTGGAGACGGCGGCCAGTATCTCGTCCATGCTACGGCCCCCGACTACTGCGTGATACCCGTACGCCTTGACGTCGCAGCCGCCGATGCGGATCTGGACGCGCGCAAACCTCTCGTTGGATCTTATGTATCCCGGGGCGCCGCGCAGCCTGTCTAGGTCCAGCATCCTGCCGTCAAAGGAGACGTGCGTCACCACGTACCGCACGGTGAACTTTTCGACGGTCCTGATCTTCATGCCGAGCCTTTTGAGCAGCGAGACGAACGCCCTTGCCGCGCCGACTGCCGCCTTCTCGGAGGTGGAGCCGACCGACGTCACCCTTCCGGAATCGTACAGGTATATCATGGCGCCGCCGGACGGCACGTACAGGGCAGGAAGGCCGTTGGGGCGGTACTGGGCATCGCGGACGCTGCGGACTATGGCCTCCGGGTCGTGCCCGGATATCATGCCGGCGGCAATTACGTTGTCCACCTTTACCATCATCATTTCCCGGGATTCTCCATCCTCCTCTTGACGATGATCGACCTGACGGCCTCTATGTTGTTGGCAACGGCGCACAGGTGGATCATGCCGACAAAGAACGGCAGGAACGCGTCGGCCATTATGACGTACCATCCGAGGCAGACCGCTATGCCTGCCGAGAATATCACCATGATTGCATGGTACGGGCCCATGTGGCGGCGGAGGATGCCGAACATGGCGTTCTTCTCGTACCGTTCAAAGTCGCGCACCCGTATGGTGGTAAAGGCGTCAGCCGCAAAGCAGACCGTGTAAAACGACATGGCCACTGCCATCCCGTGGCCGCCAAGCAGCGTGTGCGCAAACACCCCGGTCACAAACGAGAAGGAAAGCGTTATGATTCCGATAAAAAGGGGGATGAGGTTCATGCCGGGCTCTCACCTGGCACGTGCCACGTATGCTGTAGTACCGGCTGCCGCCGTCCGCATCCTGGCGGCGCAGTGTCTGCACGGAGTGTCCATGCGAAGGGTTATTCCGACCATGACGGATCCGCCTATGATGACCAGGTATATTGCCATCTGCATGTACACCTTCATCTCAGAAAAGAAGTCAGTCATGAATCCGCCGAAGATCCTGTCGTCCTCGTCGGCCAGATCCGTCGTGTCGACTGCAAACAGGCTGTCGGCCGCATAAAGTGATCCCGCTATGATCACGATGCCGATTATCATGTACATCGGCGATCCGCGTAGCGCGTCTGACAGATCCTCGCCCTTTCGTTTTTCTATCATGGAATCCACAGGACGGTTAGAATTTAAACCCTAGATTGACTGTCTTCCCTCTTTTTTCCCATCCTGTACAGGTGCGCCCTGCCGCCCTTCCTCATGCGTATGGCATACCCCATATCGGCTATCTGGCCTGCGATATAGTCGACCTCGTCGCGCTTTGAGGGATCGTTCCTGTTGGATTCCCACATCTGCAGGAGCCGCTGGCAGTGCAGCCGCTCGGCGTCTGCCTGCGGGCGGTCCCCGTCACCGTCGTCCTCCTTTGCTACAGCCGCTGCTGCTGCTTCTGCGTCATGCGGCCCGTCCTCGCAGTCCGGAGCCGGAAGCGCCGGAATCCTTTCCTGCGCGGCATCTGCTGCAGTGGTGGCGTCGTTGCCGTCATTATCACCGTCGGCATCGACATCAGCTGCATCCGTTGTGGCATCTGCAAATGTCACCGGTCCGGCGGATTCTTCTGCGGTATCCGGAGTGCCGTGGGGGATATGAGAACCGGACGGGGTCGCCGCCTCCGCTGCAGGCTGCTGCCCGGAGCCCTCATTCGCGACACCGCCGCCATCATCTGCGGTGTCGCCGGCATCCGCAGGCCGCCGTCCCGCCTTCAGGTGCTCATACCATCCGGCCTTGTTGTACGTGTCAACCCTGTCAGTGTCACGACCGCTGGCGACGGCCCCGTCCCTGGCAGCTGTATGGAGGGGGACCGGATCATCATCGTTCTGGCCGCCACCGTCCGCGTCTCCGCCGCCGGCATCAGCAGGGGGCGACACGCTGCCGCGTCCCCTGTACAGCACGTCCATGTCCTCGGGCCCGAGATCGCCGGACTTGTCGGGGAGCAGCGGCCTGACTCCCGGCAGCGACCAGACGACATACAGCGACGGATCCTGCACGCGCCTGCCGTCCGCATCTCCGCCCCGGCCGGTGATGCCGCTCCTTTCCAGCCTGCCTTCCAGCCCCTGCAGCGACGCGATGACGTCTGCCTCGTCAAACTGCCATACTGAGTCGCAGACGAACCGCTGGGTGGCAGTCCCGCCTGCGCCCGAGAGCACCTCCATGATGCGGGCCTCACAGGCCGACATTGATCTTATGTTCTCGGATTTCGTATCAGTCAGGTGTGTCCTGTCCATTACCGTGAGCCGGTACTTGTCGCGCGAGACGCCGTTCTGCTTCATTGTATCGTGCATCCTCTCGGCCGTTGCCGCATCAAAGACGACAAACCAGACTGAGTGGCCCAGCGCAGACGACTTTTGCCAGTTTACATACACCTGCTCCCAGTGCTTGCCTGGCCCCGTCTCGACCTCGACTGCCGTGATATCATCAGACCACTCCGACGGGTTGAACAGTACGTCTTTGCGGCCGTCCCTGTCCCTGACGGGCTTGGGCGAGTATATCACGAGGTCTGCCTGCTTGGCCGCCCCCCTCCCGAGATCGGGAACGCAGTACCTCCCGTTGTTGACGTTGATCTCCATTATGGCAAATATGGCAGACAGGTGGAGGTCCCCTCCGGCCCTGCGGCCTGCGGCCGACCTCGAGAACAGGTTGTGCATGGCAGACTTTGTTATGGTGTATCTTGACTCGAACTTTTCGTCGCCGTCATCGCTTACCGTGTCGTGCTGGGAGACGTACCCGTTTGTGGCAATCAGCGTGTCGTGCAGCGCCGAGGAGACGTGCCGGGCGTCAGTCGCGTACCTGCGCAGCATGGCATCCGTTATCTCCTTTTTTGTCATGTCTCGGCTTTCTGTGCGCAGCAGGTTGAGTATCCCGAACTCCAGCGGCGTCAACTGCACGTCTGCGCCCCCGCCGCTCTGCGTGTAGTATTTGTCAAGGGAGACGAACTTGCCCAGCCGCATGACGCTGTGCCGCGAGGCCTCCTCGGAGCGGTCAGGTATCTCCATGTGGCGCGTCTTTGCCACCGCCTTTACCGGATTCGTGCCCCCCGACCAGAACGAAAAGTGGTGGAACGGCAGCTGCGTCTGCCGCTCGGGCTTTATCGGCAGTATGGACTTGAGCGAGGCGGCAGTCGTCGCGTCGCACCTGAAACAGGCGATTGCGCGGCACAGCGTCGGCAGCTCGGCTGCAAACTCGCGCTCTATGGCAGACGTTGACTGGGTGGCAATGGTCGCCTTGATGCCGTACTTGCGGACGGTATTGAGCAGCTCCCTGATCATGGGCTCTGAGAACATCTGCACCTCGTCCAGGTACAGGTTAAACGGCGCAAACCCCCCGCCGGGCTGGCGCTGTCTCTTGAGGTACGCGGTATAGAACAGGTGAAGAAACACGTTTCCCAGAAACTTTGTCATGTCGTTTGTCACCCCGCCAAAGTCCAGCACCACGTACATTCCCCGGTTCAGTATGTCCTCAAACGTTATGGAGGAGCGGCGCGTGTTGAACATCGCATCAAGCTCCGGGACGGTAAGCATCTTGTTGAGCTTGTTGAAGATGACGCCGCCTGCCTCCTTTGGATACTGCTCCCAGTATACCCTGGTGAAAAAGTCGCGGGCCTGCCGGTTCTGTATCTGTCCGACGAACCCCTCGGAGAACTCCTTGTCCGTAAGAAGGCGGATCATGGCGCCAAGCGTGTCTGACTGCGTCCCGATTACGGCAAGTGCGCCGTTTCTGGCGCACGTCTCCACGCGGGCCCCCCACGAGTCCGAGAACGCCTTTGCCAGGCATTCTGTGAACGTCAGCGAGACCATTCCCGCCTCGTGGGGATCGTCTATCTGCAGCGGGTTGAACCTTAGCGTCTTGTCAAGCTTCTTGATCGAGGAGAGGCTGACGTACACTATCCGGTCGTACTGCTCTGGCGGTATCAGCGAGAGGACCTCGCGGGACAGCTCCGAGTGGTTCTCTGCAAGCAGAAAGCCCCTTCCGGCCTTGATATCCTGCAGGATGAGCAGCCTCAGGACGCTTGACTTGCCGGAGCCTATCTCGCCGAGTATCAGCATGTTCTGCCGGGCCCTGTACGGCATCGTGAGGACCTTGCGGCCTGCCAGGTATCCGATTACCGAGTGATCGTGCGGGTTGACCGACATCGGCCGGGCCCCTCACCTCGGCCTGAACAGCTCCAGCTGCTCCTGGTCGGGAAGCACGTCGACCGGGACCACGGAGTTGCCAAAGCGCACGAGCGCCTGCCCGCGCCGCATCCGCATCAGCCAGTTGCTCATCTCGCCAGACAGCACAAAGTGCTCGTTGAGGGCGCGCGACGTGGCCTCGGACTGGCGCAGAAACATCACGGTGTCCGAGTTGACCAGGACGTTGCGGGCCGCCTCGTTTGCTGTCATGTCCTCGATGTTCTGCGTTGCCATGAGCATGTTGATGTTGTACTTTCTTCCTCGGCGGGAGAGGTGCTGTATATAGTCTCCCAGCGGCCCGTGCTGGAGGAGCATCCACACCTCGTCGAGCATGAACAGCTTGGGGACTGTCTTTGACATCATCAGCGAGCGGCCAAGCGCGTACGACAGAGCTATCTGGGTTATCAGGCGGTGGACCGTCCCGCCCGCGGAGCCCACGTTCTTGAGGGAGAGTATGACGCGCTTTGTGTCCGGCGCCATGCCCCGGAAAAAGTCCTCGTACGGGTGGTGGCACAGCATCCTGAACTGGCCGAGCACCTGCCTGTCCTCGGGCTCCGTGTGCTTTTCCACCGCATCCACAAATCTGAAAAAGCTGCGCTCCTCCATCGGCATGTTCGACATGTCGGTGGCCGCCATGTTCGCGGGCATCCTCTTTTCCTCGGGTATGAGCAGCGCGTCGCACAGCGTCTCGGAGGCCGCAAAGGCGTCGGGCACCATCCGGAATAAATCGAGGCCCATCTGCTTGCCCGTCGAATAGTCCAGGTACGTAAAGCCCATCGAGTCGCCCAGCGCGCGGTACTCGGACTCGGGGTCTATCCCGAATATGAACGCCTCCGGATACATCCGGTCAAAGGCGTGTATTATCATCATTGCAAGCGTCGTCTTGCCGGATCCTGACAGCGCCGCAAGCACGGTGTTGCGGTTTATGCGGTTGTTGATGTTCCACCGGAACGGGTTGCCGGTTACCGTATTGACTCCGAGCAGTATGCCGCCGTCCTCGTAGAGCTCCGACGTCGAGAACGGGACGAGCGCCGCAAAGGTCTCCGTTATGGCAAGCATCTGCTGGCCCTGCTCCCCTGCAAGCATCTGCGACTGGACGTGGCGCGCAGTCTCCACCCCGGGTACCCCGCGCATGTCTGCCTCGAATACGCGGGCGCGCTCCCTCAGCTTCTGGTAGTCAAGGGCAAACACCAGCGGTATTATCCGCATCGTATACAGCGACGTCTGGTTTCCGGTTATCATCTCCTTGATTGCCCGCGCGCTTGCGGCCACGTCGACGCCGCTTGCCGACGAGTCCGTGCTTGAGGAGGCCATGTGGCTTGCAACAACGGAATGCCGCTTTTCGGGTGGGATCGGGTTCACGAACATCCTGACGGCATCGGCCTTGGAGTATATGCCGTATATCCACCCTGGGGGCAGCTCGTCGGCAAGCATCCCGATGGTGTACGCCTTGCAGTATATCCCCGACTTTAGCACGGTACAGTCGGTGTGCTCCCTCTCGACGTCCCATCGGCGGACCTCCGCCGGGCCCGACGATATCGGGGCGACGATATGTTCTGCCTCCTTTTCTGCGGTTGTCAGCATGACAGTATCCATCGGGCACCTGCGGACCGTCTTGTTGAATGACAGCTCCTCATAGTCGCGTATGACGTCCACCGTGAACGGCTCGCGCAGCCTTGAGAGCACGCCGGTATAGTTTGACACCAGGACGTCGCGCTCTGAAACGTCCGATACGGTGCTCTCCGGGTTTGAGAACATGATGTTTATCGGGCTCAGCCTGAATGCCCTGGGCTTGCCGCGCGTCCTTTTTGGCATGTACCCTGCGACACGGCAGATATCATATAAAGCTGGATTGGGGCCTTACGGTCCGTGCCCGTCGACGGAGCAGTTGTACTCTGCTGCTGCCGCGTTGTAGCTGTCGACTGCGTCGTTGTAGCTGTCCCCCAGGCGGTCATGGCCGGCGGCGGCCTCCTCCATCTGCGCCTCGACGCCCCTTATCCTTTCCAGAAGATCCCCGAGCTGGACGTACAGCGATTCTGCCTGCCCGTGGTCTCCTGCTCCTGTTGCGGCTGCGGCCAGCCGCTCGTACCTGCCGCCAAGCTGCTCGTACCGCTCCACGAGCCTCCCGTGCTCTGTCTCCATGCGATCAAGACTCCTGACGATTCCGTCCATTTCTTCCTCAAGCCCTGCCATCTGCGACTCTGATGCCTGCATCCTGGCAAGTATCGGGGTTACCGCGTCAAACTGCAGGTGCTCGGCTGCCTGCGGTATGTCGTACCCGAGATCGTCAAAGGATTCCGGCAGTACACCCGGCGGGTCGCGCGTCCCGTACATCAGGTGGGACTCGTCTGTGACGTGTCCCAGTCCCAGGTGGTGGCCCAGCTCGTGGGCTATGGTGTCTGCCATCATCTCCCCGGAGTACGGGCGGAACGTGCCGTCGCACCACGGCCTGCCGGTCTCGACTGTTATCGTTGCAGGCCGGCCCGGAAGCGACGGGTGCTCGTACAGCCCGACTGTATCGCCCTCTATCCTGTCTGTAAGCACTATCACGACGTCGCCGTCTGCCACATCCCCCACCAGGCGTACCGTTCCCGGATTGTCAGCGTTCCACATGGCGGCCGCCTGCCTTGCGGCAGCACCGGCTGCAGCAGCAGCAGCGGCGGCGGCGGCACCGTCTCCTGCCGACTCCCGGTCGACTGCCATTCTTACCGGAGGCCCGCCGCTCTCCTGGGCGCCGGCATTGACGGATGCGTGATGATGCGCCGGAGGCTGCCTGTCATGCGCGCCCGGCTCCACCGCGCTCTGCTGCCTGTCTGCGGCAGTCTCCCCCGGCCCGGCCCCGCCGCCGTCCGTGCCTCCTCCCGTGCCGCTTATCCCGAACCACGCGATTCCGGATATCACCGCGACCACTATGATCCCGGTTATTATTCCAGACATGCCATACATGAGGCATTCCCGCTATTAAGGCCCGTGGCATGCCCGGGACAGTTGCGCGTTTATATCGAATTTGCTGTACGGATGGCAGGCCGCCGCCAAAAACATTCATTCGTTCATTCTGGCGATGTTCTCACGTGCGGCGGTGGTCCCGCATTCCGCATGGCTGCCGTCGTTGCCGGCGGCTAGCATCCGACGCTTTCGTTGAACTTCCAGTGGGGTATGACGTGCACGCCGTCGCCGGCTTCCAGGGCTCCTGCAAGGATGGTTGCAAGGTCGGTGTCGTTGGAGAGGAGGATGACGTTGCCGCCTTCCGACCTTGCTATGGCCATCGCCTGCGCCATTATCCTCATGTCCCCCTTCCCTATGCGGTCTGTCAGGATCTCGACTGCCTGATCCCTCCGCGCCTTGCTGTCGCAGATTGCCGGAATGACTGAGTCGTATACCTCGTTGTGGTTGTCCATGTCACTGTCATGCAGCACCGAGTTGAGATCCGCGTATTTCTGCGGATTCTGCGCCGCGTATTTCTGCAGATCCCTTCTCTTGGCCTTTATCCATTTCTCCGCCTCTTCCTTGGAGTCGGCTATGCCTTTCACGTGGCGCTGCAGGCGCGGCATATGCTCCATGTATTGATCCCACTCGGCATCCGTCTCCCTGCCGCCAAACACCCTGTCAAATTCCGGCTTTAGGCGCTCCCATCTCCTGGAGTCGATTTCACGGCGGGCCCCGGACGGCACCATTACCCTGTCCAGGTTGTCAAGCACGTATGCTATCTCCGCCTTTAGGCCGTCTGACTCCAGGCCGGTCGGATACTGCAGGATGTCGATTATCATGTTGGAATCGGGCACTATTGCCTCCCTTCCCGTTATCCTGTAGGCTGGCTCGGCGCCTGCCTGCCGCATGTCAGAAGAGGGTGAGTAGGATCTTACCGGCGTCCTGTCTTTCTGGCCATGCTGCATGGGAGTCTGGGAGCCGTGCGTGTCGGCTGGGGCTCCGGAGGATGGTACCGGCCGTGGCGGTGGTGGTGGTAGCGATGATTCCTGCGGTACGGTATCCGTCCACACACCGCCTGCACCTGCGGAATATGCCTGGTTCTCCTCCCCCGGACCGCCCCCTGTTGGTTTGCGCCTCCGCGATGCCGCCGCAACGACTGCTATTATGATCACTGCCAGGATGACGACGGCCGCAACCAGCATGATCATCGGATTGATGCCGGCTTCCGGCATGAGGCCGGACAGCAGGCCGATTACTGGATCCGCCGGGCTGTTGCGATCTGCGCCGGCCGCAGGCGCCGCGCCGAACGTAAACGCGGTAGTTGCCGGCCCTGACGGCCCCGACGAGCCGACCCATACCTCGTGGGTCCCGTCTGCGAGCCCCCTCCTTCCGGCAGTCTCTATCTCCAGGAGGTACGTGCCGTCGGGATGCACGCCGACTGACTCGTATACGGATCCCAGCGTGGCCCGTATCATGACGGTCTCCGACATTTCTGCCGTTCCGTATATGCGGACCGTATCGCCCGGATGGTAATGCGGCCTGTCAGTGTATACCGTCAGTCCCCTGCCGCCTGCCGGGGGCTGCGGCGGCCGCATCTGGTTGCCGTCTGACTGCGGCAGGACCGTGCCTCTGCCGGCATCCTCCCGTCCGGCCCCTGTCTGATCCCCGTGCCGCACGTCCGGCGGCCCTCCCATGTATCGCATCTCAAAGCCCACCTGTCCCAGCACCTTCCCGTCTGCCCGTGCCGAGACGTAATACGTCCCTGTCTGGCTCGTGTGATAGTCCAGGATGTGGTGGTGGACAAACGCGCCGTCTCGCGAAGACCTGACTGTATGCGTCTCCGGGTGCCCGTCAGGATGCGTTATCGTTATATCTATTTTTGTCCGCCCCGCATCGTACACCTCGCCGGAGATGGCGACCATCACGTTCTTCCCCTGCCCGACGGCATATCCGAACTGGTCAACGCCCACCTCGCCGTGTGCTGTGCTGCCGACGTTGGCCGCATGTGCCGTATCGCCGCCCGCAAGCATTACTGCCAGCGCGCACAGTGCCGTTGCACACGATACTGCGGCAGCTCTGCGTGCCGTCATTCCTGCCATCCCCGGCTCACCCCCTCCTCCTGCCCGCACGCAGCAGGCGCCAGTGCCGCTCCACGTCTGCGTACATTCTCCGGCTGTCCCGGGCCCAGTGCGGCGCGGTACTGCACTGGAAGCGCACGATCATTCTGTGGGGCGAGGTCTGGCGGCGCGGATGCGGGTTCACGTCTGCGTACCTTCTCCAGTCGTCCCGGGCCCAGTGTGGTGCTTTATCGCACCGGAGGCGCACGATCATCTTGTGGGGCGAAAGTGGGGGGAGGCGGCTCCGCGCTGTTGTAACCGGGACACCGGCATGTCCGTTACGATACACGGTACTGCGTCCGGCGGTATTGCCGTATGCATCTACCGGCACACCGCTGCCGCCGTCCCACTCTGGGTGTGCCTCCCTGGCCGCCTTTTTTTCTGTCCGTTTTTTCGTGTCCGGCATTATGAGCATGTTTGGAGGGCGCAGGTTATAAGGATAAAATCGCGAAGGTGCCCCGACCTGGAGGATTGCGCGTTACCGGTGTGATTACTGACTCTGGAAGTTCAGGCATGGGTTTTGTTACTGATTGTAAGTTACGTGGAAGGCGGGATTCGAACCCGCGGATCGGTTAGAATCAATTGCTTAGGAGACAACCGCTATACCTGGCTAAGCGACTTCCACATGATTCTGTCTTTACGTAATGATAAAAATGTTCTAGGGCTGATCCTAACCTTTGTCTCCCACCCTAGAACCGCCTAATCGATTAATCCAATCTGCATGACAGAGAGGACCGCGAGCGCGAAGGCAATATTGGATTTCAAAGGCTATTATATAATTATTTGTTAGCCCAGGAGCTGGGACATTAACGGGTGTTTATTCTCCTTGGGACATGCTGGGTGCTGGAAATCTCAGATTTTGAAGACTTAAAAACAGCATGGTCGTATGCAATTATCAGTATGGTGATGACCTTAACTGGTCAATCAGGTGTCAGGGTTTCTCTGGCACTTTTCATTTTAGGTTTCCTAACGCTTGGCTCGGCACACCACAATTTTGTGACCGACCTTGCGTCATAGTTTCCAAACCCCATCATGGCCGATACCTTCTCGTTTATCTCATCGCGCACCTTGTCTGAATCCGCCTGGTTGGTTATTGCCAGCTCCTTTTCTGACAGTCTGTCAAACTCTGAGGATATGGCATCAAGCCTTTTGTCTCCAAATGATGAAAAGTCCGGGCATTTAAGACTCCCCAGTGCCCCCACTTGAAGCCTGCTTCTGCGTGTCTGGGCCCTCCCTCCAATGGACCAGTAGGTCATCATTCCGTATATCGAGTTGGCCCACATTGCAAACGCCTTTTTGACCCGCTCGTCCTTATGTCCTAGACTCGTATATGAGGGCCCTCCCATCACATCATTGCTTGTTATTGCTGCTACGAGTTTTTGTGAGGTCCATCTCACATTCCTGCAAATAAAGAGGTTCGACCGCGTATCCCACATGGCATCTGCCTTTTCATCCCTGTACCTCACTCCCTTGTGTGTTGCATGTGTCATCATGCTGGTCTGAACCTTGCTGTCAACGGACCACAGCGACCTGTATCTTCCCATCGAATCGTTGTCCCCCAGCACCCTGTTGAATGTAAAGGCCCCTATGTCATCCTTGCCACTGATGTGGCCTATGAGATGATGCGTCGGACCAACATCAAAAAGGGCATCCAGCCTCGTTATGGGAATCGTTCCGATGACCTCTCCGTCCAGACCAATCAGTTTTCCCTCGCGAAGCTTTATGCTGATGTCGTTGATACTGTCCCCGACTACCCCTACCGAGCTCCACGGGGCGCCCCCTCCTGCGCCATCCAGCGTCTTGAACATCCTGGAGACTCCAATCTCCGAGCCTATAATCACCGGCCCGTCCTTTGGTGCAGCCCTGACGGCCTTTGCCATCTCTATGGCAACACCAAGCCGCAGTATGGGCTCGTAAAGCGTAACACACCGTACATCGGATCGCTGCCCGTCTGACTCGGCTTTCTTTCTGGCAACAAGGAACATCTCCTCCATGTTGGTGTCAGCAGATATGGCATTCCTGCCTATTGCCTTGCCGGACTGTGTCGCGACTACTGTGATGTCCTCAAACTCACACTCTATCATATTCCTTGTGACCTTCCAGGTGTCTGCATATGCGGCAGTCCTTGGAAGCACGAACCCCATCATCCCGCCAGGCCTGATCTTCCTTCTTGCTATGCACAGGTACGTGGCGGCCATTCCAGCCGTCTTTACACACGGCTCCTCTTTTACCAGATCCCCCCATTTCTCCTGGCACAGCTTGCGCTCCTCCTCACTCAGGCCTGCAATGTCAAACGCACTCTGGCCGCCGCGTGTCCTACTGTATGGCGGATTCATCAGTATCACGTCAAAGGCGCCGTCTGCAATCTTTACAGATGAAAAGTGCTCGTCAAGCGATTCCCTGCCGGTGGAGTGCCCGAACATGCCGTGCGCCATGTCGGTGATGGCGCTTGCCGTGATGTATTCTATGGAGCCGGTCTTGATCGCGCCAAAATCCCTCTTTTTTATTTTCTGCTTCCTGTCATCCCTCATGTCCCCGACTGATACCCATCCTATGTTGCTCAGACTGTACGGGTTCGTGGATCGCATGGCAAGTCCGGCAGACGTAAGATGTGCCGCTATCGGGGAGACATCCACGCCGTACAGCCCGTGCTCCATGGCGTTCTTGTGGAGTTTTTCCACATTGGGCTTTTTTCTTCCCTTGAAGGCCTGGTGATACGCCTCTATCTGGGCATATGCGAACCTGAGCAGCGTGCCGGTTCCGCATGCAAGGTCGCATATCCTGAACCCGTCAAACAGCGCCGGATCCGACCAGTCTGCCATGTTGTCAGTTATCGTCATTGCCGAAAGGAACTCGGCATTGTGGGCCTGCGTGTAAAACGCGGCTGCCTCTTTTCTGTCAGAGGACAGCTTTGGAAAGAGTTCTGCTCCGATGCTGATGTCAGTTCCGGTCTTTGTCGCATCAATAAGCTCGACAGCATCAAGCAGGCGCTCAAGTGATTCTGTCACCGGTCCGGGACTCTCGGTTCTTATTTCATCTAGCACCCTGATGGCAGGCTCAAAGATCGGCTTCCAGTTTATTTGGAGCAGCTTTCTCCATGCCGATACACATTCACTGGGAGTCTTTGATGGGGGGGGGTGTCGTGATAGTGCATCAGCTTTCGCTGTACTATGAATGCATCAATCCACAATATGGCAGTCGTACGCAACCCGTCAAACTGGGATCTCTGGTACAGTGTCTTGGATATTTTCTCCAGCCTGCTTTTAGGTATGGCATCCATCATCTTTGTGGCAGCCTCACCTACCTTTGATGCAACCTTGCCTCCGACAATTTCGAGCTCCTCCTTGGGAATTGATGCCGATGTTGCAAGTCGGGAGATGTCAGCATACGTGCCCTTCATGAATCCGGAGCTTGGAAACCTAAAGTTTCCATTAGGCGTCTGCTGGTGCAGTGCGTAACTGAACACGTCATCCCTTTTCAGCTTCTTTGACTTGCGGTATTTTTTATCCAGTTCGACTGATATGGCGGTTCTGATGGTGTCACCCGTCCTCGCGTGACATTTTCCAAGTCTGGCAATCGCGTCATTGTCGGCATCCCCTGGGAGGTATGATGTCTCTATTATGACTGCCGGTAGCCCTTCAATGTCAAGCAGTATGTCGGGTCTAAGGCCCCTTGATTCTTTGAGCATTCCGGTCTCCTCGATGTGCACGCGCCCGCCAAGTCTCTGGTTGGTACGTTCCATGGCCTCCCCAAGTATTCTGTTGAACTCGCCTTCCTGCTTCATTCAATCATCCTATCCTTTCTTTTTGATTATCATAATCCAGGAACCCTTTATCTTATCAATGTCCCATTCTAAATGATCCCCCTGAGACAGTACCGAGTCTTTTTCGGGACTGCTTTTTGCTATTTCCGCCTGGAGTCCCTTGTCTGCGACATCCTGTCTTGATTTGAATGCCGGAAGAAGGTCATCAAATTGTTTGTCTATGTAATTTAGACGAAAGTGGATGAACGCGATAAAAACGGCAACTATTGAGGCGACTATGGCTAAAAATTCAACACCCAAACTGTTGGTCTGACATGAATGTCAAAGTTAAACCTTGCTGATGCCTTCATCGTACGAGTTTACCCCTCAGGAGACAAGGCTGGCCCGAACCTTCATGATCGTGCCTGCTACGCCGTATTCCTCGAGATGGGGTAAACTCATACGCCTTCATCAGGAGGGCCAATTAAGGTGGCGATCACTGCCGGCCCTGTACCGCCGCCTGTTTTCACATGTGCCGGCAGGATGTCAAATCCGCGCGATTTTATCCTTATAACCTACGGGCTCTAAACATATCACATGCTTACAAGACAGGCGACCGAAAGGGCGATAGCAGAGGAGATACCCCTCAAGAAGGGCAGGAAGCTCGACGTCACGAACCTCAAGGTGTCCGTGTACACGGACGACGGCATCACCGTCTCTGTTCCGGCGCCGTCGCTGCGCTGCATCATTCCGCTTGACAAGAAAAAGGTGCGCATCCAGTACTGGGCGCCGGTCGCAGGAAACCCCGAGCCGCAGAGGCAGTACACAGACATCGAGCTGCACAAGCCCGAACGCGAGGCAGTCCACCTGTGCCGCCAGATAAAGGACGCATACGAGAAGGCCGGTATATTTTCCCACAACCCCCGGGGGTTCGTTCTTCTCGTGCCCGACGAGCGCATCGTGACCGTATACGATGACATACGCACCGAGCACGGGCGCGGCATGATGTACATTACAAACGTCGGCGTAATAGTGGAGACCGGCGGCGGCGTAATGTACGAGATCCCGTTTGACTGCATCCAGATAATATCTGACCACAAAAAAGATTCCCTTAGGCTGGTCTGGACGGAGGGGAATGCCACCCACAAAGCCGACCTGCGCATGTCCGGCGCCGGGCTCCGCAACGAGGCAGGCGGCCTGATACGCCGCGAGCTGGACACGTACCGCTCGGGCAGCGGCTACGAGTTCCGTCAGCTTGACGCAAAGTACTCGCAGCTGTCAGTAACGGACATACGCGAGATGGTCGGCCGCTCGGACCCCGAGTACGCCAGGTACGTCCGGCTGCACGCCATCCAGGTGTTCGGGTTCGAGTCGTGGTCTGAGATCGACGCCTCGCACGTGCTTGCCTGCAAGATCCTGGGGGTTAACCCGGAGGTTCTGGTGCGCGACATGCCAGAGGACGAGCTGCGCGACCGCCGCAGGTACGTCACAAAGTTCACGCCGGAGCTTGAGCGCAAGCTGTACGAGTACGAGATGACGCTGACGTATGCCGGCAATATCAAGGGAAGCGCCCTCACACCCGAGACGACAAAGCAGCTGCTGGATACCGACGAGTGGAAGGAACTCGTCAAGACGGCCAATACAATGCTGGATGACGAGGATCTAAAGTGGTACTTTGGCGCCGAGTCAAAGAGGCTTGCGGCCTCCATGTTCCGCGCCGACATACGCATGACCGGCATATTATATGACATATGGCGCAAGGACCACCCCCTTACCGACTTTCGGGACGGGTATGACACCAGGTGGATTGACTGGCTGCTAAAGGAGACCGACAGGCCCGAGTATGATTTGGTGTTTGGCCATCCGTACTTTGAGAGGGCGTCGCTGATAGAGATGATAAAGATTGCAGACCGCAACCGCGTAACCCTTGAAAGCTTTAGAAAGCCCGACGGCATACCCGACGAGGACATCTTCAACAACTGCTGGTACGACAAGAAGAACAAGATGTGGTGGGTACAGGACGACCACCTGCCGGACTGTGTTACCGAGCTTGCTGCATCAGACCCCGATCACTCGCAGGCGACCATCGGCAGGCGCGTCTGGGGGTTTGCCGAAAAGGACGTCCTGAAGGTGTATGACAAGTATCCCTCCATCCTTCTCGACCTGCCTGGCTGCGACTGGCTGGTTGACAGGCCTACCCAGAAATGGGATCCGGATACGGGTTACATCGGTATCGGCAAGGCCGTATCACGGATACGCCACTCCCTTGCCATACTCCGGGAGGGACAGATCCGGGCGATTGACACTCCCGTGATGGCCACATACATGCGATGGCAATCTCCGGAGCTTCATTACATTCCTGTGGCATCCGGTGGTATGACTACTGGCACACCTCTATCCATGTATGAGCATACACGGCTGTTCAGGCGTCCGTTCGTGCCCTTCAACGAGTGCCTCCGCAGGGTGCTGTTCTCGGCGTTCTGTGGTCTCGGGTTCAACGGTTACGTTCCGTACACCGAGGAGCAGCCGTACGCGTATGTCAGGCCGGAAAAGAGGCCCGGGTTCAGGGAGGACACAAAGTGGGAGAAAATGAGGATGGAGGTTTTGCGCCACCTGTATGCCGGAGACCTGGAGTGGCTCAAGCAGCATAAAAAGTCCAGGACTTTTTTCGATCCCAATGTACATGGCGACGTAAAGGCGCTGTATGAGACAGAGCCGGACGCCCGCAAAGACACGTTTGATTTTTACGGCATGACCCACCACGGAACCTACTATTAGGACTCGTCATTGCCGGACGAGTCAATTTGATCTGTGCGGATGCCCCTCCCCCACATGCCGCCTGTGGCCCGTCTCATCTCTTGTAACACCGACGCAGGGACAAGCCCCGGGAAACCTCATCTAAGGATTCTGTTGATGTTGTATAGTGACTGTTGTTTTTGGAGCCGTTGTACTGACACCACCCGACGCCAGCCCATCCAGCGGAGAAGTTCCGGAGGCTATGCCATTGCGGAGCCCCTCTGCCATCGCAACCCTCTCGTTGAACTGCTCTATCCCTGCCGTTTGTGGTGATACCAGCGGCATGTTGATCATTCCCATTGCCGGCAATATCTCGTGGTTGATGGGCAGGCGGCTTTTCATGGTGATGCCGGCGAGATCCTTCTCTGTCGCAATCATCCCGACAGCCGATGCCATGTCAGTTGCCTCGGCGCTGCCCGGTGTGTCTATGGCCCCGCCCCTGAGTGGCCTGCTGCCCTGGAAGGTCGCGCCACCGCCGCCAGAGTAACCCGCAGGAGCGTGACCCCCCGTAAACCACCGCTTCATGCGCGCCCACCTCGACTCAGGCTGTCCGGCATCGCCCGCAGGAGCGTGGCCCGGCGCCGGGACAAAGACGGCTCCCGGCGGCCTCACCGATGCGGCCGCCCTGTCGTATATCGCGTTGCCCGTGCGCGGCGGAGGCGGCGGCAGCTCGTCGCCCACGTGCGCCGGCGTCCCTATGGGCCCTGCCCGTACCGTTCCTGCCGCCGCTCGCGGCGGAGACTGCTGCTGCTGTACCGCCGGCGGCGCGTCGGCGCCCGGAGTCGCGGCCCTTGCCCCGTGCATCATCCCCGACGAGCCCTCGCCGAGCCCCATCGTGTTGGCGGCAAACCCGCCGCCGGCGCCTCGCCCCAGCCCCTTTGCCGCGCCGTACGCAAGCGATCCGAGGCCGGCCCTCGTCCCCAGCAGGTTGTGCATGCCCGCAAGGCCGCCCCCGCCGGCCGCTGCCGTCCCTCCAAAGACTCCCCGCGCAGCCGTCCCCATGCCGGCGGCAGCCCCGCTGACTGCCTGCGTGGTGGCCATGACCCCTGCCATGGTCCCCGTCATCACCATCCGCTGGCCCATCGACGACACGGATCCCAGCATGGGTACGAACATGACGGGTGCCATCACCCCCAGCGACAGCGTGGCGACTGCGGCCACCCAGAACAGGAACCGCTCCTCGTAGACGTCCTTTGGAAGTATCTGGCAGGTGGCCGCAATGTCCGGCGGCAGGCTGTCGCGGTCAGTTACCGTTATCTGGCCGTCGGCTCCCTCGCAGCTGGCCGCAAACGTGGTGGCATCATCCTCCATGTTCAGAAGCGCGACCGCACCTGCCGAGATTATCAGCGCCGTAAAGAAGGGCACCATCAGTAAAGGCACAAAGGCCTGCAGCAGCATGTTTGAGAGCCGGTCGATGTGGAACAGCGGGATGCACCGCAGCGCAAGCAGTATGGGCAGCGATATCGCTATGATATCCACCAGGACTATCCTGACCGTGGAGACGAACACGGCCATGGTGGCCACGAACAGCAGCATCGACATCTTTGCAATCCCTGCAAAGATCGCAGTGACTATCCCCTCCAGATACGTCTGGATGTATGCTGACAGCTGCGTGAACATGGCAGTCAGATCAAGATCGTCGCCGAATGCCCCCGTGTCCAGCTCGACTGAGGCCCCAAAACGCGCCTTTGCAAACAGGTACTCGGGCCGCAGGTTATAGTCGCACATGCCGTCTTCTGTCGGCGCGCCCAGGAACTCCTGGAGCGGGATTCCTCCCGGATGGCTCCGGTCGTATATCTCGCGGTTTATGTCGGCTATCTGCGCCAGGTACCCGTTCCCGAGCGATCCTATATCGTACGCGCAGAGCGGGTCGTCGGGGCCGTCGGGAAACCCGTACAGCGGATTTAACATCCACAGCGCCGAGTTTGTCGAGGCGTCCGATATCGGATCCCAGACGTACGGGAACACCATGATGAATATTATCCCGAATACGGCAGACTTGAACATGTTCTTCATGTCGTCGCCGGTGACTATCTCGGCCTTTTTGAGGATCATCAGCGCGCCGAACAGCAAAAACACGAATATGAAGAATACAAGCGAGGCCTCGCGCAGCATCGCGTACTGGACAAAGCTGCTGTTGCCCATCTCCCTGCCGTCGGGCGCCACGTGAAAATCAAATCCGGGGGTGGTGGTTATCAGCTCCGCATAGTGCGGCGCTATCATGTCGACGAAGGCGCCCAGCAGCGCGATGGTCAGCAGGTTGCCTCCGACCAGAGTGGCGATATGGATTATGGCATCAAGGCCGGGCACCACTGCCGCAAGCGAGGGGGCCCGCGATGCGAATGCCGCCGATGCTGCCGTGCGCATCCGGCCGAGCGCGCCCCGCATCCGTCCCGGGTCGGCGTACAGCAGGCGCCCGAGGGATGCCGTCATCGCAGTCACTGCCCCCCTCCTCCTCCTCCCCCCTTCTTGGCAAAGCGGACGGTATCCCGGTACAGCTCCTCGCCGTCGGGGCCGGCTATCCTTATTCTCTTTGGTCCGTACCTGTCTATCATTACGGTCCACGAGACCTTGCCGCCCTTTTCTGTCGGCGCGCTTGCGACCAGCTGCTCTTCTGCACCGTCTGGCTCTCCCATGTATATGGCGCATCTCGTGAACCTCTTTTCTGCGGACGTCCTGACCGTTATCGTCAGCGGCATCTCAATGTCGTCTATGTACATCGTATTTTCCGTGCCTGCTGCTGCCGACTTGGGCATCGCCGGGCTGCCGCCGGACTTGCCGCCTGCCGCCGCCGTTGCTGTTGTTGCTGCTGCCGCCTGCCCGTCAGCTGACCGCAGTCCCGCGCCTGCAAGCCTGGATGCCTCCGGCCTCCTCTTCTTTGTTCCCCTTCCCGATACCCCCAGATGGAACTGCAGCATCGCCGCTATCTGCCTCTCCGGCGCAAGAAACCCGCTGGGCTTGAGCCCTATGACCAGGATGAACAGCCCGATGGCAGCCGACGCAGGATGCCAGGATCCGGAGACGGCCGCAGATATCAGCCCCAGCCCGAAGGTCAGCGACAGTATCTGGCGCGGCGAGAACCGGTACACCGATAAATCTACCCACCGTATGTCCATCAGCGACTTTGTGGGAACGGACAGTATTCTCATATCCATGACATCAGGATTTGTATTAAAGGACTAAATTGGTGCCAAAATGGGCATGTTTGGAGCCGAATCTGCAGGTAGTACACCAGGACTAATCCTGTATGGAATGGGACTCAAGTCATTGACGGTACCGCATCATCACAGGTACATGTGTGACTATTTCAGCTTGCCGCTTATCTCATCCAGCTTGCCGTTCATCTCCCTGAGCGTGTCGCGCATATCCCTGAGGGTCTCTGATATGTCATCAAGCTTGTCCAGCTTCTTGTCCATAGTGTCCAGCTTGTCCAGCTTCTTGTCCATAGTGTCCAGCTTGTCCATGATCTTCTTCGTGTCACCCCTGCTTAGAAACATGTCAATCACAAAAACCGCGATTCCTATTAAAGCCCCAAAAATGATGCCTAGTGCAGGACTGTCAAACTGGTTCCAGAAAAAGAATGTGGCTATCAGGGCGGCGGCTACCACTATTGTACAATGTATCGTCAGTGCGATCCAGTCCCTAGTCCCTGGTGGCTCTTGGAGCTTTCTCCCCATCATGAGGAGTTGTTTGAGTGTCATGCTAATATGTGATCATGTCAGAAGATGTCGTGGGAGCCTTGCGTTACTTTCTCTCCGGAAGGCGCTCGCGCAGGATGTCGCGAATCTCCTTTAGAATGTCTTTCATTTCAACCTGTGTCTCTATGATGTCGTCCAGCTTGCCGTCTATGCTGTCAAGCTTGGCATCCATGCTGTCAAGCTTGGCATCCATGCTGTCAAACCTGTCCCTTACCTCGTCCATTGACTTTCTTGACAGAAACATTCCACCCACGAAAAAGGAGCTTGCTATTAAAGCCGAAATGAAGAACGCTTCTGGCGGATCGATGCTCGGGAGAAGGTAGCTCAGCAGCAATGAGAGAAGGAAGAACAGTCCGATGGCCGCGAGCATCATGTGATAGTTTATGTTGCTGCCCCTGTCATCCCTGCGGCCGTCTGTCTGCATCAGTCTGTGTTGTGGCGAGGCCGTGTAAGTCTTTCCCCTGTACTCCCGGTTGCATGCAGCCTGCCCGCATTCGCATCACCCTGCGGTTCCGCGCTTCCCGGGGCCGCCGGCGACGTCCCGCAACGCGCAGCACCGTCAATTATTTCAGATTCCCATTCCCCACATGATCAATCCCGTGATGACGCCCAATACAAAGAATATGGCAACGCCCACGGCGGTGTCTTTCATTTCACCCATCAGCCTGCCGTCTTTCTGCCCATATGCCGCATTCCTCATATTGCCGCCATCTGAATGCCATCGGTTCTGTCCAGCAATCGGTTGAAACTGGACAGCCTGATGCCTACACGTGCGCGGCCCCTTCGCCCTGCCTGCCAGAGTGCGGATGCGCCGCTATTTCAGCTTCCGGCTGATCTCGCCAAGCTTTCCGTTTATCTCCCTGAGCGTGTCGCGCATCTCCTTTAGGGTCTCCGATATGTCGTCAAGCTTGTCCAGCTTCTTGTCAATGGTGTCCAGCTTCTTGTCCATCGTCTCAAGCTTGTCCAGCTTCTTGTCAATGGTATCAAGCTTGCCTCCAAGCAGCTCCTCGGTCTTTCTGATTCTCCTTTCGCTCAGCAACAAGTTGACTATGAAAAGCGGCAAGGCAAATAAAACCGAAAAGAACACGAATTCACGGCTATTTCAGCTTCCGGTTGATCTCGTTAAGGGTGTCGCGCATATCCCTGAGTATCTTCGATATGTCGTCAAGCTTGTCCAGCTTCTTGTCCATCGTCTCAAGCTTGTCCAGCTTCTTGTCAATGGTGTCCAGCTTCTTGTCCATCGTCTCAAGCTTGTCCAGCTTCCTGTCAATGGTATCAAGCTTGCCTCCAAGCAGCTCCTCCGTCTTTTTGATCCTCCTCTCGCTCAGCAACAAGTTGATTACGAAAAGCGGCAAAGCAATTAAAGCCGAAAAGAACAGCCACGTCTGGATGGCCTCGCCGTAGACGGCGTGTATCTCCGGCCACAGCAGCCTGAGCACGACCGACAATGCGGCCGCCAGAAGGAACGACACCGCCGCGATAATCAGCATCACAAAGTAAATCATCGGGCCGTTGAGTCCGGTCATGACACACTGTCCACGCTAGGGCTAATTAAGGAGGCGGTCACCGTTTGTATCAAAGTCGTAACTTGCCCCCGAATCCGGGGATCCGGCGGCGGCTGTCCGGCGGCGCATGTGAGGACCGGCGGCAATACCTGGCCGACGTCCATGATCGCCACCTTAATTGGCCCCGATGGGTGCAGGATGTCATGGCGGGGCGCGACTGGTCGGATATAATGCACAGGATGGCCAGCATTGCGATAGCGGTCCCCATTGCGATACTGCTTGCGGCCCACGTACTCGTATTCCTTTTTCCCGACTGGAAGGCCGCCTACTATGAAACGCTCCTGGCTGTAGCCTTCATTTCGTCTTTAATAGCATTGCCGCTATTCGGGTTCAACATGTGGCTTGGCAACAGCGGCAAGAAGGAGATCATGGACAAGCTTGAGACGATGGACAAGAAGCTGGACAAGCTGGAGACGATGGACAAGAAGCTGGACAAGCTGGACGACATGTCAGAGACCCTCAAGGAGATGCGCGACACGCTAAACGAGATCAACCGGAAGATGAAATAGCCGCGCATCCGTGTTTGTTTCGTCTTTAATAGCATTGCCGCTATTCGGGTTCAACATGCGGCTTGGCAACAGCGGCAAGAAGGAGATCATGGACAAGCTTGAGACGATGGACAAAAAGCTGGACTCCATGGACAAAAAGCTGGACTCCATGGACAAGCTTGACGAGATGTCAGAGACGCTCAGGGAGATGCGCGACACCCTCCAGCAGATGAACCGAAGACATGGATTTCAGCCAGATACCCTGGAAAGGCTTTAGCGCATCAAACAGAGAAGACATCTCAGGCGCCGAAAGCCAGGAATTCCGGCCGGTTCCCCCGGAAGACTGAAATGCCGTCCCTCTCCCATTACCTGCGCCGCCTTGCACACACCACCATCAGCGCGGCAATGCCCGGTAGTGCAGCTGCCACTATCATGACTTCATACCTTCCCTCCTCCAGGATTTCACGGATGATGCCACGTTCCGTGCGCGGCCGGTCTTCCGGCGCGGCGTCCGGTTCGGAATTCGCGTTCCTGCCCGTGTCCGGAGACTCCTGCAGGGGTTCTGCCGGGGCCTGCTGTCTGTTCTCCTGCCCGTGCGCGCTGCCCGTATCATCCGTCGCAGTCCCGACCGTAATCGTAAACGTTGCGCTGGCAGGCGCCTGCGACCACGGGGAGCCTGCCACCACCTCGTACGTTCCGCCTGCGAGTCTTCCCACCATCGCCGCAGTGTCGATTTCCAGGGCGTATGTGCCGTCCGGCCCCACGTCTACCGCCCTGTAGGTGGGCCCCAGGCTTGTCCCTATCATGACCTTCTCTCCACGCATCCCCGACGAGCCGTATATGCGGACGGTATCGCCCTCCTCGTAATGGCGCCTGTCCGTGTTTACAGTAAGAAATGACGCCATTGCATCATCAATGGCAGGATTCCCCGACGTCCCTGTCCGGCCGTCCTGCAGCCCGCTGCCTGGCGGCCCTCCCATATATCGCATCTCAAATGCCACCTGTCCCAGCACCTTCCCGCCTGCTTTAGCAGACACAAAGTACGTTCCAGGATCGCTGGTGTAATAGTCCAGCGCGTAATGCGAGACAAACCCGCCGTCCCTTGCTGCCAGCACGTTGTGTGTCTCGGAGATGTCGTCAGGATGCACTATCGTTATGTGTACAGGCATCCGGCCTGCCTCATACAGGATGCCTGTTATGTGCACTGCCACCCGCTCCCCGGGGCCTACCGCATAGTCGAACATGTCAACTCCCACCTCCCCGTGGGAGGTGTTTCCCGTGTTGGCGCGTGCGGCATGCGCCGCATCATAATCATGCATTGCAAATGCCGCAGTCAGCATGCACAGCATCATGATGACGCATGCCGCACGGGCATCTCCCGACAGATCCCGCCCGGACCTGCGCGGCACGTCCGTTCCAGGCGCCCCCGGCAGAAGGATCCGCATCAGGGCCACCACCCCTGCCATTCGGCCGGAAACGCCAGCATTGCTGCTGCCATGAAGACTGCGTTTGCGGCTATCGGAATCCAGAGCGAGTGCACAAGGTGCCTCCGTGCGGCCTCGCGGTTGCGGTCCTTCCACACAAGATAGCACACAAGCCCGGATATCACCCAGCAGAACACGTGCGCGACCCACCACAGCCTTGACGGGGACCCGGCCTGAACGGGGCCTGCCGGAGGCCCTTCTGAGGACATGCATGATCCAGCCGCGTTTGCTATTAAAGATGAAAAATGGTGCCTGCCGGCAGTCACGTCCTTTCAGGAAGACGCTCTCGCAAAATGTCGCGTATCTCCTTTAGAATGTCTTTCATTTCAACCTGTGTCTCTATGATGTCGTCCAGCTTGTCCAGCTTCTTGTCCATCGTCTCCAGCTTGTCCAGCTTCTTATCCATGCTGTCCAGCTTCTTGTCCTGCTTTTCGAAGGCGGCCATGATTTTTTTCATGTCCTTTTCGCTCAGAATCAATGCCATCAGGAAGAAGGTGATTGGAATAAAAACGCCAAATACCAAGCCCAGCACCCAGTCATAACCGAAATAGAATACGGCAAGTAAGATGAGCAGATCCACGAAGGCGGAGGCTGCGATCGTTATGGCAAGAATGCGGCGATCAATTCTGCCTATGACTGCCTTCAATCCACCGGACATGATTCTTTCACGGGTCTGCACGTTATATCGATGTTGGATGCAGTTCCACGGGTTCACATGCAGTCTGTCATTTGAGATTAGTGTAGGTTTCGGTCAGGCATGGAATTGCAGGCCAGACAGAACAGTCATGACGGGACAGTCGTTTCTGCAAAGCCTGACACTGACGGCGACAGGTTCCCGTCGATATTCTGGTGACGGTGGCAGGCTGGTGACATCAGGACTGATGGCATCTACGAGTGGAGGAAGGCAGGTGGCGGGGACAGTACGTCATGACGAGACTCAATGGCCCGATGATTTACTTTGTGATGCTGCTCATCGCACTGGTGTCGTTTCTCCTGTCAGGCGCGTCGCTGATCATATTCAGGCTGCTGTTGCCGGAGATACATGCCGTCCATGGCGAGGTCATCCAGACGTGGCTGTTCTTTTCGGCTTCATTTGCTTTGCCGTTATTTGGAATCAACTTGTGGTGGAGTGTGACACATCTTGACAGAATGGAGAAGTTCGGAGACAAGTTGACGTCATCGATGGCAAGCTGGACAGCATGGATAAGGAGATCTACAAGCTTGACGACATATCGGAGACCCTCAGGGAGATGAACGGCAAGCTGGATGAGATAAGCGGCAAGCTGAAATAGTCACACATGTACCTGTGATGATGCGGTACCGTCAGTGACTTTGGATTCACATTCCATACAGGATTATTCCCATGATTATTCCTGTGATGATGCCCAGGACAGAGAATATGGCAATACCTGCAGCGGTGCCTATTATTTCATCCATCAGCCTGCCGTCTCCCTGCCCATATGACGCATATCTCACATTTTCACCATCCGAAGACCCGGAATCCTGCATGTTGCTGGCTGCCGCAGGCCGTGTCTTTTGCCCATCCTCCAGCACGCAATCATCGCAAATATTCGGATGAACTCCTTTATTGTAGCACCGCACCGGATTGTCCATGCCGCCGCCGCATCCCGGATGATGACAAAATATGAGCATGCGATGTTTCATGTTTTTGTCGCATCTGCTGCACCGCGTCTCCATGGGTGTAGCATACCTCACATTTCCACCATCCAAAGGTTCGAAATCCTGTAGATCACGGGCAGTTGCTGCAGGCCGTGCCTTTTGTACATCCTCCAGCACGCAGTCACCGCAAATATTCTGATGTGATTTTTTGTTGTGACACCTTACAGGACTGCCCAGGGCACCGCCGCATCCCGGATGATAACAAAATATGAGCATGCCGTGCATTATGTTTTTGTCGCATCTGTAGCACCGCGCCTTCATGGGTGCAACACCTCTCTCTCACCGCAGCAGGCAACCTCCAATCTATCATATCGAGCCATCAGGCTGCCGTCTCCCTACACGCCTGCTGCCTGCCCCAAATGCGCTGCACGCAAAATACGCCATTATTATAATGACTATGGCGCCCGTCGCCCCGATCCTGGAGACATCAATCATGATACCATGACGCATGTTTGCATTTAACTGCCCCCACCGCCCGTCCCCTTCCTCCACTCGTAGATGTCCATCAGCCCCGACGTCACCAGCCGGCCCCGCCTGTACAGCGAGATCCGGTGCAGCGTCCTGCCGCTTCTGTGGAGGCTGCGCTCCTCCATGACTATCCTGTATATCCCAAAGTGCGCCTCGTCGCCGTCCCCGAGGTCCCCGATCGCGGAGGTTATCGTCTCAGGAGAGTGTCCCGTTATCGAGCACATGCGCACAAACGCATCACCGTACCTCATGCCCGTATCTGTACCGTTTGAATTTAACCCGGCTTTTTGCGCAGCAGGCAGCCTGCATGCCGGTCCTGTGTCATCCCTGCTGCCTCCTCTTTGTATACATGGCCCTGACTGCCCTGTACCCGACGTATATCATGGCGCCCCCCATCAGCACGTAGAATATGCGGTACCCGATGACCTCCTCGTATAATGCCTCGGACGTTCCGTCCGGCGCTATCGCAGTCACGTTGCGCATTACCGCGATTCCGCCCCACTCGTTCTGGACCGTCACCACCCCCAGCGCCGGCCCCGGCCTGTCAAGCACCAGCAGGCACCCGTCCCCGGCGCATGCCGAGTCGCGCATCCTGGTGCCATCAACCCATGCTGATTCGATGCCGCCGAACTCGCGCTCGCCCTGTACCATTGCCGTGTCGTCGTACATCTCCGTCAGAAGGACGTTCTCCGGGTGCATGTTTACCGGGATCCGTATCACGGGCTCTGCCTCAAAGCCGCCGTACAGCATGACTCCGGTGGCCTCTGCGCCCTCCCTGCCTGCCGTAACGTATATGGAGTGCCACGAGATGTGCGTCATCAGCGTACTCTCGTCTTCTGTTATCGCGTCCCCGTGCGATGCCGCCCCCAGGCGCTCTGCCAGCGGCGGCAGCGCCGACGTCGGATACGCTATTCCCGTGCGGTTGAGCAGTATCACGGATGTCGGCCCGCCAGGATATGCAGGCACGTTCATCTGGTACGTGTCGCCGAGCCTGAGATACGAGTACTTGTGGTCGGTCTTGTTATACAGCATGTGCTCTACCAGCGAGACCCTGCCGTACAGGTCCGGCGACTCGTCGCGTATGCGTATCTCCAGGATGTCCGTTTCCCCGTCTATCTCAGGCGGCAGCGGTGCGGTCACGTGCCACGCCGTGGCGTTGAGCGGTATGGAGAACCTGCCAAGCGGGTACCCGTACCCGTATGCGTGAAGCCATGTCACCTGTTCCCCGCCATAGTCGCGCGATGCCAGCGTGTCATGGGTAGTCATGTTCAGGTACAGCATGGGTGCGGCCTCGGCCGGGATGTCGCCGTCCACTGCTATCCTGATGTATCCCTCTTTTTCTATCATGGCGTCCTGGACGGTCCCGTTCCAGTATACGGGTGCGGCATCGGCCCATCCGGTGACCGTCTTGAGCGGATGATCCTCTGGTATGTAGCCGCGCACCGTCGGGTGTATCGAGGTATCGTCAAGTCCTGCGGCGTCTGTCATTGTGACGTCGGACTGCCATTTGGCATAGTCGGTCCCAAGCGGGGTCTGGATTGCCTGCACGGCGTAAATGTCGGTCACCTTCATCGGCCGCAGCGCGTGGATTCCCGGAGTGTCGCCGGGCCCGCCGCCCTCTGATCCCGCGTATTTGAGCGCCGTACCGTACCTGTTCTCAAAGCTGGTTGTGCCGCCGTCATTTGTGATACTCCACGTCATCTCCGAGTCTATTACGGGATCATACCACACCACCAGCGGCTTTGCTGCTCCCGTCCATTCCCCTGCCGGCCTGCCAAGGTTGTACAGTGTGGCATAATGCAGAAGATTCTGGATGCCGTGCTCCGAGTCCTCATAGTGGACCGACAGCAGGTCGCCGTTTCCCGTATCCTGCAAGTATTCTGTTATACGGTCGTGGTTTACAGATGAATGGCATGTGTGCATTCCAGTGCACAGGTGATCGTCCATCTCGATTACCGTGGTATCAGTTATGTCCGTATCAAACGATATCGTCGCGTGCCGCTCGTCCTTCCAGACGGCGTCAGGCCATCCGTGTATGCCTATGGCATCATCGATATAGTATGTGGCATCCAGGTTCTTTGAGGGAAAGCCGTCCCTGTCGTATACCTGCGGGAACGCAAACAGTATCGGTCCCGTGCCGTTTACCGTGGGATATGCAATGTCTGCCGTATCTTGGCGCTTGTAAGTATGGCATTTTGTGGGGTTGTGGCTGCAGTACTGGCCGTATCCCGTTATCTCTATGCGCGTGGAATCAAACAGCAGCCGCCTCTCCTCCGGATAAGCGCAATAGTTGACAAACGCAAGGTACCTCTCTATGGCGTTATGGTCCGTTCTCCACTTTGATGGGTTGTTCTTGTTGCCCTTTGTCCAGTAGCCGAATCTTGATTCCAGGCTCTCATAGTATGCCTCGTCGTCTGTGATACACCACTGCGGCGGCGTGTCCTCTGTCGCAAGCTCTATGTGACCGTATACGCATCCCGAATACTTTTGACCCCGGCCGCATCCGGCGGCTGCCACCTCTTCGGCAAATAATTCCACGTCCTCGTCGTGCTCGAGTGCATCGAGTGCGTCAAACTCCGTCTGGTCGCGCGGCACGCCATAGTGGATCTTTGTCATGTCCGTATCATGGTGATCATCCAGGCCGCTGCACGATATCCTCCTGGTGGAGTCGCAGAATTCCTCGAGGGAATGGATGTCAAACCTTGGTAGGCTCTCCACGCGCGCCTCTTCGAGGATCGGGTGGTTTGACGTATACCCCATCACCCTGCCCGGACTCCCGCGCGGCTCGTACCTGCCTGCACTCACCTTGACTGTTATGGGCTCGCCGTCCGGGTCAAACTCTTCTGCACCCCAGTTCATGACGCCCCTGCCGGAGTACTGGAGCTCCTTTGCCTGTGTCCCGTTGAGGATGGTACCGACGCTGAGGTGCGCCCTGGAGACGTCGCACGGCCCGTCCTCAAGCGCCCCCAGATATGGCCCGATGCACGACCTTGACGGGGCAGGCGACAGCGTGTAGGTCTCGCTCCATGTCGCCACGCAGTTCTGGTGGAAGCACCTCTTCCTGCTCTTCTCATAGTCTATCACGTCAAAGACGTGGCCCACCACCTGCTCGTCGACGCGCATCCCCCACGTGCTGAACCTGTGGTCGTGGACCTTCCCGTCGTGGTCTATCCTGTGAAGCGACATGACGTGCATGTTCTGCGAGACCTCGAGCGGGTGCACCTGGAATCGCATGCACTCGCGGTGGCCGCTATACTTGTAGATGAAATGAAACGCGTCTCCCGGATAGTACGTGCCGTCGGGGTTGATGCGGTCATCCCCGCTGGCAGCCCTCACCACCGGCGATGTCCCCGTGTCGCTGATGCGAACCCAGCACTTGCGGTCCAGGTGGGATGCATGCGCCTCGTCTGCCGTAATTATTACTTCCATGACTGTTATTGATGCTGCCAGTAACACCAGCGCCGGAACCAAGGATCTAATGACAGTCATTTTTTGCAGCGTCATCATGTATCTTTCTCCCTGTACTCGCCTATCGCCGCCAGTATGCGGACGCGGTTCACGTAGGACAGCGCGGCAATGCCGGCAAACCCGCAGACCAGTATGAGTCCCGTATAGTCCTCGCGGTACAGCGCCTCGGTGCTAAAGTTCTCGCGTGCGCGCAGCTGGACTGTCTGCGAGTAGATGTCGGATCCGTGGCCCTGCGGCAGCTCGGTCCAGCGGTCAAAGACGTCAGATACCAGGAACGGTATTCTTTCTCGCGGCGGCGCGTCCAGCGTCACCATCTGGCCGTCCTCGTATATGCCGCCTCCCGTCCCGCCGTGCACCTGTATCCTTATGGTGTGCATGTATTCGAGCCTGACCACGGTCAGCCCGTCTACATTCACCGGGAACGTGGGTGTCTCCCATGTATTGCCGTCGCCGTCCGTCGCCCGCACAAAGCTGTATCCGGCGTTTCCAACTATGACGTCGCGTGGAACCTCCACGTGGGCGGTCCCCAGGCCGACTGCCGTCTCGCCGGGGATGCCGGCAGTCGCCGTCTCGCCCGACTCCGAGGTTATGACCGCCGTGCCGGTGGTGGCAATCAGTGTGCCGGTGTCTACTGCGCGGGACTCCAGCCTGAGCACCGCCCTGTCGGGTATCATATACTCGTGGGAAAAGGTGGCCGCCTCGTATCCGGGGGCCTCCAGCGTTATGTGTATATCGTACGTCCCCGGGGACACGGGCGTTATGACTATTCCGGCATCGGACTCCGTGTATGGCAGCTCCGTGTCGATTATGTGCGTGGCCGCATCCGGCGCGGCTATCCCCACGACCTGGGAGGTTCCGATGTCTATTGTGTTTGACCCGAATGCCACTGTCGCGAGATCCGACGGCAGATCGTTTGTAAAGACGGCGACTGACGTCTCCCCGAATCCGACGGTCTCCCCGAATATCGCAAACGTCTCCCGCCCGGGGGACTGCGGCATGCAGGAGTACATGTTCCGGGACTGCGCTGCTGCCGTGCAGCCGGTCTCCATGTGCTCTGAGATGTCAAGTATGTGGCCGTCGGCCGATCTCAGGTATGCGTATGCCGGGAACTCCTCTCCCCAGCGCACCGAGTCGGGGGCCCTGATGGTCAGCTGGAACGGGCTGGCAGGTATATTGGACTGCTGGCCTGTGATGTCCTCGGTGTCCGCTATCGCGGTGACCTCGGGGTTTCTCACGTGCGGCGTCCCATACACGTAGGTTATCGGGTGCTCGAGGCGCACCGTCTGCGGCAGGTCCGCCTGCGAGGAGATCAGCGTTATGCGGAGATCGCCGAACGTGTCGTGCGGGTCCACCACGTTTCCGGCCGAGTCCAGCACCATGACTGCCAGTACGGGCTGCGTCCCATGATTGTCGCCGCCGGCATCAACGCTCATCTGGCGCAGCTCCAGCGTGTACCGTTCCGTTCCTACTGCGATCTCGGCTGTCGCCGATCCCGTGTGCGGCGATGACAGGTGGATGGCCGACGGGGCCTGGGATGTCGGCGTCACCCGGAATGCTACGGACTGGGCCGGGAGCCCCTCTGGATCCCACGTGATGCTCTCCTCGTGCTCCAGCCCGCTTGAGGAGACGTGGATCACGCTGCCCTCTATCCCGTATGTTGGGATCACGTCGGGGAGCGTCCTGTCGTATTTGTCGCGGAACTCCACGTCTATTACCTCGTGGTCCGGGTTTTCCGTGTCCGTGTCTATATCCCACAGCGACGTATCGGTGTATGCTGATGCCACAAGGTAGGCTGCAGAGTCCAGCGGGATGGACGGCGGGTAGACTGCCGCAGTCATGGTGTTGGGGCGTGCTGCCAGCACCTGGGAGATGCGCTCAAGCGGCCTGCAGTCGGTCTCGGTTACCGTTACCGGCTCCAGCACCGTTTCAGCGCCTCCGTCATCATCACCGGCTGCTGCAGTAGAGTTTACCGCCACCAGCTGCAGCTCTATGTGCAGTGTAGTGATGCATACCTTGACGTCCTTCCCGTCTATCCTGTCGAGCACCTCCATTTCGGCCTCGGCGGCGCCTATACCCCGGACGCTTGCTGTAACTGACGCGGTTCCCTCCCCGTGCGTGTATAGCTTTGCCATCCCCAGCCCGTTTACGATGTTGACCTTTGTCGTGGAATGGTCAGCTGTCCTGGTCGGCGTGAAGCCGGCTATCAGCCTGTCGGATATTGTCAGCTCGGCCTCGCGCAGCGCGGAGGATGTCACCTGCTGCTGCCTGCCTGCGGCATCCTCCAGCCAGACGAACACGTATGCATAGCTGTTGGAGGCAATCACCCCGTCAGGCGCCACGGCTACCCTGACCGAGTGCCTGTCGTGCACGTACCGTATTTCTGCCGTGTCCGATACCGTGCTGTCCGTGTATGCCGTTATCGTGGCGTCGTCGGCATGCAGTTTTATGGGCGCCATGGCATGCGTCTCCCCGTCGCGTATGGTTACGGTATTCGGCATGTCCACGCCGGTTCCAGCAAGGTGCACCCGCGTGTCGCCTGCGGATCTGACCGGCGTTCCAAGGTGGTCTACAAGCTGGACTGCGGCCGTGAATTCCCGGGATGCCGATGCCTCTGGGACCGTCAGCACTATGGCGGTGTCCGAGCCTGCCCTCTCGTGTATGGTGGAGAAGGCCGGCGCGGCAAACTCCCCTGCGCGCTCGGCCCTGACCTCCAGGTCTCCCGTGCCCCTTATCTTTATCTCGAACGTTCCATGGTTTCTGCCCGCAGGGATTGTTACCTCGGCCGGGATGCCTATGATGTCGGAGCTTGATGCCAGGCGTACTGTTTCTGTTGTTGCATGGCCGTCGTCGCGGATGTACACGCCGTAATAGTACGCATCCGGCTGCGTGAAGAGCATCTGGTCGGGGATGAACAGCTCGTCTGCGTGTGCTGGCATGACGGGAATGGTTGCAGCTACAGCGATTATTGCGGCGACGACTGCGTGCAGGGCGTATCTCACCTGCCGCGCACCTCCGCTATTGCAGTAGCATATGCGGTACTGCCGTCCCTGACAGCCGTGCCGTGTACGGTTACCGGATACCGGTCAAGCTCCAGCTGCGTATCATAGAATAGCTCCTCGTGGTATGTGGCAGTCATTCCCGGATCAAGGTGTGTGGCAAACGGGTTTGGCGGCAACGCGTCCCCCTGTCCCAGCATCCCAGTCGCGTTTGCAATATCGACGAATTCAGCCCTCTCAAACGTGACGTCCCGTACTGTCTCGCTGCCGGCGTTTCTCGCAGATATGGCCAAGACGAAAATATCGCCCGGCGGATCGATTATCTCCGAGGATACCTCGATGACGGCCCCCGTCTCTGCCTGGTCTAGTAGCCCGCCTGCCAGTATTCCGGTTATGGCGGCCACCGTCACTCCGGATACTGCCATCCACTTTATGATCTCCTTTGTCAGTAACACAAGCCCAAAAGCTGCCTTTGTTTAAAAATGGGGAATTTGTGTCAGAAAGAAAAAAGAGGTTGGCGGTGTTAGATGCCTATGCGTATGGTCTCTGTGACGTATTGCAGATTTGTATTTACTGGATCTGTAACTGTTATGTATACTGCTGTTATCGTATACCCGCCACCTGGCGCCACTCCGAGATTTCCACTTAAAACTCCGCTGAATTGGTTGGATCTACCTGAGGGGATAGATATTCCTCCAGCTGTATCTAGTCCATCGTCTGGGTCGTCAATATCGTGTGTGACAGATGCTGTACCATTAGTATATGTCCTAGCAACCCCATCAAACTGATCCGGGAGGAAAGAAGAACCACTGATCCTGTCACCAAGATATAGTATCTCTTTTCCTGTCAGTCCATCCAAGGCCACCAGCAACACGCTAATATCGTTTCTTCCTGTGTTCTGAATCGTGGCTTCCGCTACAATCTGTCCCGGAAGACCCTGCTTGGCAGATCCCTCGATGAATACCGTCTCTGTCGCACCCTCTCCTGCAAGGTCGCCCAGCACTCCTCCTGCGATTAGTGCGCCTGCGCCTCCGGCTATAGCTACAACAAGCCCAATCCATATGACTGTCTCTTTGGTTACCTGTACCATTGATTCCGCAAAACCGTTTTGCATATAAACACGCAAATTAGCTATGTTGGTGTCATGTTGGCGGCATGATATTGAGTGTGGATGGTTGTTGTGACGCGGTTAAATGATTAGGTATGTTGTGATGTTGAATGTCTGATAAACGCTCAAAAGTAGCTTGGGGATTAATGATTGTTGGATTCGCAGTCCTGTCTCTGGGTATCGTTTTGTTCTTGGACTTGTTTGAGCTGGACAAAGAAAACATCGGTACGGTCTTAATGACGTCAGGGGGAGTCATCATCGGAATAGGTTCCGCGGCATTGATTGCCTCAAGATCATCCAACCGGCAGAATCCGCCTGCCCGACCGCGCAGAGTCACCCGTCTTTGACCTGTCATGCAGAAACTCACATGTGACTGTGATCTTCACTTCCTGATAATTGAACATGACCTGATCAGCGATGATCATTCCATGCTTAAATGGCTTCAAGGTCTGTTGAAAGCATGGGACTGTTCTCACGCAAGAAATCAGACATGCACAAATTGTATGAGGCCTGCATGAAAGGGGCCGTAACAGATACGCTTACTGCCACGGAGACAAGCACCGCCATCGTCTCACCGTTCTCGCTGTACTGCAGCTATCATGCGGATCCAGACCTGCAGGATCCGCCGGATCCGTTCCAGCAGGCGCTTTCACGGAAGGGTCTCGAGCACGAGGCCGCAGTAGTCGAGTCGGAGCATCCGGACATACGGGAGATACCGGTCGAGTCGCCGCAGGACGGTTTTATGAAGATGCTTGACTCCATGTCTGCCGGGACCGAAGCTCTAGTGCAGCCTCCCATGTTCTACCTCCCTGACTGCATGTACGGCGTCATTGATATCCTTGAAAGGCGAGACGGTGACTCTGTCTTTGGCAGACACCACTATGTAGTGAGGGAGATCAAGGTTGCACTCAACATAAAGGAGCACCACCTCATCCAAGCGGCGTTTTACGCAAAGATGATGGGGCTGATCCAGGGCCGCCGGCCTGAATACTTTCTGATAACCGACGGCAACGAGAATACCATGAGCTTCCGGTATGACGAGTATGAAAAGCCTATGGAGGATGCCATGTCGCTTGCACGGCGCATAATGAAGGGGTGGATTCCGCCTGCAGTGTACAATACTGGCATCCCACCGTGGACAGGGTACACTAATGAGATTGCCATCCGGAACAACGACATCTCGCTTATTCCACATATCGGGCCAAAGATGCGCTCACTGCTGCTCGATGCTGGACTCCATACCGTAAACGACGTGGCCACATCGTCGGCAGGGAGGCTCCAGAAGATCAGGGGAATCGGTAGTAAAAAGTCGGCAGGATACATCGAGTCTGCCCGCGCCATAGACACCGGCCGGTGCGCCAGGATGGGCGGAAATATAGACCTGCCGGAACGGCCTACCGAGATATTCCTCGATCTGGAGGGGCTCAATGCCACCTTCAGCAACAGACTGACGGACTATCTGATAGGTGCGGTTGTGAGAAGGGACGGGGAAGCTGCATACCACCGCTTCTTGGCAGAGAACTGGCGCGAGGACCGCATGCTGGAGGAGTTCCTCGGCTTTATAGATCAGCAGGATGACTATGTCATATACCACTGGCACAGCTATGAGAGGAATCACCTGAAATCGATGATGGAAAGGCACGGCATGGACGGACACGGCATGCTTGCCCCGGATGTGATGATTGACCTGCACACCGTTGCCACCGGTGCCTTTGTGTTCCCGACATACTCCAACAGCATCAAGGACATAGCCAGGTGGATCGGGTTTGAGTGGAGGCACCATGACATGGGTGCGACATCTGCCATCGAAGTATACCTGCGGTATGCCGATGATCCGGAGGCATATGCAGACGAGATGAAGCTTGTCATCGACTATAACGAGGACGACTGCAGGGCCGTCATGGTAGTGAAGGACTGGCTGGCATCACGTGCTCCACGCGAGGCGGCTGGCGCATGACCGTGGTTTGGGTACAGAAGATCGGACGTCTTTACACGTTCAGGCACGGTTACGTAACATGTCATCTTGCTCGCAACGTTTAACTGGAACGCTCAGATCCAGACAGCAGGTTTGGACACGGAGTCGTTGGCCATAATTGCACCTGTGGCAACTTTTTCATCGCATTCATTGCCATTCGGCTGAATTATATCGACAAGCAGTTAGATATCCTGCTGCCGAAGTTCAAGTCAAAATTAGATCGTGCCGACAAGGAGCTTCAGGCGGAGATATCCAAAAGGAGTCCGAAAAAAGATGTCGTGCTGTCGTTCGCCAATCAAATCGCGTCATATACGAGCATCCGCAACACCATCAAGGAACTTTCAAAGATGAACCGCAGGCAGGTTGCGTTGGATGCTGCCGCAATCGTGGGTATGATTACAATTGTAATAATCCACACGTATGGTTATCAGCATCAGCTAAAAGACGCGGCATCTGTCATTATCGTGCTTGCCATGGCCATGATGTTTTTTTCAGGCTTGACATTCGCTAGAAACTTTCACCGCATGAACCATTTTAAAAACAAGGCAATGGATCTCGAGGATTAGAGATCGGGCTCGTCGTATTCCGTACTGAGATACGAATCGGACTCGTAAATCCCCCTGCCTACCTTTGCCTTTATCGTGCTTGCGCTTGCATACTGGGGGTACTGAAAGTAGACATCCTGCAGCAGCCGCGACAGGGAATACTCCTGGTATCTTTTTGTGATCGTCATGATCTTGTTGTGCAGGGCCGTGTGCTCGTGCCTCAGCCTCTCAAAGACCTTCATGCCCTGCTCTGTGACCGCGAACCTGTCCACCTTGAACCCGTAATCGTTTGTAATCGGATGTTTTTCTATCTGGCCGCTGCCAAGCGCTCCCTCCATGTCGCCTGCCAGCCCAGCACTGAATGGTCCAAAGTTGCTTGCCCTCCAGTCGTCGTAGAACCCGACATTGCGAAGTTCCTTGATCTGCATTGCAGAGAGAAATGCGTACTTTTGCAACCTGGTCATGCCCTCCACATAGTCATGCATTCCGATCAGAAATGCCGGAATCTCCGAGCGCTCAATCATGTGCGGCACCCGACCCCATGCCCGTATGTTCCTCCACGGCTGAATTAAATGGTTTCATCTGGATTACCCGTCCCTCCATAACCGAGTATTGTAGGACTGTGGGGTATTTATTGCTGCTTTTTTTCCATCCTACCTTCATAGATGTGACCAGGCTCGCGGCTGGATGGTCAACAGGATCAGGCCAGTGTGATGTCATCTAGCCCCTTATCCTGCTGTTAACAACATACCCGGATATGCGTTATAGATCCCCGTCAGCAGCGCACGCTGGCTCTCGGCCTGCAGGAGGCGTATCTTCTCGTGCAGGTCGCCTATCTCCGACGTCTTTTCTGCCAGCAGCCTGCGCCACTTGACGCGCCCCTTCGTGGTGAGGGAGTATATATCATACTTGTGATTGCCGCTGCCGGCATCCTTTTTTATCAGCCCCGCATCGACGCATTTTTCTATGTCTGCCTCCAGCTGCCTGCTGAACGGCCCGTAATGGTATGCCTTCCAGTCGTCATAAAACGGCACCATGTACTCGATTGCCAGCTCTGACAGCTCCTTCCGGTACTGTTTGTGCAGCAGAAACCCGTATTTCTGCAGCCGTGTCGCCCCGTGTACGGCATTGTCGTTTATTATGAACAGTACGCGCTCCTCTGGCTGCAGTATCATCTGCTGAATGTATGCGGTGTTGTTATAAAAAGTATCAAGGCCGGCAGTCCATACCACGCCTTAAATCCGCATAAAGAACTTCAAAGCACGGATGATCGAGATACTGCGGTCAATTGCCGGAGGGATGATGACTGTTGCAATGGTGGATATCATTCGTGCCATGACCAAAAAAGCGGCAAGGGACAGGGAGATATCCAAGATCAGAAAGTCTTTCAGAGAAGCCGAAGTGCGCACAAAGCACGGACGAAGTGATGGCGACAGGATAGTTGATCACATGGCAAGATTTGGATGTTTTAAATCTCAACTGCAAAATACCAAACTAGCGGTGACATATTCTGAGAATTTAAGAATCAATCAAAAAGTTGAGCTGTTGCATATGATAGACAAGAGGCTGGACATCCTTGCCATTTTTGCAAGTAGCCAGATGTCAATGGCGGTTTACGAGATATTCTTTGATGATCTTAGAAAGCTCAGGTGATTAGGTTTTTGGGATTGCCGGAAATGACGTATTCTGATCCGTGTTCACACATGCTGGCAGGCTTGTCATTCCACTTTGTTGAATGAAAAATTAATCCTCGTCCTCTTCAGAGTCCTGATACTTGTCACTGTTTGGATTCATTTGTTGTGAGTGGTTGTCCAGATCGGCCTTGTCGCCTTTACCTTCGTATTTTCCCATGGTGTTTGTTCACGTGGATTGTTTATAAGGATTCCATGATGGATGTGCGAGGCCGGTAAGAGCTGATGACTCTGGATCGCGCAAGGCCGTGCCCCCGGCACTGCCTGGCGGGGATCCTGCGAGCCGTTCCCCGCTTAAATGTAAAGGCGCATCATGTCTGCATTGTACCTTGGAAGGCTTGTCACAACGGCCCGCACCGTCAGCTGCAGGGCAGACCGCGGCTGGAGACCATCCGTTGGCAGGTATCACCCCCTGACAGTGATAATGCTTGTAATCGCGGCCTTGTATGTGTCGCTCTTCTCGTCCCTTGGCCTTGTCGGGGAACCTGCCGATGAGCGGTACCTGATGGCCGCAAGCTACGGGATGATTGTTTTTGCCGTCTGGCTCGCGTGGTCGCACCTTCTCAAATCATAATGCGATGGGATCCCGGGTTCAGGACTGCGCAGGCCGAATGCCGGGATTTTTATAATACCGCCTCCAATATATCGTGAGTTCGCTCCTTGCGTCCTTGGTTTCGATCAGGATTGCAGGCCCCGCCGGGCATTATGCATGTGCCCGTTTTGCGAAGGCGGGGAGCTTTTTCCTTGGGGGTGTAGTTTAGACTGGATAGAATGCCAGATTCGCAACTGGAGATTGAGGGTTCGAATCCCTCCATCCCCTTGACTACCGAGAGGGGACATGATTACAAGGTCACCTAGAAGAGTTTCTTTCGTTACCTGTACCATTGATTCCGCAAAACCGTTTTGCGTGTAAACACGCAAAAGTGTGGCGCGCAAGTGATTGTACCCAAATGGAATCATGGATCATGACGCGGTTAAATGGTTGGATGAATCCGGATGTTGAATGTCTCGTAAGCACTCAAAATCCGCTTGCAGATCCACACGCCACCGTCCGCACCTGTGTGAATCCGATTGTGCTTGGAAAGACATACAGCACGACTGCCCTACTTTGCTTTCTTGATAGTTATTCTGTTGGGCAGTTTCTTGCTCTTGGCTCTGCCCTTTCCATATTTCTGATCCAAAATAAAATTAGCGTCCCTTTGAGAAATTTCTGCCCCCAGCAGATGGGCAATCAGCCTTCCTGCCGTGCGCGCCGTGCGCTTTCCATACATCACGCGCCCGTTGGTCCTTATCAATATGCCATTCCACATGTCGTTGTCCCTGCTCCAGTTGATCCTGTTCAATTTCTTCACAAGCGTATCTTTGTCTGTGTCAGTAGCTCCCAATAAGACACATGCAAGCGAGTATCCCATGACTATTGAGAGTTGTCCTACCGGGAGTCCCAGAATGGACCTTTTGCGCAATTCGATCCTTGAACTGTCGCCATTCTTTGCCGCGTCCCCCAACACCTTTTTCCATTCTATTATGCCCGACAGCAGCCGCCTCCACTCTTTTTCTATGTCCTTTTGCATGTCATCTCTTTCCTTGTCATTCATTGTTTCTGGCCTCCCGACAATTTGAATTGGAAGCGCAGGCAGCAGCTCCCTGTTTGCCTCATAAACAGTAGACATCAGCGTAAACTCTGGTGATTTTTTGTTTAGCGAACTGGAGTCGATGTTGACGAGTTTGCGCGGTATGATGCCGCCCTCTATTATTTTGCGCGTTATCACCGCCATGGCATCATCGTCATCTGTGATAAGCTTGCCTGCCTTTGATGTCGGTTTGGCATACTTGTTTATCTTGTTGAATATGTATCTGGAATCTCCCTTGTCAAATGGAACAATTATTACCACCACCCTGTCATCGCCCAGCTTGTTTTCAGGATCGTTTTCAAGAACGCACTGAAATGCCCTTGCTCTGTGCTGGCCGTCAAGCGGTATCAGATGACGGCTGTCATCCTCGAATGTGACAAACCCGAGATCCTGTGTAGGGCGGTTGTATGCCGCCGGCAGATCGTCCTTTACGACATCCCTTATGTTGTCAAACCCCATGGCTCCTCCATTTGATGCCTCTGTCGCCATCACTAGGGCGCCTGAAAACCTCCTGGCGTCTTTTGCAAAATACGGCGCAATGTCCCTGTCTATCCTGCGTTCGTCGAGTTTTCTCTGAAACTGCTCCTCAAGTGAATAGGTTTCCCAGCCGTCTACCTCTGTCGGGAATCTTATGTTCTTTACCAGATCCGCTATGCGTACAGTCATCACATAGTACTCGGTGCGTCCGAACCTTCCACGCAGTGCCGGGTATGTGGATGTCATGGTGTGCCACCCGCGTTGTTTGTCAGTGGACGCATCTCCGATATTGCATCAGATTCCATGGCGCGCAGGCGCCTCTCTGACACATCATGATATGAGAATGACAGCATGATCTCGTTTCTATACGTCTCAAAGTAATGTCTCAGCAGGAGATTGTCCTCTGCAGTACAGTGCTCCCCTAGCCTCCTTCGCAGGTTCATGCTCATTCCAATATAGAGACACCTGCCGCGCAACCAAAAGCAGTAAAGACCTGGGGATTCATCAATTCCCTCGTATGACATGTACCCAAACGGCACCTGGCCTCCCGTCAGTCCGGATATGGGATCAGACACCGCAGAGACCCTCGCACTCGCTTGCCATAAAGTCCTCATAGTCCTCCGTATCGCTAAAGTCTACTGTATCCAGTGGTTTTCTGTCCTTGTGAAGATAGCCCTCCCCGTGCAGCGTTCCACGAATGTGCGGCACGTCGCGTATTGCCTTGTCTATGAACACCGCGTCATTAAACGAGTCCGGATCGTTTTCTTTTATCCACTTCCACTCCATGTCTGTGTGGTACGGGCATCCAACGCATGCGCTCCTAGGCAGGCTTTGTCCCGGATACCTTTCGGCAAACCATTCATAGAGCTGCGCCCGTGAAATCTCCATCTCTATCAACGGGAACCTGTTTGTTATCCATTCGTTTCTGCTCGGCTTCATGCGGTGGGCCTCGTCGGCACTTATTCCCATCCACATCTCTACCTGCATGTTCTTTGGCGCGCGCTTGCCCGGCTCCAGATTTAACATGTTCCGAAGTTCCCTGTGAATCGGCCGTATCTTGTAATGGTTGGTGCACTGCCTGGCAGCCACCGACCTGCTGCCGTCCTTGTTTATTAAAAATACCGGCATGTCCAGAAACTTGTCTCCTGCAGGCGTCACACCCTTTAGCACGTTCTCGCGTATGTCTCCTGCCGTAACCCTGATCACCTTGTAGGACAGCTGCTTTTCAAGCCAGTCAAGGTGCTTGTATACGTGCGGCGGCTCCCACTTTGTGTCCGCAAATATGGCAACATCCGGCTTTTCCAGTCCTCCCCATCCGCTTTCTGCCATGAGCGCCATCACTGTTGACTGGGTACCGGCCCCCAAGCTGAGCACCTTGAATTTTTTTACGCCCCTCAGATACCGGCGGTCAGACACAGATTCGGGCCTGCACATCTGGCGGTCAACTGCGCGGCTTACCAGGCCCCGTGCATCCCCCTGCGTCAGCACATCCAATAATCTGGAGCCTGCCTCCAGGTTCAGCTCCCTGGCCACCATCCTGTATCCGTAGCGGTTCATGCCTTTCCCCTCGTTGAGCAGTGCCCTGATGCACTCGGCCCGGACTGTCGGATTGCGCAGTACCCCGAACTCCATCGTATGGTGATAGTATTCAGGATGCTTGGAGAACATGTCCAGTGCCTGTCGTGTATCAAACGCCCCGTTTGAGGCCTCTGCTGACTGCCGTGCAATGTGTGCTATCCACCATGTCCTGCCTGAAATGCTTGCCTCGTATATATCCCGTTTCTGTGACGACTTTGTGAGCCAGTGTTTTTGCACGTTTGATGCCGTCGTCTTTTTTCCACTTATCGGCCAGCGCTCTATCCCGTATCTGTGCAGATATACGTGGTTTATGTATGCGAGCAGCTCCGGCATCACTGCAAGCTTTGGCGTCATCCCTGTCAGGGAGTTGTAAAAATCAAGCGCCTGGGAATCTGCCTCATGACGTCGATTCACTGGCTTGTCTGCAGGCGGCATCATCATGATTGGACTGCCGCTGACTGTCACGTCCACACTTTTTCTATAATCGTCAATGCCGTTTTCCCGTAGCAACTTGACAAAGTCGGCATCCGGGTTCTCGTAATGATCTAGGTTGTCTGTTATGTTGCCCAAAAGCCATTCAAATGCCTCGTCAGAGAACCTGTACAGCTCACTCATTGCCTGCATCATCCTTGAGTATGTGCCTTAGGGGGTTTTCCAGCAGGTTTTGCGCGATGACGTATGGTGATTCCTTGTATGGGGGCTCATATCCGCGTTTTTTCAGGCTGTCTGTAAGCGCTTGTGCCCATTTCCTATCCAGGTTGTCTCCAAGTTCCTGTATTGCATGTGTGATGGCCGACATGTAAAGCGATGGAAACAGCACATGATCCCTGGCGTTCCTCCTTGCGCGTACCCTGTTAAAAGTGGTCTTGTGCATTCTTATCTGTATTTTATCCCCGCTCAGATCAATCCTGTACTGGTCCTCGCCTACCGACTTTTCTGGTATTATTTGTATGGCTGACCCTATCTTCTGGATGGAATCAAGCGTGAGCTCGTGCGTGTCCCCCATTGCAAGTATGGCGCCTGCTGGCAGATGGCACCTTATTCCCTTGAATTCCCTGTCGTGTTCTGCTGAGGAAAATGCCTCTATGTTCCGGATGGCTGCTATGTATGGAAGGAGTGTTATCTTTTCTGCATAGTCTGCCTCTGTGAGAGTTATTGTGGTCTTGGATTCCCTTATCTGAAATACCTGGCGGGCATATGTGCTTGGGCACCTTACTGCAATGAAAAAGCCTGCGTTGCCGTCAGTTATCTGCTGGCTCAGAAACCTGCTTTTTAGATCTGTCGTCATTTCTATCTTGATGCATCCGTCAAGTGTCCTCTGCACGTTGCCATCTATACTCGTGTCAAAGATGCATTCTTTTTGATAATCCTGGCGATCCGGTGATAATACCGGGTGCGGTATCAGCGCAGTCATCTTTCAACCGTGCCTCCCATTGCACACTCCACGATGTCATACCCCGGATAGGCCGCCCCCTTGTCGGTCACGACATCCAGTATTATCCGCCTGTCCGGCGCGGTGTTTATCTCTACAATGTTGTTGTCAAGTGATACTGAGACTCCGTCTGACGGAAAGACGTTCCTTACATCGTGCAATCGCACGGCGTCTTCATCATATGCCTCCTCTCCTGCAGGCTTTATCATGAATCGGATGCTGCCTGACTTTGGTGTAAAGGCGACCCGCAGCGTGTTTTCAGATTTGATTATGCGCCGATTGCTTATGTTGGTGATGCCGTCGTTGATATGCTGTCTGCCGTCGTTGCCGCCGTCATGTCCGCCATCAGATCCATCAGCACTTTCGGCACCACTGCCATCTCCTGCTTGACCTCCTCCCCCGTCCCCCTCACGTACCGGTTTGGGTTTTTGTTTTGGAAGCTGGCGTTTCTTGTGTTTAATCTCATCAGGTATGCTATCAGGCAGATCTTCATCGTCAAATAATGGTAGTATGTCCTGCAGTTCCGTGAGATTTGTCTGGTTTCCGTCGTTGCCTATCTCCAGTATTTTTTGTATGTGGTCACGCACCTTGTCTCCCAGGATTTTAAGCAGTTGATCCGTACTCTTCCGCTCGTTGGGATCTGCAATCCTTTCAAATTCTATTGTCTCGTGGGTCGGAGGCTCCATCTTACGTATGCGTTCGTCAGTCCTGTCATCTTCGGCGCATATGACTGCCATAAAGTTCCCAATGTCCCCCAGGCGAGGATGGAACGGGTTTTTCCTGCGTGATTTCTCATCAGTTATCATCATTCCCCTGCGGTTTATGTACGCCACACGGTTGTCCATGTCGTCATCACCTGTCACGGCCTTTAGGGTGAATCTGCCAAACTTGCCCTCGATTTTTTCCCAGCCGCCATCGGGGCTCTTGATTATATCGTAATAGTGCCTCCTGTTGACATCATCAAAATCGATTTCGTTTAGCGTCTCGTGTGATATGGTTTTGCTCCCTACTATTACGCGCAGTTTTTTGTCATGTATTGCAGAAAAGAAATTACGCGCCACGGATTTTATTGCCGCCTTTTCCCAACCCTGCTCCATGAACCCGATTATGAATATGCCGCTTCCCTGTGAATCAAGCCTGAACGACTTGTCTATGTCATTGCCCATTATCGGCTGGAAGCGCGAATCCCTGAGCTCGTTTGACGTGCCAAAACCCACATTCTGCAAATCATGTCTGTTGTTTTTAGGATCACGATGTGTCACCAGCTGGCACCTGGCAATGAATTTCTCGTACCGGTTCCGGTTGAGGTATCTGGTGGAATATCCGACCATTTTTAGCTGTGAGGCCACATATGGGGCGTTCTTTCCTATCCCATAGCTTCCCCCGGCAGCACCAACCCCGGTTTTGTCTGGTGTGCCCTCCATGTACACCAGGGCATCCCATTTGCGGTCTGTCAGTCCGGTGGTATTCTTGTCTACTATTTTGAGTGTTGGAATACGCTTGCTCTGCAGTATTTTCAGTGATTTCTTGAAGAATTTGACGGCATCATCATGACGAACATAGTTCATCTTCTTTATCGACTCCTTTATGTGCGGTATCAGGTCGTTGCCGCCGATCATGCGGCTTGTAACATCTATCATTTCCATCGTTACGATGACAGGTAGATCAGAACGTCTGCCATCATGTGCATCCAGCGAGTTCTGTATTACCTCGCGGATGACATGACCCATCACGTCTGCCCTGAAAAGCTCCTGACTACCGTGATTAAAGCCGGTATCGATCCCCCCCCCCCGTAGGCGGAAAATTCCACTTTATCTTGTTTGTCATGCGTTGTCTTGCCATGATCTGAGAGGGACTCACTGCCTTACCATTATGTACCCCAGTATAAAGAATTTATGTAACAAACAGACAAGAGTCTCTCCCTCAAAAGAATTCGGATACCATCCACTCTATTATTCCAAAAAATATGTCCCAGCCGCCAACTATAACTGCCGCGCAGCACAGCGTCACTCCTGCAGGCATCGTTGCCCGCAGCGTGTAATATGCCGTCTTTGCAACCACCATCCCAGAGCATGCTGCCATGAGTACGATTGCAGGCTTTAACGCATTAATTGCTTGGAAATCTCCTAGACAATAAAACTCGATGACGATACCTGAAGGGATTGCCGTCGTGGCAGGCACTACAATGCCGTCCCTTAACAATCAACCGAAATCCCGCATTTTTCCAATCTAAATATACCAAACATGTTAAGAGATGACGTTGACGTTGGCGTTGGCAAGCCCACCGAGCTGATGCCTCGGCGAGTGGCCCCGAGACGGGCCGTTCATGCGGGTTCAACTCCCGTCGCCAACGCTGTAATCTATCCAGACATTCTATAAAAAAGTAGGGATCTGAAAGTTTACAGCTGACGCTGAGATGTAGCCGCATGTGTGATTATAGTCACGGTGGTTCTCATATGGCGGCTTGAATTAACTGCAAAGACACGGCACCGGCAGCTGCAATCCCGCACCTCTAGGCTGCAATGCCGCCAAGTAATAATCGTCATTAACTTAGGACATCCTTCAGCAAGTGTCCAAGGCATCATACCGCAAAAACATGTCATGAAATATTAGTGTGTATGTGTATGATGATGTAGTGGATCCCAAACCAATCATGTTGAATCCCGAAGATCGGGTATTGTTCATAATCAATGACAGGATAATCGAGGGATCCACAAGGTTTCAAAAATACGGCTTTTTGCTGTTCAAGCAGTATCAAAAGGAGCTGACTGAGCTGAGGATGAGTCATCCCGGCTTTGATTTTTACCGTGACTGGGTTCCCCATCACTTTGGCCCGTACAGCCGACAGCTCAGCCTGGACATGCAGTCCTGCATCAAGGGTGGACTGATGAGCAAGGTCCTGATAGACCGTTCAAGCCGTTATGCACTTACACTTAGAGGCCGCGTCAGATGGAGAAAGCTCCTTGCCATCTCTCCTGATCAGGTCACTGCAATGTCAGAAAAGGTGGCCAACATGCAAAGGACATCCCTTTACGGATTGCTGAGGTCAATCTACAGCGCCTATCCGGAATATGCGGTAAACAGCCAGATAAAAGAAAGACTACAGTGATTCCGGGTTCTTTTGCGTTACAGTCCTGATATGTGTCATGAAATGAAACAGCGGCATTGAGAACAATATCATTAATGTGAATACAAGCAACAGAAAATCATCTCTGAAAAAGCCCTGCACGGCTGCCAGTCCCAGTATTACAATGGAGAACAGTGCAAGAAAGTCGATTATCACTCCCTCCTTTTTGTTGTTGTTCTGCTTGGTTCGGTAAAAACCAATTGCCCTTTGAAACGAGGAAAGGTAGGCACGTGTCGTCTCAGAATCGGCATCCCCGGTGTCTTTTTCCGGCTCGGACATTATGCTCTCAGTCTTCTCTACGAACTTCTCCTGTTCTGCTATCATCTTAGAATAGTGGCTGTCAATATAGAGAAACCTAGTGGCTATGACTATTCCTATTATTGTCACCATCATCCCCATTATGGAGAATATTCCAGCGTTCCATGGCTCCATCCGTATATGTCAAAATGCCCATACATAATAAATCGTTACCTAGAGACCGTGATGATGTATGTGACGGCTTTTTGTGATGCATCATGCTTCTGAGGCCGGAGTTCTATGAGGCATTCTTTGGCGAGTTGAAAAAAATTCGATGGCTGAAGTTTTAGTGTGAGGCTGCGTCCCTGCAACCGGACATGGAATTGCATATCAGTACTTCCTAGATGTACTTTTGCAGACCCGACACGGCACCTCCGCTACTTTCCGCGATCGTTTACAAACGAGTCGGCCGCATCGACAATGCACGCGACAAACAGCATCATGGTAAACCCCTTCCCTCCTGCAAATCCGTCCCACTTGGATTCCACGTCTATGAACACGGCAGTCCTCCACAGGTTGTACAGTATGACAGACATATAGAACAGCAGCAGCCTTGATCTGGACCCCGTATTTTCGAACCACTTTTTGGGCGTTTTTGCGTAGCTCTGGCATCATCTGCCTGCCTCCCTTTGGTGCCGTACGATGAACTCCATCGGAGTGAGATATCCAAGCGAGGAGTGTATTCTATCGTGATTATAGTCCCTAAAGGCCTCCTTTATGACGTCTGAGGCGTCCTGAAAGGAGCCAAATTCATGGGGCCACAGGTATTCCCTCTTGATGCTTCCGTGAAACGACTCTATGTGGCCGTTTTGCTCTGGCGTCCTGTATGCTATGAGCTCGTGCCTGATTCCCAGCTGTTTTAGGGACTCCCTGAACATACGCGATGTATACTGAGAACCGTTGTCTGTTCGCAGGGTCAGCATGCTGCAGTCCGGATCTGCTGCCGATACCGCATCGAGTACGGCCTGAACCGCATTCTCCTTTTGCGCCGTGGTATCAAAGGAGTATGCAAGCCATCTGCGCGAAAAGGCATCAAGTACGTTGAAACAGTAGCACCAGCCGTCCCCGCCGCAGTCCACGTATGTAATGTCTGCCTGCCACAGCCGGTTGGGGGCATCTGGCCTTGTAAGCTTGCGCGAGGCCCGTATTATGTCGTTTTTGGTCTTTTTGGGCTCGATCCAGCCTATCTGGCGGTAGATTCGCTGTATCTTTTTGCGGTTTACGCGTACGCCAGTCTCGCGCAATATCTGGTTTGCCATCCTCCGGGTTCCATACGTCGGCCTTTTCTTGCCTATGGTACGTATGATTGAGACCGTCCCAGAGTCGGCTTTTCTGGTCCGTCTGTCGACGTCCTTCCTGGCGTAATACCAGGTGCCCTTTGAGACGCCGCAGTATTTCAGGGCCGTGTTGAGGCTCATCTTCTGGTGGCAGATCTGTACGGCATTCATCCTTTGCTCAGCTCCATTGTTTTTTTTAAAGCGTCACAGGCCACTGCATACTCGCCTATGATGCGTTTGAGATTCTGGTTCTCCTTTTGCAGGGCAGCCGCTACCTTGTCATTCCGGCCCAGGATGGATGCCTTGCCGCCCTCGACGAACCTGTCCATCCACCTGCCAAACGTGGTGGGCGCGATGTTGTGCTTGCGGCACAGCTCGGCAGTGCTGATGCTGGTCTTGATGGACTCCATCACTATGTCTGTCTTTTCGGCCAATGTGAACTTTTGTTTTTTCATGCCCCGTATGCCCTCCTGTCATATACAAATTCTACGCATTTGGGTGGTTCGAATTTTATGGGGTCCTCACCAGCCTGACGACCGGGGAATTGCTGCACGTCTTGCCCATTATCCCCTTGATCACCCTGAACCCGGTCTCGATTCCCCACCGACTGCGGTACTCCTCCGGTATCTGCTCAATGACTGCCTCTGCACTTTTAGCAGACATGTTGGTGGCAAAGACCAGATACCTGTCGGCTATGGTCTCTTCTGCCTTGTCCTTCTTTGCTGCTGCCGTGCCGTCCTTTTCTACCTCGTCCTTTTCCACAATGACTAGCCTGAATGTGGCGCTCTTGCCGTCCTTGTTGGTCATTGTATATTTTGATACCGCACCGCGTTCTCCGCGGTCATGCTCCTCTATTGCCGCCACTATCCTCCTGTTCTTGACGGCAGGCATGATGTAGCTGCCCGTGCTTGTTTCTGCAGCCCTCATGCAGTCCACGTTAAAGAACCCGCGGTCATACAGGAACGTCTTGATCCTCATCCCTGATCTGGACGCCTTGCGGATCATTTTAGGCACGAAATCGGCCAGTTTTGCCTCTTTTGGAAGCTGCAGCGAGGAAAGCACGAGGTCAGACCCGTCATCTGATCCTATTCCGTGCATGGTAATGTGCGAGAGAAACGTCGACGTGCCGTTCTTGGGCTTTGACTTTCTGGCGATATCCTCCAGGCCCTTGCCATAGTATTCCACGTCGGTAACGTCCACTGCCACGACGTCCGTGTTGTGCAGCATGCCTGACCTGCGGGCGCACCTTACCGTATGCTGCAGCATGGAGCTGCACCACTTTTGCGCATCATCCAGGCTGACGCCCCGGATCGCCTTTAGGATCCAGTCCGGACTAGGCGTACGGCAACTATACGCGCCGCCCTTGGAGGCAGCCCCGTCGTCATGCTGCTGCCTGCTGCATTTTGAGGCCCGCCTGCGAAGGTGCGTCACGGCAGATTCTGCAAACATCCTCCTCTCAGACATGAAATATAGAACGCGCAGTGCGTCGATGTGGTCATACACTGCGTTGCGACTCTTTGAGACGGCCAGCCCGAGCTTGGGAAACCGCCGTCGCAATGTTTTAAACTGTCTCGATGTTATGTCAAACTGGTGTGCAAACACGTCGTTTTGTGTTACTGACATGATGATGGTTGGCACACCGCCTGATCTATAGTATGATGGTCAAAAAATCTCGGCAAATTGCGTAATTATCGTGCCTGCAAAAGTACATCGAGGAACTACTGATATGGCTGTGACTCCCATTCCCAGCTGGCAAGGAAATGCGACTTCACGCCGATGTATCAATGGAACAACGGAGTTGTATCACGACTCTTTCAAACTTTCAAGTTCTTTGATTACCGCCCCAACTGAGGGGTTCTTGCCAGGGTTTATCCACCGGATGTTGTTTTCCTCGCACCCCCGGACGCTTTCTTGATCCCGTGTAACCAGAACCATGCCGTATTCCCTGGCATGGTTTAGAACTGAAAAGTCAGACGTCATCGGAAGCCCCTTCCAGCGCAGTTTTTTCACGCTCTGTGCCTCATAGCATCTTTTTGGAAGCTTGGAGTCAAGCCCGTCATACATTTCATCGAACAGGATTTTGGTTCTTGGTGGTTTGTGATTCCTGTGTTTTATCGCATCGTCCACGATTGCCGAAATTATAACCGCCAGTACTATGACGATTGGAATGATGCCTGTTCCGATGTACGTCAATCCTAATTCTGAAAAACCCTTGGAAATGACTTTCAGTGCTTCCTTGGCATCCCCAGACGCCTCGACAGAATCGATCTCCAATCCTGAACTGAACGTCTGCAAGGAAATCCCGGAAGCCAGCATCACCGCTCCCACAGTGACTCCAATTGTTGCCAGTAATTGCAAGATGGCAAGCCGCTTCTGAAATTCCCGTTCTGAACTATCCATGATGATATTTTTACACTCCAGCATGATTTTGCTTATAACCGCAGATTCGTATGCCCCAGCTGGCCATACGGCACATGCAAGGCCGGCGTCCTTCCACGCGCCACGCATATCAGCTCAGAACTTCAGCCATCGAAGCTTTCCCAGCCCGTCAAAGAACTGTCCGTAGATCTCGGATTCTGTGCGGTTGTTCCTTGGAAAACCTTCAATCATATCCAGTGTTTCCTCCAACACCAGCATCAGCCCAATGTCCTGCTCCGCCGTAAGATGCTCATGAGATATTGCAAGCATCTTGGCATTCTGCAGCCTGGATCTGAAACCTGCAAGTTTTGTGACTGGCTTAACTGGCATATGGCCGTCACTTCCACCCGTGCCCTTCACTGACGTCTCGAATTCTTTGAGAAATCCCCTGAGACGGTTTATGCCCCTTCTTCTTCGTCTTGTTCTGGCCAGCAGAAAGACAACTTCGACTGCCATTCCGCCGGCCAAGCCGCCTATCATTCCCTCTACGATTGAATCTGGTGACAGTTCGAACATACGTACTTCGGAATTTATCATCAAGATTGTTCTTAAGCGACTCTTCGATGGCTGGATTGCTTACGCTGAGACCGGATTACACACTGCTAGGCCGTACTTCCTGCACGGCATAAGGCGGATCCGGCGGATTGGACGTCATCCCTGGTCAGTGCTTCAGCAGGACTATCCGGCTGATGTCCTTCTCCGTGAACACGATGGCATCGCCTACCTCCACCCACCTCCTTTCGTCTTTTTTCACCTGCAGCAGCTCCGGGTGTGAGAGTTCCACCTCCCTCCGGTGTTTCTCATCAGTCGACATCACCTTGATCCACCCCCTGTAGACATCCCCCTGGCTGGTGTGTACATCCACCCAGTCCCCGACGTTGTCAAACGCGAATTTTACCCAGACGCTTCCCCTGTTTACGCCCTTTCTCCACGTGAGGCGCGCAATCTCCCCGAACCCCGTGCCGATGACTGCCGCCAGCACAAAGTAGCTGGTTATGACGTCATACTGCAGGATTCTGGTCTCCAGGTCCGATATTGACTGGAACTGCCAGATTGATGCAAAGGGAACAAAGATGATCACGCTGGAAATCAGGCTCCACAGGGTGGTCTGCAGGTTGTTGAAAACGAATTCGTATGAGGCCCTCCAGATGAACAGCCTAAATGCAAGGAACCCCGGGGCCAGGAGTATTATGATCGTGTATGCCTCTGTGAGGGACGGAATTTCTGCCATGTCGTGCTTTAATCTGACGCATGGTCAAAGTCGGTATTGGCGGGTTTTGGGCGCTTGGGTTCGGACGCTGTCACCGACATGGCGATCTTGTATTGTGATTTGGCATTCTTTTTTTCCTGGTGCTGGCTATCTTTTTCCACGTACATAATGCATGTCACTGCTATTTATTTTCACCGACGACCGGCTTGTAGCCATCTGGCATGGCACAATCCATTTTTGCTGCAACCTCAAATAAAAATGGCGAAATCCTGTAATTTCTACTGCGCATACTACGACAATGATTGTTGTTCATACCTGCCAAACCACAAGCCGTCTCTGAAATTCCTGCCCTGAATCATTCATGACCGCACCTTCACTCTCCAGCCCGCTTCAAACCCAGATCCACAGATTTGGCAGATATTTTTCCTATGATGTCTGTCAATCCAGATTCAAACTCCCTTGAGACGTCCCCCGCGCCGCTTGTCGCGTGACATGCCTCGTGAAGCAGCGTTCCCGCATAGTCCTCCAGACTCCCAAGCTGTCCGCGCTTGATGACTATTCTCTTTTTGTCCGGCTCCCACAGGCCTACGGCCTCCACTCCCGACTCCTCCCTTCGCATGGTCTCAGACACTGCTATCTCCCCGATGATGCCAGGTCTTCCGCCGGCCAGGTCAAAGATGGCCCCCGTCCTGTCGAAGACCTTGCGCTCTGAGGAGTCCAGCTCCGACGGTTTTACGAACTTGAACTCAAAGCTGTCGTTCCATTCCGTGTTGTACTGCCCGAGATCCCTCATTACGTTTCCCGACATGTCCTGCTCCCCGCGTATCTTTTGAACGGTTGTCTCCGGCTAGACTGTTGCATAACTCCGACTAGAGCCCAGCCAATCCTTCCGGATCACTACCGGTGCTCGGTTCCTACATGGCAGTCACCGCCTCTGCGATCCACTTGTTGTACAGCCATATCCTCAGCTTTACCTCCTGCACTATGTTGGACCACTTGAGGGCCTTTACGTCCTCGCCGAACATGCGCTTTATGGCCGATATCACGATCTCGACGATCCATCTACTGCCAAAGCCGACCGTGCTCTTCCAGTACCGCAGGTTCTCCTGCCTCTCCTCCTTTGACAGGTTGCCCACCGGCACCTCGGGGCCGCCCCCGAGCTGCCATCGCACCAGCCGGCCCCACTTGTCGCCGGCGCCCTTGCCCCTTGCAGTACAGCTTGTCAAAAGCCGTATGAGGGGCATTACGTCGTACTTGTAGCACTCGGCTACGTTCTTTCTAGAGCCGTATGCGCCGTCTGCAAGCAGGATCTTGCCAGGTGTAATCTGGTCCTCGCCGGTGCCGAGCATATCTAGCGGCGATCTCCCGTCTGCAAGCATGTTGGGGATCTTGATTGTATCCACGATGTCAGGGCAGTCCTGCTCCTCTTCCTTCTTGATGCTCTTGATTGTATCCACGATGTCAGGGCAGTCCTGCTCCTCTTCCTTCTTGATGCTCTTGATTGTATCCACGATGTCAGGGCAGTCCTGCTCCTCTTCCTTCTTGATGCTCTTGATTGTATCCACGATGTCAGGGCAGTCCTGCTCCTCTTCCTTCTTGATGCTCCTGGCCGCCTCCTCAAGTAGCGCAGGCAGCTCCGTGCTGTCGCCGACTGCCTCGCTTGTGACGGACACTGCCAGCACCTGCTTGGTGTCTGCGTCTACCATCAGGTGCATCTTGACGAACCCGCGCCTTACCTTCCATTTCTTGCGTATCCACTCGCCCCGGTTGTGCTGCTTGAGGCCCGTGGCATCGGCTATCATGACCAGGTTGTTGGACTTGTCGCGCACGGTAATTATGTGCTCTGCAATGTCGACGTCAAGCTTCTGCATCCTCCTGAATATCGTGGTATAGCACGGCGAGTCCATACCCCTTAGCATTTCCCCGAACATGCCTGACAGCTGCCTGTACGGTATCATCAATGCGGTCCTGAGGGCGGCCGCGGCCATTATCATGCCTTCCGCGTACAGGAACGGGGCGCCCTCCTTGTGGCGGTTGGCATCCTTGAGATCCTTCTCCCAGCCGGGGTCGTGCTTGACGACCAGGCCGGCTCCCCTCTCTACGTACTTTGCGTTATCCGTGTGTGTCAACTGATACCATACAAGGCATCCTCATGATCCATTACTTTTTCGGCCAAGTTTCGTTGATCATTATGGTGATTTTCGGTCAAGTTTCAGATTTTAGGCAGGGTTATGCAACAGTCTATCTCCGGCACCACCATGACTGACAGCCCGTCCCGCCTGGCGTTGTCTATTGCGGCCGTGTCATCCTGCAGCTGCTGCGGCGTCACAAATACCACCTGCGATGAGGCGTTGAGGATCTTGCATGCGTGTGCTGCAACGTCTACGTATTTCATCTCATCATGAATCGTCCCACTCTGGTATCCCTGCAGATCGTCCACCAGCATTCTTGCAACCCCCTTGTCTCGACTTGACATCAGGATTGACTTTACGCGTCCCGTGTATGCCCCCCTTCCCACATGCGTCCGCTCCCTGTTCAGTGCCTTCCTCATTGCTCCTGTCATGGACGTGATGTTGTATCTATGTGTCGTGCTTATAAGGATTCCACGCGTAACGGTGTTGTGAAGTATGGCTTTGGCTGGGGGTCTCTTCCTGACAATCACAAAATGAAGGTCGGACACTTATCTATACGAGGATCTCCCTCAGTACCATTCTTCATCCATTTGTCAGAACCGTTCTGCAGTTACTAAACGAGGATCTCCCTCAACTACATCAACGCAGATTAAAGTTCTAACTGTAATGACAATAATAATGATGATGATGACGTTCATTTCACACGCATGTCCACTATGCACTGACTGAAGGCCATCTATTTCTTTAGCATACGAGGACTCCATGACGCACCTGGTGTTATCCGGAATCTTTGCAAACATCTCTCTTATCTCGCTGTTCCTGTTGCTTATTTTTGTATTCCCCAGGACCTTGCCGTCCTTGTCCATCACCGCGACCTGGATGGACTCCTTGTGCACGTCCAGGCCGACATACTGCTGCTCCGCCTTTGATTTCACACATATCCTTTTTTTGCGCTAATCTGTCTGTTTGCATTGCCTTTTATCTTGGTACCATCTGAATTTTGTTTTTGAGACACATATGGTTACGAAAACAGAAAGTTCTCCTCTTCTGCAACCGTGATTCCGTTGATGTAGATCCTCGAGGTCTGTCCCTTCCTCAGAATCTCCCCGTACTGCGTCCCCTCCAGACTTTCCTCCCCGGAAAACCTCAGAAAGAGATCCTTTGCCCTTTCAATGTCCCCCTTTGTGCACCCATTGAGAATCACCCTGGTGCCCGTCATTTCCGGCTCCGACGGCGGCGATATCACCGCATGAAGCGTAATGACGTCTTCAAAGCCGTGCTTTGATGACCGGTCGACGGTGATGTCTCCGTGCCTTGACCTGATCACGATGTTTACGCCGTGTCTGGCAAATGTTGCCAGCGCGTCCTTTAGCCCGACCCCGAACTTCCCTATCACCAGCCCCGGATGCAAGATCTTCTCCTCGTCCTCGTTCTGCGTCAGGTGCTCGTATCTTATCCCGCGGCCGTAATCCCTGATTGCAAAGCCGTCGCCCTCTTTTTTGATTTCAATGTCCTCTGTCTTGGTTAATACCTGCTCGTCTATCGCGTTTGCAATGATCTCCCTTATTCCGTGATATATCTCCCAGTCCTCAAGAACCTCCTCTATGTTCAGGTCAAACTTTTTCGGTGCGCCGTTCTCCATCCTTGAATCCGGGCTGCCTTGCGGCGGCCTCCCACCGGATGTGGTCTTCCTTCCTGCCATGCCATAAAGTATGATGTCGCCTGCACTTAAACGGTTGTGTTCGGATTCACAGGTGTGTGGTCTTTCTTGACTTTCATCTGATTGTGTCATTTACCTAGATGCCCTTCTGATGTTTTGTATCATGTGTTTCCTTCCTTTGATCCTTCTGGCTTTCCGGGTCTCTGGCAGGTGAAATCCGTGCAGGTTCTTCGCCATATCTCAAAGCCAAGGAATCTGACTCTTTTTGAAGTCTCCCTGAATATGTCTCTCGAATTTTGTGACTCGTCGCCTTTTTCTATGGATTTGGAGTCACGTGCGTCATCACTTTCATCAAGTTGGATTTCTGTTTTTGTTGATTTGGTTACAGGTGTTTTTGTTTTCTGTTTGTAAATTTTTAATATCGTCACAGTTTGTATTGTAACTATAATACTTATAATCACTACAACGTATCCAATTCCCGAATCCAGAGCAATCTTAGAGACTGTCAGCATGCCTGTTGTGTCTTCTTCTGATTCCCCAACGGCATCCATTCTTACTTCCACCTCAAACAAAAACAGTGCAAGCATGCCGGCAAGTACTGCCGCCCCTACCGTGGCCGCGATTGTGGCCGATACCTGCAAGACGGCAAGACGCTTCTGAAACTCCTGTTCCGAGACATTCATGACTGTATCCCCATACTCTCCACCCTGTCGGTTTTGCGGTACTGTCCTGCCAGTCCGGAAATCCAGGCAGCCAGCTTGCCTGCGGCAATGATTATCATGCCGCATCCCATGACTGCAAGTCCCACAAACATGATCAACAAGACCCAAGACAGGAACTGAGCAACCTCCTCCTCCTCCTTTATCTCAGTGGGGTTTGTGGCTGCTGTCAGTATTAACATGACCACCAATATTACGGCGATTAATTGCGAGCCGACCCCTATGAAGGCACCTATGACTATCGTCAACATTCCTATGTCGAATGTGTCCCAAGGGTTGCCCGATTCCTGCCGTTCTGACTCGCTCATTGCCGCATCACGCCTGCTGCATCTTACGCTGACGGTGATCTGATTCGGCAAGCCTCTTCTCCAGGTCTGCGGCATCCCAGCCCAGGCAGAGACAGACTGCAGGTGCAACTATAAAGAACATTATCACGCATATCCAGCTCAGTAGTAATGTGTGATTGACCCCCGTCTCATCTGTGACACCGTACTCTACTGCAATCCACACCAGAGTCGTCATAAGCAGTACCGCCAGAATCATTCGCGGAATTTTTTCCACCTCGTATAGGCCGCCCCTGATGCCTTCTGCGGCTGCCTTTCTGTATATAGACAAAAAGTACCACGCCTCGACGGCAACACCCGCACCGCAGATGGACACTGCCAGCAGGTGCGTCAGGAATGCCGCGGGTTGACTAAACCCGCCGTCCACAATCCACATAATCAGCGTGCCTGCCAGCAGTACCGTAGATGATGCTACCAGCAGGATTCCCGAAATTACAAGCAACAACCTGTCAGGGAACGTTTGCTTAAAAAGCCGGATTCATTTGCCGTCTGACAGACCGGATCCTGATTCCAGCCCGGCGGGACGTGGGCGCCGGCTGCATTTTAGGCCGGGCTGCTGAACCCGGGGTATGCGTTGTAGATCTGCCTTGTCAGGACATTGCGCGGCACCTGCTGCAGGCGCCTCACCCTGTCCTCAAGCACTGCCATCTCCGGGATCCTCTCAAGCATGTACCGGTATCTTTCCCTTCCCCTTGCCGTGGCACGGCACACCCTGGTTTTCCTGCCGCATATGGACACGTCCGAGATTCTGATTGTATCGTCGCGGCATTTTTCCATGTCCCGGCTCAGCTCCCCGCTGTACGGGGCGTAATGGTACGGCCTCCAGTCATCATAGAATCCCAGGCTGCCATGCGAGATCTTTATCTCGTGCAGCTCCAGTGCATGTCTCTTGTAAAGGATGAACCCGTATCTCTGAAGCATTTCGCTGCCGTTTATCACCATGCCGTTCATTATGAGCAGTACGCGATCCCGTGATTCTATGTCCAATGGAATGGCAATGTAAGACTCCTTTTAATGCCGGAAATGAGTGCTGTCTGGCCGAGCCTGTCATTCTGTTCAAGATCCTCCTCCTCCTTCCCCCTCTTCGGGCCTGCCTAATCCGTCTGCTACCTCACACGTTATCATGCCGGCAAACATGCACACGATTCCCGGTATCGCTGTCAGTGCTACCAGCCCCCACAGTACGTTCATCACCTCCTCCTCTGGCATCTCGACGAGACCTGTCACTGTAAGCATTACCGCGCCCGCGACGATTATGAGTATGGATAATGCGATGAGCATTATGAGCCCGCCCGCGACGACCACCTTCATTCCCATGTCATGCCGCGCACGGCGCCGTTCTGACTCGCTCATTGCCGCATCACGCCTGCTGCCACTTACACTGATGGTGATCTGATGCTGCAAGCCTCTTCTCCAAATCTGCGGCATCCCTGCCCAGGCAAGTCCAGACCACAGATGAGACCGCCAAGAAGAATATCACATATAGCCAGTTCAGCCTGGATACGTGGTCGCTCATGCTCTCATCTGAGAAGACACCTAACTCTGCAAGCAGCCATGTTCCAATCCATACCAGGGCCATCACAAACAGGGCAAACTGAATCGTGCCCTTAAGTTTTTCCACCTCGTATAGGCCGCCCCCTGATGCCTTCTGCGGCTGCCTTCCTATACACAGACAAAAAGTACCGCACCTGGACGGCAACGCCCGCACCGCAGATGGACACTACCATCAGTTGCGTCAGGGATGTCGCGGGGTGGGTGAAATCGCCGTCCATAACCCACATGATCAGCGTACCTGCCAGCAGTACCATATATGATGCGACCAGAAGGATCCCCGAAATCATAAACAACAGACAGTGAGGTGTTTGCTTAAAAACCTGGATTTTCTTGCAATCCGACAGACCGGATCCTAATTCCAGCCCGGCGGGGTGTAAGAGTCTGCCTTCTGGCAGATGTCCCTGTCAGTGCTTTAGCATGGACTGTTCTACCGTATCCTGACGATCTCGGTGGCACGCCGCAGATCCTCCCCGTAAAAGCACGTGCCGCCGATGCACTCGCCCTGCACGCCGTACACCACCGTCAGTATAACCGAGTCGCCACGCATGACGTCACCGTTGTCCCCCAGTATCGCGGTTCCGACCCTGCCTGTTCCCCCTGCGGCCACATACTCCCTGTTTGATGGCTCCATGTGCACCGACAGCGGCTGATCCGTGTCGGCACTATAGTCGCGCACGTTTGCGGGAAGCCCGCCGCCCTGCTGCGGCCAGCTGCTCTGCCAGTCGGCGTGGTTGCCCGAATCCACGTGCGCTATTCCCGTTTTGTGCCACGGGCCGCCGGGCGCCTCTGCGTGTGCGTCTGCTGCCGCGTCATAGAACCTCGGTACATACTGCGCAAGGCCGCTGCCCGCGTGTATGACCTCCTCGCCTGAAAGCCCGTCAAGGGCCGCAAACACGACCTGGACTGGACTGCGGCCGTCGTTGCGTATTGTAACTGACGCTGCCAGCGTCCCGTTTGCCCCGGCGTATATCTCCGGCGTCACCGTCACCGGACCGCCGCCGACCGACTCTAGCGCCCTGTCTATGGCACCACCCGATAGTATGGCGGCTGCCGCGCCCGCGACTGCTACTGCAATCCCCATAAGCGTGACGACCTCCTTTGTAAGCTGCACCATCGCACGCCATACCGCGCCGGGAATTTAAGCGCGGAATCGCCTAGAATACCTCCGATACCATCTGCTCTATTACCCCGAAGAAAAAGTCCCATCCGGCAAGGATTACTGCCGCGCAGCACAGCGTCACCCCGGCAGGCATCGTCGCGCGGACCGTATAGTACGCGGTCTTTGCCACTACGATTCCAGAGCAGGCAGACATCAGCAGTATGGCAGGCTTTAGCGCGTCAAACAGCGAGGAGAGCTCGGGCGGCGATCCCAGGCCGCCAAGCGACACCCCACCCAGCGTGTCAGTATCCGGTAATTTGGAGGTGATGGAGAGCATCAGCGAGGATATGCCGACCATTGCCACGAACAGTACTACAGGCGCCGCATACAGCAGCAGCGATGACGTCCTCAGCGTGTCGTCCATCCTGTTCTTTATCTCGTTGAGCGATATGGCAAACCCCTTTATCCTTACAAGCGCATCAACTGACTGGCCAAAGCCTCCGTCATATACGGTCTGCGCTATAAACAGCAGCAGCCTGAGCCTCTTGGAGGATATGGAGGAATCATATATCACGTCGTACTTTCTGTCGCTTATCCGGGCCATCCTGTATCTGATCCCGCGGCATATCTCGGCAAAGCCGCCCATCTTCTTTCTCATCTCGGCCTCGTCGGCAATGACGGTCTTTCTGAGGGCGACAAGAAAGTTGGCGTCTGCGGCACACCTCTCTATCATGTCGTGTATCCACGCCGGAAAGCCGTCGATCCTTGAGCGCCACGCCCCGAGCTCGGAGCTGACCGCCATCCCGTTTACGATGCAGGCAGCGGCACCCGCTACCGCGGCAGTCACCAGGATGTCTCCCAGTGCTACAAGCGAGGCAGCTCCCGCAATAGCTGCGGCAATCGCGGTCCTGACTGTCGGCGGCCTGCCGAGTGCGATGTCGGGCTTGCCCTTGTGGGATACCATCGCGTATACCGTAAACAGGACGGGCATTGCAAATATCATCATGGCCACCCCGCCGACTGCGTCCTGCGAGGAGACTACGAACATCAGCATTATCATCATTACGGGCAGCATTATCATCCCCATGGCCCCCATCATGAAGGTGGCAGATATCTTGCCTATCTTGTCCTCGTCCTTTTTTACGATGACGGCAAACTCCCTGTCTGCCAGGTCGCCGACATATGCTGTCAGGCCGACTGGGTGCGAGCGCGCCGTATCGGCATAGTCGAGGAAGAACTTTTGCATCGGGTCGTACGCGTGCTGCAGCGCGAGCCTGCGTATGGCGTCCTGCTCGGACATGCCGTCCAATTCGATCCACTTTCGCAGTATGGCAGTGTCGTGCGCTATCGACTCCAGTATGCGGGATGCTGCAAGCCGGATCATGGCCTGGTATAATGACAGGCCGCTCATCGTGGCCACCTGCAGGTACGCCAAAAAGTACGCCATCTCCGACTCGTACAGCGCCGTCACGTCTGATGAGTGCGTCATGTTGGATATCCTCGGGTACAGCAGCAGCACCGCAGGCAGGCCGGCGGCTGCCAGCAGCACGAGGTTTGCAGTCAGTATACCCGCAATGCAGACTGCGGCTGCTGCCGGTATCGATACGGCGACTGCCACCGTCAGATTTCTGGCAGTTGCCGACGGCGACCTGAGTAGGCCTGCAGACGTGGCCCCGCTCTCCTCTGACTTTTTGATGGACTCTTCAAGATCGGCAAACACGGAATATTTTATCAGCCTTGCGTGCAGCGCGCCTATTACAGACTGGGCGTCTATCTTTTTTGCCCTGATGGGCATGGCGCCCGTCCGCGCCGGCCGCCTGCGCTCCCCGGCAGAGCGTGCCATGCAGGACAGCCTTCCTGCAGCAGCTGCCATCTCCGGCAGAAACAGGATTGCGGTGGCCGCTGCCACAAACGATACGGTACTGTACATGTCAGAGAGCCCGGCAGCAGCTGCTGCCCCCAGTATGATCACGTACAGCACAAAGCGCAGCGACGGGTGCGCGACTGACGTTAATGCCCTAGGATGCATGGTACCTCCTGAGCACCTCCATTACCGCGTACGGCGTGTCTGCATTCTTTTCCACTGCCGAGTTGATGAATCCGATCCTTTTTGCCAGGTCGGCCTCCATGTCCGAGGACGCATCGCGCGCTCCCAGCTCCTTGAGCCTTACACTCTCTGAGGCCATCTCTTCTGCAGAGTCTCCCACATACCTGCCGCTTTTTGCGTCGTACTCGCAAAGCGTGTTGAGGCTGGCGCCCTTCTCGCTGTCCCATACCACCTCGTCAAATGATATGCACCGGCGCACCTGCATCCCGTCTGCATCCCTGACGACTGCAGGATTCAGCATGAACCAGATGTGCGAGAACGACGCCGGATGCACGCCGTACTCGGATGTTATCTTGGACATCGCCCCCTGGCACGAGTATGAGTGAAATGACGAGAGCACGGCGTGGCCTGTTGATGCCACATCAAACAGCAGCTTTGTCGATATCCCCCGGACCTCGCCTACGGCTATCATCTGCGGCCTCTGCCGGAGCGAGGCGTTGAGAAACTGCCTGAAGCGGTCGTGGTATTTCTCGGAGGCTATGGGCACGTCTATGAGCAGCGGCACCCAGTCGCGCTGCGGTATCTGCAGCTCGGCGGCATCCTCTATGGATATGATCTTGGCAGAGTGGTGTATGAGGGGAAACAGCGTGTTGAGCAATGAAGTCTTGCCTGCGCCGGTCCCCCCCACGACCATCCCGGTCCCTGAGTTCTCCAGCATCTTCCAGATTACGGCTACTACCGACGCCGGGACTGTCCCGCCTTTTATCATGTCTGTCAGCGTGAACGGTCTGGACGACTTTATGCGGACTGACAGCGCGTGTGAGGAGTTTGCAGTCACCTCGCCTGAGATTATCGATATGCGGTACTTTTCGCCGATGTTGAAATCAAGTATAGGATCGGACGTGGACAGGTGCTTTCCGCCGTGGCGCGCCAGGCGGTCGAGGAACGCCCCCATGTGGCCCATGTTGCGAAACCCCAGGTTCGTGCGCAGCACCCCGTGCTCCAGGTACTTTCGGTGCATCACGCCGACCGATGTATAATCAGAGCACGTCACGTCCTCCAGGTGGTCTGTGTCCCGCATGGGCACATCAAGTATCTCGTGGCCCAGTATGTCGCGCGCGGCGTAGTATTTAGCAATGCCATAGTCCGGGTTTATCAGGTTGCGCAGTCCCAGCTCGTCTGCCCCTGCCAGTATGTTGTCCATCAGCTTGCCCTTGAGATCCTCGGAGTCCATCCGGGAGCCAGGCGGCCTGTCGATTATGTCCGATCTGAGAATTTTTTTGTAGTTCATGATGCGGTCGTACGCGCCGCGCGATTCCTCTGAGCTGAACTGCGGCTCGGACACAAGATACTGCATGTCCTGCGTGATGATCACCCGGGCCTCGCCGACCTTGTAGTCATCCAGCGGTTCGGAGTCGCCTTTGACGTCTGCCGCAAAGGACTGCACATAGAACGAGTCGGTAGGCAGCTGCGGCTCCTGTGGTTTCTCCTTTTTGCCCTTCGGCTCCTGCCTCTTTTTTTTCCCGTCCTCCGGCCCCGGCTTTGCATCTGTCTTCTTGCTCCCCCCTCCTCCGGAAAGAAGCCTGATCCTCATGGAAGGCAGCTTCATGGGATGGACACCTCCGCAAGAAATACCAGGAGGGCTGCCGCGTATGATGCCGTGATGTATACCATCCCGGGGTGCGCCGACGTCACATATACCGTGTCCTCTGCAAGCCCGTCGGCTGCGCGCGTGCTCAGGTACAGCCCGCCGCTGCCGTCGCTGCGCTGGGCAGAGCGGACGTGCTCGTCTGTGTCCCTTTTGCGCCGCGCAAGCATGCTCCAGTATATCCGGCGCGCAGCAGATCCCGCGTTGCGCACGTCTCCGAACGGCCTGATATGGCGGTACGAGTCTGCCATGTTGTACGCCAGGTTTGTAGCAGTCCCCACTATCCCCTGCAGGATTACCACTCCAAAGAACAGGACTATCCCCGTCGGCAGCCCGCCTATGGCCGGCGTCGCCACAGAAGCTATCATGATTGCCACCGCATCACCTGCCGCAAACAGGCGCCCCGCGACGCCCACTATGCAGAATGCCGCAGCTGCTGCCAGCATCGCCGGATCCGGGGCCCACGGCCTGGCGTGGGCCCCGTCATACTGCGGTACAACGACTGCAAGCGGCACCAGGACGGCAGCAGCTATCCCGAACGCCGCAAGCGGGACGCTCCGGCGGCGCACGTCAAAGGCGCACAGTATTACAAGGCACGCAAGTACTGCCAGCTCCGCATACATGGCATGATCATCACCGGTAAAATATAAACCGGGTTTGCCTGCTGCGCCCGTCTCCTGATCACATGCTGGTGTTTATGCTTGCAAACTGTATGGACGCGGTGGCGGACGCCTGTCCGTGCTGTGTACGGTCCCGGAACCCTGCCGGGAGTGGCGGATTGCTGCCATCCGCGCGTATCTGGTTGTAAAAGTAAAACTCGACAAAGTCCCCCTCGCTTACGGGTACCGACACGGTGTCAAATATCCTGACCTCCGGATACGCAAAGCGTGCCGTATGATACGTGGCGTACTGGCCTGACAGCCCTGCCTCGTGATCCGTTGCCGGGGTTTCGCTGAAGAATATCTGCATCCTGTAGGCCCCGTCAATCTGCTGCCGCTGCCCGTTGATGTATACCTCAAGCCATGCTGTCAGCGGATCACGCGGCCGTGGCGGCGGGGGCGGGATCGGTATGTTTTCAAACGTTCTCGTGTTCGTAATCTCGGATTCGCCAGATACGGAGGCCTGCACGTGTGCCTTCATCTGGCCGTCTGTCACGGCCACCGCGTATGTCATTATTCCAGTCGTCGATTCGATCGATCCTATGAACGCGTCCTGGGACACGGTTATGGTGCTTGACGTCGGATCCGTGATCCTCAGCCCGGTTACGCCCAGCACGTCTGCTATGTTTATCGACGTGCCAACCCCGTTTATCGACAGGTGTATGGTCTCATACGCCGGAATGACCGGAATCATGACTGCATCCCCCCCTCCATACCTGCCGTCCAGATACGAGAGCGGGATCTCGTCAAGTGTGATGCCGCTTACTTCAACCTGGCTGGGAACCGGAATCTTGACGTATGCATGCGGCGTGTATGCCGTGCGCTCGGTTCCCGGAATCCTAAAGCTCTCCGAGTTCACCCGATCCATGATCAGCAGTCCCGACTGCTGGCCGCCTGCGTGCCGGTGCACCAGCGCCTCGTTGTACAGCCAAAGTCTCAGCTCCTCGCGTTGGACGTGGGCCGAGAACGAGTCGATTGTCACGCTGCCTTCCGAGATGCCTGCGCCTATGGTTGCCTGTCCGCTTGTAACCCTGTATACTGTACCCGCATCGATGCCGTCTATGCGAAGAAAGTCACGATCCTGTATGTCGTATGCGCTTATTACAGACTGGCCTGCCTGCGTGCTGTCTATCACAAGGTACTTGTTCTGCAGTCCATCAAACTCGGCAGTAAAGGAACCTCTCATGACGTGGCCCTCCAGCTTTGCCGGAAGCGTGTCATATATGTAGTGGTTGTGATTTCCCACATTGTTATAGTTGGTCCTTAAAATCTTGCCTCCCGGTCTCGTTATAGAGTTTGGATCCATGGTCCACGCTGTGACATCGTCGCCCGTGACTGCAAGGTATCCGCTAGGATGTGATGCTATGCGCAGATTCGGCGTGGTGCTTATGTCGTGTGATCCCGTCTGTATGTATCTTCCCTTGCAGCACTTGCCATGATATACCACAAGTGATGCGCTCTGTGTGAATTCGTACAGGCATGATTTTACCGAGTCATCCACCGAGCCTGCCAGCACCTGCAGGCTGTCCGTGCCAGGATCCGACTGCGTGTGGCTTATGAGGAACCTTCCCTCAGAGAACGGTAGCGTCATCAGGTCGTAGGGGGACTCCACCACTCTGACCGTGGTGCCTTCGGCCGCAATGCCGTGAACGAGTGTCCTGGGTGCGACGTCTGTCAGCCTGAGTATGAGCCGTCCCTCTCCTGACACCGTTATTCCGTCCCCAGTGGAGGAGGCCGCAATGTCGCCGTGAATTGTCCTGGAATCCGTGTATCCCAGTGTGTTTGACGGGTTTGGCTTATTCAGGACTCCGTACTGGTTGAGAGTGTAGTCGTGATACGAGTAGGGGATGGGCCGCGAAAATATTATACCGTCGTCACTAATCACCGCCACGTACTCTGCTTCGGCAGGCAACTGGATGTAGGGCCTCAGTGACTGCTCTGTGCCGATCGTCCCCGTGCCGTATATGACCTTTCCAGGCACGTCATGGTATACCAGACGCGCGCTTACTCCGAGTCCTGCCCCCATTGCCGTGCCGACCGCATCTCCACCGCCTCCTGGACCGCCTCCGAATCCCGTCCCGTTCACCCCGCCGTCAGGGCCCACAGGTATCTGCTCGCCGTCAGGCCCGGGCACCGTCCATCCGCCGTCCGTGCCGTTCCACGATGCCGGGCCGTATCCGCCGACGACGGGGAGATCGACCGTAAACACGTTTCCGTATGACGTCACCACGTCTGCCCGCTCAAACCCCCCGAGATCCGGCAGGTCTGCCAGCCCCAGGCTTTTCTGCCCGCCGACAGGCATGCTCATCGGCGTAAGCGTTGTGTCGTACCCGGTAAAGTTCCTGCCGGTACCGTCGTCCATTATTGCCCTGTAGGCTATGGCCCCGTCGGAGTCATAGAACCGCATCATGACTATTTCTGCCTCCTCTCCCCCGGCGTTTGTCAGCAGTATCTGGCCGTCAAACTGGAACTCCGGATCCACCTCCTCGAGCCGCTTGTCGGTGTCCGTCAGCGAGGACTCTGTGGATCTTACGCCGGCCTCGAGCATCGTGGATACGGCATACATCCCTGCCGCCATGATAAGCACCACTATTGCGGTAGCTATGAGCACCTGGTTCATCACCTATGAACGGGCGGTTCTATTAAGGCCGGATTCTACGGGTTCAGGAGGCCGGCTATGGCGTCCTGGATGGATCGCACTGCCTGTCCCATTGCGTCAGTTATCTGCTGCTCCCACGACGGTGCAGTAGGATCCGGCCGGACGTCTTCTCGTTGCGGTGCAGGCGGCTCTTCCTGTGACTGTGATGGCGGCGGCGTGATCTGCCTGACTGCCTGTGACTGTGCCGGGTCAGGCGGCTGCGTGTCGGCGGGTTCGGATGGCGCCTGCGCCGGTCCGGGGTCAGGTGCCTGTGTGTCGATGGTGTCAGGTGCGGCGGTTATGGCATCCGGTATCTGATGCGATTCCTGATCCGTGCCGTCTGCCAGTGATGCCGCATCCACCTCCTGCTCCTGCACGTCATCTGTCGGCGGCTCTGCGGTCCCGCCGTCGTCCCTGTCAGGCATGTCTGATGCCGCATCTCCCTCCTCCGCCTCCTCCAGGCCAGGATCCCCTTCCTGCGGCAGCCCCGTTCCGTCCCTGTCTGTCATTTCGTCAAGCACCGCGCCTATCACCTCGTCCGGATCGTCTCGCGAGCTGACGTCGACCCGTATGAACTCCCCGATGCTGCCGCCCGGATCCATGCCGTTGTACGACGTCATCCTGAACTCTGCCCCGTCATACGTATGCGAGAGGAAAGGTGACTCTACCGTCCCCTGGACAGGCAGCGGCACGTCGCTGTGAACCAGCAGCCTTGCCGAGTCGATTTCTCCAGAGACCACTATCGTATACTGCGTGGAATCCTCCCTGCCCGGCGTCATTGCCACGTCGTGTATGATCATCGTCGATCCCGCAGACGTCCTCGACGGGATCTCGTCGCCTATGGCCGGCCTGCCCAGTATGTGCCGCATGCCGGCATCCGTATATGGCCAGAGGACTGTATCTGCAATCATCCCCGGTATGGGACCGTGACCGAACGGATGCATGTTAAAGGCGTCATCTGCCAGCAGTATCTCTGCCGTATCGGCCGTGCGCGCCTGCACCATCCAGACCTCCCCCGAGTGCATCTGGCCCCTTCCCAGTATCTCAAGGGACAATACATCGCACTCGTCCGCGCCGCTGATCCTGTCATGGCGGCAGAACTCGTAGACAAACTCGTCGCCCGTATCCCACCCATATTCCCATGATCTGGCGTGATCCCCAAAATAGTAGCTGATGTTGGGCGCCGCCGCCTCCTGCCCCCAGGCAATCCACGGCAGCTGCAGTTGTTGTTCCGGCACAACAGTCCATGACGTGCACGTCATCTGTATCTGATCTGACTGGGGCGCCATCTCCGACCCGTACATCGCAGTCATGTTTGATGATGACGTGCACGTCATCTGTATCTGATCTGACTGGGACTGTGGGGATGCCAGATTTGCCGCAATCCCCCCAAGCTCCGCCGACAGTATCACCACTGAGATTATGATCATCAGATTTAGTACTGCACCATATGAGAATGTCATGCTCATGGCGAGTCATCCTCCCCCTCCGGCGGCGAGGCCTCCAGCACGCCTCCTGCCCCGGTCAGGATCACCAGGTGCGCATCCGAGGACTGCGGGACCCTGCAGCGTATCTCCGTTATCACTCCTGCCGGAAGCCTCAGGTCGCGCTCGTTGATGTTGTTTGTCGTGCAGCCGTCCTCCTTCAGATGGCTTGCAGTGTATCCCTGCTCGCTGATGCCGTGTATGGTGGCCCCCGCACCAGAGGCCTCGACTACGATGTACGGGTTCTGCAGGGTGTTGGCAGGCGGCCATACATCAAAGTCAGGCGGGCCGATGGCAAACGTCTCGGAGCCCTGCACGCCGTTTGCATTGAGTGTCCTGTCGCTTGTGACCCACCAGACCGGCAGCGCGTCCATGACCCGGTGGCAGTCCTCTGTGAACGGGCCGTCGTCGTGGATCTCTTGTGTCGGCTGCGAGTCCGCATATGCGCCAGGCGTTACCCTCTTTGCCTCAAGGCCCGCCTGGCGGATCGTCATATTTCCGGACGCGAATCCCGTGTCGCACGCCGTCCTGTCGCCTGATACGAACGTTGCGTCCCCTACCGAGTAGTCGCCACTGTCATTGGGGAAGCTCGGGTGGTCAGGCCCGTACCATACGGGAGGCATGTTGCCGTACCTTAGCGTCTCGCGCTCCGAATGGTCCCCCATATCGTACGCATCCAGCGCGGGCACGTACATCTCCTGCAGCTCCGCAGGCGTGTGGTCCGACGTGGCTATCCACCACCTGGCGACGCCCGTGCCGTTGAGCGTTACCGTATGCGTGCCCCCGCCGGGGACCCCGAGCGCAAACAGCTCCATCTGGCCCGGCAGTACCGCGTACTCTGCGTCGCCGGGCTCCGCTGACGTGTCAAATATCCCCGCTATCCGGGCGTCGTTTTCCCCGTAGTTTGTTATGGTTACTGTAACGCTGGTCCAGTTCTGCCCGAGGGGCGCCCTGTCTACGGATACAATCTCCAGCTTTTCTGCAAGACCAGCTGCCTGCATCTCGTTGAGATCGACTATCGCAGAGGACATCGACTCGATGTGCTCGGACAGCCCCAGCAGCATCACCCCCATGAATATGCCTGCAACTGCGGCCACCCCGAGGTACTCGTTGGTATAGGTTATGGCGTCGAGGCGGCCAAATGATGGAAGGATGGTGGTTGTCATTGACCCTGCGCTCGTACGCAACAGTCTGGCTACAGACTTCATCATATACCATACTGCCTGTCTATTAAGGACGCAATCAGGCGTCGTTTGCGACAAAGACTACGAACCTCCTTCCGCCCAGCGCCCCCTTCCACTCCTTGTACGTCTTGATGCTCTGCGACGTCATGACCGTCGGCGGAACGGAGTCTGCGCCGAGGAACTTTTTCTGCTTTGCAGACAGCGCGTACACCTGCTCGCCCCTGTCCCCCTCCAGTATCAGGACGTTGTCCTTTTCTTGGCGCGGGCCGATGTGCGTGTCCGTCACGATATAGTCGCGCCCGCAGGCGCATCCGAACTCGCGCGCCGGAGCCGGCGCCTTGCGCTCCGCGCCGTCCACACCTTCCGCCGGCGCCCTGTCCTCCTTGGATCGGCCGAGCATCTCGCGGAACACGCGCGGCGTGGGCCATCTAAAGTCCGACTTTGAGATGTATCCTGGCATGTTGCCTATCTTCTCTATTATTGTTGCCGCATCTTCGGCGTCAAGCTTGGCGATTGCGCGGAACAGCCACAGGGGGAACGTCGAGCGTATGCCGATTCCGTGCAGGTTCTGTATCATCCCCTCCAGCGCCGAGAGGGCGCCGGGCTCCATCCCTGCCTCGTGCATCTTTCCAAACGCCGCCGGCATGTACAGCATTGATGCGGCCTCCGCCGAGCCGCCGTACTTTGCGGCGTACGGATCCAGCAGCCTGACTATGGTCGCCGGGTTGGGAAAGCTCCTCTCTGAGAGTGTAAGCTTGCTTGCAGTGGCGTCCGACGCGGATATGAGCAGCGCCGGCACCTGTTCTACCTTTGCCTCCCTGGCGGCCGCATACACGTCGTATCTTGCCACCAGATCGTACCGTTTTTTGCCGCCCGGCCTTGACTCTGCCACTATCACAAAGAACAGCTTTTCTGCCTCCGAGCCCACAGCCCTTGTCGCAATCTCGACTGCCTCCCTTGACGGCCTGTCAACGACGTCCCTGGGCTTTGATATGTCGGATACGGATATGACGCGGTACTGGCCGACGGTCTCCTTGCTACTCAATGTACTCCTCCATTATGGCGCGCGCGGCCTTTACCTTGGCGTCGGCAGACGTCTGCGGCATGTCTCCGAGCATCTTGGCTACGGCCATGTGGTGCTCGGGCCTCACGTGCTTGCGGATCAGATACCGCTCTGACGGCTCCCAGTCCGGCTCCATCAGGTTGAGCCGGACGGCGCACGGCTTGATGTTGTATATGACGTCTCCGGGCTTCATCTGGCGGTGGTACCCGAATGTGGATCTTACGGCGTCTATTATCTCGTGCAGATCGCGCGGCATCTCGTGGAACTGTGCGGCCTGGTAGATGCAGAATGCGACCGTCTGCGCGACCCCGAGCTTGTGCGGCCTGAGCCTGCGCCACATCTCATGCGCGTCGCCTGCCGCGCACTCTGACATGTTCAGCTTCTCGCAGGCCCTCCTGAAGGAGACCTCGTGGCGGTCCCTCCTCCTCATCATGCCTTCGGTCCTGATCCCCGATATGTGCTGCAGTTTCAGTTTGGGATCGACGAGCCTCTCGCCGCCAAGCGGGAACGAGGACGGCGCCACCGGGACTTCGGCGCCCTCGTGTATCTCGTCCTCGAGAACCATGCCGCACCTGCCGCAGCACGACTCGTGATCTGCCGTTATGATATTGGTAGAGTTGCACCTGTTGCACCTGGTTTTCATCTGTAGCCAACCACTACCATTGGTGCACTATTTAAGCATCAGCACACCTGTGTGCGGTAAAATGTCCCGAAACATCCCCATGGTTTCAAACTTTGGCCGCACCGGCAAGCTACCAAATCCGTGCCATGACAGTATGACATTCAAACTGTGGAAGTGAATGTGTGATGTGGTTCGTTGTTGATCGGTTGTCGTACTTGTCCTTTAAATACCAAAACTCACCGTTAAAGGGTGCTACCTAGCACTCTTTCACGGTGACTTATTCCAAGAATTCAAACGTCGTGCCTTCACTGTTTCCCCGCCTTTTCCGCCAGAAATAGAACGCTCCAACACCTATACATGCAATTACGATGTATATAACAATTCTGTCGGATTCGGGGACAGTTGCCGCCTCGGGTATTATCGCGTCAGTGATTCCACTGGTTGCGTTCTCTGGAATTATCCTGTCTATGATCTCGGCTACCGGCTCCACCGGCACCGTCACCGGCGGCGCAGGCTTTGGGCACGAGTTCCAGTGCTCGGCGGCAAAGCTGCTCTTCTTGCAGAACCCAGACTCCAGCCGTGCATGACCGAGCTCCAGCAGCTCGGCGTTGAGAACGGTATCGCCGCATGTCACCTTTGCCCATGTCGCCCCCCTGGAATCCTCCGGGGTCGTATCGTCCGCATCCACTAGCACGTGTGCGTGCAGCGGGCAGTGCTCGGCAGTAAAGGCTGCCGCCTCGATCGACCTGGTGCTGCGCAGATCGTCCGGGGTGTTTGCAAGCGACAGCCGTATCTCCGTGCCGTCCACCTCAAACCCGTCGCCGTCGTCAAGCTCCGTCACCACCCCGACATGGCACGTGTCACACGTCATGTTGTAGCTCCATCCGACGTACATCGCATTGTGCTCCACGACATCCCTGACGTTGAGCGGATCTTCTGTGGCCGCCTCCATGGCCTCTGAGCGGATCTGTTCTGTGATTTCTGGCGCGTCTACCACCTTTATGCCGCCGCGGACCCACGGGTGTATTGTACACCAGAACTCGCCGTCACCGTCGGCCCTCTCCGGCACCAGCACGCCGTCACCGTCCGGGAGTATCTCCCCCGTCGTGACATCGCCGACCCTGATGTTGTGTGTCACATAGTCGTTGTTCCAGAACCTGACGGGCACGCCGACCGGTGTCGTCGTGTGTTGCGGTGACGTGCACCCGTCTCTGGATGATGCCGGTGCCTCCGCTTCATCCTCCTCTGTGTCCCCCGTGTCTGCATCCTCGCAGGCGACTATGGCGTTGCGCATGATGTCGATCTCTATTCGGCCGGAGTGATCCGTGATCAGAAAGTTCAGATCGTGAGTCCTCTCGCGGGTCCTTGTGTCTGCCGCGTCCCATGTAGTTATCTGTACGGTGTACAGCCCAGACTGGGTGCCGCCCTCAAGGCTGACAAACCCGACCAGGACTCCCGATTCTGCCACGAGAAGCGTGGACTCTTCTATAGTCCCGCCGGGGCCCGTGACTGTCATGTTTGCATTGGGAAGCTCTATGCGCCCGTCTATTCTTACCAGCAGCCGCTCTGTATGCCTTTCAAGTATCCTGTCCTCGATGTGCACGCCGTACTCGTCACCGTGCTCCTCCGCATGTGCTGCCGGCGTACCGGATCCGAGCCAGAGGATCGCCATTGCCGTCACTACCAGCACTGCCAGTCCTGTTCCTGCAGTGCTGGGTCTCATCTGCCGCCTCCCTCCATCTGGTGATATACGTCTGCATACGCATCCATTCCGGTGCGGTCACCGTCTTCCCCGTCCCCGCCGTCGGATCCTGCATTCTGTGTCTGCGTATCGTCCCCTTCCTCCGGCCCGTCCACGACGTTGCTGTCTTCCTGGCGCGGACTCCCGGCGTCATTGTCATCATCCGACTCTTGGCCTTCGGTATCGCAGTCTTCCCTTGCCTGCCCCGGACTGTCCGTGTCGTCGTCACCCCCTTCTGCCTGCTCCCGGACTTTGGCACCGTCATCTACATCCCCGGACTCGTCTGCAGCGTCTGCCGTGCCGTCGGCCGTGTCGTTCCCTGCTCCCGTATTATCATGTCCCGGCATCCCGCCCTCGATTGTCAGGTGGTCAAATGCATGCTCGCTGAGCGCTGCCGACGACGTCGTAGTCGGATCGGCGTGTCCCATCTGCGCGGTCAGGCCGTCCTCCGGGAAGCGCACAATCGGCGCCAGCTCATAGTCTGCCAGTATGTTGTTGCTGTTCTTGCACGGTTCCCTGACTGCCTTTTGAAGTCTTGTCGTTGCCAGATCCAGGTTCTTGGCCCTGGCAGATACCACCTTTCCTGTAACCAGCCTGTTCGGCTCGCGCTCTGCGGTATACGGGACGGCGTTGCACAGCCGCTGTATGTCTGACAGCGTTTTCGTGCCGACCAGTATCTCTGCTGCAAAAAACGACTCGGCCTCGGCCTTGCGCCGCGCGTCCTTCTCGTGCAGGTCTATGGCGCCTCCCGACTCGCTCCGTTTTTCGTTGCGCCGCGCAAGTGATCTGAACTTTGAGCTCAGGCGCCTGGATGGCACGTGCCTTAGCTTTATGACGAACACCCCGTGCGGGGCCTCGGCCATGGCCGAGTGTATGTTCTGCTCGTCGCCCTCTGTAGTTGATACGTGGAGCGGGTATGCAAAGCTCTTGCCAAGCTTCAGCGCGACCAGCGCGTCAATCCTGGTCATCGGCGGAAACTCCATGCGCTCTGCCCCAAAGGAGGACACGGACTCTACGTTGGACGTGTAAGAGTCCGGTATCCTGAGGCATAGCGTCATGCCCGACGACGGCAGATGGAATATGCAGAATACCACGTCCGGTATCGCGCGGCACAGCATCAGCAGATCCTTGTCCTTGGAGTCGTCGTACTGCTCGGTTGCCGCCGCCTCGTACGGTCGCAGCCTGTACCAGGCGTATCCCTGCCGCACTACCGTCCACCCTGCTCCCGGGGTTTTGCGGCACCGCCGCACCCTGCATTCCGCACCTGGCCGCCGCGTCTGTGCGCGTCCCTTGCGGACTCGGGCGCACTCACTGTCTGGCCTCCCAGTCCTTCAGGGCCATCATGTCTAGGTGAAATGTTATCGACTGGCTTCGCCTCCGCTTCTCCGGATACTCATCCCACATTATCTTCTCGTAGATAAACCGCCCAAGCGAATAGTAGTCCTCTCCCACATGGTCAAGAAACTCCAGTATCCGGTGATCATGTATTTTCAGGCTTGCAAACCATGCCTCAGAAATGTATCCTAGCGCGGTCAGTATGTGAAGTGCCTTTTTCCCCTCGTTCTCACTATGTGGTCCTACCAGCGTGTACTCTAGCGTCTCTCGCAGTATGTTCATCCTGCCGCGGATCTCCAGGTGCGCGTCGGTCACCCGCGTCAGCATTGCAAGCGTGTGAAACGACATTCCCAGGTCGGCCGCAATTATGAGCCATCTTGCATACTTTGTCGGCCTGCCGTCCTCTATGAGGTACGAGTGGTCGCCTATGGGTACGGGCCCGTACTTTAGCATCCTGTATGTGGCAGAGTCCTTGACTATCCTGGCGTGGCGGTTGAGCTTAAAGTCGCATTTTTTCTCGCGCTGTACAGACTTTGCATTGCGGATGAGCTCGGGGTCTGTCACGCCGTGGTTCTTTGGCAGCCTCATGTCTTTTCTCCTGCAGACGTCTGTGCCGCGTTACGTTCCTGGCATATCATGTCACGATGGAATCGTTCTACCTGTGTTCGCTTTCTCTCTTCTGCATAATCCTGTTGCATTATCTTCTTGTGTATGAACCGCCCAAGCGAATAGTAGTCCTCTCCAATCCTGTCTAGAAACTCCAGTATCGGCGCGTCGTGTATTCTTATGTTGCTGGTTCCCGCATGTGAGATGTATCCGCGGTTTGTGAGTATCTTGAGCGACTTTACCCCCTCCTCCTCTCTGTATTGTGATGTGAGTGCAGTCCTCAGCGCCTCACGCGGCACGTTGATTGCACCGCGTGTCTCCATATGCATGTCGGTCACCCGCGTCAGCATCGCAAGCGTGTGAAACGACATTCCCAGGTCGGCTGCAATCATCAGCCATCTTGCATACTTTGTCGGCCTGCCGTCCTCTATGAGGTACGAGTGGTCGCCGATTGGAACCGGCCCGTACTTTAGCATCCTGTATGTTGCAGAGTCCTTGACTATCCTGGCGTGGGAGTTTAGTGGAAAGTCGCACTTGTTTTCCCGTCGCACCGACTTTGCGTTGCGGATGAGCTCGGGATCCGTAACGCCGTGGTTTCTTGGCAGCCTCACGTCCTCCCCTCCTGGTTTTTCATCACCCTACACAGATGTAGAAGTATAAAAGCGCCATACTGCACGGTGCGGCCCCCGTGACTGCCGCGATTCCGTCCGAAATTCACCTATTCCATCTCCATTGCCCATGTACCGTCAGGGCGCAGCCTTATCCTGCCTGCCGATTCGAGCGACTCCAGTACCCGTATTATCGCAAAGCGGTCTGCCCCGTCTCCCCCCGTGCGTAAGGCGTATGATATCTGCGGTATGCTCATCCTCTTGCCGCCCTCAAGGAGGCCGCATATCCTGGATTTCAGCTGCGTGCCGGTCACAGCTCGATCCTCCTGCGCGACACGTCGCACGGCCTGCCGCAGCAGTCCGAGCCGTATTGCACGTATGTGGTCATGTCGCCTTCTCCGCCTGCGGTCCCGTAGGAATGGCGCGCGGCCACACCTCCTCCATCACGTCCCGGTCGTGCCGATCCCTTATCTTCACTATCCTCGTTATCTGATCGCCCTCAAAGTCTATCCTGTAGGTGGTAAAGTCGCCGCCGGGAATCTTGACGTATGCCGCATCCCCTAGCAGGTCGATTATGCAGTGTCCCCTTAGGAGGTTCATGATCTCGGCCATGCCGCACCTGGGATCCAGCAGAATCCTGCCTCCGAACAGCGGAACCTCCTCCTTCTGCGGCCGGCGTGATTCCTCGCTGCCGAGACGCGAAAGGATTGCGGCCGCATCTTCCTTGTCGTCCTCCTTCTTCAATTCCTCCGCCCTCTTTGACCTCCTGTCCGTATGCCACAGCGGGCCTGGGTGCCCGTCCGCCTCCTCCTTCCGCTTCTTCTCCCTCTCCAACCTTGCGGCCCTGTGGTACTGCGCCCGCGCATCCACGTATCTCTCGCCCCATGCATCGTCCCTCTCTGCATGCGGCGTCATCTGCAGATCCATCAGGATCTCCTCCCATTGTTCGGAGTTCATTTCCTGTTCGTCCTCCTTCCGTTTCTTCCTGCCAAGCAGCTCGCCGAACGCGCGCGGCATGGGCCATGGGATCATTTCCTGTTCGTCCTCCTTCCGTTCACCGGCAGCCGCCGCAGCGACTCGTCGATCATGCCGGTCCATCCGCACTGCAGTCCCCTGCACTTTGACGTGTCTATGACCAGCACCCGGAGTCCCGCTTCCCTGTAGTGCCTGTCGCGCAGCGCCGTGCGCCTTTTGTACTTGGGATACTTTCGGTGCGAGCTGCCGTCAAGCTCTATGACCAGATCTATGCTGCGGCACTGCGGATCCAGGATCATTATGTCCGGCGTGTGGTGGATCGTTCTTTCGAGGAGGTTCTTTGAGACCTTCTCAAAGACGCCGACTACCTTCGAGCGGTGGAACAGCACGCTGTGCTCCAGCAGCACCCTCTCCGGGGGCATCTCGTGCGTGTGCTCCAGGTATCCGACCATGGCGTTCAGCGGGCTGGCATCCTCGTTCATGCATGTCCCTCCGGCCGCACCGCGCGGCAGTCGGCTGCGGCCTCCATGTCTATGAGGTACCATGTGCCGTCCCTGCCGCGCGCAAAGTCGACGCTCCATTCCCCCCGCACGACTCCGGCCACCTCGCCGGCGTGCCGCCTTATTTCATCAGCCGATCCGTGTACGGTCTCGTTCTGCCGCGCAAGTATTGACCTCCAGCCTTTGCGGATCTCCGAGTCCGGCAGCCCGTCCCACCCGGCAATCACGTCCTCCGTCCAGTACGGCCTGACGCCGGCGACCTCCCCGCCGCGTATGACGGCACGCGCCTCGCACCCTATCGGCAGTGACGCGAACGCCGTAAAGTTGGCATCGATGTCTATCCACTCGCGGAATGCTATCCCCCTGTCGTGCAGGCCTGCTGCCGCATTGAGGCTTGCAAGCTCCAGTATGTGGCCGAGTAGTGATCTCTCGTCGGGAAGCCTGCACGTCCGGCGAAAGTGCCGCTTCTGGCTTGACGTGTCGGTTCGCAGAAACATCGGGAACCTGCCGATGCGGCTCATGGCAGCGCACAGGCGTTCCATGTCACTCCCGCACAGGCCGCGCCCCACGTTGATCGCGGACGATATCGAGTCGCTTGATATTGCCACCATCTCCGTTCTCGGCTGCGGAACGGGCAGGTCCCTGATTAGTCGGTACCAGTACAGCATCGAGTTTCTCTCGCGTGATGGCAACCGCTGTAATGAAGGTGATGACGCAAGGCCTGCAGGCCGTCCGTCTTGCATTGTCCTGCTGCCGGGAACCCACGTCATATGTGCGCCTTCCTCCAGCATTTTGCGTGGTAGCGGAGCCGCCTGGAACGCGTGGGCCTTGTGACCACCATGTCTCCCAGCTTGATCTCCTCGCCGCACTTGTGGCACTTGTCGGTGCCGCTGTCGCGGCTGCCTTCTCTCCCGTGCATGTGCCTTGCGCAGACGACATACGTGCGCTTGCTCATTGTGGTGGACGCGCCCTCCGGCATGTGCAGTTTGTATGACGTGTCCGAAGCTGGGTTTCCCCCGCCCACACTTTGTGGGCGCGTCTCATGTCTTTTTCTTCACCTTGGTGTAACAGCTGGTGCAGTAGAGTGACTTTATGCAGTCGGCGCCGCACCGCAGGCAGATCATCTTTGTCGCGCCGACCTGCCAGATCTTTACCTTTCCGTACGTCGGATGCTCCCTTGTCATGTGCAGGCATGTCGAGCACACCGGGTACTCGCTGCCGTCCTCAAACGATATGCGGTAGTCGGGCTCCCTGTCTGTGCAGCATCCGCCCGGCAGCTTTCTCATCTGCTCTGTTATGCTCAGGCTCATCGCTTCTTCATCTCCTTTAGCGTCTGCCTTAGTCTGCTGTTCATTGACTGGGTGGTTGACGCGCCGACAAGGATCGACGCGTCGTTTTTCAAATCATGGATGTTATCAAAAAAGAAGAGAATGGCCGCCCGAAAGATCTGCGTTCTTGAGGTGTCTGCTCCATTCTGTTTTATCTCTTGCAGTACCGCAGAGCTGTCGATGATCTTTGACACCAGTCTTTGTGTGGCGCTAGCCATCGGCGAGCCGATGATCACGCTATGTTCACTATCTAAGGGTGGCCACCCCATCTATGTTAGTCATGTTGTTGCAGTTTTCTATATGATTGAAAATTATTTAAGCTTTGCACAACACCCATAGTTGAACATTTCATGCATTGGCATGTCGCCTCCAGAGAATACGTCTTGGAAGTGTGATGATCAAAACCCTATCGACGCATTATGTAACAACTCATGCAAACCCACATCTGCCAGCATCTGTCCTATTGTTAGGCATCAATTTGTTTATAAAAACATCAGATTTGCAGCATTGAACGTACTTGTACATGCAAAGGCGGGCAAACGACACCGTCCCGTAATGCTCAGATATGGCGCGCTGCAGCTCGCTGACCTTTCTGTACACTATCCCACTGAAAACGACAGGCTTGCCTAGGCTCCGGCATTCTTCCACGACATTGGGGTGCGGCGATCCCCCCCCCCCCCGGGATCATTGTCAGCCTGACGTCTAGATGGCCCGCCGGATATTCTGCGACGGTAGCAGCTCCGTGCACGCTCCACATGTAGCAAAAGACTGCAACCCTGTCAGACTTCGCGCAGCGCCTCCAGACATTGTATGAACTGCACCGACGTAAACGATCCCGTAAACGTCATGAACAGATTCCTGCCGTCTTCTGCGATGCTTCCAAACACGGCCACCTTTGTGTGGTCCACGAATACGACGCCACGCTTCTGGTGCCGACCGGACCCCATGCGTATCTGTCGTATGAACCCTGCACGAAGAACGCCTCATCACAGCTAAGTGAAAAGTACCCTGAAATCGAGCAAAAACAAAAACTGGACATGAGGCACAACGCCTCAGCAGCAAGGCAAAACAGCAAATCTAATTTACATTTCACTTAGCTGAAATTGGAACTGGGACACTCATGAGTGGCAATTCTCCCTGGGACACGCCGGGATGCGCGATTCAAGGAAAGAAAAAGATCAGGGTTTTCACAAACCGTTTACGCTTTCGGAGCCAGACATCTGCTAAAATCACAATTCATAAAAATCAATTCCAACATTTTCAGGCCTGTTAGAAAGAACCCCCTCTGCGCGGCATATCATGACCTTGATCTTTGTTTCGGACTTTCCCCTTATTTGTGACGCACTGGGTTTGCTGTTTCCGGATTTGGCCTCCACCCACATAAAGTCCTCAGCTTTGGTCTGGTTGATCTGCCGGGACGGACTTTCGGCGCACAGCCGGACTGCAAGAAAATCATACAGGTATCGCGGCCTGTATTTTGTAGTTGTCCTGCATATATTGCAGATATCGTTCCTTAGAATCCCAGGTACTGCTATGTCTATTCTGCCATCTTTGTAACCAAACGGTATTTTGTTGCCGGATAGCAGCTCTCCTGCGTCGATGTTATGCGGCCTGACACATGCCATGTTTTGGGAGTAAAGAAACTGTTCACAGTACGTCTCCCCCAGCGCTCCAAGAATCTGGTTGTTCATTTCCAGGTATTTTTTCAAGTGTTTTTCTTATGCAGGCTCCGAATTTATCGATATCTTCCCCCTCCCCATGTCCCGAATTGAACATCCCGGTAAAATGCCCGAGTTAGTATAGCAACGAGCAGAAGTCTTTGAGCCAAAACAGGGTTCATTCGAAAGGTATGATGATCGCGTAACCGGCATGGTGGGCATGGCAAAAGAAGCAGACATCCTGCCAGAGGCCATGCGCAGAGAAAAGGATGCCAAGTCTGTAAAAAGATCATAGCGTTGATGTTTGTGTTAGAAGACGACGTAGGCGTGCCCGAGACCGCAAGAAGGGGGTCCAGTGCAGCGAGAATTCCGTGCGCAACTGGCTGGCGAGGTTTTCGGAGGACGGCATAGACGGCCTCCGGGATCTTCCCCGTTCCGGATGCAGGCCAAGGGTGGACAGAAAAAAGATTGCCGCCATAATGAACCTGTCCATTGAACGCAACAGTACCTACGTCATGACGGTACGCGATGACATACGGGATGCCGCCGGGACAGAATACAGCACAGGCCATGTCCGAAGACTGATGCGCCGGCACGGCCTGTCGCGCCGCAAGGTGCAAAACGTACATGTCAACCATGCCGCCCCAAGCTCGGCATGCTCATGGCAGCGGTATCTTGAAGACGTGCGGATTCCACGCCTGAAAAACGGCGGTTTTACGCTGGTGTCATCTGATGAGGCGTTCTTCGTGCAGGGTTCATACGACAGATACGCATGGGGTCCGGTCGGCACCAGAAGCGTGGCGTCGTATTCGTGGACCACACAAAGGTGGCCGTGTTTGGAAGCATCGCAGAAGACGGCAGGAAGCTGCTCATGACGTTTACGGGATCGTTTACGTCGGTGCAGTTCATACAATGTCTGGAGGCGCTGCGCGAAGTCTGACAGGGTTGCAGTCTTTTGCTACATGTGGAGCGTGCACGGAGCTGCTGCCGTCGCAGGATATCCGGCGGGCCATCCAGACGTCAGGCTGATAATGCTCCCGAGAGGATCGCCGTACCTCAATGTCGTAGAAGAATGCTGGAACCTGGGCAAGCATGCCGTTTTCAGGGGGATAGTGTACAGAAAGATCAGCGAGCTGCGGCACACCATATCCGAATATTACAGGACGGTGTCGTTTGCCCGCCTTTACATGTACAGGTACATTTACAGATCGCCGCTCAAGGCCATCAATTACTTGTGACCGCTGCTAGAAGAAAGCATATTTTGAAAATTTTAGATTTTCTGAAGACCTCGATTTTGTATGTCTTGAGGATGTTTCAGTAGATTTTATGGGTTTTATACAAGATAACACGAAAGATCTCGATGTGGAATTTACTGAAATATCTGACTTGGAAAAGAAGAGTGAAAGTTCAAAATTCAAAGTCAAGTATAGCCAATCCAGTGGAGCTAAGACAAGCATCAGGGTGGACTTGAGCCAGTCTTCCCAGAAGTAACCGACTCGTGGCGGTGCAGGAGGCTACATGCGGATCTGCAGGCAGCCTCATCTGAATTGTTTCGAGTCTAGGATAGTTTGATGCGGTACTTCGGGGGAGACAGCTTACGAGGTGATATAGTGATAGAACACCCTGCCGGGAACAGGCCACGTCACTGCACAGACGGCAATATCGAAGCTAGTCGACATCAAGAGGTTTCCCGCCCCCGAAAAGCTCGTCGCATACGCTGGTCTGGCTCCGTCGCGCAGGGACAGCGCGGACAGGCACAGGGGAGGCGGCATGACAAGGCAGGGATCGGCGTGGCTGCGCCGGATGATGGTCAACTCGGCTACCGTCGCGGTGTGGAATGATCCCGGGATAAAGGGGATATTCAGCAGGGTGAAAAAGAGACGCGGATAGCAAAAGGCAAAGGTTGCAGCGGCAAGGCACATGACGGAGATAATCTGGCACATGCTGACCACCGTGGAGTACCGGACGCAGAACCCGGCTCTTATGCAGTGAAAGTATAAGAGATGCCCTACACGATGAGATCATCCTGATTTGGAGCACGACACCTGCAAGGATCCACGGTAGGATCGGGTACGATTTCATATGGGAGTGGCGATTCAAAGTTTTTGAGCACACATGGGTGTAAACTACGCGGGAATACACCTTTTGGTGATCAAAGACTATCAGTCGCCACTATGGGCCTCCTCAACAGCGAGCACCTCCACGCGCAGTCTATACTTGTGTCCGTTTGGCGTCACTATGTAAGTGCCGCCGTCCTGCTGCCACTCGGACGCACGGATCCCTGATGACATGCCGGCCTGAGGTATTGCATGGTATCAGGATGCCTGGACTTGTGGCGGATCCATCTGCGGTGCCTCGATCCTGCGGGTGGGCACGCCCTCCCACGTTATGCGGCATGTCGTACGCCTTTTTTGATCTACAATTAATTAGCTGAAACATACAACCAAGAAGGGTTGAAGCGAATCGCACTCTTGGGCTGTGGCGCCATAGGAACCCAGATTGCCCTGGCAATCGACTCTGGAAGGATCCCGGCCGCCCTCACCCACATCTACGACGCAGACAAGGCGCGATCCGAGTCCCTTGTCTCCAAGCTGGACTCGGATCCGCAGATTGTGGAGAACTCCCACCTGCTGTCGTCCCAGCCCATCGACCTGGTGGTGGAGGCCGCCTCCCAGGACGCAGTCAGGGACGTGGCGCTGAGCGTCTTGCAGAATCGCAAGGACCTGATGATCATGAGCGTGGGCGCACTGCTGGATGCGTCGGTCTTTGAAGTCATTGCCGAGGCCTGCAGGGACTATCACAGGACCGTCTACCTGCCATCCGGCGCAATCGCCGGACTGGACGGGCTAAAGTCTGTAAAAGACGAGATCCAAAGCATATCGCTGACCACCACAAAGCACCCGCGCTCCCTTGTGGGCGCCAAGTTCTTTGAGACGTCTGATGTCGACCTGGATGCCATCGACGGGCCGACCAAGGTCTTTGAGGGATCCGCAAGGCAGGCAGTGTCCCTGTTTCCTGCCAACATCAATGTGGCAGCGCTCCTGAGCCTGGCCACCGTCGGCAGCGAGAGGACCCTTGTAAGGATCATGGCAGATCCGTCGACTGACAAAAACACCCACTCCATCGTTGCACAGGGTGCCTTTGGAAGGATGACCCTTGAGATACAAAACGTGTCTGACTCGGCCAACCCAAAGACCAGCAGGCTTGCCATGCTGTCTGCAATCGAAAGACTCCGCCAGATCTGTTCTGAGGGGATTCAGATTGGCACGTAACCTGGCAATAATTGCCGTAATTGCCTGAATTTTAGAAGATTCCGGGTCACGATCTTATTCTTTAAATCCCCTTGTCTTGGATGGTTTCTGGTTTGCTTGCGCAAGAAACTGCCGGCTTGAAGGAGGAGGTTCTGAGGCTCAAAAAAGAAAAGGATGTCCTGGTACTGGCCCACAACTACCAGATTCCCGAGGTTCAAGACATCGCTGACTTTGTCGGCGACTCACTGGGCCTCTCAAGGCAGGCTGGAAGGACTGATCACGGGAGAATCCTGTTCTGCGGGGTTCACTTTATGGCCGAAACTGCCGCAATTATAAGTCCCGAAAAGCGGGTTTTCATCCCAAGCCTTGAGGCGGGCTGCTCGCTGTCTGACTCCATTACCTTGGATGACTTGAAGAAATGGAAGGAAAGACATCCGGGCGCAGTTGCCGTGGGGTATGTAAACACCACTGCGCAAATAAAGTCAGAGCTGGACTATTGCTGCACATCATCGAACGCCGTAAGCGTGGTAAGGGCGATACCAGAGGACAGGGAGATCCTGTTTCTGCCCGACATGTTTCTGGGCGCCTATGTCGCCAGGGTTACCGGCAGGAGGAACATGCGAATATGGGCCGGTGAGTGCCACGTCCATGCGGGAATCACCCCAGACGACGTGCAAAAAAAGCTGGACTCTATGCATGATGCAGAGCTTCTGGTGCATCCGGAGTGCAGTTGTACTACGCCCATGCTGTATGACATCGCGTCGGGAGGCTATGAGGGACGCAAGGTCTCAATCCTGTCTACTGAGGGCATGATGCAGCATGCGTCAGAATCAAGCGCCAGGGAATTCGTCGTAGCGACTGAGACTGGCATCCTGCACAGGATGAGGCGGCAAAACCCCGCCAAAAAGTTCGTCCCCGCCTCCGAAAAGGCAGAGTGCCAGTACATGAAAATGATCAACCTGCAAAACGTCCGCGACGCGCTAGTCGAGGACAAATACGAGGTCAGGGTTCCAAAGGACGTCGCCGACAGGGCAAGGCTCGCAATTGAGCGCATGATTGCCATAAGCTGAACTTATAATCGTAGGAGTATGCCCGGTTTTTAGTTTGACAGGTCTGTTCGGCAGGACTCCAAAGGATCCTCAAAAGAAAAAAAACGTTGAAAAGATCAAGCAGATGCGAAGGCTAGTCAGGGAGCAAAGGTATGACGAGGCGCTAAAAAGCGGGCTGGAATACCTCCAAAAAGTCCCGCACAACCACGATGTCCTCTTCATCGTGGGCGGGATTTACTATATGAAACGGCAGTACAGATCCGCCCTCATACACCTCGAGCATGCAGCTGAGATCGGCACCTATGACGTGGACGTGCTGCTGCTAAAGGCCAACGTGCACCTGATTCTCGGCCAAAAAAAGCGCGCAGGGGAGTGCTGCGACAAAATCCTAGAGGTAGACGAGGGCAACAAGGACGCCAAGGAAATCCTGGCAGGGCTAGATCTCTAGGCTCAGATCTATCCCCATTACGGAGCTTGTAATGCTTCCGACAGAGATCATGTCGACCCCCGTCTTGGCGTAACCGCCTATGTTTCTTTCGGTTATGCCGCCTGAGGCCTCTAGCCTTACGCTATCCCGGAGTCCCATCCTTTTTAGCTCCCTTACCGTTCCTGTGATCTGCCTTGGCGTAAAGTTATCCAGCATGATGATCGTCGCCCCGTTTCGTGCGGCGATGACTGCGTCCTTTTTTGTCTCCACCTCTATTTCGACCCGGCGGTGCTTTCTTTTTGCGCGTCCTAGCAGCTCCTCTATCGACAGTCCGACTGACAGGTGGTTGTCTTTGAGCATCACCATCTCGTCTAGCCCCATCCTGTGCTTTTCTCCCCCGCCTATTCTTACTGCGTCCTTGTCAAACATCCGCAGTCCCGGCGCCGTCTTCCTCGTCGCAAGCAGTCGGGTACCCCTCGGGAGCCTCCGTGCCAGTGCGTGGGTCTGCGTCGCTATGCCGCTCATCCGCGACAGCAGGTTCAGTGCAGTCCGCTCACATGACAGGACATCCTGCGGGCTCCCGGTTATCGTCATGACTGTCTGGTTTGGCCTCAGCCTGGCCCCGTCCCTTGTCCTGATCAAGACCCTGCATTTTTTCAAAGCAAAGATCTCCTTTGCAAATCGGACTCCTGCGGCGATTCCCTCCTGCCGTGAGATTATTTTTGCACGGATCGGTTTTTTTGGCAACAGCGAGCTTGTGATGTCCCCAGAGCGGATGTCCTCTGCTAAAAACCTGGAAAGCTCCCTTCGTAAATCGGACTGCAACTTATGTTACCTTTAGTGCATACTTTCCCTTCTCAGTAATTCCCAAGGTTTTTGCAACGATGGAGTTTGACGGCTCCACCACCAGGACAACCCCGTTCCAGTCCGGCGTCAGGTCGGATGATTTGCATGCCGGGCAGACCTTTCCTGTTGTAACATACTTGCATTTTCTGCAAGCCATTTCTCTGACCATCTACTTCGCCTTTGCTTTTGCCTTTTCAGGCTTTGGCCCCGCCTCCGGATTCGCCGTCTCCCTTTTTGATTTCTTCTGCAATCCACTCGTCTGCACCCAGGAAGGGCTGCCTGCACGTAATTCCGATCTTCCCCATCGTAGCTGCCTTGCCCAAGGATACCGCGGTGATTCTTGCGCGCAGCGTCGAGCCGACCTTTAGCGTCCTTCCGCTCTGGTTTGCAATAATCATGCCGGACTTTACATCGCTCTTCAGATAATCATCCATCACCTGCGACAGGTGCAGTAGTGCGTCAGTCGGACCGATTCTAACAAATGCACCAAAGTCTGTAATGTCCACAATCTCACCCTGGACAATCTCCTGTAATTTTGGATAAAACGTTAATGCGTCAAACTCGACTCGGTGGAAGGTTCCGCCGTCTCCTGCAACCATCTTTCCCATTTCATCCACCTTTGCATCTATGATCATGATGATATATCCCAAGTCTGCGTTGATCATGCTCTCGTACTTTTCCTTGAGGATGTTCACAGCTGCCTTTTTGAGCGTGGTTCCAAACAGGCTTGGCGGGATCCTTACAACATCAACTAGGGTAGATATAGAAAACAACTGTGTTCAAATTCACGAATTTGAATTTATGAATCTTTGGGTAATTTCAGCCAAGTGAAAAGTACCCCAGCCAGGCAGAAAACCAAGGAATTTAGACCGTCTTGGCAATGCTGGCAGATGCAAGCAGATCAATTGCGGTGCGGCCCCGTACATTGTTCACCTTTGTCAGGCATCCGGGCATGGAGCCTGCCAACAGCAGTGCCGAAAGGGTGCTGCGCAGGACGGTCATGCAGAGGGGCGTACGGTGCGGCTGCGCACCCCCGCCGCATGTGTGGGATGTTTGGCACCATGATGTCGTGTACGGGGACATGGCTCATACGCGGGCCAGACGTGTCGGCTAGGCTAGTCGAGGTGCTTGTGGCGGCCTAGGATTCGCGGTAACTGATCGGGTTCTGGAAGCCGTTTCTGATTTTAGGCACAAATCCTATTTGATCGGCATTCACTAGTGACAGAATTGACGCCTGAACTTCCAGAACCCGACCTGCTGCGGTTCGTGCCTGTTTCCCACCTCAGCCTCCTGTGCTCAACCTAACCGATTACGGTCTCCTAGTATTATTACGCGTTTGAGACGAGGCATGCGCTTTCAGAATACCGGAGAACGTCCAGTACTCAGCTTGACGTCAGAGGATTCATCCGGAGTGGTTCGATACTTTTCAAGAACTTGCCGGCAGCATGGGACGACAGGCCAGGAACATGCTGAGCCAAGTTCGGATCCAACGTTGCGGCGCCGCTGACCTCGACGTACGTGGAGCCTGTCTCGCAGGGGCCACGATCACGCTGTGCTCGGAGGCTGCGGGCACATGCATGCCAGAGGAGGCCGTACTGCGGCATCCGAGGGCATCCCCCAAGAAGACCGTGCGTAAAGGACGCCAGGCAGACCACCAGGAATTCTGACTATGACAGTCAAAGGTTCTCGAGGTATTTCATGGTCATATACCAAGCCAGCAGGTTGCCTGCAGGAATTTATGATTGCAGGTATGGATGACGACGCAGGTCCCAGTGGCGGGCTCAGAGCAGTTTTAGCTCCCCGGTAATCTTGTCAATCATGCCCTCCGGGGCGGGTCCTAGTGCGATGCAGGTGGTAGTTCCGGGGGCAATTTGCGTATGCCCCGCATCGGTGACCTCAGACCACGGCAGGTTTAGATCAATGGCTGCCGCTTTCACCCCCAGCAGCTCCTTGATTCCAGAAACCCGGACGACGATTTTTTTCTGTCCGGCCCACCAGGCTTCAAACCACTCAGGGTGAGATTTCCTCACATGCTCGGCGCCTAAAACGCATGCGTGTCCCACCTGGGCCGCAATCTTGCCCCTGCCCATGCCAAGATCGGTTCTAACTACGATCGCCTGCTTGATCTCATCCATGATGGTAAGAGTGTGGAGTTAGAGAAAAACCTTAGCAATGCACCAATTGTATACTAAAATAATTGGAAGTGAGTAAAAAAACCATGTATGATGTTGTAGTTGCCGGGGGAAGCATAGCAGGCCTGCTGTGTGCAAGGGAGATTGCACATGATGGTTTTTCAGTTCTGGTCTTAGAGGAGGACTCCGAGATAGGCACTCCGGAGCACTGCAGTGGGCTGGTAAGCAGCACGGGGCTAGGCGAGCTAGGCATAATACCGTCACAGAAAACCTTTGAGCACGTGGTAAAATCTGCAGAAATTTTTGCGCCTGGTGGAAGGCGCATCACTCTGGACGCAAAAAATCAGAGGGTGCTGGAGGTAAGCAGAAGGGAGTTAGACAAGCAGGCTGCATTCCAAGCGCAGAAAAACGGCGCAGTGTTAAGAGTAAAGACGCCTGTCCAGGAATTCAAAAACGACGGGGTCAGGACAAAGGGTGAGACCATAGGCTGCAGGATCATTGTAGATGCAAGGGGCGTCTCGTCCCTTATCCAAAAAGACAGGGACGGGATTTTGGCATCTGCACAATATGAAGTCTATGCAGACTGGATCTCAAAGGGCAAAATACAGCTGTTCTTTGATCAGGAAAAATACCCCGGGTTCTTTGCATGGGTCGTGCCGTCTGGAGAATCACGGGGAAAGGTGGGGGTTGCGGGAAGGCAGATAAACCCCGCAAGCCGGCTAGAGGAGTTCCTGGAACAGAGGGGGGACTGTTCGATAATCAGGAAGATTTTTGCGCCAATATGGGTGAAGGGCCCAATCGGGGCATTTGTTGAGGGAAACGTTGTAACCGTGGGGGATGCCGCCGGACAGACCAAGCCAACTACGGCAGGAGGAATATACACGGCGGGGATGGGCGGAATCCTGGCAGGCAGGTCAATTTCAGAGTACCTGAAAACAAATGATCCTAAAAGGCTAGGCGGGTATCAAAAGCAGTGGAACGAGAGGTTTGGCCGCGAGTTTGAGAAGCAGCTACTTGCAAGAAGGATACTGGAAAGGCTGTGCAACGATACGCTGGACAAAATATTTGATGCGGTAACCCCAGAAATGCTTGCAGAGATCTCCGAGCGGGACGACTTTGACTTTCATACAAGCTCAATTGTAAGGCTATTGGGACTGAGGGGCTCCCTAAAGACCGCGCAGGCGCTGATTGGAGGGGAAATCAAAAAACTACTCAGATGAATGTGCGGGTCCGGCCAGGAAAAACGTGCATCAAAAAGTTGCACGTTCCGTTTGCAGTTCTGCAGGACTTGATCCAAGCCGGCGCATCTCTGCCCGGCTGGACTGTTGATCAGATACGCCACGGCGGCCTTTTTAGCAATACGCCCATAGTCCTGTGGCGCCCACATCAAAAAACGGATCATGATTTTGACATATCGTGCCTGTTTTGACACAGGTGGAAAGTCCTAGGACGCCCCACAGGATGCTCTAGAGGGGTTCTTTGAAAGATGCCCGGAGCTTGGGCTGCTCGCGCTCCCCCGCAGGGATTGAACATAACAGTCCATCCCCCAGGCGATGCTGCAGGTCATAACCTTGATCACCGTGCCCACCACGCCGCATTTTCGGGAGGGGGTAAACTCTTACGGATTGAGCACATGATAAAAGCGCCTCGTCCTAGCAAGGCGGTGGATCAACCCCTTGCATGTCATGTGCTTGGCACCGGTTGATCTCTTTTGGTTCGGGGATGCCGTTTTTTTTTTTTGCACGTCTGGGAAGGCGGAAATTCTAGGGAAGGTATAAATGCGGTAGTCAGAGATTTCTGTCATGTCATCTACCATCTCGTTGCCACTTTGTAGCTGCTGTCACAGACACATCATGCCCAATGACAAGTGCGTAAAGTTCAGCTGCCCAGACTGTGGATCGATCCTGATCTGGAGGTGTGAGAGTTGCAGAGAGTCGGCAAAGGAATTTTCATGCGAATCGTGCGGTTTCCGGGGGCCCTGACATGGCACGGCTGCTCCTAGTCTGCAAAATACTGCCAAAGGGAACGGAGGTAAACCTAGACGAGCTACCGGACAAAATTGCAGAAAAGCTCCCCGATGAAATCAAGACCCGAAACCACGAAAAAGAGCCACTGGCATTCGGATTGTTCTTCCTGAAAATGGAGTTCATCATGGAGGATGCCGGGGGATTGCTGGACAAGCTAGAAGAGGCCGTAAAGTCCGTAGAGGGCGTCAGCGAGTTCGAGGTCTTACAGCAGAGTAGGATGTCAGTCGACATGAAATAGGTGGGGTACCTTGGCACGTAATGACGAGCCCCTGCAGATGCGCGTAGGCGAGGCCAAGCAGCGGGATATTGGGAAAAAACGAGCACGCATAGGTCCGGATGCCATGGACTATCTCAATGTGACGCCCGGGGACATCATTGAGATTCAGGGAAACAAGGCAAGCAGTGCAGTGGTATGGCCTGCAGACGAGGACGAAAAGCACCCGGACGTTGTCAGGATCGACGGACAGATCAGGAAAAACACCGGCTCGTCGCTAAACGATACTGTAAAAATCAAAAAAACATCTGCCAGGGTCGCAAAATCCATCACGCTGATGCCGGTAAACGATTCAGTCACGGTAGACAAGGAGTTTACCGACTTTGTAAAAAACCGGCTGAGGGGAATGCCGCTCTCAGAGGGAGACGAGATCTCGGTCATGATTCTGGGAAACTCCATGGACTTTAGGATCAACAAGGCAAGCCCGAAATCAATTGTAAAGATAGACAGAACCACGACCCTTGCAATCTCAGCCGAGTCCATCGACAGAAAGCCGAGGGTGACCTACGAGGAGGTGGGAGGCCTGCAGGCAGAGATCAAGGCCATGAGGGAGATAGTAGAGCTGCCGCTACGGCACCCGGAGCTGTTCAACAGGCTGGGGGTGGAGGCACACAGCGGGATACTGCTTTATGGCCCGCCGGGATGCGGCAAGACCCTCATTGCAAAGGTCTTGGCAAGCGAGTCTGAGGCCAACATGTACCTGATCAACGGCCCGGAGATCATGAACAAGTATTATGGGGAGACCGAGGCGAGGCTCAGGGACATCTTCAAAGAGGCCAAGGACAACTCGCCAAGCATAGTATTCATCGATGAAATCGACGCGATTGCTCCAAGGCGAGAGGAGGCATACGGGGACGTGGAGAAGAGAGTCGTGGCGCAAATGCTCGCACTGATGGACGGACTGACAGACAGGGGAAACGTGATTGTCCTGGGCGCAACCAACAGGCCAGACAGCGTGGATCCCGCACTGAGGCGGCCGGGCAGGTTTGACAGGGAGTTTGAGATCTCGGTTCCAAACGAGGACGGGCGGTACGAGGTTCTCCTGATCCACACCAGAGGCATGCCGATTGCGGGGGGAATAGATCTCAAGGACCTGGCATCGGAGCTGCACGGATACACGGGGGCCGACATCAAGTCACTGTGCAGGGAGGCGGCAATGAAGGCAATCAGGAGATACCTGCCCGAGATTGACCTGGAGACGGAGAAGATCCCCTCTGAGGTTCTGCAGTCAATGGAGATAAAGCTGCTGGACTTTTATGAGGCAATGCACGAGGTTGTCCCTACCGCGATGAGGGAGTTCTATGTCGAGAGGCCAAAGGTCTGGTGGGACGACGTGGGGGGCCTAGAGGACATCAAGAGGACGCTCAACGACAACCTGCTGCTCGGGATGAAGGAGCCCCAAAGGTTCAGCAAGATGGGGATAAAGCCGCCAAAGGGCGCGCTGATCTACGGGGCTCCAGGATGTGGCAAGACTCTCCTAGCAAGGGCGCTGGCAACCGAGAGCGGGGCAAACATGATTCTGGTCAGGGGTCCTGAAATCCTTTCCAAGTGGGTGGGAGAGTCCGAAAAGGCAGTAAGGGAAATCTTCAGAAAGGCAAAGGCGTCGTCTCCCTGCGTTATTATTTTTGATGAGATGGACTCGCTTGCAAGATACAAGACAGATGAGGGAGGGGCGGGGGAGAGCATCCTCAGCCAGCTGCTCACAGAGATGGAGGAAGGCATCACCTCAAGGGTGGTAGTCGTGGGAATCACCAACCGGCCGGATCTGCTGGACAGCTCACTGCTGAGAACAGGAAGGCTGGATCTTGTATTGCACGTAAGACATCCAGACGAGAGGGGGAGGCTGGAGATCATAAGGACGCTTACAAGGAAGATGCCCCTGGCAGGGGATGTCAAGCTGCAGGAGATTGCAGTTGCCACGCAGAACTACACGGGTGCCGACCTGGCAGCGCTCTGCAGGGAGGCCGCAGTGCATGCAATGCAGAACGATTCTGAAAAGATCACCAGTGCGAACTTTTCTGCGGGCCTCAAAAACGTAAGGCCCTCGGTGACAAAGGAGGTCGACCAGTGGTACAACACGATAAGGGAAGGTATATCTAACGTGATTCCAAAGACAATGGATAAGACGTTTTACGGTTAAAATGGCAATCCCGATCAGAAACCAGGTGTTTGACAGGATCCAGGCTGCAGGATCGCTAACGGACGTTGAGCTGTCAAAGGCTCTTGTAAAAGACGAGATAGAGATCAAGGAGGACAGGTTCAACAAGATACTCTTGGATCTGGAAATCCTGGGGCTGATCAACGTATCCTGGGTTACAAAGGATGCGCGCAGGGTGGAGGTCGCAAGGCAGGTCGGGGACGAGGACGAGGTGGAAAAGCAGAACCGGGAAATGATGGAAAAGGATTACGAGTCCAGCTTTCCGGGCGCCGACGGCTAGACTCGTATGTGAAACGCAGCGTCTAGTGCGACGGCCATGAAGATTATCGTAAGATATGGTGCCGTTACCTTGTATGCCCTCCATGCAAAGTCAGAGGTGGGGGTTTTTGTCAGCTTGTAATGATATGCGAGCATCAGTCCCCCGGAGGCTGCGGCAATTACTGCGTATACCAGCCCCATTCCAAAGACATACAGCACCAGCGAGAACGGCAGCAGGATGATTGTGTTTGCCAGTATGTACCTCGAGGTCTTTTGCATCCCGATTACGACGGGCAGCATGGGGACGTTGGCCTGTGCGTACTCGTCCTTGATTTTCATTGCAAGGCACCAAAAGTGGGAGGGGGTCCAGACAAAGACCAGGAACCCGACTAGGAATCCAAGCAGATCCAGGGTTCCGGTAGCTGCCGCCCAGCCGGCCCAAGAGGCCGCGCTTCCGGCTATGCCGCCGACTACGATGTTTGAGGTGTTCAGCCGCTTGAGCCATGCGGTGTACACTATGACATAGGAGAATATCCCCAAGGCTATGAAGGATGCAGATGCCGCGTTGATCAGGAGGTACCCGTAGACTACCGAGGCGGCGCTGACGGCGAGTCCGTAGGTTAAGACGCCGGAGGCAGACATTCGTCCGGACGGAATTGGCCGCCGGCTGGTTCTTTTCATCTTTGGATCAATGTCCCTGTCGTAGTAGTGGTTCAGGGCGCTTGAGCCGGCAGAGGCCAGTGCGCCGGCAACGATGATGTGGAGGTATGCCCAATAGTCCAGATCTGGAGCGCCCGGAACCAGCCTGCTTGCGCCATACATGGAGGTGACGGCGGTGATCACCAGCAGGATGACGATTCGCGGTTTTGATATCTCCAGTATTTCCCTGAGTCCCAATCCTCTTCTTGCCAGTTTGTAGGGCATTTAATTTATTCGACAAGTCCGGGGGCCGTCCAATTTTTTCCCACAGGCTGCCCACCTGGCCCCACCTGTGTGTGCAGCCTCGGACGCAAGACGGGACATTTTTGGCCAACCACACACAAAAGACGGCACGAATGTACATGCGGGCCAGACCTTGCGGCAGTGCTGTGGTCCAACAGTGAAGTTTTGTGGCAATCCATGCCGCAGTAACGGATCGGGCTCTGGAATCTGTTCCTGATTCCAGGCACGAATCTGCCCGTGAGGGGCCTCCGAGGTGATAAAACTCACGCCTGAACTTCGAGCCCGGCCTGTTACATTAACAGTTGGAGTTGTTTCAGCAGACAATTTTTTCGTTTGTCTTTTTCTGCAGGAGGATTTTCTAAAATAGAGTTTGTTGCAGTCTTAGATAAGGCATGAAAAGATTCGTCACGAACTGTTTTAGTAGTTATTCCCACGCTTTCATTTGCACGTTTTCAAAAAATGCTGAACAGATGTATTGAATCTTCATGGATTCGATGTTTTACTGTTACGCCAATACTTGCAACGCTTGCATGAATACTAGCATATACCATAACGCTAGAATCAGGAAATATCTTTATCTTCGTCAACGCATACGTCGTCTGGCAAGTCAGACGGAATCCCCAGAGTATCAAGAACCTTGTCAAAAGATTCGCCCAATGTTTCTTTATCTATTTCATGTAGGTTTCTTTCGTCAGATTCAATAGGATTTGCTTCATTGGCTTTATCTCGTAATCGGCGTGTACGCTCTAAAATTTGATTTACAGTTGCATCATCTGCTTTGCCATGCTCGGCAATTTGAATAATTTCACCTGCGATAGGAATTACTGCGTGTCCAATGCGATTTGGGGATCATCGTGTCTTATTTTTGCAGTTTTAAATCGTTCAGCCATTCTTTCAAGAACTAGTTCCGCATCACGGATTCCTTGATAGAAATATAAGCTGTTTTTGTCAGTAATTGAGAGCCATTTATCTTCAGCATCCAATAATTTTTGTTTGAATTCATCCAAATCGTCAACTATAGTCTCATCTGCCACCCCGTCATCTTCCATCTTGCTGACTCGGTCAGTAATGTGATCAAACAGCGTAGCAGACACTATGATTCGACCTCCGTTAGGTTTCTCACATTAGGCTTTGCGTAATCGACCCGAATGGGATGGATTTGTTCGTAATAATCCTAGATCTGAACCGATTACGCAAAGTCTATTGGGATAGCCAGGATCTGCTGATCAAAGTCATTTTCGGTGCCGTGTGCCCATGATCTACATGGTTAACGGTGTTTTGCAGAAATTTTTTGGACGGTCCCTGATCCGCCCATGTCGTGCCGCATCTGAAAGCAGTCGAAAGGTACGGGGTGCATAATCCAAAAAGTAGTCTGTCCCTTATCCGAGTGTTTTCAAAAGAATTAAGTATATCACCCCAAGAATCAAGCTTAAATGAGCAACTGGGACCTGATGATGCCCGGGATGGGCCTTACGTCAATTGGCTTGGCAGGCGTGGTTTTGGCATATGCCGAAATTGCCCATACGTTCATAGACGGTCTGCATGCCCTAGCCGGACTGACGATGTTTATCGGCCTGATCATCCTGGCAGTCGGAATCCTGGATGGCGGGGTGTCGACTAGCAACAGGGCAAAGGCGACGGTCCTAGTTGTCCTGTCAATATCGCTCGGGTTTGGAGCGTGGGCATTTACGTACAATACAATCAGCACGTCTGCAACGTTTGCGGGGATTCTGATGGCAATCGCGGCGCCTGCGACAATTATTGCGTACATTTCAGCCAAGCACGTCAAAGTCGTAAAGCCGGTCTCGATAATCTTCATCCTGGGGTCGGTGGCAGGAATAGCAGCATATGTCGGGTTTGGCCTGGTGGGGCCATCGCCGTATCTGATACCCGAGGAGGCCGAGATTGTAGAGGAGCCCGTCGAGGAGATCCCGGCGGGGCCAGAATACGTAATCAGGATGCTGGAGGGATCAGCAGAGCAGGGAGCCCCGGACTATGATCCTGACGAGGCGACGGTGCCGCAGGGGCATATCGTTACCTGGATAAACGAGGACTCTGTGGCACATACATCAACAAGCCAGGCAGACTTTGGAGAGACGTTTGATACGGGTCTGTTGAGCGCAGGTGAGGAGTACAGGCTGGACACGTCGGAGCTGGAGGCCGGGGAATACGAGTACTTTTGCCTCGTACACCAATGGATGACCTCAAAGCTGATCATCGAGGATGCCGGAACAGCCGTCGAGGTCTCGATTCCGGAGGGTGCGGCAAATAATGAGCCCGGACAGGAGGCCTATCTGCCGGAGGTGGTAGAAGTCGAGGCAGGCACGACGGTCAGGTGGATCAACGATGACTCGGTGGCACATACGGTGACGTCTGGAAACACAAAGATCGGGAACACGGACCTGTTTGACTCCGGCCTGATGGCACAGGAGGCAGTATTTGAGCATACGTTTACCGAGGCAGGCCAGTATCCTTACTACTGCATACTGCACCCGCTAATGGAAGGCACGGTAATAGTGAACTAGTCGTTGACAGACACAGTAATCCTCACAGAATCCCAAAGGCAGGCCCTGCAGAATCACGCGCAGCGGCACGAGCCAAACGAGTCATGTGCCATACTTTACGGCAAAAGCGACGGCAGCAAGACGACGGTAGATGGGATTTTCCTCACAGAGAACGTAGACGAGTCCCCGGCAAACTTTACGATATCTGACGACGAGCTTGTTGCGGCATACAAAAGGGCCGAGCAGGACAACACGCGCGTGGTCGGCATATTCCATTCCCATCCCAGCTCGGAGGCGTTTCCGTCAATCACAGACAGGCGATTCATGGAGATAAACCCGGTAGTATGGATAATCTATTCGGGAGCCAGCTTGGATTTTCGGGCATTTGTGCTAGAAGGCCAAGTCAGGGAGATAAAGATTTCAGGCTAGGCCCTGCCGAAGGCTCCCGTTGCATTTTCGGCATGCCTGAGGACAGACCTGTCAGGATCGAGAATCCGTCCAATGACGTTTACTGGAGAGTACGGCCTGATCTCCCCCCTGTCCCCTATGGGAGTGGGGCCATAAAACAGACAGATTGCCCTGCCTGCGGGCCAGTATGCAACGTCGTTTAGCTCTACAAGGGGCCTTGCGTTTTCCTCGCCAATCAAGACCGGGGTGGATCCGGTATAGATCTCATCGCCCCATACGTTCAGGTCGGCGCTAAACGGCAGGCTGTCAACGAGCCTCCGTACCGTTTCAGGCGAGCTGTTGCCATCAAGCTCTAGGGTTATGTCAGGTGCATTTGGAATCTCCAGTCTGACCAGAGGCTTCATGCATGATGGAGGATCCTAGAATTAAATATCCCTTCCCGTCTATCAGAGGCATGGAAGTTCACGTATACGATACGTACGTAAAGGCTCAAGACGGCCATACTATGCACTTTGACGTAATCACAGGCGAAAAGGATCACGACAAGGCAATTCAGTATGCAAAGCAATGGCTGTCAACAATCGGGGAGGGCGATTCTGCGGTTACGACCGAAGAATGCCAGTTCTGCCACTCCCAGGGGGCCCCCGAGCCGGTCTCCCAGGCAATCGAGAAGGACGGATACTTTATCCAAAAAATGGAAGGCTGCCCCTAGAGTCAACCCCCACCCCTTTAATTTTTCAAGGTTTTTTAAGAGACCGGGCAAAGGTCATACATGGGGATACAATACTCAAAACTAACCGTGGCAGGGGACAAGAAGACGGAATGGATTTGCGGGTGCTTTCATACCACGGACGGGTTCTTCAAGTTTTGCCAAAGCCATGACGAGGCGCTAGCCCGGGCCATCAGGTCTCAGATCGACGAGCTGGACATGACACTGGCAGTAGACGACAAGACCGGCTAGAGTGCGACGACTGCGACGAATGCAGATACGAAGACGATTGCGACCGTGTTTAGCAGCTTGATTACGGTGTTCAATGCGGGTCCTGCAGTATCCTTGTATGGGTCGCCGATAATGTCACCTACGACTGCAACCTTGTGCTCCTCGGAGCCCTTCTTGCCCTTCATCTCCACGAGCTTCTTTGCATTGTCCCACGCGCCGCCGGTGTTTGCCAGGTGGTAGGCCAGGAAGATTCCGGTCACTACCGAGCCCATCAGCAGTCCTGCAACCGCGGTCGGCCCGAGCAGGACGCCCAGGATAATCGGGGAAACGATTGCAATGATTGCCGACTTCCACAGCTCCTTGATCGATGCGACGGTTGCAATGTCGACGCATTTTGCATAGTCTGGCTTTGATTTTCCGGTCAGGATTTCGGGATCCGCCTTGAACTGCCTGCGCACCTCGTCGACCATCTTGCCTGCCGCGCGTGACACGCCGTTGATCAGCTGCCCCGTAATGATAAACGGAATCAGGCCCCCGACTAGCAGCCCGACGATTACTGCGGGATTGGTCAGGCTGTAGTCTAGATCCAGCAGCCCCTCAAATACGTGTGCTGCCTCAAACTGAAAGGCCTGGATCATTGCTAGGGCGGCCAGGGCGGCGCTGGCAATAGCAAACCCCTTGGTGACTGCCTTGGTCGTGTTTCCCACGGCGTCAATCTCATCGGTTACCTTGCGGTTCTCCTCCCCCATCCCGGTCATCTCGACAATTCCCCCCGCGTTGTCTGCAATGGGTCCGAACGCGTCAATGCTCAACACGATTCCTGCAAGGCTCAGCATTGCCATTGCAGTCAGGGATGTTCCAAATATCCCGTACAGTACCGGGTCTGCGCCCTCCGGGGCCGCAGATGCTGAGATGCTAAACGACACTATGATTGCGACCACGAGGGCAATCATGAACGGCCCCGTTGACTGCAGTCCCTTGATGATTCCCATCAGGGTAAGCGATGCATAGCCCCACTTTGCAGACTCGGCAATCTCGTTGACCGGGCCATACTTGTAGTTCGTATACCTGTCGGTGATCTTTTGGATTATCGGTACCAGCGCCACGCCGATAACCGTGGCGCCAAACAGCGCATAAGCCGAGGTGCCGTCCCCCACAAACTGCTGCGTAAAGAAATAGTTCAGGCCGATGGCAATCCCCGCGGAGACGTAAAACGAGCGGTTAAGCGGACTCATCACGTCCGTGACGCCCTTGGAACCCACAATAACGACGCCGATAATTGATGCAATCATTCCAGATGCCCCGATCAGGATCGGATAGAGGAACAGCTCGGGTGCGCCAATCAGCGCTGCAATCAGCAGGGCGGCCAGTATCGTGACAATGTAGGACTCGTATACGTCAGAGCCCATGCCTGCCGCATCGCCTACGTTGTCACCCACATTGTCTGCAATGGTTGCGGGGTTTCGCGGGTCGTCTTCGGGAATGTTGGCCTCTACCTTTCCCACCAGGTCTGCGCCCATGTCTGCGGCCTTTGTGAAGATTCCGCCGCCGATTCTGATAAACAGGGCAATCAGGCTTGCGCCGATTCCAACGCCTGCTATTGTGATCGGATCCGGATAGACGAGATACAGGCCGGTAATTGCCAGCAGCGCCATGGCGGGGACTGCAAGGCCGACCGTTGCTCCGCCCCGAAAGGCCATGGCAAACGTCCTTCCCAGCCCGGAGCTGCTGAGGTTGGCGGCCCTTACTGCTGCCTTGACCGTTATCTTGAGTGATATCAGTCCTGCCACTGCAGACAGTGTGGCGCCGACTGCAAACGCAATTCCGTTTGATGGCTGCAAGAATGCGCCGATAATGACTGACAGCCCGACGGCCACTGGAACGATAATCTTCATCTCCCTCCTCAGAAACGCAGACGCGCCAACCTTGACGGCGTTTGAGATTTCAAGCATCTCTTTTGTGCCCGGGTCTTGCCTGGCAATCCATGCCACCAGGACTGCGGCAATGACGAAGGAAGCAATACCTGCGCCTATCGGAAGCGCCTCAGCAAGACCGAACTCCATTTCTACAGCTTGCCTTGTGCTGTGAAATATAAATCATTGATGGTTTGGAACAGATGGACCCCGCTTTTTGTAGGGTGCAAATGTTTTCCCCCCCAGTCCCTGTCTGACCAGCCTGTTGAATCTTCTGCCGTGGGCAAGGTATGGAAACCGCATGTGTACAAGCTCGTGAACTATGGTATTTTCAAGGGTCTTCTCGTCGGGGATTTTTCGGACGTTGATGAAGACCAGGTTATGCTGCAGGTAAGAGACCCCGTAGTACTTGTATGCAGACGTACGCCTGCCTTCGGTCAGCTCCTTTGGGGCGTCAAGCACCTCCTTGGTGGTCAGCAGCACTTGGGGCTCTGAAATCGAGAAGCGGCCAGAGTAGACCCCTATTTTTTCAAGGATTTGCAGGCGGAGATCCGGGTCTAATTTCACAATACTGTGTATGTGGATTAGTGTATATCCTCACATGTCAAAACATGCTTTGGATTTGGTTGAATCTGGGTTGTCGCACGGCTCATCAGAATTCCCGAAAACCGTGAGATGCTATCCGAACCAGGCGCGCAGGAGGGGCAAAATGCAGAAAAACGTGCAGAGCCAGACAGGCGGAATTACGCGACAGTTCCGGTTGAATAGGGGGTCAGAGTTTTAGCGGTGTAATCACAAATCATACAGCCACCGTCTCATCATTCCCTTGATTCATTGAATCAAGTAGTGTTTGTGTCTTGCGCCTTACCGCCTCATCAACGCGCACGACGACTATGCCCTCGCCGGGCTGTCCGTACAGCACGACGGAGCTTTTTGGGGCGTGAATGCATGCGGGAATCACAAGCAGATCCTCCTCTCCCCGAACGGTCAGCCTGACGGGGGCTTTTGACAGAAGCGCCTCCCTGATTCTAGAGATGCTCTCCTCGGTGATTTCGGCGGGGGGATTGACGCAGGCAACCTCGACGGTTCCAGAAGGCAGGGCAGGTGGATCCCTTGAGAGCCTCTTTTCCTGGTTGTCGACAATTTGCAGGCTGGGCACTATGCCAAACCCGATTAGCTTTTCAGTCGTCCTGTCGCCCACGGTGATGACATGCGATGCGCCTACAATGTATGCAGAAATGGCTGCAGCATCTGCCTGATCATCTGGCACCAGTACGCCTAGCGGGATCTTTAGCTCGTCACGCAGGGCCCGGGGTAGCTTCAAGGGATACCTGTCTGGCCGCTGGGGGCATCTTTGTTTTCTGGTGGCTGCTCGGGGCCTTGGTCGGATCCCTCCTCTACAGCCACCTCCTCTTGCAGTTTTGCGGCAATGATGCTGCACTGTGCCGCGATGTTTTTGGCAGCAGTCCTAAATGCCTCGGCACTGGGAGAATCAGAGGCGGTAATCATGATGGGCCTTCCCAGGTCAGAGCCTGACATGATTCCGGAGTTTAGTGGGATCTCGCCCAAGAATGGGATGTTGAATCGCTCGCTGATCTTCTTGGCGCCGCCATCGCCGAAGACGTAATGCCGCTCGTCACACTTGGGGCAGATGAAATGACTCATGTTCTCCACCACACCAATGATTGGCACGTTTAGCTTTTCAAACATTCCAATTGCCTTTGTGGCAACATTGCTTGCGACATCCTGCGGGGTGGTGACCACAAGGATGCCGGTAATTGGAATCGTCTGTGCCAGTGTCAGCGGAATGTCCCCGGTGCCGGGGGGCAGGTCAACAATAAGATAGTCCAGGTCAGACCAGTTCGTATCCACCAGGAACTGTTTTAAAATACCGGAAATGATCGGGCCCCGGTAGATTGCCGCCTGATGCTGCTGTTCGGCAAAGAATCCAAATGAAACTACCTTCAGCCCGTTTGACTCGGCGGGCTGCAGCTTGTTGTTGTCAACCTCCATGTACCCGTCCTTCATGCCAAGCATCAACGGAATGCTGGGCCCATAGATGTCGGCATCAAGCAGCCCGACCTTGGCCCCGGTTTGAGACAGCGCAAGTGCAAGATTCAGCGATACGGTGGATTTTCCCACCCCGCCTTTTCCGCTTGCAACACCGATGATGTTTTTTACAGTTGCCATTCCGGTGTCTTCATCCAGCGAGCGGCCTTCCATGACTTTGGCAGTCACGTTAAGGTCAAAGCTGTTGACTCCGTCCAGCTCCTCTATTGCCTTTCTTACATCATCCTCGATTTCCACGTTGAACGGGCATGCAGGAGTGGTCAGCTCTAGAGTAAACTTCAAGTTGCCCTCTGACAGCTCTAGATCCTTGATCATTCCCATCGAAACGATGTCTTTTTTCAAATCAGGATCAATGACTGTACTGAGCTTCTCCAAGACCTGATCAATGCCGACCATCAACCAAAAAACTGCGCGAACATTATTTATAGCTAGTTTGAAATAGTTTGGCCTAACCCTGCCAGCTCATATGCAGGGCGTGCCAGATCTAAATGAATGCCCGGTAGGGGAGAAAACCAGGCAGTCACGCCGCCGAGGACAAAAGGCAGGTGCCAGGCAGATCCGATGGCCGCAGCTGCACTAGCTGGGACGGCAGACAGACTGTACGCACGCATCGATATGGGGGATTTCAAGAAAAGCCGGGAGCTCCAAGATATCCATGCAACATGCCAGAGCACAGGGAGGAGATGCCAACATGCGGGGTGAAGGCAGGCCCTTCTGCCAGAGGCCAGCTCTGCTCGCCAGCTGCCGGGATCCGGGAATCGAGTGAAGTGTCGGCGGGCCGCCGCCCGATAGCGCTGCAGTGCCTTGCTGGAAAAGATATAACAAAGGCACTCTGACAGTCTTAACGTGAAAAAACAGACCAAGGGCATCATTTTCACAGTGATTTTTGGCGGCGGGCTGCTGTTTTGGGCAACTGCCGCAAGCATGCCTAACTTGATGCCGGGCGTGGATGATGCTGAGTTTACCAGTACGGGAACCCCCGCCGACAACTTCCCCGACAGCCAGCGCGCCCAGTTCTGCGGCAAGGGAGCCGCAAAGTCAAATGCGTATATCAGCGAGTTTTCCATCCCTACCGAATGTACCCAGCCGCTGGCAATAACCGCTGACTTTAACGGAAACATATGGTTCATGCAGACTAATACCGGCAAGGTTGCCAAGTTCGACCCCGTTTTGCAGGACTTTACAGAGTACGAGAACCCCGCATGGCCCAGTGGTGCGCGCTCAATGGTGTGGGGCATGGACTATTCTGCAGACAACTCCATCTGGTACTCAGACGAGGCCCATGACTCCATATGGCGGTTTTCAATCGATGACGGGCAGTATCAACGATTTGACTTTCCCTCCGAGGGCAACTCCCTGCCCCAGAGGCTGGTAGTTGACGGCTCTCAGGTCATAATCAACGACTTTACCGGAAACAAGCTGACAGTAATGGATGCAGGCAGCCACGTTCAGGAGGTTCCCCCCGTCAGCGTCCCCTCCCCCCACGCGCAGTCATTCACCACCGGGTTTGGCATAGACTCGGGCTCGAACATCTGGTATACGAACTGGGCCCCCGGCGGCAGTGGCGTCCTGGTAAGGTTTGACTATGACCAGTACTCCGCCGACCTGCCCAACGCCCCCGATGCCGGACTGGAGCTGAACAACTATCGCGAGGCCTTTTTGCTGCCGCAGGCGACCAGCGTAATCAACGGCGTCGTCGTCGATGGCTCTGACACGGTGTGGCTGGCAGATACGGATACCTCGAACTTTTACAGCTTTGATCCCCTGACAGAATCGTTTACACAGTATGTGACATCCCCGGTTACCGAAGCCGCGTTTGGAAACCATACCGGCCTGATAAAGTCCACCCCCCTTTCAAGACCGTACTGGGCCGGACTAGACGAGCAGGGACGGATCATCTTCAACGAGCAGGCTGCCAACCGCATGGGGCTCTTTGATCCTGGCGCGCAGAAGCTTACAGAATATACAGTTCCCTCCATGAATCCCAGCTGGGCTGACTGCGGCACGGTCGAGGAGTGCGGCATTGCCCAGGTCTTTGATTTTACGACAGTCGGCGACAAGATCTGGTTCACAGAGTGGGCCGCCAACAACATCGGCGTGCTGGACACTTCTCTTGCGCCCGAGATTGACGTTGAGGTATCAGACGATCAGATATACTACAACCAGGACTCGTCGGTATCCATCTCGGTGACTGCCAGCTCCGACTCGGAGATCACCCCGGTCTCCAACAGCGCATTGGAGGGACTGGTCACCTTGGTTCCCGACTCTTCCCGAATCAGCCTGCCAGGCGGCTCCGCGGGCGAGGTTTCGTTTGAGATTTCAGTATCCGAGGAGCTCCCCGCAGGCCAGTACAAGATCCTCGTGGGCGCCCAGGCACCGGACGTTGCAGTGTCCCGATTCTTTACACTGATTATTGGCTGATCATCCCCAATGGCAGTACCCGAGATTGACTCGACTGTGGGCCTCCTGTGCTATTCCACGAAATTCCCCGGAACCGGCGGCAGAATCAGGGAATCCTGCGGGGACTTTCAGGTAACTGAGATCCTGTCTCCTAGAGCAGAGTCCTTGATTCAGGAGGCGGGGGGCTATCCCGTCTACTCCCTTAAAAAATCCAGGATCGATACAAACCACGCCCTGTCCGGCCTGTACAAGAAGACCGGGCTCCGGCTGCGCTCGCTGGGACTCAAGGACGCCGATGCGGTAACGACACAGTATGTCTACTCTAATGCAAAAGCAGCAGGCCTGGAAAAATTTGAGGCCGGCAGGTACTCCCTTCAAAGGCTCGGATATACGAAAAGGCCCCTGTCAAAAAAGTACATGCTGGGAAACCGATTCAGGATCAAGGTTTCGGGCAACCCCTCCGGTCTTGATTCCTTTGACGAGCACCGGCACATCCTTAACTTTTACGGCTATCAGAGATTCGGCTCCTCCCGTCCGGTGACCCACAGGATAGGAAGGTCGCTGGTTCGGAGGCAGTACTCTGATGCCGTTAACTATATTCTGTCCTATACCTCAAAGTATGACACTGACGAGAACACCAGGATCAGAAAGGAGATGGGGGATCCTTCAAAATTCAGGGAGATTTACGGGCAGATACCTCCCCGGATGGACCTTGAACGCAGGGTCATTGCCGAGTTGATGAAGCACGGGGACGCATTCAAGGCCATCAGGTCGCTTCCTGTCGAGATGCGGCGGTTCTATATCCAGGCATACCAGTCATACCTTTTCAACCTTGCAGTCAGTCGCGCATTCGATCATGGCGAGGAGCTCTTCGAGCCGCAGGACGGCGATGTGTGCTACGACGGCAACGGGATCCTAGGCAAGCGCGTAGATGGCCTGGATCAGAGCCTTGCAATACCGACTGTAGGCTATTCTTACTACAAAAAAACGAGATTTCACTTTCACATATCAAAGGTTTTAGAGTGCGAGGACGTCATGCCAAAGGACTTTTACATGAAGGAGATGCAGGAGGCAAGCAACGGGGGCGGCTTTCGAAACGCCTCTGTCAGGGTAGATGACTTTTCCACGGACGGCAGCTGGGCGTCATTTTCGCTGTCCCGCGGCTCCTTTGCCACGATTGTAATGCGTGAAATAATAAAACCTGCCGAGCCCCTGCAGTCCGGATTCTAAGGCGGTCATGGCTCACTCCCGATGCCACCGGCGGCACCGCTCATCATGAGGGATTCTGCCTGTGTTTTTACGGCGGCCCCGTAACAGGTCGGGCTCTGGAAGTTCAGGCACAAATTTTGCCACCAAAAAGGGCCGCTCAAACAGAATTCATGCCTAAAATCAGGAGCAGCTTCCAGAGCCTGACCTGTTACGCGGCCCCCTTGACGAAGGACTCTACCGAGCGGCGCCATGACTTTCATGTGGCATACCGGCAGCTCCGATTTAGTGTGCACAGCTGAAAACCAACCATTTTTTATCGAAATATGCACGGTGTGTCAAAATTATGGTCCGTTTTTTGATGTGGGCTGCCCTGACTAGGCGGACATGACACAGCAGAGACTCAGGATAGTGGGGGCCTGCCCTCCGCATGTGAGCTCCTGCGATTGGAAAAGGCACCCGGCATGTCCACGCCCCACGGCTGCCTTGTCACCTGTTGGATCTAACCCAAATCACGATCCCCGCTACGGTAATTGACGCCCCGACTGCTGCTATTTGAATCCCATAGCCCACCCATTCCGGATTCGAGTACATAAAAGACGACTCTGGGCCCACTATTGAGAGTCCCTGCAGGTAAAAGACGACCCCAAAAAGCAGTACCAGTACTCCTCCAATGGTCATGTGCCTGCCTGTCCTCATCGACTAGTCATGGGCCCTTGCTGTCTAAAAAGTGGCAGGTCGGGCTCTGGAAGCTGTTCCTGATTTCAGGCATGAATCTGCCCGGGAGAGACCTCCGGGGTGGCAAAATTCACGCCTGAGCTTCCAGAGCCCGATCTGTTACGCTAAAAAGGTAAACAGAATTGGATCAATTACACAAATGATTTTTTAATCTTTTCTTTAATCGTTATTTTTTGAGCCCAGATAGTGTACAACTGGGAATACGACGTATCTGACTCGCGCCGCCCTGCGCACCTCAACCTAGTGCTGTTTGCAGTATCTGCCACGATGGCCGTCGTCTTGTTCCTGATATTTCACCCGCAGATTGAAAGAATCAACCAAGAGTCCCCGATTCTGATCAACGTCATGTTTGCGCCCGCCATGGCGATAGGATTCCTCTACGGTATGCGGATTACCGAGCGTGCAGTGAGGCCATCTGAGACCCGCAGTCCGGTCAAGCGCTCGGTCGTAAAGATCTTCCTGTTCTTTTTTGTAATCGGAGGGCTGTTTAGCTCCGTAAACTTTGCATTAAACGGCGGAAGCGTGATGCCCGATATAGCCATCCTGGAGGACGGGCTGCTGCCGTGGATTTCTGACTTTGTAGCTGCAAACGGAGGCGCTACGTTTCTGATAATCTCCAGCATAGCGCTGATGGCAGCTGCGACAAAGCGCATCGTCGGAATGGATTCAGGGGCCCTAAACGCAGTCGTAACCTCTGTGAGCACCTTTGTCTTCTTTTCCATGCTTGCGCTGAGCTTTACAAAGTCCGATCCTACAAGCGCCGGCGTGTTCCTGTATACCTTCTACCATGCCGGAATCATCGGCGGGGCGTTCTTTGCAATGAACAGGCTGACAAGAAACCTAAACTCCTGGGAGGACTTTTCCAATGGATACTAGCCTTGATCGGTAAATACCCCCGATGCCGGCGTGTTAATCCTGCTGAGGTATTTTGAGCACATTGCCCCCTCAAAGTTCATCTCCCTGCACTGCTCAAACTCCGCGGTCTTTGCCCTCTGGTAATTGTCTGCATACAGCACGTCGTCCCCAATAAAGAGTGCAAGCAGCCCTATGGCGGCCAGTCCGCCTGCAACGGCAACCATGGACCATCCCACGGCCCTGTAGTTGTGAGGATCCCTGTCTGCCATTTAGCGACTCTTCAGACATGTTGCATTTATTCCTTTCAAATACCGGCGGCGATCACCGTGGGCTTGGAAAAATGTAAAGCCTAGAGCTTTGAACATACTGTGTTGGCAATCCAGATTCTTCACTATGAGTTCATGGGCCCGATACGCCTCGATGAGTGGGGCCCCCCGATGGAGGAGGTCGTCTACGCTCTGCTGGCAAGAAGCAAGGACAGGTTCTCGCTGATCTTCGTTGATCAGTGTACAAAGTCTGAGGATGTCGGATTCTTTACAAAGAATCCCAGGTTCAAGTGCTGGATGGATCAGGCAGGTGGCGAGGGCAACCTCTATGTTGCAATACATCCCATGTTTGGCTCATCTGTTCCCGACAGGAGGTTTGCCGTGGGAAAGATAGTCTCAAAGTACTCCCCGCACTGTAACATGGTACCCGCACCCGAGCAGACGGGGGAGGAGAGCTGGGTGGCCCCGTCCGAAAACAAAGTGCCTGCGCGGCCGTCTCCTGAGCAGGACGACTCCACAAAACCGCTAGGATTTGTAGACCCCGAAAAAGAGCCCAAGCATTACGTCAGGCGGTATCTGGAGGAGGAGTCCTACAGGGATTGGTTCCACAAGAACTATCCGGGCCGTACCATATATCAGGGCCTTGGCATCTCCGAGGACGAGTATCACAGAATTGTAAACGAGCTTGGCGCCCCCGACTGCCCGCAGCCGCCCGGGGACTCTGTAAGGTGTGCCTGCTGCGGCTCTGACATGCGTCTGGAGCGCAAGCTGCAGCAGAGCAGTCTGTACAGGTGTGACAGCTGTGGCATCAGTGAGACGAGGCTAGGGTGAGTTGGTAACAGGTCGGGTTCTGGAAGTTCAGGCACAAATTTTGCCACCAAAAAGGGCCGCTCAGACAGAATTCATGCCTAAAATCAGGAGCAGCTTCCAGAGCCTGACCTGTTACGTGAGTTGGCTTTATTCTGAACGTCAAACAGCTGCAGCGTAAGCAGATCAATGGCTTTTTTTAGGTGCTCAAACTCGTCAATTGAGTGAATCTGGCCCTCAGTCAGCGCCCTTAGCACCTTGACGACTCCCTTTTGATACTCGCCTGCAGCTACGATTTCCAGTGCGTTGATCTTGGACAGCATGTTATCCAAGTCCCTTTTCATCTCCTCGGCCGGCGCGTGCCTGTTCATGCCTTCCCACAGACTGCTTCCCATATGAATCAGAGCAGGTCCTCGTCAATTCTTTTTATGCTGTCTGCATACTGCATGCATGTGCACTGGGGTATCTGGCACCTCCCCAGCTTCATCAAAGAGTCGCTGCCTGGCGACTCTAGATGGGCCCTGCCTGTGTGGTGGCATCTCTCACAGTTCATGGGCATCCCTATGGAATCAGCACGGCACGCGCGTCAATCTGTGAGTTTTTCAGCTTTTCCAAGACCTCGTTTGCCTGCTCTAGCGGATATGCCTCTGATACCACGTCCAAACCGTGCAGGTCGGCAATCTTGACTACCTGCCTCATGTCCTCCACAGAGCCAATCAGCGTTCCTTTGACGGTTTTTTCCTCAAATGCCACAAACCCCGTAATCTCGCCAATTGTTGCTATTACTACAAGCCCGCCCTTTTTGACTGCCTTGATTGCAGTGTCTGTGACCTGATCGTTTGGCGCAAGAACAATTGCGGCATCCAGCATGCCTGCCGTGCTCTTGATGTCCCCAAGCAGCGCGTCCTGGTTTTCCTGGTACCTTACCGTCCTGTCTGCCCCCAGCCTTTTTGCAACGTCCAGATGTCTTTGTGATCTGGTTATCGCCGTGACCTCAAAGCCGTCTACCTTTGCAAACTGGACTGCCATGTGGCCCACGCCTCCTATTCCAAAGATCCCCACCTTGCGTCGCGGTCCGGGCTCTGCGGCCTTTACTGCCTTGTATGCGGTAATTCCGGCACAAAATAGCGGCGCTGCATATTCTGGTCTCATCGTATCGGGAACCCTTACTGCAAAGTCCTCTGCCACTGTCACGTACTCGGCGTATCCGCCCTTGAGGGTCTCGCCCAAGATCTTCGAGTCATCACACAGGTTCTCCTTTCCCTCCATGCAATAGTCGCACTCTTGGCATGACTCCAGCAGCGGGGAGACCCCCGCACGCTCTCCCACCTTGAATTTTGTAACGTCACTTCCCACCTCTACCACCTCTCCGACTATTTCGTGTCCCGGAACAGTTGGCAGTTGTGGGGGGATCCCCAACTCCTTCCAGTCCCCCTCTATTCCGTGCAGCTGCGAGTGACAGACCCCGCAGGCCTGAATCCTGATTAGGATTTCGTTCGTCCGCTGAATTTGGTGCTTTTCAATCTCTGACAGCCTCAGAGGCTTTGATTCAATGGGCCCTAGCCGCCCTAGAACCATGGCCTTCATTTTTTCTGGCATGGGTCAGTGTCACTTTGTGCCAATATTAGATTAACCTTCCTTAGCTTTGACAAAAGTTTACCCCCTGCACAAAAGATTAGCTGTTTTTACGCATTCAGGTACGATCATACAGCAAGACGCGCTTGAAAAAGCCTTTTTCTATGACTAATCCGTCTATACTGATGGTCATTGAAAATTTCGCCTGATCACACATCTTGTAAAGGTTTATAGCTCCCCACCATGTCACTCCCGGCATGAACAAGACGAAAATCCTCACGGATGCCATGCATGTCGAAAAGGATCTCAAGACTCACACCAGAATCATGGCGGTGCGCTCCGTACTGCTTGGCAACACCACCGCACATACTGCGGAGATTGCCGACGTGACACAGCGCACCGTACAGATGTGGGTTGAAAGGTTCGAGCTTGACGGCATCGAGGGCCTCCGTGACTCCCCCAACAGGGGCAAAAAACCAAAGGTTCCGGTCGGCAGGATAAAAAAGATCGCCACGAGGCTGCGCAGGATGGAAAAGCTCACCCCGAAGAAGCTGTGCAACTGGGTACGCCACAGGCTGCATGTCACATACAGCGTGGGAAGCATCAGGAGGATCCTGCGCGCGATGGGGTTTTCGCTAAAGACATCAACTACCAAGCTGGCAGATGCTGCCGACGCAAAAGCTGTAAGACGGTGGCAAAGAGAGGCAAAAACTGCGATAAAGCTTGCAAAAAGGCGCGGATTTAGGATAACCGTACAGGACGAATCGATATTCGTCAGTACGGGAAGGGACGGCAAAAAGTTCTGGTCGCCCGTGGGGGACAGGATCGAGGTGGAACGATCCGGCAGAAGGGAGCGCGTCGTGGTATACGGGACGATTGCAGACGACGGAACCAGGCTGATGCGCACGTACGACAGGTTCAACAGCGCAAACTTTGTGCATTATCTTAAACAGGCGCACAAAAAGTGGGGAAAGGTCCTGATGGTGATGGACAACGCAGCACAGCACAAGACCAAAAAGGTCCGCAGATACCTAAAGAAAAATCCCGACGTTGTCTTGCTGTACCTGCCGGTAGCTAGGCCGGAGCTGAGCGCCATAGAGGCAGTCTGGAAGGATGCCAAGTACAGGCTGGTCACGTCTGCCTTTTACGACACGGTGGATCACCTCAAAAAGGCCGTCTCGGAATACTTTAGGACGTGTTCCATCAGGGTTGACATCTACAAGTATCTTGAGCGCAGCTTGTAAGGGAGGCGAAATTTTCAATGGTCATCAGTATAGATTGTTATCCGAGTTCGAATGGCGGTATGCAATGAATGAGAAAATCTCCTCTGAAGACATCGAAAGGGTAACCCTGCTGAAAATCGTCAGCGATGGGAGCCTAAAGGCGCTAAACTACGATCAGCTGAGGCGCCTGGAAGCACTGGTGCAAAAGAAGGACTACAGCCACGACAAAAAGGCCCACAAGTCAAAAGTGAAGCTGCTGGCAAAAATCAACGTCAGAATCTACGAACTGCAGGAGGGAGGGGAGGGAATCTAAAATACAGACGCAATGGTGCACTCAAAGGAGCACACCCTCAGCCCGCCCTGGAACCTTCTTCCGCACACCTTGCAGCTCTGCTTTGCCATGTCTTGTCTGGAGCTTTTTTCTAATTAAACACTTGCAAAATTAGACGCGACTAATTAGTCCCAACTAATTCAGTCGGTGTAGAAAATTAGCGCAAACTAATTAGGCGATTCTAATTTTGAAATGCTTTAAATTGCTTTTTGGCATGTAGGCGTCATGAGGATTGACTTGTGTAGGAGATGCGGCTCCGAAATGGGGGTCAGCGTGCGCTGTGATATTTGCCATGGCGCAAACGAGTTCCTTTGCAGCGAGTGTGGTGCGGCCAGCCAGAAGCAGGTCCACCTGCCCTGCATACTGATCAGCCTGCATTACGCCCTGCTAGGAGCGGGTGCGGCGTAGATACAAATACCAATGAAATCCAAGGAATCCCGTGGCCGAAAACAGCCTAGTTCGCGAAACCAGCCCATATCTTTTGCAGCATGCGCACAATCCCGTGGACTGGCACTCTTGGAATGATGCTGCCCTTGCCAGGGCAAAAAGTGAAAACAAGCCCATTTTCCTGAGCATAGGGTACAGCTCGTGCCACTGGTGCCATGTAATGGCCCACGAATCGTTTGAAAACGACGACATTGCCAGGATAATGAACGAGCATTTTGTCAACATCAAGGTAGACAGGGAGGAGCGCCCCGACATTGATGACATTTATCAGAAGGCCTGCCAGATGGCTACCGGACAGGGCGGCTGGCCGCTGAGTGTGTTCCTGACGCCTGAGCAAAAACCCTTCCATGTCGGGACGTATTTTCCGGTTCTTGACTCCTACGGACGCCCCGGATTCGGCAGCATCCTAAGGCAGATGGCCCAGGCCTGGAAGGAAAGGCCAGGCGAGATCAAAAAGGCAGCCGAAAGCTTTGTCGGCAGCCTCAGCCGTACAGAGCAGCCTCAGGCACCTTCAAAAATCGAGAGATCCCTTTTGGATGAGGCTGCAGTGAACCTCCTGCAGCTCGGAGATATCACAAACGGGGGATTCGGCTCTGCGCCAAAGTTTCCAAACGCAGCAAACATCTCCTTTATGTTCAGGTATGCAAGGCTGTCTGGAATAGCAAAGTTTCAGGAGTTTGCCCTAAAGACGCTAAACAGGATGGCGCGCGGGGGAATCTTTGATCAGATCGGGGGAGGATTCCACAGGTACTCCACCGATGCAAGGTGGCTGGTCCCTCACTTTGAAAAAATGCTGTATGATAATGCGCTAATCCCCGTAAACTATGCAGAGGCCTACCAGATAACAGGGGATCCCCTGTACCTTGAAACCCTACAAAAGACGTTGGACTTTGTCTTACGCGAGATGTCTTCTGGCGGCGGCGGTTTTTACTCCGCACAGGATGCCGATTCCGAAGGCAGCGAGGGTAGGTTCTATGTTTGGAAAAAGAGCGAAATCAGGGAAATCCTGGGCGGCGATGCAGATGTGTTTTGCACGTATTATGACGTGACAGACGGCGGGAACTGGGAGGGCAACACGATACTGTGCAATAACCTCGACATCTCGGCAGTCTCGTTTCAGTCCGGGCTAGAGGAGTCAAGGGTGCGCGAAATTCTAAAGGACGGCGCCCGAAAACTGCTTGAGAGCAGAAACGGGCGCGTGCGGCCCGGACTGGATGACAAGATACTGACGTCCTGGAATGCTCTGATGATCACCGCGCTTGCAAAGGGGTACCGCGTGACCGACGACCCCAAGTACCTAGCGGCGGCCGAGGACTGCGTCTCCTTTATCAATGGCAGCCTCTTCCGGGACGAAAAGCTGCTTCGAACCCACAAGGACGGGGAGTCAAAAATCGACGGCTATCTGGAGGACTATGCGTACTTTGCCAACGCACTCCTTGATGTCTTTGAGATCAGCCCCGACGTCCGGCATCTTGAAAAGGCCCGGCTCCTTGCAGACTATCTCATCGATCACTTCTGGGATGACGGGTCGGACAGCTTCTTTATGACTGCCGACAGCCACGAGCCCCTCATCATACGTCCAAAAAACAACCATGATCTCTCGCTTCCCTCTGGAAACTCCGTGGCAGCGCACCTGCTTTTGCGCCTCTATCACATGACCCAAAAACCCGACTATCTGAGGACATGTGAAAAAATCATGGGGTCGCAGGGGCAGATGGCAGCCGAAAACCCGTTTGGTTTTGGATACCTGCTCAATACGATCTACCTGTACCTGCAAAAGCCTACCGAGATTACGATTTTGGATGCCGACGGCAGGACCACCGCGGACATTTGCAAGCGCTACATTCCCGAATCAATTCTGGTATCGGTCAGATCCCCCAGGCAGCTTGAATCCCTCAAGTCAATCGCATTTTTTGCAGGAAAGGAGTTCGACGACAGGCAGACCGTCTCATACGTGTGCAAGGACTTTACGTGCTCGCTACCCCTGAGATCAACCGAGGAGGTAATCTCCCGGCTATGACGGCCTCATCTGTATGTCAATTACAGAGCCCACCCGGGGCCTGCCCATCCTCTCATACCTGCCCTTTGGCATGGCAACCGTGACTGATGTCTGCTGGTAGCTCTTCACCTTGATTGTGGGCTGCGCCTGCAAGATTGCCTCTAGTAGCGGGGTCACCTGTTTTTTGGTATCAGGATCCAGTTTCTTTGCGACTGACTCCATGATCATCTGCTTTTGCGAGATTGGCTCCGTATTGACATTTTCAACCAGCGTCATTTGTATGGCCTGCCCGTTGTCTATGATCTGGGTTACTCGAAAGTCGGTCATTTCAGACATGTAACCTCTCACCCTCGCCTTTGCTTTTATCTCTAGTGCAGGAATCTCGGGATCTTCCTTACTATGTGCGCTATGGATATTCTTCCAGGGCCTATAACTATGACAACCAGGCTGGCTGCCAGCAAAATCAGGTCAAATTCTACCCCCCGGTCTCCCGTCAGGCTGGTCGCTCCCTTGATCAGGAATATTGCGCCTAGCATTACAATTGACAGCAACGAGGCCGAAAACCTTGTGAGGACTCCGACGATCAGTAGTATCCCCGGAACTAGTTCGGCTAGTGCGATGGGGATTTGCATTTCAGGCGGAATGCCCTGACTTTCAATGAATCCTGCAAACCCCGGCTGGAATTTGCCTACAGAATGTGCAATGAAAATCACCCCCACGGTCAGTCTTAGTCCAAAATGAGTAATGTCGTGCAGTATCTTTTGGTTAATCTCCGCCGTGGCCATATGCTTACCCTAGTGTACCTCTATATATTAAATTGGTGGCAGCAATAGCCTGTTGCATAACCGCGCCTGAACGCGCAAAAACAGCTAATTTTTCGTGCCTAAAACCAGAATTGTGCAGCAGACTAGGCAATAACTGATGATCCCAATCAATCATCTAGAGCAAGGGGCAATAACGTGAGGGATCCCATGGACTACCGTGGCTACAGCATTATCCCTTTACCGGGGCTGTCGCCTAATTCCACTTATTTGACTCAACCTGCACGTTTTTCTGAATTTCCGCCCTTTTACACGCCTGATCCATATGGCAACTCAATGGTTTTCGGGAATTCTGATGAATTAGGCGACAACCCCCCCCCCCTTTACCTCCTTCCTTTCAACCTGCTCCAAGATTGAAAACCCCCTGCAGCCAGAGCACGGCAGGCCTTGTGTACAGTTGCCTAGATCAGAAATGCAGTGTGGCCGTACATGCCAAGGTTTGCTGGATGAATTTCGCCCTACCTTAAGGCAAACGCCAGACTGAATATTGCAATTGCAATGGATGCCCCCACCCCGACAAAAAATATGATCTTGCTTCCATCAGGTATCATGAACCTGTTTTTTTGCCTAAAACTATAATTGTTGCCTTGCTCTGATGATCTCTTGGCCCCGATCCTTTTGCTTAACCACCTGCAGCGTATGCTGCGGCCAGGACGTTCCCAGAATGGGGCCCGTTGCGGCTTGTTGCGAGCAATGGCTGTGCCCTGACAGGAGAGCGATGGTGTGTACTCGGCTCAGTTTTTCCCTCGCACGTCTTGTTTTGACGCCGAGCCACCCTCAGGGGCGCCTTCAGCCTGTTCCGAGTCTGACTCCAAAACCGCCTTTTTGATCTCATGTGCCTTTTCATCCATGATTCCGTTGAACTCCCTGATATCCTCAAGGCTGGGCGTAATCTGCTGATTCTGATAGATCTGCATAAAGCTGGAATATATGCTGCCTGCAATCATTCCAAAGGCCGTGTCCTCTACAGAGTCCGTATGCTCCCTGTATGCTACGGCCAAGTCCCTGTATGATGAGGCAGTCGAGACATAATAGTCAATCAGTCCCACGATGAACTCTTTGTTCTCCTTTGATATTACCATGCTCTTTGTAGTCTGCCCAAATTATTAAATTGATTCGCAGTTGGCAGTCTTGCATGGCCCTGATTTTAGGCACAGAAAGATTGTATGGGGTCACGTCCCCCACCAGCTAGGCATAAAAATCACAGCAACATGCAAAACCGTGCCTAACTACCAAGGCAGGTGGCCTCGTACAAAAAATTAGCTGCTTTTACGCGTTCAGGCAACGGTTATGCAACAAGCTGGCAGCTGGAATACGTTTACAAATTACGACCATCCGAGTATGGCCATGTGGAAGCTTGATCTTGAGGATTATTTTTACAAGGTTTATGACTCAAACAAGCAGATAGCTGGCTATTTTGATCCGGATTACGGAAGGATCCACTCCTCTGATGAGGAATTTGAGCAGATTCAGCAGATGCACAAAAATGCAGACAAGATAGCCCGCGGCTTTCTCACTCTTCCGATGGTCAAGTTCGGGATATTTGACCAGCAGTCCGCTCAGATCGGCGATCTGCAGGACAGGGTTGAACAGGCGAGCCTGAGAATCACCCACTGGGACAGATATCTGCAAGACTCCCCACTTGCCCATACGATTACCGTCTCTCATACGGATCCAGACATGCTGAGCATAACCCTTGAGGTTAAATTTCAGGATCACGTTCCTCTGGACAAGAAAATTCTTGGCCAAAGGCTTGGGCCTATCTTGGATCAGCTGCAGAGATTAGGTTTGCTATGAACCTGTTTGGAAGCCTTGTAATCATTATGTATGCCCCTACCGAGCCTGCCAGCAGCAGTCCCGAACCTATTGGAAACTCCGGCACCGCTGCATACTCCTCTGATTCGGCAACAAGGGCGTATTCTACAACATTTTCTGACCGCGCTTTGTCCTGGACGGGTACCACAAAGTGCGCAACATCGTCGCTTCTCAGATAGTCCGGCTCGGTCTGGAGTTTTGAGACTGCTGCAACGTTTCCATCCCTGTCATACAACGTTGCCACTATGGACACCGTGTTTGCGGTGATTTCACCGTTGTTGGCCACCGTCCCTGTAATCATGAGGTTGTTCAGCACATCCCTTTTCAGCTGCGAGTCGATGATCTCAATTACCTGGCTCTTTGGGGCGCTAATCTTGTAATCTAGATCTAGGCTGTAATCTGCCAAGTCTTTTGCCTGCATATCCACAAAGATTATGTCAAAGGGGACCCTCATTCCAGGAGATATGGTGCGGATCAGCGAGTTGGCGTGCGTTGTTGCTATTTGCTCGCCCTCGTCTGAGTAGAGAGTCGCCTCTATTGATACCTGGCTTATCGTATACGCCAGGTTGTTTTTGACCTCGCCTACTATATGCAGTGCCCCGTCGCTGCCAACATAGTGCTGATCCCTTTCAACGAACACCTCAGCTGAAGCACACGGTACTGCAAAAAGTAACAAAAACCCAAATACGAGACTCTTCATCATTCTACCATATTTGTATTAAAATTAAAGAATTATGGTTCCCTTATTCCAAGCTTTGCGCGGTTGAACTCCCCTAATGCCGCAGTCTCATACTCAAAGGACTCTTGGATTAGCGCGTCCGACCGCACCCTGTGCGCCTCATCCCCTGTTTGGATCCACAGCAGGTATTCCCTGTCGCTTTCAAGCTGCGACTCTGAGGACAGCCTGAACACCTCCACTGCAGTGCCAAATGTTTCTGGCGGGGCCAGGGAGTCGTATCTTGAAATCAATTCCCCCATTCTTTTAAAGTGACCGTTTGCAAAATCTGCAAGCTCTTCCTCTGTCAGGTCTCCCTCCTCCCACCGGGTTATGTGGGAGACGAATTCCGACTGCTGCTCACTGACGCCCTCCTGTATCTCTAAAAGCTCGTTTCCAAAGACAAACCCTGCCTGCCTTGTCTGCTCTGCAGAGTAGCCATACCATGTAATGCCGCCTATGAATGCCAGTGCAATCACCGCCACAATGATGTTTTGCTTTTGCTTCTTCCTCAATGCTGTTAGAGGTGAAAAACATCTTTGATATTAATTTTGTAAAGGCAGACAGTACCGGGCTGCCGGTATCGGCAGGATATGCACGGTGTGTAACGTCCTCGGCCCCGTTTCTGTTCACGTACGTGCTCGCACAGGCATACGTGGCAAATGCACACCAGAAAGCACGAGGCAAGGCTCCTGGAATGTTGTCCACACGCCGTACTCCGACAAGTATCTCAAAAACTTCTATCGTTACGAGGACAAACGGGGCAGGTATCGAGTTTCTGACCTTACCGCCAGAAACCTTGGAGGCGGTGGATATGACTATGAATTTCATGGGATTAGGCGGATATTGAAGGGGCCTCTGGAATCAATGCTGGAGTTGGAACGTAATGATATGATTCACTGACCCAAGAAAAAGGGAGGCATACCCGGATACAAAAAATATCTTGAAAAAGACAGGGGCATACCCCTGCAAAACATCTGGGTTGACATACCAAACGTCCAAGGCCAAGAAAGGTTAGGTTATCCAACGCAGAAACCGCTTATGTTGCTGGAGCGCATCATAGAGTCAAGCAGCAATATAGATGATGTCGTCTTACCCGTTTTGCGGCTGTGCGACGGCCTGCCTTGCGGCAGAAAGGATGTACCGGAAGTGGATAGGCTGCGACATATCCGAGAGGGCCTACTCATTGATCGAGCAGAGGCTACACAAAGATGCTGGAATCGCCAAGTTCATCACAGGGGCAGGCGAGGTCATACAAAGATTCGATTCCCGAAAAGAGGGGGCAGAAGATCCAAGGACATTAAACATACCCTGTATGGCATACAGCACGGCTACTGCAACGGATGCAAGTACCACTACCGGTTCAAGGATCTGGAGGTTGACCACACAATACCCAGAATAAAGGGAGGACAGGACGACGACGGCAGCCTGCAGCTGCTCTGCGGAAACTGCAACAGGAGAAAGGGTGGCAAGCTCACCATGGCAGAACTAAATGCGGTGCTGACCAAGGAAGGTATGAAGTTTGGCAAAGGCAGTTCATGGAAGTAGGTTTTCACAGGCGGCCCGATTTCAGACAAGATCCACATTCCATATCACCAAGATTGCACAGAACCAAGATGTGAGACCGCATCCCCTTGGTGGCCAGGCACGGGGGTCACAGCTGCATGCAATTCACTCCTAGTATGAGGGGTTATGGCCCCATACAGAAAACTACCCGATCCGGTCCTAGTCTGGCTGCGGGGGTCAATAGGGGCTGCCGATACATCCTTCAATCCTGTGCACTGTTGGTTGCACGGCATGCGTGCTAAGGATGGATCCAGGGCCTTGGATCCGGATTTACAGGGCCTAGTCCGTATAGTTGCCCTCGGCATCCAGCTTTAGCTCTATGGTCATGACGGTCCCGCTGATAAACGACTCGTTTCTGATGGTTCTGACCCTTGCAACGTCCAGGTGATACGGCCAGATCTCGACTACTATTGCCCCGACCTGGACGTTGTCCGGCGCGTCCGTCAGCACAATGTCCTCCTTTTTTACCCCGTGGAGCTCCAGCTGATGGATTGCGTGCTCGACTAGTGGCTCTGGATTGTTGTGGTTGATTGCCCAAACGGTTCCAGCATACTCTATTTTGTCCATAACGCCATCAAGATCCTCATTTCCCATGTCATTTGGGGTCGACTACATTCAGGGTCATCGTGCTCACCACCCTTGAGAGCTTTCTGACCTTGTTTGCCACGGTGTGCTCAAAGTCCTCCTGCGTGTCTGCATGTATTTCTGCAATTACGTCATATGCCCCAAACGTAAGGTATGCGTGCTTGACAGGCGGTATCCGTCTTAGCTCCTCTACGATGTATTCCTCTGCTCCCAGATCACAGTTTAGCAAAACGTATCCCACATGCATTCCTTATTCTTCACAATAACTACCAGGTACTGCTTGATTAACCTTTAGAATCACCATCTGCTTCTAAGGCCGTTGTATCTCCTTTTGCCTCCAGAATGCCTTCTAGGGCCGTCCCTTTCGGAGTCCCTGCGGTCATTGCCCCTTTGGCCCCCATAACTGCCAGCCTTATGATCGTCGCGCCTGAACCTGTCGTTTCTGTCCCCGTCTCTTCTGAATCCGCCGCCACGGTAGCCACCGCCCCGGCCGAATCCTCCCCTGTCGTCTCTGCGGCCAAACCGTCCCCTTTCGCCCCTGTCGTCTCTGCGTCCGCCAAACCCCCGCCTTCCCCTGTTCTCGCCAGAGTATGCGCCGTATCTTCTCGGGGCGACATTCCGCTTTAGCGGGTCTGGAATCGTAATTTCTATCCCCATCTCCTTGTTCAGATCCCTGAGGTCAACCTTGATTTGACGCTTTATTAGGTTGAAATCCCCTATTGACGAGTACGAGACAAACGTAACCGCACGGCCCTTTGCGCCTGCCCTTGCAGTCCTCCCTATCCTGTGAAAGTAGGTCAGCTCCTGGTTTGGCACGTCGTAATTAATTACAAGTGAAACCCTTGGGACGTCAATTCCCCTTGCCGCAACATCGGTTGCAACCAGGATCTCTGCCTTGCCCTGCCTGAATCTTGACATTGATGCCTCTCTTCTGGGCTGGGACATGTCCCCCTCAATGACCACCGTATCGAATTTCCTTCTTAGCAGGTATGCCACATCCCTTGTCCTGTGTTTTGTAGAGCAGAATACGATGCACTGCCTTCCGTCATTTTCTTTTATGAAGTTAAAGAGGTGCTCTGGCTTGTCCCTGTCTTTTATTACCAAGTAGGACTGGTCTATTCCCTCGCCGCTCAGATCGTCTGCGTCCAGCAGGAACTGCTTTGCGTCCCTCAGGTACTCCTCGCCCAGCCTCAGGATGTCTACCGGCATTGTTGCAGAAAACATCGACATCGTCTTTTCCTCAGGTGTCCGCTGCAGGATAAACTTGATGTCATCGATAAATCCCATGTCCAGCATGGTATCTGCCTCATCGAGTACCACGTGGGTTATGTCGTCCAGCCTGATCGAGCCCCTGTTGATGTGATCAATCAGTCTTCCAGGAGTAGCAACTAGAATTTCTGGGTTTTTTCTCAATGCGTCAAGCTGAGATCCCATTCCCTGACCGCCGTAGATTGTGACAATCTTGATTCCGGTAAACCTGCCAAACTTTTTGATCTCGTCGGTAATCTGGTTTGCCAGCTCCCTCGTTGGCGCCAGTATCAAGCCCTGGATTCCTCTGCCGGCCTCGATGTTGTTTAGCAGCGGTACTCCAAATGCTGCCGTCTTGCCAGAGCCCGTATGGGCCTGGCCTACCACGTCCCTGCCCTGCAGCAAAACCGGGATTGTAGCCTCCTGGATCGGAAACGTGTCCTCAAATCCCATCTTGGCCAGCCCCTCTAGTATGGATGTCTTTATCCCCAATTCCTCAAATTTTGTCATTTCGTATTTTTCTCGTTCTCTTAGCAATGACAGAAAAGCTCACTGCTAGTCCGCCATTATTCCGATGACCTGATCGCATTTTCGCCACTAATAAACCCTTGATTTTCCAAAATGCCAGCTCGTGACACTATTGGAGCCAATGGTGGGATCTGAACCCACGACCTTTCGCTTACAAGGCGAATGCTCTAGCCGGGCTGAGCTACATTGGCACGAGTTTTTTGCCCAGCTTGAAGCTTTAAAGTGTTATCTCAGGTTTTTGCACGGGCCACACGCCCCTCAGGCAGTCAGGCACGAATCTGCATGCAGTTGTGACCCTCATGCCTGGCCAGCAGGGGGATGTGGCCTCGTACGGTTTTTACCGCCAATTTTTAATATGCTCAAACCTTGAGCAAGACAGTTTGAAGTTCAAATATGTCGATCCACAAAAACTCAAAATCATAACCGGTATGTTCCTTGGCACTGGAGCCGTGGGGATCTTACTGGGCTTGCAGCATGACGTGTTTTACATTACCATGATGGGCACAATCAATCTTTGTCTGGGCGGGTTTACCGGATGGCTGCTTTTGACGCAGGCGCCCAAGGCCCGAGATGCAAGAAAGAGAAGGCGTGGCGGCGACAAAAAATAACGCCTGTTTGTTTAAAACCAAGCCCGCATCGTCTTGGGATTTGTTAAATACTAAACCGTGCTGTAAGTGTCATGGAGGAGGGAGAAATCGCGCCCAGCTTTGAGCTGCAGGATCAAGACGGAAGCCGCGTATCCCTTGAGTCATTCCGGGGCAGGGAAAACGTAGTGCTCTGCTTTTATCCCAAAAACCACATCTTTGGATGCCCCTCAAGGAAGGTCTTCAAAATGGCTGAAAGCGTAGTTGCCTCATATCCGGACATTCGGTCTGCTGGATCGGCCTTGTTTGCCATTTCAATTGACACCGTAGACTCTCAGAAAAAATTTGTTGATGAATACTCCATCCCATATGCGCATCTGAGCGATCCCTCAAAGGATGTCTGCAGGCAGTACGCCGGACTGAACATAGCCGGCATGGCAAAAAGGGCCACCTTTATCATAGACAAAGCGGGAAAAATCCGCAGAATCTTCCGCCAAGCGAACGCCGACAGTCATGGACGGGAGATCGTCTCTGCCCTAAGGCAGCTTTGATGCACGTAGGAGCTTGCCCCTCCAGAAAATACGGCGTGGGGAGCATGGTGATCAAGGCCTTGGCCGGCAGTGTCGCCTAGGGGGCAAACCCTTACTGATGCCCCTCTCAAAAGTATAAATAATTAGCCTATTTCTGAAGATTCAGATTTGCTAGACCTGGTGGCCAAGAAACTATTCCTGACTCGTGGAAGAGGAGTCCACGAGGATCGCCTGACTAGCTTTGAGTATGCCTTGCGTGATGCCGGAATTGCAGGCACAAACCTCGTGCTGATCTCAAGCATCTTCCCGCCAAACGCAAGATTGATCTCAAAGTCGCAGGGACTCAAGGAAATCAGCGCCGGGCAGATTCTCTTTACGATATACTCCAAAAATCAGACCAACGAGCCCCATAGGCTGTGCGGCGCATCCGTTGGAATCGCAAGGCCTGCCGATCCCAAACGCTACGGGTATCTCTCCGAGTACGACTCGTTTGGGCAAAATGAAAAGCAGGCAGGCGACTATGCAGAGGACATTGCAGCACAGATGCTTGCATCCTCGCTGGGCATACCGTTTGATGTCGACAAGAACTGGGACGAAAAGCGCCAGCAGTGGAACGTGTCAGGACAGATCTACAAGACCCAGAACATCACGCAGACTGCAAAGGGCGACAAGGATGGAAGGTGGACGACCGTTTTTGCCGCCGCGGTGCTGCTGCTCTAGGGGCCCCTCCGGTATCCCTTGAGGTAAAACCCGGCAGCCGCAGCTGCAAAAATTGCTATGATTGCCACGACTGCGATTGATTCGTCGACCTTCAACGGCGCCTCGCCCGGGTTGATCTGCGCCCCATCCCCAATCGCGCCGAATGTCAGTGCCAGCTCGTCGCCATTTGCGGACGTCCTTGTCCCAAACAGATACTTTGCCTCGATCTTCGTTCCGCTTGTGGCATCAAACACCCACCCGTTTTGTCTAAACTCCGTGGGAATCGTCTGGCCGTCAACCTCCCTCGTCGGAATCAGACTCGAGTCATGGTCTTTTAGCTCTATTTGCTCGGGTGACAGGATAGTTATCTGTACGATTGAATTGAGTGGGTAGAAGCCGCCCGCAAAATAGTTTGATCTCTCGATACTGTCAACTAGGAGGTACTCTAGGGGCCCAAACTGATTCGTGTCCTCCGCTCCGCCGTACTCCGTTGCGACCCTGATTTGAAACAGTGACGTTCCCTGGGTAGGTATTATCGACAGTGCCATATGCGCGTTCTCGTGTGCAGAGATTGCAGTCCCCACGTCAAAGAACCCCCCGGCATTTCTAATTTGCCCGGCTATTGTCGAGGATGCTATTTTTTGATACATCGAGTACGTGTCTTCCTGCGGCATCGTATACACTGCAGAGACCACGTCCCTTCCTGAAACCGCCCCTGATGTTTCCAGTATCAGGTTGATTGCGTCCCTATGGTGTAAAAAGCTTGAGTGATACTCTGCATCGGTGTCAAAAACGGAGTTTAGCCTGTCTATTAGCCTGTCCCCGTTTTCCTTTGCGGCGTCTTGTATCTTGATAATGTTGGTATCCTCCGGGGTCCTTGCTATGTTTACCAGAATGCAGCTCTCATCAACCACCCCCAGCACGCCGCATCCCTCCTGGTTGGTCAGGATCACAGACACAATCCTAGGGTTGTCCACGATGTCCTGGTTCAGATCGCTTGGAACCAAAATTTCCTGATTGCTGGTACTTTGCAGCGTGATTGATGCGGTAACGTTTCCTGTCAGCGTCCTGTCTACCAAAACTTGGGCAGTCTCTTGGAACGTGGCCAGCTGCAGCTCCTGCGAATAGGCATCGCCAGCTGCAAGCCCCACCGCCAGGATCATAATCACCCCCAAAAGCCAGTACATCAGCTGAAAAAACCCATTTTGAAATTATTAAGGTTACGTACGGAACCTGCATGACCGTGATTTTAGGATGGGTGGGTTGGTTGCTTTTACGCGCCCGCACGGTTATGAAACACACTATGGCTGGCCCCTCCCTTTTTTTATCAAAGCTGACTGTTTTTGTGGTTTTTGGCGCAGCCATGGCGGTTCTTACAAGCCACATCTATGCCCACTATTTTGCATACTTGTTTTAAATCGAATTCATAGAGTTCGAATACGTGGAAAACGTTGAAACGGGCATGAGCCGGCTTGAAGCGGCAAACCTGATCTACAGGGACTTTTCCAATACATCAAACGATGCGATCGGGGTTTGGTCTTTGGTTGGAATGTAAAGCGTCCGCTAGGCGACGTGCAAGAGTTTTACCATTGGGAGGGCTACGACAGGGCAGATGGTGCGGATTGGCGTGATCCCGCAGACGATGGGAGAACCTGTCTTGACTACAGGCTTGTCGACATAACGCAGCAAAACGTCGTCGGCTATTTTGACCCATGGTTACGACTGAAAGCCTTTGATCATCAAAAAGCGCATTCCTGCGTAATTCATACCCATATGTGCAGTTAAGTGAAATGTAGGTCGGATTGTTGTTCCTGTCTTGTCATTGAGGCGTAGCGCATCTTGTCCGGTTTCTTTTTTGCTCGATTTTTTGGTACATTTCACTTAGCTGAAAGGTGGAGAAGGTTGAAAGAGAGAACCGGCAGCTGTAAAGCGAACGCCAAGCGGCTTTCCACCGCACTTATCATGTGCGTACCTTCTGCCGGATCCTGCTGCACCTAGATCTCCATCTTGGTCTTTATCTTGGATATCTCGTTTTCCAGCTTTTGAAACCTAGAATCTAGCATGTCGCTGACGTTGGAGGACAGCTGGCGTATCTCCCCTATCGTCTGATCCTGCTTGTCCAGCATCTGATCCTGCTTGTCCAGCATCTGATCCTGCTTGTCCAGCATCTGATCCTGCTTGTCCAGCATCTGATCCTGCTTGTCCAGCATCTGATCCTGCTTCGAATCTATGGATTTTAAATACATGGAGCCGGTACTGAACCCCTTGGTGGTCTCATTCACAAGGATGTGCATCATTTTAAGAAGCATTTGGTTCTCTGGCGACACGTTCTTTGGCACCTCCTCGTCTAGCCCGTCATGTTTTATGCGAAAAGTCGGGTACTGGCTTGCACCTTCTGAATACTCGGATCGGATGTTTTTGATCAGGACGGGCCTTGGAAGGTTTCTTATGGATTCGAGCATTGCGTCGATGTCCTCGCGTCTTCCCTCACACACAATCTCGACTGTGCCGTCCTCTAGGTTCTTGACGTATCCGTGAATCCCGCGCTGCGTCGCCTCTGCCTGCACGAGGTAGCGGAGTCCGACTCCTTGGACTGTTCCTTCAAGTAAGAATGCGGCCCTTTGCATACGGACAGTTGCCGCCGTGTGTATATTACAATTGTGGTGTGCTCACTCCTGACTCTGCATGACTGGTTCATCGCATGGTGGTTGTCGTCCAATCCACTTTAGGTTTAGTATCCACATCAAAAAGTAGATCATAGTTTGCAACAGCTCGAACTCAAAGCTCAGGCGTGAATTTTGCCACCTCGGAGGCCCTCCCAGACACACCCCTAGCCGGAGGAAGACCTGGAAAAACCACAGCACGCAAAGATCAGTACCTGCTTTCCAAGTATTAGTTGGGGATCCTGACATTACGGATGAGTACTGGAACAATTCCAACATACTCTGCCTGCTTGAACACAGGAAGGATGGGTAAGGCTGAAAAAGAGAATTGGTAGCTGCAAAGCGGATACCAGCAGCTACAAGAAGAGAACCAGTATAGCATCTACGTCATTCGCTTGCTCATTTTTGCCGCCTTTGTCTCTCCCCTGCGCACCATGACGCGCATAGATTCCTGCATCTCGTCGACGGTCTCGTATAGCCAGTTTGCAGTTGCCTTTTTGAACCCGCGCCACTGCCATTCTGTATTATTCAGCTGCGGCGTGTACAGCGGCAAGTACTTTAACACCACATCCCTGTTCCACTCGGCCATCCTTCTCTTGAGATCCCCCGACTTGTGATACGATGCATTGTCTATAAACAGCAACACCGTGATCCCAGTGAGCTGCTGAGAGGCGGTTCATGATTAAAAACCACGTGAGCGCCAAGACCATAATAATGACTGAAAGTTTTTGAGCACCTATGGGCATGAAATATGCAGGAAGACGCTTTTTGATGATCAAAGACTTTCAGTCGCCACTATAGCATCAATCTGTTAAATAACCTGACATGTAATGCGACTCTAGTCATTTTGATCTGCTTTGCATGGTCACGTACACGTGATCAAGGATTGCCAACTGCGAGTCGCCTCGCTAGCTCCACCCCAGCGTGTCATAGTACGCCTTGGGAATCCTCGCTCTTGCCTTGTTCAGGACATGATGAACGGCAGAGTCCAGCACATAGGTCTTTGCCCAGTCCTTCTCGCTCCTTATGGAGCGGCCTAATCCCTGCAGCAGCTTCATCAGGGTCTGGGCGTCATACCAGAGCGGGAACGAGTGCATTTTTTCGCTGACCCTTTTTTCTGCCAGGTTGGGGTATGGAACCTTTGCAATAATCTGGAACCTTGACAGATCGTCCTTGAGATCCACGCCCTCCCACAGTGACGACGAGAGCAGCACGCTGTTTGAAACCCCCGCGTGCTCGTCTAGCACCTCGTCCTGGGTCTGCCCGTCTGCATTTTTGCTGTGGCAGATTCTTATCCGCTTTTGGTTCTCCTCTGACAGGTTCTTTTTGATCTGGTGGCACCAGTAAATCGACGAGGTGAGGATCAGACCCCTGTGCCCGGAATGCTCCGTCATTATGTCGTCGATCTTTTTAATCACCGCAAGCTTGTCTGCGTCAGTTGATCTGCTGTTTAGCCTGCGTATGTCCAAAAAGTCAACGCGCCTGTGCTCTATGGGAAATGGCGACTTTGGCGTATCAATTACTGCAACGTCTCCTGTCTTGAGGCCCGTATTTTCACAAAAGCTGTCCCTGTCAATCGTCGCAGACATGTACAGCTGCAAGTCTGCCTTGAAAAACTCCCTTACATGCTTTGAGATATCAAGTGGTTTTACCGATACCGACTTGAATCCCCCACCATAGTCAGTGTCTGGCTTGTTGATTACAAGGTTTTCCTTATCATCTAGCATCTCGACTCTGGCCTGGCTTGCCCTCTTGAATCTCGACTCCAGTCTTGAGACCAGCTCAAAGTCCGGATTTTGGATAAACGCCCTGCTTGATTCCAAGTCCCTGAGCTTCCTGGCATAGGACTCGGCCATGCCATCTACCAGCATGATCACAGAGTCAATATCCCCCAAATCATACGCCTCAAGATTTATTCCGCATTCGTCAACTGCTCCCCTGTAGATGTCGATTCCGATAAACTGGATGATTTGATCCTCTATCTTGTGTGCCTCGTCAAATACTGCGACCCTTCTGTCCAGATAGTCTGCAAACAATTTCTGGTTGTACTTCATTATTTGAAAATACGCAGAATAGTTCCACAGGGAGTGTGGCGCGGCCAGCCCCTCGTATTTTTGCTGGTAGTACAGGCATGAATCCACATAGTGTCTTCCCATCTCCACATCCTTGATTTTTGGCTTGAACTGGCATGTCTCCTCCACCGTCTTTCCGTCCTTTGACACCTTTTCAATGCACTGCCCCTTCTCACACGTCAGGCCCAGTCTTTTTGCCCTCGACGAGCTGCGCACCATCTGGTTTTTCATCAGCTTCAGGCATGGAAAGTTTGACTTTCCCTTGATGGGTTTTAGAAAGTCCATGTCCTTTGTGTACTGATCCTGCAGATGCTTTGATGCCGTGACCACAAATGAGCGCTCGCAGTACCTTGCAACGGCTCCTGCGATCAGGGACTTGCCCACCCCTGTCGGTGCAGACAGGATGATCTTTTTGTATCCAGACGAAATCCTCTCATCGATCTCCCGCAGGATGTCCTTTTGGATCTCCCTTGGGGAAAAATTTGCCGGAAAGCTAGATAGGATGTCATCCATTAGTGAACTCTCCTAGGCTCTGCTTAAATTTCCTTTGTCTTGATCGGATGATCTAATCCCCTGACTTATTCTGACAATCCGTGCAAAAAGTCAGTGCAGTATCCTCATCAAGAACAACTGAAACTCCGCTGGCATAGCATTTGTGACACAAGCCAATCATAACGTAGATCCTAGCAACTAGGTACATTAATTTGCTCAGAGTTAATTTTGATTATGCTTTAGCTAATTGATTTTTAACAATGCACAGGCGATCATCGTTTATGATCGCTCACACGGCTAGGCCAATGCAAAAAGCCTGCCAATCTTTCCCCCCATGGCGGCTTGGGCCCCCATTCCACACGGCTCCTCCAATCGAGCCGGTTCCACCACAGGCCTGCCTTCAAACCCCAGGCTCGGGCGCCGATCTGATGAGTAAAAAACCCTCATCTGTCCCACATGGTAAGAGCCTGCCATCTCCCGAGGATACGCAGTGTGGGCATGGTGATCAAGGTTCCTACCGGCAATGTCGCCTAGCGGGTAAACTCTTGCCCCAAGGCAGCCAGCTAAAGATTTATGCTCGGTTCTTTTTGACTAGATGGTGGTGAGATCAATTTGAAGGCACGATTTCCAGGCAAGTGTAGCGAGTGTGGGGAGCCAATCAAGGCCGGAAAGGAGATCTTGCAGAACTCTAAGGGAAACTGGGTTCACAAGTTCTGCTGTGATGTTGAAGAGGAGCTGCCCTAGATCAACTTGGCGGAGCTTTAAGATGCGTGATGGCTCGGGATTATCCGAGCCTTGTCACGCAGACTGCCCGTCTTCCCAGGATATGGGCAATTTCAGGCAGGCGTAGTGCGTACAGCTGAAGGTGGATAGTGTGTCAAAAATATGTATGAGGTCACCTACCCCTGTCAATCAGGCACGAATTGACATCTATGACTGTGATTTTCACGCCTAGACAGCAGGGGGACGTGACCACATACAAAAATATTATATATTTTTTGATGTGTGCACTATGGCGCTGGAAATTTGAGCATACAGCAATCCTGGATGGTCAGAACGACTCAACCAACAATACAAGCACCACATGCGGCCACACCCTGCGGTAGTGCCGCGGTTCAACAGTACCGTAGTTTTGTGAAAAGCCATAGTGACGATTAAAAGTTCTTGGACGCATGTGGTTGTAAATTACGAAGGAAGATGTTTTTTGATGATCAAAGACTTTCAATCACCATTATAGTCGGAGTTATGCAACGGGCTGTTGGGCTGGCTGCGTATTTAAGACTCGGATGGTGCACCGGCGGCATCCCGGGAGGCATCCGCTGGGTGTTTTTATGCCGGCGTGCCCATAATGCCGTGGGAAGGGATGGTTTGCGATGACTGATGCGTATGCAATCGTGGCCGTCGGGCTTGCCCTCGCAGCTGTGTGCATCCCGGTTTTTCTCGACGCCTCGATTCGCACATGCAACCTCCCCGGCTGGGCGCTTTTTGAAAGGCCTTGCAGGGCAAAAGCTGCAGATCTGAACAGCGAAAATCATACAGGTATCTTGATTGTGACCTTGGAGCCATCAGAGAGCTTTGCGGATCCGCGTATGTTGTGCCTGGAGATCAGCTCGATGACCGACGGGTCATGATGGGTGCGCTCCAGCCGGATCAGCTGCGAGTCAATGCTGTTGACCTTGCAGGCAAAGCACTTTACCCAGCCATATGTCCTCCTCCCGTCAGAGAACCCATCAATCCTGACTCCATCCATGGCATCCAGCTGCTTTGTTGCCTCAACATGCTCCCTTTTGTCCAGCTGGACGTTGAGGGTTCCCGGAAAGGGGACATGGCCGATTCTTGCCTTGAACTGCCTGGTGTATCCCCCAAGCGACATATAGTACGCGCCCTCGCCCATGCCCGAGACCAGCTTTCCCTCCAGGATGATCTGCGAGGGGGACGAGTCAAGGCTGTCATTTAGTATCCTGCCTAGCCTGATCATCTCGCCATATCCCCGAGCGGTTATCCTGATCGAATGGTTTCTTCCGGCAGAGACTCGCTCAACAAACCCGTTTTTTTCCAGCTCCAGCAGGTGCTTGGAGGCTGCCTGCTGCGACTTGTGTACAGCCCTGCCCAGATCAGCAGTGGTAACTGTGACAAAGTTGTGCCTTGCACCCTTGGAGAGCAGGTGTGCAAGGGTCAGGATGTGTTGGACCTTGATGTCCGGCATCAAGCCTACGATACGCCGAGCTCGCCAAATGTCTTAAGCGTAATCCCCTTGGAGCTGTCCAGCTTGGCAATCCTGTGTCCGACCACATACTCGATTCCGGCGCTCTTGGCGCCATCCAGCAGCCGTTGCGTGATGATTCCATCCAGGATCAGGTACTTTATTCCAGACTGCGTGGACAGCTTGCTTACAAGCTCGCTTATCGGCACCTTGAAGATCTCATTGTTGCCCTTGTCAAGCGCTATGGCCTCAAGGGTCTCGTTAAGGTTTGGATAGATCTTTGCCGTCAGCGCCGCAATCGGCCTGTCGGCCTCGCTCGGAGCGCCAGCCCGGCCAGAGGTGCCCTTGTCCCCGCTGTTTAGCCTGTCAGCTATTGGCCTTAGGATCTCATCGACCCTCTGGGGGGTCAGTTCCTCGACCTCCACGCCAGTGTCTGCCCTTAGCTCGATGTCGACGCGTACGACGGACTTGAGTTCCTTGAGGATGAATCCGCCTGCGCGGTCCCCGTCCAAGAATGCGACTACGGTCTCCTTTTTCCTGCAGAGGCTCTTGATTGACTCGTCAATGGTTGCACCGTTGATGGCCAGTGCGTTGTCATATCCTGCACGCAGCAGGTTGATGATATCGGCACGTCCCTCAACCAGTATTATCCAGGGCGAGTCGTATATCCCCTTGCTACAAGGCAGCCTGGAGGGCCCGTAGGACTCTACCCTCTTGCCCTCCCCCTCGTGTACGTCCTTGAGCATGGTCTCGCCCTCGCTGACGGTCTTGGTTGCCCAGCGCTGCTTGATTTCCTTTGCCCTTTTTACAATGTCGTCTTTTTTGGCGGCCCTGACGTCATCTATGGCATCTAGATGGAAGTGGCAGTCAAACGGGCCGACCTTGTCGATGCTCTCGATTGCAGCTGCAATCAGTGCGCAGGTATCAATGTCGGTACTCATCGGGATCAGGGCGTTACCCTTGGTGGTGTTGGACGTATTGGACGTATTGACTTCTATACGGCCAATCTTTGAAACGCGTTGGAGCTCATTCAGGTTCATTTCCGGGCCCAGCAGACCTTCTGTCTGGCCAAAAATTGCGCCGATTATATCTGCCCGTTCAACGAGTCCATCAACTTCATAGGAAAGTTTAACGTGATACTTGACAATTCCTGATTGAGGCATAAATTTTTCATCTCCTTAATTATCATGTCCTAGATGTGGTATTTTGGTTATATGTGCTTATCGCCGGATCCTGCCCCGGAAGTGGCAAAAAACCCCAATATTGCGCACAATATCCGCTAAAAGGCATGTGAAAAATGGAAGATATGGGACCTAGGGCCTATTCGGTGCTAAAGGAGCTGCCGCAGGAACATGATTTTGTCACGTTTGGGTTGTTGATTTTGAATCCCGAACCCATCAGGCTTTCAACATAGTCCACATTGGCACCCTTTAGGTGGTCAATGCTATAGCTGTCAACGAGCATTTTGACTCCGTTTTCCTCCAAGACTATGTCGTCCTCTTCTGCCTTTGTCTCAAAGCCCATTCCGTATGAAAGGCCCGAGCATCCGCCACCTTGGACATAAACCCGCAGGAACTCTGGCTTTTCGGCCTCTTCTGCCATGAACTCCCTGATCTTTTCTGCAGCCTTTGCGGTAACTGTAACTACCTTTGCTGTCTGTTCGGTTGCCATAATGATTAAAATTTCGAATTTTGTTATAATAAGCTTTTCACCCCAAACCGGCAAGAGTTTACCCCTCCCCCCGGGATACGGCGTGGCAGGCGTGATCATGAAGGCTCCGGCCAGCAGTGTCGCCTAGGGGGTAAACTCACCAAAACCGAGGAAGAGTCCACCCCCAGGCGACAGCGCCGGCCAGTGCCTTGATCACCATGCCCACCACGTCATGTCTTTGAGGGGGCAAACTCCTACCAAAACCGACTAGAAGACTAAAAAAATGGGATCTATTTTTTGGGCTTGTTGACGAACGCGGTCATCCGCTCCTCTCTGTCCGGATGGGTAAAGCAGTTCCTCCATGCCAGCAGCTCGATGCCAAGTCCGGTGTCAAGATCCGCATTCCTTCCCTTGTTGATTGCGACCTTGGACATCTGGACGCCCATCGCAGAGTTGCCTGCAATTTCGGCTGCCATCTTTGTTGCCTCCTCCATCAGAGATGCAAGTGGAACGACCTGGTTTACCAGGCCTATCTCCTTGGCCTCGTCTGCCTTTATCATGTTGCCCCGATAGACGAGCTCCTTTGCCTTGGCCACGCCGACAATCCTCATCAGCCGCTGCGTGCCGCCCCATCCGGGGGGAATGCCGATTGTCACCTCGGGCTGGCCCATTCTTGCGGTGTCGGCTGCAATCCTGATGTCGCATGACATTGCAAGCTCGCAGCCGCCGCCCAGTGCGAATCCGTTGATTGCGGCAATTGTCGGCTGCCTTACATGCTCGACGGTCGCAGTGACCAGCTGGCCCAGCTTTGCATACTCGACGGACTCGTCGGGGGAGATCTTGGACATGTATGCAATGTCTGCACCTGCAGAGAACGCCTTTTCGCCCTCTCCGGTCAGGATTATGGCCTTGACATTATCGTCGTGTCCTAAATCCTCAAAGGTCCCGACCAGCTCCCTTGCAACGTCTGAGTTCATTGCGTTGAGCTTGTCCGGACGATTGATCCTGACGGTGCATATCCCGTCAGACTTTGATGTTGTAACCAAGGACATGTCTGTGATTGGGTGCACACTCGAATTAAATGTTCTCTATTTGCCAATCTGTTGCATGTCCTATTTTAGGCACAAAAAATTAGGTACCTTTACGCGTTCAGGCACGGTTGTGCAACAGGCTGCTATTTGCCGCGCTTTTTGCCCCACTGCGCCAGTGCAGACGCAGCTGCCACCCAGGTCCTGAGATCCTGGTAAACCGGAACCTTGTGCCCCTCAATGAGCCTGATCATCTTTTCGGTGTATGGGCCGCCGTTGCCGCCTGCAAGGACAGGCTTGCTTCCCTTCCTTTTAAAGTCGGCAAGATGGTTCACGATTGTCTCCTCAAGGGGGTCATCTTGGAAGACGAACCACGGCATTGCAATGTCGATGTCTGGCTCGTCCATGAACTGCTGGATGACGAACCTATAGTCGTCGGCAGTCGCCCCGCCGCCTACGTCTGCGGGGTTGCCATTGTGGATGGGAACTGCAGGCGGAAAGCGATCCTTCATCTTTTTCAGTAGTTTCGGGGACAGCCTGCCGATGGTCAGGCCGTGGCTTTCGAGCTGATCAATTGCGCTGATCATCGGCCCTGCACCGTTGCTAGTCATTGCCACGCGGTTGCCCCCTGCAGGAGGCTGCCATGCCAGCGCCTTTAGGACCCCGACTAGCTCCTGGTAGCTGTCCACGGAGATGATTCCGGCCTGCTTGAATGCGCCCATGATTATGGCGTTTGAGCCGCCAAGGGAGCCTGTGTGTGAGGCCGCCTGCTTGGCGCCTGCGGCGGTTCTCCCACTCTTCCAGATTACGATCGGTTTTTTGGTCTCCTTCATGACGCGCCTTGCGGTATTGATGAATTTTCTGCCGTCGCCGAACCCCTCTACATACAGCCCGATTACCTTAGTCTGTGGATCGCTTGCCGCATACCATATCATGTCTGCCTCATCGACATCCGAGCGGTTTCCAAAGCTGATCATCTTGGAGAGGCCAAACACATCTGCGCTCTCCAACATGCTGATTCCCATCGTGCCGCTTTGCGAAAAGAACGCCACCTCGCCTAGCCTGGAGCGGATCATTCTTTTCTGGCCCTGGAATGCGCAGTCCAGACGGTTGGCGGCGTTGAACATACCGATGCAGTTGGGCCCGATGATTCGGATCTTGTGCTTTTGGGACAGTCGAGCCACCTCTGCCTCGTATTCTGCGCGTTCCCCGCCCAGCTCCTTTCCGCCTCCGGAGACGATCACGACGTTGTGAACCCCCTTTTTGGCGCAGTCCTCAAGGACCGGCGGGGTCATTGACAGGTCAACTGACACTACGACTAGGTCAACCTTGCCTGGAATATCAGAGACCGACGTGTAGCACTTTTGTCCGAAGATCTTGTCTGCCTTTGGATTAATCGGGTAGACCCTGCCCTTAAAGTCGTAGTTGACGAGGCTGTCCAGGATGGAGTTTCCAATCTTGCCTGGACTTGCAGATGCGCCGACTAGTGCTACAGACCTTGGGGTAAAGAACGCCTCCATGTTGTCCCTGTTTGGCCGTGCCCGGGAGACGGAGTTTTTCCTTTTCTCTTTATTGAGGATGATCTTGGCATCCACTACAAAATGGGATTTTGGATAGACGACTACGGGGTTAAAGTCGATGCTGTTGACATGGTCTGCGTTTTCGACCCCCAGCCTGCCGATCTGTACCAACATTTTTGCTACCAGGTTGAGATCGACGGCATCTGCCCCCCGGAAGCCCTTGAGAAGCTTTGAGCCCTTGAGCTCGTTTAGCATTGACTTTGCATCGGCGGCCGTTATAGGCAGCATCCTGAATGCGACGTCCTGCATGACCTCGGTCATGATGCCTCCCAGGCCGGCCATGATGACCGGTCCAAACTGGGGATCGTTTTGTATGCCTACGATCAGCTCGACGCCCTTTGGAACCATTTTTTCCAGGAGGATCCCCTTTACCTTGACGCCCTTCTTTTTTGAAAGCCTGCCGTGCATGTCCCTGAATGTCTTTTTTACGTCGCCGGCATTGTCGATTCCGACCTTGACCCCGCCGACATCTGTCTTGTGCAGGATTTGCGGGGAGACTATCTTCATTACAAGCGGGAATCCGATCTTCTTTGCCTGTTTTGCGGCCTCGGCCTCGGAGGTTACAAGCGCGTATGGCGGAACCCGGACGCCGTAACTTTTGAGGATTGACTTTGACAGCTCCTCGGTGATGACCTTGTGATCAGTCTCCATAGCCTCCTCGAAGATTTTTTTAGTCAAACTCATAATTCGATCGATTCAACCTTGCTTGAATATATTAAACTTTGGTCAAAGGTTGAATTCCGTTTTGAAATTCTTGTAAAAGTTCTGCATGTTGGACTCGATTTTGGAAATGTTTACGCCGATCTCATCACGGATTCTTTGCGGATCTATGTAGGGTATGCCTTCCAGTTTTTTTTCGGCGTTGTCAAGCCAGAGGTTGACCATGTCCCGGTTGACCTCAAAATGAAACTGCACCCCTACTGCAGTCCCAACCCGAAGGGCTTGGTTCTCGTACAGTTCAGAATGTGCAAGCCTTGTTGCATTTTCAGGTAGTCCAAAGGTATCGCTGTGCCAATGAAAGACCGAAAACGGGTTTGAGAATCCAGAGAATAACTTCGAGTCTGTGTCTAGTTTCAAATCATGGTAAAAACCGATTTCGGTCTTGGGTCCTCGTGTCACGGACGCTCCAAATGCTCTGGCGATGAGCTGCGAGCCCAGGCAGATTCCCAGTACGGGCTTTTCTTGCTCCACATGCCGGCAGATTAGCTGCTGTTCATCCCTCAGGTACTGCAGGTTGTCATTTGCACTCTGGGGCCCTCCTAGGACAACCAGCAGCGAATACGAGTCGGCTGGAATCGGCTCGTTTTTTGCATGAACGGTACGCGTGTCGAATCCGTCATCATCCAGCAGACGCCCCAGACTGCCAGATCCCTCGATTCTCGTATTTTGTATGATCAGGACATCGGGCATGCGGCAAATCACAAAAACTGCTTAATATTTGGAACGGGTCAAGCGGCGTTATCCATAATTTTTCCAGAAATCCGTCAAGTCTATTGTGCAGGTACTCAATGGTCTTACCGCCTCAATGAATTTCTTCAGCTATGCCATCTTTGTAAGCAATGTGACAGTCGTCTCGATCTCGCGGCGCGTTGGGAGGTGACCGCGCATAATGCCCCATAGCGAAAGCCATTATCCACATCACGAAATCCCAGCCTTCCCAGAGTAACCCACAAAGCGATTCTAAAACTCGAAACAGCTCAAACAGGCTGCCTGCAGATCCGCATATGGTCGTCTGCACCGCGATGGGTCGGGTACATTTGGGAAGACTGAATCCTGGAAAATACTTAGTTCATATGGATACTGGTCATAACCATCCGTTTTTTATGAGTGGGCTACGCACAGATCCCTTGACCGGGATGCGCGAGACCCCTGCGCGGGCCTTCAGGTGCAGGGTATCCCCAAAGGGAACCACAGTTGCTGACAAACAGTCAGGAGGGCAATACGACGTCACTTCAGTACTTCCTAGATGTACTTTTGCAGACCCGACACGGCACCTCCGCTACTTTCCGCGATCGTTTACAAACGAGTCGGCCGCATCGACAATGCACGCGACAAACAGCATCATGGTAAACCCCTTCCCTCCTGCAAATCCGTCCCACTTGGATTCCACGTCTATGAACACGGCAGTCCTCCACAGGTTGTACAGTAGACCTTATGCGTAAACGAAATTAGCGGCGATGCCCCCGGCGCACGGGCTACAAATGAGGCAAGTCAGGGCCGGCGCACGCGCGACTGTACCTTACAACGTTGAAAATATTTGATCAAAACCACAACTATTTTCAGACGATTGATTTAGATCCGGGATCCATTCTCGCATAAGAGTAATGGCAAAGTCCGAGACCGAGCAGATACGACTGCTGAAGAAGAGAATCGAGCAGTACGAGAAGGAGAAGGTACAGGACAGGAAGGAGAAGGCGCGGGACAAAAAGAAGATCAAGAAGTATGAGAAGAGGATCAAGAGGCACGAGAAGAAGAGCAGGCAGGACAGGAAGGAGAAGGCGCGGGACAGGACGGAGAGGATGCAGTACAGGAAGGAGATCAGAGAGTACGAGAAGAAGAGCAGGCAGGACGGCAGGAGGCAGGAGCGGGATCAGGAGAGGATAGGGCAGCTGGAACAGCAGCTGGACGCCGAGCGCCGGATGTGGCCCGCAACCTGGGATGACGACAGGCGCTCCGCGGACAACGCCGCCCTCATGCACAGGCTCGAGGTGCTCGATGACATAATCGGTGGCGGGTCCCTGCAGCCCACCACGTCGATGAACCTCCGCCAGTTTGACTACATATATGACCGGTTTACGAAGCTTGCCAAAAAGCACACAGAAGGCCCCCTGTTCTCAGAAGACGAGGACAACTTGCCCGGAAACCGGTGCAAGCTGTCCTACCGCCACGCCCTGCTGATGTCGCTGATGCGCAAGTACGGAAACCCGACACAGGAGCAGCTTGCGGCATTCTTTGGCATAGACCAGAGCACCGTATGCAGGTACCTCAGGTATTGCGACATGATATTCACCAAGATACTGCCCACGCCGGACGCCGTATCGCGAAAGATACGAAACGCCCGCACGATCAAGGAAGTCAAGAAGATCGTCCCGGATCTGACCGTGATTGTAGACGGCACGCACATCGACATACAGCGCCCCACAGACAAGGAGCCAAGAAAGGAGGCATACTCTGGCAAGAAGAAGAGCTTTACGCGCAACACCCAGGTGATTGCCGACAAGAAGGGACTGGCGATGTATGCAAGCAAGTCGGCGCCCGGAAGCACGCACGACCTCACCATGATAAAGAACAACCCACCGGATCTGGGAATCCTGACTGCCAGGATGCGCAGCAACAGAAAGCACCCCGAGGACGAGAAGGTAAAGATGTTCTCTGATCTGGGATACATGGGAATCGAGGAGGTGTATCCCGGGGCCACATCCGTGCAGCCCGACAAGAAGCCAAGGAAAGGCAAGCTTACAAAGAAACAGAAAGCGCAGAACAGGAGGATAAGCAGCAAGAGGGTGACAGTAGAGCACGCCATAGGACGGATAAAGCAGTACAAGCGGATGCGTGATCCGTACGACGGGACCGCCGAGGAGTTCGACAGGGAGTTCCAGGTGACGGCCGGGCTTGCCAACTTTAGGCTGCTGTGGGACAAGCGGAACAAGAAGCTCATGCATGGGTTCTGATACCACGATACGGAGCGCATTGCGGCGCCACACGATGCCGCACTATACTGTAGTTTTTACCAGCTGTAATGGCTCGTAGCTGCACTATATACGGACTCTGCCGCCCTCATACACGTCATGTGATGCCGTCAGCCTTGCATGTATGGCCGGCCACCGTCGGAATATTTCGATCCGGTCGATTACGCATAAGGTCTAGTATGACAGACATATAGAACAGCAGCAGCCTGACGACCGGGGAATTGCTGCACGTCTTGCCCATTATCCCCTTGATCACCCTGAACCCGGTCTCGATTCCCCACCGACTGCGGTACTCCTCCGGTATCTGCTCAATGACTGCCTCTGCACTTTTAGCAGACATGTTGGTGGCAAAGACCAGATACCTGTCGGCTATGGTCTCCTCTACCTTGTCCTTCTTTGCTGCTGCCGTGCCGTCCTTTTCTACCTCGTCCTTTTCCACAATGACTAGCCTGAATGTGGCGCTCTTGCCGTCCTTGTTGGTCATTGTATATTTTGATACCGCACCGCGTTCTCCGCGGTCATGCTCCTCTATTGCCGCCACTATCCTCCTGTTCTTGACGGCAGGCATGATGTAGCTGCCCGTGCTTGTTTCTGCAGCCCTCATGCAGTCCACGTTAAAGAACCCGCGGTCATACAGGAACGTCTTGATCCTCATCCCTGATCTGGACGCCTTGCGGATCATTTTAGGCACGAAATCAGCCAGTTTTGCCTCTTTTGGAAGCTGTAGCGAGGAAAGCACGAGGTCAGACCCGTCATCTGATCCTATTCCGTGCATGGTAATGTGCGAGAGAAACGTCGACGTGCCGTTCTTGGGCTTTGACTTTCTGGTGATATCCTCCAGGCCCTTGCCATAGTATTCCACGTCGGTAACGTCCACTGCCACGACGTCCGTGTTGTGCAGCATGCCTGACCTGCGGGCGCACCTTACCGTATGCTGCAGCATGGAGCTGCACCACTTTTGCGCATCATCCAGGCTGACGCCCCGGATCGCCTTTAGGATCCAGTCCGGACTAGGCGTACGGCAACTATACGCGCCGCCCTTGGAGGCAGCCCCGTCGTCATGCTGCTGCCTGCTGCATTTTGAGGCCCGCCTGCGAAGGTGCGTCACGGCAGATTCTGCAAACATCCTCCTCTCAGACATGAAATATAGAACGCGCAGTGCGTCGATGTGGTCATACACTGCGTTGCGACTCTTTGAGACGGCCAGCCCGAGCTTGGGAAACCGCCGTCGCAATGTTTTAAACTGTCTCGATGTTATGTCAAACTGGTGTGCAAACACGTCGTTTTGTGTTGGTATCATGATGATGGTTGGCACACCACCTGATCTATAGTATGATGGTCAAAAAATCTCGGCAAATTGCGTAATTATCGTGCCTGCAAAAGTACATCGAGGAACTACTGACTTGAGCGAAATAATTTTCAGATACGGCCGGATAACTAGAAAGTGCGATTTGTCGAATAGATGAATCGTTTTGAAATAAGGGGAAGGTTTACGGCCAGAGGCCTCTGTGGTTGAATGCGTCAACCACCCGCGAGACTGCAAGTACCATGGCGGCCTTTCTCATGTCGATCTTGTGCTTTTTCGAGAGTGCAAGCGTGTCCCGGAACCCGGTGGTGATGTTTTTCTCCATTTTTTGCGCCACCTCATCGAAGCTCCAGTAGAACCCCTGGTTGTTTTGAACCCATTCCAGGTAGGAAATGCACACGCCCCCAGAGTTTGCAAGGATGTCAGGAACCACGACAATCTTCTTTTTGTAGATTATGGGATCCGCCTCGGGCAGTGTGGGGCCGTTGGCCGCCTCGCCGATAATCCTGCACTTTAGGTTCTTTGCGATTTTTGCATCGATCTGGTTTTCCAGTGCGCCCGGAATCAGTACATCACACTTGGTTGTAAGTAGCTGTTCAGTCGTGATCTTTTTGCTTCCCGGAAAGCCGACGACTGTGCCCTTTTTTTGCTTGTGCTCTAGCAGCTTTGACACCAAGAACCCCTTTGGTGCGAGTATTGAGCCCTTGGAGTCGCTTGCCGCGATGCATGTTGCCCCCATCTCCTCGAGATACTGGCCTGCAAAGGTCGACGCATTGCCAAACCCCTGAAGGGCGACCGTTGCGCCCTTGAGTTTTATCTTCAAGGACTTTGCTGCCTCTCTTACACAGTATGCGGTGCCCAACCCAGTAGCCACGTTTCTTGCAAGCGAGCCGCCCATCGGGATTGGTTTTCCGGTAATAACGCCGGGTTGGTGCTTGTTGCCATGGAGCTTGCCAAACGTATCCATGATCTGGGTCATCTCCTTTCCCGTCGTGTAAACATCAGGCGCAGGAATGTCCTTTTCAGGCCCGATGATTTCAGAAATCATAAAGGCGAATCTTCTCGTGATTCGCTCCTTCTCTGCGTCGCTTAGCTTTTCTTTTTTCGGATTGACAAAGACGGCCCCCTTTCCGCCGCCGAGTGGAACGTCGACTACTGCGCACTTCCAGGTCATCCATGACGAGAGGGCCATTACCTCCCTTTCCATGTATTTGACGCCTCCCTCGGGGTCAAAGAACCGGATTCCGCCCTTGTACGGGCCGCGATCGTTGTTGTGCTGGCTCCGGAATCCTGTAAAGACGCGGATCTTTCCGTCATCCATCCTTACTGGAATCTTTACACGCAGGAGCTTGTTTGGCATTGCAAGATACTCCCGCATTCCCTTGTCCTTGATTCCCAGAATGTCACAGGCGTCGTTGACCTGCTGCGTCGCATTATCAAATGGATCTGCTTTTACCAAGATAATCGATCCTTTCTGACGCCAAATTCTATTTAAGTCTGATCCTGGAAAAAATTCAAGGCGAGTCTTTGGCAAGAGTCTGCCCCCGAGGCGACACTTCCGGCCAAGGCTCTGATCACAATGCTCCCCACGCCGTATTTTCTGGGGAGGGTAAACTCTTACCGGTCTTTGGCTTCAAATACTAAAATAAGGCACGCCGGTGGGCAGGATATGGAGGTCCTAGTTACCGGTGCCTCGGGCTTTATCGGTTCTAGGCTTGTCGGCAGGCTAGCCGAGAGGGGACATTTGGTGACGGCGCTTGTAAACAAAAACGACGTCTCGGCTCCTAAAATAAAGACGGTAAGGGGGGACATAACGGACAGATCGCTGGCATTTGACGGTGACTTTGATGTCGCATATCACTTGGCTGCAGTCACGCCCCTTGAAAGGAACAAAAAAATTCAGCGGCAGGTAAACTTTGAGGGCACGGCAAACCTGTTTGACAAAATCAAGGACAGATCCAAGCACGTCGTCTATGTGTCAGGCCTGGGGGTCTTTGGGCACTCTGATCAGGTCATTGACGAGTCAACGGAGAAGAACCCGGATACGGAGTTTGCAAGGATACGGCTGGCCGCAGAGAGGCACATGGAGAAAAAGTGCAGGGAGGCCTCCATCGGCTTTACCACCGCATATCTTGGGGAGGTGTATGGAAACGGAGGATGGTTTACAGCACAGCTCATGGACAGGATGAAAAACGGCAGGTTCAAGATGCCCAAGGCCGGGGATTATTTTAGAAGTTTTGTACACGTGGAGGATGCCGTAAATGCGCTTGTGGCAATCGGGGAGAAGCGGCGGTACGATGAGAGTTTTATCGTGACAGACTCGCATCCAGCACTGTTCAGGGACTTTGCTAATTTTGTCGCAGACAAGATGGGGATAAAACGTCTGGGAAGCGTTCCGGTATTTCTGGCCAAGGGGATGCTGGGAGGGGATGCGGTGAGACTGTTGACGACTCCAACCAGAGCATCAAACAAGAAGATCGCCGAGTTGGTTGAGATAAAGTTTCCAAGCTACAAGGAAGGCCTAGCTCAAGTCTTGGCAGATGCAGATCAGATGTAGACCTTTTTAGAGTTCATCTTATATTCAAGCCTGTCAATTGCATCAATTAGCGCAGAAATGTTGTACTCTAGAAAGATGGAAACGTGGTATAGTGCGCCGTACCTTCCTCCGATTTTACAGACCAAGTTGTTTTTTTCCATGACCCTGAGATGATGCTGGATTGCCTTATAGTCAAAACCCAGTTCTTGTGCAAGCTGGTGCGTGTTATATGGCCTATCCAACAGCATCATGGTGATCCGAAGCCGTGTAAAGCCGCCCCTGGTTCCGGTAAACACGTAGACCAGCAGCTTTCTGGATTGTCGATCAGCTTTATGGCTTGAGGCTTCGGTGGCCTTTTGGATCTGCTCTTTGAACTCCAACAGCTGTGCCGTGCTCATGCGTACTCTAACTGTATGTATGGGATTTGGCTTAAAACCATATTTCCAATTCGTGTCCAAATTCAGCCCAGATATCCGCGCCCAGCCCAGGCAGGGCCCCGCCGGGCCATCAAGACATCCATTGACGTGTCGTTGCCAGGCATCAGCCGTTCCGGTGGCTAGCTTGCATCGGCGGCCAGCTCCAACAGCCTGTCCCTGACCGCATCACCGCGCTGCCTTATCACGCGCTCTCGCATCTGGAGCAGGTGCGGAAGCAGCCTGTCGCCCCTTTGCTTGAGCACAGACATCATGTCGTACGGGCTGGGCACGTCGTCGGGCCGTTCCCGGTAATTCTTCTGGCTGATCCTTCCGATAAGATCCTCAGGCCACGTCTTCCGTCTGTCAGAATCAAAGCTGGACATAAAGACATCATAGGCTGACTGTGCAATGCCGATGAACTCCTGTGGGAACGGGTCGCCCTTCTTGAGAGCCCGGAATCTTTCTATCATGTTGTCTTTGATCGATTCTCTCCTAGAGCCATCAATGCCGGCCATGGACTCGTAGATAAACCTCATGATAAAGTATTTGATGGCATCCTTGCTCATTATACACTTGTCTCGGGATGTCTTCTCAGACTGGACGTCCTTTAATTCGCCACACCACTTGCGGTGTAGTCCGTCTAGCATCTGCATGAAGATGTACGGTACGACCAGATCCCTGATGTTCCTGTCCTTGAACACCCTCTCGTAGTGATCCGAGTAGCCGGCTGTGGAAAACAGTACCTTGTCTGGCACCATGGCATCGGCCGGATTTATCGCGTATGCGTAATACGCCCGTGCCGTGGAGCCCTTATCCATGACGCGTCTGTGGGTCACTCTGGCCCGTACCGACCTTGCTGCGGCACCAAATCCATTTGTCTTCCGTTCAAAGTAAAACTCTGGAAAGTCCCTGCGGCACTGCAGCACCATCTCGGCCATCTCCGGATAGCTCGTCGCCAGATCCGCCGGCCTGATCGGATTCTGCGCATTTGTGGCGCCTCTGATCAGGTTGCCCTCCTCGCCGTCTGCCGTCTCGTGTATTATCAGCAGCAAAAACACGTCATCGATGGGATGGGTGGATTTTTCCAGTGTGTATATGGTCTGCCTGCCGTTTACGATCTTAAAGTTCTCAACGTTGTATGCCGAATTGCCTGCGGGCTCAAGGCCAGTGCATATGGCCGTAACCCCGTTGTTCAGCCTCCAGAACCTTTGCCTCTCGTCATCGTCACGGAGCGTGTCGAGAATAACCCTGTGTGTCGGGGCAGTATCCCCGATGGCCTGTCTAGGACTCGCAAGGAACAGCAATCCCCTGTGATCCCTTGCCATATTTACTAGCAAGTCGGCACGAACGTGTCCGAGAACGGATTTTTTTCCAGTCTCCGTGTCTTTTCGCTCTATGACCTTGCCGTCAAACTCTATCCTCAGGCCGGGTGTGCACGGAGCCGTCACGTGCGAAAGAATGTCGTCCAAGTCCAGTATCTCCAGCCGTACGTCGGGATCAGGAAGCCTCTCCTTCCTCCATTCGGGATCATTGATCAAGTCATTTGCCTGATCGCCTAGCCGTCCTGCCACTGCAAGGATCATCCGTTTTTTGACATGCGGGTATTTCTCTTCCATCCGGACAAATTCTGCAGACTTTTGCATGAATGTCATGTTTGCGTGATCCGGGCAGTCTCTCAGGTGGCCTAGCGTGCTTGCAAATGACTCTACCTCCTCCCTGTCGACATGGTAATCAAGGGTCTCGCTGAATTTTACTTGAATCCAGCATACATGCTGCTCGGCGTCGTCCCCCATGTCGTCTGCATGAAAGACATTGATCCCACAGTCGTCCTTGCCGCCGATCGATACTGCCTCGTCGATCTTTTCCTCGTTTGTAATGTCAAGAATCTCCTCGCATATCCACCGCGAGAATGCCTCGTGCTTTGAGGTTCCCAACTGCGTGCAAATCTGATTAATCTGCTCGCTGAACAGGGCCTTGCCGGTCTCAAGGGTCATTTCACACTGGATTGTTTCTTATTTTTATTAACCTTTTCAGGCTGCCAAGAACTGTCCGGTTTTTCCCACAGGCCTGCCTGCACCGATACGGGCAATTTCAGGCCGGCGGTACGGGACATTTTTGGACATTCGGCTCCCCACAATTACCCTTAAATTGACTGGCGAGGGACTCGAAATGAAATGATGGGTTCGCGCGGATACGACATGACGCCTACAATGTATTCCCCGGACGGCAGAATATACCAGGTCGAATATGCCATAGAGACCGTGAAAAGGGGAACCTTGGCCGTAGGCGTAAGAAGCAAGGAGGGGGTAATTGTTGCCGTCGAGGAAAAGCCGCGCGCACTGCAAACATCAAAAATAACCCAGAAGATCTTCCAAGTAGACTATCATATCGGGGTGGCAGCTGCCGGGTATATCCCAGATGCCAGAGTCCAGGTGGACAATGCAAGGACGTTTTCTGCAGGAAACCGCCTCAACTATGACGAGTCCGTGGAGGTCGAGACCGTTGCAAAGTATCTGGCAGACCAGTGCCACCAATTCACGCAGTACTCGGGGGTCAGGCCGTACGGAGTGGCGCTGATAATCGCAGGCGTCGACCAGAAGGGCCAGGCACTCTATGTTACCGACCCAAGCGGCACGTTTGTCCCGTACTCTGCAGTCGCAATCGGGGCGGGCTCAGACGAGGCAACTGACTTTTTAGAGAAATCATACTCGGCGGACATGAGTCTGGATGATGCAGCAGCACTTGCGATTGCGTCAATCAACCTAAAGGCCGAAAACAGGCAGGATACCAGACACATCAAAATGGCAAAGGTCTCTACTGAAAGGAAGGTTTTGGAGAGAATTTCAGATGAAGAACTATCCAAATACTCTGACCTGGCAGCTCAAAGGTTCAAGCACGAATAGTTCCCTTCAAAAAACAGGGGTTCTTGGTGGCTAGTCTTGGGATTGGGCGGCAGCTACTGGAGCGAGGTAATCGGGGTCCTAAGGGAGATCATTCCGGTATATGACAGGGTTAACTCGTACATCTCGCTGGGCAAGGACGGGGGGCACAGGTCCAGGGGGATTTCAGGCAGGGTTCTGCCCGGAGACAGGGTGCTTGATGCAGGCTCGGGCTTTGGGAACATGTCCAAGACGGCCCTTGGCCTGTGCGATGATGACCTGTCAGTCACGCTCTATGATCCGCTGGTTCCCATGCTAAAAAACACCGGCATGTTTTTTGAAAAGACCCCGGACATGGCAAGCGGCGTCTTTGAGCACATTCCGTTCAGGGACGGAGGGTTTGACGCGGTACTTTGCGGGTATTCGCTAAGGGATGCGATCAGCCTCAAGGTTGCAATCTCGGAGATTCACCGGGTGCTAAAGATGGGTGGAAGGCTTGTCATTGTAGACCTAGGCAAGCCCGATGCGCCGCTCATTCGTGCAGGCGTGGCCGTATACCTGCGGGTGTTTTTGCCAGTCATTGCACTGGTGGCAGGGGGCAGACTGGGACTAAAGTTCGGTACGCTCTATGGGACATTCAGGCGGTGGCCACAGAACAGGAAACTCGAGGAGATGCTGTCAGAGAGGTTCTCCAGGGTAGTGTTTGAGAAGGATCTTATGGGCGGGGCAATAATGGTTGCAGCATACAAATGAAGCCGGTACTCGTGCTGGTTTTTGTCACAGGCCTGATCATAGGGGTATCCTACGGCATGCACGGTCCGATGCTGCCGGTATTTGCAAAAAACGACATCGGCGCGTCATACTCTGAGCTGGGCCTCATAGGGCTGGCAAACTTTGTTCCCTACATGTTCATTCCGTTGTTTGTAGGAATCCTGCTGGTCAGATTCAACAACTCGTACCTGCTTGCGCTCGGGGCAGTCATCAACTCGGTCTCAGTATACCTGCTGTCGATTGCACAGTCGGTTCCCGAGATCATGGGATACAGAATAATGACAGGCGTCGCCCATGCGTTTTTCTGGCCGCCGTGCGAGTCCATAATCTCAAACGCAAGTACAGAAAAAGACAGGGTCAGAAACATTTCGCTGTTTGCGATGTTTTTTGTAATCGGCTTTATGGCAGGGCCGTTGCTGGGAAATGTCCTGGTGGAGGGCATGGACGTTGCACACAGGGTGCTGTTCCAGATAACTGCGGTAGTTCTGGCCGCCGCGATAATCACATCGCTAATGTCTGCAAGGGCCAGAGTTGCAAGAAGGCATGCCGGCTTTTCGCTCGGCTCCCTGAGACAGTTTGTCAGATTTCCGACCACAATCATGATGCTGGTCTACTGCACGGCGTCATTTGGGATGGTTCTGTCGATATTTCCGGCATTCCTGAATGATAATGCAATGTCAGATGCGGACATTCTTTTCCTGTACTTTGTCTTTGGAATCTCCCGGGTTGCAACACTGGCCGCCGGAGGCAGGCTGGCAAGGCACACGGCGGCCACCCTGATTTCTGCGTCGTTTTCAATAGCCGCCGGGCTGCTGGTTGCATACGTGGCAGGATCCATCGCGGAGTTTGCCGTATCGCTGCTGCTCATGGGGTTCGGACTGGGCATATTCTTTCCGCTTACGCTGGAGATAATCCTGACTAGGACAAGGAGGGAGATCTCCGGTGCGATAATTGGGGCGTACGAGACGGTCTTTGGAATAGGCTGGGCGATAGGGCCGATAACTGCAGGATACATATCCCAGTTTCAGGGAAACGACTCGCCGTACATCGTATTTTCCATAATCGGGATCGGCGTGGGCGTGGTATCCATCATCAAGAGAAGGTCGCTGCATACGCACAGGATGCAGGCAAAGGAATGATGCACATCAGATATTAACAGACAGAGCCAGTGTGAGGCATAATGCAAGGCAGGCAGCCGCTGAGAATAACAGAACTGCAGCAGATCTGCAGGGTGATTGGAAGGATAAAGGAGAGCTGCATAGAGGAGCTTCCGCACTCTGGACACCAGTCACTATACTTTAGCAACGACGAGATCACGACTGGGATCCTGAACAACAAAATGGAAATCAAGATCCACCTGACTACTGGAAGGCTACTGTTTTTTGATGACGAGGTGGGCCATTATGTCGATGTCTTAAGCGACAGTATCTCGGATTCAATAAAAGGCATCCTGCAAAAAACGGGCATCGACGTCGAGGTCGGGTCGCTGGAGAACCCCCGGCGGGAGGATCTGGACATGTACAGGTTTTTTGCAGCACATGCCAAAAAGGTCTTGGAGATTGTTCGGATGGGCCTGCAAGGCAGGTTTACGCAGGTTCACCTGTGGCCGCACCACTTTGATTTCTCAGTGGAATGGTTTACAGGAGGCCCAGACGGACAGATCGGGATAGGAATATCCCCGGGGGATCAAAGGTATCCGATGCCCTACCTGTACGTCAGTCCGTGGCCGTTTAATGAGAAAATCCTAGGGCGGAGGCTGCCCATCGGGGCATGGCACACGGACGGATGGAGCGGCATCAAGGTAGAGTGGTCCGAGATTGCCCAACACCACCCAGAGGAGGCCGCAGGACGCATAGTAGATCTGCTGCGCATAGCGCAAATGAACTTTTGAGCCTCCAAATCTTAATTTAGAAAGACAGGCAACAGCACCACATGGATCCGTCCCTGAATATAGGTGGAAGCGAGTGGATCATCATAATCTTTGCCGCCCTTGTGCTGATCCTGGGCACGAACAGGCTTCCCGATGCCGCCAAAAAGCTCGGACGGGCCTCTGCAGAATACAAGAGGGCAAAAAGCGAGGTCAGTACGCAGATCAGCGAGGCGGCCAGTCAGAATGTAAACATAACGGGCCCCGTGGAAAACGAGAGGCAGAAATTTGAAATGATTGCAAAGTCGCTTGGAATTGATCCTGCCGGAATGAGCACGGACGAGCTGAGAAAGGTGATCAGCGACAAGATTGGGCAGAAGGGCATCGACGGGGAGCCTACCTAGTTTTTATGCGGTAAAGATTCTCGTCTAGGCGCCTTTTTGCAAACCTGAAATACTCTGGGACTATCTCAAATCCGACATAGCGGCGCTGGTTCATCTTGCTTACCACGGCAACCTGGCCGGATCCCAGGAATGGATCCATCACGACATCGTTTTTTTTGCTAGAGTATTCCAGTATTTTTTTAATCAGCTCGGAGGGAAGCTTGGTGGGCGTTTTTTCATCCCCGATCCAGTACTCACGCTTTATGTTCCAGACGTCTTCTTTGTCCTGATAATGCAGGGAGTGTCCATTGGAGTCCCTGTCGGACTGCTTGAAGCGTGAAAACGGGTAAAACCTCCTCTTGTCGTTATTTTTGCACACGTACAGGCAGTGATAGTGGGAGGTGACGAACTTCTTCTTTGTTACCACGCCGAACTGATACTTCCATATCAGGTGGTTTACTGTGTGGAATCCCGTCTCATCTAGTACAGTAAGGATATCCCTGAGGTTGTTCCATCCCGAAAAGACATACATGCTTCCAGAGTCCTTTAAAACCCTGAATGACTCGCCCATCCACTTGCGCGTAAAATCGTAATAGTCCTCGGGTCTTATCTCGCCGTATCCCCCCATTACGCGCGAGCCCGTTCTGTTGTAGTTTCCACGCGCAGCCTTGAAGCCTATTGCAAAGGGAGGATCAGTGATGATCAGGTCGATTTTATTCTTGGGGATATTTTGCATTCCGGTGATGCAGTCGGCGTTGTAAATTTCATCAAATGCGGCAGATGTCAAGTTGAAGGTGGATGACACGAGCCTGCTTAATAATGTCATGCCTTGTGAAAAAGACGGAGTGGGTATCCAGTCCGGCTTGCAGGATGTGTTCCTACCTGTATTCGATCCTGCTTTTTATCCTGCTGACCCGCGTGGGTTCTTCCTTGAGGTGCTTTGCAAGTATCTTTTCATGCTCCTTCTTGTGCTTCCGGTACGCATTCAAAACCGCCTGCCTGGTTTTGGCCTTTTTTAGTGCAGCCTCGAGCCTCTTGTGGGATGCAGATACTTGTGAGGTACGGCTTTCCATATTCAGCAGGAACATCGAGGATGGATAACTTGGGTGTACAATAGTCGACACCGGTCATACTATCGTTGACCATTTGCCCACAGGCCCGAACCGGTGTACAGGCATGATGGAAGGCATGGATCTCCCAAACAATAAATCACCGAGGTGATCCAAGCGATCATTGAAGTATCCCTGTCCCAAGTGCAAGCAAAGACTGGAGTTTCAAAAGACGTTTAACAAAAAGACGGCAGTCTCCTGCGCCTCATGTGGCATCGAGGCAGTGATGGGATTTTCCAAGAATCCAGACGAGGCATACCTTGACTTTCTGACAATGCATGACAACGGTGAGATTTCGGAGGCGAAAAGCTCCCACGACGGCCTTCAGGCCCAGGGACTGGTCAGGGGGGAGGCGGAGATCAGGGAGATGATAGGCAGGAACGCGCCCGATGAGATTACAAAGTCGGCGTTATTCTCAAGGCGCGACTATATCTCGCACTATACGGTAATCAGAAATCCCGAGCCCGAGATGGGCGCAGAGACTGGCGAGGTCATCATGCAGGAGGAGCTGTCAAGGCATCTGAGGGAAAACGGGATCTTGAGGCTTTACAAGTTCCAGGAGGATGCGATTCAGGAAATCATGTATGGCCAGAACATAGTAATCGAGGCGCCTACGGCCTCGGGAAAAACCGAGGCCTTTATGATTCCGGCAATACAGAAAATAAAATCAGGCGACATATCCGGATGCGTCTTTGCGGTGTTTGTATATCCCACAAAGGCGCTGGCCAGGGATCAGTATCCAAAGATCTCAAAGCTTGCAGAAAAGATCGGAGTCGGCGTGGCAGTGTATGACGGGGATACGGATCAGGCCAAGAAAAGTGAGGTTTTGTCCAGTCCTCCACAGATCATAGTTACAAACTTTGACGTGCTTCACTACCACATGTGGCATCAGACTAAGTTTGCCTCGCTGCTAAGGACGGTAAGGTTCATGGTAATAGACGAGGTGCACGTCTACTCTGGAATATTTGGATCAAACGTACACTATATCATAAAACGACTCAAGCGGCTGTGCGGGAGGATTCAGTTTGTCTGCGCCTCGGCTACAGTGGAGAATGCCGAGAGGTTCTGCGAAGACCTGCTTGGGGAGAAAATGAGGCTCATCAGGGGTGCCGGAAGGAGGGGGCAAACGGACTTTGTCATGATCTTTCCGTCGCTTAGGACCCAGAGGGCACTGATGGTGGATCTTGCAAGAAAGCTGACGGCAAAAAGGCACAAGACCATGATCTTTAGCAACTCGCACCTGAACTCGGAGCTGCTTGCAATGCAGGCAAGGCGGCAGGGGATCAACATCAGGGTCCACCGGGCGGGGCTGATGGCCAACTACAGGAACTACGTGGAAAGGGAGTTCAAGGAAGACAGGCTTGATGCCATCTCCTGCACCCCCACGCTTGAGCTGGGCATAGACGTGGGCAACGTGGACGGGGTGATCTCGTCTACCGTCCCGGTAAACAGGCTATTTCAGAGAATAGGCCGCGCAGCCAGGAAGGGCCAGAAGGGCTATGCGTTTTTGGCACTAGGAAACGACCCAATATCACAGTACTACAAGAACCACCCGCAGGACTATTTTGACGACGTGGAAAAGTCATACATTGATCCGAAGAATCCGTTTGTCGAGGAGTTCCAAACGCTGGCAATGGCGTGCGACAGGCCGATATCAAGGCACGAGCTCAAGGAGCACTCAGAGGTGGTTTCAAGGCACATACGGGAGGGCAGCCTAAAGGAGCTTGAAGGTCGGTACGTTCCAAATCTTGACATAATCGGCCCCATGCTGGCAGAATACAGCATAAGGGGGATCGGAAAATCAATCGACATCTTTCTTGACTCAAAAAAGGTAGGAGACAGGATCCTGCCAATAGCTCTGGAGGAGCTGCACAAGGACGCAGTATACTTTCTGGGCGGGATCAGGTACAGGGTCCGGGAGCTGCAGTATCCGGAGAAAAACCTTGCAAGGCTGGAAAGGATCCCCAGGGACTATCCGTATTATACAAAGGCACTTACCAAGGAATGGCCGACAATAGACGAGATCTATGAGAAAAGGGATGCGCTGGGAACCGAGGTCGCATTTTGCAGGCTGCACATTAAAAAACAGGTTCACGGATACGTCAACATAGAGCTGGGACAGCAGGTCGCACAGGGGGAAAAGGCATCGCTGGACGAACCGCTGGAGTACGACTTTGTTACAAAGGGAATCGTGTTTCATGCGCCCAGGCCATCAGATGCCATTGCCATGGCAGACGACGAGGACTATGTGGAGGCAAGCGGATACCATGCAGCAGAGCACGTGATAATTGAGGGAAGCAACATGATTACCGGCGGGGTCTCCCAGGATCTGGGAGGCATATCACTGGGCACGTCAGGCCTGATTTTCGTCTACGACGGGGCGATAGGGGGCAGCGGCGCAAGCAGGGCGCTGTATGACAGGTTCGAGAGGGCAGCGGAGCGCAGCCTGTCCATCGTAAGGGAGTGCCCGTGCAAGAGCGAGTCGGGATGTCCGAGGTGTACGTTCTCGTACAGGTGCGGGAACAACAATGAGTTTCTGCACAAGCACTCGTCAATGGAGGTATTTCAAAGGATGATGGACGGAGAGAGAACCGTAATCGTGGAACCTGCCAAGGGGGACAGACCGCTGGTATGAGGGGATTTGCGGCTTTTCTTTTTGCAGTGTGCGTGGCCGCGGCAGTCCCGCACGCGTTTGCAGTCTCGCCTGGCCTCCAGGTAGAGACCGTTGCAGAGAATCTAAGGGTACCATGGGCGATGGATTTTGCCCCAGATGGTAGGATTTTCTTTACCGAGAGGGGAGGACAGATCAGGATCCTTGAGAGCGGCAGGGTGCTCGACGAGCCTGTAAAGGAGCTGGATGTGGGTTCTGTGGAGGGGGGACTGCTAGGAATAGCGCTGGATCCTGACTTTGAGGAGAATCACTACGTCTATGTGTACTATACGTATGCGGATCTCCTCTTCACATACAACAAGGTTGTACGGCTCACCGAGGACGGCGGCAAGCTGACAGACGAGCTTGTCCTGATTGACAGGATTCCAGGGGGCCCAATACACGACGGCGGCCGAATAAGGTTTGCAGACGACGGCACGCTCTACATAACCACGGGAGAGGCCGGGAGGCCGGAACTGGCCCAGGACTTGGATTCGTTGGGCGGAAAGATTCTGCGCATAAACTCAGACGGGAGCATACCCAGAGACAACCCGTTTGGGGGATCAGCCGTCTACTCGCTTGGGCACAGAAACCCCCAGGGGCTGGACTGGGATCCCGTCACAGGCATGCTGGTAGTCTCCGAGCACGGACCGTCCGGAGAGCGCGGCTTTGCGCACGATGAGATCAACGTGATAGAAAGAGGAGCAAACTACGGCTGGCCGGACATCATAGGGGATGAGACGGAAGAGGGGATGAGGACGGCTATCCTGCACAGCGGAAGTGCGGTATGGGCGCCCTCCGGTGCCACGTTTTATGACTCAGAGGAGATTCCGGAGTTTTCAGGCAAGTTCCTGATGGCCGCACTTGCCGGAAAACACCTTCAGGCAGTCAAGCTGGATCTGGAAAACAACCAGGTGATCAGCTCCGAGGAGTACTTTGCAGGGGACTATGGAAGGCTGAGAGACGTGGCAGTGGATGATGAGGGCAACGTATACATCCTGACGAGCAACCGGGACGGGAGGGGAATCCCCGCCCAAAATGACGACAGGATTCTAAAGATATCACCGGCCTACCACGAGAAGCAGGCGGATATGACGATTTACGAGCCGCCCCGAAAGCAGCTGGAGCATACCACGGATCTGTACGATATCAGGTGCAACGAGGGCATGAGGCTGGTCTTCAAAAACCTGGCATGGACTCCGGCATGCGTAAAGAGCACCTCTGTCGGAAAGCTGATCGACAGAGGATGGGCATCAGAGGACCTGCCAGAGCACATGCGCAACTAGGCCAGCTAGGCAAAATGCGAATGGAACTGCCGTCATTGTCTTGCTGCCAAGCATAACTTGAGGCATGGCGCTCGCGAGAACGGAAGCTGTACAGGGAGATTCTCAGCATACGTCGCTTGGCCGTGTCAGCAGATGCACGCTCACGATTCCCGTAAACCTCCCGGTCCCAGTTTCTCGCTTGACGCCGGCCATCAAAAGGAGGCAGGCAAACAACGTGCTGTTATACATCTGGATTTGATGGTCGCATTGATCAGTGTCCAACGGGGACGCAGCGCCGTAGTGCGTGCAGTTGAAAGCCGAGCATTTTTTTATCGAAATATGTAGTGTCAAAATTATGATCCATTCTTTTGCTGTGCGCACTACAGTACTGCCCGAGTGGTAAGCTCTTACCGGCATAAGCATGACATGAGATATTAAGAGCGGCGGTCGTGAAAGGCCATGGCCAAGGTGGCACTGGTTACGGGCAGCTCTACTGGTATCGGATATGAGACGTCACTGGCGCTGGCAAGGGACGGATATCATACGTTTGCAAGCATGAGGGACACCTCAAAGGCTGCAAAGCTTTTGGAGACTGCCAAAAAGGAGGGTCTCCCTCTGGAGGCAATAGAGCTGGACGTAGACGACGGCGAGTCCGTAAAAAAGGCAGTTGAAAAGATCACATCCGAAAAGGGGTGCATCGACGTGCTGGTAAACAACGCCGGCTACGGGCAGTTTGGATGTACAGAGGACGTCACCCTGGACGAGTTCAGGATGCAGTTTGAGACCAATTTCTTCAGCATAGTCAGAATCATTCAGCAGGTTGCCCCCACGATGAGAAGGCAAAAATCCGGCATCATCGTAAACGTCAGCTCGGTGGTAGGGAGGATTGGACTGCCGGGATCCACGGCATACATCAGCACGAAATTTGCGCTGGAGGGGCTAAGCGAATGCCTCAGGTACGAGCTGGGGCAGTTTGGGATAAAGACTACGCTTATCGAGCCCGGAGTCACCAAGACGAACTTTTTTGACTCTATGAGGATTCCAGAGTCAAGGTCAGACCCCAAGTACAAGGAGATGACTGACAACATCCTGTCAGGACTCAAAATGATGGTCGAGATGGGAACCGAGCCGTCTCAGGTGGCAAGTGTAATCATCGGGGCGATTCATGACGAGGAGATCCTGCCAAGATATACGGCAGGGACGGATGCGGCCATGTTCATGGAGGCAAGAAAGATGAAGACGGACATCGAGTTTGAAAGGTACATGTCAAAGGAGCTGTTCTCAGGCTAGCCTGAACCCCTACGTTAAATTGATGTGCGTATACCGTGGAATTTCGGCAGTATGCAGTTTTTAGGAATGAAAAAGGATGAAAAAGACGGAAAAAGCTGTACGCCGCGGCGCTGCAGAAAAAATTCCTCTGGGTGCAAAAGGAAAAGATCAGCTGGAAGAAGATAGCCAGACAATAATCATTTAAAAAGAAGATACAGTGATGGTTTTTTGAGCCGGGGTAGCTCAGCCTGGTTAGAGTGCCAGATAACTTGGCAGACTCTAAGGGTTCTCCAACTAAGGCAATACTCATAATCTGGAGGTCGCGAGTTCGAAACTCGCCCCCGGCATACACAAACCGGCTTTACTGGGGTTGATCAATATCAGAGGGGCATCATGACGGAGCCAACAAGGAATGACCCGGTCTTGCTGCTGGTAAAAAAGGCCACAGATGGTGAAAAGGCCAAAACTCCGGGAGTGATGGGCAAAAAGGCACTGCAAAAGAGCATGTATTTTTTTAATGAGGCATTCAACCTGCTTACCTTCAAATGGAAAGACCATGGGCCGTTTTCTGGAGAAATTCAGCAAACAGTACGTGATTTTGTGAGCAATAAAAGAATAAAGGTGGAAGACCTGCCTGCAAAAAAAGACGGAATCCACACAAGAAGCATGACGTTTGTAAAGTCACATAATCAGTATTTTGCAGAGATCAAGTTCCCAGAGCAGGCTGACAAAAAAATGAACGAGATGGTACACTTTACAAGTGGAAGGTAGCCTAGGGAACTAGAACTGCTAGCCTCGGTGCATTACTGGGCAAAAAGGCAGCTTGGAATGTCAGATGAATATACCACAGGACGCATACACAGAAAACTAGCAGAGCTAAAACCAGATGCAGGGTTTGTAGAGGAGAATGTCGAATCAGCCCTTTCCACATTAAAATCCAGCAATCATTTAGAGTAAATAGGGCAAGGCAAAAACTGTCGAAACAGCATATGCCCTGTGTCAGGCCAATTCGTATTAACGCCATACAGTAGAGCCTGCCTCGCATGCTAAGATGCAAGCTGCCATACCGGCAGGCAAGAGCTCTCGGAATATTTCGTGATCAGATACTCCCACAAGCAGCAGATGGCCTTTAAGAATTTATGATTGCCAGCATAGTAAACCTTATGCGTAATTGCCAAAAATGACGTAAAAGCTGGCTGATTTTTTTGATTTTAACCGATTACGCACAAGGTCTAGTATGCACTACCCTCTGATAGAGACCACCAGATCCACCCTGTAGTCCATCTCGATTCTGTCGCTGATTTTTAGCCTCCAGGGGATAAAGCTTGGCTTTTGCGTATCCTCTGAGATCTGAAAGCGCCGTCCTTCTAGCTCAGAGCGCAGGGAGTCAGGCCCGACGGGGCGGCGGACCGAGGATGCGCCGCGGTTGTTGTCGTATGGATCTGCCAGAATCAGGGTTTTTCTGACCTGCCTTGATAGAACAGACAGTAGTTCCCGTGGCTCTATGATCTCCAACAGGTTAAGGCCGACTATTGTATCGAATTTTTTGTCCCCAAAGGGGTGGTTAAGGGAGTCTGCCACGAAATAGTCCAGCTTTTCATTAAAGGCAGTCTTGGCGACAAAAAGCGCAGAAAATGACCTGTCGATTCCAAATGCGCGCCTGTTGTGTCTTGAGAGGTGCTCAGCTACGATGCCAACAGAGCAGCCGTGCTCTAGGGCCACGCCAGGATCCAGCCCTGCGATGACCTGCTTGATTTTCAAATAAAGGGCCGAATCCCTGCTTGAGGAGTATACCTGCGCCAGTGGGACTCGTGATCACTCCTGTCGGTCTGGAGCCTGCCACCCCTAAGGGACTGCCTGATGAGGGATTTAAGCCGAGGGTTCCGGGCTTGTGCATGCAGCAATCCGCCGAGTTTTGGCCTCTCAGAGAGGTAGGATTGAGGCGTTCTCCACAGTACTGGAATCTTCATTACAATGGGAAACACATGACTGCACTCTTTGCAGGTGAGAAATCCCTCGTTGACCTCCTTGGTTGCATCAAAAACATCGAGCTCCAACTCCCCGCCGCAGTTTACACACCTCAGGTACTCCAGGCTGGACTCGTGCATCAAAAACTGGTTTGTCTTTGCGGTATAATACCCATGCTGAGCCTCAAGATAATATTAAATGGAGTGCAGGCCCGAGTGTCTGCAATGGGGGAGTTTGAGGAGTTTGCCGAGGCGCTCTTTGGCCAGCTCAGCGTGGAGCTTGACGAGGAACGGGAGATTGCGGAGCTGGCCGCAAGGGCTAGGGAGACGCTTCCCGAAAACATCCGGTTCAGGGAGCTGGAGGACGTTGCAGGCGGGGTTTTGCCAGAATGCAGGCAAAAGGCAGAGGAGTTTCTGGGAGTGGCGGTTCCGGAGAATATCGATGTAAAGTTTCCCGAGCTCTCGGAGCTAAAAAAGCTCAAGGGCGACAAGGTCTTCGCAGACGAGGAGTCAGGAGGGTTTGTAAGGGATCTGTTTGAGGCAGTCTCAGTGGAGGACCAGTCAAGGATAGCAGAACTGATGAGGAAGGACACTGCAAAATACCTTGTTTACTCCACATACGCAATACAGTACATCTCAAAGATCACGACCACGTATGGGGACTATCTGGACTCGGTAATCTACCTAAACAAGTTTATTCTATCAAGGTATCCCTCGATAATCCTGCAAAAACGGGGGGAGCCATACGAGGCAAACTTTGAAAGCATCAACTCCGGATACCTGGGGGCAGTCAAGATGACGGTCCTCGAGGAGATGGTACACTCGACCCAGGAAAGCCTGCAGCAGATCAACATCAGGGCCGCACAACAGGTAAACAGAATCAACGAAGAGCTTGCAGACATAGTTTTGGGGCTAGATGCAAGGACGGTGGACGAGCTGGCAGAATACTGCCAGCTCCAGGCCGTGCCAGAGGACTTTCCGTTTGCAAAGAGGGCAAACCTGTTTTTCTTTCTGAACCCGGACCACTTCCTAACAGAGCAGATCGGGCCGGACGTCATGACGTTTACGCACGTGGAGATCGACCCCAAGATCGGCGAGGCGATTCCGCAGCTGCTGGACATATACAGTAGGTGGCTGGCCCCAATCCAGCAGCATCATGCCGCCTTTACAGCCATGGAGGGAATGGCGGCCTTTGCAGTCGAGCGCATCCTAAAAGGCGACAGGGACTTTCAGACGTATCTTGCCACGTTCATGGGGACCGACTTTTCGTCATACCAGGTAAGGAAGGGCATGGGCAGGGACTTTGTCAAGGCGGCCTTTGAAAGGCACGAAAGGGGGGCATTCAAAAAAATCATCGATGCGCCGCCTACGACAAGGGAGCTAAAAGACCCGCAGGCGTATTTGGGCAGACTCTAGGCATGCGCTTTGATCCCAGATACTAGATCCAGGATTGCACGGTGGTTGGAAATCGTGGAGAGTCCCGGCCTGAGCCTTGCCGAAAAGAGCCTGAACCTGGCAAGAATCGTAGAGTATCCGGATCTTGACATAAAAAAATACACGGACAGGATTGGGGAGATCGGAGCATCGCTGCGCGAGGCTGCCGGCGGCGTAAAAAACCCCACATATCTCATCTCCGTGCTAAACGAGCACCTCTTTGACAACTTTGGCATGACGGGGGACGAGGACGACTATTATGATCCAAAAAATAACTTTGTAAACGAGGTAATTGACAAAAAGTCCGGACTGCCGATTACCATCTCGGTGATCTACGTCGAGGTGGCAAGGCACGTGGGACTGGATCTGCAGATCGTCGGGTTCCCAAGCCACGTCCTTGTAAAGTACGGGGAGGAGCTGATAATCGATCCGTTCTACGGCGGCAGGGTGCTTGGAGTCGAGGAGCTGCAGCAGATTTTGGATCTGAACTTCGGCGGGGAGGTAGAGTTTGCACCAGAGTTCTTGGATGCGATCTCAGGTGAGAGGACGCTGGCCAGGATAGCCAGAAACCTGAAAAACTCCTACATGCAATCGTATGCGTTTGAGAAGGCAGAGCTGTGCGCGGATCTTGTGACGGCCATGGAGCAGGACGTCCCCGAGGACGTAAGAGACAGGGGGATCATCGAGGAGGGGCTCTCAAGGTTCGAGCCTGCACTGGCGCACCTCAATCGGTACCTAGAGATGAACCCGAATGCACGGGACGCAGACTATGTCTTGGATTTGATCAGAAATATTAGAGCAAGGGTCTAGTCGATGATCGAGCTTACATCATTGCCTTTTTTGATCTGGGAGATCTCATGGCGGGCAATCCTGTTTCTCAGTGCGCGCTTGAGGATGTTTATCTCCTCCCTCAGCAATGCGACCTCGTCTTCTAGCTTGGCCACCCTCTCATAAATGGTCTCTGCTTCGTCTGAACTCATGCTGTGATAGTGAAAAAATTATCTTAAAAAGTTATGGGTTTGCTCGCCTGCGGCTAGGCTACAGGTCAAACTCCTGCCGGCACTTTTCACACTTGCACTTTTCCTGGCCGGGGTGTCCAATCAGGAATATGCGCCCGATTGTCTGGCACATAGGGCACATGCCCGTCGTGACGTTTTTTGGACCTGTCCTGATGATTTTCTGGGTCTTTCGGCGTCCCATGACATGGAATCCATTTTCGGATTATTAAGTCTAATTTTTAAGTGGCGCGGGGAGGGGGATTTGAACCCCCGTGTCCTTGCGGACATGGGATTAGCAATCCCACGCCCTACCAGGCTAGGCGATCCCCGCACGGCTTGGCTAGGACTGTTCTGTAAATAAATTCACTCTTCTCCAAACCGGGCATAGTTTCTGACTATATCCTCAATGGGAATGCGCTTGCCTCCCACTATCTGGAGATCCACATGAACCTTCCTGTTTTTGACGGTGATGATGTTGTAGGTGTTCTCAAAAAGACCCCTGACCCGCTCGGATGTGGCGGTTCCGGCATTTACCACCATGAGCTCGCCAAAGTTCCAGGCCCAGGGCCTGTGCTTGTGACCGCACAGGACGAGATTGACGTGGGTTGCAAGTATCGTTCGAAGCACGTCGCCTGCATCCACAACCGTCAGCTGATCAGATCCGGTATCAGGAATGGCAACTAGGTGGTGGTGCATCGCTAGGATCTTTACCTTGTTTTTGTATTTTTTCATGGTTCTCTCCAGCCACAGGTTCTGACGATATCCGACCTCCCCGTCATTTCTGTCAGGCCTGGCGGTGCCAAGGATCACCAGGACGGTATCCCGGTCTAGCTCGTTAACTGCCTCAAAGGGAAAGTATTTTTTGAACAGCAGGTATCCGGTGTTTCTATAGTCGTGGTTTCCGCTGATTGTGATTAGCTTTCTGGTTTTGATCTTGCCCAAAAGGCTCCTGCATGCCTCGTACTCTTTTACGAGTCCCTCGTTGGTCAGATCCCCGGTTACTACGACCACGTCGGGCTTGAGGGAGTTTACCTCCCTGACCAGTCTTGAGAAAACGTCGGGTCGGAACTGGGAGCCGACGTGAAGATCAGATATCTGAACAATTATCATGTTTGGTTAGAGTATCAGATTTTTGTTATTAAGTTGTCCCTATAGACAATACATAGTCGGAAACACAGATGGGGCAAAATGCAGCCATGTGTACACCGGACTGGCAGGAGCCGGGCAGTACTGCACGCAGGCAGGAACCTGGCCAGGTACAAGATGATCCGAATTCCCTGGGCTTGGAGCACACCCTGCCCGGCACGGGTCACCGATCCCAGCCAAGGCCGCGCCCCAAAAGATCAGACAGCCGCTCGCTGTGCGGACGGAAATAGTCAGCCAGCATCCTGCGCGCATCACGTGGGTGCCGGCGACCTGCCTGACTCGCCATGGATGGGAAAGTACAGGTACGAGCCGCCCCGTGCGGGTGATCCCGCCGGGCTCAACGCGGGCAGCCACCCCCCGATGAGGCGTCGTCAAACGGCTCGTCCCAGAAACCCAGGGGACCCATCAAGCACACCCTGCCTGTAGTCAACCCATAAAAGAAACGTACAGCTTCAACAACTGCTTTTGGCCTAAAGATCTAGGATCAGGCAAACCATGCGCACATGCCATGAGAAGGCAGACAGAATTCGTGGCATCAAGGGACAAATTCTTGCCAAAAAGGCGTACTAGAGGGTTGTTTCCTAATTCGGTAATTGGCCTAATTCTCTAAATTCTTCCCTGCATTGATCAGAACGGGTGTAGGCTCTGTACGAGGCCACGTCCCCTTGCTAGCCAGGCATGAAAGTCATAGTCATGCATACCAACTCGTGCCTGATTGGCGGGAGTAGGTGATCTCGTACCCTCTAATGACCAAACACAAGAGGCGCAAGGAGTACAAGTACTACCATGCTACCCATACCCAAGAACCGGGGCTGCTATGACCCCTTTTTGCTCAGCTTTGAGAGTTCTGAGTATGTGATTTTCATCAGATCATTTGAAAGCCGTTTTGGCCCCCACGGCGAGGGGCAGGTATAACTACCTGGCTATCCAGTCATCCAGATCACTTTTTTTGTGCCAAACCGGACGGGTACCGTGTTGCTATTGTGGCTTGTCCCCCGCGGCGATGTCGCCTTTCAGATCAGATACTATTCTACCTGCTTGTTTCAGGCGATACAAAAGCAAGTCCAGAACAGCTTCGATGCCTGACGCTCAGGACATTCATTACAAATGGCAATGGCTACGCATGATAATAGTGTGTACTTGGCATATTCTATTAGGTATTGAGATGATCCGAAATTAGAAACCGTGCAGATCATTGCCCGGATTTTTCTGTACATTTGCCAAGTGATTTACAGATAACTTGTAATTTGCAAGCATTTTTTTAATCGATTTAATGCAAGCAAACTCGTTCATGCATGATCCGAACTTCGAATCAACTACTCTCAGCATCGTGTGCGAGCTGGCCAAACTGAGGGCACTGGCCAGAATCACTGCTACTACCTGATGGAGGTCGACCGCAGAGCAGCTACGGACGGGGCACTCGGCGTCTAATTTCGGATCACCTCTCTGCCCGTAGTCAGCCCATTAAATATTTGAACAGTTTTACTGACAGAACTTCGCGCTTGGCAAACAGCCTCCGTACGGATCGCTCCATGTCATCAAGAGTATCGAATATCCTGGCAGACAGCCTCCGCTTTATCTCCATGTACCGTATCTTGACGGGGTTGAGCTCCGGCGTGTACGGAAGCAGATATTCCAGCATTATCTCGCCATCGTAGTTTTTGTGTCTCCTTTACGCCACCGGACTTGTGGTATGACGCATTGTCCAGGAATATCAGCACCTTGCCGTACCTCTTGTGCACCCTTTCTAAAAAGTCGCAAAAGCTGCCGGTGTTGGTCTTCTCATAGAGCATAAAGTAAAACGTCGCAGCTGCCAGCACACCAAACATGTACCGGCGCTACCGTGACAGGGACGAGGGCACCGTGACGCTCATGCCGCGCTTTATCCACCCGCGTTTGGGGCTGTTCGAGGTCTTTTGGACGGAGGACTCGTCCTCTTCCAGCACCGTATACCCTTGTGCCGTCTTTTCCCTGATCAGCTTTTATGATGCATCCTTGAACTCGTTTTGCTTGCGTTTTGAGGCAGCTTTTGGGTTTTTCGGCCTTGATGTCCTCCACGAAAAGCCCAGCTTGTGTGCCAGCAGAAGCGTGCCGCTCCTGCTGTACTGCACGCCGAACTTCTTTCTGATGTGCAGACTTATCAGGCGCGAGTCCCACAGGCTGCTCTCAAAGCCGCAGGTCTGTGGGCCTGCCTTGAGATCCGCGCCAAGCTGCCTCATCTGCGACTCGCTCAGCTTGTGCTTGCGTCCCCTGCCTGGCCGCTCGTGTCTTGCGCGTATGCCCTCCTCCCGGGCGCGGATGAGCCATTCTGATATGGCAGACGTTGACCGGCCGAGGTTCTTTGCTATCTGCAATATGCTGTTGCCGTCCTTGCGCTGTATGTATGCAAGCAGCCTGTCGCCTTTTCTCTTGTTGGTCTCCTTTTTGTATGCCTGGAGGAGGTAGGCGCGTGACGTGTTTGGCAGGAACTTGCCCTCCGATGCTACGGGTTGCTTTTTCTGTGTGCCCATGTACATATGTATGACTTCCCTGGTCTTTAGATCTTTGGATCAAAAATAGTTGTCAAAACAATCCGTTTTTTTTATGTGTTGACTATGGCATAGTAACAACTCGGGCTCTGGAAGTTCAGGCGTGAATTTTACCGCCAAAGGGACCTTCGCAGATGTAGTTCGTGCCTAAAATCGTAAATCACTTCCAGAGCCCGAGCTGTTACCTGGCATAGCCTAATATGGACAAAGCGGGCCGATAACTCAATAGTTGTCACAAAAAGAAATCCAGGAATCCCTTGACCTCCTGCAAAAGGACTGGGACATAGACCCGGTACTCTGTGACTTTATGCTCGGAAAAATCCGGGACGTATCCGATCACACGTTGAAGGTACAAGACGTGGTCTTTCACGTCCCGTACCTTGCATCCCAGAAGAAATACGTCCTGTGGAGGTGTCACTGGCCCGACTGCCACAACTGCTGCGACCGGCAGGGCAGGCTGCCACTGACTGCCGATGACCTGATTGTAATCGGCAGGGGCCTCAAGTACCAAAAGACGTCCGATTTTATCAGGAATGAAACCCTGACCGCATGCCATTCTGAGCCGGGCCCCTCGGGCCAGCTGACAACAATGACCACGGTCAACCTCAAGCGAAGAGGGGACGAGACCGAGTCCGAGGACGGCACCCACATCTCCTGCAGGTTCCTAGATGAGAAGGGGGGGTGCAGCATGCATCCTGACAGGCCAGGGGTGTGCTACCTCTACCCGTTCTCCTCGTGGCTTGAAAACGAGCGGGGCAGGGCTCGCGTGCATGCTGCATACCAGCTCACAGGCGACTGCCCCGGGTTCTACCTGGCAGACTCTGTTGATCCGATGAGCGACGAGCTCGCACAGTACTCCAAAATCGTTTATGACTATGCAATGAAGTCCAGTCGGACGGTGCGCGAGGGCCTTGGCGCCGCGTCCTTTGGCTAGGCCCTTGCAACCTTGAACAGGTCTGCCATCCTGATGTCCATCCCAAACCTGGCCTCGTTTTTTTTCATATATCGGAAGATTGCAACAAAGTCCGGCAGCGCCCTGATGAACGAAAAGTCCTTGTGGATTTTCGCCCTGACAAAGTTGAAGACCTTGGCGTATACCTTATAGTGTTCGCCTATTGCCCTATCATACGCTTCCATGTCATGCATGTTATCCAGGAAGATGTCTGCGCACTGCATGCTAGGTATGATCCCCTCGCCTAGCAGCGCATAGACCGTGCCTATCGACTCGCCGACGCCTACTACCTTGCCCTTGTAAAACGGCCTGCACCTGTCCGGCGTTGCCAGCCTGATGGGCCTGCCCTTTGTCTGTACCACCCTCCCACCGTGCTTTTCCAGGAACGCGTCTGTGGCCTTTATGTGGTTCTTGTTATAGTCGCCGGCACCCACATGCGCCCATTTCTCGCCCAGCGGAAAGTACCAGAAATACCCGGACATTCCGGGGAACGGCTCTATGTAAAAGTCATCATACGGCACCCCGCCCTCGTACTCGACCTTGTACTCGTAGGTCGGCAGAAAAAAGTCCTGCTCCAGCTTTGGCAGGTATGCCCTGCTAAATCCCGTACAGTCCACAATCATGTCGTACTCTCCCTCCAGCTGTTCCAGTGGCGGCGACTCACCGTAGATGACCTTGGAGTCCTTGATAAAGTCCCTGATCAGTCCAAGCTTGTTGTATGTGCACAGCCCGTGCAGCCCTATGTCGAACCTTGTGCCGCCGCTCATCCTTACGTGCATGCTTTTTCCGTCATGGATCATAAAGTCATCAAAATTCCTGCCCGCCTTTTTGCAAAACTCCGCAAGTACCGGCTTGATTGTCCCCCACGCGCAGATGGAGTCGTGCCTTTCTTCGGGGCTTCTCTCGTATCCTACGACCTCGTGCTCGGATCCCTCGAGTCTTGCCATGAGGTACGAGCCTGCAACGCCCATCCCCATCACCGCAATCTTCATTCAGGGACAATCAAGGCCGGCCTAATAAATAGACTGTCTGCACGGGATCTTCTGTACCCGTGGTTTACTCTACTAGTATTGCAGGCTTGAAGGGCCTTGCATGCCCTGCCTTTCCCTTTGGATCGTAGACGTCCCCGTCTGATCCTGCGTACACCGTGATGCCGGCCCCGAACTCCCTCCTTGCGATGTCTGCCAGCTCTGCGGCAAGGAAGTTTTTTTCATCAAACCCCTCTGACTCTAGCCTCATCCTCTTGATCTCCTCTGGCTGTGAGTGCAGATCCCTTATCACCTTCTGCACAAAGCCGGGGATCCTCTTGGCACCGGACGTCTCGGGGTCTGCGATAAGCTCCCTCATTACAGCTCCCATGTCGTTCTGGCCTCCGACCATCACTCCAAGTATCTTGCGGTATACCCTTGATCTGAACCCGTCCGAATCCACATAGATTACGATTTTTCGTGGTGTGATTTTTGCCACCCTGAGGATGTTTGCAATGTCGTCCATGGTTGCCCTGAGCAGCTCCTCGGACTGGATTGCGGCCGCATCCACCTCGTCCACTGAGTGCTCCGGCCATCGGGACTTGGAGACCAGACCCGGATGCCCCAGCCCCTCCCACATCTCCTCGGCTATGTGCGGCGCAAACGGGGACAGCATCGCCACCCTGGCCGAAAGAATCCGATGCAGGATCCCGGAATTGTCCTCCCTGCCCTTGGCAGCCGTCCTCTTTGCGTACCAGCCCAGGTCGGACTCGAACGCAAACAAAATATCATGCAACGCCTCGCGCAGCCTCATCTTCCCTACGGACTCTGTCACCCCGGCAATAAGACCCTGCGTCCTTGATAGAATCCACCTGTCCTCTGCATTGAGGCTGCCGGCATCCCCCGGCTCTGCCCTTGCGCACTCCTCTAGAAGCGATTCCAGCCTGCTCTGGATGCCTGAGACCGACTCTATGTTAAAGTCTGCGTCCTGGAGCAGCTCGGCAGACGAGATGATTGCAAGCCTGATTGGATCGGCCCCGTGATCCCTGATTGCCGCACGCAGGGGGATTATGTTCCCCATGCTCTTTGACATCTTTGCCCCGCCCATCATTACAGAGCCGTTGACTACGATCTGCCGGGGCCATGACTTTTTGTCAAATATGGCCACGTGGTTCAGTACGAAAAACGACAGGTGGTTCTGGACCAGGTCCCTGCCCGAGTGCCTCGAGTCCACCGGATAAAAGTACGCAAACTCCTTTTTCACCGCATTGACTGCATCCTCAGAAAGCCCCGAGGCGCCTGCGGCGGTGCCGGCATCCCCCCTGTCCAGCAGGACATAGTCAAAGAACTCCCTGGTCAGGTTCTCCGGAGCTATGGTTCGGTCATTTACAAACCTTGAGATCGTATAGTATGCCATGTAGATTACGCTGTCAGAGAGGCTCTCCACTATCCAGTCGCCGTCCCAGGGAAGCCTTGTTCCGAGGCCCTGCTGCCTTGCACACGCCCTCTCGTGCAGCCACTCAATGACGTCGCCGAACTCCGTCCTGATCTTGCCTGGAAGTATGCTCATCCTGCCAAGACACTCCCTTGCAAGACCCTTCCACTGCTCGTCCCCATAGTCTAGGAACCACTGATTGTTGAGCACCTTGACGACGCATTCGGCCCCGCAGCGGCACCGAATGGGGCCGTTTTCAAGGACGGGAAACCCCTCCAGGTGCCCGTTCTCTGACAGCCAGTCCCTTATGCCGTCCCTGCCGGACCGCACCCTTTGGCCTGCAAAGTCCCCGCACCTCTCGTTTAGCCTTCCGTCCGTGAACTCCTTGAGGTACAGCTGGCCTGTGGCCTCCTCCAGCCTCTGATCGGACTGGTCTGCAATGCCCATCCCTTCACACACATCCCTTGCCGGAACCTCCCCGCACCCCTCAGTCGTGATGATCCGAACAGGCTCGATTTCCGATGCAATCTTGTGGCCACCCGCCTTTAGGTCCATCAGCGCCTGATAGTCCTTTGGCGCATGAGCTGGAACCGACATGACCAGGCCCGTGCCCGTGCCCGGCTCCACAAAGCCCGCCTCAAGTATCGGGATCTGCCGGCCGTCGTGCGGGGCCCTTGCATGCCTTCCAGCCAGCTCCGAACCTGCAATGTCTCCCTCGACCGTTACATCCTTTCCAAGAAACTCCATCCTCTTTGCACATTCTTCGGACACTATCCATTTTTCACCGTCGGCCCTGATTTTCTTGTAGACTGCACCCGGATTGACCCAGAGGTTCGTGACCCCGAATATCGTCTCGGGCCTCAGCGTCGTGACGGGAAACACGAGGCCATCCAGCCCGAACTTGATGAGGTGATTCTTCTCGTCGATTCTCGGCTCGACGTCGCCCATCGTGTCATGTTGTGATACGGGGTTCTGATCGCGCGGACACCAGCCCACGGGGTGGGAGCCCTGGATGATCCTGCGGTTCTCCCTCAGCGTAGTGATCTGCCACTCGATGAACCTCTGGTAGCCCGGGGATATGGTCGTAAACTCCCTGCGCCAGTCAATCGAATAGCCCATCTCGATCATTCCTGACCTTATCTCCTCGTGGAAATAGTCTGCAATCTTTATCGGCTCGGCGAATGTCCTGATGGCATCCTCGGGTACACGGTATATGTCTCGCAATCCGTCCAGGATCTCCTTTTCCCCCGACTCGATTCTCCTTGCCATGCCAAGTATTGGCGTTCCGGTATAGTGAAATCCCATCGGAAACAGCACGTTGTATCCGCGCATCCTGTAGAACCTGGCATGGACGTCGGCTAGCGTGTACGTCCTTCCGTGTCCTATGTGCTGCGGCGAGTTAGGGTACGGATAGGCCACCGTTATGAATTTTTTCGGCCTCTCATCCGGATCTGCCTCAAAATCCCTGCCTTTGGCCCACCTAGCCCTCCACTTGCCCTCGATCTCGCTCCAGTTAACCTTCACAGCCCTCACTCCAAAATCATTGATCTTGCCCTCGATGAGGCCTCGCCTTTTTTAGATGTGTTCTTTCCACCTCCCTGGGCAAACCTGCCGTCTCCCCCGCCTGCGCCCCCCAGGATCCCCGCGATATCTCTGGCTATGGCGCCTGCATTCCTGCCCGAGTCCTCCCCGCAGTACACAATCACTCGGATTGTCGGCCCTGCCTCAAAGATTCCGCAGTATGCGGCCCCTGCATCGCCGCTGATCAGCCTGTCGCCAAAGTTGATGTGAAAGTACTCGTCGTATTGGTCGCTGTCAGTAAAGCAGAGTCCGCCCCTGACCTCGATTCCCTCAAGCGTTCCGGACTCCCCCGAGGTGATCCGCTCCAAGAGTTCAGGTATTTTCTCTCTGGCCATGATCCTCCTTTGCCCCCGATCCTCGTGCCTCTTCTCCCTTTGCTCTGCAAGTTGTTCTTCCTGTCGCATGCTTGACTCCTGCCTCTTTGTGTACTCAAAGGCGGCGGGCCCGGATACGAACTCCAGTCTTACCACCCCGTCCTGAATTCTCTTGGCCTTTGTAATCTTGATCAGCTCAATGTCCCCCGTTGCCTTGACATGCGTGCCGCCGCATGCCTCCGTGTCCAGGCCCCCGATAGACACTATCCTCACTGACTTTACCGGAACCACCCCGCCCTGGTAGATTCTGAACCCATACCTTTGCTCGGCAGTGCCCCGGTCGAGGTACTTTATGCTTACCGGCAGGTTTTGCCTGACCACGTCGTTTGCAGCATCCTCGATCCGTCCCACCTGCTCTCCGGTCAGCGAGGAGTGGTGGGTTATGTCCAGCCTGCCGTGATCGGCCTCCTTGAATGCCGAGTGCTGCCATACCCATGAGCCTAGCACTCCTCTTGATGATGCGTTAAGTATGTGGGTGCTTGTGTGGTTTTTTGTTATGTCGGATCTTCGGGATTCATCAACGCTGCAGGAGACGATCTCGCCCTCCTTGGGAACCCCGCCCTCTAGCCTGTGCACTATGATGTCTGCATGCTTGTCCACGTCGACCACCCTGAATCCTGCAATCGTCCCGTGATCGGGCTCCTGTCCCCCGCCCCGGGCGTAAAATGATGTCCTGTCCAGCACTACGAACTCCCCGAACACCTTGAGAACCCTTGCCTCAAACCGCAGCGGATCGCCTTTGTAAAACAGCATGTCCGTTTCTGGAAGCTCTTTTAGTGGAAGTCCCCGGACCTCCTTCTTCCTTTCTGACTGGTGCAGGTCTGACAGTCTTGAATAGAACGTGGATGGGATCTCCCCAATCACGCCGACCTCCTTGAGGTACTCCGGGGTGACCCCGTCTGACTCGTACAGCGTGATCAACTCCTCGACTGAGGGGGAGCCTCCCCCCTCCTTTATCCTGCCTGCAATCTTTTTCATTCTGATCCTTGACTCCCCATATCTTGCAGACTCTATGCCTAGGATGCTCTTTACGTCCTCCCGCCTTGAGTCAAGCTCGGGATACGTGTCCCTTAGATAGTCGACGTGCATGTCGATTAGCTCGCCAATGTCAAGCCTCAGGTTCAGCCTGCTGATGGTCCCGTTGATTCTGCGCAGCATCATCCTCAGGTTGTATCCGCCGCCTACGTTGCTTGGGAGTGCCCCGTCTGAGACTGCAAAGATCAGCGTCCTCAGATGATCCGCGATAAGGTACATTCCCTCCAGAGGCGAAATTACCCTGCTGACCTGCCCGTCTGTGACCCCCGCGGCCTTTATCGCGTGCCTTCTTACGTCTGACAAATCCCCAAAGTTTTCCAGCGCCCTTGCAATCTCTGTAAAATACCTACTCAGCAGATTCGAATCCGGGTCAATTCCTGCCTTTTCAAACAGCCTGCCGGTAACCGGCCCAAAGCAGCAGTCGTATGCGGTGGGCGTCCCCATCGTTATCCAGGCAAGCCTTTCGAGCCCAGCACCCATGTCGATGATCTTCTGGTCAAGCGTGGTGTGCCTTCCAAGCTCCCCCTGAAACTCCGTAAATACAGCGTTTCCCAGCTCCAGTCCCCTGACGAAATACTCCAGCGACGGGCCAAACGAGCCCCCGCCTGCCCAGACATCCTCCACAAAGACCACCTCCTCTTTTTTTATTCCAAACCGGTCTGTCAGCAGCCTAAAGTCCAGGTCCACGCACTCGTCTTTCCAGTACCCTTCCGAGTCCGGAATGCTGTGCTGGCCGATCATGCAAAAGCTTGAAAAATGCCTTCCCGTGACGCCTACGTTTTCCAGGTCCTTGAACCTCAGACACGTCTGGGGGACGACAAGCGGGTTTGCAGGAAACTCAAAGACGACCTTTGAGCCCATCACCCTCTGAAAGTCCACGATTGAAGCGATCGTAAAGAACAGATCGTCTCTCCACCTGCAGACGACCGGATAGCGGCTTACCGAGGTGTGCCCGTTTTGGACAAAGAAATCCTCCACCTGTCTCCATGATTCAGTATAGTCGAACCTTTTTGAGGTCGGTGGCTCCCCGATGAACGAGTAGGTATCCTCAGAGTCGCCGGGACAAAGCGTCCTGCCAGAGTCCAGCGTCCAAAAATACACCCCGCATTTCGGACACGACCTTCTCTCAAATCCCCTCTCCTCGAACAACCTGACGCTGTAGTATCTGCCGGGATCCGACGAGAACTCTTTTAGGATTTCTTTTTTCTCCAACGGCTTGGCTTTGATTGCCCGATATTAAGAACTGTCGATTACGATCAATTAAATACATAGACTGTCGTAGTTTTCTGTTGTTCGGCAAAAAACCAGCCATGAGGGAAGGCGTTCACGTGTTTGGGACAAGAAAGGACGGCGACTTTAAGAACTTCTTTTTTGGCATAGTCTCCGGCGTCGAGGGAAGCAGAATCGGGGTAAACGGCATCCTGGTAAACCCTGTGGGCCTGAAAAACAAGATCTCACAAAACAAGGCAGGCCCGCGCTCCATTGAGATTCTGGAGAATCCCACCCCTGACAACTGCGTCCTGTCGCTGATCTACAGGACAGAACACGAGAACTTTACCGAGGAGATAGACCTGGACCAGGAGCAGGTGCTACTGATTCCACCCAAGGTCTATGCGATTCTGGACGGATGGATCAGAGAGTCAATCCCTGAGATAATCAACAATGTCCTGTCGCTGGCAGGCGGCGCCGAGCGGGATCAGGCAAAGCGGGTGCTCAGGCAGAGGATGGATACCATTGCCGACAAGGGCCTCAGGCGGACAATGTATTCTGTGTGTCGGAGCCTCAAGATTCTTAACTAGGCGCTCGCACTATATCACGCTCACGGCCGGATCCACCCGGTCCCGTCTCGGATGCACTGTCGCGTACTGGCAGGTATGACTTGGCATGGGCCAGGCCAAGTCGGTGCTGCGGGTCTTGCACTGGCTCTCAGACCGGCCCGCCGATAGATCATGCGCGGCTCACATCTTTCGCATCAGGGAGTATCTTCGCGCCTTGATGAAAAAATACGCCGCCAGTCCGCCCAGAACCACCGCAATTGCGATCACCGAAACGAACGGCTCCCCCATGTCCATATAGGGCACACCCGAATCCGGCGCGAAATTTACATCCTCCACCCTGCGTTTATGGATTTCCAGAGACTCCTCCAGGCTGCTTGTCGTGCCGTCAAGTGGCCGGGGCTCCGGCAAAGCCTCCACTGGAGCCTCCGTGATACTTTCACCTGCACCGTCAGGAGGCACGGGTGCCGGCAAAGCCTCCGGGGACTCTGAGGGACTGCTTGTCGTGCCGTCAAGTGGCCGGGGCTCCGGCGAAACATCCGTGTAACTCCCATCTGCACCGTCAGGAGGCACGGGTGCCGGGGCCTCCCCTGACGTGTCTTTACCTGCCTCCCCGACACTTCCGGGATGTTCGGACGGCTTGCCTTCTACCTGTGGCTCTGTAGGGATTGCATCGGGCGTTGTTTTTGAGACCTCATCCTGACGCTCTGGTTCCGGAGGTACTCTGGACTGCTCCTGCAGATACGATATGGAAAACAGCCCTGCCACGGCTGCCACTCCGACCCCTGCAAACCTGTAGATTGTCTTAAACGAACGAATGAAGGACTTGCTCTCCCTTGCCCTGTCTGATACCTTTGACGGCAGAATCACTATTGCGAATTTCGTTGCCTTGTAGTATTTCATGTCGTGGGCCTTGATGTTTTTCCCAATCCTTGATATTTTCACCATTCCGACCTGCTGCATTTTATTCAGGTGGTACTTTACAAGCTGCAGGGAGATTCCTGACTTTAGTGAAATCTCGCTTGCAGTCAACTCCCCCTCGAACAACAACTGTAAAATCGTCCTGCTTGAGTTGTTTGTCAACAGCTCTCCGACCACCTTTATCTTCTGATCATCGGAGAGAAAGATCTCAATCTTGTCGGAGTCGGTATTGTCTGACATGGTGACTGCCTCACTGCCTTCTGAACCAGGGTATGTAAAATTTTTGGTAAAACCATGATTTCATCAAACGCTATAAGTGGATTTTATCTATATGTTTTCAATGACTGGAAAAATACCTGCAATCGCTGCGGTCACAATAGCTGCAATCCTGATCATGCCGGGCATCGGCGCGGCTTTTGCCGAGGGCGTATATCTTGGAAACACCGGCTCGCAGGATTACGCCGGCGCCTATACGCTGGAGGAGGCGTTAAAGCTCCAGAGAGAACGCGTGGAGCTTGCACAGCAAAGCCCTGACAAGGGTTCGGGCACTCCCCTCTTGGTCTTGGATGGGGCCCTGGGCGCCTCGCTGGTCTCTGGAGCCGTCTTTGGCGTAATATCAGCTGCATTCTTTGTAAAAAGCCGCAGAGGACGGTACGTTGCACCGGGACTGGGCTAGAGGCAGGTCCCTCCCATTTTTTTTGGGAATTGCAGGAATCGCCGTACTGGTGGGGGTGTTTTCCCTTGATCTTGAGGAAACAATACCTGATCCAATCTCCGGTGACACGAAGCCGGTGACGGATACGGGGGATCAAAAAACAATACCTGATCCAATCTCCGGTGACACATGGCACTCGCAAGGCCAGCCCTCATATGATGACAGTCATGGTGCACAGATTGCCTCCTCTCCGGCAATGCCGTCAGCTGCAATCACCGAATCGGCTCCCGACACAATTGGATTTGCAGTCGGGGGCGCACAAGACATCGACAACTTTAGGAGGAACATTGAAAACAACTTCCTGCCATTGCACACCGATATCACATACGAGGGATTGTTCTATGACTATTACTTTGATACTGCAAGCACGCAGCACTGTGAAAAGCTATTCTGTCCGTCCTACAGCTCTGCGGTGTCAAGGGATCCGTTTTCTGAGGCTGACGAGCACTATCTGGCAGTAGGCCTGAACTCCGGAATGAAAGAGTCCGACTTTGAGAGAAAGAAGCTCAACCTGGTCCTAGTCCTTGATGTCTCCGGCTCCATGGGCTCCCCGTTCGATCAATATCATTATGATCAGCACGGAAACATAGTTTCCCGCGGTGAGTTTGGGGACGACTATACAAAGCCGAAAATGCAGGTCGCAAACGAGTCAATCGTGGGCCTGATTGATCACCTGACAGATGATGACAGGCTGGGGGTCGTGCTGTTTGATGACTCTGCGCACATGGCCAGGCCGCTTGAAGGTATGGCAGGAACCGACCGTGATGTGCTAAAACAGCATGTCATGGCAGTTTATGCAAGCGGGGGAACCAACATGGCATCCGGCATAAGCCTTGGAACCGACCTGTTTGAGGATGTACTGGAGTCTGACCGGTCCGAGTATGAAAACAGGATAATCTTCATGACTGATGCCATGCCAAATGCCGGCGAGACGCGGCAGGGCGGGCTGTTTGACATGATACGCAAAAACGCAGAGAAAGGCATCCACACGACGGTAATCGGGATAGGCGTTGATTTTAACACGGAGCTAGTCGAGCACATTACAAAGGTAAGGGGCGCAAACTATTATTCCGTACACTCGTCATCTGGATTTGCAGAGAGGATGGGTGAGGAGTTTGAGTTCATGGTCACCCCGCTCGTCTTTGATCTGACGCTTAGCATAGAGTCAGACGGCTATGAGATAAGTGGCGTATATGGCTCGCCCGAGTCAGAGCAGGCGACCGGACAGATAATGAGAGTAAACACATTGTTCCCATCCCGGACTTTGGACGGCGAGACCCGGGGGGGACTTGTGCTGATAAAGCTTGCAAAGCTGTCAGACGATGCAGCGATACGCCTTACGACGAGCTATGAAGACAGGGTGGGACAAAAAGACGTGGATTCGGTGACTGTGGCCTTTGATGACGGATTCTATTACCAAAACACCGGAATCCACAAGGGCGTACTGCTGACCAGATATGCGGATCTGATGAAGACCTGGGCGTATGATGAGCGCCGATCCCTGGCACATGACATAGCCCCGAGTCCTGCATCCCTGTACGCAGAGGGCATGCATGTTCCTGACTATGTGGACGACCCACTGGGAGGGTGGGAGAGAAAGTCTAGGCCGCTTGGCGTGTCTGCCCAGTACGGCGATGTGATATCCCGGTTCAACGAGTACTTCCAGGGGGAGCTAATCCGGATAGGCGACTTTGAACTGGTTCGGGAGGTAACCCTGATGCAAAAGCTAGAGGGTCTTGCATGAAGTTTATCGTGCCCTAGGGCGCTCCGACAGCCGGAGGATGCCAAAAACCCGGCCGCTGTTTTTTGATGGTCCCCGGGGTGCCGGCCTAGGTTCTATAACGATTAGAGTCAATCCAAGAATAGATGCTAAAACTAAACTAAACTATTCATTTACTCCCGCAAAGAAAACTATGTCGTTTGCAAAAAGTATACTTGCGTTATTGGTAGTGGCATCACTTGTAACATTGCTATCAAAAGCATGTGTGCCAATGGCAGATAATTGTCCTTGGATTCCATCCGTCATTGACCCTGATTTTCTTTCAACTAAAATATTAGAAATTGATTTAGCTGTAATGGGAGCTTCGTTAGTTATTGTAGGTCTGATCAGTAATCTTGAAGTACGTGACAAATTCAAGATTTTCTTCTTCATTCCAATAGGTTTAGCCATAATTGCTGTAATTCTAAAAATCTGAATTGGACGCTATCGTTATTAGTGAGCCCATCATTGCCATGTTGAGCACCATGGGACGAATTACTAACGAAGCGCGCAATCTAAAACTAGATGCAAAGAGGCTTTTCAATTGTGAAAAGAACTTGCTACATTACATTATAAAATCCAATGTAAACCTAGAAGCAAATAAAGCCAACTAAACCATCTCATCTTTTAATTTGCACAACATCAGATCCTCTGTAAAATCAGGTGTGAACGGGGTTGTCGCCTAATTCACCAGAATTCCTGAAAACCATTGAGTTGCAATATGGATCAGGCGTGCAAAAGGGCGGAAATTCAGAAAAACGTGCAGATTGAGCCAAATAAGTGGAATTAGGAAACAGCCTCCATGGCCTAGTGGATGTTGAGTCTATCCGGGTCTAGGCAAAGATACTGCGTATGCATGGAAAGAAGCCACGCATACAAGTGCTATCCAAAACGAGATGATCAATGTGAAACGATTCGATCTGTTCAGAAACGACACCGCTGCAACAGAGACACCAAAGAACGAAGCTGTCAGCATAGGTAGTAAAAGCAATAACCCCAGTCCAGGTTCAAGTGGTGCTATTATGAAAAAGGTTGTGATTAATGGCAGTGTAGCCACCAGACTGCATATCAGAAAGCCCCGCTTGCTCAGCAATTCAAAAAAAATGGGTCATGAACAGCTTATGACTGTTGCATATCCGTCGTTATAGGCGGTGTTTTCCACAATGTCGTTCTTTACCGTCTTCCGAGTGTACTGGTTTCCAAGATAGTGCGAGTCCTGTGCCGTGCTCCAGCAACTGCCGGAAAACCCACCTGCGACCTCATCTTCTGCACTATCAAACCCCTTCAGGGAGTGATACAATCCACCATATGTGAATATGTCATATTCCGTATAGTCTGGCCCGGAGCTGGAGATGTGCTGAATGTCGATGCTGTCCCAGGGAAGCTTGAAATTCAGGTCTTCCTCGTGTGCGGAACCGATCATGGAATCATGATTGATCTCCCATGCCCTGATGTGATACTGGTCGCAAAGCCCTCCCGTGTTGTCGAAATAGTGCCTGTCCTGTTCTGTCCATGGTAAGAGTTTACCCCTACCCAGAGATACGGCGTGGCAGGCGTGATCATGCAGGCTCCGACCAGCAGTGTCGCCTGAGGGGTAAACTCCCATATCAAATTATGCTGATTCCCTGCATGGGCCACTGCGAGTGTGCGTTTCTCAGTCAGACGCATTCACTAGACATTCCATCATTTTATACTTTCTCTGCGTGAGCTCCTTGTTCTGCGTGCGGTATTCCGTTTCGTTAGTCAGCATGTACCAGATCACCTTTGCAAGCGTTCTGGCCACTGCTACCTTGGCCTTTTGCTTTCCCCTGCGTCGGGCTATTCTGTCGTACCTTTCACCCATCCTGCTGTCGTGCTGTACCGCTACCGTGGCCGCGTTGACAATGGCGTATCGAAGCCATGCAGAACCCGTCCTGGTTATTGGTCCGCCCCGTATGGTCTCGCCGCTGTTGCGGTGTGACGGTACCAGGCCCGCGTATGCTGCAAGCTTTTCTGCGGTGGGAAACCTTCGTATGTCCACTATTTCGGATATTATGGCAAGTGCGGTAACGTGGCTTATTCCCGGAACCGTCATCATGAGCCTGGTCCTGGGATCGTCCCTGCAGATGGCGGCAATCTTGCGCTCAAATCCTGTCGCCTGCTGCTGCAGCATCTCAATCCTGTCCAGTCCCATGCCTATCATCGTCCTGTCCATCTCCGACATGTCATGGTCCCCGCAGTCCCTGCAAAGCTCGTGCATCCACTGGATTCCCTGTACGGTGAACCTGCCCTTGGTGGGCGGTATTGCCGCGTATTTTGCAAGTATGGCAGTTATCTTGTTCTTCTCGCCGGTGCCCATTCGTACCGCGTCGATCCTGGCCCTTGAAAGGAAGCGCAGATCCCTGTAGTATCTGTCGGGCACGAACGACTCGTACACCATGTCCATCCTGAGCAGATTTGCCAGTACCTCCGAGTCTACTTTATCATCCTTTAGCTTTGCCTGCGCTATTGCCCGGGTCTTGGCAGGATACGCCAGCTGCGTGTCTATCTTGTTGTCCTCAAGCATGTCATGCGGCAGGATCCAGTAGTTTCCCGTCGCCTCACAGACTGCACGGATCTTGTGTTTTGCGTATTTCTTTTTGATCTGCCCAATAAATCCCCTTATTCCGTCGGCCGTGTTGGAAAACTCCGTCTGTTCCAGGGTCTTGGCAGCCCGGCCCTTGATGGCTGCCACGCACGTCTTTTTATGAACGTCTATTCCTATGTTGATCATTATATCACCTCCCTGCTGATCAAAGTGTGTGTGCCCAACTGTGCGGAAAACTCCCATTCGCCCTCGATGTGGCATTTCGTTGTCCGCCTACTCTGAGCCAGTCTCTTACGCGCCCTCATACGTGGCAAGTTTACTTCGGCTCTTGGGCCCAACATGGAATATATGGCATCCGCTACAGATAAGATTTGATATAACGTCTCTTACGGTGTCAGGGGAAGAATCAAAAATTCGTGACCAAGGCAAATAAAAAAAAGGTGTGAGCTTTATTGTGCCTGGGAGAGCCTGCTGTTGACCTCGTCCCAGTTGACCACATTCCACCAAGCAGATATGTAGTCCGGACGCTTGTTCTGATACTTTAGATAGTACGCGTGCTCCCAGACATCACATCCAAGCAGTGGAACCAGCCCCTCAGTCCTAGGACTGGTCTGGTTCGGCATTGTTCTGAACTCTACCTTGGAGGCAGACGGATTGTAGACCAGCCATCCCCAGCCACTGCCCTGAATGACTGCAGTACTTGACGAGAACTTTTCCTTAAAGTCTGCAAAGCCTCCAAAGGATGCATTGATTGCGTCTGCAACCGCTCCCCCCGGCTCTCCGCCACCGTTTGGCTTCATGTTGTTCCAGAACAGCCTGTGGTTGTCGTATCCGCCGCCGTTGAAATTGACTGCCCCCCTTTGTGCCTCGGGGATCTGATTCAGATCAGATAGGATTTCGACAATGTCCTTGTTCTGGACATCCTCAGGACAGCTCTCCAAGGCCGCGTTTAGCTTGTTGGTGTATGTCTGATGATGCTTGGAGTGGTGAATCTCCATGGTGCGTGCGTCAAGATGCGGCTCTAGCGCATCGTAGGCATACGGCACCTCTGGAAGTGTGTATTTTCCCATAGGTTACATGATCATCCCATTCCATTTATTGGTTTAGTAGGCAGTAGCCTGCTGTATGACCCCGATTTTAGGCGCAAAAGACTGGCTGTTCTTACGCGTTCAGGCGGGGTTGTGCAGCTAGCAGGCAGTTGGGGCCAAGTCCCCGGCAGATGCGTCTCTGATCATGCCCACCACACTGCATCCCGGGGGCGCTAGGTCATGACACACGTCATTGTCATGCCGGGCGTCCGTCCGCTGACAGTCCGCATTCCGTACCGCATCTTGCGCGCGATCGCTGCAGGCTAGTGCGTACATCAAAAAATGAATCGTATTTTTGGCATTCGTGCCTGTTTTGATAAAAAATGATCCGCTCTCGGCTGTACGCACTGCAGCAGGCGGGCAATTAGTTTTTACCTGAACAGGGACTAGTAAGACTGTGAACATCCCAAGGGCTGTTTTTGGCGCAGTTGTACTGTCCGTGATTTTTGCAGTGTCACTTGGCCTGGACTTTGACTCCAGGCCGGAGCTGCTGCTAGACAAGAGCGTCCCATACATAGGCGCAGACGGGATCCAGTCCATGGGATACTCCGGGGAGGGGGTGACCGTTGCGGTCATAGATACCGGGATTGACTTTGCGCACCCGGATCTTCACGGGTTCTCGGATAACGGCAAGGTCGTGGGGGGCCATAACTTTGTAAACGAGTCCGAGCCGCCCAACGACAGAAACGGCCACGGAACTCAGGTTGCAGGAATAATTGCGGCAAGCGGCAGTGTCACGGGCATTGCGCCGGACTCGAAGATACTGTCCTACAAGGTCTCAGATGACGGCGAGTCAGTCTCCTCGGAGCTTATCACAAGGGCCATCCACAGGGCGGTTCAGGATGGTGCGGACATAATAAACATCAGCCTGGGCGTAAACAAGACCAACTCAAGGATTGACTCGGCAGTCAACGAGGCAGTGGAGGGGGGAGTCCTTGTGGTCGTAGCTGCGGGAAACGACGGCCCGATGCCTGAGACCATAGGAAGCCCGGGGGGGAACCCAAACGCGGTTACGGTCGGGGCAACCTACAACAACATCACCTCAAGCCTGGTATCCACCCTGGATATCGGTGGCAGGCAGTACCAGGTAATCCCGATGCTGGGTGTAGGCGCAATACAGGAGCCGATCACGGGGGAGATAGTCTTTGGCAACTACAGCAGGGACTATGACTATGAACCCGTCGATGCTGCAGGCTCGATAGTGCTAGCAGAGCGTGGAAGCGACAGGGATTATGAGATCGTGTACTTTGCAGAAAAGGAGTTCAATGCCGCAAATGCGGGCGCAAGTGCAGTGGTGGTATACAACAACGAGCCCGGACTGTACCTGGGGGACGTGTCCGAAAGCACGACCATCGAGGGCTATGCCCCGAGAATCCCAATAGTCTCGCTGTCACAAAAGGACGGAATGGAGATCATAGAAACACTGAATGAAAACCCCGAGGGAGTCCTAAACGTGTTTTACAACCCGGACTATGTCGCGTTTTTTAGCTCAAGGGGGCCGGCATCGCCGTTCTTTGTCAAGCCCGACCTGGTAGCACCCGGGGCCTTTATCAACTCCACGGATGTCGGCGGGATCTACAACTTTTCAAGCGGGACGAGCTTTGCGGCGCCGCATGTGGCAGGCTCGGCCGCGCTGCTCTTGGAAAAACACCCGGGGATTGGACCAGGCGAGCTGAAATCCCTGCTTGCAACGACGACGGTTCCGGTAACTGACGCATACGGTAACAACTTCCCGGTGGCAGATGCCGGCGCGGGAAGGCTGGATCTGGAGAACGCATTTAATGCGGAGATCATAGTAGAGCCGACGTTTCTGGTCATGGCATTCTCGCCTGCCGAAAGGGAGCAGGCTGCAAATCTGTCGCTAGGCAGAATCGGCGGGGGGGAGGTAGGCGGCATCTCTGTGAGCATCGAGTCGCCGGAGTTCGTCAAGACCGAGCATGCCTTTGACGGGCGAACCTTGGAGGTCAGGGGCAGGATTTCTGATGCAGAGTTTAAGGACTATGAGGGCATGATCAACATCGGACACGGCGATGCAAAGTACAGGATCCCGGTCATCTTCAAGTACACGCAGGGATCAGTGGTATTGGAGGAGGAGCAGGGGCTGATCAGCGTCGAGGTCGTCGAGCCTGGGAACTGGAAGTATGCAAAAATCTCGGTAATCAACAAGGAGACGGGCGAGTCCTCGACCACGTCGCTGACGCCAAGGCGCGACTCGACGATAACGATCCCAGATCCGGGGGAATACTGGATAGAGTCCAGCATAAGTGCAGGCGGGCAGACGCAGTACGCATATGATGCGGTTCATGTCCAGACGGTGCGGTCCTCAGGCGCCGGAATACTCTCTGCCCTCGGTCTTCCAGAGGGGCCGGTATACATAGCGGCGATCATTGCCTCAATGGTGGCACTTGCCGGAATCAGGTTCCGGGCCTCAGGCAGGTGCGGCGTCTAGGACGGATGTGGGCCGGCCCCGACGATGTAGGGATCAACGTTTTCAAATTTCTTAAAGTTCTCGCTGAACATGTGGGCAAGCTTTTTTGCAGACAGATCATAGGAGTCCTTTTCCTGCCAAGTGTTCTTTGGGTCAAGGATTTCCGATGGCACGCCGGGGCACTGGGTCGGAATGTCAAGGTTGAACAGGTCGTTGTGATCATACTTTACAATGTCAAGTGCCCCTGTAAGGGCCGCGGTGACCATCGCCCTGCTGTATTGCAGCTTTACGCGCTTGCCGACGCCGTACGGGCCGCCTGACCAGCCGGTGTTGATGAGATATACCACGGTATTGTGCTCCTTGATCTTTTCTCCCAGCAGCCTGGCATAAACCGAGGCGGGCCTTGGCATGAACGGGGCCCCAAAGCACTCGGAGAATACCGCCTTTGGCTCCTTGATTCCACGCTCTGTTCCCGCCAGCTTGCTGGTATATCCGGACATAAAGTGGAACATGGCGCCCTCCCTAGTCAGCCGGGAGATCGGGGGAAGGACGCCTAGCGCGTCTGCGGTCAGAAACACCATTACCCTCGGGTGTCCTCCCATGCTCGGAAACACCGCCCCCGGAATATAGTCAAGCGGGTATGCGGCCCTGGTGTTCTCGGTCAGGCTGCCATCATCAAAGTCGGGCCTCAGGCTTTCCTTGTTGATTACGACGTTTTCAAGTACGGCGCCGGACTTTATCGCGTTCCAAATCTGCGGCTCTGACTCCTCGGTAAGATTGATGCACTTGGCATAGCATCCGCCCTCAAAGTTGAAGATGCCGTTATCTGACCAGCCATGCTCGTCATCGCCGATTAGTTTCCTGTTTTCGTCTGCAGACAGGGTGGTTTTGCCTGTGCCGGACAGTCCAAAGAACAGCGCGGTATCGCCGCTTTGGCCGATGTTTGCAGAGCAGTGCATCGGGAAGATTCCCCGGGAGGGCAGCAAAAAGTTCATGACGCTAAACATCGACTTTTTCATCTCCCCCGCATACCTTGTCCCCCCGATGAGGACCAGCCTTCTGGTCAGGTCAATCAGGATGAAGGCATTAGAGCCGGTTCCATCGACCTCTGGGATTGATTCAAAGTCGTTTATGCACAGTACGGTGAATTCGGGCTCATGGCCACCAAGCTCCTCTGCGGTGGGCCGGATGAACAGCTGCCTTGCAAAGAGGCTCTGCCACGAGTGATCGTTGATCACCCTGATTGCCAGCCTGCTGTCCCTGTCGGCACCCACGAATCCGTCAAAGACGTACAGCTCCTTGCCCTCGACGAATTTCTTCATCTTTTCAAGTATCTGCTCGAACTTGTCGGATGGAAACTGGTGGTTGATCTTCCCCCAGTCGACGGTCTGGTGGGTGGTATCGTCATATACTATGTACCTGTCATCCGGCGAGCGGCCGGTAAACTTGCCGGTCCTGACAGACAACGAGCCGGTGGCAGTCACAATGCCGTCGTTTTGCTTCACAGACGAATCGACTAGCTCCTCGGGGGGGAGGTTCCTGTGTACCTTGGAGGGCCTTATGCCAAAGTCGTTAATCTGTGCGATAAACTTGCTTGTAATGGACGGACTTGCGCTGTCACTCATTAAAACTCCCCCAATCGATCATTGAAAATCCGGAACCGGTCATTGGATAAATCGATCCGCCCCAAATTTCCTTATTATCTCTTTCTTCCCCCCGGAACGCAAGAGCTTACCCTCCCCTGAGAACGGCGGGCAGGCGTGATCATGAAGGCTCTGGCCAGCAGTGTCACCTGAAGGGTAAGCTCTTACGCCTCCTCAAGTAGGGGAGTTATATTGGTACAAAACCGAGAATAGGATACAAACTTGTAAAGTCACTTTTTGGCAAGTATGAAGAAATTCCAGAAGAGTGGGAGATTGCACGAACTTCGGACATACTAAAAGTAACAATGGGACAGTCTCCACCATCCGAAAGTTACAATGAAGAAAAGAGAGGTTTGCCATTTTATCAGGGAGTGACTGATTTTGGAGCAACATATCCAAATCCTACGGTATGGTGTACAGATCCCAAAAAAATCGCAGAAAGCGACTCTATTTTGTTTTCTGTAAGAGCTCCAGTAGGGAAAACAAATCTCACAAAAATGGAGTGCTGTATAGGAAGGGGTATAGCATCGTTTAACACGATAAAAAACAGCTTGCTTTACTGTTTTTATTTGATCAGTCAAAACAAGAAAAATTTTTCTGTTTATGCTCAAGGGACTACACATGATGCAATAAACAGAGAAGATGTTGAAAAAACAAAATTGCCACTTACTGGTAGCATAAAAGAACAACAAAGAATTGCGTCAATCCTGTCTGGAGTTGGTGCACCAGACCGCGCATGCCTCATAATCGCCACAATCTTACGCATGAGACTGGCAATACTCTTAATACTTTTTGCAGCTGTGCTAAATCATGAGTTCCACAATACAAAAAAGAACCTATACAATCGTCATAACTCCGGATGAAGTAGACGGGGGCCTTGTCGGGGTCTGCGACGAGCTAAACGCCTTTTCGCAGGGTGAGACGTACGGGGAGATTATGGAGAATATGAAGGAGGCAGTAGAGCTTGCGGCAGAAGAAAGCGGCAATACTGGTGATTTTAACATGCTGATCGTTCAGAAGCGTAATGACTAAGATTCCGAGAATTTCCGGCAATGCAATGATAAGATACCTGATCAGGAAAGAATTCACAATAACAAACAGAAAAGGCAGTCACGTTACATTAAGACGTGATCATGTCCCGGTAACGGATCACGGTCAAAATATAGAGAATAAAATAGCTATTTTATGAAACAGCTGCACAAAAACGTGAATTTGACTGCTTTTTCTGTGTGCTCATGTACATATGCATGGCTTCCCTGGTCTTAGATCTTTGGATCAAAAATAGCTGTCAAAACAATCCGTTTTCTTATGTGTTGACTATGCCCGAGCCAGACTCATCGGGGACGTCTATTTTACGAGTCCGTTGCTGTGATCCCTGGTGAACCCGTCTCTGTCGATCCCCATGTCTTTTAACACCCCCATAAGCATTCCAACCTTTAGTGGGCCGTTTCCTGCAGTAATGGTTGTGAACATGCTCTCTTTTCGTAATCTTACATGGCTCCCCCTCTGCCTTAACACGACAAACCCTTTCTTGGTGGCATTCTTATCATTGCATCAGGGTTGTCTCCTAATTCACTCATGTTGCCTCCACCGGTATCCCGAGACTTGCGGCGCATTCGAACCTGTTTAGCGCCTCGAGGCTCCATCCTATGGCCTTGCACAGGCCGAACCCTCTGCGGGTTGATGCCTTTCTGAACCGGCACATCAACCTGTGGTTCTCCGTCTCTGCGCCAAAGATTCCCCCTATCATCCCGCGCGTCTTGCATGATGTGCGGTCAAACGTCTTGACAGCCTCCTTTCTGTGCTTCATTTTGGTGCGGACGGCATTGCCTCTCAGCTTGATGTCTGGCTTCATTCCGTATTCCTTGATGAGCCTTACGTTCTCGTCTGAATCGCATCCCCTGTCTGCATTAAAGATGCATCCGGAGAACCCGAGTCCGATCTTGCCAATCTTCGGCAAGAGTGATTCCTAGGACGGCAGTGTATGTCATCCTGTCAAGTAATCCGGCATGCCAGAATTACCCACAGATCCCAGCACGGATGCCAGATGTCAGGCGGATCCGGCAGGAGGCAAGACCGGATCCCCGCAGATCCGCTTGCATCCCCAACTACGGCACCCAAGGAGACATGTAGAAAAGCCAGGCAGATCCAGGAGCCGGGGGCAGAAAGTATGTCTCAAACTACGCCCCAGTGGCGGGATAAAAACGGCAACCCCTGCCACTTTGCCGAGGACAACCTATTTATTCCAAATTTCAAGACTCATCTGCATGCCGATCAACAAGGATATACTGGAGAAAAGACAGGAGGTGGCCTCTTCTAGACCCGACTTTAGGAGGCAGGAGAGCTGGAGGTATGTCAGGCTGCAGTCCGCGTGGAGAAAGCCAAAGGGAAAGGACAACCACCAGAGAAAGCAGCTAAGCAGGGGCCGCCCGGGCCTGGTCAAGGTAGGATATGGTGGGCCAAGGATTGCGAGGGGCCTGCACCCGTCAGGATTTACGGATAATCTGGTTCACACGACGAGTGACCTGCAAGGACTGGATCCAAAAAAGGACGGGGTCAGACTGGGTCACGGTGTCGGGGTCAAGAAAAGAAAGGAAATCCTCTCAAAGGCAGTCGAGATGAGGTTCAAGGTGTTCAACGCAAGGGTGTCTGCAGGTGCCGATAAATCTTAGGGCAAAGAAAAGGCTCGTGTCAAGGGTCACTGGCGTGGGAGTGCACAGGATAAGGTTCGACTCTGATCACCTAGACGACATTGCAGACGCAATCACAAGGCAGAACATCAGGAGTCTGATTACCGCAAACACGATCTCGTTCAAGCCAGTCAGGGGAACCTCTAGGGGAAGGGCGCAGCACAAAAAGGAGCAGCGCGCCAAGAGGGGAACCAAGCAGGGCTCCAAGCACGGGAGGAAGGGCGCGCGTGTCGGAAAGAAAAGTGTCTACGTTGCAAAGGTTCGTTCACTGAGGTACGTCCTCAAGGTGGCAAAGGACAGAGAAGAGGTTACCAACGAGGAGTTCTGGACGCTCTACAAGAAGGTGGGCGGAAACACGGTAAGAAACAAGGCGCACCTAAGGACCCTGATAGAGGAGGCCAAGGCAGGCAGAAGTGCCTAGACCCGGCACCTGATCTTTTCAAAACAAGCTTGTTGCACAACCGTATGCCTTAACGCGTAAAAACGACTGAGATTTTGTGCATAAAATCAGGGTTATGCGACAGGTTACTCAAAACCATCCAGTGATTAGTTACTTCCGGCCGGATTCAGTTTCCTAAAACTAGAACCTGTACCTGATCTTTTCAAAGTTCTCAAGCCTGCCCCCGGTCACCTTCAGGCCCTCCCTTGAGAGCATGTTCCCCTTGATGTCGGGGCCGTACGCATAGCCCCCAAGCTGCCCGTCGGACTTGACGACCCGGTGGCAGGGCACGATTGAGGGATGGGGGTTTTTGTTCATGATCCCTCCTATTGCGCGCTGCCCGCCCTCCAAGCCGACGGCCCTTGCCAGATCACCGTAGGTCGTGACGTACCCGGGGGGAACCTCCAAGAGTTTTTTGTATACGAGACTGCTCAGAGTCTTATTACCTCTAGGTCTGTCTTGGATACCAGATCCATTACCTTTTGCTTGTGTTGTCCCAGTCCCGCCCAATCCAGTATAACGGCAGTCGCGCCGGTATTTCTTTGTATCACATGATCAAACAGCTCCTGATCGAGGAACTCTAGCGCGTGTCTTGGAATGACCGTGCCCAGGCCCAGCCTTCCATGCAAGAGCTCCCGGGTAAACTTTTCAGAATAGTGGGTTCCGCCAAGGCAGATGGCATACGGGGTCTGGGGCCGCGGGGACTTTACGGCCTCAAGGACGATCTCTGCTACGGATGTGCAAAGCTCCCTGTCGCTCCACTGCTCCGGGGTGGTTCCCACCTCGATGAACAGGCAGGGCCTGTCCAGGGCGCTCGGCCCGTGATGGGTCGCCTCAATTGTAATGTCAAACCCCGGAAACCGGCCCTTGCTTTCAAACAGTCTTTGCAGGTACTGCTTTTGAAGCGAGGGGTACGGAATGGCAACCTGCCTGTCACGCCCGCCAAACCTTGCCTCAGAAAAGTTTCCGGTGCTATGGCACGTCAGGGCCAGGACCCCCGACTCTGCCGCATGCTTTGAGAGAAACACGAACGAGTCATGGTCATACGTGTCCCCAAGCCAGTCAGCGGAAATTGCAGGGGTGGCAATGACCAGCAGGTCAAAGTAGTCCCCGCGGAAGACATCGCCGTCTTTTCTCATCCCACGGGACAGGAATTCTGCCATGTTGTTCCCGGCAGGATCGTCCCTGTACGCAACGAGCAAGTCCATGAGATAAAAGATATAAGGACACCATATTAAACGTCCAGCAATGAATCCAAGGCAGACCCTCAAAAACATGGCAAACACCATGAAGATGGCAAGAAAGTCAGACAAGGAGGACTATATGCAGCATCTAAGGCTGGTACTGCTGGGGATTGGAGCCGTCGGAACGATTGGGTTTATAATTCAGTTCGTGTTTGGTGTATTCACTTATCAGGGATAAAATTGTCAGAAGAAATAAAGTCTCACCTCTTTGCAATCAGGACTACCGGAGGCCAGGAAAAGATGGTGATGAACCTGCTGGAGGCAAAGGCAAAGATGAACAAGATTGACATCCAGTCCGTCCTGCTCGTGGATAACCTAAAGGGCTATGTCGTAGTCGAGGCGCTGAGTCCCAGCTCCGCATTCATGGCAATAGAGGGGATCAGGCACATCAGGGGACAGCTGAGGGGGGAGCTGAAATTCAAGGATATTGAGGGTTATCTGGTCAAAAAGTCAACTGTCACGCAGCTTGGCGTGGACAACGTCGTGGAGATCACCGGAGGCCCCTTCAAGGGCATGAAAGCGACCATCACGAGAATTGATCACGAAAAAGAGGAGGCAACCGTCGTGCTGCTAGATGCGGCATACCAGCTGCCGGTGACGGTGGATGCAAACTACCTAAAGCTCTCAAGCGGGTCGTAGCAACGATTAAATTTTTCATGGAGTCTTGATGAATTATGGGCGAACCGCAGAAAATCTCATCGCTGGTAACCGGGGGCCAGGCATCGGCAGGCCCGCCGCTGGGCCCTGCAATGGGCCCGCTGGGGGTAAACATCATGGAGGTCATCGGCGCCATCAACGAAAAGACCAAGGACTTTGAGGGAATGAAGGTCCCCGTAACGGTATCGGTGGATCCCGATACCAAGGCATACGAGATCGAGATCGGCATCCCCTCGGCGGCCGCGCTACTGATGAAGGAGGCCGGAATCCAAAAGGGCTCGGGTGCGCCCGGTACGGATTACGTCGGGGATGTGACCATGGACTCGGTTCTCAAGGTGGCCGGCACAAAGCTGGAGGCCTCCTACGCCTCCTCGCTAAAGCAGGTGGCCAAGACCATAGTCGGGACGTGCGTCCCACTGGGGCTGAAAATCGAGGGCAAGACGCCAAGGGAGATTACAGCCGAGATCAACGAGGGCAAGTGGGACGAAAAGCTCCAATAGGCAACATCCCGGGCTCGAAGTTTAGACGTGGATTTTGCCGCCAAGGCAGCCTTTGCAGGTGTAATTCGTGCCCAAAATCATAAATCACTTCCAAAGCCCGGGCTGCTACTCCAATAGCCCCCCTATTTCCTGACCAGATACACGGGATCCTTGTCGGTCTTTTGCAGCTCCACGAAGGTCTCCGTGTTCTGAATGCCCTCGATCTTGCCTATCTTTTCGATGACTACAGAGTGCAGCTCCTCAAGGTTCTCGGCATAGACCTGGATCATTATGTCAAAGCGGCCTGTGACCTCGGATATGGAGGCGACCTCGTGGGTATCCATGAGCCTCTTGTGTATGGCATCCTTGAGCTTGGGATCGCGGTTGATGCCCACGGCCGCCTTTACGCCAATTCCCAACAGTGAGTCGTCAATCACGATGGTGAACTTTTTGATCAGCCTCTTTTTTACCAGCCGCTTGATCCTGCTGTAAAGAACCGACGCGTTGATTCCGAGTTTTTTTGAAAGGGCGGGCACGGAGACGGAGCCGTCCTTGGTCAGCTCAAACAACAGTTTCATATCCAGCTCGTCAAATCTATGCAAGTGTTTCGAGAATGTCAGACTCGAACTAATAAATGTAAGTTTTTTTAATTTTATTTCGGCTTCATTATAAAATTTGGCAGAAAACCTGAAAAACTTGTAATTTGAACATGATTTGAGGGCGGCGATCTCTAAACGATTTTAAGTAGGCGGCAGGGAAAACCACTCGTAATGGTTACTGAGACTGAGCTGGCCGAGATGGCAGGGGAGGCAAAGGCGGGCCGAAAGGATCGCAAGTTTACAGAGTCCCTGGAGCTCATCATGGTCTTCAAGGACATCGATGTGAAAAAGGGCTTTGCAATCAATGAGACGGTTCAGCTTCCCAAAGCAGGCTCGCCGGCCTCGGTCTGCGTCATGGCAACGGGGGACATGGGAGCAAAGGCAAAGGTTGCAAACGCCGACAGGGTCATCGATGCAGACGAGCTGGAACGGCTGAGTGCAAACAAAAGGGAATCTAGGAAGATAATCAACAAGTATGACTTTTTTCTGGCAGACACGCAGATCATGCCGACTGTCGGCAAGGCGCTGGGTCAGCTGCTAGGTCCGAGGGGCAAGATGCCGACCCCGGTGCCGTTTAATGCTCCAATCGAGTCGTTTCTGCAGAGGTTCAGATCATCGATCAAGGTAAGGGTGAGGGGCTCGCTCTCAATGTCATGCAAGATTGGGACAAAGTCCATGGAGGACTCGGAGCTGGCCGCAAATGCAAACACAGTCATCAACATGGTAAAGACCAAGCTCCCAAACGGGGAGAAAAACATCAAGAAAATCATGGTAAAGACGACGATGGGCAGCATAGTCAGACAAAAGGCGGAGGCCAAGAAATAGAATGTACGAGAACAGAACCTCCTATCCAAAGGCAAAATCCCAGATGTTTGCACAACTGCAGGAGATTCCAAGAAAGTACCGGGTCATGGCGCTTGTAAAGATGGACAAGGTCAGGGCATCGCAGATCCTTCCGCTCAGGAAAAAGCTAAAGGGGGAGGTAGAGTTCTTCAGCGTAAAAGACAGGGTGGCGCGAAAGGCACTTGAGATGCTGGATGTTCCCGGAATCAAAGAAATTGCAGGGCAGCTGACCGGCCAGTGCATGTTCTTGTTCACAAACATGTCGCCGTTCAGGCTCAACGTGCTTTTGGCAAAGAACTCAGTCATGATGGCGGCCAGGGCAGGCGACATTGCAAGCATTGATGTGGTGGTCCGGCCGGTAAACACCGGAGTCGCACCGGGGCCGATGCTTACCGAGTTCAAGGAGGCAGGAATCCCGACAAAGATTGATCAGGGAACAATCTGGATTACAAAGGAGACTGTTCCGGTAAAAAGGGGCGAGGCAGTCAGTGAAAAGCTCGCCCCACTCTTGGGAAAACTGGACATAAAGCCCGTGGAGGCAGGCATCGCGCTAGAATCGGCGCTAGAGGAGGGCACGATATACGCCAGAGACGAGATGGTAATCGATGTTGACGGATTCAGGGAGGATCTGGCAAGATCACACCAGGAGGCAGTCGCACTTACAGTCGAGATAGGATACGTCACTGCAGACAATATCAGGCAGATCCTCGGCAAGGCCGCGCAGTCTGCCAGATCGGTATCGGCAGAGTCAGGATACATAACCGACGAGACCCGGGAGCAGATCCTGCAAAAGGCAAGCGGACAGGCACAGGCCCTGGCAGCGGCGGCCAAGGGCTATGCCCCCACATAAGTCACCAAGTTCCTTTTACCCGGGGCAGGAGGCGCCTGTCACTCGGGTGCCCGCATCATGTCTCTGGTAAAAATGCAAGTGATGCCATTCAGTTTGACGGATTCTCCACTAAAAACCGCCGTAAAAACTTCGAGATGCCCAAGAATGGGCGGTGCCGAAAAATCCATGGTGCCACGCTCATCATACCTGCGATAAAGCTGGTCGTAAAGAAAAAATTTGATCTATCCAAAGAGTGAGGACAGTCCTTCCATTGCGGCTTCTTCAGATTTGCCGTCGTCTTTCTTTTCCTCTTTCTTATCTTCTCCACCTGCCGCTGCGGCATCATCACCACCTGCGGCCGCTGCCGGGGCTGCTGCGACTGCCACAGGGGCCGCCTTTACGGCCTCGTCAATATTGACATCTGCCAGTGCAGCTACCAGTGCCTTTACTTGCGCGTCATTTACTTCGGCGCCAGATGCCTTTACAACTGAGGCAATGTTTTCCTCGCTAACATTCTTTTGTAGCTTGTGAAGCAGTAGTGCAGCGTAAACATATTCCATTGTATCCGGAATTCACGCTCAGGATAATATAAAACTATGGCGAAAAGCCAGGGTAAAAGTTTACCCCTCCCCTGAGATACGTCTATCATACGAAAATTAGTTCCGCCTAAGATCAGGCGTACTTTGAAGAATTATTTTAGGCTGTACCGATCAAAAAATGTGAAGAAAAGATTGGGGAAAAAGTCGCTCCGGTACATAGAAAGGCAGAGAAAAAAGGGCGTGCCTGCAAGGCAGATAGTCCGGGAGCTGGGCATCAGCGACAGGTACGTTAGGAAGATATGGGCCAGGTTCCGTAGATCCGGCACGGTCCTGCCGCAGAACGGGGCAGGAAGGCCCGGCATGGGCATGGATCCCGGGGATGTCAGAGCGGTCCTTGACGCATATTCCCAGATGCCGTCGGGTGCAGAGCGGCTGGCATTGCGCATGAGGGCCGCAGGCAGGCAGATAAGCTACTATTCGGTATACGGGATCATGAAGGTCGAGGGAATCACGGGCAGCTCGCCCGGAAGATCCAGACAGCTCAAATGGCTGCGCTATGAGCGCATGTATTCCAACGCAATGTGGCACACAGACTGGCACGAAATGAGGGATCCACGCCTGAAAAAGCTCAATCTGGCAGGCGTATCTTGACGATTCCTCTCGGTGCATAACCGGATTCGGCGTCTTTGAGCACGCGACCTCGGAGAACGCAGTCATGGTGCTGCGCAAGGCCATCCGGGAGTTCGGGACGCCGGCCCAGATACTCTCGGACAACGGCGGCTGCTTTACGTCGGCTAGGCGCGGCACCCCCCGGGGGCAGCTGGACGCCCACGCTGTTTGAGGACGAGCTGCTAGAGCGCAACATCATGCTGCTCAACTCGCGCCCGTACCATCCACAGACCAACGGCAGGCTGGAGAGGTGGCTTGAGACGCTTGAGGGAGCTGGCGCACTTTGCCAAGATAGACGAGTTCATCGAGTTCTACAACGAGCGCAGGACGCACTGGTCGCTTGACATAGAGCGTGCCGAGACGCCCAGGATGGCGTTCCGGAGCCGGGAGGCCACAGAAGCGATCAGGAAAAGCAACCCAAAATGGATGGAGGAGGACACCGGTGATGGTGCGACATAATTTTCATATAATACATTCGTGCACTGGAAGGCATTGGGTTTTATTCAATCGGTTTTCGCCTAGTCTAACATTAGACTTTATGCACAATCGACCTGAATGAGATGAATTTGTTCGTAATAATCCTAGATCTGAACCGATTATGCATAAAGTCTATTACCATAGAGAAACAAAAAGAGTGCTCATAAGGCAAGACGAAGACGGGGTTTGTCTCCGAGGTACCGGATCTTCCCGGGTGCATATCCCAGGGAAAGACCAGACAGGACGCCGTCGCAAACGCCAAAGATGCCATGTCGGGATACTTGTCCAGCCTAAAAAAACACGGCGAGCCTATTCCTTCCACGTTGGCGAAGAGACCGTAGAGATACATGTCCAGACTGCCTGCTGTTTCTGCAATAGAACCAATCAAGATTAGAGTCAAAAGAATTTCCGGAGATGTTGTAGGAAAGACTGGAAACTGTGTTTTTTGCCGGTTCTGGTTTTGAATGGCGCAAAGACAAGCTCCACTCCAAGCACAAAATTCCAAATCGCTATTTTTGTCCGGTCTTGCACATTCGTTGTCGCCGATCATTGTCTTTCCAAGATTTTTTCAAGGCTAGTCAACAGCAATACTGCGAGCCGGAGCGGGTTCCGTCTTCACGCATCTTCAAACCCGCATCATGGGGCGGCATTGATCAGAAGATCCATGCCAAACTCTGTACTTTTACGGCCTTTCGTCTAGGCTCAGCCCGTCATGGGACAGCAGGTTCCACGATTGCCCCTGTTCTGCAAAGTTTTTTGCCAAGTTCTCCGGGTCGTGTCTGGACACACCTTCCAGAATTGGTCAAAAATTCGCCCAAAACATCGGCATTAAGGTGTCAGTACCACGTCCTTATGTGGGGGAGTATTTGCCTCAAATAGTATATTTTGTGCAACTGATCTCTCTTTAGAAGAGAGAAAAGATACATAAATTATATATATTTTATGTAACTAATCTCTCTTTAAAGGAGAGAAAGATGGCACAAAATATACGGTTGGGGCCGCAGGAAACAAAACTACTGTTTAGTCTGGAAATGAAGAAAATGAGTGTCTTTACCTTCGACAATGCTAGAAATATTCTTGAAGGAACAGATTCTGCTGCTTGGAATGTAATTGAAGGATTGAAAAAAAAGAAGAGATTACAAGAAATTGAAAACGGAAAATATCTCCTTATCCCTGCAAGAGCCGGTCCTGAGGGATATTGGTCTGAGGATCCCTGGCTAATTGTACCTCGACTAATTGGTGAATATTATGTCGGATTCTGGACTGCGATGAATTTTTGGGACATGACAGAACAGATACCCTACACGGTTTTTGTCGTTACACCGAAACGAAAGAAAAATCGCATCCTAAAGTTTGGAAATCAAAAATTCCAGTTTGTCACCATATCAAAAAAGAAGTTTTTTGGATACGTCGAACACAGAATAGGAAAAAATAACCATTTTAACATTTCTTCAAAAGAAAAAACGGTGGTTGACGGATTAACTCACCCGGAATATTGCGGTGGGATAGTAGAAGTAACAAAGGCGATGTGGAACATACGAAAAGAAGTCGATTGGGATGAAATTTATCAACTAACCAAAAAAATTGGAATCAATGTCGTGTTACGCAGACTGGGCTATCTGCTCACTATTCTCGATATAGAAAAAAACCTGTCTGAGAAAATAAAAAAAGAAACAGCTAGGTATCCCTATAGTTTTCTTGATCCTACTGCTGCAAAAACAAGAATTGCATATTCAAAGGAATACGGATTAATACTTAACAGAACAAGGGATGAATTGCTTAGCTGGATGGAGTACTAGAAATGGATGCAGACGAAATAAAGTCGCTAGGCGGCAGGCATGGGGTGTTTGCAGAGACCATCCAAAAAGATTATTCTGCAACTGTCTTGTTGCTTGTAATTTCAGAATTTTCAAAAATATCTGAAATGGTGTTTAAGGGAGGCACTGCACTCAAAAAAATATATTTTCCAGATGCGAGATTTTCAGAAGATCTTGATTTTACCTGTAATAGCGATATCTCAAATGAACTAGAATCTTTACTAAAAGAGAAAATCAAGCAACTTGATGCGAATTTCACCGAAGTCAAGAAGATGGAAACTGGTAAGCGCAGTCAAAAATACTCTGTAAAGTACCTGAATTATAACGGTCATCCCATGTCCGTCAAAATAGACCTTAGTTTGAGAGAGGAAGTGGTTAGGAACGTAGAAACCCTGCCAATTCAGCATTTTTACAGTATACTGGAAACTGGTAGTTTTTCCATTCCTAGCATGAGTGTTGAGGAAATTATGGCTGAAAAAATACGGGCATTGGCATATGCCCAAAAGCCACGTCATTTGTATGATGTGTGGTATCTCTTTGAGCAAGGCATTGAACTCGACAAAAGTTTAGCAAATTCAAAACTGTCTTTCTATAAAGAAGAGTTTTCATCAGATAAGATAAAAGACGGCATTAAGAAAATGAAAAATGAGTGGGATGTAGATCTAAACCCCTTACTTCCAACAGTTCCGTCATTTGACGAAATATCAAAAAACGTTATTCAGAACATCGAAACTGCGATGAAATAGCACAATTGTACACAGGAGAATAGACTTTATGCGCAATCGGCCGTGACTAAAAACTACGCAAGATTTTCCAAACGTCAGCGTGTTGATCAGATCAAACTGCCGCATGCGGATCATCATGTCACGACGCACGCAAAAACCGGTTACATCAAAAAGATATGCACAGTCCTGCGGCATGGCGATGCGCCCCGTCGACGAGCTAGGAACAAGGCGGCCCGTGCCGCCGTACTCCATATGTCGGGCAGCGGCGGCAGAAGAAGCAGCAACATTGGTCGCAGCAGCTGGTCTTCCCCTGCCTGGCGGCGGCGGTGGTGTGCGCGCCGGTTCGAATGTAACAGCTCGGACTCTGGAAGTTCAGGTGTGAATTTTGTCGTCCCGAAAACCCTGATTGAACACATTCGTGCCTAAAATCTGGAACGACTTCCAGGATGCGAGATGTTACGTTCGAATCTGGCCCGGCTGGCTTTGGGCGTGTTTTGGTTTTAGGCATGGAGCTGGTCTTGGATGTACTGCCGACGGCGACTCCCAATATGGTGCAGTCTTCCCAGAAGTTCCCAGAAAAACGGCTCCAAATTTGCCACAATTCAGATTATGATGCCTGCAGATCCGCATGCAGCCGTCTCCACCACCATGAGTCGTGTACATCTGGGAAGACTGTGGTGGCATATAGGTATAAAAAACCCCCACTGATAGTGCCGTAAGTGGATAGAATAAAACGACTCTCAATGGAGGTTCTAGACAAACACAAATCAAGATTTGGCCAAGACTTCTCCGATAACAAAAAAGCGCTAGATGAGGTCACGATTATTCGTTCTAAAGGACTCAAAAATGAGATTGCAGGTTATATTACAAAACATATCAAGCGTGAAGTTCACGACAGCGAGCTAAAGCGTGCACAAGCTGCTAAAGAAGGACAGACCGTCGCCGAGGCAGAAAAAGTCCCAGAAGAACCTGTCAAATCATCTGAAGGTACTACTGAATACGTGCAAGAGACAGCTCCCGAGCATTCGGAGACCCCGACTGACGCGCCCGCAGAGACAGCTCCCGAGCATTCGGAGACCCCGACTGACGCGCCCGCAGAGACAGCTCCCGAGCATTCGGAGACCCCGACTGACGCGCCCAAGTCCGAGTCAGAAGACCGCATGATTTAGGTTTATTTTACATCCCTTCCAAAGACAATCATTGATCAAAATCAAATTCCTAGGCGGCGCAAAAAAGTCGTTTTCGGCAGACTCTCTGGACTTGGATGATGATCAGCTGGTTTTAGAGAGGCTGCTTGATATACTGCAGGCAAAAAAACCGGAGGGCACGCCCGACCTTGATGTCAGCAACATACTGGTTGCAGTAAACGGCGTTGATTCCTCTGCAATGGATGGCAAAAAAACGGTCGTCAGCTCCGGCGACATAGTAAGCATAATCCCCGTGATTCACGGGGGCGCATCGTCCATGTTTTGCATCCAAAGAGTCAACGTGGCCGTCTTTCCCGTGCGCGGCAAAAAAACACTAGACTATGAGTTTCTAGACTCCCTGCGCGCCAAATTCCCGAAAACGACAGTCCAGGCAGTCTCCTCAAAATTCATACTAAACATATCGCACGTCAAAAAAATCGTGGGAATCTCTCTGGAATCAAAGAGGCGCGGCATACTGCTCTCTGACAAGCTAGAAACCGATATCCTACTAAGGTTTGCATCCACCACCCAGATATCTCGGGCCATCTCCGATCTGGGCATAAAGCCAAGCAAGGACTTTGTAGTGATTGCCCTGGGAGCGAGATCCTCCCTTGAGAAGATGGAGGGGGAGCTGCGTGGCAGGGTCGAACCGGGCGTTCTGCAAAAAAACTCTGGCCACCTACGAAAGTACTTCAAGATATCAGGCAGGCAGCTGGACTCGGTCTCATCGGAGACCCCGCTGGAGGACATCCTGCAGGAAAAGGCCTCAGTCCTCTTCTGATAGGGACCGCCTCCTTTTCTCAACGCTGACTATCTCATCTGGCCTGACGACTGAGACCCCTGCCGTCGGCCCCAGAATCTCAACTAGTACCACCCAGTCGGGATCCTCCAGCGACACCTTGTTGTCAATTATGCCTGCAATCTCGGCAATCAGCTCCCTGCTTGACAGCTCCGAGTTCCTTTTCTCCACCGTAATCCTGTATGTCTGCCCCTCCCTGATTGCGGATTTTATTTTCCCAACACTGGCAACGATTTCCCCGGTTTGACTGGCGGACGTCTTGTGAATCGGAATGATCCTCTGAGAGTATCGGATGAGCCACGGCTCGTCCTCAACCATCTCTGATACCCTCCTTGCGATCTCTACGGGGTCATGGCCTGTCCTGACGGCAAGTATTCCCGGCATGTCGGTAATGGAAACCTCCGGCCTCTCAAGCCCGTTTTTTTCAAATATCGACTCGATCTCCTCTAGGGTGTCGTGCTCAAAATGCCTGGGACATGTCACAATCAGGTTCAAATCGTACCTAAAATCTCCCTTCCTGCTATTGCCCCCTCCCTGATCACGGCCGGCTCTCCGGTAAGATCAACGACGGTCGACTCTCCCTTGCCCACAATCACTCCCCCGTCTATAAAGGCATCATAGCCCCGTATGCTTTCAATGCACTCCCTTGGATCGACAAACGATCCTGTCCCCGAGGGGTTTGCACTGGTCCCTACCAGCAGGCCGCACACTTCCAGAATCCTCCTCGTGCACTCCCCGCCTGGAACCCTGACTGCTATCTTGTCTTTCACTCCCAGCGACCTTCCCATGATGCCGTCCCTTAGGTCCAGAATCATCGTTACCCGCCCCGGCCAGAACCTTTCGGCTATTTTTCTCGCATTTGGGTTCAGCTCGACTATGTCCTCCAGCTCGTCAACGGAGGACGCAAGTACCGGCAGGGGCTTTCTTTGCGCCCTTTGCTTTATTTTGTAGATTCTCCGGACCGCCGACTCGTTGTATGGGTCGCACCCGATCCCATACACCGTGTCTGTGGGAAAGACTATGACTCCCCCCCTCCTGATCACCTCGCCGATCTCCCCGATGTCTTGGTCCGAGCACTTTAAGGTTCTTGACACTGCTCTGTGGGCGAGTCCTAGTTATTTTAAGATAGATTTGTTAATATTGGATTCTGACGGGGCGGCATTGTGAGCCTGCCGTCTGACTATGAGGATACGGAATTCGAGGATGACTTTGATGATGATCTGGATGACTTTGGGGACGATGGCCTAGATGGCTAGCCCAAAGTTGTCTGCAAACTTGCTAAACGACTGATACGCCTGCAAAAACTCCCTTCCTGACTGGCTGATTCTGTACTTGGAGGCCCCCGAACCGTTTACTTGCTCTAGCAGACCCTGGGAGACCAACGTGGTCAGAATTCTTGAGATTCTAGCATGGGAGATGTTTGCCTTTCTGATGAGATAGGTCACGCTTGCCCCGTCGTCGTCTTTCAGCTCGTCCCTCGTCGTGCATAGTATGTCCCCGATTATCCTCATATGCGTCCTGTATTCTGCCATGCTGCTTCCCTACACTGTACTGACTAGACATCCTCCAATATATTGGTAAGATAAAAGAAATTGACAATGTAATTTGATTATTTATCCAGCTCCGACGGCTCTTCCCCGTCAAAGTCCGGAAACTCGTCCTCGATTTTGATCCTAGTCAGGGGAATCCTGCTTACCGGCACAAACAGCGCAATCAGGCCCCCGATCTTGATTATGTTTGATGCAAAGTACAGGACCGATTCGGGAAAGACAAACGAGTACCATGACAGAAACTCCCCTAGGGCCAGCATTGCCAGCCCCGTGGCAACCATTATGGTCCCCCTCCTCCTGTTTTCAAAGTATGACATCATCGTCTCTATGGCACCATATGCGAGCAGGATAAATGACACGGATCTGAATATGTGCTCTATGTGAATCGACGATACCAGGAAGAGCGGAAATGCCGCGACTGATCTAAAGTACCTACCCTTTGGCAGGAACGCCTTGATGCTGTGTGAGAATGCGATGAAAAAGTATCCCACCGTCTGAATTCCTATCCCCACCGTCTGAACCCACATCTTAACCTGTCCTGACTTTACAACCAGGTCGTCTACCACAAATCCGACCCAGATGACGCAAAAGCCTGCACTTATTGCAAAAAACGCAATTGACAGCCTGAACAGCGTGGGACTACCCGTGTTTCTAAATCCGATTGCCGACATGGCACCTATGGCAAATCCTACCAAAAATCCGACAAAATTAAGAATGCTCTCTATGGGTATCTCCAACGCCTATGAACAGGTTTTTCCTGCTAATTATTTTAACATGATGGATGGCTTTGCAGGGCGGCTAGTCCCAGTCATCTAGCGTCCCTGCAGACTCGCCTTCGGTACTGCCGGTATAGTCCCCTAGTATGTCCGAGTACCTCGCGTCGTTGTGCGCCACGTATTTTACATACTCGCCGTAGCTCATATCGAGGTCGCAGCTGGTGCACTTTACAAACGAAAAGTCCGGCGGCAGCTCAGCGTCTTCTTTGCACTTTGGGCACTTGATCTTCATGATTTCTGATCCCACTTGGTGTCTATTAGATTGTAAGGTCGCCTCCCTCGCAGGCCAGGCATGAAAATCACAAGCTCCCTAGCTGGCCGAAGGGCGACCACACAAAGCCAGAGTTCCCGACATCGAATTGAAAAATCATGGTTGATTTTCCAGATATCCTCCTGGATCTTGCCGCGTACTAGACTGGATCCCGGGCCTAGTTTGTCAAGCACGGGAGGGATTTTGGCGGCTTTGCCTTTGATGCCTAAAGGCCTGACTGGATCGAAAAGGGCGCCGGATTCCGTGCATGCAAAGCCATGAGTGGGCGCAAGACCCGGGATGGGCTTGAGTGCACATCTCCAGCTATCGCTACTGACAAAACAATAAAAGTGGCCACAAAGTCCGATATTCTGTGGCTAGAACGTGCACCAAATGCAAGAGCCCCATTGCCGAGGGCGAGCAGCTGGATATCGTGGCAGAAAAGTATCCCTGCTGCAACAAGTGCTGGGCAGAATGGAAGGAGTATCAAATCATGGTCATGAACGAGATGAGACTGGACATGTCAATGCCTGATCACCGCAAGGTGCTCAAAAAGCACGAAAAGGTCTTCGTCGGGGTACTGACTCCAGAGGGAGACGTTGTTGACTACTCAAACGAGGACAACAGGAGTCCCGAGGAGCAGCCTACATCCCAATAGTCTTTTTTGCGTTATCTGGAATCAGCTTCCGCATCAGGCTCCCTTTTGCGTCATCAAGGCTGTCTACTGCCCGGATGATCGTCGAGCCGATGACCCTTTGCTGCTCTGGAGTCAGGGACATGAAGATTTCCAAAATGCCGTCTAGGTTAAACCGGATAATCTTCTCTGGACGGTTTGAAATCTCCCGGACATATGCGCCAAAAAGCAGGGCTCTTTGCCCCTCCTCAAATGTGGCGAGCACCTCCAGCCACGTCTTGCACAACCTTGCAAAGTTTGGAAACGGAATGTCGGGTCCTGCGGACAGGGCATTGTCGATGATCTCCTGCCTCTCTTGATCATCCATTGTGAAAAACTCCCTGAGTCTTTTTGTCAGGATGGGCCTTCTTAAGAAATCAGGCAGGCTGGCAAGGTTCACGATGATGTTTCCCGCATAGTTTGGCTCTGACATGGTTTCCTGATCTGCGCATTTGGTATTAAATGATTCAAAAACAGGAATCCCTGTAAATCTCAAAGCTTGGATTCGCATTTTTCCGAGTGCGCGGATCTAGAAAAGAGAGGATATTTGTTGTTTTCTAGGCGCCGTCTATACTGATGGTCATTGAAAATTTCGCCTGATCACACATCTTGTAAAGGTTTATAGCTCCCCACCATGTCACTCCCGGCATGAACAAGACGAAAATCCTCACGGATGCCATGCATGTCGAAAAGGATCTCAAGACTCACACCAGAATCATGGCGGTGCGCTCCGTACTGCTTGGCAACACCACCGCACATACTGCGGAGATTGCCGACGTGACACAGCGCACCGTACAGATGTGGGTTGAAAGGTTCGAGCTTGACGGCATCGAGGGCCTCCGTGACTCCCCCAACAGGGGCAAAAAACCAAAGGTTCCGGTCGGCAGGATAAAAAAGATCGCCACGAGGCTGCGCAGGATGGAAAAGCTCACCCCGAAGAAGCTGTGCAACTGGGTACGCCACAGGCTGCATGTCACATACAGCGTGGGAAGCATCAGGAGGATCCTGCGCGCGATGGGGTTTTCGCTAAAGACATCAACTACCAAGCTGGCAGATGCTGCCGACGCAAAAGCTGTAAGACGGTGGCAAAGAGAGGCAAAAACTGCGATAAAGCTTGCAAAAAGGCGCGGATTTAGGATAACCGTACAGGACGAATCGATATTCGTCAGTACGGGAAGGGACGGCAAAAAGTTCTGGTCGCCCGTGGGGGACAGGATCGAGGTGGAACGATCCGGCAGAAGGGAGCGCGTCGTGGTATACGGGACGATTGCAGACGACGGAACCAGGCTGATGCGCACGTACGACAGGTTCAACAGCGCAAACTTTGTGCATTATCTTAAACAGGCGCACAAAAAGTGGGGAAAGGTCCTGATGGTGATGGACAACGCAGCACAGCACAAGACCAAAAAGGTCCGCAGATACCTAAAGAAAAATCCCGACGTTGTCTTGCTGTACCTGCCGGTAGCTAGGCCGGAGCTGAGCGCCATAGAGGCAGTCTGGAAGGATGCCAAGTACAGGCTGGTCACGTCTGCCTTTTACGACACGGTGGATCACCTCAAAAAGGCCGTCTCGGAATACTTTAGGACGTGTTCCATCAGGGTTGACATCTACAAGTATCTTGAGCGCAGCTTGTAAGGGAGGCGAAATTTTCAATGGTCATCAGTATAGTCCGTCTCCTGACATGACTAGGAAATGATCACCTGACTGAACCAGGAGTAATTCTCCACAGCATTTTTGGCATGTTTCATATGGAAATTCGTTCCGCTACTCATCAGTATATTCTTCATCCATTTTGGGCCGCTTTTCCTGATCGCTTCTGAGGCCTCCCGGCTCTGGAACACCATCCTCTGCGCCTCGGCGCGCCCCATATCAGGCGACCAGTACGCCTTGCACTTGTAGATCTCGATGAGCTCGTCTGCCTCACCGGCACGGTTTCTGAGCAGCTTGGGCCGTGGCCTCACACCCTGCAAAAACAATTCAGCTTAAATACACTAACCATGCCCCTTGCATTATGCCATGTACCCTGGTAGTCGGCGGATTCTTCGGCGATGAGGGAAAAGGAAAGATCATCTCATATCTTGCCTTGCACGACAACCCCTCCGTTGTGGTTCGGGGCGGGGCCGGCCCCAATGCAGGCCATACGATCAAGGACGGGGACAGGGTCTTCAAGGTCAGGATGCTGCCAAGCGGATTCTTGAACAAAAGCGCCAAGGTCATGATCGGCCCCGGCGTCGTGATAGATCCGGGGGTCCTGCAGGGTGAGATAGACGGCTTTGGCGCCGGGGGACGTGCATTTATCGACAGGAACTGTGGGATTATCGAGGAATCCCACACCCGTCGCGACTCCGGGGGCCAGCTAAAGGAGAGGATCGGAAGCACCGGCTCGGGTACGGGACCTGCAAATGCCGACCGTGCCATGCGTACCCTGCGCCTGGCAGGGGATTTTGATTCACTTTCAGAGTATGTCACCGACGTTCCCCTGGAGGTCAACCGCGCACTGGACGACGGCAGGGGCGTGCTGGTGGAGGGAACGCAGGGAACGTTCCTGTCCCTGTGGCACGGAACCTATCCCTTTGTGACCTCAAAGGACGTTACCGCCTCCGGAATATGCGCAGACGTGGGCCTGGGCCCGACACGCGTAGACGAGGTAATCATAGTCTTCAAGGCATACGTTACCCGGGTGGGCACAGGCCCGCTTGCCGGAGAGCTCTCCCCAGAGGACGCCGATTCCAGGGGATGGTCGGAGTTTGGAACCGTTACGGGCAGGCAGAGGCGTGCCGCCGAATTTGACCTTGATCTGGCCAGGCGCGCAGTCATGCTCAACGGCGCCACGCAGATCTCCATTACAAAGCTTGACGTCCTGTACCCTGACTGTGCAGGCAAGACCTCCTATGACGAGCTGGGCGAGGAGGCACGCGCATTCATACGGGACATCGAGGGCAGGCTTGGCGTGCCTGTAACAATCATCGGAACCGGTCCTGCAGTTGCCGACGTAATAGACAGACGCGCCTAGAAGTTTGTAAGAGTTTACCTCTCCCACGAGATACGGCGAGGCAGGCGTGATCATGACGGCCTCGGCCAGCAGTGTCGCCTAGGGGGTAAACTCCAGAAGCTTTTCTGCAAAGTTTAAGTTACCATTTACTATGACATAGGGCATGGACAGGCTTCCGCGCTACATCCAGGTCGCATCCACCCTCGAGTTCTCACGCCTTGTCTGCGCCTTGGAGCGCGCCCCCAGGGTCTCGTTTCTGCACGAGCACGAGGGCCAGAAGGTGCTCTCGGTGCAGATGGACATCCTAAAGGAAAAGCCCATAATCTACTATACCCCGCTTCATAGCGCCGGACACTATCTCTGCTACGGCTTCAAGTCCGGCCAGGAAGAGTCCGACATAGTGGATTCGACGACCGATACCAGCAGGCTGTACTCGCCGATTGTCAAAATAAGATCCCTTCCCAAAACACTAAGGCCGGGAAACGGAACCGATGACAAGTACCATCCCCTGGTCTTGGAGGATCTGTCCAGCCTGGCAAAGCTAAGCTACGGATTTGAGGAGGTGCCGATCCCACTGTTCTCGTTCCCCCACGGGGACAAGTGGCTCCTAGGCGTATTCATGACCTTCAACGAGGAGGGATCATCTTACTTTTGCCACGTGATACTGGATGAGGAGCCAGAAAAGCCGTTTTTGAAGTTTACCACCTCCAACGGAGCCGCCCCCTCGTTCGTAGACGGCCCCAACGAGCACGGCTATTCCTACATAAAGCTGGTAAAGCTCAGCAACGCCCATCCGCTTGTGGACTATGACCAGCTTCAAAACTAGGATCAGGCAGGCCTCAAAGGCCAACGGCCCGATCATCCTGGCCAACGACTATCCGCCATCGGCTAAAAACCTGGAAAAAAGGACGATTGACAACATCAAAAGGCTCCGCAGGCATCTTTGCGGCATAAAGCTCAACTTTCACCTCCTCCTGCCGCTGGGCAGGGGGGAGATCAAAAAAATTACAGGGGCTGCCAGCGACTGCGGCCTTCTCACCATAGCAGACGTAAAGCTAAACGACATTGGGAACACCAACAAGGTGGCGGCCGAGAACCTGTGGAGTCTCGGCTTTGATGCGGTCATCGCCAACCCGATAATGGGCCCTGACAGCCTTCATGCCCTCATAACGCATGCCCACAGGCGCCAAAAGGGCGTCATAACGCTCTGCCACATGAGCGCGCCTGAGGCCAGACTGGCATACGACCTGGAGCTCAGGTCTGCACCCTCACGGCTGTACCGGCTGTTTCTCAGGTGGGCCATCCGGGAAGGGGCAGACGGGGTAATCGCCGGTGCGACGTTTCCCGACATTATCCGATACTGCAGCAGGATGTCAGGGGGCAGGCTTGACATATACTCGCCCGGCGTGGGCGCCCAGGGCGGGGATCCGCAGGCGACTGCCGCGGCCGGAGGCGACTATCTTATTGTAGGCAGGGCCATAATCGGCGCAAAGGATCCAGTCTCCGAGGCAAGGAGGATTCAGGGGCTAGTCTTTAGCAGGTGACTCCTTGCGTTTGTCAATACAGAGCGCGCATTCTCAAAGGTGACCCTTTCCAGTGCATCCTCAAAGCCCATCCATGTGTAGCCCGTGTGCTCGTGTGACAGCCTTATGCTGCTTGCACATGTCTTGGCCAGGAAGAAGACGACCTGCTTGTGCACCGAGGTGCCGTCATGCTGGAAATCATACTCGATTGACTGCTCAAAGCCATCTACGAACATCAGATCGTCGATTCCTGTCTCCTCCTTTGCCTCGCGGGCGGCAGTCTGGCGCTCCGTCTCGCCCCTTTCCATCTTTCCCTTGACAAAATCCCAGTGTCCCGAAGGGTAGTTTAGCAGCAGAAAGCTTGGCCTGCCCTTTCCTTCCCTGTACACTACAGCACCTGCCGACCTTTCCTCCAGCAATCACTTTCCCATCCTGCGCTTTCTCTTTTGATACGTCCTGATTGCCCGCATCAGATCTATCTTCCTGAACTCTGGCCAGAATATGTCCAGGAACACCAGCTCGCTGTAGACGCTTTGCCACATCAAAAACCCGCTGAGCCTTTTTTCTCCCGACGTGCGCAGGATCATGTCCGGCGATGACTGCGGCAGGTGGGACGTGTACAGGTTGGCCTCGATCTCATCCTTGTCGATATCGTTTACTCCCAGCTCCCCGTCCTTGATCTTGTTTCCAATCTTTTTGACTGCGTCGACCAGCTCGTTTTGTCCCCCGTATGCCAGTGCCACGTTCAGAAAGTGGCAGTTATAGTCCCTTGTCGCCTCGTCGAGCTTTTTGAGAATGTCCTTGATTGAGTCCGGCAGCAGGTCGATCCTACCTATGCCCTTGACCCTCATCTTGTTCCGGTGAATCCTTGGATCATCATACAGCTTTCTCAGCCGTCTTTCTATGAGCTCAAAAAGATAGTCCAGCTCGTCATCCTGCCTCTCGAGGTTTTCTGCCGATAGTGCGTACAGCGTGATTATCTTGATGTCAAACTCCTCGCACCAGTCAAGCAGGTTCTCCACGGCATCTGCGCCCCTCCAGTGCCCGTCCCTTGTCATGCTGAGGTGCTTCTTTGCCCACCTCCTGTTGCCGTCAAGGATCAGCGCCAGGTGGTTTGGAATGTCCCCACGCCTTATGTCCTTCTCAAGCCTCTTTGAGTATATCCTGTACAGCCCCGAAACGCTGAGTGCGACATCCTTGAACCTGCCCATTCTCAGTCATACTGGCAAGAGCTTGCCAAATATTGTTATCGGTGCAGCTCATTCCGAGCCTGGCCCCTCTTCGGGCAGGCCTCCGTGCTTTTTCCTGTACCTTCTAAACAGCAGTGTTGCCGAGATCAGGGTCACTGCAAGGCCGCCTAGCAGCGGGGGAATCAGGGTAAGCGAGTTTGCGCCGCTTATCAGGATGTCGGTAAACTGCGCGACCGTCGGATACAGAGACACAAGTACGATCAGCCTCAGACTGTCTGAGATCTGCCTTGGCACCCCTGCAAGCCAGTTGCTAAGCAGCATTCCTGCAAATATTACGCCTATTCCAACCCACAGGATGGGCAGAGCCCCTGCCATGAACTGGCCGAGCACCGTCTCGTCAGAGATCTGGCTCAGGAGATCGGTTCCCGTATCGATTCCATCTATGCCTACGACAGAAATTCCGGCCGGCACCGACGAGAGTATCAGGATGATCCCCGTAATCAGCGTGAACATTCGGATGAATCCCGACGGGGTGGGCTTTGTCCAGTTTGACCAAACCTTGTCCACGTCAAAGGCCCTGATCAGAAACGCGCCGCCAAGAATGCTGACTAGGACGGCAAAAATCTCCGCCGTGTACCCAAACACAGTTGCGATGCCGCCAATCAGCAGCAGGATGCCCGGAACCCCCAAAAAGAACTTTGAATACTTTGGATCATATGCCACCATCTTGAGGTACTTTCCAAACACCGCGTAAGAGTACTCTACGGTCCTGCTGACCTTCATCACCACCCGCTGTACGGAAACGATGGGCAGCACGGTCTGGATGACCGGAATTACGCTCTCGTCGTCTTCGCCGTCTGAGACAATCACCGCCCCGTTGGCCGAGAACTGCTCCAGCACGCTTTTGATCTCGCTGACGATTTTCTCGTCGGCCTGGACCCCGCGCTGGGCCACGCCCGTAACCGTGATGACCTCTGCCTGGTACCCTTTGCTGATCAGATCCTCGTACGTCTTGATTGCCGAAAATATCGAGTTGGAGTCGGCGTCCTCCGGATCCTCTAGCGCCAGCCTCTGCGCGGCCTCGATGCACGCATCCCTTCCGATAACCGGGGTCTTGATCCCCGTTTTTTCACCGACATCGTCGTCCCTGTCTACGCAGATTACCAGCAGTCTGTTGGCAACAGAGGCGCCAACGTCCTTTTCTACCTTGCCTGACTTTTGGGACATTTTATAACCACTCACGGAATTGCTTTTTAACGATTTCCAACCAATGAAAATAGTATAGTTAGGTTTTAGGCGTGACTATGGGATGCTCTCAACTGATGCCCGGATCAGCGAGTCCATCTGACCCTTGAGGGACTCAATCCTTGAGATTGAGCCAGCTAGCCCCTCCTGTCCCCTGTCCCCGATGGCGCCGGCCACCACGATCGTCTCTCGTATGATTGAGTTCTGGGTCTTGAGGGCATCAATGTAGCTGATATAGCTCTCGTGCCACTCCTCTGATGCCTGGCTTTCGACCAGCTGGATGATCTGGGTGTTGACCTGGGTCGACGCCGCCTCTGCCAGCTGGGTGTACTGCTCTGCCGTCATCTCCCCGTCCTGCAGTTTCGCAAACGAGCCATCCAGCTCCTCTGATAATACCTGGTGGATGTGTTGAACCCCCTCCAGGTGATTGCCAAAATCCGATACCGTGATCGTCTGTGCGGTGTCCTGCGGCAGCACCCAGACTGCAAAGCTGGCAGCCGTAATCGCACCCAGAATCACCGCAGTTGCAATGACGCCCCTTTTTGATGCCATGTGTCTTACCCCCTTGCCAGCCCGCTTATATCTTGTCTAATCTCATGATATGCGGGCCATTTTTTGCAAATATGCGATGAAAATACGGTACATGATGATATCTTCCAAAAATTTATAGAAAAACCATGATTTTTCATGTAATTTCCTGCATGCGGCCCCGGGCTGGGTGGAGATAAAATTTACACACATCTAGGCGTGAGGTAAAATAATTTTTACAGCCTCTTGCTAAATACAAGCGTGACTGTGTGTTTTTAGAATGGTTGAAGCATATTGCGTCAAATGCAGGGACAAAAGGGAAATCAAAAACCCCAAAGAAACTGAATTAAAAAACGGACGTCCGGCCGTAAAAGGCACGTGTCCAGAATGTGGAACTAACGTTTTCCGAATTGGAAAAGCATAGGTAAACGCGGCCACAATGTTTCTTTTTTAAAATAAACCCATATAGGGTACCGTTTGATATTGCAACATATTGACAAAGGCAGAGTATGAGAACCTACTAGGGCGGATCCGGGACGGCCTGTCTGACAGCTCAAAGGATACCGGCGCCCGATTTGAGCTGCCCATAGTCGACGTCATGTGGGAGGGCCAAAAGACATTCCTTCGTAATTTTGCCGAGTTTCCAAAGGTCCTGCGCCGGGATCCGGACAAGGTCCTTCAATACCTGTCAAAGGAGTTTGCCGTACCTGCAGAAAGGCTGGGCGAGAAGGCCATGTTTATCGGAAAGCGCGATCCTGATGATTTTACCAGACTGTTTCAAATATATGTCAAAGACTATGTCGAGTGTCCTACATGCAAGAGTCCCGACACCAAGGTAGTCAAGGAAAACAGGATCTCCTTTCTGATTTGTGAGGCATGCGGCGCCAAGTCAACCATGAAGGGAAAGTACGCCTGATGTCATTTTCGATACGGGTTTCTGACTATCAGCAAAGGCCGATGCTTAACATCTGTGACAGCGAGCTCCTGGGAAGGACCGTCTCCGAAGGAAGGAGAAACCTGAATATCAGCCAGAGCTATTATGGACAAAAGACCATTGATCAGCAAGAGGCCGAGGCCCTGCTCAGGACCTCTGCAATCATAAACATGGTTGGAGAAAAAACGGTCTCGCTTTCCATCAAGCTTGGAATAGGAATCGAGGCCGGAGTAAAGTACGTTGGCGGAATCCCGTTCCTGATTGTCTTCAAAATGTAACCGGATCGCCATGTATGACGAGCTAGACAAAAAACTCGAGTCAAAGGTCCTTGGCAAGATATTCAAGTCTTCTAGGGCGGGCCTGGATGACGGATTCAAGAAAAACAAGGTTGTCAACGAGGTGTTGGACAAGCCAACCGTCATGACCCTGTTCAACATGATCAGATCCCACACTATTGCGTATGTCAACGGTGCAGTAAAGGCCGGAAAGGAGTCCGTCGTATTCTGGGGGGTCGATGACGACAGCCGTGACGTCGCGCTAAAGATCTACCTTGTATCCACGTCCAACTTCAAAAACCGGCTTCCATACATCCAAGGGGATCCGAGGTTTTCCAGAGTCAGGCGGGGCACGAGAAACCTCGTCTACCTGTGGGCAAAAAAGGAGTTCCGTAACCTTTCCCAGTGTTTTGGGATCGGCCTGCCTGTGCCCCGGCCCATCCGGGTCGCCAACAACGTCCTGGCCATGGAGTTTGTCGGCCAGGACGGCATGCCTGCAAGCACACTGCTAGAGTCGGCTGTGGACGAGAACGACTATGGGCAGGCCGTGCAGATTTTGAGGGGGCTGTACAAAGACGCGCGGCTTGTACACGGGGACTTTTCTGAATACAACGTCTTCAAAACCGGCTCGGGACTGACGCTTTTTGATCTTGGCTCTGCCGTGGATCTCCGGCACCCCAGATCCGAGGAGTTTCTTCAAAGAGATATTAACAACATCACCAAATTCTTTGTAAGGCGGGGCCTCACAGTGGATAACCCCGCAGACGTCTACGAATCGGTGGTATCATGAGCTTTGAAAAACTAGTCAGAATCCCGACAGAAAGGGTGGGTGTCTTGATTGGCAGATCCGGCGCCGTAAAGTCCGAGATCGAGTCTGCCTGCTCCGTTAGGCTTGATATTGATGGCAAGGCAGGCGAGGTGCTCGTCGAAACGTCTGGAGACGTCGAAAAAATCCAGCCGTTTAAGGCAGTGGAGATAGTTACTGCCATAGGCAGGGGATTTTCCCCGCAAAACGCAATGCTGCTTTTGAGGGGCGAGAACACCCTGCACGTGCTGGATCTCCGTGAATTCGGCGGCAAGTCCAAGAGCCAGATTGAAAGGATAAAAGGGAGACTGATAGGAGAGGGGGGTAGGGCAAGAAAAAACATGGAAAGTCTCAGCGGGGCAAAAATCTCAGTCTATGGCAGAACCGTCTCGGTAATTGGCAGTACGAAAAGCCTCAAGCTTGCAGTGGATGCGGTCTCCTCAATCTCAAGCGGAAGCATGCATGGCTCAGTCTATAGCAGAATGGAGTCTGCACGACGGCGTGAGAAAATAGAACGCATGCAGTTGTGGGAAGATCAAAATGTCTTCTAAGGAAAACTTTAACCAGATCTCGCCAAGCGAGTTCTTCTACCGGAACCGGGATCTGGCCGGCTTTAGCACGCCTACGCGCTCCCTGTATACTGCCGTACGCGAGTTCGTAGAAAACGCCCTTGATGCCTGCGACCATCACGGGATTTTCCCCGACGTCCGCCTGTCAATAAAGGCAGTGGATCCCGAAAAACCAGACCCGAGGCACTATATTCTGACTGTCAGGGACAACGGGCCCGGAATGCCGTCAAAAAACGTCCCGCTTGCATTTGGTACCGTCCTGTACGGCTCAAAGTTTGGACTAAAGCAGGCAAGGGGGATGTTCGGCCTCGGCGCCACCATGGCAATACTCTACGGCCAGATCACCACAAACAAGCCGGTCCACGTCGTCAGCTCCACCGACGGCCAAAAGGCCGACGAGTTTGAGATCCTTTTGGACATCCAAAAAAACAAGCCGGTAATCCAAAGGCATGTCACAAAGGAGGCAAAAAAACAGGGCCTGTCTGTCAGCATCTGCCTGGAGGGCGACTATTCCAAGGCCGGCTCCAAGATACGCGACTATGTCTACCAGACGTCCCTGATCACCCCGTATGCGACAATCTCCTTTGATGATCCCAAGAATCAGAAGTTCAAGTACCCAAGGATGGTAAAGACAATGCCCCCGGCCCCGACGATAATCCGCCCCCACCCTTACGGCGTCGATGTGGAGACCATCCGGCGCATGATAGTCGAGTCAAACTTTGAGATCCCTGCAGTGGATAACAAGGTGATTGAGAAGGTAAAAAGGGAGCTGGGCCTGGCAGGCAAGGGCCTCAGATTCACCGGAATAATGGGGCGAGCATCCAGAAAGTGGAAAAACCTCTCAAGGCAGGTAAGGGTAGTCGTCGCCCTGATGTCTTTTCTTGGGATGGACTTTGATCAGCTCGGCAAGATCCGAATCGATGATCTCGATGCCGCAAACAGCAAGCTGGTCTACTGGGACTATGGGGAGTCCAAGTCCGTCACCGTCGAGCTGGACGAGGATAGCCAGTACTACCGCCAGCTTACAAACACCGTGCAAGGCGAGACGCTGTCATCGTTTCTTACAAAGCGGTTCCAGAGGGTGGGGCCGACGGCGGCGGCCAAGTTTGCCAAATTTGCGGGATTCAAGCCCGAAAAACGCATGGGTTCCATGAACAACGAGGAGCTCGTACGCCTGAGCGACTCGCTTCAAAAGTACGGGGACTTTATGTCGCCTGATCCAGGCTGCCTGGCACCGCTTGGAGAGTCCCCCCTTGAGAAGGGCATGCAAAAGTTCTTCAATCCCGACTTTTTGGCAGTAGTCCAGAGGCCCGCCTCTGCATACTCTGGCTTTCCGTTCATCGTAGAGATGGGCATAGCGTACGGGGGGGACATTGAGACCAGGGGAATCAAGGCATACCGCTTTGCAAACAGAATCCCGCTGCTGTACGACGAGGGAAGCGATGTCGTGCTCAAGGTTGTAAACGATACTGACTGGTCCAGATACAAGGTCAAAGGCGATCCGCCGCTGGTCATCGTAAGCCACATCTGCTCCACCAGGATCCCGTACAAGACTGCGGGAAAAGAAAACGTAGCCGACAGAAGGGAGATCGAAAGAGAGCTCAAGCTAGGCCTGCAGTACCTGTCCCGGAAGCTGTCTGCATACATGTCCAAGAAGGGCCAGGCAGAGGCTGCCAAAAAGAGGGCCAACCTGTATTCAAGGTACATGCCGCTGATTGCGCAGTTCTGCACCGAGCTTGCCGGCAAGACCAGGGAGCCTGACTTTCAGCAAATCTTAAAGGAGGAGACGCCAGTTGAAAAAGGCCAAAACTAAAAAAACAAAGCCGGCAGTATCCACAAAGGAAAAGCAAAAGGCCCTCCTGGAGCTGCTCAAAAAGCACGGGGCCGCCGTCTACGGCGACATCGATGCGGGGCAGTTCCCAAAGTTTTCGATTCCCAGCAGATCCGTCAGCAACATCGTATATGACGAGAAGATCCGGCAGTATGTATTGGGGGCCAACTCGTCACTGCGCAGCTCCCGGAACACCTCGCAGCTGCGCTCGTTTACGCAGCTTGTCTGGCTGGCCTTTTTTGCCAACAGGCTCACAAAGGAGAAAAAGTCCTCCACGCTGAGGGACGTGTACTATTCGTCGCAGGCCTTTGCCGTGGAGTTCGACGATCAGGCAGAGTCTGACAACATCATCGTAGACCTGGAGGCAGTGCTCTCCAGGCCCCGCGAGGACTTTCAGATATTTCCAGAGGAGAGAAGCTCGATATTTGGCGACCTGAACGTAGAGTATACGATACCCGGATACGAGGGAAAGACGATGAACCTCTCCAACCACCCCGACGGCTATGCGATAGGCCCCAGCCTAACCACCGCCGAGCTGCGCGATACCAGCGCCGAGATAGTTATTGCAATCGAGAAGGGCGGCCTGTTTACGAGGTTCGTAGAGGAGCAGGTCGACAAGAAATTCAAGTCCATCATCATCAACACCGGGGGCCAGGCGCCCCGCTCCACAAGAACCCTGCTCAAGAGGCTGCATGACGAGATGGGGCTTCCCGTGATAATTCTTACCGACGGCGACGTGTACGGGGAGCACATTGCAATGGTCATAAAGTCAGGCTCGGCCAATGCCGCGCACCTGAGGGAGCTGACCGTTCCTGACGCCAAGTGGGTGGGGGTCTGGGCCACGGACATTGAAAGGTTCAAGCTTCCCACGATACCGATGACCGAGTCCGACATCAAGCGGTGCTATGACCTCAAAAAGGATCCCAGGTACAAAAAGGGCCTGTGGAAAAAGGAGCTGGAGGCCTTTATCAGAATCAAGCGAAAGGCGGAGCTGGAGGCCTTTTCAAAGTACGGCCTTACAAACATCACCGACAAGTATCTCCCTCACAAGCTGGAGGTAGCCAAGACGCTATAGCCTCTTTATCCTGAGGGTCAGGACGCCGTTTCTGTACTTGAAGTCAAATATCTGCATGTCATTGGAGCCCTCGATTGGAACCTCCTTTGAGAACCCCCCGCTTCCCCTGATGTACAGCGTGCCGTCGACCAGCCTGACCATGATCTTGTCCTCGGGTCCCGGAACCTCGGCCACGAAGACAAACTCCCCCTCACCCTTGATCAGATCATATACCCAGTTCTTGCTTTCCTGCTCCCGCATGGAATACTTTGGCTTTTGATCCCTTGTCATCTTGATTAGGACCCTTGCCCAGTAGAACATGGTTACTGCGGCCCCGCCTATCAGGACAAAGCTGACAAACCCCCCGCCCGAGCGCTGCGTCATTACATACACAACTCCCAGGAATAGGATTATCAGGATTGGTATGATGAAGTTCAGTGACTGCTGGTTGGAGTATGCTCCCTTGTAGCTTGACAATTTGCTCTAAATCGGCCTTGGCCAAATATAAAGTATCTTTGGTTTTTCAGTCCTGCCGGATCCCCGGACTCATGGCGATGCAGTAGGTGGCGTGCGGATCTGCAGGTTCGCCCTGTCTGAATCGCCTCTGATTGGAGCCGTCTTGTGGCTGCGCTTTTGGGGGACTGCCCTAAATGAGGCGCCTGCCCCGTCTGCAGTTTTGTATGTGGTCACCTACCACTATCAATCAGGCATGAATTGGCATGTACAATTATGATTTTTGTGCCTAGCTGGTAAGGGGACGTGACCACATACGCAGTTTTGCTAGATTCGGTTCCAGCGTACGTCCGGCTTGGCTGGTTTTTATTACCATCCTCTTCCACCTGTGGTGATGCATGACAAAAAAAACCCCGGCCCGCTGACTAGAGGCGATCTTGTGATTCGCGGCACCGTCATGGCATCGATAATCACGGTTCCCTCATTGGCGGCCTTTTTTGCATCCTGGGCCCTTCTTGACGATCTCATCCAGGCAGCCATCATCGGGGCCGTCGTCCACTTTATATCCATGGGCTTTTCACTGAAGATCTCCAAAAGATTCCTCGCAAAAAGGCCCGATGCGAGCCCCGACGCTTAATAACAAAAACCACCCATGAAGCACGTTGAATACCTCCGATATCGAGAAAACCCTCGTTGATGAGATCGGCCTCGGGCCCCTTGAGGCCAGGATATTCCTCCTGATTACGCTGGAGGGCAAAATGTCCGTGGATGACATAGCATCCAGGCTTGACGTCGCCCCGGGGCTTGCATCTGAGGCGTGCCGGGGCCTGGTGGGACTGGGCGGCCTCATCGACATGTCCCCGACCGAGTTTGAGGCGATGCATCCGCGCTTTACGGCAGTCAACATGTACAGGAGAATGTGCGAGCGCAAAAACGTCGAGTTTGGAAGAAACAAAATAGTGGACGGCTTGGGTGCGATGCTGGAGCGCCGCTATGATGATGCAAGGACTAAATAGAACCGGATGTTGCTGGTGGATGTTGACTGTCGATACCGAGTCATGCAGGCACCAGCCCGTCTATTTTGGTGTGATCAACATAAACATCGGCGAGAGAACCGTCGGTTCCGTTGACGTGTGGCGCTGTGCTGCCTGCAAGAAAAGGTTCTGCGAGGAAAAGCAGCTTGGCATCGAGGCGCTGGCAGACTCTGTCGGAATGCCAAAAATCGAACCCGACGAAAAGTGGGCCGTCTGTGTCTGCAGGCTGCAAAAGGGGCAGTGCAGGTGGAGGCTGGTCAGGCTCAAGGAAAACGGCCAGCTCAGACACGAATGCCTTGATGAGCAGGCGGTGTCACTGCGTGTCAGCGACTATGCAATAGACGATGGCCAGCACTGGAGCTTTCTAGTCGACGAGCACATCAATACCGCAGTGGAAGTCTAGCCATGGCACTGAATATCCGGGTTCATGTCAACAACATTCATGGCAGTCAGATGGCTGCAAAAATCACCGGAAGGTTCACCCTAGATTCACATGAGTTCAGGTTCACCGCCATCGCCTTTGGAAGGATAGGGGGGCAAAACGTCGGGGCCAGGCTATCAAAGGCTACCGAGCAGGAGCTCAAAAAACTGGGCCATGATCCAGAAGAGGTCATACTTGAAATCCAGGGCAGGCTGCTCCGGGGGGACATGACCGTTCCCGATGGGCTCAGGCGCGAGTCATTTGTAGATGACTAGAACTCTGCCTCTGACAGCGCCCTCTCGCAGGCGCATCCTCTGTCCTCTGGGATCCTGTCTACCAGTACGGTGAGCAGCTCTTTTATCCGCTCTACGTTACCTGACAGCGTCTCTAGGACCTCCCTTGCCGTGACGGGCTTTTCTGCCCACACGTCATAGTCTGTAACCGTTGAAACCGAGACGTAGCACATCTGTGCCTCCCTTGCCAGCTGGCACTCTGGAACCAGCGTCATTCCGATGACGTCTGCGCCTAGCGTCCTGTAGAACTCTGACTCGGCCCTTGTGGAAAACCTCGGACCCTCTATGCATACATACGTGCAGTCCCTGTGCATTGTAATCTGCTGCCCATCGGCCGCATCTAGGACACATTTCTGCAGCTCCGGGCAGAACGGATCTGCCACCGAGATGTGTATCACCCTGCCCTCCTCGGAAAACGAGCCCTTCCTTGACTTTGTAAAGTCGATGAACTGGTCAGGCAGCGCAAAGTGTGCGGGCTTTATCTCCTCCTTCAGGCTTCCGACTGCCGAGGGCGCAATTATCCTCCTCACCCCAAGCTCCTTGAATGCCCAGATGTTTGCCCTGAAGTTTATCATGTGCGGGGGTATGGTGTGTTTTTTTCCATGTCTTGGCAAAAATGCGATCCTTCTTCCCCTGAACTCCCCCACGGTTACCGTATCTGACGGCCTTCCATACGGGGTGTCGACGTCCACCTCCATGCTGTCTTGCAGCAGGCCCGAGTCATAGATTCCGGTGCCGCCAAAGATTCCAATCTCTGCCTCCTGCTCAGTCAATACCTCACCAGTGACTTGCAGTCGTATCCGTCAAGATGCCTGATTCCGTCCAGCTCCGTCAGCTCTATGATGAATGCAAACCCTGCGACTATGCCTCCGATTCCTTCGACCAGCTCTGCAGACGCCTTTGCCGTCCCTCCCGTGGCAAGCAGGTCGTCACAAATCAAGACCCTTTCTCCCTTTTTGAGAATTTCCTTTTGCATCTCGATTGTATCCTTGCCGTACTCTATCGTGTATGATATCTTTGCAGTCTTTCCGGGAATCTTTCCTGCCTTTCTAACCATTACCATTCCCTTGCTGTATCGTGCTGCCAGGATGCTTGATAAAATGAACCCCCTTGACTCGACTCCTGCAAGAACGTCGATGTCCTTCTTGTGAAAGTGTTTTTCAAACTCGTCTGCAATATAGGACATTGCCGACGGATCCCTCAGGATCGGGCTGAAGTCCCTGAACAGGACGCCTTTTTTTGGAAAGTTTTTGTATTCTGCAATATGATCCCTTAGATTCATGTACTGCTGTGCTTCTTGGAATAATAAAAACTGTGTTAATTACTCTATTGCGAACAGCACGCTGGCCGAGTCAAATGCGTCCACTGCAGTCGCGTTGTATGTTCCCGGTGGCAGGTCTTTGGAGAGATTCCAGGGCAGTTTTATCTCGCCCTCGCTGCTTGCGGGAAACGATAGCTCGTCTATGGCTCCTCCGGCCTCGTCGTATACCGTGATCTGGACATTGTTCTGTGCGCCAAAGACATGGAACCATACCAAGTCCCCGCCTGTGGGGTTGTTTTCAATGCGGTCGATTTCAATTACCATTCCCTCCTGAACCGTTGCCACCACCTCCAGATCCGCCGTCCTGAAGTGGGACGCGCCTGATGCCTTTACCTTCCACGTTCCAGCCTTTGCATCTGACGGGATTCTGAACGAGCCGTCAGTCAGCCTGCCGTCCTTTTTGGTGAACGTCTCCTTCTCCCTTACCACGTTTCCGTCGGGATCAATTAGCTCCAGCAGGATCAGCCTGTTTGGGCTTGCCTCGCCCAGAATCAGGATCGGATCATTGGTCTTGTAGATGTCCTTTGTAGTTGACAGCTGGATATCGTTCCTCTCGTATTCCAGTCCCACCGCGAACACCTCTGTGGCCTTGGAATTGGCCCTGCCAAATATGAGCGTGTATGCCCCCGACGAGTACCCGTCTAGATCCAGTACGTACTCTAGCCTTCCATTCGGCTGCAGGACAACTCTGCTGTCTGTAAACGTTTCCCTGTCTGACGGATCGACTACTACCAGTGACAGAGTCGCTGAGGGCGGCCCGTCAATCAGTATGACGGCGTCCTCTGATTTTTTATAGTTTAGCTTGTCTAGCTTTACAAATATGTTCTCCTTTGGCAGTTCCCCTAGCCCAGCAACTATGATTTCCGTGTTGTCTGCCTGCTTTGCAATCAGGACATATGTTCCCTCGCGTGACGATTGCTCTGTCTGGTATGCAAACTCTACAAACCCGTCATCGCCGGTATCCTTTATGGCGGAGATCACCTCCGAACCCTGCGGGTTTTCCAAGACAAACTCTATTGCCTGGCCGGGCCTTGCCGTTCCGTTGAAGACCATCACATCGCCGGGCTCGAACTTTAGCATTGCAGGCTCTATCCTGATGGTCTTTGATGACTCTATCCTCCACGTTCTCTCAACTGTACTGGTACCATCTGTGATCACCATGTCGTATTCTCCAAAGACTGCGTCCTGCTGAATCAGAGTCTCAAATGCCCATCTGCCCTCGGCGTCTACCTGCCGCGGCTCTGACGTGATGATGCCTCCTCCGGGCCCCAGTATTTCCACCGTTACTGCACCCCCGGGAGCAGCCGTCCCCGAAATTCTCAGGACATCCCCCCTGTGCATCACTTCTGGCAGCCCGCCAGCTGTTAGTGGAACGCTTTCCGTGCGGCTCATCCTGTTGTTCTCCTCTCCCACGCGCAGGCTCACCCTACTTTCGTTTCCGTCAGAGTCCCTCACTGCAAAATCCACTCTGGAGGGGCTGAGCGTTTCTGGAATCTTGCTAGTCACTACAAAGTTTCCCTGATCATTTGTTTCAAATGTAGCAGTCCTCTGCCCGTCTATGTAGAGGTCCAATACCTCGTTTGAAGCAAAGCTCATACCTATGACCCTTATCGTATCGCCAACCTTTGGCTTGTCCGGGATCAGCCTGAACGTGGAGGAATCAAAAATCGCACCCGTCTTTACAGGGTCTACCGCCGGGTCAACACCTTGGCCTGTCCCCGGGTCAACCACGTCCGCATCCGTCCCGGCCGGGACATTCAGATCCTCTGGCTGGGATACGCCGATGCCAACCTGCCTGTCTGACGCATCCAATACCTTCCAGTTAACGTTTGATTTTGCCCTGTCCGCCTTTAGTCCGAATTTTACGGCCTCACCTGGCTTGAGCGCCGTATCTGCCGTGAACGCCACGACTCCCACCGAGTTCTTCTTGCCGGTCCAGCCCTCCTCGCTCTTAAACGACTCCATCTCCACGCCGGAGGGCAGCCAGATCCTAACCTCGTTTAGATCCTGACTCGATATATTTTCAAACTCAATTATCGTCGTCCTGTCGAATCCTGTACTGCTGACTCGCACGTCAGGGGACTGTGCGCCTGCATCAGGAATCATGGGATCTGCAGCCATAAAAAGCAGCAGCAGCGAGAAGGACAGCCCTGCCGTCATGGCCGTGTGCCTAGCTTTCACTGGTCTTCCACCCTGCAGTGATTTTTTTTCGCGTTGATATTTCTTTGTTGCATGTCTTCCAGTCCTCATAAGCGTTGATCAGTTTTTTGCCTTTGCCCTCCTTGACTCTTCGGCTCCCTCTATATTATTCTCATGCTGCCTGATTCTCTCTGCAATCATCCTGTACAGCGATCTGAACCTGTCCTTTGTCTTGTCTGACAAAAAGTCAGCCTGGCCCAGTGAAATCTTCTCGCAGATATACCTGGTAATCTCCTCATTATCGAATCTGCCCCACTCGTCTTCGTGGTGCTCGTCCCAGATCTCCTTGAGGTTCTCTATGATCCCCTTGTTGTTTTTTGCAAGAACCTCCTTGGAAGTCAGGTTTGAAAATCCCTCCGTCCTTAGCTTGATCTCATATGTCTGGTTAACTGCGTGCAGATAGTCCTCAAGCATGATATAGTCCTCCATTGACTCCAACGTCTTTCCCTCCCTCTCAAAAAATATTGTCTGTGACTTTGAGAACTTGTTGGCCTCCAGCTGTGCAGAAATCTGCTTTGACTCGTCCGTGTTGTCCAGCAAGATAAACGTCCTGTATCCGTGCTTTTGATAAAAAATCGCCAGCGGCAAAACAGAGTTCTTGCTGTGCGCCGTAACGACGTTTAGCGGATTCATGGAAATGTTTGGATCCTGAAGGAACTTGTCGAACGCATTTAGGTACATCGAGTCTGACATCGTCTCTACTATGATTACAGGCCTTGAGTTTGTCCCAATCTCCCTGTCCGTCATCGCCTCCACGTTTCCCCGTGACAGCCCGTACAGGATAGGCGTGAGTGTCTTATCATCTGCGTTCCAATAGTCATAGAAAATCCTGCTCAGGTGCTTTCTTTTGTCTAACTCGACCACCAGGAGATTTCCCGGCGTATAGTCAAAAATCATGAATGGTGAGTGTGTTGCATACAGTACTTGGTTTGAACCTGCTAGGTTCCTGAGCAGGTCTGAGATTCCCATCTGCTGTGTGGGGTGCAGGTTTCTTGCAGGCTCGTCTAGCAGCAAGATTGCCTCCTTTAGCTCGGCCCTCTGAGTCTCAGCTGCAAAGTTTACAATAAACGAAAACGTCCATTTGAAGCCCTCTGCCCTTCGGTTCAGCAGTCCCGTATTGGTTACTGTCCCGTCCCTGTGCACGTCGGAGATTACCACGCTCATTATGTTTCCCGGATTGTACCTCAGGTCAACGTGGATGGGATCCCCCTTCCATGCGGGGTTTAGCCTGCTTGTTAGCCTGTTGCTTGCAGTATGCAGGTATTTTATCATTTTTGAGGGGCTGTCGTTTAGTGCCTCAAGCTCGGCAACGTCCAGCTCGGCCAAATAGAACAGATTCCTGACCGTCTCTGCCTTGTCGAACTCCTCTACGAACTCTATTGCGTTTGCCCTCTGCCCCGCAGCCTCCCTGACGAATTCGTTGAGGTTTATGTTTCCGTAAATCTTCTTATAGTCTGAAAAATAAACAAACCTTGGGTGCAGCTCGCCCTCAATAAAATTCTCCAACATGTTCCGCTCTGTCTTGCCGCTAAGCAGACTGGAAAACTGGCTTTCGGGGTCTCTGTAGATTTTTTCCCACTCTGTAACCGCCTGGGGCTCTTGCATTGCAACGACATGAAACCTGTTGCTGAATTCTGCCATCCTGCCGTCGAACACCTCTTTGGTTTTTGGTGGCGGACCCTCAAAGAACCCTGCATCAAGCTGGATTTTAAGGTGGTTTGGGATCGTATCCAGGAACTCCCTTATCTTCCCGCAGAAGTTCTCCCATGAGTTTAGTGCAGAGTTTTCCTCATCACTGACCTCCGTATCTGGAAACTCGTACTGTACCTTTTGACTCTTGTTTGTCCTGAACAGGCGCAGGTTCTTGATTTCTGGCACCTTGGGGAATTTGTCCTTGATTATGCTGCGCTCGTTCTCGTTGAGGTCAAATTCCCCCTCCGCCAGTCTGATTTCCTGCTTCAAATCCTCGGACATCTCATCACAAAGATCCAAGTCTGAGACCTTTTCATCCTTGTTTAACAGTGTCAGCGCCTGTAAAATGGTGGTTTTTCCGCTTTCATTTCTCCCAACAAATGCAGCAAGATCCCCAACGTTGATCTCCCCTGAATCATGAATACACCTGTATGCCCTGACTCTGAATTTTCGAAGTCTCATCTAGCGATAATTGGATGGCTGCGATTTAACTCATTCGTCACAATGATACAACCCAAATCCAACTAATCTGCCAAAATGTAAGAGGTTACCCCTAGTCTGCCCTGCCGGCCAGGATCCTTGTGGCCATGTCCCCCCACGCCGTATGGTCAGAAAGGGGTAGGACTCGCGCCAAAATCTGACAAATAGATATATGGGCTCATTGAAACTAAAACAGGGTGGCACGTGGAGTCGCATATCTTGTATTTTTGATACCCATAGTAATCTCAATACCCATTGCTGCATACGTCCTGTATGATATTGTATCCCAGCCCGGACGCGAGTTAAGCATGATGCCGGGGTCTGCAAGCACCGTGCATTCTAGCTCTGTGATTGATTTTGTCGGCATTGCTTCTAGCTATTCTACAAACGATCCCCTGAACATCAAGGCAAAAATCTTCGATGCCAGCTTTGACTGCGGCGACGTATACATTACGATTTATGACTCAGCAGACAACGCTGTTTCCCAAAGCGCGTTTTTTGATCAATGCTTCAGTAAAAACCAGTCCATAGTCCCCGTCGATGGGCAATTCTCTGACTCTGTTGCTGACGCAGGAAAATACCAAGTTGTCTTGGAAGTACTAGACAGGAACCAAAAGCATACAGAGTCTGCATCCGTGGTGATAAACGTAATTTAGGTGAATGTCTGGTGGCAATAAAAGACAGTCTTGCTGAAGAGGCCGAGCAAATCAAAAAGGAGCTGGCAGTACTAAAAGAAAAGAAAAAGCAACTAGACAAAAAACCCGCCAAAAAGGCAGAGCCAAAGAAGGTAACAAAGGATACTAAAAAACCCGCCAAAAAGGCAGAACCAAAAAAGCCCGATCCCAAGAGACTCACAAAGGCAGAACCAAAGGCAAAGGATGCCAAAAAGACGGCCAAAAAACCAGAGCCAAAAAAGACTACAAAGGACACCAAAAAGTCAGAGCAAAAAAAAGAACCTGAGCCCGGGAGCCTCAAAAAACCAGAGCCAAAAAAGACTACAAAGGACACCAAAAAGTCAGAGCAAAAAAAAGAACCTGAGCCCGGGAGCCTCAAAAAACCAGAGCCAAAAAAGACTACAAAGGACACCAAAAAGTCAGAGCAAAAAAAAGTCGTAAAGGATACCAAAAAGACGGCCAAAAAACCAGAGCCAAAAAAGACTACAAAGGACACCAAAAAGTCAGAGCAAAAAAAAGTCGTAAAGGATACCAAAAAGACGGCCAAAAAACCAGAGCCAAAAAAGACTACAAAGGACACCAAAAAGTCAGAGCAAAAAAAAGTCGTAAAGGATAAAGCCAAAAAGTGCCAAAAAGACGGCCAAAAAACCAGAGCCAAAAAAGACTACAAAGGACACCAAAAAGTCAGAGCAAAAAAAAGTCGTAAAGGATACCAAAAAGACGGCCAAAAAACCAGAGCCAAAAAAGACTACAAAGGACACCAAAAAGTCAGAGCAAAAAAAAGTCGTAAAGGATGCCAAAAAGACGGCCAAAAAACCAGAGCCAAAAAAGACTACAAAGGACACCAAAAAGTCAGAGCAAAAAAAAGTCGTAAAGGATGCCAAAAAGACGGCCAAAAAACCAGAGCCAAAGGAGGCAAAGCCCAAGAGACTAACAAAGGCAGAGCAGAAAAGATTAGAAAAGGAACAGGAGGAGGCAAAAAAGGCAGCAGAACGTACCCTTGAGGAGGAGTTGGAGGAACAGCTCACAGAGGAGGAGATCGAGAACTTTCAAATCGAAAAGATGGATATGGAAAAGCTGATTAACAAGGTAAGCGAGATCGTCGCCACGTTTGAGCTGGAGGGAATGATGCAAAGCGCGCTTTGGAAAAAACTAAAGCTTTCCAGCCGGGACGGCTCACGGCTGGCACTCAAGCTAGAGCGCAGGGGGATTATTACCCGGGAAAAAATGCTGGAAAAGGGCAGGTGGACTTACAAGCTAATCATCAAAAAAACCCCCGTCAGCACCCAGTCCATTGAAAACGCGCCCTGTCTGGTGTGTCCTGTAGAACAAAAGTGCTCAGTAGACAGCGAGATCAGTCCGCGTACCTGCCAGTTTATCGAGGACTGGGTTCTTGCAGAGATAAAAAAGCCAAAGAAGGCGAAATGAGGCCGCACGAGGCCCGTCGTGATCATTACCGGAGACTGGCAAGGGAGCAGGGATTTCGCAGCAGGGCAGCATACAAACTAAAGGAGCTAAACAAATCGTATAGGATCATCGGCCCCGGATTCTACGTCCTGGATCTGGGGTGCGCCCCCGGCGGCTGGACCCAGGTGGCAGCAAAGCTGGTCGGAAACCAAGGAAGGGTGATGGGAGTAGATAAATCGTACGTGGAGGAGATCGAGGGCGCCCGAATCATACGTGAGGATGTCGCCGATGAGGGAATTGTTGATGAGATCGCCGAGTATTTTGGCAGGAAGGTTGACGCGGTAATCTGCGACCTGTCCCCCCAGGTTACCGGAAACTGGTCCGTGGATCACGCGGTCCAAATCTCGCTGAACTACGACTGTGTCAAAATACTGGACAGGGTCCTCGGATTCAAGGGAAATGCACTGTTCAAGGTGTTTGACGGCGAGTACTCTGCGGAGTTTCGCGACTTTTTGAGGAAAAAGTTTGCCAGGGTAAAGCTGACAAAGCCCAAGGCGAGCAGAAAGCCTAGCAGCGAGCTGTATTTTGTCTGTCTGGGCTACCTGGACTGACCTGCAAACATCCTCTTGATCTCGTCAACCGGCGCGTCTGTCTTGAATCCGGTCGGATCAAATGCAGTCGGGCTTGCAGCAAATCCGCCGCCTGTCAGCAGCCTTACGGCCTCGTCAAGCCCTATCGGTGATGCCCCCATCTCCGAGGCAATCTCGTCTAGCGTATAGTACGAGGCCGGCATGTCTGCCTCCAAGACGGCGGTGGAGAGGATCCTTTCACACCTCTTGTGGACCTTGAGGTGCCCCGACTCCCTGATCATCCTCTCCAGAAACTCCCTTTCATGCAGCCTTCCAATCCATAGCGGGCCTGAAAGCTTTACCGCCGAGCCGCACAGCCTGCAGGCCACCTGATGCCGGCTTGTGGCCCCCCTGTCCTTGCAGCTCTCACAGTGGGTGATGTATCCGATGTTTTCCTCCTGATCCGGCCTGTTTAGAACCCTTACAAAGACCCTGTAGTAGTGCATGTCGCTTTCTGCAAACAGCGGCACGATCTCAATGTCCATCCTGGCGGCAATGTGCCTCATGCACCCCAGAACCAACCTTATGGCAGTCTCGTCTCCGTATTGGGTACGGACCGGAGCTCCCCCGTATCGACGCATGCACGCGTTCTGGAACAACCCGTTGAGGACCTGCAGATCCGTCGCCGTCACGGCCAGAATCCCGCCGTGCATGGTGGCACGGATTCCACAGTCGATGAACCTTGCAGGCGAGCCAAACGGATCAATGTCGACCATCGAGGCGCGCTCGTTCCTTTTTGAAAAGTCGCTGCACAGCCTGCAGGCCTCCTTTTCTGTAATCTCGACGTTCTCAAGACCGTTGAGTCGGGCAGATTTTTTTGCCAGCTCTAACGCACCGGGGTTTAGATCATTGATGACCACCCTCTCCACCTGCAGCTCGTTTGCCACCCTCAGTCCACGTGATCCCAGGCCTGACATGCAATCGACGAAAATCTTTGGGCCGTGAAAACCCTTCACAAAGGCAGAGTATGCGAGCATTGAAAGATCCCGGTTCATCCTGGCCCTTGGGTTAAAAAACGCAGGTTCTGTGGGCGGGGATTTCTCGGTGACTGACTTTTCTGGCACGAGGATCCTAGTGGTGCCCTCTGTGATCTCGACTATCCTGTGACCCTTTTGCATTTTTTTTACAAGTTTTTTTCATCTGCATGGTTTAATACCTGTTCTCCCAGAGTCAGAGCCGTGCTGGTTTGCGGAGTCGATGAGGCAGGTAGGGGCTCTATGCTCGGGCCTCTTGTAATTGCCGGCGTCTCCATTCCCAAGTCCAAAATCAGAAAACTGTCCTCTATGGGGGTAAGGGACTCCAAAAAGCTATCTGCAAAACGGCGCGTGCAGCTATACAAGAAAATCATCGAGTTTGCCGATGACTATTACGTCTCAAAAATCAACCCCAGAACCATTGATCGCAGCGTTCACAAGCACGAGCTGAACAGCCTTGAGGCCAAGTACATGGCCAGGGTGATCACAAGGCTCCGGCCCGACGTCTCATATGTCGACTCTTGTGATGTCAACCCCAAGAGATTCGGGCGTGAGGTCTCCCGGCTCTCAAGGAACAACAAGGTCCGCTCTTACCACAAGGCGGATTCAAAGTACGTGATAGTGTCTGCGGCCTCAATCATTGCAAAGGTCAGCCGTGACAGGGAGATATCGCGCCTGAACAAAAAGCACGACGTGGGAAGCGGATATCCCTCCGACTCCAAGACCGTCAAGTTTGTCAGGGACTATATCGGTGAGAACAGCTCAGTCCCCCCGTTTGTGAGGGCCAGCTGGAGGCCTGTCCGGACCATGCTCAACCCTTAGCCCTTGCAACCACCATCGCATGATCCCTGTCGTACGGGTACAGGTTCAGTGTCTGAAGAATCTCAAACTTGCCCTTGAGCTTCTCCTCCTCCATCCTCACAACCCTCCTGGGCGATTTTGTGACGTCTATGCTTCTTGTCTTGATCACCAGAAACAAGAATCCCCTGGGCTTTAGAAACCTGTCACAGTTTGCAATCGTAATCTCTGTCTGATCGGGCTGTGCAATGTCTGCATAGACTATGTCCACCCTGCCATAGACCGAAAAGTACTCCCCTGGGCGCCTTGCATCCTGCATGATTGGAATGACGTTTGGCCTGTGGTCTACCACCCTGTCAATCAGATCCCTTGCAACCCTGCTTGCATGCTCTACTGCAAAGATAACCCCGTTTGGGCCCAGTATGTCCGACAGGTGGCTCACCGTGGTGCCCGTCGACGCACCAAGATACAGCACAGCAGACCTTGTCTTGAAGGGAAAGTCATCCAGTCCGTTCATGATGGCAGCTGCAAGCTTGCTTCTAAACGGATCCCATACCCTGTATTCTGTCCCCTTTTTGCTGACCAGCCTTTCCCTATATACCTGGTTTCCCGGAACCAGGTTTTCAGTGGCCAGTCTTTTCTCTCCTTCTGAGCGTATCCAGAAAAAGCCCTCAGCGTCTTCCAAATCTCTTTCTCGACTTGCCCCTGGATCTGCTGCCGCCCCTTGGGCCACTGTCTCCCGGCCCGCTCCTGCCAAAGCAGCTGCTGCAGTATACCGGCCTGTCCTGGCTTGGCTTGAACGGCAGCTCGCACTCTGCACCGCACTCATCGCATGCTGCCCTGTGTACCGGACGCCTGCCGCCCCCTGTCCTTCTGCCGCCCCCGGAGCTCCTTCCAAACCTTGGGCTCCTGTCGCCGAATCTCTGCGGATCCTTTTTTGCCGGCTCGCTGTATTTTTTGCCGATTTCGTTCACCCTTACGCTCAGCTTTTCAAGTAATGTGTCGTTGAGTCCCCCTCCGTACACGTCAACCCTGGCTGCAATCGCCGCCTTTGCAGCGACCGCCCTTGCAATCTTTCCCCTCTGCCATCTGGGCGCCGAATGAACCATGGCGTGCTGGAACAGCAAACCGTGCTTTGGCGGTTGCGAGCCCGTCTTTAGCGCCCTGAATAGCGCCTTTTCTGCCCCTAGTACCTGGATGGTGCTTGCAGGAAGCGATGCCAGTTTTTTCAGGCTGCCGGCCCTTGCAAGCAATCTGGCACCCACCGCATCCCCCAGTATCGCTGACAGGTTTGGAGCAATCGCTTTCATCTGCTCCCCTAGGTGCTCCTCTAGGTTCCTTCTTAGCTGATGCATTTCCAGAATCTGCCTGGCCAGGCCCTGCACCATTGCAAGGTTTTCCCTTGAGATGTCTCCCCCCTTGCTTTTTTCCTGTACTAGCGTAAGCATCTCCACCTTGGATTCTGGAAACCCCGCATCCTCAAATGTTGATCTTGTCAGATCCTCCCTTTTTCCTGCCATGACGACCTGGGAATACCCGTTTATGCTGTCGATTAGGTTGTCCAACTCGGGAAAGTGCAGTCCGTACCATTCCCGCAGCCTGGAGCTTAGCACATTGGCGATTTTATCAGCCTCGTCTAGAGAATTGATCGCCTGAATCACGTGCAGGTCTGCCCTCTCCGACGTCTCTGCAACCTTGCTGGATGACAATGATACTGCAAAGTCTCGCAGCTTGCCCAGCGCATCCATTGGATCCTGTGCAAACTGCGCATCGACTAGCAGCTGGGGCTTTTTTGACTGTATTTCCTCCATCTGGGATTCCTCCATCAGCTTGGCATCAAGATCCTTTTTCTTTAGAATAGACAGCAGTGATTCGTCGCTTACGGCAAACCCCATCTGCAGCTCCTCCATGTATCTGACCAAGTCGTTTGGGACGCCCTCCTTGCCTTTTACGGCCAGATACTGCCCCAGGGAGTCTGAGAATGGAAATGTCCTAGCTATGCTGCCTCCGTCTGAGACGATAATTCCCAGCTCTGTCAGAATCACAGAATGCATGTAGAGAGGGATCTAAAGACCATTAAAAAAGGTATTAGATTTGCGGGGGTTGTCCAAAAAATTTTCCACAGGCTGGGTTGTGCAACCGGCTAATTTGAAACCAACTGTTATATTCGAAAGTACGCCACGACCTGAGAGTGGCACCTAGCATTGCAGCCTCCATTGGCAGGATCCGGCTGGAAAGACCCACCATTTTGGCCTCGGGAATACTGGGAATATCGCTTGACGTCTTCAATCGCCTGCATGATGCAGGCGCAGGGGCCGTCGTGACAAAGTCCCTTAGCAGCGAGCCATGGGAGGGGTATCCGAATCCGACTGTTTTCAGCGTTGGAGGCGGCGGGTGGATAAACGCGGTGGGACTCTCAAACCCGGGGGCCAAAAACTTTGCAGGCATGATCGAGCCAAACAGGGACGTGCCGATCATTGTCAGCTTGGTGGGTTCGGCAGAAAGTGACTTTGAGTCCATGATCGGGGAGTTTGAGCACTGCAATGTCACCGCGTACGAAATCAATCTCTCATGCCCCCATGTGGCACGGGTGGGCTTGGAGGTGGGTGACGACCCTGATCTTGTCACCAGAATAGTATCGGCCGTCAAAAAAACGACCGATGCCCCCGTACTGGCCAAGGTCGGACTGGGAACCACGCATTACATCAATACGGTAAGGTCTGCAATTGAGGGAGGGGCAGACGGAATTACCGCAATCAACACCATTCGGGCCATGGCAATAGACGCCGAGACTCAGCGACCCATCCTGTCTAACAAGATCGGCGGCCTTTCTGGCACCCCAATCAAGCCCGTAGCACTGCGCTGTGTCTTTGAAATCGCATCAAAATATGACATTCCGGTTGTCGGCTGCGGCGGGATTTCAACGTGGGAGGACGCAGTCGAGTTCATCCTGGCAGGCGCATCGGCCGTACAGCTTGGCAGTGCCGTCGGGGACAACTGGATTGAGGCGTTTGGACAAATCAACTCCGGCATTGCCTCCTACATGGAGCGAAAGGGATATTCAAGCATAGGGGAGATGGTCGGCATTGCACAGAGATCCTAGCCGTCATACAATTGTCACGATTGAAAAGGTGGTTGACGAATCCCCCACCGTCAGAACGCTGGTATTCTCCGATGATGTGATGCCGACTGCAAGGCCGGGGCAGTTTGCCATGGTCTGGGTGCCCGGCGTAAACGAGCTTCCGATGAGCGTCATGATTTCCATGGAGCCTGGCAGGGCTGCGTTTACCGTCAGAAGGCATGGCCCTGCCTCCACCGGGCTTTACAATACCACGGTCGGCGCGCAAATCGGAATACGCGGGCCGTATGGCAACTCGTTTGAGCTCAAGCCCGGAAAAATCATGCTGGTGGGCGGCGGAACCGGCCTTGTCCCGCTGATGAGGCTGCTTGCAGCCGTGCAGCCAGACCATGACGCCACCGTGCTCATCGGGGCAAGGACCAAGGACGAAGTGTTCTTTGAAGACCTGGCAGGCAAGCTGCTGGCAAACAACGCCCACCGGATAATCGTGACCACCGAGGACGGAACATACGGCCGAAAGGGGCTAGTTACTGACACAGCCGACAGGCTGATCGGGGAGCAGGAGTTTGATGCCGTATACACGTGCGGTCCCGAAATCATGATGTACAAGACCGTCGAGCTTGCATATTCCAGGGGAATATTCGTCCAGGCAAGCCTTGAGCGCATGATGAAGTGCGGGGTGGGAATCTGCGGAAGCTGCTGCGCCGGCCCTGATCTGGTCTGCCGCGACGGCACCGTTTTTGACGGCACACATCTGAGGAACAATCCTGAATTTGGACGCACCCACAGAAACAAGGCCGGAATACTTGAAAACTACTAACTAGCGGGTAGGAGTTTGCCCCCTTCCAGTCTTCCCAGCAGTAACCCATAAGGTGGTTCTAAAACTCGAAACAGTCCAGACCAGGCTGCCTGCAGATCCGCATATGGCCGTCTGCACCGCGATAAGTCAGGCACATTTGGGAGGACCGTCCCAAAATACGGCATTGGGGGCACGGTGATCAAGGCCCTAGCCGGCAAGACAGGCGGGGGATAAGCTCTTACCTCCGCCTAAGGGATAAAATCTTGCCCAACTAATTCCAGCAAGGTTTAAAATGAATCAATCAATTATTGCGGTGAAGGATGATGGGTACACCAAAGATCGTACTTACCGCAGATCGTACGCTGATGTCTCCATACCGCCACTTGTCCCTGGCGACGTTTTTCGGATGCGCCCCTGCCCTGGATCCGAACCGGGACAAGAGCAGCTTTTGGTATAAGATCCTCAAAAACCAAGTGACTCCCAAAATCCTGTTTGACTTTATCTGCAACTACATTCCTCACACCAACGGCGTGGCAAACTATGCCCCTTACGGGCTAAGAAAGGTAGAGGCCGGCTTGCTCCGTGACGGATTCAAGCGCGAGGAGGTCGTAGTAGCCCACCCCGATCATATTGAAAAGTTCATCGGTCCGGAAACGCAGGTTGTCGGAACATACGAGATGGATCCGCTGGGAATGGGCCCGGTTACCATGACCTTTACCTATGGCAGAAAGCAGACCTCATATGACGAGTTTTACAATGCCGAGCTTCACCATCGGATTAATGCGGCAAAAAAGAGGACCGGAAGCCGGGCAAAGGTGATTGCAGGCGCATCTGGCACCTGGCAGTACAACTATGCCCCCGAAAAAATTCAAGAATACGGCTTGTATGCTGTCCTGGAAGGCGAGCTGGGCGGAATCGCACCAGAAATAGACGGCCATGCCGGCAGGTTCTTCAGCTATCTGATGAACGGTGACTTTGAGAACATGGATCCGTTTAGAAAGCGAAGTGATTTCAAGGTAAACATCAAGGAGTTTGAAAGAAACGGGGAAAAGCTCCACGGACGGTTTGTCAACTTTTGGGATCGCCCGGATCTGGACGAGATTCCGGAAATCGTCGAGCCTAGCATGCACGGCATGATCGAGGTCATGCGCGGCTGCGGCCGGGGATGCAAGTTCTGCGACGTGACACTGCGCTCGCTGAGATACTATCCCCCGGAGAAGGTCAAAAAAGAGATCGAGGTAAACATCAAAAAAGGCGGCGAAAAGTCTGCATGGGTTCACAGCGACGACATCTTCGTATACGGGATGGATCCGCGGACCGCAAAGGGCATGGAGCCAAATCGGGAGGCGCTAGAGGATCTGTTCACCGCAATCATGTCTGCAGGAGTGGAGCACACCAATCCCACCCACGGGACGCTGGCAGGTGCCATTGCAGATGAAAAGCTGATTCCAAACCTGTCTGGGATCATAAAGTCTAATGCAGAAAACATGACCGGCATCCAGTGCGGCTTTGAGACCGGCAGTCTGAGACTGATCGACAAGTATGCGGACAGAAAGCTTGCGCCCTACAAGCCAGAGGAATGGCACTGGGTGGTCAAGGAGGGAATCAAGACACTCAACGAGAACTACTGGGTTCCTGCATTTACCCTGATCATGGGCCTAGACAACGACGAGACCCCTGAGGATTCTTGGGAGACCATCAGGATCATCCACGAGGTGGAGCAGGAGCAGCCCGACTCTATGTTCACGACTACCCCCCTCACGTTTGTTCCGATCGGACTGCTGGAAAAATCCGACTTTTTCAACATTGGAAACGAGATGGATCCCGCGCAGCTGGGCGTGATGTACAAGACATGGCAGCACAACTTCAAGTATGGAATCCAAAAGTTCATGACAAGGACCGGCGGCAAGGGGCTCCAGAGGTACTTTTTCAACATGATTGCACGCTCGCTGGGCGGCGTCCCGCTTGGCGCCATGGAGAGATATGCGCGGCGAAAGGGCCGCGAGCACGAGCGCGTAATCGAGAAGGTAAAGGCCCAGTACTATTGAGTATTTCCGGATGTGGCCCGGCTCATGGCGGCGACGTGCGGATCTGCAGGCAGCCTAGCTTGAACTGTTCCGAGCTTGGAGGAGTTTTGCGGGGCACACCTTTGGGAAGACCGAGCGTACGAGGCCACCTACCCCCACCAGTCAGGCACGAATTAGCATGAATGATTGTGATCTTCACGCCTAGCTAGCAAGGGACGTGACCACATACGACCGAGCAGTTATGCTGTATACCTTATGCGTATTTGTCAAAAATGACGCAAGAACTGCCTGGTTTTTTTGATCTGTGCCGATCACGCATAAATCCCAGTGTGGACCTCCCGGGTACCCGCCCAAAAATTGAATTCATAGGCTCCCATTGCGGCATCGTGTCACACACACCAAATCCCGTGTTGTCTGTGTGGTAAGCTGTCAAACTGAATGTGTGTGACAAACACTGGTTAGGCATGACATCTACAGGCATGCTGTGAAGATAGAGGTAAACGAGGAGCCGCTAAAGGAGATGGCCGAAAAACTCCAGACCATACCCAAACAAGTGACTACGGGTTTTTTGTATCAGCTGCCAGATTCTGTCTTTCTTCGGGCAAGAAATGACTAGCTAGATGGAGCCATGGAAAGGCTAATGAAATCTGCCGAAGCCGGCCATGTGATCAGTTCGCTGATTGATGAGTTCATGGAAGGCCGTGATTCAGAATGCGGTCAAATCAGAACCCGACACCTGACGTGTCACATGGAGAATAAACACCCGCCAATGCCCCAGTTCCTGACTAGGCAAATACATAAATTCACTCATGACTGTCTTAGACCATGGCAACTCACGGATCCCTTACAAAGGCAGGCAAGGTAAGGGGGCAGACCCCAAAGGTTGAGGGGAGAAAAAGGGTAGGCACAAGCTCCAGCCTTAGAAACAAGAGCAACTTCAAAAAGAGGTTTGTCCTGAACCGCATTCCAGGCCAGAACAAGCCCGGCCAAAGGAGAAAGAGACGATAGCCACACCGTCAATCTGCACTGTTTTTATAACATCACCCATGCCATGCCCTTATGCGGATTCCGCTGCTTGCGCTCATGATAACCTCAGGTGTGCTTTTTGGCATTTACCTGCCCCCTGCTGATGCCCAGTCCGGGGTAGCAGTCTCTGTTGCCCCTGACTCGAGCCGTCCAGGATGCGAGTTTGACGACCGCTGCTACGTTCCCACATCCATAACGATCAGGGCCGGGGATGTGGTCACCTGGACAAACGACGATGCAATAGTGCATACCGTAAGCGAGTATGACGGCGATCTGTTTGACAGCGGAATCATGCAGCCTGAGGACGTTTTTGAGTTTACGTTTGACAAGCCCGGCACATATGACTATTTTTGCCTGCTGCATCCCCACATGGTGGGGCAGGTAACAGTCAGAGACGCCACCGAGGCCAAGTCCCAGGGATCCTCCGTGCCCAAGCCCGAGTTTGTAATTGTAGGATCTGAACCTGACACGACCGATAGCGGATGCCTGGTTGCAACTGCCGCGTTTGGAACAGAGCTTGCGCCCCAAGTGCAGCTGCTTCGGGAAATCCGGGACGATATCCTTTACAGTACGGCATCGGGCACTGCGTTTATGACTGGATTCAACCATCTTTACTATTCGTTTTCCCCGACGGTTGCTGACTGGCAGCGGCAAAACCCCACCCTCAAGGAGGCAGTCAAGATGGCAATCACCCCGATGATATACACTCTTGATATCATGGGCCTGGCAGATCAAGACTCCGAGATAGAGGTCTTGGGATATGGGATCTTGCTGATTGCGCTGAACCTGGCAGTGTACGCCGGGATTCCCGCAGGCGCAACATTTGCAGCCAGGAGGCGCTTCCTGACCGGCTAGCCCAAAAACAGGCTCTGGCAAATCTTCGGTGTTTTTCAATTGAGTGCTATGGTGGCGACTAAAAGTTTTCGAACAATAGACTTTATGCGTAATCGACCTGAATGAGATGGATTTGTTCGTAATAATCCTAGATCTGAGCCGATTACGCATAAAGTCTAATAGGTGAAAAGCGGTACTCAGTCAAACTGAGCAAGAGCAAGTTTGCCAGTTGAACGCATCACTCGACGGTTAACACGGGGAATTATCACGCTATAAGTTAACAGAACCGCAAAACACAATCTTTATAATGTACTGGTACCGTACCTTACGGTATGGAATTAGAAGCATTCAATTTGTCTGACCTCGAAGGCGTAGGTCCGGTAACCAAGAAAAAACTAGAAGATGCAGGAATTAACACTCTTATGGATTTGGTAGTAAGAGGGCCTGTAGAGCTTGAAGAACTGTCAAGCATGACTTCTGAAACGTGCGAGAAGATAGTCACTCATGCACGTAAGCAACTAGCAGAATCAGGCGCAATTACCAAGGAATTTGCAACTGCCTCTGAAATTTACACCAGACGCAAGTCAATTGGCAAAGTTAGCACCTGTACTGATGCGCTAGATGAACTCCTAGGCGGTGGTGTTGAAACACAGGCTGTCACCGAAGTATATGGCGAGTTTGGTTCAGGAAAAACACAGCTTTGTCACACACTATGTGTCAGTACACAAAAACCAAAGGAGGAAGGCGGCCTTGGTGGCAGTGTCCTCTACATAGATACCGAGGGAACATTCAGGCCTGAAAGAATTGTCTCAATTGCACAAGCCCATAACATGGATCCTGTCGAGGTATTAGATAGAATCATCGTCGCAAGGGCATACAACAGCTCTCATCAGGTTTTGATTCTTGAGGAGGCAGGAAAAATGATCCAGGAGGAAAACGTCAAACTGATCATTTCAGACTCCACAACCGGCCTGTTCAGAATGGAATACTTAGGTCGTGGAACCTTGGCAAGCAGACAGCAAAAACTTGGCAGATACATTAGACTCTTGGCAAGAATTGCAGAAGCATACAACTGTGCCGTTGTTGCAACAAACCAGGTCTCCTCCAGTCCTGACTCGTTCTTTGGAGATCCAACCCGTCCTGTAGGAGGCAACATACTTGGACATGCAAGCACTTACAGAATCTACATCAGAAAGGGCGGAAAGAACAAGCGGGTTGCAAAAATGGTAGACTCTCCACACCATGCACTATCTGAGGCAGTCTTTGAGCTGGGAGAGATGGGCGTACAGGATACCGAAGAACACCTCAAACAGGTTGAGAAAGATGCCGCAAAAGCCGAAAAAGCCGCTACAAAAGAAGCCGAAAAGGCTGCAAAAGAGGCTGACAAAGCAACCAAAAAAGCAGAGCGTGAATCTGCAAAACAGACCAAAGCCAAGCCAGCAGTTGAGACTACAAAAGCGCCACAAGAGATCCCAGAACCTGAGACCGTAAGCGCTGAAGTCGAAATTGACGACTTTGAGCCTACAGAAGAATAACCTCCTCTTTTCTCTTTTTATTATACGCACAAGTGGTAACAGGTTAGCCCCTGCCTAGAGTTGGAATTGCGTCCCTTGCCGGACAGGCATGAAAATCACAACTGCAGGCAGACTCGTACCTGATTGCTGCCTAGGTAAGGGCTAACCTGTACCATAAGTGTTAAAATAGGGCCCTCGGGGCTCCTAGTCAGATATGGCAACCAAGAAAACCTCTGGCCGCTCTCACGGGTTTAGACACAAGTCTAGATCGGTCATGACAAAAAAGGCACCTCGCGGTGTTGCATTTTTGCTCCGAGAGTACGCCGAAGGGGATCGTGCACTGGTAATTATCGACTCAAGACAACATAAAGGCCTGCCTCACAGGCGCTACCACGGCAAGGTGGGCACAGTCACAAGCGTAGGCAGGCGTGCAGTCACATTGGACGTCAAGTTGGGAAACAAAACAAAAACCTTAATCACTAGATATGACCATATCAAACCATTCGGTGTTTAGTCATGGAAGAGGTAAAAAAGAAAAAGACCATCTCGGTTTCTGAAGTAAAAGAAATTCTTGGCAAGGGGGATCCAGAATCAATGGATCAAATTCAGCGCTGGACGTACGATTATGTCTCAAAATTTGTAACAATTGATCCTGCGGACGCTAAAAAAATAAAACAAAAACTAGTCAAGGAATGCGGGCTGACCGAAGAGGAGGCGGTGGAAATAGTAAACATCAGGCCGACAACGCTGGCCGAACTTCGCTCATTTACCTTCGGCTGGAAAAAACTCATCCTTGCGGAGACCCTTGAGAAAATGCTCAAAATCATCAAGGAGCACTCCTAGGTTCCAGGGGCGGATCTTATCTTGCAAAGGGCAAACGCGCCATCAAGAAAGTACGAAGAACACGCATACGTGCTAGACTTTAACACCCGCGGCAGGTCAACAACCGTCCGGGGGCGGGAGGGAATCATCATCACCGCAATCGGGGAGGACAGGCTCACGCTGCTTGAGGTATTGGGAGCTCCAAACTCCTCCTTTGATGTTGCCGAGAGGATCTACATCGGGAAGGAGGGACGAACCAAAGTCCTGTCTGTTCTGGGCAAAATGGACTATGACAACCTGTCGAATCCTGCACAAAATGAACTGCCGGCGGTTGTCGAGTACATCGTCACAAACAACGAACAAAGGTTTGTGGACTATCTGAACAATGCAGGGCCACTTACTCCTCGAATCCATGCACTGGAGCTTATACCCGGAATTGGCAAGACCTACATGAAGGCAATGCTGGATGAGAGGGATCGCAAGAAATTCGAAAGCTATGCCGACTTGCAGGACAGGGTAGGGTTCAAGGAGCCAGTCAAGCAAATCTCAAAACGCATCATGGACGAAATCACCGGAGAGATCAGGATGAACCTCTTTGTAAAGCGATGAGCAAGCGGCAAAGGCTAGGGCAGCACTTTCTCAACTCACAGTCAATCGCGTCCAAAATCGCAAAGGCAGCCGACATATCTGAAAAGCACACCGTCTTGGAAATAGGCACGGGGCGCGGGATACTGACCCAGAGGCTATGCCAAAGCGCAAAAAGTGTAGTATCAATCGAGGCCGACTCCGGGCTGCACAAGGCGGCCCTGTCCAGGCTATCCATCCCAAACCTTGTACTGGTGCATGGAGACGGATTCAAAACAGACTGCACATTCTCAATCTTTGTCTCCAACCTGCCATACTCCAAAAGCAGGGCCGCAATAGAGTGGCTGGCCCAAAAAAGGTTCTCACACGCAGTCATCATGGTACAGCAGGAATTTGCAGAAAAGCTGCTGGAGCAGACTAGGGCGGTTTCCGTGATTGCCAATTATTGCTTTGACATAGAAAGGATAGCCCGGGTTGGAAAAAGCAACTTTAGCCCCGCTCCCAGAGTCGACTCTGTGGTGCTTCGACTGACCCAAAGACGCACCCTGAACCACGACGTAATAAAGGCAGTAAGCCTGCTGTTCTCGTACAGGCGAAAGACGGTCTCAAACATTTTAAAGAGGTTTGGGGTGGACAGCAGAATCCAAAAAAGACTCGACGAGTTATCCGGAGATGAGGTAGTCAGGCTTGGCAGGCAAATCAGCAGGCGGTGAATACTCTCCCGCCGAGGACACGTTCTTTCTGGCAGATCACATAATGGACGAGAGTGGCAGCGCCGCGCTGGACATCGGCTCGGGCTCTGGCTATCTGACCAGGCTGCTGTGCGAAAGGTTCTCCCTTGTCGTGGGAACCGACGTTGATTTTGGCGTCTTGTCACACCAGACCTACAGGACGCCAAACCTGGTCTGCTGCCACGGCGCCAGCGCGCTGGCTCGAAAGTTTGATCTAATAGTCTGCAACCCCCCGTACCTGGCAACCGAGGGGGTTGTGGACGTTGCAACTGACGGGGGCAGGGGCGGCCTTGAGGCGGCCCAGAAGATAATTGACACCGTGCCTGGGTGCCTGGGCAGGTCTGGCAGGTTTCTCTTCGTCACCTCCTCCCTGTCTGACTATGGGGGACTGATCTCCCACTGCAGCAACCTGGGCATGAAGTCCGGTATAATCGCAAGAAAGAGGCTGTTCTTTGAGGAGCTGATCCTGATTCAGGCCAGGCTACCTTCGTAGCTGCTGCTTTGCGGCATCCAAGATTGCACCAGACATTTGCGTGGTTGATGCGCCGCCCCCGATGTCCCATGTCACGGTTTTTCCCTCGTTGATCACCTGCTTGGTTGCATCGAATATGGCGTCCCTGATGTGCCCCTCGCCCAAATACTCTGCCATCCATGCGCCAGAGAGCACCGCCGCCGTCGGGTTTACCCTGTTTTGTCCTGCAAACTGCGGCGCGCTGCCATGCGCCGCTTCGAACATGGCAAAGCCATCTCCCATGTTTGCCGAATAAATCAACCCAATCGAGCCGACCAGCGCGGATGCCAGCTCCGATATGATGTCCATAAACAGGTTTGTGCTGACCAGGACTGACCCGTTGAACTGGTCTGTTGCGATGACCATCTGCTGTGCCATGTTATCGATGTAGATCTCTGACAGCTTGATTCCGGTTCCCTCCACTGCCCTTTGCGCCTCCTCCCAGAATATCCCGTCTGTCTGCTTTAAGATGTTTCTCTTTGTAATCGCGACCATTTTTTTCATGTTGTGATCATCTGCCCACCTTATTGACGACTCGATTAGGCGTCTGGAGCCCTTTCTTGTGATCTTTCTGATTGCGATTGCCGCATCCTCCGTAATTCTGGCCTCTACTCCAGTGTAGAGTCCTTCTGTCGCCTCCCTGAAGCAGACACAGTCGAGCCTTCTGTCGGGAGTCAGCCTGTCGTATGTCTTGCAGGGCCTGATGTTTGCATACAGGTCAAACTTCTGCCGCAGCGTGACTGCAACGCTCCTAGGCGCCCCCGGAGCCGGAATGGTCGTGGTGGGCCCCTTGAAGCAGGCGTCGGATTCTCCCAAGACCTGCATTGTCTGATCCGGTATGTATGACGCATCCTTTCTGCCGTTTTTGTCCCACTGCTCGGAGCCTGCCTCGCACACAATGATCTCCGACTGCATGTTGCACTCCCTGAGAATCCTCAGCATGCAGTCGACTATCTCCGGACCAATGCCGTCTCCCCTCATCACTGCTACCTTTTTTGCCATTGGCGAAAGCTCGTTTGGAGGTTTATTATTTAATTCTACTTGACATTTCAGCCATGCGTAGTGTGCACAGTTGAAAATGGTCTATTTTCGTAACAGCTCGGGCTCTGGAAGTTGTTCCTGATTTCAGGCACGAATCTGCCCAAGAGGGATCTTCAAGGTAGCAAAACTCACACCTGAGCTTCCAGAGCCCGAGCTGTTACCTATTTTCTTATCGAAATAGGCAAGATATGTCAAAATTATGTTGCAATTTTTGATGTGTGTACTACGGGAGGCCCAGCCTCATCTAGGAGTGGATCCGGCGATTTGACAGGTGTCAGTACGGCCACCCTCTTCTATCCCTTGTCCACGCCACAGGTGCCTGTCCACGGTCCGTAATACACACATCAAAAGTTGGAACATAATTTTGACATATCTTGCCTATTTCGATAAGAAAATATCTCATTTTCAACTGTGCGCACTACACCTCCATGGGTTCTGCATCTGGCTATGTATACGCCATGTCCCCGTGCCCCGTGCCGCCGTTTCCCCCGCCCGAGGAATCCGACAGGTCGCCCTCGAACTCTAGGCGTGCAGACGAGTGCGTCGTCATAGTCCCCCATGCACGCACGATCACCGGCGGGCGTGCCGACGATCCCGACATCTCCGGCTGACAGCGCGGCGGCCGTCTCCACGTGGCATTCATGAACGTCTGACACATAGCCGGCAGGCAGTCGCACCGAGTATATCATTACATCATCCAGCATGGTGTCCTGTGCAGGCACCTTGCCGGTGCTGCTAGCGCCTATCGCAAGCGGATGATCGTTTGCGACGGATCCGGCAAGCCATGAGCTGAGCCGGCGCAGGTTGTCGACCTGTCCGTCCACGTACGCGTCGAGTCCGCCCCTGTTCCCGGAGCCATCATAGGTGAACACGACGTGGTGCCAGCGGCCGTCGGCCACGCCGGAGAACGTGTTGACTGTGATCTGGCTTTGCACACCGTCTTCCATCCGTAATGAAATCCCGCCGTACGGGTTGCCCCATATTGTGATGCCCTGCTGCCTAGCCGCGTCGGCCTTTGAGATGATCGACGAGTCGGGGTTGCCGGGGCCGGGCATCTTGATCCAGAAGGCCATGCTGAACGGATCGGCTCCGCCAAGATCGATGCCGGATGCGTCGGCAAGCGTGATATATGCGATGCCGTCAAGGTGGAGGGCTCTGCCGGCGGGGCCGTACGCAGGCAGGGACGTCCACCAGGGCGGGTTCCATTCCGTCACATCCACGCTCCGGTCAGCATGCGTGAGGAGCAGCGACGGTATCATCGTGCCCGGTTTTGAGGGGCTCTCAAACTCGGCCACCTTGCTGCCACTGTTATATATCTCAGCATGCCGCTTCTTCTGATCCGTTTCCGGAGACGCCGTCACAACGTTGCCGCCGCCGTAATGAGCCTCCAGCGAGTACAGGTTCGGTTCGATTGCACTGGCAAATTCTATTGTTACGATCTTTTTGGTTTTTTCTGGGTTTGAGTTGTAAATGGAATCACTTATCGTGCCAGAATCGGTCAGATTGTAGACACTTGATACCCACGATTCATGAATGTGCCGCATGATTATTTGCGCGTCAGAATCCGCATAGTTTTGTAGCGTAAAAGACACCGCCTGAGTACGCAGATGGAGTCCCAGTGTACAAGCGCGGCCGACGCGGACACTCCAAGTGCTGCGACCACAAGCACGGCCGCCAGCAGTAGCGTGTTGTATTGCCCCCTCGGGCCACGCTTTCCCGCCGACGCCCTTTCGATTCCGCCGCCGATCAGTACGGCAGCAGCAATGCACATCGGGATCCACAGCATTCCCAGATGAAACCACGATACCCATCCGATTGATCCGAAGAACAGCAGGACGGGCACGGTCCACAATATCAGAAACCTATTGCACATGACAACTGCAGAGACGAGTCCCAATAGGCTCGGCAATGATCAAAACCACATCCGGGGGTTCGAAACCTACCAACTGCCGGCATACGTAACTTGCCCGGGAGTAAGCTTGCCAATTCTGACATTTATTGTCTTGAGGGCATTCCCTCTGCTACGGATCCGGGGGCAGAACGTCATGGCAATACTGGCATTCAAGGAGAATGTGATGATTTATCTCAACCCAAGGCCCCATCTAGCGTTCGATCCGGGACACATTTCACTTAGATGGACTGCAGCCTGTTGTACAGCCATACCTGAACGCGCAAAAACAGCCAATCTCTTGTGCCTAAAACCAGGATTGCGCAACAGGCTACATGGACACAGACCGTGCATCGGCTCGATGCAACACCACCGGGAAGCGGCAGGTCTGGAACTGGCAGGATTTCTTATCAGGCTGCTATTCAATTATAACCAAAGAATCAGGTTCCATTAGTGTTGGGCGAAAAGGGAAAATACGCGACGGCTACAGAAAACAGGAGGTTTGTGTGGGGCGAGATCGTGTGGCCGCTGATTCTGGAGATCAACGACGTGGCATTTACATTAAAGCAGTATCAAAGCAAGCGGGATCAGGTATGTGCCAAAAAAGACGCCAGCATAACCACCACATCAAGGGGCCTTGCATCACTGCTGCAGAAGGGAATCCTGAGAAAGGAGGGCGAGATCTACTCGATCCACTACAGGCTGATCCCGTACATGAGGCTCAGGGCCGCCTGTGACTATGCAACTGCGATTCACGAGGTCAGGATCAAATGAGTCTCACCAAATGATTATATGCCAAGTGCTGGGAGTTGCTGCAGTAGCCCGATAGTCTAGCGGTCAAATGGTTTCAGGCCAAGGATCTCGCGCTCTGGATCTCAGGAGAGGATACGCGGGGACGGCAGTTCGAATCTGCCTCGGGCTACTTTGAAAATTCTACCTGGATGCCTGCGCGATTCTTTCCAGTTCGTTTTTTTTCTTGACAGAGTGGGATGCGGGATCGTTGGATGCTGCCAGGACAAGCTGCTCGGCCAGGTGCTCCTCCATTGCCTTGGGGTTCGAGAAGGTCGCCTCCTTTACGCCGTCTGCGATGAACCTCAGCGCCAGATCCACGCGCCTGATTGGCGCAACGTCGACTGATACGTGGTAGACGGTCCCGCCGTAGACGATTCTCGTGGTGTCCTCGTTGGGCGCCGAGTTCTCGATTGCACGAACCAGTACCTCGACGGGGTTTTTTCCCGTCCTGAGGTTGATTATGTCAAAGGCCGCCTTTACGGTATTGTACACGTTGGTTTTCTTGCCTGCCATCCTGCCGGTGTTTTTTGCATAGCGCTTGCCAAAGTGCATCAGCTTGTTGCCTAGCCTTTCGACCACGTTGACATCTGCCTTGTTGAACCGCTTTAGCGCAGAGCGCCCAAAAGTCAGGGGCAGGATCATCTTTCTAAGGGAGATGGCAGTCTTGAGCCCGGGATCCCTGATCTCAATGCCAGAAAGATCCCACTTTCTAAACAACAGGAGGTTTTGTGTCTTTGCCATGTCCCTATCTCCTCGGCTTTTCCTTCTTTCCGATGACAAGCTCGTGCAGTGACGTCCCGTTTACCTTGAATACCTTGAATCTGACGCCGGGAATGTCCCCCATCGCACCACCCTGCGTCGCGCCCATTCCCTCGACATGAACCTCGTCGTGCTCGTCGATAAAGTTCATCGCGCCGTCCCGGGGCAGGAACGCAGTTACGGCCTTGCCGTTTTTGATCAGCTGAACCCTGACGCACTTTCTGACTGCGGAGTTTGGCTGCTTTGCGGCAATACCCACCTTTTCCAGGACGATTCCCCTTGCCTGCGGGGCGCCGCCCAGCGGGTCTGCCTTTTTGTCAATGCCCAGCTCCCTTCTTTTGTAAGTCGAGATTGCCCAGCGCTGCTCCTTTCGCTTTGTCTTTAGGACCCTGCCTGCAAATAATCCCAGAGGCGACTTTGTCATGTCTACATCTCCAGTGCGGCCCTCTCGGGGCCATTTATCAGGACGCTGGTAATGTCAAAGTATCTCCTGGCCAGGAGCCTTGCCTTTTCGGCGTTTCGCCCCTCGCGCCCGACGACGATGCCCTTCTTTCCCGGGTCGACTACCACTATGGCCTGAGTCGTCCCGTCTGCGCGCTTGTTTATCTTTACCTCAGAGATCATTTTTCCGTTAAGCATGTTCTTCAAAAAGACTGCAGGATCAGCGTCGTACTCGACCAGCTCCACGCTCTTCTTTACGATATTTTGGAGTGACTTTATGTGGGATCCGCCCTTGCCGATTGCCAGTCCCATCTTGCCGTTATTGACTACAAAGATTACCCTGTTTTGCTTTTCATCCTCGACGCAGTCACGTGCCGTTGCGCCGGTTACATTTTGAAAAAGCGACATTAATCGCATCTGATCAGTTGTAAGTTTGATTGCCTGTGTCATAATTATTCCTTTTTTACTCCGACAGGCTCTGTCTCATTTAAACCTTGATTAAAACCGTGTAACCTCATTATGCTGCTTCAGACTCTTTGATGATTGATGTTATGTTTGCCTCGGCCAATGAATTAAAGGAGACCGTTGATATTCTAAACTGCAGTCCGCACAGCTTTCCTAGTGCGACCGAGGTTCCCTCAAATTTTACTGTCGGTACCTTTTGCTTCTCTGCGGCCGCGGTGATTCTTTGCAAGGCCGCGTTGGTTAGTGACTGGGACACTATGACCAGCTTTGAGCTTTCAATTCCGCCTAAAACCTGCTTTGCACCAAACGTACACTTTTCCTCTTTAATGCCGTCCTTTAGTGCCTTTTCTAATATCTTGCCCATTGCGTTCTCGTAATGTCGATCCTTTAGGAGACCTTTATAGGTCTATTGAAAGAGCCGGTGTAGGAGTTTACCTCCTCCCAAAGACGCGATGCAGGTGGGCACGGTCATGAAAGACCCTGATCAACGGTAACGCCCAAGGGGTAGACTTGCGCGCTGGTGTAAGATTACCCCCTCCCCCCAAGCGACACTGCCAGCCGAGGCCGTCATGATCACACCTGCCACGTCGTATCTCAGAAGGGGCAAACTCTTACGACTGCCCGTCCGGTTCTGTGTAAGATTGGTGACCTAGAATGCGGATATTCTCTGAATTGAGATTTTATTTTATGCCTAGACAGAATACTTGCTTAGCGAGGCATTCTGGATGATGGTCTTCCACTTGTTGATGCCGTCCACGACAATCAAGGATGCCTCCGCAGGCGTCTTTCCCTCCAGGCTTCCGTGCTTTTTGGTGTAATTGTAGTAGACCCTCATTCCGTCAAGTATGGCCGTATCCATCTTCTTGAGGCCCCTGAACACCTTCTCGCGGTCTCTGATCTCGCCGTTGAGCCTCTCCATCCTGTTGTTGTTGTCCCGGTCTCTTTTTCCTGCCAGGTGGATATGTCTTACGTGATTCGTACCCTTTCCGAATACCCTCCTTGAGGACTTGGCATATGCCGGCAGGCCGTCCGTGATGAAGTTTCTGGGGCTTTTTCCGGCATGTGATTTTGTCAGTTGTAATAGACTGTCCGCATTGTGCTGGAACTTGTTGTCTGCCAGGTCGGAGGCCAGCCAGTAGCGCGTATCGTCATCCATCGAGGCGAATAGATAGCACTGCCTGCCGCTGATTTTCACCCATACCTCGTCGGCCCGGAACCAGCTGCCGACCCGTGGAACGATTCCGTTGAGGTATGTCGATGTCATCCTGGAATAGTCTCTAACCCAGTTAGACCTTATGCGTAAACGAAATTAGCGGCGATGCCCCCGGCGCACGGGCTACAAATGAGGCAAGTCAGGGCCGGCGCACGCGCGACTGTACCTTACAACGTTGAAAATATTTGATCAAAACCACAACTATTTTCAGACGATTGATTTAGATCCGGGATCCATTCTCGCATAAGAGTAATGGCAAAGTCCGAGACCGAGCAGATACGACTGCTGAAGAAGAGAATCGAGCAGTACGAGAAGGAGAAGGTACAGGACAGGAAGGAGAAGGCGCGGGACAAAAAGAAGATCAAGAAGTATGAGAAGAGGATCAAGAGGCACGAGAAGAAGAGCAGGCAGGACAGGAAGGAGAAGGCGCGGGACAGGACGGAGAGGATGCAGTACAGGAAGGAGATCAGAGAGTACGAGAAGAAGAGCAGGCAGGACGGCAGGAGGCAGGAGCGGGATCAGGAGAGGATAGGGCAGCTGGAACAGCAGCTGGACGCCGAGCGCCGGATGTGGCCCGCAACCTGGGATGACGACAGGCGCTCCGCGGACAACGCCGCCCTCATGCACAGGCTCGAGGTGCTCGATGACATAATCGGTGGCGGGTCCCTGCAGCCCACCACGTCGATGAACCTCCGCCAGTTTGACTACATATATGACCGGTTTACGAAGCTTGCCAAAAAGCACACAGAAGGCCCCCTGTTCTCAGAAGACGAGGACAACTTGCCCGGAAACCGGTGCAAGCTGTCCTACCGCCACGCCCTGCTGATGTCGCTGATGCGCAAGTACGGAAACCCGACACAGGAGCAGCTTGCGGCATTCTTTGGCATAGACCAGAGCACCGTATGCAGGTACCTCAGGTATTGCGACATGATATTCACCAAGATACTGCCCACGCCGGACGCCGTATCGCGAAAGATACAAAACGCCCGCACGATCAAGGAAGTCAAGAAGATCGTCCCGGATCTGACCGTGATTGTAGACGGCACGCACATCGACATACAGCGCCCCACAGACAAGGAGCCAAGAAAGGAGGCATACTCTGGCAAGAAGAAGAGCTTTACGCGCAACACCCAGGTGATTGCCGACAAGAAGGGACTGGCGATGTATGCAAGCAAGTCGGCGCCCGGAAGCACGCACGACCTCACCATGATAAAGAACAACCCACCGGATCTGGGAATCCTGACTGCCAGGATGCGCAGCAACAGAAAGCACCCCGAGGACGAGAAGGTAAAGATGTTCTCTGATCTGGGATACATGGGAATCGAGGAGGTGTATCCCGGGGCCACATCCGTGCAGCCCGACAAGAAGCCAAGGAAAGGCAAGCTTACAAAGAAACAGAAAGCGCAGAACAGGAGGATAAGCAGCAAGAGGGTGACAGTAGAGCACGCCATAGGACGGATAAAGCAGTACAAGCGGATGCGTGATCCGTACGACGGGACCGCCGAGGAGTTCGACAGGGAGTTCCAGGTGACGGCCGGGCTTGCCAACTTTAGGCTGCTGTGGGACAAGCGGAACAAGAAGCTCATGCATGGGTTCTGATACCACGATACGGAGCGCATTGCGGCGCCACACGATGCCGCACTATACTGTAGTTTTTACCAGCTGTAATGGCTCGTAGCTGCACTATATACGGACTCTGCCGCCCTCATACACGTCATGTGATGCCGTCAGCCTTGCATGTATGGCCGGCCACCGTCGGAATATTTCGATCCGGTCGATTACGCATAAGGTCTGTTGTATACCGTCTTGTGGCTTACACTGATTCCAAGCATCTCGTAATGGTTGGAGATGTCACGGACGCTCATCCCCGTATAATACATCTGCAACGCGCCCGTTATGATGGATTCGTCAAACCTCCTGTTTTCGAATCCAAAGTTTGCAGTAAACCTTCTCTTACAGTCTTTACACTTGAACATCTGCATTGTAGAGCTTTTGTTCTTCTTTAATCCCTTCCTGACGATGTTGCCAGAATCGCAGAACTTGCACAGGTTCAGCCTTGACCTTTCAATGATTCTAAACCCGTCGTGTCCGAACACGTTTCTTCTGACATACTCCAGTATTACCTTGATGTGCTTGCAGTCCGATTTTCTGCTCCGGTGGTCCGGACACTCACAGACAAGCCCGCTGCCCGTCCTAGATACGGTATAGAACTTGGATGGATCTGACTGGGATCTGACCCTGAAATCATTCGTACCAATGATCTGGGTGGCGTGACCCGGAGTCTCCATGATCTGTTTTGCACGTCGGTCTCTTGCGTTCATTCACATCCCTCCTCGAAAATTAATATAGAACAAAAAAGAAGCGGTGAGTGTGGGATTCGAACCCACGAAGGCTTTCCACCTTGCAGGTCATAAGCCTGCCACTCTAACCAACTAAGTGAACTCACCATGTATTAGATTAACAGTATGGTTATTTATTAGTTGTGGTTAACAGATCGGTTAAGATTTATATTAGCAACGTTGCTTCAAAACAACATGACACGCTACAAAAAGGACGCAAGGGAGTTTGATGTGAGCCTCACCAAAAGCAGGAACAGGGACGGATCTGAAAGCCTGATCTGCCGCGTACCGAGAATCATAGTAGAAACACTGGGCGAGCCAAACAGCCTGAAATTCCTTATCAAGAGCAAGAACATAGTTGTGACCGCAGGTGAGAAGTGATGTTACCGTACCATAAGGAAGCCAACAGTAGAGATTTTGGGCAATCCAAACCAACTCGTGTTCAAACTTGTAAAAAAGAAGGCAATCATAAAAGGTGTAATCTGAAATGAAAAAGTCCCTCCAACGGATATACAATACCGACTGTATGGATTTTATGAGTAGTTATTCCGGTAAAAAATTCGATGTTATCGTCACATCCCCACCATACAACGTAAACAAGAAATACAACATCTATTTGGATAACCTGACCCTAGTAGACTACCTAAAGTGGGTGGAGTTGTGGGGGGGGGCTCTATGACCTACTTTCAGACAACGGATCATTTTTCCTAAACATAGGCTACACTGCTAAAAACCCGAACATACCGTTTGATGTCCAGCGCGTGCTGTCAAAGTACTTCAAGACGCAGAACATATTCCACTGGATAAAGTCAATATCAATACCTGAGTCAAACATATCCGTCGGACATTTCAAGCCCATTAATACGCCACGTTTCGTAAACCAGTGCCATGAATTTGTGTTTCATTTCACCAAAAATGGTAACGTGCCTCTTGACAAACTGTCGATAGGAGTTTCGTATGCAGATAAAAGTAACATAACGCGCTGGAACCACGGAAACACAAAACGTGACAGGGGAAACACGTGGTTCATACCATATGAGACAAAAAATGGGAATATGAGACATCCTTGTGAGTTTCCGGTCAAGCTCCCTGAAATGTGCATCATGCTACATGGCGTAAAAAACGACCTTTTTGTCTATGATCCGTTTATGGGAATCGGCTCCACGGCCATTGCGTGTAAAAGACTTGGTGTAAGGTGTGTCGGCACCGAGATAGATCCAGAGTATGTGGATGTTGCAAACCAAAGACTTGAAAACGAGGTGTTGATTTGTCAGTAGAGTTTCATAGTCTCATAAAGGACACATGCGATAAAACGGTACTGCAAACGCAAAAGAGCCATCCAATACTGAAGATACTATCAAATGGTCTTAACATAATTCTACGAAAATCAAAATACACAAGGTATGAAGACAGGCGTATAAACGATTTAGGCAAGTCGTTGGAACAGGAGATAAAGGACATAATAACACACGATAATGACATCAAGCTTATTCCATACAGTCAACACCTGGGTTATCCTGATCTACGTGTCCAAATACATGGTAAAGTCGTGTTTATTGAGATAAAGACAACGTCAAAAGAAGAAAATTTTGATTCAACTCAACGTGTGTTTTATTACACAAATGGCAACAAGATAAGCGACGACGGATACCACCTACTCATACAGCTGTTCTTGGAAGCATCACCATCAAATCCAAATTCCTACATTTTCAAGAAGTGGAGGATAAGGGACCTGTATTCTCTAAGTGTAAGCCTAAAGCGAGAATACAATGCGAGCTATAGAGATTTAAACAACTTACCCGTATTGTGTGGTTCCTAGAATGGAATGTAACAACCGCTGTGAAAAATTCAGAAAAGCTAGGAGATACAACACACAGGATTCCAAATACTGTGTTAATTGTGACATCTTTCTAGAAACCAAAAACAACCGCTGTCCTTGTTGCAACAATCAATTGCGAACCGGGCCGGCAAACTCAAAAAACAGAAAAAACCACCGTAAAAAATCCGAATAAATGGCGCTGTCCAGCCACAAAAATTCATCTCAAAGATCTACACCCTAGGTGCCTAAAACTACACAAAACAGCCCGAAAGGTCAGATTGCCCAGGTATTCCTGATCCAAGCAAAATTCCATATCACCAAGATTGCACAGAACCGCCCGTCCTATACTTTTAATATGAGATATGAGAATACTAAGCAGGTGGGTAAAGTCTGTTGAGCAATCAATAGGATCTTGACCGAAACAATGACGTCTGTTCGGACAGATAGGAAGGAGTAGGTCAAGAGTCACCATTAGACTTTATGATTAAAAATTCCGCAAGGTTTTCCAAGCGCAGTCGTGCTGATCAGACCAAGCTGCTGCATGCAGATGTGTCATGACGCATGCAAAAATCTGCTCATGTCAAAAAGACGTGCGCAGCCCTGCAGCACGGCCATGTGCCTTGCTGACGAATCAGAAAAAAGGCGGCCCGTGCCGCCGTACGTTATATGTCAAGCAGGTGACCGTGGCGCCTTTTCTTTTTCAGTATCGTCTTGAGGTTCTCAAGACCTGTAATTACCTGTATGAAATAGTTGAGATCCCTAGCGGTTCCGCCAAACGGCATGGTCAGGATGTCATATTTTTTGAGCCGCCCGATGTGGTGCACCACCCTGACGCGCACCCTGCTTATCTGCTTACGGCGCCTCTTTTGCGTCGCGGCAAGCTCCCCGTCTCTGGGCTTCTTAGGAGGATGCCTGTTTGTGGCGTCCGGAGGCATCCTTTGAATGTCCTCAAAGCCCAAGCCGCTATAAACCACAAACGCCTTTCCCGGATCGTCTGCGTTTCCTGCGTTTTTCATTGATCTGGTGTGCCTCCCAAAAAATTTGCCAATCGAGTCTCTGATGCATTCACAGTGAGGTTGTTTCCTAATTCCACTTGCCTGATTCAATCTGTATGTTTTTCTGAATTTTCGCCCTTTTGCACGCCTGATCCATATGGCATCTCAACGGTTTTCAGGAATTCTGACGAATTAGGAAACAAGCAGAGTTGAAGTCATGTACCCTGCCGGCTAGGCATGAAAACCACAGCTGCAGGCAAACGTGTGCCTAGTTGCTACCTAGGCAGGGCCATCCCATTACCACACCACCAATGCTCCCACATACTGACAAGACAGGAGAGATGCAATACTCCGATGAGGCCGCATTCACGCTTCAGGAACGAGTGAAACACAGCGATCTGGTAATCGAAGGCATGGTGATCAACATGGCATCGATGAAGCAGATAGATCTGGCCGATGATGATTGCTGGGATTTCATGATCGTCACGGTGAAGGTAAATGGTGTCCTCAAGGGTGAGGCAAAGAAGGAAACCGTAGACGTGTAGCTGTATGACGGTGAAACTGACGATGTGATGGCTGTATTCGAGAGGCATGTCGTCGGGATCAATGATGATGTCATGATGTTCCTAGAGAAAAATCCAGACGGCATGGCTGATGACAATTAGACGTTATGCGTAATCGATTCAGATCTAGGATTGTTACGAACAAATTTGCCTCATTCAGGTTGATTACGCATAAAATCTATTATGTCTTGGTCGGCCCAACATCTGGAATGCATCTGATCGAAGAGGACTCTGCCAAGCACTACTACGAAGAAATGTCGTTAACGGCTAGGTGCTATAGATTCACCAAAAGGATCACAGCAGAGCAGACACCCATCAGGGCATACATGAACTTTCTATACCTGGGATGACGTGTTCTCAGCAAGCTACTTTACCACCAGTACGGAAACCCTGCACTTGTGCATTACGAAATTCGAGACGCTGCCCAAAAGCACCTCCCTTATGCCCCCAAGATCCCGGGAGCCAATGACTACCAGATCAATCCCGTTTTTCCTCTGGTTGGCATAGTTTGAGATGAGCGAGCCCGGGTGTCCCTTGAGGATCTTCGTCTGGACAGATATGTCGCGCTTTTTTGCGCCGTCCTTGATTTTTTCCAGGGCGTCCTTGGCGTCCGAATACATTGCCTCCTGTGCGACCCTTACGTTGCGGTACGACAGCGGCGAGAAGGGCAGCACGTAAAGCGCGACCAAGGAGGCCCCGTACTGCTTTGCAATCCCCATGGCCTCGTTGACTGCGTTTTTTGACTTGCTGGACGCATCCACCGGCACCAGGATTTTTTTATAGTCTGTCATTTATCTCAGCGCCCCACCTGCAGCCTCTGCTCCTTTCCAAGCACGAGGTTGCGGACCTTGACCATTTTTCTGGCCAGCATGAATCCCGCGCCGGACATTGAGCTTCCAAGTATGATGTGCAGTATGTTAGAGTCCTGCTGCGGCGCGACAAGCATGACATATGCAAATCCCGCAATCATCAGCACCACTCCGAATGCCGCAAACAGGGCCATCATGGTCGGCACCCGCGCAGGAACAGGCGGCAGCGCCTTTTCGTCAGGTGATGACTCTGAAAAATCAAGATCCTTGCAGACGTGGCAGCAGCGGTGGCGCTTTTTGTTTTGCCAGGAGGTGGTCAGAAAGAAGAACTCCTGACGGCACGAGTCGCACTTTCTCTTGGGCAGCGTGATGCGTCCGTTGTCGTCAAAGTCCTGGCCTACCTTTTTCATGCATTCCCTGCAAAAGTATCCGGGAACCCTCCACTGCTTTTGAAAGTTGTACTTCTTCCAGCCAAGCGTTACATTGCAGCCGGTGCACGAGGTCATGCGCCCCCTCCTCCCGAGGATTCGGGTGCCTGGTTCTTGCCAAGCACCTGCGCGATTCCCTTCCTTGCCTCGATTATTGGCAGGAAGATTATGAAGAACGATGCCACGCTGACCCAGACGACAGATATTCCAACCCAGACGCTGTATGCCATTATGTCAAATACCATGCCGGATGCAATAAGCGGCATCGGCCACGCGATGATCAGCACCAGTGTCATGATTCCCCCGCCCTTGAGGCTGAACTTGAAAGCCTTTTTGAGGGTCTCCTCGTTCTCGGTTATCTGGGCAGACTCGGCCTCGGTCAGCTCGACAAGGGTGATCTTCTCCTTGAGATCCTTCCAGTCAAAGGCCGGCCTCTTTGTAGCAAGGCTTCCAAACACGGTTATCGCACCGCCGGTCAGGATTCCTGCAATGTTTCCAAACAGCATGGAATAGTTGTGACCTAGGCTGTCGAGGTTGATCTGGCCGCCGTACTCGGGCAGGGATGCGGCGACCGCCAGCCAGGTGGTCAGTGCGACGCCCAGGCCGATTATCGCGCCCGAGGTGGCAGCGACCCGGTTTGTCCTCTTCCAGAGAATCGTCAGTGCGATTGGGATTACCGCGGCGCCGATTATGATGCCCATTGCAAGGTATACAAAGCCCAAGCTCAGTCCCATGTACAGCAGCATTACTGCAAGGCCCCCCATTCCTAGGCCGAACCCGACAATCGTCGCCCTGGAAACCTTGACGAGCTTTTTGCCGGAGGCATTGGGATTCTTGTACGTCCGGTAAATATCATATGTAATCAGCGAGGAGACGGCAATCAGCTCCGCAGATCCCGCGGACGTTACTGCCATGAACAGCATCGTGAGCACCATGATTGCGCCGACCTCGCCCATGAGCGCAGTTGCGGCGGCAGGAACCACCAGCCCCAGCTGGACCTGTGCGGGCGTCAGGTCAACGTCCAGCGCGACTGCCGTGAGCCCCATCGTCGTGGCCAGGGTAAACGGAATTGCAAACCAGCATGCGCCGCCAAGCAGAAAGCCCTTTACGGTGGAGGACGGCTTTGCGGCAATCGCCCTCTGCCAGTATGCCTGATCAACGAAGACGGTTCCAAAGTTTCCCACTATATTGATGATGCCAAACATCAGGCCGCCGATTGAGGCCATCGTCAGGAACGCGCCTGCGGCATTGCCCTCGATGGGCCTCAGCTCTGCTGCCTCTACAAGCTTGTGGTACATTCCCTCGACGCCGCCGGTGATATCGCTGTTGACGTATACGGCCGCAACAAACGTCAGGATCACGACGAATATGATTATAGTGTGCATATAGTCGGCAACAAAGGTTGCCTTGAGGCCGCCGACTAGGGTGTAGATCATCACGCCGACTGGAATCAAAAAGGCGGCAAGGGAGATGTCCATTCCAGTCAGGCCGTTGACTACTGCGGAGCCGCCAAGAAGAAGCATGGCAGTTACGATCATGTTGGTAGTCAGCGCAAATACAAGGAACACCTTGTGCGAGCCGTCGCCATACCGCGCGCGAATGATTTCTAGGAACGTGTGCGCGTTTGGCGCCTTGCGTTTTAGCTCGATGGCCAGGATTCCAAACAGGAGAACCTGGATTGATGCGCCTGCAGCATACCAGAACGGGCCGCTGATCCCGTACTGGTATGCCACCGTGGAGGACTGGAGCAGAGTTGCCGCCCAGGTCCAGGCAGAGACGATTGCGGCCGCAGTCAGCCCGGTCTTGATGGTGCGGCCCGCAGTATTGAACATCTCGGAGGTCTGGTTGACGCCGAGGTATCTCTCCTCGATCTTTACCTCGATTGTAATGATGACGGCAAACACCGCGCCCAGGCCGACGACGACTGCCCAGCCTATCCATTCAGGCAGGGCCTCGCCGATTGCAAACCCCTCTGAGATCTCGCCTGCACCAAAGGCTGCCTGGGGGAAGCACACAGCAACTACGGCAGCTATGGCAAAAAATGGAAGAATACCTACGAGCTTTCCAGGCACCATGAAACCCAATGTGGCGGGATTTACTTAGCAGTTCAAGAGGTTGGTTTCTTTAAATATAAAACGCCTGATCGGGTGCCGGGGTTTCAGTCGATGTCGGCAAAAAATCAGTACAGGCTGTACAGCCGGGACAGCGACAACCGGTCTGACGGATTGACGGTCGCAAGCCTTCCGTCCACCCTTACCTCGTATGTCTCAGGATTAACCTCGATCTTCGGCGTAAGGCTGTTGTGAACCATGTCCTTTTTTCCGATATCGCGGCAGTCTTTTACGGGAACAAGCCTCTTTTTTATGCTGAGCTTGGACTCCAGCCCCCTCTCCAGTGCCAGCCTTGACGTAAACGTCAGCGACGTGGAGTGCTTTGCCTCCCCCAGGGCGCCAAACATGGGCCGGTAGTAGACAGGCTCCGTGGTGGGAATCGATGCGTTTGGATCCCCCATCAGCGAGTATGCCACGAGCCCCCCTTTGATTATAAGCTTGGGCTTTATTCCAAAAAACTGCGGCGTCCATACTATGATGTCTGCCAGCCTTCCCGGTTCAAGGGAGCCGACATGCCCGGAGATTCCGTGGGTGATTGCGGGATTGATTGTAATCTTTGCAAGGTACCGCTTTACCCGGAGGTTGTCGTTGTCTCCGGTCTCACCGGCAAGCGGCCCGGTCATCTTCTTCATCTTGTCTGCAGTCTGCCAGTTTCTTGTCGTAACCTCGCCGACCCTTCCCATGGCCTGGCTGTCCGAGGACATCATGCTTATTGCCCCAATGTCGTGCAGTACGTCCTCGGCGGCAATTGTCTCCCCCCTGATTCTTGACTCGGCAAAGGAGACGTCCTCCGGGACCGAGGGGTTGAGGTGGTGGCAGACCATCATCATGTCAAGGTGCTCTGCCAGCGTGTTGACTGTAAACGGCCTCGTGGGGTTTGTAGATGACGGAAGCACGTTTGCCTCGCCGGCTATTCTCATGATGTCAGGCGCATGGCCGCCGCCTGCCCCCTCGGTATGATAGGTGTGGATCGTTCTGCCGCCGATTGCCTCAATCGTGTCATCCACAAAGCCGCACTCGTTTAGCGTGTCGGTATGGATTGCGACCTGGGTGTCGGTCTTGTCGGCCACGCGTAGCGCAGAGTCTATTGCGGCAGGAGTTGAGCCCCAGTCCTCGTGCAGCTTGAGGCCGCAGGCTCCCGCCTCGATCTGCTCGATCAGGGCAGGCTCCTGCGAGTCGTTTCCCTTGCACAGGAACCCAAAGTTGAGGGGAAACTCTTCTGCTGCCTCGATCATCCTGTGGATGTTCCAGGCCCCCGGGGTGCACGTGGTCGCTTTTGTCCCGTCGGCCGGACCCGTGCCGCCGCCGATCATCGTCGTCGTTCCGCTGCATATTGCATCGATGGCCTGCTGCGGCGAGATAAAGTGGACGTGTGAGTCTACTGTCCCCGGGGTGCAGATCGTGTGCTCGCCGGCAATGACCTCGGTGTTCGAGGAGATTACCATATCGGTTCCGTCCATGATGTTTGGGTTTCCCGCGTTTCCGACACCGGCTATCCTGCCGTCCTTGACTCCGATGTCGCCCTTTACGATTCCCAAGATGGGATCCATGACAATCGCGTTGGTGATTACCAGGTCCAGTGAGTTCTCCCTTGTCACGCCGCTTGCCTGGGCCATTCCGTCCCTTGCGCTTTTTCCGCCGCCAAAGACTGCTTCGTCGCCGTACCTGAGGAGATCCCTTTCGATCTCGATGATTAGGTCGGTGTCCCCTAGTCTTATCCTGTCCCCCGTTGTCGGGCCGAAGAGCTCGACGTATCTCCGCCTTGGAATTGCCAGCATCACAAAGAGACCTCCCTGAATCCCCTCTCCCTTGCCCTTTGAAGCGCCTCCGTCCTTTTCTCGTCCAGGTCCCCGTTGACCATCCCGCTGAATCCAAAGACGATCCTTTTTCCGCCGTACTCGACAAGATCCACCTCCCGGGAGTCACCCGGCTCGAATCTTACAGACGTTCCCGCAGGGATGTTGAGATGAAACCCATAGGCCTTTTCCCTTGCAAAGGAGAGCGCCTTGTTTGCCTCAAAAAAGTGCGTGTGCGAGCCGACCTGGACCGGCCTGTCGCCCGTGTTGGATACACGCAGGGTGACGGTGTTTCTTCCCACGTTGGCAAGGATCTCGCCGTCAGATATCATGTACTCGCCGGGCCTCATGCATATCACACTATGGGGTCGTGGACCGTGACCAGCTTTGTCCCGTCCTCAAAGGTGGCCTCCACCTGAATCGAATGAATCAGCTCCGGGACGCCGGGCAGCACGTCATCCTTTGAGAGGACCCTCCTTCCGGAGCTCATAAGGTCGGAGACGGATCTTCCGTCGCGCGCGCCCTCCAGGATGTGATCCGTGATTAGCGCCACGGCCTCCGGATGGTTTAGCTTCAGGCCCCTGTCCTTTCTGCGCCCGGCAAGCTGTGCTGCTAGAAAGACATGCAGCTTGTCCATCTCCCGGGGGGTAAGCATCATTGAAGCGACTAGCCGGTCAATGTATTTAATAGTTAAAGGCAGTCTTCACAGATGTAACCGATTCGTGGCGGCGCAGGCGGTGGCGTACGGATCTGCAGGCAGCCTTGCTTGAACTGTTTCGGGTTTGAGGTCGTTTTGTGGGGAAATTTTGGGAAGACTGTACGGCATCTCTTCAAACGATTCTCAGATTGAAGACAATCGTGCGCCTGTTCTGTCCCTCGGAGTTTGGTCGCATATCTGTGTCATGGGAGACATATTCCAGCGTGTCAGTAGTTCCTCGATGTACTTTTGCAGGCACGATAATTACGCAATTTGCCGAGATTTTTTGACCATCATACTATAGATCAGGCGGTGTGCCAACCATCATCATGTCAGTAACACAAAACGACGTGTTTGCACACCAGTTTGACATAACATCGAGACAGTTTAAAACATTGCGACGGCGGTTTCCCAAGCTCGGGCTGGCCGTCTCAAAGAGTCGCAACGCAGTGTATGACCACATCGACGCACTGCGCGTTCTATATTTCATGTCTGAGAGGAGGATGTTTGCAGAATCTGCCGTGACGCACCTTCGCAGGCGGGCCTCAAAATGCAGCAGGCAGCAGCATGACGACGGGGCTGCCTCCAAGGGCGGCGCGTATAGTTGCCGTACGCCTAGTCCGGACTGGATCCTAAAGGCGATCCGGGGCGTCAGCCTGGATGATGCGCAAAAGTGGTGCAGCTCCATGCTGCAGCATACGGTAAGGTGCGCCCGCAGGTCAGGCATGCTGCACAACACGGACGTCGTGGCAGTGGACGTTACCGACGTGGAATACTATGGCAAGGGCCTGGAGGATATCGCCAGAAAGTCAAAGCCCAAGAACGGCACGTCGACGTTTCTCTCGCACATTACCATGCACGGAATAGGATCAGATGACGGGTCTGACCTCGTGCTTTCCTCGCTGCAGCTTCCAAAAGAGGCAAAACTGGCCGATTTCGTGCCTAAAATGATCCGCAAGGCGTCCAGATCAGGGATGAGGATCAAGACGTTCCTGTATGACCGCGGGTTCTTTAACGTGGACTGCATGAGGGCTGCAGAAACAAGCACGGGCAGCTACATCATGCCTGCCGTCAAGAACAGGAGGATAGTGGCGGCAATAGAGGAGCATGACCGCGGAGAACGCGGTGCGGTATCAAAATATACAATGACCAACAAGGACGGCAAGAGCGCCACATTCAGGCTAGTCATTGTGGAAAAGGACGAGGTAGAAAAGGACGGCACGGCAGCAGCAAAGAAGGACAAGGCAGAAGAGACCATAGCCGACAGGTATCTGGTCTTTGCCACCAACATGTCTGCTAAAAGTGCAGAGGCAGTCATTGAGCAGATACCGGAGGAGTACCGCAGTCGGTGGGGAATCGAGACCGGGTTCAGGGTGATCAAGGGGATAATGGGCAAGACGTGCAGCAATTCCCCGGTCGTCAGGCTGCTGCTGTTCTATATGTCTGTCATACTGTACAACCTGTGGAGGACTGCCGTGTTCATAGACGTGGAATCCAAGTGGGACGGATTTGCAGGAGGGAAGGGGTTTACCATGATGCTGTTTGTCGCGTGCATTGTCGATGCGGCCGACTCGTTTGTAAACGATCGCGGAAAGTAGCGGAGGTGCCGTGTCGGGTCTGCAAAAGTACATCTAGGAAGTACTGATATGGACAGTTTGATTTAGAACGAATCATTCTTACATTGAGACAGACTCCAACAGGAAATCGTATTTGCGTAGATCAGAAGGGTAAGGATGCCATTGAAAATTATAGATTGGGAAGATATTTGATGCATGCTCAAGTATACGAACATCATGCACGTGTAGCAGCCGATCAAATGTTTCTCAAAGCACTAAAATTTGCCACAGATGATGAAATTATTGATAAAAAGACACTAACCACTTCCAAATCTTGCTCTCATAAAAAATTCTTGGACTATTATTTGAAATTAGACGATCGTGGAATTTACCAAATGATTCTTGAGAAAGGAAAATCCAGATCTGCAAAAATTCTTAACGCGATAAAGTGTAGAAAGTTGCTTAAACGGGCATGTGACTATACATTAGGATCAAAGGAAGACTATGAAGCAAGTGAAAAAATTTTAAGATTGGATGGTGAAAAATTTGCAAATGAGCTTGCCGCTGCAACCAAAATAAACCCTGCAGACGTTATTGTTAAAGTATCCAAAATCACGATTAAATTATATGATAAGGGGGATATTTTGGTTTTACAGAAAGGCATTCCATTAGATTTGAATGGCTTGTCCCCAATCTCCTCTGAGAACTCTATCACAAAGCTAATCATATTTGGTCCTAGAGATGACAAACAGCGAAAAAAACTAACAAAGGAAGTTTCAAATTACCTAAAAATCCCCATGAAAAACATCATATGAATGCCTGCCCCACTCGCAATTTCTGCAAATTCGGCAAAAATAGTAACAGGTTGGGCTCTAGAAGCTCAGACGTGAATCTTGCCACTGCTTCCCGAAGTAACCCGTAAAGCGATTCTAAAACTCGAAACAGTTCAAACCAAGCTGCCTGAGGATCCGCATATGGCCGTCTTCTGCACTGCGGTGAGTCTGGTACATTTGGGAAGACTGTCGTACGAGCGCGGTTGTCCCATGATTCACCAGAATTCCTGAAAACCACGGGGTGTCATCTGGACTAGGCATGCAAGGGGTGGGAATTCAGAAAAGCGTGCAGATTGAGTCAAACAGCCGAAATTGCGCGACAACCTCCATACGATCTAAGAAAATATAACTCATCAGAGCTATCAGATACCATGCTGAGTGTAACCTCCGTTTCCGGAAATATTTTTCATGGCGGGAGGTACAAGTCGCTAAAGGACGGGGGGTTCGAGCGGTTCAAGGTCTCACGCGCAGAGCTTGAAAAAAGCCGCATCAGAAGGCAGACGGACAGGGGAACGGACGTCGGCCTGGCCCTCGCCCCGGGCGGGATCCTGCACCATGGTGACGTACTGCTGTCATCAGGTGACGGGAGGGTCATAGTTGTCGAGCAGCTGCCAGAAAAGGTAATCTCCGTCAGGCTCAAAAACAGCAAGGCGTCCCGGGTCGATCTTCTGGTGCTTGTTGGACACATTATAGGAAACAGGCACAGGCCAATCTCAATAAAAAACGACGTTATCTACTTTCCAATCCAGGCAGACTCTGAGCTTGAGGTGTTTCAAAGACTGTTTGCAGGCGTGATCGACGGCATCGAGTTGTCGGTTGGCGAGATGGTCTTTAGTCCGCATGCGGGGGCAGGTGTACACGACCATGGATGATCCTGCAGTGGAGCTTGGCATGATGCAGCTGTCCGACTCGTTTTTTCCCACGGGGCTGTTTGCGACCTCAAACGGCCTGGAAAGCCTGTTTATGGACGGGAGGGTCACCTCCGCGCACGAGCTGGCCGAGTTCAGCAGGGTATGCCTTGAGCAGCAGGTGGGGCCGTCTGACTGCATAGCCCTCTCAAACGCATATGGTTTTGCAGAGTCCTCAGACCGCAAGGGCATCAGGGAGCTGGACGCAATATGCGCCTCCATGCGGGCGGTAAAGGAGGCCAGGGACGCGTCCCTGAGATCCGGGGCCCAGCTGGCAAGGTGCGTCAGGGGGTTTCAAGGCGGCGACGGGCTCCTGGGCTGGTACTATAATGAGATTAAAAACGGGGGCGTCGCCGGCTCCTATCCCGTCTCGTTTGCAGTATGCTGCAACGCGCTGGGAATAAAAAGGGAAAAGGCGCTGCTGATGCTGCTTTACGGCTTTGTTGCAAGCAACGTGGGCGCCGCACTGCGTCTGGGAATGATCCAGCACCTTGAGGGCCAAAGGGTCATCCACGAGTTGAAACCGGTGATGGCAAGGGTCGCACGGATGTACTCGGACAGGACGGTCGCGGACATGTGGCAGTTCGCACCGCAGATCGAAATCAACCAGATGTCACATGAGGGGATGGACTCTAAGATGTTCATCACATGAGGCGCATCAGGATGACAAGAATCCCGAGGATAGGCATCGGCGGCCCCGTCGGCTCTGGAAAAAGCATGCTTATCGAGAGGGTCGTTCCGGTACTGGCGGGGAAGGGCTACAGCGTCAGCGTGATCTCCAATGACGTCATCTCAAAGGAGGATGCAGACAGGATGAGGGAGAACCTGGCCACAAACCGCGGACTGCTGCCCGAGAACCTCGTGATCGGCCTTGCCACGGGGGGATGCCCGCACACGGCAATCAGGGAGGATCCATCGATGAACATCGCGGTAATAGAGGAGCTAGAGGAGAGCCACCACGAGCTGGATCTCATCATAATAGAGAGCGGGGGGGACAACATAACGACGACATTCAGCCCGATCCTTGCCGATTACTTTATCTACATTATCGACGTTGCAGGGGGCGACAAGTATCCCAGAAAGGGGGGGCTGGGAATCGAGAGCTGCGACCTCTTGGCAATCAACAAGACTGACCTGGCGCCGCTCGTGGGTGCGGATTTAGACGTCATGAAAAACGACGCCCGGAAGCTGAGAAAGGACAAGCCGTTTTTGTTGATAAACTGTAAAACCGACGAGGGAATAGGGGAGGTGGCTCAGCACATCATCCACGACGTGCTGTTTGACGCGCAGCCAAAGGCCGGCGCCTCCTGACGCAGGAAAATGGACGGTTCGGATTTTTACACGCCATCGGACGTTCCTGAAAGCATCAGGGCCTTTGACTCGGAGGTGAGGCAGCTGGCAGTCGGAAAGGCCGGAAAAAACGGCTCCCTGAGGCTGGTCTTTCAAAGTGATCAGAATGGGAGGACCGTCGTGGGGGATCTGTTCTCCGAGGCGCCCCTTCACGTACAAAGGGCGCTGCACTATGACGGCTCGTGCCCGGACCTGGCATACCTGTACATGGTCTCGGCATCCGGCGGGGTGCTGCAGGGAGACCGATACAGGATTGACATCACGATGAAAAAAAACTCCAAGGCCCACGTTACAACACAGGGCGCAACCAGGATCTACGGCATGGATTCAAACAGCGCGACGCAGATGATCAACATTACGCTGGACGAGGACTCGTATCTGGAGTTTGTCCCGGACCAGATAATTCCGTATCGCAACTCGAGGTTCTACCAGAAAACGAGCCTGAAGGTGCACGACTCGGCCACCGCGGTCTGCTCGGAGATTCTCACGCCCGGGCGGACTGCAATGAACGAGTCATTTGAGTATGACGTGTGCTATCTCAAGACCAGTGCAATCAATCATGAAAACGTTCTGAGATTCACGGATGCCGCAAGCCTTGAGCCAAAAAAGCGGGGGCTTTCATCCCCCGGGATTCTGGGTGGCCATGCGGTTGCGGGCTCCGTATACATCCTGACCGGAAGGCAGAACGCCTCAGGGCTGCACGGCGAAATCAACGAGACGATTTCCGAAAGCGCGGGGGTCTCGGGCGGGGCAAGCCTCATGAGAAACGATGCCGGGCTGCTGGTCAGAGTCCTCGGAGACGAGACCGAGCCCGTCAGAGATGCGATTCTGGGCATAGTCGGCTCCGTCAGGCAGGCTGCAATAGGCGCATCGTTTTCAGGCGTCAGAAAGAACTAGATGGGCGGCATCTGAGGGTGTTGCGGGGTTGCTTTCTAGTTCGGCAATCAGCCTAATTTTCTAAATTCTCTACCATATTGATCAGAACAGGTGTGGTTCCCTAATGACGAAACATGAGACGCAGGGAGTACCACAAGTACTACCATCGTGACTTCAATTCTGCCCGGGGGCTATCCTATTACCCCCAGCCTGTTCTACCACCATCCCGTGCCTGAGCCTAGCCTAATGTCCAAAATATTACTGATTACCTGATGTTGGAAGGCGGGACAAATTCAATTATGTGTGACTTCCCCGCCTGATTTTCAATAATTTTTACCGCGTTTGTTTGTGAGAATGTCAGAATTGTAGCATGGTGTATGGATAATACTAAATCCAGCAACTTGGGTTCGTCTTCTATCATCGATATTTTCAGTTTAAGATCTTTGCATTTTTGTGCTGTAAATTGTCTATTGTGAGACTTGGTTTCATCGTTATCTGTTAGACCCTTGACAATCCCGTTTACTATTTTTTCGGCATCTGTATCTCCTAGGTACATCCCGGTCAGCAAAGCGTTGGTTGCAATTTCTTTTGACCATCTGATTGCTCTTTCACACTGCCCAACCAATGTTGGCGAATATTTGGCCAAAATAGGCTGCCATACTGGAATCTTGTCTTTGTCTTTTTTGATTTCGTCTACCGCTCGATTAAACTCATCCATTAATCCAACGGCTGGGAATCTCCCTTCTATTTGCGGATCAATTGGGCCTAAACTTGACTGCTTCCCCATCAGGATTTCTTTGCATGCACAAGAGATCATTGTACCTCCTGACATTGCCATCTGTGGTATTATTGCCCGAATGTTTGTTCCAAACATTTGTCGCAAATAATCTATCAACGACTCTGTTGCCGCAACGTCGCCTCCAGGAGTATGCAAAATCAGATCTAGGCCTTTATCGCGCTCTAATCCGTGTATGGCCGTCATGAATCCATTTTTATCGTTGTTATTGATTCCCAGAACTGCTCCCAACTGAACTGGTTTTTGTAACCATCCTGAATAATAGATTATGACATTTCTGCCTGTATGCTCGCTCAGCTTGCGTTGGTAGTCTCTTCTAAAAATATCGTATGTGCTTCCACTACTGTTTACTATGTCTCTGATATCATTATAATTTGGCATTATTCTACTTTAGAAGTAACCGTTGTCAGTTTAAGAAACTTGCTATAATCTGCATTCGTCTCTCGGTAGTCAAATTTCAAAAAGCCTTCTCTCTTCTCACTGGTTTCAAGATCCAATTCTTCGAATATTTCATGAATGTCCATTCCTTCTTCCGCACCCATGCATTTTTTAAATTTTAGCACCATAAATAACTTTGGCGCGTCTCAGTGTAAGAGACGTGTACGAGACACCTACGTTTTGACAGCCTGAGAGTTGATTCGAAATCGGCGGATTCGGATCATGCATGAATAAGTTTTACATCAAGCCGATTAAAATGCTCGCAGATGGTAAATTATCATAACAGTTCGGATTCTGGAAGTTATTTCTGATTTCAGGCACAAATTCTATTTTGATCGGCATTCGCTAATAGCAAAATTCGTGCCTGAACTTCCAGAGCCTGACCTGCTACGGAGGTTGTTGCCTAATTCCACTTATTTGACTCAACCAGTATGTTTTTCTGAATTTTCGCCCTTTTGCACGACTGATCCATGTGGCATCTCAACGGTTTTCAGGAATTCTGGCGAATTAGGAAGCAACCCCCTGCGGCTATGGGCCATCCTATTACGAGCAGTCCGTACGAAGGCTGTTTGTAAATGGGGAGGTTCTGCCAGTGAAACTGTTCCGACATTCAATGGGCTAACTACGCACGCAGCCGCCTGAACCGCCACTAATCGGCTACGTCTTGGAAGACTGCCATGCCTCATTTTCCAGCATGTTCTTTTCGTAATAGGGTGCGGTTATGAAAATACAACGATGGCAGATCGGTCTTCCTGCCGTGCGGCTAGCCAAGCAGGACTACCGGCTTTGAGGTAAGTTTTAGGACCTTCCTAGTCACGTGCCCAAAGTCATCCTTGGTGCCTCCAAGCCCCCGGCATCCCATTGCAATCAGATCCACGCCTAGCTTGTCTGCCAGCTCGGCAATCTTGACCGGGGGATTGCCCAGCTTTACGATTCTCTTGTAGTCGTTGATCTGCTTGGGAACCACGATGCTTCTGAGCACCAAGTGTCCCTCCTCCTGCATCTGGGAGCTGAGTTCCTCATCCATGTTCTCCTCCTGCTCGTCAGGCCAGTCTATGACATGCAGTAGGTAGATCTGCACTCTTGCGGCGCCCCTAAAGAGATAGCTTGCATTGTCAAGTGCCTTGAGGGATTTTACAGAGCCGTCAACGGGCACTAGGATCTTCATCACGGGAGTAATATCGCCTGAGTCGTCCTCAAATTCCGGCCTGTCGCGATACTCATCGGCGGTTCTAGCCCTTGAGATGATTTCCCTGATGCTGCTTCTGGCCTCAAGAAACGGCAGGACTATGACGGATCCCGCCGCGCCAAACGCCCATACTACCGCAAGAGCAATCCAGGCCGTAAAGGACTCGATGGAAAAGACGTACTCGGTAAGGTAAAACGACATAGGCCAGACGATTACAAGGAATATCGTTATTCCAAACCCGACCCTCTTGCAGAACCTGGATGCATTCTCCAACAGCCTCTCATCGGTGTCGCGCTTTAGCATCGAGCGGACCCTGTCGTCGACTACGAGGATTTTTTGCTTCAGGGCGCGAAAGTCAAAGTTTTCTGGAACAAGCGCGCTTCCGCCGATGGTGAGTGCAAGGCTGGTGAGTATCGACGTTACGTTTCCCACAAGCAGCGGAATCGTATTCCCGGTAGATGAGATCGTAACCTCCCCAAACATCAGGCTTGCTGAAAAGATCCATGCAACCACCCCGCAAAACAGGCCTGCCAGTGCCCCGGCCGTTGCCGCGTACCTGTTCGTCTTTTCCCACAGGATTGAAAACGAGATGGGCGCCACCGCGGAGCCGATCAAAATCCCCATCATCAGGTACACATACTGCAGGCTGACGCCGAGCTGGAACAGTATTGATGCCAGGGCCCCCATCCCTATGCCAAAGCACAAGATGGCGAATCGGGAGACCCGTATAAGCTCCCTTCCCGTTGCAGAGGGCTTTAGGTATGTCCTGAATACGTCATATGTCATCAGCGAGGAGACGCTGACCAGCTGTGACGAGCCTGCAGCCGTGACTGCCGTAAAGACGATTGTCAGGATAAGAATCGCCCCCAGATCGCCCATCAGCTGCACTGCCGCAGTCGGGGCTACGAGTCCAAGGCCTATCTGATCCTCGGTCAGCGTGACGCCCGTCGCGACTGCGGCCAGGCCAAGCGTCGTGGCCAGGGTAAACGGGATTGCAAACCACGCCAGCCCCCCCATTATAAAGCCGCCCGTCGCAGCCCTCGGCCTTGCGGCAATGGATCTCTGCCAGTACGACTGATCGACGAAGACGGTCCCAAAGTTTCCCACTATGTTGATTATGCCAAAGATCAGGGCGCCGACTGAGGCAAGGGTCAGAAAGCTTCCCAGCGCGTTTCCCTCGACGGGTGCCAGCGCAGAGGCGCCGCCAAGCTTGTCATACATCCCGGAGATCCCCCCGATATCCGGGCTCACAAAATAGATTACCGTGACAAAGATCAGGACTACGACGAAGATAAACGCGGTGTTGATATACTCTGCAAAAAACGTAGCCTTTAGCCCCCCAAAGATGGTATAAAGTATTATCCCCAGGGGCAGCAGGAATGCGGCAAGCGTTATGTCGACGCCGGTAAGGGAGTTGACTACTGCTGCGCCTCCGAGGACAAGCATTGCTGTAACTATGGTGTTTGTCATCAGTGCAAAGAACAAAAAGACCTTGTGGGAGTGCTTGCCATACCTGACGTATATCATCTCCGGAAACGTGTGGGTCATCGGCGCCTTGCGCTTGAGCTCTATTGCAAGGATTGAGAACAAAATCACCTGGATGCTGGCGCCTGCGGCATACCAAAACGATCCGGCGATTCCAAACTCAAAGGTCACGGTGGATGACTGCAGCAGGGTTGCTGCCCACGTCCAGGCCGATACTATGGATGAGGCAATCAGCCCCGTCTTGATGGTTCTCCCCGCCGTGTAGAACCATTCGGATGTTTTTCGCGTGCCAAGCCATTTCGTCTCGGCCTTTACCATCAGGGTGACTGCAAGGGCCATGATCAGGCCGACTCCGATTAGCACGAGAAACCCGACATTTTCCGGCAGGATGGATGTCATGGACAGGATCAGGAATCGTGATTCCGGTATTAAAGTGGTCAGGACTCCGGGCAGGACACGGCCTGTCCTTTGGATTCCAGCACCCCCAAGAGCGCCCCACAAGACTGCTCCGACTAGGCACACATCTGTGATCTTCACGCCTGGCCGGCAGGGGAAGGCGGCCCCGTACCGTCGAGCCTTGAAGATATGTTAAATACAAGTTTTACGGTTGTGGAATAAATGGTAGACAGGATAGACGAGCTGATAATCTCTGCGCTCAGCCAGAACTCGCGGCAGAGTGTCTTTGAGCTTTGGGACTTTCTGAAGGGATTCGGTCATAACGTCCCCGAGGAGGAGATCGAGTCGCGCAAAAAAACCCTGGAGGAAGAGGGGATTATCAGAAGGTATACGATTTCGGTTGACTCAAAAAAGCTTCCCGGCAGGGTCATACGCGTCGATCTGGTGACGTTTAGGACGTCGCAGGCCCTGCAAAAGAGGCTGGAGGGGCTGAAAAAATACCTCAACGACGCCCCGTTTGTAGTCTTTACGGGAAAGACCAGGGGCGGATACGACTGGATTACGATAAAGTCATTTCTGTCATCGGAGATGGCAGACGAGGAAAACGACATATACAGGAACCTGTTCGGGGACATCATACAGACCTACGAGGTGTATGACTTTGTTCCACAGACTGACGCCTCGCTTTATGCCCTGGCATATACGGAGGCAGAATACAAGAGGTTCCTCAGGGAATGGGCCCCGCCGTTCATAGGCAAATGAGTCGGCGTCGACTAGGTGCCGCCTTTGGGGCGGGCGTGCTTTGAGCGGCCCTTTTTGTATTTCAGCGCATCGTCGATCATCGCATGCGTCTGTCTTCTCAGGCCCATCAAAAACTTGACCAGATCCACCCGCTCCTTTGGAGGGACCTTGTGGGCATCCTCGATTAAATCGTCTATTCTTGAAAGCGTAATCTTGAGGGCCAGGGTGCCCTTTCTGATGATTTGCGTCTCTTTGGACTTTGGCTCTTTTTTGTATCCGTACTCGTCTGACTCTGCCTTTAGCCTGCTCTTCATTTTTCTGATCTGCCTTACCGTAAGCTTGTTGTCGACTATCTCATCTACCAGCTCCGTCCTTAGTGCAGCGCCGACATTGGTAAGCTCCAGCGCCTGGCTGACGCTCAGGCCGCTGCCAGTCACCCTGTCTTTTACCTCCTCGGGAAGTCTCAGCAGCTGCATCCTGTGCGAGACATACTCCTCGCTCTTGCCAATTCTCCTCCCAAGATCGCTTACCCCGCCCCAGCCAAAGTCGACTACGTATTTTTGGTAGGCCTCTGCCTCCTCGATGGGATCCATTGATTTTCGCTGCAGGTTCTCTGTTAGCTGGATTTCATATGCCTGCTTGTCGGAGAACTCGCGTATTTTGCACGGGATGAACCTCCACCTGAGGGACCTGCATGCGGCAAACCTCCTGTGGCCGGCTACGATCTCAAAGCCGTGCTCCAGGGGGCGGACGACTATGGGCTGGAGCAGGCCGTGATCCTTTATGCTTGATTTGAGGTTGGTCATCTCCGGGGAGTTCCTCGGATCAGGGTACCTGACCGGAAACTTTGAGGGCCTGATCATCCGTAGCTCAATTGGTTCGACCAACGAATTGTCATAGGCCTCCGTACCAGCCATGCCCGGTATACCCTACTCAGATATGATATTTATCGATTTATAGATCCCAGGGCAGGGGGTGTCTCTACCTGTAATTTCTGGCGGGGAGCTAGTCATACTCCTGTAAGCAAGAGACATTATGCGTAATCGGTGCAGATCAAAAAAATCAGGCAGCCTTTACGTCACTTTTGGCAGATATGCATGGGTCTAGGCTGCCTGCAGATCCGGCATCTAGACGCCTGCACCGCCACGAGTCGGGTTACATCTAAGACTGGTGCAGTACAAAAATCTGCCGGGTGGACGCTGCCCACGGCGGGGAGTTTTTCTGAGCTTTGCACTCCCAGGATTACCGCCATCTATCGGACATGGACCTGGGTTGTCTTGTGCGCAGATATCGGAATCATCGAGTGCACAGACTCCCACACAAAGGACTCTATCGTATAGCTGCCGGCAAGCGCAGGCACCCACAGCTGGGATACCTCCAGGATTCCGTTGGGCGGAAAGGAGCTGGTAGCCCAGGATATTTTTGTCACTGCACCGTCAGAGTCCCTTACCTGGACAATGAAGGCAAATGGCTGCTCGAATCCCTGGTTGTTTTTTATCTCGCCTACGACTTGGACCTGCTGGCCAGGCGAGATTTCTGAGAGCGGCCCTCCAGAGACGTCAGCCAGTGAGACGTTTAGCACCTGTGTCTTCCCGGTTGCCCCGCCGTCATGTTTCAGGAAGGCCTGTGCGGAAATATCAAGCTCGTCTGATACGTCATGGGGGTAGGGCAGCGTGCGGTCCTGGTATCTGGCATATATCGTGCCCCCGGGCATTGCAAAAACGTTGTGTCCACTATTGTGGCCTGCTGACTGAATCCTAACCGTGCCCTCAAACAGGCCAGAGTCGGGACTCGTCTCGGTCATGTCGACACTTATCCCCGCCCTGTCAGTGTTGGAGAAGACAGCGATTTCGAACCCGTCGATCCTCTCGGGGTTCAGGTTCATGTCCGGATCATGCACGCGGATTACGGGGAATTGATTGGGGTCGCAATAATCGCACATGAACTCTATGGTTCCCACGCTCCATGAGATCGGCGCCGACTCTGTTACGACCACGCCGTCTGCAAACTCAAATGATACCGTAATTGCAGAGTCACGCTCGGTCTCCAGGAATCCGCTGGTCGGCCCGCTGCCTGACGTTCTCGGGACAGTGTCAGGGCTGCCGTCACCGTCGACGTCGTGGGGGAATCCAGTAAGGATCACCTCCCCCGAAAATACCCCGCTGTTTGCATGGGTCTCTGCAAGCTTGTACTGATCCAGTGAAAAGCCGCGCGTAGAGATCTTTATCGGATGCTTGGGCTCGTTTCCAATCGCATCGATCATATGCCTGTCCGTGTTCCAGCTGGGGGCAGCTATGGTGATGCTTACCTTGTCAGTCCAGCTGTAGGCCGGCTGATCAAAGAAGATCGGCGAGTACGGGTTGTCATAGTCGGGTATGGGCTCTGCAGACGCAAGAGGTAGCAGGAGGAGTAGCCAGATCAACGCCAATCCCGGTACGGCTCCGCCATTAATCTAGTTTACCAAGAAGCCTTGAGTCTCCCGGCCTGCATGGGCGTGATGCTATGCCTGCTTTTTCTTGCTTACCTGCATGTACAGGTCTACCGTGCCGCTGCCGATCGGGATGTTGCTTCCAACGATGACGTTTTCGGTGACGCCCTTGAGCTGCTCGATTTCGCCGCCTAGTGCGGCATGCGCGATGGTCGGAACCGTGATCTCAAATGCGGCCCTTGCCAGGACGCTGTCCTTGGTGCCGGCAATGCCATGCCTGCCGATCTGCTGCATGTATCCGCGCGAGCACATCAGGTCAGATACGAGCATTATATACCGCAGGTCTACCTCGAGGCCCTGGTCCTCCAGGGTGTTTCTCAGCTCGCTGATCAGCGCGTTGCGTGCGGCCTCGATTCCCAGGGTGCTTGCGATCTCAAAGACGTTGTTGGTCCTTACCTGGGTCCTGTCGATTCCCGGAACCTCCAGAACCTTGGGCAGGTTGGAGCCGGTCGTCTGGATGACCCACTCGTCGTCCTTTTGCACGAGGGTCACGCGCTCGATGTCGGGAACCCCCTTTACGGTGGTGTTGAGAACCTTGTTCCTGATCGTAATTACGGCCGGGGCATCGGACTCCTCTACTAGCTTGAGGATCATTGTGTTTTCCAGGATTTCTGACTTGAATTTCTTGTTGGATGCAAGCGCCGCCTCGACGTCCTCCACGGCGCAGCCCCGCTCTCGCAGCCTGTTCTCGCTGAGGTTCAGCTTGATCTCGGTCGCATAGTCGGTCTCCGTATCGGTAATCAGCGCGCTTACCTTGGTCTGCAGCACGTTTCGTGCTACCTCGATGGCCATCTCCCTGGATTTCCTCGAGTCAGGATCCAGGTAGATGTCCATGGTTGGTGTGACCGGCTTTTTTCTGGCATCGACTAGCTCGATCAGTCTGGGAAGGCCCAGCGTTACGTTTCTCTCCCTTATGCCTGCAAAGTGGAAGGTCCTCAGGGTCATCTGGGTGCCGGGCTCGCCAATTGACTGTGCGGTGATAATCCCGACTGCCTGTCCGGGCTCGACCTTGGCCTTGTTGTAAAGATCCAGTCCCTTCCTTCCCACCTTGTTTACCCCGGACTTGCTGAGATCAGACTTTGTCAGTGCTCCAGTCACCATCTCCCGCAGCCGGGGATTGAAGGTCTTGGTGTATTTTTTTGCAACGGCGGCAATCTCGTCCTTGGATGCCTTGGCGCCAGAGTCGATGATTTTCTCGGACTCGATGAGCCTTTCGACGTTGAAGGCCTCGCCGTGATCGCTCTTTGCGACGTCAATGCCGTCCTCCCCGTACAGGAACTGGACGATATGCCCGTGGGGATCCCTCACCGTTCCGTCATATTCAAGCTTGATGTGCTCAAGGGCGTTGATGAGCCTGCGCTGCATATAGCCGCTCTGCTGCGTTCTGACTGCGGTGTCGACTAGTCCCTCACGCCCCCCCATGGCGTGGAAGAAGAACTCCAGTGCGGTGAGGCCCTCCCTGTAGTTGGTCTTTACAAATCCGTGTGCGTCCGGATCATCGTCATGCTCCTTGTAATGGGGCAGCGCCCTGTTATTGTAGCCGGTAAGGAGCCTCTTGCCACGCCTTGACTGCTGTCCCAGCGCGCCTGCCATCTGGCCGATGTTGAGTGCAGAGCCCCTGGCGCCTGTCGTGGCCATGATCCTTGCAGAGTTTGCCTCATCCAGCGCCTGATCTGCGGCATTGCCTGCAGAATCCCTTGCCTTTGAGAGCTCGTTTACAATGTATGCCTCTAGCGCCTCCTCGGCCGAAAGGCCCCGGGTTAGCTTTAGGGTTCCCTTCTTTGCCTGCGATACCAGATCGTTTATGACATCATAGTGCCTTTGAATGCCCTCGTGGATGTCCCGCTTGGTCTTGTCGGTAAGCTCCAGATCGCCATAGCCGTAGCTGAATCCGTAGTGGGTGATGAACTGCTTTGCCACGATAAGCACGGAGTTTAGGAACTTTTTTGCCTTTGCGTTTCCATAGTCCTTTGCGATTCTGTGCAGAACGCTTTCTGGCTCCTCGGCGCCGATGGATGACTTGTCGATTACCCCCGTTATCAGCTCGCCGTTTTTGATTACCACGTCCTTTTGTCTTCCCGACGTGCCCTTTGACCATTTTGACGTGATGACATAGTTAAAGTCGTCGGGCAGGAACACGGAGAACAGCTGCTTTCCGGTGTACAGCGGCCCGGATGCGCCCTTGTCTGCAGGCTTTGGGAGCGCGCCCGTATACCCGCCAAGCATGGCTAGGTTTGTAAACTCCTGGACGGTCAGCCTGGTATCGTCCTTGGTAAGCAGGTAGGAGCCGGTGATAAAGTCACGGAGGCCGCCGATGATCGGGCCGCCGTACCTCGGGGAAATCAGCTGGTCCTGGACCCTCATGAGCAGGATCGCCTCTGCGCGCGCCTCCTCGCTCTGGGGAACGTGCAGGTTCATCTCGTCGCCGTCAAAGTCCGCATTGTACGGCGGGCATACCGACGGGTGCAGCCTGAAGGTCTTGCCGGGAAGGACGCGCACATAGTGTGCCATGATTGACATCTGGTGGAGCGACGGCTGCCTGTTGAACATTACAATGTCGCCGTCTGCAAGGTGCCGCTCGACCAGGTAGCCGATCTCAAGGGTCTCTGCAACCGTTGATCTGTCCTCCACGAAATCCAGCCTGATCTTGACGCCGTCAGGCCTCATGATGTAGTTGACGCCGGGGAATTCGTTGGGGCCGTTGACTACGAGCCCCCTCATCCTCTCAATGTTCCATTCCGTTACAATTTCGGGAATCGTAAGCTTCATTGCAACGGTTTCAGGGACACCTACCTCGGAGAGGTCCAAGTTTGGATCGGGTGAGATTACGGTCCTGCTCGAAAAGTCGACCCTTTTTCCGGACAGCGATCCCCGGAACCTTCCCTCCTTGCCCTTTAGCCTCTGCGTCAGGGTCTTGAGCGGCCTGCCGGATCTGTGGTGGGCCTGCGGGATTCCGGATACCTCGTTGTCAAAGTATGTGGTGGTGTGATACTGCAGCAGGTCGACTAGATCCTGTACGATCAGCGGCGGGGTTCCCGCCTCCTTGCTTTCCTTGAGCCTCTGGTTGACACGGATGATGTCGACCATCTTGTGCGTCAGGTCGTCCTCTGAGCGGATTCCGGTCTCCAGTATGATTGACGGCCTTACGGTGACCGGCGGGACCGGCAGCGCCTGCAGAACAAACCACTCGGGCCTTGCGGTGTTAAAGTCATAGGACAGAAGGGTCAGGTCCTCGTCAAGGATCTGCGAGAACCTCTCCCGGATCGTGATTGGAAGCAGCCTGTGCTCGCCGATTTCGGTTTTCTCGACAAAGATGGTCGGCTTTGTGAATATCAGCTCGTATTGTGCCTTTCCACAGTGGGGGCACTCTTTTGCCTTTTTCGCCTTTTCAAGAATCTGCTCGGGGATTCTTTTTTGCGAGATGATGGTATATGCTGCCTCGCGCTTTTTGATTTTTGCAAACTCGTCAAGATCCTCCTGTGGAACCTTGAGCCGCGAGCAGGAACGGCACGTTGCCAGCAGAAGCTTGTAGATGTTGTCTATGAACGCTATGTGCAAGACGGGCTCTGCCAGCTCGATGTGGCCAAAGTGCCCCGGACACCTTGCCGCGGTGTTCCCGCAGGTCAGGCACTTTTGTCCCGGCTCCAGCGTGCCAAGCCTCCCGTCCATAAGGCCCCCCTGAACAGGCATCCCGTCCTCGTCATATGTCTCCGGCGCGGTGATTTCCACAACGGAGTACTTGCGGATTTCGCTCGGGGACCAGACGGAGAACTTGATTCCGTCAATTGACTTGATGGCCTGGATGGACATTACACCTTCTCCTTTATCTTCAGCCTGGGTGCGACGTTGAGGCTCTGCATCTCCTGCAGCAGCAGCTTGAAGGCGTATGCGACGGATACGGACGAGACCTTTGCCTTGTCGCCGCACACCCTGCAGACATACCGCCTCTGCTTGACGTCATGATAGGCCACAAGGCCGCATCTCTCACAGACATAGACGTCGGACTTGTCAGACTCGTCTAGGAGCCTGTCCTTGAGAATCATGGATGCGCCGTAGGCAATCAGGCAGTCGCGCTCCATCTCGCCGAACCTCAGGCCGCCGCCGCGGGCCCTGCCCTCTGTGGGCTGCTTGGTGAGCATCTGGACCTGCCCGCGGGCCCTTGCGTGGATTTTATCTGCCACCATGTGGTGCAGTTTTTGATAGTATACGACCCCTATGAACACCTCGACGGGGAATGGTTTTCCGGTTCTGCCGTCATACATTGTTTCCTTGCCCGAGTACTCAAAGCCGTGCGCGTCCATAACCTCTCTGACCTCGTCCATTTTTTCGCCCACAAACGCCGAGCCGTCAAACTTTTTACCGCGTAGCGCCGCAGCCTTTCCACATACTGACTCCATGAACATTCCGACGGTCATTCTAGACGGGAATGCGTGGGGGTTGATCAAGACGTCCGGCGAGATTCCATCGGCGGTGTACGGCAGATCCTCGTTATTTGCCAGGATTCCAAGAACCCCCTTCTGTCCGTGTCTTGATGCGAATTTGTCGCCGATTTCCGGAATCCTCATGTCCCTGACTCTGATCTTGTACATTTTCCCGCCCTCGTTGGACTGGGTCATGACAACCGTATCAACGACGCCGGTCTCAGACGGCCTCACGCCAATGGAGGTGTCTCGCCTGTAGGGTCCGGATGACTCGAACTCGCGATACTCCTCCATGAAGCGCGGAGGACTGGTCTTTCCAATCAGGATGTCGCCGCCTAGTACGGAGGACTCTGTGGCAACTACTCCGTCCTCCTCAAGCAGGCGATACGCCTTTTCTCCCTTGTATCCCCTGATGTTGTCATCTGCGTTGGGAATCTCAAAGTTGTCCCTCATCCCGCCGGGATACTGCTTGGCCTCTGCATCGTAGATCCTGTAGAAGAACGTCCTGCCAAGGCCTCGGTCAACGGATGCCTTGCTGAGGACAATTGCATCCTCGATATTGTAGCCGTCAAACGGCAACACTGCAACCACGCAGTTTTGTCCGGCCGGCCTGTCCTCAAGGCCGAGCAGGTTCATTGCCTTTGTATTTACAATCGGCGTCTGCGGATACAGCATAAAGTGCTGTCTGACATAGGTGCTAGTATTCATCATCGGGGTTGAAAACCCGAGGCTTTGCTTTGCCATGGCAGACTCGTACGTGTTTCTCGGAGACTGGTTGTGTTCCGGGTATGGAATGATCGAGGCGCCGGCCCCCAGGATGGCAGACGGGAAGATTTCCAGGTGCGTGTGTTTTTTGGAATCCCTTTTATCCATAAACCTGGGGCCATCGGCTAGCGTGCGCTCAGCTGCGCCAGAGTGCGCGTGTTTTTTGGAATCCTGTTCAAGCAGGACATAGTAGTTTTCCTCCTCGTTTGCATCTATGAGCTCAATGATTCCCATTCTGATCAGATCATTCCAGGACAGCAGTTTTTTGGAGATCTTGTCTAATAGCTCCGCGGTAAGCAGCGACTTGCCGTCCTTGATTATAACCAATGGACGCAGTACCCTGCCTGCGTTACAGTTTATGTAGATTCTTCGGGTTGCACCCTCCTCGTCAGACTTGTGGAACGATATGCCCACGTGTGGGTGAATCTTTGAGTTCCGGCGAAGCTGGCGCAGCGAGTCGGTCAGCTGCTCGCCGTCCTTGTAGTATCCAACCAGCCGTCCGTCTACAAATACACGGGCGCCATCTGCCTTTACGTCCTCCTTTGCGTCCAGAAAGTGCACGGTTCCCAAGTCGTACAGCTTTTCAACGATCTCCTCGGACGGGACGTTTACCGAGATGATTGCAGACAGTGCCAAGTTCTTTACCAGGCCACAGTTTGATCCTTCGGGGGTTTCACTCGGGCAAATCCTCCCAAAGTGCGTCGCATGCAGATCCCTAGCCTCAAAGTTTGGCTGGGTCCTGCTAAGAGGGGATTGGATTCTTCTGAGATGGCTGATCGTTGAGAGGTAGTTGGTCCTGTCCAAGAGCTGCGTTACACCGACCCGCCCACGCCCCCAGTTTCCCGTGGCAATGGCGTTGTTTAGCTTGTCAGTTATAATGCCGGGCCTGATCGCCGCGGCAACCGCGTTGATGCCACGCTTTTGGCCGGAGCGCTCCAGCTGATACTTCATGTCACGGACCAGGTTCCTAAATGCGGTTCTAAACAGATCTGCCAGCATCTGGCCTGCAAACTTGATTACCTTGTTTCCGTAGTGATCCTTGTCATCAGGAGCAATCCAGCCAAGCTTGAGCTCCAATAGCTTGCATGCAGCCTCGCCCAGGAACTGCGCCTTTTCTTTGCGGTTTTCTGGGTGCTTTCCCAGGTGAGGTAAAAGGCCCCAGTCAAGGAGGGTCTCTGCCCGCTTGATCTGGAACTCCTCTAGCATGCCGGGCGCAATCCTCTTGCTTATGTATACAATGGCGTCCTTGGATGTTGGAACGTCTCCTGCCTTTTCAAACGAGCCCTCAAGCTCGTCTTGGATTTCATCTACAAGGGACACGGAGCCTGCAATCTCCCTGTCGGATTCCAGGCCAAGGGATCTCATCAGGGTGACAACCGGAATGTCCACGGGAGAGCCGGGTATTCTTGCAACGATGAGCCCGTCGTTTTTCATGACAAGCTCCAGCTTTGCACGATAGCCGACTATGGAGGAATAGACCTTGGCTTTGAAGATCGCGTTGCCGCCAACGGTCTCCTTGTCTACAATTATTTTGTTATACGACAGATCCTCCAACCCGACAATGACTCGCTCTGAGCCGTTGATGATAAAGTATCCTCCCGGATCATTGGGATCCTCTCCGTGCTCGACTAGCTTTTGCGTGGAAAAGTTATGCAGTATGCAGGCGCTGGACTTTGCCATTACGGGAACGTCGCCAATGTGCACGAATCTAGACTCTAGGATTTTGCCGTCCTCCACTACGCTTGCCTCCATCATGACAGGTGCAGCATAGGAGACGTTTCGAAGCCTTGCCTCCGCAGGGGTGATGTGCGTGATTGATCCGTCAAGCTCCATCATCCTGGGCTGCTGTAGCTTTACTTTGCCAAGCTGGATTTTGTAAGGGTATTCGGCATTTTCAATTTCGATTTGCTGGACTTCGTCAATAATGCTCTGGAGGCCGCGCTCTAGAAACTCGTCAAATGAGTTCAGGTGCTGTCTTGCAATGCCCTCCCTTTTGAGAATATCCTGAATTATCGGCCACCGCTTGATTGAGGGATCCGTCATCTATACCTCCACCACATACCTATAGTAAATCGCCTCGCCGGCAGTTGCGCTCTTTCGCGTAATCTTTATCATGTCCCCGGGCTTGACTCCCAGTCCTAAAATGGCAGGATCGCTGGCAAAGATTAGCGGCAGCTCGGTCGGCTGGCAGTTGAATTTTTTGAGGACATCTTCGGCGTCGTCTTTTGTCATGATTTCGTGCTTTGGAACATAAACGTGATCCGGAACCAGGATTGGGTTCTTTTTAGTTGCCATAGAATCTGTCTCCCAAAATAACATTAGCTGTAGAGAAAAATAATCCTGACAAACTGTCAACGAATCACCGAGAGGTTAATATATATCTAATCTGAGAAATCTTACTTTTCTGCTATTAGTCAACTAATATTTTCCTAACCTTAAATAGTATTATCTCAGGCGTAAAGTCGATGAAAACGCAGCTAGGGGTGTTATTTGTAACTGCAATGCTAATTGCAGGCAGCTCAATAACGCCATCGTTTGCACAGGTAGAACCAATCATGGTCTCAACAGACAAGGACTCTTATTCTGACGGAGACACCATTGTTGTTTCTGGTGAAGTGAGAAATCTGCTGTCAGAAACGGCGATTGCTCTTACTGTCAGAGCGCCAAACGGTAACATCGTCGCAATTGCGCAACTCGATGTCGGAGCCGATAGAAAATTCAGTACAGAAGTAGTTGCCGGAGGATCTATATGGTCGACTGGTGGAACATATACAGTCAAAGTACAATATGATCCTGCAGGATCAGCAGAGTCTTCCTTTGAATTCGGAGGATCTACGGGCCCAGGAACGATGAATGGTGGAGGTGGCGGATCAGAGCCAACATTTGAAGTCGACGCAGGCGAGGCAGGAAGCTTTCTAGTCGGATACTCAATCACGGGTGGAAGTCTAGACAATATTTCTGTCGACGGGGATTCAGCCACGCTAGTAGTGGAAATTAGTGCGACCGACGATGGAGAGCTAACATTAACCCTGCCAAGAGAATTGATTGACGCAAGAATGAACGGTTGCGAAGGTTCAGATGATGAATTCTTTGCACTGGTAGATTCAGAAGAGGTAACCTTTGAAGAGACAAAGACCCCAGAATACAGAACAGTAACTGTGGGATTCGTTGCAGGCTCTGAAGAAATCGAAATCATCGGCACTTGTGCAGTTCCAGAATTTGGTACTATAGCGGCATTGATTCTGGCAGTGGCAATTATCTCGATAATTGCAGTGTCTGCAAGATCCAGACTCAGTATAATGCCAAAGTACTAGAATTTTTTTCTTTTTTCTTCTTTTTAGAATTAACGTATAGTGAAAACCATAGGCTTTATGCGTAATCGGTGCAGGTCAGGGAAGTCAGGCGGTTTCTGTCATTTTTGGCAAAAGTCTCATAAATTCCCCAACAGCGGGAAGCATCTCCTTGCGCAGCTCATTCCCATATGTGTTGAAGAACCTGCAGCCAAGTGAAGTGTAAATGGGATTGTTGTTTTTGTCTTATTATTGAGGCGTCGTGTCTCTTGCCCAGCTTCTGTTTTTGCTCGATTTTTTGGTACATTTCACTTTGACCTTGGTTTCACACCATATTTTACGCCCGCACGCATTGAGGAATCTTTAATCATCAGTGTTGTTCTGTTTTGGAACATGACTCCGACAGGGATCAGCGGCAGGATTGGGTACGATTACACATGGGAGTGACGAGCAAAAACCCTTCAACGCATGTGTGTATGAACCACGCAGGGAAGTAATCCCCTGCAGCTGAAGAACTTACAATCAGCACTATTGACAATCATAAATTCTTGAAGACCGGCCACTGCCGGCAGGAGCATCCGATCATGAAATACAGGAGATTTTGCCCTGCAGTGTGGCTGGGCCGGCTAGGCAGGCCGTTCCATGCATGCAGCCATCATGTTTAGCCCCTCTGCCATACTTGATGGCCAATAGGATTTTGTGGCTTGTCGATCTCACAGGGATGGCAGGGTACGGGGTCACGCCCCCTTGCCGGCCAGGCACGAAAGTCATAATCACACATGCCAACTTGTGTCTGATTGGCGGGGGCAGGTAGCCTTGTACATGACAGGCATTGCCAAAACACCCCCGCGGCCAAGCAAATGAGTCCCGATATTTGGTTGGCAGACTTGCAGGAGGGCTCCCGGAGAATCCGAATCTCGGACGATGACGGGCAATGCAAGCTGAAGTCCAAGATTTGTCAAAATAGTTGAAAATTAAAAAGATTGATCCATTTGGAAGCAAAATGATCATGCCCTTAAAAACGCTTTAATAATGACGATTATGTCTACAATGATAGATGGTTTTGCAAAAAAAGACATCAATATCACTGGCGCTCATAGTAGTATCAGTAATCGTAATGGGCTCCATCGGCAGCTCGTTTGCACAGGATTCCGGAATGTCCATTACGGCAACTGCGCAAGACGGCTCTGATACCATAACGGTGACAGGCAAGACAGTATACACAAACGACGTATCAATAACAGTAAAGGATCCAATCAGAAATGTGATTGCCATAGAACAAGAGACTCCAGATGAGAGTGGAAACTTTGCTGTAGACTTTAAGATAGACGGCATAGCATGGAGCCAGGACGGCTTTTATACAATCACCGCACAGCAGGGAGACGCCTCCTTGTACAAGCTGTCTGTCAAGGTCCAGGTAGCAGGCGGCACAACCTTTGAGACCATGGAGACCCAGTCGACATTTGAGAACACAATGATAATACAAGAAAGCGGCATGATGCAGGGATTGACAATGAGGGCAGATGCAATGGAGGGTTCCGATACAATTACCATAATTGGACATACGGACAAGACAGAGTTCCCTGTCTCAATTCAGGTGGTTGCTCCAAATGGGAATATCGTTGCAGTTGATCAGGCCTCACCAGATGCGGACGGCGACTTTTCAATTGACATTATAACCGGGGGAGAGGTCTGGAGCCAGGATGGTTTCTATACAATCACGGCTCAGCAGGGCGAAAGTTCCAAGTACGAAGCTTCGGTTCAAGTTGAGATACTAGACGGTTTGGTAATTCCAGAATTCGGTACTATAGCGGCATTGGTTCTGGCAGTGGCGATTATCTCGATAATTGCAGTGTCTGCAAGATCCAGACTTAGCATAATGCCGAAATACTAGAATTTTTTTCCTTTTTTTCAACATATACATAAATAGAGACATTGGTTACCCGGATTCAAGATGAACATCCGTACGTCGTACATGCTAGCAACAGTTCTGTCCATGGCAGGAGTAATGGCAATCGTCCCTGCTTTTGCTTTAGAACAGGCTTGTCCAGGCTGTACTGAAGCTGAGGTATCAATGTCAGCTACCAAGCAGCTGATGGGAGACATACCGGTTTTAGTGTGGACAGATGCAGAAGTATATGATCACAATTCCATCATAATGGTGGAGGGCACGGTAGCCAATATCAGGTCAGGAGTTCCAGTGACGATTACTGTGATTAACCCCACTAACAACATTGTTACCGCAGACCAAATAGATGTAAACAGTGATGGTACATACAGTACAACGCTGAACACCGCAGGGAATTTGTGGAAATATGACGGCACATATACAATCAGAGTCCAATACGGTTCTCAAGATGTCAACAACAAGGTCCTAGTCGAATTAACGGGCGGCGTTGCCACACACATCAAACCAATAACACCCACAAGAGATTGTACCAGCACAGAGATATCAGTCGATGGTTACTGCATTCCATATACCATTACAGGCGGTTCAGTCACAGGTGCAAAAATCAATGCAGGAACGTCGATTGTGGTCATGATTAGCTCCACAGAGCCAGGCATGATTACACTTAGTCCGGCACCAAGTGTTTTCCGAGATTTGCAACTGGCATTTGTCGATGGTGAAGAGTGGGACGATGTGAAGGTGGAAGGAAATAATATCACAATTTACTTCCCGGCAGGGGCTGAAGAAGTTGAGATCGTCGGTAAGTTCGTAGTTCCAGAGTTTGGTACTATAGCAGCGCTGATCCTGGCAGTGGCGATTATCTCGATAATTGCAGTGTCTGCAAGATCCAGACTCAGCATAATGCCGAAATACTAGACACCTTTTCTTTTTCATTTTTTAAAGTCAGCAGTAAAGGAAATATACAATAATTTGAGTAGAGATGTGTGTCACACCTAAAAGCGCTAGCGGCCTGCATGGCCTTGCTGTCAATCACAGTTCCGGCTTATGCGCAGTCCCTGATAGACGTGCAGGTGGTGGGAGACACGTTTACCGAGGGGGACGCGATAGTAATCTCCGGAAAGACGACGACTGTCATAAAGGACACGCAGGTGGCGCTGCAGATCCTGCTCGGGGATGGCAGCACAGCTTACGTTGCACAGATAACTCCGGCAGAGGACGGCAGTTTTACGGAGACAATCATAGCCAAGGGCAAATACTGGGAGAAAGACGGGGAGCGCATCGTGAGGGTGATATACGGTGCCGGGGACATATCGGAGACCACGTTTAACTTTGTAGCCAAGCACGAGACGGTGCCAATCGAGAATATCTTCGAAGTGCAGATCCCGGACTCGACGTCAACTACGGACGTAAAGTACAGCATAGTCGGCGGGACCATCCAGGACATGATAATTGACAGGTCAAGATTCTCGCTCATCGTGGTGCTGGATGCGGCCAGTTCAGGTGCCATGACGGTGGAGCTTCCGAGGGGTACAGTGGACGCAAGAACCGGAGGTTGTGAGGGAGGAGACGACATATTTATCGTATTAATTGACGGAATAGAGGTTCCGTATCAAGAGATTCACGTCAGCTCCGATGAGAGAATAATCCAGATTGAGTTTGAGGGGGGGGATTCTGACGTTGAGGTAATAGGAACCTGCATTGTTCCAGAATTCGGGGGAATTGCCATGGCGGTGTTAGCCGCCTCGATAATCGCCATAGTGCTTGTGTCAAGAAGATCGGCTGGACTGGCAGCTTGGCGGCAGTCATGAGACATGCCTGCACTCGTTCACGGGCTCTCGGACTTGCGTGCTGCACAACCATGCCTGAACGCGTAAAAGCAACTATACTAGACCTTATGCGTAAACGAAATTAGCGGCGGTACCCCCGACACCCATGCTACAAAGAGAGGGCGCAGTAGTGACGGCACACACACACATGACGGTGCCTTGCAATGTTCAAAATATTTGATCAAAACCACAACTATTTTCAGACGATTGATTTAGATCTGGGATCCATTCTCGCACAAAAGTGATGGAAGTCCGAGACCGAGATGATACGGAGGCTGAGGGAGGAAAAGGCGCAAGACAGGAGGAGGAAGATACGGGACGGAAAGAGGATCAGAGTACGAGAGGGAGAAGACTCAAGACAGGAAGAGGATCAGAGTACGAGGGAAGGCACGAGCAGGATCAGGATGAGATGAGGCAGATGACGGCCTTCGCAGGATGTGGCCCGCATCCTGGGAGGACGACAGGCGCTCCATACACAGCGCAGCGTTCCTGCACAGGTACGAGGTGCTTGAGGACATAATCGGCGGCGGATCCCTGCAGGCCGTCACGTCGATGGACCTGCCTGGCCTCTGACCTGGCAACAACCAAGTTCCAGCACAATGCGGATTCACTGCTGGACATGACCAAGAAACAGGCCGAAAAGACACCAAGAAACTTCACGGACGGCCTGCCAGCCTATGCCAAGTCCTCAAGGAAGGTATTCGGAAAGGATACGAACCACGTGAAGCACATCCGCCTGGCCGGAAAAAGAGACCGGGACAATAACAACAAGATGGAGAGGCTCAACGGCGAGACCAGAGATCGTGAGAAGGTGTTCAGAGGATTGAAAAAGACGGATACGGCCATACTTGACGGAATGAGGGTCTATTACAACTATACGAAAAAGCACGGCGCACTGGACGGCCAGACCCCGGCAGAATCGGCCCTGATAAGCGCGGATGGTACGAACAAGTGGAAGGCTATCGTCCAGAATGCCAGTTTAAACAGTGCCACGGAATGATTTTTGAGATCCATATCCCTAAAATTGCACAGAACCGAATTTCAGCTAGATTAAATACGAAAGGCGGCATTGCTACATGGGAATGAGGAGATAATAGCCGCTCCAGTCTGAGCTAGAGCATTGAAGACGCCGCGACGATCCGACCCAAATTTTGAACCAGAAACAAGATGGTTTTAAATACGCAAGTAAGGAGGTCTTCTCGTGGCAGACTATGACGTTATCATAGCCGGGGGGGGACTGGCCGGCACAATTGCAGCCCAATCGGTTTTGCATTATTCCAATCAGGGGTTGAAGGTTTTAGTCGTGGATAGAAATCCGTCAAATCTTCCCGGGCAAAAAAGCGTGGCAGGATGGATTTGTGGAGACGCAGTCAGCAAGGAGGCGGTGGACTTTATGTCAGATAGGATCAAGGTGACGTGGGGCAGGCCGGAAATCGAACACCACGTAAAAGGCGTAATGGCGTTTTCTCCGGACAGGGAGACCTCGATTCCATTTGACGGCGACGGATACATGCTAAACAGAAGGCTGCTGCCCGAGGTACAAAACGAGCGCACTCACAAAATGGGCGCAGATTTTGACTTTAATGTGAACCTGATGGGGCTGATTTACCAGGGGAACCAGGTAGCAGGCGTAAAAGGGATCAATTCAGAGACAAGGGAGGGATATCAGAGAACGGCCAAAGTCGTCATCGATGCCACGGGAATGACATCAATGCTGCGCAACCAAATCTCCAATACGACCAAAATGGAACGCAAGGTGGACAGATCCGACGTAGAGTCGACGGGCAGGCACATAATGCACTTTGAGGATGGGGAGGATGACCTGACGGAGTTCGATCCCGACTATTGTATTATTCACCTAGACCAAGATATTGCGCCGGGCGGATACGGATGGGTATTTCCCAAGGGAAGGAACAAGGTAAACATCGGACTGGGGGTGGAAAAAACGCTCCTTGAGGCAAGAAACAAAAGGCTGGGGAAAAGCGACAACGTCACGACCCTGATTAACGAGTATGTCGGGAGAAATCGCGCAATCAGGAATCCGAAAATCTCACAAGACGACGCAGACAGGCAAAATGCAACGGGAAACTTTCAGGTCTCCGTCAGAAGGCAGAACGACTGCATGGTCGCAAACGGCTTCATGCTGGTCGGAGACTCGGCCTGGATGCCAAAACCGCTTGACGCGGGGGGGATCGGTCCGGCGCTCGTTGCGGGAACCATCGTCGGAAGGTGTGCAGCAGAGGCGATTGAGTCAGGGGACGTTACAGAGAGGGGGCTGTGGAAATACAACAAGGAGTTCATCAACGAGTATGGCTACAAGACGGCAGGATTGGAAGTCTTCAGGAGGCTGATCCAGTCTCTGAGCAATGAACAAATCAGCTACGGCATGAAGCACTTCCTGGGAAATCTTGACGTGGAGGCAATTTCAAAGGGGGAGCACCCGGACTTTAGCAACCTGGGCAAGCTGACCATGATGATCAGGGGGGCCCTCAACAAGAAGCTGGCAGACGGCCTGAGGTTCACAACCCAGCAAAACAGGCTGCTGACTGACCACTATTACAACTATCCGGATGCGCCTGAGGGGTTTGACGAGTGGGGCAAGAAGCTACACCGGATCCTAGACGAGGCCAATGCCAGGCTGGCACAATATCAAAACTAAGACTTATTTGTAAAATGCTAGCCATGCTTTTTGAATGCTTCAAGAAACAGGCTACCTGGATTGGAACAACTCCATGGCCACATTGGACAAGGCCTACAAGGCGGGTCTGTTTGTACTGATCATAGGCCCCAAGGGGACGGGAAAAACCACGCTTGTTAGGGATTTTGTCAAGAGCAAGTCTGCAAAATTAGAGTCAATCAACTTTAGCCTCAGAACAAGGGAGAGTCACCTGGTCGGGACCAAGACCCTGACGGACGGAACCGTGGGATTCGACGAGGGGATTCTGATCAAGTCCATGAGGGAGGGCAGTGTTTTGTATCTGGACGAGATCAACGCAGCAGAGGCCGATGTTCTCCTGAGACTAGATGAGGCACTAGATGACAGGAGGCAGATTGCGCTAAAGGAATCAACGGGGGAAGTCGTCAAAGCAAGCATGGGATGGTTCGTTGTTGCGACGATTAACCCGCTAACGCACGTAGGGACAAAGGAGCTGCCGCCCCAGATCTTGAGCAGGTTTCCAGTCAGGATAAGGCTAGAGTATCCACCAGAAAACGTGGAATTGGACATTGTAAAAAAACACGTTTCAGGCTCGCACGAGGGACAGATCATGCAGGGAATAAAGCTAGCAAGCACGCTAAGACAGGCCGCAGCAGTCGAGGAGCTGTATTACTCCCCAAGCCTCAGAGAGACCATCGCCTTTGCAAAAATGCTAGATCTTGACATGCCTGCAAAGGAGGCCGCGGAGCTGGTATTTGGCAATGTTTACGCGCAGTGGGGAAGCATCGAGCACCAAAAAGTCAGCGACATCATAACGTCGATGTTTGAGGGCTGATGCAGCCGTTCCAGCTAAGAAGCGATACGCTGATGGAGATCGCGACGTTTCTGGCTCGAAGATGGTCGGGGCTTGAAGGTGTTACGGTGGAGTTCTCCGAGAGGAATCGGCCAAAGACGTGGCTAGGGGAAAAAAGGATTTCAATGCTGCCATTTGCCAAGTATCAGGGCAGCGACTTTCAGAAATACAGGCAGTTTAGGGCCTCGCTGTGGTACGAATCAGTACGCCTCAGGCACTGCAAAAAAATCCTCAGCAATGATCATGCGTTTGGGTTTATTCTAAATGCCATAGAGACCAGGAGGATAGAAAGCCTGGGAAGAAAGACATGGGGGGGAATGGACAATGAGCTGATGTTCAACTATGCATATTCCCTAAACTACAGGCCGCATTTGAGCTCGCTGTACGGAAAGGCAAGGATAGTCGAGGCGTTTTATCAGACGTTTGTGTTCGGGGGCATCAAGGGCGAGATCCAAGCAAGTCATTTTGAAAGGATCCAAAAGGCAGCCGGATTTGCCAGCGAGGTTTTGCAAAAGGCAGTCAGGTGCAACCACGAGACGGACTGGATGGAAAAGCAGGTGCCCGAGATCATCAGGATTCTGGACATCGACTCACTTTTGACAATCCCGATGTCACTGCCCTGGATGAGGCAGGGGATGGCGCTAAACGAGGAGGAGATCCTGCGCACGCTAGTCAAGATTGCAAAGAACCGCGAGGGGGATTTCGGCAAGGTAGATCCGGCCGCGGCACTGCGCGGGGATGACGTGTATGACGAATACAGGGTGCTCGTTGACGAGAACAAGAAGAATGAAAACAGGGGGCTGGGGACGGAGACCGTCGGGGTCAGGGTGCCGTCTGCAGACAGCGTAGACGAGACGAAAATCTATGATGCAGACTTGATCAACAAGATGAAGACAAAATTCAAGGACTGGAGGTCGGGCTGGAAGGAGCAGCACCTCCGTGCGGGGGACGAGTTTGACGAGGAAGGCTACATTGACGGGGCCGAGCCGTTCTTTACGGACGTAAAGAAGGCAATCAAGACAAGAATTGTGATCCTGCTGGATCACTCATCAAGCATCCATTCAGAGCAGGTAGAATACAAAAAGGCGACACTGGCGCTGTGCGAGGTCCTGTCATACCTCAAGATTGGTTTCTCCGTATACGCGTTTAGCACACAGGACAGATCGGTGGTGTGCTGGCTTGTCAAGCCGGAGAATACAAAATGGAGCCATGTCTCTGCAAAAAGGCTGGCACAGGTTGCTGCAAACGGCTCCACGCCGCTGGCAGAAGTCTATGACAGGATGCTCCCCTCAATGCAGGCAAGCCGGCCGGAGGTTTTTCTGACACTGACTGACGGGGAGCCCTCTGATCCAAATGCGGTCCGCGCAATGATAAAGTCAATAAAGTCCGTGGGAATCAGCATGGTAGCACTGGGTTTTGGTCCAAATACCATAAGGGCCACGACGATTGCAAGCAATCTCAAGACGCTAGGCTATGAGAAGACACTTGCAGTGAGCAGGCTTGGCGACATTCCAAACAAGGTTCTGGGCATACTGGGACAGGTCTGAGCCTGTCTGGCCGGCCTTGTGATCTCTGTGCTGCATGGGACTTAAATGGCGGGCAGGGGGGGTGTACTCGGTATTCACATCAAAAAATGGATCATGATTTTGGCATGTTGTGCATACTTTGATAAAGAGGTGATCGGTTTTCAGTTGTATGCACTGCAGCCCAAGCAGTACTGGCCGTGCAGCCGGCCCGAGATTGTAGCAAAGCAGGCATGCTCAAAAAGTGCATTGCGTGGTACGGTGGCTGCCGTAGTACACACATCAAAAATTGCAACATAATTTTGACATATCGTGCCTATTTCGATAAGAAAAATCCCTTTAACAATTGATGGTGCCATTATAGGAAAAGGCGTTTTTCTTTAATAGGTAGAGGGCTGGCGTGCCATCTCAGCAAGTACGGGATCGACTGCGGCCTGAACCTCCGGTGGAAGTTTGTTGTAATTGATTCCACTGGATCGAAGCCCACAGATTATCTGGTCCACATTCAACTCCTTACTGATGCAGAGTGGAGCAAATGTGTTCTTGAACTTTTTTTCAGATGAAGTCGTATTTGCCATTTGGATATATCACCGTAATTGCTTGTTGGTTAAACTCCTTTTTATAATTTCGTGCTCCGGGTTCTGTGTAAAATTGGGGATATGGAATTTCACCGGATTCGGATTTTCCTTGGTTTGGTGGCCAGATCTCTAAGCCAGAGATGTTTTGAAATATGCATAATCTTGGACACCTGAAAGGGGAGGGCTGTCGCCTAATTCCACCTACCCGACTCAATCCGTACGTTTTTCCGAATTGCCGCCCTTTTGCACGCCTGATCATATGGCATCTCAACGGTTTTCGGGAATTCTAGCGAATTAAGCGACAACCCCCATCGTTGTATACATTGCCGGTGTCCGTATCAGTCCACCTGCCCAGCCCGGCGTCATAGTTCTCACTGTAAAAACCCTCGAGCCCGCAGTGTCTCCTAGAGGGCAAACTCTTACGCCATGAGGCAGGCTTGTTATAGGATCCATTTTCAATTGTGCGCACCGCCTAACTCACCTCAGGCCGCCTCCACCTGCACGCCAATCTTTGCGGCACACCTCCCCTGTCTGACGTGACACAGCCGCGCTCACCTACAGGGCCCAGGACTGCTGCCTGCCCCGTTTCAGGCATTTCCCGTAGAGCCTGCCCCTCCCCCCACGATCCTTTCGATCCTTTTTGCGCCCGATTCGCGCGTAATACCGGCCTTTTTGCCGGGTTTGGACACTCCTTTCTCTCCTCCCCCGTGGAAATTCAGAGTATCGTGTATGCTAAATCAGACAGGCAAAATTACGCAACAATCCCCATAAGCCGTACGGGTGGAAAATTCTAAATTAAGCGAAAATCCTGATGCAGTCATGGCAGAAAACGCAGATGCGGCCCTGCTAGAGCGCTTTGAGCAGGAGATCTGGAGCAAGATCCCGCGCGTGGAGGGGGGCAGGATTGTAGATGCAACGCCGCTAGTTGATCTGACGCAGGACTTTAAGGAATGCGCAAAAAGCGTCTTCAAGGTGAATCTGGACGAGAAGGATCTCAGGGTATATGGAAAGTTTGACTCGGTGCTGCCAAGCGGTTCAATCAAGGTAAGGGCGGCACTGCACATAGTCCACGAGGCAATAAAGTCAGGGCAGTTAAGGGGGGGTCAGACCGTGATGGAGGCTACCTCCGGAAACTTTGGAATTGCGCTAGGCCAGATATCAAGGCTCGGCGTTACAGTCGTGGCCCTGGTTTCAAGAAAACTGCAGGAGGGCGTCTTCAAGGAACTAAGGGACGAGAATATCAGAATAATGGATCTTGACATGGATATCTGCCCGGCCCCCGGGATGGAGGACAGGGCAGATGATCTGGCTGCCAAGGCTACTGCTGCAAACGTAAGATCACAGCTATCGGAAATGGGCTTTGATCCTGCAGTCTTTGACAGTAATTTGGCAGAGATAGAGGCCCTGCTGGCAAGGCAGGACATTATCAACCTGGCAATATTCCTATCAAAAATCTATGGCCTGTTCTGCCCCGCGCAGTATGAAAACGAGCTTAACATTGACGTGCACGACACGGTTACTGCAGCCGAAATCGATCAGCAGCTAGGAGAGGACGGGGAATCGATGGGGGACTATCAGATAATGTGTGCGTTTGGAACCGGCGGCACATCAGGAGGTCTGAGCAAGTATGTCTCCGGCAAATATGCAAAAAAGTCAGTCCACGTGGTCTTTCCCCCCTCAGGACAGGACGTCGCAGGAATCAGGACAAAGGCCAAGGCAGACGGACTGAGGCTGTACAACCCGCAGGCATATGCGGCAGAACACGAGGTCGACTATGAAAAGGCAAAGTTCCTCCTCAAGTTCTTCGTAGACAGGGGGCACGACATCGGGGAGAGTACCGCACTTGCACTGTATGCTGCAATGCAGATGGCAGATTCGGGGGAGGCGACAAAATTTGTTGCAATAGTGGCAGACGGAATCGGCAAGTACAGGAAGAGCTTCGAGCAGATCTCCGAGGACAGGATTCCGATGAGAGTCGAGCTTGCGGATGCAGCTGCTGCGGCAAGCGAGTATGACAAGATTGTCTGGGTACATCCCCAGTACGCCCCCAAGGATGAGGGAATCGAGATGATTGCAAAATCCCTGGGGGTCGACAGGTCAAAAATCGCCATACCAAAGGCCTCGTCGGTGGATCAGATGCTATCGACGCGTGAAATCCCCGAGGACATATCCAAGGAGGTCGGGGAAGGAAAAACCCTGCTCGTATGCATGGCAGGAAACACGTCATTTATGGCAGCACAGTTGCTCTCAGGCAAGGGAAAGACGGTTCAGAGCCTAAATGGTGGAATTACAAACCTGCCCGAGGGAATGGCAAAGCATCCCGGCCAGTACATACAGGCGGCAAGGGAATAGGCCTTGAGGTGCCTGTCGGTCTCGCAGCCGTTTGCCGACCTGATAGTCTCCGGAAAAAAGAGCATCGAGTTGCGCAGCTGGAACACAAGCTTCCGGGGCGAGTTTCTAGTTCACGCCCCAATGAAGGTAAGGGAGGAGGATGCAAGGCGTCTCAGGATGGGCAAGGAGTTTGTCACTGGAGCAATAATCGGCAAGGCAGAAATCTTTGGCGTAAAAAGATACGAGACCCGGACGGAGGTGGAAAAGGACTGCCGGTCACACCTTGCGTCAAAGGCACTTCATGGCACAAGGTATGGATTTCTGCTAAGGAATGCCAGGATGTTCAGGCTGCCGGTTCCCTACAAAGGCCAGCTGGGCTTTTTTGAGGCAAGCCTGCCAGAGAAGGCTGCCGGTGACTTTCCCAGGGCGGACATCACGGATGGGTAGCGCAGGAATCAGAGGATCAGCCGCCAGGTACTCGCGACATGCGGGATGGTGCAGGCCTACAGCAAAGGAGGACAGGTTCAACGGATGCGCCGTTCACAGGTGCCCTGCGGGGCAGGCCGGAGCAGGCGGGCTGCATGGGATCACAGACTCGCACCCGGCAGAGTATGAGGGCTATCCCCGAAACGTAAAGGCAAGGCTCTCTGTCTGATCGCCATGTTCAATGACCAGGGTGTATGTCCCCGGGTCGCCCCATCCGGCACCGCCTGCAATGGCCAGGGTTGAAAACGCCCCATCCGGTTTTAGACTCACGCTTTCTGTCCAAACCAAGTCACTAGTCGAGTTTTCAATGGATAAAACTGCCTGGCCTCCCAGTGAGGAGTCAGACATTCCCGAAATAGAGATGATGTCTCCAAGGGCGTATGATCCCTCATCAAGAGACAGCAGATCGCCATGGATTGATCCGCCGATAGTCTTCCCCCCAGGCTCAAGGCCGGACATGGATACTCCGATGGCAACTATTGCAATCAGCGCAGCTGCACCGCCGGCCCCGATGATGATTTTTGTCCGATTCTGGCTTTTGCGTCGCTGTGGTTCGGGCTGCAGGCGAGGGGTAAAGGCCTGCTTCGGGGCGGGTTTGGGGGGCCCAAGTGCCCGCGGGGGTTTCGGGACGGGTCTTGGTTTTTTCTCTATGAATTCGCCCTTTAGTTTTGCGACATAATTGCGCTCATAGACTGAGATTACCTCGTTGTGCTCGGCGGCACGCTTGATCTGCTCTAGAATCCGCCTGTCCCCCTTTTCCATCAGGAGTAGCGCATTAACATCATCTAGTATAGTGTCAGGCATTGTCTTTTTGCTCCAAATGGGATTAGCAAAGCACCTTGTTTAATATTTCTGAGGGATCAGACTTGTGCCTAACGGCCCATGCGCCTTGCCTGAATCATGACCGTACGCACATAGTCCCTGGCAGTAGAATCAGATACCCCCATTTGCTTGGCACGCCTGTACAGGGCAGCCTCATAGGGGCTGCTCAAATAGAACCTCAGCAGATAGTTCAAGCGATGGAACCTTTTCTCGTCGCCTCTCATGCCAGAATGTGGCCTGCGGTACTAAAAAAGATCCGGGGTATTATGGGATAACCTTGATTGTTGATCTCATAGGAATGCCTGCTGGATTTTGGGGCTTTTCCCCACTGCTGTGGCAGCATGGCTCCAATTACAGAGCATATGGTGGTGTGCAAAAGATCTTCAACACATGTGGGCATGAACTAGGGTGGGTGATTTTCGTTGTTGAAGAACTTGTGTTTTTCACCATACGTGGCAGAGGTAGAGGCATCGGCTGCATGTGGCACAAACCGGCCCCCCGCGGCAGCTTTGATTCCTTTGGAGAATCGCCTTGATCAGAGGGTAAAGTCACGTTCCCCTGCCGGCCAAGCGCGAAAATCACAGTCGCACGTGAACTCATTCCTAGCAGGTCAAGGACAGGTGGCCTCGCACGCCAGAGGCCCTCTGCCGTATCACATAACAGGCAAAGGCACGGATCTACTCCTGCTCGGTGATCACGTTCAGGGTCATGGTGGTTCGGATATGATCTAGGCCCCGGATTCCCTTTGTGATGATTTTTTCAAGCTCGTTGTGACCGGACGCCTCGACCTTGCAGATCACATCATAAAAGCCAAAGACCGCGTCGCCCTCCTTTACCTCCGGTATCTTGCCTAGCTTGCGCAGAATCGGGTACTCTTGGCCCTGATCGCAGTGGATCACGACATATGCCTGGGACGTGTTTTGTCCCGGCATGGGGCCGGCAGGCCTGTCAGGGCCAGGTATGAATATCTCCTCGTCCTCCAATCTGGTCAGGGTCATAGTCGAGTTGATTTTTTCCATCCTGCGGATCTTGTCAGTTACCGTCGAGTTGATGTCATCGCCGTCAGACTCTATCTTCAGGATGATATCATACATTCCCAGCGTGCCGTGTACCTCAGAGATGCTGTCGATTTTTTGCAGCTCGGAGACGAGGGACTTTTCGGTCCCCAGATCACAGTTGATCAGGACGTATGCACGCGGCAATGGATCACCAGAGTCATCCCTGCCCCTCAATTCCCATGAGGGTCAGCGTTGAGCGTATCTTTGCAATCTTTCTTACCTTCCAGGTAATCGTTTCGCGAAGCTTCTCGACCTGGTCAGATGTGATCTTTGCAAGGATGTCGTATGCGCCAAAGGTTCCGTGGACCTCCACGACTCCCTCGATGGACTTTAGCTCCGAGATGACAAACTCCTCAGAGCCAAGCTCGCAGTTTATCAGTACATAGGCAGTCGGCATTTCAGTGCTTCAGCTCCTAACTTCATGATAGTGTATTGGGGTGGACGTATTTAATAGGGAATGGAAAAAAACCAAAAGGGTGTTATCTAAAAAATGGGATTTTTTGTCATTTGTATGCATATTGCCGCCTGTGGAGATCGATTGTGGACAATCATTTGCCGGTGCAAGGGGGGGTTGTCGTCTAATTCGCTAGAATCCCCGAAAACCGTTGAGATGCCATATGATCAGGCGTGCAAAAGGGCGGAAATTCAGAAAAACGTGCAGATTAGGTCAAATAAGTGGAATTAGACGACAACCCCCTAGGGACGTGACCTCGTACCACATGGCACAGTCTTCCCAGAAGTACCACGTCAAATTATCCCGGGCTCGAAATAATTCAAACGGACTGCCTGCATACCCGCTTGCCACCTCCTGAACCGCCACAAGTCGGTTACTTTTGGGAAGGCTGTGGCAGAATAAAGGATTATATGCTATAATTACCTCGTTAAGGTATGCAGGCATTAGCACAGACCGATAAGATTGTGTTGACAAAAGGACAAATTAAAGAAGTTCAGACCTTCAAACAAGATCTCGAAAACGGTTCTGCTGAGATAGCATTTGAGGGAAGCCTTGTAGAAGGCGCGTCATTTCTTAACGGATTGGCAGAAATTGTGGAAGCTACTAATCACACATAACTTCATCACTCAGTTTTTGAAGTTAAAAAGGGGACAACACGCATTTGTTTTAGATTCTCTACACTTTCTTGTCGATACATTGAATCCTGATTCTACTCCCGAATATGAAATCATCGATGAATACGATAATGGGGATTCTAGTAATGTACCTTTTCCAATCACCCACCACATAGATTATGATGACGAACGCATATATCTAATTTCCATTGAAAAGCACCTACTCAGATAACGTCTTGGATATTAGCAACTAAACCATGATTTTGCGACCAAATGAAAGAGTTTGCCCCTAGGCGGCACTGCCGATCAGGGTCTTCACGACCGTGTCTCCCACGCCATGTCTTCAGGAAGGGGTAGACTCCTACCGTACGGTTTTAGTACACTTTAAGTAGTCACAGCTGCATAAGATGAGTGAGTGCAAAATGACAGATGAAAAAATGGAGGAGGTAGAAGAGATTGTCAAGAAAACTTTGGCTCGACACAGAATTGTATTTGAACGCTTGGACGAGCTTTGATTGGCTTTAATGCAGACATCATCAAGGTGATTCATTCTGTACTAGAAAAAGAGTTTCCAAGAATGGAAAAAGGAATCATTCCCGAAAAAGAACCACTGCTCGAATCACTTGTTGAAAAACCTGACAGGAATCTTTTTGGTATGGAAAGTCCATATCCAGATCTGATAAGCAAGGCAGCTGTTATGATGGAAGCGATAATCCGATGGCACATCTTTGTTGATGGGAACAAAAGAACCGGATTGATGACTGCGTTTCTTTATCTGTATAGAAATCAAACATGCTTGGCAATCCCAATTGATAGTGTAAGATTTACAATAAAAGTTGCGGACAATAGAAAGACAGATCCGGATTCAACAAGCCAGTTGATTCAGGAAATTGCAGAGTGGTTAAAAAAACATTCAACCGCAAAAGAAAAGGAATTTTTTGGCCTTGTCTGGATTTACAATATATGGCCTGCACTAAAAATGAATATCCTTTACCGCCTTGGATTTAGGAAGAGGGTGAAGAGGACGCTAAGCGAGTGGTACGCGCTAGATTCCCATTCCGACTATGCCGAAGAGGCAAAAGAGACATCTGCATTTCTTCAAAGGATAATGAAGCAGGCCATGAAGGATCTCTTAGAATCATTGCGTACAAAGTAGGAGCCTGTCCCACCCACGAGGCGGATTTGCGATATTTTGATATGCAGGCTGCCAATACCCCGGATGCACATGCCAGGCCCGGAGTTCAAGGTACTGCGCGGCGGGCTGGCATGCGTTGCGGCGGGCACCAGGTGGTGCAAATGTGGGGCTTGCCACAGAAAGGAGGGCGCGGGTTCGAGGGCGGCGTTTGCCTCACAGCCGGTCGGTGCTACACAAGCCACGATTCCCGACAACAGAAGGCAGCGTGAAAAGCACTACCAAATGCATGCCGGATCGCAGCAGGCAGGCGCAGGTTTTGCCGGGCTCGGAGACGGCCGGGGACGGGGCGCCCGGCCGGCTGCGGGCAGAGTCATGCAAATTCTAAATATACCGCCTCAGCTGACACAATACATGGCAAAAGTAAAGCGAGTCTCCGGAAGGGGCACCAGTGTAAGGGAGGCCGACTCGGAGGATCAGAACTGGGCAGGCGATGCCTACAGGAAAAAGCAGGCCGAAAGAAGGCAAAAGGCAGGCAATGCGACGGTCTCAACAAGACGCGGAACCGGAAAGACAAAGCTAAAGGACATTCCGGAGCCAAAGGCAAGAAAGTCAACCGAGGGCAGGACTAGGGTCACCGCAAGGGGAACCGGCACCAGAAAGAGCAGGAACCGCGGGGGCTAGATCCTCAGATCCGGGTTTCCGGACTTGAGTTTTTCCCAGTCGGCCAGAAAGCCCTCCAAGCCGGCATCGGTGAGGGGGTGCCCCAGCATCTTGTCGAGGACCGCGGGGGGCAGCGTGACTGCCTCGGCGCCTATTTTTCCCGCATCAACCACGTGCTGCGGATGCCTTATGCTGGCAACCAGTATCTGGGTATCAAAGTCGTAGCTTAAGAATATGTCCTTGATCTCTTCTATCAGGCTCATTCCGTTGTGTCCGATGTCGTCCAGCCTTCCGATGAACGGGCTGACATACTTTGCGCCGGACTTTGCTGCCAGTACGGCCTGGTTCGGGGAGAACACCAGCGTTACATTGACGGGGATTCCCTCCGATGAGAGGGTCTTGCAGGCGCGCAGTCCGTCGGGGGTCATGGGAACCTTGACTACGACGTTTTGCCCGTACTCCCTCAACCTCCTGCCCTCAGACAGCATCGCCTCATAGTCGGTGCCGACGACCTCGAGGCTCACGTCGCCCTTTATGATCCGGGTGATCTCTGCCATGTGCGAGCGCGGATCGCCGCCCTCCTTTGCAAGCAGGCTCGGGTTGGTTGTGATGCCGTCAAGCAGCCCCATGTCGTTGAACCTCCTAATGGAGTCCAAGTTTGCAGTATCAAGGAAGATCTTCATGCCCTCTTGCCACCAAGCTCCCTTGCAGTCCTTGCTATATTAATAGCTGTTATCCCGTGCTTTTCCAAAAGCAGCGGTACCTCCCCGTCCCGTGCGGACTCGCCAAAGCTGTCCTGCGCGCCGATCCTCCTTATCGGGACGGCAAAGCGCTCGGAGACGGACTCGGCTACTGCAGAGCCCATCCCGCCTACAATGTTGTGCTCCTCGCAGGTGACGATGCACCCGGTCTCCCTTGCTGCCCTTTCAAGCAGGTCGGCGTCAATGGGCTTTACCGAGAACATGTCAAGCACGCGCGCAGAGACGCCCTCCCGCCGCAGAATCCCGGCGGCCTCCAGGGCCATCTTTACGGTGATTCCGCAGGCGGCAATCGTGCAGTCGGCGCCGTCTTGCAGCGTGATGCCCCTCCCAATCTCAAACCGCTGGGAGTCCTGGTATACCACGGGGGTCGCCGATCTGGCCATCCTCATGTAGAAGGGGCCGTACTCCTGCGAGATTATCCTCGTAAGCCTTGATACGGCCGTCCCGTCTGCGGGAATGATCACGCGCATGTTTGGAATGGCCCTCATCGTCGCAATGTCCTCGATCTGCTGGTGGGAGCCGCCATCGGCGCCCACCGAGAGGCCGCCGTGGGAGACGACCATCTTTACGTTGAGCCCCTTTTTGTCCCCCCTCGTAGGATATGCGACCGAGTTCCTTATCTGGTCTACGGCCCTCCCCGGAAGGAAGATCGCATAGGTGCTGGCAAACGGGATCTTGCCGGAGATTGCCAGTCCGGCAGAGACCGAGACGAGGTTTGCCTCGGCGATTCCAACGTTGAAGAACCGGTCGGGAAACTCTTTTCCAAAGCTTGCGGTCTTGAGGGAGCCGGTGGTGTCTGCGCCGAGCACGACCACGTCGGGGTTCTCCCTTCCCAGCTCGACCAGGGCCCTGCTGTACTCGGTACGCATGTCGGAGGTGGGAGGGTCGCTCACAGGTATCCTGCCTCCGAGGCCAGCCTGGTCAGCTGGTTCTTTTTGGCTCCGATTTCATGGAGATCAATCCACTTGGATACGAGCTCGGCGCCGCCCAGCTGGTGCGCCCTGGACAGCAGGCCCCGCCTTCTTGCCTTTAGGACTTCGCCCCGAAACTCCCTGATCACGCCCCGGATGTCCTGCTGGCCTACGATCGCACTGCCGCCCACGAACGCCCTGGCACCGTCATCAAAGCACGAGCCGACGTTCTCGAGGTTGACCCCGCCGTCGGCCTCGATTACCCCGGCAAAGCCGTGCTCTGCTAGCAGCGGCACGAGGCCGGCCATCTTTTGGTGGGTGGACTCTAGGTATGTCTGCCCGGACCTGCCGGGAACCACCGACATGACAATTACCTGGTCGACCGTCGGAAGGAACACGTGGGACCACGGGGGCAGGTCTGTATCAGGATTGACTGAGATCCCCACCCCGATCTGGTTCTGCCTCAGATAGTCGTGAATCTCGCCAAACGAGGACTCGTCGCAGACCTCTGCATGCACGGTTACGATGTCGCTGCCCGCCTCCACGTAATCCCGGACATGCCTGACGGGCTCGTCGATCATCAGGTGGGTGTCAAACGGGATCACGGTAAGCGGGCGCAGCTCCCTGATTTTTGCGTGATCAAAGGTCCTGTTCGGGACAAACCGCCCGTCCATCACGTCTAGGTGGATGCAGTCGGCGCGCCCTGCCACGCACCGCTTTACCTCGCCTTCCAGGTCGGTCATGTCGCCCGCTATAATGGACGGCGATATGACAAACTGGGAATCCAGCTCGTCGTTGATCACGGGCACGATGTCGGCGCCGGCGGCCTTTCCGTGCCATGCCGGGTTGTCCTCCATGTGCTCCAAGGACTTTCCCTTGATCGTGCGCGCGATGATCATGGTGGGGGATCCCTTGGTGGCCCTGGCCCGCGTCAGCGCGGCGTCCAGCTGCTCTATCCTGTGGCCGTCAACCTCGATCACGTTCCATCCAAAGGACCTCCATTTCTCCCCGGTCCTCCAGCGCGAGGCGTCCCTCCACATCTCGGAGAGGTCCTCGCCCTCCAGCCTTTCGTCAAGTGGCATGACCTTTTCCGTATACGAGTCCTGCTGGATGAAGTTCCTGTCCAGGATCGCGGTGAGGTTGTCCGTCTTGTATTTTGATGCGGTCATTGCGGCCTCCCAGACCTGGCCCTCGTCGGACTCGCCGTCGCCGATTACGGTATATACATGAAAGTCCTTTTTGTCCAGCTTTCCTGCCAGCGCGACCCCCACGGAGAAAGACAGGCCGATTCCAAGGGAGCCGCCGCAGAACTCGACGCCGGGGCACTTTAGGTCGGGGTGTCCCTGCAGCCTGCTTCCAAACCCCCTCAGGCTCTCCAGCTCGGACTCGTCAAGGTATCCTGAGACTGCGAGGTTTGAGAACAGTCCGGGGGCCGCATGCCCCTTGGAGAGAACCAGCCTGTCGCGGTCCTCCCACTGCGGATTCTTAGGGTCGTACCTGAGGTGCTTGTAGAACAGGCATCCCATGATCTCTGCCATCGAGAACGAGCCGCCGGGGTGGCCGGAGCCGGCGGCCGTCGTTGCCCGGATGACCAGTTTTCGGGCTCGCAGGACGTTCCTCTTGATCTGGCAGTAGTTGAGCCCCATTTGCTCTACTGCCTTGCAAATTGAATAAAAATCTACTTGAGGCAGTCCCCCCCGTGCATGTCGGCAGGTTATTTTGCCACGTGATCCTTTAGCTTGGAGACGATTTTCTCCACATCCCCATCAGAGAGGACCTCGCCCCTGCGTTCAAGAAAGTCGTTTATGTTATCCGCACTAGCTGTGAAGACCGCCCGATACTTTGGGTCGTATCTGATGTTTCCCCGGATTGACAGTACCACGCTTGTCACTCTGGGAGTCCTTCTCCACGACTTTAAGACGTGCCAGAGCAGCCTGCCGGCCCGGCCCGCCTGCTCGTGGGGGCTAAAATAGCTTCGCTGATCAATAAAGCCGTTACTCCAGTTTTTTACCTCGATGGCATAGACCCCCTTTTTAGAGACGACTACAAAGTCTATTTGGGCGGACTTTAGATCCTTCTTTCCGTCATACGAGATAAAGTAGGGCAGCCTGATTCCTACCCCGCACAGGACGTGGTACTCGTCACCGAGCCGGGATAGCGTCTCTTTGACCCGGATCTCCCCCATTGCTCCGGCATGAAATGGATCGTCCTGGTTTTCTTCAAGCCTTTTGTACCGCCTTTTCAGCCTCCAACGCCGAAGCCTTGCGACAAGCCCCCTGGGCTCTGCCTTGAGTTCCTCCTGGATTCCGATCGCAAGCCTGTCAATGTCCTCGATTTTTTTTACGGTCTTGGGATACAGGGCAAGGTACCGCTTTTCACTGTCTGCCATGCCGTAGACTATGGCCATGATTTAGGAATGCCCCCGCACAAATTAAGAATTTGGGGCAGCCTGCGCTCTGGAAGGCACTCCCGATTGTAGGCACGGATTATGCTCGATTGGGGTTTCCGGGATGGGAAAATTCACGCCTGGGCTTTCAGAGCCCGGGCTGTTACAGAATTTGCTGCAGACAGGCACCAGCTAAGTGAAATGTGAATGAGATTTGCTGTTTTGCCTTGCTGCTGAGGCGTTGCGCCTCATGCCCAGTTTTTGTTTTTGCTCGATTCCAGGGTACTTTTCACTTAGCTGGGCACAGCAATCTTCTTTAATAAAACAATCAAAGTCTAGTCCTTGAGCCTGGTAGATAACTTTCCGCCCAACCTGCAGGCAAGAGACGCCCAGAGGGAGATCCTCGGAGAAATTCAGGAGAAACTAAAGTCAGGGTACCAGAAGATCCTGCTTTCGGCCCCCACGGGGGTAGGCAAGTCAGCCATTGCCGTGACGCTGGCAAAGAGCTATGAAAAGTCTTTTGTGGTTACGGCATCAAGGCACCTCCAGGATCAGTACACCTGCGACTTTGAGGCGCTTGTTCCAGTCAAGGGCAAGTCTAACTTCCCGTGCTTCAAGTCAATGGAGCAGCAGGGGGTCGATCTGCAAGAGTATGAGACGGCCTTTCGGCGGGGCCTGACCTGTGAGAAGGGCGAGTGCGTGGAACTAGAGGGCGGAAAAATAAAAAGCTGCAAGTTCAAGCCACGCATACAGGACTATGAGGAGGAGGCGTTTGAAGAGATTACCTGTCCGTACTACGAGCAAAAGTATTCCGCACTGCTTGCGGATCACTCGGTGTGGAACTACCACTCTTACTTTCAGACAGTCAAATACAACAAAACAACGTATGGCGGCTATCTGAATAGAAAGTAATAGGTTAGCCCCTGCCTAGTTGATTTTTTCTGACCACCTGATCTATAAACTATCATTACCCGGGAAATACATGCCTACAGCCTCGGAATTCAAGGAACTATGCAATGAGCTTGCCCGCGAAAAAGCGGAACTTCAGAAGGAGTAGAAGGAACATCAGAGGACGCAAGGCAAGCTTCAGAAGGAGCAGAAGGAACATCAGAGGACGCAAGGCAAGCTTCAGAAGGAGCAGAAGGAACATCAGAGGACACGGGAGGAGCTTGCCGCTGAGAAGGCGGGACGCAAATCTGACAATGCCGTCTCTGCCGCGCAAATCGCGACGCAGACAGCACAAATCAAGCAGTTCAAACAACGCATCACATATTATGAGAACCCGCACAGCCCCTCCTCGCAGAACTCGATTCCGACCAGGCAGAAAAAGGCAGCAGCCGCGGCAGGGGCATCTGGAAGGGCACCTACAAGGCCGGGCCGCAGGCCCGGACACGAGGGCATATCACACAGGAGAACACCGACCCGGGAAATGAACCACGTGCCTGACATGTGCGGCGCGTGCAACGGGCGCGACCTGACAGATCCGGTTCCCGCCGGAACCAGGATGGCTACTGACATTCCAGAGATCCCAGAGCCGGTCACGACACAGCACTACTTTACCCGCCGCAAGTGCCGCAAGTGCGGCGCCATCACCACGACAAACGGGGGCGGGCTGGTCGTTCCGGGCACCGAGTTTGGACCCAACATTGCCTCCTATATCGGCACCCTGTACACCATGCCGGCATCCGTCGGCTCGATCAGGCGCATCGTAAAGGAGATCTTTAAAATTGATGTAAGCAAGGCGATGATACAGAACTGCCTCAAGACCGTTACAAAGAAGCTTGATCCGTGCGTGGAGGACATCAAAAAAGACATTGCAGGATGCGACCACGTCCACATGGACGAGACGGGGATGCCATACGACGGCAAGAGCGGCTACATGTGGGTGGCAGTGGGAGTCAAGGACGGCAATGCCGTCGGCGCGCACATGGTGGCAACTGACAGCAGGAGGGCATCCGTACTGGATGAGCACTTTTCATATGTGCCCAGAGTCGGGGTGACTGACGGATACCCCGGATACGACAAGTTCTTTGGCAGGAACAGGCAGCGGTGCTGGGCCCACATAATCCGGGAGGCAGATGCCCAAAGCGAGAAAACGGACTCCCCGGAGGTTCGCGCCGCAGGCGAGCGCCTCAAGTGGCAGATGCATTGCGCCAAGGGGCCGGGGCCGCCGGAGGAGGCTGCCAGGCAGCACGACAGTCGGGTGGCAGAAACACGCGAGATTGCCGCCACATACAGGAAGGAAGGATGTGACAGCTGTGCCACAAAGATTGACAACGCCTCGGAGTTTCTCTACACGTTTACGACGCGTCCTGGGATGGATCCCACCAACAACCTGGCAGAGCGCACGCTGAGGCCCGGCGTGATCGCGCGCAAGATACGGTTCGGACTGCGGACAAAAGACGGACAGAAGATGTTCGGTAACATGTTGACGTGCATCGAGACATGGCGCCTCCGGGGGTGCAACGTTACGGACATGATCAGGGACGCGCTGGTCGGAAACCCCGGGTACGTGGTCGTCTGCCCCTAGCAATCCTGCACTAATCTGCCTGCAGTTGTGATTTTCATGCCTGAAAAGACGGTGGGTGTGACTTTAACTCTAGGCAGGGGCTAACCTATTACAATAGAAACATCTCTGTTTTTGACGAGGCCCACTCAATTGAGGATCAGATTGTCCAGTTTGCCGGGGTTGTCATCACCGGGAAGTACATCGACGAGTGCGGAATCAGAATTGAGTCGTATGATCTCTCGGATGTGGAGGTCGTCATCGGGTTGTTGGATGACATGGCGGAGTTTTATGCACGCAAGGTCAAGGAAATTCGGGAAAGCAGGTCATACCGGGAAAATCCCGACTATGGCAGAATCGGCAGGCTGGATGGCAGTCATGAGCGGTTTGCAAAGGCGCGCGCCGAGCTTTCCTCCAAGCCAGATAACTTCATAGTAAACGAGCCTGACCATGAGGGGGGAAAGTTCAAGTCAGTCTCGGTAAAGCCCCTTGACATCTCACAGTATGCCAGGGAGTTCTTCATTACCCCGTTTCAGATTTTCATGTCTGCAACGGTAGGCATGGACTCTTTTTGCCAGAACATGGGACTGTCTCCTGACGAGATAGCTGTGGTAGACACGCCGCGTTCCCCGTTTCCACTGGAGAACCGCAGGGTATGGTTTGTAAATGCGGCCAGGCTTGCATACGACAGCCCCAGGGTTGATGAAAACAGAATATGGCTAAAGATTGACGAGATTTTATCCGGGCACGAAAACCAGAGGGGCCTGATCCTCACCTCGTCTATCTCAAGATGCGGGGATATTGCAAAGAACCTCTCCTCAAAAAACAGGGGGCGCATAAGGATATGCCACGCCAGAAATCCGGGCGGAATGACGCAGGACGACATCATAAAGGAGCATGCAGACTCAAAAGACGGGGTCTTGCTGTCATCATCACTCTGGCAGGGCGTAGATCTGAAGGATGATTTGTCAAGGTTTCAGATCATCGCAAAGGCTCCGTATCCGAACTACACGGAAAAATGGGTAGAGTCCAAGATGGAACGGTACCCGCTGTGGTACGCATCGCAGACAGTTACCAAGATATTACAGGGGCTTGGCCGCTCCGTAAGGGGCAAGGGAGACTGGGCCGTAACGTATGTCGTAGACTCTGCAGTCGAGCCGCTGCTTAACAACTCAAAGAATCTGGTTCCCAGATCGTATCATGACGTGTTTGGGTGGAACAGGGCCCAGGCTACACCCACGTGAGCTTTGATCATTTCGCTTGAGCATGCAGCCGCCTTGCAGCGACGATGGCAGCCGCCGGTGCTGCCACGTACATGCCTACATTCAGGGCTATGACCGAGGCGCCCAGCGCCAGCACCGAGGACTCCGAGCCCTCCTCGGCAAGCGACATTATCGACAGCGTCGAGATCATCGGGGATATAACAATCCTTACGGCCTCGCGGAATGCCGGACTCTGGCGCTCCAGGTCTGCCACCGCGGGCGAGAACATATAGTATACCGAGTTGAATCCGGCGACAAAGGAGGCACCCGAGTCAGTCGAGAGCAGCGCGCCGTCGCGTATCTCCCTGAGTGCCTGCACCTGCGACGCCATCTCTGTTCCATATGCGGCAGTCGCTATCAGGCACGAGCCGCCGGGCATCGGTGCGGGCGTGGGTTCGGGCTGTACCACGGGTTCGGGCTCCGGTACCGGCGGCTGCGGCTCGGGCTCTGGCTGTACCACGGGTTCGGGCTCTGGTACCGGCGGCTGCGGCTCGGGCTCTGGCTGTACCACGGGTTCGGGCTCTGGTACCGGCGGCTGCGGCTCGGGCTCTGGCTGTACCACGGGTTCGGGCTCTGGTACCGGCGGCTGCGGCTCGTCGATCGCATCGGACGGCTGGCCGACCGTATCGATATCGACAGACAGGGACGCCGGAATGTCGTACGTGCGCTGGCCGACGCAGGCATCCACGTTTACCGATTCATAGTCGGAGCTCAGGCCCCCGCCGGATTGCAGGATTGCGCTGACGCCTATGTATGTCTCGCTCTGACTAATCGGTCCCGTAAACGCCAAGAGTCCCCCGACCGTCTGGCCTGTGGCCGTGACCTTGGTGACACTGCTCTCGGTGGTGCGTATCGAAATCGAGAGATCATCTGAGACAGGTCCGGCGGTGATCGTCACGAGTCCTGCGGTACAGTCCCACGATATGGAGGCTATGTATGCCAGATCCACGCCGGCCGACGAGGTGATGACGTTGGTGCGGCCGCCGCCTCCCCCACCTCCGCCACCGGAGTTGATGCGGCCGGTACCGGCGCCGTCATCCTCACGAACCTGGACGCGCTCTGTGAGTGTAATCGGGTTGTCCGGCGACGCGTCTATTAGGTTGCCGCGCAGGTCCGAGACGGCGTCGGCGGCAATGTCAAGCTGCGGCATATCCATCGGGATCACCTGCTCCATCTGGGAATCTGCAAGGGTAAGCGAGAGGGTCTCGACGTCGGCGGAGTCAAAGTCGAATATGGCGCCTGCCAGAGGGACCATATCTGCCTGGTTTACATCGCTTACATGCAGCAGGGTCAGGCCAGTAGCCGATACGTCCACGGCCTTGCTGAAGGTTATGGTCATTGCCCCCGTGTTCTCGTCAAGGGTTGCAGATTCAAAGGCCGGCGGCGAGGTATCGCGCACGTGCACCTGCCGGGTTACGGGATCGGGTGCAAGGCCTGCGGCGTCCGCGGACGCCGTGTAGGTTACCACATAGTCTCCGACAGTCCCGGTGTCCACTGCCGCAGAGTCCACCGATACCGTACCCCGGTAGGCCGGATCGTTGTCGGTCACGACCGCGCCCGGATCCACATACGGGACTCCCAGCTCAGATACGAACGGATCGTCGCCCGATGGCATGATGACTGGGGGAGTGGTGTCCCGTACCGTTACAACTCTGGTGGCGGTGGCCTCGTTGCCGCCGTCGTCTGCTGCCGCATACGTCACCGTATAGTTACCCGCTATGCCGGTGTCGACTGCCGAAGTGTCAGTCATAACTGTGTCTGTATAGTCCGGATCATTATCCGTCGAGGTGGCGCCGGCATCGGCGTATGTACCGCCCAGCTCTACAACGGCGGGATCGTCGCCAGATACCGTAATGACTGGGGGTGTGGTGTCCCGAATCATAACGATCCTGGTGGCGGTGGCCTCGTTGCCGCCGTCGTCTGCTGCCGCATACGTCACCGTATAGGTTCCCGCCTGGCCGGTGTCTATTGCCGAGGTGTCGGCAGTCACGGTTCCGTCGTATGCCGGATCGTTGTCGGTGGCCGTCGCGCCGGCATCGGCGTATAGATCGCCTAGTTCCACAGTTACGGGATCGTCGCCGGATACCGTAATGACTGGGGGCAGGGTATCGCGCACATGAACAATTCTGATCGCTGTTCCCGTGTTGCCCTCGCCGTCGGTGGCAGTGTAGGTCACATGATAGTCGCCGCGCCTCGTCACGTCGACTGCCGTGTCGTCGGTGACGACAGCCGAGCCATCGTCCGCCGTCGCACCGGGATCATCATACGCGGTGCCCAGCTCGTGGGCCAGCGGGCTGTCGCCGGATATGGTGATGACTGGTGCCGCCGTATCCTGTACTATGACGATGCGCTCGGCCGGATCGGGTGCGAGTCCGGCGCCATCTGGAGATGCCGTATACGTTACGACATAGGTGCCAGTCACGTCGACGTTTACCGTGTCGCCGCCGATGCTGACCGTGCCGGCATATGCCGGATCGTTGTCGGTCACCGTGGCGCCCTGCTCTGTATAGGGGCTGCCAAGCTGCAGGGTCAGCGACGGCGGGCCGTTGACGGTGATTACCGGCTTTGTGGTGTCCTGAACGGTTACCCTGCGCTCTACCGGATCGGGTGTGTTATTCGCGCCGTCTGGAGATGCCGTGTATGTCACGATATAGCTGCCCGATTCGTTGACATTCACCGCGGTGTCGTCTGTTGCTACCGTGCCTGCATATGCCGGATCGTTGTCGGTCACCGTGGCGCCAGGATCCGAATAGGGCGAGCCCAGCTCGTGCAGTAGCGGGCTGTCACCAGATATGGCGATTACGGGATTTGTGGTGTCCTGAACGGTTACCCTGCGCTCTACCGGATCGGGTGTGTTATTCGCGCCGTCTGGAGATGCCGTATACGTTACGACATAGGTGCCAGTCACGTCGACGTTTACCGCGTCGCCACCGATGCTGACCGTGCCGGCATAGGCCGGATCGTTGTCGGTCACCGTGGCGCCAGGATCCGAATAGGGCGAGCCCAGCTCGTGCAGTAGCGGGCTGTCACCAGATATGGCGATTACGGGATTTGTGGTGTCCTGAACGGTTACCCTGCGCTCTACCGGATCGGGTGTGTTATTCGCGCCGTCTGGAGATGCCGTATATGTTACAATGTAGCTTCCTGCCAGGGAGGTGTCGACTGCCGAGAAGTCGGCGTTGACTGTCTCTGCATAGGCCGGATCGTTGTCAGATACCGTGGCTCCCTGCTCGGCGTACGTGCCTCCAAGCTCGACTGTCACGTCCCCTCCGGTTAGCGTAATGACGGGCGGCGTGGTATCGCGCACCTGCACGGTCCTGGCATCCGAGGCCTCGTTGCCGTTGGGGTCGGTGGCCGTATATGTTACCGTATAGTCTCCTTCAGTATCGGTGTCAACTGCCGAGACGTCCGCGGTGACCGGCGAGCCGTCGACTGTCGTGGCTCCCGGATCCGTGTACGGGTCGCCCAGCTCGTGGGTAAGCGGGTTTGCGCCTGTTACCGTGATTACGGGCGGCGTGGTGTCTATATCAGACAGCCGGACCGTCTGGAGGCCGCCGTCCTTCTCCGAGGTTACGGCCGCATAGGTGTGATTGCCTGCCACAAAGGTCTTCACGCCGGTGGCGTCGTTAAGCAGCAGGGATGACATGTCCTTCAGGCCTCCGACGTCCTCCGGGGAGGCAGGATCAGACACGTCGACGATCTGGAGGCCGTCCTCGCCGCGGGAGGTGACTGCGGCGTAGGTGTGATTGCCCAGTACGAACGTATCGACGCCGTGGGTGAATCTGAGCAGCAGTGACGGGTCGTCTGTCAGCCGTCCTGCAGGCGCCGGATTGTGCGGATCGGTCACGTCTATAATCTGCAGGCCGCCCTCGCTGCGGGAGGTGACTGCCGCGTAGGTGTTGCCGTTTATAGTAAAGGTATCAATGCCAAAGGAGGTGCTAAGCAGGAGGGACGCATCACCATCATCACGCAGCTGTCCGGCAGGTTCCGGGTTGTCCGGATCGGTGACGTCTATTATCTTGAGGCCGTTGTTCTCGTAGGAGGCCACGGCGGCGTAGGTGTTGTCACTTATCACAAAGGTGTCCACGGCCACAAGGCGGGTAAGACGCATGCCTGCAGTGTCTTCCAGCCTCCCGGCAGGCGCCGGGTTGTCCGGATCCGATATGTCGACGATCTGGAGGCCGCCGTCGTGCTCAGAGACGACTGCCGCGTAGGTGTTGCCGTTTATCACAAAGGTGTCCACGGCAGTAGCCCCGTGGAGGAACAGTTCATCTGGTTCCTCAACGTCTTCCAGATTTCCGGCAGGTGCGGGGTTGTCCGGATCCGATATGTCGACGATCTGGAGGCCGTTGTCGACGTTGGATGCCACTGCGGCGTAGGTGCTACCGCCTATCGTAAAGACGGCCACGTCATATGCTCCGTCAAGCAGCAGGGATTCGTCGTCCTTTAGCTGTCCGGCAGGGGCAGGAGCCGCAGGATCCGTCATGCTTACAACCTGGAGACCGTCATCCTCAAACGATACGACTGCGGCGTATGTCCCGGCGCCTATCCTGAAGGTGTCGACTGCGCGGGTGTTGTCAAGCAGCAGTCCCTCCTCTGTAATGATGCCCTCCGTCATTTCATCGTCGGTGTCCTCCAGGCTGCCTGCCGCTGCCGGACTCTTGAGAAGATCGAGTGACACGTATACGGTGACGGTGCCGCGTGCCGTGTCGGTGCCGTCAGTTACCGTGTATGCAAACGAGTCCAGACCGGCATAGTCCGTGTCCGGCGTGTACGTTATGGCGGTATCGTCATGGGTTACGGCCCCGTTGGGCGGGTCGTCTACGGCAGATATCCTCGGCGTGTCGGCAGCGTCGGGATCAGACATGGCAGGATCTATGGTTACGGGCGTATTCTTGTAGGCAGACACGTGCACGTCGGGCGCCACGGGAGCAACGTTGGCGCCTGCAAGCACGATTGCGCGGTCCGGCTCGTCTCCTATGGCGTTGCCGGCCGGATCCGAGACTGCGCCTGCGGCTATGTCCAGCTGCGGCGCATCCATGGGGACGACCAGTGCCAGCTGGGCCGTGGTGAGCACAAGCTGTATGGTCTCAGAGTCCGGTACCGCATCATCAAAGGTTGCATCAGTCATGGCCACCTCGTCTGAGGCGCCCGTGTCGCTGACATACAGTTTTGACAGGTCGGTCGCAGAGACATCTATGGTCTCATCAAAGGTGATCGACATCATGCCGGTGGTCTCGTCCAGCGTGGCCGAGGAGAATGCCGGGGCCGTGATGTCAGCGGCTGCCAGCTCGGCGATCTGCAGGCCGCCGTCCTCTCCTGACGTCACTGCGGCGTATGTTGACGTGCCTATCACAAACGTGTCCACGCCGGAGGCGCCGTGAAGCAGCAGGATCGAGGAGTTGGGCAGTTTTCCGGCGTCCCTCGGGTTCGCAGGATTAGTTACATCAACGATCTGCAGGCCGTCAAAGGCGTCGTCGGTGACTGCCGTCACCGCCGCGTATGTCCTGCCGCCTGCCGTGAAGATGTCCACGTCTATCGTATCATCAAGCAGCCTGGCGTTGTCATCACGCAGCTGTCCTGCTGCGCTCGGGGCAGTCGGGTCGGTGACATCGACGATCTGCAGTCCTCCGTCGCCCCGGGAGGTGACTGCCGCATATGTACGGGCGTCTGCCTCAAATATGGCGACGCCGGAGGTGCCGCCAAGCAGCCTGGCGTTGTCATCACGCAGCATTCCGACTGCGTCCGGGTTTTCCGGGTCGGTGACATTGACGATCTGCAGTCCTCCGTCGCTGCCGGAGGTGACTGCCGCATATGTACGGGCGTCTGCCTCAAATATGGCGACGCCGGCAGTGTTTGCAAGCAGCCGGGATCCGTTGTCCCTCACCTGTCCGACTGCGTCCGGGTTTTCCGGGTCGGTGACATTGACGATCTGCAGTCCTCCGTCGTTATCGGAGGTGACTACGGCATACGTCCTGTCATCCGTGCCGTCAGTTATCGTAAAGGTGTCCACCGATGTCGTATCGTCAAGCAGCAGGTCGATGCCCCCTCCCAGCGTGTCCTCCAGGAGTCCCGTGGCGCTCGGGCCGGCCGGGTTAGTCACGTCGACGATCTGCAGGCCGCCGTCGGTAATGGATGTTACTGCCGCGTACGTCCTGGCGTTTATCGCGAATATGTCCACGTCGGAGGCGCCGCCAAGCAGCAGTGAATTAGTATCGGCCAGCTGTCCTGCGGCCTCGGGGCTGTCCGGATCCGATACGTCGACGATCTGCAGGCCGCCGTCGCCGAATGAGGCCACTACAGCGTACGTCTTGCCGCCTGTCACAAACGTTTCCACGCCGCGGGTGTGCTCAAGCAGCAGCTGACCCGGGCCCTCCGTATCCTCGAGCTGCCCGGCAGCTGCCGGGTTCTCAAGGAGGGCTATCGTAAGTTCCGATTGATCCAGCACGGTGACGGTGCGCTCTGCCGCATCCGGCGCGTTGCCTGCGTCGTCTGCTGTAGCCGTGTAGGTTACAACGTAGATGCCGGCAGTGGACACGTCAACCGTGTCGCCGCCGATGCTGACCGTGCCGGCATAGTCGGGATCGTTGTCAGATACCGTGGCGCCCTGCTCCGTATAGGTGCCGCCAAGTACTACTGCCACACTGGACTTGCCGTTGGGTGTTATTGTCGGCGCCGTGGTGTCCTGAATCGTGATGTCCCTTGTGGCAGTTCCCTTGTTGCCGTCGTTGTCGGTTGCCATATAGGTTATCGTGTAGGTTCCTGCATTGCCAAAGTCCACGGCCGAGTCGTCGGCAGTTACTGCCGAGCCGTCATCGGCAGTCGCGCCAGGATCTACAAATGTGTCTCCGAGCTCGTGGACCAGCGGGTCTGCGCCTGTTACAGTGATTACGGGCGGGGTGGTATCCCCGCCGGCGGCCACGGCGATATCAAAGGTCTCAGAATCGGTGCCTCCGCGGCCGTCGTTTACCGTTATGGTGACTGTGTGGGTCTGCCCGGCGTCTGCCTGCACGGGAGTCCAGGCTATACGGCCGTCGGATGTCGTGAAGGCGGCGGCTGCCGGCAGCGTGCCGCGCGATATCGAGTACGTGTGCGTGTCGGTCGGATCGGCGTCGGTCACAGAAGGTGTTATGGTCAGCTGTGTACCGGGCGTTGCAGTCTGGTCGCCTATTGTACCCAGGACAGGGGCGTTGTTGTCGGGCGTTACGGTTACAGTTATGGTGCCCTGTGCGGTGTCGGTGCCGTCAGATACGGTATATCCGAAGGTGTCCGTGCCCTCATAATCAGCATCAGGCGTGTAAGTTATGGTGGTACCATCATGAATGGTAGTCCCGTTTGGCGGGTTCTCTACTGCCGATATTGTAGGAGTGTCCGATGTGTCCGGATCCGATATTGCAGGCGTTATGGTTACAGGCGTGTCCTCTGCAGTGGTCGCCGTCGCAGCAGGCGCAACAGGCGGGGCATTGGGAGTCTCTGCTGCCTCGTCCAGCCTCACCAGTTGGAGGCCGTCATCGCTGTTGGAGGTTACTGCGGCGTAGGTGTTGGCGCCTATCTTGAAGACGGCCACGCTGCCGGCGCCGTCAAGCAGCAGGGTACCGCCAGTACCATCATCTCCCAGACTCCCGGCGGCGGTGGGGCTGTCGGGATCGGTGACGTCTACAATCTGGAGGCCGTCTTCGTTGTTGGAGGTTACTGCGGCGTAGGTGTTGGCGCCTATCTGGAACGTGTCCACTCCGCGGGCGTTGCGAAGTAGCGTAGATGTATCATCACCTAGATTCCCGGCGGCGGCAGGATTGTCGGGATCGGTGACATCTACAATCTGGAGGCCGTGCTCTCTGTTGGAGGCCACTGCGGCGTAGGTGTTGGTGCCTATCTGAAACGTGTCCACTCCGCGGGCGCCGAGAAGTAGCGTAGATGTATCATCACCTAGATTCCCGGCGGCGGCAGGATTGTCGGGATCGGTGACATCTACGATCTGGAGGCCGTTGTTACTATTAGATTCGGCTGCTACTGCGGCGTAGGTGCTGCCGCCTATCATGAAGACATCTACACTGCGGGGGCCATTAAGAATCGTTTGTGTACCATCTCCCAGACTCCCGGCGGCGGCAGGATTGTCGGGATCGGTGACGTTTACAATCTGGATGCCGTGTTCATTGTGGGAGGCCACTGCGGCGTAGGTGGAGCCGCCTATCTTGAAGACGGATACGCTGACGGCACCGTCAAGCAACTTAGAGCCATCATCTTTCAGACTGCCGGCGGCGGTTAGGTTGTCGGGATCGGTGACGTTTACAATCTGGATGCCGTCATCATGATTGGAGGCCACTGCGGCGTAGGTGTTGGTGCCTATCTTGAAGATGTCCACGCCGCGGGCGCCGACAAGTAGCAGCTCGTCCGAGGTATCTCCCAGACTCCCGGCGGCTGTAGGATTGTCGGGATCGGTGACGTCTATAATCTGGAGGCCGTTGTCAGATTCGGAGACCACTGCGGCGTATGTGTTGGTGCCTATCTGGAACGTGTCCACGTCGTGGGCGCCGTCAAGTAGCAGTTGCGGGTTGTCTCCTATATTCCCGACCGGGGTCAGCGTGAGTGTGGGCGGAGCATCACCCACGGCTATGTCAAATGTCTCAGAATCGGTGCCGCCGCGGCCGTCATTTACCGTTATGGTGACCGTGTGGGTCTGTCCTGCATCGGCCGGTACAGGCGTCCAGACGAGGGTGCCGTCAGATGTGGAAAATACGGCGGCTGCCGGCAGCGTGCCGCGCGATATCGAGTACGTGTGCGTGTCGGTCGTGTCGTCATCAGTTATGGTAGGCGTTATGGTCAGCTGGACTCCCACCGTAGCGGCCCGGTCGCCTATGGTACCCAGGACTGGATCGTTGTTGTCGCGCGTTACGGTTACAGTTATCGTGCCCTGCGCCGTGTCTGTTCCATCAGATATCGTATATTCGAAGGTGTCGGTGCCTTCATAGTCAGTATCAGGGGTGTAGGTTATCGTGGTATCATCATGCGTGGCGGCCCCGTTTGGCGGATCATCGACTGCCGATATTCTCGGGGTGTCGGCCACGTCCGGATCCGATATGGCAGGTGTTATTATAACAGCCGTGTCCTCTGGTGTGGTTGCCGCATCATCAGGAGCTACCGGCGGATTGTTGGGCGTCTCTGCCTCCGCGCCCAGCCTCACTAGCTGGATGCCGTGGTCGTCATAGGAGGCCACTGCGGCGTAGGTGTTGCTGCCTATTGTAAAGACGTCCGCGGCGTAGGCGCCATCAAGCAGCAGATCACTTGTGTCGCCCAGACTGCCGGCATCGGTCGGATTGGCAGGATCCGATACATCTACAATCTGGAGGCCGTCGTCGGTTTCGGAGGCCACTGCAACGTAGGTGTTGGTGCCTATCGTAAATACTGCCACGCCGCTGGCGCCTTCAAGCAGCCTGGTGGTGTCATCTCCCAGGCTGCCGGCGGCGGCCGGATTGTCAGGATCCGATACATCTACAATCTGGAGGCCGTTGTCTGTAAAGGAGGCCACTGCGGCGTAGGTGTTGGTGTCTACCGTAAAGACTGCCACGCCGCTGGCGCCTTCAAGCAGCCTGGTGGTGTCATCTCCCAGGCTGCCGGCGGCGGCCGGATTGTCAGGATCCGATACATCTACAATCTGGAGGCCGTCGTCGATTTCGGAGACCACTGCAATGTAGGTGCTGGTGCCTATCGTAAAGACGTCCGCGGTATAGGCGCCTTCAAGCAGCCTGGTGGTGTCATCTCCCAGGCTGCCGGCGGCGGCCGGATTGTCAGGATCCGATACATCTACAATCTGGAGGCCGTTGTCTGTAAAGGAGGCCACTGCGGCGTAGGTGTTGGTGTCTACCGTAAAGACTGCCACGCCGCTGGCGCCTTCAAGCAGCCTGGTGGTGTCATCTCCCAGGCTGCCGGCGGCGGCCGGATTGTCAGGATCCGATACATCTACAATCTGGAGGCCGTCGTCGATTTCGGAGACCACTGCGGCGTAGGTGTTGGTGTCTACCGTAAAGACTGCCACGCCGCTGGCGCCTTCAAGCAGCCTGGTGGTGTCATCTCCCAGGCTGCCGGCGGCGGCCGGATTGTCAGGATCCGATACATCTACAATCTGGAGGCCGTCGTCGTCATAGGAGGCCACTGCGGCGTAGGTGTTGGTGTCTACCGTAAAGACTGCCACGCCGCTGGCGCCTTCAAGCTCCGTGGACGACGTGTCTTCCAGACTCCCGAGGCGTGCAGATATGAACTCGGGCTTTGTGATGTCGATCGGGTTGTCCGATGCCGTGTCTATGTCGTTTCCTGCCAGGTCCAATACGGCACCTGTTTTAATGTCAAGCTGTGGCGTCACCATAGGGGCAATCTGGTTCAGATGGGACTGGGTAAGCGTAAGCGATATGGTGGCAGAGTCGGCGGCGTTGCTGTCAAAGGCCGCCCCCGTCAGGGCTACCTCGTCGATCCCGCCCGTGTCGCTGACGTACAGCATCGACAGATCCGTCTCGGAGACGTCTATGGTTTTACTGAAGGTGATCGTCATGGTGCCCGTACTCTCGCCGAGTGCCGCGGATGCGAATGTGGGCCTTACGGTATCGGCGGTGACCGTGATCGGGTTGTCAGGCACTGCGCCTATGTGGTTTACGAAGAGATCATATACCGCGGCGGCTCCTATGTCAAGCTGCGGGGTTCCCATCTGGATGATCCGGTTCAGATGGGCCTGGGTAAGCGTAAGCGATATGGTGGCAGAGTCGGCGGCGTTGCTGTCAAAGGCCGCCCCCGTCAGGGCTACCTCGTCGATCCCGCCCGTGTCGCTGACGTACAGCATCGACAGATCCGTCTCGGAGACGTCTATGGTCTCGCTGAAGGTGATCGTCATGGTGCCCGTGCCCTCGTCGAGTGCCGCGGATGCGAATGCCGGTGGCGTGATGTCGCTCAGTCTCGCTATCTGGATGCCGTTGTCGGCCCGAGAGGCTACCGCGGCGTAGGTGTTACCGCCTACTGCAAAGATGTCCACGCCGAAGGCACGGTCAAGCAGCAGCTCGCCGCCACCCGCGGTGTCCTTCAGCTGCCCGGCGGGCGCCGGGTTGTCGGGATCGGTGACATCTACAATCTGGAGGCCGTTGTCGGCAAAGGAAGTGACTGTGGCGTACGTGTTATCGCCCATTACAAAGACGGCCACGCCGCGGGATTTCTCAAGTAGCAGCTCATCGTCACCATCGCTTGCAGGTTCTGTATCTGCTAGATGTCCGGCGGGTGCCGGGTTACGCGGATCCGTGACGTTTACAATCTGGAGGCCGTTGTCTTTCTCCGAGGCCACCGCCACGTACGTGCCGTGTGCGGTCGTAAAGGTGTCCACTCCTACGGAACCGGCAAGCAAAAGCCCGCCGGCGCCCGCGGTATCCTTCAGCTGCCCGGCGGGTGCCGGGTTACGCGGATCCGTGACGTTTACAATCTGGAGGCCGTTGTCGGCAAATGATGCTACTGCAGCATAAGTGGAACCTCCTACTGTGAAGACGTCTACGCCCCAAGGGCCGGCAAGCAAAAGCCCGCCGGCGCCCGCGGTGTCCTTCAGCTGCCCGGCGGGCGCCGGGTTGTCGGGATCGGTAACGTTGATTATCTGGAGGCCTCTGTCGCGGGAGGATGTAACGGCCGCATATGTTTTGTCACCTATTACAAAGACGGCCACGCCGCGGGATTTCTCAAGCAGCAGCTCATCGTCGATCCCGCCTGCAGGCTCGGTGTCTTCCACACTCCCGGAAGCTTCCGGGTTGTCGGAATCTGTAACATTTACAATCTGGAGGGCGTCGTCACCATGTGAGGCGACTGCCGCGTACGTTTTATCGCCTATCGTGAATACATCCACACCGTATGCACCATCAAGCCGCAATGAGTTCGTGTCCGCCAGATGCCCGGCGGCGGATGGGCTGTCTGGATCAGTGACGTTGATTATCTGGAGGGCGTCGTCACCATACGAGGCGACTGCCGCGTACGTTTTATCGCCTATCGTGAAGACGTCCAGGCTTGTGGCGGTAGTGAGCAGTCTGGGCCCGCCATCACGCAGCTGCCCGGCAGGGGTAGCCGAGATCAGGGGGGTGGTATCCACTTCGGCCGCCACTATGTCAAAGGTCTCAGAGTCGGTGCCTCCGCGGCCGTCGTTTACCGTTATTGTAACCTCGTGGGTCTGCCCGGCGTCTGCCTGAACCGGCGTCCAGGTGATGCTGCCGTCAGATGTGGAAAACACGGCAGCCGCCGGCAGCGTGCCGCGCGTGATGGAATACGTGTGCGTGTCAGTCGTGTCGGCGTCAGTTACGGTAGGCGTTATGGTCAGCTGGACTCCCACCGTAGCGGCCCGGTCGCCTATCGTTCCCAGGACGGGGTCGTTGTTGCCGCGCACGACAGTTACAGTTACGGTGCCCTGTGTCGTGTCGGTGCCGTCAGTTACGGTATAACTGAAGGTGTCCGTACCATCATAGTCCTGGTCCGGGGTGTAAATTATGGTAGTATCATCATGTGTTGCAGTCCCGTTTGGCGGATCAGATACTGTCGATATTGCCGGGGTATCCGATGTATCGGGATCCGATATATTCGGCGTTATGGCAATGGGTGTGTCCTCTAGAGTGATTGCCATCTCGGCCGGTGCCACCGGCGGTTCGTTGGGAGTCTCTGCCTCCGCGCCCAGTCGCACCAGCTGGATTCCGCGGTCATCTATAGCGGCTACCACGGCATAGATGGTGGTTCCTATTGCAAAAACATCCACAGCGCGGGCGCCGTCAAGCAGCAGGTCGGGGGTGTCTTTTAGCTGCCCGGCCTCGGTCGGATTGTCGGGATCAGTGACGTTTACAATCTGGAGGCCGTCCTCTTGTTGAGATATTACTGCCGCGTAGGCTCCATGTCCAATTACAAATGTGTCCACACCCCAAGCAGCACGAAGCAGCGTAGAGTCGCCATCCCCCAGATTTCCGGCGGGCGTCGGGTTGTCAGGATCGGTGACGTTTACAATCTGGAGGCCGTGTTCCCGATTAGAGGAGACTGCGGCGTAGGTGTTGCTGCCTATCATAAAGACGTCCACGCCTACAGCGCGATCAAGCAGTCTGGAGCCGTTATCCCCCAGATTTCCGGCGGGCGTCGGGTTGTCAGGATCGGTGACGTTTACAATCTGGAGGCCGTTGTCGTCATTGGAGGCAACTGCCGCGTAGGTGTTGTCACCGGCCCGGAAGATGTCCACGTATCTGGAGTCGTCAAGCCGGAGGGAGCCCGTGTCGTCCAGCTGTCCAGATACTGCAGGATTGTGCGGATCGGTGACGTTTACAATCTGGAGGCCGCTGTCGCCGGAGGTGACTGCGGCGTATGTACGGAGGTCTACATCGAATACGGCCACGCTGAATGGACCGCTAATCAGCGACGTACTGTTAAGGCTTCCGGCGGGCGACGGGGCGGCCGGGTTCGTGACGTCTACAATCTGGAGGCCGTCTAACTGGGCGACGACTGCGGCGTAGGTGTTGCTGCCTATCGTGAAGATGTCTACGCCGCGGGCGACGTTAAGCGATAGATCATCACCCCTGTCTAACAGCTGTCCTACGGCGTCCGGGGTGGACGGATTGGTGACGTTTACAATCTGGAGGCCGTCGTCGGTCTGGGAAGCCACCGCCGCGTAGGTGTTGTTGCCTATTGTGAAGACGTCCACGTCTGAGGCGCCCTCAAGCAGCAGTGTGTTATTATCTCTCAGACTGCCGACGGCAGTCACCTCGATCTCGCTCTGCTGCGCATATGCCTCCCCCTGCAGGGCTCCGGCTGAGGTCATAAGGCCCAGGACGGCGGCCACAATGAACACTAGGTGCAGGGAGGCAGTACTTGCAAGGGCCCGGTGGGGTTTATGCTGCCGTACCGCGGCTATGGCAGGCCACCTCCGGATTCGAGTGTGATCCCCCCATGTAGTCTGGTTTGCCTTCTTGTACAAGCCACCTGGGGCGGGTCGTGCATATGCCGTCTAGCTGCGTACCGGCCCCCATACAGTAAGGAACCGGACTAGGCCGTCCTGCCTCCCCGACGGTGGGGCTCGGGTCGGCCCCCCCCCCCAGTCCAATGATCGCCATATGCTTGACAGGAAAAAGGCAAGATGGACATGGTCAAGTCAGGTGGGTCTACCCCCCCCCCCCGTGACTGCCTATACTTGCAAGGGTGCAGTGTAAGGGATTCATCACAATATCAGGTTTAAGCTGGATCCGGTTATTAAGTATAGATCTGGGCAGAGTCTGCTGCATGACCCCTCCCCATACGACTCGCCTGAGAGTTGATTCGAAATTAGCAAATTCTGATTATTTGTGAACGAATTTGCATGAAACAGCTCAAAACATCAACAAAATATAAGTTATCTATAAAATTACTTGAAAAACTCGTATGGCCTCTAATTTCAGATCACCTCTCTGGCCGCAGCACAGCCATGCCGGCCGCAGGGACGGCCTGCCAACCGCCCCACAGCACCACGCGCGGCTCGGACATGCAAGCCACGCGCGGACATTCCGGCATGACTGCAGGCAGGGCAGGCGCCTCGCTCAGGGCATGCCTGCCCCCGAAAATTTTAATCTGATCAACGCCTGACAGAATGCATGGACTTGATGCAGATGGCACCGCTGGTAATCTATGACGACAGGTGCTATCTGTGCGTCAGGTTTGCCCGGATTGTAAGCACCCTGGGAAGGGGAAGGCTGATGACGATAGGCCACTATTCAAGGACTGGAGAGGATCTGCGTAAAAGGATCCTGGACTCTAGTGCGCTGGAGATGTTTTGGTTCGTGGACGGAAAGACCGCGTTTGGCGGAAGGGCCGCGCTGCTGCCGCTGCTAAGGGCAGTCATGTTCTCAAAAAAAGCCCGCCGGGAGGCCGCAAGGCCGGACGGATCATGCAAGTCAGAGTGCAAAAATGTCAGGGCCGTCTTTTTTAGATCCGCCAGCCTGCTCTCAAACAGCAGGACAGTCCGAATCAGACAAGCATAAAATACCGGGAAAAACTAGGGACGCCAAATGCCGACAAAGTCACAGGACGTCGACCCCGGGAGGAAGAAAACCCAGCTGCTGTGCGCGTTTGTCCTGGAGGGATCCCCGCGCGCGCTCGGGCTGGAAAAGACGGACGGCGAGATCTCAAGGGCAATAAAACAGTCCGCGGTGGAGATCGGGGGCAAGCTGGGAAAGACCTCGGTAATCAACACGCTGGGAAGGCTTCCGGCAGAGAGGATCCTCCTTGCCGGCCTCGGGGGGGAGATCACCCCAGATACGTTCAGGATCGCAGCAGGCAGGATGGCCCTCAAGGCAAGGGAGGTCGGGGTCTCGGAGTTTTCCGTCATAGTTCCAAAAAGCCACGTCTACGACCCGTTTTCCTCCGTGCCACAGATCATCGAGGGGGCAATGATGTCGCTGTTCTCCTTTGATGACTACAAAAGCGAGAGATCCGGAAAGGGCCCGGAGATGACCCTGCTTGTATCGGACTCGGCAAGGATGAAGAGGGTGATTCGTGAGGCAGAAAGGACGGCAGACGCCGTTATCTTTGCAAAGGCGATGGCAAACCTGCCTCCAAATGACTGCGTGCCGGCAACGCTGGCATCGGCTGCAAGATCGCTTGCAAAAGGCAAGATGAGGTGTAAGGTAATCTCCAAGTCCGGGCTCAAGAGGCAGGGATTTGGAGGAATCACCGCGGTAGGGCAGGGAAGCAGGAACGAGCCCAAGCTGATCATACTGGAGTACAACGGCGGCAGGCGCGGGCAAAGGCCGGTCGTGCTGGTGGGAAAGGCAGTGACGTTTGACACGGGCGGAATCTCACTAAAGCCCGGTGACAAGATGGACGAGATGAAGTTTGACAAGTGCGGGGGATGCACCGTACTGGGAATAATGAAGGCAGTCTCGGAGCTAAAGCTCAAGCAAAACATAGTAGGAATCATTCCGTCCGTTGAGAACATGCCGGGTGGAGAATCATACAGGCCAGGGGACATCATCAGGCTGTACAGCGGAAAGACCGCAGAGATCATAAACACAGATGCAGAGGGCAGGCTGATTCTGGCAGACGCGCTGGCCTACGGCGAGAAAAAGTACTCACCAAGGGCAATCATCGACTTTGCCACACTGACCGGTGCCTGCATTGTAGCACTGGGCACCAACGTGGCGGCAATGGTAACAAACGATAGCGGCCTGGCAGAAAGGTTCAGGCAGGCATCGGAGAACACGGCCGAGGCAGTCTGGCAGCTGCCACTCAACGACGACTATATGGGCATGATAAGGTCAGAGGTGGCCGACATCAAAAACATGGGAACGGGCAAGGCGGCAGGAACGATTGCAGCTGCCGCGTTCCTGAGGGAGGCCGTAGAAAAGACCCCCTGGATACACTTTGACATTGCAGGAGTGGCGTGGACGCAGGTGGCAACAAAGGAAAAGCCGTACAATCCCAAGGGTGCAACGGGGTTTGGGGTAAGAATGATCCTGGACTTTCTCGGCAGAAGGTAGTCAATAGCCCCGGCTGTTTCGGTTCGGCCTGCCCGCATCGGGATTCCTCCATCCGTGCCTTTCCATCAGGTGGTTTAGCAGCCTGATGTCATCCTCGCATGGCTGGCCGCACACGGAGCAATCAGGCATGTGATATCCAGAAAAGACCGGAATTAAAACCAAGGGATGCCAGCACTGTTGCTTCCCAAGGGCTCTCGCACCTAAGTAACACAACAGCGACGTCAGGTTTGACTTCCAAGTTCGGAAAGGGATTGGGTCGCACCCTAACGCTATGGCCGGCTTGAGCATGATGCAGTCAGAGTCATCTATTAAGGTAACCCTCAAAACAGCCGTCAAAAGGGTATTAAACCCACGGATCCATGAAGCTATTCGATGACCCACAGGGTTGCCGTCCTAGACAGGGAGCTTTGCCAGCCAAAAAAGTGCGGCCTGGAGTGTATAAAGTACTGCCCGGTAAACAAGTCCGGGGCAGACTGCATCGTGCTCAGCGAGGAGACAAGAAAGGCGCAAATCGACGAGGACGTCTGCAACGGATGCGGAATCTGCGTCAAGGTGTGCCCGTTTGATGCAATAACGATCGTCAACCTTGCAGCGGAGCTTGCCGCAGACAAGGTTCACCAGTACGGGGCCAACTCGTTTAGGCTCTACAGGCTGCCCGTCCCAAAAAAGGGCCAGGTCATTGGGCTTCTTGGCAGGAACGGAATGGGAAAGAGCACCGTCCTCAGCATCCTGTCGGGGGGCCTAAAGCCCAACCTGGGAGACTATGAAAGCCCCCCGGACTGGGACGATATTCTAAGATACTATGGCGGAACCGAGCTAAAGTCGCACTTTCAGAAGATCATGGACGGACAGATCAGCGCGTCCATAAAGCCGCAGCAGGTCCATCACGTGGCCCGGGCGTTTGATGGAACCGGAAAAGACCTTTTGGAAAAATATGACCAAAGGGGGGCTGCCAGGCAGCTGACCAGGGATCTGGGACTAGAGAACTCCATGGAGCAGTGCCTAGAAGAGCTGAGCGGCGGGGAGCTGCAGAGGCTGGCAGTGGCGGTGGCCGCATCAAGGGATGCGGAGTTTTACTTCTTCGACGAGCCCTCCTCATACAACGATGTCTTCCAGAGGACCGGAGTCGCCAAGACGATCCATGGCCTGGCAAAGATTGGAAAAAGCGTGATGGTAGTAGAGCACGACCTGACCCTGCTGGACTATCTCAGTGACTATATCGAGGTCATATACGGCGAGCCGGCAGCCTATGGAATAGTCTCAAGCGTGTTGTCCACCAAGGTGGGCATCAATGTCTTCCTTGACGGCTATCTTCCAAGCGAGAACGTTAGGTTCAGGGACAAGCGGTTTACCTTTGACGTGTCATCGACGTCGACTGACGAGTTCCAGGAGGGGGGCGAGGTAATAACATACCCGAGACTCGAGAAGAGATACCCGACGTTTGCCGCATTCATCGACGGGGGCAGGGTGCGGAGGGGGGAGATCGTCGGAATCATGGGGGCCAACGCCCTGGGCAAGACGACGATGATGAAGATGATTGCAGGTGTCGAGGAGCCCGATGCCGGGGAGACCGACAGGAAGGTAAGGATGTCATACAAGCCGCAATACCTGCAAAACGACGCCGATGTGGAGGTCGTCGCGTTGCTGGACAGGGCAAACGGGGGACAGATAGAGGGGAGCCTGGAGGAGGAGCAGATCATTGATCCGCTGAAAATCAAAAAGCTATACAACAAGTCGGTCAAAAACCTCTCCGGCGGGGAGCTGCAAAAGGTCGCAGTGGCCGCCTGCCTCCTGCAAAAGGCCGACCTGTATGCGCTAGACGAGCCCTCTGCATTCCTGGACGTGGAGGACAGGATTGCGATTGCAAAGTTCCTGCAAAAGTTCGTCCGCTCCTTTGGCAAGTCCGCAATCGTAATCGATCACGATATACAGCTGATGGACCTGATTTCTGACAGCATGGTAATCTTTGAGGGAACCCCCGGCCTTGAGGGCCACGCCACGTCACCGATGCCCAAGCCCGAGGCCATGAACAGGTTCCTGGGCACGCTGGGCATGTCGTTTAGAAGGGATGAAAAGTCAATGCGCCCGCGGGTAAACAAGACGGACAGCAGGCTGGACAAGGATCAAAGATCATCGGGCAACTTTTACTACACGAAATGACGCGTATGCTAAGGAGGGCACTGGGGGGCATGCTAACAGAGCAGGAAGGCTGCGAGCTGTTCTCGGCCTTTGACCAGATAGGCAGGATCATCATAGTCAGGATTCCCGACTCGCTGCTAGGAAAAAAGAGGGTCATAGGGGAGGCGCTGCTAGAGCAGGTCAAGACGGCCGAGTCGGTCTTCTACCAGTCATCAGACGTGGAGGGGGACTTTAGGACGCGCGGCCTAGAGCTCATTGCAGGCGCGGACTCTACGGAAACCGAGTACAGGGAGCACGGGTGCAGGTTCGTCGTGGACGTGCAAAAGGCGTTTTTTTCGCCAAGGCTGTCCACCGAGAGGCTGCGAATCGCAAGCCAGGTACAGGACTCTGACGTCATAGTCAACATGTTTGCAGGAATCGGGACGTTCTCGATTGTCGCCGCCAAGAACAAAAAATGCACCGTATACAGCATCGATGCCAACCCCGAGGCGTCAAGGCTGTGCGAGCAAAACGTATCGATGAACAGGCTTGCCGGAAGGGTGATCACGATTAACGGAGACGCCGCGGAGGTGGTCAGGGAAAAGCTCCAGGATGCCGCCACCAGGACGCTGATGCTCCTGCCCGAAAGATCCGACGAGTTCCTGGACTCGGCGGTTGCTGCTACCGGAAGCGGCGGAATCATCCACTATTACGCACATACGCGCTCAGAAAGGAAGACGGAGGCGCCAAGAATTGCAGAGATGCACTTTGCAGGAGTCTGTCCTGCAACGCACTCGATCCTGGGCTCAAAGAACGTCAGGGCCGTGGGTCCCAGATACTACCAGACGGTAGTCGATGCAAGAATCTCAAAAGAGTCAGTCGTCGGGGCCGTACGATGATGGGGCCGGCCGGGTGGTGGCCATCGTATACCCAATCCAGGCAACGGTTCCCAGAACCCCGCCTACAATCATCAGCACGGACAACTCCAAGACAATCTTTCCCCACTCTGAGAGCATTACGAGGTAGGCGTATGTGAAGAATCCGGCTATGCACAGGCAGAAGATTGCGGCCCCCGTCGATTTTCGCCTGTCCATGGCGCTTGACACCCGGCGTTGTTATTTATTCGTAGTTTCAATAGTCAAACTCGCGGGACATGAGATACGCGTCCTCGCCGTCACGGTAATACGCGCTTAGCCGCTGCCTTGTGACGAATCCCAGCCCCTCGTACAGACGGACGGCCTCATTGTTGCTGCACCTGACCTCCAGATAGAACTCGTCGCACCTTTTGATCCGGACGCCGCTGACTGCCTCCTCGACTATTGCCTTCCCTATCCCCCGTCCCCTGAACTCGGGAAGGACTGCAACGGAGACCATGTGCCCCTTTTTGACAAACCCGAGCTTTTTGAAGTTGGAAAACCCAAACTCGGTCTTGCACATTATATACCCGACATACCTGTCCCCGACCTGCGCGACAAGGAACGCCTCGGGCATCTCGGCCAGCAGGCTCTCATAGAAATAGTCAGAATAGTGCTCAGGCAGGGTCTTGAGGTTGATCTCCATTACGGGGATCAGATCCCCCAGATCGGCACGCCGGATGATACAGTCCCCCAGCTGGCGAAGGATAACCTGCATGAAAAGGATACGATATCGCAAATATTTAATGTTAAACCGCGAAAGCCATTAATGCCGAGGATCCGCTAGCAAGTACAGTGAGCAGACCAACCGAGGACGAAATCATTTCACTAGTGAGCTCGACATTTGATGTGGCCGAGATGGAGCAGGGCCCAGAGATGATTCAGTTCAGGATCAAGGCAGGCGAGTTCAAGGCAAAGTTTGCAGAGCTGGCACAGAGGCTAGAGGGACAGGGCATCGCATGCAGGCTGAGGCGGAAGGACGGCGGGCTGTACATAGTAGTCCACCGCCTGGAGTTCGGAAGGCAGGGGTGGCTGCGCTCCTCGCCATGGGTTCCAAGAATCCTGTTTGCCGTCGTAGTCGGATTCGTAGCCGTGGACGGATACTACAGGACAGTCGGCACAAACCAGCTGATCCCAATCGGGGATCCGCTTGGGATGGCTGCAATCTACACCGCGGCACTGCTGGGCATACTCGGCGTCCACGAGGTAGGACACCTGGCAGCATCAAGGATGCACAAGATCAAGACGACCTGGCCGTACTTTATACCTGGACTGCCCATAATCGGAATCCCGACGTTTGGCGCGCTGATCATGGCAAAGGGGCTGATGATCAACAGGGAGAAGGCATTCGATGTTGCAATCGCAGGCCCGCTTGCAGGCCTGGTAATCACAGTCATAGTCACGGCATATGCGGCATCCACGGTGCCCGTCATAGATCCCCTGCTCAGGGAGCAGCTGGAGCAGACGTCACTGCTTGGGGAGTGGCAGTTCGGAGAGCCCCTGCTCATGACTGCAAGCTTGGCGGCGTTTGGAAAGGGTGCCGAGGACAGCACGGTTCTGATGACGCCGCTGCTGTTTGCCTCCTGGATAGGGTTTTTTCTGACGTTTGCAAACCTGATGCCTGCCGGCCAGCTGGACGGGGGGCACCTCATGAGGACGGTGTTTGGTAAAAGGACGCTCAGAATCTTCACGTATGTCAGTGCGGGAATCCTGTTTTTGATGAACTTCTGGTTTGTCGCCCTGTTTGTCTTGTTCATGACCGGGCGCAAGTCAGGGATCACAATAATGGACGACATTACCCCGCTGTCCAGCGGGAGGAAGATCTCCTATGCGGCAGTCATGATCCTGGCAGTGCTGTGCGCCCCGATTCCGGACAGCCTCACCGTAGTAGAACCCTTGCTCCATCTGATACAACAGACACCTTCTGCCTAGGCCCCTGGGTCTTCAGGATGTGCTCTAGTGCGTACTTTGCGCCGTTGAGGGGAACCATGTTTAGCCTCTTGACATAGAGCTCGGGCAGTACGGAGACAAGCCCGACCTGGAGGATTTTCTGAATCTCCGTAAGGTAGAGCAGCGTCTCCATTCCGTCAATGTATCGCGCCGGATTCCTCAGCCTGCCGGCATCCAGCCTGCCCTCAACGAACTGCCTGACCGCCTCAGAGCCCAGTCCGCCCCTGCACTCGGCCAGCAGGACTGCCAGCCCCCCCGTCCTGATGCCGCCGTGGCAGTTCCACAGCGAGGACAGTGATCGTCCAAGGGTGTCGTTGCTTGCATCCTTGCCCGTGCTGATTATCATGGCCTTTTGCTGTTCTGCGTCTCTGACTGCCACGGCCTCAAAGGGCTTTGAGATGTCCATGGTTTTGGCCGGATGGCCCACGGATACATCCACTATTCCCTTGGAGTTTGCAATTATCTCGATTCCGACAATCTCAAAGCTGTCTGCGAACCTTCTGGCCTCGGCGATGCTCTCAGTCGGCCGTCCGGGGGCAGGCAGGTTGTCCTTGCGTTTTGCGTATGCGGCCAGCATGTTTTCCTGTCCAAACCGGCGCAACAGCCTCGTAGAAATGGTCTCAAACCCGAACAGCCCGTCCAGCTCGATTTCGCTGACAAACACGAGGTTGGAGTCAGAGAGGTTTGCGTCACCGAACTCAGAGATTACGCTGCCCTCCGGAAGACCCTGCTTCACAAGATTGAGGATTTTTCTATCGGCTAGGATCTTGGGAAAGGGCAGGGACTTTTGCTCGCATATGGCATAGAGCGTGGAGATGACCTTTTGGATGCTTTTTGAGTTGTGAAGCACGGCCAGCTCCATGGGCTTTGAGAGGTCAAGGCCCGAAAGAAGCTTTTCGGACAGCCCAGAATCATCCAGGTTTTTGCCGCCCGAGTCGATGCTTTGCCCCAGATTCTCCGCCTTGATGTCCAAGACGACCTCAGATATACCGTAGTTCAACCAGATTTCAGGCACGATAGGATCACGTCACGATCCAAAATAAATCCAGTGTAGTTAATTTTGGCACGGAGTTTGTAAAGAATTTGCAACGCTTTTGCATGAAAACGGCCCTCCAGATCCCCGTAGATTTGCCCTAGGCGCAAAAATGGCACCGCTCAGTTTGACGGATCCTCCACTAAAAAACCGCCGTAAAAACTTCGGCGGGATCCCCCGGACCGGGCAGTTCCAGATGCGAGTGCTATGATGCAAGTTGTAGTCAAGCCGTCTGGGTAAAAATCCTGCGATATGGGAAATGCAGGAGCTTGCCTCCAAGGCGACACTGCCGATCATGGTCTTTATGATCATGCCCATCACGCCACATCCCACGGAGGGGGCAAATTCTTACTGGGGAATCATGGCACAGGCATGCACCAGGCAGCCATGCAAAAGTCCAGGGAGCGTGACAGGGGGAGGCAACTATGCAAAAGTGGAATCCAAAGGAGCCAGCATTGGGGGTGGCCTGTCTCCCAGGTGTGATTCTGCAAACCGCAAAAATTCCGGTCTGGTGGGGACGGGCGTCTCAAGAAACCCTTGGCCGGGCTCGGGCGCAGATTAATTCAAGTTAGGCAGCTCAGTCAAATGCCTTCACATCACTTGTCAGACATAACTCTGATTCCTCATTGCGGCCAATTCTGCTAGTACGCAGTCATTTTAAAACTAATAGGAAATGTCCCGTTTTCCTAATGGTCCGTGCTGCTTTCAAAAACGCTCTCTGACCACTCTAGTACATTATGCAGGTCATCAGAGACCAAGTCTGCCTTGATCGAGTTCTTTTTCTCCACAGGTCCGGACATTACAGAGAACAGCCTTTTGCCGGACTTTTCCTTGACGGTCTCCATGGCATCTGCAAAGAATTTGAGGCCCTCCTCGGAATTGGAGAATACGGATACCACCATTATGCCTGTTTTTTTCTTCCATACTTTGGACAGCAGCTTTTGAAGGTCCAGATCAAACAGAACATCTGCAGCCGAGGACATGTCGCCTAGTGAAAATACGCTCCATCCCTGAGATCTGTATGATGCAGATGCGGACTCTACTACCAGCTGGCTCTCCGAGTCAGCTGCCAAGACTATGACGTTTTTGTCCGCACTCTCTTCGTGATGAGGGCCCTCCATGATTTTGATGCACTCGGAGATCATGTTCTTGAGCAGGTTTTCCTCTGCAGTCCCAATTTTGCCCTCGTTGAACATGTCCTGAACGACGCCAATCGAGGGCAGGATAACCTCAGTTGACAGCTTGGATACGGTGGCGCCAGAATGCAGACAGTTTCGAATGAGTGCATGCGTCTGTTTTTGGGAAAATGACGAGATTAGCTCCGAGAATTTTTTTTGTACAACGTAATAGTCGTCTGGAAACCTATACTGTTCAACATCATCATCAATGAACCACAGGATCGCATTTCCGATGTTTTTCTGGTTGATCATTCCCTCTGCTGCAAAAATGCCCAGATACTTTGTCATGGTAACCCGGTTAACCCCAAGGCGTTCGGAGATTTCAACCCCGGACAGTCCGGTCTTGGAGTCTTGAAGCAGGCCTACCAGCTTTTCTTTTAGCTCCCCAGTCTTGTAGCCCCGGCTCATACTGATAATTTTCGCGGTGTTGTATAAAGTCTGATTTCAATCAAGCGTATGAGGCCAAGTACCTGGCCATCCAATCAGGCATGAATTCGCATATAATCGTGATCTTCAGGCCGGGCCAGCAGTGGGGTGTGGCCTCACACAGTCAAGCACGGAGGCTAGTATGGAGAAACAGCTTACGGCGAGTGAACAGGGCCGAATAAAAAAACATTATATAGTTGTGTACTTTATTGTACGGTAAGAGGAAAGTACATTGCCAAAAGCAGGTTTCAAATCAATCACAGTTTCAGAGTCAGTTTATGATAAATTCCATGAGGTCTACCAAAAGAACAAAGACGACCTTGTAATGAAGGGAGTCAATAGCTTTGCAGGCTATGTGACCTACATGCTAGAGGAGACGATGCAAAAGGACGAGACCTTTGCAAGATATGCTCCAAAACTAGAAAAGATCTCAGTTGATGATGACAGGGTAATTCTCAAGGACAATGTGAAAAACAGGATTGCAGAGATTGCAGTTCAAAAGGGAGAGCTGCATTGTATGCTATGTGAAGAAAAGGACTGTGTTCACATAGGCTTTGTATGGTCACTGCCAGACGTATACGAAGTCCTGCACGCCAAGGGAATTAGAAATCCAAAATAAAGGGCAGTGGAGGAGGCGGGATTTGAACCCGCGAACTCCTGAGAGACAGGATCACCCATTATATGATCTTAAGTCCTGCATGTCCAAAAGCAGTATCGCTTACTTTGGCCAGGCTTGATTACTCCTCCAAGGTAGGCTAGATTTCACAGAAATTTAACGGTTTAGAGATTCGATAATCAAGAATTATAAGGATTCCATACGAGCCAGACTTGTGCTCCGATAGCTCAGCCTGGTAGAGCGTTACCTTGGTAAGGTAAAGGTCGCGGGTTCAGATCCCGCTCGGAGCTTTTCTCAATAATTCGTAATGAGAAGCTCGCAGTGCCCGGTTCGCTTCTTAGAGTCAGAGTTGATGGCCCTGTTTGCGGCGATCCTTTGCATGTTCCACTTCTCCGGGAACAGCATTGAGACCTCCTTGGAGTCAGAATTGGACAGCATTACCTTGGCGCCCTTTTTGTCTAGACTCACGCATAGCTGAGCCAGGCGCCTGAGATCCTCATAGCCAAAATCGTGGTCGGTATAGCTGGTAAAATTGGCAGTGTCACTGACCGGCTGATATGGAGGATCGAGGTAGACAAAGTCGTCCTTTGACACGTCACTTAGAATCGATGAAAAGTCACGGCATGAGATATCGACCCCGCTTGGCTGGAGAATCCTGCTGACGGCGCGCAGGTTATCCTCATTTACGATGTTGGGATTCGTATACTTGCCAAGTGGAACGTTGAATTTCCCCCTGCTGTTTACGCGGTACAGTCCGTTAAAGCATGTACGGTTCAGGAAGATCAGCCTGGATGCCTTTTCTACCTGGCTCATAGGACTTGCCTCCCTGACAGAATAGTAATAGGTCTTGGAGTCATTGGCATATCCCCGTGCATGGGCCCTAAGAGAGGAGATCAGATCCTCCACCATGTCACGGATGGTCACGTAGGTCAAAACCAGGTCAGAGTTCAAGTCAGATGCCTTGCACTTTTGTTTTGACGAAAGCGTGAGGATGTGAAACAGCATTGCGCCCCCGCCCAAAAACGGCTCGTAATACGTAGCGAATTTTGAGGGAATGCACTGCTCCAACGTAGACAGTAGCTGACGCTTGCCGCCTGCCCATTTGACAAAGGGCTTTGGTGCGGACAAAACCTGGTGTTTCATATGGAAACTAGTTCCGCCCCCTCATTAGTATTCTTCTCCATCCATTTTGGATCGCTTTTCCTGATCGCTTCTGAGGCCTCCCGACTCCGGAACGCCATCATGGGCGTCTCGGCGCGCCCCATGTCAAGCGAATAGTGCGTCCTGCGCTCGTTGAACTCGATGAACCCGTCGACCTTGTCAAAGTGCACCAGCTCCCCAAGCGTCTCAAACCACCTCCCAAGCTTGCCGTTGATCTGTGGGTGGTGCGGATGCGAGTTGAGCAGGGCGATATCTCGCTCTAGCAGCTCGTCCTCAGACAGCATAGGCGTCCATCTGCCCCGGGGGGTACTGCACCTAGCCGACATAAGGCAGGTGCCGTCATCCGTGTCCGGGCCGGCACCCCGAGCACCCTGACTGCCTTGCGCAGCACCAAGACGGCGTTCGAGGTCACGCACTCGGAGACGCCGAATCCAGTCATACACCGCGAGAAGTCGTCAAGATGTGCCTGCCAGATTGAGTCCTTTTAGGCGTGGATCCTTCGTGTCAGCCTGCGTGCCACATTGCGTTTGAGTACTTGTGCTAGAACCGTAGCCATTTGCGCTGTCTGAATCTTGCATGCGGCCCGTGATTCCCTCGGCCTTTATGATCCTGTATGCAGAATAGTACCTTGTCTGCCTGCGGCCCTCATGCGCGAGGCCAGACGCACCACGCCCGACGGCACCCGGGCATGTGCATCAAGGACCGCCTTGACGTCCTCGGGGATCCGCATTCTTGAGAAGTGATTCACAATTAAAAACCGTGTGGACATGCAAATTTGTCTATCAACTTGCTAAACAATCTGACAAGTGATGTGATTTTTGCGATCATTTTGATCCGTGTAGCGCATATCCATATTCCAGTAATCCAAGATTGCCAGTTGTGAATCACCTCTCTACGTGGCCTTGGCAGGATCGTGCTGGGGTTAGGGAGCCTGGCCCACACCTTCCTGACGTACCCGTAGCTGATGCCCAGCTCCCGGGCCATCTGCTTGGGCGGCACGCCCTTTTTTTTCTGCCCGCCCATATACCGAAGCGGCTTTTTCTCCAGTCTTTTGCTCGTATTTTTGGATCGATACAGCCTAAAACAATTCTTCAAAGCACGTCTGATCTCAAGCGGAACTGATTTTCATACGATACAGCGGACAAAACCTGGTCGTATTGCTGACAAAACCTGGTCGTATTGCTGCAATCACAAAAAGCACGGTTATACTCAAGTAACAACAAGTGATCACAATCTGTGCAATGGTTTTTGAATAAATTTAACAAGCCGCACCTGTGTTAGGAGCGGTCTAACAAAATGAAAAGGAAAGGTTTGGGTTTTTTAGTCCCACTTTGACCATGCGGCCATCCATCTGTAGGTCCACGTATTGAGTTTACAACCCAACGCCGTGAAGGTACATGCCAAGACTGCACCAGCACCTGCACCCAGCGCGACCGGACTGTTATAGAACTTTCCGACTTGCGGTTCAATTGGTGTCATGTATGGTGGTAATGTAGGTCTTGGATACTTGAAGGCCGTTTCTAGTGGGTCTGCGACCGTAATCAGGTTTACCATGTTGAACAATGGTAAAGACATTCCTACCAGTACGCCGCCGAACAGTATCAAGCTGTGCTTGTTCTTCTTTGTAGCCCAATATGCCAAGTCCATCAGCATTGCCGATGGCAACCAAACTGGAGTGACAATGAAGTCGTATGGATAGCCTAGTGCAAACCATGCACCTTTTGCAATCCACGTGTATACCGTCATGATTAATGCGTAGTACGTTGCTGTTCCTGGAACACCTGTAAAGGTCAGATAATATGCTGCGCCTACTGCGAGCATAAGCGTTTGTGATATAGAGAATACTACAAACGATGTCCAGGCCCAGTCTGTGTAGAAGATGTAGTCTCCTGCGTTGATTGTTAACAGGGTCGAATTAACTGCAACCACTACTATGAATAGATAGTGAGTACATCGTCTAAGCCAGACCATTAGTAAGTTGGGCAAGTAGTCAGTATATAAAATTTTACTAGATGATGAAGATCGGCACGACTAGGCGTCAACCCAAGGGAAAAAGAGAAAAATCTGAAGGAAAAACCTTCTAGTTTCCTACGTATAGGGAGATAATTACCGTACCAACTGCAGTTCCTGCGATAGTACCTGCAACTACACCGTTGCTCTTCTTGTTTGAGCCCTCTTCACAGACTTTGACCGAGAAGATGTAGCCGATTGCCTCAATAATCGTGAGGACAATGAATGCATAGTGGCCACTAGGCGTTGGATATGCCCATGGATAGTAGAAATATCCTGCTGCCGTACCTCCAAATGTTGCAAGCCATGCTGCGATGTAGGATACCGTAATAATTCCAGTCATATTCTCGACGCGACGGCCGATCATTTTTTCGACGTCTGCGCTTGAACCGCCAGAACCGCCGGCTGAACCGAATCCTTTAGGAAGAGTCATTCTGGATTTATACCATGTAGAATCTTTTTAAGTCTTTCTTAAGCCAGGCAGCTGGTCGAATTTTGCCACGCATACTGGCCCACTTGGCCCCGATCTTTTCCTTGTATGTGGTCACGTCCCCTTGTTAGCTAGGCACGAAAATCACAATCATGCATCTAATTCGTGCCTGACTGATGGGGGTAGGTGGCCTCGTACTTTTTATAGACAAAAACAAGGACAGGCCCTCATGTGGTAAGCGTGCCAGAACTCATTGGGCCCACCACACAGTCACTGCAGCATTCTTGTTTCTAGCACCTAAAACCTCCTGGGGCCCTGGCCCCGCAAGAATTCACCCCCTAGGCGACACTACAGGTCATAACCTTGATCACCATGCCCACCACGCCGTATTTTTGGGGTGGGGTAAGATCCTACCCTGGCCTCCGTCGGCTCTACCAAAAACAAACCTTTTCCAGTGGCAGGTGTTTGGGGCCACGCCGGATAAGTGGTGGGTATCTTTGCACGGCTTCAAATCTGCACGCAATGGCGACAATCGGAGCATGGTATAATACGTACAGTCGAAGGTGGATCATTTTCTTATCAAAGTAGGTACGATTATCAAAATTATGATCCGTTTTTTGATGTGTGTACTGATATTCTAGGCGACCTCCGGCACTGCCTACGACTTGCCTGAGTTTGTCCGCATGTTCGTGCGCATTCCCGGCGGCAGGAACATCATGACACTTGATTTGGCCTACGACTCGTACGGCAGCTGCCCAGCTGTACGAGATCACACTCCCTTCTTAGTTGATGGAAGGGATAGCAGAAAGGAAGGCCATATCAGGGCCTGTAGTGTGCCACAAAAAATAGATCATGGTTTTGACATATCGTGCCTACTTTGATGAAAAAATGAATCCACTTTCAACTGTACGCGGTAGGAGACAGTAAGTGGAAGACGATAATCCAGAATGCCAAAGTCCGATCTATCTACGTGTCCCAGAGGAAATCACCCCAGCCGTAAGCGTCCCAGCCCCGTCAAGGGAGGCACGGCAGACCGTCCAAGGCACGGGGTTTTTGTGACCGAGCAGGGCCAGATGGGCCGGAACGGGGGTTTTGATGCAAAATACGAGTCGTACGGCCAGATGTGAAAAGAAGAAATACGGCCTTAGATAATTTTTGTAAGGGATGTAGGTTAGCTTGGTATACTGCCAGCTTCGGGTGCTGGAGTTCGTGGGTTCAAGTCCCATCATCCCTACTATACAATTCACCGAGAGCTCGTCCTCAAACCGGCCACAAACCCGACGTATGGCGTCATTTGAAAAAGTAAAAGAAAAAAAGTGCGATTGCACTGTGTCTATGGGATTGCCCTACTGTACAGCTTGCCTTCTAGGGCCATCTTGTACATTTCGGCAACGTATGGGTTCTCACCAGGAGTTTCTGCGCCCAGTTCTACGAGTCTGGCGTAAACCCTGACTACGTATGCGAGTGCTCCCATGAATGCAACTACTACACCCATGTTAAACATCCAGTGATTTGGAACTGCAAAGATCTCCTCTACAAACCAAAAGTGCCACATCTCGTTGACTCCAATTGTAAACATGGTTGCCAAGTAACCTAGAATGGTCATCTTTAGACCGGTGTTCATGGAGTTGTTTGGACCTCTGAGAACGGGCACCTTTCTATCATAGATTGCGACCGAGCCCCATCCTAGTGGTAATGCCACAAAGTGTGAGTATAGCCACCAGTGTGCTGGGGTAAATGCGCTGTCTCTGATAGATGTTTGATGTAGAGAACCATCAACGAAGTTGTCCACTTCGACTGATGCTGCAGTTGATCCCATAGCAATAACGATGAGCCAGATCTTCTTTAGTCTCTGAATCTCAACCTCTTTTGGGATTAATGCCGGCATTTGTGCCATGATACTATTGCTATTTGTTTTAGATATAAACTAAGAGTTCTAAAATCCTAACTTTTTCTAAAAATATCGGAAATTGATCACTAAAATTATGTAAGAATTGCAATGCTGGAATAATGATTTCAGAAATATTTTAATCCATTTTTTCAACATCCTAATGATTAACATTGGTGATTATCTTAATTTTATCCATATCGATCTCTTACATTCAAGGCAAAACATATAACGACGTAAGTTACCTTTCTGGACATAAGGGATAAGCATGATCACAAACAAACTTGTCATAACTGGACTCGCAGTAGTACTTGCACTAGGTACGCTAGGTTTCAACTGGGTTGAAACCATATTGCCAACTGCAGATGCACACGGTGTTCAGGCACAACTTCAGAGTCGTTTCATCAGAATTGAGGATGAGACCTTCAATAGACAGTCCCTACAAACTGGCGAAATTCTTACTCTAGAGGGTAAGCTGGTCAGCTTAGTAGCAAGAGACCTCAGGGGATGGATCTCCATCTTCTCAGAGTCTACCAATGCAGGCAACAGGTGGGAAATCCTGGCAAGAGACCCGCCAGGCAATGTCTTTGACATTCAAGGTAACGAGGTACTGACATATTCCATCTCTGCAAAAGCACTTGAGGCAGGCGTATATCACGTACACACACAACTCAACGTTGCATCGGTAGGTCCGGGACTCGGTCCGGGTCAGACAGTTGTCGTAGAAGGCGAGCCAATTATCAAGGCAATTCCATATACTAACATTGCATATCAATCAATCATTATCGGTGTTGGTTATATCATCACATTCGCAACACGACCCTGGCAAGTAATCTAAACTCCTTTATCTTTCCTTTTCATTTTCTGACCATCCAAGCCTGCCCCCATACAGTATGAATTGACAAGTTTTATCAGCCCGGCAAAGATACCATAGCCATGACAATGAGCTTTGCAATAACCAGACTGGACATCATGCAAAGCTACTTTGTCGGCAAGGTGGAATTCAGGGGAGACGAGTATACGGTCAACATACAGCCCCAAAGGAGGGGCAAGGTACTCAAACTACCCTTCAAGCTAGGAACAAAAAGGGCCAGATTCATAGTAAGGCTGACCGGAGACGGCCTGGCAGTTGAGGATTATCTGCCGCACCTAGGAGAGTCCGAATGGCTTGAAATCGACTCTGACGAGATAACCTACTTTCTGGCAGACAATCAGGACAAGATGGATACCATCGAGGTCATGGACGATTAGGGATTGTTCAAGAAATTTCCGCAAAATGACCGATGATGCCCCACTGCTCCCCAGGTCGCGCACAATGCATTTGATCTCGCCAAAGCCCCGGCCGTGGAACCCCTCGCTCAGCGGAGGTCATGCCGTCCTCCCAGTTTTGCAGCCATGTCCAAGCCCAATTAGAAAGGACTTTAAGTGATCCTTCGAAATGCATGTCATGATCTGGCCTGGAACCAGCGATCCCTACAAAAGGAAGAAGACCATCAGGTTTTTGGGAATTAGTGCAGGAGTCGGGGCAGTAGCAGTCATGCTGACGGTGCTAGTGGTCAATCCGTTCCTAGGATCACAGCCGCACAGCGCCTGTATTGAGGATCTTGATACAAGCTGGAAGATCTCGTTTAATGTGGAATTATACGCAGATGGAAACAAGCTGGAGGTTCCAGCCAATGTGGGATTAACGGAGGGGGGATGCCAGAGGGCGCTATACACGCTGGCAAATGACGGAGTGGCCTTTGCAGAGTGGACCGAGGAGCACACCTTTGAGATCGGCCACTTTTTGTGGATTGCAGAATATCCAATCAGGGACATGGAACTGTCAAAGTCGGCCCTATACGTCAACGATGTCAGATCAGAGCAGTTCCTAAAGCACCCAATCCAGGAGGGTGCGACATACAGGGCCGAGTTTACGACCAAGGAATACGACGCATCAGATGAAAAGGACTTTCTGCCGCCGGATCTTTAGATAACATCAAAAAATTAAGGCACGAGCCATCGTCCAAGACGAATCAAAAATAATGAAAAGAAGAGAAGTGTTTTACCAGTATTTGCCGTTGTCTGGAATTAGACCAATGCCTTCTCTCTCAAAGTGTCTGTCTAACTCGTCAACCCATCTCTCACGGTTGTCCTTGTAAGACCAGCCGTGGACACGTAACCAGAATGCGATAATTCCCAGAAGGAAGATAACGAACATCATCGTGCCGAAGATGTAAATCATGACATCGTAAAATAGTGGGTCATAGTTTGGTCCCAACTGTCCTGTAAGTGATGACAGGATGCTAAGGAACGTTCCTACGATAGGAGTCATTAGAATATGAGCCATATTTGTGCGATATATAGATTTCTGTCAGGCGTCAATATGTGCTAAATCAGGCAGTGCTAGGAGCGATCTAATAAAATAAGAAAAGGTGTGGTCTTGATTAACCCCTGCCCATTGCAGCATATTTTCCAGAACGTGCTCTGAAGAAGAATGACGCTGCGATTCCGCCAAAGACGGCACCGGCAATTGCGGATGCACCAAGCACACCGCCTGCATCCAAGTAAGGAGTGCCAGAACCACTAGATGGATTTTCTGTTACAGCCTCGATTCTACGTCTCTGGATTTCCAGGGCCTCTTCCAAGGTGTTTTTGCCTGTCTCTCCAGCATCACCGACGTTTCCTAGATATTGTGCATAGGCGATTCCTAGGAATCCCATGCTGCCCAGTACTACGACGGAGAACATTCCTGCGAATAGTATCTTTTGATTCATACCGTTTACCTGTTGTTTTTAGGCTAACCGTACTTATTTAACCTTTATTTTGAGCACCAGATCTGGGGCAATCTTTAGCGAGATCCGCAGTAATCGGCAGATCATGGCGACATGCAGGCGTGAATTTTGCTGTGGGGAGGGCTTGCATGGCTGAAAACCGAGGGATCTAACCGATTACGATCCGCAACAAGTAACGTTTAATTCCGTACCACGAGCCTGCATTCCCATGGGAAGGCTTCACAGTCACAGGCATGGAAAATCACACTCGATTAGGCCGGTCACCGTCAGGGCAGCCTCGTGGATTACCCAGAGCCCGCAAGAGGTAGAGGAGCTTGTTGTAAAGTATTCAAAGGAGGGTCTCACCCCGAGTCAGATCGGGATCAGGCTAAGGGATCAGCACTCAATCCCACTGGCAAAGCCAATTACAAAAAAGACGGTAGGTCAGATTCTAAAAGAAAACGAGTTAGAGTCGGAGATGCCAGAAGACCTAGACAACATCGTCAAAAAGGCAGTCGGTTTGCAAAAACACCTCAAAGCAAACAAGGGGGACAGAAGAAACGTCAGATCCCTTGAACTGATCGAGGCAAAGGTTCACAGGCTCTCAGTCTATTACAAAAAAATTGGCAGGATTCCACAAAACTGGAAATATAAGTCAGTAGTAGCTCAACTAGAGTGATGGCCCAGAGTCTTGATAGCGCACTGTCTAATTTTCGCGATAAAATCTCAGAACTTGTAAAATCCAAAAAGTCAATCTCGGTTACCACACACATTGACTGTGACGGGCTGACTTCAGGCAGCATAGTAACAAAGGCCCTGATTCGGGCAGGGGCAAACGTCACGGTCCGAACCTCAAAGGAGTTCAGCCCCAAGATAATAGACTCGCTAAGCCGGGATCACAGGGACTTTCACATAGTAACGGATCTCGGGGGCGGGTTCGGGGCGGAGCTAGATGAAAAGCTGGGTGAAGACTGGCTTGTCTTGGATCACCACGAAATCCCAGAGGAGGAGAAGGACAACCCCCGGGTCATCAATGCTTGGAAGTACGGCATCGATGGTGGAGTCGAGATTTGTGCGGGAGGAATGGCATATTTGGCATCATGTGCACTAGGTGAGAAAAACGCAGACCTGTCGGCAACTGCGGTGGTCTCGGCGCTAGGCGACAGGCAGGATCAGGGCGAGAAAAAGGCTTTCATGGGAAAAAATACAGAGATTGCAAACACGGCAAAAGACCTGGGGCTGCTGAGCATTGATTTGGACTTGCTGCTGGTGGGCCGGGAGACCAGGCCCTTAGCAGACGCCCTGGCGTTTACCTCACAGCCATTCATCGAGGGGCTGACATGGAACAGGGACTCGTGCTATTCCCTTCTTCAGACGTCGGGTATTCCCCTAAAGGAGGGAGGCAGGTGGAGGGTGCCCGCAGAACTGACCGAGGACGAAAAGCGCACGCTGATCGAGGCCGCTGCCAGGTTTGCCTCAGACAAGAATGCGACAGAGATCATGTCAGGACTGATCGGGTATGCCTATACGTTCCCCAGAGAGGACGGACGCAGCTTCCTAAGGGACGGCAGGGAGTTCTCAACCATGCTGAACTCATGTGGGCGCATCAGCAAGTCAGGGGTGGGAATAGCAGTCTGCATGGGGGACAGAAATAAGATCCTGAGGGAGGGAGAAGGCATCCTTACGGAATACAGAAGGATGATTCGCGAATACATGAACATCCTGGCAAATGAGAGGTGGAGGATTTCAGAAAGCAAGACATGCGTGATGGTAAACGGGGATGGGGTGGTGCCTGAAACAATGACTGGCACCATATCGTCCCTGATTGCGGGGTCTCCAAAAAACGCAGGAAAAATAGTGATCCTGAGGACCGGCAGCGAGGAGGGCGCGATCAAGTTTTCATCAAGAAAGTCCTTTGGGTGCAAATCAGACGTAAATCTCAGCGAGCTGATGAGGGCGGGGGCTGAAAAATTCGAGGGCGTCGGGGGAGGCCACGATGCCGCGGCGGGTGCAAAGATCACTAAAGACAAATTAGATGGGTTCTTGGACTATTTGGAGGCCAATGTCGCTAAGGTGCCAGGTTCAGGTAACACTGAATAACATTCCAAGGGAAAAGGCCCAGACCGTGAAAAAGGCCCTGGGGCCAGACAATGTGGATTTTCCAGAAAACTTGAGCCTTGAGATGAAAAATGTTGATGACAGCCTTGTCTTTGACTTTCAGAGTCAGGGAAACATGAGGGGGCTCATAGGAACGGTAGACGAGGTGCTAGAGCACATTCAGGTGGCGCTAAAGGTGATCGAGTGATGCTGGATCCGAAAATCCTCAGGGAGGATCCAGAAAAAGTCAGGGGCATGCTCAAGGACAGGGCAGTCGACTTTGACCTGGACGGCCTGGTGCAGGCAGACAGGCAGAGAAGAGAGCTGATCGCAAAGACAGACGAGATCAGGGCCAGAAAGAACGGGATGGCACTACAAATATCAGAGAAAAAAAAGGCGGGGGAGGATGCCAGTCGGATTCTAGAGAAGATGAAAGGCGTATCAGCGGAGCTTGCAAGACTGGGGGGGGAGCAGGAGAGGACAAGGCAGAAATATGAAAGGCTGGCATTTACGGTTCCCAACCTGATCGACGAGTCTGTTCCCATCGGAGACGGCACGGCAAACATCGAGGAGAGGAGGTGGGGCAGCATCCCCCGATTCGACTTTGAGATCAAGGATCACATCGACCTCTCAGAGCAGCTGAACCTGGTGGATCTGGAGAGGGCCGCCAAGGTATCCGGGGCCAGGTTCTACTACCTGAGAGACGACCTAGTGCGGCTCAACCACGCCCTGATTCAGTATGCCCTGGACTTTCTGGGTGGGAGGGGATACTCCTTGGTCCAGCCGCCCTACATGATCAACCGTGGCTCGATGGAGGGGGCGGTGATTGCAGATGACTTTGAGGACGTCATTTACAAGGTGGAAGACGAGGACCTGTTTCTGATTGGAACCTCAGAGCACGCAATGGCTGCAATGCATGCCGATGAAATCTTGGAGGGTGGGAGCCTGCCCATAAGATATGCGGGGGTAAGTCCCTGCTTCAGAAAGGAGGCCGGAGCCCACGGCCGTGATCAGAAGGGAATCTTCAGGGTGCACCAGTTTGAAAAAATAGAGCAGTTTGTCTACTCCAGGCCCGAGGACTCCAAGAGGGAGCACGAGGGGATGCTGGTAGCAGCAGAGGAGTTCTACCAGAAGCTGGGAATCCCGTACAAGGTCATGCTGCTATCCAGTGCAGACATGGGAAAGGTCTCGGCCAAAACGTGGGATATCGAGGCGTGGATGGCAGGCCAGAACGCATACAGGGAGGTCGTATCCTGCTCAAACTGCTGGGAGTACCAGGCACGAAGGCTGAAGATCAGGTTCAGGGACAGGACAAGCGAGGAGACCCGGTACCTGCACACTCTGAACAGCACCCTGGTGGCGACCACGCGGGTTCTAGTCTCCATAATGGAGAACTTTCAGACCAGGGACGGCCACATAGGGATTCCAAAGGTGCTGCAGCAGTACGTCAGAAAGGACTCGATCTAGCGGGTTTTCCACACGCACCCAAAAACAGCTCCCCCGATCGAGTCGTCCATGGCGGCGGCCAGGCGGCCCGAGAGGGTCACGCCATAGCAGAGATCCATGAACATCCACAAGATGCGTAATCATCAGGCAAAACTTTCAATGGTCATCAGTGTAGGTGAAAACTGTGACATCTCGGGCTCTGGAAGTTCAGGCGTGAATTTTGCCTCCCCGAAAACCCCGATCGAGAATAATCCGTGCCTAGGATCAGGAATGGCGTCCAGAATGCGAGCTGTTGCGTAGCGGTGTTTGTGTGCATGCGGCCGTGTAGGCAGTCCGTCCCGTTAGGCGGCCTGACCAGGAAAGTCTGAGAGGACAGGATAGCCGTGCCTTTTGGCGTTGTGATAGTGCCACCTGAGGTCGTTTTGCCCGCGCGGGGCCTTTGACAAGTTCCTCGCGTAGTCGATCTCGTCTGGGTGCAGGCTGTTGCGCTCGTGCAGCTTCCCAAGGTATCGCTGCGGTGGAAGGCGGTCGGATTTTTTACAGTTGCACCCCTGGCAGGCGAGAACAAGGTTCCACATGGCCGTGTCTCCCATATAGTCGTACGGTATGAAGTGATCCACGTGCGTGTTTGCCCCCCGCCGCAGGGTGTCCTCGCAGTAAAAGCACCCCTCTGTCAGAGGCCACAGCCTGTCCACGAACACACGCTGATTCCTCAGTCCGGGGATCCCTTCGAGCTTTTTTACCAGGTTCGGCGTTCCGAAATTGCGTTTCTCAAGAAAGCGCAGCCATTCAAGCGTCACCGCCTTGAGCAGGCACGCGTGATGCCCCCTGAAAAAATTTATGGCCTCATGGTTCAACAGTATCCCGCCCCGCGGGTCGATCCTTTTGTTGTCTGCCGAATCCCCGTACTCTTTTGCAAAGTAGTGAAAGAACGTCCTTTTTTCACCGGAGATCTTTTGGAATCTCGGTATCACGTCGTCAAAACACTTTTTTGTGATTTTTTCGATGCATCTGCGCACCTGGTCGGGCTTTTCCTTTTTTAGCCTCTTAAACGTCTGGGGGTAGACCTGCTCGGGAAACTCGTCGCGGATGATCGTTATTACCTCGGGTCGCTGGTTTTCTGGCCCCTGCCGAAGCTTGAACTTGCATTCCTGCATCCAGTAATACTTGAAAAAGTATTCTGCAATCGTAGAGTATCTGACCATCGGGTCGTTGTGTCTCTGGCTGTACTCCAGCATGAACCTGGCCAGGGCAAACTTGTAGGTGTTGTTTTTGACCCCCTTTGCAAGTATCCCCACGAACTCGTCGTGAAACTCGTCGTCGGTCTTTTCCTCAAAGCTCATCTGCTGTTCACGTATCCGTTTTCATGATATATCTCTGTTATCGTGCATGGCGCGGTTCCTGTAAAGGATTTGTTGCCGTGATCAGCGCGGCTTTAGTCCGTGTACTGCACTCGGGCCAAGGAGCTCGCTGGCGTGCTGCCCAATGGCATGCAGCCGGGCCAGCCCGTCTGTGATGAAGCTCCCATAGCAACGAACAGAAGTCTTTGAGTCAAAACAGGGCGCATACGACAGATGCGTATGGGTCCAATAGGCGCCAGAGGCGTGACATCGTATTCGGGGGATCGCACAAGGGTGGCCGTGTTTGGAGGCATCTCAGAGGGCGGCAGGAGGCTGTTCAGGACGTGTACGGGATCGTTTGCGCCGGTGCAGTTCATACAATGTCTAGAGGCGCTGCGCGAAGTCTGGCAGGGTTGCCGTCTTTTGCGACAGGTGGAGCGTGCACAGATCTGCTGCCGTCGCAGAATATCTGGCGGGCCATCAGGCTGATAATGATCCCGGGGGGATCGCCGTACCTCAATAGACTTTATGCATAATCGACCTGAATGAGGCGAATTTGTTCGTAATAATCCTGGGTCTGAACCGATTACGCATAAAGTCTAATGTCGTAGAAGAATGCTGAAACCTGGGCAGGCATGTAGTTTTCAGGGGGATGGTGTACAGAAAGGTCGGCAAGCTGCGGCACGCCATATCTGAGTATTGCAGGACGGCGTCGTTTGCCCGCCCTTGCATGTGCAAGTACATTTACAGATCGCCGGTCAAGGCCCTCAATTACTTGTGACCGTTGCTATACTACTACCTCGGTCTCGTGATTGCCATTGATATTTTTCTTTAGCAATTCCACAACTTGAGTAATGTTTTGGGATTCATTGTATGTTGGGATTATTATAGAAATAGTGCTACATTCTGTCAATTATACAGTTCACCGCCAGCCTGCTAATTTGTGTAACAAAGTCACCAATTACTCCTAATTTCAATCAGATCCCCCTCCCGTGTAAACTTGTAGCTGCCGTTTGGAAACTTTGATGCATCAATCTCCCCGACGGCTCCCTGAAACTGCTCTATCGTATCGGTGTTCTCATACACATACCTGAGTTCCGGACCCCTGTCAATGTCATAAATAAAGTGTGGATCTGCCATGAGCAGTATTTTCTCTGTCCTTATCGGCTCAAACAGGATCAAGGAATAATCAACCAAGGTATTTTCCCTGTCATAAACATGGTACAGGATCCACGAGTACACGGGGCTTGCAAGTATGGTCATCTCCTCGTCTTTGGTGTTTTCCAGGACAAAAGAGAGCGCCTCAAACTGGGATGACGACACGTCGGCACTGATAATCATGCTGGTTGTAATCAGACCAAACGTTCCAACTGCAACGACGACCCCCAGCGTTGCATAGCCCTGAGCTGCTGTTTTTGCAATCTTACCAACCCCCCTGTCTATCAAGACTGCAGCTGCAATACACATTACGGGAATCAGCGGAATCCAGTGAAAGTATTGGACAAACCCGATTGCCGCAAAAAACAAAAGCATCGGTGCAAACCACAGCAGGACGAACTTTTCCCTCCTTGCTGCGGCAAAGATAAATCCGGCAATTCCAAGCACCAGCAAAACCGAGTCAATTTCAAACAGGTATGCGACAATTACCGGCAGTCCACCACTGGCTCTTCCCGCCTGCCACAACACGTCATTTACCCACAAGTCAAACTGGCCTACAGACAGGCCATATACAGGCCAGATTGCCGGAATCAGGACGACAGGAGCAAGCCACAATCCCACATGCCTGGCTTTTTTGTCCGCACAATAAACTAGGACTGAAACCAAGGGAATTAGCGCAAATGCTGGAATCTTTGTAAAGACTGCAAGGCCCAAACAAACGCCGGATGAAATCATATGCGTGCTTTCTGTCCGAGTCCTTCGAGTAGAGTGCAAGCAGTATTGATGACAATGCAAACGGGAGGAATATTGAGTCAAGCAGTATTCTTCGAAGAAGCCATGACATTGGCATCACTGCAAACAATATCGATGCAATTATTGCGACTCTGCGCCCAAACCTTTTTTCGGTAATTTTGTAGATCAGGAGCGTATCCAGGACGGCAAGAAGCCCCATGAACACCCGTGGAACCAGGTAAAGCGCCTCCAGCGACGAGGCATCTGTGGAAGCACCAAGCGAGTCAGGATGCCCTGTCATTTGCAGGATGCCAGACAGGACTATCTGGCCAAAGAACGGATGATCATAAAACCAGCCTTCCTGCGGACTGCCATTGTCCAGAATGTTCATGGCACGCCGCACGTATACTCCCTCATCAAAGAAGATGTCTGGAAACCCCACCGGATTCCAAAGATGCGTGTACGCCGAAAGTATCAGCGGAACCATCAGCAGAAACAGCGAAGCCCTTTTACTTCCATAAATGCTATGCAACTACCCAACCTCAAATGAAAAACTCAACAAATTTGGCGTAACTCCGACGAAATTTACCTGTTTCGATATGATCAGATAAGTGAAATGTAAATGAGGTTTGTTGTTTTGCCTTGTTACTGAGGTACCGTGCCTCTCGTCCAGTTTCTGTTTTTGCTCGATTTCAGGGTACTTTTCACTTAGCTGACATACAGTCTTCCCAGAAGTAACCGACCCATGGTGGCGCAGGAGGTGACATGCGGATCTGCAGGCATCCTTATCTGAATTGTTTCGAGCCCCGGATAATTTGATGCGGTACTTCTGGGAAGACTGTCGGTCAAGTTTCAAATTTTAGGCAGGGTTATGCAACAAGCTAGACTACAGCGGGGGTGTTTTTACCATGTGTTCAACTACTGACACAATGCGTAGCACATAATTATCAAAAAATACGTACGAGGTCACGCCCCCCTGCTGGCTAGGCATGAAAATCATAGACACGCATGCCAACTCGTGCCTGATTGGCAGGGGCAGGTGACCTCGTACAAAAATACAATAGACCTTATGCGTAATCGGTTAAAATCAAAAAATCAGGCATCTTTTACGTCATTTTTGGCAATCACGCATAAGGTCTAATGAAAAACATGTTAAAAGCAAAGCGGATTGACCCCGCCCCGCTTTCTGCAGAGGAGATCAGTGACGTTGACGAATACTATTCGGAAGACGAGGAGGCCATCCACTTTAGCAGTGGCGACGACCTGATCGACTGGCTGCACAGCTAGGCCATGACATCCATGTGGGAGTTTGACGCCAAGACCAAGTTCAAAAAACAGTACAGGGGCCTTAACCCCCAAACCCAGAAAAAGGTTGACGGGGCAATCGGTGAGCTGAAGTGCTCGGAAAATCCTGCACGCCGGGGAAAACACAAGTCCGACATGAGAGTTTTTGCATTCCACATAGGACGAAGATATCGGATCATATACAACATCGACCGGAGCAATAACACGGTAGAACTTCGCGTTTGTGACCACAAGTCAGCCTATGGCAAGGATTGACGGGTTCTGGCCGGCTGCGATGATCCCGCGACTCCCTTTTGGATGCCTGATCTGTCAGGATCGCCTGAGTTAACCAAGACCCGACCGGCCTCATATGGTGCGCAGTATGGGGTCACGCCTACCATCTGGTGCGCAGGACGTTCAGGCCAAGATTCACGTAGAGGCCCTACGTACTGCGCGCGTACTTTGACACGCAGCTGCTGATCGCCGAGTCCAGGGGAAGGATCGCACATGACTTCCGCGTCTTCCTTATGGGGCACAGGGGAAGCATGGAGGCGCGATACACCACGAACAAGGGCGTGCTGCCTGACGTCCTGCTAGACGAGATGCGGGAAGCATTCGGACGATCCGAGGAGCACCTGGACCAGGCAGAGGCCGATCCAATCCTGGAACAAAAGCAGGAGGCGCTGCGGATGATAGAGGGGGCCACGCCGGATCAGCTCGGGCGCGTGCTAGAGGCACTGCATATGCCGGCAATACGCGCTAGGGCAGGTCGTGGCAGATAGCGAAGATGCGGAGAGGCTCACTGCCGACGGCTGCACGTTTGTCGGCGTCCTGCCAAACGGCAGGGTGGTTCTTCAAAGGGATATGTGAGACCGCAAAGGCGCACCGAGTCACCGATTATGCCGTCTGCAAGCTCGATTGCGTGCATCCGCAGTGTCCCGGCGCCGCCGCGCATGATTCTTTTTGACTTGTTCTCTTCGGACTGCCACGGCGAGTCCTCAAAGGCAAGCCGGTTCTCTAGCTGTTCTTTTTCCTTGCACGCCTGCTTGTTTTGTTTAACTAGCTGGCCTGTTTTGCTCTTGTAGTGCTTGGACAAGCCTGTCATCTGAGCCCATACCGTAATAGAATCGCTACTGATCTTTATGGTTGCAGGTATGCAAATCATAATCTATTGTGTTATCTTTTTAGAATAGATGGGTCGATTACGCATAAAGTCTAGCATGCCCTTCCTATGCTCGGCACTGCAGATAGATGATCCGAAATTAGAAGCGTACGAATCTTGAGTGATTTCACAGATAATCTCTATTGTAACAGGTTAGCCCCTGCCTAAAGTTGGAGTTGCGTCCCTTGCCGGCCAGGCATGAAAATCACAACTGCAGGCAGACTCATGCCTGATTGCTGCCTAGGCAGGGGCTATCCTACTACTCTCTATTTTGTTGATATTTTGAGATGTCTTGTGCAAATTCGCTTACGCACAATCAAAATCTGCTAACTTTGATCAGCACTCTGGGCGCAAGAATCTGAAAAAAGGCCAGAACCTAGTCGTCATCAGCAAGATCATCCAAAAGCTTGGAGTATTTTTCCATAAGCTCTTCGTTGATTTTCCTATCTTCGGGGCTCATGCTTGTTCATTCTCTGGGAAATATAAAAAAACAGCTGCTCCATGACTTCCTGATTCAGGGTCAAAAACCTGTCCTTGATTCTCCTTAACATCCGCCTTAATTCCAGGTTCTCTTCTTCCGGATCAATGTCCAAACCATATCCGTTGTCGCGTAAAAACTTGCCTGCTGCGATAATTCCGGTTCTTCTATTGCCGTCCATGAATGGCTGCTTCAAAGCAATTGCCCCGATAATGTGGGTGGCTATCTCAAGCAAGTCTCGCTTCCTGCTTCCAGAGTTGCCAACTCTGTTTATCATCAAAAGCGCCTCGTCCATGTTTTTTGGAATGACTCCGACGTACACGTGCTTGCCGGTTCTTTTCCTCTCTCTTATAGTGGCGACTGAAAGTCTTTGATCACCAAAAAGTGTCTTCCTGCGTAGTTTACACCCATGTGTGCTCTAGTTTGTTGTATAACCCTGCCTAAAATTTGAAACTTTACTGAAAATCGCCGGAATGATCAACTAATTCTGACCGAAAAAGTAATGGATCATGAGGATGCCTCGTATGGTATACATTGACACACACGGACAATGCAAAGTACGTAGAGAGAGGGGCAGGCCTGGTCGTCAAGTACAACCCGGACTGGGAGAAGGATCTCAAGGATGCCAACTGTCACAAGGAGAAGGGCGCCCCGTTCCTGTATGCAGAAGGCATGATAATGGCCGCAGCCGCCCTCAGGACCGCATTCATGCTAAAGTACAGGCAGCTGTCAGGTATGCTCGGGGAGATGCTAAAGGGTGCGGACTCGCCGTGTTACACCACGATATTCAGAAGGATATAGAAGCTTGACGTAGACATTGCAGAGAACATAATCACGGTGCGCGACAAGTCCCGCAACCTGGTCATGATAGCTGACGCCACGGGCCTCAAGCAACACAACCGGGGCGAGTGGATACGCAAGAAATGGAAGGTAAGGCGAGGATTCGTCAAGATGCACCTGATGGTTGATGTAGACACCAAGCAGGTGCTTGCAGTATCTGTCACAAGTGATGCAGTCGGCGACAGCACGGAACTGCCGGCACTGCTTGAGGATGCAGTCAAGAACATCAAGAAGGAAGAGGAGGAAGAGGAGCAGAGCCGCACCGACAGCGCGGATGCAGTCAAGAACATCAAGAAGGAAGAGGAGGAAGAGGAGGAAGAGGAGCAGAGCCGCACCGACAGCGCGGATGCAGTCAAGATCCCCAACATGCTTGCAGACGGGACATCGCCGCTGGCTGTACTCGGCACCGGCGCGAATCCAGATATACCGGGAAAGATCCTGCTTGCAGATGGCGCATACGGCTCAAGGAAAAACGTAGCCGAGTGTCACAAACGCGGCATAAAACCGCTCATACGGCTTTTGACAAGTTGCAATGCAAAGGGCAAGGGCACCGGCGACAAGTGGGGCCGGCTGGTGCGATGGCAGCTCGGGGGCGGCCCCGAGGTGCCGGTGGGTGATCTCTCAAAGGAGGAAAGACAGGAGAACCTGCGGTACTGGAAGAGCACGGTCGGCTTTGGCAGCAGATGGATCGTCGAGATCGTGATATCGGCCATAAAGCGTATGTTCGGCGAGTGCGTAATGGCCCTCAAGTGGTCCAATATAGTGCAGGAAGTAAAGCTGAGGATATGACTGTATAACAAGTGGATAACAGAGGCGGTGGCTGCCGTGTAGGAACCGGGCGCCGGTCATGATCCGGGCGGACTGACTTGGCTCTAGTCGGAGTTATGCAACAAACTAGTGTGCTCAAAAACTTTTAATCGTCACTATAGAAGAACCTGCTCATTAGTTTCGGTTAGGTACTTCTCATGAACTTTCATTACTATGTCATCTGAGACCAACGGTATTTTCCTTCGATTGTGTTATATGAAAATTATGTCGCACCATCATTACCGGTGTCCCCCTCAATCTATCTCGAGTCGCTTTTCCTGATCGCACCGGTGTCCTTGTCACAGAACGCCCGCACCGGCGTCTTGTAGCTGTCGATGTCCAGCGACTGGGGTTGTTGCCTAATTCACCAGAATTCATGAAACCCATTGATATGCCATATGAATCAGGCGTGCAAAAGGGCGGAAATTCAGAAAAACATACGGATTGAGTCAAACAAGTGGAATTAGGCAACAACCCCGGTGGTACGACAACCTTGCGCGCGGGAGCGTGCTTACTGCAAACAACTCGCTGCGATGCATTGACAAGTTCTGTGAGACGCACAGCATGTCTCCGGTCGAGCTGGCAGATCTCGGAGTCAGGGATCTGAGGGCAGTCACGGATCTCATCGAGGATCACGTCACCATGATGGAGTCCGAGAACTACTCGTCCGGATACGTGACCCTGACCGTCCAGATCGTAAAGTCCTGGCTGAGGCACTCTGATGTGGTGATCAAGCGCAGGATAAAGGTGACCCCCAACAGGAACCAGAAGACAATACAGAGCGAGCGCGTTCCAAACGCGCAGGAGATGTCCGAGATATACGGCCGCGCGGGACTGCGGGAGTCAGTCATAATATCCCTGATGGTCAAGTCCGGGCTGAGGCCGGAGACCATAGGCAACCATGACGGCACGGACGGGCTGCGCATGAGCGATCTTCCGGACGTGGTGATACACCAGGGAACGGCAAAGTGCATAAGGACGCCGTGCATGGTGACTGTAAGGAGCACGCTGTCAAAGGCTCGCCACCAGTACTTTACGTTCATGACTGCGTCTGCAGCTAGTAACCTAACGGCATACCTCAACGACAGGCTCGCCCACAGGGAGCCGCTGCACGGGGGCTCGCCGGTGGTGGCGCCGGATCACATCCACAAGACGAACCGGGGCCGCAACAGGGACAAGGAATTCCTCATTACATCGCAGGTAAGTCACCTGGTGCGCAGGACGTTCAGGCCGAGGTTCACGTGGAGGCCCTACATGCTGCGCGTGTACTTTGACACGCAGCTGCTGATTGCCGAGTCCAGGGGAAGGATTGCGCATGACTTTCGCGTCTTCCTTATGGGGCACAGGGGAAGCATGGAGGTAAGGTACACCACGAACAAGGGCGTGCTGCCAGACGTCCTGCTAGACGAGATGCGGGAAGCATTCGGACGATCCGAGGAGCACCTGGACCAGGCAGAAGCAGATCCTACACTGGAACAAAAGCAGGAGGCGCTGCGGATGATAGGGGATACCACGCCGGATCAGCTCGGGCGCGTGCTAGAGGGACTGCAGAGAGTTGATTCGAAATTAGCAAACTCATTATTTGTGAACGAATTTGCATAAAGCAGCTCAAAACACCAACAAAATACAGATTATCTGTGAAATTACTTGAAAAATTCGTACGGTCTCTAATTTCGGATCACCTCTCTGCGGGCGAGGCGGTCACAGATGGGCAAACCGGGGAGGAGTATCATGTCAGATGGGGGGGTGATCTGCTTTCTTGATCCCACATACGTATACACAACACGTAACACATAATTACCAAAAAACACAACGAAAAACATGTTAAAGGCAAACCGGATTGACCCCGCCCCGCTTTCTGCAGAGGAGATCAGCGACGTTGACGAATACTATTCGGGAGACGAGGATCCCATCCATTTTAGCAGTAGCGACGACCTGATCGACTGGCTGCACAGCTAGGCCATGGCAGCCATGTGGGAGTTTGACGCCAAGACCAAGTTCAAAAAACAGTACAGGGGCCTTAACCCCCAAACCCAGAAAAAGGTTGACGGGGCAATCGGTGAGCTGAAGCGCTCTGAAAATCCTGCACACCTGGGAAAATACAAGTCCAACATGAGGGTTTTTGCATTCCACATAGGACGAAGATATCGGATCATATACAACATCGACTGGAGCAATAACACGGTAGAACTTCTTCGCGTTTGTGACCACAAGTCAGCCTATGGCAAGGATTGACGGGTTCTGGCCGGCTGCGATGATCCCGCGACTCCCTTTTGGATGCTGATCTGTCAGAATCACCTAAGTTAACCCAAGGCCCGACCTGTCTCATATGGTGCGCAGTATGGGGTCACGTCTACCACATCAGTACTTCCTAGATGTACTTTTGCAGACCCGACACGGCACCTCCGCTACTTTCCGCGATCGTTTACAAACGAGTCGGCCGCATCGACAATGCACGCGACAAACAGCATCATGGTAAACCCCTTCCCTCCTGCAAATCCGTCCCACTTGGATTCCACGTCTATGAACACGGCAGTCCTCCACAGGTTGTACAGTATGACAGACATATAGAACAGCAGCAGCCTGACGACCGGGGAATTGCTGCACGTCTTGCCCATTATCCCCTTGATCACCCTGAACCCGGTCTCGATTCCCCACCGACTGCGGTACTCCTCCGGTATCTGCTCAATGACTGCCTCTGCACTTTTAGCAGACATGTTGGTGGCAAAGACCAGATACCTGTCGGCTATGGTCTCTTCTGCCTTGTCCTTCTTTGCTGCTGCCGTGCCGTCCTTTTCTACCTCGTCCTTTTCCACAATGACTAGCCTGAATGTGGCGCTCTTGCCGTCCTTGTTGGTCATTGTATATTTTGATACCGCACCGCGTTCTCCGCGGTCATGCTCCTCTATTGCCGCCACTATCCTCCTGTTCTTGACGGCAGGCATGATGTAGCTGCCCGTGCTTGTTTCTGCAGCCCTCATGCAGTCCACGTTAAAGAACCCGCGGTCATACAGGAACGTCTTGATCCTCATCCCTGATCTGGACGCCTTGCGGATCATTTTAGGCACGAAATCGGCCAGTTTTGCCTCTTTTGGAAGCTGCAGCGAGGAAAGCACGAGGTCAGACCCGTCATCTGATCCTATTCCGTGCATGGTAATGTGCGAGAGAAACGTCGACGTGCCGTTCTTGGGCTTTGACTTTCTGGCGATATCCTCCAGGCCCTTGCCATAGTATTCCACGTCGGTAACGTCCACTGCCACGACGTCCGTGTTGTGCAGCATGCCTGACCTGCGGGCGCACCTTACCGTATGCTGCAGCATGGAGCTGCACCACTTTTGCGCATCATCCAGGCTGACGCCCCGGATCGCCTTTAGGATCCAGTCCGGACTAGGCGTACGGCAACTATACGCGCCGCCCTTGGAGGCAGCCCCGTCGTCATGCTGCTGCCTGCTGCATTTTGAGGCCCGCCTGCGAAGGTGCGTCACGGCAGATTCTGCAAACATCCTCCTCTCAGACATGAAATATAGAACGCGCAGTGCGTCGATGTGGTCATACACTGCGTTGCGACTCTTTGAGACGGCCAGCCCGAGCTTGGGAAACCGCCGTCGCAATGTTTTAAACTGTCTCGATGTTATGTCAAACTGGTGTGCAAACACGTCGTTTTGTGTTACTGACATGATGATGGTTGGCACACCGCCTGATCTATAGTATGATGGTCAAAAAATCTCGGCAAATTGCGTAATTATCGTGCCTGCAAAAGTACATCGAGGAACTACTGACATGGTGCGCAGGACGTTCAGGCCGAGGTTCACGTGGAGGCCCTACATGCTGCGCGTGTACTTTGACACGCAGCTGCTGATTGCCGAGTCCAGGGGAAGGATTGCGCATGACTTTCGCGTCTTCCTTATGGGGCACAGGGGAAGCATGGAGGTAAGGTACACCACGAACAAGGGCGTGCTGCCAGACGTCCTGCTAGACGAGATGCGGGAAGCATTCGGACGATCCGAGGAGCACCTGGACCAGGCAGAAGCAGATCCTACACTGGAACAAAAGCAGGAGGCGCTGCGGATGATAGAGGGGGCCACGCCGGATCAGCTCGGGCGCGTGCTAGAGGGACTGCATATGCCGGCAATACGCGCCAGGGCAGGTCGTGGCAGATAGCGCGGGTGCAGAAAAACTCATTGCCGACGGCTGCACGTTTGTCGGCGTCCTGCCAAACGGCAGGGTGGTTCTTCAAAGAAGGGATATGTGAGGCCGCAGCGGCGCGACATACCCACGTATATTGAAGAATTTTTGCTCGTCACTATAAATAGGACCTGATGTTGTACAAGTACAACATAGGAAGAAACTAAATGCAAAAAGTAGTTTTGATAACAGGCTGTTCAAGTGGAATAGGACTAGAAACTGCACTAGAATTAGCAGATCAAGATTACAAAGTTTATGCAACCATGAGAGATGTATCAAAAAGTAAATTTGATGATGGAAACATCGAAACACTCTACCTGGATGTAGATTCAGAGCAATCAATTGAAAAAGCAGTTAAAACAATCCTGAGTAAAGAAAATCAGATTGATGTTTTGGTAAATAATGCAGGTTATGGGTTCATAGGATCTATAGAGGATACATCAATTGATGAGATTAAAATGCAGATGGAAACAGACTTCATCGGTCCCATCAGAATGATAAAGAAAATCATCCCAACAATGAAAAAGCAGAAATCTGGAAAAATCATCAACATAAGCTCTGTTGCAGGACAGATGGGATTTGCATTAAGCTCAGCATATGTTTCATCCAAATTTGCACTAGAAGGGCTAACAGATTCACTACGACAGGAACTAGGATTGTTTGGAATTTCGATATCATTAGTTGAGCCAGGAGTAGTTAAAACAAATTTTCATAGCAATATGAAGATGGCAAAGAGATCAAAAACTTCAGAGTATAAAGAGATGACAGAAATTATGAGAAAACAAGCTGGATTACTTTTTGAGAAAGGAACAGAACCAACAGTGGTTGCAAAGAAAATATCTGAAATCATCAAATTAGAAAATCCGGAACCCCGATACGTAGTTGGGGAAGACGCCAAGCTTCTAATGGAAAATAAAAAACGAATGTCTGGAATAGAATTTGAAAAATCAGTTCAGGAAATTTTTAAGGAATTAATGGAATTCTCTACGTAGATTGGTAGTATCCACAATCATTATTGGTGCAAGCTACACCGCCATCAAATTTTTCTAATTTTGAGTTACATTTTGGACAACTATCAACAGTTGAATTAGTTACCAATTTACCAAGGAAAGATCTTTTTTCCAGATTCTTACTTGGGGTTACTTGTTGTTGCATACGTACTTTGTACATGTCAATAAGATCTTTATCGGAAGAAACAATCTCTAAGAATCCCTCTTTAGAATAATACCATTCAGTGTACGGGATTACGTTTTCATCATAGAAGATCTGAATGGCCTTTTCTTTTCCAAATTTCTCAATATTTGATTCAAATTTTACTGCCAAGTTGCCTTTAACTTTATCAGCGGTTTCATAATCCTCATCATCAAAAGGCTTTCTTACTTCACCGACATCAAGCAGAAACTCATGAAAATTGGATTCATCATATTTTTCGTCAAGTTTGTGCCCAATTTCGGAATACATCTTCAGCTGTCTGAAATTAGGAACTACCTGCAACAATTCCTTGAGATGGTAGAAATCCATTCTTATTTTGTAGGCAAAATATCTATCTTCAGGATCAAGATCATAGATTTTGATGAATTTTCCAAAAGTTCCAAAGTTCTCCAGATAGTATTCCATCCCCAAATAAGACAACTGTCGCATTTCCTCAAAATGGGGAACATGTCCAAGATCATTTTTGATGCGTTCATAGTCTTGGAACAAATCATCGATTGTAACAGACGGAGAAATGTTTTTTATTTTACTAATTGTGTCTTTTACAATCGAGTCAAATTTTTCAAATGAGCCAAAGCATTCAATATATTCATCTACTCTGTAATCACCATATTCGTCAAGCATATCAGAGGTTACAGGAATTTTTACAAGGCTATACAATTCAAAATATTCTTCGTACAAAGTATCTTGTAGTTTGGGATCATTTAAAACAGACTCTCCTTTTGATTTTAGATAGTTATCATATCCGCCATAAAGACGATGCATGAGTGTTTTTAGCCCTGAGCTTGTGGATTGATCAAATTGAGAATATGTCGGAACGTGTCCGAATGCCAAATCTTTTAATTTGTAAAAATGTTCATCGAGTTTTTTTGAAGATTGAATTTCGAGCTCTTTCTGTTTTTGTTCTTTCAGCTTTTGTCTTTCTTCATAGTCATGTAATTTTTCATTACAAATCTTTTCAAATCTTTTGGGGTTTAGGATTGTTTCAAAAGTAATATCGCCATCAATTGCATCAATATGTTTAATCAAATTATTTCTATAGTAGACACCAAAAACACTATGATTTTTATTTATTAAAGATCTGGTCTTGTCAGGATTATACTTCAAAAGGGTGTTACAAGCATCTTCCATGTTTGCTTTTGGTAAAGAACCGTTTTGGGTTCCCAATGCATACAGTCCTAAGATCATTTGATAGTTGTCCTGAATATTGTTTTGATTTTCCAGATAGCCTACAAAAGGACATTTTTTTGTAGCTCCGCTTCTTAGTTGTTCATCGCGACATTTTCTACAATGGCTTTGGGGTTTTTGTTTTCCATTGGTAGTTAGATATCCAAAAATTTCCTCAATTTCGTTAATGCCAGCTTTAGTGTGACATCTTGGACATTCTTTTTCAAAAGATTCAGAATCTGCAGAAATGGGCTTATTTTCAGGCAATTCCGGTGTTGCTTTATCATTTTCAGGCTCAATTTCTGAAGAAAATGCAGGCTCCATCTCTAATTTAAGGCAGGATTTACATTTAGAGGGAACATTTGGCCAATCTTTTGATTCAATAGCATCAATGAACTCATCCACGCCATCAATCTCAAAGAGTTTCTTTATCTCATCCATTCCTTTAGCAACAATTCCACATGAATCGCAGTAATGCTGGTAAAGATTTTGTTCGGAAGGAATGTCTTGTTTTAATGATGGCTGTTCAGAGGTCCAAGGTTTCCAGTATTCGCTAAACACTTTCCAGCCTAGTTCAGTCAGACCCTTATCAAAATTTGAATAACCATAGCTTTCATGTAATTGGAAATTGTCATCAATGTCAACCAGTAACACGTCATCAGTACCTCCACTTTTTGTTCCACGAAGCCCTCTTCCAATAATTTGTGTATACATCAAAGTACTCCTAACAGGTCGCCCTACAAAGACGCAGTTAATGTTCGGAGCATCAAATCCGGTTGTTAGTACATCATAATTGCATAATACCTCCACATTGCCATTTCTGAATTGTTCAATTGCATCAATTCTCTGATCAATCCCCATTTTGGAATCAACATACCGTGCTTCAATATTGTAAAGAATCTTTAATGCATTTGCAATATCCCTTGAGTGTTCAACACTGCACCCAAAAAACAAAATTTTATCTCGCTTATGTTTTGTTTTGATGTCGTGAATAGTGTCTAAAATCCGTTTATTGCGTATGTCGTCATTTCCAATTTGTCGGATTGTCTCTGGTTTGAATTCCTTAAATTTTTTCAAGTAATTCAGATCATCAGTAGACAAATTAATTGAACCCGATTTTAATATCCAGTGATATACCTCACAGAGGACCTTACGCTTGATTAGTTTTTTGTAAAGGGACTTTTGCTTATCAGTATCATCGATTTCTGTTTCTTTGGTTTTTGGTAAAATCTTTATGTATACAGATGATTCAGACTTTTCACCTTCATTGTCAGTAACTTCTAATGTGATTTTGTATTCTCCTTCTTCAGGAAAGGGAAAATTGATGTTTCGTTCTTTTTCAAAAGTCCACTCGGTTTTTTCATCAGATACGTTTTTAGAATATAGGTCAAGGAATTTTTTTATCTTGGAAATTTTCCATCTGAAATCTTCATCTTTGATAAATCCGTCTCGATCATAAGATCGTTCCCCAATGATTCTAACATCACTGTCAACTGTAGAATAGGTTTGGCAGTCAATTAGTGCATGAGGCTTGAAGTTTTCTTCGCCTTCATAGTAAGGAATTGTGGGGAAGTACAGTCTACCATATCGCCTCAACAGTGTCTGAGTCTCAACGTTGTTTCCAGAACCGCGGAATGGGGTTGCAGTTAAGCCGATTAAGATGATGCCCTTGGTAGAAATTTCCTGTTTTCTACGGTTGATGTTAAACCCCATTTTGCCCAATACTGCATTGTATGAATCAGCAATGGAGTGATGGGCCTCATCGATAACAATGCAGGAAGTCACATCAGACAGTTGTTCGATTGTTTGGGGGTTTTTTCTAAATATTGCCATCAGAGACTGAATAGTGGATACAACTACGCTTCTTTCAGAATATTCTTCATCTAATTTTTCAACAGATACAGGCATCTCTTTTTTGTCATTTCCCCAGTACCGGTGCAAGTGAAGAACAGTCCCACGTCGGCCTTTAGCTTGGAAAGTTGTTTTGAATGCGCTAACTGCCTGTTCACATAGTTCACGTGACTGTGCAATCCACAAAATAAATTTCGAATTTCTTTGTCGGTGATTTTTTGAAGGCTTTCCATCATTTAGCCATTCAATCAATGTTTCAACAATCATCCTGGTTTTTCCTGAACCGGTAGGTACTGAAATTAGAATCCTTTTGTCATCAATTCTACCTTCTAACATTTTTCTGATTTCCATGCCAGTAGAATGCTGATAGTCATACAGAGGATTGAGATCTAGTGTCGGTACAACATGTTCGTGTGGGTGAAATTCTTCACCCTTGCTATCTTTTTCTGCAACAGACGTAGGGAACCCAAGAGATATTGCTAGTTGTTTTACCCAGCTACCATTAGCAGGTAATTGTGAAATGTGTTTTATTTTGTCAGAAGATTTGTCGATATTATTAGCTTTAGTTTTGTAAAAAGATTTTGCAAGATCAATAATTTCATTTTCAGTTACCATGTTTTTTGATATGGCAGCAGTAAGAATATGCTCGAGGAAATCATGACGCTTGTATGTGTTATTTTCAATACTACGAAGGAATCTGGAACCTACACTATCATAAAGAATTTGAGCAAGTTTGTTATGATTGGAAATTTTCATGTCCTTGATTGAATAAATTTTCAAAATATTTGGGCTCATGTCAGGAATGACATTATTTTTCATTTCATCAATGGACCATAATTCTTTGAATCGTTCAACACATTTTTCTTGTGCAGAGGTTGCCACACGAGGCTGAATTTCTTCATCTTCCATTAGATTTTCACTAGATACCCATTTTGAATTAATGATTTAACCAGTTTTTCGGCATTTTTAGCAGAGTTTCCTTTATGACGAATTCCAACTTCCACATTTCTAGAGATTCCCCTTCCAGTCAGATTTGCAGAAGTTATAAGCAATTCTCTTTCATCAATTATCATGATTTTCGCATGAAGGGAGCTCTTCTTAGAATCTTTAGGCTTATAGGAATACAGGTGGGGTAAGGTACCCTTGTTTTCCCACATTTTGTCTATTAACGGCACAAATTTTTCAGCACTATCAAATAGCAATTTAATTGAAATTCCTTTTTGAGAAGCATGCTCTAATGCTGCAAAAATTTCTTTTGTGTCATGTTCAATAGTATATCCAACAATAGTTATTGATTTTTTTGCAGAATCAATCATATCCAAAAGAGTGGTTTTTGTGTTGTCAGCATCTTCATTGAAAACAAAAGGGCTTGTCCATACGAGTGAATGACTTTTTTCGTTTGTATCTCGAAGTTTAAAGATTTCATTGATCAGATCAATTGACAATAGAAGAGCATTAAGATCATCAAAACTCTCCAACGCATTTTTTACAATTGTTGTTTCATCACTCGTAAGATTTAGTTTTGAACGTAGTTCAAATAAATTTGTAGTTTTGTCGATTTTGTTTTCAGCAATTAGTTTTTTTAATTGTAGAATTTTTTTGCTTGACAATTCTAAAACCAAATTTTCGATGTTGGTTCTAACTGAGTCAGTCATTTCATTTCAGAAAAAAATCCATAATCTTCATTGAATAAAAGCTGTCTATCCAAAAGACGATTGATGTTTTCACAGCTTGTTTCGGGCAATAGCGCACAACCATAACATGCAGAGCCATTCAATCGGGTGTGTAACGGCGCTTCAGTTTTTTCAATAGGGTTATCTTCAGCACACAAAGGATCCCGTGAACAGAATTTTGACTTGTTAATTGCCGAACGTAAAATTTTTCCAAATTTTCTGGTTTCACCCTGTCTTACAAGCCCACCCAAGCTTCCATCAGACGCAGGAGATGCAGTATACAACAGAATTCCGTTATATTTCTTACCCCGGTAAATTCTCTCTCTTATGGAGGATTCATTGTATCCGGACAAATGAGATAATTCTCGAATCAATACATGAGAAAGAGTATGCAGTAACAAGTATCTGGGAAGCAATTCTTCATGTTTTTTCCAATTTCTGTTTTCTGCCCACTTGTGATATGCCTGAATTATAGGCTTGCACCTGCTAACTATTTCAGGCTTGCTTTCCCATTCTCTAAGTTTTTCTTCATTCAAACTAAACAAAATTCCCTCACCCTTGTTTTCAATTGCGGGCAACCAATCGACTTTTCGTTTAGATAGTTTGCAAAAATGAATTTCTTTGTCTTCCTCTTGGGAATAAGGATCGGGAGCATTTCCCCGTGTGAATCCTCGAATTACTCTAATTTCAGTGATTCTTTTAATTTGTTTAAGGCTGCCAACGTAAGGAGTTAGAAATTCATCCAAATCCACATCATTAATGTCAAGAAGATCACCTCCGTCAAAATCTGCAGTGTCGCTATCCCTAAGATCAAAAAATTCTTTGTTCCTAATTTGTAATTCCGTGGGATTGCGTCCCAACAGGTTTTCGCCAGAAAATCTTTTTTTGATTTGTCTTGCTATTTCATCATTGGTGTATTTTCCTTCAGGTTGTCTTAGTGTGGAAAACAATGTTGCTTTTTCTGCAATTTCTTCAGGAGTGTTCATGTCCAGCATTCCTTTTAACTGATCTTTTTCATCTGAAATTTTTTTTTGGATTGGATGTAGCCATTCAGGAATGTATAGTGCACTTATAGTAGACGGATAGTACAGGCTTGAAGATCTTATTTGAACTCCATGTACAGGAGTAGGAACGTGTTCGTCATTTTCACATTTTTCAGTTGTATTGCCTAACCAAGGTCTAGAACCACTACACGCACCTACAACTCCAGTTAGTCCCTGCTTGGATGTTGCGCCACTGCAGCTTCTTTCTAAACCACAGTCTTCACAACGGACAACATAATCTCCCAGACCCGCACTTATTCCTCTGGCATAAAATTTCAGTTTAGGATTAGGTTTATTGCATTGTTTTCCTTCTCCGCCTTCGCTATGTGCCCATTCAATCCATGGAAATTCATCAAGATGTCCTTTCTCACAGGTAATTGCAAATCTAGCAGGATACAATTCACCTCCACAGTTATCGCATTTGAAGAAGCGTTTTCCATCAGCAGGGACATCCTTGTGCCTTTGAAGGTTATTGCATTTTGAACAAACGCCCCACTTTGGGAAGGATTTACAAGGAATTGTTTGCATTTTTTCTACAGACGTTGGCATTAAGAATTTGTCAACTTTTTGTACCAATTCAAGATAGGGATGATGTAATGTTTTAGAGAATTTTTCAAAGTCACCCCAATAGTTTAATCCCATTACCAGTACAGAATCATGTTCAAGTTGTACAATGGAGCCAGGACCAAAAGTAGCTGTTAACTGACTAGGTCTTAGACTACCTGGGCTTTCTCGGAATTTTTTTGGTTGGTCAAACATCTTTTTCTTCTATGGACGAAACATATCTCAATAGTGTGCTTTGCTCAGCATCACGCAATGAATTTGGAATGGGAACAAGTCCCTCATAGTATGATTCAACAGAGCCTAGAAGAAAATTCATGTTTTCTTCGCGTTTGTAAGGGTTTTTTCTATAGCGTAAAGGTTTGTATTGAATTGCACTTTCATGCCATTCAGTAATTAACTTATCAAAATCTTCCAGAGTGCTTTCACGTTCTCCATGATCTACAGAATCTACTCGTTCGGCAAGTTCGTTTCTGATATTTTTCAATAATTTTTCAATATCAAATTTTTTCTTATCAAATGTTCCAGCTTTGTCATCTTTTGACATATTTTTTTCTAATAGCCTTACTAAGGCAACTATAATTCCGAACAGAGCTTTATCTCTTGCGCGAGGTGCAAAGGGAGTTAGACTTACAGGCTCAACATTCTTATGAAAAGTTGTGTGATAATAATGGAAATTTTCATAGTGAGAAAGGTCCCTTGGTTTCAAGTAATTATAGATCGTAAAGATTAATCCTGGTGAGTCTCTTCCAATCCTTCCAGATGCCTGAATGTATTCAGAATGGTTTTTTGGTTGGCCGTTGATAATCATCACACCAAGTCTTGAAATATCAACACCTACCGATAGCATGTTTGTAGAAAGCAAAAGATCAACGGGCTTTTGGTTAGAGCCCAACTTTACATCGAGACTCTGAAGGATTTTTGGAATGTTTCCTGAGTCTACCCTGCTTGTCAATTCCTCCTTGAATGCGGATTGGAACGATTCTTTTTTCGTGTCCTTGTCATAGTTGTTGTAAATTCTTTTGATATAACCCGGCACGGAATCGTCATACATTTTGTCAGCTCCGCCTAATTCACGAATACTATTGAAATAAGATACCAGAGTGTGGTATGGGTCAATATCGCTATCAGTAAATCCGTTCTCTTCTTGATTTGTTTTCAAGGAGCGGGTTTTTTGAAGAATTGCTGCAGAGACTCCTCCCAAGATGGTGAGTCCGCTTTTTGCAGTAGAACAAATGCCCACATACAACTTGCCTGGATCCTCACTTAACGGCACTTCATTAGCAAAAAAGGAATTTCCGAAATCAAAACCCTGAGGTGGAAAAATGTTGCTTTGCTCTCTGTTAAACAAGTCTTTAATTTGCTCGCGGGCTTTTCTAGTTGTTGCAGTGGATGTAATAATTTTTGGCTTAACACCATCTTCGTTTGTACATAAAATATCAATCGCTGTTTCATAAAGACCAGTAAGAGTGCCTAATGGTCCAGATATCAAATGCAGTTCATCCTGAATGATAAGCTCAGGAGGTTCAAGGAATTCTGCACCATGATCAGAGAATAGTTTTGTTTTGTAATCTTTATGTTTCCCGCAATGCGGAGTAATACCATCTAAAACAAACCCATGTTTTTCACATTGTTTATTGACACGTCCAAATATTGCACCGGTTTGCCATTTCCATGCAATCTGTGCAAACTTGTCTACTGTTCCAATTATCAATGAGGGACATCTTTTGTAAATATCTTCGTCTACAACCAGGACAGGAATGTTATGATCATTGTTTCCTTTGTCATAAAATGAGCAATTAGAATTAGAACAGAATATTCTGAGTTGTTTTGGCAGTCCACCAATCTTGTAGGTGGACTTTAGCAGGTAGGGATTACTTTCATCATATAGTTTATCACCACACCATGGACATGAAATTAGTTGGATTGGGTTGTGTTCCTTTGGTTTGTATCCTTGTTTTGCTTTTTCAATTGCTTCTTCGGCACTCGACTCACCTTCTAGTGAATTAGGAGTGGTGTTTAATCCAACCCACAAACCAACTGAAAATGGCTCAGCCCCCCACTTTTTCTCATCTATTCTTCGTATAATTTCACATGCACACATCAGGGTTGCAGCTCTCTGAAACTGTTGAAGAGTCAACAATCTCAAAGTATATCTCATCAAAACAGCAGTGCCGTATTTTCGAAATTTTGGATTTTCAATACGTAATCTTCTGTGTGCTAGTGTGAATGCAATTATTCCTAAATAGGCTTCAGTTTTGCCTCCGCCTGTAGGGAACCATAGGAGATCTGCAATTTCGCGTTCTTCATCTTTAGGATCAGTGATGGATTTTATGTTTGCAAGTGCAAAAACAAGTTGAAATGGCCTCCAATATCCAGAAAGTTGTTTTGGTCCTGTACCGTCAACCTTTCCATTTTTCCTATTTTCCATGGCCCAAAATCCATAGGATCTTTGAAGAAGCATAGCCCTGTTTGCAAATGAGAATGATTCGCCAGCAATTTTGTCCTTTGAAATAATATCAATGCCATTTTGAATTCGTTGGACAGCATTTTTGCATTCTTCAATTTGGTTTAAAGCAGCATCTTTTTGGGAATCAGGAATTTGTTCCAGCTTATCTTCAAGTTCAGTTTTAATCCAATTACGATATTGCTGAACAAGAGGCTTGATTAATTCAGAATATTCAGATATGTCTTTTACTTTGAATAATTTTTCCATAGAAAGGCATTCAAGATCGGATTTCATCGGTTCAATTTTAGGGAGAGTTGTTTTTGGAACAAAAGTTGTTTCTAATTTACTAACTTTGTTGTTTTCGATGTCCTTGTCATTCCACATTACCGAGCATCCATGTCCAATGGAAAAGCTTTGTTTGTTTCTAAACATTAGATCAAATATTTTTTCTTCTAAATCTTTGTTAGAATTGTCAGAATCAGAACTAGTGTTAACAAATATTTTTTCTCCATCTTGCTTAGAGTGAATTTTAATTTTCGGTTGAAAGATGCAGGCTTCTGCAGGAACTGATTCCTGAGACCTGTGATCAAAGTCATTAATCACAAATATGCTAACGATGAATTTTTTTCCGTGTTTTTTTACGGAATATTGAAGTTTAAAATCAGATTTGCTTGCAAAAGGTATTGTTTCTTTTTTTGAGTCAACCATAGGAATAGAGAAGAGTTCAGAGTGAGAAGTTCTTTGATAACCGTTCTTAGACTTCTGGCCAACTTTAACTTCCTGAGAAGAATATGAACCATACTCAACATCAGCTATAATTTCGGATGCATTACTATCAACAGAAAAAGTCAATCCAAACGAAGAAGGTTTTATGCCTGTATTGATTGTAAGTGGGTCATCAAATGAATTATCCCCATCACCACCATCAATGACGGTATAATTTTGTTCATCATCTTCTCTGCTTATGGGAGTCTCTTTAGGAAATAATATTCCAGCAAGATATTCTTGTGTGGGATGTCCTAAAAGTACTTCATCCATGCCGCCTCTAGGTCCTACAATACTGACTTCAACTGCCTGTAAGACCCTAGAACGAACATCATTTTTTTTATCCAATAAAGATGGTGTCAGATTCATAAATAAAAATTAGATCATGAGGCCAGCCTTCCCAGAAGTACCGCATCAAATCATCCCAAGCTCGAAACAATTCAGATGAGGTTTGCCTGCAGATCCGCATGTCGCCTCCTGCACCGCCACGAATCGGTTACTTCTAGGAAGACTGGAGGCATTCAAAATTTGATCCCGATGAATAAATGCTAGATTTATTCTTTGATTTCGGAAAATGATTCTTGTTTGGCGTTTTTAATTTCAGATGGATTTGATAAAACTAGATTTCCTACTGAGTTGTAAGCGTTTGAAAGATCCTTAATTTGCAAAATAAGTTCTTGTTCACGATTATTTTTATCAGTGTACTGGATTAGTAAATGAGGTAATGAAATCGTACTTCGTAATCCAATTGTCATTATTTTTTTTCGCTTACAATATTCTTCATAATTGATGATTTGATAGTTTTTTACATTAGATGCAAGAATGGTTTCTAAGTTAGGGAATTCTTTTGTACCATAAACAATCCTATGGGTGTTATCAAAATTTTGAATAGAAATCTTGCCTTTTACTTTTTCTTTTTTACGAAGCTGTCCTTGTTTATAGAATGCTGGATATTCTGTAACATTTACTTTAACATATTGAAAACAATTTTTGCAAAGACTGCCTTGAATTCCCCATGATTTTTCAGGTTTATTTTTTTTAAATCCCAATTTGTTTTCACATCGCGTACAAAATTTTCCACCTGCAAGTTTGAATTTAGACGATTCAATTTTGTTTTTAGCCTTAGTTTGATAGTTTTCTTTGGCAGAAGCAATTTTTCCTTTTACTTCACATATGTTTTCAGAAAAATCAAATTTTGGATTTTTCTCATTAATGTGGGGATTGTTAATAATTTCTTGGTAAAGATCGGTAATATAATTACGGTCTCTTGGTTGAAGAGATTTACCTAAATCGGCTATAATTTTATGATAAAAATCGAGTTTTTTTGGATCCCCAATTCCAGCCTTTTTAATTGACTTGATCATTTCAAGTAAATCCAAGTCATTAACCATAAACATATTTTGAATAAGGCCCTATTGAAGTTTTTTGTATATGCAGCCTTCCCAGAAGTACGTGACTCATGACTGTGCAGATGGCGGCGGGCGAATCTGTAGGCATCATAATTTAATTTGTATGAGGTCACCTGCCCCTGCCAATCAGGCACGAATTGACATCTATGACTATGATTTTCACGCCTAGTCAACAGGGGGACGTGACCTCATACTTTAATTTAATTTGTTTCAAATCCGGGGCCGTTTTCTGGGTTACTTCTGGGAAGACTGAGGATGCAGACCACGTTATAGGCTACGGTCGCGTATACGGGATAATGAAGGAGCTGGGACTCGTTACTGCATCCAATGCCAAGTCACGTCAAAAGAAATGGCTTCGGTACGAGCGCATCTATTCTAATGCCATGTAGCATGTGGGCTGGCACGAGATGAAGGATCCCAGGTTCAGGGGGATCTAGCCTGTTGCATAACTCCGACTAGAGCCCAACCAATCCTTCCGGATCACTACCGGCGCCCGGTTCCTACATCAGTACTTCCTAGGTGTGCTTTTGCAGACCAGGCACGGCATAGCCGCTAATTTCGTTTACGCAGAAGGTCTTCTCCAAATTACGTAATTACCGTGCCTGTAAAAGTACATCTAGGAAGTACTGACATGGCAGCCACCGCCTCTGCGATCCACTTGTTGTACAGCCATATCCTCAACTTTACCTCCTGCACTATGTTGGATCACCTGAGGGCCTTTACGTCCTCGCCGAACATGCACTTTATGGCCGATATCACGATCTCGACGATCCATCTACTGCCAAAGCCGACCGTGCTCTTCGGGTACCGCAGGTTCTCCTGCCTCTCCTCCCTTGACAGGTTGCCCACCGGCACCTTGGATCCGCCCCCGAGCTGCCATCGCACCAGCCGGCCACTTGTCGCCGCTGCCCTTGCCCCTAGCATTACAGCTTGTCAAGAGCCGTATGAGTGGCCTTACGCCGCGCTTGTGGCACTCGGCTACGTTCTTCCTTGAACCGTATCCGCCGTCTGCAAGCAGAATCTTGTCCGGTGTATTCTGGTCCTCGCCGGTGCCGAGTATATCCAGCGGTGATCTTCCGTCTGCAAGCATGCGGGGGATCTTGACCGTATCCGCGCTGCCAGGGCAGTCCTGCTGCTCTTCATTCTTGATGCTCCTGGCCGCCGCCTCAAGCAGCGTAGGCAGCTCCGTGCTGTCGCCGACTGCCTCGCTTGTAACGGACACTGCCAGCACCTGCTTGGTGTCTGCGTCTACCATCAGGTGCATCTTGACGAACCCGCGCCCTACCTTCCATTTCTTGCGTATCCACTCGCCTCGGTTGTGCTGCCGGGGCCGTGGCATCTTGCTATCATGACCAGGTTGTTGGACTTGTCGCGCACGGTAATTATGTGCTCTGCAATGTCGACGTCAAGCTTCTGCATCCTCCTGAATATCGTGGTGTAGCACAGCGAGTCCATACCCCTTGGCATTTCCCCGAACATGCCTGACAGCCAGCCTGTACGGTATCATAAATGCGGTCCTGAGGGCGGCCGCGGCCATTATCATGCCTTCTGCATACAGGAAGTGGGCGCCCCCCTTGTGGCGGTTGGCATCCTTGAGATCCTTCTCCCAGCCGGGGTCGTACCTAACAGCCAGGCCTGCCCCCCTCTCTACGCACTTTGCATTGTCCGTACGTGTCAACTGATACCATGCAAGACATCCTCATGATCCATTACTTTCTCGGCCAAGTTTCGTTGATCATCATAGTGATCTTCGGTCAAATTTCAAATTTCAGACAGGGCTATGCAACAAGCTATGGCGTATAGTCTGTTGCACAACCTCGATTTTAGGTACAAAAGACTGGTTGTTTTTGCGCGTTCAGGCACGGTTGTGCAACAAGCTATGGCGCGACATACCATTATACTTACATCCACTGTGGCTCCGCACATAGACGGCGGAAGGAAATCTGGGTGCCGACAATCAATCTTCCCAGAAGTAACCCAGAAAGCGGCCACGGATTTGAGACAAATCAAATTATGATGCCTGCAGATTCGCCCACCACCATCTGCACAGTCATGAATCACGTACTTCGAGGAAGACTGACAGTCAGTCTTCCCAGAAGTAACCGACTCGTGTAGGTGTAGGCGACCATGTGCAGATCTGTAGGAGGCTTTGCTTGAACTGCTTCGAGTTTGAAGTCACTTGATGGGTTACTTCTGGGAAGACTGGACAGTATACCTTCTTTTTTATACAGTTCAAGATCACATTATCAAACGAGAAATAGCAAGTTGTGCTTTTGTTAGCCGTTTACCAAATGGCAACCTTGGGAGCTTCACTAAGATTAAATTACTTGTAGTTCTTGTGGATAGATGTTGGGCGCAGACGTGCATGATACGATTTATTCGGTATTAGACGCAAATAATGGTACAATAAGGGGAAGGACTGCGATCCAAAAACTCGTCTACCTTTCCAGCAAGAAGATTCCAGAACTTGATGTGCCACCGTATGTGGCTCACTATTACGGGCCGTTCAGCCCAGGCTTGGGATGGGCGCTAGAGAAGATGGTGTCGTATTCTTTTTTGTACGAAGCCAGCACTCCGGGATCCATATATGATGGATACACATACGGTCTTACCAATGATGGGCAAGAGATAGTCAAAAAGACAAAAGAGAAGTACAAGGACATGTTTGGGAAGGTTGCTGAGATAGTCAAGACATGCAGGGACTTTTGTGAATTAAAAACCGCCCCATTATCGTATGCATCCAAAATCCACTACCTGTTTTGCTCAGAGCATAAAGACGACATGTCCTTTTCAGATGCAGTGGAATATGCCAGAAAGCTCGGATGGAATGTGTCCAAAGACGACGTAGAGCAGGGCGCACAGCTCTTGGAACGATTAAATCTTGCCAGAATATCATAACAGCTATTTTCAATTCAAATCTATCAGAGATCCTCTGTACGGGTTCATAGACTTGTCCGAGTTGGAGATGAAAATAATCGACACTCCCGTGTTCCGTAGAATGCATGGCATAAAGCAACTCTCCCACGCGTATTTGGTATATCCTACAGCAATCCACACCAGATTTGAGCATTCCTTAGGAGCTACCTACTTGGCAGACCGGGTATCAAAACAGATCGCACTGGATGACGAAGTAAGGGAGATCGTACGACTGGCATGTCTTTTACACGATATCGGCCACGGTCCATTCTCCCACCTGTTTGAAGAGGTGATGAAAAATGTCAACGGAAAAAGGATCGACCACGACAGGATCTCAATGATGCTGATAAGGGAGGATCATGACATCTCCTCAATACTGGGCGACAAGGCAGAAAAAGTAGTCAATCTGCTAGATCATAGGCCGGTATCCGGATTGGATTCAAAGATAAGCTCCCTAGCAGCCGATATAGTCTCCGGCCCCCTGGATGTAGACAAGATGGATTACTTGAGACGCGATTCGTATCATATCGGTGTGGCCTATGGACAGTTTGACCTCCATCGCATAATTCACACCCTTACCAGCACCAACGATCAGATCGAACAAAAGATTTGCGTAGACTCGAAAGGCAAAGATGCCATTGAAAGTTACAGGCTGGGCAGATATCTGATGCATGCGCAAGTCTACAAGCATCACACCCGTCTGATTGGAGACAGGATGTTCCTTCAGGCCCTAGACCTGGCAGTGAACGAGGAGAACATCATACCAAAGGACGCACTGTGCACTGACACGGATCTTAGCAAGTCCCACAAGGAGTTTCTGAGTTTTTACACATGCCTGGACGATCGCGGACTGTACGACCGTATTCTAGGCAGAGAGAAAAGCAGGGCGGCCCAGATCCTAAAGCGGATACAACGCAGGAGGCTTCTCAAAAAGGCCATAGAATCTCTGCCCGACAAGGAAATACCCAACGCACAAACACGTGACCGCATATCTAGGATGAGTGAAGACGACATGCAGTCACTAGCTGATAACATTGCAAAGGATGCAGGCATCGAGAGACACAATGTAATTGTCCACTCTTCAGAAATACCGGTAAATCTTTACGAGGGAGAGATCATGATCATGTGGAAGGGGACTCCGAGAAAACTGGACGAATTTTCCCCCATTAGCACCAGCAAATCCACCATCAACAAGTTCTATGTCTTCGGTCCTGACGATGAGGCATCCCAACAGAAAATCAGGGAATGCGTAAAAGATCGATTTGGTACATACATTGACTGACAAGATACCCCCCCCCCGTATGAATTCACCTGTACGTGAAAATACCAAAAATTACACACAGATTCCAACTCTTTAATTAAATTCAGGCAGGACAGGCGAATTCATACTACGTGTCGGCCCAGCTAAGTGAAATGCGCCAAGAAATCGAGTAAAAACAGAAACCGGGTAGAAGGCACGACGCCTCAGTAACAAGGCAAAAACAAACCCCATTCACATTTCACTTAGCTGCGACCCCGCATACCCTTATACGCGGTACTACAGCGGCGCTGCATACACCGATAACGACAGGAAGCTGCCGGGGTGTTTTCAAACCCCTTTCCTAATTTTTTAGTTTTTGATGTCTTCAATATGGCAAGCTGTGAGAAATTATTACTAGACTTTGCGTAAACGAAATTAGCAATTTTGCCCTATATAGGCATAAAAGCCCACAGTTACACGCAAATTCACACCTATTTGTTTAAGGGAAGATGACCTCGTACGAGCAGTGCACGACGAACAGTGCAAGGTCTCCCCTTCTCATGTTTTTCATGTGCTTGAGTGCGAGGTTGTTATGGACTCCGTCCCAGACGGTTTTCCCGTCGGTCCTGAGCTGCTCAAGACTGCATCCACGTGGCCCGCCCGGCTCCTGCTTTGCCAGCCAGTGGTTTACCATGAAACACTGCAGGGTTTTTGGCGTTTAACTGTCTTTCTAAAGGCATCTTGCATAACCGTGCCTGAACGCAGTTTGGGCTCTGAAATCTCAGACGTGAGTCTTGCCACCTCGGAGGCCCCCTCCCGGGCAGATTCGTGCCTGAAACCAGGAACGGCTTGATTCGAGCTGTTATTTTTCAATCCTTTCGCCTCACCTCCTTGCAGACTGTGGTTCGACGAACCCCAGAAGCTGCACTCATCCATCGTAAGAGTTTACCCCTCATCCGTATAATTTAGATTGAGCACAAGGCCAATTTTTGATCACCATCTGGATCCATATGCATCCAGATCACACCTGTATTCATTGCCTGATTCAGAGACCAAGATACTACGCGACGAGTTGGCCCGCACCATAGCCGAATTGGGCAGGAAGGACAGGATCATCGCAGACAAGGATCAGACGATAGCCATGCTTGTCGAACAGATGGCCGAGTCCTCGGTGACAATCGTGATGCAGGCATCACAGATCAGCTGGTACAGGCAAAAGGGATCAGAGGGGGTAGCAGCATCTGAGGCGCAGACTGCCGAACTGAAAGCAGAAAACCAGCAGCTCAGACAGCACATCAAATATTACGAAAACCCGCACACCCCATCCTCGCAGAACTCGATTCCGACCAGGCAGAAAAAGACTGCTGCTGCAAAGGCATCAGGCAACGTACCGGCATCTGCAAAGGCAAAGCCGGGCCGCAGGCAGGGACACGAGGGGATATCACACAAGAGAATGCCGACCGAATTTGTAAAGCACTGCCCCAAAAAGTGCGGCAAGTGCGGCAGCACCAACATGAAGAAGCCGAAAAAGATCTTCTCCAAGCTTGTGACCGATACCCCCAAGAGGCCCGAGCCGGTCACGACACAGCACACCGCATACAGGCGCAAATGCGCCGACTGCGGCAACATGTGTATCGAAGACGACAGGTCATGGAACGTGCCGGGAACCGAGTTTGGACCAAACATCACGGGGATGATGGCCGCAATACGCGTGGCACCTGCCTCCATACAGGCCACGGCCACACTGTGCTCAGAAATCCTGGGCATGGATGTCTCAGAGGCAGGCGTGCTGCAGTGCCTGAGGGCCGGCGCCAATGCGATAAAGCCCGGCGTAGAGAGCATCAGGCAGGCCATCAGGGATTCTGATTATCTGCATATTGACGAGACTGCCATGCCATACAACGGCAGGACGGCCCGCATATGGGTGGTCGTGGGCAGGAACAGGGACGGCACCGTCACCGGCGTCCACACGCTGGCCGCACCCAGTAGGGGCAGGGCCGTAGTTGACATGAACTTTCCGTATTATGACAAACCGGTCACAGTCGACGGGTACGGCGTATACGCCGCATTCAAGACCAGGCAGTGGTGCCGGATCCGCATACTCCGGGAGGCCAGGGAGGCCTGCAAGGCTTCCAGGCAGGCCCACGCGCTGTATGATACACTCAAGAAAAAGTTCATCCATGCCAAGGGGCTGGGGCCGCCGGAGGAGGAGGGCGCCGCCCGGCACGACATGCTGGTGGCAGAAACGCGCGGGCTGGCCGAGGCATTCGGCAGGGAGGCCGGATGCGAGAGCTTTGCCACAAAGCTTGGGAACGCCTCTGAATTTCTCTACACGTTCATACTGCATCCGGGTATGGAGCCCACCAACAACCTAGCCGAGCGCATGCTGAGGCCGTCCGTAATTGCGCGCAAGGTATTCCAAGGACTCCGTACCATGGAAGGCATGGAGATGTTCACCGTATTGATGACGTGCGCGATGAACTGGCGCGCCCGGGGGTGCGGCGTGAGGGAAATGCTCGTCAAGACCCTGACTGGCAGCGTCGCCTGAGGGGTAAACTCGTACCATCCATCGGTGCGCAAGGCACATGAACACAGCAGCCCGGATATCCCCATTCGACAGATGGTGCGTAAGGCACTTGTCGCGTAAGGGGCTTGATCCATTATCATGGCTGTGGCTGGGTGCTTTTATCATGTGTTTAACCCCCCTCATACCACATAGTATGTGGTCACGTCCCCCCGTTGGTCAGGCGTGAAAATCATAATCATACATGCCAATTCGTGCCTGATTGGTGGGGGTAGGTGACCTCGTACCCACAATAGGCTCGAATTCAAGCCAAATAGGCATGTTATGATTATAAATCTAGAAAAAGTATGTTATTCTAGAATTATACATCTTCTAAAAACTGTATAATCTACATAAAATGGTGTGTAATGATTATAAATGAAGAAAAAGCCTTAAATTCTAGATTTAGGTTCATTTTACAATGGTTAGAAAGGTGGACATAACTCCAGACAAGTCACTCATTCAAAAATTAGGACTGGTAGGATACAGTACAGAACAGGCCGTTGCAGAATTATTGGACAATTCCATCGATGCTAGGATTGCAGACAAGGAGGAAGAAATTGTGGTCCAATTAAAACCGGGAGAAAAAAGGATCGAGGTCACGGATAATGGGCATGGAATGGATGGAGGGGGTCTTGCCGATGCAATGACAATTGCGGGTGGGGCAAAAACGGCAGGGAAGTTAGGACAGTTTGGCATGGGAATGAAAAGTGCATGCTCGGCATTGGCTAAAAATTTCATTATAGTAACATCAAGGGTTGGTTCAGATAAGGAATACCAAGTAGAATACGATGAGGACAAATGGCTGTCAGACAAGTCGCAAAACTGGCAAAATTTCCAAATGTACGAAAGGGAATTAAACAAAGGGCAAAACTGGCATGGCACGACAATCACACTAAGGAATCTAAAGGTTCCAATATATCCAAATCAGGTATCAAAATTCAAAAACAGCTTCGGAATACGCTATGCCCCATACTTGCAATCTAATCAGGTATCAATACGAATCAACAGCGTACCTTGCAAGCCAGAAAAACCAGACACTGCAGAAGGCAGCATGACCAGAGTTAGGATCAAGCTGTCAAACAACAATGAGGTTTGGGGCCATGTGGAGCTACTTAAAAAAAGATCCATAAAGGGACACTATGGAATTCATTTGATCAGGAACGGGAGATTAATCAAAGCACACGAGAAGTTTGGGTTTTCTGCACATCCGGAAAATGCAAGAATAATTGGAGAATTGAACTTGGATCACGTGCCGGTTAATTTTAACAAGAGTGAATTCATCGAAGAGAGTCCAGAGTACCAAGAAGTGCTAAAGGCGTTTAAGATGTCTGCGGAATTAAAAGATACTATGCGCCTGTCAAAATCAAAAAAAGTGATATTCGCATCGGTAAAATCGGTGTTTGATTATTTTGATGAAAAATCACCACACCAGCATCTAGACAGCAGTGTACAGGCAAAAATTGCAGCAGACATTTTGAGCAAGACCCCCAGATTGGCCATGAAGGCAGGCGGCAAGCCAATAGAAATACGCCTGGATGCACTAGATGAGGCCCCTCTTTATACAATAGGCAAGAGCAGTTCAGGCATTACAATAACCATAAACAAAAACAACAACGCGTTCAAGTTTGTAAAAAACCCATTGTTTTTAATTGGCATGATAGCGTCAGAGGTCAAAGTTCTCACGAGTCGGCCAGAACTAGAGGATGCAATACGGCAACGAAATCAGATCTTTGGCGAATTCATGCAAGAATGGTCTAAAAAACCAAGCAAAAGAGAGGAGTCCAGGGACAGGCAGGCAGAGCTACCCACCATTGCAAACTATAATCTGGTTGATGAGTTATTTGAAGCCCATGAGCATCTTAGGGAAAAGATCGGATTTAGGTTTCAGTTTACAGCACTATCAACACTGGCACCGTATCTGCACAGTCTGCGTGACAAGATCATATATACGATACATACAGAGCCGGCGAAAGGAGAATACGTGGCAGATACATTAATTGAAAAATTTGGAGAAAAGTTCACCGTTGTAAACAAGCCGGATCTCAACACATTAAATGCACTGTTAAAAATCCCAGCAACAGGTACGATAATTGCAGTAAGGGAGTATTCGGTGATCAGGGGATCAACAATCGCATTGCCGGAAAAGGCATATCTTGATTTGGTAAATGAGATGGTAACACATGACATTCCCCTAGACAAAATGGAGCTTCGAAGAATATTTGCAGCCATGCAAAGATACAACCTCATAGATTATGGGGAGTTAAGAACATATGCAAATTTTATCAAAAAGGCCGGTACGCTTGAAGTTATACTGGGTGGTAAGCTACAGTGGTAGAATTTCACTTCAAGGATCAGCTAGAACGGGCCAACATAGAAAAAATCCAGAAGGAAAATAATTTTCAAAAACCGTATCCTGTTGAGCAATTCATCATGGACTTTGAGGCACTAGCGCACATCAAAGAAAAGATACCTGATTGTACAGTCAAAGGCGGAATGGCGGTGCCATTTCACGTCAAAGGCAAGGAACTGCGCAGACTAAGCGTGGATATAGACATGGTAACCAGTCACGCCAGAGAGCAAGTAGTAGCGGCCATGAAGGAGGTCAGAGATAAACTCAGTGGCAAAATAACCATTCCGGAAAATCACATGCCGGAAAGAGAAAGAGCGGATAAACAATTACCACTGCTGACATACTATTGCAGCTATAAATCAAACTTTCAAGAAAACGCGCAAATAAAAATAGAGATTTTTTATAACAATGCGCTTGAAATAAGGACAAAAGAGATTTCCAACTCGGAAGAAATCATAGGGTTTACAATAGACTTTCCAATCACAGTTTATGATCATGATCAGTAGTTGAAAATGTACCCCCTTTTTAAGTGTCTGAATGTTTTGAACAAGTTGACATGATTTTTTCACCAATCGAGCTATAAACAGCGGTGTTCCTGTCTACCTTGATAATGAACCAAACCCAACAGAAACACCACACAAGGTACGGTGAGGCCGGATTTAAATTCTTGGTTACCGCAGTAGGCATGCTGAAAATCAAGTTCTCCTCAAGACACAACGCCATGTGGGGCCTGGAAGACGCCTCCCGCCTGATTGCATCCATGTCGGAGCGTTCCGCATGTGCGCACTATACCGCCCAAAAGCTTGCACTTCTTGCATCAGAAGGCGCCGGGGCCGCGGTGCCCAGCTCGGCCTGGCTTCTTGCAAAGCTGGGGCACGCAAGACTGTCCACGATGGAGAAAAGGTGCGATGCAATGCTGCATTACACGGCCGCCGAGGCGGTGGGCAGGCAGCTTTGCTCCCTCCAAAGGAGCCACAAGGCGCCTGTCCTTGCCATAGACGAGACCAAGCTGCCCAGATACGACAAGAAAACCGACATAAAGCACCTGGTAAAGTCAAAGCGCGACAGGGGCACCATCAACTATGAGCAGTACATGACATGCAAGCTGACATCCAAGGCCGGCGCCGACGTGCATACGGCCTGCCGCATGGTGACCGAGGGCGACAAACAGGCCGATCTGGTGCGTAATATGCTCAAAAAATGCGCCGATCTGGGCATTACGCCCAGGCTCGGGTCAAGGCGCAGCATCATCCTGCTTGACAGGGGGTTCTTTTCGGTCGATGTAATGGATGCCATATCCGAACCCGGGTTTGCATTCATCATGCCCGCAGTCAAGACGCCGGGGATAAAGAGGGCCATAGTGCAGCGCGCCCGCGGCAAGAGAAAGGCAGTATCAAGGTATACCATGAGGTCGTCAGACGGCAAAGAGTTCACGTTCACGCTGGTCATCAAGAAGATCTCAAGGTCCAAGGCAAAGAACGTCTTTGACAGATACCACGTGTTTGCGACCACGGTGCGCTGCTGCAGCTATCGGCAGCTGTTCTGCCATGTGACAAGAGAGTACCGGAACAGGTGGGGCATAGAGACCGGATACCGCTGTGCCAAGAGCGTCAGGCCGCGGACCACCAGCAGGAATCCTGTCCTGCGTGTGCTTTTGTTTTACATGTCGCTTGCAGTATGCAACATATGGCTGACAATGAGGGACTCGGGAGACCCAAAGACCCGCGTCATGGCGCTGCTGACTCTGATGTATGCCGTGGTTCTGTATTCGTGCTGCCTCCGTGCGCCGGATGCCGACAGGATCGGGGTGGGGCGACGGCGGCATGATCCCGGCTAGACGGATTTATGGTGTACATTTTCAACTACTGATGATGCACTGATAGGAGACAAAATGACTACACTTGCCTTTGGTACCATAGGGATAGATCCACAAAGGGAGTCAGACGTTCCAAAACAAATCTATGACATCAGCAATTTGGTTAACTCGACATCAGGGCAAATATCCATGTACGAAATTATCGGTGCGTTTGAAAAAATTGCAAGTGAGGAAATATCTTACTATACAAGGGAAGCGCCATCGTTTGAACAGGTATTAGACGATCTTGTCACGTTTCCAGAAAGCCTGCTCGTCAAGGATAAAGGCAGGTTAAAGCTGAATTCATCGTATCAGGGAAGATTTTCTAAATTCATAACCGAATTGTTAGGAAATACAAAATACAGGGAATATACACATGTGTCAGATATTTTATTTTTGAAGATCATGAGCGTCCTGATACAAAAATATTTCAAAAAAGAGATGGACATAGAGAACATCAACGGTAAAATTAACGAAATAATAACTGAACGAAGCAGGATATCGAAATTGGAAGGATCAGAAGAAACTAGGGAGCTGCATAAAATTGTTGGAAAATATGGGAAAAAATCCGAGCAGGGAAAAATTATTAAAAACATGCTTCCCGTTCAAGCATATCTATATGATCAAATATTGGAGCTTGGATAATCAAACAGTGTCTGAAATCTCAGGAATTTTTGGTAACAGCTCGGGCTCTGGAAGTTCAGGCACGAATTTTGCCATCAAAGAAGGCCGATCAAACAGAATTTGTGCCTAAAATTGTAAATCACTTCCGAAGCCCGAGCTGTTACAATTTTTGACTCTACTGGCGACCATTGAAAATTTCGCCTCCCTTACACGTTGCGCTCAAGATACTTGTAGATGTCAACCTCGATGGAACACGTTCTAAAGCATTCCGAGACGGCCCTTTTGAGGTGATCTGGCGTGTCGTAAAAGGGGGGGGTTGTCGCCTAATTCCACTTGTTTGACCCAATCTGCACGTTTTTCTGAACTTCCGCCCTTTTGCACACCTGATCCATATGGCATCTCAACGGTTTTCAGGAATTCTGGCGAATTAGGCGATAACCCCCATATCATCATACACCTCCTTCATAAAAGACAAAGTTGGTATTACGGATCAGAACTCACTGGCAACGCTAACAAAATCCCTTGCAGATACAGTATCCCCTCCCGGATTAGGCCAGGTAAACCGAGTCCATTTCCACATCAGGGCAGTTGCAAGAAAAATGCTCTCCCAAGTAAAACCCACGCTGACTACGACAGAGATTCAGGAGATCGTGGAGATATTAACAGAGCGAACATTTATTCACGGACATTCCATCGGGAGGCACGAAGCAAAACAGATAGGATTGCTAGTCGACGATATGGATGAAGTGGTGGAAAAATTATGCTGGAATCTGTTCCTGCAATACGAGAAGGATTTGAAGCTTAACTCGTTTACAGATCCTCTGGATTATTTTGACCGTGACGATCAGGATGAATATGTGGAGGATGGTGCAATCCTTGCATGTATAGAATCGGCAAACAAATGCCACGAATACTCTGGATCCCTACAGCTGAAGAAAGTCAGGCAGCCTCCGCCACAGCTTAATCTCAACGTCAATGTTCCGATCCAACTCCCTGCAAACATTCTGAGCCAAAATATCCCGGAAGAAACTCGACGTATGCTGCAAGAGATGCAACAGAACGTAGCTAGCCAAGTAGGCTACATGATTACAGATCAGCTAAGAAAAAGCATGCCGGTAGTTGGAGTAAACATCAGCAACATGAAAATGATGTGGAGAGAGGTTTGACAACTCTCGTGTTTGGGCAAAGGAATACATCTTCTACTAATACATGTTGATCTCTGAAAGCCAAATTCATAATAGGACTCTTTTTCTGCTTCAACATCGGCGATCCTCTCGGTATGTGTATAGTTCTCAAGATCGAATATCGGAGTGGTTATGGTGATCTTGGTGTTTTTGCCATTCATCCTGTTTACTCTACGTTGTCTCCCCTTTTATAATAGCTACCTATGTCAGTCTTCCCAGAAGTAACCGACTCGTGGCGGTGCAGGAGGCGACATGCGGATCTGCAGGCAGCCTCATTTGAATTGTTTCGAACCTAGGATAATTTGATGCGGTACTTCTGGGAAGACTGTGGCGCGACATACCCTTATATGCGGCACCACGGCGGCGCCGCATACACCGATAACGACAGGAAGCTACCGGGGTGCTTTCAAAACCCCTTTCCTAATTTTTTTATTTTTGATATCTTCAATATGGCAAGCGGTAAGAAGTCATTACTAGATTTTATGCGTAAACGAAAGTAGCAATCTTGCCCCTGTCCCCCACAGACAAAGAGAGGGCAGAGGTCACCTCGAGGTTGTTTCCTAATTCGTCAGAATTCCTGAAAACCGTTGAGATACCACATGGATCAGGCGTGCAAAAGGGCGAAAATTCAGAAAAACATACAGATTGAACAGGCAAGTGGAATTAGGAAACAACCCCGGTCACCTCATCTTAAGCAACTATACTGATGACCATTGAAAATTTCGCCTCCCTTACAAGCTGCGCTCAAGATACTTGTAGATGTCAACCCTGATGGAACACGTCCTAAAGTATTCCGAGACGGCCTTTTTGAGGTGATCCACCGTGTCGTAAAAGGCAGACGTGACCAGCCTGTACTTGGCATCCTTCCAGACTGCCTCTATGGCGCTCAGCTCCGGCCTAGCTACCGGCAGGTACAGCAAGACAACGTCGGGATTTTTCTTTAGGTATCTGCGGACCTTCTTGGTCTTGTGCTGTGCTGCGTTGTCCATCACCATCAGGACCTTTCCCCACTTTTTGTGCGCCTGTTTAAGATAATGCACAAAGTTTGCGCTGTTGAACCTGTCGTACGTGCGCATCAGCCTGGTTCCGTCGTCTGCAATCGTCCCGTATACCACGACGCGCTCCCTTCTGCCGGATCGTTCCACCTCGATCCTGTCCCCCACGGGCGACCAGAACTTTTTGCCGTCCCTTCCCGTACTGACGAATATCGATTCGTCCTGTACGGTTATCCTAAATCCGCGCCTTTTTGCAAGCTTTATCGCAGTTTTTGCCTCTCTTTGCCACCGTCTTACAGCTTTTGCGTCGGCAGCATCTGCCAGCTTGGTAGTTGATGTCTTTAGCGAAAACCCCATCGCGCGCAGGATCCTCCTGATGCTTCCCACGCTGTATGTGACATGCAGCCTGTGGCGCACCCAGTTGCACAGCTTCTTCGGGGTGAGCTTTTCCATCCTGCGCAGCCTCGTGGCGATCTTTTTTATCCTGCCGACCGGAACCTTTGGTTTTTTGCCCCTGTTGGGGGAGTCACGGAGGCCCTCGATGCCGTCAAGCTCGAACCTTTCAACCCACATCTGTACGGTGCGCTGTGTCACGTCGGCAATCTCCGCAGTATGTGCGGTGGTGTTGCCAAGCAGTACGGAGCGCACCGCCATGATTCTGGTGTGAGTCTTGAGATCCTTTTCGACATGCATGGCATCCGTGAGGATTTTCGTCTTGTTCATGCCGGGAGTGACATGGTGGGGAGCTATAAACCTTTACAAGATGTGTGATCAGGCGAAATTTTCAATGACCATCAGTATAGGCACGAATTTGCAGTAATTTGCATACTGCCGATCACAAGTTCGTGAATAAAATCGATCCCCTTCGGATGAACCTTCTGACATCAAGCTGAGTGCTGGACGTTCTCAGATATTCTGACAGCGCGCGCCTCATCGCCTCAAGCGCGGAATAGTACTCGGAGACCAAGCATGTCCCTCTTTGACTGGTGCCCGTATTCCTCAATCATAACAGCTCGTGATTCTGAAGCTCAGGCGTGGTTTTGATTCCAAAATACAGGATGTCTTGGATGTAAATCATGCCTAGAATCACAAATCACTTCACAAACACGAACTGTCACAAAGATACATGATTCATTAGTGTTTGATGGGTTATGACAGATATCTAAATCTGCTAGAAATCAGTTTCACATCATTTTATTTCTTTAAATCCCAAACACTTTTCTTTTCTAGTAATTCTTGAATAAACTCCACGATTTCTTTTACCTCTTTTGCATATTCGGGATAAATATCAAATGCCAACCATTCAGAAATTATGGAATAAACATATTTAGTCATTCGACCATATTGTGCTAGATACAATAGTCCAGCTACTGGAAGTTTAACATACCATAATTCTTTAAAATTTAACATTCTGCTATTTGATTTGGATGAATGTCTTCTAAGCCATTTTGAGATTTCGTTAATTAATTCCTTATTTGATTCGGAATCGTTATCTTGGTTCTTTGCAATTAAAACAGTAAATCTAACAGAATCCAAAGGAATTATTGTAGAAAATCCATTAATTTCCAAGTAACATATAGCTGCAAGTAAGCCGGTTCTTTTATTTCCATCATAGAACGGATGCATTCTAATAATTCCTTCCATTAGACTAGCTGCTTGCTTGAAGATATTGTCATATGGCATCAACGAACCGATTTGTTGAGTTGGTCTATCTGCAATAGATGAAAGTAACCCTTTATCTTTCACACCTCGAAATACATTAAAATGCTCCTCAACAATAGTGTGAAGTTGTAACAAATCTTCTTGGGATAACTGTTTCATTAAATTTCAGCCAGTCTTTCAAATACTGCCTTGTTCTTGTCTATGGTTCTAATGGCGATTTCTCTTAATTTTTCTTGATGAATCTTCTCACCTTTTACCATACTTACCACACATAAAATTAGTATTTAATTGTAACAGATCGGGTTTATGAATGTGTTATATGGAAATAATGTCCACTATTCATTGATGGTGCGAGTTTACCCCTCAGGCGACAAGGCTGGCCGGAACCTTCATGATCGTGCCTATTACGCCGTATTCCTCGAGATGGGGTAAACTTATGCAGCTGTGATATGGGAGACACTTAAAAATGGGGTGCATTTTCATCCATGATAAAAACCCCGGCCGGTAACACGGCGACGTTCCTTGCTTCTTCTGATCCGTGCCTAGTAGGTCGGGCCGTGCTTTATAACTAACGCTAGCAACACGCACGGATCATTGGGCAGGTGGCGGGGCAGAGGCGATCCTACGCCGTCGTCCCGGCCAGCTCAGTTACCCTCTTGATCTTCTTGTTGTACAAGGCATTGTTACATGATGAGTACGGAGTCTTTGTCATCAACATGTGCCAGATTATCCTAAGCATCTTGGTTGCAGCGTGGGTTATCGCTATGACATGGCTGTTGCCGTTCCTTCTGCGAACCCTCTCGTAGAACTCCTTCATCCTGTCGTCGTACTGTACGGCGACGTTGGCTATCTGGGTCATCACCCAGTTGATCCTGCGGTTTGCATCCTTTTTCATGTGACCGTGATACTCGCGGTCCCCCGACTGGTATACCCTTGGACACAGGCCGGCCCAGGACACAAGATGGCTCGGTGATGGAAACCTGGCTATGTCGCCGACCTCTGCTAGCAACAGCATTGCTGCAAAGGCCTCTATCCCAGTCATGCTCATCAGTATCTTGGCATACTCGCTGAGTCCTGCCTGTCTTCCTATGTCCTTCTCTGCCTGATCTATCTCCTTTGTGACAGATGCAATCCTCCTAGTGCAACTTGCCAGTATTCTGTTGTCGTTTGGCATGTCCAGCTCTGTCTCGGAAAGCTTTTGTATGGCCTTCCTAGAGTACATTGTGGATGCGTCTATGATTATATCGTACTTGTCAAGCAGGCTGTGTAGCCCGTTTATGACTGCGGTTCTGTCCTGTACAAGACGTATCCTGTACCTCATCAGCTCCCTGACATCCCTCAGGTCTGCAGGAGCTACGTAGCAGCGCGGTATCATTCCCGCCCTGAGTGTGTTGGCTATCTTCCTTGCATCTATGGGATCAGTCTTTGCGCTGGTCTCCGATATTATCTTCATCTTGAGTGTGTTTGCCAGCAGTATGGGTATGTGATGATCCTCAAACGCCCTGAATGTCTTTAGCCACATGTTGCCCGTTGACTCGCATGCGGCCTGGCATTTCTTGTACTTTTTTTTCAGCCGGACAGCAAGCTTTGCTGCCTCCTTGTACGTGTTGTCATACGAGCCCTCCTTAAGCACGTGTCCCTTGGCGTCTACAACGCACACTGCACATCTTCTTTTTCCAATGTCTATTCCTATGCTTTTCAATCCTTTTGTTTCACCTCCTTTCAGATTATGGTTTGATAGATCAGAAGCTGCATTCATCCATCAGTGCGCGAAGCACAGGAACACAGCAGCTCGGATATCCCCATTCAACTACGAGTGCGCGAAGCACATGAAAATGAAGGGGTTGATCCATCACCCTGACTACGGCGGGGGTGTTTTTATCATGTGTTCAACTACTGATTCACTATCAATCCTTAAAACACACCCTAATGTATTTTGGGTATCAATGTCGAATTCCAAGGAATCCAATCATGGCAATGAATTTCTTTTTGCGAAAGTTAAGGAAGAGGTTTCTACACGAGAAAAAAGCAAGCCTTCTCCACATAAACCTAAATCGTTTGAAGTCGACTTTGATCCAAGCTTAACTGATATTGAGAGTATAGGTGTCGAACAGCAAGTTAGAGAAACTGCAGCGTTTCTAGAAAAGAAAACAATTAGAGATGATGACGAAGTTTTTTACAACATTTATCCAAAATATGAAATTTCCCAGCCAAATGTAAAATATCTATTAGAAAGGTTAGGCGCACAAATCGTTGCTTATACTGATAGAAAAAATAATGGATTTTTACTTGCGGCTTCAAGACAAAGATTACAAAAATTAAGTGAAAAACCAACTAAATACTTGACCAATACTCTGAGAATAATAAAACCACTTAAACCTGGTGAACAAATCAGCAACACTCTAAGAAAAAACAAAGAAACACAAATGGCAGTATTGTCAATAATTCCTAATCTGGAATCAGATAAAAATTTTAATTATATGGGCAAAATGATAACGTTTCTAGCAAATAACAACTGTAAATTATATGGGTTAGATTTACAAAAATACGGATTTGTTTTTGCTGATGTGACTCTTTACATAGTAAATAAATTAGTGGACGAATCTACATTCATTTTTCATATTAGTGAAGTTCCAGACGCCATAGCACATGAGATCCGAAATTCAGAACATAAAAAAACAAAATTAGAAAAAACCAACTCTAATAATCTTAAAAATAAATTTCTTCCAACTGTTGTCTTAATGGATAGTGGCGTTAATCCAATTTCTTCATTAGGAAAAGTGTTGATATCTCGTGATGCTTATTTATTCCAAAACTTTGATGATGAACATAGGAATCTTGGTCATGGAACTCCTATTGCTCATCTGATGGCGTATGGAGAAAATGACAAGGAACCCACTGTGAATATCATTTCTTACAAAATTTGGTCTGATGAACAGAAAAAATGGGCTTTTACAGGAATGATCAATGGAATTGAAAAATATCATAAAGAAACTCGATTTTTTGTAAGCTCCATCGGCATTCCTTTTTTACCTTTACATCAAATTGTTGTCTTGGAAAAATTAGTTCAGGAAAAAAACATTTGCCTAGTTGTTAGTGGAGGGAATATTCAACTGTCTGACATCAAAGCATGCCTTGAAAGTGGTGCTCAGTATCCCGATTATCTGAAATCTTTCCCTGTAATTCCTCCTGCTAATGGTGTGAACATCGTCTCCATAGGTTCACTGGCAAAAAAAGTAAGTACCAAATACACGTCCCTAGCTGACTCAAATTCAATATCTCCTCACTCTAGGTGCGGCTCGGGTGCTGTCGAACTACACGATTGTAAAAAACCTGAATTAGTTGAACATGGAGGAAACATAAATGTCGATAATTCGTTTAACCTAAACTCTGAAGATGTCGGTGTGTCTTCTTTTGACAAGGATGATAATTTTGTTACTTCTCTTTCTGGGAGTAGTTTTTCATCGCCTTTGTTTGCTAGAAGATTGGCACAGATAGAACAGCGATATAGATCAAGGATCACTAACATTGAAACATTTCTTGCAATTAGCTATCTTACAAGTACCAAAAATAATGATTCTTGTTGGGGTTATGGGGAGCCAACGACCATTGTCGGATGTGATAAAAACTCTGCAATTTATTTAGCTGAGGGAAAGCTGGGTTTTACAAACACTGATGAGCAATCTATTAGAACCCCTCACAACGACATTGTGTTTTACGTTCCTCCTAGAGTAGATGAAATCCAACTTTGTATAGTACATTCTGATGATTTTAAGAAAGCAACAATTCCAACTTTGGAAACTTTTTTGGACGTTAAAACATACAAGCTTGGAAACAACAAACTAATTCGCCCTCAAAATCGCAGCAATCTTGACTCAAAAACGAATGTTAAGATTCTTACCTACAAATTTGATTCAAAGAGCATGGAATCGATCTGGACTTTTAAAATAAGACCACGATTGGTAAACGATGTCTTAACAGAAGATAAAAGAAAAATCAACGTTAGGTACGGATGTGCAATTCTATTGAAAGGAAAGTTAGCCAGGCAGTCAAAAAAATCCCTCACCCAAGAGGTGATTGAGAATAGGGAGAAATATATGTGATGACTGGTGGATTAAACATTCTTCGTTCAAGTAAGCGCAAAGGAAAACATGAAGTAAAGATAATAATAAAATTGATCCCGTTCTTTGAAAATAAAGGATATCGGGTTATACCTCACGCTCGATTTAACATCGCCTGGGGTAATATTTTATCAGATATTGATTTGTTATTAATCAAAGACCAGCATATCGGTGTTGTTGAGGTAAAATCTTCCAAAGATAATCTGTCAAGAGCAACTAGGCAAATTGACAACATTAAAGATTATGTTGACTTCATGTATATTGCAACTGATTACACTCCAAGGAAGTTTTTGTTTAAAGATGTTGGACTGATAATTGTCAATCAACATGTCCAGATAATTAAAACATCAGAAGCGTTTGCTGAAAAACCTAGGTTGTTTTCAATAAATTCAATTCCGAAAAAATGTCTGTGCAGAATCTTTGATGTTAAAAAAATAAAATACTCAAAAAACTCAAGCAAGTCCAAGCTTGCTAGGCAAATACTAAACAATTCTCAAAACAACCTTAAAAAAGAATTACAGCAAATCGTTACGTGTGGTTTAGAATGTGACACGCAATGTCCGATTTGGACATTTAAACACAAACAACTATCACTAGTGACAATACCCAGCAGTTCCGATTGTAGTCTGAAAATACAGTAAAGCGGTGTAACAATTCGGGCTCTGGAAGTTCAGGCGTGAGTTTTGTCGCCCCGAAAACCCCGATCGAGCACAATCCATGCCTAAAATCGGGAACGGCTTCCAGAACGCGAACTGCTACGATTGTAAGCATGATCCTATGTTGTAACCTGCTCGATTCCATTTAGATGTTTTATCACGTTGTATCCCTTTTTGCTTACCTTGTAACCTGTCCTAATTGGCCGATCCTGAGTTATCGTTCTTTCAAGCAGTCCCAAGTCTGTAAGCCTTGCCATCGTGGTGTTCACAGATGCTCTGCTCTTGACAATCTTATTGCTCATTACATATTGCGACACTGAATTATAGCCGATATTCTCGTTGTCTCGGATGTGTAAAAGCGTCTCATAGGTGCCTTTGGTCGCAAGTACACGCAATACCTGGCCAATATCACGTTTGTCTGTTTTCACAGTAAAAACTAATGTCAACCATTTCAAAAATTCTAAACTTGGATAATCTATGCTGACCTCAATATTTATGATCCTATTTATAAGAGCCCAGTCATCACAGTGGACTATTGATTGGTTTTGGTGAGATGGCCATATGAGCAACATATGGGAGGCCTGCAAGTTCAGCGACGAGATTGTCTCAGGGCATCTGGAACTGCACAAGTTTGCCGTAGAACTCCATGACGTAATATCAGGCAAGGCAGACCCAGTATACCAAGATCCAGCCATATTTTTTGATAACACATACCTGACGACTCAGATGCAGAGTGTACTTAGGGACGTATTAATGAGAACAGAGCGATCCATAGGAAAACCAGTAACCGTGATCGATACAGGCTTCGGCGGAGGTAAGACACACACATTGACTCTACTTTACCACATATTCTCCAATCCAGATCTGGGCTTTAGGTATATCAAAAAATATGGCATAGATGATGAGCTTGGAATCGAGTCGATCTCAGATGTCAGAGTTGTTGCAATTGATGGAAGGGATGTCAAGAAAAACACTCTGTGGGGGGAGATAGCTGACAAGCTTGGAAAATATGAATCAGTGCAGGAATATGACAAATCCCCAAAACCCATACATGATCTTGACATAATCAAGGCATTCTTTGACAGGCCTACGCTGCTCATGATTGACGAGCTTCCCCACTATCTTAGCACCACACTTGCAGAAAGGATAGGAGACACTACAAAATCCAAGCTTACAGAGGACTTTCTCTATGCACTGATCAGTTCCGTGTCATCTAGTAAGAACAGCGTGTTCATAATGACACTGACAGCGAAACAGGAGCTATACCGCAAGACCACGGATCGTATAATCGGAACAATAGCGGAGACAGATGCTGTCATAGAGGGATTAAAACAGACGATCTCACGTCAGGCCAACATAATCAACCCGGTGACAAAAGATGAAATTTATGACGTAATACGACAGCGGTTGATAAGAGAAATAAACGAGGATGAAAAAAAGAACACAGTACAAGAATATCTTGACTATTACACGGATCAGGGATTGGTAACTGATCCAAGGTTTCAAGACAGGCTGGAAAAATCCTACCCGTTACACCCGGAATTAATTGACATGTTGTACGAGAGGGTCTCAACCATATCAAAATTCAACCAGACAAGAGGAACCCTGAGACTTCTTGCACTAGTGCTAAATGACATATACGCGAACAGGAGAAATTGCCAGCTGGTCTCTGTGGGAGACATCAACTTTGAGTCAGTGCCTATTGTAGACGAGATTACCGCAAAGATAGACAGAAACGAGTTTAGAAAGATCATAGACACAGACTGTATAGAGCACGCAAGGGAGCTGGATCGTACAAAAAACATCAAGATAGTAGAGCAGGTGGGCAAGACGATATACCTTCATTCACTGCACGAGACACCCAACAAAAAATCCGGCATTACCTCCAATCAGATAAAACTGGTCGTTGGAAGGCCTGGCCTTGATTCGTCTCTCGTGGAAAAGGCCCTTTTGGACGACGTTAGAAAGTACTTCTGGTACATAAAGGAGAGCAACGGGCAGTTTTACTTTGTTGATGCGGTAAATGAGAACGCAATAATTGCCGAATATGCAAAAAACATAACGTCGCAAGAGATCGACGAGCAGGTTCGGGCAGAGCTTGTCACCCTTTCAAGGGGGATCTTCAAGCCCATAGTCTGGACAGATGACATCGAAGACGACCAAAAGCTGAAACTGTACCTGTTTCACTATAGGGCAGGTAATGACATCAAGACAAAGATTGTACACATGCTAGGATATGCAAGTGGCAATTCTGCGCGCAGGTATCAAAACACCATAGTGTTCGTTTATGCCGATGCTGGAAGAGTGCACCTGATAGAGAAGTATGCCAGAGAGTTGGTGGCAATAAAAAAGAGCAAAAAAGACGAGCGGATAAAAGCAGACAAGACATTTCTTCAAAACATCACGCAAAAAGAAGAGCAATCAAAGGGAAACCTGAGCAATGCGTGTCTTACATCCTACAACCACATCGGATATCCGAACGGCCCGGAACCAAGGCTGGACGTTATGTCGCACGCAGATATGACCAGCAATACAATCGGGGAGATGGCAAGCGAGTTTTTGAGTAAAAAGGGCAAGATGATACCTGAGATTGGGCATGATGCCATAACAGTAGAATCATCCAAAAAAGTAGAAGACATTTACAACGAGTTTCTTTATGACAAGCGGAAGAAATTCCTACAAGACATGACATCAGTAAAACAGGCGGTGTCTGATGGGGTAGTAAAAGGACTGTTTGGATATGCAAGCGAGCTTGAAAAATCAGATGGTGGATACGCTGGCGAAATATCGAAAAAAGTCGACGTAGAGTTTTCAGGCTATGTAATACACAAGGATCATGTAAGGCCAGACTCCAAACCAGAACCCACGAATGGATTCGATACGGACGGAGGCGGGGATTTTGGAAATGTAGAAGATCAGCACCAATACAAAATCCCACTAAATACGATTGATAGCACTCTTGGCATCCTAGACATCCTAATCATAGGCGATTTTGCAAACATACAAAAAAACATGGACGTGAAAATACAGCTGGTAGGAAGCACCGAAATATCACTATCCAGCAAGTTGGGGGATGTCAATGCAGTAAAAAACATGATCAAGTGTTTCAAGTCATATTGTGAAGGCACCTTTGATGGCCATCTGGAGCTGCGATCTGCTGACGACATATCTGAGAAGCTAAAGAAGCATGATCTGGTGTTTGAATGAGAATATACCACCACACACTGGAGAGAAGCAAGAGTCGAAAGTCAATCATCTTTAAGGTACACGTGGATGACAGGTTTGGCAAACAGAGGATAAACCAGGCCTTGCTGTCCGGTTGGCGCGCCAAACTTGCAGAAAAGCGTCTGTTTTTTGACAAAGATGACTGGGACGACGACATTGCTCGAAAGTTTGTTGGAATTATGGTTCTAAAGATTGCCCGTGATGAGTATCAAGGGACACATTTTCTCAATAACGTAGATGCTAAAAGCAACATGGAGATTCATTTCTGGGCATACCAGTTTCTGTCAAACAAAAAGGCATCACACGCGTGGAAGATCCTAAACGGTGACGTCTAGTGAAACATGCAGTAATAGAAGATTCCAACGTTGAGGTTATGGAGTTTTTTAACCGGGTTGGTAGGGCGTCAAAAAACGAGAAGCAGGCCACAATAAGCCTCAACCAGATGATGTGCTGGTGGACCCGCAAACCACTTGTGGTAGGAAAGGCTATGGTACTAGCAAGCCTGTTTGATAAGGTATCTGATGCGGAACAGTTTTTGGGGCTTGACTCACCAAAGCCATACGATCACATTCCCGATACTACCATGTTTACAAAAAAACTTGGAGTTGACCCAAAAACAATTAGCATATTAGATCCGTTTGCAGGTTCAGGCAATCTAATGTTTCCCGCCGTACAACTTGGCCTTGATGTCACTGCATCTGACTACAACCCGTTGGCATGGCTGATAGAAAAATGCGCGCTTGAACATCCTGCAAAACACGGTCGTAATTTACATGAGGATTTTGTCAAATATGCCAACAAAGCATTGGAAGAGACTAAAAAAACAGTGGGAAGGTATTTTCAAGATTCCTACCTCACATACCTGTGGTGTTGGTGCATAAGATGTCCATACTGTTCACAGAGGTTTCCTCTTACAAACCACATGTATGTTGTGAAAACTGAAAAAAGAAAGATAGGCATACGGATAATTCCAAAAGACAAGGATTTTAGCACAGAGATAGTTGATAACATATCTAAAGAAGATGGTGACAAATATACGCAGAAAAGAGGCAAGGCTGTTTGCATATCATGTACCAACACAATACAATACGATGTGATTACAAAGGACATTACGGAACATAAGGATCGCGAGATAATTGTGATACAGGTTCAAAAGAAAAAAGGCAGGGATTATGTTATTCCAACAGAAAAAGACAAAAAGACATATCGCGATGCCATACAACACTTTAAGACAAAATATGATGAATTTGAAAAGGAAAATCTAATACCTCATGAAAATATACATCATGATCCAAGGAATCCTCTAAAAAATTATGGTATAACTTGTTGGGATCAGTACTTTGATGAACGTCAGATGCTTGTGTTATGTACCTTTATGAAGAACATCAAAAAAACATGTGATGGGATTCCAGATGAGGTATACCGTAAAGTAATTGCCACGTATCTTTCATTTATTCTTGCAAAACGTATAGATCATGCGGGGTTTGGTGTTATTTGGGATGCCACAAGAGAAAATCCGTCACCTGCATTGTCCATGCGCCAACCTCGCTTATCATATAACTTTGCCGAGTCAAACCCATTTGAAAAAATTAGGGGAAGTATTAGTAATACAATCAAATCCGTATCTAAGGCACTAAAGTTTACTGTACGACTACAAACACCCGCCGTATGCGAAAACAGATCAGTCACGGTAGCGTGTGACAAACAGTATGATCTCATAATCACGGATCCGCCCTATGGTGATGATGTACAATATGGCGAGCTGTCCGAATTCTTCTATGTCTGGGCATATCGCATACTGTCTGAATACTATGATCTGCCGACGCGCATTCCACTAGATGAGGATTATTGTGAGAGCCGAGGACGTTTTAGCAGCAAGCAGAAGGCAAAAGAATTCTTTGGTGCCGGACTCAAAAAATCATTTAGGGCAATAAATGAAAAACTCAAAGACGATGGGTTGGCAGTAATCCTTTTTGCCCATTCAAGCACGGAGGCCTGGAACCAATTTCTCGCGGCAATACAGGAGGCAAGACTGCGGATAGTATCAAGCTATGCAATACATACAGAAATGTCAACAAACGTAATTGCACAGAACAAGGCATCATTTCTGTCCTCCATCATGGTAACATGCAGAAAGATAACCGGAGAATCCGTACAGTACTTTGAGGATCTGATACCTGAGATAGACGATGGCGTGAAAAAGATACTGGACGGCATTTCAGAGCAAAGACTTTTGACATTGTCCATAACCGACCTGCTGGTCATGGTGTATGGAAAAGTACTAGAGGTATCAACCCAGCACACGGTTCTGAAGAGCTATGCAAGAGACTTTACACCAGACTTTGAGATGCTCATAAAGGATGCACGTAGTACGATCATTAAGCAGCTTGTAGTCAAGCTATTAAAAAAACAGCCGGATATCGTGGGATCCCGAATGGCGTTTTACATAATCAACAAGGTGTTTAACAGCGGTAAAGTTTCAGCAGACGATGCGCTGAAGATAGCACAGGCATACAACACAAGCCTTGTCGAGCTAAGTAGAGAAGGAGTGATAACACAAAACAAGGGAGTAGCACGCCTTCAAAGCCTAAAGCAAGACATGTACTATGAGCCAGAAGCAATTGATCCGCAGAACCTGCACCAGCAGTTGTGCTATCTTGCATCACACGAATCAGACATGGCCGAGTTGCTGCATCACGACAACATACTGGAAAACGATCTAAAGCCCATTGTGAGTCTCCTGCTCAAAAACTACAACATGAAGAGAAATCAGGGATACAACCCAACTCCTGATGACAATGAGGAGATCCGGATACTGACCACCATGGCAGATCATATGGGGATAGCAGTAGAGCAGGATTCCCACTACAGAGCAAAGGGGGCCAGAACCAAAAAGGCTAGAACCAGAAAGAGCAGGGGGGACGAGCGCCAGTCTCGTTTGGAGAAATGGAAGTAGGCAGCAGTGTGAGAACCCCGGACGGCACGGGTACAATCACCAGCATGGATACCCGATCGGCCAAGGTTCAGATTGATTCAGGTTCCAAGTGGTATGAGCTTGATACCCTGGACATGATATATGACCCGATTGCAAAGATGTGCAAAAAGCAGATCGATGACTGCCTCCAGTTTGCTACGGGGATTGATGCGCACCGCCTCTACACAGAATACCGGTTCAACCCGTATGTCCTTGCAGCATCAACCAAGATCAAGATATTCCCCCACCAGATAAACGAGGTGATGTGGGGGCTTGAGAACCCCAGAATAATGATTGCCGACGAGGTAGGGCTTGGAAAAACGATAATTGCAGCGTTGATCGTGTCGGAGCTCCGCGCACGTGGCACTGCAAAGCGCCTTCTTTTTGTGGTTCCAAAGTCCCTGCAGATAAAATGGAAGATTGAGCTTGAGCAAAGATTTGACATTCCAACCAAGATACTAGATTCAGAATATGTGAAGAACAATCCCGAACCGTTTGAAGGCGAGTTTTCATTTGTGGCATCCATGGACTATCTAAAACAGGAACACATCATATCCAAGCTCAGCGAGGAGCTTGATGTGGTGGTAGTAGACGAGGCTCACAAAATGAAAAAGGGCACGTCCAGGCTGAAGCTGGGAGAGCATCTTGCGTCAAAAACAGACACCATGATACTTCTTACTGCAACCCCGCACGACGGCCGCGACGAGGACTTTATGGCCCGCATGAACATGCTGGACAGCTTTGTATCCGACATACGAACCGCCTCGTACCTGTGGACGCGTACCACAAAGGAGGACGTGGTGGACATCGAAGGAAAGAAGGTGTTTCCTGACAGGACAAGCAAGACAGTAGACATTGCACTACTAAACAAGGAGCGTGACGTGATCAAGCTGCTGGAGGGGTACTTTGATCACATACAGTCAAACGTAAAGACGCCACGTGAGGAGAGCATGATCAGATTCCTCAGGCACATATACCGAAAAAGGGCCAGCTCGTCACTGCACTCACTGGAAATATCCCTAAGACGCAGAATTGACAAGCTTGGCACAGCAGATACCGACATAGAAAGCGCACTGACCAGGCTGGACTATGACTATAGCGAGGACATAGAATTTGAAGACATTGAAGGGTATGAGGGATTCACCATATCCGACGTGGATCGGGAAAAGGAGATGTTGACAGAAATCACAAAGCATCTGGAACAGCTTGACTGTGATTCCAAGCTGGATCATTTGAAGCGGTTCATCAAGACGCTAAAGGAGGACAGGCCGGATGCAAAACTGGTACTCTTTACAGAATACCGCGACACGCTGGACTATCTTGCGGCATCTCTTGATTATGAGATTGGAAAGATAGACGGCACCATGTCGATAACAGAGCGCCAAGACGAGCTTGAGAAATTCAAAAAATCAGACGGATACGAAGTCATGCTGTGCACAGATGCGGCGGGGGAGGGAATAGACATGCAGTTTTGCAACGTGGAGATAAACTATGATCTCCCGTGGAACCCGAACAGGCTTGAGCAAAGGATGGGCAGAATACACAGGATAGGACAGGATCAGAATGTCTTTTATTACAATTTTGTGGTCGATTCCAAATCAAGCATTGACGGATACATAATGCAAAAACTGCTTGAAAAAATAGAGCAGATAAAGGCGGCGATGGGCGACAAGGTGTACGATGTGGTGGGCTCGCTCATAGGATCAGAGGAATTTGGGCGGTACTATGACGAGCTGCGCAATATACCAAGGGACCAATGGGAACCGAAAATCGCTGTCCTGATGTCCGCAATAGAGGCCATGCGGTACGATGTTTTGGAGAAGAGGAAGATGCTGCTAGAGGGAAACAGGCTTGACTCTACAAAGCTTGAAGACATACAAAAGATACGCGATACTGCCATAGTAATAGACGAGGTAAAGCGGTTTTTGCAGGTGTTTGTAGAGACAAACGGGGGGAGGATGGATCGTATTGATTCCGACAAGCAGCTATACAGCATACGCCTTTCTGAGAGGCATTCAAAGGAGCTTGGATTAGGTGAGATCGTTGGGACCTTTGACGGCACAACTGCAGAAAAAGAATCATACGAGTACCTTGCGCTTGGAAACCACAGCATAGAAAAGATACTAAGAAAGGCAGCATCAGATCATGTTGCATCACTTGGGCACGAGAGCCAGGAAGGAGTATTGTGCATATACAAGATAACCATAACCGACGGCCAGGCAAAACAAAGGGATTCCAAGATAATTGCGATATTTGAGCAATCCGACGGCGTCATATATCAGGTTGATGAGAGAAGCGTGTGGACATACAAACAGTCAGATAGAGAGGTCAACATAGATTTTGCCACAAGTGCAAGCAAGCGAATAGAGACGATTGCATCCAACATGGCACAGAAACAAAAAGAGTCCATAGATCGCAAATTAAGAGAGATCAAAAAGAAGACCAAAACTGCGCGTAATGGATACTACGCAAAAAAGATAAGTGATATAAAAGTGAGAATGGGTGAGCTGCAACAAAACGACGACGGGCCTCATGTTGAAAGAATAATAGACGAGCGCAAAAGAAAAATAAAGACGCTAGAAAAGCAGGCGGATATCGAGTACCAGAAACTGGACAGGCAATTTAATACCGCCACTAGGATAGACCTGATTGGAATTGCACAGGTGACTGCAGATGATGGCGCAGACATTCACATACGCATAGACGAAGCTGGAATGAAGGCAGTCCTCGAATCGGAAAGAAAAAGGGCACCAGACGAGCATGCCGTAAAACAGCTTGAGGACTGCTCCAAGAAAAACTGCGGGTATGACGTAGTATCATTTGACAGAAAAATAGAGGTAAAATCGCACAAAAAGTCCGGCAGTATAATGCTGACCGACCACGAATGGAAAACGGCAGAAAGGCTGCAGGATGAATACTGGCTTTACGTGGTAGAACACGTATTTGAAAATCCGCGCATAACGGCGATACAAAACCCGGCATCAAAATTCCATGGTCACATAGAAAAAATTCCATCCAAGCAGTTCAGATGGGTGATCCATGACTGGAAAGAGAGATCCATCTAGAGTCAGGTTTTGATCCGGTAACAAAATGTGCTACTGTTATCCAACTCTGCGGATCATCTGGATTATTTTTAAAGTACTTTTCAAACGATAAAAAGATTCGATCATCCGTTTATTTTTTGGATTTTCTGCTGTATAGAAATAGCAAAAGACGACATGGATCCTCGTAGGAAAGACTCGGGTTAATTACAGATCACTTCTCTGCACATGAGAGTGTTTTTCACATTGGTTAGGTCACTTGATTCTGCTACCAAACACTCTCAGCATCGCATCAAGGCCGGCAATCCTGCCTTCCAGATACTTTATCCTTTCATCCGACGGCAGGTATCTTGCATGCTCTTGCACGCCCTTGAGATACCTGGCAAACGACCTGTCAAACGTCTTGTCCGCCATTTTGATCCCCTTGCACAGGTTCTGCAGGTTCAGGCCATCAAGCCCGGACTTTTTTCCCAGGAACAGCTGGGACTTGCCTGCCAGAAAATACAGATACTCCGTCCCGTGGTTTGTCCTGACTACGATCCCCATGCCTGTGTATTGTTAGCGTACAAACCATTAAATAAGCGTATGTGTATTCTAAGAATACACAAAATGACACGCTTAAAACGCCCCAAAGGACAAATAGCTCCCAAACCATATCAAGGCAATGAAGTCGCCGAGAGGCTGACCGATATGGGAAAAAACAAACTTGCTACAAGAAAAGACACTGTCAAAAAACAGGCAAAGGCAACGCGACTGCTGGCACATCCTGACGTGCGGAGGTGGTACGACAACCTTGCGCGCGGGAGCGTGCTTACGGCAAACAACTCGCTGCGATGCATCGACAAGTTCTGCGAGACACACGGCATGTCTCCTACCGAGCTGGCAGATCTCGGAGTCAGGGATCTGAGGGCAGTCACGGACCTCATCGAGGATCACGTCACCATGATGGAGTCCGAGAACTACTCCTCCGGATACGTGACCCTGACCGTCCAGATCATAAAGTCCTGGCTGAGGCACTCTGACGTGGTGATCAAGCGCAGGATAAAGGTGACCCCCAACAGGAACTAGAAGACAATCCAGGGCGAGCGCGTTCCAAACGCGCAGGAGATGTCCGAGATATACGGCCGTGCGGGACTGCGGGAGTCAGTCATAATATCTCTGATGGGCAAGTCCGGGCTGAGGCCGGAGACCATAGGCAACCACGACGGCACGGACGGATTGTGCATGAGCGATCTTCCGGACGTGGTAATACACCAGGGAACGGCAAAGTGCATAAGGACGCCGTGCATGGTGACTGTAAGGGGCACGCTGTCAAAGGCACGCCACCAGTACTTTACGTTCATGACTGCGTCTGCAACCAGGAACCTCACGGCATACCTCAACGACAGGCTCGCCCACGGGGAGCCGCTGCACGGGAGCTCGCCGGTGGTGGCGCCGGATCACATCCACAAGACGAATCGGGGCCGCAACAGGGACAAGGAATTCCTCATTACATCGCAGGTAAGCCACCTGGTGCGCAGGACGTTCAGGCCGAGGTTCACGTGGAGGCCCTACGTGCTGCGCGCGTACTTTGACACGCAGCTGCTGATCGCCGAGTCCAGGGGAAGGATTGCGCATGACTTTCGCGTCTTCCTTATGGGGCACAAGGGAAGCATGGAGGCGCGATACACCACGAACAAGGGCGTGCTGCCCGACGTCCTGCTAGACGAGATGCGGGAAGCATTCGGACGATCCGAGGAGCACCTGGACCAGGCAGAAGCCGATCCAATCCTGGAACAAAAGCAGGAGGCGCTGCGGATGATAGAGGGGGCCACGCCGGATCAGCTCGGGCGCGTGCTAGAGGCACTGCAGACGGTGCCGGCAATACGCGCCAGGGCAGATCGTGGCAGATAGCGAAGACGCGGAGAGGCTCATTGCCGACGACGGATGCACGTTTGTCGGCGTCCTGCCAAACGGCAGGGTGGTTCTTCAAAGGCATATGTGAGGCCGCAGCGGCGCGACATACCCTTATATTTTGGACTCGGAGGTCGTTAGTAATTGGCACGCAGAAAGACCAGGGTAAAGGACAAGTGGAGGGAAAAAAAGTGGGTCAACGTATATGCCCCAGAATCGTTTAACAACGTCCCGGTGGCCTATGTTCCGATTACAGACGACGACAATGCCAGAGGCAGGGTCGTCGAGGTTACGCTGTTTGATATCCTAAAGGGGGATCCCTCGCAGCACCAGTACAAGATGTACTTTCAGATTGACAGCGTCAAGGAAGACAGGGCAACCTCGATCTTCAAGCGATACGAGTACTCAAAGGAGTTTTTGAGAAGCCTGGTCAGGCGCGGTTCCTCCAAGGTTAACTTTATCATCGATGCAAAAACCAAGGATGGAAACATCTTCAGAATAAAGGTCATTGTCCTGACACACCGGCAGCTTAACACGTCAAGAAAGCACGCACTCAGGCTGATTGCAAAGAACGTCATTGAAAAGTCGGTTCCGGAGATGACAATTGATCAGTTCGTACAGGCAACATGCTACGGAAAGATCAACTCAGACATCATGGCAGTGGCCAAGAAGCTGATCAGGATCAGGCATGTGGGCTTGGAAAAAGTCAAGCTGGTCAGAACTGCTGCGGCAGAGACGGTACTGCTGGAAGCATAATAGTCCTTTTCCGGGGTATTCCATGAGCGACAAGGTGGTGGTAGCCATGGACGTAATCGTCCACGCAACTGAGGATGTCAGCAGGTTCTACGACTCCTTTGAGGAGCTGTTCGGAGTAGGACAAGAACAGCTCAAAATACAGGAGTTAGAAGGCCATTTTGACAATCCAATCTTGGTGCTCAGCGTCAGGATTGCAGGAGGGAGTGCAGTCAGGGTTCTGGAGAGAGTCTCGTCTGCCCTGTCCGATCGAGAAAAGGAGGAGGTTCTAGAGACGCTAGATGGAAGGGTGGATGGCTCTAGCCTTTATCTTAGGATAGGCAAGCAGGAGTTTGTACAAAACAGGGTTGTCTTGGCGGAAAAAAACGCGATCAGGGTTAGAATCCACAGGCCCGTATACAGGAAAAAGAAGATCATGCAAGAGTACAGAGACCTGCTAGGCTTCTGAGCCGGACTGGGTTGTGGGAAAAATGTACCGCGGCTGCAGGATGCAGCCACATCTTGCCATTGAATGATACGCACATCAAAAAACGGATCATGGTTTTGGCACATCGTGCCTGTCTTGATAAAAAAGAGCGTACGAGGTCGCCTCCCCCTAGCAGTCAGGCACGAATTGCATGCAACCGCAGCAGTTGAAAATGTGCATTCCGTGTACCGTCTGTGTGGCAGTGCTTTTCCCCATCTGCGGCTCTGCACGCATAAAATTCTGCATGCCGGGGCCCCATGAGACGGCGACCATAAGAAACAGTACGTTTTCAACCCAAAATGGACGGAGAGGGACATCAGCGACTAGCGGGCCTAGTTTTCACATAACACAAGCGTGTCAGGGCCTGCCAGGCCGGCCTGCAGGCCAGCATCAGAAGCCGTACTTTTGTTTCAGCGGTGAGAACCGTCTCAGCTCGGAGACTGCCTTTTTGATGATTTCGATGGCCCGGTCAACCTCCTCCTCGGTGTTATAGATTCCCAGCGTAAGGCGCAGCGAGCCGGATATCTGCTCGTGTGAGAATCCCATGGCCTGCAGCACATGGGATGCCTTTTGGGTATTGACAGAGCATGCAGAGCCAGTAGATGCCGCAATGCCGTACTCGTCAAGCTTGATTATCAGGTCCTCCCCGTTGACTCCAAGAAACGTAAGATGGATGTTGTTTGGAATCCTAGACGAGGGATGTCCGTTAAACGACGAGTGGGGGACATCAGACAGCATTGCAGAGACCAGCCTTTCCTGCAGTTTTTTAAACAGCCTGACATTATAACTGAGGTTTTCCCTTGAAATGGCGCATGCCTTGCCGAATCCGACAGCGCCTGCGACATTTTCGGTTCCAGAGCGCATTCCACGCTCCTGGCCGCCTCCAAGGACCAGCGGATCAAGCCTTACGCCTCGGCGGACAAACAGCGCCCCGACCCCCTTGGGCCCGTTGATCTTGTGGGAGGAGATTGATAGCAGGTCAATGCCCAGATCCCTGACATCGATGGGGTGCTTGCCTGCTGCCTGCACGGCATCGGTGTGAAACAGGACGCCCCTCTGATGGCAGATATCGGAGATTTCCCGGATTGGCTGGATAGTGCCTACCTCGTTGTTTGCATACATGATGCTGACAAGGCAGGTCTCATCGCAGACAGAGGAGCGCAGCTCGTCCAAATCGACAACCCCGTATTCGTCTACGGACAGATAGGTTACACGGACCCCCCTTTCCTCCAGCCTCCTGCAGGGTTCCAGCACCGCATCATGTTCAACAGATGACGTGATGACGTGCCTTCCCTTCGCACCGTCCACTACTCCGTAAAGGGCGGTATTGTTGGACTCGGTGCCTCCAGATGTCAGCAGGATCTCAGAGGGCTCGGCGTTGATCAGGCCGGCGATGTTCTTGCGGGCCTTTTGTACGGCCCGGGAGGCTGCGCGTCCATAGCGATGAATTGACGAGGGGTTGCCATACTGCTCGCCGAGAAACGGAATCATTTCCTCTACGACTTGGCTGTCAACTGCAGTGGATGCGGCGTTATCCAGGTAGATCAATCCGCGATCACGTTTAGTTTTCCAGGGGAGTATCCTTCAGGATCAATTCTTACGTCGGAGAATCCAATCATTTTAAGGTACGACGAGAGATCCGCGCTGTGGTTTTGGACCAGATCAATGTCATGCGGCAGAACCTCGATTTTTGCAGTGCCGTCCAAATCCCGCACGCGGACTTGCCTGATGCCGAGCGTCTGCCTTACGCGCCTCTCGGCAAGATCAACCCGGACCAGCCCCTCAGACGTTATGCTCCGTCCCCAAGGAATCCTAGATGCAAGACAGGAGTTAGAAGGCCTGTCAAAAACCGACAGTCCGGCCCGCCTGGCAAACGAGCGAACCTCGCCTTTGCGCATGTCCACATCGACGAGTGGGCTTTGGACTCCATTGCCCCGCAGGGCGGCGATTCCGGGGCGATAGTCGCCCAGGTCATCGACGTTTGTGCCATCAACGATACACCGTATCTGACGCGATTTGGCCAGGGACATCAGGTGCTGTGCCAGCTCAGAACGGCAGTAAAAGCACCTGTTTTTGTCATTTTTTACAAAGTCCGGATTCTCCAGCTCGCTATATGTGATGATCTGATGCTCAATGCCGATCTCCCGGGCCACGGTGGATGCCGAGTCCAGCTCGTCAGAGGACAGCGTCTGATAGTCTGCCGTGGCCGCCACCGCCGAGCCCCCCAGCGCCCTAAAGGCCGCATATGCGACCAGCGCGCTGTCGACTCCCCCCGACAGCGCAACGACTGCGCCGTGCTTGTCGCCAAACCATGACTCTAGCTGCTCTAGTTTGTCCGTCATGCCTGCAAGTCCCCTATCGCACTCTTGGCTAGATCCTCGGCATCACGCAGGGACAGTCCCAGCGCCTCTGAGATCGTCTTGATATCATCAAACTCAACCTTGAAGAGCCTTTGCGTGGGGGGGCTGACCTTGAATCTGACATCAAACTCGGTCCCACGGATCGTGATCTTTTCAGATTTCGTCTGGCGTGGCTGGACAAAGCGCTCAGAGTGCCGTATGCGAATCCCCAGCGTCCCAGTCTCATCTGTCAGTATTCTGACAATATCATCTGTCACATCGTCGGTACAAATGACGGTAACCAGGCTTGCAGGGCGGTTCTTTTTTGTGACTGCGTGGGATATGGTGACGTCCTTTGCGCCATGGCCGATAACCCTATCAATCAGGCTGCCCAGTATCTCGCCGGATACGTCGTCAATGTTTGTCTCCAGGACTACGACAGAGTCTGTTTTTAGTGATTTTTTCCCCTTGACGATTTTCAGCACGTTTGCAAGGGACTCGAAATTTTTCGCCCCGCCGCCATACCCTACAGAGTCAACCTCCATCGGCGGGTAGAATTCCCGGTGAGATGCTGCGAGATTGACTAGCATGCACGCTCCAGTTGGCGTGGTAAGCTCGTCGGCTACGAGGCCACCATGAATTGGTATTCGCGAGTTCTTGAAAATCTCAAGGATTGCAGGCGCAGGGTTTGAGTGCTCGCCATGTGAAAAGTTGACGGCTCCCCCGCCCACGGCGACGGTGGTACTTACTATGTCATCGCTGAAAACCCCGAGATCGTCTAGGGCAATGGCGCAGCCAAGAATGTCAACGACGGTATCGATGCTAGATGCCTCGTGAAAATGGACCGAGTCGGCGGGGACGCCATGTATTTTGGATTCGGCGCCTATCAGGGTGTCGATGCAGGCAGTTGCGAACCTCCTTGCCTTTTCTGATATGTCCAGCTCTAAAGTTGATTGTTCAAGGCAGCTTTTAATCTCTGCGCCGTGGCGCTCGCGGACGTCCTCCTCAACCTCAAGGACAAGGCAGGTAGCACTTATTCCATGCCTCATTTCTTTTGTAAAATCAAATTTACGAATGCTGCTTCCCGGCAAATGTCTTTTTGCGGTCTCAACGCCTGAAAGTATCTTGGACTTGTCGGCGCCAAGATCAACTAGGGCGCAAAGCAGCATGTCGCCAGAAATCCCAGCTATCTGAGAATCTATTACAACAACCATGAAACCAGAATGTCAAAAATGCATATAAATTCTGTCCATAATCTGATTTGCTTCATTAGGTTTAATTATTCAGCGGCCACAGCCCACACATGATTACGATAGTCGGCTCCGGCAAGGTTGGCGGGGATGCGGCCCTGTTTACCGCACTAAAAAAACTGGACGACCAGGTCTTGCTTTTAGACATTGCAGAGGGGCTGCCCCAGGGGGAGGCCATGGACATCAACCATGCATTGTCGGAGATGGGAATCGATGTGGAGGTCAGGGGCTCAAACGATTACTCGGAGATGAGGGGCTCAGACATCGTCGTAGTCGTGGCAGGCTCCGGAAGAAAGCCGGGCATGACTAGGATGGATCTGCTGAAGATCAACGCCGGAATCGTAAAAAGCGTGGTTGAAAATGTCAGGACTCATGCAGGCGACTCTATGATAATTCCCGTGACCAATCCCCTGGATCCTATGGCACACATAGCATACAAGGTCTCGGGCTTTGGGAGAGGCAGGGTATTCGGGATGGGGGGAATGCTGGACCTTTCAAGGTTCAGGCAGTTTATCCACGAGGCGACCGGATACTCGAGGGACTCAATCAGGGCGCTAGTTGTCGGAGAGCATGGGGAAAACATGATTCCGTTGCCAAGATTCTCCTCGGTTTCAGGCATTCCGCTCACATCAATGCTGTCAAAAGAAAGGCTGGACGAGATAGTCCAGAGTACGAGGGGGGTTGCAGCCAGGGTAATCGAGCTAAAGGGCGCCACCGTTCACGCGCCAGGAAACGCAGTCTCGGCGATGATCGAGTCGGTTGTCAGGGATCAAAGGCAGGTGATTCCCGTTGCGACATGCCTTGACGGGGAGTACGGGCATTCGGATGTCACGATAGGGGTTCCGGCAGTAATCGGCAGAAACGGCGTTGAAAGGATTGTCGAGCTGGACTTTGATGATGAGGAAAGGCAGATGTTTGGCAGGGCAGTAGACAACGTCAAAAGCGCGCTCTCCCAGGTGGAAATCTAATAGATTTTTATAAAAAAAATCAGGCTACAGATCTGTGGAGCTAGACGAGATACTATCATCACTGGGCTCGGGAAGGATCTCGGCCGGCGAGGCCAAAAAGCTGCTTTCGCTATACTCGATAGAGAGGGTGGAGGATTTTGCAAAAATAGACACTAACAGGAGAAAAAGAAGGGGCATTCCCGAGGTGATTCTTGCCGAAACCAAGCGGAGCCAGGAGGTAAAAAAGATCATAGAGAGGGTGATGGAAAAGGCAAATTCCGTCGTGGTGTCAAGAATGAAGGAGGAGGATCAGAGGACGATTCTGAGCTTTGCAAGAAAGTCAGGCTACAAGGTCAGGCAGGGAAGGAACTGCTCCACAGTGACAGTTTACAAAAAGGCGATAAGGAAGAACGGCGGAAGGGTAGGCATCCTGGCGGCAGGAACGTCAGACATCGGAGTTGCAGAGGAGGCAAGGCTGATGGCAGAGTCGATGAACTGTGAATGCATCACAAGCTATGACGTGGGGGTGGCGGGGATTCACAGGGTCATGCCAGTGCTAAAAGAGTTTGTAAAAGGCGACGCTGATGCCATAATAGTGGTGGCGGGGATGGAGGGGGCCCTTGCAACGGTAGTTGCATCGCTAGTAGACATACCGGTCATCGGCGTGCCCACATCGGTCGGCTATGGATACGGCGAGGGGGGGATTGCCGCCCTGGCATCCATGCTGCAAAGCTGTTCCCTCGGACTGTCGGTTGTAAACATCGACAACGGAATATCTGCGGGGGCAATTGCGGCAAACATTGCAAACAGGGCAAGGAGAAATTCCGCACGCAGGACGTTTTGACTTGGCAAAAATTACCCAGCGGGTCTCGTAAACGATATATAGCATGCGGCAAGCATGAGATTGAGCTTGTCAGGCAAAAGGATAGTGCTTACTGCAGATAGAAGCCTCATGACAAACTATAGGGGAAATTTCCTTTATGGATTCATTGCATGTGGGCCGTACGAGGTTCTTCCGGAATGGGTATTTGACAAGGTCTTCTGTCCTGCAGTTGAGACCGATCCGAATACGGGGGAGGTCAAGGTGGCACAGGTGGGCCTGAGGCGTGTGGAAAGCGCACTTTTGCAGGGATACGGAAGGGACGAGGTCTTTATGGCAAATCCCGACATGCTGGAAAAATCAATCGGTCCGGACACAAAGGTCGTCGGAATCAACGTGATGGATCCGCTCGGCATGGCCCCGGTGACTACCACAATGTCACCTGAAAAGCTGTCGTATGTGGCGATGAAATTCAAAAGAATGTGTGCCAAAATCATCCAGCTGAAGAAAAGGCACGACTTTCACGTCGTAGTCGGAGGCAACGGGGCCTGGGAGCTGGCAAAATCGGACAGGATGAGGATCCACGGAATAGACACGGTCGTAGTGGGGGAGGCAGACGAGCTAGCGCTTGACTTGTTCAACGATTTGGAGAGGGGCGATGCGCCGGAGATGATGCACTGCTTTGTCAAGAACATACAGAACATCCCGGAGATTGAGGGCCCCACGGTCAACTCATTGATTGAGGCGATGAGGGGCTGCGGAAGGGGATGCGACTTTTGCGATGTCAACAAGAGATCAAAGAAGGATCTTCCCGTCGAGAGGCTGCAAAAGGAGGCAAAAATCAACCTGGACTATGGGTTTGACTCCATCTGGCTGCACTCAGACGAGATGCTGCTCTACGGGTGTGACAACAGGGACTTTGTTCCAAACAGGGACGCGATCACGGATCTGTGGAGGAATCTGAAGGGACTGGGCGCAAACTTTGTTGGAACCACGCACATGACGTTTTCTGCCGTTGCCGCAGATCCGGATCTGATGCGCGATATCTCGACAATCAACAGGCAGCACGAGACCGGAAGGTGGCTGGCGACAAACCTGGGAATCGAGACGGTGGCGCCAAAGATGGTCAAAAAGCACCTGGGAGTAAAGGCGAGGCCGTTCCAGCCAGAAGAGTGGGGGGGCGTCGTAAGGGAGGGGGCAAAGATTCTAAACGAGAACCACTGGTTCCCGGCTGCCACCATCATCATCGGGTGGCCCGACGAGACGCCTGAGGACATCCAGCATACGATCGACATGATGGCCGACTTTAGGGCGATGGACTTTAGGGGCCTGGTGGCGCCGCTGCTGTACCAGGACTTTAGTGAAAAGAACTCGATGCACTTTGGAAACCTAAACGAGGCCCAGTTTACGCTGTTTTGGAAGTGCTGGGAGAACAACCTGCGGGTGATCAACGACATAATTCCGATAATCCTAAGAAACAAGACCTACGGGCCCCCGATGAAGATATTCATGTACGGGATAATCAAGGCCGGAACCTGGGCGATAATGAGGTATCTCAGGGGCCTCTGCAAGGATCTCTTCAACGGAAGAACGCCCGATGAGATCATTGAAAAGTATGCAAGGGGTAGATCGGTGTCTGCCCCAAGGATTGAGACAAAAAAACTATAGGCGCTCTAGTGCGGCGTCTGCAATGGTGTTTCTTTTGGGGGTCAGGGACACAAAGTAGTTTTTATCGGCCCGCTCTATGGACTCGACCCGCTTGTACGACCTTGAGGCCACGTCAAACTCGTAAATCCCAGGCTCCAGGGTCCCCTTTGCAAAAATCATCAGATAGTTCTCGCCGGACGGACTGAGCGGGATAAAGGACATCACGTGATCCCTGTAGGAGTTGACCGGCATGGTGTTTTTCATCGGGGGTGCGGCAGATGAAAGGTACAGGAAAAGATCCCCCACGGTATCGAACTCCTCATACTCTACATTCATTACAGTACGGACAGGCTTACCGTATAATAACCTAAAGAGTTTGATGGGCTGCTGCATGGCCGTGCCTGAGCGCGTACAGCCACAGGTCGTTTGTGCCTAAAACCAGGCTGCATCTGGACAAATGACGGAGTTTGGAGGTTGTAGAACTCGCAGCGGGTACGGGTCTGCTTAGCGCAACGACGGCAGAAGGCGATCGGGACGCCTACAGTATCCCTACAACTATTTTTTATTATATCACATCTGAACAAAATCTAGTGATTTGCTATTCAGGATTATTCCGGATTATGCTCTTGCGCCATGGCGGCAGTTTTTCATACTCTTTTAGAGCTTCCTCTATGCCCTTCTTCAACCAGCCTTTTTCTAATTCCACCACAAGTTATCTACACCGGTTTGGGTATAAATATCAACAGTCAGTTTTTACAACTCGACTACTTACAATCTTTTGATCGAGAGCCCGTTTTGCTTCATGGTCTTCACAAGGCCGTTGATTGCGTCCGCTTCCTCCTCAAAGAAATCCTTGGATTCCCAGAATCTGGGCTCTGATTTGGCAGGATCCCACGTGATCATCTTGCCTGTTACGTTATCTTTGCGTTTGCCCATCATGAACATGTCCGTGTAGCGCCTAGGCGATATGCCAAAGTACGGTTTGAAGTAAACCCTGCCGTTGCCGGGATCCCCGACGCTGATCGAGTCAGAGAACAGATCTCCTGCGTGGCTCTTGGGATACGGCTCGATGAACACCAGTCTCTTTATCCCAGAGGCCACGATGTGCTTGGCACAGATGTGGCATGGAAACGTGGTGCAGTACATTATGCAGTCCCTGACAGAAGACCCGCCACGTCTGGCAGAGCCTACCAGCGCGTCCATCTCTGCATGCACCTCCCTACCGTATTCCGTAAGGCCCATAAACGCAGATCCCCTTATCCTGTCGTCCTTTAACGCGGTTTCTGCCATCTCTGCATCATCTCCTAGGCGGCTTTCAGAAAGCCACCCAGATAGTCCGAGTCTGGACAGGATGTCTTTTAGCATATTGATTTTCTTCTGCTGGTTCCGGTCATAGCCCATCCTGAACTCTCTTTTATCAGACTCGTCTCCTTCCATGTATGTCCCGCCTCCTGCCTTTGGAACCTCGTTTGTTCCGGTGGAGATCAGATCGCCATTCCTGTCCAGTATGGCCGCTCCAACCTGCCTTGAAAGTGAGGACGATCTGAGTGAGCTTGCAAACGCGTAAAACATTCCAGATTCTTCTGCATACGGCGTGTGGAACGTATTTCCAAACACCAGCTCGACAAATCGGTCTATCTGCTCTCTTACACGGTCAGGGCTTGAAGCGTCCACAAAGACATCTCCTTGTGGAAACGTCTCCCTTACAGCCTGTCCACGCTCTGCGGCATCATCGTGATAGTCCCTGTCAACAAGCTTTTCTGCATTGTCTCCCATTGTTTTCCTGAGTGTCTCCAGCCTGTTTTCCTTGGACACATAAGCCGATATCAACCAAAAACTTCTGCCGTAGATCTTCCGCATGATCCTTATTTCGTCTGTGTGTTTTAGCGACTTGAGAACGTAGGCGTGGCTGGAATGCGGCATCTTTGCAGATTGCGTGTGACTTTTGCGGGATTTTTGTATCTGTATTGTGGTCAGAATAGCCGCCGCGCCTCCTCCTACACGACTTCGTAGTTCGTCTCCAACATCCATGTGTGAAATGACCCGCTCGTATTCTGGCTCATGCCTGACCGTTTTTTCCAGTCCAAGTACTTCTGAAAGCGCCTTACTGATCACGATCTTCTCCGAGCTGTATCCTACGGCATTCAGGGATGTGCTCAAGCTTTTGTAGATCTGATCCAGATCCACTCCTAGCGGCCCCACCAGTCCAAAGACCAGCTCCGGTCGTGATTTGCCCTCCATGATGTATGTAGCCATTACAAACACCTTGTTGATATGCCTTCTGACATGTCAGACAAGGTACAATAAAGTGGGTGGGAATGAATAAAATGCGCTACACGTGTGAGTTATCTAAACATATGACTAAAGCCTTGTGTGCTATGTTAGCCTGAAATTAATTCCCCAAATGATTTCCAATCCGTCAGATCGTTTGGATCATATTCATAGATATCATTATCGTTGTACTTCCACCCGTATTCTGACGGTATCACTATTCCTCCCACAAACCGCCTTGTACTAGTGCTGTTTTTTGCAATGTATCGAGACAGCGCCTCTGCCTTGTACTTTGCTTTTTCTGCAGTAACCCCGCTCTTTGTATCAAAGATGCCAACCGTCCCGTCCTTAAACATGATGATAAAGTCCGCATAAAACGACCACTCCAAGCCAAACTCGTCAACGTACGGAATCGCAAAATACTTTATCTCACTCTGGCCGTTCTTGTACCACCATACTATCCTGTCCGATCTGTCAATTGTTTTTGTAAATTCCCTTTCAGTATTGCTTGCAATTTGAACATACTGCGGCTCCATTATGGATTTTTTGTACTGGTTGCCTTCGGCAGAGCTTATGGACTGCTCGCGCGGGACTTCCCAGCTTTCTGTGACTACTGATTCGCGAATATTTGAAATGTTTTTGACTACTGTATCCTTGTATTTCTCTTTTGCAAGCTGGATTGTGGAATTGAACACCTCTCTGTTTTTTTCTGATATGACCGTAACCTGGGCATCGGTGCTTAGCTTTTCGATGTTGAATTTGTCATAAAGCCAATTGTACACTGCGGTCTTTAGCCTGTCACTTGAATCAAACGGTGCAAAAGGTCTGCAGGCATTAATTATGAACAGATCAAAATCCCGCTGTATCTCAACTTCTGAAATTGAAGCTCCAAAGTCACCTGCCTCAATTGAAATGGTTTTATCTATGTCTACGATCTCTTCGTCCACAATCATCGGCTTATCAATTCGCGCGGTTTTCAACTTGATTTTTTCTCCAAGCCTTCTTTCCTCTGCTGCCTTTCTGAACAGCTCGGAGAACTTGCCGGATAGCCTTGTCCGCTCCCTCTGCCTTTTGAGGTATACAGAAGGCAGCCTCAGTGGAACGTATCTCTTGTCGTCCCGTTCTAGGTGGTACTTGCTTGCATAGTCCTTTACGTACTCTTCTACCAGCTCAACCTTTTCCAAGTTGGTAAAGATGTAGCCGTAGTTGAGTTCCGGATTCTTGGTATAGTGCCTTTGTTGAGGCATCCTCATTATCCTCCCGATGACCTGGATCGTAAAGTCCAGTTTTTTTGTCTCTCGAAATATTACCAGAATGGCAGCTCGTGGGCAGTCCCACCCTACTGCAATGGCCTGCTTGAATAAAAGCACGTCCACACCACTGTTCTCATTGACAATCTCGTCCAGATTCGGGGACTTTGTCTCTGACATCCAGATGGCCAAGTTTCCCTTCTCGACTGTCTTGCCGTACTTTTCATACTCTGAGACTATCTCCTCTGTCTTGTCGGTTATGCCCGCACGCCTGTCGGGCAGCTGAACCAGGATCAGAGGGTTGATATCGACCCCCTCTTCCAGATACATCTTCTGCAGCTGCTCGTGTTTTCTGATTGAGTGCTTTATCACCAGCTCCGTTGCGCTCTCGCCATCAACATAACCATGATCAATCTTCGGGTTGATCAGGACCTGGTTTTTTATCATCTCCTCGTCCTTGACGTCATCGATTCTGGTCCTGACCAGCTCCGTTGCATTTGCCTTTTGTGCGGGGGTGGCAGAGACCTCCAGCGTGATCTTGGGATCTATCATGCTTATCAGCTCAGAGGATCTCTCGGACGTGGCAGTATGGTGGCTCTCGTCTATGACCAGGACTATGTAGCGGCCCTGATCCTTGGTGTTCTGTATGATCTTTTCAAGGTATTTTTCACTTTCATTCTCCCTGATGATTATACTCTCGTTGACCTTGTTGATTGACTCCCAATTGACAAACCATATCTCGTTTTCCTGTATCTGGTTGTCCTGCAGGTCGTCAAACTCGGAGCATTCAAGAACCTGGCTGCCCAGGTATATTTTTTCCAGCTTGTCCTTTGACTGTACGTGCAGCTTTCTTACCGAGACCCAGATAAACGACAGGGGCCTCGGGGAGATTTTTTCTCGGACTATGGTTTTCAGCAGGTGAGCACACGTGATCGTTTTGCCGGATCCGGTGGGGGCTTGGAACACGCATATGTCTTTGGCATCCGAATTAAGGCAGCTCTCAAAGGCGCATTTTAGCTTGCAGACGGCCTCTTCCTGGTAGTTTTTGAGGATCAACTGAAGATCCTCCCATATGCGCTGATTAACTCAGACGGGACAGGCTTTAGCCTCACAAACTCTGCGACGTCTTCAAACTCCTCCCTCTTGTCGTACTCGTCCAGCGAGAAGGTATAGACGGTTGTGAATATGCGTCGTTTTCTTATCTCCTTTTTGAACGGATCTATTGCCGCATCGTCGTAAAGAACCGCCATATGCCTTGAACTGTTTTTGAATATCTTGTAGTGTGTGGCCGCTTTTACCTGCTCAAAGCAGTCTTCCTTGATGCAGAGAATCTCTGTTGCCTTGCCCATCAACTTTTTCTTGTTTTTGTCGGTGTTTGCGCTTGGCACGAAATCTGTCTTGAAATACTTGAGATTTCCTCCCAACCCGTCGATTTTTTGTCCTTTGAGATTTTTGTATCCCTTGATTACTTTTTTTATTCTAGGATAACACACCTCTGTACATATGTCATTCTCATTGTTTGTGCAGAGTATGAATTTCCTATTCCCATTATCCGCTTTGTTTAGTTCTAGAACTGCATGGCCTGTCGTACCAGAACCTGCAAAAAAATCCAATATTACAGAATCTCTTTTTGATAAAAGTTTTAAAATGTCATATGTAGTCCACAGTGATTTGGGATATGGAAATGTGTCTCTCTTTCTTAGAATGTTTCGTAACAACATAATTCCATGGCTAGAAGCATCATAACGAGGATCATACCATACAGATCTTGGTTTCTTACTGCTTATATTGAGCAATCTACGTTTCTTAAAAATTTTATATTTGTCTTTAGTTTTTCTTACTACTAACTCGGTATCTTTCTTTTCAAGAAAAGTTTCTTTTCCCCACTTCCAAACTTTTTCCTCTCCCAAATTATTTATTGGAAGTAGTTTTATCGCATCGTTGGCTTTCGCAGTATCAAGTTTATCTGTTTTTAGATCATAATAAATTGCATAGAACATTTTTGGCCTTGTATGGCGATCCGAATTATTTCCTCCACGCATAAATGATACAAGCAAATAATTTGAAATTTCATCTTTCATACGATATTTGTTAATGTCCTCATCTGTCAGATCAAAATAACCGACGTCTGCTTTCTCGGGATTCATTGAATAAATTAACATATATTCGTGCATTGTAGCAAAATGTTTATCATCATTTCTTCCTCTCGGATTATGAATTACGGTAATTGTACTAAGACGATTTTTTTCAAGAAAAATTTCGTCCATCAGTAATCGTAATGTGTGCATTTCATAATCGTCAATAGCAACAATAATTTTTCCTGATTTCGTTAGAAGTCTCTTTGCTAACTTTAACCTCTTTTTCATAAAAGAAAGCCATTTACTATGGCGAAAATTGTCCTCTTTATCTACAAAGTTATTATTGTATTTCCATGTGCTGTTTCCTGTATTGTAAGGCGGATCAATATATATCACATCAATAGAGTTTGGATGTGTATAATTCAAAACAGAAAGTGCATGATAGTTATCCCCCTCGATCAGAATATTGTTTGGTTTTGATTTGTCATCAATTCTATTTTTTGTAATATCTTTTAGAACTGGTAATTTTTTTTGTACATCATTTTCAAAAATCTCTTTGGTTTTTTCCTCGTCCCATACCAGACCATACTTTTTTTTCCTAGCTAGCTTCTCAATCATTCTGTCCTTCTCTTTGACTCTTTCAACAAGCTGAGATTGCGATAAACTACTGTAATCGAATTTTTGCAATTCTTTGTTAGATGTCATAAAACTACCTCGATTTTCTGACCATCATTAATGTCTGAAATCCATGCCGTCGTTACGGTCATCATGGTGCAAACCATCCTGTTGTGTTTGTGGTTGGTAACATAATAGAATACTTATCATTACTTTAGATCACCTAATCCTACTCCCGTTTAAGTATTACTTTGGATTACTTAGGACGACTTGGGATTTTTATCAACTGACAGATCCGATGGCGCAGGGGTGTGGTAATGAAGTCAAAGTTCAGCATTTCCGTGGACAGCGATCTGTGCAAGTGGTTGGATTCAGAGATAAAGACCAGAAGATTTGCAAGCAGATCCCACGGGATTGAGTACGCACTTGAGATGCTAAGAAAGACCTAGTCTTGGATCCCAGCGTGGATGTATGACTATTCCTTTGATGCCTTAGACGTGTATTTTTTTATTCGTCCATTGAGTCGTGAAACATTCCTTAAGAGAAAACGCTCGCGTTCTTGCCGTGGAAGAAACGGGAGAAGCTCCTCAAGCGAGTCCATATAATGCTCCGTTCGTTCTTGGGCGTACTTGAGTGATCGAAGCACGTTGTCCAGCTTGGCCCTTGCAGGGTCGGCCCGCGGTCCGATGTATATGGACTCCTTTCCTGCCTGAAAATACAGGTATTCTATCCCCTTTGAGATTTTGACATTGAGCGTCATGCCCTATTGTCGTATAACACGTTATCCATTTTAAGCATTCGGAGATAGTTATCTTATAACAAGATAACTATAAATAGCAAGTTCACGTACTACAAGATAACTTGACTGCACAAAAAAGTTCCAAAAACCTCCCCGATCTGGGCCGGATCGCACCAGTTTGCACTACCAAGATTGAAATACCAAAGTGCCATACTGCTTCCAAGGATGAAGTCGCCGAGAGGCTGACCGATATGGGAAAAAACAAACTGCATACGAAAAAGGACACTGCCAAACATACAAAAAAATCCAGACTCCTTGCAAACCCTGACATAAAGCGGTGGTATGACAACTTGGCCCGCGGTAGCATGAACACCGCCGAAGGGCGCCTCAGACGGCTGGGACGATTCTGCGAGACGCATCAGATGACTCCAGTTCAATTGGCAGATATTGCAACGAAGGATCTGAGGACTGTGACTGACCTGCTTGAGGATCACATAACCATGATGGAGGAAAAAGGAAGATCCCCCGGATACATAGACGAGCAGATAAAGACCGTAAAGTCCTGGCTCAGACACTTTGACGTGGAGATAAAGCGCAAGATGCGGGTCAGATCCATCAACTTTACGCCCACGCTGCAAAACGAGCGCGTCCCTGACGCGCAGGAGATGTCAGAGATATACAGCCGCGCCGGACTGCGCGAATCGGTGATAATATCACTAATGGCAAAGTCCGGCCTGAGGCCGGAGGTCATCGGAAACCACAACGGAACAGACGGACTGACCATTGCCGACCTGCCTGACATTGTAATCCACCAGAGCAAGGCCAAGTGTATCAGAATGCCAAACAGAATAGTGGTACGGCGCGAGCTCTCAAAGGCAAGACACCAGTACTTTACGTTTGGAACCAAATCTGCAACAAACCACCTTGTGGCATACCTCAACGACAGGCTGTCACACGGTGAGCCCCTCCACGGAGACTCGCCGGTAGTCGCACCTGACTATGTCTACAAGACCAACCGGGGCAGAAACGCTGCAAAAAAGTTCCTGCCTACGCCACGCATAAGCAAGCTGGTCAGGGACGTGTTCCGGCCGCGATTTGCGTGGAGGCCATACGTGCTGCGCCCGTACTTTGACACGCAACTGCTAATCGCAGAGTCCAAGGGAAAGATTGCGCATGACTTTCGCGTGTTCTTTATGGGACACAAGGGAACCATGGAGGCGCGGTATACCACGAACAAGGGGGTCCTCCCCGAGGTTCTGGTGGCCGAGATGCGCGAGGCGTTTCTCAGGGCAGAAGAACACCTGGAGCAGACCGATACGGATCCGATGCTGGAGCAAAGAATCGAGGCACAGGGCATCATCGAGACTGCAACGCCAGAACAGCTTGACCGTGTGCTAGAGGTGCTAAACGCACCGGCAAGACGGGCCAAGCCAGGTCGTAGTTGACAGTCTGCAGGCAGAACGGCTCATCGCATCGGGGCACAGGTTTGTAGGAATCTTGCCAAACGGCAGGGTAGTCCTGCAAAGGAACCCGAACCCAAAGTGAAGGCGGGTCTGGAGGGATGTGGTTTTGCAGGCTGGTGCCTCATACAAAAGGGGCATGATGGTTTTCATATCACATGTCCACCACCGCGCTTGCAGCCGTGAGATTTTCATGTACGGACAAGCCGTGGCTCCCGTGGGAGGCATGGGCGGCAGGAGGCAGGTTGGGCGGCAGTATGAACCGTCCGGCCAGCTCTGGGTATCTTTTAAGGAACGCCTCCACCCAGTAGACCTTTTGCGTAATCGGTGCAAGTCAAAAAAATCAGGCAGCTTTTGCGTCATTTTTGGCAATTATGCACAAGGTCTAGTAGGGCATCCAGTAAAGGTTGTTCAACAGATAGCCCTCAACGTTCTCTGTGATGCCATCCCTGTCCAGCCACTCCCTTGTTTTCTGCCAGTGATCTTGGTTTTTGTAATCAACCAGATCGTAAAGCCGCGCCCCTTCTGGTCAGGCATGAAAACCACGCCCGCAGGAGAATCCATGCCCGATTGATCAAGGGCAGCTGGATTCCATACGTCAGATCCAGTCACAATCGGAACTAACTGCGGATCGCCTAGCAAATGGATGAATCTCGTATCCTAGCAGACCTTGCCAGCTATAATCAAGTCAGTTTCTAGACTTGAGATACCTTCTGATTCCAAACACCGCTCCGACCGGGGCTGCAACATACATTCCCAGGTTCAGTGCAATGACTGAGATTCCATATCCCAGTACCTCGGATTCAGAGCCCTCATCTGCGAGACTCATTATGCCCAGCGTCGATATCATCGGAGTGATTGCAGTCCTTACCACCTCCTTGAATGCGGGGGATTCTCTTTCCCAGTCGGCAATGGTTGGTGAGAACAAATAGTACAGTTGGTTGAATCCCGTCATGAATGCCGCACCGGATGCGGTGCTGTATAGCGTGCCATCCCTGACCTCTCTGAGCAGCTGGATCTGTGGTGCAAGCTCGGAGCCATACGCTGCAGTTGCAATCAGACAGCCGCCTCGATCCTCAACACATACGTCGCCTCTCTGCGAAAATCCGGCCGGACATTCGATGGTGGTTACTATTGGTTGACATGTGCCGTCCGCATCAGGCTCGTATCCGGGCTCACACTCTGGCTCCGGAGGCTCTACTAGCTGGCATACGCCGTCTGCATCAGGCTCGTATCCGGGCTCACACTCTGGCTCCAGAGGTTTTATGAGCTGGCATACGCCGTCCGCATCAGGCTCGGTTCCAGGTCCGCATTGTGGCTGCACAGTCTCGCGCTCTGGAGGATCAGGATCAACTTCTGGCGGTACAGTATCTATGACTCCGGTGCTGCCGCCAAAGGTAAATGTAGTTGTTATCATGTCAATGCCATGATTGGCAGTTATTACATATTCGCCACCGTCAGACCATAGACTTCCAGATGCTACAAAGGTAGTCTCAAATGTGCCGTCAATATTTGGAGTTATTTGATCAACACTTACAAGATTGCCTTGGGGTCCATAAATCGTAACAGTCACAGGATCGATGTCTTCAACGTTGATTTTGCCGGTCAAGGTTATGGTGTTTCCATCGGCATACGTGTCCTGATCCGTGTCTAGTTCAAGATTTGCGCTTACTCTGTTTTCTCCATCAAGAGCGTCAACACATAGATTATTATCAAGAACCTGATCAGGTCCGCATTCTGGAGGCTCCTCTTGTGCATGCGAGGCCGGGGCGCCATATGATACTATGCCAAGTGCCAAAATTGCCATTGCCAGATACGGTAAAGTCCTCATTGGGTAAATTTATGATTGTTAATGCATATTTATGTATTCAAGGAAACAAAAATTGACTTGATTATGTCCGAATTACACCTTTTTTGACCAAGAATTCAAGCCCGCCCAAATATTCCTGATCGGATATCAGGCCATCAATCCAGTACCTGGCATGAGTTTTTAGCCATGTCGGAACCGGCGCATCATCATTTGCGGCATTTCCGAGGTACTTGGGATCTAATACGGATCTAATCACGTCACGATACGCCTGATCCGGGCCGCCATCTAGCCACCTTAGGACGTCTGCCCGGAAGGATGCCGGGATGGATTTGGCATTTAGAGAAAAGCGACTCTCCCCGACTTTGACATCCTGATAGTAGACACCAACCCCATAGTCTCCAGGCAGTGAGCTTGAATCAAGCGTGAAAACCCCTCGATAGTTGCCGGTGCCCGATGGAACCACGGCAAAGCCCCGCTGCGTGTCATCTGGCAGTATCAGTATCACCTCCACTGGAACGCCGCGCTTGTGTCCGGCTATGTTTCCGCTCAGGACGACATCAACAGAGCCCGGGAATGCCGGCAGATCAAATGCATGCGAGTTGAGTCTGGGCACGGACTGGTATAGGCCAGACGTTGCAGGTTGCCTAGACAGGGAAGCAATGCCCGGCTCCCCCGATGAGTCCCTAAAGTCAAAGTACCGCACGTCGATGCTGCCGCCGGAGGTGTAGACCAGCTCGGTGCCGCCTTTGCCGCATATCTGAGACGGCATCTTGAAGACTCCCTTGAAGACGCCCGAGCTGGCGCTTGTTTCCACCAGGGAAAAGCCGGAGGAGGCCAGTCCGCCGTGCTCAATGCCGTCAATGGTACACCGCTCATATCTTACTCCCTTGATTTTTACCTCCAGCAGCAGCTCGCCGCCCGAGCCGCCTACCGCATCGACATTTTCCGAGTAGGGATCGTCAATGACAGAATAGATGTCGACCCGATCATGCTTTAGGTTAAGATCAGGATCGGAGAGGGTTATCGTGACGGGCCTTCCAAACCCGTATGATGACTTGTCAACAGATACCCTGCCAGAGTGGGTGAGTATCGGGGATTTTGCTGCAGTAGGTACGAGTGTCCCCACGCCAGATATATCAGAGTAGGAGACTGTTATTCCGTCCTCGTCTATCATCCTGTCAGTTACAACAAATCTTACGTCACCGCCAATCGGGCGCAGCGTCTTGGCCAGGTCAGGCGTGATGATGTTGAGCTGGTTTGACACTGCGTATTCCAGGGTTCCTGCAAAGGCCCCGGAATTACTTGCGGTCTCCTCTAGCTCAAATCTGTAGATGGCGTTGTTGATGTCCTGGTCTCCTCGCAGGCCAAATGAAAAGAGGTCAAAAACTACGGGCCGGGCGCCGCCCTTGCCTGAAACCGCCGCAGGGGTACTGTCGTTTGAATCATCAAAGTTGATGACAAGGTAGGCCGCTCCTGACTTTTCCAGGATCGAGCTTGCGTCGGCGTCCTGAATCTGGACAAGTCCCTGAAACTGTCTTAGATCCCCGGAGGCGGCAACTACCACCGGGGAGGCATCGGAGAGATCCCCAAAGTGGAGCGAGATGCTAGTATCAGAGATGTCATCCAGGCCCAGATCCCCCTCAAGGGAGCGCAGGTCATAGTTTAGCCAATTCGTGCCCCGCTCCTCAGGGCCACCAATCAGTAGCTCCCCAAGCGAGGACGCAGTTATTCCTAGGTTCATTGACAGTTTTTCAAAGGGGGTCAAGACAGTTCTTGTGTCCAAAAACAGCCGCGCAGAGCTCTCATCCGAGGTCGACGAGGGGATGCCGGTTCCCGCAGGTAGCGGATCAGTGGAGGACGCGTAAACCCTCACGTCAGAGGCAGAGCCCAGGGTAATCGGGCTTCCGATGACAATTGTGGGGATGATCGAGGTGCTGCGGTACAGATCAAGGGAGTCACGAAGCCCGGAGTTTGCGTTTTGATCATTGTCATGTACGGTTATCGGAATCTCTGTCCCGGGGGTCCAGGCCCGGGGGAGGGAAAGGGACGCCTCCGCATCGGGGCCGATCGATACGGATGCAGTCGTAGAGCCGGACAGAATCGGAAGCGACCTGCCGTTGTACTTTGCATAGTCAATCCTGCCCCTCGGGGCATCAGGGATGATTCCAACAAGGGAGTCGCTTCTGCCATCAGATGTCTCAAAGATTCCCGTGTTGGGACGTGTTTCAACAAACGTAACAATCTCCGAATAGGTTACGGCGCCGTCAGAGACAGAGGTTGACGGCTGGTTGCCATTTGTTCCCAAGGATACAACGGAGTCCACAGTCATTGAAAACAACCCGTTATCGTAGAATCCCAGGTCATCCAGGTCAGATGAAATGTCTGCTAGTCCGGGGCCCCCGCTTGGGGCAGAGCCGGCACCGGCAAATGCGCGGTAGAACACGGCAGAGGAGTCTCCGACCGCAAACGTCCAAGAGTCCTCATCGGTCGGATCCTGGTTCAGCTGCATGTCAGATATGGTGACAAAGACCTCAGAGCCTGACGGGTAGACGTCCCTGTCCAAGTCCAAGGAGGCGTTTGGAATTTCATCATAGTGGAGGTTTACCGTCTTTGATCGGCTGCCAAAACTGTACTGTACTGCAACATCGCCGCCAAGCGAGTAAAGCTGGACTAGCGGCCAGGCATTTGAATCCAAGCCGATTTGGCCCGGGGCAACAAGGGGGTTTGTGTTAATCGGCTTGGCCTTTCGAACGACATTGTTCAGATCATCGCCCATGGTCAGACTGCCGGTACAGCCAGAAAAACCCGCCTTGCCGTTTGTAAACCCGGCTAGTCCAGTGCCGCTTGGGATCGATATTCCGTCAGCATCAGAAAAGCTGGCTCCAAAGACGGACGCGCCAGTTTCCCCCCCACAAAACACCCCAAAATCCAGCCCCCCGCCTGCAATACCTCCATCAAGGGACGTCTGATCGGCGGCCTTTGCAGAGTTTGCATTTGCAAAGTAGGCGTACCAGTTCCCGTCGGATGCCTGGACCATCCTGAGCGTCCTGCCGTCAACTGTGACGTCAGGCTCTGCCCTGACCTCGGCTACGTCATTGATCGAGTCGTCAAGGACGACAACCTCGACTACCATGGAGCCGGCAAAATGATTCCCAAAGAGGGGATTTTCTGCCGAAACAAAAAGACCCGGGTCGGCATATGCGGGGGCAGTCCCTGCAAGTAGCATCATGCCCAGGGGGAGAAAATACCGCAAGTTTTCCAACACATCTGATCCGAGCCTGTCAGCAATAACATTGTCGCAGAAATCCCCAGAAGATTGCCATATAATGTTAAATCTAGTGTTTTTGCCTACAATCAGATAATTGACGATATTTGTTCAAAAGGCAAGGGTACTGCAGGTCTCGCTATTTGCAATTTTGTCGGCGTTTGCAGTAGAGCTGGTTTTTGGCCTGCTGTCAAATAGCCTAGGACTGATCACAGACAGCATACATGCACTCCTAGACGGCATCGTGACGGTGGTCTTGCTACTAGCTGCCAGGATGGCCATGAAGCCGCCAGACAGGGAGCATACCTACGGGCACGGAAAGATCGAGTCCCTGGGAGGGCTGTTTGGGGGAATCGCCATCCTGTTCATTGCGGGATACTTCATTTACGAGTCGCTATCCCGGCTACAGAGTACGGAGCCTGCAATGGTACTTGGAACGTTTGGGATAATCGGGGGGATATACACGATCGGGGTAGACGTATTCAGAATCGTGCTGCTTAGAAGGTCAATCAAAAAAATTGGCGGCACGACCCTCAAGGCAGACTTTTATCATGCATTCATGGATCTAGGGTCAACACTGCTGGCAATAGCCGGGATCGCCCTGGCATCAGTCGGGTTTTTCCAGGGGGACTTTATCGCAGCACTGGTGCTTGGAGGCCTGCTTGTCGCGCTAAGCATAAAGCTAATCCACAGGACCGCAATGGATCTGACGGACATCATTTCGCCAGAACTAGTCAGCAAGGCAGAGACGGCTGTAAAAAACACGCCGGGAGTCATGGGCGTAAAGTCCGTCCTGATGAGAAAGTCCGGGGACGTCATTTTTACGGAAGTCACCGTCCTGCTGCGGGCAGACGTAAGCTTTGAGAGGGCCCACGAGATCAGTGTCGCCGTGGAGGACAACATCAAAAACGAGATTGCACGTACGGCAGTCACGGTACACTTTGAGCCCAGCTGGAAGGACGTTCCAAAAGAGTCCAAGATCAAGGACATTGTTGCGGGAGTTCCAGGCATAAAAGACGTGCATAACATCAACATATACACGTCAGAGTCAAAGATTTTTGCAAACCTCCACGTCATGGTTGAGGGAAGCATCGACCTGTTTGCGGCACACAGGATTGCCGACTTGGCAGAGCAGGGGGTTCAGGAGGAGCTGCCAGAGGTTGATCACGTCACCATACACCTAGAGCCGTATGTGACGGTTCCGGAGGCATTTCATGCCGACGGTCAGAACGTCGAAGAAAATATCATGGGACTAATCATGGGGTACAAGGAGATAAGGGACGTCACACGGATTACCGCACTGAACTTTGAGGACATGCTGAAAATTGAGATAGACTGCTCGTTTGACGGATCGCTTGCGATTGAAAAGGTCCACGATGTGACATCGGAGATTGAAAGAAAGATAAAATCACGGTTCAAAAACGCCCTGATCACAATACACCCAGAGCCGATCTGACCGGGGCCACGCAGGTCAGCCATACTGCCGGGCCCTCTGCACCCCTCTTTTCGTAAGAAGCAGGCCGCCGCCCTTGTCCTGATCCAGCAGTCCTTGGCCCTTTGAGTAACTGACTACCCCTTGCAGGTACCGGCTCGTCCAGCCCAGTGATGAGGATATGGCCGAGGGCGGCACGCTGCTACCGTGCTTGGCCTCTGTCCTAACGCAGGCAAGCAGGATTCCAGCGCTTATCTCGAGCCTTTGCCTGGAGGTTCTCTGCCACCTGCTTATCAGGCCACGGCCTGGGGCAAATACCCAGATCAGTCCGAAGATCATGCCTGCAGCCGTAGCCATAGAGCCGGCCACAGACACGTCAAGGTACAGTGCAAGGGCATATCCGGAAACGGCGCTAATCACGCCCAAGGCAACGGATGAAAGGATCATCCCAGACAGCCTGTCAGCCAGGAGATACGCCCCGGATGCGGGGACGATAAAGAACGCGATGACCAGTATGGCGCCGACGGATTCAAAGGCTACCACCGCAGTCGTTGCAACCATTATCATCAACAGGTAATGAACAAGCAGCGGCATTAGTCCCAGGCCGGCTGCAAGGTACTTGTCAAAGGTGCCAACCTTTAGCTCCTTGTAGAGGAGCGTGATGAAGGCCACGTTTGCCACTGCTAGAATCCCAAGAACCCAAAGCGACTTTGGGCCCAGGCTGGCGTCATCCAGGTACAGCGTATCAAGCGGGACAAACTCAATCGATCCATAAAGGACGTGCTGTGCATCTATGTGAACGTCTCCAGCCTGGGTTACAAGGATTACGCCGATCGCAAATAAAAACGGGAATACTATTCCAATGGAGCTGTCCTGTCTGAGCCTGCCTGTGCGGTAGAGCGCCTCCACTAGTGAGACGGTCAGGATTCCAGACAGTACGCCGCCTACGATTACGGGGACGGGCTCCCGTCCGCCCACGGCAAATACGGCAATCACAATTCCCAGCAGTACAGCATGGCTGACTGCGTCGGACATCATGGCCATCTGTCTGAGAACCAAAAACGTCCCCATTGATGCGCAGTTGGCAGCGACCAAGACTGCGGCGCCGATGATGACCAGATCAGCGGACATGGCCACCTGTCCCCGGGGCATCGCCGGAGGGCTCCCGTGTCTTGACTGCGGTGCCCGGCCCTCCTCTCTTGCGGATATGACAGAACAGATAGCCACGTCTTGGCGAAAAAAGCAGTGAAGCGCCCAAAATGGCGGTAATTGCAATGACAATCACCGGCCCGGTTGAGATGCCCTCTGCCGTGCTGCTTATAACCGAGCCTGTTATTCCACTCAGGCCGCCAAACGCTGCAGAAAGGGCCAGCATTCTTCCCAGGCCGGATGTCCACTGCCTGGCAGCTGCTGCAGGGGCCACCAGCATGGCAACCATCAGGACCACCCCGACCGTATGCAGTCCGATGACTACGGCTATAACGATGACAGAGGTCAGCAGTGCTGTGATATGCCTGGTTGGAAATCCCAGGCTTTGTCCAAAGGCACCGTCAAAGGTGGCGATTTTGAACTCCTTGAAAAATAATATCAATATGGCAAGACAGCCTGCCGCCAGAACCCCCAGATTGATCACGTCGCCCTCAACTAGCGCTGCTGCCTGTCCAAAGAGAAACCTGTCCAGTCCCCCCTGGCCTGCCCCGCCCGTGTTTTGCAGGTGGGTGAGGATGACGACTCCCAGCCCGAAGAATACAGAGAGCGTAATCCCAAGTGCCGCATCCTGCTTGATTCTAGTGGTGCTCGTAATTGCCAGGGCTATGATTCCCCCAAGCCAGGCAAAAATGGCGGCGCCCAGCATCAAGAGCAGCGAGTCCTTGGCGCCGGCAAGGAGGTACGCAACCCCGATGCCCGGCAGGGCTGCATGTGACAGGGCATCTCCAAAAAGGCTCTGCCTTCTGAGCACGGTAAAGCATCCCAGGGCACCACTGGTCACACCCAGCATGGCAGAGCCCAGGGCAACATGCCTCAGGGTATAGTCTGCAAGGATTCCAAAAAACATGCCCGGGATCTCGATCATCGGCATCGACCCCTTCATCCGGTTGTGACGCGCCGTCTTTCGCGGTATGCCAGATCCAGATTTTCCTGCGTGAGGGCAGTCCCTACTGGCCCCTTTGCAACCAGGCTTCTGTTTAGCATGACGACCCAGTCAAAGTACCTGCCCACGGTTTGAAGATCGTGGTGGACCATGATGACGGTCTTTCCCTCCCTTCTGAGGCCCTCCAGCACCGCCAGTATCGTCTCCTCGGTTACTGCGTCAACGCCGCTTAGCGGCTCGTCCATGAGATAAATCCGCGGATCCTGTGCCAGGGCCCTTGCGACAAAGACTCGCTGCTGCTGGCCGCCGGACAGCTGTCCTATCTGCCTGTCGGCATAGTCGGCGAGTCCGACTTTTGCAAGACAGTCCTTTGCCCTGTCTCGCGTCTCGGAGTTGGGACGGCGCAGCCATCCAAGCCTTCCGTACAGCCCCATCTCGACTACGTCTAGCGCGTCGGTGGGAAAGTCCCAGTCCACGGATCCCCTTTGGGGTACATATGCTACATTATGTCGCTGCCGTGCGTAGGGCTCTCCATACACGCTTACCTTTCCTGCAGTAGCCGGGACCAGCCCCACTATGGCCTTGATCAGGGTGGACTTTCCCGCCCCGTTGGGCCCCACTATCGCGATCATCTTTCCCTCGGGAAGACTCAGATCAATGTTGAGCAGTGCCGGCTCGGTGTTGTACGTTACGGACAGGCTGCTTACCGTTATGGGGTGGATCCCGCCTCCCGGCGGTCCTCTCTGGTTTGAAGGCAGGTCTTTCATTGCAGCGCCCGTGTAATTGTATCCACGTTGTGTCTGAATGCCCCGGTGTAGGTCCCCTCAGGCGTTCCCTCCCCCCCGATGGCATCAGAGAACAGCTCCCCCCCGATGGCTATGTCGTGTCCCCTGTCGCGAACCGCCGCGCCCAGCGCCTCTATTGTTGCGGGGGATACAGACGACTCGACAAATACGGCGTTGATCCTTCTGTCCGCTATCGCGCCTGCCAGGTTCTGAATCTCCCTGATTCCGGCCTCGCTGTCGGTGCTCCATCCCTGTATGGACATCTCCTCCAGCCCGTATGCCCGGCCAAGGTATTGAAACGCGTCATGGGCGGTGACAAGGACCCTTTGTCCCTCGGGGACGGAGCCCAGCCTGTCGGTACCGTACTTGTGAAGCTCCTCAAGCTCCAGTATGTACCCTTCAAGGTTATTCTGATAGGTTTCAGAGCCTTCAGGATCATGCCGGCTCAGTGCTGCCTCGACTACCCTGGCAGCCTCCATCCAGAGCCTGGCGTCCCACCAGATATGGGGATCAAAATGCCCCCGGGCATCTAGGCTCAGCAGGGACTCGTGCGGGACGTTTTCGGAGACGCCCCATACGGGGGTGCCCCCCCTGCCAATCTTGGCAAAAATGTCAGTCATTTTGCCCTCCAGATCCAGGCCGTTGTAAAATACAAGATCGGCGTCCTGCAGCCTTTTTACATCGCCTGCGCTGGGCCTGTACAGGTGAGGATCCACTCCCGGCCCCATCAGCCCGGTGACTTGCACCCGGTCTCCGCCGATGTTTTGGACCAAGTCCGTGACGACGTTGGTAGTCGTAGTTATCAAAATCTTCGCAGACCCGACCGGCAGGGACCGTCCCTCGTCAGGTGTGGCGGGGCCCTCACCGCCCTGCACGGCCGCGCCGGCAGAGATTCCGCCAACGGTGGCTGCAATTATGATTGATGCAATCAGGATTGATTTTTTCATTTGGATGATCAAGGAGGCGTCCAGCCCATATTAAAAGTTAGCCTAGACTAACTTTTTTAGGACGTACTAATTTTTTTAGGATGGGCTAACTCTGGCAGGCGAGGCGATGCGCGACATCCACGCCAGACAATCGATCATGGGCTTGGCATATCGCGTCTGTGGCACAAAAATGGCCGGCCTGCAATCGCACGCGCTACGCATGGTTTTTAGATGCAGGACTGAGACTGGATGCATGCAAAAATCCTCAGTGCTCCTAGTGATCATGGGCGGACTCGTAGCGGGAGGGATGGCGCTATCCGTCCTGGGAAACGAGGTGCTTTTTGAAGACTTTGCAAAAAATGAGGGCAGGATCGGCACAGGCGACAGGCTGGAGGTCCAGGTTCCGATGGAGCAGTCAGAGAGCGGGGTGTTTGCCGTCGAGGTACTGGAGCTGAGGCAGGATACGATCTATGCTGCGATAAGTGATCCGAGCGGAAACCAGATTCTAAGGGAGGCAGTCGACAGGGAGGCATATGAGGGGTATTTTGACGTCAGCATGTCGGGAAACTATACGCTGATGGTTGACAACTCTGATCGGGAGGAGAAGCTCATTGCGGGATACATCGGGCCGGAGCCGGATGCATCAAAGCGGACAATAGCATTCGTATCGATTTACATGCTGGTCATCGGACTAGTCGGGATGCTGGCTGCAGTCGTTTTTGCAATAGTTGCAAAAAGGCGTCGCTAGTTCAGATATCCGTCCATTTTGGTCAGTCCGTCAATTGCAGCATCAAAATTACCATCTGACTCGACTAGATCAGAGAGCTTTGCGTGATCTGCGGACAGATATGTCGAGCCTTCCCGGGATGTCTTGATCAAAATCCCCGCCTTGATCAGATAAGAGAGGTTGGACAGAATCTGTTCTTCGGATAGCTTGGATATTGAAGACAGTTCAGACAGGGGCTTTTGGCCATCCTCAAGCTCGCCTAGGACTACAGAGTTGTCCATATCAAACAGGCAGTCTACTGCCCTTTGCCGATCAATGGAGCCATCCATGCTCAGACAGGGAACAGTCGACTTAAATTCCTTCCATCCCGACAGAGATCGGGACGGTACTTGGAAAAAACCCGCGGCGATTTTGTGCCTAGGCCGGGACGGCTTGTCTTCAGATATGGCCGACTTGCATGGTGCCCACATCAAAAAGCGGGCCATGATTTTGACGCATCACGCCCACTTTGATGAAAAAATGATCCATCTTCAACCGTACGCACCATGCCCAACCTGCATGTTCTTCTGAATTTCCGCCCCTCTCGCGCGCCTAGCCCCGATAACGCATCATGGTTTTCGGGATAAGCTTGTCCCTGCCCAAGATACGCGTGGGAGATGGTGATCAATACCCTGCAATATGCCCCGGGCGGGGCAAGCTCTTACGGCCGGGTTTCTAGCATGGTTTTTATCGGGGTAGCCAAGAATCACCCATACTTGAGTACGCAGGAATACAGGCACATTGTACGAATCGTCGGAAACGACATTCCAGGCGAGAGGAAGATTCTGATAGGCCTCACACAGATCAAGGGCATCGGATACATGTTTGCCAATGCCATTTTGGACTCGCTGAAGATCAGCTCCCATGCAAATATCGGAAATCTTACGGACGAGCAGGTGCAGTCAATCGAGAAAATCATTCTTGACCCAAAGGCGGCAAACTTTCCAACATGGTTTTTGAACAGGCAAAAGGACGTCGAGACCGGAAACGACATGCACTTGATCACATCAGATATTGAGTTTGCGATTAGAAATGACATCGAAAGGGAGAGAATCACGAGCAGCTGGAGGGGATACAGGCACATGTTCGGACTAAAGGTCAGGGGGCAAAGGACAAGGACTACGGGGCGCAAGGGCGGCGCAGTAGGGGTTGCAAAGGGCGGCAAGGTAATGCCACAAAAGAGCAGCACCCCGGCAGCGCCGACTGCAGGAGCGGCTCCGGCAGCAGCTAGTGCACCTGCAGAGGCCAAGAAGGAAGAGGCCCCGGCAGAGAAAAAGGAATAGGTGGCACAGATGGGAGATCCAAAGTATCCACGAAGAGTTTGGAAGAAACCAAAGCGTCCGTTAAACTACGAGCTAAAGATGGAGGAGCTAAAGACGCTAGGGACATTTGGGCTAAAGACGAAAAGGGAGCTGTGGAAGGCACATACGGAGCTGTCCCGCGTCAGACACCAGGCAAGATCACTGCTTGCGCTAGGCCAGGAGGTGAGGCAGGAAAGGGAGCCAATCCTGATGAAGTCGCTATCAAGGATCGGGATTGTAAGCCGGGACTCTTCACTAGATGATGTGCTGAACCTGCAGGTTACAGACCTGCTTGCAAGAAGACTGCAAACCATCGTAATGAAAAAATTTGGGTTCCAAACGCCATACCAGGCAAGACAGGCAGTAGTGCACGGCCACATCATGATCGGGGACAGAATAGTGGACATTCCGTCCTACACAGTGGCACTAGACGAGGAGGGAGACATCAGGCTGAGGCCAGACTCGGGACTCTGCGAGGTTCTTGAAAAGGCACAAAAAGAGCAGCCAGAGGCCCCATCAGAGGCGGGGGAGCCGGCCGAAGGCAGTGCGGGGGAGCCATCGGACAATTCCTCAGGCGCTTCCTCAGATAACCTGGCGGGGGAGCCGGCCGAAGGCAGTGCGGGGGAGCCTGCCGGGGAGGTCGAGGCCTCAAAAGGCCCGCAGGAATAAGCTTATCTCTAAATATTCAAAGCAAAATACGAGGTATCATGTGCTCCATAATCGGGTTTTACGGCAACGAGGAGGCAGCCCCAATTCTGGTAAAGGGCCTCAAGCGGATGGAGTACAGGGGGTATGACAGCGTAGGGGTTGCAACAAGGAACGGCTCGGAGATCTCCCTGAGGAGGGGGGTGGGCAAGGTAGACGAGGTCAATTCCGCAAAAGGGCTTGACCGGCTGCATGGAAAATCCGGGATCGGGCACACGAGGTGGGCAACGCATGGGGGGGTGACGGACTCAAACGCACACCCGCACCCAAGCAACTCGGGCAAGATTGCGGTGGTGCATAACGGAATAATTGAGAACTTTGAGGAGCTAAGGAGGAGGCTGGAAGGCCGGGGGTATGCATTTCACAGTGAAACAGACACAGAGGTGATTGCAAACCTGCTGCAGTACAACTATGAAAGAACCCGGGACGAAAAGGAGGCCATGATCTCCACACTAGCAGAGCTCAGGGGCCACTATTCGTTTGTCGCAATGTTTGAAAGCGGAAGGCTGGCAGTTGCCAGATTCCACGAGCCGCTCATCATCGGGGTCGGCAAGGACAGTTATTTCCCATCCAGCGATGTCCTGGGATTTATCGAGACTACGGACTATGCAGTCTACATCGAGAACGGGAACTTTGCCCTAATCGACAAGGATCTGAGGATCTTTGACTTTGGCGGAGCTCAGGCCAAGTTCCCGATAACCAAGGTCTCAAAGGAGTTCGCAGACGCATACAAGGGGGACTTTGCGCACTATACGATAAAGGAGATCTCAGAGCAGCCCCAGACCATTCTCAAGGCAGGGGAGAACACGCCAGAATCGATAGAGCGGGCAGTGGACTGCATTTGCCACGCCAAAAATACCTACATCACAGGAAGTGGGACCAGCTACAATGCCGCACTGATTGCAAAGTACATGATCTCAAAATACGCAAAGATAAGGGTGGATCCGATAATCTCCAGCGAGCTGCCCCACTCCCCCGAGGCCATAGAGGGCGGCTCGATCATGATTGCAGTCTCGCAGAGCGGGGAGAGCGCAGATGTCCTAGAGGCAGTAAAGATTGCAAAGCAGGCAGGCTCTGAGATCATCTCGATAATCAACCTGCTCACGTCGTCCCTGGCACACGAGTCGTCGGTAAAGATCGGAATGAACTGCGGCCCCGAGATAGGGGTGGCCGCAACCAAGAGCTTTACGGCGCAGCTGGCAGTAATCTACAAGATAACCGACAGGCTGTGCGGCGGATGCATGAGGCTGGACTTTAAGAAGGCGTCAAAATGCATGGCAAAAATCCTGGAGGATCACTCCGGAATCAAGGGCATTGCAAAGGAGTTAAGAGAGATTTCGGACATCTACATCCTTGGAAGGGGCATCCATTTTCCCATAGCGGCCGAGTCGGCGCTGAAGCTAAAGGAGCTGGCATACATCCACGCAGAGGGCATTCCAGGGGGGGAGCTCAAGCACGGACCGCTGGCGCTGATGGACTCTAGCGTTTTTGTGATAATTATCAATCCGGGCGACGCGACGTACGAGGATACGCTGACCAGTGCAAGGGAGATCAAGGCACGGGGCGCAAAGATTATCGGGATTTCAGACAGGCAAAGCGACGTATATGATCACTGGATTCGAATTCCGGAGATTGAGGAGTCCATGTATCCGCTTTTAGAGGTGGTTCCCATCCAGCTTCTTGCGTATTATTCTGCGCTGGAAAAGGAGACGGATCCGGACTATCCGCGAAACCTCGCAAAATCGGTCACCGTCAGGTAAAGACCCGGGCATACTCGCGCTCGATGCTTTCAAGCATCTGGTCGGTGCCCAGCTCGGCACGCAGAACAGCTGAGATCATGCTCCCCCCGGCACCGACCCCCTCCTTTGCAAACCCCTCAGAAAAGGCCCGGAGTCCGGGAATCCCCGACTCTGACAGCCTCGGATCGACTGCGATGACGGGAACGTCATCGATTTGCTTTACGGTCTCAAGAAGGTTGGCAGACCGGTCATCGACTATGTACCTGGTCGTTCCAATCGCAACGGAGCTGTTATGATATCCCAGCGTCTTGGCAAACGCCAGGACTGCGGCCATCTGGGTTCCGCCTGCCAGCATAACCTTGCACATTCCAGATGCGGTGCTTAGCATCCCCGCTACGAATGGAATCATCGGATCCCCCATGTTTGCAACTATTGAAAACGGCTCCTTGCTGGCCAGCCTAGAGGCGGCCTTTTTGAGGACGGACTTTTTCAGATCCACCGGGTTTTTGTCCAAGCTGGAGCTTGACATGGCATCGTAGCCCAGCCCACGCAGTGTTGCCATGGCCGTAGTTGTTCCGGCAGGCATGCTCTCGCCGATGACCAGGCAGTCAGTCAGGGAGGCAAGCGTCCTTCCGACAATTCGCCCAAAGTCAACTGCGTGGACTACGTCCTCGTGCCTTAGCGCGGGGGACTGCTCGATGTTTGCGCCGTGGGGGAGGCCGGTTGAAATGAAGGGCAGCCCGGGGGGAATCCTGCTGCCCGCGTTGATTACAATGTGCGGGATGCTGGCAGACTCTAGTGCTACCTTTGTAAGCAGTGCGGGAGTCGGCTTTCCGTCGGGGGTCTTCGGGATTCCATCGATGCAAAGGCAGCTTCCATAGTGAAGAAACTCTGCGTCTGCCGGGGGGGTATACCTCATCATGCCGGGCGCCGAGCCGGCCGCGGTTATGCCGGGAATCTCGCTTGTGTCAGTGTGTGAAATGACCAGGGCAAATGAAAAGCGGCCTTTTCTGACAGAGTCCACAAATGACCTGCCCTTTGCCTCGCCAAGGCAAATGTCAAAATCGCTCATGGCTGCCCCATCATCTCAGCAAAGTCATCCTCGCTTCTCTTTTGCATGACAAAGTTGGTTTGCTTTTCCCTCCCAACGGTGGACGTCGGGCTAGAGCCGTAGTCATGGCCCGGCAGGATCTCAAGATCATCGTCAAGGTTATGCAGTACGTCAAAGAGGCTGTGGTAAAGCTTCCTTGCGCTGCCTCCCGGCAGGTCAACGCGCCCGCAGTTTCCAACGAAAAGGGTGTCTCCAGAAAACAGTTTTCCGCCCCCCAGTAGGCACATGCTGTCCTCCGAGTGGCCCGGGGTGTGAAGGACGGCCAGGGCGGCCTTTCCAAACTCGATCCTGTCGCCATCTGAAACCGATATGTCGTGTTCAAGCTCCGAGTTCTCATGCTGGATGACTTTTGCGCCAAGGGATTTGGAGAGGCCCGCGTTTCCAGCGGTGTGATCAAAGTGATGATGGGTGTTTACAATGTACCTTACAGCCAGGCCATTTCGGGCCACCACCTCCTCGATTTTTTCCAAGTCCCAGGATGGATCGATGACTATGGCCTCCGAGGTCTCCTCGTCCTCCACGACGTAGGTAAAGTTCTGCATGTTGCCCACGGGAATCTGATGAACCCTCAAAGTATTCCCTCCTCTGCCTCCGGGGGAATGCCGATTTTCTCAGTGAACAGCTCGCCGGTCAGGTCCCTTCGCTTGGGAATTCCCTGCTTTGTTTTGTGAAACGTTACAGTCAGGTTGCACCTTGCTGCAGTGTTTGCAGTCTCCCCGGTCTGCGGATCTAGCCCGGATGGGACGTCGACTGCAAGCTTGAAGCAGTCAGCCTGATTGACGTAGCTGATTGCAGATGCATACGGATCCCGGATCTCGCCGGAAATCCCGGTTCCCAGAATCCCGTCTATGATTATATCGGGGGCAAAGTCAAGCCCGGCATCGTCCCCGGGCAGCAATCGTACCGAGGGCATCTTCTCCAGCAGTGACCAGTTCCAGCTGCTCTCCTCGGTCTTGATTTTATCGGCGTCCCCAAGGAGCCTTACAGTTACATTTGCGCCATGGCCTGCAAGATGTCTTGCCATCACCAGCCCGTCGCCGCCATTGTTGCCCAGGCCTGCAAAAACCAGGATGTCTTTTGATTCGACGTCGCCAAACTTTTCAACCAGCCGCCTGACTGCGGCGGCCCCTGCGTTTTCCATCATGAACTTTTTTAGAAACCCCATGTCATGCCCCCTGTTCTCTATACGGTACATTTGATCTACCGTGATCTCCATGGCTTCAAGAAGGCAGCAGCTAAGATAAGAGCCTTCGGATGGCAAACGGCTTTATCCCAGAATCAGGCAAAGCCTTGCATGGCAGTCAAAAACGCAGAGACATCCCTGGACAGGATTTCAAAATCGCTTACAAGAACCCAGGATGCAAGAGAGTTCCTGCTAAAAAATACCAGGGAGGTTGTGATCTCATGCAGCAAAAGCATCATAGCGGTGCACGGCGGGGATATGAGGGGTGCCAAATCCAGCCTGCAGAATGCCGGCAGGCTGCTAGGCGAGTACAGGAAAAAATCAAGGGGCAGCCTGGCGCGATACCTGATCACCCCAGAACAAGAGTTCGTGGAGGCCGCAGCACTGATTGCGATTGCGCAAAAAAAACAGATCCCGTCCAAGGACGTCCTCAGGGTTTCTGACGAGTCATATGTGCTGGGACTGCTTGACTGCATCGGGGAGCTAAAGCGCTTTGTCCTCGACAGGATCCGCGGTGACGACCTCAGGGAGGCGCTGAGGGTATTTCAGGTCATGGAGGACCTGTTTGCGCTGCTGTATCCATTTGCAAGCCTGGACAAGGTGGTAAAGGAGGCAAGGAAAAAGCTGGACGTAAACAGGATGCTCGTTGAGGATGCAAGATCGGTCATCACGCAGGAGATCAGAAGGAAGGATCTAATCGACACCATCAGGAGGCTGGAAGGGTAGTGTATGCGGGCGATGGGATTTGAACCCACGAACTCCTGAGAGACTAGCCCCTCAAGCTAGCGCCTTTGGCCAGGCTGGGCGACACCCGCACCGGAAAGTTCTTGCATGGTTTTTATAATCCTTGGTTGCCTCTTGCGAATATGCTAGTGCCTGTAAGATGTTTTACCTGCGGCAGCCTGATAGCAGACAAACATGGGGATTATCAAAATAAAATAAAGTCAGGAGAGGATCCAGACAAGGCGCTTGACTCGGTAGGAGTCAGCAGATACTGCTGCAGGCGGATGCTGCTCACATCCATGGAGACAATACAGCAGATCATTCCGTTCTATGAGGCAATTCACAGACGCAATCAGGAAATCCAGTCCGAGCTGGAATAGATTTTGCCAAAGATCACATCAGTTGCAGGCCGGGTGCTATTCAACAGCAGGGGCGGCAGGACCATCGAGGTCGACATAGTATCAGATGGCAGGTTTCTAGGAAGGGTTTGCGCCCCGTCGGGGGCAAGCGTGGGAAAATACGAGGCAGTCAGCTTTCCAAACTCGAACCCGGAGGAGAGCCTGCAGGTTCTAAACCAAAACGCGCAAAAATTCGTCGGACTGGACTCTGACAACCTGGAATCCATACACGGCACAATCAGAACGTTTGACGATACCCCAAACTATTCAAGATGCGGGGGGGCGCTGGCGTTTGCAGTGACCATCGCGGCAATGGACTCGGCGTCAAAGGCGCTGGACCAGCCACTGTTCAAGACGCTGTCAAGGCATGAGGAGTACAGGTTTCCCTTCCCGTTGGGAAATATCCTGGGAGGCGGCGCGCATGCGGGCCCCGGAACGCCGGACATTCAGGAGATCCTGGTCTGCTCAAACGGCGCCAGGACGATCCTAGAGTCCATAGAGACGAATCTTGCAGTGCACGGGGAGCTTGGAAAAATCCTGCAAAGGAAGGATCCTGCCTTTACAAGGGGGCGGGGGGATGAGGGTGGCTGGGCACCCAGGCTGGACAACGAGGGGGCGCTGGAGGTCTCGGCCAGGGCAATTGAGGGCCTCGGATACACCCTGGGAAAGGAGGTGTCGCTGGGAGTGGACTTTGCCTCATCCACGCAGTGGGACGAGCAAAGACAGAGATACGTCTACGACAGGGCAGGCTTTGAGAACTCGGCAGGGGAGCAGATTGAGTTTGTCTCCGAGATTATTGACAGGTACAAGCTTATCTATGCCGAGGACGCAGTGCACGAGGAGGCGTTTGGGGACATGGCCCAGATTGCGGCCAGATTCCCCAATACAATGGTTGCCGGGGACGACTTGACGGTAACCGACAGGGACATCCTGCAAAAGGCCGTTGATGAAAAATCATGCAATGCTGCCATATTGAAGGTAAACCAGGCAGGAAGCCTGCTTGATGCGCTGGAATTTGCCGATCTTGCAGGCCAAAACAACGTCAGGCTGGTCACGTCCCACAGGTCCGGGGAATCGGCGGACGCGCAGATCTCGCACATAGGAATTGCCACCAAGTCAAAAATGCTCAAGGCAGGCATAGTGGGCGGCGAGAGGGTGGCCAAGCTAAACGAGATGCTAAGACTCTCAGAGCATGATTTAATACGCGGTATGACAGAAATTTAAAAATCGATGAGTCAGCAGGCAGAGGGTCAGGACATAAAAAAGAAGATCCTGTCTACGGGAATCAGGGTAGGCACGCAGGTCAAGACCACCTTCATGAGGCCGTTCATTACAAAGGCAAGCCCCGAGGGACTCTACATGATTGACCTGGATATCACGCTGGACAGGATAAAGACGGCGGCAAGATTTGTCAACAGGACAGGCATTGAGAACATCATTGTCTGCTCCGGCAGGCAGTATGCAAACACGCCAATTGAAAAGTTCTGCGAGGTTACCGGGGCAAAACACCTGCTGGGCAGGTTTATGCCGGGCACGCTGACCAACCCGTCCCTGCCGTATTACATAGAGCCAAAGATGGTCATAATTTCCGATCCTCAGGTTGACGAACAGGCAATTACCGAGGCCACCAATGCGGGAATCCCAGTGGTGGGAATTTCCAACACGGACAACATTACGTCCAAGGTGGACCTGGTAATTCCCGCCAACAACAGGGGCAGAAAATCGCTTGCGACGATTTACTGGCTGCTGGCAAGGGAGATCCTAATCGAGCAGGCAAAGCTGGATGAGGAGGGATCAATGCAGTACGAGATCGATGACTTTGAGACAAAGATCAAGGAAGAGGATATCGAGTAATGCAGGTTAGGACACCGGCAGTGGCCGGCATGTTCTATTCCGGCGAAAGGGGGCAGCTGATGCAGGAAATCAGGCGGTGTTTTCTCAGCGACTTTGGTCCGGGAAGGGAGCCCCCCGCGCCCCCGTCTGAAAAGATTTTCGGGATAATCTCCCCCCATGCGGGATACATGTACTCGGGCCCGGTGGCGGCCCAGTCATTTTATGCCATCTCAAGCCAAAGGTTTGATCTGGCAGCAATCATAGGCCCCAATCACTGGGGAATCGGGGAAAATGTGGCAGTGATGGGGGACGGCATGTGGCAGACGCCGCTGGGCAGCATGGAGGTGGACTCGGAGGCCGCAGACATGGCAGGGCGGAGTGAAAAAATCAGCGTTGATTTTTTTTCGCACACCAGGGATCACAGCCTGGAGGTGCAGGTACCCATGCTGCAGTACGTCTTCCGGGACAGGATCAAGATTCTTCCCGTCATACTAAATAGCCAGGACATTGATACGGCAGTGGAGGTTGGAGAAAAAATGGCAGAGATCGCCCTGCACAAGGACACGATGATCGTAGGCTCGTCTGATTTTACGCATTACGAAGGCAATGACTTTGCACACAGCCAGGACTCGGCACTGCTGGAGCCTATAAAGCGGCTAGATGTCAAGGGGTTTTACTCGGTCCTGAGGGAGAAAAACGTCTCGGCGTGCGGATATGGCGCGATTGCCGCCACCATGGTCGCATGCAGGAGGCTCGGGGCCACGAGGGGGGACGCAGTACAGTATGCGACTAGCGGTGACATAGCCGGGGACAAGAGCTCGGTAGTCGGATACGGATCAGTTGTGTTTAGTTGACATCAAAAGCTTCGGCCCCCGGCAAGATAATCCTGTTTGGAGAGCACTTTGTAGTCCACGGGGTAAGGGCGATTTTAGCTGCAATTGACAGGAGGATAACGGTGACATCAGAGACGATCGATGAGCCAGCTATAAAGATAGAGTCCGGGCTGGGGGACGAGGAGATTGGGGTTTCAGACGCGGCAAGAACCCCCGAGCTGAGGCCCTTTGAGTTTCTTGCAAAAAAAATGATCAGGGAGTTTTCGCACCGTGGTGGGATCAAGATCAGGATTGAGTCGGACATACCCCACGGGGTGGGGCTGGGCTCGTCATCGGCATCATGTGTGGCAGCTGCCGCATCAGTTGCCGGGCTGTTCACAAGGTACACAGAGGGCGAGATTTGCAGGCTGGCAATAGAGGCTGAAAAAACGATATTCAAGGACACGTCGGGTGCGGACTGTACCGTATGTACCTATGGCGGCATAATCACGTACGACAAAAACACGGGATTTGAAAAGATCGAGTTCGAGCCGAGCCTTCAGCTGATAATCTCCGATTCGGGGATGACCCACTCCACGGGGGAGGTGGTTGCAAGGGTCTCAAGATACAAGGAGGGCAGTCCAGAAAGGTTCGAGGATCTGTGCAGGAAGGAGTCGCGCCTGATAGACAGGGCAAGGGGGCAGATTCAAAGCGGGGAGCCAGAACTGATAGGGGAATCCATGAAGGAAAACCAGCGGTACCTAGAGGAGATCGGCGTATCCAACCAGGCCCTGCAAAAAATGACTGCGCTTGCAGACCTGCACAGCTTTGGCTCCAAGATTACCGGGGCCGGGGGCGGGGGATGCATAATATCAATCACAGACGAGCCGTCCCTAGGGCAGACAGTCAAAAGGCTGCAGGAAAACCGGATCCGGTCATTTGGGGCAAAAATCGACTATTCGGGATTGGAGACTTTTTAACTGGCCGGCAGGGCCTGTAAAAACATGATTCTGCTAAAGCTGGGAGGCTCTATCATTACAAACAAGAAAAGGGCCCTCTCTGCAAGAAGAAGGGCCATCGACTCCATCATGAAGGGCCTCAAAAAAATCAAGGGGCCCGTGGTCATCGTGCACGGGGGCGGATCCTACGGCCACTACTGGTCCGTAAAATATGACATGCATACAAGGCCGGCAAAATACGACCTGCGCGGAGTATCAACGGTAAAAAACTCCATGATCGAGCTGGACAAGATAGTCTTGGACTCTATGCTAAAAAACAGGCTAAGGCCGTACTCGGTTCCGCCTGCCTGCCTTATGAGAGGAGACAGGCCGATCACGGGGAGGATCAGGGAGCTAGAGGGCATTGCAAGGTCGGGGCTAGTTCCGGTAACGTACGGGGACGCCCTGTGGTACGGACAAAAAAAGTCCTACATCCTGTCAGGGGACAGGATAATGACCCACGTTGCAAGGGTTCTGAGGCCAAGGCTGTCGATATTTGCGCTAGACGTCGACGGGGTTTATTCCGACCTTAAAACCAAGAATCTGATCAGGGAGGTCAGGGGGGAAAAGGTGAGCGTCTCAGACGTAAGGATGGACGTAACGGGCGGAATGGGCAGGAAGATGAAGGAGGCGGCCAATATCTCAAAGATGGGGCTGAGGGTGTTTTTTGCCAACGGGAACAGGCCAGAAAGGATTGTGAGTGCGGCCAATAGGAACAAATTTGAGGGAACCCTGTTCAAGAGTCGGTAACATGGCTGAGTTTGTAATTTTGGTGGATGGCCGTGACAGGCCAATCGGACTAGAGGAGAAGGTGAGGTGCCACCTGCCAGACGGCAAGCTGCACAGGGCGTTTACGGCGCTACTCTTTGACGCCGATGGAAGGTTGGTGCTGGCCAGGCGCAGCCCCGGCAAGATGCTGTGGCCAGGCGACTGGGACGGTACATTTGCAAGCCATCCAAGGGAGGGGGAAACCTACGTGTCGTCTGCAGAGAGGAGAATGCCCGAGGAGATGGGGCTCAGATGCAGCATGGACTACCTGTTCAAGTTCGAGTATCATGTCCCGTACAGGGATGTCGGCTCTGAAAATGAAATCTGTGGAACGCTGATGGGGATTGCAGAAAGTGGCGCCAAGTTTGACTTGATTGAGGGCGAGATCTCCGAGATCAGGCCCGTCTCGGCAGACGAGCTTTGCTCGGAGCTGAGGGGAAGGCCAGAGGCCTATTGTCCGTGGATGCTGATTGCGCTGTACCTCCTAGACACCTCGAGGCCGGAAATGCTCGAAAAGCACAAAAATGTTTTAGGGGGATGGATCAGATCAGAGGTGAAGGCGCAGATGAAAAAATCGATTGATGCCCATTTGCCAGAGTCCCAGTGGAGGCCCGTAAAAGATGAGTAGGGATCCCATGGAAAAAAACGCCATGGCGGTAAACAGGTACCTGGCATCAAAGATCAGGGGAGAGCCCAAGACCCTATACAAGGCAGCAGCTCACCTGATCGAGAGCGGGGGGAAAAGACTGCGCCCGTACATGGTAATCAAGAGCTGTCAGATTCTGGGAGGCACCTCCGGCAAGGCCATGTTTGCTGCCGGGGCAGTGGAGATGGTGCACAACTTTACCCTGGTCCATGACGACATAATGGACAACGATGAGGTGCGCCACGGCGTGCCCACGGTACACAAAAAATACGGCGACGCGCTGGCAATACTGGCAGGAGATGTCCTGTTTTCAAAGGCCTTTCATACGGCATCGCAGTCGGCCATCCCTCCAAAAAGATCGATGGAGCTCCTCCTGAGGCTGTCAAGGGCGTGCGTGGAGGTTTGCGAGGGCCAGGTCCTAGACGTCATGATGGCAGAGAGCAAGAAGATTCCCACCCAGGCGCAGTACATCTACATGATACGCAAGAAAACCGCGGCGCTCTTTGACGTGTCGTGTGCAATGGGCGCAATCTGCGCAGGCGGAGGATCAAGGGACATAGCGAACCTAGCGTCGTTTGGAAAAAACCTGGGAATAGCGTTTCAGATTACAGACGACCTGATCGGGGTGATGGGGGATCCAAAAGTCACAAAAAAACCCGTCGGAAACGACCTGCGCGAGGGGAAAAAATCCCTGCCCATAGTCATGGCAATCAACAGGTCAGCAGGCAGCGACAAGAGGGCCATCCTGAGGTGCTTTGGAAACCCCGGGGCAGGCAGGAGGGATCTTCAAAGGGCCGTAGACACAGTCAGAAGGCTGGGAATCGAAGAGTCCGTCAGGGATCAGGCGCTAAGATACGCAAAAAAGGCAGAAAGGTCGCTGGGAGGCTATGGGGGGCCGGCAAAGAGGGAGCTGGTATCCCTCCTGGACTTTGTGGTAAAGAGAAGGGGATAGGGCGCCTGAGGGGGAAAATGAGCGACGACGACCCATCCAAAGCCACAAGGCTGTTCCGTGAGGAGGCTGACGGCTTTGAGAGGATGATCAGGGAGGTGCCGGGAAATGTTGACTCGCTTGACATTGCGGGGATTGTCAGGTGCTACTATCAGGTCATGAGCATGTCATCGATCATCAGGGCGTTAAAATCCCAGAGCCCGGGGCGGGGCGGGGCGGAGCTGGCAGGACAGATTGCAGGAATCGAGAGGCAGATTCGTGAGAGGTTTGACTGCAGCATACACCCCGCAATAATGTCGCGCATATCAGAGTCAGCAGACCGGCAGATGGCATCCCTAAGGGAGTCAAGGGCCGGGGGAAAGGCCGGGGAGGATATTGAGGACGAGGCCAGGCTGTTTGAAAGGCTGAGGGAGACCATGAGTACCAAGGAGTTCGTTGAGCAATACGACAAAGGGCTTGGGCCATGATTGAGGAGTTTGCGGAAAAAATCGTATCGCTGAAAAGGGAGTTTGCTAAAAACTACGGTGGTGCAAGCAACATACAGGAGATCATACCAAGCTCGAAGATATTCACCGATGGCGAGAGGCTAAGGGAGTTTGCGGAAAAAAATCCGATCTACTACAACTCGTACCGGGAAAGGATCTCCGAAACGGACTGCCTTGTCTATGAGGGGGACGTCAACGAGTACTGGCTGAGCAGCATCACGCAGGAGTCAAGCCATGCGCCCTTTTGGCCCACATGGATTGTATCGGCATACCTGCTGGCAAGCGAGTTGAAGAGCATGGGATACGAGGAGGTTGTGGACGTCGGCTCCGGAGACGGGAGAATTGCGTTTTTTGCAAGGAGTCTGGGAGTCAGGGCGTACAGCCTGGAACTGGATGGCAGGCTAGTCGACCTGCAAAAAAGCATCGCTAAAAAAACACGGGTTGACTTTGGGCCGATCCGTGCCGATGCTGCCAGGCATGATTTTGCGGGAATGGGCCTGAAGAGCCCGGCGTTTTGCATCGGGGGCCTGGCCCAGATGGGGGGAGACGCCCTAGCATCAGGCGTGATTGAAGGCATTTCAAGAGGGGACGGGCTGAGGGCCAGATCGGGATTTGTTTTTGCGGGGACGTTTTCCCAGAAATATGCAAAAAGCGAGCTTGACGCGGGGTGGGGGCCCCTGATCAGCGAAAACGGGATGGTCAAGACAAACACGGTATCCCTGCCCACGGCATGGACGTTTCATGAGCCAGAGGAGACGCCGTACATCTTTGCGAGGTTTTGAGCGGGCAATCGGATTTTCATGCCTGAATGCCCTACAGCTAGTATAAAAAAGACGCAGGGGTGACCGATCCAGGGGTAGGAGTTTTGGAGGACGGCATAAAAGAGGAGATCAGAAAGCTTGCGCTGCAAAACGCATTTGGGCACGGGGGCAGGACAAACTACAAGGTCGTCCTCTCAAAGGTTCTAGGGGCCCTTCCAGAACTCAGGGGCAGGGCCGGGGAGGTCTCCGCCGAGGTCACGCCAATCGTCGACGAGGTAAACGGCCTCTCACATGACGAACAAAGGGTGGAGCTGGAGAAAAACCACCCGGATCTACTGCAAAGGGAAAGGCCGAGGCAGGAGGGGCCGCAGCTGCCGGAATTGGAGGGGGCAGAAAGCGGCAGGGTTGTCACGCGCTTCCCGCCGGAGCCAAACGGATATCCCCACATAGGGCATGCAAAGGCGGCCATCATCAACTCCGAATACGCAGACATGTACGGCGGAAGGAAAATCCTCCGGTTTGATGATACCAATCCCGAGACGGAGCGCAAGGAGTTCTATGCGGCAATCAAGGTAGGCCTGGACTGGCTTGGAATCGAGTACGACACCATAAAAAACACCTCCGACGACATCAGGATGATTTATCAAAAGGGGCTGTACATGGTTGAGACAGGCAGGGCCTACGTATGCACGTGCAAGCGAGACGACGTCGGCAGGAACAGAAGGGAGATGAGGGCATGCAAGTGCAGTGCGATGGATCAGGATCTGACCCTGGACAGATGGCACAAAATGTTTGAGGGCTTCAAGCCGGGGGAGGCCATTGTCAGGTTCAGGGGCGACATGGGATCGGAGAACACCGTAATGCGGGATCCGGTACTGTTCAGAATTACGGAGGGCACGCATCCGAAGGTCGGCGACCAATACAGGGTTTGGCCAAGCTATGACCTTGCGGTGGCCATAGAGGACAGCGTTGACGGGGTGACTCACGCATTCAGATCAAAAGAGTACGAGCTGAGAGGCGAGCTTTACTATTCAATACTGGATGCACTGGGCATGAGAAAGCCAAGACTGCTGGAGTTCTCACGCCTGGCATTCAAGGGGATGCCGGTCTCCAAAAGAGTCCTAAAGCAGCTGATCGAGGAGAGAAGGATCTCATGGTACGACGATCCAAGGCTTCCCACGCTAGAGGCACTGCGGAAAAGGGGAATCAGGCCGGAGGCAGTAAAGAGATTCGTCCTGTCACTGGGGTTTACAAAGTCAGATACGCTTGCGCCGTTTGACTCCCTGGAGGCGTTTAATCGGAGGATCATTGATGCAAAAAGCACCAGGCTAGGCATGGTAAGGAGTCCAAGAAAGCTCACCATCACAGGCCTGCCAGGCAGCTCCGTGGAGGTTCAGAACCACCCCTCGGGGGACATGGGTAAAAGAAGGGTCGAGATCGGCGGCGCCGTATACGTCTCATCGGAGGACTGCAGAGGCGCCCGGGCAGGGGACAGGATCAGGCTGATGGGGCTGGGAAACGTAAGGATTACAAAAAACTCTGCAGGACTGGAGGGGGAATACACGGATGACGAGACGGGCGCGGGATATCCGAAGATGCAGTGGGTTCCCCACGATACGGCGCACAGGATCAGGATCCTGGTTCCAGGGCCGCTGTTTGTAGATGATCAGTATAACGAGGACAGCCTGGTGGAGGTAGATGCGCTCACAGAGCCACACTACCTGGAGCTGGTGGACGGGGATTCGATCCAGTTCATCAGGTTCGGGTACTGCAGAAAGGACTCAAGAAGCCAGGCAATCTACACGCACAAGTGATCGAGGATGAGGATAGCAAGGCTGGGGCACGGCGGCGGGGAGACCTATGGAATCGTAAGGGAAGGCAGGGTTGCGACAAGGGACGAGATCACGTATGCGACCGGGGTGCCGATTCCGCACAGCATCAAGGACTTTCTTTTTGATGGGTGGCTTGAGGAGGTCGGGGCAAGGAGCTCGAAGCTGAGGTACGGGGAGGAGCTCTCAAAGTTCAGGCTTTTGCATCCGATACCCAACCCGCCCAAGGTCGTGTGCCTGGCGTTTAACTACGTCGATCACGCAAGGGAGCAAAACCTCCGGCCCCCCGAGGATCCTGCCCTGGTCATAAAGCCACGAACCGCACTGACCGGGGCGGACTCGGACATCGCTTATCCAGAATTCATCACACAGCTAGACTACGAGGTTGAGCTTGCGCTGATAATGGGCAGGACCGTCAGGGACATAGGTGAGTCAGAGGCGCTTGATGCCGTGTTTGGATACATGATACTCAACGACGTCTCTGCCAGGGATCTGCAGTTCAAAGACGGGCAGTTCACCAGGGCAAAGGGCTGCGATACGTTTGCGCCGTGTGGTCCCTGGATAACCACAAGGGACGAGGTCAGGGACCCGCATGATCTGAGACTGTCGACAAGGGTCAACGGCGAGGTAAGGCAGGACTCGTCTACAAGCAACATGTTCATCAAGATCCCCGCGATAGTTTCAAAAATTAGCAAGTGCATGACGATTGAAAGGGGGGACATCATCTCGACGGGCACGCCGGCAGGGGTCATGCTAAACAAGCCGGGCGCGGTGTTTCTCAGAGACGGCGATCAGGTGGAGATGGAGATCGAGGGGCTTGGAAGGCTGCGCAATACAGTCAGGGCCAGAAGGTGAGTCCCGGCAGCAGGGGGTGGCAGCCCTCCCCATCGCCTGCAGAGAACCCCACGCTGGCCAAAGGCCGCAGTCCCGATGCGTCGTTTTGTGATCTGCGACCTTAAAGCCGCACGGCATGACATGCAGTGGGATCCAGAATCACGCCGAATCACGGAATTGGGGGCAGACTTGCAGGCGGTAAGGGGGAACCGGCGCGGGCCAGGCAGGGCCGCCCTAGGAGAGGGGTGCTTCTGCAGGAATCCGGGTACTGATCTTTGCGAGATGCGCCCGGCCTTTGCGGGCTTGAACAATTATTAAGAATGGCCAGGTTTTACGTATCATGGGAAGGATCATCGCCGGAAAGGCATCTGAGATCCCCGACGGCAGGATATGCAGGGTCTCAGTTGACGGAAGGGACGTTGCGGTGGTTAATCTGGGGGGACAGTACCTTGCATTTGATGATACGTGCACCCACGCAGGAGCCAGCCTGTCGGAGGGTAGGATTGACGGCTGCAGGATAGTGTGCGGGTGGCATGCCGCAGAGTTTGACTGCAAGACCGGGAGACTGGAGAAGTTTCCAGCAAAAATCCGTGATCTGCAGGCATACAGGACGGTAGTGGAATCAGACAATGTCTTCATCGAGGTATAGACAGAAATATCACACGGATCATTGGTGAATAAGATGGCAGGCAATGCACAAAACAAAGAGTCCATGAAGGAGTCCGTCGACATGCTAAGCCAAATAGCGTCAAACCCCTCCACGCCAAAAACCATCAAAAAGACGATTGCCGACTTGGTAGCGGAGCTGGACAGCGAAGAGTACACACTATCCGTAAGGGCCGCAAATGCAGTCAGCATGCTTGATGACATAACGCAGGATCCAAACATGCCGTCATATGTTCGGACGCAGCTGTGGCAGGCAGTCTCGAAACTAGAGGGCATAAGAGAATAAATTCCACGAAGGTTTAGAGGCGGTGTGAAGGTAGAGGAGTTCCTAAGATCGCTGCCACAAAACATCATCACCGGCGAGGATGTGCAGCTGTCACAAAGATCATTTAAAGAGGTTTTTGATTTCGTAAAACTGGGGGCCGACGACGTATTCTATCATCTGGGCTGTGGAGACGGGACCGGCCTGGAGATTGCCCAAAAGGAGTTTCACGCAAAAAAGGTGGTGGGTATAGACATCAGCAAGGAGAAGGCCGCCGCTGCCAAAGGCAGGGGGATAGAGAATTGCGAGGTTTTCTGCGACGACATCAGAAACCGGCAAATCAACGATGCAACAGTTGTCCTGTTCTGGTTTTCAGGGCAGGAGATTGCAGAGCAGATGGAGGAAAAATTTCGGAGGATGCCAGGAAGATGCAGGATCATAACAGTCTTGGATCCCCTGCTTGACTTCAGGCCAGACGAGGTCCTGTTCCCGTATCTGGTGCACAAGACGCCGTTGACAAAGGCAAAGGATCTTCAGGAGCAGCTGCTGTCAATCTTTGGTGTAGGGTGCATCGATTTTGTGACCTCGTGGGAGTATGCAGAGCGGTATACAAAATCCATCGGGGGCAGGGACGTCCGGAACGACAGATTCCTGACCATCCTGCAGTCGGTGATCATCTGGATCAATGCAAGAAACCTGAAGGTGGCATGCGATGAGGAGATGCCAGAGTCAGTCAAGACGTACATTTCAATACTCAGAGAGTTTTTCAACATAGAGGTAGAGCATCTGCTAAAATAGCCCGTGCAATCCTTTTATTTTGCAAGCGACAACACAGATCATGGGTCCCAGGATCAACATCAACGTCTCGGCAGTAGACTATGACAAGACTAGCAGTGCCATAAGCAAGACCCTGACGCTGCTAGAGGAGAGAATTCACGGGGAGGACGAATTCGTCATGACGGACTCTGAGTTTGCATTTGGGTGGCACTTTTTTGTCGTAAGTGTAGACAGGGAGATGGTAGAAAAGCTATCAGAGCAGATGGGACCGGATTTTGATCGGCTAAAGGGCAAGGGCCCGGAGAAAAAATTCCTCACATGGCTGGCAGGCCAGGTGGAGGCCGGGGTCCCAAGATTCAAGCTTGCGATAAAAGAGGAGATGGAGTCAAGCAAATACGGGGTTTTTTAGGGCTTCAGGCCGGTTTGGCCTCAAATTGTGCGTGGATGGGCGGCCGGCCTCACAGATAAGCATTAAAATGCCCAATTCCCCTAAACCAGTAGAAGGCAATTGAGGAAAAAGGAGTTAATGGTTTTTGCAGCACTGATGCTGTCAATAATGTCAGTCACCATTCCAGGCATTTCGCATGCAGACATGGCAGACAACGACAATGACGGGATTTCAAACGATATGGACAGGTGTCCGCATCTCAGGGAGGACTATGATCCGCAGTATGGAAACACGGATGACGGATGCCCCGGGGACTTTGTGCCCTGGTATGATGCCGACTATGACGGAATTCAGGACCACCTAGACTCCTGTCCATCCGTCAGGGAAAACTATAACCTGTTTGAGGACGGCGACGGATGCCCCGACGTTGTGCCCTACGAGTCAGAGCAGTTGCCCGACTCTGACGGCGACGGCTTTGTCGATGATTTGGATCTGTGTCCCGGCCAGCCTGAGACCTTCAACGGCGTAGACGACAGGGACGGATGCCCCGACAGCGAGTCCTCACGCGACTCTGATCAAGACGGCCTGTCTGATTCTAACGACGCCTGCCCGCTAGAGCCTGAGAACCATAACAAGTTCCAGGATGCCGACGGATGTCCCGATACGGTTGACGGTTCACACGCACAGTACCGGTTCCCGGATGCCGACGGCGACGGGATCGAGGACAGGCGGGACAACTGCATTGCAGAGCCTGAGAACTATAACGGCTATCTGGATTTGGACGGGTGTCCCGAGGATCCGGGACACGTGTCAGAGGGATTTGTTGATTCAGACTATGATACCATTCCAGACAGCATTGACGAGTGTATAAACGAGCGTGAAAACTTTAACAAATACCAGGATCAGGACGGATGTCCAGACAGTCCAGATGTCGCATCTGCAGAAGACACCGACCTGGACGGGATACCGGGCAATCTGGATCTCTGTCCGTACCTGCCAGAAAACTACAACAAGTTCCAGGATGCCGACGGATGCCCCGATACGGTGCCGGGCAGCAGAGACACTGCAGACTCGGACGGGGACGGGATAGCAGACGCCATTGATGGCTGTCCGGATCAGCCCGAGACATACAACTCGTTTGAGGATCTGGACGGATGTCCCGACAGTCCAATCTCGGCGGGCGATTCGGACAGGGACGGGATAGCAGACGCCATTGATGGCTGTCCGGATCAGCCCGAGACCTATAACCTGTACCTGGACGCCGACGGATGCCCTGACTCGTTAGACTATTCGCTCCCACAGTACCAGTTCCCGGACACCGACGGCGACGGGATCGAGGACAGGCGGGACAACTGCATTACAAGGGCCGAGAATCTTGACGGGGTGCTAGACGAGGACGGCTGTCCGGAGACTGCAGGATTTGTGTCTGCAGGCCTGATTGACTCGGATTACGATACCATTCCAGACATCGCAGACAGGTGTCCCACAGTAAGCGAGAACTTTAACAAATTCCAAGACGAGGACGGCTGTCCGGACCTGCTGTTATTAGAGTCCAGGGGAGATGGCGATTCTGACGGGGTTCCAGACAATGTGGATCAGTGTCGTTACGCCATGGAGACATACAACAAGTTCCAGGATGCCGACGGATGTCCCGATACGGTACCGGGCAGCAGAGACACTGCAGACTCGGACGGGGACGGGATAGCAGACGCCATTGATGGCTGTCCGGATCAGCCCGAGACATACAACTCGTTTGAGGATCTGGACGGATGTCCCGACAGTCCAATCTCGGCGGGCGATTCGGACAGGGACGGGATAGCAGACGCCATTGATGGCTGTCCGGATCAGCCCGAGACCTATAACCTGTACCTAGACGCCGACGGATGCCCGGACTCGGTAACTGCGTCGTATGACCGATACTGGTTCCCCGATGCAGACAGAGACGGGATCGACGACAGAAAGGACGGCTGTCCGAACATTCCAGAAAACCTCAACGGGTATCTTGACTGGGACGGCTGTCCGGATGTTGTTCCGTCAGAGGATCCAGGGCCGACGCGGTTTGACTCGGATCAGGACGGGATATTCGACGCGGTAGACTCGTGTCCAAACAGCCCAGAAACATGGAACAAGTACAGGGATGCCGACGGGTGCCCGGACATATTCCCGGAGCATTCAAGATACCTACACGACAATGATCTAGACGGAATAGTCAACGAGGAAGACGCCTGTCCCATGACCGCAGAGGATCACGACTGGGTGGAGGATCTTGACGGGTGCCCGGAATAGGCGCTACTTTCAAATGATGGCAGGCCCTCGAGGGGAATCGAACCCCTGTCCGGGGATCCACAGTCCCCTATACTAGCCACTGTACTACAAGGGCCACCGAAATCTTTGACTGCTTTTCCTGTAATAATCTTTGATTTTACTATGAAAACCCGGCTGTAGATTTATTATTGAGCAGCCCACAACCGAGGGCATGAGGTTTTGGTGGCTGGGCATGTTCATATCAGGCGTCCTGGTCTGGTATGGGATAAACTACCTGCTCCCATGGAAATAGGCATGAAGGATTGGCCGTCTTTACGCGTCCAGGCACGACTGCACAACAGGTCAGTCCCAGCGATCGCTTTAAATTTGTAGCACAAGGCTACCAGACAACTTGAAACGCAGCTTTATTGCCAACAGATTACGTTCCGGAAGAAAGCCCCAGGAGGACTCTGTCGACAGAAAGACAGAGGAGATAAGCGGAAGAAGGTTCACCTGGCTTGACCTTCAAAACCCGGACAGGAAGGACGTAGAAGAGCTGGCATCCAAGTATCAATTCAACGAGCTGAACATAGAGGACTGTATGACAAAATTCGAGCTTCCAAAACTAGACAGCTATGAGGATCATTTTTTCGTTATCCTGCACTTCCCCCCCCTTACTGCGAAAAACAAGATGCAAAAGCACAGCCAGCTGTCAATGTTTGTAGGAAGGGACTTTCTGGTGACCATTCACCAGGGGGATCTAAGGCCGTTAGTGGATCTGGTAGACACCTGCAAAAACAACACAGATCCGCAAAGAAGGGAGCGGCTGCTGGGAAGGTCGTCGGGAGTCCTGCTCCACGAGATAATCGACGTGCTAGTCGACGACCTGCTGCACACCGCAAGGAGGATAATTGCAAACCTGGACGACATAGAGGACGGGGTTTTTGACGAGACAAAGTCGGCTGCCAGAAGCATATCCATACTGAGAAGGGAGATCAACATCGTGAGGAGGATAGTCAACCCGTTGAAGAGGTTCGTGCTAGAGATCGGGGAGCGAATAAAGGGGTTTGCAGAGTCAGAGGATTTGGAGCTGTACTTTGATGACGTAATAGATCACATCAACAAGGTAATCGAGTCCCTAGAGGAGTCCAGGGAGACGATGGAGATCTACAAGGATACGGACTTTATGCTAAGCACCGAGAAGACAAACAAGGTGCTGGCGGCGCTGACAATCATCTTTACCCTGGCGATTCCGGCAACGGTGATCGGTACATTTTACGGGATGAACGTCAACCTGCCAGGCGGAATGGGTGACGGGGCGGGGATTTTAGGCCAGTACCAGTCTTTTGTTGTGATAATACTTGCCTCGGCGGTTCCGGCAGTGCTGATGGCGGCGTACTTTAGAAGGCTTGGCTGGATTGGAAGGTAGATCAAACCTCCTGAAGATTTACAGTGATTTTGGTCAAGGCCAGATCCAAGTCATCAGGTACCCAGACCAGCAGGCCCCCGTCCCTTGATACGCCCTCACACCTCCCGCTAAGACTCGTGTATGCCTCGGCGCGGCACCCCTGGGCAAGATCGTGCCCTATTGGCGAGGGACTGCTGGCAAACCTTTCATACGGCCCGCTGTCCTGCACGAAGAATACGGACAGTGCCAGATCCGGATCGTTGGATTTTACGCTGTATCTATACGAGGTGGTCTCCTGCGAGCTGCAGATCGGAATAAACTGCACATATCCGGTGGAATGGTCATGCGGCCCGGGGGCGGGGACGTTTGGATACATTATGGCATAAGGATGCCCAGATACGTCAGCTCCATTGAATGCCTCGAACTGGTTTCTCAGTGCGTCAATTCCGTACCTGTACAAGATAGGCTGCCAGTTGCTTTTGCAGTCATCAAAGCGGTGCCTTAGCTCGACAAACGAGCGCTCCCCGATGTACCTCAGCTGGTTGGGGTTGTGCCCGCCTAGCCCAGGGGCGGGGGATAGCTCGTCATAGTATACCGCATCAGACGGGTACGTGTTGTTCCAAACGTTGGTTACATCAAACAGCAGGTTTCCGGGATGGCTGTCCCACTCGGGCTGAAGGCGGACGTAGATCGAGAACTTGCTGATGTCCCCAGGATGGCTTGCCTCGAAGATAAAATGCCCGTAAAAGGCATTAGACAGGACCAGGACAAACGCAGCGGCCGGGATTATTACGTAGAATCTGATTTTCATGGGTTCAGAGCGGGCATTTTCATCAGGTCTTCTAATTCCTCAACGGTCTTGGTTCCGGTGATCCTTGCGCGAAGCTTTGAGGCTCCAGCGTAGCCCCTTATGAAGTTCATTGCGTGGGTCTTTACGTTTGCAAACTTGATTCTGTACTGTCTGGCATGCCTGAGATACTCAAAGAACAGCTCAATCCTGTCGCCTGCCGTGTATCTGTGATACCTGCCGGTGGACAGATAGTCGTTGATCTGCTCAAATATCAGCGGATTGCCCACGGCCCCGCGTCCAATCATGACATAGTCACACCCGGTCTCGTCCAGCATGGACTTTGCCTTTTCCGGCGAATCAATGTCGCCGTTTCCGACAATGGGCACGCCGGATGCCTCCTTTAGCTCGCGGATCAGCGACCAGTCTGCATTTCCCGAATAGGCCTGGCTTACCGTCCTGGGATGCAGTGTGATTAGCTGGATCCCCTCCTCCTCTGCAATCTTTGCAATGTCAAGAAACAGCCTCCTGCTAGCCGGGGTGACGCCTGCCCGCATCTTCAGGGTAACGGGCTTGCTGACAGAGTCAACCAGGGTCCTAAGGATGCGGCGGGTAAGATTTGACTCTTGCAGTAATGCGCCTCCTGCCATCTGCTGCGTAATGTGCGGTGCGGGACAGCCCATGTTGTAATCAATCATGTCAAAGAACGGCTCTACGATTCTTGCGGCGCTTGATAGCGCGTCCAGATCAGAGCCAAAAAGCTGGACGGATAACGGGCGCTCCCTTTCTGAGAACTGGAGAAAGTCGGTAATATCCAAGTCCCTGGACGACAGTTCCCTTTCTTTTGCAACGATGCTGTGGATGCTGGTAAACTCAGTAACCACCAGTCCGGCGCCATGCTTTTTGCACAGCAGCCTCAGTGCAGGATCGCTGACTCCGGCCATGGGTGCCAAAAATGCTTTGGAAGAAAAATCCGGTACGGTCATCTAGTCATCAGGGCGGGGTTGGAACTCAAGGAGGTTTCAGAAAATACCTACTCTGGGCAGCCGTCATGGTCATCTATGCCGTCATAGTCTTCCGGGGTCGCAGGACAGTCGTCTCCTTCGTTGATTATCCCGTCTAGATCATCGTCGTGTACGTATCTTGACTGCTCTGGGAATATGTCCGGGCAACCGTCGGCATCCAGGTACTTGTTCCATGTTTCAGGGTTGTTTGGACACGAGTCTGCCTCGTCGGCTATGCCGTCCCGGTCCGAGTCATAAAGGATAGTCTCACCGCCGGCAGGGACAGAGGGAATCACGTCCGGGCATCCGTCCCAGTCAAGATAGCCGTTGAGGTTTTCTGGAACATCCGGGCAGTTGTCCTTTCTGTCGTCGACTCCGTCGCCGTCTGCATCCGGTAGCTGGTGCTGTACAGCAGATGGACTGTCAACCGTGTCGGGGCAGCCGTCGCCGTCCTGGAACCGGTTATAGTTCTCGGGCTCTAGCGGGCAGGCGTCGTCCACATCGGATACTCCGTCACGATCAGAGTCTGCAGATGAGACGTCGCCGTCCGGGCATCCGTCGGCGTCAGCCAGCCCGTTGACCGTTTCAGGCTGTGTTGGGCACAGGTCAAGATTGTCCAGGATCCCGTCGCCGTCGACATCATAAAGTGTGCCGGTACCGCCCACAAAGTCCGGGCATCCGTCGGCATCCAAGTATTGGTTGTAAATTTCCGAGGACATTGGGCACTGATCGACGTTGTCTAAAATCCCGTCACTGTCAGAGTCCCCATTGAAAAACGGGTATATTGTGTCTGGGCACCCATCCTCGTCCTGGAATTTGTTATATCTTTCGCCCACAGTCGGGCACTGATCATCAACGTCAGCTATGCCGTCATAGTCTGTATCTATGACCTTACCGCCATCAAACCCCGTAACGTCGGGACATCCGTCCCAGTCAAGATAGCCGTTGAGGTTTTCTGGAACATCCGGGCAGTTGTCCTTTCTGTCGTCGACTCCGTCGCCGTCGGCGTCTTGGAACTGGTGCTGTACAGCAGATGGACTGTCAACCGTGTCGGGGCAGCCGTCGCCGTCCTGGAACCGGTTATAGTTCTCGGGCTCTAGCGGGCAGGCGTCGTCCACATCGGATACTCCGTCATGATCAGAGTCTGCAGGTGAGGCGTCGCCGTCCGGGCATCCGTCGGCGTCAGCCAGCCCGTTGACCGTTTCAGGCTGTGTTGGACACAGGTCAAGACCGTCTAAGATTCCGTCGCCGTCGGTGTCATAAAGCGTGTCGGTGTCTCCCACAAAGTCCGGGCATCCGTCCCAGTCAAGATATTTGTTAAATACTTCAGCGGAATATGGGCACTGATCAGCATCATTCAAGATCCCGTCACCGTCAAGATCATCATTTGTAAATAACAGCACCAAGGTATCCGGGCAGCCGTCCTCGTCTTGATATTTGTTATAGTTTTCACGCTCGTGCACGCATTCATCATCACTGTCTGGAATTCCATCATAGTCGGAGTCTGGTACCTCGCCGCCATCAAACCCCGCAACGTCGGGACATCCGTCCCAGTCAAGATACCCGTTGAGGTTTTCTGGAACATCCGGGCAGTTGTCCTTTCTGTCGTCAACTCCGTCGCCGTCTGCATCCGGGAACTGGTGCTGTACGATGAATTGGCTGTCAACCGTGTCGGGGCAGCCGTCGCCGTCCTGGAACCGGTTATAGTTCTCGGGCTCTAGCGGGCAGGCGTCGTTAGAATCCGACAGGCCATCCTGATCAGAGTCTCCAGGTGAGGCGTCGCCGTCCGGGCATCCGTCCCTGTCGTCTATGCCGTTGAAGGTTTCGGACAGGCCGGGACACAGATCCAAATTATCAATAAAGCCGTCGCCGTCAGAGTCATGCATCCGTGCGCCTTCGTAGGGCACAAAGTCCGGGCACCCGTCATCATCCTCAAACTGGTTATAGTTTTCCCTGACGGTAGGACAGGCATCTACGTGATCCTGAACCCCGTCATAGTCGACATCATACCATGGCACAAAGTCCCCCGGGCAGCCGTCATCCGTGTCTCCATACTGCGGATCATAATCCTCTAGGAGGTGCGGGCACTGATCAAATTCGTTTAAGATACCGTCGCCGTCATTGTCATTTACTGTAGCATGAACGGATCCGGGCATCATGCTCAGTGTAGAAAATAACAAGAATAGAAACCCGAAAATATGAAGTTTGTTCATTAGCCCTGAGACGTGATATCATCAGGACGTTATTAAACCTCACGCTGGATTTGGCTGCTGCGCAGCCCCGATCTTAGGCACGAAAAATTAGGTAGCAGCTCGGGCTCTGGAAGTTTAGGCGTGGATTTTATCATCCTGGAAACCCCGATCGAGCACAATCCGTGCCTAAAATCAGGAATGACCGAGTGCGAGCTGTTACAAAACTAGCCGTTTTTGCGCGCTCAGGCACGGTTGTGCGGTGGGCTAGTTGGGCTCAGCCAAGTGAGATGTGCTGAAAAATCGGGTAAAACAGAGACTGGCAGAAAGCACAAAGCCTCATCATGCCCAGCAGCAAGGCAAAAACAGCAACTTCATTTACATTGCACTTGGCCGGGACTAGTGATGCTGGCTAGGGGTCGGGGCAGCCGTCGTGATCACGATCGCCGTCATAGTCCTCAGGCAGGGAAATGCAGAGATCCTCGTCATTGATGACCCCATCCAGGTCAAGGTCATGCTTGTATCTAGACTGCTCTGGAACCGTATCGGGGCAGCCGTCGTGGTCATCATACTTGTTCCAGGACTCCCTCTCGGTGGGACACTCGTCTACAATATCAAAGAACCCGTCGCCGTCGGTGTCCACCCTGTCGGGGAATTCAGGTACAAAGTCCGGGCAGCCGTCGTGGTCAAGGTATCTATTCCAGGTTTCCTGTTCGCCCTGGCAAAGATCCATCACGTCAGGAACGCCGTCGCCGTCATCATCAGGTAGGGATACCTCGGCATCGGGGCAGCCGTCGTGGTCATTTACGCCGTCATATGTCTCAGCCTCAAACGGACAGTGATCATCCATGTCGGCGATGCCATCGTTGTCAGAATCCACAGCAATGGTGGTCAAAATGGTGTCCGGGCAGCCGTCGGTGTCCTGGAATTTGTTGTAAGTCTCCGGTTCCAGTTCGCAGGCATCAGTTACGTCGGGAACTCCGTCCATGTCGGCGTCTGACACTGGAATATAGTCATCGGGGCAGCCGTCGTGGTCAAGAATATCGTTGAGGGTCTCAGGCTGGCCTGGGCAAAGGTCGTCATAGTCGCTTATGCCGTCGCCGTCAGTATCAGGCAGCCCTCCGGGACCTGCTACAAGGTCAGGGCATCCGTCGGCGTCCTGGAATTTGTTGTAGACCTCGGGAGCCTCCGGGCATTCATCAGCACTGTCAGGTATGGAGTCACCATCGGTGTCTAAATCATGCACAAAGTACGGAATGTCGGGACATCCGTCCTCGTCCTCAAATCCGTTGTAGCGCTCACGCTCTCCAATACACTGATCAACGCTGTCCAGTATTCCGTCTTGATCAGTATCCAGCACCGTAGGATCGTCGGGACATCCGTCGTGGTCAAGGTATCTATTCCAGGTTTCCTGTTCTGATGCACACTGATCCAAGGTATCGGGAATTCCGTCGTCGTCGGCGTCAGGAGTGGGGACATCCGGGCACCCGTCCTCGTCAAGATAGCCGTTGAGGGTCTCAGCTACCAGGGGGCACGAGTCATGCAAGTCAGCGATCCCATCACCGTCATTGTCCGGCATGCTGTCATCTTCGACAGAGTCTGGACATCCGTCCTCGTCAAGATATTTGTTGAATGTTTCCGGGGTTGATGGACACTGGTCTAGAGTGTTAGAAATTCCGTCAGAGTCAGAGTCTTTGCTGGCATCGGTATCCGGGCAGCCATCATGGTCAAGAATTCCGTTGAGGGTCTCAGGCTGGTTTGGGCAAAGGTCGTCATAGTCGCTTATGCCGTCGCCGTCAGTATCAGGCAGCCCTCCGGAACCTGCTACAAGGTCAGGGCATCCGTCGGTGTCCTGATACAAATTGTAGGTTTCTTTTGATTCTGGACACTCGTCAGCACTGTCCAAGATTCCGTCTAGATCAGTGTCACGATCTAAAGAATACGGGGGAATGTCGGGGCATCCGTCCTCGTCCTCAAAGCCGTTGTAGCGTTCCGGAGCAAGGGGGCAAGAGTCGTCGACGTCTAGGACTCTATCCATGTCAGTATCATCTGGGGCGCCAAAGTCAGGTAGCGAGTCGGGGCATCCGTCAAAGTCTGCAAACCTGTTAAATGTCTCAGGATCACTGGGACATATATCGAATTTGTCTGCTATGCCGTCCTTGTCGGTGTCAGCAAAGGAAGAGTCCGAAGATACATCTGGGCATCCGTCGGTGTCAAAATAGCCGTTGAAGGTTTCAGGCTCGGATGGACATGTGTCAAAAATATCCTCTATGCCGTCGTTGTCAGTATCAGCAAAGCCAGATTCAATGCTGTCGGGGCATCCGTCGGCGTCATCGAACATGTTGTAAGTCTCAGAACGCAGCGGGCATTGATCGAAATGGTCTGCAATCCCGTCCCTGTCGGTGTCACGCATTGAGGTGAAATCGTCCGGACATCCGTCACGATCAAGTAGGCCGTTGAAGGTTTCGGCCCTTGTCGGACACAAATCGGCAAGATCAATAAAGCCGTCACCGTCCGAGTCGGGTCGGCCATCAGAGCCTCCATAAGGAGGCGTGTCAGGACATCCGTCCTCGTCCTGGAATAAATTATAGTTCTCTTTTACGTCAGGACACAGGTCAATGTGATCCTGAATGCCGTCAAAGTCTTCATCATACCATGGTACAAAGTCTGCCGGACACCCGTCTATAACACCGCCAAACTCTGTGCCATAGTCCTCCTGCAGGTTGGGACACCTGTCCTCATGGTTTGGTACGCCGTCCCTGTCAAAGTCTGCATCTTCGGCATAGACGCCACTGATGGGAACAGACCCGAGGGTAGAGGCCAACAGTAGCATAAACCCTAAAACGTGAAGTTTGTTCATTCTCCCCGAAACGTCATATCATCAGGATGTTATTAAACCTCGCGTTAAACTTGTGCGTAAGAGCCTGCCATCTCCCGAAGACATGGCGTGGGAGGCATGATGATCAAGGCCCCGGGAGGCAGTACAGCCCGGGGCAAACTCGTACGACTTGTACATCCACGGGGTTTAAGAGGATTGCCTGGACGCGGCCTGTTGCACGGCCCTGCCTGAACGCGCATGAACAGCTTGGGGCCTTTTGTGCCTAAAATTCAGGGTTATGCAGCACACTGCCTTGCCGGATGAGACTAGCTTTAAGTAAACGGCGCCAGTTTTTAGGGTATGAGCTGCTCCGGGGAGACATACGGGCAAGAAAGCGAGCTCATCCAGATCAGGCCCGGGGTTATGCAGCAGCTAAAAAAGGCCAAGTACGGGGTAGCCGATCATTCCACCGTGGAGCTGTGCCACTGGACGAAAAAATCATTCAGGAACGAGGGGGACTGCTACAAGCACAAGTTCTACGGGATCCTGACCCACAGATGCATGGAGTTCTCGCCTGCGGGGATGTACTGTGAGAACCGCTGCGTGTATTGCTGGAGGCCCATGGAGTTCTACGACTCTGTATCAATGGAGCCAGAAAAGGTCGCCGAGCCACAGCAAATCATGGACAGGCTGATGGAGGAGCGCAGGGGCTTGATCATGGGACATTACGGGGATCCGGCAAAGGACAGGCAGAAGCTAGACGAGTCGCTGTATCCGACACACTATGCAATATCGCTGTCCGGGGAGCCGACAATGTACCCCAAGCTTCCCCAGCTCATCAGATACCTCAGGGGGCTGAAGGAGACAAAGTCAATTTTTCTGGTGACTAACGGGCAGGAGCCGGACATGATAAGGAGGCTGCAAGACGAGGACGCGCTGCCCACACAGCTGTATCTTTCAACGAACGCGGCAGACCGCGAGGCGTTTCTTAAAATCAACCAGCCAAGGTACGATGACTCGTGGGAGAGGTGGAATGAGACTCTGAACATGCTAAAAGATCTGGACACTAGAACCGTGATCAGGATTACCTTGATCAGGGGATACAACACGGACAGGGGCATGGTTCGGGCATTTGCAGGAATGCTCAGAAAGTCTAGCGCCAACTTTATAGAGGTCAAGTCATACATGCACGTCGGAAGGTCAATCAACAGGCTGGAGAAGGACAGCATGCTGGAGATAGGCGAGGTCAGGGAGTTTGCACGCGGGCTGGCAGGACAGAGTGAAATCTTCTCAGTCATGGATGAGAGCGAGGCGTCCAGGATCGTGGTGCTGCAAAACATGGAGAGGTTCGTCGACAGGCAGATTCCTACCTATGTAGAAACCAGTTAGAGAATTTTTTCAGGGACTCGTATCTGTGGGAGACCGAGTTTTTGCCGGCAAGCTCGGCAAACGTCTTGGTCTGGCCGTCGGCAATGAAGATGGGGTCATATCCCCAGCCCCTTCCCCTCACGGCTTTGGAGATCCTTCCCGGAACCCTTGCCTCAAACGAAGTCAGTCTGCTCCCGTCACAGTAGGTAATGACGGATGCAAAGGATGCCGCCCTGCTTCTGCCCACCAGCCTAAGAATTCCCTTGTTCCCGATTGTGCCAAATGCAAAGGAGGAGTACGGGCCGGGGAATCCCCCCAGCGAGTTGATCTCCAGGCCGTCGTCTTCTACAATTACCTGCCTTTTGCACAGTTTGAAGGCGTGCCTTGCCTTGTGCCGGGAGATTGTCCGGATGGAGTCCGACTGGATCTCCTGCAGTGAGCAAGAAAAGAATTCCAGCTCTATGCCGTACGTGCCAAGAATGCTCTGCGCCTCGGCAAACTTGTGCCGGTTAGACGAGGCAAAAAGCAGCCTAGACGACAGACGCATACCTGCCCCTGCCTTCAATGATCGAGACCAGTCTGAGGATTTTATTGCAATAGGCGGCGCCGACTACGGACCTGTACCCGGCAAGGAAGCCCTGCCACGCCCCGTCCATGATTTTGGCATGTGCGCTGTTCAGGGTCTCTTTGATCAGCCTAAGATCCACGGCGTGATCCTCGGGCTTTTCGGTCCTGACTGCAAGCCCAAAGTCGATCACGTGTATGCCGTCCTTGGACAGGACAAAGTTCGAGGTCGTCGGATCGCCGTGCATGACGCCGTTTTTGTGAAGCAGGCCGACGACGATCCCGATGGGTCCTGAGCAGGAGATGATCTTTTTCGGCGGCAGATCATGGACGGGGGTGCCGGAGATATGCTGCATGATGATCTCGTATTTTTTGGCATCGACGAAATAGACCAGGGGTGCCGGGACTCCAAACGACTTTACATGCGAGATGATTTGGGACTCGTGAATGGTGCGGTGCCTTCTAATCCTTTTGTCAAGCTCGGGATGGCGGTATGCCCTGGCCTTCCGGGATTTAAGTATGGAGGGGCGCTCATGCCAGTCCAGGGAGTAGATGTCCCCCTCTGCGCCACGCTTGACTAGCTTCATCAAAATTAAAATTAAATGAGATGCTTAAAAGTCATCATGAGGGAAGGAGAGGAGAGGATCAAGCAGGAGGACTGCTCTGAGGACTCGCTGGGCTCTGGCATCCTGACGCTGACCAACAGGAGGCTGGCCTTTGACAAGGCAAGGGGCAGGATTATGGACTTTTCAAAAAAGTTCGAGGACACGGTGGTGGATGTCCCGCTAGGCGAGGTCACAAAGGCCTGGAAGGAGGGCAGGTTCATCAAGAAGGTGTGCTTTGCGGCAAGGCAGGACAACGAGGAGAGAACCTACAAGTTCGGGGTCTTTAACACGAGCGACTGGCTGGAAACGATTCAGGACGCGCTAGAGGACCATAAAAGTCAGTAGCGTATGCGTACCGTATCCAGGCGCCAGGACTGCCTGACAAAGGTGTCGTCGATTTTTGCGCCGGGCCCGACGGTAGACTCCATGAGCCCGGTCCAGGCTATCTGCGAGCCGCAGTCCCCGGCGTACCTTAGGGGAACCACAAGCAGCCGGCAGCCCTGTCGCCTGCACACGTCATCTAGCATGAGCGACAGGCGCTTGTTGGCGGCAACGCCGCCTACGACCATCAGCTCCTTTTTCCTTGTAAAGGACAGTGCGCGCTCCACTGCCTCGCATACCATTGCAAAGGCAGTCTCCTGAAGCGAGTAGCACGCCTCTTTTTTCCCCTGCCTTGCCAGGGCCTTGGCCGCAGACAGAAGACCAGAAAAGGAGACGTCGTTGCCCTTTACCGCATAGGGAAGCGATCTGTAGTCCTCCGAGCCCAGGGCCATCTCCTCGATTACCCTTCCACACGGGGATGCCAGTCCCAGGGAGCGGCCAAACTGGTCTAGCAGCTGTCCCAGCGTAATATCCAGGGTCTCCCCGAAAACCCTCCACTGCCTCATCAAAAATGCAAGCAGCATCGTATGTCCTCCCGAGACAAGCAGTACCAGGGGATCCTTTGCGCCGGTCAGCAGCCTTCCCAGCTCAATGTGTCCGACCGCATGGTTGACGGGATAGATCGGGATGTCATAGTAGGAGGCCAGGGAGCGGGCGACTACGGCGCCCACGCGCAGGCAGGGGCCAAGTCCCGGACCGCCCGCATACGAAATCAGATCCAGGTCGCCGATGCGGACGCCTGCCTCCTCCATGCACAGGGACAGGACCTGCGGGCTGTTTTCAACATGGTGCCTGGATGCCTCGCGGGGATGAATGCCCTGCCCCTCCGGGGGCTTGAAGATCCTTCGCACGTCAGACCGGATTATTCCCCTGCCCCCCCTTTTCTCCATTACTGCGCAAGAAAAGGTGTGCGCGGTGCTTTCAATTCCCAGACCCAGCATTCTATCCCCTGCTCATGCTTGAGACTATCTTGACGACGTCGCCGTCCTGCAGGATATAGTCTGCACCAACCCTCTGCCTGGACCTGCAGTTTATCCCGAAAAGAAACCCCCTTCCAATGTCGGCATGAACCGCATAGGCAAGATCCCTTGCGGTGGAGCCCGGAGGCATCAGCTTTGCATCTGGCAGCACCTGGCCGTCCTTGTCGCACAGCCGGGTCTCATCCTCAACGGGGTAGACCACGCTGAGCTTCAGCAGGTCAAATGCGGCATGGTTCAGGGCGCGCTGCACTCCGGTCGTCTTGATTTTTTCAAGGACCGAGGAGACTAGGGCCAGGGCCTTTTTCTGCTCGGGCCCAAGGGAAGACCCGTCTCTTACCGAGAACGTCTCGCTGCCGGGCACATAGTCAACGATCCCTGCCTTGCTTGCCTTTTTTAGCAGCAGCTCCGACTCTGCACTGCATGGAACCACCGCCGAGCCGGTGATTTTTTTTACAATGTCCAAATCGGCGCAAAGATCCGCCTTGTTTGCAGCCACCATGATTGGCTTTGAGGTCAGGCGCAGCTCCCTGACAAAGCCTGCCAGATCACCGTCAGACCACTCTTTTGGTTTTTTTGATGCAAGGTTTAGTCTTTGGATTACGCCTTGTATGACGCCCTCGGATATTCCCAGCCCGCTAAACCTGCCCGCAATGGCCTGGGCCAGCTTTACGGTCTTCATTTCGACCTCGCGTGACAGCTTGTCCCACTCCCTGCCAAGAATTTGCTTGAACCACTGCTCAAACTCGTTTGTGACAAACGCCACGTCCTCCAGGGGGTCATGCGAGCCGGGAGTTACCGGCTGTCCTCGAATATCGGTGGCGCCTGCGATGTCAACCACATGGATCAGGGCCTCGGCCTGCCTTGCATCGTCAAGAAACTGGTTTCCCAGCCCCTTGCCCTCATGTGCGCCGGGAACCAGGCCTGCGATGTCAATCAGCTTTACCGGAATGAACCTGGCTCCATCTATGCAGTACTGGCTTTCGTGCTTGATTTCAAAGTGCTTGCAGGCGCAGTCCGTTTTTACATGGCCCACGCCAACGTTTGGCTCAATTGTGGTAAAGGGAAAGTTTCCGGTCGCCACAGGGGTCTCGGTGGCGGCAGAGAAAAACGTTGATTTTCCTACGTTTGCCTTGCCAAGCAGGCCAATCTGCATGTGCACAAGGGCTCGGCTTGTCCATATTAGTATTGCATAAATGACCGGTCGCATAAAAGAAGGCCAAGATGGCATTTGTGATTACCGGAAACCCGGGGGTCGGCAAGCACACCATAGCCCGAAGAGTCGCAGATCAGCGCGGCCTGAAGACCCTAGATCTCAACCAAATCGCAGTCAGGTCCGGGATAGCGGAGAGGGCGGGGGAGACGCTTGATGTGGACGTCGAGATACTGAGGAATGTCCTCGGGGGAGAGGTCTCAGAAAATGCGCTAGTCGTCGGGCACCTGGCCCCGTACGTAGTCGACAGGAGCCAGGTGGAGCTGGCCGTCATACTAAGGAAAAACCCATACAAGCTTGATCACACATACAAAAGGAGGGGCTACTCGGAGTCAAAAATAATACAAAACCAGGGAAGCGAGATTCTGGGCATCATAGCACACGACGCGACGGCCAGGTTCGGGCAAGAAAAGACCGTCCAAATCGACACAAGCGATCGCCCAGTAGGGGAGACGGTCCGCATGGTAGGCGACGCAATGGAGGGAAACCCACGCCAAGACGCAGTTGACTGGCTAGGAATGGTAAGCTGCAGGGGGGACATGGGAAGGTTCTTTCCAACTGATTAAATACCGTTTGCTGGGGCAGATCTTCATTGTTTGAGGTCACAAAGACGGACTTGGCGGCAAGGATCGGCAGACTGAGGACCAACCACGGGACGGTTGAGACCCCCGCGTACGTACCTGTAGTCCACCCAGTCAAGCAGTCGATCCCCGCAAAAAAAATCCGGGAGATGGGCTTTGACGTCGTCATTACAAATGCATACATTTCAAGAGGCAGCTACGGGGACGAGGCAGTAAGGAGGGGAATCCACAAGATTATCGACTATGACGGCGCCATAATGACGGATTCCGGCGGATACCAGGTGCTGGAATACGGGGACGTGGACGTATCGCCAGAGCAGATGCAGGAGTTTGAGACTGGAATCATGGCGGACTTTGCAATACCGCTGGACAGGCCGACTGGCCTTGGCCTGTCAAAGTCACTGGCAAAAAGACGCGTCGATCATACCCTGAGGGTCTGCAGGGAGACGCTTGAGGCGAGTCCGGACAACGGCCAAATCTGGATGGGGCCGATCCAGGGCGGGGAGCACTCGGAGCTGGTCAGGCGATCCACCAGGGGGCTGCTAGAGGCAGGATTCAGGATGCTGGCATTGGGAAGCCCTGTCGAGTTTATGGAATCATACGAGTACAGGCTGCTGGCCGAAATGATAGTTGTGGCCAAGAGGCAGATGCCCCACTCGGTTCCCCTGCATCTGTTTGGCGCAGGACACCCGCTTACCATCCCGTTTGCCGTAGCGCTTGGATGCGATACGTTTGACTCGGCATCATACATGCTGTATGCAAGGCAGGGCAGGTACATTACCGAGGATAGGACGCGCCGCCTCTCAGACATGACATACTTTTCGTGCCCGTGCGAGGTCTGCGCAAGGTACACGCCCGGAGAGCTTTGCGCATCAGGGGAGGGGGAGAGGACAGACGGCGTTGCGCTGCACAACCTTTACGCAATAAGATCCGAGGTGGACAGGGTAAAGGAGGCAGTCATGGAGGGGAGGCTGTGGGAGTACGTGATGAAAAAATGCAGGGCCCACCCGAGGCTATACGAGGTCATCGGCGTCATGGTTGGGAATTCGGACTATCTGCAAAAGACGACTCCAAGGTTCAAGGAAAGGGCGGTGTTTCTTTACTCTGCCGAGGATCAGTTCAGGCCCGAGGTCACGTCATACTGCGAGAGCGTAAAGAGGTACAGGACCAGAAAAAAGTCGCTGCTGATCATGCCGGAGACGGCCAAAAGGCCGGCGTACCTGTCCCCAGAATACGGCAGGCTCAAAAGAACAGTTGCCGGCATTGACAAAATGCAGGTGTGCCAGTACAACCCGTTCCTGGGGCTCATTCCGGTGGAGATCTCAGACATGTATCCGGCCTCGCACTATGTTGCAGTCAGAGCCAAGCAGAACCCCAGAGAATTTCCCGCGTTCGGGGATACCTGGGCGAGGTTTTTTGAAAACAACAGGTTTGAGGAGATAACGTACGACAAGGGTGACGAGTTTCTGAGTCACTTTGTCAAGAAAATACCAGACAAGATCACAAAGAAATCCCTGAAACTCTAAAACAGTATCCATGTGAATTCTTGAAGCATTTTCCGGGATCTCGTGATATGGAGCATGGCTTTTGCCAGGGTTGCTCCATTTCCAAAGGGATGGGTGGACATGTAACCATTCGGGGCTTTCCTCCAGTACCATCCTCATCCATTTGTTAGGCGATCCCGTAGCTAGTTGATCTAGGCATCATCCTCAGACTGATAACGCAGTAGAGTAACCATGATATCCATTTGAAACGTTTCATGCCGTTGGGTGAAGGTAGTCAACTCGTAAAAGAGACGTAGTCTCGACAGGGGTTGCCGCCTAATTCTACTTGTTTGGCTCAATCTGCACGCTTTTCTGAATTTCCGCCCTTTTGCACGCCTGATCATATGGCATCTCAACGGTTTTCGGGGATTCTAGCGAATTAGGCGACAACCCCATTAAGCTGACACTAGTTCAACTCTATCTTCAACAGCCTTTAGCAGATTAACAAACTGTGGGTGTTTCGTACTGGCACTTCCAACAAGAACGCCATCAACACTGTCTTGTCTGAGATAATCACATACATTATCTTCATTTACACTGCCCCCATATAGTATACGGACGGCATCAGATGTAGGTTCGTCAAGAATATTATTCAAAATACGTCTTATAGATCCGTGTATTTTATTAACAGCACTGGCATCTGGAGGAGAGACCGGATTCTCAGAGCTTATAGCCCATACAGGCTCATAAGCAATGCTTAGTCTACCTTTTACCAAATCAGAGGGCAAGTCTTCTAAGGTTTCTGCTAATTGATTTTCTAGAATCTTGATTGTTTTATTTTGATTCTTTTCTTCAAGATTTTCTCCAATACACAGGACTATTTTCAATTTAGATTGAGTTAATGTAGCTTTTACTTTGCCATGAATTAATTTGTTGGATTCATTTTTGTATTTACGTAACTCAGAGTGACCTAGAATAACATATGTACAACCAACATCATCTAACATTGCAGGTGCGATATGACCTGTATATGCACCGTAGCCACTAGAATCAACGTCTTGTCCGCTTAATTCAATATTAGCTCCACTGATTGCGTTGGTTACAGGTATTAAGTGAAGAAACGATGGAGACAATACTAATTCATAATCGTCTTTTTTTGTACTTTGTACATTACGCCAGTTAGCAATTTGTTTTGCAAGCTCTTTGGCCTTTGCAGTATTCAGATATGCTTTCCATGCACCTACTATAATTTTTTTACGTCCTGCCATCCAAACTACCTTGCTTATTTGATGTGAATCAAAGGCTGAATTGGGGATATATAATTTACGAGAAAGCCCATAGGCTGTGTATTAGACCTTGTGCGTAATCGCCGGGATCAAAAAACTCCGACATCACTTTGGCCTGGCATGCAAAGCCGGCAGCGCCACATGATACGCATCGGGCCACTAGGGACCTCGTACCATGCAGTTATGAACACGTCTGGCTGACGAAAACTGCAGCATGGTGCGGCATCGTGTGGCGCCGCAATGCGCTCCGTATCGCAGTATCAGAACCCATGCATGAGCTTCTTGTTCCGTTTGTCCCACAGCAGCCTAAAGTTGGCAAGCCCGGCCGTCACCTGGAACTCCCGGTCAAACTCCTCGCAGTCCCGTCGTACGGGTCGCACATCCGCTTGTACTGCTTGATGCGCCCTATGGCGTGCTCGACTATGACCCTCTTGCTGCTCATCATCTTGTTTTGTGCGCACTGCCTCTTTGTAAGCTTGCCCCCTTTGGCTTTTGTGGGGCTGCCGGGACGTGGTTCCCGGGTACAATTTTTCGATTTCCAGGTATCCCAGATCCGTGAGCAGCTTTGCCTTCTCGTCCTCGGGGTGTTTCCTGTTGCTACGCATCCTGGCAGTCAGTATTCCCAGATTCGGTGGATTGTCCCGTATCATGCGGAGGTCGTGCGTGCTTCCGGGCGCCGATGCGCTTGCGTATATCGTCAGTCCGTCCTTGTTGCCTCATCACCTGTGTGTTGCGCGTAAAGCTCTTCTTCTTGCCCGAGTATGGTAACAGCTCGGGCTCTGGAAGTTCAGGCGTGGATTTTACCGCCAAAGAGACGTTCGCAGATGTAGTTCGTGCCTAAAATCGTAAATCACTAAGCCCAAGCTGCCACCCGATAGGGCCCTGCGGATGTTTTTGTTTTGTGTATCGCTTGCAGATGCAACATATGGCTGACAAAGGGATTCTGACGATCCAGGGGAGTGCAACATGGCACTGGTGTGTCTCATGGCCGCGTATGTGCCGGCACTCTGTGCGCAGGATGCCTGCAGGTCTGGAGTAGGGCGGAGGCACGATCCCGGCTAGCGGGATTTGCGGGGTCATTTTCAACTAGTGTAAAAAGAAGAAAAAGGTGTGTGAAAAGACACAGGCCTATAGCGCTGCGTCTTCTGCCCAGCCGTTGACGAAGACACCGTTCTTGTGAAGAGGTACTGGTTGACCAGCAGTGTAGTTCATCGGTCTCATCCAGAAGATTGACTTTGTTGGGCATACACCGATGCATGCACCATCAGAGATACATCTCTCCGGATAAAAGACGAATGCTTTACCTCTCTTCCAGCCTTCGACAGGTTTTACTCTAAGGACATCTGGACCAAGAGACGTACAGATTTCTACGCACAGTGCGCATCCGATACATCTTTGCTCATCAATGTCTGGAAGTATTGCGATTGGCATTACGATTTGATCAAGGTAGGTTACTATTTAAACCATAATTGAAATCCATAACGGGGTTATAGGGAAAATCGGATCGGGCCGGCAGGCATTACGCAATAGCTAAAGACGCACCGCCGCCCCCCATGGCCCCCCCCCCCCCGGCTACCTCACGGAGCCTTTGGCGTGCAGAACCACGAAATGGGGCACGGTTCCGGATGCAAGAGTAAGATGTCTTTCAGATGCTGTGTCGCAAAAGTACGAGGTCACAGCTGCATGCAAGCTCATGCCTGAGTGGTCAAAGGGGTGACGGACATTATGCGTTGAAAATAATAAAAACAAAAAAGAGACGTGGGTTTCACGTATTACTTTCTCATTGCGTCGATCTGGCCCGAGGTCACCCAATCTAGTAACTCTGCGGATGATGGATTAAGATCAGCTTTTTCATTCATAAGATTCTGTACCCAAATCCAGTTTACCTGATTAAGAAGTGGTTTGTTTGCCTCGTCGCCTGCACGTGTCTTTGCAACTAGGGCTTGGTCTTGCTGACCCAGCCATTCTTGGAAGCTTCGTCCCATGAAGATCGGATCTTAGATTACACTAATTAAAGCTTTTGTAGATTATAAATCACGTATAATGATCGTATTTAACGTAAGAAGGTTTTAAGGTGAACCTGATACCAGACAGGACGTTGAAGGTAAACGTACTAGGTGCTGCAAACGAGGTAGGCAGGTCCGGCTTTTTGGTCAAGGACAAGGGCACGAACCTGCTGCTAGACTATGGCGTGCTGTTTGCAAGGAGGGGGGCCCCCCCAAAATATCCGCTGCATGTCAAGCCAAGAGACGTGGACTCTATCGTCATCACGCATGCCCACCTGGATCACTCTGGAAACGTCCCATCGCTGTTTGTCAGCGGCAGCACCCCCGTCTATGCGACCCCCCCGACACTTGACCTGAGCCAGCTGCTCATTGAGGACATGATCAAGATTGAAAAGAACTTTCATTCGTTTGATCTGCCGGAGGTAAACAACATGATGAGGAATTCAAAACCGATTGGTTTCGGGGAGAGGGTCAGGCGGGGCTCGATGTCCTTTGAGCTGAGGGAGTCAGGACACGTACTAGGCGGCAGCTCGGTGCTAGTCGAGTCCGAAGGAAGAAGGCTATTCTATACGGGGGACATCCATGTCAGGGGATCAAGAATGCTGAGGGAGGCAGACCTGGACGTGGGTGAGATCGACCTGCTGATTACAGAGAGCACCTACTCGCAGACAAAGCAGCCGCCCAGGGAGGAATCAGAGAGGGGCCTGATTGAGTTTGCAAACGAGGTGATGGACAGAAAGGGAATTCTGTTTGTCCCGTCGTTTTCGGTGGAGAGATCCCAGGAGATTGCCTGCATACTCAAGAACGCGAACTTTAAGCACAGGGTGTACATGGACGGGATGGCACTGAAGGTAAATGACATCATGTTCAAGCACCCGCGGTACCTGAGGGATTCGAAGGTCTTTGCAGACGCGATCAAGGACTCCGTTGCAATCAGGAATGACAAACAGCGCAAGAGATCCGTTGATGAGCCGTGCGTGATAATCTCGCCTGCAGGGATGCTTGTGGGTGGAAACGCGGTATTCTTCCTGCAACAGCTGGCGTTTGATAAGAAAAACGGAATCGCGCTGGTCTCGTACCAGGGGGAGGGAACGCCGGGCAAGATGCTACTTGATACGGGCAAGGTGGTGACCAAGGGAAAGGAGCGCAGGGCGGCAGCCGAGGTAAAGCAGTTCCAGTTTTCCGGACACTCGGACAGGACGGAGCTATTCGAGATGATAAGGTCAGTCAAGGGCAGTCCCAAGGTGCTCACGGTCCACGGGGATTCAGAGTCATGCACCAGGTTTGCAGAGGAAATCCATGAAAGGTTTGGCCTGGAGGCCCGCGCACCCAAGGTAAACGAGACAGTAGCAGTCTGAGATGCCCGAGGAGATCGACGTTTCGGATTCGGTGAACAGCGGCCAGGTATTCTTGTGGAAAAACGAGCGAGGCATCTGGCGCGGGATCAACGGGGGCGATGTGCTGGAGGCAGGCCAGGATGAGCCGTCGCTTGACGAGAGGGGCAGGGAGTTTTTCAGGCTGGATGACGACTATGAGGGGATTCTAAGGGACATATCAAGGGATGGGCTGATCAGGAAAAGCGTAAGGAGGTACCGGGGCCTGCGGCTGCTGCGGCAGGATCCGTTTCAGTGCTACATATCATTTATCGTATCGTCCAACTCCAACATACCAAACATCAGGACAAGGCTGGAGAGGCTGTGCAAAAAGTTCGGAAAAAGGGTCAGGATACGGCAGGACGGGTTTCATGTATTTCCAAGTCCGAGGAGGCTGGCCGGGGCATCCCAGGCAGAACTGCTAGAATGCGGGCTGGGATACAGGGCCGGGTTTGTAAAGGCCGCATCAGAGAAGGTCCTTGAAAAACAAATCGATTTAGAGGATCTTGGAAAATCAGGATATCGGGAGGCAAGGGATGCACTGACTGCGGTTCCGGGGATAGGTGGCAAGGTGGCAGACTGCATCATGCTGTTCTCACTGGAGAAGCTAGACGCCTTTCCTCTGGATACCTGGATTCTAAAGGCCCTGAACAGGCACTACTCGGAAAGGTTCTCACTTGGCGGGAAAAGCCTGACTGCCAAGAGATACGAGGCAGTCCACGACGAAGTCGTCAGTCATTTTGGGGAATATTGCGGGTACTCGCAGCAGTTTTTGTTCAAGATGATGCGGGATCAAAGCCAGAGGAGATGGATGTGATTCATCAACCATGTGAGGGGACCCTGTAGTGCATACAGCTGAAAATATAGTCTACTGCACAGCTCCGACTAGAGACCAGTAGATCCGCCCGTATCATGGCCGGTGCGCGGCTCCTACACGGCAGCCACCTCCCCTTCGATCCACTCGTCGTACAGCCGCATCCTCAACTCTGCCTCATGCACCATGCTTGTAAAGCCAGCTCGGGGGATGCTCTGAGGTACCTGTGTGTGATCTCAGGAGGCAGGAGAGCCTGCGGTGCCCCAAGAGCACGTCCGGCTGCGGCAGGAGGTGGCTCGCCGAGGTCGTGATGGTTCTCGAGTGGGCCAGCATGCCCCACTCACCGCCGCCGCCCTTGCCATCGGCAGTACAGTTTACCTGAAGGCGCACGTGTGGCTTTCGCGCTTGCTGTACTCCGACGTTGTAAAGCCATCTTTGCTTGCTGGCCAGCCATGAAAGCCGCAGTCATGCATGCTAATTCGTGCCTGATTGGTATGGACAGGTGGCCTCGGGAGGCCCGTATTGTTTTCATTCTGCCTTCTATTCTAGCTGGCAGGTTCAGGCTCCAATCCCAACGGCGATAAAGACTCGTTTGAAAAATTCTGCTGCCCGGCAAGCTTGATTTTTGCAGCTCCGTCACCAACGGCTGGCTGCATCCTTTTGGCAGCAGGACGTCTAGAGAACCAAGCAGTCCCCCAAGGAGGCCTGGCCTTTTGCGGCGTCCTTACATTGCTCGTAATAGGTTAGCCCCTGCCTAGTTGATTTTTTCTGACCACCTGATCTATAAACTATCATTACCCGGGAAATACATGCCTACAGCCTCGGAATTCAAGGAACTATGCAATGAGCTTGCCCGCGAAAAAGCGGAACTTCAGAAGGAGCAGAAGGAACATCAGAGGACGCAAGGCAAGCTTCAGAAGGAGCAGAAGGAACATCAGAGGACGCAAGGCAAGCTTCAGAAGGAGCAGAAGGAACATCAGAGGACGCAAGGCAAGCTTCAGAAGGAGCAGAAGGAACATCAGAGGACGCAAGGCAAGCTTCAGAAGGAGCAGAAGGAACATCAGAGGACACGGGAGGAGCTTGCCGCTGAGAAGGCGGGACGCAAATCTGACAATGCCGTCTCTGCCGCGCAAATCGCGACGCAGACAGCACAAATCAAGCAGTTCAAACAACGCATCACATATTATGAGAACCCGCACAGCCCCTCCTCGCAGAACTCGATTCCGACCAGGCAGAAAAAGGTAGCAGCCGCGGCAGGGGCATCTGGAAGGGCACCGGCAAGGCCGGGCCGCAGGCCCGGACACGAGGGCATATCACACAGGAGAACACCGACCCGGGAAATGAACCACGTGCCTGACATGTGCGGCGCGTGCAACGGGCGCGACCTGACAGATCCGGTTCCCGCCGGAACTAGGATGGCTACTGACATTCCAGAGATCCCAGAGCCGGTCACGACCCAGCACTACTTTACCCGCCGCAAGTGCCGCAAGTGCGGCGCCACCACCACGACAAACGGGGGCGGGCTGGTCGTTCCGGGCACCGAGTTTGGACCCAACATTGCCTCCTATATCGGCACCCTGTACACCATGCCGGCATCCGTCGGCACGATCAGGCGCATCGTAAAGGAGATCTTTAAAATTGATGTAAGCAAGGCGATGATACAGAACTGCCTCAAGACCGTTACAAAGAAGCTTGATCCGTGCGTGGAGGACATCAAAAAAGACATTGCAGGATGCAACCACGTCCACATGGACGAGACTGGGATGCCATACGACGGCAAGAGCGGCTACCTGTGGGTGGCAGTGGGCGTCAAGGACGGCAATGCCGTCGGCGCGCACATGGTGGCAACTGACAGCAGGAGGGCATCCGTACTGGATGAGCACTTTTCATACGTGCCCAGAGTCGGGGTGACTGACGGATACCCCGGATACGACAAGTTCTTTGGCAGGAACAGGCAGCGGTGCTGGGCCCACATAATCCGGGAGGCAGATGCCCAAAGCGAGAAAACGGACTCCCCGGAGGTTCGCGCCGCAGGCGAGCGCCTCAAGTGGCAGATGCATTGCGCCAAGGGGCCGGGGCCGCCGGAGGAGGCTGCCAGGCAGCACGACAGTCGGGTGGCAGAAACACGCGAGATTGCCGCCACATACAGGAAGGAAGGATGTGACAGCTGTGCCACAAAGATTGACAACGCCTCGGAGTTTCTCTACACGTTTACGACGCGTCCTGGGATGGATCCCACCAACAACCTGGCAGAGCGCACGCTGAGGCCCGGCGTGATCGCGCGCAAGATACGGTTCGGACTGCGGACAAAAGACGGACAGAAGATGTTCGGTAACATGTTGACGTGCATCGAGACATGGCGCCTCCGGGGGTGCAACGTTACGGACATGATCAGGGACGCGCTGGTCAGAAACCCCGGGTACGTGGTCGTCTGCCCCTAGCAATCCTGCACTAATCTGCCTGCAGTTGTGATTTTCATGCCTGAAAAGACGGTGGGTGTGACTTTAACTCTAGGCAGGGGCTAACCTATTACCATTGCTCTAAACCCTTAAAATGGCAGAGGCTTTCCCGATTCTTGGGCCCGTAGCTCAGCATGGATAGAGTGTTGGACTTCTAATCCAATGGTCAAGGGATCGAAGCCCTCCGGGCCCGCCACCCACAAGTGACGAATACCGTGGTACGACAACCCTGCATGGGCAAGCCCCACAGCTTCAGACGCAGTCCGAGCATAAAAAAAGAATAACCTGTAGCAGCTCGGGCTTGAAGTGGCTTGCGATTTTAGGCACAAATTACATCTGCGAATGCTGGCTTTGGCGGTAAGGTTCACGCCTGAGCTTCCAGAGTCCGGCCTGCTACCTTTTGTCCCGCTTCCAACCGGTGATCGGAACTATAGCGACGGTTACAGGTTTTTGAGTACATGCGGGTATAAACTACGCAGGATGCGCTTTTTGATGATCAAGGACTTTCAATCGTCCCCTCCAGCGCCAGGTACATGTCCAGAAGGTAATGCAGGAGGCACTTTTGGCGCATGCAGCCTGATGTGGTTCCGCCATTATTTGGCATAGACACTATGCTAGGATCGGCAGGATGCGTCCTGAGACATTCTGACGGCGTACGCCTCGCCGCTGCAGGCGCAACATTATACTGAGATCCCCTCACGCCCGTTTTTTGACAAAACTATTATGCCTAACAGTGCAGCTGCAGTCCATGGGGGACATAGAGCTGGTGTTTGACTCTAGGGAGTTCAGGCCAAATACGGAGATCGTCGGCAGGGTTACGGTAGGCTTTCCGGGCAGGTACGACGGAGTGGTCATAAACTCCCAGATTCTGGACTCCAACGAGCTGATTACGTTCAAGGCCTACAACGGCAGGAGGATCTCCCGCAACGTGGCAAGGCTGTTTGTAGGCAGGGATGCCATGCCCGGCGGTGTCGTAGAGTTCACGTCGGCCTTTGAGTTCGAGCCGGAGGGGGAGCTGGAGGTCAAGTTCAGGGCATCCATAATAGAGCAGCACAAGGAGATCGAGAGCGCCGTCGTCTTTGGCAGGCTCCTACCCTCTTGACTTTGTTATGGTAAGGGTTCCAGTCATCCACGGGTGCGGATCGCAGTGGTAGGGAATCACGCTCTCCTCGGTAAACAGGAACTCGTACTTCTCGCCGGCCAGCACCACCCCGTGGGAGCCGAACTCCCCGCTGTAGCCGTCCTTGTGCCTGTGATCGGGCGTGACGGTATGCGGGGTGCTGTCGTCGTTTATCCACACCACGAGGTTGTTCTTGGTAAGCTCGATGTTGGGAAGCTTTGGCAGAAAGTTGTCCGCCTGGTTCGGATCGCCGGAGCCCATGATCATGATGATCTCGGTCTTCCCCACAGGGTGTAAAATGTGCTCGCTTACCGACGGCTTTTCAAGGGACTCGGGCAGGTAAAACATCTGGTAGAAGACTATGCCGGCGCCGACGGCTACAATTACGGCCAGAATTCCGACGCCGTACGCGTGGGTAGAGGTTTGCGCGGCACTCATCTACCCCAAGACCCCTGTCCGCGTTTTATTAGTTTTGTTCAACTGTACTCCCTACGGCTTTGGCAGGTCGTCGGATCCAAGGCTTTGGCCCTGCTTGGGATCCAGGTCGGCCTTGAGCTGCGGCGCAGGCACCTCCTGTGGAAGTCCCTTGGGGGCCTCGCGGCCCGAGTCGCCTGGCAGTGCGGCCTCCTCGACGGCGGGCTCCTCAATCTCGATCGGCCTTTCGTCTGAGACGACGACAGGGGGCGGCGGGGGCGCCTCCTTTGATTTTGCCATGGCGTACCTGTACACGTGGAACATGGATGCAAATACGATCAGTACCAGCCCGATGAAGAACAGTGACAGGTTGTTCATTCCGGTCAGTGCCGCGTTGTATGCCGCAATGTTGAGGAACACTTGGAATGCAATCAGGGCTATGATTACCCAGTTGGTCCACTTTTCTGAGAGGTTTATGGTGGCAACCTTGTTGGGGCCGCTGGCCTTTGCCAGCTTTGCCTTTCGTTCTGCCTCCTTGGACATCTTGATCATCATATAGCTGAACCCGAATCCGACGGGCACCAGCAGCAGCATGACCGAGTACAGGAACACCGGATCGATCACGAGGCGCTGCACCAGCGGCATCGTGGTATCCGGCGAGATATAAAAGCCCCAGTACGTGGTGACCATCACCTGGGAGATTCCCGTGATTCCAAAGGCCGTGATTATCGGCCTGTCGCGCCAGGAGAACTTTTTGTACCTGTCCAGGAACGGGGTCAGCAGCAGGGCTATGATGAATATCAGCGGCCAGAGCATGCCCGTGACGAACTTGTCGTACTGCGTCCGCATGAACGCGTAGATTCCCGTCAGGTACCACTCGGGCACGGTGATCCCGGGCGGGATGTTGGGATCGAACTTGAATCCCATGTCTATGGGGAATACGCCGCCGGTGATCAGGATGGCGCCGCTGATGGCCATGACCATGGGTACGTCAAACACCAGGAACCTCGGAAAGTGTACAGCCATGAGCCCCAGCATGACAAGCGGCAAAAGGAACACGTGCTGGGCGTAGAACCTGAGCACAAAGTCCGAGAACCCGTTTCCGAACATCGCATCGCGCATCAGCGGCCCGACCACGGGCATGGAGTTGGTAAGCGAGGCCGCTATGCTGATTGCCAGCTGCGCCCTCTCGCTGAATATCACGTCGTATCCGGTAAAGGCCTCTAGTATGGTCACGACCCCGAGTATGACGCCGGTCACCCAGAGGATCTCGTTTCTGATCTTGTACCTGCCGCTAAAGTACTGGTAGTACATGTGGAGGACCGCTAGGAGCACCATTGCGTTTGAGCCGTGGTAGTGGATGTTCCTGATGTGGAACCCGTAGGGGACCTCGTCGTTGATGAACTGGACGCTGTCCCATGCCCTGTCCAAGATGGGCTGGTAGTAGAACATCAGCAGCGCCCCGGAGATGCCGAGGATCACAAAGACGATGAACGTAAGCATTCCCAGAAAGCCAAACGGGCTGACAAACCTTGCGGGGAACGAGAACTTTATTGCAGTAAATATTGTCCTGTCTATGCCGTCCCAGACCCACTGGAAGAAGGAGACTGCCCCCGTCCTGTTATTTAAGGAAGCGTCCATATCCTATCACTCCGTTGTTGTGTGGATCCCACTTTGGCGGCAGGATCCACACATAGCCGTCCGAGTCGACCTCGAAGAGCAGTTGCGGCAGCACGTTTGAGGGCTCTGCCTGGACGGACGCGGGGCCCTGGGTGGCCCGGCCGTTCAGCGGGTCGTACATGCTCCCGTGGCACGGACACTCGCCCCTCTTGCGGTCATCTGCGGGAATGTACGACCAGAGGCACCAGAGGTGCAGGCATACCATGCTGTACGCCCTGAACGCCGTCTCGTTTTTTGCAGTGCCCCCCAGCTCGTCGGGAAGCCTGATGAACTGCCATTTTCTGAATGCCTCGCTGTCCAGCACGCGGTCGCCGGTCTTGGGGTATGTGATGACCTCGGCATTGTTTGTAGGAAATGTGTTGACATTTGCCTGTGTGCCGTCGGGCAGCTCGACGGGAACCTTCTCCAGCGAGGCCCCGCTGGGATTTGGCATGAAATTCCCAAACGGGACAAACGGCGCAAAGGCCAGCCCGGTTCCGGCAGCGCCCATCAGCTTTAGAAAGTCTCGTCTGGACAAATTACTAGCCTTTGGGCTACCCTGCTCCGACATTCAAGCTCCGTACTCGCCAAATTGTTTATAAACCTTGTTTCATTTTTTCGATCCTTCCGGATGCGGCCCGGTGCAGATGGCGATGTGCGGATCTGCATGCGGTCCGGCCTGAGCTGTTTTTAGATGAGCCGCTTTGCGGGAGGGCACTTTTGGGAAGACTTGTTTTGCAGACGGCCCAAGCAATCATTGAAGACTGTCCCGTCTTTCAGGCAGGCCACAACCCGCAAGCACGCTCAATTGATTCCCTGGGATGGGTTCCCTTTCATCGCACCTGCCATAGCAGGCCATCTCCCCGGATTCGGAAAATGCTGCTGCTTGTCTGGGCGGCAGCTGATCCCGGATCGTCTTTTCCATTCGGGTAATTCTTCAAATAGTTGGGGCAGGCTGTTTGTTTTTGTCTGATCACGTGTGTTATTTTCAAATTCTAGTGCGAGTCGGCCCTCCCTACTCTGCTAATGCTCATTCATATGGGCTAGACTCACGTTTGGATTCCTCCATCATCTCGCACCCGGCAGCTTTCAGGGATAAAGCCGAGTTTTGGGAATAAGTTCCATAGTAAAAGACCGCAATCGCGGCTGAAACAGTCTTCCCAGAAGTATCACGTCAAATTATCCCAGGCTCGAAACAGTTCAAATGAGGCTGCCTGCAGATCCACATGTCGCCTTCTACACCTCCACGAGTAGGTTACTTCTGGGAAGATTGACAAAACAAGAACGTAAAAATGTTGGTTTAAAAGGCGTCGGTTATTTTCTTTTGGCTTTCATACTCTGTGATTAATACCTCACAAATCTTGTCAAGGCTACGTAAGGTGGGTGTGCTGTGATCTCCCTTTTCTATCTTTAATACCTGCTCGCGGAATTTCCTGCACCTCATGAATATGTTAATCATGACCTCGATTTTTTTTGTTAAGCTACCGCTATGCCTGGAAGAGATTAGATCGTGTGGATGCATCAATTTGAGAATTTCTGTTGGTGTGGCTGGATCCTTAATCTTAGGTCGTGTTTTGTGTCCCCTCCTTGTCAGGTAGGACATCAATCCCCTGAGAATATGTGGAGCTATCACGTAATCCTCATCATCAGGGGAGAACGGATAATACCCTGTGGGTTCCCTCATTCCTTCAAGGGATACAGGCTCGCATAGTTTTTCGTTTAGTTGTCTTATGCCAAAGTCTCCTTGTCCGCGTATTTCATCCTGACCAAACGTGATGAAAGGAAATCCCGTGTGTGGTTCAAGCCCCGCATGGTTCGTGTCGTTATCGACATAACATACAACGTGCTTTAACTGATTCGTGTCATGAACTGTCACCCAGTGTCTTAGATCATCAGATTCCAGCTCCTGATATCTTGCATCCTGTCCATTATCAATATTATCCCCACTTTTGCAATCAGCTACGATTGCATGCAATAACCTGCCAGATACGGCAACAACATCAGGGCTTACCTTTTGTGCAGATTTCAAGCTTATAGTTTGCTCTATCAGCTGAACATCGTAACCCAGATCAAAAAGCGTCTTGGGCCACTTTACAGTGTCCCTACAAAGTCCGATAAGCTTGTTAATCAGTCTTGTATGATCACTTGCAGGCAATTTAATTCAGCTGTGGGCAGGAGGTGTTAGAGTCATAGTACATTTGGAGGTTGGTGAGCAGTCGCAAAATTGTATTTCCGCAGTTACCTTTGAAGAGATATACGCGCATCATGTCGTCTGCTATTTCAAAGTCCATTGGGCTGCCCGTATGCAGATCAACTGCCATGATTTTAAAATAACCGTCATAGATCTTGGATTTTAATCCCCATAACTTAAATGGTGCTGCAGAGTTGAACATTTTTTCAATGAACATGGCAAGACTTTCGATTTTGTTTCGAAATTCAAAGTCAAATGACTTTCCCTCGACCAAGGTTCTGTCCCCTCCCTCCTTGACACCAATACGGAGATCCTCGACATCTGCAACGGTTTCAGAATACTCAGCCTTGCAGATATCAACAAGATTCAAATGATCCTGCACTGATTTTCCACGTTTTACTGCAAAATAGCCGGTATTGTGTATGTCATCTTGCACAGAGTCCAACAATGAGGTGGTCGAACCTCGCAGGATTCGTATTTTGTTATACGCAATAGTCCTTTCAATGTTTGGCCTGGCTTCTACAAGCTGCTGTATCTCACCTGCCAATGAACCGCTAATATTCAGGTTTAGATCCTCGATGTCTGCGTCATCATCCTCATCAGATCTCAGGAACTTGTCAGAGTATGAAACGCCAAAACCCTTGAAGGAATTACCGGATTTGCTGGCAAGTCGCTTTAGCATGCTAGAATAAAACCACGCATTGTCAAATGTATGATGATAATCCCTTGTCAGTGCCTCAACAATCCTGTTCGTGTCTTCTGACTTGTCATTAGTGTGCAAGACAAGAAATCTTTTATCGCTAACATCCAAGAAAAATTCATGCATGCTGCCGCTTTTTTTGGTTGCACGCAAAATCTTCATGTTGTTTAATCCCGTATCAGTCACCTCGCATGAAATTTCGTCCGTACTGAGCTGTGATGGAAAGTCTTCGTTTGATTCAAGTATGTATGTTTTCAACTCTCGCAAGCGGCCTTTTGACGAATATTCCTCATCTTCATACTTTGGTGGATGAATCACACTTTCCAAATGATCCATAAAGTCCTTCCTTGTTTCTACCCTAGGAAGTTTGGAACTCACTGCTGGCAACACTTTTCACCGTGGTTTGATTCCAAGGGTATTTTATAATAAGATTTTATGCGTAAACGGTGCAGATCAGAAAAATCAGGTAGTTTTTACGCCATTTTTGGGTGGTGAGGACCCCGCTAGAATAGGAATGTTTTTTTCGCACACTTTACTCATTTCTGCCGTACCTCTGTTATTTTCTGGGTTTTTAGGACAAACTCGTCCGGCGTCAGGTATACTAGTACCGAGTGGATCCTGCTGGGGTTATAGTCCACAAACACCTCTGCCGGGACGGCCTCAGCCCCTCCCGTGCCGCATCTTTGAGGGGAGGCAAGCGCCTATCACGCATGCATGACTGCCATAGTCAACTCATAAAAAAAACGGATTGTTTTGACGGCTGCTTTTGGCCCAAAGATCTAAGATCAGGCAGACCATACGCACATGCACTAGAAAACAGACAGAATTCGTAGCATCAAAGGGTAGATTCCTGCCATGCAAAGCATCCACACCTCCTCAAGGCGTACAGGGAGGGCCCACAAGGGAGAACGCGACAGGCTGCTGCGGTCAGTTCGGGCATGTGGAGTTTGACATACTGCCGCGCAGGACTTCAGTAGGGAACGCGACAGGCTGCTGCGGTCAGCCCGTCAGGTATTGGAACAGCTTTATCGGAAGGAGCTCGCGCTTGGCAAACAGCTTCCGCACTGACCGCTCCACGTCATCAAGCGTCTTGAACATCCTGGCAGACAGCCTCCGCTTTATCTCCCTCCACTGTATCTCTACAGGATTGAGCTCCGGCGTGGACGGCGGCAGGCATTCCAGCATTATCTCGCCATCGTACTTTTCCAGCGTCTCCTTTACGCCGCCGGACTTGTGGTATGACGCATTATCTAGGAATATCAGCACCTTTCCGTATTTTTCGTGCACATTTTCCAAAAAGTCGCAAAAGCTGCCGGTGTTGGCCTTCTCATAGAACATAAAGTAAAACGTCGCAGCTGACAGTACGCCGAATATGTACCGGCGCTGCCGTGACAGGGACGAGGGCACCGTGACGCTCATGCCGCGCTTTGTCCACCCGCGTTTGGGGCTGTTTGAGGTCTTTTGGACGAGGACACGTCCTCTTCCAGCACCGTATACCCTTGTGCCGTCTTTTCCCTGATCAGCTTTTATGATGCATCCTTGAACTCGTTTTGCTTGCGTTTTGAGGCAGCTTTTGGGTTTTTCGGCCTTGATGTCCTCCACGAAAAGCCCAGCTCGTGTGCCAGCAAAAGCGTGCCGCTCCTGCTGTACTGCACGCCGAACTTCTTTCTGATGTGCCGCCTTATCAGGCGCGAGTCCCACAGGCGGCTCTCAAAGCCGCAGGTCTCTGGGCCTGCCTTGAGATCCGCGCCAAGCTGCCTCATCTGCGACTCGCTCAGCTTGTGCTTGCGTCCCCTGCCTGGCCGCTCGTGTCTTGCGCGTATGCCCTCCTCCCGGGCGCGGATGAGCCACTCTGATATGGCAGACGTTGACCGGCCGAGGTTCTTTGCTATCTGCGATATGCTGTTGCCGTCCTTGCGCTGTATGTATGCAAGCAGCCTGTCGCCTTTTCTCTTGTTGGTCTCCTTTTTGTATGCCTAGAGGGGGTAGGCGCGTGACGTGTTTGGCAGGAACTTGCCCTCAGATGCTACGGGTTGCTTTTTCTGTGTGCCCATGTACATATGTATGACTTCCTTGGTCTTTAGATCTTTGGATCAAAAATAGTTGTCAAAACAATCCGTTTTTTTTTATGTGTTGACTACAACACGACGGACTTTCTTGTCATGGCAACAGGATCAGACGTGTTCTTTCCCAAGTTTTACATGAGGGATGGGGATTATGCACATGCCTACAGTATTCTAGGACAGTCCGTCCCGGATGACACGGAGCGGATCTCACGCAGCCTGCTCGTGCTCTACAATTGGATCTCAGAGATGCGGGAATTGGACATATTTGACAGGTTTGCAGTAGAGTCGGGGGATCTTTACAGGATGATTGAGACATCCGAGTGGCTGATCATGTGCATGGGGGAAATTTCAAGACATTTGGGCAAAAGGGAGCTTGCAGCAGAGCTGAGCATGCTGCGTAAAAGGATCAGGTACGGGGTAAAAGCGGAGCTAGTTGATCTTGTCTCGCTAAAAGGCGTTGGCCGCGTAAGGGCAAGGCAGATGTACCGACAGGGAATCAGAACACGCGCCGATATACCGGGCGTCTCGACTGCAAGGCTGTCCCGGATAGGCAGGATCGGAGCCAAGCTTGCCAAGAGCATAAAGTCACAAGTGCGTTAGACCCAGATTGTGGCAGCAGGCGCTTCTGGAAACACGATACTGCACAGGCTTGCGCCCGGTTATGCGGCTCGAAATCAGATCAATTACCATGTGAATTTTAAATCAGGAACGCGAAATCTGTGTTTTTTTGCCACTCTACATGATGCACCCAAAAGGTAACAGCTCGGGCTCTGGAAGTGATTTATGATTTTAGGCACAAATTACATCTGCGAAGATCCCTTTGGCGATAAAATTCATGCCTGAACTTCCAGAGCCCGAGCTGTTACCCCAAAAGACCTTATGCGCAGTCGGTTAAAATCAAAAAAATCAGGCGGCTTTTGCGTCGTTTTTGGCAATTACGCATGAGGTCTATGGATATCATATCCAAATCTGTCCTAATCCATCCTTTTGGAAGATTCCTTGTATCAAATTCCGTATTCTTCTACCGATGGTGATATTTGCTCATTGTTTTTCCCGTAGTCTGGCTCTTGTTCCATATCTGAATCTGCCCGCCATAGATCCCGTCATCATAACACTATCAGCGGAACCTGTGCATAGAATCCGCTTCTGCCGGAACTATGTCTTTGGAGCCAGTGGCACCTCGTACTCCTTGCCGTCAGGCATCTTTATTGTGGAAAATGCCATTTTTGGTTTTTCTTCAGGCATACCTATGCCAACATGTTACAAAACAGTTTTTGACGGATTTAAATTCTAGAATTGTCTGTGAGATCTATGCTGTTCTAGACCTTTTGTGTTTATAGATATGATGTATATTTTCTCTTCATCTTCTTTAATGAGATAATTTACTGGCATTTGCATTGTTTCTACTGAATCATCATACTCATCAATAATATCATACTCAAACTCTTTGGTAATATCTACATTATTGAGAATGTAATCTATCCAATCGATTACGAAATCCTTTGCACGTTTCTCTAACTTCAAAAATTGAAGCAGAAATTTTTTTAGTGTAGATGAGTTTCCACAAGTTCTTTTAATCCATTCAAGTAGGCTTTTGCCTCTAAAACAGATCCCTCAAAAACAATATCTGCCGTTCCGTCTTTTAGTTGCTCTTCGAATTGTTGCTGCTCTATCATCTGTTCCTTGGTAAACACCAGTTGCTGTACTGCGCACTGCGAATTATTCGATTCCAACATGTGTATTTTTCTCTAAAAAATGTATTTAAACGCTTCTAAAAATCGGAGCTGGGACATTAACGGGTGTTTGTTCTCCTTGGGACACGCCGGGTGCTGGAAATCGCCGATTGGGTCGTGTAATCTTCGTGATATGGATCTTCTCTCGATTCAAGTCTGATTCGCCTCCCTGCTCAGTGGGGCCTTTCGTTTCTCTTTGCGGGTCTTATAACGGGCACGCGGCAGCTCTCTGCAATCAGCCGGCAGTTCTCGTACGAGTCGTATGCCAAGTCTAGCTCTACGATGCCGTATCCGTCCCGGAGAGTTGATTCGAAATTAGAAGATCCTGATTATTTGTGAACGAATTTGCATAAAACGGTTCAAAATACCAACAAAGCGCAAACTGCCTGTGAAATTACTTGAAAAATCCATACGGCTTCTCATTTCGGATCACCTCCCAGAATCCCCGCCCAAGTCCCTGTCTCTTATATTTATGGGATTGGTCAGCTAAGTGAAAAGTACCCCAGCCAGGCAGAAAACCAAGAAAATTAGACCGTCTTGACAACACTGGCAAATGGTACAACTTCAGGTCCTATTTAAAGCGCCCAGGGAACTTTTTGTCCGGAACTTTTTGATCCTTCCGCATCCGTTGTGACAGACCCGTTGCATCACCACACATCCTTTGTACATGCCAGAACCGGCGCCGTGCAGGCAACACATTGACAGACGGCACCTGCAGGCAATCAGAAACTGTTGCATTCGGTGCCGTTGACTGGCAGATTCAGCCGGATCCTTCGATATGAGGCTACGGGTTACGCCGTCCCGTAGGCGCCAGACGGATCAAAGTGCCATCGGGGCTACGGGTACGACGGCCGTCTGGTTCCAGCGTACCGCCCCCTTGCCTGCACCTGCTGCAGGCGGCCACACCGGCGGCGGCCCGGGACACTCAAAGACACTGTATCTTGTACCGTCCGTATTGACAAGCGAGGACAGCAGGTGCGCGTCATCCTTGGCCCCTGCAAAGATATCCCAGCCCGGATCCCGCAGGTATTTCAAGAGTCCACCGGCAGGATGTATGTTTTGCTTGCGGCATGTCATCGAGAACGTCAGCAGCGCAGAAGCCGTCTTTCTTCCCCCGTCAGTTACGATCTTGTGGCGCGCATTGCGCTGTGGTATGATCCCGTCGCGTATGCATCGCTCCGTATCGTTGTTGTGCGGCGGCATTCCCGGACGCGCTAGAAACGTAAACATGTTGGGTATGGCGTTTAGCAGGTGTGTACGCACGTGATCGTCCTCATACGGGCTGATTATTTTGTATGCCTCCCTTGAAAGCTCCATGTATGTAAGCGACGCAAGCGTCTTTGATCTTTTTTACCTCCCTGTAAAATTCCAGCAGCAAGTCATACCTTTTCCCATCATCGCCTTCGGGCATCTTTACTGCAAGCTTTTCTGCATACGCCAGAAGGTGCCTCCAGCACCTCTGGATTATCTCAAAGAACAGCTTGTACTGGGCCAGCCCGTCGACGACTGTGGGAACCCTGGGATCCAGCCATCCAAAGTGCGTGTGCAGTACCTCAGAGGACCGGGAATCTGCAAAGACCACAAAGCACGCCCCCGCACAGTTGAGCACCCAGACGTACCCCGTGTGTCCGTCGCCGCGCTTAAAGCCGGTCTCGTCCATCTGTATCCACGGCCTGCCCGCAATGAATGTCTGTATGCATTGTATCATGTTTTGCCGGAGTGCCTCTGCCACTGCGTGCCGGGCGGCAGTCACGGTATTTGGGGCCATCTTGAATCCAAACATATACTGAAAGTACTCTGCAATGTCCTCGTCTATGTTTCCCTTCTCAAAGAACATCATGATTAGAGAGAGTGAGACGGGCCCAAGTGACGTGCCGCCTAGAAACGGGGTAGCTGCGACATGCACGGTATTGCACTGTGGACACACCGCGTTTTGGATGATGGCATTGGCAGTAATCATGCGCATGGAGCCGTCCAGATCGTTGACAAGCTTGTGGATCGGCTTGAACATCCGTAACTGGATGTTGCACTTTGGGCATATTTTGAAATCAAGATCGTACCTTAATGTCATGGATGGCCGGTTGCCGTGCGATGTACCATGGTGTCCGCACGGAGGGCCGCGTTTCTTGCCCCTGGCCGCATCGCCGGGACTGCCGCCGGGATCCTCGCCCCTTTTCTCCCTGAACTTTTTTCTGACATCATTGTATAATGACGGCGTGGACGTGGGCATGTTGGGACTCTCGTACAGGGCAAGCCTTGCCTGAAGCTCAGCATTCTCCTTCTTGACAATAGAGAGTTCTTTTTCCAGCCCGGAGATCTTCTCATCTTGCTCCATGATCATGACAAGTGCCTTTCTAGGATCCGTACAGCGTGCAAGCACGGCTTTGGAGTCCATATGTTACATCAGACAGGCAAGATCAAAAAAGATTTCCATCGAAATTCTTTGACCAAGATGCCGATATTATGTCACTCCCGTAAACTCCAAACCTGCAATGTCTGATCACAAATGTCTGATGTTCAGCCATGTTCGCAGGGGCATCTGATCATAAGATGCTGCCCAAAAATGTTTGACTGTCAGTATAAAAAGGACCTGAAGTTGTACCTCAAACGCAATGTGGCACACAGACTGGCACGAAATGAAGGATCCACGCCTACAAAAGCTCAATCTGGTGGCATATCTTGACGATTCCTCGCGGTGCATAACCGGATTCGGCGTATTTGAGCACGCGACCTCGGAGAACGCAGTCTTGGTGCTGCGCAAGGCAATCAGGCAGTTCGGGACGCCGGCCCAGATACTCTCAGATAACGGCAGCTGCTTTACGTCGGCCAGGCGCGGTACCCCCCGGGGCAGCTGGACGCCCACGCTGTTTGAGGACGAGCTGTTGGAGCGCAACATCACCCTGCTCAACTCGCGTCCGTACCACCCCCAGACCAACGGCAAGCTGGAGAGGTGGTTCGGAACGCTTGAGAAGGAGCTGACGCACTTTGACAAAGTAGACGAGTTCATCGAGTTCTACAACGAGCGCAGGACGCACTGGTCGCTTGACATCAAGCATGCCGAGACTCCCAGGATGGCGTTCCGGAGCCGGGAGGCCACAAAAGCGATCAGGAAAAGCGACCCGGAATGGATGGAGAAGGATACTAATGAGGGGCGGAACTAATTTTCATATGAAACACTCAGGAGGGGATTGTCGGGATCCTCGTCAATCTTCCTGCCCAACTCCAGGTGAACAAACTCGTTACGGCAGTTCAGCAGATTGGGATCAGAATCAAAGTCTAGCCGTGAAGCCATCGTCTTGTCCTTGATGTGGGAAATAATCTCGGGGCGCTCGTGGTTTGTCCTAGTCGGCCACGTCTGGTTTATGGTCACCTTGAGCTCTGCCATCTCCCTTCCGGCATGGTGATAGACGCGATTCTCTCGGAGGTATGCCTCACCGGCCTCCTTGAGCGTTATGATGTCGCGCTTTTTTTCAGCCAGGATCTGCTCTGCGATATCATGTGGCTTGGGTCTCTCCTCCTGCTCTGCTCCGGTTTCCCTGGATTTCTTTGGTTTCTTGGGTTTCTTCAGCTCCTCCAGCTGCAGGACAGCCGCAAGCTTGCCATGTGCGATTAGACTTTATGCGTAATCGACCTGAATGAGATGAATTTGTTCGTAACAATCCTAGATCTGAGCCGATTACGCATAAAGTCTAGTACTTGGGCACGCTTGCCCTATTCTGTAGTAAGACCGAGGCGCAGAACTCAAGTGCAGCCCTGGCGTCTGGATCCGGCATGATCTCCTCCAGGAACTTCAGGAATTTTTTTGGACTCGCCTGCATCCGGCAAAGCTGACATCAGGCTGCCGCGGCTCTACGATCAACACGTGCGGGGACAGGACTGGGCCGAGCTATCAAGCCAGGCTGCAGCCCCGCTCAAACCCCAGCAGCAAAACCTGCGCCTGCATGCTGCAGCGGCCCACATCCCACTACACTGCCCGGCCCTGCCTTTTTACCGAGCCTCCCAGCTTTATGAAGACTGCCACCGCAGTCCCGACTGCTGCCACGACCGGTATGCCCACCGCGAGCATGTCTGGCGGTCCGCCCCCAGAGCCGGCAGCATCCGGACTGCCAGCTGCGGGTGCACCGCCTGCCGCGGGCCGGGCGGCATAGTCTTTTACAAGCGTAAAGTGCTTCGTGGAGCGGTTTCCGTCAGAGTCCCATGCGGTGACGTTGAGGACATAGATCCCGTCGGGCAGGCCGCCAAGGTCAAGCCCGTCTCCGGCGACGAACAGCTCCGTCGAGTTTGCAAGAAACCTCACCCCCTCCAGATCATCGTCGCTTATCCTAGGGAGGATTGCCGTCTGGGGCAGGACGGTCCCGGGCACGTCCAGCTCGATCAGCGGCGGGGGGTTCTGGATGCCGATGTTTGAAAACCTTGCCAGCATGGAGATAGGCTCGGTGGTGTGGTTTCCTGCAAACAGCGTCGAGTGCACCATAAAGCTGTGTATCCCCGTCTGGTTTATGGGTACATGCAGCACAGTCGAGGTGTCGTCTTTGTTCTTGACGGGGAAGAACCCGCCGCCCTGGCTGAACGGGGACGTCCCAAGCCAGTCAAGGGAGGGCCAGCTCATAAAGTGTCCGAACACCCCGGAGGGCACGTTGGTCTGGATGATGCGGCCGCCTGGATCCACTGCAAATACCGCAAGGTTGGTGTCGCGATCCTCCCAGAAGAACTCCACGGATGCCGAGTTGATGTCCGGACTCTGGATGTCAAAGTAGTAGTGCCTCCAGTCCCCTGCCATGTAGCGGTTGGCCATGTCAAAGGCGCCCTTGACATAGCCTGTGCCGTGCATGACATCCCGGCTATATGTGCCCCCCACCCTGACTGAGGACTCGCCGCGGACGGGCTCGGCTACGACATAGCTTACCGGCACGCTGGCCGAGTGCCCGTCGCTCTCAAAGGTCAAAAACCCCGAGTAGACCCCGGTCTGCGCGTCGGGCGGGACGACGACGGTGACATCGAGGCTTTCAGAGCCCCCCGGCGGGACCGATAGGGCGTCTTTGGCAACCCACGCCGGATCCCACTCCGTGCTGCCATAGAAGGTGGACGTGAGCGTATAGTTCATCGACGTCGCGTTGCTTTGCGTGTCGCCAATCCAGAACGAGAACCTTGTAGGCACGGGGTATATTCCGACTAGCGGCGTGCCCTCAAACCTTTCTGCCGGCTCGCTCACGCGGAGCTCCTGCACCGTCCCCCACGATCCTCCCCTAGCAACCATGGACAGCTCGTCGCTTGTGGCCTGCGTGTTGTTGTTTTTGTCAGTCCAGTCATAAACGTACAGGGAGGAGATCCTCAGGTCCTCGGCATAGATGTCGTTGGTCTTGTTCATGAACTCGCCGAACGGGAAGCTGAGGCTGAGGATCATCAGCTCAGAGTCGGGGGGGATCCGTACCTCGTCTGTGTAAAACGAGCCAAGATCCGTGTAGTTTTTGACGTTGGAGAGCGGGACATAGTCGGGCCGGTAGGCGCCCGGGTCATCGAGGATCCTGTCCCGCAGGTGCGGCCTTGTATGGCCTGCATGGGAGGTCTGCTGGACCATCTCAAGCGTCCTTGTTCCGACTGAGACCCGCATCTCCTCGTCAGAAGGGTTCTCAACCGTAAAGCTTGCCGTGGCGCGCCCCCCCGGGTGCAGGCTGCCTGCAAACCAGCTGGTCATCGGAAAGCTCTTCTCGGGCAGCGAGACGCGCTGCAGGTTCAGGGCCGTCGAGTTGAGCTCATCAAGCGGGGCGGCCAGAACCGACCTGATGTTTTCAAACGAGGCGTCGTTGTGGACGAGGAACACGTCCTGCCCCTCTGCGTACCTTACTGCGTCGCGGACGTTGAGCAGCCCGGCTCCCTGCGTGAACGGGTCGTTTTGCAGGTCGGTAGCAGAGGACATCAGTATGTTTTTGATAAGGAAGGGGTCATAGTCCATGTTGTTCTCGATGAGGCCCTGCATTAGTATGGCGGCGCCTCCCGAGACGAGGGGGGCTGCCATGCTCGTGCCCCCAAACATGGAGAACGGCTCGCTTGCGGAGTTTTTTTCAAGCCGCAGCACGTTTGAGGGGGTAAAGCCGTGGGCCCCGATGCTCATCAGGTCAGGCTTGGGATCGCCGATTATGCCGGGGCCGCGGCTGGAAAAGTCAGCGACGTGGCCGTGGTGATCGGTGGTGTTTCCAAACCTCGGCTGGCCCTTGAAGGGGCCGTATCCGACAAACACGTTGTTGGTAGTTGCGCCGACTGAGACTCCAAACGGCGAGGAGTTGGGCATGGCCATGGTTCCGTACCCGTGGCCGGAGTTTCCGGCGCTTACCACCATCAGGACGCCCGGAAAGTCATCATCCAGCGAGTTGGGGGTGGAGAGGACCCCCAGGATCAGGGAGACCACGTCTAGGCCTGGTGCCGAGCCGATGATCGGAAAGTTTGAGACGCCCCAGCTGTTTGAGACTATCTGCGCGCGCGGCTCCCCGGTGAACCTCCACCGGACGTCGTCGTTGTCAAATCCGGCCGCCCACAGCCACGAGTAGACCACGTCACCAAACCACAGGGACTTGATCGGCAGGATTTTCGCATCCGGGGCGACGCCGGTGATCGCGTGCTTGCCGGTATCGTTGTAGATGTCATACTCGGTGCCTCCCCGTGAGGCAATCACCGCCGCGCTAGAGGTGCCGTGGCCCTGAAAGTCCGTCATCACGCCAAAATAGTTGCCGTCCGGATCCAGGGGATGCAGGAGCGTTCCGTTGACTGCAAGGGCGTCATCGTCGATGGTGGCAGTCTTGTTTGTCATTATGCCGTAGACGTCCAGGACCTGCGCGCCTATGGCGCCTGCGCTATAGTCGTCCCTTCCGTCCCCGTCCGAGTCATATACAAGGAACTCGTTTCCGCTGCCCAGCACGATTGAGCGCTCGTCGGTAAAGTCAAAGTCATAGTCTGGCAGGTCGGGCTCCCCATGGCGGGTATAGTCCTCCCAGGAGGTGGTAAGATCCGGGGTTATGGTGTCATACAGGCCTGCGATGTTGGGGTCGGTGACCAGCACGGGGACGACCTGGATGCGCGGATATGCGCCGGACAGCGCCCCCTGGTACATCAGGCCCAGGTGGTATATGCCGCTCTTTGAGGCAAGATAGTCGCTGTAGCTCTTGCCTATCCTCATGTCCTCAGTCAGCGTGCCGTTGAAGACGGGTCCGTCGCCGGCAAGCGGGAAGAGCGAGTTGTATACCTGCAGGACGGTCCCGCCGCCGCCCTGCCTTATGTCCAAAAAGACGCCGTCTGTGGTGCGGTACACCTTGGACGTTGCGTTCCCGGGTACGGGCTGGGTATAGTTTCGGATCGCGCCGTGCTGGTCAATATACGCATAAAACGTCGCGTTGGTTATCACGATGCCCTGGCCGTCCGCATCCAGCATTACGGGGTGGTTCCTCGAGTCGCGCGCAAGCGAGTCCCGCATGTCCGGATTGGAAAAGTCCACCCCCGTATCTACTACTGCTATCGTGATGCCACTTCCCGAATACCCAAAGTCGTCGCGCACGTCCTGGGCGCGCGTGATTTGGCCGATCCGGGAGGCGTCCTGCGCGTCAAAGTCCAGCATAAAGTCCTCGATTACGCGGTATCCCTGGCTTTGCAGGAGCGGCACAGACTGCCCGGACACCAGCATGACCGAGAAGAACCCGTTGGAGGAGCCGGCATGGTACAGCGCGGCGCCCGTGCCCGGCACCGCCGGGGGGCCGCCCGGTCCGAAGACCAGGACGCGCTTGAGTGCGGTCTGCTGCAGGGCCTCCGGGGGCACCTCGAATATTCCCGTGGAGATCCCGGTGCTGCGCCCCTCCGGTAGCGGATCCTCAAAGAATGCGTGCGAGTGCGGGAGTGCCGCGCCGAGTAATCCAAGCAACAGCAGGGCGATTGCCGCTGTGGGCGCCATAATAGTAGGCCCGGCGCGTACAATATAACTATCTTCTTCTGGCCAGGATTGCCAGCTGCAGGGCCACTATGATTCCGATTGAGGAGACTATCGGGATGAGCAGGGAGTTCAGCTGGGTCGAGGCCTCCTCGATGTGGGTGACAGAGGTGGACATTGACGTTACGCTAGAGTCTATGTTGCTGCTTGCCTTGTCCAGTATCACCCCAAAGTCGCCCACCTCAGACTTTAGGACCTCCAGCTCCTGCGAGGTCTCATCGAGGATCGCATTCAGGCGGGCGATCTCGTCGGATATTCCCCCCAGATCCTGGCTCAGGACCGAGGTGGCAACGGAGCCGTGGGACACGCTTCCCTGGTAGAACGATACCACGTGGAACACGTACGTCCCCTCCATGGTCGGGGTATAGTCTGCAAAGTACAGTCCGTTGTGCAGCGTAGTAAACGACGAGGAGAGGACGTCCAGCTGCCCGTTTGGGAGGTGTACATGGGACGTCTGCAGCAGCTCCTGCGGGCGGTTCTCCCCCACGAGCAGCCCGTCGCTGGTGGTCTGGACGAATATCCTGATCTGGCCGTTGACTGCCGCAGTCTCCGGTGCGAACACCAGCGTCTCGACGTGCCGCTCTATTGGGACACCCGTCAGATCCGTAGTCGACGAGAACTTTACGTCGATTTTTTTTGACAGCCCGCCCTGCAGTGAGCTGATCAGCTCGACGGTATAGGTCCCGTACGGATAGTCTATCGACGCTGCAGGCCAAGTATGCAGCAGGTGCGAAAATGTCCCGTCGGGGTTTGTCTGGATCTGCCCGAAGATGGCAATCGTCTCATCGGGGCCGATTAGCCGGATTACCAGCGTCTCCTCGGGGAGGGCCGTGCCGTAGATGAACAGCGGCTGCCCGTCGGCATACACGGCATTGTCGGTAAAGGCGGCAAGCGACTCTGGATAGGCCGCAGGCAGGACGGCCGATAAGAGCGCCACGGCAGCTATGATGAGGGCTTTCAACGTGATTCTTATCCGATTAGCCCATAGATATCACTTCTGATGCAAGGTTCTGTGTGTGTCATATGAAAATTAGGTTCGTTAGGGGGTTGCCGCCTAATTCGCCAGAATCCCCGAAAACCGCTGAGATGCCATATGATCAGGCGTGCAAAAGGGCGGAAATTCAGAAAAACGTGCAGATTGGGTCAAACAAGTGGAATTAGGCGACAACCCCGTTCGTTAGTCATTGATGTTTCCTCCATCCATTTTGGGTCGCTTTTCCTGATCGCGTCCGTGGCCTCTCTTGCCGAGAAGGCCTGCAGCGGCGTCTCACATCTGTCGATATCCAGCGAAGTGCAGCCTGCGTTCGTTATGGCACTCCACATACGCAGACAGGCCCTCACAGTGGTGTGTTTCCTTCTTTGGTACCATGAAGCCGCTCCAGCTTGCCGTTGGTCTCTGGGTGGTAGGGTCTGGAGTTTATCAGCCCGATGCCCCTATCTAGCAGCTTGGCCTCAAAGGCCGTCGGCTTCCATGTCCCCTTACTAATGAGGGGCGGAACTAATTTTCATATGAAATATTCATGAACTTATGATTGGCAGCATGCTCATGGTTTGCGGTCTTGCCTCCAGTCTTGCCACAAATAGCATTCTCTGGCGACTAGGTTTTCATGTGTTCCGGCGGCCGGCCAGACGGGATTAGTCTTGGTATTGAGAATAAAAAGAAAAGGGGTTGTGTGTGGTTTCTAGTCTTAGTTGATAGTTATTGGTATCTCGAGGCTCGGTGAGAGCGGTGTAGGATTGTTAAGCGACTCCCATACGAATACCTCGGCAGTGTAAACTCCCGGTGCATTCGGTGTCCATAACTGGGACGGCGTCATTGATTGGCCTGGGGCCAAATCGCCGCCGATCGATCCTAGTGAAACTACCGTGTTGTCTGCGTTTTTGACCTGTACGAGGTAGATGTATGGCTGCTCCTGATCCTGTCCGCTCTGCAGGTCGGCTACGACCTGTATCTGCGTGCCTACGGAGACGTCAGAAATGTCGCCTCCCGTGGCATCGGTAATCCTCAAGTTAGTAGCTGGTGCTCTTTCAAGAGGTGGTACGAGCGTGCCGATCAGCGTGGAGGCAGAAATGTTCTCGCTGTCTCCAGTGTCGTATGGTTCAGGTAGCGTGTGATCGTCATAGTACCCGGTGACTGTGTCGCCTTCTGAAATCCTGAGCCTGTGGCCGGATGACGCGTCGGTAAGGGTAAAGAATACCGTACCTTCGAATATTCCGGTCGCCTCGTTGGTTTCAGTTACGGTTAGGTCAATGCCTCCAGCGTCCGAGTCTGACCTTACGTCAACGTCGAAGTTGTCGACTGACTCTGGGTTCAGGTTCATGTCTGGGTCTACGACCCGCAATACGCCTGATCCGCTTGCCGGATAGCTTGCCTCCAGCCAGGTCACCTCTCCGATGTTCCATCTGATCAGCGAAGAGCTGACCACGGTCTCGCCGTCGGAGAACTCAAATGACACCGAAATGCCGTCTGAATCCTCAGACTCCAGGAATCCATCGGTCGGGCCTAGGCCGTCCTCAATGGTTCCTGTGGCGTCGCCGGTTCTCGGGTCGGTGTCGTAGCCATTGGTTCCTGTTGATAGGTCACCGTCTGCATTGTAGTCAAAGCCTGTAAGGATTACCTCTCCGGTAAAGATGCCGGTATCGGTGCCGGTCTCAACCAGCTTGTAGTGGTCAAGATCATCGACTCCGGTGGCAATCCTGACTGGATCAAACGAGTTTTCGCCGATCTCGTCAATCAGGTCGCTGTCGTTGTTGTGATCAGGTGCGACTACGGTGATGTAGACCTTGTCGGTCCAGGTATAGACCTTCTGGTCAAGCTCCACAGTTGCGCCAAAGTTGGACGTAAATACGGTCAGGCTGATGTCCTCGTCCTCCTGTCCGACATAGTCGGCTCCGGACGGACCCCAATCGGTGTACTCTAGATCGATTTGCTCGCCTCTTTCAAGGCGGTCACCCTCTAGCTCTTCAGGGGTCTCGACGACAACCTGGAATATTCCAGAGCTGTCACCGGTCTCCCTAAAGGCGTTCGGTTCAGGATCAAATGCTGCTGCTATCTCAGAACTAATTGCATCACCCATGGTAACGGTTGCCGCCGCAGAGTCCCATTCCAGGATGTCTAGGTCATAGGTCTCTGCTGCGTCGTTGTCAAGATCCCAGTCCGGTTCGATGATAGTCAGGATCATGTCGCTGCCTATGATATAGACGGACTTGTCTGACTGGAGCACGCCGTTTCTGAGATCGAATGTCGCCGAGTCTGTAATGGTGTTTGGATCACCTGATGCGTCGGTCGGATCGGTGTACTGTACGGTGAGGATATCACCCTGCAGGACACATCCGATTGTACCGCTCGGGCAATCGTTGCCTTTCGGACCGTCGTCGAATCCTATGACAAAGTCAAGCTCAAAGACTCCCGAACCCGGTGCGGTCTCTAGGATGGCACCCAGGTTTTTGGTCGCGTGTACCTTATCTTCATTTAGTGTGAAGAAGGTAGGTCTGTTGTCTTCAGAGCCGCCTGCGTATGCAAGTACTACGTCATCACCGCCTCTTGAGACAGTGATCTTTATAGGACCTACAGGAACTTGTGTGGCAACCCTCTCATTGTCTGCGTTGATATGTGTGATGAGTTCCGCTTCAGCATCATACTGGTCAACAGAATCAACATCTTGTTCTATTTTGTCTTCACCGGCAGCTGAGACGTCAAAGTCTGGGTCAGATACCCTTACGTGTATCGTAAGATCACCTTTGCCCAGCGTCTCCTCAGGTATATTTACGTTGCCGTCAATGGCCGTTGCGTGCAGTGGGAATATTGAGCCATCGTTGTCGAACTGCATTCCCCACGGAACCGGATAGACCGTCCTGTCAAGGCTTACAGTACCTGTGTTGGCTCTGATGCCTGCCGAATCACCGACTTCGATGATTTCGCCAGATGCGTCCCTAAAGTCAACATAGTTGACCTCAATGTCGGTACCGGTTACGGATTGCCAGCCTGTATTATCGTCGCCTGTTCTTGCACAGTATTCGGCCGGGATCTGGAAGTCGCCGACGAAGGTGCCGGAATCTACTCCGGTCTCAATCATACGAATTCCTGTTGCGCCCAGACCGTCATGTATGCCGTCAAGACGCAGATCCAAGTCACAGGTGTCGTCACCGGCTTGTGAGTGAAGCCACTGTTGGTCATCAAACGTGATGTCCAGCAGCCTTCCAAGCGGACCGAATGAGTAATTTGATGGGAGGCCTGGTGCGCCTACCATGTCAAATGCCTCATCACCCTCTTGCGTGACAACCGTAAAGATGTCTAGAAGACCGCTGTCCACGTTCAGGTCAGCGTCGTCAAGCGTGATTCTTACGGTGTCTGCAACCTTGTAGGTGTCCGCGTCAAGTGACACGACTCCCGAGTGTGATGGTGCCGCTTGCTGGTTTCCGACTGGCGTCACAACGCCGTCTGCTCCACGGTCATCATAGTTGATCCTTGGCGAGTCCTCGTCTGTGAGATCCTCGATTACGATGAAGGTTGGTCCATCGGAATCTGGGGTTATCTCGTACGTTGATGCATCAAGGATGTTGAGCTGGTTGACCATGACGTACTCTAGCGTACCCACAAAGGTAGCAGAGTTGTCAGCGTCCTCTTCAAGCTCGAATCGGACTATCTGGTTGGCGACCCTCTCGGATCCCTCGTCTCCGTCATCCGTGAATCCGAATGACATGAAGTCGGTAACTATTGGATACTTGCCTTCCCCTATCTTAGCTGCATTCCAAGTGTACAGTATGCCTATTGGACTGTCATCGCCAATAGCGTTGGAATCAAACAAGGGATCATCCAAGTTTTCATAGCTCAGGTTTACTAAACCAGAGCTGCTGCCTGATGCGATCAATGGTATGTTACTGTCATGTATACCGGCAATCCTATCTGTTATACTCACCAATTCTACGTTTGTAATGTCTTGATCAAGGGAATCAACATTGTAGTTAAACAGGTTGTATCCCTTGAAAGCATCTAGTACGTTCCTGTCTGCGCTGGGTTCCTGGATTGTTTTGCGTAGGTCTGCCATGGTGGCATCCAAGTCAATCAGCAGTCCAGTAGTGTCTGACGGTGTTGTCTCTGAGCTAATTGATACAATTGCCCTGTCGCTGAATTTTTGAACCTCAACGTCTGCTCTGCCCTCTTGATTATTTCCGATCAAGAATGCAGTAGGTTTGTCACCGGAGCCCAGTGTGAACGGGTTTCCGGTTCTAAGGCTTGGGATCAGTGCAGTATCCGAACTGGATATGGCCAGATCCTCGTCTGCCCTGCTGTTCTTGTTTGCATCGCCGTCAGTCAGCACTACCGGAATCTCCTCACCGGAGCTCCAGTCCTCGTTGACCGGCTGGATGTCGATTGTGGCAGGGCTAAAGCCCACAAGGATCGACTGTGCATCGTCGTTATAGTCGACAGTGGCAGAGTTGCCCCTGCCTGCGTCGTCGAGAATTGCAAGAAGTGAAGTGTCTGATTCGTCATACGTACTGAACACTCCGCTGTTGGAGCTCAGCTCGGTAAGTGTTACCGGTTGTTCAAGTCCGGGAACCACTGCCAAGGCATCGTCGTTTTTTTGAAATTCTATGATCTTTCTGTCCGCGCCCTGTGCGCTAATATCTAGCAGAAAGATCGCAAACTCCTGCATGAGGTCGTGGTCAGAAGTTATTGGATTGATGAGCAATGTGTCACTAGTGGCATTAATGCCGTTAGGACTGTTAGCGTTGCCTTCTCCAAAGACGTCATAGTATGTGTCTCCTTTGTTATCACCGGTGGTCTCCCAAGTCCACGAGTCCTCGTCCGTTGGGTCGATGTTCAACCATGTATCGGTGACTGTTACGTGAACCTGTGATCCTTGCGGATAAACTGGCCTGTCCAGCTCTAGGCCGGCAAAACCGTCAACGGTATCAAAGGTAAATGTTGCCGATTGGGTTCCACCACCTTTGTTATAGTCGACGACAATGCTACCGCCCCCCGTGAAGGTATAGAGCTGAATGAAGGGCCACAGATTGGTATCCAAGTGGATTTGGCCAGGTCCGTTTGCGCTGCTATGCTCGTTGATTGTCTTTGCCTGTCTAATTACGTTGTTGGTCTCGGTAGCGGCGTCAACCGCAGCATTAGTTGCAACACAGTTAGCTAGGCTATCTAGGTTATCCAAGTCATCGGTACCCTCACTGCCTAGGACTATCGGTATTGCGATGCCGTCGGTGTCGGTTACCAGAGCTGTTTGTTTATCGTCTGACAAGACTGTAGTGGTAGAACTACAGAATGAACCATAGTTCAATCCTTTTTTTGCGTTTTGATCTTGTACTGTGTAGTCAGCCGTATATGCATGCTCTAGGCTTGCAAAGTATGCGTACCACCTGCCGTCGCTGCCCTGAGTCATCAGAAGATCTTTGCCGTTTATCTCGACATTAGGATCACCTACTGACTCGTCGGTATCTGAGATGCCGGGATCATCGACTACGACCTCGATTACCTGAGGTCCTGCGATGTAGTTTTCAAACTGCGAGTTTTCTGCGGAGACAAACAGGTTTGCGTTGGCGGCCTCGGCAGCCGGCATTACGCCGGGGATGCCAAAGGTTACCCCGCCTGCAACCATGATTGTCATTAGTGTAAGACTAGTTATTTTTCGTGTTATTTCGTTGTTCATGTTATTGAGATTTTTTCTCGGAAATTGCTATTTAAGCCTAATGGACGATTTGTCCACAATCCGCAGGATTTATACGGATCTTGCAGGCGTGCACTGGTTTTGATCCAATTTCTAGATCGGGGGTTATAATTTTTGCAATTCACGCGCACAGGATCCAAGGAGCCGGGGGCGGCGCCCGGCCGAAGTGGACGGTGGGCGTCAATAGGATGGCCCCCGCCTAGGCCAGCAATCAGGCGCACACTTGCCTGCAGTCGTGATTTTCATGCCTGGCCGACCAAGGGAGCATGGCTTTAACTCCGGCTAGGGGGTTGCCATCCTGCTACAGGCAGACAATAGAAGTAACAGCTCGGGCTCTGGAAGTTCAGGCATGAATTTTACCGCCAAAGGGATCTTCGCAGATGTAATTCGCTCCTAAAATCGTAAATCACTTCCAGAGCCCGAGCTGTTACCAATAGAAACCAAAATAATCAGCGACATGCAAGGCAAGTACCATGAGGGTCTTTCTCACGGGCGGCGCAGGATTCATCGGACTGCACCTTGCCCACCGTCTGCTAAGGCAGCACAGCATCAGGATTTACGACGACCTCTCACACAGTCCCAGTAAGAGGATGGCAGACATGGTATCCAGGGAGATCGACTTTGTAAGGGGCGACATCCTCAGCTACCGGGGACTGGTAGAGTCCAGCAGGGGATTTGATGCGGTAATCCACCTGGCAGCAAGGTCAGACGTCGGCGAATCGATCCTGAACCCGGAGGAGACCGAGCTGGTCAACGTACAGGGGACGCGCAACGTGGTGGGGGCCTGCCGCGCAAACGGGATTGACAGGATAGTGTTTGCCTCATCTGCCGCAGTGTACGGGGACTCTGGCCGGACCCCGGTGACAGAAGGGTCAGCCGTCAACCCGATATCGCCGTACGGCAGAACCAAGCTCGATGGGGAGGGCATCATAAGGCAGATCAAAAACAACGTCGTCCTGAGGCTGTTCAACGTCTACGGCAAGAAAGGCAAGCACAACACCGCGGTCTCAAGCTTTGCCGATGCGGCAGAAAGCGGCAGGAACCTTGTCATCTACGGTGACGGGGAGCAGGTCAGGGACTTTGTCCACGTAAGCGATGCAGCAGGCGCATTCGTGCACGCACTGGGGATGGATGGGGAGAGGACATTCAACGTTGCAAGCGGCATCCCGGTATCAATCAATGAGCTGGCAGATCTGATCATCTCAAAGTCAGCGACGGGATGCAAAAAGACTCACAAGGGTGCAAGGGAGGGTGAGATAAGGTACAGCGTTGCAAGCATAAAGGCGATACGGGATGCGGGCTATGCTCCGGGTGTAACCCTGGATGAGGGGCTTGCAGGCATTCTGGGGTGAGCCGCCTGGCGCATCATGCAGCAAAACGCAGTAAGGCCCCAGCCGATCCGCCAAAGGGCCGCAAAGACGCAGGATTTCCCAAGTGAAACGCGCCGAAAAATCGGGCAAAAGCAAAGGCCGGCAGAAAAACACGACGCCTCAAATCATGCCCGGTGGCATGGCACGGCAGTGGCCCCACCCACGCTTCACAGCCGAGCCCCCGGGACGGGCGGTCCGGTTACATGCCAGCCTGAGCAGAGCATGCCGGCTCGAGAGGATCCACAAGGGTCAGGGGAGGATCTCAGTCGAGGGGCTGCCCGAGATCTTTCCGCCGATGGTGTGCATGACTGATGCCTCCGAGCAGCACGTAAGCCGGCCCAAGAGGAGAGGGGGTCTACTGTACGAAAATTAGGCCGCACTGGTTTGAGGGGGGTTGCAAAGGACTACTTGGCTTTACCGATCAAGAAAACCGAATGGCTGCAGGGCTCAAGGCAAAGCAGATCAGATACACAGTGTGCCTAGGAACGAGGGCCCTCGTAGGTGGCCACTGAGATAGGTGTCACAAAAAGGCACGTCCAGCGGATGTACGCCCGATTCGGGAAGACAGGCGGCACGCACCACGTGCCGCTCAGGCCGGGAAGAAAAAGGAGCGCCCCGGTTCCCGACGGGACCGTGCGCGCCGTCCTAGAAGAGCACAAGCACGGCGCAGCAGGCGTGATTCATACGGCCGAGAGGCTGCAAAGGCAACACGATACTAGCTATTACGGGGCATGCAGGATGATGAGCACGGGCTGGTGACGCCGTCGCCTGCAAAGTCACAACCTAGAAGATACGTCCGCTTAGCGCAAGTACTCCAACGCCATGTGGCATGTGGACTGGCACGCCATGAAGGATCCGCGCTTTGCGGGGCTAAACCTAGTCACGTTCCTGGACGACTCGTCCAGGTGCGTGACCGGTGCGGGCCTGTTCAGGGAGGCCGCCTCGGAGAACGTCGTGGCGGTCCTGCGGCAGGCCGTGGCCCGGTTCGGCGCGCCTGCCACAATCCTCTCAGACAACGGCAGGTGCTTTATCGGGGCGCGCTCGAGCTCGAAGAAGAAGAGCCCGCCCAAAGGCGGGTGGAGGCCCACTGCCTTTGAGGAGCTGCTCGACTGCGGAATCGAGCTGATAAACTCTAGGCCGCATCACCCGCAGACCAACGGCAAGCGGAGCGGCTCCACGGCTCCCAGGCGATGAGATCCCGCCAAATTCGGGCCTCATCAAGATGTTCGCTCTATGTGGATGCGTCTGTTTAAAATTGTTTTGGATTGCACAGCTAAGTGAAAAGTACCATGAAATCGAGCAAAAACAGAAACCGGGCATGCGGCACGACGCCTCAACGGCAAGGCAAAACAACAAATCTCATTTACATTTCACTTAGCTGTTGCAGTCTTTTCAGAAGTTCTCCACAAGACGGTTCCACAGTCGAAACGGTTCAAGCCAAGCTGCCTGCAAATCCGCGTGTAACCGTCGACACCATCATGGGTCGGATACATTTGGGAGGACTGGACAAAGGCGAATCGCTAAGAGTTAAAAAGAAGCATGGCCAACTAATGATCTTAGCGGTGTACAAAAATGGAGAGTCAGACCTTGTCTAAACTGTTCAAGAATCCCGCACATAAGAGGGGCTGGAGCAACGAATACACTACTGCAGAGAAGCTGGCCACATACTATGATCGCGGCCTCTTCGAACTTGACGAGCTTGAGCCCGAGGCTGTTGAACCCGTAAGGCAGGCCATCAAGGAATGGAACGCAAGAGTCGACGCACACTATGCAGAACATGGCGACTGAGACGGGTTTTGCCGGGGTTGTCGCCTAATTCGTCAGAATTCGTGAGAACCATCTGGATGCCATATGGATCAGGCGTGCAAAAGGGGTAGAAATCCAGAAAAACATGCAGGGTTGAGTTAAGCAAGTGGAATTACGCGACAATCTCGGTAGGGACTGGACAGGGCCTCAAGGTTTTGTCTGTATGCTCCATGACAGCAGGCCCCTGTGGCTTTCAACGTCAAGGTACTTTAGTATTATTCCATCCAAAATACCATGGCATCTTTTGCAAAAATATTCGTACATTGTTTTGTCAGTCAGTATCATGTATTTTTTGTCGGCCTCTGCCTTGCTTAGCAGATAGCAATCGCTTAGAACTTTGTAAAATGTACCAAGATTCTTATCATGTGTGCCGGATTTTACCATTCCCAGAATTTCCCTCTTGTCTGGTTTTCTTGCGTCCAACCCCATACGTTTGGCTGATTCCAACATGGCTTGTAGTTTATCGTCGCATGCAAAGCCGTTCTTCAACTTCCTGGCTTCCAATTGGTCTTTTTCATATTCGCGCCTGTTGCGACGGGACGCAATGTCAAACTCAAAAGGGCTGGAATATTCCCCGTCTAGGCGTTGCAGCATCACGCAATCCTTGATCAGTTCAACGGAGTTTTCCCTGCTGCACCAGTTTCTGGCAATGGTTTCCTTTGCATCATGCTTCGGCGTGGCTTTTTCCGGGTTCAATACGGCCGTTTTACTCTACAGTCTACCAGCATAAATGATTATTGCAATTCTGTCGGTATAAGATGATATAGTAAACGCGATGAATAACCGTTTATGTTTGAGGTCTTGGTATCGCGTTTACTTGGAAGTTGTTCTTGTTCGGAATCTACCCTGATTGATCTGTTTTGGTTTTGAGCCATTTTTGGAGTCATCTGGGAAGGCTGATCCTGTGATCCAACATTACTGTTGGGCCTGGGGTTGATTTCAACTTGCCGAATCAAAGGACAATGGTTACTGAGATTGCTTGATCCTTGCAAGCCTTTCAAGCTCGTCCTTTACTGCGTCCCGTACCTCTTCTGGCAGATCCTCGGAGTTGATCAGGGTTGCCCGCAGCCCTGCCACTATGGCCTGAACGTCCAGCGTCTCGTTTCTTATGTGGGGCGCAAACGTGTTCTTGAACGTCTTTTTGGTCAGAGGAATCACGCAGTGTCATCTTCTATTTCTCCAGCACTGGCATTTGGGCATGCCGTCTCGCATACCGTATGGCCTCAGGACGCCTCCGCGTCTATGCACAGATCCTCCCGCATCCGCTCGGCCAGAGAGTTGATCCGAAATCAGAAGCCGTACGAATTTTTCAGGTGACTTCACAGATAATTCGCATTTTGCTGGTGTTTTGAGCCGCTTCATGCAAGCTCGTTCGCACATAGTCAGAATCCACTGATTTCGAATCAGCGCTCTTGCCCGGCAAGCTCGGATGCGACGGCCTCTTGTACCTCTGGCGGCAGATCCTCGTGGTGGAACAGCGACACCCGCAGTCCCATTATCACCGCCTGCACGTCCAGCTCCTTGTCGCCCACATGCGGGGCAAACGTGTTCTTGAACGTCTTTTTACTAGATGAATCTTGGAGGGCCATGTCTTTCTATCACCACTATGTATGCTTGGCCATACTCACGTTTATACTTTAGCGCCTCCTCACGCCCGATTCCGGAGAGTGCCACAGTGACATCCCTGTACGTGACGCCGTTGATGTTGGTCCACTGCCCCAGCATCACGTCTGCCCCCTGCTTGCGAAACCGGATATACTCGTTTCTGGCCTCCTCGTCAAAGTCCTTTCTGTTGTTGGTGACGGAGATGAGGTAGACTGGCTGTCCGCCATCCGTAAGCCTCTCAAAGAGTGCGTCCTTTTCGCCTGGCTTTGCAAGATCTATGCATGATCCCATGCCGGGATGGTACGTCACGGATCCAGATCCATGCCGTCGTATTGACTCCACTCCTGCGTCGTACTCCTCGCCATATTTGTGAGGATCGTGCCGTCCGCCATTCAAACCTGTCCCAACTCACGCAGCAATCTTTGCCAGCTTTTTGAGCTCGTCCCTTATGAGGGTCAGCCGAAACAGGACGGCATCCGGGTTCTTTGCGTTCCTTGCCTACGGATAGAAGCTGATAACATACTTTGAGCCGTCCTTTCTTACCTCGTAGGGACGGCCGCCTATGGTATCTCTCATGGCTTTTGCTAGAACCTGTGGCTTATAGATTTATTGAATGCGTGTCCAAGGATCCAGTGTTGGAGCAAAAAAGAACCTGCAGGGGGATATGCAAGCGGTTCAGGGTGACAAAGCCCACAGGTGTAGGAAGGTACGAATCGGGGCAGGGCAGATGCCATACATGTGACGTGTGGTTGGACTACAGGGGGTGTCACGTCAAGGACGGGTCTCCTGCAAAGATAGGCTCGGTGGGATGGTTCTGCAACTGCTGCAATTTCAGAGTAACGCAGAGTTCCACGGCTCCCAGGCGATGAGGCCCCGCCAAATTCGGGCCTCATCAGGATGTTCGCCCTGCATATGGACGCGTCGGCTTAATTGTTTTGGATTGTACGGAGTTTGTCCGAAAAACAGGAAGGCACGGTGGTACGGCAAAAGCGAGTGATCAAAGTGTGCGAACAAAGGCGTTCCCATTCTAGCTGGGTCCTCGCCAAACGGGTTGCGTTTCCGTCTACTGCTCAACAAAAAATTCTAAAATAGCAGAAAGCTACGAAAATAACATTGGATGTTTGGGAAGCAATTTTAGCAAATCTTGCTTGAGAGCTTGTACATATTTTAGCATCGTTTGTCACCATCGCTACAGTGTTGGGTTCGGCTAAAGTATTTCAGAGCAAGAAATGATGACAGAAAAAGGGCATCTAGAAATCTGTATTAGACTTTATGCGTAATCGACCGTGATTGAAAATTCCGCGGAGTTCTCCAAGCGCAGATGCGTCGATCAGATCAAGCTGCCACATGCAGAATGTCATGACGCGCACAAAAATCGGCTCTTGCCAAAAAGACGTGCGCAACCATGCAGCACGGTGATGTGCCCTGTTGTCAAGTCATAAGAAAGGCGGCCCGTGCCGCCGTACGTTATATTTCAAGCAAGTGGCCGTAGCGCTTTTTCTTTTTCAGTATAGTCTTGAGGTTCTCAAGACCCGTAATTACCTGCATGAAATAGTTTAGATCCCCGGCGGTTCCGCCAAACGGCGTGGTCAGGATGGCATATTTCTTGAGCTTCCCCATGTGGTGCTCTACCTTGACGCGGACCCTGCTGACCCGCTTGCGGCGCCTCTTCTGCGTCGCGGCAAGCTCCCCGTCTCTGGGCTTCCTAGGAGGCTGCCTGTGTATGGCGCCCGGAAGCATCTTTTGGATGCCCTCAAAGCCCAGGTCGCTGTAAACTGTAAACGCACTTTCAGGATCGTCTGCGTTTTCCGCTCTCTTCATTGCTTTTGCGTGCCTTCCAAAGTCCGGGCCGCCTCCCGCGTTCATCAGGCCCTTGTCGTTGACGCTGCCGTCTACAGTCTCGCTGCAGTCCAGCGCGAGGCCGTCCAGGTTCGTGGTGACCAGCGTGTTGTACATGTGCCTCTTTTTTCTTCCCGTGTACCGTGTCTTTCTTGCGGTCTTGTCCCCTGGCCTGTCTATGGGAGTCAGGGTCCCGTCAACCAGGATCGTCTTCTTTGGGATCAGCTCCTCTATCCTGCCTGCCGGGGTCTTGCGGATGACGTCTGCTATCTTTTCGGCGGTAGGCAGTATCTTGCGCAGTATCACGATACAGTACTGGAGGTACCTGGATATCGTGGACTGGTCGACGTCAAATGTTGCGGCCAGGTGGTGCTGCGTCGCACCGGTCCTCAGGCTCATGAGTTCCGCAGGCAGCGCGTGCCTGATGTGCAGCTTGCACCGGTTTCCGGCATCGCTGCGGCTCGCGTCGTCCTCCCAGAACAGGGGCCTGTCCCCGTCGGCCATGACCGCCTCTGTAAAGCGCTCCAGTATGGTTCTCAAATGACTTCTTTGTGCATCCAGTGACGCTGCAAAGGCGCACCGGGTCGCCGATTATGCCGTCTGCAAGCTCGATTGCATGCATCCGCAGTGCCCGGCCGCCGCGCACGATTCTTTCCGTCTTGTTTTCCTCGGACTGCCACAGTGAGTCCTCAAACGCAAGCCGGTTCCTCAGATGCTCGTTTTGCTTGGAGAACGGGCATGTTTTGTTCTGCCAGACTCTTGTTTTGCTCTTGCAGTGTTTGGACAAGCTCGACATCTGAACCCATACCATCAGAGAACCATTGCTGATCTTTATGGTTGTAGGTATGCAAACCATGATCTGTTGTGTTGTATTTTTAGATCCGATTTGCCAATTACGCATAAAGTCTATTGTGTTCCGGCCTTGCGGATTATCGGCTGTGGGTATCTTGGCTTTTTTATAAAATTCGAGCTCCCTTATCAGATCTGGCACTTCTCCTCTCAGCGGATCTATTTCATGGGCAAACGAGTTTCTTATCTTGTTGATTATTTTGAGCTCGTGGTTTATGCTATCGTTGAGAATTCCTAGTTTGAGGAGGATTTTTTGTTTTTGAGAAAAGGCAAGCTTGCCCAAATCCTCATGACTCTCGGATTTCTTAATTATGAGACATTCCATCAGTTTTTCAATCAGAATATTGGCTGTGATGACCTTGGATCTGTAATCTGCAAACGCTGATTCAAATCCAGTCCAATCCAAAAAATTTGCTGGCGTATGTTTGGCTAGCAACTCGTTTACATCACTCTCAGATACCATATAGAACCAAGCCTTCACGGGAAGTTAAGAATTTTCCAAACGCCAATTCCCGTGAAGGTGTGCCACTGTCCTCATGGCCGCGGCCTAATGGGGTTTTGGCATGCATGATTCCATGCGTACAGAGCCCAGATGGGTGGAAGCAAGACTTCACGGGCAGGATTCGGGATGTACATTTTCAGCAACTGCCCCATGACGTTTTTTAAAAAATTGTCCAAAGTTCAGCCAAGTGAAATGTAAATGAGATTTGCTGTTTTGCCTTGCTGCTGAGGCGTCGTACCTCATGCCCAGTTTCTGTTTTTGCTCGATTTCAGGGTACTTTTCACTTAGCTGAAGTTTCGTGCATGTTTAAATAATTCGTTACAGGGGATTTATAAAACACGAAGATCTAATCAAGGTACGTAATACGGGCCGTATTACTAGAGGGCGTGTTGAATGGGGGGTACCTTGTTGCATGCTCTTGACCCTTATTCTGGAAACACCTTGTAACCGCATCCTGCTGCGCTTCCAGAACTGTCAGTTCGTATGAGGTCACGTCCCCTTGCTAGCTAGGCACGAAAATCATAATTGTACCTGCCAATTCATGCCTGATTGATAGGGGTAGGTGACCTCGTACGTCAGTTCGAAACCTTCCATAGATCAGATTCCAGTATTTTTCGAATTCCTCCGGTGTTGAATGATGGCGAAACGATCCATATGCGACTGCGTCTGCAATTTGAACTCCTTCAACTGCGGATGAATCAACAAAGACAGGAAACCCCACCAGTGCTTTTCTTTGGTAATCTGTCCCCTTTTCCCTTACATCCTTGATTATGTCAATAATGTTTCTATGAAACCTGTTTGAACTCTTGTCAATTTTTATGATTCCGTCGTTATTTTCGCCCGATCTTTCTTCCAGAAACCTGTCAAATATTTCAATCAGAAACTTCCATGCAGTGTTGAATACCTTCCAATCTGGATATCGGCGTCTTAGTGATTCCTTGTCAATTACCACGGAAGCTGCGGTAATGTCCAAGTTGGATATGTTATGATACAATTCATCCAACATCTCTTGCTGTTTTGAAAAACTTAAACTGGTAAAATCTCCTTTGGTCTTGAGCATGTCGTGTGCATGAATTTCTGCATCGACATACCGCCCGGTAAAATGCTTTAGTTTGTACTCGTACGTAGATCTTTTGAGATCGTTGATTTTGTCTTCCTCAACAATCACTCCTGATAAAACGAAGAAATTCGTGTTGTCATTGTAGCTCACAGAGCCGGATTCGTCTACATACATAACTGGCATGCAATTATTGCTTTTGTGTTCTTGCTATTAATGTCAAGCTATTTTGTTTTGACAGCCTTCCCAAAAGTTCGTAAACCGGTTCCAAACTCGAAACAATTCCGGCACGACGTGACCAGCCGCAGGCCGTCTATCTGGATCTCCCCACCTCAAGCACCGCGTCCACCGCGGGCCGGTCCTGGCCGTCGACCTCGATCCTGAGTCGCTTCTGCCCCTCGGAGCGCGGCACGAACGTCATTCCCATGGTGCCGTCCGAGTCGGTCGTAACCGAGGCCTGGAGCGTGTCGTCAACGTACGCGCGCGCAAGCCTGTTGCGCATGGGGACGCCGTGTATGTCGTATAGGGTCACCGTTATGCTCTTTGGAACCCCGAGCTCGGTCACCGATACGGCATGGGTGCCCTCCCGGCGTGGCATGGGTCCCGCCTCGTAGGGGGCTGCAAATCCCGCCAGCCTGCTCTTCGTGCCGCCCGGAGTCTTGCCCTTGTTGCCTCCCGCCGGGCCTCGTCGGGCCGGCCCAAGCGACGTGTGATATATCATGAACCGTATGATCGTACGAGGTCACCTACCATCATCAGTTAGGCATGAATTAACATGAATGATTGTGATCCTCGTGCCTAGCTAGCAAGGGGACGTGACCACATACGTATGATCGTTGCCACCAGCACGTCCATCGGCACGAGCTTGGGCCTGCCAAGCCCCAGTATCAGGCCGGTGGGAACCGGCAGCAGTGCCAGCGCGACTGCATCGTGCAACCAGCGTTAGCCATAAAGTGTGCCATGATCAGCTAGGCATGGATCAGAAGAAGCTAGGGACATCGTCGTTTCTACGACGGATGTTTTTAACATAGATATCGCCTAATTCGCCAGAATTCCCGAAAACCGCTGAGACGCTATGTGGATCAGGCGTGCAAAAATGGCGGAAATTCAAAAAAACGGGCAGATTGGGCCAAACAAGTGGAATTAGGCGACAGCCCCCCCCCCCTTTCAGGTGTCCAAGATTATGCATATTTCCAAACATCTCTGGCTTAGAGATCTGGCCACCAAACCAAGGAAAATCCGAATCCGGTGAAGTTCCATATCCCCAATTTTACACAGAACCAAAAACCGGAACAGTCCAATGGAAATAATGGGTAATGGTGACTAGGGTCGGAGAATATCCATGTTTCAGGTCTCGAAGATTACACAGAACCTGATTGCGAGAAAAACTAAAAGCCGTGGAACGTCCAAACAAAACATCGGCCTCAGCGACATGGACGAGATGCTGAAGGTGCCCTGGGATCTGCTGCCGGAACCATCCCTGCCGAACCCAAACTCTTGCCTTTGTGACTGCATATAGATTCTAATAGGTGGGCGGATTTCAGAATCACACAAAGGGGATTACACTTGGATGCTCAAATGTTGGTTGACTGGTTGGCGCTGACATTTGCTGGATCTAACGCACTGGGCAATGTGGCATCTCTGGGTACGATCATCGCGTTCCTAGTGGCAATAAGAAGATACTTTTCAAACACACAGAGACTGGAAAGGGAGCAGCTGCAAAAAGAAAAGGCTGAAAGAAAACGTGCGTCTGAAAACCTGCATCGGGAGTTGCAGGACACGCTGGATGGATTGGACAGGAAGGCACAGTCCATGGACGCCAAATCCTTCAAGACCAAAGGCGGCAAAGAGATCTTTTTCATGAACAGGATCCTGAACCATGATTTTGTATGAGGTCACGTCCCATTGTCGGCCAGGCATGGAAATCACAGCTGTACATGCCAATTCGTGTCTGATTGGTGGGGGTAGGTGACCACACACATGATTTTTATGACAGTCTGATCTATTCTGGAAAGATTAATTTTCTAAGGCCAAAGCTACAGCAGCACGTACAGAATATCTTCAGGCAGATCAAGACCCACAACGAATTCCTGATCCTAGTCAAGAAGATGCAAGACGGTGCGCCAAGCGGGGAGGTTCCGGAAAATTCCCATCAGTACTATGAATGGATGGACAACCATGAACGGAAACTGCGCCAGGACATACCGCTAATGCAAAAAGAGCTTAGAGAGGACTTTGACATCAGTCCGCCTTAGTCGGTGGTCTCGGCTTGCCCGTTTCCATGCCAGGAATGTCCGGTGCCGAAACGGAGTGATACGTTGGCTTGTCGTCATCGCGCGATAGTTTTTCCTTGCCTGCCTTGGCGTTGTCTGGACTCTCTTCGGCCATGACATTATTCATCCGGCTTGTTATTTAAAAATACCGTGGCCGGTAGCCTGCTCTATTGTACGAAAATTAGGTCGCACTAATTTGAGGAGGATTGCAGGGGATTGCCTTGGGCTTTGCCGATCAATAAAGCCGATGGCTGCAAGGATCAACGCACGTCAGATCGTAACAGCTCGGCCTTGGGAAGCTGTTCCTGATTCCAGGCACGAATCTGTCTGATCGGGCTCCGGAAGCTGGATTTTGGCACAATCTACCGTGTTTTTTGGGATCCTTTTGAGGCGCTTTGTATACCGGATGCAGTCCCTGTCCGTGTACGCGGCCGAGGCAAGCTTGTGTATGCGGTACTTGAGGCACTGCACCTCCTCCGGCGTGGCCTTGCCAATCCCTATGGCGTCCTTTAGGATGCCGCGCAGCCTGTAAAACAGCGTGCCGTACTCGGCGCCGGGGTTCTTCTCCAGCGTCAGGTACATGTCCCGAAAGTAGTGCAGGAGGCACTTTTGGTGCTTGCCGCCGATGCGGTTCCACGCAGAGTACGAGTCCGATAACACGATGCCGTCAAAGGCTGCCATCAGGGAATCTATGACGTCGCCTGAGCTGGACGGCGCTATGTGGTAGAACACCGAGAACTTGGTCACAAGCACCCAGACCCAGTGGCCCATCCCGTTGAGAAACCAGCCCGTCTCGTTGCCTCCTACGGATTCGGAATGCCGTATTCCCTCCAGAATGCCGTCATATACAGGCATCATCCTAGTCGTCGATACATCACACAGGTGGATCAGGGTGGATATTGGTATGTGTGCGCCGTGAAGCGTGTGCAGTATGATCTGGATCTTTTCAAAGGATATACACATGCAGTGAAGAAACACGATTATCCCGGTGACGCGCGTGCCGTAATGCTCCCCAGGCAGCACGCCGGGCACGGGGGCGGCGCGCTTTTTCTTGCATGACTTGCAGTAGCGCTTTGACGTCCCACTCCGTCTCGGTCCACTTGCCGTCGACCAGATCCTTGGACTTTCTTGTGTATCTTTCGCACCAGTCAGAGAGCTTGTCGCCGCAGTCGTGGCAGAACTCGGCGTCTGCCGTGCATGTGCGGGTGACTGCCTTGGTCTCTGGCTTCTTTTTTGGGGCCGCCTTTTCGGGGTGCGGAAAGTCGTGGAACTTGCGCACGTTATAGCCGCGCGAGTTCGGCTCTTTACGGATCTCCTTTGGAACGGAACCCTCCGCCGGCCCGGATCCGGATGCCGGTATCTGCTGGCCGAGCAGTGCCCTTAACTGCTCGATTTCCTTTTGCTGCTGTTGGATCACTTTCTGCTACTGTTGGTGTTCGCCTTGCAGCTGCTGGTTGTCTTTTTGCAGCTGCTGGTTGTCTTTTTCAACACTCTCTATCCTTGTCTTCATGTGCTCAAACAGGCGGATCACGTCGGGAATTCTCCAGTCCACGTCTGTAATGTCAGGATCCCCAACCAATACCCGGAAGGCAGATCTTGGGATCTTTATGTGTTGTGATTCTTCCAGATCTTCCTGCTAGCCGGGGGTGCTGCCCAAGGGGGCCTCAAGATGGCAAATCTCACGCCTGAACTTCCCAAGCCCGAGCTGTTACTCATTCAGGTCGATTACACAAAGTCGAATGTCAAAGTGTGATAGTTGTGCGTGCCGCAACCGTGCTAAAAGTCATGGTTTTTGAACTGATAATCCATTAATGTTACATTGTTTTCGTCAGGGTGATGTTTGAAGTATAATTTACAGGCTCCATTGTATGTAAAATAGACATTATCACCGATCACTTCACATGTTGATATGCTTTCCATGGATTCAATATCGGCGGCATTACGAATCTTATTCACACAAAGCAATAGTATGTGGTCACGTCCCCTTGCTATAGTGACGATTGAAAGTCTTTGATCGTCAAAAGGCGCATTCCTGCGTGACTTACACCCACATGTGCTCAAAAACTTTTAATCGTCACCATAGCTAGGCACGAGAATCACAATCATTCATGCTAATTCATGCCTAACTGATGATGGTAGGTGACCTCGTACAAGCAATACTATTGCACCACGAGTGTATGGTTCGTTGTCAAGCTTGGTAATGAACTCTGGCAGCTCGTCTCTGAGATCCAACTGAAAACGAAATCCTTTACTTTAGTTTTGCTTCGTTTCGTTGTTCCAATTCTTCATATGAGGTTGGAGAACCATTGTCTAGTTGACTGAGAGCTTTTTGGATAAAATCAGTATCAGCTTGTGACCAGTTTGTTTCATCCTTTGTCCAAAGGCCGCAGGCAGGGTTGTTTGACATATGTTGACGATGCTTAGGTTGTTTATAATTGTTCAAAGATTGTGGGGCCATCGTTTTTTGTAAGCGATTCTGGTATAAAGCAACCAGCTTTGCTTTTTCAAACTATTGATAACCAATATTTCCACTCCACGCACATACTATAGCAACGAGCAGAAGTCTTTGAGCCAAAACAGGGTTCATTCGAAGAGTACAGTGATCGCGCAACCGGCGCAGCGGGCATGACAAAAGAAGCAGGCGGCCTGTCGGAGGCCATGCACAAGGAAAAGGATGTCAAAGTCTGCAAAAGGATCATGGTGCCGATGTTTGTGCCAGAGGACGATATAGGCGTGCCCGAGACTGCAAGGGTTCCGGTGCGGTGAGAATTCCGTGCGCAGCTGACCGGCGAGGTTCTCGGAGGAAGGCATAGACGGCCTCCGGGATCTTCCCCGTTCTGGATGCAGGCCAGAGGCGGACGGAAAAAGGGTTGCCGCCATAATGGACTTGTCCATTGCACGCAGCAGTACCGGCGTCACGACGGTGCGCGATGACGCAGGGGATGCCACCAGGACAGAATACGGAGGTTGTCGCCTAATTCATCAGAATTCCTGAAAACTATTGGTATGAGACGTTATATCAAATCTTATCTGTAGCTAGTTTGTTGAACACATGATAAAAACACCCCCGCCGTAGTCAGGGTGATGGATCAACCCCTCGTTATGCATGTGCTTCGCGCACTATTTGTTGAATGGGGATATCCGAGCTGCTGTGTTCCTGTGCTTCGCGCACTAATGGATGACTGCAGCTTCTGGTCCGTCAAGACCAGGAATGAAGGAAACCGCCTGCGGTGACTCACCTCCTGCCCCACCACCCACCCAATGATCTGGGAGGATATGGCATGACCGTACTGGGACAGGCAAGCGCGACTGCATCGTGCAACCAGCGTTAGCCATAAAGTGTGCCATGATCAGCTAGGCATGGATCAGAAGAAGCTAGGGACATCGTCGTTTCTACGACGGATGTTTTTAACATAGATATCGCCTAATTCGCCAGAATTCCCGAAAACCGCTGAGACGCTATGTGGATCAGGCGTGCAAAAATGGCGGAAATTCAAAAAAACGTACGGATCGAGTCGGGTAGGTGGAATTAGGCGACAGCCCCCCCCCCTTTCAGGTGTCCAAGATTATGCATATTTCCAAACATCTCTGGCTTAGAGATCTGGCCACCAAACCAAGGAAAATCCGAATCCGGTGAAGTTCCATATCCCCAATTTTACACAGAACCAAAAACCGGAACAGTCCAATGGAAATAATGGGTAATGGTGACTAGGGTCGGAGAATATCCATGTTTCAGGTCTCGAAGATTACACAGAACCCCCGCCCACAAGGTTTAATTTGTGACATGTTCTATGTTTGTTAGGTCTGAACCGGGCGGTGGCGCTATGCTACCACTATTATCTTATTCAAATTAGAAAAAATTCTAGGTAACCAAGTCACAGGGCACTAAGGTTTCTACGGTTCCCAGGCGATGAAGCCCCCGCCAAATTCGGGTCTCATCAAGATGCTCGCTCCGTATGTGAATGTGTCTGTTTAAAATTGTTTTGGATTGCAGTCTTTTCAGAAGTTCCCCACAAGACGGTTCCACAGTCGAAACAGTTCAAGCCAAGCTGCCTGCAAATCCGCGTGTAGCCATCAGCGCCATCGTGAGTCGGATACATTTGGGAAGACTGTTGCAGGTTAGGGCTGCCGCGATTGTATGCAGGATACAATGCGGACTGCTGGCGGGAGATGTTCGGCGTGACAATGACATGCATCATAACCCGGCACCCCGGTGAGATCAGTGTGACGAGCATGAAAAAGATACGGGGTTGCCTCCCCTTATGCATTTGTGGTGACGGTTAAAAGTTCTTGAGCACTATGGGTGCGAACTACTCAGGAAGGCGTTTTTTGGCAATCAGGTACTTTCAATCGCCGGTATGGACTGCCACGTCTAAAACAAAAAGGAGACAGCGGTGTAAAAAAGCCGCCTGTCGTACACCCGGACAATCCTGTTGATCTTGTTCCCCCATAGCTGTATGACAGATGGAAAGATAACAACGCCAGGTAGCAAAGCGCACTTGGGATCAAGGCAACAGGATCGGGGAATCTCTGCGCATGCTCCTGTGAGGAAGGTGACCTCGCAAATCACACAGTCAGAGGCTTTTGAGAAAGTCCTCTTTTCTGATTTCTGCAAGTGACAGAATGCCAAAAATGGTCCCAACCTTGACCTCCTTGTGCATCGGAACGATCGTGACTATCTTGCGGTCTGTGAATTTGCGCAGGACAACATGGCTTCCGGTCTGGCGGGAAACCTGAAAGCCAAACCTGTCTACAAGGACCCTTACTATCTTGCTGCCTGCAAGCTTAGGAAATTTCGACACTCAGTGCACCCATCATATCCATGCTTTGGATGGACTCTTTTGCATCTGGCACCTCCTCTAGGTAGAGGCCCACTGCCTCCCTGATGTTTGCCATTGCATCCTCTATTGTGCTGCCCTGGGTGGTCACTCCCGTGGCCACCTCCTTTATTACGTACGCGTCCTCTTCCTTCCAGAATACCGTCTGCAATCTCATGCATTATGTCAAGGAACGAATCGTTTTAATCTTTTTGTGAGTGTTTGTGTATGTGTTCTGGAGGACGTAATCTCTCTTACGGGCTAGTCTGCTGCAACAAACTATGTTGCAAGAAACGTTTTTTTACGTGAGCGAGCGCACTTGGACTGTAAGGCTTCGATATGGGAAAGAAAGACTGCCTCCACATCCCGTAAAAATCGACTTGGACGTAGATATTAAAAATTTTGGCCCAGTCACAAGGGGCACCCTGAACATAAAGCCCCTGACCATCTTTATCGGTCCCAACAATTCAGGCAAGTCGTATGTCGCGATGCTGATACACTCGATTCTGTCATCTGTGAACAAAATCAAGGAATTCGGATCGCACGTACTCCCAAACCAGGGACAGATGGACATATACAATCTTAGTGATGAAAAGTTGAAAGACGTTGTGAATAAAAACAAAGGCAGACAGAGTTTTGCCATTCCAGCAGAACTTGTCAAAGAAGTCCGCTCCAATATCATCCAAAGTGTTTTCGGCGATGTGCTAGAGTCCTCAATCCGTCGTAATTTTGGCTCCACGACACGCGATCTTGTAAGGGCTGGACAAAGGAATGCAAAGGTTACCGTACATGACTCCGTTAATCTCGACATAAAGATTGGCAAGAAGTTAAGCGTAACGGAACGCGTCAACGCTGCCCAAAAAGAATACGAGGTCAACATCTCCCCAAAGGGATCCAGATATCAAGTGCAAGAGAAGTCAGATGCCAATTCTTCTGTGATCCTTCTGAACAAGTCCAAGGCGTCTGATTTTTTCAGGTATGACTTGGCCTTTTGGCTAGTCTCTTCAATCTCTCGTGACATCGCACACGATAACATTCCTAGCGACTCGTTTTATTTTCCGGCCGCAAGATCCGGAATACTACAAGGCCACAAGGCGCTTTCTGCAAGCATCATCAAAAGTGCCCCGTTTGGTGGCATTGAGCCGTTGCACATCCCCAATCTGACTGGCGTGGTGTCTGATTTTATATCCGAGATCATCCTTATTCCTCGTCGTCCGGGACCGTTATTCAAGCTTGCCAAACAGCTAGAGGAGGATCTTCTTCACGGACACATCAAACTGTCTTCGTTTGAAAAGGAAACCTTTCCCGAAATCGTTTACAGATCAGAACAGGGCGACATCCCATTACACAGAACATCGTCAACGATCTCCGAGATTGCCCCGTTTACTTTGTATCTAAAGTACATAGTGGACACAGGCAACATGCTGGTTATTGAAGAGCCGGAAGCACACCTGCACCCAAAAAACCAGCTAATCTTTGCAGAATATATCGTAAAGATGATCCGACGGGGGCTCAACGTGTTAGTTACCACCCACAGCGTATTCTTGCTAGAACAGCTGAACCAGTCAATGCTTGCCAGCAGACTTCCCCCCGATCTGAGAAAAAAACAGGGATTTGGCGGGGATGACAGCTATCTATTGCCAGAGGAAATAGCTACATACGTCTTTAAAGACGACGGCGGCGGCCACCGCATTGTTCCCGTCAAGACAGACGACGAGGAAGGCATATCACAGGAAGAATTCATAGAGATAAACGAATACCTCTACTCGAAATCAGTCAAACTTTCACAGAATCTGCCGGAAAACTAGGATGTCCCTGCAAAAAATCAAAAACAAGTACTCTTGGGCAGAAATTTCTTGCGGCAGTGAACGTTGCAACATCCGCGTAGATACGGGGAGGAATTTTGTCATGTTGAAGGGAGAGCTTCTGGTGCAGCGCCTGCCGGAAAAAATATGCGACTGCATAATCTTTCAAAACGACAAAAAAATTGCAATCGTTGAGTTAAAGAGCACGTCGCTTGATGCCAAGAAAATCATCGAGAAGTTTTCCAACAGCGCAAGAAAATCAATCGACATAGCAGCCAGTGCCTTCTGCACATCCAAAAAAGATGATTTTACGCCATATCTTATTTTACTGGCAAAAAAGTATGCCAACTACTTTGCACATGACAAACTCCAAAGATCCAAAATCCCAATCAACGGAAAAAATCGCCGCATAATTCTTGGCAGATGCGGATGCTCTTTGAGCAGCTGCATCAGTTCACAGAAACGTCACAGAAGATGAACACAAGACTTTGCGTATTTGCCAAAAGCAACGTAAAAGATGCCTGATTTTTTGATCTGCACCGATTACGCACAAGGGCTATGGAGAATCACCGGACATGGATTGTCCATGGACAGGGTCCCGTGTTTTTTGGCACTAGTGCCTGTTCTTTTGGGATGCCTGCAGGCAGACTGCTCTGGAGTCTGGTCATACATGGTGTCTTCAACCCACGCTCAGATTGAATCATGTAAGCGAGAGTTTACCCCCTAGGGCGGCACTGTCGATCAGGGCCTTCATAACAATGACTCCCCGCGCCGTATTCACTGGAGGGGTAAACTCGTACCTCATGCAAAACCTCAAACTAGTTATACCGATTAGGCGATCGGAGTACAATGGCGGGTAGATCTACACAGTCCGTGAAAAAATTCAAGCCTGCCAGCCAATGGATTGCGCTTGAAGGGGACAAGATCATTGCCAAAGGGGTAGATCTGGCAGAAGTGAAGGGGACAAGATCATTGCCGTCAATACGTCAATGCAATGACTCGGGCAAAATCAAGGCCCCAATTCAAAAGAATTGCCAACGATGCCAGGTCATAGCCGATACCGCCTCGGATCCCACCCATACAGTACGCCGTGTACCTGCCATTGAATGTGGCCCTTTTGTTTCTGTATCATGGGCTGGTAAGATGACATTTGTTAGCGTGGTACCAAGTATGTTTTTCGTGGAGGTCACCGTAGTTTCGTCATTCCCTATGACGGGTGAGGGCATCACGGATCCCCGGCCGGCACCGGCCGGGGCGCAGCGGGGGGGATAGGTCCGCGCCCTGCCCGTTTTAATTAGGAATAAATCCCCGGGGCCCTCTTAATGAGCAATGCACTGCGATGACAAGAGAACCGCCTCGGTATTGAGGGAAAACATTGCAGAATCAGCTAGGGAGCTGGCAAGGCTGGCCGAAGAGCATCAAAATGCAGGCAAATTGCGCAGGAGGCAGATTCGGCAGGAGACCTTGGAGTTGGAGCGATTCATCGCCGAAAACAAAGAGCAGATAGAGGCGATGGGCTAGCACCCATGGGACTGCGCCCACCCCGTTGCCGCAAATTCACTGGCACTGCAAAGCTCGACGGGGAGGTATCCGTTGCCAGAGTCCAGTAGCGCCCGGCTTAGGTTCTGGCCGTTGCAGTATATCACCCCGATGATTCTTCCATAGGTGCCTTCCTGCTGGCCATCATCCTCATCGATCAGTGCAGTCGAGCCGACAGGACATGCACCCTCAACGAACGCCGTGGCAGCCTCCGCCCCGCCCTCGTACTCTTCAGGGGCAGAAGACAGGGCAAAGCGGACGGACTGCCCGTCGACCTTGAGAGTGTCACCGTCCACAATCGCAGTTACCTGGCCCGAAAAGCACCCGGCCTCGCCGCTGCACTGGAACGTTCTAGGAATGGTAAACGCAAACATCACCCCGATCACGGCCAGAATGATCGGGATGACTGCCAGCTGCCTTGACTTCACACAACGGGATGGTTTTACAAAAACAAAAGAATTTCCATCAAGTCAGAGGACAAGGCCGTCTTCACGGCAAGGCGCGCGGCAGGAGGCCTGCAGTATCGAGGTACACTCCGGAACCATCTGACGGCAAAAAGTTCACGTTCGCGCTGGTCATCAGGAGGATCCCAAAATCCAAGGCAAAGAACATCTTTGATCGTAACAGCTCAAGCTCTGGAAGCTGCTCCTGATTTCAGACACGAATCTGCCCGGGAGGGGGAGCCTCTGGGGCGGCAAAACCCACGCCTAAACTTCCAGAGCCCGATCTGTTACCCTTGATCGGTACCACGTGTTTGCAACCACGCAGCGCTGCGGCGGCTATGCGGAGCTGATAGACCATGTGACAGAGGAGTACCGGGACAGGTGGGGCATAGAGACCGGATACCGCTGTGCCAAGAGCATCAGGCCGCGGACCGTCAGCAGGAATCCTGTCCTGCGTGTGCTTTTGTTTTACATGTCGCTTGCAGTATGCAACATATGGCTGACAATGAGGGACTCGGAAGACCCAAAGACCCGCGTCATGGCGCTGCTGACTCATGTATGCCGTGGTCCTGTATTCGTGCTGCCTCCGTGCGCTGGATGCCGACAGGATCGGGGTGGGGCGACGGCGGCATGATCCCGGCTAGACGGATTTATGGGGTACATTTTCAACTACTGAAGAAGGACCTCACAGACATTGACCTGCATGAACGGGCCTTTGATGAGGCAATGATGGAGGGCAGGCAAAAGCCCGAAGGCTCCCCCGCCGGAGAGGCCGCCCCCAGGACGAGCGCCTTGGAAAAATTCAGGATCAGATAGGCACCAGCCTTGCGTCTTCTTTCTCCTCATCCCCAAGGGAGGCGTGAACCTAGTAGACCTTATGCATAATTGCCAAAAATGACGCAAAAGCTGCCTGATTTTTTTGACTTGCACCGATTACGCATAAGGTCTAGTGTATCTTGGGGCTTTTGGACCATACGTGACACCTGTCAGACCCCATAGTGCACACAGTTGAAAATCAAGCACTTTTGTGTCAAAACGGATAAGATTTGATATAACGTCTCTAGTGCACACATCAAAAAACGGAACATAATTTTTGACACACCGTGCCTATTTAGATAAAAAACATCCCTTTACATATACATGACGCACTTAGTGCCGATGATTGGCAGGATTCGGCCGAACCCTTCCAGACGCGCCTCACGATTTTTCCAGTGTGAGTTTCCTTCGCCTTTCTGAAAAGGTAATATCATATCTGGAGAACAGCAGATCCCTGCCCATTATCACAAAGTTGGGACCCGCGTCATAGTCCGACGGTACCAGTATCTTTGAGTTATCGAACCTGTCAAAGACCTCGTCATTACGCATGATTGCGATCGACCTGATGTTGTGCTCGTTTGCATCGATGGTGCCAGATACGCCGACGGCGTCGACCTTCATACCGGGGCTGTCATCTAGCAACCCCGTACGTTCTGCTGTAAGCCTTGGCACATAGGTGGTACTGGCACCCGAATCCACGTATGCCCTTTCACGTATGCCCCTTCTATGATGTAACATCACATCCAGCATCGGAGCAAAAGCCATGGCGCCGCCCATTGGCCTAGGCAGATATTTGAATACGGCCATGACACGTTACAGTAGGAACGGAGGATTACCCTCTGGTATGTACTGTACCACCGGCATGTCCCCTCGATCGTCATGCATGGCCACTATTTTACGAACATCCTTTCCCCTTTTGGCATGATGTACGACCTTGTCGTCTATCACCACGATCCAGTGGCCTGCGTATTTTTTTCTGTCGTCACTGCTCATGTTGTCCACGTATTTCATACTTTGTACTCTCATAACCCCATTATGATGTGGCCAAATATTTAGATTTTTATTTGATGCTGGATTGCCGCATGACCGTCGTGCCTGAGCGCGCAAAAACATCTGATTTTTTGTGCCTAAAATCAGGGTCATCTGACAGCCTGCAAAAGTAAGAAAGAGCAAAAAGAAGAGCGGCCATGCCGGAGCTGTCGCACAATCCCGCGTTTCAGCGACGAAAGTCACTGCCCTGTTGAAACAACGCCCATCCTATTACGTCCGCATGTCCTGCCAGACCTTCTGCAAGACCCCATGCGACTTTTGGAATGTTGCTATAGTGCACACATCAAAAAACGGAATATAATTTTTGACACGTCGTACCTATTTCGATAAAAAACATCCCGTTTTCAACTGTGCGCACTATCGTACCATGAACCGGCATCATTCTTAATATAGTCTAAACACGTAATATGTCACATGAAGAAAAAGTCCTCCAACACTGATGACTACAGGACTCTCTTAAAAAACGCAATGAAAAATCCGGGAATTCGCGAGGTGGAAAAATTGTATGAAGACTATCGTGGAATCTCACAGCAATCTGATATGATAAACTCCAAAATACATCCAGGATACCATATAACAACATCCGATTCCTCATCCTAACATGCCGACTTGGGGAGAGATACTAGCCGAATTAAACCAGTTAAAAACGGCCGATTCGGGAAGCCGTTTTTGACGTCTTGAGAAGAAAGTACCTAGCGTGGCTATACGCAAAAACTGGAAGAAACGTAATTCTATACGCCTCTGCCTAGACACAGGCTGGGAAAAACGTAGATCCCGGATTGCTAAGCATAACCGAGGAGGACCTGCAGGGCCTGATGGAGGTAGTTCACGGGCTGCAGGGAACCTCATTAGATCTGATAATACACAGTCCTGGCGGCTCGCCGACGGCAACAGAGGCTCTAGTCACGTATATTGGGACAAAATTCGACGACATACGCGTAATCATTCCACATGCGGCAATGTCTGCAGCAACAATGTTGGCATGTTCAGCCAATCGAATAATGATGAGAAGGCATTCCTTCATCGGGCCCATTGATCCGCAGATAATTCTCAATACAAAACTGGGGACGATGTCGGTGCAGGCATATGAGCGCAAGATGCCTCCTGCGGGCGAAACGGTCATAGATGGGCAGACCGGGGAGGAGTATCATGCCAGATGGGGGGTGAACTACTTTTCGGATCCCACAACACAGAACCGAAAAAATATATACATATTAGGTATAAAAGTACGTATCATGTCTACCGTCAGAGTGAAGCTGGAAAAAATAAAAGGGGGATTGCTGGCTCAGTACTTGGACAATCCAGAGATAATAGTGACCGGAGACAACAAAGAACAAATCAACAAGAATCTAATTAAGATAATCGACGGGTATGTCGAGGCATTCCCAGAGACCAAGAACAGCTTTTTTGAAAACCAGCAGCGATTCAAGGTAGATTTTATTGAGGTATAACTGGCATGTTCTCAAAAAAGTACTGTCAATTTTAGGCTATCGACAAGTACCGACGTCAATGCAAGGCTATCTGTTTTTTAGTCATTCTGAAATGCCCAAAGTTACAATTGAAAAGAATCCGAAGTACCAAGCTGAAAAGATTGAAAGATACCTCTGCGTAATTAAGTTGCCACTTCCGTACGTGGAACCAATTTACAAAAAATGCTCTGAACAATAATAAAACGCCTATCCGACGCAAGCTATCAGTCTGACATCTGTGCACTGCTACAAACTTGGAACATCTGCTTCCGGCGTCCCGTTAGAGGCACGCGGTGGCTGCGTATGAACCAATCACCTATTTACACTGCTACTAACTCGGGACATTTCACGGGGATGTCCAATTCTGGACATGGGGGAGGGGGCAGATATCGATAAATCCAGAGCCTGCATAAGAAAAACACTTGAAAAAATACCTGGAAATGAACAACCAGATTCTTGGAGCGCTGGGGGAGACGTACTGTGAACAGTTTCTTTACTCCCAAAACATGGCATGTGTCAGGCCGCATAACATAGACGCAGGGGAGCTGCTATCCGGCAACAAAATACCGTTTGGTTACAAAGATGGCAGAATAGACATGGCGGTGCCTGAGATTCTAAGGGACGATATCTGCAAAATATGCAGGACAACTACAAAATACAAGCCACGATACCTGTATGATTTTCTTGCAGCCAGGCTATGCGCCGAAAGTCCACCCAGGCAGATCAATCAGACCAAAGCTGAGGACTTTGTGGGTGGAGGCCAAATCCGGAAACAGCAAACCCAGTGAGTCACAAATAAGAGGAAAATCTGAAACAAAGATCAAGGTCATGATATGCCGCGCAGAGGGGGTTCTTTTCGGTAGCCGTAATGTCTGCAATATCGCAGATGGGGTTTGCGTTCATCATGTCCGCAGTCAAGACACCGGGGATAAAGAAAGCGATAGTACAGTACGTCCGCGGCAGGAGGGCGGCAGTATCTAGGTACACCCCGGAACCATCTGACGGCAAAAAGTTCACGTTCGCGCTGGTCATCAGGAGGATCCCCAAGTCCAAGGCAAAGAACATCTTTGATCGTAACAGCTCGAGCTCTGGAAGCTGCTCCTGATTTCAGACACGAATCTGCCCGGGAGGGGGAGCCTCTGAGAAGCAATCCGTAATTAAATTACGAGTGGCAGGTTGCAGTTGTTTTCTGCCGTGTTTTTCAGGCCACAGCAGCTATCCGTTCCAGTATCCTCAGGTTGGCCAGCCCGCACACGATACTGTTGGCCAGATCGTACTTTCTGAGCCTGTTTCTGTACTTGTAGCTCATTATCTTGAATGTCTTGACCCTGCGTATGCCATTCTCCACGTACACCCGTATCTTTGAGTGTGTTCTGTTGTACTCTTTTTCATCGTCGGTCAGCTTGCCGCCAGGACTCTTCTTGATTGGAAGTATAACCTTCGTCCCTGCATCGATGTGCTGCGCACCCTGGTATCCGCGATCCATATAGTGCCGCAGCTCCTCGCCGTCCTCCTCACCGCTCCAGAACGTGGGATGCTTCATCTGGTATATCTTGACGTCGTTTACGCGCCCCGGCGAGTGCGGGGTCTTGTGCACTATGGCACCGTGTATGTTGACCGTATACTGGACCTTGGCCGTGTGCGTGCCTGCCTTGCCCGAATAGTGCGACTTTTCCATGTCCTTTCTCTTGGGCCTGTTTGTGGGCTGCTCGGAGGCGTCAGTCAGGCACACCATCCCCGGGAAGATCTCGGCCAGCTCCTCGACTGAGGAGATCCTCTTGGAGTCCTTGTAGATCTTCTCGGGGATCGGCAGGCATTGTTTTAGCAGGGGCTCAGTCAGGCTTATGGAGCGCGAGACCGACGCCTGTCCTATACCGAACATGGCGCCAGCCACGTCCTGGGAGACGTACGTCCTGTAGTAGAACAAGACCAGCAGTACGCGGTTCCTCAGATCCAGGGCAAAGGGCCTGCCTGCGCCTATATCCCGCACACGGTCGGGCCTTGAGAGCCTCTTCTTCTCGGTATCTGGAAATTTCTTTTGCACCTCGGTACACAGCTGGTCAAACTCTGCCTCGGTCATTCCTGCAAACATCCGGAACGTCCGTGGGTTTTTTGTCAGTCTATCGATCAAACACATGATTTGTACATGGTTTTACAGGTATTTTGATCCGTCAGGCATAGATTAGTGCCCAAGTGGGTCAAAATCTGCTAATTAAGAATCGCTTCTCTGGGGCGGCAAAACCCACGCCTAAACTTCCAGAGCCCGATCTGTTACCTTTGATCGGTACCACGTGTTTGCAACCACGCAGCGCTGCGGCGGCTATGCGGAGCTGATAGACCATGTGACAGAGAGGAGTACCGGGACAGGTGGGGCATAGAGACCGGATACCGCTGTGCCAAGAGCATCAGGCCGCGGACCGTCAGCAGGAATCCTGTCCTGCGGATGTTTTTGTTCTACGTATCGCTTGCAGTATGCAACATATGGATGACAGTGAGGGACTCGGACGATCCGAGGACCCGCAGCATGACGCTGCAGACGCCGGTGACTCTGGTGGCCGTGTATGCGATGGCCTTCTGTGCGCAGGATGCATGCCGGGCAGGAGCAGGGCGGCGGCACGATCCCGGCTAGCGGGATTTGCGGGGTACATTTTCAACTGCTGATCAGTCGCACATGCTTTTATAATATCGCACGCGTCATATCTTGTTGGAAGAGTCCGACATTTGCAAGTTGATGGACAATGCAAATATTCAACACATAAGAATGAAGGAATATCCTCCATCCTATAGCAACGAGCAGAAGTCTTTGAGCCAAAACAGGGTTCATTCGAAGAGTGCAATGATCGCATAACCGGCAAGTGGGCATGGCAAAAGAAACAGACAGCCTGTCAGAGGCCATGCGCAAAGAAAAGGATGCAAGTCTGCAAAAAGATCATGGCGTTGATGTTTGTGCTAGAAGACGATGTGGGCGTGCCCGAGACCGCAAGAAGGGTTCCGGTGCAGTGAGAATTCCGTGCGCAACTGGCTGGCGAGGTTCTCGGAGGACGGCATAGACGGCCTCCGGGATCTTCCCCGTTCCGGATGCAGGCCAAGGGTGGACGGAAAAAGGACTGCCGCCATAATGGACTTGTCCATTGAATACAACAGTACCGACGTCATGACGGTGCGTGATGACATAAGGGATGCCACCTAGACAGGATACGGCACAGGAGATGTCCGAAGACTGATGCGCCGGCACGGCCTGTCGCGCTGCAAGGTGCAAAACGTACATGTCAACCATGCCGCCCCAAGCTCGGTATACGCATGGCAGTGGTATCTTGAAAACGTGCGTATTCCGTGCCTGAAAGACGGTTTTACGCTGGTGTCATCTGATGAGGCGTTCTTCGTGCAGGACGCACACGACAGATACGTATGGGGTCCGGTCGGCACCAGAGGCGTGGCCTCGTATTCGGGAGATCGCACAAAGGTGGCCGTGTTTGGAAGCATCGCAGAAGACGGCAGGAAGCTGTTCAGGACGCTTGCGGGAGCGCTTGCGTCGGTGCAGTCCATGGAATGTCCGGAGGCGCTGCGCGAAGTCTGGCAGGGTTGCAGTCCTTTGCGACAGGTGGAGCGTGCACGGAGCTGCTGCCGTCGCAGAATATCTGGCGGGCCATCCCGACGTCAGGCTGATAATGCTCCCAAAGGGATCGCCGTACCTCAATGTCGTGGAAGAATGCTGGAACCTGGGCAAGCCTGTCGTTTTCAGGGGGATAGTGTACAGAAAGGTCGGTAAGCTGCGGCATGCCATATCCGAATATTACAGGACGGTGTCGTTTGCCCACCTTTGCATGTACAAGTACATTTACAGATCGCCGGTCAAGGCCCTCAATTACTTGTGACCGTTGCTATACCGATATGCCCGGCTTGCAAGAAAGGACAGCATAGTGGCGCTTGGCAAATCAGATCTGGTCGAGCTGCAGGCCACACATCCCTTCAATGACAAAATAACCGAAAAATTCTTCCAGATGGACGAGTCAGCCAAAAACGGAATCGTGTATGAGTTGGAGCATACGCTGGTGGCTCTGGACATCAGGCACAAGATAATAACAAATGACAGCAAGCGGTTTTTCGGCTTTTCACTGTCTATATTTTTACGGGACGACGTATCCGCCGTTGACTTTCTCAATGCCTACAACAGAATCAAGGAGACAAGGGAGCTTGTAGGAATGCGGACTGCAAACCTTGTTCAGCGCCCCGCATGATACAGATATGGATGCTATGACACACATGAACGGTTCTGGAAGTAAACAACACCTCGGCAGCCTGATGAGCGCCAAGGACTTGGATGAGATCGACAAGCCGCCGGAACGGCCGATCTACTTCCTGGTGCCTGTCTTCATCACACTATCGAGCTACATCATACAATACGATGACGGTGCAAGCCCCTCCAAGGACGTCATACCATATGATAACGATACGAGCCCGCCGGATCTCTCAATCATCGAGTCAACAGAACATGTCAACGAATTCAAATTCAATGACAGAGATGCCCGCAAAATGCTCTGTAGGCTCATAGGGCTCAAGGAAATTCCAAAACTTGACTCCAACGCATTCAAACAGCTCTCCGGCGTTATCGGAGACCAGATCGGAGACCAGGCCATCGATGCCGTAGATGCGGTTAGGACTATGAGGGACACGTAATGGATAAACTCTACCTAGACACCAACATCATAATTGCTTATACGATAAGGTCAAAAAAGGAACCCGATCAGCACCGTCGTGCAAAATTGGTAATTGACGGAATCTCACAGGGCAGGTATGCAGGAGTGATTTCCATTCTTGCTCTAACCGAATTGATGGGAGTGATTCGCATGCTTGTTAGTAAAAATAAAGAAGAGATGATCAGAATTCCAGAAAAAAACAGGACGCCTATGTAAAGGACAGGGCCAGCAAGATTTATCAATCCACAACTAGTACCATAATGAGGCTGCCAAACGTCAAACTAGAAAAAGGAGGAAGTGCCAGACTAGACGGTGTCCTTGCTCGTGGATTGGAACTAATGGAAAAAAGCATAGGATCTCAACGATTTCATAAAAAATATGAACAGTGCAGATCATGTTGGCACCAACTATAAACAAATCCTGTTTGCAGGTATTTTACACGCCATCATAGCACGTGACTCTCAATGTGACGAATTGTATACTTTTGACAAAGGGTTTTTAGGACTATGCGGATTGGATGAAATCGAATCTCTAAAAATTACAATTCCATAATGCCAGTAGACTTTGCGTAGTCGGCGCAGATCAAAAAAATCAGGCAGCTTTTACGTCATTTTTGGCAAATACGCACAAGGTATACAAGCCATAGCAAAGCCACGTTCCTTTCCAGGCCAAGCGTGAAAATCATGGCTGCATGTGGACTTGCGCACTGATTGTCTGGGGGGTGAAACCCGTGCAGGGCCAAGGGCCGCATCAGATCCCGGCCCATGCCAGAGCACATGTAGGCGGCCGGCTTGCCTGCGTCTCAGCTGCGATCCCGAATCAGGTTGGCCATGGAGAACAGGATTATCGAGGTCACAACCAGGATTGCTCCAAGTAGGAACAGTATCACGGATGCAAACAGTGAGCCGTAGAATATCGTACTGTCGGTTATGTACGCATCAAAGAATATCACCCCCATGACAATCCCCGCAACCAGGAACGCTGTACCGGTCATTCCGTAAAACGGAAGGGGGTGGCGAATCGACGTGTACTTTATCGTGTTTGCAAGCACGGATATGCCGTGGGAGGCCGGGTTGTGCTTTGAGGTATCCCTGTCATAGGAGACGCTTATGGGGACCTCGGCAAGGGAGAGCCCCTTGTTTGAGCACTTTAGTAGGATCTCAGTGGAGACGGACATTCCCTCCTCGGTCGGGTGTATGGCGTTGATTGCGTTTTTAGAATAGGCTCTGAATCCGGACTGCGAGTCGGTGATCTTGAGATCGGTGCCATAGTTGGCAACGGACGTGATGATCTTGATTCCGTGCCTGCGGTATTTGGGCACGCTCCGGCTGTCATCGAGCAGCCTGGAGCCGATTACCACGTCCACGCTGTGCTGCACCAGTACGGAGAGAAGTTTTGGGATCTGATTGGCATCGTGCTGGCCGTCGCCGTCGATTGTAACGATTGACTCGGCGTTGCTTGCACGCGCATAGTCAAACAGCGAGGTGATGGCCGCCCCATAGCCCCGGTTCCTGTCATGGGATATTACCAGTGCGCCGGCGGCCTCGGCTGCCTTTTTCGTATCGTCCGTGGAGCCGTCATCGCAGACGACCACCAGATCAACAAAGTCCTTTGCGGCCCGTATGACAGATGCGATCCTTGACTCCTCGTTATATGCTGGAATGCATGCCAGTCTCACGATGTCCTTTGTGGCAGGCAGATATCTAAATGGTTTGGTTATGCCAAGGCAGGAGCTTGCCCCCTAAGCGAAGTTGCCTGCCATAGTCTTGATCACCATGCCCACCACGTCATATTTTCGGGGGAGGTAACTCTTACGTTGCACGATGCAGTCGCACTTGCCTTGTCCGGGTGCGGTCATGCCATATCCTCTCAGATCATTGAATGGGTGGTGGAGCAGGAGGTGAGTCACCGCAGGCGGTTTCTTTCCTCCCGGTCTTGATGGATCAGAAGCTGCAGTCATCCATCAGTGCGCTATGCACAGGAACACAGCAGCTCGGATTGCCCCATTCAACAGATAGTGCGCGAAGCACATGCATAGTGAGGGGTTGATCCATCACCATAACTACGGCAAGGATGTTTTTATGTGTTCAACTACTGCCAACGAATTAGATTGGAGGTTAACAAGAACCGTGCTTAATTTTATTGGATTAAAGGAAGGTCAGGCAGTATGGTTTAACATTTTAGTTGGATTTTACGTATTGTCTTTTTTCCAAAATCAGTAACGACTACCTGCTTTGGTCTGCCGTATCCTATTCTGCTGTCCGTATCCAACCATGATTTGATGTCTTGATACTTGTCTTCCTCGATTATGATGCAATTTTTTGATGTGTGTTTTGACAATCTATCGCAAAGATTGACTGGAACTCCATAAACATCTGGTTCTTTTGATGTTTTTATTTTTTCGATAGTTCCGGCAGTTATTGTTACTTTGGTGTATAATCCTTTTCCGTATTTTTTGAAATTATGAATTATGTTTAGTGCAGACTGGCATGCTTTTGGCGCATTTTGAAATGTTGCCAAAACTGCATCGACCAATTCCTTGATTACAGTTCCATGTTTTCCTCTACCAGATTATGGCATATCTTGTTGTGGTTTAGCATTTCCGTAATCGTCTCCTCTTGGTTTTTGATCATCTTCGTTGTTGACTTGGTAAGATCGAAATGTGCCACTGCACAAACGCTTCGTTCACGTTTTAGTTTTTTGGCAAATGATTTTGCGTCGGATATTTTCTTTGGATGGTTTGAATCAAATGGATTTATGCTGTTACTTGACATGGTAATTGTGATTTTAGATTGTTTATTTTAAAAGTAGTTGCAGATAGATGCCATCGGCAATTCTCAAATCAATTATTTTCTGCAGGTCATCTTTTTTACCCGTTACATCGATTATTTTGTGCTGTACGCTGTTCTTTTCGCATCCCCACAGTTTTGATTTTGCCTTTATCTGCTCTTCTCTTGGGGGTTCCAAGTCCAAATCAAATCCGATCTTTTCAGAGTAGCCTTTGATTATGGATACGCTTTTCTGAATCTTTGAATCGTCATAGCCTGTGAGAATTATCTGAGCTGTTCTGGTCATATTCTGTATTGTTTTCCTAGGATAAAATTATTGCTTTAGACGGTTCTGTGCAATCTTGGTGATATAGACATGAAATCATGAATCTTCTCCAGATTGGAATTTGTGCCTAAACTGGATCCTTGCTTAGTGAGGCATTTTGAATGATCGTTCTCCACCTGTTTGTGCCGTCCACGTTTATCAGAGCCGATTCTGCCGGGGTCTGGCCGTTCAATGCACCGTGCTTTTTTGTGAAATTATAGTAGACTCTCATTCCGTCAAGGATTGCAGTGTCGGTCTTTTTGAGGTCCCGGAACACCTTCTCACGGTCTCTGATCTCGCCGTTGAGTCTCTCCATCTTGTTGTTATTGTCACGGTCACGCTTGCCTGCCAGATGAATATGCTTCACGTGGTTTGTGCCCTTTCCGAATATCTTTCTTGATGACTTGGCATAGGCTGGAAGCCCGTCTGTGATGAAGTTCCTGGGATTCTTTCTGGCCTGTTTCTTGGTCATGTCCAAGAGGGAATCGGCATTGTGCTGGGACTTGGTTGTTGCCAGATCCGAGGTCAGCCAGTAACGGGTATCGTCGTCCATCGAGGCAAAAAGGTAGCACTGCCTGCCGTTGATTTTTACCCACACCTCGTCGTCCCGGAACCATGAGCCGGCCCTTGGAACTATGCCGTTGAGGTACTTGGACGTGAGCCGGGAGTACTCGTCAACCCAGTTGTATATGGTTTTAAATGACACGTCGGTTCCCATCATCTCATAATGATCTGCGATTCCCGGACAGACATTCCAGTATGGTACATCTGCAAGGCCCCGGTAATGATGCTCTCATCATATTGTTTTCTCTCAAAGCCAAAGTTTGCAGTAAATCGCTTTTTGCAGTCTTGACATTTGAACATCTGCCTGGTCTTGGTTTTGTTCCTTTTCATACCTGCCTTTACGATATTGCCCGAATCACAGAACTTGCACAGGTCAAGCCTGCCCCGTTCCATGATTCTGAACCCGTCACGTCCGAACACGTTTCTTCTGACAAGCTCCAGTATCGCCTTGATGTGCTTGCAGTCTGCCCTTCTGTTCCGGTGATCCGGACACTCGCAGACCAACCCGTTGCCCGTCCTGGATACCGTATAGAACTTGGAGGGATCGGACTGCGATCTGACCCTGAAGTCGCTGGTGCCGATTATCTGTGTGGCGTGGCCGGGAGTTTCCATGATCTGTCTTGCACGTCGGACTCTTGCGTTCATTCGTGGCCCGTACGAGGTCACCTAGTTTTGACGTGTTTTGACAACCTGCTTAACATATTGCGATCATGCTGATCAAATACGATGCCTGTATAGCATCAACATGAAAGGCCGTCGACCCACATACCGCGAACTAGAGGCCACAATTGTATCATTCACAGACAGAATAAGCACGCTAGAAAATAACCAAAAGGCAGCGAACAGGACAATCGAGGAGCAAGGCAGGCTGATAAAGGAGAAGGACAGGATAATCGAGGAGCAAGGCAGGCGGCTCCGGTACTACGAGAACGAGAACTCGCCACCGTCTGCAGAATCACTAGAGTACAAGAGGCAAAAGGCGCAGCGGAAAAGGGAGAGGGCCAGTAACCGTGGCAACGGCAGCAATAGTGGCACCGGCAAAAAGCCGGGAGGCCAGAGGGGCCACAAGGGGACATCCAGAAGACACGACCCCCAGAAGACGGTGCTTCACACGTTCCAGGACAACGACGGGACGTGCTCGCCGGTGTGCATGTGCGGGAGGGCCATGGACATAACTGCCCTGATACGGAACATCATCGGGCCCATCTGACTCGTTCTCAAATTCGAGAACGAGAAAGCGAAAAAAGACGGAAAAACATGCAAAAAAGAAAATTTCTTCAAAAAAAGACAGCAGTGCAAAACCAAAGGGGACGAGTCCGAAAAACAGGATGACGAGTCCCAAAAAAACAATGACGAGTACCGACAAGACTGCAAACAAAAAAGGTACAAAAGGTCAGAGCAGCACAAGGGACACCGGCCAGCTCAAAGAAAATGAAAATAAAAAAATAAATAAGAAAAAGACGATAAAGAATGCACCTGGTGGAAGAAGAATAGCTACACAATCCTCAAGATGCCTGTTGGAAGATGACGACGTACGTCGGTGGTACGAAAACATGAAGAGATCCAGCCAGCTGAATGCCGCCGTACGCCTGAGGAGGCTTAATCTGTTCTGTTACAGGTTGAAGACAACGCCTGCAACCCTTGCCCGGACGGGAAAGAAGGATCCCAAAAGGATAGAGGACATGCTGATGGATCACGTATCCTGGATGGAATCACAGAGTTTTTCTTCCGGATACATAGACGGCATGATAAAGTCAATCAAGGGATGGCTGGTCCACAACCGAATAGAAATCAAAAGCAAGATAAAGATATCCAACATGGGCGTCTGTCCCACGCTTGAAAAGGAAAAGGTGCCAGAGCAGGAGCAGCTGCACCAGATGCTGGAAAACGGCAACGTGCGCCAGAGGGCAGTGTTGAGCCTCATGGCCTTTTCGGGAGTAAGGCCACAGGTGCTGGGACTTGCCGACAGGAGTGACGGGCTGTGCCTCAAAGACCTGCCTGAGCTTGTCATAGAGAATAAGGGAAAAAGAGTCAGATTCACAAACATGCCCACAATGGTGGTGGTCCGACAGTCCCTGAGCAAGACCAGGAACAAGTATGTGACGTTTTTGATAGAGGAGGGGTGCCAGCACCTGCTGAAATATCTCGAACACAGGATATCTGCCGGGGGAAAACTCTGTCCGGACTCTCCTGTCATAACGCTTGAGAGGCAAAACTCACGCAAAAGACGCAGGGAGGATCCGGATGTCAAGACATTCGTGGTCACAGCGTCCATATCCCGTACGGCAAAAAAAGCGATGAAGCCGATAGTAGATTCAAGGCCATACACGCTGCGATCCTACTTTGACACCCAGTTACTGCTTGCCGAGAGCCACGGCTGCATGGCAGATGCCTATCGGGTGTTCTTTATGGGCCACAAGGGGGACATCGAGGCAAGATACACGGTAAACAAGGGCCGTCTTACAGAGCATATGAGAGAGGACATGCGCAGGGCTATGAGCAGAGCGGACTGTTTCTCTCCACTGACCCTGACAAGACGGATGAAAAGCACAAAAAAGACATGCTTTGCAAGTTATGGCGCAAACAGGCAAAGATGTACGGAATCAATCCGGACAACATAATCAATTCAAAGCCGGATGTCCCACAGCCCAATGCTGCAGACAAGCCAAAAGAGCCGTCTGCAGTACCAGGCAATGACGAACCGTCCGAATGCCGGATCATAGGGAGCGATGAGGAACTGGTGTATTATAGCTCAAACGGCTGGGAGATTGTAAAGGAGCTAAGCGACGGGCGATTCCTTATGCGCAGGTCTGGCAAGGGTTCAGGCAGCCAGTGATGGGCAAACTCCTCTAGTGTCTGCCAATCTCAGACCATCCCTTCGTGTTTTCATGGTTTTGAATCATTGCGGTGGTAGCTTCCACGGTTTGTGAACCCGCATAGACTTTCATGGCTTTCAAATCCCTGTAATTCACAGGGCTTTCATCCCTGTGATCCCATGGGATTTTCACTACTTTTCAAATCCATACTTTCACTATTTTCACTACTTTTCAAATCCATACTTTCACTATTTTCACTACTTTTCAAATCCATACTTTCACTATTTTCACTACTTTTCAAATCCATACTTTCACTATTTCTGATTCAACATAGTGTAACTTTTCACTCCTCCAAAATGTACATAGTGTAACTTTTCACTCCTCCAAAATGTAGCTTTTAGCTGTTTTTGGTTCTACAAAATGTAGCTTTTAGCTGTTTTTGGTTCTACAAAATGTAGCTTTTAGCTGTTTTTGGTTCTACAAAATGTAGCTTTTCACCCCACTCAAAAGCTACATTCTCACTATTTTTCCCGTACGCAGTTTCCGACTCTCGGTCCCGAACCTCTCGCATTACTTCACCAGACACAAAAACGAGACCAGCCAAGTCTCCTCCGGATACCCTTCCAGGTCTTCCCATCCACTATACACCGGGCCCCCTGACGGGGGTCCTGACCCCCCACAGTCTTCTGGGACGTCAGAGTCGTCCCAGTCCCTCGTACATTACATGAGTGAAAGACTTCCTCAGACTCCATTGAATCAGACGACAGTCCGCAGGCCGACGAGATAAAATCATCATTCGTGGATTGAAATTAACCACAGATAACCAATTTTAAAATTATAATATTACACACGGAGGAATGTCAAGAATCATGACAGGGGTCAAATGACCATGAAAACACGGAGTTTACAAAATCTGAGGGTATTGGATATTTCCCTATGTCCTGTCACGACATACAACACGTCTCGGAATCTTTTGAACTTTTTGCCCGTCAAAAATATGTAATTTTCAGTCATTCATCGACTGTCATAATATCATCTGGGAGGATTGTACTCCCTGGCCCTGTCATGTGGAATCAATCTACATAATCATGATTTTTTATGATAATAATCTGGCGATATTGTATCATGTCGATCTGTCTTGGATTCTGATTCTGAAAATGACCTGCCCGTTCCTGGTGTTTCTTTCCTCACCTCTGAATTCAAAACACGCCAAAACTTTTGTTATGGCTGTCTCTTTAATTTTGATTATCTCCCTTCATATCTGAAAAGCAATTTCCAGAGTCAAATTTTGAGGATTTAGAGTCATGAGAAAATAATTTTGCAGAATAGTTTTGCCCTGAATGATACTGTCATGTTTTTTGATGATATTTTTTGGACTATACTAAGAGTGGCCTTTGAGATTTTGAATTTTCATTATTTTTCCATCATGGTTATGTCTTCCGAGCTGCGTAGAAAAGTGCAAGACACCCGTCGGATTCAGGATGTCTGGAATGGAAAGAGAGATCTGTTGGAAGTATGATGTGTGGCCAGTGATGCCAAGGTCGTGTGTTTATCTTGGGAGCAAACCTGACCCTTGGGACTGCTGGGGGTATTCTCTTATCCTTGTGATGCTTGGTATGGTGCTAAGTTATCTTTCTGAGCGTGCTCGAATGACACTCTGGGCAGGTAACAGCTCGGGCTCTGGAAGTGATTTACGATTTTAGGAGCGAATTACATCTGCGAAGGTCCCTTTGGCGGTAAAATTCATGCCTGAACTTCCAGAGCCCGAGCTGTTACCTGGGCAGATGGAAAACGACGAGCTTGGCGTACATGACGTGATAATTGGGCTGAGATCCACCATGCTCAGCTTTGAGAGCCTTCCACGGGAGGTGCAGGATGCCGTCGAGGCCGAGCTTGACAGGCTTGTAAGGATCAAACAGTAGTTGTAGTCGTCTTTTTCATAGTTTTCTTGATCGGTAAGGGGCAAGGCATTTCTTGGCTTTTCTCAAAATATTGGACGAACATAATTTCCGTATAAGACATCCATGGTAAAACGCCCGCCAGTAACATGGCAACGTTCCTTTCGTCTTCTGATCCGTGCCTATACTGATGATCATTGAAAATTTCGCCTCCCTTACAAGCTGCGCTCAAGATACTTGTAGATGTCAATCTTGATGGAGCACATCCTAAAGTATTCCGAGCAGCACCGATCAGATCTGGAGGCTAGGATCCATGACCCTCCCCATGAACAGGATCATGCCGCTCTCCGCATCATATATCGTAAACACGAACGGTCGATCTGCGATAAAGTGCGGCGGAGGTGGTTCTTCTGACTCCATTCCTACTATGATGGTGGTAACGGCGGCAGCCTCAGTTCCCTCCTCGTTTACCTTTACGTATGCATCTTGGAATGCGCCGCTCACGTACAGATTTCTGCCAAGATACTCGTCACCCGGCAGCACCCCCAGGATTCCCAGCAGATCTGCTGCTTTTTCATCAAAGACGTCATGCATGCCAAGGTTGTACAGAGGATCGCTTAGATCATACTTGGTTTTCACCTCAAACTTTGGCATCGACACTACCACCTCCATCTCTGTCATGCCCTGCCGCCACTCCTGTATGAGATCTGCCGAAAGCCTTTCCTGCAGATGAGCCATGCCGTCCCTCTCTGAGGGCAGCATGACCATCATCGAGAGCCGGTCTCCCTTGTAAGGCATACTCAGTACCTGCACCCCGCCGGCTCCGTCATCGGGAACGGCGTGATAGTCGAACATGCCCGTAACGTGCATAAAGTCGGCATCAACGCTGTCTGTGCCGTTCCTCCAGAACTCGGCCTGCCCTGTATCCTCCACGGAAAACTGCGTGACCCACGTGCCCTTGAAGTATATCGCGTTGTTGATCACCATGGCCGTGCCTGCACTGACATCGTCCGGTGTTATCACCTCGTCGATCTTGCCGTTGGTGTTATCGGAGGCCCACTCGTTTATTCTCTTTACGGTATCCCCCCCAAAGACGACGACCTCGGCCCCTGCAAGATAGATGTCGCGCGCTATGCCAAGATAGGACTCGTGCGGCTCGAACCAGTCTGCTATCCACAGCGCGTTTGCCGTGACAAGCGTGGCGTGCGGGTCGTCTCGGTTAAGTGACGCCATCGCGTGCGCCATGGCGTTGTGGCGCGCCGCCGCGTCCGGCTCAAAGCCAAAGACGTCCTGCATCTGCGCCGCGGTGTTTCCCCTTGCCCCCTCATACAGGATGGAAAAGGCAGTGTACATACTGACGGGCGAGAAGAAGATGTTCTCGTCACTGTCTGAGACCTGCTTGTAAAAGTCTACTGCAAAGCCGTTGTTTGCAGACGCGACATCCTCGGGAATCGCAGCGGATTCTGGCTGCAGAGGTGCGACTGTGGAGTGTAATACCGTCGTTTCGGCGTACAAAAAGACGGATGCCGCAATCACAACGGCGGCTGCTACGGCATAGAGGCGCCTTTTCATGGAACGATCACCGCGTACGGCTCGCGCTCATGATCTTGCAAGTCCGATGCGGTGACCCAGAAGACATATGTGCTTGCTGCCGTGCCCGTCGTGTCAAGCGATACGGCTGCCGTGCCGTTGCCGTGATCCGTCACCGAGATAGAGCCTTCCGGCATGCTGTCCGGTATCATTCCTATCGTGATCGGGTCTCCTTCTGTGTCAGAGGCGCGCACTACAAGCGATAGTTGCTGTGATGTGACGGTCATCGGGCTAGATACGGCAGTGCCGTTCTGCGAGAAGGCAAGCTCAAACTCCGGGCCGTCGTTGTCCTGCGCTGCGGCGTCTCCTGTGCTCTCGCTGCCGCTTGTGGCCGTGCTCGACTCGGAGTATTGCGGACCGACCACCACTCCGCGTGGGTCGTCCATCCTGTTGCCGGACGCAAAGACCGAGGATGTACCGGATGATATGCTTATGATGTTGTCGTCGTCCTTGTTTGCCACGTACAGCACGCCGGCATCGTCCATGTCCATACCGTACGGCTCGTCTATCAGCGATGTGATGGTAGTGATCAGCGATCCGCTCGCCGGGTTGATCTCGTTTACGCGCCCGGCGTCATCACCGCTCTGGTACAGGCTGGATCCTGTGCCGCCCATGGCGGCGCCGCACTCCAGTCCCGCGGCCCTGTGCGTGTTGGGCGAGAACGAGCCGGTGCCGGATATCTCGCCCTGGTACGTGCCGTCAGAGGCCCTGTAGTAGAGTATGCTGCCAAGCGACCTGTCTGCGGCATACATCCGGCCGTCTGTGCAAAAGACCACGTCGTACGGGGACAACAGCGCGGTGGCGCCCGAGCTTGCCGGGTTGCGCGACGCGTCGCCAAAGTATCCCAGCGACGAGCCGGACGACGAGAACCTCTCGATTCCCATGCTAGTGGCCACGTACAGCGTGTTGCCGTTCCACGTGAGGCCGTACGGGTATCCCGTCGTGGATGCCCACCCGGCGCTTGATCCGCTGATCGGGGCGCCTGTGGCACCGTCGTACTTGCGTATCTTGCTGTAGGTGTTATCCGATATATACAGGTGGCCGTCTGGGCCAAAGGCTACGTCCCACGCCTTGCCTAGGCCGCCCGCCCTGTCCTCCACAAAGTCGCCGAGATACGTCCCGCTCTCTGAGAAGACCAGTACCTCGCGGTCATCGGTATCTGCGACGTATATGGAATGGCCTGATGTGGGTGATGAACCCGAGTCGCTTATGGATATGTTGTCTATCATGGCTATCTCAGACGGGCTGGAGCTGCGCGCCGTTATGCGCACCTGCATCTCGGAGACCAGATGCCCGGAGGACAGGTCGTAGGATTCGGTGTGCCACGTACTGTCGTCGTCCCCCGAGGAGGCCTGCCAGTCAAACGCAGTGGTCCATGCAGAGCCGTCATACAACTCCACCCTGAGGTACTCGCCGCCGTCAAGTGACGATGATACGAACCTGTCAAGTGTCAAGTGTCCGGTCTGCCGCGACGACAGGTCTACCGGCGACAGCGTGATGGTACAAAGCGTGTCGCAGTTGCTCGAGTATGCGACGGTGTTGCCCGTCTGGCTGCCTGGCAGCGGCGTGGTGGGTGAGCGCGTGATCCAGTCAGAGTCGCCGCCCTGGGTCCAGTTGTCCAGTCCAGACTCAAAGTTCTCCGATATCGCAGTGGGGCGCGACGGGGGCTGGACAGTCGAGCCGCCGGATGCGGCGCTTATTGTTATGTCGTCAAGCTGCACATCCTCGCTTGAGGAGCTCTGCTGCGTGACCAGCCTGATCTTAAAGTCGTCCGCCCCAAGGTATGACGCAAGGTCGTACGACTCTTGGTGCCACGTGTTGTCGTCGCCCCCGAGGTTGTGCGACCAGTGGTATATGGTATTCCATGTCGAGCCGTCGTATGCCTCCACCTTGAGATACTCGTCACGGTCAAGCCCGTAGTCTATGAACCGCCAGAATCCAAGGGTGGCAGAGTCATAGTCGGTAAGATCAATGGGGGTGGTAAGCGTAAGCGTGCACATGTTGTCGCAGTTGTCAGAGTGCAGTACCTTGTTCTCACGGTCACGGCCGGGCAGCGTCGGCGCGTTATGCGACTGGGACGTGGAGATGGTCCAGTCGCCGTCGCCCGTCTCGGTCCAGTGCACGGTAAGATCAGAGGATTCAAAGTCGTCCGAGAACAGGACGGTCTCTGCTGCTGCGGGAGGCTCCGGCGTCGCCGTACCCTCAGAGGCGATATACTCCAGCTCGAGGCTCCAGTCATTGAGGATCCCAATGTCTCCGCTTGCATAATCGCCCACCGAAAGAGTCCAGTTGCCTGCAATGGCAGAGCCCGTCATGGACCGGAGTCCTGTGTGCGAGGACGAGTAGTAGGTGTCGGATATGTCGTGTGTGTCGCCGCCTGTCCTGCTGTGCAGCGTGGCCTGTGTTCCGTCAGGCGAGCTGAGCTCCACCCTGAGGTCCCCGATGTACGTGTGGGTTATGCTGACTGACACCGTCATGGAGCTTGAGGTTCCGTTTACCGGAACGTATATGGTGCTTGCCGTATCCTGGCTGTCCGTGTTGTCTGGTATGGTAAGGCCCGACTCTGCCGTGGAACGGTACGTGGTGCTTGCCGGACACGAGGTACCGCTTGCGCCAGACGCCCCGGAGCACGAGCTTGGAACGTACCCCACAAACATGCGCACGTCGTTGTAATTGAAAAGAAATTGCCTAAAGTCATAAATCAGTGACTCCAGCTGGTTCCTCTGGCGGCTCGCCTCGTGCGCGGCCTCCTCGTCAACGCCGTCAGCGGAAAGGGTGGCAGACCGGATGGAAATCGGCACGGCAAGCTCCATCATCCGGCTTCCGCTTGGAGGTATTGCTACCGTGTACGTGGTGCCGGATGTGGTGACGAGCTTCAGGTCGACTCCCTCCATGTTAACGGAGCCTACGTATATGGCAGATACCGTATATCCCGGGCCTGAAAACGTCTGAGAATAGTCTGCGTGGGCAAAGCCCGAGGTGACCTCAAGCGTGTCCCAGTCCCTTATGTTATCAGAGTTTGGAGAGACGCTACTAGAGCCCGGAGGAGGCGACTCGGCCCGGAGCGTCACGGTGGCAGGCGTGCCGGTTCTCTGGCCGTCGTGCGGCGTTATCTGAAACGTGTCCGTGCCGGTAAAGTTGCTGTTCGGCGTGTACACCGCGCGCGACATGGTCTTTGTTATGAACTCGTCCGTCGTGATTACTCCCTTTGCAGGATCCCTTGATACGTGAAATGACACCGCGTCGCCGTCCGCATCAGATGCAGCTAGTCTCACCACCTTCTCCATGCCGGGGCTGACTATGTGCTCGGAGGGGCTGGCGACCGGCTGGGTGTTTGAGGAGGAAGGCAGGAAGCTGAGCGGACGCGTGCTTGCAAGTGCAAAGTTCTGGACGGGCTTGTTCAGGCTGTCCAGTCCAGAGCCCGTGACGGTTATGGTATAGGTTCCCGTCCTGCCGGGCGTGAACACTGCAAACTCGTTTGTCTGGTGCGATGATTCTGCGCGTATCGTGCTTCCGTCGGGTGAGGCTATCGTAAAGTCAAGGTTTGCAATGTTGACTGGAAATATTCCAGCTGTCTGGGCTGTGAGGCTTCCGCGGTATATTTGCTCTATTATGCTGCCGTGCGGGTGAGCAAACCATGTCAATATGACCTTGACCGGCTCTGACGTGTCAGTCACGTTGAACGCGTACTGCCTGCTGGTGGTCTGAGCGTCAAGATAGTCTCCCATGACGTGGTTGTGTGTCAGACCCCTCTGGTGTGCATACTCCAGAGTCTTCGATACGTCCAGTATGCCGAATCCGACGTTGTTAAGTATTCCAAGTGATGTGGCGTTGTTTGCCTCATCGTACTCTGTTGGTTGCATTACATAGGAGCAACCGTGGCCAGCGTTGTTCTGCTCGTACTGCGTTGATGTGCACGGAACAGGTCCCGTCCAGTTGGCCCCAAGCAGAATGGATGCCTTTACCTCCACCGGCGTCAGATCAGGCTTTGCCTGCAACAGCATTGCGGCGGTTGCACTTACCTGCGGGGCAGCTAAGCTTGTGCCGCTACGTGGGTGTGTTGTATTGTTTGCTACAAAGTTGAGTACCTGTATATTCTGTGCGGGTGCCACCAGTTCCGGTTTCAGTACGATGGTTCCGCCTGCAGGACCCCTGCTTGCGTTCACATACATTTCGATTTGGTTAGGGTTGCGGTCGTTTATGCCACCTACAGAAATTACGTTGCTTCCACAGCCCGGGGTGGTTATCGATTCATAAGTAGGGGTTCTGTTCCCTCCCTGATTTCCAGCCGATTTAACGGCCACCATGCCCTTGTCAACTGCTTCGTTTACTATGAGGTTATGCGTGGTTGTTTGAGTTTGATCTTGATCACAAAAAGCATTTTGGGTTGAGTCACGTATTCGAAAACTCATGTTTACAACGTCGGCACCGTTTATGAGAGCATAGTCTAGTCCATGAGCCACACGAGCTGCGCTTCTAATACCTTGAATGTCTAAAAGATCCACCCCCGGAGCGATTCCGTTGTGGGCAGGTAGTCCTGACGCTGCAAGAACCTGTGCTACCATTGTACCATGTGATGTGGTTGTTGAATGTGGGGGAAACAGGCCAAGCAGATTTGAGGTGTTGGTTGGAACACAGCCGTTGTCGTTACATATGACATGCTCAAGGATCCTGCCGTCAAAAGCTGTGTCATGCCTGATGCCAGTATCTATCACTCCGACAACTATGCCGGTGCCATTGAGCACCCTTCCGATTGCCGCACGCATGTCGCCGTCAGTTGCACGTATCGTATTTCGCGCAGTGTCAACCTCGGCGATTACTTCAAGTTCACCATCTCCCAGGCGGTATACTTCCTCGTGGAGCGAAAACCCAGGTATATCTGCAACCGGAATCAAGGCAGTCACAAACGACAGTGACTTTGCAGCAACAATGTCGCGCGCGCCAAGCAGCTCAAGCCTCTTTACCACGGAGTCCTTGTTCTCTTTGGCAGCCTCCTCATGATCCCTGCCGTCGTCGTCCCTGCTGACCACCATTATGACGTTGTAGTATCGCTTACCGTCATATACACCCGGATCCCCATCAGTTGGCTCCTCCAGTATAATATCCTGAATCTTTTGGTAAAAGCCGACATCAAACTTGTGTTTTACATCAACGTTTCCAACCGGTGCTGGAGTGCCGTCTTCTGGAATCAGGCCGCCCGGGATGTCTGGGTTGCTGCCGGCTCCGTCGTGTACCTGCGCAGACGCCATCCCGACAGAAATTACAGCAAACATAGATAAAGCCAAAACCAAGACCAGCTTTTTGTCTGAGTTCAACAATAAGTTTTCAGACGTGTTATTCCTTTTTAAACATTAGACCTTATGCGTAAACGTCTACAATCCAAAAAGTAGTTCACCCCTTCTCCGAGGGTGTAAAGTCGGTAAGGATCAGATGCACGGGCCTCATGCATGCCACTGGAAACAAGGGTGTGTGGGTCTGGCGCAAAAGGGCTGGTAAATACGTCAGTCTTGCACGCCCCAACAACATGAATCTAAACAAGTCAGGCGTACAGTGGATAGTACGCCAAAAGCAAAAGGGAGACATGACAAACGCCCAGATAGCCGAATCCATGAACGTCTCGGTCCGCTGGGTACAGAAACTGTGGGCCCGGCACAGGTCAGGCACCATACAGGACATATCGCACCCCGCACGGATGGGAAGGCCCCAGAACGGCATGCCCGGGCGCAGGGAGCACTCGGCGGTCCTCTCGGTGCGACCCTCCGAGCACCTGGGTGCGGCATCACTGCAGGATCTCATAAGGGAAAAGACCGGGATTAATATCCCGCGACATACACTGCACGGCATGCTAAAGGACGAGGGGATGGCCAGAGACGAGCCCAACGGGCGCAGAAAACGCAGGTGGCTGCGCTGGGAGATGGAGTATTCCAACTCCATGTGGCACACCGACTGGAAGCAGATACACGGCGGAATGCACGACGGCAGGTGGTTTTTGTGCTACGAGGACGACGCATCCCGGTTCGTGACCGGATACGGCATATTTGACAACGCGACTACAGAAAACGCCCTCAAGGTGCTTGACGGGGCCATGCAGAAGCACGGCAGGCCCGCCTCCATAATGACGGACCACGGAAGCCAGTTCTATGCAAACGAAAAACAGGGCGCAAAGAGGGGGCACAGCGAGTTCGAGGAGAGCCTGGAGGCCCTAGGCATACGGCAGGTCCTTGCCGGGGTGCGCCACCCGCAGACAAACGGCAAGGTCGAGAGGCTGCACGGCGAGATACAGCGCAAGCTGCACGAGTTTGAGGATATCATGATGAGAACAAGCGATCCCATGGATCTGTTCATGAAATGGTACAACTACGACAGGCCCCACATGTCCCTTGACCGGGAGAACCGGGAGACGCCGGCGCAGGCATATGAGCGCAAGATGCCCCCTGCGGGCGAAACGGTCATAGATGGGCAGACCAGGGAGGAATATCATGTCAGATAGGGGGGGTGAACTACTTTTCGGATCCCACACCTTATGCGTAAACGAAATTAGCGGCGATGCCCCTGGCGCACGGGCTACAAATGAGGCAAGTCAGGGCCGGCGCACGCGCGACTGTACCTTACAACGTTGAAAATATTTGATCAAAACCACAACTATTTTCAGACGATTGATTTAGATCCGGGATCCATTCTCGCATAAGAGTAATGGCAAAGTCCGAGACCGAGCAGATACGACTGCTGAAGAAGAGAATCGAGCAGTACGAGAAGGAGAAGGTACAGGACAGGAAGGAGAAGGCGCGGGACAAAAAGAAGATCAAGAAGTATGAGAAGAGGATCAAGAGGCACGAGAAGAAGAGCAGGCAGGACAGGAAGGAGAAGGTGCGGGACAGGACGGAGAGGATGCAGTACAGGAAGGAGATCAGAGAGTACGAGAAGAAGAGCAGGCAGGACGGCAGGAGGCAGGAGCGGGATCAGGAGAGGATAGGGCAGCTGGAACAGCAGCTGGACGCCGAGCGCCGGATGTGGCCCGCAACCTGGGATGACGACAGGCGCTCCGCGGACAACGCCGCCCTCATGCACAGGCTCGAGGTGCTCGATGACATAATCGGTGGCGGGTCCCTGCAGCCCACCACGTCGATGAACCTCCGCCAGTTTGACTACATATATGACCGGTTTACGAAGCTTGCCAAAAAGCACACAGAAGGCCCCCTGTTCTCAGAAGACGAGGACAACTTGCCCGGAAACCGGTGCAAGCTGTCCTACCGCCACGCCCTGCTGATGTCGCTGATGCGCAAGTACGGAAACCCGACACAGGAGCAGCTTGCGGCATTCTTTGGCATAGACCAGAGCACCATATGCAGGTACCTCAAGTATTGCGACATGATATTCACCAAGATACTGCCCACGCCGGACGCCGTATCGCGAAAGATACGAAACGCCCGCACGATCAAGGAAGTCAAGAAGATCGTCCCGGATCTGACCGTGATTGTAGACGGCACGCACATCGACATACAGCGCCCCACAGACAAGGAGCCAAGAAAGGAGGCATACTCTGGCAAGAAGAAGAGCTTTACGCGCAACACCCAGGTGATTGCCGACAAGAAGGGACTGGCGATGTATGCAAGCAAGTCGGCGCCCGGAAGCACGCACGACCTCACCATGATAAAGAACAACCCACCGGATCTGGGAATCCTGACTGCCAGGATGCGCAGCAACAGAAAGCACCCCGAGGACGAGAAGGTAAAGATGTTCTCTGACCTGGGATACATGGGAATCGAGGAGGTGTATCCCGGGGCCACATCCGTGCAGCCCGACAAGAAGCCAAGGAAAGGCAAGCTTACAAAGAAACAGAAAGCGCAGAACAGGAGGATAAGCAGCAAGAGGGTGACAGTAGAGCACGCCATAGGACGGATAAAGCAGTACAAGCGGATGCGTGATCCGTACGACGGGACCGCCGAGGAGTTCGACAGGGAGTTCCAGGTGACGGCCGGGCTTGCCAACTTTAGGCTGCTGTGGGACAAGCGGAACAAGAAGCTCATGCATGGGTTCTGATACCACGATACGGAGCGCATTGCGGCGCCACACGATGCCGCACTATACTGTAGTTTTTACCAGCTGTAATGGCTCGTAGCTGCACTATATACGGACTCTGCCGCCCTCATACACGTCATGTGATGCCGTCAGCCTTGCATGTGTGGCCGGCCACCGTCGGAATATTTCGATCCGGTCGATTACGCATAAGGTCTAATGATATGTAGTACATCTTGGGGATTGCTTCTTGTACTGTTCTTAGGTTGCTTGCAGAAGAATGTATCAGATTACACTCAAGAGAGTATAACGCAGATTCAAATGATTGCACATTATAGTAAAAAAGCAAATGCGCAGATACTCCTGCCATGTTTTTATCTTGTAATTCGATGCCGGTTGTTTTATTGTAAAAGGTTGTAAATTGCACATCCAAATAATGCTGAAATCCGAGCAGCTCTTCTATGTCTTCATAGTTGGTAATATGGTTTTTTATCGTTCGCAGACGATTGTTTTCTAGTTGATTTTTTGCATCACAAAAGTACTGCAAATATTCTGATTTCATAGAGGCTATATAATTTTGCAATCACTGATTAATTAATCTGTAATTACAAATCTTCCCAGTTCCCCATAAAACGGCTCCAAACTCGAAACAGGTTCAAACTAAGTTGCTTGCAGATCCGCATGTCACAATCTGCACCGCCACGAATCGGGTTATATCTGTGAAGATTGTGCAATCCAAAACAATTTCAAACAGACGCATCCATATGCAGAGCGAGCGTCTTGATGAGGCCCGAATTTGGCGGGGTTTGATCGCCTGAGAACCGCGAAAACCTGTCTGTCATCCCGTACACTTCAGAATATTTTGACTCGGTAGGAACCTTTGCCTGTCAGTGTGGGAGTCTTGCCTCCCAAACCTTGGTAGCAACATGTCTGTTTTTTTGTTAGATCTAACAAAGTCATGCATTTGATGAATCAGCGATTATTTTGATATTGCTAGTCGTGTCTACCAACTGTAAGGCAGACGTTAAACCAGAAGACGTTGATCTAAGAACTGGCATTGCCTCTTCAGGGTCTATTCCAAAATCATTTGTATCGCCATCATCATACTCGGTCATTTCCCTGTCATTTCTCCACATAATTCGTATATAAAATAACGCATGTCGGATCTGAACCTTTGTCAAATATCATCATTCTGCATCCACTCTTCTCGAGTTATCGATGAGAGGTATTGTGGGATTTGAGCACCAGTTTGGGGATTTGTTACAGCAACACGCTTAATCTTAGCCTCCGTGGTAAACGTATGAACAAAATTAGTGCTTTCAACAACGCATCTGTGAAATATGGTGGTCATTTCATCACGCTCGCCTAATGCTGATTCATTGTTGTGAGGTACGTCTAGCTGCATGATTTTGTTATACATGTCATACAGCTTCATGATATCTTTCATTAGTTCTTCGGGCGTATCTATGATATTCAGCTTTAATTCTTCTTTTGCTTCCTTTCTTCCAATCAGGTAATTATGAGAAAACCTCTCTTCAATCAGCGTTTTGACAATCCTGTCCGCCTCGTCTTCATCAGAAAGGTGTTGTTTGAGCAATGTTTTTGCTAAAAAGCGAATTTCATTTCTAGATCTGTTTACGGCCCCTAAAACCAACGGATGTATGCCTCCTGCCAAAGTAGTCAGTATTTTTGTAAACTCCTCCTCAGAATCCGTCTTTGCCTCTTTTTTTGCCAAATCAAAGAAACTCATCACGTCCTCGACATTGACAGGGACCTTGACTTGAAGTGACGGGTTTTGAGGGTGTGGAATTCCTGGCCCGAGCGGGTGTTCCATCGATGGATCTACGGGTCCTAGCTGCCCCATCTTGGACATTATTACAGTGTTGGCACCCAATGCCATGAGAGTTCCCGTACTGAGGCATTTGAACGGGATTATTATTCCATACTTTTCACAATGTTCTCTTATCATGTTTACAATTCCATACCCTGAAATAGCAATGCCACCGGTAGTGTAGATTAACAGGTTTATTTTTGGAACAGTCCCAAACTTTTCCAAATGTTTGTAAATAAACGGAATCACGTCAGACGAAATTCTGGTTTCTAACCCCTTCCTATCTCCAGTAAAATACACTAAAACTCTTGAGTCGGTCTGTTCTTCTATTTTTTTGATCAGTTCAAGTCTGTCTTCTCGAGGCACGTCAAGATGGATATTTGGCGGTTATTATTTTTTCCGAACCATCCATGTAGCCAACAGCGTACTATGCTGCACGAAAAGTCGTTCATCCATTATCCGGTAACAGGTCGGACCCTGGAAGTTCAGGCACGAATTTTGCCACTAATGAATGCCGATCAAAGAGAATTCGTGCATGAAATCAGGAACAGCTTCCAGAACCCTGCCTGTTACTAAATCATCTCAAAACATCAACAAAATACAAGTTATCTGTGAAATTGAAAAATTTGTATGGCTTCTAATTTCGGATCACCTCTCTGATTGACGACATAACGCATCCTGCGCGCGATCATGGAGGGCCGAATCTGCAATCCAAAACAATTTTAAACAGACGCATCCATACACAGAGCGAGCATCATGATGAAACCCAAATTTGGGTGGGTTTCATCGCCTGAGAACCGTGGAACTCTCCGTTCCATATCTCCTCCTCGATGCTCCTGTGGAAGCGCTCCATCTTGTCGTTGGTCTGCGGGCGGTACGGCCTGGATCTTGTCAGCTCGATTCCGCAGCCGGGCAGCTCCTCCTCAAAGGCAGTGGGCCTCCACACGCCCCTGGGCGGGCCCTTCTTCTTCTTTGAGCTCGAGCGCGCCCCGACAAAGCACCTGCCGTTGTCCGAAAGGATTGTGGCAGGCGCGCCGAGCCGGGCCACGGCCTGCCGCAGGATCGCCACGACGTTCTCCGAGGTGTCCTCCCTGAACAGTCTCGCGCCCGTCACGCACCGGGACGAATCGTCCAGAAACGTGACCGGGCTGGGCCCCGCAAGGCGCGGATCCCTCGTGGCATGCCAGTCCACGTGCCACATGGCGTTGGAGTACCTGCGCTAAGCGGACGTATTTTCGGGGTTCGAATTTTGCAGGCGACGGCGTCACCGGCCCGTGCTCACTCATCATCCCGTATGCCTCGCAGCAGCCTGTATCGTGTTGTCTTCGCAGCCTCCTGGCCGTATGGACAACGCCTGCCGCACCGGCCCGTGCTCCTCCAGGACGGCACGCACGACACTCGGGAACCGGGGCGTTCCTCTTTCTTCCCGGCCTGAGCGGCACGTGGTGCGTGCCGCCTGTCTTCCCGAGCCGGGCGCACATCCGCCGGACGTGTATTTTTGTGCCGCCTGTCTCGGCGGCACCTCCGAGGGCCTTTGTCCCCTGGCACACTGCGTCACTGCGTATCTGATCTGCTTTGCCTCAAGCCTTGCAACCGTCGGTTTTCTTGATCGGTAAAGCCCAAGGTAATCCCTTGCAATCCTCCTCAAATTAGTGCGACCTAATTTTCGTACAATAGAAACTACGGAATCGTATGTGGTCACCTACCCCTAGATTATTTTGGCCACCTCATCCATGATGGACTTGCCCTGCAGCTTCCATGTCGACACGCATGTATTGAGCCATCCATGCCTTTCCGTCCAGACCAGGCCTCCCTTGATCTGGCCGCTTATCTTGAATTGAAGTACGACGGGGCGCAGCGCCCGCTCTGCACCATTGTTGGTCGGCTCGACACCCTCGTATTCCAGAAACGCAAACATGCACAGCAGGGCCCTGTGCATCCTCTTGAGAAGGGGCTCCAGCGGGCCGCCCCATGCATCAACGTATCCGAACAGCATGTTCTGCATGTTGGTTTCAAACCGCCGGCGCAGCTCCGGCGAGTGCCGCCCCATCAGTCCGTCGGCACTGCTTATCCCCGTCCTCTCCTCGAGCTCCCGGAGATCCTCCTCGGACAGCTTGTCCCAGCCCTCAAGACACTCCCTGGCATCCTTGAACAGCTGCTGCATCTGCCGGTACAGGACTCCTGCAAACAGCAGGGCACCCTTTTTCTGCGAGCCATACAGGAGGAACCGCAGCTCGTGCGCCCAGCACCGCTGGAGCCTTCCCAGCAGCCCGAACCTCTTGTATGCGGGATATCCATCCGATGTGACGACGCCCCCGTACCCGCCCATGTACTGGTCCAGGATCCGGGCGCTCCTGGTGTCTGCATATATCATGAACACGCCCACCGCCGACAGCATGGCCCACGCCCATCCCAGCCTGCCTGCCAGGTTGATCCCCGTCTCGTCTATGCAGACCGTCTTTGAGCTTCTTACCTCCTCTGCGATGGCCTCGGCAGGCGCCTTTGCGGCGTCGCAGACGCGTCCCATGCTGTTGATTGCAGTTGACTTTGACATGTGCACGCCCAGGATATCTGACATTATACCCGGGATCCTGTTGTGTGGGACGCCCTCGCTGCGCAGCTTTGTGACGGCTGTGACCACGCTCGTGTCATAGCTGCCGCGTCGGGGCAGGCCGTCGGGGGCAGTATGCATGGTGCCGCATTTCGGGCACACTGCCCTCTGTGTCTCGTGGCGCGTCTCGGTGTACTTTATCTTGAATCCTATCATGTCGCGCACCTGCGGCTTTTTCATGATCTCTGTGGTGGTGCCGCACTTGCACTCCGGCGCCCGTCCACCCGGAAAGCAGTGTTTCTGTACCCTGGTGGGCCGGTGGGTGCGCGATACGCCCTTGTGGCCCTTCTGGCCGCCGGGCTTTTTTCTGTCCTCCCCGGTGCCGTCATCCCCGGCTGCAGCATCGGACCGGGCCCTCTCCTTTCTCCTCTGCGCCTTTTGCCTCTTCCACTCCAGCGAGTCTGCCGACGGGGGCGAGTTCTCGTTCTCGTAGTACCGGAGCCGGTTGTCCTGCTCCCTGATGGTCTTGTCGCGCTTTTCAAGTGTCTTGTTTAGCCTTTCAATGGTCCTGCCCTGCTCCTCAATGATATTGTCACGCTCCTTGAGGTCCTTTTTTAGATTCCTTATCGTCTCCGTGGGCGATGCTGTAGATGCCTCGATCTCGTAGCATGCGGAGAGCTGACCTTTCACAATGCCTAGTCTACGCGATCATAGTATAAGGATCAGCACCGTCAGTAATGTTTACCCTATTGTGAGGGGTAGGTGACCTCATACACGGAATCCGGGCCAACCTTTAAGTGGTACAGTGCCGTAATATTGCCACGGTTCCGCCGGTGTAATGCTGGCTACGAGACTCGAAAGAGAGCTCAGGAATCGCCCTCAAATCTCCACGTTTCCTGCCCTGTACCAGCCGTGATCCAGCCTGAAGTATTTGTCTTTGACTGACTGCCACCGTTCCTCGGATCTTTTACCCGTAGTACTTCTTATCCATACCGCATATGCAAAAAAATCCGCAAGCTGTAATATTGGATGTTTCTTTGGATCGCCGTTTATGATGCGGCCGCTTATGCTGCTCAGTTCCTTGTGGTGCCTGAACCGTAGCACTTCGCGCAGTCCGGCCATGACGCGCTCTGCCTTCTTTCTTGCCTTCTTGTTGAGCCTTTCATAGACGGCCTCTCCCGTCCCGCCGTGTTCTTCAAGAAAGTCCTGGAACCTCTCCAGCATTATCAGCATCGCATAAGACTGCGGATCAGCCGGAATCGAATATCTCTTGCAGTGGTGTTTCAAATCTATCGTGACTGACAAAAGCACGCAATCGGATTCCCTGATCATGTCAAAAACGTCGTCTGCGAGCCGCCTTCTTTGCATGTCTGACAGCCTGTCATAAGGGTAACAACTGTTCCTCAACGGATGGTAGTGAAGCTTGAATCTTTCCGGTAGCTGTATGTCTTTGAAGTATTTGTCTATTGTAAGCCCGACTGCGTCGTCCAGCGCCTCCTTTTCATTGTCACTTGCGATGATTCCTGCCAGTGTGAAGAAGCGGGAACTGCCATCTATGACCTGGTAGTTCTCATCGAGATAATCTCCCAAGTCCCCGCTTTCATCAATATACAGGCGATACAACAACAGCATGTGGCTGTGCTGGGATATAAAATCTGGGGGCGTCTTAGCCTGTTGAACACATGATAAAAACGCCCCCGCCGTAGCCAGGGTGATGGATCAACCCCTCGTTATGCATGTGCTTCGCGCACTACCTGTTGAATGGGGATATCCGAGCTGCTGTGTTCCTGTGCTACGCGCACTGATGGATGAATGCAGCTTCTGATCTGTCAAACCATATCCGAAAGGAGGTGAAAGAAAAGGATTGAGAAGCATAGGAATAGACATTGGAAAGAGAAAATGCGGTGTGCGTCATCGACGCCAAGGGACACGTGCTAGAGGAGGGCTCGTATAACAACACGTACAAGGAGGCATCAAAGCTTGCTGCACGACTGAAAAAAGAGTACAAAAAGTGCCAGGCCGCGTGCGAGTCAACGGGCAACATGTGGCTAAAGACGTTCAGGGCATTCGAGGATCAGCACATCCCCATACTGCTTGCAAACACCCTCAAGATGAAGATAGTATCAGAGACCAGCGTAAAGACTGACCCGATAGACGCAAGGAAGATAGCCGAAACGCTCAGGGCCGGAATGATACCACGATGCTACGTGGCATCAGCAGAGCTGAGGGATGTCAGGGAGCTGATGAGGTACAGGATACGGATGGTGCAGGAGAGGACCGCAGTCATAAACGGGCTGCACAGCTTGGCTTGACAAGTACGACATAGCCATAGATGCATCCACGATGTACTCCAAGAAGGCCATACGGAAGATCTCCGATACCAGGCTGAACATGCCAAACGATGACAGGATACTGGCAAGCTGCACCAGGAGGATTGCATCAGTTACAGAGGAGATAGGCCAGGCAGAGGAGGACATAGGAAGACAGGCAGGATCGAACGAGGATGCCAAGCTGCTGTTGAGCATGACGGGAATAGACGCCTTTGCAGCAATGCTGCTGATAGCAGAGATCGGTGACATAACCAGGTTTCCATCGCCGAACCAGCTTGTGTCCTGGGCCGGCATGTGTCCCCGGGTGTACCAGTCGGGGGACCGCGAGTACCACGGCCGCATGAAAAAGGATGCAAACCGCAGGATCAACTGGCTGATGATCCAGATAGCCAACGTCGCCGTACAGCACGACGACAGGATGAAAGAGTTCTACGAGAGGGTCCGCAAAAGGAACGGCAACAACCACGTCATAGCGATAACGCATGTTGCAAACAAGATGCTCAGGATAATCTGGCACATGCTGACGACAAAGACTGCGTATTCATCGCGCAATGCTGCCCTGTACGACAAGAAGATCAAGAGGGTGACAGAACTGGCGGGAACGGCATAGGATTACCACCTTCCTCCCCCACCCACCCACCCAATGATCCGCCCGCACCCTGGCAGGTGCGACAGGACTGGCTCGTGCGTATTGCTAGCGTTAGCTATAAAGCACAGCCCGGCCGACTAGGCACGGATCAGAAGACGAAAGGAACGTTGCCATGTTACTGGCGGGCGTTTTACCATGGATGCATAACCGTGCCTGAACGCGTAAAAACAGCCAGTTTTTCGTGCCTAAAATCGGGGTTGTGCAACAGGCTACCCAGTACCACCGGGCACTCCTATGAAAAGATGGGACGTGGTGGAAATCCCATTGGAGAGAAATCCACAGGATACTAGAAACGAAAGTTGGAAAATACAGGGGTCAAAATCAGAATGGGATAAACTACGATTCAAAATAACTGTTCATGAAACATTATCAAGATCAAAATGGATAGCGTTGTTAAATGACATGCACAAAAAATATGGCGTTGAGTGTATACAAGATCTAAACGATGAGAGATCAAGTCTGGGATTCATAAAGCCTCGTGAATTCCAACAGCGTTTTGAAAAAAGAAAAAAACACGAACGTAATGTACAAACCACACTCTTTTCTCAGGAGCCATTTCTAACGATTCACAACTATGATGTACAACCAAGAATGACCTATCGATGCTCTGGCTGCAAATCAAAAAATCCTCATGATCAGCAGATTTTGGAGTGGGGAGTTTACGAATGGATTAGAAAAAATCCCGACAAAATTGAGCAAGTATGGAAAAACCTACACATTGGCGAATCAGGGTACGATACAAGCTTCCTTGTGGGCAACATGTTTCTTCATCGCTCCTCCTTTATGATAATCAGCATATTCCGGCACAAAATCGACATTTAGAAGATTCGGATTCCTAATGATCTCTTTTAACAGGTGCCTGTGACACGGTGTGCCTTCCGGTTCATAGCACAGCAAGGTTACGTGGGAATAGTTTGATTTGGCCTTCAATGATTTTATTAAATTGACACTGTTCTGATTTTCTTGCAATTCAAGTTTGAATGATGGTATAAAATCCTCCCAATGGATTTGCTCGTTTTTGTATCTGCGTAACAGTTCTTGGCTGGGCGCAAGATCCCTCATCCACCTATCAAAATGGGTTTTTTTGACGCCTCTGGGGTAGTACCTCGTTATTAGGACTCTTAGGCCATCACCGTACTCCTTTGGTTTGTATATGCTCTTTGTCTTAATCACTTTGGATGCTTTCAATTTTATTGTAAGCCTCCAATAGTGAAAAATTTCCAGCAACAGCTAAAATTCTTCATCAAGTCTAGGCGGATTTGCCTCTTTTTAGCTTTTTCGGTCACTTGTACGAGGCCACCTATGTTTTGACGTGTTTTGACAACCTGTCTAACATACCACGATCATGCCGATCAAATACGATGCCTGCACGACATCAGCATTATGAAAGGCCGCCGACCCACATACCGCAAGCTTGAGGCCACAATCGTGTCAGTCACAGACAGAATAAGCACGTTAGAAAGGAGCCTAAAGGCAACGAACAGAATGCTGGAGGAGAAAGACAAGACAATCGAGGAGCAGGGCAGGCAGCTCCGGTACTACGAGAACGAGAACTCACCGCCGTCTCCCGCAAGATAAGTGGGCAGATCAAGGGAGGGGAGCTCTGGATGAGGAGGTGGTCGTGGGTTATGACGTGCATACTGACGTGGAGGGCAAGGGGCAGATCCGTAGCAGACGAGGTCATGAAACTGGTTTAGGAACGTGACCTCATACGATCTATGAATGAATGCAAGAGAACAAAAAGCAAGACAAATCATGGAAACTCCCGGACACGCCACACAGATCATCGGCACCGACAACTTTAGGGTCAGATCGCAGTCTGATCCCTCCAAGTTCTACACCGTTACAAGGACGGGCAACGGGTTAGTCTGCGAGTGTCCAGACCACCGGAACAGGAGGGCAGACTGCAAGCACATCAAGGTAATACTGGAGCTTGTCCGAAAAAACGTGTTCGGACACGACGGGTTCAGGATCATGGAACGCTCCAAGCTCAAACTCTGCAAGTATTGTGATTCTGGCAGGATCGTGAGGCGGGGCAAGAGAAAGACCAAGAAGGGTGATGCCCAATTGTTCAAGTGCAACGATTGCCAAAGGGCATTTACTGCAAACTTTGGTTTTGAGGGAAAGCAGTACGATGGCAGGATTATCACCGGAGCCCTACAGATGTACTATACGGGAATGTCGGTACGGGATATCGCGGATCATTACGAGATGATGGGAACCGACGTGTCGTTCAGGACCATATACAACTGGGTTGACGAGTATTCCCGGCTTGCGGCCAAGTACATCAATTGTATAGTTCCACGTGTTGGTAGTTGGTTCAGGGCAGACGAGGTATGGATCAAGATATCCGGAAAACAGTGCTATCTGTTTGCCTCAATGGATGATGATACAAGATACTGGCTGGCCTCCGACCTTGCAGACAACAAGTTCCAGCACAATGCGGATTCATTGCTGGACATGACCAAGAAACAGGCCGGAAAGAATCCCCGAAACTTCATCACGGACGGCCTGCCAGCCTATGCCAAGTCCTCAAGGAAGGTATTCGGAAAGGGTACGAACCACGTGAAGCACATCCACCTAGCCGGAAAAAGAGACCGTGACAACAACAACAAGATGGAGAGGCTCAACGGCGAGATCAGGGACCGCGAGAAGGTGTTCCGTGGCCTCAAGAAGACCGACACTGCAATCCTTGACGGCATGAGGGTCTACTACAACTATACGAAAAAGCACGGTGCACTGGACGGCCAGACCCCGGCGAAATCGGCCCTGATAAGCGTGGACGGTACAAACAAGTGGAAGACGATAATCCAGAACGCCAGTTTGAGAAGGGATGTAAATCAGGTTTGAATCGAGAGAAGTCTCATATCACGAAGATTGCACAGAACCGGTCATAGCATACCTTATGTGCTAGATTGACGTAGCTATGCCATGAATACTGCCCCTGTCTGGAGATCAAGGATCTGCTCTGACTGCAAGCGAGTCCGCTGCCAGCCCGGATGCAACTGCGACTGTCACTGGCAGCGCTGGCGCTAGGACTAGCCTGATACATGACCCTGATTTTGGGCACAAAAAATAGCTGTCTTGCGCGTTCAGGCACAGTTATGCAAGACTGCTGGGACTGCAAGCTTTATGAGTGCCTTGGAGTTCCCTCAATCCATATGAATTTCGTCCATGGAGTAATAGCTGCAGTGGGACTGCTGGTGGCTGCCAACTTGGCCATGATTTCGGCTGACCTGGATGGCGGGGGCGCCGCCGATCATGCCAGGGAGCCTGCAGCACTTGACATGATGGCAGAGTCGGCGGGGATGCCGGCTCCCGTGGCCAAGGATATGCCTGGCGCAGCGGCGTCTGACGTTGTCGGAGAGCCCCCCACGTGAGGGGTACAGTCAGTTGTACAGCGAATCTGAAAGGATCCCCTATCTTGGCGTAACCTACCGCGAGCTCCGCGACATGGGATATTCTGAGCTGGAGGGCAGAATTAACGCAAATCTGACTCCATACTTTGACGGCATTGATTTTATGAGCCAGGGGGAGCTTGAGGGCCTTCGGGAGGCAGTAAAGGAGACCCGGAAACAGAAGTTTCGGTTTACCAACACGGATGACATTGAAAAGGTCAGGGTTCAGCTGGCCTTATCCAAGCTTGCACACCTGTTTAGGCTAGTGGACGACAGGGCAAAGACAATCTAGTGACACATCTAATTCATGATGCCGTTTTAGTCTGATCTTAATGTCAACAGTTTCGATGTATGAGGCCATGTACCCCTGCTGGGCATGAAAATCACAGTTGCATGCAGATTCACGCCTAATTGCCAGGATTGGATGTCAGGACGGCCTAAATTTCTTGGCCTTCTGGATGCCATCATAAAAAACCTGGAAAGGCTCGGCGTTGAGTGCAAGAAGGTCGTCGTCTACAGGGGACGCATGGGGAACTTTATCCTGAGATTTCCAGTACTAGGAGCGAGGAAAAAAAGAGGCTTTGAGGAGATTCTCGACGAGTCCAAGCCGGATGCCGTAATACTGGACAACCCAAATGATCTGTGGATGGTTGCCGCCGGCAGAAAAATACCGGTGCTGGCGTACTTTTGGGATCAGTGGATACACAGGAAAATATCAAGGGAGGACGGGGGATTCTTGACATCCTGTGTCTGGCGGTACGGGCACGCATTTGGGATCCCTGCCTGAAAAACGCAGATGCCATACTTGCCTAGACAGACTCCATAGCGGACACCATCAGGAAGCACTATCCAAAAAACAACACAGTGACGTTCCCGTATTCGAGCATAGACACGAACAGCTGGAGGGGAGAGGGGCCCGGGGGCGCCATGGAGCTGAGGCACCCGTGCGTGGGCCTGCTACAGAACGCTGGCCGCTGATCCAAGACAAGGGAGATGCTCATCCTGCCCAAGGTCGTCGAGGCGCCCCCACACGTAACATTCTACTGGGCCGGTGACGGGCGCTACCGCGACAGGATACTGGAGCCGCTGGCCGGATACGACAACTTTGAGTGACTGGGGCCGCTGGAGGGCCCCGACAGGATCATGGAGTACCTCTCCTCGATCTACGTCTACGGCCTAGTCAGCGGCATTGACATGTCGCCGTACTCGCTCAAGCAGGCCATGTCCATGGAGAAGCCTGCCATTGCAACGGATACCGGCGGCGTCTCAGAGACGATGCGGGACGGAACGACGGGGTTCCTGGTGGGTCTGGGGGACTACCGGGGGTGGACAGAGAAGACCACGATGCTACTGGGAGACGCAGAAAGGGCGCGGGACATGGGAAGCCAGGGACGCAGGTTCGTGCAGGACAGCTGGGACAGCAGCGTGGCCGCAGACAGGCTTGTTGCGATCCTTGGGGAAATCAAAAAGTGACATAGCCGGCGGGACGGAGCCATGATGGTCCCTGCAGGTCCTCGTGGAGGCGCTACGAGGGGGACGGCTAGATCAAGCTCCACCTTTGGGCTCTGGCCAGCCAGGATGCCAGCTTTCTGAACAAGTCGTACATGTCAAATTTTTGTATGATGCCACGTACCCTTGACAGTCAGTAGACTTTGCCAAAAATGACGCAAAAACTGCCTGATTTTTTTGATCCGTACAGGTTGCGCATAAAGTCTACTGACAACGATACTGATCCATGTACTATGGGCGCGTATGATGTCACCTGCCCTTAACCAGACAGGTACGAACTGGCGCGCAACTATGATTTTCATGTATGGTACTGATTAGAAATTTTCAACAATAGAAGGCATTTCCCTGCGTAGTTCATGCCCATGTGTGTTGAGGAACTTTTGCTTTACACAGCAAGCAAGGGGACGTGGCCCCATACAAAACATCAAATATAATACCATAAAATACGCTGATCGTGCAGATCATGCCAAGCCCCGTATCATTGAGGCACCGCCTTTTACGTAGAATAGAAAACAGGGCAAAGGATCTGCTGTTTGTTGATAGCCGATTGCACAACTATCAGATCAAATGTCCGGTCTGTAGCCGTTCAAGAAACGTTCAAAGAACTGACTTTTGGAGGTCTTTGAGGTACCCAAAGGCATCCACGTTTTTGATGCGGCACCGGTTCAACAGCATCACGTCGTTCTTTCGTACCCTGCCGGATTTTCTCATAATAGGCATTGCCAAGTCGGGAACTACGTCGCTGTACGGCCTGATAAGCGCGCATCCACACGTGATTCCCGCACAATCCAAGGAGGTGCACTATTTCACCGATTCGCGGAATTATGAGATGGGTACGCTGAGGTATCGTGCTAGGTTTCCAAGCGTGCCGTACAAGCGCTGTCTTGCCGTACGATACGGCCAAAAAATACTGTCCGGTGAGGCATCCTCCACCTATCTGTTCCATCCAATGGTGCCTAGTAGGGTCAAGGCCCTACTTCCGGACGTTAGGCTGATCGTGATACTACGCAACCCCGTTGATCGAGCCTACTCTGAGTATCACATGCAGGTTAGAGAACGATGCGAGTCGCTGACATTTGAGGATGCAATAAGGGCAGAAAAAGACAGGACGTCATACGAGATGGAAAGGGCAAGATCTGATCCGCGGTTTTACTGGAGCAACCTGCACCGCTACTCCTACCTTCAAAAAGGCCACTATGCAGAACAGCTGACTCACTGGTTCAGATACTACAACAAAGACCAGTTTCTCATCCTGACCCTGGAGGAGCTAAAGGTAGACCGGCGGGGAGTACTTGACAGGGTCTTTGAGTTTCTGGGACTAGAGCCGTTTGATGTGGGCAGCCTTGACCCCATGCCGAGCTATTCCTGGATAAAACAGTTCATACACGAGCCCTCCGACGAGACTGACCGCGGGTTGCTAAATGCATACAGTTACCCCGAGATGAATCCCAAGACGCGTGCAATGCTGCTGGATTACTTCAAGCCGCACAACGAACGGCTCTCCCGGCTCTTGCAGCGTGACTTTGACTGGAACGGCTGACTTGCGACAGCCTTAGATGACCTGTGATCGGTAGCACGGTGCCAGTACCACCATCCAGACTTGGAAACTTCCGATCGTATGAGGCAGTGTCTATCCTAGCCATTCGATCACTTGCATGCTGCCTACCGTAAGTTCTCAAATGACAAATTTTTCAGACCGAATCATATTTTGATCACCGTGTCTGACACAACGCATGACGGAGACGACATGGGAAGATCTGAAGAAGGCGTGCAAGGTGGAAAAGGATCCACATGTGATGGCCAAGATACCTGCAACAAACATGCTGTCCGAACCTCCAACGATGCATCACTGAGTTACTTCTGAACACGGGTTAAAACGCCCGGGCCCGTAGCAGTGGTGACGTGGATCAACCGCTGTCTTCCCATGCGCCCCGCGCGCTGACTTCTGAATGCGGTAATTCCGAGCTGCAGTGTTCGTGCACCACGGCGTGCTGATAGATGGTACGAGGTCACCTATACTGATGATCATTGAAAATTTCGCCTGATTACACATCTTGTAAAGGTTTATAGCTCCCCACCATGTCACTCCCGGCATGAACAAGACGAAAATCCTCACGGATGCCATGCATGTCGAAAAGGATCTCAAGATTCACACCAGAATCATGGCGGTGCGCTCCGTGCTGCTTGGCAACACCACCGCACAGACTGCAGAGATTGCCGACGTGACACAGCGTACCGTACAGATGTGGATCGAGAGATTCGAGCTTGACGGCATCGACGGCCTCCGTGACTCCTAACAGGGACAAAAAACCAAAGGTTCCGGTCGGCAGGATAAAAAAGATCGCCACAAAGTTGCGTAGGATGGAAAAGCTCACCCCGAAGAAGCTGTGCAACCGGGTGCGCCGCAGGCTGCATGTCACATACAGCGTGGGAAGCATCAGAAGAATCCTGCGCACGATGGGATTCTCGCCAAAGACGTCAACCACCAGGCTTGCAGATGCTGCCGACGCAAAGGCGGTAAGACGGTGGCAGGGGGCGGCAAGAACCGCGATCAAGCTTGCAAAAAGGCGCGGATTTAGGATAGCCGTACAGGACGAGTCGATATTCGTCAGTACGGGAAGGGACGGCAGAAAGTTCTGGTCGCCCGTGGGGGACAGGATCGAGGTGCAACGATCCGGCAGAAGGGAACGCGTCGCGGTATACGGAACGATTGCAGACGACGGAACCCGGCTGATGCGCACATACGACAAGTTCAACAGCGCAAACTTTGTGCATTATCTCAAGCAGGTGCACAAAAAGCGGGGAAAGGTTCTGATTGTGATGGACAACGCAGCACAGCACAAGACCGGAAAGGTCCGCAGGTACCTGAAGAAAAATCCAGACGTCGTCCTGCTGTACCTGCCGGTAGCCAGGCCGGAGCTGAGCGTCATAGAGGCAGTCTGGAAGGATGCCAAGTACGGGCCGGTCACGTCGGCATTTTACGAGACGGTAGATCACCTCAAAAGGGCCGTCTCGGAATACTTTAGGACGTGTTCCATCAAGGTTGACATCTATAGGTACCTTGAGCGCAGCTTGTAAGGGAGGCGAAATTTTCAATGGTCATCAGTATAGGCGTGGATCAGAGAGACACAATTTGCCACCGCTAAAGGGCCCGGGCGTTTTAACATAGATGGGAAGACTGGCCTAGGGTGGCAAACTTTTACAGATGAATTATAAGTATGTTTTTGAAAACATAGCCTGTTGAATCTCCAGCGGATCTATGTCTACGTGCGTCAGGGGTGGCATGTAATATCCCCGATATTTGGATTTAGCAACTTTATCATGCTGATCTATCTTACACTGACGTTTGAGGTTCCACTTTACGTGTTTGCGCCGTTGGTGACAGCTCCGATCCTGATAGGACTGGTCTTTACAGGCAAGTTATTCAGAGACAAACAGCAGCCAGTAGACGCGAGCATGAACTACTTCCGGTCACTGGAGGTACTGCGCAGTGAATCCATCCTATGGGAACAGATCGGCAGAATCTGCAAAAACGATGGAATACCCCTGAATGAGGAGTTTGTCAAGCGCCTTGACGTGCTGAAAAAGGCGGTAAGGAAGAAATAAAACTCCCGTCAGAGGCCACTGTATGCGCTTGGGACTGTTGCCTAATTCACTTCCATCCCCCCACGCCGGCTCTTGCGGCGCATTCCAAGGTTCGGATGCCCCTTCTCTCCACATCGTTTCTGCCAGCAACGATGCCGATATTGTCGGTTGCAAGCTTGGTCGATGCGTAGTGTCTATGCGAAATGACCGATCACAATTTTGACACATCGTGTCTATTTTGACACAAAAGCGATTGTAATAGGTTAGCCCCTGCCTAGGCAGCAATCAGGCACGAGCCTGTCTACAGTTGTGATTTTCATGCCTGACAGGTAAGGGACGTGACTCCAATTCTAGGCAGGGGCTAACCTGTTACAAGCGATTGCTTTTCAATCATATACACTATGTCATGTCCGGCAAGGCATCTTCATGCGGTCTAGTCTGCCATCCTCCAAGCCATCAGACTGTCGCGTAGCTCCACTTGCTTGATCCAGCCTGCGCGTTTTTTTTTTTTGAATTTTCGTCCACTTTGCACGCCTTACCCCAAATAGCATCGTACGTACGAGGCCACCTGCCACTGACCAGTCAGGTACGAGTCTGCATATGCCTGTGATTTTCACTAGACCTCATGCATAATCGGTGCAAATCAAAAATCAGGCAGCTTTTGCGTCATTTTTGGCAAATACGCACAAGACCTATCCCTAGGCAACAAGGGGACGTGACCTAGTACCATCGTACGGCTTTCAACAATTCTGACTAAGTGGCAGCCCACTACGATCCTCCTGTATCTGACGAATCATCTCAAAGCTTTGCCTTGCAGCAGCCAGGAACTTTTCACGCATTGTGGATCCCGAATCCTCCCCCCTGCTGATTTCTCCGAGCAGCTTTACGAATTCGGCCTCATCCACATCTAGCCTGTGGGCAAAAACATGCCTGATTCTGGATATCTGGATGAGATCCTGACGCAGGGTATCATCTATTATTCCCACATCGTTGAGCGCCATCAGTTTAGAGTTCATCCGCTCGGATTCAAACGAGTCGGTTCCAAACTCCTCAAGCATTATTCGGTTTACGTGATACTCAATTCCGGCCTGAATCAAAGCTACGGTGCTTCTCAGACCCAGATCCAGACCAGAGACCTCATCAAGGATTGACTCATCCATTATACCCTACAACCAATCCAGCCCATGTGGCCGTCAGACCTGCGCGGGTCTTGGCTTGGCGCGCCACATCTGATGAAGCCTTCCCGATCACAGAAGTTACAGCAGTGTGCTTCCACATGGCAGCTACACACGTTTGCAAATTAAGCATTTCTGACAGGCGTGTGTCTGAAAATTGCGGGAACTGAAGCTGTCAGGATCTCATGTATGGGGTCACGCCCCCCTGCAGGCCAGATGCGAAAATCACAGCCGCATGTGAATCCATGCCTAGCTGTTGAGTGCAGGTGACCTTGTACGAATATTTTTTATCGAAGCAGGCATGATATGTCCAGATTGTGATCCGTTTTTTTGATGTGCATAGCATTCACAGATACTAATTGATTACAAAGAGGACGATTTTTTTCAACCAAAGGATCTAAGACCTGCCAACCCTGTACAAATACATGAAAGGCAAGAAGCTACAGACGGGAACTGCATTCCTGTGCAAGGCAGTAAGCAGGGACAGACCTTTTCAGATGCACAGATCCGAGAAGAACAGCAAGGCAGCCGCTAGGCTCCTGGCTTTATGAGAAAGTGTGGCATGAGCATGTACCAGATTGCCGAGAGGCTGGACAGACCGTATGGAACCATACGGCACTGGCTGGTGCGCGCACACGAGCACGGCCTGGCGGACAGGTTTGACATAAAGCACGGCGCCCCGTGCAGGCTGGATTCGGGGCAGCTTCAGCTGCGCGAGGATCTGACTGCGGGCCCGCGTAGCTGCGGCTTGGGCTGCGACGTGGACGGATCCGCTGGCCATCCTCCACGTCAAAAAAAGTTCGGCATCACGTATGCAAATACGAGCATGTACGACCTGCTACACAAGCTTGGCTTTTCATGCAGAAAGCCACGTACGAGTTTACCCCTCAGGCGACGCTGCCAGTCAGGGTCTTGACGAGCATTTCCCTCACGCCGCACCCCCGGGCGCGCCAATTCATCGCGCACGTCATCAATACGGTGAACATCTCCATGCCTTCCATGGTACGGAGTCCTTGGAATACCTTGCGCGCAATTACGGACGGCCTCAGCATGCGCTCGGCCAGGTTGTTGGTGGGCTCCATGCCTGGATGCAATGTGAACGTGTAGAGAAATTCCGAGGCGTTCCCAAGCTTTGTGGCAAAGCTCTCGCATCCGGCCTCCCTGCCGAATGCCTCGGCCAGCCCGCGCGTTTCTGCCACCAGCATGTCGTGCCGGGCGGCGCCCTCCTCCTCCGGCGGCCCCAGCCCCTTGGCATGGATGAACTTTTTCTTGAGTGTACCATACAGCGCGTGGGCCTTCCGGGAGGTCTTGCCGGCCTCCCTGGCCTCCCGGAGTATGTGTGCCCAGCACCACTGCCTGGTCTTGAATGCGGCGTATACGCCGTACCCGTCGACTGTGACCGGTTTGTCATAATACGGAAAGTTCATGTCAACTACGGCCCTGCCCCTACTGGGTGCGGCCAGCGTGTGGACGCCGGCGACGGTGCCGTCCCTGTTCCTGCCCACGACCACCCATATGCGGGCCGTCCTGCCGTTGTATGGCATGGCAGTCTCGTCAATATGCAGATAATCAGAATCCCTGATGGCCTGCCTGATGCTCTCTACGCCGGGCTTTATCGCATTGGCGCCGGCCCTCAGGCACTGCAGCACGCCTGCCTCTGACACTTCTATGCCTAGGATTTCTGAGCACAGTGTGGCCGTGGCCTGTATGGAGGCAGGTGCCACGCGTATTGCGGCCATCATCCCCGTGATGTTTGGTCCAAACTCGGTTCCCGGCACGTTCCATGACCTGTCGTCTTCGATGCACATGTTGCCACAGTCGGCGCATTTGCGCCTGTATGCGGTGTGCTGTGTCGTGACCGGCTCGGGCCTCTTGGGGGTATCGGTCACAAGCTTGGAGAAGATCTTTTTCGGCTTCTTCATGTTGGTGCTGCCGCACTTGCCGCACTTTTTGGGGCAGTGCTTTACAAACAAGGTCGGTTTTCTGGCGTGTGAGACCCCCTCGTGTCCCTGTCTGCGGCCCGGCTTTGCCTTTGCAGGTGCCGGTACATTACCTGATGCCTTTGCCGCGGCGGCCTTTTTCTGCCGGGTAGGAATAGAGTTCTGCGATGAGGGGGTGTGAGGGTTTTCGTAATATCTGATGTGCTGTCTGAGCTGCTGGTTTTCTGCTTCCAGTGCCGCGGTTTGCGCGTCAGGTGCCGTCCCTCCCCGGGGTTCGCCCTCTGGCCACCCTGGGGCGGGCCCCTTTTGCTTGAACCAGTTGATCTGTGCTGTCTGCATCAGGATTGTCACCGAGGCCTCGGCCAGCTGTTCGGCAAGCCCGACTATTGCCCGATCCCTGTCTGCGATGATTCCATCCTTCTTGTCTGATTCGGCTATGACGCGGGCCAGCTCGTCGCGCAGTATCTTGATCTCTGAATCAGGCAATGAATACAGGTGTGGTCTTGACGTATATGGATCCAGATGGTGATCAAAAGTTGGCCTCGTACTCAACCTAAACTATAGGGAGGGGTAAACTCATACGAAAGCCACACCCGAAACACACAAAACCGGCCACAAAACCCGAGAAAAAAATCCAAAAAAAAGCCAGGCGGTACGCGAGGCACTAGTCAAAGGAATACGCGGTAGTGGGAGGGGACGAGGCCTTGCACGCCATGGGATGAAACGCCAAGAACGACTGGCATCTAGGTAGATATGCCGGCGTACATTCCGTGTAGCCTGTCGCGCGCGGGGCTTTGCTCTGGGGCCCCTGTCTGCAAGCGGCTTTGCTGCGAATGCAGGCAAGCACTCGTTTACCGACTTGGTGAAGTACGGCAGGGTGCCGCCGCTTGCCGACAACGCCTCGTACCATGAGGCCGGGCTGGTCAATGAAAGGCTGGCAGAATGAAAAGGCGGCGTGGCGATCAAGGTTCTGGCCGGCAATGCAGTCTAGGGGCAAACTCTTACGAGCCGGCAGCTGCATGGATTTATTATACAATGCGCAAGGAGGTTTGGTTGATTGAAGGCGATAATTACCTGTGCTGGCAGGGGGAGCAGGCTGCTGCCCTACACCAAGGAGCTGCCCAAGGAGATGGCCCCGGTATTCATGAGGGATCCCGATCTGGCAGTAAAGCCGGTACTGCAGCAGATCTACGAGGATCTCTACATGCACGGGATCCGAGACTTTTGCTTTATCACCGGCAGGACAAAGCGCCCCATAGAGGATCACTTTACGCCTGACGTCCATGCGCCCGTCGAGCCAGCACTGAAGGCCTTCCATGACATGCTAGTCGACTCCTCGATCCTGTGGGCAAACCAGGCCACGCCCAAGGGATTCGGGCACGCGGTCCTGACTGGCAGGCCGGCCGTCTCAGGCGCGGGGGTACTAGTCCATGCCGGCGACTCTTACATAATCCCCCGGGAAAGGCACCCTGTAGGACACCTCATCCGCGCCTCGGAGGATCCCGACATCGAGGCGGCCTTTCTGATCAGGAGGGTCTCCGATCCCCGGAGGCACGGGATAGTCGAGATAGCAGAGGAGGACGGCAGCTGCCGGGTTACCGGCGCCGAGGAAAAGCCGGCCGATCCAAAGTCGCCGTGGGGGATTGTCCCGGTATACTTTTTCAGGAAAAGCATCTTTGATGCGCTGGAGGCCACCCCGCCTGGCGCAAACGACGAGATCCAGCTGACCGACGCCATACGTAGGATCATAGGTATGCGCAAAAACGTCATAGCCTTCAAGGTCGACGGCGATACGGTCGTCGACGTCGGCACGCCCTCCTCCTATCTGGAGTCCATCCGGCTCCACCTCCAAGGGGGGCCCTGATGGGCCTCAAGATCGCCGTCGTCGGGATGGGTCTTGTCGGGCTGACCCTGGCAGCCTTTCTTGCCTCAAAGGGAAGCACCGTGTACGGTATAGAGAGCGACGCCAAAAAGATGTCGCACCTGCGCGGCGGCAGGCCGTACTTTTTTGAGCCAAAGCTGGATGCGCTCATACGCAGGTGCACTGCAGGCGGGAACCTAGAGTTCCTGCCGGACATGGATGGGATATGGGACTCGCTTGACCATGTCTTTGTTGCGGTGGGGACCCAGACGGTCAACGGCAAGACCGTGCTGACCCACGTCAAGAGGTCTGTAAGGCAGATCGCCTGGCACCTTGACAGGTCAGACAACTCCCCGACGGTTGTCATCAAGAGTACGCTGCCCCCCCGCACAACCGGCGGCGTGATCCTGCCCATGCTGGAGGGACGGCGCCCACGGCGGAGGCTTGGCTCGGGACTCTTTCTGGCGACCAACCCCGAGTTCCTGAGGGAGGGCACTGCAGTGGACGACCAGTTTCACCCCCATGTACTGGTCGTCGGAACCCAGGATGCCGGCAGCCTTGAGAGGATGAGGGGGCTCGTCGACTGCACCTATCCCGGGAAGATCCCGAGGTTCTTTACGAACTTTCCGACCTCCGAGCTGATAAAGTACTCCAACAACGCGTTCCTGGCAACGAAGATCAGCTTTATCAACAGCGTGGCAAACCTGTGCCAGAAGATCCCGGGCTCAAACGTGGACGATATAGCAAGGATTATCGGGATGGATCCCCGGATAGGGCCGCTGTTCCTGAGGGCGGGCCCCGGATACGGCGGATCCTGCCTGCCCAAGGATCTGTCCTCGATGATTGCAGTCCTTCGAAAAAACCGGATCGATCCGGGCCTCTTTGTCGGCGTCGAGGGCGTAAACGACGGCCAGGTGGGACAGATCCTAAGGGTCACAAGGGACAGCATCGGCCGGCTGAGGGGAAAAACGCTGACCGTACTGGGGCTATCCTTCAAGGAGGACTCTGGTGACATACGCGAGTCCGCATCCATACGGCTGATCGGCACGCTGCTGGGAAGGTGCCGCAGCGTCAGGGTTCATGATCCTGCGGCAATAGAGGCCACGCGTGGGGTCTTTGGTGACAGGATAGAGTACTTTGCCGAGGTAGGCGAGGCCCTGAGCGGGTCTGACTGCGCCATAATAATGACGCCCTGGAGGCAGTATGCGGAGCTGTCTGACTTTTCGATGATGTCTGCGCCCATAGTCATCGACACCCGCCGGATAATGAAGAACACCGGCAGGATCCGCTATGTTCCCTACGGCTCTGCCCCGCATGCAGAGTCCCCGCCACAGGGGAGAGCCGATACTGCAAAGGGGACGTCCTGAGAGGTGGAGTGGACCCCTGTAAGTAGGAACGCTTTTGTTCGCACACTTAGTGAGGCCGAGTCACAAACATGGCCAGAATAAGTGTCACAACAATGTTACAGAGTTTGGATTAAAACTATTCCAGTCTTCCCAGAAGTAACTCAGGGAGGCACCGGTGGAGGGGGTTGGGGCAGCGTCCTACAGTCCGATATACCGCGCTTGATCACGTCATTGAGGCACTGCTGGGTGATCAGGGGATCCTCGGCAATGATCCCCGTCACGCTCCCAATCATCGCGTCTGCCATGGCCCACGCGTTGAAGACCGCAGCCGAGTACACAAAGTACAGCATCCTTGCGACCGGGCTCTTACTGTGGATCCTGACCCTTGCGTTCTCTATCATCCTGTATCCGGTCTCGATCCCCCACCTGCGGCTGTACTCGTCCGGATCTATTCCGGGCACGTTGGTCGCAAATCCGATGAGCCGCTCGTGTGCCGGCAGCTTTTCCACGTTTGTCTTGCCCGACCGCTTCTTCCTTCTCTTTGTGATGACCATCGTGTACCGCGCTGACTTGGAGGTGCCGGATACGACCGACTCGACCTCCACTCTTCTTTTTATGCCATCATGTTCGCTGAGGGTCGCAACGACGGCATCCGTGTTCTTGCACGGTATGATGTACCCGACTCCCGCCGCATCCAGCTCGGAGATGACTGCGGCCGAGAAGAACTCGCGGCCCAGCATCACGACCCCGGGCTCGGCCCCCGCGCGGCGTGCAGAATCGATGGTCCTACGCACGAAATCGGCCGTATCCTCAAGCGCCGGCATGTGCAGTACGCCCAGTACAAGGCGGCAGTGCTTTACCAGGCACTGTATGGTCATATAGCGCTCAAAGACTGCCGTCCCGCTCTTCTTCCTAGAGCGGACAAGCTCCCCGCCGTGCTTTTTGTCGTAACGCGGTATCAGGTGCATGTCTATTGCCGCATCCAGCCTCTGGCCCCCGGTGATCAGCCCCGTCTCCCTCAGCTGTTCAAGCTGCCGGCCAACGGTTCCTGCAAGGCAGTCCAGGATCTAGTCGGGCTCGGACCTTATTGCGACGCTACGGATTCACTCGTCGGTGGGATTGCGGAGCAGTCCCGGGGCCGTCGGCACCTCGCGTGCAGACATTATACAGCCGGCCACCTGCCCGTTGGAATGGACGCGCGCGTCCGGAACCTGAAAGTCGCCTGCAGTATAGATGGCGTTGTGCCTGTCCGAGGCCCCGACGCACGGGGCCATGCCTTCGCCGACGGTCTCCAGGGGGTTGTCCAAAAAATTTCCGCAAAATGACCGCCAGGCTTATGGATTACGGGCGCACGGCACCGAAGGCGATCTTGATCAGCCGATCCCGGACATCATGATGAGCAACGACAAAAAGAATGCGGAATACTACCGACTCTACGAGCAGAAGCGCAGGCAGGAGAGCCCCCGCAAGAAGAGGGCAAGGAAGAGCCTGAGAGGGATCGTGCGCAGGGCGGCTGGGAGGATGGCGGCCGAGACGGGAATCGACGCCCGTCTTGCGTGGTCTGCCATACGCATCGCGATCCCCGGGATCGAAAACGGCCTGTCCTGCAGGATCATGGCCACGCACCCGGATGCAAACCTGGACGATCTCAGGAGGTGCGGCCTGGACCGCGCGCTCGCAGTCCACCCTGCACAGCAGGATGACCATGTTCTGGGACATGGGCAAGGACTTCATGGACGAGGTCGTGCCGGCCGTGTCAGACGGTAGGCGCACAGCTGACCTGCATGGCGGCCCGGCGGGGTTCGGCCTACGCAGGCACAGGAGCTGGCACCACGCAAGATACGGCGAAATGACCGGGCACGACTTTGCAAAGCTGTACGTGATAGGCGCAATCGGGGGCAGGATACTGTCATTCGAGGCCACATCGGGCACGTCAGGCGACTCGCCGGAGTTTGCCCGTATGTTCGGCCGCATCCCCCGAGGAGGATGCGGCATCGTGGCGCTGGATTCTGCATACGACTCGTACAAAAACTGCGAGCTGATTGCGAAGAGTGGCCGCGGATCTGTCATAAAGCCGGCAAAGGGGCATAAGAAGCCACGCGGGTTCAGTGCAAGGGCCAGGATGCTGCGGTGGCTGCGTGACAGGCCAGACGAGTTCTGGCGCGCACATCACCAGAGGAGCTAGGCAGAGTCCTTGTTCTTGGTAATGAAGGAAAGGACTGGATCCGTCCTGCGTTCAAAGCTGGACGGAACCATCACTGTAGAGCTGTTCGCTCGCGTGTTGTGCTACAACCTTACGGTATAATTTTTTAACACAATCCCGTACTGTTGGACCGCAACACTACCGTAAGGTATGGCCCGTATGGATATTTGGTATGTGGTCACGTCCCCTTGTTAGCTAGGCACGAAAATCACAACCATGCATCTAATTCGTGCCTGACTGATGGGGGTAGGTGACCTCGTACGATATTTGTGTTGCCTTTTGTGCAGTCTTCCCAGAAGTACCACGTCAAATTATCCCAAGCTCGAAACAATTCAAATGAGGCTGCCTGTAGATCCGCTTGCCACCTCCTGCACCGCCGCGAGTCGGTTGCTTCTGGGAGGACTAGGCGGCACTGCTGGTTGGGCCTTTATGACCATGCCACCAGCGCCGTATCCCCGGAGGCGGGCAAACTCCGGGTACAAAGCCACCTAGCCTTAAACAGCTAGGGACAAGCTTTTGTGCGGTTGTGATTCTCATGCCTGTCCAGCAAGGGGGACATGATCTTGTATACCTACAGATCTATACATCGCCTCCACCGCCACGGGTCGGGTACATTTGGGAAGACAAAAGACTAGTATGTATTCAATAGGAGAAGGACTTTTTAGAAAATGATAAAAAGAAGATATTTAAAGAAATGAAAAAAGCGGAACAAAATTAAAAAAGTAGATTTTGGGAAAAAAATATTGGAAAAGGATCCTAAAATTATTGAGGCTAAGACCGCTTTAAAAAAACACTTTGTGAATAAGAAAAACGATCCTGTAAAGACACCATATTATCATCACCAGCTGCAGGTATTGTATGAAAATGATTTTTTTGAGTGGATAATAACTGATGCCTTGAAGGAGTTAGAAAACGAGGGATACATCACAAGTCTAGACAAAACCGACATTCCAGAACTAGGAAATTTGAGAAAAATCTCAAGGATAAAATTTTATGCAAACTCTGAAGCTGTAAAAACCTCTCGGGGACTCAAAATGATGAAAACACATGCGCTCAACACTGCCAAGCTAATTGAAAAATACAGCAGTGACAAAAATGCAAAGGTGTTAGGGAAGCAGTTAGAGAGTCTTGTAGAAAACCAATTACAAATTTCTCAATTTGAAATAAAAGGAAAGCACACCAATGAATATGGTGGGAAAAAATGGACAACAACACATCACAATTTGGATTTTATAGCCAAGAAAAAAGACAAGGAATTTGTAATAGGAGTTGAAGTAAAAAACACACTGGACATAATTCCTCCAGATGAAATTGATATTAAAATAGATATTTGTGATCACTTGGGTATTGTACCGGTTTTTGCAGTAAGATGGATCAAACCCTATATCGATTAGACCTTATGCGTAATCGACCGGATCGAAATATTCCGACGGTGGCCGGCCACACATGCAAGGCTGACGGCATCACATGACGTGTATGAGGGCGGCAGAGTCCGTATATAGTGCAGCTACGAGCCATTACAGCTGGTAAAAACTACAGTATAGTGCGGCATCGTGTGGCGCCGCAATGCGCTCCGTATCGTGGTATCAGAACCCATGCATGAGCTTCTTGTTCCGCTTGTCCCACAGCAGCCTAAAGTTGGCAAGCCCGGCCGTCACCTGGAACTCCCTGTCGAACTCCTCGGCGGTCCCGTCGTACGGATCACGCATCCGCTTGTACTGCTTTATCCGTCCTATGGCGTGCTCTACTGTCACCCTCTTGCTGCTTATCCTCCTGTTCTGCGCTTTCTGTTTCTTTGTAAGCTTGCCCCCCTTGGCTTCTTGTGGGGCTGCATGGATATGACCACCGGGTACAGATTCTTGATTCCCACGTATCCCATGTCCGAGAACAGCTTTACCTTCTCGTCCTCGGGGTGCTTTCTGTTGCTGCGCATCCTGGCAGTCAGGGTTCCCAGATCCGAGGGGTTGTTCTTTATCATGGTGAGGTCGTGCGCGCTTCCGGGCGCCGACTCGCTTGCATATGTCGCCAGTCCCTTCTTGTCTGCAATCACCCGTGGGTGTTGCGCGTAAAGTCCTTCTTCTTGCCCGAGTACGCCCCCCTTTCTTGGTTCCTTGTCCAAGGGGCGCTGTATGTCGATGTGCGTGCCGTCTACAATCACGGTCAGATCCGGGACGATCTCCTTGACCCACTCGATCGTGCGGGCGTTTCGTATCCTACGGGATACGGTGTCCGGCGTGGGCAGTATCTTGAGAAATATCATGTCGCAATACTTGAGGTACCTGCATACCGTACTCTGGTCTATGCCAAAGAATGCCGCAAGCTGCTCCTGTGTCGGGTTTCCGTACTTGCGCATCAGCGACATCAGCAGGCTCGAAACAATCCAAATGAGGCTACTGCAGATCCGCTTGCTACCTCCTGCACCTCCACGAGTCGGTTACTTCTGGGAAGATGTGGGCCCGCACCGGGTTCATGTCTGATATGAGACTACATGGACGGCAGAGGCGATCGGGACGCCTACGATATCCCTACAATTATTTTGTATGTGGCCACGTCCCCTTGCTATCTAGGCACGAAAATCACAATCATGCATCTAATTCGTGCCTGACTGATGGGGGTAGGTGAGGGGTAAACTCACACTGCATCCCATGAAAAACTATTATACGCCTCGCCTGCCCTGACTGGCATTGCCGTTCTCCTTTATGCCATCAGAGATCCCCGGCGTGATCCTCATAGACGCCAAGCCCTTTCCCGATGACCGGGGATTCTTTTTGGAAAGCTACAAAGAGTCCGAATTCACACAAAACGGGGTTCGGGCAAGGTTCGTCCAGGACAACCACTCCCGCTCTGCCGGGGGTGCGCTGAGGGGACTGCACTACCAAAAGGATCCCCGGGCGCAGGCAAAGCTCGTGATGGTCGTCAGGGGGGAGATCTTTGACGTCGCAGTGGATATCCGCAGGGGCTCGCCCACATATGGAAGGTGGGTGGGGGAGACGCTCTCCGAGGCAAACCACAGGCTCCTCTATGTTCCCGAAGGATTCGCCCACGGCTTTTGCGTGCTCAGCGAGGAGGCAGACGTCACCTACAAGGTAAGCAGCGAGTACTCCCCCGAGGATGATCGCGGAATACTGTGGAATGATCCAGACATCGGCATCGACTGGCCGGTCACAGAGCCGACACTGTCTGAGAAGGACTCCCGGCAGCCCTCCCTTGAGGATGCCGACAACGACTTTGTCTTCTCAGATCATGCCAATTAAATACAGACCTCCCCTTGATGTATCATGCGGGTTTTGGTGACAGGTGGGGGCGGCTATATCGGATCCGTGCTTGTTCCAAGGCTGCTTGAGGAAGGGTACGGCGTCACCGTACTTGACAGGTTCTACTTTGGCAGGGACAAGCTAAAGCACGTCTCCAAAAACCCAAGGCTCAAGCTCGTGCAGGACGACACGAGGTACTTTGATGAGAAGATCCTCGACGGCATAGACGCGGTGATGGATCTGGCCGCGCTCTCAAACGATCCCAGCGGGGAGCTGGATCCCAAAAGAACGATGGACATCAACTTTAGGGGACGCGCAAGGGTGGCAAGACTGGCCAAGCAGCGGGGCGTGGGCAGGTACATCCTGGCATCAAGCTGCAGCATCTACGGGTTCAGGGACGGGCAGCTGGACGAAAGGTCCCCGATCAACCCGCTGACCACCTATGCCAGGGCCAACAGGAAGGCAGAGATTGCCGCCAAAAGGCTTGCCGACGAGGAGTTTACGGCAACCATGCTGAGGTTTGCCACGGTCTTTGGACTCTCCCCCAGGATGAGGTTTGACCTGGCGGTAAACGGGATGGTGCTGGGATTCTTCAAGAACAGGCAGATTCCGATCATGCGCGACGGCAGGCAGTGGAGGCCGTTTATCCACGTAAGGGATGTGGCCGAGGCCTACGTCGCCGTAATCAGGTCACCAAAGGAGAGCGTCGGCGGCCAGATATTCAACGTCGGCTCTGATGCCCAAAACTATCAGATACTGCCGCTGGCCAAGGAGGTGGCAGGCGCAATCAGGATTCCCTTCAAGAAGCGCTGGTACGGTGATCCGGACTCGCGCTCCTACAGGATCAGCTTTGACAAGATCCGCGATACGCTCGGATACGGGACAAGGTGGACCGTGGCAGACGGCGCAAGGGAGATCTATGCGGCACTAAAGTCCGGGGAAACGACCGACTCTATGCAGACGAGGACCGTCGAGTGGTACAAGTACCTGCTTGATGCAAAGGAGGCCTGCGACGCAGTATCAATGGACGGCCAGATACTCTGATTCTGCCGGGCCAAAACTCCTGCAAAAGCCACACTTGTCAGATTATCTGGCAGGCTGGTGGAAGAATCCGGATGTCCGTGGTTTTTGGTCATGAATCACTTTGGGCCCAGTCATGGCATTCATCAAAAGACGGCCCATGATCCTGGCACATCGTGCCCATTCTGATAAAGAGGATCGGCTTTTAGCTGACGCGCTAGGGCGGGAGTCGGGAGGCACCCGGGGGCGATCAGGAAAAGCGACCCGAAATGGATGAAGGACGCCAGTGCTAGGAGGAGCTGGCATGAGACGATCACCTGGGTTGCAGGGCCATGCCTGGCTGATTTTATATTAAGGAGCCCCGCACAGCCAAGGGATGAAGGGGATCATACTTCACGGGGGACATGGGACGAGGCTGAGGCCCCTGACGCATACGGGCCCCAAGCAGCTGCTCCCCATTGCAAACAAGCCGATGTCCCAGTATGCCCTAGAGGATCTCAAGCAGGCCGGGGTGCGCGAAGTAGGCATAGTCACCGGGGGCACGCACCCACAAAAGGTCGAGGAGTACTATGGCGACGGACAGAGGTTCGGAGTCAGCATAACCTACATTGCCCAGGACCGGCCCAGGGGGATCTCACATGCCATAGGGCTGTGCAGGGACTTTGTCGGAGATGACAGGTTCATCGTCTACTTGGGGGATAACGTCCTGAGGAGGAGCCTTGGGGACTATACCCGGAGGTTCTCCGGCTCGGAGCTGGACGCGATGGTCCTTCTATGCGAGGTCGACGATCCGAGGCGGTTCGGAATCGCCGAGCTGGACGGCGGCAGCCCGGGTACGATCAAAAGGATCACCGAAAAGCCAAAGGATCCAGCCTCCAACCTTGCCGTCATCGGGATCTACTTTCTGTCGCCCAAGATCTTTGGGGTCATCGATGACCTCAAGCCCTCCTGGCGCGGGGAGCTGGAGATCACCGACGCACTGGACCTGTCGCTGCGGCGGGGCCAAAGGATCGGGTACGATACGGTCACGGGGTGGTGGAAGGATACGGGAACCCCGGAGGACATAATACACGCAAACAGGCTGGTCCTGGACTCGATAGGCACGGAGAACCAGTTCCTGATTGACCCTGATGCCGCAGTAAACGATAATGTCGTCCTTGGCAGGGGCACGGCAGTCTCCAGGGACTCGCTTGTCATCGGGCCCGTAATCGTCGGCAGGAACTGTCACATCGGGCCCGCTGCCCGCATAGGTCCCTATGTCTCAATCGGGGACAACTGCACGATAAAAAACTGTGAGATAAAAAACTCCATCGTGATGTCAGAGTGCGCCGTCGAGTCTAGAATCGAGATCGATTCTAGCATAATTGCACACGGCTCGGCAGTCGAGCCGGCAAAGCCTGGCGGCCCGCACAGGTTCCTGCTCGGCGAGCGCTCCCACCTGCAGCTATAGCCGCCGGATCCGGGGCGGCCCTGCGGGATATGCGGACAAGGCCTGTGATCGACGCGCCTGCAGGCGTGCATGACTTGCCTGATTCAAGGTACGAGGCCAATGGTGATGAGCATGACGGGAATAGACGCCTTTGCTGCAATGAAGGTCCGCAGGTACCTGAAGAAAAATCCCGACGTTGTCCTGCTGTACCTGCCGGTAGCCAGGCCGGAGCTGAGCGCCATGGAGGCAGTCGAAGGATGCCAAGTACGGGCCGGTCACGTCGGCCTTTTATGACACGGTAGATCACCTCAAAAGGGCCGTCTCGGAATACTTTAGGACGTGCTCCATCAAGATTGACATCTACAAGTATCTTGAGCGCAGCGTGTAAGGGAGGCGAAATTTTCAATGATCATCAGTATAGTCCCCGGTCTCCACCAGTATGCCGCGCTTCGACATCTTGAACGTTATCTGATCCGGCTGTGACAACTCTTCTAGAATGGGCTTTGGTATTATTGCTATGCATCCCCTCCTTTCATCATGATTCAGCCGGACAGTGTATTGGGTCTCATCCTTTTTCCATCGTCCCATGGAACGAAACAGGAACACTCATAATTTAAGAATTGTTATTTCCTTAAGGAAAGTTATACATTCATATAATCCTTAAGGATTCTATAATACATGGTGCGTTTACCTAGCACGGTAAGGTGTCGCCCTGAAAGGCGATTGTTCTCGGAAGGAACATCGTGGGTTCGACTCCCACACTCACCGCTTCTTTTTATCATATATTAATTTTCGAGGTGGGCCACGGTACGAGGTCACGTTCCTAAACCAGTTTCATGACCTCGTCTGCTACGGATCTGCCCCTTGCCCTCCATGTCAGTATGCACGTCATAAACCACGACCACCTCCTCATCCAGAGTTCCCCTCCCTTGATCTGCCCGCTTATCTTGCGGAAGACGACGGCGTAACGGAGGGCACGCTCTGCGGCGTTGTTTGTGGGATGCACGCCGTCGTGCTCCAGGAACGTAAACAGGTGCGGCAGCGAGCTTGTCAGTCTGCGCAGTACCGGGCCCAGGACGGGGTCGTCCGTGCTTTCCCGGTACCCGAACAGTATGTTGCGCAGCCAGGACTCGAACCTTCTGCGCAGATCCTTGCCCCTGTCCTTCCTCCTCGCTGCCCTGACGGCGCTGCGGTACAGCTGCCGAAGCTGCTCGTACAGTATTCCCGCAAACAGCGGGGCGCCCTGCTTTTGCGCCGCGTATTTTGATACGCGCAGCTCGTGCGACCAGCACAGCTGGTGCCTGTCCTCCCCGTTGAACCTGTCATACACCGAATATTTGTCAGATGTCACTATTCTGCCATACTTGTCCATGTGCCTGTCCAGGAACAGTGCGCCCCTGCTCGTATTGTACTTGACAAACACGCCGTTGTCCGTCTCGGCAGTCCATGTCCATATGCGGCTGCCGTTCATGTTGGCCGCAGTCTCGTCTATTCTGACGTTGGATGATCTCTTGATGCCGCCCAGGATCGCGCCTGACGGCTTTTGCATAGAGTCGCATACCCCTCCGATCATGTTGATTACGGTCGATTTGGCGATGCTCCTGCCGGTAAAATCCTTGAGCGTGTCTGCCACGGACTGTAGCGGCATGTGCCTTGCGCGCAAGGCAGACACAAGGGAGATCATGTGCTTGCCGTACCTGCCCCTCCTTGGGAGTCCGTCGTCTGCTGATATCGTAATGCCGCACAGTCTGCATGTGGCACGCTCGGTTATGTGTCGCGTCTCTGTCATCCGGACCGGTTCAAAGTCGATGATGTCCCGTATCAGGGCAGTTATGTCCATGGCCCTCCCGCACATGCACACCGGCGAGCACGTCCCGTCGTTGTCCTGGAACGTGTGAAGCACCGTCTTCTGTGGGTCGTGTCTTCTGGATGTCCCCTTGTGGCCCCTCTGGCCTCCCGGCTTTTTGCCGGTGCCACTATTGCTGCCGTTGCCACGGTTACTGGCCCTCTCCCTTTTCCGCTGCGCCTTTTGCCTCTTGTACTCTAGTGATTCTGCAGACGGTGGCGAGTTCTCGTGTATGTGGTCACGTCCCTTTGCCAGCTAGGCACGAAAATCATAATTGTACATGCCGATTCATGCCTGACTGGTGGGGGTAGGTGACCACATACGTTCTCGTTCTCGTAGTACCGGAGCCGCCTGTTCTGCTCCTCGATTGTCCTGTCCTTCTCCTTCATCATCCTGTTCTGCTCCTCGATTGTCCTGTCCTTCTCCTTCATCATCCTGCACATTGCCTTTTGGTTATTTTCTAGCGTGCTTATTCTGTCTGTGAATGATACGATTGTGGCCTCTAGTTCGCGGTATGTGGGTCGACGGCCTTTCATGTTGATGCTATACAGGCATCGTATTTGATCAGCATGATCGCAATATGTTAAGCAGGTTGTCAAAACACGTCAAAACTAGGTGACCTCGTACCAGAAGCTTGACGTCGACATTGCAGAGAACATAATTACGGTGCGCGACAAGACCCGTAACCTGGTCATGATAGCCGATGCCACGGGCCTCGCAGCACAACCGGGGCGAGTGGATACGCAAGAAATGGAAGGTAAGGCGCGGATTTGTCAAGATGCACCTGATGGTCGACGCAGACACCAAGCAGGTGCTGGCAGTAGCCGTCACAGACGAGGCAGTCGGCGACAGCACGGAGCTGAAGGAACTGCTTGATGAGGCGTCCAGGAACATCAAGGAAGAGGAGAAAAATTGCACCGACAGCGCAGACGCAGTCAAGAATATCAAGGAAGAGGAGAAAAATTGCACCGACAGCGCAGACGCAGTCAAGATCCCCAACATGCTTGCAGACGGGACATCGCCGCTGGCGCGGCTCGGCACCGGCGAGAACCAGGACATGCCGGGCAAGATCCTGCTTGCAGACGGCGGATACGGTTCAAGGAAAAACATAGCCGAGTGCCACAAGCGAGGCATAAGGCCACTCATACGGCTCTTGACAAGCTGCAATGCAAAGGGCAGGGGCAGCGGCGACAAGTGGGGCCTGCTGGTGCGATGGCAGCTCGGGGGCGGCCCCGAGGAGCCGGTGGGCAGCCTATCAAAGGAGGAGAGGCAGGAGAACCTGCGGTACTGGAAGAGCACGATCGGCTTTGGCATCAGATGGATCGTCGAGATCGTGATATCGGCCATAAAGCGCATGTTTGGCGAGGACGTAAAGGCCCTCAAGTGGTCCAATATAGTGCAGGAGGTAAAGTTGAGGATATGGCTGTACAACAAGTGGATCGCAGAGGCGGTGGCTGCCGTGTAGGAACCGAGCGCCGGTAGTAATCCGGAAGAATTGGCTGGGCTCTAGTCGGAGTTATGCAACAAGCTACTACGTGAAGAATAGACCTTATGCGTAATCGACCGGATCGAAATATTCCGACGGTGGCCGGCCACACATGCAAGGCTGACGGCATCACATGACGTGTATGAGGGCGGCAGAGTCCGTATATAGTGCAGCTACGAGCCATTACAGCTGGTAAAAACTACAGTATAGTGCGGCATCGTGTGGCGCCGCAATGCGCTCCGTATCGTGGTATCAGAACCCATGCATGAGCTTCTTGTTCCGCTTGTCCCACAGCAGCCTAAAGTTGGCAAGCCCGGCCGTCACCTGGAACTCCCTGTCGAACTCCTCGGCGGTCCCGTCGTACGGATCACGCATCCGCTTGTACTGCTTTATCCGTCCTATGGCGTGCTCTACTGTCACCCTCTTGCTGCTTATCCTCCTGTTCTGCGCTTTCTGTTTCTTTGTAAGCTTGCCTTTCCTTGGCTTCTTGTCGGGCTGCACGGATGTGGCCCCGGGATACACCTCCTCGATTCCCATGTATCCCAGGTCAGAGAACATCTTTACCTTCTCGTCCTCGGGGTGCTTTCTGTTGCTGCGCATCCTGGCAGTCAGGATTCCCAGATCCGGTGGGTTGTTCTTTATCATGGTGAGGTCGTGCGTGCTTCCGGGCGCCGACTTGCTTGCATACATCGCCAGTCCCTTCTTGTCGGCAATCACCTGGGTGTTGCGCGTAAAGCTCTTCTTCTTGCCAGAGTATGCCTCCTTTCTTGGCTCCTTGTCTGTGGGGCGCTGTATGTCGATGTGCGTGCCGTCTACAATCACGGTCAGATCCGGGACGATCTTCTTGACTTCCTTGATCGTGCGGGCGTTTCGTATCTTTCGCGATACGGCGTCCGGCGTGGGCAGTATCTTGGTGAATATCATGTCGCAATACCTGAGGTACCTGCATACGGTGCTCTGGTCTATGCCAAAGAATGCCGCAAGCTGCTCCTGTGTCGGGTTTCCGTACTTGCGCATCAGCGACATCAGCAGGGCGTGGCGGTAGGACAGCTTGCACCGGTTTCCGGGCAAGTTGTCCTCGTCTTCTGAGAACAGGGGGCCTTCTGTGTGCTTTTTGGCAAGCTTCGTAAACCGGTCATATATGTAGTCAAACTGGCGGAGGTTCATCGACGTGGTGGGCTGCAGGGACCCGCCACCGATTATGTCATCGAGCACCTCGAGCCTGTGCATGAGGGCGGCGTTGTCCGCGGAGCGCCTGTCGTCATCCCAGGTTGCGGGCCACATCCGGCGCTCGGCGTCCAGCTGCTGTTCCAGCTGCCCTATCCTCTCCTGATCCCACTCCTGCCTCCTGCCGTCCTGCCTGCTCTTCTTCTCGTACTCTCTGATCTCCTTCCTGTACTGCATCCTCTCCGTCCTGTCCCGCGCCTTCTTCCTGTCCTGCCTGCTCTTCTTCTCGTGCCTCTTGATCCTCTTCTCATACTTCTTGATCTTCTTTTTGTCCCGCGCCTTCTCCTTCCTGTCCTGTACCTTCTTCTCGTACTGCTCGATTCTCTTCTTCAGCAGTCGTATCTGCTCGGTCTCGGACTTTGCCATTACTCTTATGCGAGAATGGATCCCGGATCTAAATCAATCGTCTGAAAATAGTTGTGGTTTTGATCAAATATTTTCAACGTTGTAAGGTACAGTCGCGCGTGCGCCGGCCCTGACTTGCCTCATTTGTAGCCCGTGCGCCAGGGGCATCGCCGCTAATTTCGTTTACGCATAAGGTCTATTATTCCCTGATGAAGTTAGAAGAATAATGGTACATGAGAAAATTCACATGAAAAAATACGATGATGCCCTCAAAGAACTGCAGGGAGAAGATTGCCAGGCATATCTTAATGGTGAACCTTTGCAGTTTCGAACCAAAAGCGATTTTTGTAAATTCAAAAGCAAGTACATGCCCAAATCTTTTAGAGATGTACTGTATGATGAAGAACGTAAAGCAGGAATTGACAGACTTTATGAAAAACTAAGCAACAGCTCACATGCCAATATAACACGTAATACCACGGCAGTAGGCTATGAGCCCAGAAATACTGAGATATTTTTTGAGTTTCTAAAGATCCTGTCTTACTTTAACATAGAGGCCTACTTGGAAAGCAACTTTGGTTTGTTGCATCGCTTGAATCTAATCCAAAAGTCAAAAGATTTTCTAAACATGACGGCTGAAAAGTTTGGAACCATAATGTCTGATGTGTACTTTATTCCAAACAATGGTGATTTGTCTTCAAGATTAAAATTAAAACCTATTTCAAGATAGATTCCTTCTTTGTTACGTCTATAGTATTGCCATATCTTGACAAATCAGGCCATACTGCCTCGATCCCGTGCACATCAACGTCATCACACCGAAGACGGACGTGCAACTGCGTCAATCCCCATATCCCGTATGGCCTTTGCCAGCCTTTGTCCCTGCCCTCCGCGTACGGAGTCTGTCACAACGTGCTTTGGCCCTGCCTTTTTCACATATTCGATTATCGACGCATAGTCCGCATGATCCATGAACTCTATCTTATAGTCGCCGTTCTTTTTGATGGTGGTACCCGCTCCCAGAAACCTCCCACCCAGGTTGAAGACGGCCGTCCGCAGTCCCTTGAGGTCCGGCGCCACCAGGATGCATACCACCCTGCACCGGAACAGGCCCGAGTGGTTCTGCCTCATCGACGTCTCTGCGCGCTCTAATTTTTCGTACTCGGCTGCTGCAGACTTTGAGCGCAGCGAGGACTCGTAGACCAGCTCCTTTCTCTTGCGTATGCCCTCGAGCGCGTCCTGGTGCCGCACGGGCTCTATCCAGATGTCCACCTCGTGGCATGCGGGAAATATCCCCGTCGCAATCCACCCCCACGCAATTTCGTAGGGGAGGCGGCGCAGCGTAAAGCACTTTGCCACCGCGGCCGCCCCGTCGCCGACATCCACGTCCATGTGGCGCCAGCCCTCGCGCAGTATCCTGATCTGCCCGTGCCCGCCGATATCGGCGGTATACTCGTAGCGCAGCGCATCAAATATCCGGTTGAGCGGCTCGCCGCTTGAGACATACAGCTGCAGTATGGGCATCCCCACCATCTGCCCGTCCACGGGATTGTCAGCATCTTTCTTGCCAGCCTTATCCGAATCGGCTTGGATATCACGCGCAGCAGATCAAAGAACTCGCCCAGATTCTTGCGCTGCTTTTGCTCGGGAAGCGTGACAAAGTTTGTCGGCGTTACGGTATAGTGGTACGAGAACCTCACACCAGACAAGCGGGCCCGGCCTTAAAAGGGCGGCACCGCTTGACGCGTGTGGAGCACCATGCCGGGGAGTTCAGCATAGCGCGGTTTGAGACCAGCGATCCGGGAGACGTTATAGGGTCATACGGGGTAAACGGTGCTACCGTACACATAACGCGTGACGGCAGGTACCTCGTGTCCGAGCCCGCACTGAGCGCCAGGGCGGAGAGGGTGTGGCGGGGACTGATGGAGAACCTGTACTATTCGTTTGCGGACACGCACGTGGGGGATGCCGTGCAGGCGGTAAAGGACAGGCTCGAGGAGGAGGCAAGGCAGACGGCGGTGCTCGACATATACGGGGCAGAAAAGGAGGCAATCGAGTACTATCTGATACGCGACATCGCCGGATACAGGGAGCTTGACGTGCTGATGAGGGATCCGGGCATAGAGGATATAATATGCACCAGGTTTGACAGGGAGGTGGCAGTCATCCACCGCGACCACCCGGAGGCCGAGATGCTCAAGACCAACATCAGGTTTGCAACGCAGGAATCCCTTGACGGCCTGCTGCAGATAATGGCCCAGCGCAACGGCACGGCCCCCACGATATCCAAGCCCATATCGTACTGTTCCACCCACGACAACGACAGGATAACCATAACGTGGAAGGACGAGGTCTCAAGGCCCGGATCCACGCTTGCGATCAGAAAGTTTCCAAGGGAGCCGTATACGATAACGCACCTGCTGGAATCCGGCGTGCTCAGCCCCCTGCTTGCCGCATACGTCTGGGTGATGAACGACGCAAGATCGTTCTCCTTCATAGTAGGCGAGACGGGCTCGGGCAAGACGACCATGATAAACGCCCTTGCCTGCATGATGCACCCCCGGTGGCACGTGCTGACCATCGAGGAGACGCGGGAGCTGAGCATACCGCACTACTGGAACGAGTACATGGTCACGCGGGCCAGCCCGCACCTTGCCAAGTCGGATTACGACATTGATATAATGGGCCTCGGCATGGCCGCGCTGAGAAAAAAGCCGCACTATGTCATAGTCGGCGAGGTCCGCGGAAGGGAGGCGCAGCAGCTGTTCCAGGTCGCGCTCACCGGGCACGGGTGCGTATCCAGCATACATGCGCCCGGCGCAGGCGACCTGATGGTCAGGCTGGGCGGCGACGAGATGGGAGTCACGCAGACCCAGCAGGCAAGCATAGACTATCTTATCCAGATACAGAAGGTGAAGACGGGCAGGGAAACCGTGGCAAGGAGGGTCACAAGTGTAACGGAGGTGGCCGGGGGAGCCGTCCCGGAGCTGCACGAGCTGTTCTCGTATGATCCGGCAGCGGAGTCGTTCCTGCCGGGCGACATAGATGACGTGGTATCTAACAGCGTAAAGATAAGGGATGCCACCAAATTTCTCGGCATAGATGACATCGGGAAAGACATAGGGAGGCGCATCTCGCTTCTTGACGAGTGCGTGAGGAGCAGGGCGCACAGCGTGCGCGACGTGTTTGGGATAACCTCCAGATACTACGGCGTGGCATCGCCTGGCTCCTGAGTATATCAGTTACTGTTTGATTCTAGGAACCTCTCGTTTGAGAGTATCGCAGTACCGTGAAGCGCGGCAAACATGTACGCTACTGCCATGCTTGCACCCGGGTCAAACTCATGCGTGACGATGACGGGCAGCGATGCAACGCATGCCGTCTCAACTACTGCGGTTATCAGCCAAGAGATTCTGATTGAGAATTTCCTGTATACCGCGGACAGTATGATGCTCTGCTCGTGTCCTGGTATGCGGAAGCTGTTCGCAAACGTGATGCGCAGATCCAGATACATGGCAGATGCCCACATCCCGAGTATTGCCGGTATGGAGGCCCAGTCTATATCGGGCCTTGTAAAAAAATACAAAAAGAGTATGGAGGCCGAGGATATGATCCCGGCACGGTCAGGGGCGCGGAACAAACCTGTACTGGATGCCCTTTATCCCAAAGGCAACTATGATCACCACGGCCCCACCTATCCGTATCGCGTTGAGGGCTATGCTTATCAGGCCCGTGACGTCCTCTGAGAATATCGCGTTCTCCTGACACTGCTCGTCCTCGCCCACCGCACAGAACGTGTTGATGTCGACCCCCATGAGGGGCGCTATGATTGTAGGTGCGGCAATGATGAATATCATCGCGACGAAGGCCTTCTTTCCGAACCTGACAAGGTCTCCCTTGCTCTTTCCCTCGTCATCGTCTCCGAACATGGTGTGTATGATGCCGTTTGATTTAAGGGGCAAAAGATGACGTAGCGTAGTGTCTGCACCAAATAATTGATCATGTTTTTGACACATCGTGCCTATTTTGATACAAAACTGCTTGGTTTTCAATCGTAGACACTACGTATTTCTAACTACTGAACCAATAGCTCGATTGTACCGACGACTAGCTTCCACTTCATCTATTATTTTGTAAAACTTTTCACCATCTGTGCCAATACTTGCTTCTCCTATAATTTTTTCATCTTCAAGCTTTTTCCTTACCTCCTCTACAGTGTTAGGTGACGATACTTGAGGCAAATTCTGTATCATTTGCTTGTCTGAAAATTCGTATGAGGTCACCTACCCCTCACAATAGGGTAAACATTACTGACGGTGCTGATCCTTATACTATGATCGCGTAGACTAGGCATTGTGAAAGGTCAGCTCTCCGCATGCTACGAGATCAAGGCATCTACAGCATCGCCCACGGAGACGATAAAGAATCTAAAAAAGGACCTCAAGGAGCGTGACAATATCATTGAGGAGCAGGGCAGGACCATTGAAAGGCTAAACAAGACACTTGAAAAGCGCGACAAGACCATCAGGGAGCAGGACAACCGGCTCCGGTACTACGAGAACGAGAACTCGCCCCCGTCGGCAGACTCGCTGGAGTGGAAGAGGCAAAAGGCGCAGAGGAGAAAGGAGAGGGCCCGGCCCGATGCTGCAGCCGGGGATGACGGCACCGGGGAGGACAGAAAAAAGCCCGGCGGCCAGAAGGGCCACAAGGGCGTATCGCGCACCCACCGGCCCACCAGGGTACAGAAACACTGCTTTCCGGGTGGACGGGCGCCGGAGTGCAAGTGCGGCACCACCACAGAGATCATGAAAAAGCCGCAGGTGCGCGACATGATAGGATTCAAGATAAAGTACACCGAGACGCGCCACGAGACACAGAGGGCAGTGTGCCCGAAATGCGGCACCATGCATACTGCCCCCGACGGCCTGCCCCGACGCGGCAGCTATGACACGAGCGTGGTCACAGCCGTCACAAAGCTGCGCAGCGAGGGCGTCCCACACAACAGGATCCCGGGTATAATGTCAGATATCCTGGGCGTGCACATGTCAAAGTCAACTGCAATCAACAGCATAGGACGCGTCTGCGACGCCGCAAAGGCGCCTGCCGAGGCCATCGCAGAGGAGGTAAGAAGCTCAAAGACGGTCTGCATAGACGAGACGGGGATCAACCTGGCAGGCAGGCTGGGATGGGCGTGGGCCATGCTGTCGGCGGTGGGCGTGTTCATGATATATGCAGACACCAGGAGCGCCCGGATCCTGGACCAGTACATGGGCGGGTACGGGGGCGTCGTCACATCGGATGGATATCCCGCATACAAGAGGTTCGGGCTGCTGGGAAGGCTCCAGCGGTGCCGGGCGCACGAGCTGCGGTTCCTCCTGTATGGCTCGCAGAAAAAGGGCGCCCTGCTGTTTGCAGGAGTCCTGTACCGGCAGATGCAGCAGCTGTTCAAGGATGCCAGGGAGTGTCTTGAGGGCTGGGACAAGCTGTCCGGGGAGGATCTCCGGGAGCTCGAGGAGAGGACGGGGATAAGCAGTGCCGACGGACTGATGGGGCGGCACTCGCCGGAGCTGCGCCGGCGGTTTGAGACCAACATGCAGAACATGCTGTTCGGATACGTTGATGCATGGGGCGGCCCGCTGGAGCCCCTTCTCAAGAGGATGCACAGGGCCCTGCCGTGCATGTTTGCGTTTCTGGAATACGAGGGTGTCGAGCCGACCAACAATGGTGCAGAGCGGGCGCTGCGCCCCGTCGTACTTCAATTCAAGATAAGCGGCCAGATCAAGGGCGGCCTGGTCTGGACGGAGAGGCATGGATGGCTCAATACATGCGTGTCGACATGGAAGCTGCAGGGCAAGTCCATCATGGATGAGGTGGCCAAAATAATCTAGGGGTAGGTGACCACATACGAAAATTCTCTTAGAATGTTGTCTTTACCCAAAAGAATCAATTCTAAAAAATCTTTTGCAGCCTTGTCTTTTTCTGACTTGTCTCGTTCTGGTTTACCAGCTTCGTTTTCCAACAATATGTGGAGATATTTGCTAATATAATACCATGACGATAAAACCTAGGTGTGAAGTCACCGCCCCATAGTGCATAGTGCGCACATCAAAAAAATGGACCGTAATTTTGACATATCGTGCCTATTTTGATAAAAAATGTCCGGATTTCAACTGTGCGCACTACAGATCAAAAGATCTTGGACACATGTGAATATGAGCTACGCAGGAAGATGCTTTTCGATGATCAGAGACTTTCAATCGCCACTATGCTTTATTTATCACTACATCTTTTCCTTGCTATGGCGAAGAGTGTTTTTACTGTGGCCGAATCATGCGCCAGTAGCAAAAACCATGTAAACGTGAATGCAGTAATTCTGTTGGGATTTTTTTTATTGCTCTCAAGTATGGCGGTCATTGACTCTGTGTATGCAGAACAAGAGACACAGATTCTCATAACAGGTGAGACAAACCCAAAAGTCAGTTTGACGAGCAATCCATACGAATACAGAGTCGAAATTATTGGGGACATACAAAATAGTGGCAAGCTTGAACGTTGTTTTGGAGGCAACCCTGATTTTTGTGTTTTATCAAGAATTCTGGAGGGTGGCGATGATCGTGTTTTTTATCATCATTTTGACGGAGCTTGGCTTCTATCTAACGATTTTTTACAATCGAAGGAAACCATAATGTACAAGAACGGCAAGGCTGTAGGATCATTGGATATTTTCCCTGTAGTCATATCTCAAAGCGTTAGAGTTGACCCAGACTTGAGGGAAAAGCTGTCAAACTCATCTATCGATATTTTAGAATACCATGAACAATATGATTCCTCATATGTTGTACTTTTTGAACTATGTCCTGGCTCTCAAAGCGTTACTTCTCCAGAAATTTTTATAAAATCTGATCGTGGAGTTCAGTCATATACACTAGACTTTATGCGTAATCGACCGTGATTAAAAATTCCGTAGGCTTTTCCAAACGCAAATGCGCTGATCGGATCAAATTACCGCATGCATCTCGTGTCATGACGCACGCAAAAGTCAGTTGCGCCAAAAGAACGTGCGCAACCATGCAGCACGGCAATGTGCCCCGCTGACAAGTCAGAAAGAATGGCGGTCCGTACCGCCGTATGTCATGTGTCTGGCAGCAGATGCAGCTGCTGCAGCAGCTGGCCGTAGTGTTTTTTCCTTTTCAGCATAGTCTTGAGGTTCTCAAGACCCGTGATTATCTGCATGAAATAATTGAGATCCTTGGCAGTTCCGCCAAACGGCATGGTAAGAATGCCATATCTTTTGAGCCGCCCTATGTGGTGCTCCACTCTGACGCGAACCCTGCTTGTCTGCCTGCGGCGCCTCTTTTGCGTTGCAGTAAGATCCCCGTCCCTGGGCTTCTTTGGGGGCTGCCTGTGTATGGCGCCCGGAAGCATCTTTTGAATGCCCTCAAATCCCAGGTCGCTGAAAACGACAAACGCCTCTTCCGGATCGTCTGCGTTTTTTGCATTCCTCATTGATCCGGTGTGCCTTCCAAAGTCCGGGCCGCCCCCTGCGTTCATCACGCCCTTGTCGTTGACGCTTCCGTCCACAGTCTTGCCGCAGTGCAGTATGAGGCCGTCCAGGTTCGAGGTAATTATCGTGTTGAACATGTGCCGCTTTCTTCTTCCCGAGTATCTGGTCTTTCTTGCGGTCCTGTCCCCGGGCCTGTCTACCGGAGTCAGGGTGCCGTCAATCAGGAGCGTCTTTTTTGGGATCAGCACCTCCTCCAGCTTGCCTGCCGGGGTCTTGCAGATGATGCTTGTTAGCTTTTCGGAGGCAGGCAGGAGCTGGCGCAGTAACACGGCACCGTACCGGAGGTACCTGGACATTGTGGACTGGTCAATATCAAATGTCGTAGCCAGATGATGCTGCGTTGCCTTGGTCCTTATGCTCATGAGTACTGCAAGCAGCGCGTGCCTGATGTACAGCTTGCACCGGTTTCCGGCATCGCCGCCTCTTACGTCGTCCTCCCAGAACAGGGGCCTGTCCTCGTCGTCCATGACCGTATCTGTAAAGCGCTCCAGTATGATCCCAAACGACTCCCTTGTGCATCCCGTGACGCCGCAGAGGCGCGCCGGGTCGCCGATCATGCCGTCTACAAGCTCGATTGCGTGCATCCGCAGCGTGCCGCCGCCGACGCCGCGCGCGGCCCTTTCCCCCTGTTCTCCTCGGACTGCCACAACGAGTCCTCGAACGCAAGCCGGTTCCTCAGGCGCTCGTTCTGCTCGACTAGCCCCCTGTTCTGTTCCTGCAGCTCATGGAGAAGCCTGTCATCCGGGCCCATACCGTCACAGGGTCATTGCTGATCTTTAGGTTTGCAGGTATGCAGGCCATGATCTGCCGCGTCATATTTTTAGATCAGATGGGCCAATTACGCATAAAGTCTACTTGCTATTTTAAATAACGAAGTTTTAGAAAGTGTCTTATATGGAAATTAGGTTCGCCTAAGATTTTGAGAAAAGCCAAGGAATACTTTACCCTTTACCGATCAAGAAAAACGACGAAAAAGAAAGCACTGACAGAGCGACAGATAAGATACGCCACAAGACAGCGTAAGAAGGGCAGGACGCTCAAGGCAATAGCAGAGGAGCTGAAGGTGACGCCCCAGTACGTGGGCAGACTGTGCGCCGAGTTCGAAAGAACCGGCGTAATACACGTGCAAAAGAGTCCCGGCAGGCCAGCATCGCCGCCGCCCTCAAGCGATGAGGTTCGGACGGTACTTCGCCTGTACGCCGAGCAGGACATCGGTGTGGTGCGCACGGCCAGGCGTGCAAGGGAGGAATTGAATATAAGCTACAACTCTGTATACAGGATAATGAGTGAGAACAAGCTGGTCTCAAAGTCTGCTGCAAGATCCGGACAGCGCAAGTGGCTACGCTATGAGCGCAAGTACTCCAACGCAATGTGGCACGTGGACTGGCACGATATGAAGGATCCACGCCTGAGAGGGCTCAAATTAGTCACGTTTTTGGACGATTCATCCAGATGTATCATGGCGGCACGGACGTTTGCCGAGGCCACATCAGAAAACGTGGTGATAACACTCAGGGATGCCATAGACAGATTTGGCACGCCGGCTACCATACTGTCTGACAACGGCAGGTGCTTCAACGGCGGCCGTAGCAAGAAGAACATGCCAAAGGGGACGTGGAAGCCGACTGCATTTGAGGCCGAGCTGCTGGACCGGGGCATCGGGCTGATAAACTCCAGGCCGTACCATCCGGAGACCAACGGCAAGCTGGAACGGTTGCACGGCAGCATAGAGAAGGAAATCCACCACTATGAGAGCCTGGCTGCATACGTGGAGTACTATAACGAGCGCAGGCTGCACTTTGCACTGGATATCGACAAGTGTGAGACGCCACTGCAGGCCTTTTTGGCAAGGGAGGCTACAGAAGCGATCAGAAAAAAAGACCCAAAATGGATGGAGAGGGACATCAATGACTAACGAACCTAATTTTCATATAACACACGAAGTTTTAGAAAGATATAAGGTTTAATACATGAACAGTATCCATGTGAATTCTTTTTAAGCATTTTCCCGGATTTCGTGACATGGTGCATGGCTTTCGCTAGGGTTGATCCACTTCCAAAGGATGGGCGGACATGTATCCATTCGGGGCTTTCCCCCAGTACCATCTTCATCCATTTGTTAGGCGATCCCGCAGTTAGTTCCCCGAGGCATTATCCTCATACTGATAACGCGGTAAATTCCTAACCATGATATCCATTTGAAACGTTTCATGCCGTCGGGTGCAAGCATATCCTATAAGATCATTGGGTGGGTGGGTGGGGGCTAGGGGGTGGACACCCCTACCACGACCGCACCATGCAGCCTTGTGAACGTCCAGTCCCACGTATATCATGCCCTTACTACGTCGATGGGTAATGAATTTGTTTGCCTTCCCTGACGCCTTCCTGGGCTTTGGCGTATCAGCGGAGGTACCACCTGATCGCCGCATTTTCGATGTCTTCACATATGGTTAGTTCCGATTGTAACCCCGCAGCCTGCCTCAGTCCGGATCAGGGGGCTTTTTGATCCGTACGCTTGTGAGCTGCCTGATGATGCGGGCAAGCAGCACCTTGAGCTTGACTGCTTTTTTCTTGCTCCCAAATCTTGCGATCATCCAGATGTTCGACATGGCAAGTGCCAGGTAGAACAGCATGAGCCTTATGGAGTCGTTCCGGCTGCAGGTGAGCGGCTTGGATCTCTTGGCGTCGCGGTATCCGGTCTCTATGCCCCACCTCTTGCGGTACTCCTCGGGAAGCTCCAGCAGGTCCTCGCGGGTGCAGCCGGTCATGTTGGTAAGAAAGGCGATGTGGAACTTTTTCTTCTTCTTGTCCTCCCTTTCCAGTATTATCATGTTGCATGTTATCTTGTCGCTGCCCGATGATACCGTATACCTGCTGACTGCATCCCTCCTGCCATCGACGTACTCCTCTATGGCCCTCTTCACTGCCTCGGTGAGCCTGGCAGGAGTCACGAACTTCATCCGGGCACCCCTGACGGCCTTGAACACGCCGACGGAGTAAAACTCCCTGTCCATCAGAACCAGCCACGGCCTGATGCCCGCTCCCCTGGTAGTCTGCAGCAGTTTACGCACGAATTCGGGGTTGAATCCGTCCCTGGTGACCTGAAGGCACGCAAGGTGCACCTGGTGCTCCTCTCCGACGGTCCTTGCCGTAATGTAGGCCTCGGCCGTGTTGGTGCCCGGCCCCCTGTACTTTATCTTGTGGGTCATGTCCGGCTTGTGGTCGTACCTGGGAATCTTGGTCTTGTCGATGGCGATTATCGGGTTCCTGCTGATCAGGCCGCCATCTATAGAGTCCCTGACCGTCCTGCCTAGGATCCGGTCTGCCTTCCTGTGCATCGTCTCGTACCGTATCTGACCCAGCTTGCCAAGCAGCCAGTCGGCGCCGGGGCTGCGGCCCGTAGAATCCCGGAGCGACTCCGAGATCCTCGTGGCCTAACGTGTAAGGATATACCGCAGAGGGGCTGCGGCCCGTAGAATCCCGGAGCGACTCCGAGGCCTGCTCGGCGCACATGCGCTCCTTGGACATCGTTGCCAGAAGAGCCGCGGCATCCACCTCGTTGTATATCGCGTTGGGCCTGTCAGAGAACCTCATGCCTATGGATGAGACGGCTGCTTGGTACATTTTGCGCTCCCTGTGTCCGCACAGCTGAACAACCTTGTCCCGTTTTGGCATGCAGGTACTGCCTGGCCCCCGTCTATAGATCTGGTTGATCAGAAAAACCTGTCATTTTACTGTATTTTCAGGCCACAATCGGAACTACTGATGAACAGTAGTTGAAAATGTACCCCACAAATCCCGCTAGCCGGGATCGTGCCGCCGTCCTGCTCTTGCCCGGCATGCATCCTGGGCACAAAAGGCCATTGCATAAACGGCCACCAGAGTCACCAGCGCCTGCAGCGTCATGCTGCGGATCCTGGGATCATCCGAATCCCTCATTGTCAGCCATATGTTGCATACTGCAAGCGATACGTAGAACAAAAACATCCGCAGTGCCGGGTTCTTGCTGGTGGTCCGCGGCCTGATGCTCTTGGCACAGCGGTATCCGGTCTCTATGCCCCACCTGTCCCGGTACTCCTCTGTCACATAGTCTATCAGCTCCGCATAGCCGCGACAGCGCTGCGTGGTCGCAAACACGTGGTACCGATCAAAGATGTTCTTTGCCTTGGATTTGGGGATCTTCTTGATGACCAGCGTGAACGTGAACCTCTTGCCGTCAGATGATTCCAGTGTATACCTTGATACTGCCGGCCTCCTGCCGCGGGCATGCTGTACTATGGCCTTCTTTATCCCGGGCGTCTTGACTGCGGGCATGATGAACGCAAACCCCATCTGCGATATCACAGACATCACGGCCACCGAAAAGAACCCCCTGTCAAGCAGGACGACGCTGCGCCTTGACCAGAGCCTGGCCTTGATGCCCAGGGCGATGCATTTTCGGAGCATATCACGCACCAAATCGGCCTTTTCGTCGCCCCGCCTCGCCGGGCTACAGGCCGTATGCACGTCGGGGCCGGCCTTGGATGTCAGCTTGCACGTCATGTACTCCTAAGTTGACGGTGCCCCTGTCGTGCTTTGACTTTACCAGGTGCTTCATGTCGGGGTTCTTGTCGTACCTGGGCATCTTGGTCTCGTCTATGGCAACGACTGCCGCCCTGCGGCTTCTTCGGAGGGCGCGCAGCTGTGTACTCACCGCCTCGACTGCCGTGCAGTGCAGCATCGCGTCGCATCTTTTCCTCATCGTGTACGGTTTCATGGATTTCAGCTTCCCGAGAAGCCAGGCCGAGGTGGGCACCGCGACCTTGGCACCCTCCATCTTGAGGTACAGGCGGTTTTGAACGGTCTCGTTTGCACATTTGGAGTGCTCACACATGGCCACGACCAGGTGGGCGGCGTCGGCCAGGCCCCACATGGCGTTGTGCCTTGAGGAGAACTTGATCTGCAGCAGGCCCATTGCGGCGACCAGCAGCTTGAACTTGCTCTGTCCGTAGCTTGTCCGGTGTTTCTGTTTGCCCTGCTTGCCCATCAGGGTAGACTGGAACGGCGTTGTTTATAGATCGACTGGCCAAAAAATCATGTCAGTCAGTTCAAAACAATTGTCTTATACAGAAATTAGGTCCGCCTAAGATAAGGCGTACGATCGCTGACTATTTCAGGCTGTACCGATCAGATAAAGACATGACAAGAAAGATGTCGGACAAAGAGATCAGGTATATCGTCAAGGGACGTAATGCCGGAAAGAGCGCCACGTCGCTGGCCCGTGACATGAAGGTGACGCCACGGCACGTGAGGAGGATTTACGCCAGGTACCGCCGGACCGGAAAGATGCATGTGCAACAAAAGGCTGGAAGAAAGGCCGCACCGCAGCCCGCGGCAGGCCAGGTGCAGGCAGTCTTGGACATGCACTGTATAGAGCACGTGGGCGTGATGCGCACTGCCATGCGCCTGCAGGATGCAGGTCACATTATAAGCTACAACAGCGTATATCGGATAATGAAGGAGCAAAGACTCGTTACTGCATCAGATACCAAGTCGGGCCAAAAGAAATGGCTGCGCTATGAGCGCAAGTACTCCAACGCAATGTGGCACGTGGACTGGCACGAAATGAAGGATCCACGCCTGAGAGGGCTCAAATTAGTCACGTTTTTGGACGATTCCTCCCGGTGTGTCACGGCGGCACGGACGTTTGCAGATGCCACATCAGAAAACGTGGTGATAACACTCAGGGAGGCCATAGGCAGGTTTGGCAAGCCGGCCACCATACTGTCTGACAACGGCAGGTGCTTCAACGGCGGCCGCAGCAAGAAGAACATGCCACGCGGGACGTGGACGCCGACTGCCTTTGAGGCCGAGCTGCTGGATCGGGGCATCGGGCTGATAAACTCCAGGCCGTACCATCCGGAGACCAACGGCAAGTTGGAACGGCTCCACGGCAGCATAGAGGCTGAGATCCGCCACTATGAGAGCTTGGATGCATACATCAAGTATTACAACGAGCGCAGGCTACACTTTGGGCTGGACATAGCCCACCGCCAGACACCCATCATGGCGTTCTCGGACAAAACTGCCACAGAAGCGATCAGGAAATCCGACCCAAAATGGATGGAGAGGGACATCAATGAATAGCGGACATTATTTCCATATAACACAGTCAGTTCAAAACAATCAGACACTTAAAAAGGGGGTACATTTTCAACTACTGATGAACATAATCGGCAGAATTTTTTCTTTTATTTTAAGAAGCAGGCTACCTTCTATGACAAAAGGTCCGTTGATTAACATAGTAGATCATAACCGGATAGAAAACGCTAATGATTTTTATCTTAAGGCTGATGTTGGCATCAACAGATATTTTGCTACGCTAATCTGTCCCAAATGTCAAGATATGATCCCCCTCACCTCCAATCATACGAAAATCATCGGCAGAGATGGCAAAATCACTTTAGATCCAAGTGTATTACATGAAGATTGTGGAGCCCATTTCTTCATCAAAGATAACATAATCTATTTCGTCTAATCAAATTGTTTGAATTTAGATCGCAGTGTTTTTAGTTTATATTAGGACTTGATCAACATGAAATTTGAAAACAGTGAGAGGTTAAATGATGAGTGAAAGTAAAGATGGTTTCAATGTCAAAGTTTATGGTTGCATCCAAAAAGAATTAAAGATTAACCAGCCAAAAATTACTTTACAAAAAATATCAAAAATATTAGAAATTGATGAAAAAACATCTTATGTTGTTGATGGCAAAGTACTTGATCCTAATGAAGAAATACAATTACATGATGGCATAGAATTGGAATGTAGATTAATTAGTAAAGTAGAACCAATCTATCATGTCAAGGTATTTGGATGTACCCAAAAAGAATTAGAATTTGATAAACAAATCGTTACTCTAAGTGAAGTATCTAAAAAGGCCGGACTGTCAGAAGATACTTTATACATTATAGATGGTAAGAGTGAAAGTGCATCTACTGAAATAACATTAACTGATGGTATTGAATTGGAATGCAAAAAGCTTGGCAGGGATAGTTAGTCCCATAATTGCTCAGTATATTGAAAAATTACAAGAGTTAGGATACAATGCACGATATTTTGATTCCAAAAATATTTTACTGGTAGGTTATGGCTTGCCTCCCGGTTGGCATCAAACCATTACTGATTTGCTAATGAACATTCCTCCAGATCTTAACAATGGCATACATGGTATTCAGATACCAGCCACACTAAAACACGATATAGATAAGAAATTATCGATACAAAGAAGACCAAATCACTATGTTCAAGGATGGGACTTGTTATCTTGTATGTTAGATCAATCTCTTTGTGATGAAAATATTCTAAGAAATCACATGATACTTGTTAACAGAATATTATCTTTTCAGGAGCATAAAGCATAATGATAGATTATGATTCATACTTGCTTACAGACAAACTCTATGAATTATTACCAAATATCTCTGTGTCAATTGTGGGTTTAGGAGGAGCAGGTTCTGTATTATGTCAAAGCCTGGCTCATATTGGAATACGCAAATTTGTTCTAGTTGATGATGACGATGTTGAGATGGACAATCTCAAAAAGCTAATAGGTAGTACTCCTCAAGATACATTCAAACCAAAACATTATGTGATGGAACGTCTAATCAACAGCATTACTGGAAATGATGCCAAAGTCGAAATTATTCCATCTAAATTTAATCGAGATAGTACTGATGAAATAAAAAACAAACTACTTGAAACCAATTTTATTTTTTTATGTGTAGATGATCCATCAGATAGTGAAGACATTAATAATTTTTGTGTAAAAAATAAAAAACCTTTCGTGTATTTGGGTGTTGGAATGGAGAAAGAAGAATCAAACATTACATCTCTTGTTGGAAACGTGATATTGGTACGGCCAGGAGATCCTTGTTTAGACTGCTACAATGTAAATAGCAAGTTACCGTATCTGAATAATAAAATTCCATATACGTATATTCATTCAATTGTTTCAAATTTGGCCGTCTGGGAATTTTTAAAATTTATCACTGGTTTTGGTGACCTCTCTCATATGGTTTTTTATGACGCACTACAACAAACTGTTGAAAAATCCATGATAAGTTCCACACTTTGTCGCTGTAATGTATGCAAAGATATTGGATATTCTTAATAGACTTTATGCGTAATTGGCCCATCTGATCTAAAAATATGACGCGGCAGATCATGGCCTGCATACCTGCAAACCTAAAGATCAGCAATGACCCTGTGACGGTATGGGCCCGGATGACAGGCTTCTCCATGAGCTGCAGGAACAGAACAGGGGGCTAGTCGAGCAGAACGAGCGCCTGAGGAACCGGCTTGCGTTCGAGGACTCGTTGTGGCAGTCCGAGGAGAACAGGGGGGAAAGGGCCGCGCGCGGCGTCGGCGGCGGCACGCTGCGGATGCACGCAATCGAGCTTGTAGACGGCATGATCGGCGACCCGGCGCGCCTTTGCGGCATCACGGGATGCACAAGGGAGTCGTTTGGGATCATACTGGAGCGCTTTACAGATACGGTCATGGACGACGAGGACAGGCCCCTGTTCTGGGAGGACGACGCGAGGAGCAGGGACGCGAGAAACCGGCGCAGGCTGCACGTCAGGCACGCGCTGTTTGCGGTACTCATGAGCCTGAGGACCGGCGCGACGCAGCAGCACCTGGCGGCAACGCTCGATGTCGACCAGTCCACCATGTCCAGGTACCTCCGGTACTGCATCGTAATACTCCATCAGATACTGCCTATTGCCGAAAAGATGACAGACGTGATCCGCAGAACCCCGGCAGACAGGATAGAGGAGAAGCTGATCCCGAAAAGGACGATCCTGATCGACGGCACCCTGACTCCCGCAGGCAGGCCGTGGGACAGAACCGCAAGAAAGACCCGGTACGCGGGAAGAAGAAAGCGGCACACGTACGACACGCCGGTCACCGTGAACCTGGATGGCCTACTCATACTGCACTGCGACGATACCGCGAACGGCAGCGTCAACGACAAGGGCGTGATGAACGCAGGGGGCGGCCCGGACTTTGGAAGGCACACCGGATCAATGAGGAATGCAAAAAACGCAGACGATCCGGAAGAGGCGTTTGTCGTTTACAGCGACCTGGGATTTGAGGGCATTCAAAAGATGCTTCCGGGCGCCATACACAGGCAGCCCCCAAAGAAGCCCAGGGACGGGGATCTTACTGCAACGCAAAAGAGGCGCCGCAGGCAGATAAGCAGGGTTCGCGTCAGAGTGGAGCACCACATAGGGCGGCTCAAAAGATATGGCATTCTTACCATGCCGTTTGGCGGAACTGCCAAGGATCTCAATTATTTCATGCAGATAATCACGGGTCTTGAGAACCTCAAGACTATGCTGAAAAGGAAAAAACACTACGGCCAGCTGCTGCAGCAGCTGCATCTGCTGCCAGACACATGACATACGGCGGTACGGACCGCCATTCTTTCTGACTTGTCAGCGGGGCACATTGCTGTGCTGCATGGTTGCGCACGTTCTTTTGGCGCAACTGACTTTTACGTGCGTCATGACACGAGATGCATGCGGTAATTTGATCCGATCAGCGCGTTTGCGTTTGGAAAAGCCTACGGAATTTTTAATCACGGTCGATTACGCATAAAGTCTAGTATGTATGGCAAAAGAAACAGACATCCTGTCAGAGGCCATGCGCAAAGAAAAGGATGCCAAAGTCTACAAGAAGATCATGGCGCTGATGTTTGTGCTAGAAGACGACATGGGCGTACCCGAGACTGCAAGAAAGATCCGGTGCAGTGAGAATTCCGTGCGTAACTGGCTGGCGAGGTTTTCGGAGGGCGGCATAGACGGTCTCCGGGATCTTCCCCGTTCCGGATGCAGGCCAAAGGTGGACAGGAAAAGTATTGCAGCCATAATGGATCTGTCTACTGCATGCAAAAGTACCGATGTCATGACGGTACGCGATGACATAAGGGATGCCACCGGCATACAATACAGTATAGAGCATGTCCGGAGAATGATGCGCCAGCATGGCCTGTCGCGCCGCAAGGTGCAAAACATACATGTCAACCATGCCACCCCAAGCTCGGTATACTCGTGGCAGTGGTATCTTGAAAACGTGCGTATTCCGTGCCTGAAAAACGACGGTTTTACGCTGGTGTCATCTGATGAGGCGTTCTTCGTGCAGGGCGCATATGACAGATACGTGTGGGATCCGGTCGGCACCAGAAGCGTGGCATCGTACTCTGGAGACCACACAAAGGTGGCCGTGTTTGGAAGCATCGCAGAAGACGGCAGAAGGCTGTTCAGGACGTTTACGGGATCCTTTACGTCGGTGCAGTTCATAGAATGTCTGGAGGCGCTGCGCGCCAAGTTTGGTAAGGTTGCCGTCTTTTGCGACAGGTGGAGTGTGCACAGATCTACTGATGTCGCAGAATATCTGGTCGACCATCCCTATGTCAAACTGATAATGATCCCGAAAGGATCGCCGTACCTCAATATCGTGGAAGAATGCTGGAACTTGGGCAAGCCTGTCGTTTTCAGGGGGATAGTGTACAGGAAAATCAGCGAGCTACGGCATGCCATATCCGAGTACTACAGGACGGTGTCGTTTGCCCACCTTAGCATGTACAAGTACATTTACAGATCGCCGGTCAAAGCCCTCAATTACTTGTGACCGTTGCTATAAGATAAGGCGTACGATCGCTGACTATTTCAGGCTGTACCGATCAGATAAAGATATGACAAGAAAGATGTCGGACAAAGAGATCAGGCATATCGTCAAGGGACGTAATGCCGGAAAGAGCGCCACGTCGCTGGCCCGTAACATGAAGGTGACGCCACGGCACGTGAGGAGGATTTACGCCAGGTACTGCCGGACCGGAAAGATGCACGTGCAGCAAAAGGCTGGAAGAAAGGCCGCACCGCAGCCTACGGCAGGCCAGGTGCAGACAGTCTTGGACATGCACTGTATAGAGCACGTGGGCGTGATGCGCACTGCCATGCGCCTGCAGGATGCAGGTCACATTATAAGCTACAACAGCGTATATCGGATAATGAAGGAGCAAAGACTCGTTACTGCATCAGATGCCAAGTCGGGCCAAAAGAAGTGGCTGCGCTATGAACGCAAGTACTCCAACGCAATGTGGCACGTGGACTGGCACGATATGAAGGATCCACGCCTGAGAGGGCTCAAATTAGTCACGTTTTTGGACGATTCATCCAGGTGTGTCACGGCAGCACGGACGTTTGCAGATGCCACATCAGAAAACGTGGTGATAACCCTCAGGGAGGCCATAGGCAGGTTTGGTACGCCGGCCACCATACTGTCTGACAACGGCAGGTGCTTCAACGGCGGCCGCAGCAAGAAGAACATACCCAAGGGGACATGGAAGCCGACGGCATTTGAGGCCGAGCTGCTGGAGAGGGGCATCGGGCTGATAAACTCTAGGCCCTACCACCGAGACCAACGGCAAGCTGGAGAGAGCTTGTCTGCATACATAGGCTACTGCAACGAGGACAGGCTGCGCCGGTCGCCGGATACATACAACTGCCAGACGCCTCCGGGCATTTTGCGACAGGAAGGCCACGGATGCGATCAGGAAAGGCAACCCGAAATGGATGGAGGATACCGGTGATGGTGCGACATAATTTTCATGCAATACAATGACAGCTAAGTGAAATGTAAACTGGATTGTTGCTTTTGTCTTGCTGCTGAGGCGTTGCGCCTCATGCCCAGTTTTTGTTTTTGCTCGATTTCATGGTACTTTTCACTTAGCTGAATGAAGGATAAGAATAATGTGACAGATAAAACAAGGCGGCTTGTGACGCCAGACATCAGAAAGTGAAGCATACCCAATATCTGACGTTAAGATGGGCGCAGCCGCTACACGGTAAATACCCTTTCAGTCCGGAGAAGATCCAGGTTTCATGTCCCGAAGATTGCACAGAACCCTATGACCGGTTCTGTGTAAAATTGGGGATGTGGGTCCCCTAAAAAATCACTCCGTGGCTCTGTCGAGGCTGGCGTTCTGGATTATCGTCTTCCACTTGTTTATACCATCCACGCTTACCAAGGCCAATTCTGCCTATACTGATGATCATTGAAAATTTCGCCTCCCTTACACGCTGCGCTCAAGATACTTGTAGATGCCAATCTTGATGGAGCACGTCCTAAAGTATTCCGAGACGGCCCTTTTGAGGTGATCTACCGTGTCATAAAAGGCCGACGTGACCGGCCCGTACTTGGCATCCTTCCAGACTGCCTCCATGGCGCTCAGCTCCGGCCTGGCTACCGGCAGGTACAGCAGGACAACGTCGGGATTTTTCTTCAGGTACCTGCGGACCTTGCTGGTCTTGTGCTGTATTGCGTTGTCCATCACCATCAGGATCCTTCCCCACTTTTTGCGTGCCTGTTCGAGATACTTTACAAAGTTTGCGCGTGTGTGGTCACGTCCCCTTGTTAGCTAGGCACGAAAATCACAATCATGCATCTAATTCGTGCCTGACTGATGGGGGTAGGTGACCTCGTACGTTTGCGCTGTTGAATTTGTCGTACGTGCGCATCAGCCTGGTTCCGTCGTCTACAATCGTTCCGTATACCACGACGCGCTCCCTTCTGCCGGATCGTTGCACCTCGATCCTGTCCCCCACGGGCGACCAGAACCTCTTGCCGTCCCTTCCCGCACTGGCGAACATCGACTCGTCCTGTACGGTTATCCTAAATCCGCGCCTTTTTGCAAGCTTGATTGCAGCTTTTGCCTCCCTTTGCCACCGTCTTACCGCCTTTGCGTCGGCAGCATCTGCCAGCCTAGTGGTTGACGTCTTTAGCGAGAATCCCATCGCGTGCAGGATTCTCCTGATGCTTCCCACGCTGTATGTGACGTGTAGCCTGCGGCGCACCCAGTTGCACAGCTTCTTCGGAGTGAGCTTTTCCATCCTGCGCAGCCTCGTGGCGATCTTTTTTATCCTGCCGACTGGAACCTTTGGTTTTTTGTCCCTGTTAGGAGTCACGGAGGCCGTCGATGCCGTCAAGCTCAAACCTCTCGATCCACATCTGTACGGTACGCTGTGTCACGTCGGCAATCTCTGCGGTCTGTGCAGTGGTGTTGCCAAGCAGCACGGAGCGCACCGCCAGGATTCTGGTGTGAATCTTGAGATCCTTTTCGACATGCATGGCATTCGTGAGGATTTTCGTCTTGTTCATACCGGGAGTGACATAGTGGAGAGCTATAAACCTTACAAGATGTGTAATCAGGCGAAATTTTCAATGATCATCAGTATAGGTACAGACTTTCAACCTCGAGAAGATCCATGCCTCGAGTGGCTAAGATTACACAGAACCCTATGATCTTGGGCTGTGATCTTGCACAGTCCACATTTTTCCGATCTTAAACATCCATGTGCCGCAGGCAGGACGCATGTCCCTTATGGCCGGTCTGCCGTTTTTCATGTAGGTCTGCTCCGGGCTTGCCATGTCTTGCCTGTAGTGGCACTTGATACAGTAGCCATTCATGGCTGTTTACGATCTTTTGTTCTCCAGATCGGCTATCTGCCTCTCCAGCTCTGCGACCCTGTCCAGCTGCTCCTGGGTAGGTGCGTCATCTCTTGGTTTTGACTTGCCGCTGCCAATCCTGAACATCTTGGTGCCGCAGGCAGAGCATGTCCCCCTCGTGGCAGGTCTGCCGTTTTTCATCGTGGTCTCCTCAGGATCAGACATGCTGCGCTTTGCCTTGCACCTTACACAGTAGGCTATGACATCGGATGCGGCCTCTGCCCGTTTTTGCTTCTCCTCTAGCTCCGCGATCTGCCTCTCAAGTGCTGTTGCCCGGTCGATTTGTTCCTGTGTCGGCTCCTGCGAGCTGGCAATTCTTTGCTCTATTGCATCTAGTCTGTCCACCTGCCTGCGTAGTTTTGCAAGCAGTGTTGATTCGATATCGGCATCCTCAATCTGGCCGATTTGCTCCTCTAGTTTTTCAAGCTGCTCGAGCTGCTCGTCTGAGGCCTCATCAAACCTCTCAATCATTCCCTCAACCGTTTCAGGCTCGGGTTCCAAGGCAGGCTCCGTCTTTGGGGCACTGGCTAGGGCAGACTCAAGCTCCCTGATTTTATCAGACAGGATCGAGATCTGCTCGTACTGCTCTGCAATGGATTGGCCTTCGGGTATCGGTTCGGTCTCCGGCCTAGCGGCGGGTTCTGGCTCTGCCTGCTCTGGCTGAGTTTCCTCAAATGGAACCGCCACCTCACCGTCTGCAGGCAGTGCCCCATGCGGGGATTCCGCAGGCTCGTCCGGCTCGGCCTCTGCTTGGGCTTTGAGCGATTCTAGCTCTGCAACTTTTTTTTCAAGATCCTCCAGTTTTGCCAGGTCCTCATCAGTTGCCTCGTCTTCAGATCCGGCCTCGACCTGCTCGCTTTGTTGTATGGCCTCCTCTAGCTGCTTTTCAAGCTCCTCAAATCTCTGGAGCTGTTCAGGGGTTGGATCCTTGTCTTCATCGTCGTCATCAAAGTCCATCTCCTGGCCCTCGGGCTGTCCGATTTTACCCCCGGCTACCTCAGGGGGTTCGGGCCGGGGAGTCGTCCCAGCTACAATCCGCTTGAATTCCTCCTCAGAGATTCCAACTGCCCGGTAGATTGTATGGTCTGGGTAATTTTGATTAAACCATTCCTTGTATCCGGGCTCATTCAAAAAGCGCCTGACATAATGCTCAGGCTCCTTTGCAGGATCTACAAAATTCAAGACTCCTTCCTCCGGCTCAGCTGCAGGTTCTGGCTTTGCCTGTTCTGGCTGCAAGTCCTCAAACGGAATGCCTATCTCGCCTGCGGCGGGCAGTGAGCCGCGGATAGAGCCTGCGGTTTCTGCGGGTCTTGCCTCAGCTTTGCGTTTTTGTCTTTGCACCTCCTCACGCTCTAGTCTGACCTGTCTTTGGGCCTCCTCCTGTTTTTCTTGCTCTGCCCTTGCCTGGTCTGCAAGCTCCTCTTCCCGTTTTTTCTGCTCCTCTAGCCTTCTAAGATAACCTTGCTCATAGTCTAGAAACTCCTGATCGGCTCTTCTCTTTGGCCTTTCTTCAACCCCGGAAGGTTCCTGCTCTTGCTGTGCGACAGAATCCTCTGCAACTGGATCAGGCTGCAAGTCCTCAAACGGAACGCCTACCTCGCCTGCGGCGGGCAGTGAGCCGCGAGGCGATGCCGGTATTTCTTCTGCAGGCTCCAGCTGTGTGACAGAATCCTCTGCAACTGGATCAGGCTGCAAGTCCTCAAACGGAACGCCTACCTCGCCTGCGGCGGGCAGTGAGCCGCGAGGCGATGCCGGTATTTCTTCTGCAGGCTCTGGCTCAGGTCTGGCTCTGGCCTCCGGTTTTGGCTTTTCTGCCGGCTTTGGTGGATCTGGCCTGTCACCGGTAGGGGCTGTGTAGGTCAGGGGGGGATCTTTTTTTTTACTGTAATCAATCTCTGGAACGTCCCCAAGGTTGTCCAGACTGACCTTGTTTTTGTCGATTCGAAGATACGGGCTCCCGCCAACCGAAAACATGTGAACTCGCTCCCCCCGCCTCCAGGAGTTCAGCGTCTTGAAGATTGTCATGTATGTCTTCCCCTTTTGCATGTTGTGCGATATGGTAAGCTTGTCAACTATCTCGGCAGGGCCCATTTTGCCGTCAAGGTCTTCGTGTACCTCGGCCTCGACGATCTCCCTGTTCGAGTCGTACGATGCGGCAGCTACTAGATAGTCAGCCCATTTTGCCATTTAAAAATACGTCAATAAAGTAGTAAATAAGCAGTGATGCCTTCAGGCGTGCACGCAGTGGAGTTTTCACCGTTTTTAGTCCCAAATTTTAGAGTTGCCTGAAAAAACCAGGCGATCCGCAAGGTGGTTTTTTTGAAGACGGCCTGCTGTTTTACGGAGGCGTGCGAGTCACCAAGGGGAAAGCTTCCAGTCTAATTGATTCACCAGATGTGTCCCAGTCCCGCTCAGTTTTGACTCATGAATGGAGGGCCATGATTTTGCAATGCCGGCTTTGCCATGGAATTTCGAATGCACAAGATGGCCTAGAGTTTGCATGCATTATCCAGATCAAAAATGAGGAGAGTCGCAGTCCCACTCGTGGATTGCCGGATCCCCGTCACCGGACCAGTCCGAGTACGGCGATCCCGGATCCCGGCGCATGCCGGGGACTAGGTTTTTGTCAGGCGAGTCGACGATCGCTGTCGCCTCCCCCGAACACGAGCTCCGGGCGGTCGGCCCCCGGTTCCTGATGCAAAGCTATAATTTTACAGTCCGCCTCAGAGTCCCCATTGGAGATCAAGATCGAGCCATGGAAGGCGCTGGTAATTCACGAGGTCATAGAATACAGGTTCGATGAATGGGTAAACCAGATAGCGTTTAACGCAAAGTCATCGGGGGGAGGAATCCCGACAATGCAGTGGGCAGACGGAATAGTCTTCTCGCCTGCAAATTTTCCCTCGACTAACTCGGTGGTAAAAGAGCAGATGGACGGGACGCTCCACTGGTCGTCGGTGTCGTTTGCCATCAAGGAAAGGTTCGAAAAGCAGATCGTACAGGACAACGCGACGATCAACCTGATGGACGTAAGCGTAAACGAGATCTTTAGGAGCCTTGCAAAAAAGCTAAAGAAAGGCTCAAAGTACAGGGCAGGGTAGGAGATGTCACGGGAACTCCTCAGTGTAATCTATGATGCGCCGATCATGTGGAGGAGGATCAACTCCATTGGCATCATACTTGACTGCAATGCGGCATATTCGCAGAGGCTGGGCTATACCAAGGGGGAGATAGTCGGCAGGACGGTCTTTGAGCACGTCCCGGCACGGGAGCGGGAGGCGATGAACGAGTCGCTCAAGGCATGGTTTGAGACCGGGGAGGTTCACGGGAAAAGGCTGACGTTCAGGAGGCGGGACGGCACGGAGTTTGAGGTGACGCTTGATGCGACCAGCCTGTTTGACTCGGAGGGAAACCTGCTGGGAAGCAATACGGTAATCTTTGAGGCTGCAGACATTGACAGTGAAAAGATCAGTGGATTCCTGGCAGGCGCAAGGGACAGGCTTGATGCGCTTGCAGGATCATATGGCTCGATGGACGAGAGTGCAAAAAGAGAGTTTGACGGGATGAAAAAGATGATAGAGAAGCTCCTTGCCAGGGATCTCTGATCCTGCTACTTGCGTGGCCACATGTCGTTCCATGTTTCGGCGAATTTTTTCATCATGTCCCCGTAGGCCCTCATCTGTTCAAGGCCGCCGTCGGAGATTGACTTCTGCCACGACTCTGCAAACTGCATGAACCCGCCGTCTGGCTGGCCCATTGCCTTTTGCCAATAGTCGCCGAACTCCCTAGCAGACCTTACGCCGGCATCGCCCATTGCCTTTTGCCAGTTTTCTCCAAACCGTCTCATGGTATCCATGTTGGATTCCTTTGAGGCCTTTTCCATTACGGCGTTGAATTTTGCCTGCATCTCGGAGCTTGCCTTTAGAACCTCATCGAAGGCCTTTCGCCAGATCTCAAGCGAGCTGCCATAGTCCCTCCACAGCCTGTCCCACTCGCTTTGGTCGTCATTTGACATGCCGTACTTGTGACATGCTGCCAATTAAAATGATCTGCAGGTTTTCGGGCCAGGGGGCCGCTTTTGGGTTTTTTTGGGCCGGATTTTCAGGGCATGTCTCCCCGGCCGGTGAGCCGGCGAGATCAGCGGTGGCATTACCGGTTCAGGCCTCCGCAGTCCCCGGTCGCCTTGCATGGCATGAACGGAATCCAAAAATGAGGTGCTATGCAGGTACGAGGTCACCGCCACTTTAACCAGTTAAGCATGGATCTGCATATGCCTGTGATTTTCATGCCCTGCCAACAAGAGGACGTGACCTCGTACTTATGCAGTCCCCAGGCAAAGGCCTGGCAGGCTGCCACATCCCACATCAGACCTTCTTGAGGATCTCCTTTTTCTTGTCTTGAAACTCCTTGTTGCTGATTATCCCCTTCTTGTTGAGGGCTGCCAGCTTTTCTAAAAGCTCCAGGCTCTTTTCTGGGGAGTATGCCATCTTTTTGGCGGTACTAACCCCGGATGACAGGGTGTCAGATGCCTGCCTTATTAGTCTGGAGCTGATCTCGCCCCCCTTTGAGGTGGCGATCTTTCGCAGGACGTCGGACTGTTGCTTTGCAATCTCGGTCTGGACCCGCAGCTTGTCGATTACCTTCTTGGAGTTTTGCGCATTGAACCTCTTCTGGTACTCATTCATGATGAGAACCGGAAACGCGGTCCATTCCAGATCCTTGTAGTATTTTCTTACCTGGCTGTCACTCATGTCCTTGAGCAGCTTCCTAAATGACGCCTCGGATTTTTCTACCAATGATCTGTGTAGGATCTACTCCTATTTGAAATAATCCCCGAGCTCGTACCTGTCCTGTCTTGGGATTTTTGCCAGCTCAAACCCCCCGGGCCTTTTGTCCAGGGGCCTGGTCGCGTCGATTCCCATCTTGGCAGTCCTCAGGTTCCTCTGGTCGCTGGACGGATCCAGGCTTGAGCCGCGCACGTCTTTGACGGTTACAAGGTCCCTGTCGGCTTGGAACCGGGTTGCCATCGCATACTCGACGGCCTCTGCACTACCCGGGTCAATGTCCTCGTCCACCACGGTCACCTGCTTGAGGGAGCGGTGCGTCTCAAGTGCCTTCCTGATTATATCCTTGCCGTCAGATGGGGACCTCTTTTTGATCTGCACCACCGCATGCAGCCAGTTGCAGCCGCCGCTGCTCATCGATACCGCCCGCGTCTGTGGATAGGCCCTCTTGATCTCGCCGTAAAGCTTTGACTCTATTGGCATGCCCATCAGCAGGCGGTGTTCCGCATATCCGGACAGGATGTCATGAAATATCGGATTACTGCGGTGGTACAAGTCCTCCAGCTCAAAGACGGGCTGCTCCCTTGGGTGGTCATACGTCCGAAGCATCTCGACCATCCACTCGGGATGCGTCCTGTCCTGCAGGATTCGTCCCTCCATCACGATCTCGGCCCCCGACGGGACGCTCATCCCGGAGTACGGCGTCCTGGCAAGCGTCAGCTCCCCGCCAAGCAGGGAGTTTGCAATGTCCAGCTCGTCCTTTCCCCAGTCATATTGGTATGCACCGGCAATCGATACTGCGGGATGGACTCCTACCGTGATGGCGACCCTGAGATCCTGGCCGTGATCCCCTGCATCTACAAAGCACCGATGCAGGTGGCGTCCTTCCACCATGCGGATTGAGAAATGGGTCCTGTCAATCGGCATGAGCCTGTGAAACGAGGAGTTTTGCCTGCCGGTTTCCGGATTCTTGGCATATACGATTGATGATGTGATAAACGGGCCGGATTCCTTTTCAAAGTGGGTGACTACCGGAAGCTCCCCGATATTCCTAGAGTGGTTTTCTGTGAATTTTGCCTCCGATATTACTCTGGGCTTTCTTGCACCGCGGATTGCCTTGAGGATCCTTTGATGTATGGCAGGCTCGTCTGCTCCTATGGCCCGGGCAAAACGCGCCCGTGTGCCGACTAGGTTGGCGGCAAGGCGGAATTTGCTCCCCTTGACGTTCTCAAAGAGTACCGCGTATAGGCCGTCGGTCTTGGCGGTGACTGCTGCAATCTCATACTTTGTCGAGACCGGCTTTTTGACGGTCTTGAGCTCCCTGTTTTTCCTAATGAGTGAAATGTAGCCTCTAAGGTCAGACATTGCGTATCATCTCTGTGATCTCACGCATTATAGCCTTTGCAGAGCTGACATCGATCTCCCTTTGCACGCTGACTGAGACTATGGCTATGCCCCAGATCGCGGAGCTGATTTTTTCTGCTGCCAGTTTAATAAAAAAGGATTCGCTCCTAGCCGGAATCACCGTGGTGGTGACAGGCTTTGGCCCTGTTGCCAGTGAGACGACCATGGATCCTATTTTCTCATTGCCCTCGGTTACGGACACAAAGTTTCCATTTTCGAATCTGAGCACCTGAACCTGAAACGTTCGACCTTCCACATCGACGGTCTTTTTCAAAAACGCGGACGTGGAGGTCATTGCATTGAATTTCTTCTATGCATCGACGGTCATTGCTTCTTCCTTGGAGTCGGCCTCGACTCTTGCACGGAGTTTGGCCTTGTACTTCAAGTTTCTTGGCTTTGTTCGGAGTCTGTATCCACAGCACGGACACCAGAGACCCTCCCATTTGATGAAGATCTCACAAATCTGACATCTTCTTTGGCCAGAAGCATATCTGCCGGTTCCAACGGGTTTTTGAGCTTTGTATCTTACGCAAATTCCTTTACATGTCATATCAAATCACTCTTGTAGGGTATTGTAGAAAATTTAACTATATAAGCATGGATCGATAATTTTTGTAAAATTTTATAGAAAATATTATAAGATTTCCAATCCAGATTGTGATTAAGGAAAATAAATTCTCTGAAAACGGCCAAATGTTGTATAAATATCTATAGCTGATTTTGGCATGTCTGCTGTTGAAATTCGTGACTGACCACATATAGTTCTTTGAACAGTTTTTACACTTTTTTTCAAAAAAGTTAGAAAACATCCAATAAAGACAGGGTAAACGTGAATTTGGGAGGCAAAGATGCGTTAGCTGTCCTGCAAGGCCCCCCACCAGCAGACATGACGTATGGGATCGCCTTACCTTGATCAGTTAGGCGCACATCTGCCTGCAGTTGGTAACAACTCGGACTCTGGAAATTCAGGCGTGAGTTTTGCTACTAGTGGATGCCGATCAAAACAGAATTTGTGCCTGAAATCGTAAATCACTTCGAGCCCGATCAGTTACCAAAAACAATAAAAAATTCGTACGAGGTCACCTACCCCACAAATCAGGCACGAATTGGCATGTACAATTGTGATTTCCATGCCTAGCCAGCAAGGGACGTGACCACATACAAAAATTCTATTCGTATTTTGCTTAGCTGTACACGGATCTTGGCTCTAGGTCTGGCGACAAGCTTGCTGGGGCGGCCCCGAGCCTGTTTTGAGTTCATGGGGTTAGGGGATGCATCTCGCCGTCAGCAACAACTCCACAAAACGGAGAATTTTTGTGTCGTGAGTCTAACATTCGATAATATTTTCAAGTGACACCATGGAATCCGCGAAATAAACCGTTTTGTGCCCCTTGAGGTGGTTCTTGAAATCATCCATGGATGCCCGATCCCGCGTCGCCACGATCAGTCCCCAGTCAGATCCCGGGCTACCGCGCAGAACCGTCTCGGTCAAATCAAGGAACTTTTCATCCCCTCTGTCGCGCATCCGGCGGCGTCCATCCCCGCCGCCGGCATCGGTTTTTTTTATTGACAGGTGGATGTTGTCAAGGCCCGGCAGAGGAATCTTGTGTGTTAACATCTTGTCGATAAGAAAATCGATCTGGTTTGCTGTTCCCTTGAGGCGTTTTTTTGAAAGGCCCGTTTTGTAATCATGTATAACCGGACGGCTGATCCACAGCCTGACCATTTTGCCTTGAGGGGCATCCTTTGTGCGCTCCAACACACCTCCAATCCATCCGAGTAGTACGGATTTCAGGTCTTTTTCCGAGCTATTCTTGGCAATGTCTATCAGAATATTAGTGTCAACGACTAGACCCACATTCTTTTTCGTTATCATGTTATGCGGAAAACTCCCCTATCAGCGTGTCAAGGGCATCCTGAAAGAGCGGCTGCTCAGCCTCGCCCGATTCATCTGCATTGATCCGCCTTATCGTAGTAAGGCCAGAATCAGCGCGATCAAAATAGTACAGTCCCAGATCCGTGCGCCTGATTTTTTTCTTCCATACTAGGGCCAGCAGTTTTTTCACCACATAGTCGCTGTGTGTGGTAAAGATCAGATTGGCATTCTTTGCGCACGCGGCATTTTGCACCCATTCGATCATTTTTATCTGTTTTGACGGCTCCAGATGTGCCTCGGGCTCCTCTATGATCAATGTACCGCCGTCGTTGACGTGATTCATTCCGGCAGCAATCGGAAACGTCGCAACAGTTCCAGAACCTGCAGATTCCAGATCGGTGACAAATCCGACCGGATCCTCGTACGTTATTTGAGCTAATCCACTTGGCGTTTTTACGGTATCAATCGAGCCAGGAAATATACCGGAGAACAGTGCTTGCGTGTCCTGAGCCAATCCGTCGGCGTGGGATGAGAGAATGATATCATAAAACTGTTCCAAATATTCTGAAATACCATGCAAACGCGTAAAGCTTTGAATGCTTTTAGTCGATGGTTTTGTCGCCTTCATTGGTCTGTCTTCACCAGACATGCCCAACAGGTCACCAAGCAGCCTGTTGCGAACGCGCATGATGCTGGTAAAAAACTGCATAGTGCCAGTCCTGCCAGCTGGAATATAGATACTTGTGCGCGTGTTTCTGGCCACGTGACGGAAATACAGAACCGACAGAAGAGCTAGTTTCTTGTTTGGTAATCGCCGCTTCCTGTGCAGCGTACGGGACAGAGTCTTTGCTCTGAACTTGATCTCAATGTGGCCTTTGTTTTGGCCGTGCGTTATGGCATCCGGATGCGGTAATCCGGCATTTTGCAGGATGGAATCAATGTAAGCGTTTTCAACATCAGCCGCCTTAGGTTGGACTGTCGGATACCCGTATCGTTTCAGCTGAAGTTTTGCCGACCGCAGGGACGGTGTTGGTGTAGAGTTGATGGTGTGGATCAATCTTGACACTATAGATTTTCCAGAATTGTTGGGGCCAAAAAAAACATTGATTTTGTTTTGTCGGACAACTCCGTCTTTTATCGGTCCTATGTTCTTGACCGTCAATTCTTGGAGTTTACGTGGTGGCTTTGAATTGCTCTCACTTGCAGAAAGCATCACATGACCTACGAGCAAGATATCTATAATCTTTATTAGGATGGGTTCTAGACCTTATGCGTAATCGACCGGATTGAAACATTCCGACGGCGGGCCGATCATGCATGCCAAGCCGGCAGACGCCGCGGTGTCCAACATATTTGATCAAATCCGCAACTATTTTCAGGCGATTGGTTTAGATCCGGGATCCATTCCCGCAGTAGCGGCATGGCAGAATCCGAGGCCCAACTAGCACGACGGCTGAAAAGTGATCTCAGGCAGTGCAGAAAGGAGATTACACAGTACGAGAAAAGACACGAGAAGGATCAGAAGAAGATAGAGCAGCTGAGCCGGCAGACGGACACCGAACGCAGGATGTGGCCGGCCTCCGGAAACGATGACAGGCGTACAACGGAGAACGCCGCGTTCTTTCACAGTCGCGAGGTACTCGAGGACATAATCGGCGGTAAGCTGCTGCGTGCCACGACATCTATGGACCGCACCCAGTTTGATTACATATCCGACCGTAGTGCGCACAGTTAAAATGAGATATTTTCTTATTAAAATAGGCACGATATGCCAAAATTATGTTGCAGTTTTTGATGCCACGGCAACTATTCGACAGTCAGAATTTCCGAGGAACACGATATGCCAAAATTATGTTGCAGTTTTTGATGCGTGTACTACGGTTCACAAGGCAGGCCCGGAAGCACACACGACATCAGCATGGTAAAGGACAATCCACCCCCTGACATGGGACTGCTGTCGGCTAGGATGCGCAGCAACAGAAGGCATACCAGAGGCGAGAAGGTAAAGATGTTAGCGAACCTGGGATGTCTTGGAATCAAGAAAATATATCCGGGCGTAATACTCAGGCAGCCCCACAAAAAGCCAAAGGGGGGCAAGCTTGGGAGCAGCACGCGCAGAACAGGAGGATAAGCGGCAAGAGGGTGACAGTCGAGCACGCCATAGGGCGCATCAAGCAGTACAGGCTGGTGTGCATCCCGTATGACGGGACTGCCGGCGAGTTTGACCGGGAGTTGGAGGTGATCACCGGGCTTGTCAACTTTAAGTTGCTGTGGGACAGGCGGCGCAAGAAGCTCAGGCTTGGATTCTGATACCACGATACGGAGTGCATTGCGGTGCCACGCGGTGCCGCACGACACTGCAGTTTTTGTCAGACATGTGGGTCCGTAACTGCGCGGTATGCGGCCTTTGCCGCCCTTGCATACGTCGCCTGATGCTGTCGGCCCTGCATGCATGATCGGCTTTCAAACATAATATTTCGATCAGGTCGATTACACATAAGGTCTAATGCAAGGAACGCGTATAGTGGCGATTAAAGTTCTTGAGCACATGCGGGCATGAACTATGCATGGAGAGGCCCTTTGATGATCAAAGACATTCAACTGCCACCATAGGATCGGTCAACGACTCAGCCTGTCACGGATAGTGGCAGAACATGCCTTGCAAGTCCGTCACGCCTGGAGATGAACTTGGCAGAAAGCATGTCTCGCCTTCCCCTCTGGTTGTGGCTCTTGATTTTCATGGTGGTTCGCCTCTCATCAACAAGGTGAAGCTCAAATGCAGAGCAGTACCTAAGATTGAGCATGGCGCCTATCTCCCTGGCAATCCTCATCTTGCCGTTTCCAACCTTGACTATCTTCCTCTCAGCCCTCAAGCCGCCTAGTACCTCAATCATGTGAATCACAAGCTGCTCTACTGACGAGAAGACGGAGCTCTCAATTTCACGGCCATAGTATGACACGGACAGCCCGATGTGCTTTCCCGGGTCGACGCCGAGAACCAGGTTTGGATCCTCGAATCGGTTGTCAAGAATCCGGACAAGCAGTCCCCGGGTGACGGTCGGATGTTGATCAAAGACCTCCTCACGGATCAGGTGCGCGCTGCAGTCCTGGGGAGACTCCTCCATCGTCGTAAAGACTACGTTTCCGGCATAGCGAGGAATCTCTTGGGGCACTAGGGAGTCAAAGCGAAGGCCAAGCTGGCTTAGTGCCCTTGAGAACTTAAAGTAGGGCCTCCCATACGCGGTGGCAACTCCGATGCGGATAAGAGAGAGAGGATCCATGGCTTGCAAGTCACAAGATGTGTTAAAGGTCTATGCCTTCAGGACTGTTGACACGACAGTGGCAACTGCCTCGTCAAAACTCGCATCGATTTTAGACTGGGTCTCGGACAGCCGCGATTGGCCTGCCTGGGCAATCTGTGACGCCTCGGACTCGGCCCTAGATTTTGCTGCGTTGATGATGGATTCGGCTTCCCGGGTCGCCATATCCCGGGTTTTTTGCCTAAGGGCGGCCAGTTCTGACTGGGTGGCAGAACTGATGGATTTTTGCACCTCAGACACCCTTGCGTTCAAGGAGTCAATGTCTTCCTCCAGGGACGACAGTGCCTTTACAATGCCTGTAACCTTTGATTCTGCTACGCTCATCTAGTCAAAATCCTCCCATCCCAATAATTAAACCTTCAATCGGTCTTCAGGTGAGTTTACCCCTCCCCTGAGATACGGCGTGATCATGAAGGCTCCGGCCAGCAGTGTTGCCCAAGGGGTAAACTCTCTTACGTCTTCAGACTCATGATCGCCTGGGCCAGATCTCCCTTTGACTCTGTCAGTGCCTCGATTGCCCTCTCCTTGTCGACGTTTGCCTGAAGACACACCAGCTCGATGTCGTCGTTGCGAAATATAGGCACCTCAAGCTCCCTTTCCTCGTAGCTTTCAGCGGCAACTGTAAAAATTGTACTGTCTTGCGCCTTCATTTCGGTAACGGAGGGATTTGAGATTATGATCTCCTTTTTGTCAGTCTTTATGATGACCTCCTGGACGTTCGGGAGCTCTTGCAGGTCAAGGCCCATCTTGTCCATCATTCTTCGCATTTGACGGTTGCCACCACCACGCATCATACTACTTTCTTACCCCCTATCTGACTTTTTAAACTATCCCTGACCCTCACTGCCACGCCCCTGTCAAAATCACCCATCATCTCGGCAGACAGAACCGCCCTGCCCACGGCAATCACCCTGCCCCCGTACAAAACGGGAGTGTCGGCTGAAATTCTGACATTTTTGCCGCACCAGGTCACGTGCTTTGCAAAAACGGAGTATCCGTCCTCAACGAAGGGCCGGGCGTCCTTTGTGATCTCCACACAGTTGTCCCGGAACCTTTTGCTCTTGAGAAGCATCTGCGCAAGTTTTGGCGTGATTGCCAGGCCGCCGTCGATTCTCAAGGTGCAAAGCAGATCGCCCTTGTGAAACACGCTTTTGATTCGGCCGGTCTTTCTTGAAAACGTAAGCTCGATGTCCCTTGGCAGCTGTCTTGCTATGCCGTTTCCAAACAGCGCATCAATCGTCTGCCTGAGTTTTTCGACCGGCTCCAATGGTTTCTGCAGTTCTTCTTTACATATTAGTCCAGTGCAAAGTGGCAAGGATCAATCTATATAGATCATTTCGAGTTCTATAGGATGTGGAAGAAAGGGAAGAGACAAGAAAAATTCAATTTACCGGCAAGTCATCATACATAGTTTCCTTGCCTAAACAGTGGGTTATGGATTTGGGCCTAAAGCAGGGAGACCAGATCAGAATGCAGCGGCAGGGCTCTGCGGGGCTGCAGGTATACCCCGTCAAGCACCAGGCCGCGCCGAGGCAAAAGGAGGATGCCACCATTGAGATCGGGGCAGACGAGGAGACATCGACTGTCATCCGAAAGTTAATCTCGCTTTACTTTCTGGGATTCAAAACAGTCAACGTAAAGCCAAGGGGGGGAAGGCTCGGCCCCCAGCAAAGGACGGCCGTAAAAAACGCAGTCAAGAGGATGCTCATGGGATCTGAGATCATCGCAGACTCTACCGGCGGGATCACGATCCAGGTCCTGGTAAACCTCATGGAGCTCTCAATTGACGGCGCATTCAAGAGAATGATTCACCTGGCAAAGTCAATGCTGAGTGACGCCATTTTGGCAGTAAGGGAGGAAAACATGGACTTGGCAGAGGAGGTCATCAACACGGATGACGAGGTAGACAGGTTTGGATTCTACATCATCAGGCAGATCAAGATTGCCATCCAAAACGAGCACATGCTAGAGGAGATGGGCCTGGATAGCGCCAGAAACTGCCTGGGATACAGGATTGTGGTAAAAAACATCGAAAGGACCGGAGACCATGCCGCCTTTATTGCAAGGGACGTGCTGGAGTTCAAAAAGGGCATCAACAATAAGATTCTTGACAGGATTCAGGACATGAACGACTTTGCCATAGGGGTCCTAGACGAGGCATGCCTGGCCCTGTTCAAGGGGGACTATATCCAGGCAGAGAAAACCATCACTAGGACACAGGACATCTCAAGGTTTGAAGGGAGGATTCTGGATGCGTCCAAGAACCTCAGGGACGAGGAGGCCCTGTTCAGGGTCAAGAGAATGACTGAAAACATCAAGAGAATCGCAGAATACGCAAGCGATATCGCAGAAATTGTACTCAATATCAACATCGAAAAGGCGCTGCTAAAGAAACCCTAATCTTTGCCCCCTCCAGAGTCAACTCATGACAATAATGGACGCGGGAGGCCTTCCGGACTGGGACGCGTACTATAGGGAAAACGAGGTGCAGGCCATGCCTTGGTTTTCAGCAGAGCTTGACCCGGACGTCAGTGGGGCACTGGAGGGCCTGGGCGTCAGTGAGGGGGATCTTCTTGACCTGGGCTCAGGCCCGGGCACGCAGGCAGTAGAGCTTGCAAGGATGGGATTCAATGTGACGGGCTCGGATGTATCAGAGGCCGCCATGAGAAAGGCCGCAGGGCTCGGGGATGCAAGCTTTGTAGTGGATGACATCCTAGATACAGGGCTTCCAGAGGACGGATTTGACCTGGTTTTGGACAGGGGGTGCTTTCATGTCTTTGGCCCAGACAGGCACGCAGGCTATCTGAACGGCGTAAAAAAAATCCTAAGGCAGGACGGGATTTTGCTCCTAAAGTGCATGAGCAAAAAGGAGACAAGCCTGCCCGAGGATCGGGGCCCCTACAGGTATGATGAGGAGGAGATCAGGAGGATCTTCTCAGGCTACTTTGACATACAGGATGCAAGGGATACGGTCTACTACTGTACAGTCGACCCCCTCCCGAGGGCGCTGTTTTTTGTAATGAGAAAAAGATAGAAGATGAAGTCGTCCATTCTTATAACATATGACAACGAGGATGCCATAAACGAGGCGGCCGCACTGTGCGATGCGGCAGGATACAGGGTAGACCACATCATGAGGCAGGATCATCTTCTCAGGCCAAAGTACGGAATCAGCGAGGCGGTAATGGAGAGGCTCGAGCAGGCGGCACAGAAAATCAGTCCGGACGTAATAGTGTATGACGAGATTCTCAGGCCCAGCCAGAACTACAACCTGGCATCAAAGCTGCACAGGAACATCCTGGACCGGGAGTCGCTGATTTTGGAGATTTTTGAGAGCAGGGCATCGAGTGCGGAATCAAAGCTGCAGGTGAGGCTGGCACAGATGAGATACGAGATGGGCCGTGCAAAGGAAAAGGTCAGGCTGGCAAGGATGGGCGAGCAGCCGGGGTTCATGGGGATAGGAAAGTTCGAGGTTGACGCGTATCACGACGACATCAGGCACAGGATGCAGTCTGTCAAGAAAAAACTGGCAAAGGCAGGAAAGCAGAGGGAGCTTCACAGGGAGGGGAGGAAGAGGCAGGGATTCAAGACGATATCGCTTGCAGGGTACACGTCTGCAGGAAAGACTACGCTGTTCAACGCACTTACCGGAGAGCAGAAGGAGGAGGGTGCGGAGCTGTTCACCACGCTGTCCACGACGATACGAAGACTGGAGATCGGAGGTAATGCGTTTTTGGTCTCAGATACGGTGGGCTTTATCAGCAAGCTTCCCGCATACATGATTGACGCGTTCAGATCGACCCTGGAGGAGCTGCTTTACTCGGACGTTGTAATCGTGGTAATCGATGTAAGCGACACCGTTACCCGCCTGAGGGAGAAGTTCCGCAGCTGTAAGAGGACGATAAGTGACCTAGGGGTGGATGGGGGCCGGATAATCCTTGCGCTAAACAAGTCGGATCTGACAGACCCGGAGGACATCAGGGACAAGATCGGGGAGCTGGGACTGGACGGGGCAAAAAAATGCATTGCAGTCTCAGCTGAGACCGGGGACAATCTGGAGGAGCTAAAAACGCTGGTCAGGGATGTGATTCTCACGCAGGATCCCGGTTCCGAAAAGCCGGACGGAAAATCATCCGAGTCAGGGGACGCCTATGGAAATTGAGGTCTTGAGGATAGGGCAGAGGGTGGTCCGGGACGACAGGGTGACCACGCATGTTGCGCTGGTAGCCAGGGCATTTGGCGCATCGCGCATCTACATGAATGAGGTCAATCCGGAGATCAAGGACACCATCAAAAAAATCAACGAGACATGGGGGGGTGGCTTTGAGATAATCATGATAAACAGCTGGAGGAGGACCCTCAAGGAAAAACTCGGGGAGGGATTCATTGCGGTACACCTGACAATGTACGGGGAGCCGGTACACAAGATGGGCAGGAAGATTTCAGTGGAGGACAAAATCCTAGTCGTCGTAGGTGCAAAAAAGACTCCAAGGGAGGTCTATGAGCTATCAAGATATAACGTCGCAGTTGCAAGCCAGCCCCACTCTGAGATCGGCGCGCTGGCAGTACTGCTTGACAGGATCCAGGACGGCAGGCAGTTTGAAAAGAGGTTCGGCGGTGCAAAAAGGATTATTGTGCCCACAAACCGCGGCAAAAACGTCAGGGTAGACCAGTCTTCCCAGAATGCCCCACAGGGCGGCCAAGATTGACACAATTCGGATTGGGCGGCCTGCAGATCCGCACGCCGCTGCCTGCAGCCACGAGTCAGGCACGTGTGGGAGGGGGGGATGTATGATTTTGGCTATCATGCACCCTGCCGTTTAGGGCGAGGTGGCCTAGTACGCCGAAAGGTAAGAGCTTGCCCCATATGCGGCACTGCCAGCCAAGGCCTTGATCACCATTCCACCACGCCGTGTATTCGGGGGGACAGACCCCCATCACTACAAGTGAAAAAAGGGATTAATACAGGATGCGGGAAAGGGAGGACAGTTGGTTGACAAGTACGAGGATCCCTTTGTGAGGATCTCTGCCATGATTGGGGGCGACGAGTATCTCAAGGTTGCAAGATCACTGCTAAAGGCGGAGGATGCCACAGACGAGGAGATTGCAAGCTCCACCGGCCTTAGGATCAACATGGTAAGAAAGGTCCTCTACGACCTCTTTGGCAAGTCGCTGATTACCGGAATCAGGGTAAAAGACGAGCGAAAGGGGTGGTTCGTCTACAGGTGGAGGACCAGGAGGGAGGAGGTCGAGAACTTTATCGAAAACCAGAAGAAAAAGATCACAGAGAGGCTCCAACAGAGGCTGGACTACGAGGAGTCCTCGGAGTTTTATCACTGCGGGAACGAGGACTGCGCAAGGGTGACGTTTGAGGCTGCACTGGAGGACATGTTCAAGTGTACCTCGTGCGGAAAGATTCTGAACCTCAAAAAGAATGAAAGGTCCAAAAAGGCGTACCGCAAAAAGATCGACGAGATCAAAAAGGATATGCAGCAGATATTCTAGCTCTGGGCAAAGGCTGTTTTGCGACTATAATCCCATGCAACAAGCGGCGCAATGGATCATATTATTAGACTTTATGCGTAATCGACCTGAATGAGATGAATTTATTCCTAATAATCCTGGATCTGAACCGATTACGCATAAAGTCTAATAAAGCCAAAGTCTAAAACAAGCCATGACTTCGTTCAAGATGGCTGCAATCAAGGTTCTGAGAAAGTCAAAGGAGCCGCTTCACTATCAAGAAATCACCAAGATGGCAATTGATCAAAACCTCATTGAAACATCTGGCGCGACACCCGAGGCCACAATGAATGCCCAGATTGCAGTGGACATAAAGTACAAGAAGGACAGGTCAGCATTCATTAAAACCAGGCCCGGAATATTCAAACTAAACCCAAAATACACACACGAAGAACAGATGCAGGAAGAAAAGACGGAAATTTTAGATGCTGGAGAAAGAGAGGCCGAAACAAAACATTCCCAATTTATTGGAAAAGCTGGGGAGCATCTTGTTGTCAGCAAGCTACTCTTCCAAGAGTTTAATGCAAACATCATGAGTGTTGATGAGGGGATAGACGTCGTAGCCACAAAGGGTGACCGTGTATACAACATTCAAGTAAAGACTGCAAATGAAAAACATGGAAAATACATCACAGACATAAGCATCAGCTCGTATCAGAAACACAATAACTCCAATACATTCTACATATTTGTGCTCAGAGGAAAAGAGGAAAAATTTATGATTCTCCCATTTAATGAAATTCAAAAAAACATCGACCAGAAAAACATCCTGGTGGTCAACCGTGGAAAAAGATACAGGGTCAATTTTAGGCTAAAAGGCGGCAAAATCTACATCGGGAACCTAGATAACGACGCCACGTATTTTGAAAACAACTGGGAGTCAATTAGGTAGCTTGTCCTATCCTTTCAGTGTATCTCCAAGGGTATTGCCCGACCCGTCTGAGGATGGTCCGAAGCAATCAGCGCCCTGAGGCGTGCTTTGCCAGACTGTCTGCCAGCTCCTCGTAATGCCGGCGGGTCTTGCCAATCTCCCCGAGCTTGGCATCCTCGATCTCATGAAGCTCCCGGTCTACCTGCGATGCGACATGCTGCAGCCGGGCCTCGGCCATCATGAACAGCCGGTTGTTCTCCTTCCACAGGTGCTCTGTAACGTGCTGGATGTACCGGTCCATTACGGCAATCAGGCCTGTAGCATCGCCGGAATCCAGGTACCGCCTTGCGGCATCTGCCATCTCCCCCGCAATCTCCCTCTGGCGCTCATGATCCATCAGCATCATTGCAATCGGCCCCATGTTCCTGGGCATCCCGGCCTTTTCCAGCGACGGAAACAGCGATCCCTCCTCCTTGCCGTGATGGCACACGTCCGTAAAGTTGGTTGAAAAGTCAATCACCTGTGCCAGTATCGGCTCTGGAATCTGTCTTCCATCACGCAGCATCTGAGCGGTGGACTCCATGGCCCTGAGTACCTTGTCTATCAGATCATGATCCCTTCTCAGCGATGCAGTCGACATGAGTCAAGTTCCCCGGGTGCTTGGTATATGTGATTCGCCTGTACCAACTAAGTGAAATGTGAGTGGAAATTGTTTTTGCCTTGCTGGTGGACATAACTTGAGGCGTCGTCTTCCTACTCACCGTCTGTTTTTACTTGGTTTTTTGGCACATTTCACTTGGCTAATAACGGCTCATACTCCTACAGCGTTCCAGATCCACGGTTGCATTCAGCAGTTACCTGCCGGTCTAATTCCACTAGGGCTACTTAGATGACCTTCTGTGTAACAGAGTCCAGTATTTTCTGATAAAACTGTTCTGACGCAGTGGGACTGGTAAGTTAACGGGAGTTGATTTCTCTTGGAAAACATCGGGAGCTGGTATGGGCGTTCTGGATTATCGTCTTCCATTTATTCTCGCCCTGAACCCTGATTCTGGCCCTGTCTGCCGCTGTGTCGCCGTCAAGACCCTGATGCGGCCTGTGCGGTCGTGTTGCCAGGCAGCACGGAGCGCACCGCCAGGATTCTGGTGTATGCCCTGTTATTCTTCTCGGCATGCATGGCATCCGTGAGGATTTTCGTCTTGTCCATACCAAGGGGCCGTGGCGGAGATCCATAAACCTTCACAGGGCGTGCAATCAGGCGAAATTTTCAATGATCGTCAGTATGGATTATCTGATTGTGTTTTGTAATTCAGGAAATATGTCGGCGTACATCATGGTGTATTTGTTACCATCTTCAATTATTTCTGCCTCTTGAAAGTCAGGTTGCAGATAGAACTCTTTTGCCTCTTTTGTAAATAATACAATGTATCTGCATCCTATCTGTTTGGCAATTTTTCTTGCCAATCCACTACACCACAATAAAACATATTCGCCAAAACCGCACCTTCTTGATGGCTTGTCTATGCAAAATTCTTGAATGATCACTGCTGGAAAAAATGAGCCATCTCTGCTTCTGGGTCTTGCTTTTTTAAATATGTGATTTTTGTGTATGCTTGATGTCGACAGCGTTATGTAACCAATTGGTTTTCTTTTGTACCTTATCACATATGTAGTACCGAGATGCTTTTCTTGCATGCCCACTGCATCCTTGTCTATGAATCTTTGAAGTCTCTGAGTATCTTTGCCGTAGTCATCAGTACGTCCAGACATAGTTTATGTCTTTTTGAAAGTTGACTATAATACATCTCGTGTGGATCGACTCTAAACCTAATGCTTTCTGACAACATGTAACTTTAGAGAATTAGATCTTTAATTATTTTTTTGCAGTTCGTTTCTTTACTACTTTCTTACAGCGATCCTTGTAATATTCGTCTGCTCTTTTGAAGAATTCAATCTCTTTTTTTGTAGCCTTGCGCCTCATATATTTGTCAAAGTTCTCGGCATTCTTGCCTTCCAGTACGATTGGTTTGTTTGGAATCATTCTTGACTTTCTCCTCTCACGGATGGAATACTGGCAAAACTCCTTATTAACCCAGTCTTAGAATTCCTGCTCGGGTTGCTAAGATTGGCTTTATTGACAAAAACCGATCTACTTTTCCCCATTGCAAGACATACAGTTGGGAATACTATAAGCATTGCCTAAACTGCACCCTGGCTACGGCGGGGGTGTTTTTATCATGTGTTCAACAAACTAGATTTTTTGCACGGAAACTTTTGCGTGTTGCTATAGATCATATGCATAGTCAAGGACAAAAAGATCCGACCATTTTCAAACCAAATCCGTGCCTCTGATTGGCTAAAAATGAGCGGATCATTATGGCCGGCACTACGCGTGTTCAATCGAACTGCCATAATTCCTTACGTCTATTCCATCTGATCCATTTTGGTCGTCAAATTTAACGCAATTTACGCGACTGGCCATGCTTATTATTAATATTTTTATTCAATTTAAATTGTAAGAGTTTACCCCTCATCCGTATAATTTAGATTGAGCACAAGGCCAATTTTTGATCACCATCTGGATCCATATGCATCCAGATCACACCTGTATTCATTGCCTGATTCAGAGACCAAGATACTACGCGACGAGTTGGCCCGCACCATAGCCGAATTAGGCAGGAAGGACAGGATCATCGCAGACAAGGATCAGACGATAACCATGCTTGTCGAACAGATGGCCGAGTCCTCGGTGACAATCGTGATGCAGGCATCACAGATCAGCTGGTACAGGCAAAAGGGACCAGAGGGGGTAGCAGCATCTGAGGCGCAGACTGCCGAACTGAAAGCAGAAAACCAGCAGCTCAGACAGCACATCAAATATTACGAAAACCCGCACACCCCATCCTCGCAGAACTCGATTCCGACCAAGCAGAAAAAGACTGCTGCTGCAAAGGCATCAGGCAACGTACCGGCATCTGCAAAGGCAAAGCCGGGCCGCAGGCAGGGACACGAGGGGATATCACACAAGAGAATGCCGACCGAATTTGTAAAGCACTGCCCCAAAAAGTGCGGCAAGTGCGGCAGCACCAACATGAAGAAGCCGAAAAAGATCTTCTCCAAACTTGTGACCGATACCCCCAGGAGGCCCGAGCCGGTCACGACACAGCACACCGCATACAGGCGCAAATGCGCCGACTGCGGCAACATGTGCATCGAAGACGACAGGTCATGGAACGTGCCGGGAACCGAGTTTGGACCAAACATCACGGGGATGATGGCCGCAATACGCGTGGCACCTGCCTCCATACAGGCCACGGCCACACTGTGCTCAGAAATCCTGGGCATGGACGTCTCAGAGGCAGGCGTGCTGCAGTGCCTGAGGGCCGGTGCCAATGCGATAAAGCCCAGCGTAGAGGGCATCAAGCAGGCCATCAAGGATTCTGATTATCTGCATATTGACGAGACTGCCATGCCATACAACGGCAGGACGGCCCGCATATGGGTAATAGTAGGCAGGAACAAGGACGGCACCACAACCGGCGTCCACACGCTGGCCGCACCCAGTAGAGGCAGGGCCGTAGTTGACATGAACTTTCCGTATTATGACAAACCGGTCACAGTCGACGGGTACGGCGTATACGCCGCATTCAAGACCAGGCAGTGGTGCTGGGCCCACATACTCCGGGAGGCCAGGGAGGCCTGCAAGGCTTCTAGGCAGGCCCACGCGCTGTATGTGGCCCTTAAGAAAAAGTTCATCCATGCCAAGGGGCTGGGGCCGCCGGAGGAGGGCGCCGCCCGGCACGACATGCTGGTGGCAGAAACGCGCGGGCTGGCCGAGGCATTCGGCATGGAGGCCGGATGCGAGAGCTTTGCCACAAAGCTTGGGAACGCCTCGGAATACTTGTACACGTTCACATTGCATCCTGGCATGGAGCCCACCAACAACCTGGCCGAGCGCATGCTGAGGCCGTCCGTAATTGCGCGCAAGGTATTCCAGGGACTCCGTACCATGGAAGGCATGGAGATGTTCACCGTATTGATGACGTGCGCGATGAACTGGCGCGCCCGGGGGTGCGGCGTGAGGGAAATGCTCGTCAAGACCCTGACTGGCAGCGTCGCCTGAGGGGTAAACTCATACATTTAAATTGAAATAATCCATAAAAAATAAACTTGGCAGAACTAGGCAATGACTAGAACAACGACAACCATGCTGTTGGGCATCATAGCAGCATTGGCGATAGGTATCACTGCACCGGCATACGCAAATCATGGCACGGGTAGCGGGTATTGGTCGGACGGAAGCGTCACGTACCATTGCATGGACTCGTTAGACGATTTGAGCACAACTTCAAACGTCGACCCGTGCAGCGACATTGCCGAAGCTGTAGAGGCATGGAACGATGTAGATTCCTCGTTCGAATTAAGCGAAGTTCAAAGCAACGGCGAATCGACGTACGGCGCACAGAACTTGGCATCATATGTCCGGGGAGTCAACTCAAACACCGTTTCAAACTCGGGCGGTTCAACAATGACGTATGCAGACATATCCTTCAACACGGATCACACGTGGGCCGACAGGGTCGGCGGCGATTGGTGGAAGGTCTGGCTTTGCCATGACTTCATAAGCGTGGCGACGCACGAATCAGGACATACGGTAAGGCTGACACATGATTCAGCCTCAACGCTGATGAAAGGCTCACACAGTTGCGGCGAGGTTTACCGTACACTGTCAGATCACGACGAGGCCGCCGTGGAGGCAAAATACCCATGACTTCCAAAAAGATAGCAATCCCATTACTGGTTGTTGCTGTTTTGATACCGGCAGTTTTGGTGTTTGTCAATTCTGATGCAGGACTACAGGCAAACGAGACGATCGTCACGACTGTAAGCCTTGACGAGGACACGTTGGATTTTGCCACGCTGACAGGGGGTAGCGACTTGATAATTGAGGGGAACATTTTGCATTCGCACGTGTTCACGAAACCCGTACACGATGACCAGGCATTCCCTGACATATACACGAAATACGAGATCAAGGTTGCAAACGTTCTGAAAGGCGAGACCGATCAGGACACAGTCACAATCGTGACCCACGGAGGCGAATTCAACGACCGGATTTCCGTGACGGAGGCGGTGCCGATCAAGGATACCGATACAGTGATCCTGTTTCTGGAAAAGAACGGAGCCCACTACACAGATACAGAAGACTACAATCCGATTGCACCGATACAAGGCGTGTTTCTCGTAAAAGACGACATCGTGAAATCCGGCGCATACAGTGACGTCGGCAAGTCAGATCTTATAGACGCAATCGACACAGCCAAACAAAACTAACCACACCCTTTTCTTTTTTTTGTACCCATGCTTGTAAAAAATGTCTTGAAAGCTCTATTTCACCCCAGATGTCACGGTGTCATTCCGCTAGATACCACGACGTGCCTGATTGAAAACGACATGAAGCAACACTAGACCTTATGCGTAAACGAAATTAGCGGCGATGCCCCCGGCGCACGGGCTACAAATGAGGCAAGTCAGGGCCGGCGCACGCGCGACTGTACCTTACAACGTTGAAAATATTTGATCAAAACCACAACTATTTTCAGACGATTGATTTAGATCCGGGATCCATTCTCGCATAAGAGTAATGGCAAAGTCCGAGACCGAGCAGATACGACTGCTGAAGAAGAGAATCGAGCAGTACGAGAAGGAGAAGGTACAGGACAGGAAGGAGAAGGCGCGGGACAAAAAGAAGATCAAGAAGTATGAGAAGAGGATCAAGAGGCACGAGAAGAAGAGCAGGCAGGACAGGAAGGAGAAGGCGCGGGACAGGACGGAGAGGATGCAGTACAGGAAGGAGATCAGAGAGTACGAGAAGAAGAGCAGGCAGGACGGCAGGAGGCAGGAGCGGGATCAGGAGAGGATAGGGCAGCTGGAACAGCAGCTGGACGCCGAGCGCCGGATGTGGCCCGCAACCTGGGATGACGACAGGCGCTCCGCGGACAACGCCGCCCTCATGCACAGGCTCGAGGTGCTCGATGACATAATCGGTGGCGGGTCCCTGCAGCCCACCACGTCGATGAACCTCCGCCAGTTTGACTACATATATGACCGGTTTACGAAGCTTGCCAAAAAGCACACAGAAGGCCCCCTGTTCTCAGAAGACGAGGACAACTTGCCCGGAAACCGGTGCAAGCTGTCCTACCGCCACGCCCTGCTGATGTCGCTGATGCGCAAGTACGGAAACCCGACACAGGAGCAGCTTGCGGCATTCTTTGGCATAGACCAGAGCACCGTATGCAGGTACCTCAGGTATTGCGACATGATATTCACCAAGATACTGCCCACGCCGGACGCCGTATCGCGAAAGATACGAAACGCCCGCACGATCAAGGAAGTCAAGAAGATCGTCCCGGATCTGACCGTGATTGTAGACGGCACGCACATCGACATACAGCGCCCCACAGACAAGGAGCCAAGAAAGGAGGCATACTCTGGCAAGAAGAAGAGCTTTACGCGCAACACCCAGGTGATTGCCGACAAGAAGGGACTGGCGATGTATGCAAGCAAGTCGGCGCCCGGAAGCACGCACGACCTCACCATGATAAAGAACAACCCACCGGATCTGGGAATCCTGACTGCCAGGATGCGCAGCAACAGAAAGCACCCCGAGGACGAGAAGGTAAAGATGTTCTCTGATCTGGGATACATGGGAATCGAGGAGGTGTATCCCGGGGCCACATCCGTGCAGCCCGACAAGAAGCCAAGGAAAGGCAAGCTTACAAAGAAACAGAAAGCGCAGAACAGGAGGATAAGCAGCAAGAGGGTGACAGTAGAGCACGCCATAGGACGGATAAAGCAGTACAAGCGGATGCGTGATCCGTACGACGGGACCGCCGAGGAGTTCGACAGGGAGTTCCAGGTGACGGCCGGGCTTGCCAACTTTAGGCTGCTGTGGGACAAGCGGAACAAGAAGCTCATGCATGGGTTCTGATACCACGATACGGAGCGCATTGCGGCGCCACACGATGCCGCACGACATTGTCGTTTTTACCAGCTGTAATGGCTCGTAGCTACACTATATACGGACTGTGCCGCCCTCATGCACGTCATGTGATGCCGTCAGCCTTGCATGTATGGCCGGTCACCGTCGGAATATTTCGATCCGGTCGATTACGCATAAGGTCTACTGTAAGGAAAACCGCCGACGGCAGACTTGAAAGGCACAACCAAGACGACCCAAATTCACGATCTGTGCATGATCAATTCTTCTTGCGCGCGTAGATTCTGTCTATTATCACCCCGACTACCACTATTGCCAAACCAACCACCAAGGCACTTGGCAAGTCCAAGATAACGTCAGAATCTGAATCCACACCATAATCAGTCTGGACGTTCAATACATGCAACGCTAGCGGCATTAGACCTGTAATGCCGAGCGCCACGAACTTCACACTGCCGCGAAGAATTCGTTTCAGGAATCTGGCTTCGTCCTTGTTTTGGGTTCCGGGCAGCACCAGCAAACCCTTTGCTATTCTGAAATGCCTGCGCTCTACACCCTTCCTGATAATTTTCTTACTGGTGATCTCTAGCAGGCCTATTGATTCCATCTTGTGCAGGTGGTGGACCACCAAGTTGGGGCGAAGTTCAAGATCCCTTGCGATTTCATTGGCATACATGGTCCGGTCAATCAACGCCTTGATCATTTTGCGACTGGATTCGTTGCCAAGGAGCTCGCCAAGAATCTTCAAGGATTCGTCGGTGGATAAAACCTTGATCTCGTCATTTCCTTCTTCGTCCACATCGTTGGGTTGAAACCATGAACCCTAAATACCATTCCACGACCTAATTCAAAGATCGATTGGTCTGGAGTTGCAGGACTGACCGTCATGACCTGCGAGTTTGAGCAAATTTCAGGCTGTCATGATAACTGATGATGATTTTGTGAACTACCAACGACTAAAGCCGTTGGCTTCCTCGTTCAACGAGCCGGCTTGACCATGGCGATTTGTCATGACCAGAGGCCTTCTCTCCGGAGGCGTGACTTTCCCGCGTCCCACAGACAAGGATCCAAGAAAGGAGGCGTACTCGGGCAAGAAGAAGAGCTTTACGCGCAACGTCCAGGTACTGGCCGACAAGAGGGACCTGACGATGTATGCAAGCGAGTCGGCTCCCGGAAGCGCGCACGACCTCACCATGATAAGGGACAACTCGCTTTCTACGCTGCCCCTGCGGCAGATAATTCCGGATGATGACGCCAACTGGCTGAACCAGACAGACAACGACTTTGATGAATTGGTTCCAGTCATAGATACGGATGGCGGAACTTCGCTGTTTAGGACACTGTTGATGGGATCAACGTCAGGTCGAGACGAGTGGGTATGTGACTTTACTAAATCATCACTTCAGAGCAAGATGAAATACTTTGCTAAATTTTACAATGACACAATTAAAAAATATAATGAAGAGAAACTAGATGGTGATCTAAAAGACTGGGTGGATAAGAAGATCAAATGGGGTAGGGAAATTATTAAACGATTGAAGCATGGAGATGAAATAGTCTACTCTGACACCAACATCAAAAATCTACTGTATAGACCGTTTGTATTAAAATTTCATTATTTTGATAGGATAATAGTCGATTATCAAAGAAAGTTCCCACAAATTTTTAAAGATAACAACCCAAACAAAATCATTTGTTTTGTAAACCCGCAAAATAATTCAACATTCCAAACCTTGGCAACTAATCAGATTGCAGAATATCATCTAACTGACACGACACAATGTATTCCGCTTCATACATACGATATGGATAATTACAGTTCCAGCAATGTGACAGAATCTGGACTAGAACTATTCCAAAAACATTACAAGGACAAAACGATAACTGATGAAGACATATTCTACTACACCTACGCCATCTTCAGCGATCCAAAATACTCTGGCAAATACAAGTTTAACCTGCAGCGCAAATTTCCGCGAATCCCGCTGGCTGAGAATTTCAGGGAGTGGGTGAGGATAGGTCAGAGGCTGTACATCCTGCATACGGAGTTTGAGGATGCAGAGCCTTACGCGTTGCACAGAATAGACAAAAAAACCCGCAAAAATGGCACCAAGCTAAGACTGAAAAAATCCGACGAAAACCAATCTGTGATAATAATAGATGAGCAGACCGTCCTTGACGGTGTCCCAAGCCAGGCTTTGGAATACAAGCTCGGTTCAAAGTGTGCACTGGAGTGGATTCTGGAGTTCTACAAGGAATCAAAGAACGTCATAAAAGAAAAGTCATGCGATGATCCCGCAATACGCGAGAGATTCAACACGTACAGGTTTGCAGACCACAAGGAGCATGTCATAGACCTGCTGCAAAGGGTTACCACGGTCTCGGTAGAGACAGTGAAGCTGCAGCGAGAACTCGAAAGAATGCCCTGGGGGGAACAGCCAAAACCATACCTTGGAAAATCTGACGTCAGTGTCGACAAGGCAACGAAAAAACCGCAAATGAGGAAATCCAAACAGCCCAAAAAGCCAAAAGTCGCAAAGAAGAACAGAAGGAAATCCGGGCTCCAGGACACGCTTGACGGATCCGGGCAGAAAAGGCTGTTTGGGAACTAGGCCACGGCAGAGTCACATACAGCCCAGCTCCCTAAGTTAACGCCAGAAACCCCTAACTTAACACCCCGCTGAAAAGCCCCGAAGATTTACCAGAGTACTAAACTGTACTCTGGTAAATCTCCGAGAGTTTTCAGAGACCTGTTAAATTAGGGTGCTGGGGTGTTAAATTAGAGTGTTAGAGACGTCGGCAAGAACAAACGATTGATGGCACGCTACAAGCGTTGGCTTCGGGAATGTTGAAGGTCAGAACAGCCTTTTCTGGCCGGTTCCGTCAAGCGTGTCTTGGAGCTTGGATTTCTTTGATTTCTTGGGTTTTTTAGGCTGTTGTCTGGTTTTTTTTGTTTGCAATTTTCTCATCGTCTTGTCATTGCCGGCATCAGACTTCTTAAGGTGCAGTTCCGGCTGCTTCCCCCAAGGCATGTTTTCAAGATCCCGCCGCAGATTCATCGTCTCGACTGAGATACTGGTGACCTTTTGTAGTAGGCCTATGACATGTTCCTTGTAATCTGCAAACCTGTACGTGTTGAACTTTTCCCGGATTTTGGGATCATCGCAGGATTTGTCGGATATGACGTTCTTTGATTCCTTGTAGAATTCTAAGATCCATTCCAGTGCGCATTTTGAGCTGAATTTGTATTCCAATGCTTGATCAGGTACATCCTCAAGTATGGTCTGCTCATCAATCACTATTTTCAATGACTCGCTTTCTGATTTTTTTAAACTCAATTTGGTGCTGTTCTTGTTTGTTTTCCTGTCTGTGCGTTTTAACGGAAATGGCTCTGCCTCTTCAAAATGGACATGAAGGTCATAGAGTTTTTTGCCTAGCCGTACCCATTTCGAAAAATTTTCTGCGAGAGGTATTCTTGGGAACTTGCGCTGGAGATTGAACTTGTATTTTTCTTGGTATTTCGGATCATTGAAAATGGCATAAGTATAGTAGAATACGTCCTCGTCTGTTATCGTTTTGCTCCCGTAGTGTTTTTGAAATAACTCCAAACCAAAGTCAGTAATGTTGCTGTGACGCTTGCCCTCGTCATCGTATGTGTAAAGCGGGATGCACTGAGTGCCAACAACACAATCAAGATCCATGATTTTATCAGTTGCCAATGTCTGAAATAACACATTAGTTTTTGGATTGGCAAAACCAATTAGCCTGTTTGATCTAGAATTTTTGAAGATGTTAGGAAATTTTCTCTGCCTATGTGTTATTATTTTATCAAAATAATTCTTCTTCAATACAAATGGCCTATACATTACGTCTTTGATGTTGGATTTTGAATATGCGATTTTATTTCCACGTTTTATATGCTTAAAGAAATCCTCGGTCCACTTGATTTTTTTATCTGCCCAGTCTTTTAGACTAACCGCTAGGTTTTCTTCATCATATTTAGAAAGTGTTTTGCTGTAAAAATCAACAAAATATTTTATCTTGTTTTCAAGCGATGTTTGGTCAAAATCATACACCCATTCGTTCCTGTTTGATGCCAGTCCCATAGACAGTACTCCAAATATGGAATTTTCTTTATCAGACACGATCGGAACCAGTTTTTTAAAATCATTGTCAGTCTGGTTCAGCCAGACCGCATCCTCGTCGGGCACTATCTCCCTTAGCTGCAGGGTAGAAAGCGAGTTGTCCGCAAGCCATTTTAGCTTAGCTTCACTTTTCATATAGTCTGCAATTTCTGTGTATCTAATCTCAGATTTTTCTTCACCCGTTTTGATAAAAAAGGATATGGTTACACCAACCTTGATGGTGTCTCGAAACACGTTGCCTTTCTGTTTGCGGCGTTCCTCGCCTGATGTACGAGCATTTCCCTTCAGGTTGACAGTATAGATGTAATCAAACTCTTCAAACACCGACCTCCTGAACCCATCGTCTGACTTTGCGTCAAGAAAGGAGTTGTTGCTCACAAATATGACCATGCCGTTGTTCTTGATGCGCTCGCTTGCCCACTTGAGAAAGCGCTTGTACATGTCATACTGCTTATCCTTGTTCCCTACAGTGGAATTTTTGACGTACGTTTCTTCTATTTTCTTATCAAGGTCAGGATATTTGTCAGCAGGATTTGCGTCGTTAAAGCTTACCTGGACCGCGTTGTACGGCGGGTTTCCCAAAACTCGCCTTAGTATGTGTGAGCATATCCAGAACACAGTTAATCTGTTGCGGTGTTGCCCGCTCTAAGATCTCCTGTATTTGCTGTTTCGGTTCTGATCTAGAAATTACACCCACCTGATCCAAGTATTCCTCGGATCTTGCAAAGGCATCACTCATTTCATTTAGCAAAACTTCTGGAAGGATCCCCTTGTTTGTGGTGTATCTTGATTCGATGGTGCCTTTATGCCCCATGAAGAAGACTCGGAAATCATGCGCAATCTTTCCTTTAGACTCTGCTATTAGCAGCTGTGTGTCAAAATATGCACGTAGCACATACGGCCTCCACCCAAATTTGGGTCGGAGCGTATTGCGTATTTTGTCGCTTATTCGTTGTGTTGGAAGGAACGCCTTTTGCGATCTTCTCCAAGCATGTACTTCACTATGATCGTTGGGGGATATTACGGGTGAGTTCTCGTCCAGATTCTCCCCAGACGCAAGTCTGTCGTTTAGATACGTCACTAGCTGTTCTGTTGCTTGACATGTGGAGAATGTAAAGTACTGGTGTCCTGCCTTTGACAATTCACGTCTTACGATGATTCGGTTTGGCGTCCGGATGCATTTTACTGTTCCATGTAAAATCGAAATATCTGGAAGATCCCTCATCTGTAACCCATCTGTCCCTCTGTGGTTACCAATTACGCCCGGTCTCATACCTGATTTTGCCATAAGTGATATCAGCACGGATTCTCGCAATCCTGCATTGCTGTATATGTCTGTCATTTCATGTGCATCAGGCACCCGTTCATTCTGCAGTGTGGGAGAAAACCCAGCAGATGCAATTCTTATTCGTCGCTTTACCACCACATCAAAATGCCTGAACCAGGATTTTACGGTGTTTATATGATCCTCTATGTATCCAGGAGAATAGTTGTTGGACTCCATCATGGTTATGTGATCCTCCAGCAGGTCTGTTGCAGTCCTCAGATCGTTGACTGCAAGATCTGCAAGCTGGGAGGGAGTCATCTTGTGCATCTCACAGAACCTTCCCAGCTTCCGCAGGCGTCCCTCGGCGGTAAGAGGACTTCCACGCATCAGATTGTCATACCACCGTTGGACATCCTGATTAGATAGTAATTTTGATTTCTTGGTGTGGTTGGCAACGTCTTTTGCACACGCTTTACGGGTTTTCATACGGATTGGTTTTAGATGCCTAATCTTATCCTTATGCGTGACAGGGCATCCACTGTTAAAAAATAAGGCATCAGGAAAGCAGTTTCATCCAGCAGCTGTTTTTTCCATTTGACAGCCAGCTGAATCCGTGCAGACGTAGTATATCATTGATTTCCCGCCAGATGTGCTTGTCAATCCATGCCCTGGGAGATATTTTGATAGAATCCCCCTCGTTCACAATTGAAACTTTGCTAATTCTCTTTCCCAAATTGCTTGTAAAACTCGGTGTCGTCATCGACTGTTTTATCAGGTCCAAATACTTGTCGTTTCCAAGTCCAAGCTCGATCCCTGATGCCTGAGCCGGAGTCCTGCCGTCAAGCCCCTGATGCGGTTTTACAAAATTGTGGTTTATTTTCAGCAACTCTGCAAAGTCCTGTGCTGACTCGTCATTGCCAAGGCCGCGTCTTGCCTTTAGGTTCTCTCTGATCTCGTTGTGATACCTCTCTATGGGCCTGTTTGCAAACCCGTCCCTGATGGATTTTGTTTTGACATGTGCTGTCATTTCTTTGAATTCTTTTCGCATTGCCTCCTGATACGAGTTTAAGGCATCTGTAATGACATAGTTAGGATACTTGGGTATCAGCTTCTTACCGCTTGCTATGATTCTTCTTGCATCTGCAATCTCGCGTCTCTTGGAGACTTCGGTAGCAATCAGAAATCGGGTCTTGGGATCAATGATGCTCCACAACCAGTCATAGAATCCCTTTCCAGTCTTCTCTGTGTTTTTTACGTTCAGCGTCATCTCATCCAAAGACCATACATCACCAAGCGTTGGACAAAATGACTCCACGTATTCTTTGATCAGTTGGGTGTATTTTTTTATCCAATTTCTAACGGAGACGTAACTGATCTTAATTCCGTGGACGGAATTGATGTGTCTTGAAATGTTTCTGTACGAGACGCCTGACATGACTAGGTTGATTGATTCGGATATTATCTTTGGATCAGACGACATCTTTGAAAACCCGCTTTCTCCAAGGTTGAACCTATAGCCGCATTGCTTGCATTTGTATAGTTGTCTCTTTGTATCATCCTTGAGAATTCTGAACCCAGACTTGATTATTGTAGTCGAATAACATTTGGGACAGATTCTTGGCTGTTCCGTCTTTTCAATCCTATTTTGGGTCTTGATGTTGTCCTTTAGCATTATGCAACATATGATATGCTTGCAATGCTTGTCGTCTTGTGTTCTGAGCCGGTTATGAAAATCCGGACACTCGCATGTCCATATGTCTATGTCATGCAGTTTTTTTACGCTATATTCCTTGTCGGAGTTTTGTGATTTTACTACATAGTGGTTCTTTGTTATCTTTCTGACCGAGTTGACCTTTGAGAGGATCTGGACTGCTTTTTCATCCCTACTTGTATACTTCATATTGTATAGATAACGGTATATCTATAAAACATTATCTGCCTAAAGCCAGATATCCTTTATATATGTGGATTCACATATTCGAATATTGGCAAGGAAAAAAACAAGTCTCACTTTGGATGAGAAAATCTGGAATAACTTTCAGGCATACGCATTAAAAAAACACGGAAACACTCGTAACGCCAACACAGAACTGGAGCTTGCCATGTATGAATACATTAAGAATCACCCTGTGGAGAAAAAATAGAATGAATGTTAACCGCAAATCGTCAAGGATGCCTGTATTGGGCGGTAAAAATCTAAAAATTCAAAAACAAGCCAAACGCGTGATTCATGGGTAACGGTGAACTAATCATGGGTAGTGAGGATACGGTAATTGACAATGAGAGTGTCGTACTTTTAGATCAACTAAGAGAGATACTGCCAGATACGAACAGGGCAAGCATTGCGGTGGGCTATTTCTTCATCTCTGGATTCAGCGCAATAATGGGTAGCTTAAACAAGATAGAGTCAAGCAGCGACCCAAACCACGTTATACGGCTGTTGATCTCACCGACTACAAACCGGGCCACGGCAGAGGCGTTACTTGCAAGCAACGAGTCTTATGAAACAGCAAGAATGAGGGGCAAACAAACCGGTTCTGAGGAAAGAGGAAAAAAGACCGCAAAAGAAGAGGTCAAAAAAACGCTTGAGTACATGTCGCAAACAAACGAGGATCAAAAGGCTACAGCGAAACTTGCCGAACTGATCAAAAAGAAAAAAGTGCAGGTGAAGGTATATACAAAGGATCAACTTCATGCAAAGGCGTATATTTTCGAGCTTGACAACAGACAGCTTTCAAAGATGGCAATAGTAGGTTCCAGCAACCTCTCAATGTCGGGGATAAAGGAGCATACTGAGCTTAATCTGAGAACAAATCACTCAGGCGACTCTGGCAAACTGCTAGAATGGTTTGATCGACATTGGAACGATCCCAGCTGCCAGGAATTCACGCGGGAGATAGCTGACATCATAGATGAATCCTGGATTGCCAAACACTCGCCAAATGACGTGTACGACAAGGCGGTTCTTCATGAGCATGAAGAACTTTTTGAAGAGCCCGACGGAGTAGATGAAAAAACACGAGAGTTGTTTGACTTTCAAAAGACGGCAGTAAGCAACGCCATAAAAAAACTCGACAGGTATGGGGGTGTCATGATTGCCGATGTGGTGGGTACAGGCAAATCCTACATTGGTAGTGCCATTCTAAAGCATCTCAAGGAGAACAACCGCTCAAAACCACTGATAATATGCCCACCCCACCTCAAGGAGATGTGGCAGGAATACATGAAAGATTTTGACATTTACTGCCAGATAGAATCAAGATACAAGATAGGCATGGAGGATAACATACTCTCACGCTACACAAACTGCGACGCGGTGTTGATAGACGAGAGTCACAACTTTCGCAATTCAAGCACAAACGCATACAGGGCACTGCTTGCATTCATGGAGGAAAAGACAGAAGAGGCCAAGATAATCATGCTGTCTGCCACCCCGATATCAAACCGCATCACGGATCTAAAGAACCAGCTAAGGCTTTTCCCAAGAGAGATGCTCTTGCAGATACCTCCCCTGAACAACACAACACTTGATGAATACTTTAAGGGATTAGACGGCCCAAAAGACGAGCTCAGAGAGGAGGCCGACACCAAGATACGGGAACTTCTCAAGTATATTCTAATCCGACGTACCCGCAAGCAGATCATGAAAAAGTATGCCAAAAAAGACGGCAAACGGTACTATCTTGAAAAGGACGGGCAACGAAAGTACTTTCCAAGAAGAGAGTTACAGAATCCAAAGGAGTACAATGTTGACAAGGTGTACAACAACTCCTTTGACATGATCCAAAGCGCGATTGAGGATCTTACCCTTGCGAGGTTTGCCCCGGGAAACTACATCAAGAAAGAATATCTGAACGACTCTAACCCGGACCACAAAAAATATGTCGATTTGAACAGTACGACAAAGCCACTGGTTGGCATAGTTCGGACATCGCTACTCAAGAGGATGGAAAGTAGCATCATGGCGTTTGCATCCAGCGTAAAGCACTATCAGGAAGGGTACAAGGAGTTCAGAAAGCAGCTTGACAAGGGCAAGGTTCCCATCGGAAAGGACTTTCATGATGAGATATACAAGAAGATCGCATACGAGGGGGAAGACTATGACGACGAGGAGTACGAGCAGAAAATGGCAAAGATCTCATCTCAGTACGACATAGAGGCGTTTGACGTGGAACGTTGGAAGAGGGACATAGCAGAGGACATTAACCGTTTTTCAAGCATCAAGGGGAATCTGGTGTCAAAGTCCGAGTATACCAAATATGATGACAAGCTCCACACGCTGGTAAAACTGGTCAACGGAATGGACAGGGAAAAGATTCTGATCTTTTCTGAATCTGCCGTAACCGCAAAATACGTCTACGAATACATGAAAAAGGAACTAAATCCGCCTCGTCGTATTGCGCAGATTGACTCTAAACAGGGAAACAGGGAGAAAAATGTCTTGATCAGGAAGTTTGATCCGAAGAACAACAACGCTACTGCTGATGTTCCAAAAAGCGAGGAGATTGACGTGTTGATAAGCACGGACGTACTGTCTGAGGGAGTGAACTTGCAAGCTGGCAAGACGGTAATCAACTATGACTTTCACTGGAATCCCGTCAGGCTCATACAGAGAGTAGGAAGGATAGACAGGATAGGCACGCAACACGAAACTGTCGACGTGATCAATTTCCTTCCTACGGCAAAGATTGACGCGACTCTCTCGCTCAAAGAAAGGGTTGCAAACAAGATTGAGACCATCCGCAGGATAATAGGACATGATCAGCAGATACTAGAGTCAACAGAAGTATTGGACGAAAAGGGCGTGCTTGACATTTATGCTGGTAACGAGGACGTACTGGATTCTGATGTTGCAAGCATCATTGATATGGGCGAATCAAAGTCAGAACAAGACGCAGACAATATAAAAAGAGATGAGACAAGAAGACAACATATCGAGCAGATGCCCTTTGGCATAAGAAGCGTTTCAGGCACGGGTAAGCTTCTGATAGCGTGCGAGGCACGGGAGATTGTAATGGATCAGCGTGGCCGCCACATGTCTGAACGTCCGTTTAGAAGACACTACGAAATAACGAAGGACAGCATTACTCAGATCTGGCAGTCATCCTTCCTGAACGAGTTGGGGAAAAACCAAGGAAACCTATCCGGCACGGAGGATTCCACATATAACGAGCTTGTGGCTGAAGCGTGGAAAAAGTTCGATAAGGACATGAAAAATTCCAGTGCAAAAAAGACCATGCTAAAGCACCAGCAATACTTTGATAAAAAATTAAGACAGATGTCCGAAAGTCAGGACTTGGGCCGTCGCGCAATGTCCATGCTGCCGTTCGTAGGACAGAGAATGCTTACAAATCTCCAGCCGTACAAGAGGCTAACCGAGCTTCGCAAGGAGATTGACAGGAATCCCGACACTGATGACAAGATGATAATCGAGGGGTTGGAAACGATCAGGGATAAATACGGACAGACGGAATATGAAAAGACGATAAGCAAGCCTCGTATACTGTATAGCATGATGGTGGCCAAATGAGTTTTGAGGATCGCCTGGAATCCCTTCAAAGGACGCTGAAATTAAGCGGATATGAGAATATACGCCATTTCGTTGACATAAGCGCGCTAGTAAGGGACGAATCAGTAAGCGACTGTGAGATAATAGCGCGCAAGGATTTCTACAACATCTTATATCTGGAGGCAAAGTCAAACTGGCGCGGCATTGCCACCGACGTGGCCAAAAAGCAGTCAAAGCCATGCCTTGTCATCACTGGCTACGGGGAATCACACCTGATCCTATCCACCATCAAGGATTACTTTACAAATCCAAGACCGCGCCATGTCATCATCGACACAAGATCCAAGACACATTCTTTTGACGGATTTGCAAAGCTGATCAAGGTAAGGCCGGAGGACGATTTTGTATCTATAGATGAGCAAGTACACCATGCGTTTGATGAATTTGCGGCGTACGAGGAGGCGCTTGACGAATTCGGCGAGAACCTCAAAAACGCAATAAAAAACACACGGGAAATCATAGTAAAGGCATCAAAAAACAACAAGAGATACGACGCAGAGTCTGAACAGTTTCTGGAGATGTGTCACAAGGTGATAAGCAACAAGCTCAAATCAGACGACATTACAGAGATGATTCTTCAGCATGTCCTGACATACAAGATCTTCTCCCTGATATACGACGAGCACGAACTCCACAGCACCAATGCAATAGCACGGTCACTTGAGGGCATAATAGATACGCTTGGAGTCGATATGGAGCAGATTAGTACCGGCTACCAGACGACAAAACTGGTAGCCGAATCGCTTACAGATTTTGCCGAAAAGCAGGACTTTCTCAAACGCGTGTATGAGACGTTTTATGCAGAGTATGACCCAAAAAACAAGGACAGTTGGGGAATAGCATACACCCCATCAGAGGTTGTGGATTTCATGGTAAGGTCGACCGACCAGCTGCTTGAAAAACACTTTGGAAAATCAATGTCCGATGATTGTGTTACCCTACTTGATCCGGCCACCGGTACGGGAACATTCATTACACAGATCCTGAGGCACCTGAAGCACAACTCTGTCAAAACCAAATACGAAAATGACATATTTGCAAACGACATATCGTTACTGGCATACTACATTGCTGCGCTGAACATAGAGAATACATACCAAGAGATAACAGGGCAAGTCAAAGAGTTTGAGAACATATGCTGGATGGATACCCTTGCTACTGGCACAAAGGACTTTGGGAAGGTAAGCACGTATTTTGATGAGCAGGACAATGTAAAGAGGATCTCAAAGCAGCAAGTAAAGGACATATGTGTGGTCTTGGGAAACCCGCCGTACAACGCGGTCCAGGTAAGCTTTAACGACGCAAATCCTGCTGACAAATATCCTGACCTTGATAAGAAAATAGAAGAAACGTACGTCAAAAATTCCACTGTAGGGAACAAGGATAAGCAGTATGACATGTACAAGCGCTTTCTCAAGTGGGCAAGCGAGCGCATCAAGAACAACGGCATGGTCATATTTGTGAGCAACAACTCCTTTCTTGACGCAAAGTCAGACGATGGGTTCAGGAGGTCGGTGTTTGAAGAGTTTGATTACATCTATACTGTCAACCTGAAGGGAAATGCAAGACTGTCTGGTGATGCATGGAGACGCGAGGGGGATAAAATATTTGGCCAGAGTGCGCGTGTTGGCATATCCATATCTTTTTTTATAAAAACGGGAGAAAATCATTCAGAGATACGATACGTGGAAATAGACGATTATTTGAAGAGGGAAGATAAGCTAAAATGGCTTGCGGACAACTCGCTTTCTACCCTGCAGCTAAGGGAGATAGTGCCCGACGAGGATGCGGTCTGGCTGAACCAGACTGACAATGATTTTAAAAAACTGGTTCCGATCGTGTCTGATAAAGAAAAATCTGTCTTTGAATTGCTTTCAATGGGTTTAACATCTAATAGAGACGAATGGGTGTATGATCTAGGCCGGAAATCACTTGAAAACAAAATGAGGTATTTCGTTGATTTTTACAACAAATCAGTCGCACAATATCAGAATGAACATCCTAAGGATACAGAATTCAAAGACTGGGCAGATAAAAAAATCAAGTGGACCGAGGATTTCTTTAAGCATATAAAACGTGGAAATAAAATCGCATATTCAAAATCCAACATCAAAGACGTAATGTATAGGCCATTTGTATTGAAGAAGAATTATTTTGATAAAATAATAACACATAGGCAGAGAAAATTTCCTAACATCTTCAAAAATTCAAGCCGTAATAGACTGATTAATTTTACAAATCCTACACCAAAAAGCCGATTTCATGCGCTTGTGTCAGACAAGATCGTTGATCTTCATTATGTTATTGACACTCAATGCATTCCGCTTTACACATATGATGATGGGGGCAAGCGTCACAGCAACGTCACTGACTTTGGTTTGGAGTTATTTCAAAAACACTATAGGAACAAAGCGATAGCAGACGAGGACATATTCTACTACACCTATGCCATTTTCAATGATCCGAAATACCAAGAAAAATACAAGTACGATCTGCAGCGCAAATTCCCAAGAATTCCGCTGGCTGAGAATTTTGGTGATTGGGTGAAAATAGGCAGGAAACTGTATGATCTCCATGTCAACTTTGAATGTGTCAAAAAGTATCCATTGAAGCGAACAGACAAAAAGACTGCAAAAAATCAAACCCGACTCCTGCTGAAAAAACCGAAAGAGGAAGACAACTCTCAGGATTTTACCATAATGATTGATGATAATACGATGCTTGAAGGAGTGCCAAAAGAAACGTTGCAATACAAATTCAGCTCAAAATGCGCACTGGAGTGGATCTTAGAATTCTACAAGGAATCAAAGAACGTCATATCCGACAAATCCTGCGATGATCCCAAAATCCGGGAAAAGTTCAACACGTACAGGTTTGCAGATTACAAGGAACATGTCATAGGCCTACTACAAAAGGTCACCAGTATCTCAGTCGAGACGATGAAGCTGCGGCGGGATCTTGAAAACATGCCTTGGGGGAAGCAGCCGGAACTGCACCTTAAGAAGTCTGATGCCGGCAATGACAAGACGATGAGAAAATTGCAAACAAAAAAAACCAGACAACAGCCTAAAAAACCTAAAAAACCCAAGAAATCAAAGAAATCCAAGCTCCAAGACACGCTTGACGGAACCGGCCAGAAAAGGCTGTTCTGACCTTCAACATTCCCGAAGCCAACGCTTGTAGCGTGCCATCAATCGTTTGTTCTTGCCGACGTCTCTAACACTCTAATTTAACACCCCAGCACCCTAATTTAACAGGTCTCTGAAAACTCTCGGAGATTTACCAGAGTACTAAACTGTACACTGGTAAGTTAACGGGAGCTGATTTCTCCTGGAAGGCGTCGGGAGCCGGAACCGGTGGCTATCCCTCATGCTAACGGCCGGGTGATGTCGGAGGAGGTGACCTAGTACAAAAGAAGGCTTCTTGGTTTTGTCTGGATTTGGCTCAGCGTCTCATTTGGCATCTTGGGTTGGCCGGTTGATGCTAGTCACGCACAGAATATACGCTAGTCTAGAATGACTGGTCTCCAGTCAGACAGATTACGGGAGTTATAATTGCACTCATCCTGATCGTTGTACATCCATTCGTTATTGTCTAATATCACAACGCCGCCAAAGAGGCTCTTGGAGTTCTTTATGTATCGCGTAAGCGCTTCGGCCTTGTATTTGGCCTCTTTTGCAGTAAATCCTTCCTTGGTATCGAACAGCCCTACCTTGCCATTCTCCATGCGGATTATAAAATCAAGCCGGAGCAAATCCGGATGAGTATTTCCTGACGAAGGTATCAAAAACTCACTGTATTTCTTCCGCGCTAGCTGGATTCCGAGACACGGTTCTGGCTGGCCCAGACGGTCTCAGAACACAAGGGAAACGACGACGTGTCCCCGATGTTCAGGGATGCCAAGAGGAAGGCAAGCAAAATCCCAAAGATGCTGATATCGGACAGGGCTGCAAACTTTCACCATGCATGGAGGGAGCAGTACCGATCCAAGAACTTCCTCCACAAGGACACCGAACATCACAGGAACATCCATCTCTCCGGCGACATGAACAACAACCAGATGGAGTCATTCAACGGCAACACACAGGGCCTGCGAGAAGGTGATCCGTGGGATTAAGAGGGACGATTCTGCCATACTCAGGGGGATGCAGATCCACCACAACTACATCAGGCCCCATCAGGGTCTTGACGGCGACATGCCGGCAGACAGGGCCGGAATCAGAATAATGGGAGAAAACAAGTGGAAGACCATAATCCAGAACGCCCATACCAGCTCCCGACGCTTTCCGGGAGAAATCAGCTCCCGTTAGCTTACCAGTCCCCATGAGCAATATGCCTGAAATAGAAAGCGAATATTCTCCGACGTACAAACGCATACCTGTGGCGGGGATTTTTGGAGGCATACGGCCATTTGGCGTCGAAGTCGTCCTGTATTCTGAAAGCATGGACATAAAAAACATTGGAAACCCATCCTCCGTCAAACAGTAGAACATCAATCAAGCGTACCGCCAAATGCGAACTCCTCATCGATCCAATGCAGATGAGGAGTATACACAAGTGGCTGGAAAATAAAATCAAAGAGTATGAGGAAACGTTCAGTACAATCCCCTCACCAGAAGAAGTAGAAGGTAGAGCAAAAAGAAGCAAGGATCCCCGCCGATAGCCCCGGCGTCATGCAGTGCCACCTGCATGATGCAGGACAACCCCGCACAGGCGGCGTTCGTGGTGCTGGCTGAAAGACCTTCAAGTTCGGGATCCGCTCCCGATGTACTACACGATACCGTGAAGCTGGCAGTCCCCCCCGGTATCCTGGGGGCTGCCGCCTGATTTACTAGGATTTTTGAAGCCATGTGGTGTCGTCCAGATCGGGTGTGAAAGAGATTGGAGTCCAAAAGACGTGCGGGTCGATCCCGGCAGGGGGAATCACGCGAGTCCTCCATCTGGGCCCCTAGCACCTCGAGTAATAGAGTACGAGCTCGTCTCCAATCCTGCCCGTCCTCTCTAGGCGCAGCCTGGGCGAGTCCCCGACCCTTGCAAACCCGGCGCCCTGCACCAGGGAGACCGCATCGGTGCCGCCGATGATCCTCGGCGATACCGTGACTATGAGCCTGTCAAACAGGCCGTTTTTGACAAAATCCCAGTTTACGGCTCCGCCGCCCTCCACAAGCAGGGTCCTGATTTTTTGCGAGGCAAGCCTTCTCAGGAGCTGCCGTATGCTGACCTGCCTGTCCCCGCAGACAATCACCGTGACCGGGAGTCTTTCCAGCCTCCTCAGGTTCTTCTGGGTGGCAGACTTTGAGACTGCAATGATCGTGGGAACCTGCCCCGCGGTTCTGATGATCCTTGATCCAGATGGGATGGTTCCCCCCGAGTCAAGCACTATGCGCGTGGGATTTTTTCCCCTTGCGTGCCGCACCGTAAGGAGGGGATCGTCCCGCCGCAGCGTATTGCCACCTATCAGGATTGCGTCTGCCCTGGAGCGAAGCCTGTGTACCCTTGCCAGATCCCGCTTGGAGGAGATCCCCGAGGCCCCGCTCCTAGTCGCAATCTTTCCATCCACCGACATTGCAGCCGTGATGATCACGGTGGGCCTAGATCCTGCCATGGACGATCTCCCCCCCGATCATCACCGCGCGGATTGCGGTCTCCGAGGCCCTGTGGACTATTGATGCGTGCGGGCTGTGCATCGGTTCTAGATCAATCGCATGCTTGTCTAGGAACACCGCGTCTGCAAGCATCCCCCGGCCTATGGCCCCGAGGTTCCTGCGCAGGAGGTGCCCCGCGTTTACGGTCGCCATCTGCAGGATTGTTTTAGGGTCAACCCTCCGTCTTTTCAGGCCCATCGTGACCTTCCAGAGATAGTCCATCTCGCGGAACATGTCAGGCGGATTGATCATGACATTGTCTGTTCCCAGGGCGAGGTTTGCGCCAGCCCTGCGCATCGACTCGATGTCCGGTATTCCTTCGGCCAGGGAGGCGTTTGCCCTGGGGCACACGACGATTCCGCGGGTTTTCTCGGCCGCCATCCTGAGCTCCCTCGGGCCGGCATAGGTCATGTGGACCATAAAGTGGGGCTTGAGGGCAAGCGCACGGACGACCTCGGACCTTTTTGTCATTCTCCGGGATGCGGCCGTGCTCTGCCTTGTCTCGGCCGCGTGTATGGCGCGCATCTTTTTTGTCCTGGAGTAAAGGCCAAGCTGCGAGTCGCTGTTCTCGTTTGCGCCGCTGATGCCCAGTCCGTCGCACTCCCTGAGCAGGGCCCTCAGCTCCCCTGTCCTGGATCCTGGAAATCCCTCGTTTGCGCGGATCTGTCCTGCGTCATGGTACTGGGCCATCCTGCCCAGCACTATCGGGCGGATGGGCAGGCCCGATACGGCCTCCCTCAGCAGCGCAATCCCGTCCAGCCCGTCCTCGCGAAAGTCGACAAACGTGGTGATTCCCTTTTGCAGCATCGACTGGCAGGCGCCCCTCATGAAGGCGGCCAGGTGTCTCGGATCGGTGGCAGAGAGGATTCTTGACTTTGCGCCAGAGACTGGATGGATCCTCCCCTCGACTGATCTGTCAAGCGTCACGTCCTTTCCGATAGAGTCGCCGATGTGGGTATGGCAGTTTACCAGGCCGGGAATCACCAGCAGGCCCTCGCAGTCCAGGACCTCCTCCCCCCGGCCGGGGCGCAGGCCGGCCCGCACTCTGTAGAACTTTTGATCCCTTATCTGGAGGCTTGTCCTCGGGGAGTACTTGAGATCCCTTCCCAAAAGCACGCTTGCGTTTTTTATCAGCATGACAGCTCGTAAATTGCCGGCTTTTGCCCTCCTTCGTCCCGTATCTGGCGTATGGTGTCCAGGGATTTCGTTGCAAGCCTTGCGGCGTCCCTGGACGTGCCTGCATGGCCGATTCCGCAGTTTAGTGTCATGTTGCCCTCCCTCTGCACTAGGTCGATGAACTCCTGCGCCGACGGCCTGGGATCCCCGTGGGATACAACCATGAAGTTGTCCCCCCCCAGGAAGAACGCCAGGGATTTTTTCTCCATAAAGAACGCGGACATTTTTGCCAAAAGCCAGAACATGGAGCTTGAGACTTCATAGGGGGATTTTGTCCTTTGTGAGGAGGTGAGATCCTCCACGTCCATGTGCATGATTGTGGCCTGTTTTTCGGACTCGTCAATATGGCCGTAGATGGCGTGCCGCTCGCTCAGAAGCGCCCCGGATTTTCGTGCATCAAACGCATCAAGGTTTGCCTCATAGGGGGTATCTGCACATCCGATCGACATTGCAAGGCGCAAGTCAAACCTTGACTCGAGGTGCTCCTGTATGGAAATGTGGTCCCCAAGTGCAAGGCCGTTGGTTACTGCAAAGCACTCGTCGCCGCGGTTGAGGAAGACAAGGCTGCCTCTTTGGGAGAACTGATCCTGAAGCTCCCTGTACAGCGAGGCCTGGAGCATCTGCAGCTCGTGCTCCCTGTCGCTTCCCAGGGTAAGCGTCCAGGGGCCGTATCCGGTGATCTTCATTATGGTCAGCTGGATCATTTTGTGATTTTTTTCAGCTCCCTTGAAATTTTCAGCACCGCCTCCACTGCGCGCTCGGCTACCGGACGGATTCGGGCATATGCGTGTCTTTGCTGCATTCCGGGGCCCGATATTCCCAGTGATACTGGCTTTTTGTGCCTGACGGACAGCTCGGATAGCGCCTGTGCTGCCGCATGCGATATCACCTCGTCATGCTTGGTCTGGCCCCGGATTATGGCGCCCAGTGTGACTACTGCATCGATGTCCTTTCTCTGCAGCAGTGCATCCACGATTATCGGCATGTCGTAGGATCCCGGAACGTGCGCGATGTGCCTTACCTTGAGATTCAGCTGCTCTGCCCTCTCCTCGGCTACTGCCTGCATGCGGGAGGTTACCTCCCCGTTGAACTCCGCGACCACCAAGGCAATGTTCAAAATCAGTGCACCCGGGAGTATTCCAGCAGCTCCCTACCGTCCAGGAAGGGAATCGCGTTGTGCCTGGCGTACTTTTGCGCCTTTTCAACGGATAGTGCAGAGTAGGTCTGGGCATCCATCATCTCACAGATGGCAGTGACCGGTACAAGTCCCGCGATTTTGCCCAGATAGACGGACATCTCCGTATGGCCCTGGCGCTTTGAGAGCAGCCCCTCGGATGCTATCAGCAGCGGGACGTGTCCGGGGGTCTTAAACGAGGACACGAACTTCTTTCGGGGGCCATCCACGCCGTAGAGCCTTGCCATCTCCTGCACGGTGACTGCCCGGTCCTTGTCGGTAATGCCGGTGTATGTCCTGTAATGGTTGACGCTGATTGAAAAGGTGGGGTGATCCCCGTAGGGGGCCAGTCCCATGATCATCTCCCTGTCCTCCCCGGACAGCGAGCGGCCCAGGATTTCATGCATGTATCGGAGTCCAAGCCTGTCTGCAAACGGCCTGCCGACTGCAAGACAGAGCAGCCCGCCTGCATGCTGCCGCATCCTGGCGATGTGCTCCGGCGTTACAAACTGTGCGGCTACTGCCATGTCGACCTCGTTTTCCCTGCCCTCGGAGTCGTAAAGCAGGACAAACTCCCCGCGCCTGAGCGAATCAACGGCAGCCTCTATACCCATGTGGAAAATCGCCGCCGTTCTGGTTATAAGGATTACTAAAAAAATGGTAACTACCACTGGAGTTGTAAATGGCTATCTTCGTGCCAGGATGTACTTGCCAAGTATGTCGGTTTCAATATTGACCCTGTCGCCTGCCCTTCGTGTCTTGAAGTTTGTAACATCGACTGTATGTGGAATAAGGCAGACTGATGCGATCCCGTCTTTTGCATCGACAACCGTCAGGCTGATGCCGTCGATTGCAATGGAGCCCTTTTTGACGACGTACCTTGCCAGGCTTTTTGGAAGCTCTACCCAGACCCGGATCTCCTTTGGTCTTTTCTGGATTTTCTTGATGGTGGCAGTCCCATCCACGTGGCCCAGCACAAAGTGTCCCTCCAGGCGGTCGCCTGCCCTCAGGCTCCGTTCAATGTTTACCATGCTGCCCTTTCTGAGGTTTCCAAGGTCGGTCTTTTTTGTGGTCTCCTCTATCATCTCAAAACTGCACCTGTTTTTTAGCAGTCTTGTGACAGTAAGGCACGCCCCGTTGAGGGCTACGCTCTGCCCGATTTTGAGTCCCTTGGTGTTTTTTCCGAGATCGACGGTCACCTCGACTGCGCTGCGGTTCTTTGTGCTTTTGGAGATTTTTTCCACCCTTCCAACCCCCTCGACTATTCCGGTAAACATGATCACGGTTCCGCCCCTTGTTTTATAAAACAAGCTGCAGTCATTTCTGGTTTTTTGACCGCTCCATCGAGTCAAACTCCTCGCTGCAAAACTGGTGAAACACCGAGCACCTGTTTTCTCTTGCAGCGTCCTTGAACTTTTGCATCCTCTCAATCAGAACCCCCTGGGCTGCAAGAAACGACTCGTCCTCCCTTCCCAGCCTGGAGAACATGTCGGACTTGGCCCCGGACACGCCCTCGACCGTGGAATCCACCTGCTGGACCAGATCATAGGTCTGGGCCGCCTTTTCGAACTCCCCCAAGAGACCCAGGGAGTTTGCCTTGTTGAGCAGTGCGGTGACATTCTTTGGATCCAGTCCTATGGCCCGGTCATAGAGTGCCAGGGCGTCTTTGTGCCTGTCAAGCTCGTTTAGTGCAAGCCCCTTGGTGTTCAGAGCCCACACGTCCCGGGGGTCTGCGGCCAGGAGGTTGTCGGCGCACTCGACTACCTTGTCGAACTGCCGCATTCCCTCCAGGCTTAGGATTTTGTTGTGCAGTGCATGCTCGTCGGTCGGGCTTTTTTCCAGGGTGATGTTGCAGTAGACCAGTGCCTCCTCATATTCTCGAATCTGCAAGAATGCGGTGGATATGTTTTGCAATGCCAGCAGGTCATTGGGATCCTGGTTCAAGAGTTTCTTGCAAAATACGATGAGATCCTCGAACTTTTCGGCCTCAAACATTCTGGTCATCACGGTCAGGGGATCAAGCAGGTCAACCAAGTATACCAGGGATACTCGTACATCGTAGCCTTTATGGTTTGTCTAAAAAGGGGAGTGTTTTTACATCTGACGGGGTTTGTGGGTGACAGCCTGCAATACTAGGCCTTATGCGTAGTCGGTTCAAATCAAAAAAAATCAGGCAGCTTTTACGTCATTTTTGGTAGTTACGCATAAGGACTGCTGTGTACAAGCTTCCCAAGCGTTGCATAGTACTCAGACGAGGATGTCTCTTTTTGCCCGGTGCCGGTATTTTTCCATGCCGCTGAGCTCCAAGGTGGCCGCCGGCAGGCACCTGGCCCTTACGGTGTCTCCATTGCCTTCCACGAATTTCTTTACATCCTTACCTGTTTTGACACAAAATGATTGGTTTTCAATCATAGGCACTACGCAGGCGCCTCCCGACGTATCAATACCTGGAAACTGTACAGGCTTTGCTTCGAGCAACCTGCGGGGAACCTGATCGGTGATGTCCGTACTGTATTGTCGACATTGTTTTTCACGATACCTTTATGCGAGCCAGTAGAGATCCCCACGACTTGGATCACTCCGACCTCGACTGTGATTCCAGAATCGATATAATGTTGGACTATCTCGTCGGCGGCCATATCCAACTCGTTCATGGAACCGCCCCAACTACGCAGCCCGTTTGTCATGTCCGGAAATGAGAGCCCGCCATCACTAGTCTCGATGGAATCCCTCTTCATGTATCCCAGCAGCACCGAATGCTCCAGTTTCCATGCTTTCCACTCGGCAGGCGTGGTCGGATCCGCCGATGATACCGTTTCATTCATGTCGCCCATTACATCGGCCTTGATATTGAACTTCTTGATAAGATCTGTCCGGTTCTGCCCCATAAAATACACAATCTGCCGGCACTTTGCTGTCTGCGGTCATCACCATGCAGATTAGAAATTTTTCAACAATAGGAAGCATCTCCCTGCGTGGTTTATACCCACATGTGTTGAAAAAGTAAGAGTTTACCCCCTCCCGAAAATGTGGCGTGGTAGGCACGGTGATCAAGGTTCTGGTCGGTAACGTCGCCTATGGGATAAACTCTTGAGAAATTTTCAATCGTCACTGTGGATCTTTTCTCTGATTCTCTTTTTTGCAATCTCAAGGGCAAGCTTGCCTATAGATTTTGCCTGTGCCGAGTCCGGGTTCAGCTTGTATAATATGGCATTTCCAACCTTCCTTGTTCTCTTTAAGACTCCCTGATCCTCCAGCTTGTGTATGATGTTCAGAGTTGTCTTGAAACCCACTCCTGAGATTTTAGATATGTCTGAGATTGAGTAATCAAAGCTTTTCATCGTAACCATATGATCCAAAATTTTAGATTCTGAACATGGAAAGGTACTTGCCAGAGGCCCAATCTCTGTTTTTTTAGTTGTTGTTTTTTTTCTGGAAGGAGATCTAGCTCCAAATCTTTTCTGTAGGCTTGTCACACTCGATTATAGCGGTATTATTTATTTAAATATTTACCTGTTAGTGTGTAATTTATTACATAATATTAATACGTCATCTGTATAATATGTTACATAATGAAGCTGGATTCCCTTGCCATCAACACGCTAAGAAAGATGTACTTTTATGGATACATCGGTGGCAAACACACGTCCATTGATAATCTTCAGAAAAGTTTTCCAAAACACGAGAGGCAATCTCAAAGGAGCAGTCAAGGCCCTCATCAAAGCTAATCTAATTATTCCAAAGTCTACGGGCTATGGGAAACATTGCTCGCTTAATCCAAGAATGATCAATGAAATAGAAAAATTGATTGAGAAATGATCTTACGCCGGCCAAGTTGCAGCATGATCAGGCCATCATTGTCCAGTATGTGACGGATTCTCTCATCTGTCACTGGAATGGCAGATGATGACACTCTAGCTCATGTCTTTTATCTCGTCGACCTTGATATTGAACTTCTTGGCAAGATCTGCCCAGCTTGCCTCATCAAATACACGAGTTGTCGGTACTCTGGCTGTCCGCTATCATGTAGAGATCGTGCCCAAACTTCGTACCGGTCTTTACCAGTACGCCCATATCGATGTACTTTTGGACCAGTTCCTCCTGGGTCATGCCGCCCATGTCGTATGATGCCCAGCTGCGCAGCCAACCGGTCATCTCCCCGATGAGAAGGCCCTTGACCTCGCCGTAGCCCTTTACATCCCTTACAAAGTCGAGCAGACTTTTGCCGTCTGGGGGCATGTCTTGAAGCATGTCTTGTGTGTCCACCTGTGATGCCTTCGATGTAATTTCGTTCATGCTTTTCATCTCACCGGCCTTGGTATTAAGACTCGAGGCAATATCTGCCCAGCTCTGCACCATAAAGCACACGAGTTGCCGGTACGCATTGTCTCCATGCCAACCCCCGCGATAATGACCCGGGGGAGATGGGTTACTGGTAAAGCCAGCAAGTGAGTCTATCAAAAAGAGGGCAAGTCGCACTTTGGATTTGAGAGGGGATCGTTCAAAAAACATGGATGTAATGGGCGGTAGAATCCGAGTACCGGTCTGCGGTGCTAGGGCTGGCCGACCAGATCAAGCAGCGCCCTTGCCTGCTTGTAGTGCACCTCGTCGATCATCTTGCCCTCGACTGCGGTCGCACCCCTCCCCTTTTCGGTGGATTTCAGGTACGCATCACACACCTTCCTTGCCCATTCGATTTCCGTCTTGTTGGGATGAAATATTCTGTGGACGGTCCTGATCTGGTCGGGATGAATTATGCTCTTTCCGGCATATCCAAGGCCCCTTCCGATCCTACAGTCACTAGCAAGCCCCCTGCTGTCTCCGATGTCCTGCCAGATTGCGTCGATTGCGGGCACTCCGGCGGCCCGGGAATCAACCGGGATCTTTGCGCGGGAGTATGCGGCCCCCTGCGGCTGTTTTGCATACTCTATTCCCAGGTCATTGAGCAGATCAAACACACCAAAGACGACGGCACAGACCCTTTTGCCATGTGCAGAGATTTCGTATGCGTTGACCACCCCCTCGGCAGACTCGATTGAGGGAATGATCTGGACGGGTCCGAGCCCTGCCTTTTTCTCGGCTGCCCCGAGGGCCCTCTCTACTTCTCTTAGATCCCCCGCCCTGCTGACCTTGGGTACCACGATTCCATCGATTCCCTTTCGTACTATTTCTCTGAGATCGTCTGGAATCATGCCGGATGCGGGCGCGTTGGTCCGCACAAAGACAGACGCCCTGTACTGGGAGTGGGATCCTAGCGCGGCACGGACAAGCCTGCGTGCGGCCTTTTTTTCAGACGGGGGGACAGAGTCCTCCAGATCAAGGCAGACGATGTCTGCCTCCAGTGACTTGGCCTTTTCTAAGAATCTGGGGTTGTTGCCAGGAACAAAAATGAGGCTTCTGAAGAGCCGGGCCATCAAATGACTAGGCGCCCTCAGGCTTCATTAAGATTTTGCCGAAAAAGGCGCCCTTTAGCATCTTCGTGTGGGCCTCTGCTGCCTGCTCGAAGGTATGTACAGAGTCAACGACGGATCTTATCCTTCCCTGGCCCATCCAGTACAGTGCCTGGTCAAGCTCGGCCTTGGTTCCCTGCGTCGAGCCCAGGACGTTGATTCCCTTGAAGAATATGTGCCTGAGGTCTATCTGTGCGTCATAGCCAGTTGTTGCCCCGCACGACACAAGGGATGCGCCATACTTGAGCAGGGTAAGCTGCTTGTTAAAGTGGGTCTGGCCAATGTGGTCAAAGGCAATGTCAATTCCGGGCGCCTCGCCCTTTGTCTTTGCGATCTCCTTTGATATCCTAAAGACCTCCTTGCTCCAGTCGTCCTTTCTGTGGTCCACTGCGTAATCTGCACCAAGCTCCCTGCACTTTTCCAGCTTGTCCGGACTGGCAGTTGCAATCACGTCGCAGTTGTACAGCTTGGCGATCTGAATCCCAAAGCTTCCGACGCCGGAGCCGCCTCCCATGATGAGTACGGTCTGGCCCGGGGTTATTTTGGCCCTTCCGACCAGCATGTGCCACGAGGTAAGAATGGTCATTGAGGCGGCCGCCGCATCCTCGTATGAGACCCCGTCGGGAATCTTTGAGACGTTGACTTCTGGCAGGTGAATCTGCTCGGAATAGGCCCCCCAGAGTGGTCCGGTCTGAAAGCCCCAGACCTGTCTCTTGGTACAGTCAAACTCCCTTCCGTCCGTGCATGCCTTGCATACTCTGCAGGCAAGGTTGGAGTGAGATACCACCCTGTCTCCGACCTTGAAGTTCTTGACGTCCTCCCCGACCGCAATCACGTCGCCGGCCACGTCAGAGCCCGATACGTGTGGAAGGGGCACTGCCACCGGGACTCCCCTCATTCCCCAAATGTCGTTATAGTTCAAGGCAGATGCCTTGTTTGTAAAAATAACCTCGTCGGGCTTTGGTTTTGGCTCGTCTATATCCTGGACTTTGAGGATCTTGGCATAATTATCATCTGGTGCGTATTCATTGTATACTACGGCTTTCATGAGTAAGAGCCTGCAAGCCCCATAATTATAGTTTTTTAGGATTCCAGTCCCCCAGGTGTGCCCTGCTCGTGGAGGTGCGGGCGGCCATGTAAGGATCGGCTGGCCTGTCTGAGCTGTTACGTTTGGAGCCGTCTTACGTGGATCCCTTTGGAAGGCCGGGTTCTATATCCGGTTTATTTTAAAATCGCGTTTTGGCTGTTGTGCAGACAGCAGGATCTGTTTGAGCTGCGCATCCGTGATGGGTGCGGGCAGCTTTCCCTGCGCCCCGATGCCGATGAGATAGTTCTCCACGGCATTTGCCAGCTCCGGTTTGACCATTCTGACGTTGCCGAGTCTGGCCCTTGCTGCAGGCTCTAGAATCTGCCTGAGAACCGCCTCCTTTTGTGTCTCCACCTCCCTTTGTGAGCCAGGATCGGCCCCGGGGACGCTGCCCTGGGTGCCAAATTCATCCGGATTCGTGTAGCTCATTTTATTTCTAAGAGTATACCTTCAGCTTTGGGTTTTCTGCGGCAAGTCTTTGGAGAATCTCGGTTGCAAGCCTGTCTACTTTTTGCATCCCCTGCTTGGATAGGATCCTGCCCTTCTTCTCGGCTTTTTCCACATAGCCCAGCTTTTCTAGCTCATGAACGGCGTTTCTGATGATTGCGCCGCCTGCATCCCTGTGCTTTGCCGCGCCGTATCCACGCGGTTTTCCGCCGCCGTACTCCTTTCTTAGCTCGTTAATTCCAATTGGACCGCGAAGGTAAATTTTTCTTAAAAGCGACGCACACCTAGTATGCCACCAGTCGCTCTCATGCGGGGGCTTGTCTGCATGAACCCCGGTCTTTACAAACGAGGCCCAGCTTGGGACGGCAATGTCCTCGCCCTTCAATATCCCGGTAAGCTCCGAGATGAAGACGTCTGCCGGCACATCGTAGACCTTTGCCATGAAGACAAAAACTTGTGAGTCGCCTTATAAATCATTGAGGCAGTATCTTGCGGTAGACGTGCCCGCAGTAGCCGCAGGTTATGCGTATCGACCTGGTTGCAGAGCCGCCCACCCTTATCCGTGCATGGACGCCGGGCGCGATGAAGCTCTTGCACTTTTTGCAGAATGTCATCCTGATCTCGTACGGCATCCGTATCCTGTATTTAGTGCTGATCCTTCTTGCAAGGCAGGCCTGACGCTGAGACAGTGCAGGATTGCCCCTTGCATTGGATACCGCATTATCAATTAGGATCCTCATCCTTTCAAGCGCGATCTGTCTTGCCGCAGGCCTCATGTGCTCCAGTCAGGGTTCTCATAAAAATTTGTTCCAGTCACAAGGCATGCAGTCAGCGGGACTTGAACCCGCGTCACAGGGTTGGAAACCCCGAATACTAACCAGGCTATACTATGACTGCACAAAATAGCAGGCCAGGCAGCCTACATAAAAATGGTTTTTTCATACTCGTAAAGAATCCTGGCAGTCACGACATGGGACTCTAGGGGGGAATCACCAATGCGGTACAGTCCGTCAATGGATTTTTTTGTGGACTCGGCAAAGTGGCCCTTCTGGAACCCCCCGACTACCAGGCACGCGTCCTCGTCAAGCAGGTCTGCAACGCCAGAACAGGAGCTGAGCGCCCCCTCCGTGGTCAGCCCGATCACCTGGGAGGGCGCAATCTCCCGCACAAGCTCCGAAAACGTCATGCTTGCCATCTCAAGTAGCGGTCGTGCGCCGTCCCCGACCTTTTTTTCCCCGAATAGCTTCTCAAGCACCCCCCGGAACCTGTGATAGCTCTTCGGAAGGCTTGCGCCCCTTCCCACGCTGATCACCTTGTCTCCTATGGTGTGAACATAGACTTGGATTTTGTTTTCACGATACAGCGGGATGGACGTTGCCTCCAGCAGGCTGAAATGAACGATGTCGGGCCTGCCGCGCTTGATCTCGTTTTCCAGTCCCTTCATTGCAGCGTAATGCCACGAGTTGTCAAGGAGGGTCTCAGACGGCAGCTTGCCTGACCTGCGTGCATGTGCCCTTACGGAGCTGTGATGCTGCAGTTCCACGGGAACGGTCTCCAGTGAGGACTCTGCAAGGATCAGCGAGGCCACAGTCTAGGAGCTCCTTGAGACCTGGCTGGCAAACTCGTCCCAGCCTGCCTTTGGGTTGCCATCGGCGTCAATCAGGCCGGCACTGCAGACATAGCTGCCCAGGCGCTCGGCTACATGCTCGCTGCCGCCAAGTCCGGAGCCGCCGCCCACGGTGGCCTTGTCCGAGTCCGGACCTGCATCAAACGAGCATGCCCCGTCGGGCCTGTCATACTGGCGGTACCACGTCAGAAACTCAATGTCCTCGTGGTTTTGGTTGTAAAAGTCAAACGCATTTGCAATGAACCTGCTCTGATCCTGGGCGTTTCCGTTTACAAGGTCAGACGTACTCCAGCTTACCTCAAAGAATGCCACCTTTTTGCCGCCTGCAAGATCCATTGCATGCCGCAGGTCGCCTACTGCCTCGTCGGGGGTCTTTATAATGTCGTTTAGGGAGTCGACCGGAAAGTACGTAAATCCCACAAAGTCGCCTACGTCCAGGCCGCCTACGATGTGATCAAGATCCTTGTTGATTATGCCGTGCAGCGAGTACGTGTTGCCAAACCGCACGTCCGGGTGCCTGGGCTTTAGCTCGGAGTATACCTCCTCGAACAGATCCCTGTAGGCCGGGATGTCCTGCTCGTTGTATCTAAAGTGCTCGTCTGTCTCCCCCGAGATGACCACATAATCGACAATGTGGTACCTAGCAAGGATCGCGTCCAGCGTGGAGGCGACCTGGGAGGAGTCCATCGAGGCCAGATCCGGCCTTCCCATCCAGTCTGGGAGGGGGCCTACCGTTTTCCCGTTGATCAGCGAAAAGTAGAGCGTGACCTTGAGGTTGTTGTTCTTGTTCAGGCTCATCAGGATGTCAGACTGGCCCCAGTCGTACCTGCCCTGCTCCGGCTCTATTATATTCCAGAACATGTAGACGTTGCTGCGCCCTATGCCAGTGGAGGATGCCTGCTCGTAGATGTCGCTGATCAGCCTGACGTCCGGCGTGGCAGTCGGGGAGTTGACCACGAGGCCGATCTTTTGGTTGTTGACTGCGGTGTTGAGCGCGGCATCAAACGTCTGAAGCGTCAGCGTCATCGAGGCGCCGATTGCGACGGCAATCACTGCAATGCCCACCATGGCCTTCCTGTCCACCCGGATCGGAAATTAAAAAGGGGGTAAAAAAGTTGTGGTGGCAGTTATCCGGACGTGCATCCGGTGTATCCGCAGTCGATGCAGATGCTGCATCCCTCCACGAAGACAAGGGTGTTCTTGCATGTGGGACAGAGGCTTTCCTCCGGAACGTCCTCGATTGCGGCAAGCTGCTCGCTGGCGATGACCTCTGCAGACGGGATCTTCAGGCGCAGCGCGTTGTCCACCTGGGAGCGGATGTAGGAGTTCCCAATGTTGCGAGTCACAAAGTCGGTGACATACCGGGTCGGAACAACGTCAAACGTCTTGGTTGCATTCTCGCTGGTCATGTGGAGGACCTGCTTGTGCCTCGAGCCGTCGCGGTACACGGTGATTCCCTTGAGGCCCAGCTCGTGTGCCAGCAGGTAGGATGCCTTGACGTCGTCTGCGGTCACGTCATACGGCATGTTGATTGTCTTTGCGATTGCGTTTCCAATCCACTGCTGCCATACGGACTGCGCCATCAGGTGGTCGGCCCAGTGGATGTCCATCGCGGTGACGAATACTTTTTTGATCCAGTCGGGAATCTCGTCGATTCCCTGCACGGAGCCGTAGTTGTCTGCAATCTTTGCCAGCAGCTCCTCGCTGTACAGGCCGTTGTCGCGCAGTACCTGCTCGAAGATCTTGTTTGTGTAAAAGAACCTCCCGACGGTCACGCGCTTTTCAAAGACCAGTGCAAAGGTAGGCTCCATCCCGTTGGTACAGTCCGCAATCATGGAAAGCGTCCCGGTCGGCGCAACAGTCGTGGTCAGGACGTTTCGGATTCCGTGCCTTTTGATCTTCTCAATCAGCGCGTCCCACTCAAACGAGTGCGCCTCCTTGGGGTTCTCATAGTATCCGGCGACGGGGATCTTTCCCTCCGGGAACTCGGTCTTGGGACAGAGTGGGAACTCCCCCCTGGACTTTGACAGTGCGACGCTTTCCTCCATTGAGTAATATGTCAGCGCCTCGGAGAGCTTTGACTGCAGCTCGTATCCCTCCTTTGAGTTGTACGGAATCCTCAGCTTGTAGAGAAGATCTGCGACCCCCATGACTCCCAGCCCGATTCTTCGGGAGTCCTTTGATGCCACGTCGATTTCATCGACAGGATAGTAGTTGACGTCGATTACGTTGTCCAGGAACCGCGTGGTCTTTCGGATTGTCTCCTCGCACCTCTGCCAGTCAAACTCGTACTCCCCGTCTGCCTTGCGCTTTACAAGGTTTGCAACGTTGATCGAGCCCAGGTTGCATGACTCGTACGGGTAGAGGCTCTGCTCGCCGCACGGGTTCGTCGCGCGCAGGGGGGCGCCGCGCGCCTTTGCAAACACGTTGTACTTGTTGATTTGATCAAAGAAGATCAGGCCCGGCTCGGCGCTCTTCCATGCGGACAGGGCAATCAGGTCGATTATCTGGTGTGCGTTTACCTCCTTTACGGGCGACATGTCGCGCGCGCTCCTCAGCATGTACTTGCCGTCATCGGTGTTGACAAGCGCGTTCCAAAAGTCCTCCCAGATTCCAACGCTGACGTTAAAGTTCTCCAGGACCCCGGGCTCTGTCTTGTTCGTGATGAACCTCTCGACGTCGGGATGCCATGCCTCGATGATTCCCATGTTTGCACCCCTGCGCTTGCCGCCCTGCTTGACTACCTCGGTGACGGTATTGATGATGTTCATAAAGGAGACCGGACCGGATGCGACTCCCGACGTCGAGGCCACAATGTCTCCCTCGTGTCGCAGGTCAGAGTAGTTGATTCCAACCCCGCCGCCTGACTTGAAGATCAGCGCCGCATCAGACGTCGACTTCATTATTCCGCCCATGTCGTCAGGCATGTCCAGTACAAAGCATGCGGACAGCTGTCCCAGACGGCCGCCGGCATTCATCATTGTCGGCGAGTTTGGCAGAAAGTCCTGCGATACCATCAGCTCAAAGTATTCTGCTACCTTGTCTGCGTGGCTGTCAAGTTTTTTTGCCGCAAGCAGTGTCAGGACATCCTTAAAGCTTACCTTCATCAGTCCCTTGCCTGCAAGGGCGATGTAGTGATTGATCAGTGACCTGAAATGATACTTGTTCAGGTAGTGGTCTCCTATCTTGAACTTGTAGTCAAACCTGTCCAGCTTTTCAAGATAGGATCTTGCCTCGTCGACGTTCTGGGAATAGTTGCCGTCCTTTGCAAATATCTGCGGATCATACATCAGGTCGCCGATTCCGACCAGGAGCGCGACGCGCTCGAACATCTGCGTCGGCGTCTCGGTGATCTCGTTTTTGTTGTTTCGCAAAAGATACCTCGATGCCAGGACGCGCAGGCAGTTCAGATCGAACTTTTTCGACACGGGATCAAGCTGCTTTGTGTTGATGACCTTCATCTTCTCGTCGCGGACCTTGCGCCTCTCATGCCTGTACAGGATGTAGGCCTTGGCAATCTCGCTCAGGCCGTTATCGATCAGGGTGGATTCTACCATGTCCTGAATATCCTCGACGCTGGGAGGATGGGATGCAGAAAATCCCTGCTTGTGCAGTTTTTCTAGCACGCCGTCCGTCAGTCGGTCTGCTAGGCCACGATCGGCTTCAGATGTGGCCGCCAATGCCTTAAAGATGGCATTGGAAATCTTATCTTTGTTAAAGGTGGTAACCTTTCCGTTTCTCTTGCGGATCTCCCCGATAGAGCTTTCTATTTGTGAATTATCCAATTATAATCTCCCCATTGGGGGTAAATCAGATTGGCATATTAAATATTATTGAGAAAATCAGGTCATACCCAGCTCAACTTTTTTTGTACCAATCCAACGGAATTCGAGCCAGATATCGGAGGCCATGCAGCGATGATCGCCTGCTGCCCCACACGGATTTGGGGGTCATAAACCTCACAATTTGCAACGTCTGGGCTGGCAGTGGAGATCGGCCGCGGATGGCCGGTGCGGGCTCAGAGTGACGAATTTCGGAGTATATACGGCGACTTGCAGTCTGGACACTTGCCGGATAGCTTTTCGCCCTTAAAGCCGCACTGCCCGCAGATGGGTACAGGCTTGATCGGGGTAAAGGACGGTGTCAGGGCCGCGGCCTTTTCAATGGCCGCCTTGATGTCGGCAGTAGACGCATCCCCCTCAATGTCCAGCCTTACCGCAAGTCCCCCGTTGAGCGCCTTGGCAAGCCTGTTACACTGGGAGATCTCGTCGCTTTTTGCGGTGAGGCCGGCAACCCCTGCTGCAGGCAACGCCACGCCCTGGCTGTACGAGTCCGAGTCGGCCTCGCCAAGAATGGTGTTCTTGCCATATTTCTCGCCGTCCATGGCGGCAAACCTGGCGGCGCTCTCGCTGCCGATCATGCAGACTTTGACCTCGTCGCCCAGCTCCTTGCCCTTCTTGGCGGCCACGTCCACGGCCGTCTCGATTACCTTGTAGAGCACGCCGCGCCCGGCCCTGTCGTTTTGGTAGCCTAGGATGCTGAAGATGGCCTCCCTTAGGCCGACAAGATTGATGATCATGGATACGGAACTCCTTTGCATGTATTGCGAGTTCTTGGCCAGGATCGGATTTAGTCCGCGCCTGGTCAGATCAGAGATGTCCTTCTTTCTCAAAGCCATCGAAGCCAGTGCCGGCTTCATCAGCAGCGCCAGTCTTGCCCTAAAGTAGGTCTCGTCCTTGTTTGACTCAAATGCAAGTCTTGGCAGGTTGATTGAAATGGAATGCAGTTTGATTGACGAGGATGCTGCATGCCTTGACGAGTTGGTGATCCCCTTGCAGGATAGCTGCCCCTTTCCAAAGGTTACAATCCCTCCAAGTGAAACGATTTCGGCCAGTTTCTCAGATACATCCGATACCCTGCCTTTGTCATGGTCTACTACCAGCCCGATCTTTGGCATTGGCGTCATCCTTGCATAGCTGCGATATGCGTTCAGTATTGCGCCAATTGTCTTGTTTTCGGTTCCAAGCTGTAGGCGGACTGAGACGGTCGTTCCGGACTTGCTGTACTTTGAAGTTGTCGATGCAGCTGCAAATGCGTTTACCAGCCTGTCTTCCAGCTCGGAGGCGTTTTTTGCATACTTTGAGAGTACCTGTGGCAGGCCGTCGATTACGACCTCCTGCGATGCCTCCTTGGCAATCAACGAGATTGTAATGGACAGTGCGGTCGTAAGATCGCCCAGTGTCTTTGTTGCTGCTATCCTTGAAACGTCAAGGTATTTTCCGCCCAGATCCACGCCGTCATCAAGCAGATCCCTTGCGTTGATGAAGATGGTATCTGGAAGCAGTGACCAGACGCCGGGATTTTCGACATGCAGGTCGCCGGACAGGTGTGAGTCTACAACGTCCTTTGGCAGCGTATTGATCAAAAGATGCTCGCTGAAGATCCTCTGCCCTGTTTTGAACAGCAGTCCTTCGGCGCCATTGTCGATATTGTCGACGTTTGAGACCATTTCCTGGACATCAAAGACGGGCATGCCCAGGCGTACAAGCTTGTTGCGGTACTCCTCGTGTCCGTGCTCAAGCAGGACGGAGTTTACCATCTCGCGGATCAGCGAGCCCGTAAGATAGGTTGTCTGATACTTGTAGATTCTGTTCTCGACCTCCTCGGTGATTTTTTGCGCCAGCTCCAGCGGAAGACTTCCCTCCCGGACAAGCGACTGGATGATTTTGTGTGAGTTGAATTCCTCGATTGACTCGTTTGATGATCTGACATACATCTTGCCGCTCTCAATGATCGATCTTTCCTCAACCTGCCTGGCAAGGCTCAGGACGAGCTTTCCGAGGTTTGTAATGGTGTACCTTCTCTCCGACTTGTTTAATGAGACAAGGGACTGCCTTAGGAGCTTTCGAAGGTGGTATGCAAACTTTCCGCTCTCCTTTTTGGACTTGAATCCCGCAAGGGATTTCAGCTCCGAGTACGTAAGGGGGCCTTTTGAGTTGAGAATTCTGAGGATGTCTATCCTGTTTGGGCTTGCCATCACAGAAAAGATCATTCTTACACGCTTTGACGTGGACTGTAGGATGCTACCCCTCTTAGGCTCCGCTACCCCCTCGCTCAGTTCCATGCCTACACTAAAAAATTCCACTAAATAAGAATTGTGAATTCCAAATGATGCGGGTGCATTTGATCAGCTCTCCTGCACATCAAGTGTGAACTCCGATGTGGACAGTGCTTGTCCGCAGGACGGACACTTTCCATTGTATGCACCGATCACGTCCTTTAATGACTTTAGCATTTTCATGCTGGTGATTTTTTCGCCGCATTTGCCGCATGCTACTTCTACCGACATAAGTGGGGGTGGTTTGACGGGATAATTAAGAATCCGCTTGGATTTTTTTGGCAATTACAGCAAATTATTTTACTGCTTTTCGATGAGGATTCCCCTGTTATCGAATCCGGTGATTTTCGCTCTGGCTCCAACGGGAAGGTCCTCAGGGGAGCCGATTCCGGCCATAAAGCCAGAAACCCTCAAATCGACGCCGTCTAGCTTGAGCACGACCCAAGCATAGGGGGTATACTCCTCAAATCCCGCCGGAGGCACGGTTATTATGGTATAGGTTGCAACGCTTCCAACTCCCCTTACCGGATGGTTTTCAAACCCCTTGCTTCCGCAACCCCTGCAAAAGTATACGGTTGAGAGGTGCAGCTCCCCGCACCTTGTGCACTTGCGGGCTAGGACATTGCCTGCCTTGGCCTCGTCAACGAACTCTTGTTTTGCAGACATTTCTATACGCTTTCAAATACATGTACGGCGCAGCTTGCGCCCGTTGCGCCAAAGTTATGAGTCAGTCCGACGTGTGCGTCTTTAACGGCCCGCTCGCCTGCCTTGCCGGTCAGCTGATCGAAGACCTCGGCGACCTGGCCTACGCCTGTCGCGCCAATGGGATGGCCCTTTGACTTTAGCCCGCCGGAGGGATTGATGGAGATTTCAGAGTTTAGCCTTGTTCTGCCCTCCGTTGCAGCCTTGGCACCCTCGCCCTTTTCAAAGAATCCCAGATCCTCGGTGTCGACTATCTCCGCAATTGTAAAGCAGTCGTGAACCTCTGCAAAGTCAATGTCCTTTGCGGTGATGCCTGCCATCCTGTACGCCTTTTCGGCCGCAATCTTGGTGCTCGGGATTGTCGTCATGTGCTCCCTTCCCTGCAGCGCCGCAGGAGAGCCGCCGCGTCCCGAGCCGGTCACTCTGACATAGTCCTTGGAGTGCTCCCTTGCAAATTTTTCATTGCACAGTATTACGGAGCTTGCGCCATCCGAAAACGGACAGCAGTCATAAAGTTTCAGGGGGCTCGCCACAACTGCGGAGCTGAGTACATCATCAACTGAGATTCTTTTTCTCAGATGTGCCTTTGGATTCAAGGCTCCGTTTTCGTGGTTTTTAACTGCTACGTTTGCAAAGTCCTCCTCGGTGGTTTTGAACTCGGTCAGGTACGCCCTGGCCATGGATGCAAACAGCCCGGGGAACGAGGCGCCTGCCTGTCCCTCGTAGAAGAAATCAGAGCAATATGAAAAGTAGGTCGTGGTCCATTCGGTACCCGTATGGGTCACCTTCTCGACGCCGGTTACCAAGACTGCGTCATAAAATCCCGCCGCGACGTTTGCAAACGCCTCCCTGAACGATACCGAGCCGCTTCCACACGCGGACTCGATGGACAGTGACGGCTTGTCGGGAATGCCCAGATTGCTCATCACCACGGGGCCCAGGTGGACCTGCCTGTCTGCAATCCCAAACACGTTGGATATGTAGCCTGCCTCAATCTCCTTTGGATCGATTCCCGCGCCCTCAATGGCATCAACGGATGCCTGAACCGTGATGTCTGAAATGCTGTCCTCTAATTTGCCGTATTTTGTGCTGCCTGCACCAAGAACGCAAACACTTTCCACAAATGTTGTTGACCGAGGTCCCTATAAAAATTCTTCAAAAACATAATCAGGGTATGGCCGGACACTCCAAGACAAAGACTGAAAGGACTGCAGGATCCAGGGCCGGATCCCGCCATGCCGTAAAGGCCACAAAGTCCGGCGTCAGGGATCTAAAGGCGGAGATCACGCAGTATTTTGATTCAGACGGCTATCTTTCATGGTCTGCAAAAAAGAAAAAATATCAGATCCTGGGCACCAACGCTCCAAAGGACGGACTAGCAGAGTGTCCCGAGTGCAAAATCGGCCAGCTGGTGGTAATCAGGTCCCCCAAGACAAAAAAGCGGTTCATAGGCTGCTCAAACTATGGCAACGGCTGCAGGGCCTCGTCGCCGCTACTGCAAAAGGCAATGCTCAGGGTCACAAAGGCCAAGTGCAAGATCTGTGCGTGGCCGGTCGTTGTTTTCCGCTATTCCAGAAAGCAGGCGTGGACGAGGCGGTGCTCCAACATCAACTGCAGGCACCAGGGCTAGTCTTCAAAGTCGGCATAAAGATCGGTCCTGCGGTTCTCAAGCAGCGGCAGGGCCCTTCTCACCCTCTTGATCTGGGATCCGTCTATCTTGACAACTGCAAGGCCACGCCTCTTCCTCATGTCCAGGAGAACCTTTCCATACGGATCAACGACGATGCTGCGCCCGCAGTAGATGTTTCCGACCTGATCAGGGGAGATGACAAAGCATCCGTTCTCGATTGCGCGCGTCCTGTTGATGGCAATCCAGTGCTCCTCCTTCATCTTGCCGCGCACCCATGCAGACGGGGCGACTAGGACCTCGGTTCCCGCGGCAGCCAGCTTTCTTGACATCTCCGGAAAGCGCAGGTCGTAGCAGATCATCATTCCGATTTTTCCGATTCTAGACGCCTGCGGCCCGGGAATCTGTGAGCCGGCTGCCAGTTTTTTTGATTCCCTGAATCCCAGCGCGTCGTAAAGGTGCACCTTGCGGTACTTGGAAACTAGCCTCCCCGAGGAGTCCATGAGAAAGGCAGTGTCAAAGACCTGTTTTTTTGACTCGCCTTTTTCATAAAGCGTTCCTACGACCTCGATGGAGCTTTCTTTGGCGGCCCGGGCGATCTCTTGTACAAAGGTCCCGGTGACCGGCTCTGCCAGCCTTGCCAACTCGGCAGGGGACTGCGTGGAGGGGGTGTAAAACATCATAAACTCCGGAAATGCGCAAAGTGAGGCCCCCCTTTTTGCAGCGTCCCTGATGTACGCAATAATTTTTTCGAGGTTGGCCTCCTTGTCTGTGGATGCCCTGAGCTGCACCACTGCTACCTTTCTCATGGTGTCTGCATACAGGCCGGAAATAAAAATATGGTTAAAGCTGCCTGCCTGCAAGAAACCAGTTTTCCTTTGGGTTCTCGTCAAAGACAACTATGACGTGCTCCTCCCTTGTCTTTAGGATCTCGACGGCCGACTTTGTTATGGCCCTGGCATAGTCTTCCTTCTGCTGCCGGGTTCTGCCCGGATACATTGAGACTGTGACTAGTGGCATGGATGACATCCGGGCGGGGGGAATTTATTTTGAGCTAGTCCCCCTTCCACCCGTATCGCGTGCCGTATGTAAACTCGTTTCTGTGCATTTTCTTGTATGCAAGGCCCGTGGCGACGCCGATTGCAAACCCGCCTATGTGTGCCATGAAGGCAACCCCGCCGCCCGCTACGCCGAATCCCCCGATCATAAACGGGATCAGGTTTTGGAAGATCAGCCAGAACGGCAGGAACCACCTGGCCTGGACATGGATGAAAAAGTAGAACATCAGCGTCAGGATTTTCGCGCGCGGGAAGATCACCAGGTAGGCGCCCAGTATCCCGGAGATTGCGCCCGATGCGCCGACTGCCGGAATTATGCTGTTGGGATCAACGGCCATGTGGGCAAGTCCTGCGACGATCCCCCACATCAGATAGATTGCAAGGAACTTTGCGCGTCCGAGCTTTAGCTCTATGTTGTCGCCAAATATCCACAGATACAGCATGTTTCCACCAAAGTGCATCAGGCCGCCGTGCATGAACATGGAGCTAAGCAGGGTGGCATACTGCATGTCGGGGCACGGAATCCGGTACGGCCCGTTGCTGATGAAATCGGCACCGTTGATGCACGCGGGAACCGCGCCCCACTCGTAAAACAGCAGGGCGGCATTCTGGTTGGTAAAGTCAAAGAACTGTCCGGTTGCTGCCACCTCGTAAAAGAAGACGACTGCATTTGCGATGATCAGCCCTATGGTCACCTTGGGCCGGTATCCCGGAGGGTGTGGGTTCTCATCGCGTAATGGGAGCATGGGTTGTTCAGCTGAGTGGAAAAATCGTATAATAGTTTTTGTCGGAGCCTCGTCGTAGGAGCTTGCCCCTGGGCGGCACTGCAGGCCGGAACCCCGATCACCATGCCCGCCACGCCGCATCCCCTAGAGGGGCAAACTCATGCAGTAGGCGTCAGGGACGGTGCGGCCGTCGGCGCACACGTGATGGCGACTACCAGCAGGGGAAGTACGTACTGGATGGGCGCTCTTCACACGTGCCCGGGATCGGGTGACCGACGGATGTTTCCCGGTGTGAGAGGTTCTTCTACAGGAATAGGCAGCTGTGCCGGCCCGCATGATCCCGGATGGAGGGGATGCCAGAGCGAAAAGGGATCCGAGACGGAGAGGGGGATATCAGTGACTAGCGAACATGACTCTAACATAACACCGCAGATAAGCTCCTGCAGGGCGCCCTCCTGTAGGCCATACTGCGACTGGATTTGGTAATATTCTGTAAATTCAGGATCCGAGGACTCGAATGTTTTATCTATCGGATCAGTATATCCGAGCCGTTCAAGCTCCACATCAGCTGCATCAAGGCTCATCTTTGCAGTCAAAAGAGAAATCAGTAGTTCCTCTTGATTTTTGAGGCGCGTTCCAGAGCTTTCTTTACAGTGGCAATTGATTCATCGGTTGGGCCAGTTTTCAACATGTCTTGAACTTGGGCCCATTGTTTCTTATCCAGTGGCTTGACTTTTCTTAATGCCAAGTTATGACGATAACGGAATCATTATTTAAAACTGACACTTTTTGCAGTCATAAGAGCTTGCCTCTCCCGAAGATACGGCCAGAGGGGCATGGTCATGAAGGCCCTGATCGAGTGCCGCCCAGGTGGTAAAGCCCTTACGGCATCATCCTGCACTGAACCTGACATTGCAGGCAGGGCAGAACCAGGACTCGCCTTCGCCCTGCTCTCGGAACATGAACCCCCTGCATCTGGGGCAGGGCCGGATCTCCTCGCTCAAAGGACGCCTAGGTCCATGACTTTGGGCCTTTTTTCCAGATTAGCTTGTCATCGATGTAGACCTTGTCTTTTTCCTCGAATACCGTGTGCCACTTGCCGTTGTGTGGAAACAGGCTGTTCATTTCCTCGACCTTGTCATGGGTGGGAGGCCTGTTCATTAGTGCGCCCCACTTCATGTCAGGGATCTTTGGCATGATATCATTGATGTCCTTCATCAGGCACACCTAGACGGTAATTACTCCGTTTTCAATCAGCCATGCAATTCCGCTTACAAAGGCCTCATCGCCAATGATTCCCGCAGACCAAGCCCCTGCGGTGTCCTTTACCCAGCTTGGAACGGAGCTGGCCGCATCTCCTGCCACCTCGGCCGGAGGAATCACTATGACGCCGTTGTCGATCAGCCATTCAATTCCCAGGATAAAGGTAGAGTCGTCGATCACTCCCTGAGACCAAGCTTGTGCGCTGGTTTTAATCCAGCCCGGAAGCCTGACCTCTGTTTCCTGTGTGGCGGTCTCTTTTACCATGCCAGATGACGGCCCCACCTCGATCATGGCAGAGCCGACCCCGGAATACGTAGGATCAAAGTCCAGTCCCTGACCCAGAATCCAGACATCAATGCGGTAGGTATCCTGTGTCGGAATTGTAATCCTCTGAACATCGATTCCCTCTGATGCCTCAATTCCAAGACTGCCTGCATCGGTGCCGGCAGACATGATGGTCTCGTTGGTATCGTCGTTAATTACATAATATGCATACCTTACATCCCTGAGCAGGTTTTCCGACTCGTCAAAGAAGGCAAAGTCAAACGGAATCTCGTCGTTTACACCGTAGGCGCTGTCCCACGAGATGTTTACAGTCGAGTTCACTCGTGCGCCGTCATCTAGATTGACCAGATAAAACTCTGCAGAGTTTCTTACGACCTCGCCCTGCGGGACTATCTCAAAGGACATCTTTTTACTGGCGTGGTTGTCAGGGCCAAGCTGCTGGTTTATTCTTTCCAGCTCAGGGCCGGTCACCAGAAAGTGAAGTATGTTGGTATCATTAAAGGAATATGGATCCAACAGCAGTACCCGGTTATCAACCTCTATGCCGTTTACATATCCCTTGAAGCTGGTTCCGTTTGCATAGGGATCAAAGGTTTTTGGGAATCTGATTTCCTCGTGTACAACCTGCACCTGCGAGATGTATTCGGGATCCCAGTCAAATGGCATCTCAAACGTAACCGAGTCATCCTCACCAGAATAATCAAACGAGGTGATATCGTCATAGTATGTCTTGACAATTACCGGAACCTCCTGGGCCTGTGCGGTCTGTATTAGAAAGTCCTGCTCTTGGGCCACGCTTACAAAGGTCTCAAACTCCAATGGATCGGCTACTAGGGTCTTTGGGCTGGAGGCGCTCTCAATGATTGTCTTGATATTGTACAGTCCGCCCTTGTCAAATATCGGCCCCTTGATGACGGGTCGTCCCTCGCCCCTTGCAAACAGTCCGCCTGCAATGGTATGTTTCTCGCCAAAGTAGTCGGTGCACTCCCAAAGTTTGACTTCACCGCATGAAAATACGGGCCTGACCTCCACATCAAGAGTCCCATCAACATCATAGAAGGTATTGCGTGCCAGCAGGTCGCCGCTGCGCCAAATCTCGATTCTGTACAACACGTCGTTTAGGGTGGCATTGGTAAGGGTGTCAAAGAACTTTATCTGCACGTTTGCATCATCTATCTCTCCAACAGTAATATCAGAAGGCGAAAGCTCGGTTCTGACCGTGACATCCATTCCCTCAAAGCTGATTGGAAGGGCCTGATCTGCGCCCAGTCCGTGACCATAGGCATCGGCGGCATACGGAATGGCAATGAATCCCAGCAGTGAAAAAACGAGTACGATCCTGTACAAGTATTGTAATTTGGTGTTTTTCCTTATTTAAGTATACGACTGAATTCCCACCGGTGCAAGGTCTGCCGGCACGGCAGATTTCATAATTTTTATTACTGGTTCTGGAAAATCCAAGGTGTGAGAATTCTTGCAGTCTTGTTGCTGGTACCGCTAATGACAGTTCCTGCGTTTGCAGAAACGCTGCCCACAGATATAGGCAGCCTAGATGTGGAGTTTACAACGACGCCGGAAGACTTTGCGGCAGGAGAGGAGATCCGCATGAACTTGAACTTTATCAATCCGGTAACACAGACTACGCAGATTCACATCGACTACTATGTCACGGTACTTGAGGACGGAAAAGAGATTTTTGGCCCGACAAACAGGCTTCATACTGCAACAGGTGAGATAAGCATACCCATTCAATTCCAAAGGGACGGCCAGTATGAAGTCAGGGCGGAGGTGGACGGGATTTTGTGGAACAACATGCCGACAGAGACGGTCTCCTTCAGTGTCGCAGTCGGCCAGGAATCCGATGGTGCCGTTCCCCCGGAAACGAACGGGGACGACAACGGCTGTCTGATTGCGACGGCAGCATATGGCTCGGAGCTATCCGACGAGGTGCAGATGCTGCGGGAAATCAGGGATAACTCCCTGCTTGCGACAGATTCAGGCTCGGCATTTATGGCGGGATTCAACCAGATGTACTACTCGTTTTCTCCGGCAATTGCCGACTTGGAAAGGCAAAGTCCGGCATTCAGGGAATTGGTAAGGGCCGCCATAACTCCGCTACTTGCATCACTGTCCATACTGAACCATGTAAGCATGGATTCCGAAGGGGAGGTACTTGGATATGGCATCGGGGTGATAGTCCTTAACCTGGGGATGTACATCGTACTGCCCCTAGCTGGAGTTCTAAAGCTGTGCCAGGTTCGCAAAAACCGTACAGGTCTGCCTTGATCCCATGCCATGCCGGATAGCCCCGAACCCTTTGGTAGCATTGTTTATACCGCATGATCCGATCATGGATCTCGTTGGTCGAGTATACCAGAATACAAAAGATCATAGAATCCTCAAGATCCCACAAGATACACTATATTTCCAAAAACCCCAACTTTGACTTTCCGGCGGTGTATCTGATCTCCAACTCCAGGGTCATCTATGTCGGCGAGACAAACTCCCTGTACCACAGGATGGGGGAGCACCAGCACGGCATAGGACGCTACAGCCTTCTACCAAAGCTAGAAAAGTACGGGCTGTCCGTCGACATGTCCGCATATCACGTGCAGTACATCAAGGTCGAGGAGTACAGGGAGAGAAAGTTTACAGAGGACATGCTAAAGTCCATGTACAGGCCGTATCTGAACTACCGCAGGTGACGGTGCGAAAAAAACCAAGTGCGAGACAAGCAGTTGCTGGCCGAGTCCGGAGTGAAACGTGATGTCAGAAGGGGACAAACTGCTTGCTGGATCCCACAAGTTTTTATTTACCCAGACGGGGTTTTCAGTAATGAAGACAATAGCAATAGGATCTCTATTTGTTCTATTTGCTGCAGTTGCAGGAATCAACGCGGTTCCATCAGCATTCGCAGATCATCCAACGGCCGGGGTCGGATTCAAGGAGGGTTCCGGATTCTCACAGGAATGTGTAGAAACAGACGATTGTTTTACACCGGCAACCGTTACCGTTGACGTTGGAGGGGAAGTCGTGTGGACCAACGAAGACTCTCAAATTCATAACGTGGTGTCCGGCGGACTTGATGATATGAAAGCAGACACTGTTGGCACTAATTGGCCAAATGGTGAAGGCGCTGAAGGAAACATAGGATTCGATAGCTCATTTATGATGCAGGGAGATGTGTTCAAACACAAGTTTGATGCTCCCGGAGAATACCCATACGTTTGCACCCTTCATCCTTGGATGATGGGCACTGTCATTGTAGAAGATGCAGCGAACGGCGACAAAGACATGCATGTGGACGGCGATGCAATGGACGGCGATGCAATGGACGGCGATGCAATGGACGGCGATGCAATGGACGGCGATGCAATGGACGGCGATGCAATGGACGGCGATGCAATGGACGGCGATGCAATGGACGGCGATGCAATGGACGGCGATGCAATGCACCCAATGTCAATTGAAGACGTGATGGCCGAGATCACCACCGGAGAAGGCATGATGGGAAGCCCGCTGACTATCGATGTGACCATCACCGATATGGAGGGCAAAGCACTTGAACATGTCAACTTCAAGGTGACTGCAATGCAAGGCGACAAGGTTGTTTATCAAACAACAGACAAAGAACACTCGCATACGGGCATAGCAGACCAGATTACAACTGCTCCACTGCCGGCAGATCCTTCTGAGGCAATGCCTGTCGACATTACTGTCGAGTTGTTAGGATTCGGCATTAATGAGATCGAGGGCCCGTCAGGTGAACTAGCTACGGCGCAAGTGGTTCCAGAATTCGGAACAATTGCAATGATGATTCTTGGCATAGCCATAGTAAGCATTATTGCAGTGACTGCAAAATCCAGAGTAATTCCAAGAATTTAGGAATCTCTCTTTCTTACTTTCTTTTTAACATAGAGACAACGGCCAGGATTACGCCGGCTGCTCCCAGAGACAGGCCAAATACCGCAAAGTCATAGGCAGCACCGGTATCGGACGGCCCGGCAGAGATGCCGCCGGCCTTCAGGTCGGCTACATCCCTTTGTAGGGATGAGAGTGCCTGCTTTAGAGGCCCCAGGTCCTCAGAACCCGCGGTCTTTGGGGGAAAGTCCAGTATTGCAGTGGACTCGGCATCCTCTATCGGTACATCGACTGAGACCGGAACCCCGTTTATCTCCCCTGTCAGTTCTACCGAATAGCTTCCGGTCCTTGTAGGAATGATGTCTGCAGCATAGTGTCCTACCCGGAGGTTCGTATGTACGTCCAGCTGCTTGCTTGCGCCGCCGAATTTTACCACCGCATCAAGATTCTGAAACGCGTTTTTCACGCCGGAGGACGTGCCGGGCGAGTCCCCCTGCTCAGAAACATGCAGTACAATAGTGTTGCGATAGCTCACGACGGGGGGCTCAATGCCCCAGCCCACCTCAATGGAGTAGGGGGCTACCTCAACGGTGGTATGTGCAGACGCGTATGAGATAAAGCCAAAAAACAGTAGCATGATAAAGGCAGCAAGCATTCCCCTCATGTTGGTACTTGGGATTCGAACGGATTTTAACATTACTGGAAGTGGTACAAATTTCAAATGTGTCAACTGTTTAAATTATCAGGCAATGAAAGGAGGTTGTGAAAAAGTCCATCCCGGTACTGCTTGTAATCGTTTTTGGCATGATCCCATTTGCCGGTGCCCATCCGTTCACGGAGGATACGATTCCTGCAAAGCTGTCCAGTGGGCCGGTAGGCACCACCCAGGTGGTTGTCTTTTATTCGGAGGCCTTGGAGGTGGAGTTCAGCTCGCTCAAGGTCTTTGACAGCAGCGGCGACCAGATCGACAACAGGGATACAAGCTACTACCAGGGGGAGGAGTCCCTCATAGTAACCACGCCGCCGCTTGAGGAGGGGGCGTATACCGTGACAAGCAAGGTGCTCTCAAAGGTCGACGGCCACCTGGTTCCAGACGCATTCGTGTTTGGCATAGGGAACGTGGTCGTTGAGGATACTACCGGATCCCCGGCAGAACTAATCTTCTATCCGGAGGCTGCAGCAAGGTTTCCGGGACTGGTCGGACAGACGGTTGTCCTGGGATCTGCAATTGCCTCGATTCTGATCTGGGCAACGCAGAGAAAGGACGTCATACGCCCCAGCCTAGGGCAGGTGGAATCCGCATTTCAAGGGAGGTTTTTGTCGGTAACAGGGGTGGGAATCATCACGGTTTTTGCCTCAAACGTCCTGATGCTTGCAGTCCACACGTGGAGGCTGGAGGTCCCGGCGCTCCAGGCACTAGAGACATCGTTTGGAACGACCTGGCTGGTCAGAATGGGAATCACGACTGTATTGATTGCCGCATGGTTTGCGCTGTATCGAAGGGGTGCAAAGTCTGCCAGGTCCCGCATTCCAATCCTAGCAATCTCGCTGGTTCTCATCTCAACTACGACAATGGTCGGCCACGGGGCGGCAAGCGAGCAGCCAGGGGCGGTTCTTCTGGACTATGTACACAGTCTGGTCGCAGCTGCCTGGATCGGCGGGGTGGTCTTCTTTGCCTTTGCAATGCTGCCGGCACTTGCAGGCCTCAGGGACGACATGAGGGGGAAAATGTCCCTAGTACTGATTCCAAGGTTTTCAATAATGATAACAGTCTCGCTGGGAATCGTAATAATCTCGGGGCCGATTCTGATGTGGTTCCTTGAAAGCGATGTGGGTACGATTGTCGAGTCGACCTATGGAAAGCTCATCATGGCAAAGATCCTCATTGCCTCCATAATGATAGGGGTTGGCGGATACCACCAGTTTGGGATTCAAAGGGGGGCCGAGAAAAACATCGGCTCATCCAATGTACATAAAAGACTGGGGCGCGCCCTGAAGGTCGAGTCCGTCCTAGGTATAGCCCTTCTCGGCGTGGTTGCACTGCTGGTAAACGGGACGCTTCCGGCAGGAGAGGTTCAGCCGGCAGACGCCCGGTCTGCAGCCTATGGGTTCTCCTCAACAGAGTTTGCAGAGACGGCCAGGTTTGAAACGGAGATCTTTCCGTTTACGACGGGGAGCAACGAGATCCTGGTCAGGGTGTCCGATTCCCAAGGAAACAGGATAGGGGATCTGGAGTCGCTGAGGATCAAGGTATCAAACCCAGAGAGAAACATCACGCCTATCGTGATTGACATGGCCAGGACGGAGAATGAAAATGCCGACGAGTTTGTCGGCGAGCCCACGTTTGGCTTTTCTGGAAACTGGCTGGTGGAGATCGAGGCACAGAAAACCCAGACGGCCAACGAGGCCGTATCGCTGAACCTGCTGGTAAAGCCGCATCTGGAGAACCTGCAGACCGAGATCACAGAGTATGACCTGCCGGTGGCCGGCAAGCCGCTGTATCCGGTCTTTGACGGCACCGATACAATCTGGATAAGCGATACGGCACAGCCCCGAATATGGGAGTATGCCATAAGCAGCGGGGAGTTCAGGTCGCATGACTTTGACGGGCAGGCAGCCCAGACACTGGCATTGGACGGGGATGGAAGGGTCTGGTTTACGGATATCGCAGAGGAGAAAATCGGGTTCCTGGAGCCGTCCACCGGGGAGACAGAGACGGTCGCGCTGCCTGAGATATTTCCCAATAACTTTAGAAGCATCCCCGCATCGCTGGAGGCAGACATGAAAGGCAACATCTGGATTTCAATCCTTACAAAGGGCGTCATCCTGAAGTTTGATCAGAGGCTGCAGGAGTTTGAGGAGTACAGGCTGGCAGACCAGCAGGGGGGGCCGTTTGACGTGATGGAGGGCGTGGACGGAAGCATCTGGTTTACAGAGTCAGGCTCTGGGAAAATAGGGGCGATCAATCCGGATACCGGGGAGATCAGGGAGGTCCCCCAATCCCTAAAGCTGGAGGGCCCGGAGGCCTTCATCCTTGACGGGTCAGGCGACATCTGGATCACCGAGCACGCGGGCACGGGCATAGTAAGGTACAGCCCGGTCCTGGATGCGTTTGAGAGGTTCCCGGTGTCAAATCCCGACTCGCTGCCGTTTGGAATGGCCCTTGACAGGTATGGAAACATCTGGTTTGCCCAGCACCAGATAGACTTTCTTGGCGTCTATGATCCGCAGAACAACGACATGATGGACGTCCCAATTCCGACCGAGACGTCGTTTGTCCAGTTTGTCACGGCAGACGGCAACGGGGACATCTGGTTTGCCGAGCAGGAGGGCGGCAAGATTGGCGTGCTGAAGATTACCGAAAGGCCGGTGTCCGGGGCAGTCACGAGGCAGGGCGGCGCCGGCCCGTCACTGCAGTATACGGAGCTTGCATCGCCTCTGATTGCGATGGGAATCATTGCAACGGCGCTGTTCTTTGTAAAAGGCGTCAATGACAAGCGAAGGCTGAACGAGAAGGTGCTTGGCTAGTCGCATCGGGAGACTGCCGGTCAGGGTGGCAGGCGTCTCGCCTCAAGCCGGGGCTATTTGACGGCCTGCGGCTCGCCTGTAGCAACCCTTGATATCAGTCCTGCGGATTTTGCCAAGAGTACACCGATCAGGATTGCAACTGCAATCATTACGATGGTGCCCGACGGCGCGATATTGTAATAGTATGACAGGAGGATTCCGGTGACTACGGATATGACCGAGATGGACATCGATATCCCGATTGTCTTTTTGAATCCCTTTCCAAACATCATTGCAGATATGTTTGGAATGACGACGAGTGCAGATATCAGCAGAATCCCCACCAGCCTCATCGAGGTTACGACCGTCACAGACGCAAGTATGACAAACGCGTAGTTCATCAGGGTCACCGGTACCCCTGCAAGCCTGGCCTGCTCCTCGTTGAAGGTCAGCTGGAGAAACTGCCTCTGCAGGAGGGTCAGGGTGGCAATTATCCCCGCGCTGATTGCAAGGATCATTACCATGTCCTCGTCACTTATCAGCAGGATGCTGCCGAACAGGAAGCTGAACAGATCAACTGAAAAGCCGCCCGACGAGCTGACCAGAATCACGCCCACTGCCAGCCCGGAGACCAGAACCACGGCTACTGCCGCATCACCTGATATCTTTGTGCTCTGCCTCAGCTTTTGCAGTCCCAGCCCCCCAAAAATGGATACAATGAATGCAGTCCAGAGTGGAAACACGCCCAGGAACAGGCCTACCGAGATTCCACCGAACGCGACATGCGCGATGCCGTCTCCAAACAACGAATACCGTCTGAGCACCAAAAACGCGCCCATAAAGGAGCAGATCAGGGCAACGGCGATCCCCGAAATCAGCGCCTTTTGAACAAATCCATAGGAGAGCGCCTCAAGAACCATGCGTATCGCCTAAGACCTCAATGCGCATCATGATGATGCATGTGCATTTGCATGGATGATTCCGTGTATGTCTTTAGGAGATCCTCGTCGGAGAAGAACGTCTCTTTTTGGCCGTGGAAGAACAGCTTTTTGTTCATGCATGCGACCCTGTTTGCATATCTTGATATGGCATCAAGGTCATGGGACGACCAGATGACGGTGATTTTGTTTTCCTCGTTTATTTTTTTGATGACGTTGTAGAATTTTGTCTGTGACTCGACATCTACACTGGTTACGGGCTCGTCAAGAATAAGCAGTAGGGGATCCTTTACGAGGGATTTTGCAATAAAGACACGCTGCAGCTCCCCCCCGGACAACTCCCCGATTCTCCTGTTTCGCAGGGCCTCAAGTCCCACTGTTTTCAGAGCCTCGGTCACCTTGTCGTCATTGCTTCCAATTTTTTTGTACATCCTGTTCCAACAACAGCCGCACTGCTGAATCAGCTTGGCGCCCCTGACGAGCTTGCTATCGGATATTATTCCCATGGATACGACATCGTATACGGTGGCAGGAAAGTTTGGTTCAAATATCACCTTTTGTGGCACGTACCCAATCAGCGGCAGCAGCGAGCGGTGCTTTGAGCTTTCAAATCCAAACAGCTTGATCTTCCCGGAATACTGCTGCAGTCCCAAAACTGCCCTGAACAGGGTGGTCTTGCCGGCCCCGTTGGGCCCGACAATTCCAAGCAGATCCCCTTCCTGCACGTCAAAGCTGATCCGGTCAACTGCCAGGTGGTTGTTATATCCTATACTAAGATCCCTTACTTCCAGTACGCTTGTCATTGACATTCCAAGGCAATCTTTAGGGCCGCCAGGTTCTGTTCCATCTTATCAATATACGTGACATCCTGCCCTACCTCGTCCTGGGATAGCGCCTCTATCGGGCTAAACAGCATTACTCTGGCACCGGCCTCGTCTGCAATCACCTCGGCTAGTCTCGGATCCACCAGCTCCTCGGAGAATATTACCTTGATGTCATTGTCACGTACAAAGTCTACAAACTCTGCAATCTCCGCAGCCGAGGCCTCTGACTCTGGAGCAAGTCCGCCCAGTGGCATTATGTGGAGGTCATACCGCTCGGCAAGATACGTAAACGCGTTGTGGAACGGGACGAAGGTGTCCTGGTCACATGATGACAGGGACGTCCTGATGCTTGCGTCCAGGGCTTCTAGCTTTGCATTGTATTCTAGCGCGTTTTGCTCATAATGTTCCCTGTTCTCGGGATCCGCCTCTACAAGGCCGTCCCTGATGTTGTCCACCTGCTGTTGTGCCAGCACTGGATCCAGCCAGATGTGCGGGTCAAACTCATAGTCGTGATCGTGTTCATCATGCTTGGCATCGTCGTCGTGTTCATCATGCTTGGCATCGTCGTCGTGTTCATCATGCTTGGCATCGTCGTCGTGTTCATCATGCTTGGCATCGTCGTCGTGTTCATCATGCTTGGCATCGTCGTCGTGTTCATCATGCTTGGCATCGTCGTCGTGTTCATCATGCTTGGCATCGTCGTCGTGTTCAACTTCTTCGTAGCTTCCAGAATGAAATGGTATATTTCCTCTATTCCCTGTTCGGCACTAAAATGGCCGTCTTCTACCTCGTGTAACAGCTCCTCTATAGTCTCAATTGTTTGGTTGCCATGATCATGTCCATCGCCCTCGTGCTGGTGAAGGATTTCCTCTATTTGTTCAAGCGTTTGTGACTCGGTTATATGCCCATGCGCGAATTCATCTATTACGGCATCTATCTCCCCAAGGAATTCTTTTGCATGCTCGCCATGTTCCTCCTCATGCTCGCCGTGTTCCTCCTCATGCCCATGCTCGTCATGATCTTCATCTGGTTTCACCAGCTCGACTGATTCTGATGCCTTGACAAAGGACACGTGCTCAAACTCCCCGGACTCCATCAGGTTATCAACATAAGGCTCCATTCCCAGTCCGTTGTATACAAAAACGTCTGCATCCTTGAGGGACTGGATCTCCAGCGCCCTTGGCTCCCAGTCATGTGCCTCTACCCCGGACGGGAGGTACTGCTCTACAATCGCATGCTCTCCGGCAACGTTTTTTGTAAATTCATAGTATGGATAAAACGACGCAAAAACGAGAATTTTCTCTACATCAGCCGTGACCTCCACGGGAGTCGGGTCTACAGGCGCTGCGCCATCAAGTCCGCTTGCAGCAACGACTCCGACTATTACCGCAACCGCGATTCCGATTCCAATTGATGCAACGACTGATTTCTTCATGCCCGTCTTCCATAATGGATTATTAACAATATAATATAAACTTAATAAAAAATCTCAGAATCCCCGTGGTTGTTAATAATCAAATGGGCGCGATTTACCCTGAAATTATTAAAAAATCATACTAGGTTTAAATAATAATTAATAATCAGCAGATCAATGCCTGTCGTCTCAATATCGCTAAACGACGAGATGTTGGAGGAGCTTGACAAGCTGCAGAACCTGATGGGGTTTACCGGAAGATCCGAGATCATACGTGCAGGAATCAGGACGTTTGTGCAAGAGGAAAAGCAGAAGCAGGAGCTAAGGGGAAAGCAAAGTGCGGTTCTCATCGTGGTCCACGCAGACGAGTTTGACGACCAGGTTGCACGGATAAAGCATGATTATGAGGATCTGATCAGGACCCATCTCCACAACAGGATAGGGGGAGACAGGTGCATGGAGATGTTTTTCCTGGACGGCGACTCAAAAAAAATCCAGTCGATAACCAATGGATTCCTTACCGATAGAAAGATGGATACGGTAAAGCTGGTTGCCCTGTGATTCATTTGGCTGGCGCCCCCTAGGTACATTTCGCTCCCTGCCTAAGATTCGCTCGCCGGTCTAGACGTCGCGTGTTGTGCGCCGGTCGGCCGCTCTTTTTTCCGAAGGACGGCACAGGAGGTGCGATGGAGGTTGTCGCCTAATTCCCCCTGCCTGACTCAATCTGCACACTTTTCTGAATTTCCACTTCCTTTGCACGCCTAATCCAGACGACACCACATGGTTTTTAGGAATTCTGATGAATTAGGTGACAACCTCGGTACGATGTCACGTCTCTCCCGGCCAGGTGTGGAGGCCATATCGGCATGCAGGTTCGTGCAAGTGCGGTCGGCCTCGTACGGCAAGGGCGGCAGTGGACAGCTCCGACAGGATGCACTGTCATACCCCCTGCCAAGCCTTCTCGTTGTGCTCCTTGATCCACTGCTTTACTAGCGGCAGCAGCCTGTCCACATCCATGTTTTTGGATTTCAGACTGATTGCAAAATTATTGTTGTGCGTGGAGGACGAGTCGTTTACCTCGATTTTGATCTCGTTTACGGTCTTGTCGCAAATCCCCAATTTCAGTCCCCCGTAATTCCTGTCATGTTAAGAGTGGAGAAAGATGTAAGACCGGCGGCGCCGGTTCCTACCTCTTCAATAGTGGATGGTATATACGCATTGCATGTCAGATTGCAGCGGATACTGTCGGAATGAAAGCCAAGAGTGCTCACTATTGCTATCAATGATAGTTTTTCCACACAATACTGTAGACATGGTTATTAAAAAATGTATGTTTTTTGATAAAAATTAATAATAAACTCAATGTATTTAATATGACTGGGCATAGGATGTTGGGTGTGTCAAGACAGGAAAAAAGGATCAGTGGGGCGTACGTCCTGCTGAACTGCAAGAAGGGCGGCGAGGAAAAGATTGCCGAAACGCTCAAGCGGATCAGGGAGGTAAGGGAGGTGCAGTGCATCGAGGGCCCATACAACCTCATAATAAAACTAGAGTCAGACTCTAGGGATGTGCTGCAGGAGATCATTACCTGGAGAATCCGAAGGCTGGATGACGTCAAGGCCACGTATACCCTCGGGTATGACGAGGATGCCGCCGCATGCGAGGGGTTCTAATGGAGAGGATGTATGTCAGGACGGCAGAAGACGAGCATGTGGAGATGTATCTCAAGGCAATGTGCATCATAGAGGAGGAGGGGCGCCCGCTGAAGATCAGCACCATTGCAAGGGTGCTGGACATACAGCAGCCAAGCGTGATCCAGATGCTAAGAAAACTGGATGGTAAAAACCTCATCACATACAGCAAGCTGGGCATAGCAGTCAATGAGCAGGGGAGGAGAATCGGCCAGAACACGATACGAAAAGGCCGTCTGCTAGAGGCCATGATGACGGAGCTGCTAAGGATCAACGCCGATCCAAAGATCATTTGCGGCATCGAGCACCACATGAGCGACGAGTTTACAGACGCGCTGTCGGACCTGCTGGGAAATCCGGACAGGACTCCAAGTGGAAAAAGCATACCGCCGGGGGCTAGGAGCTGGCCTTTAGAATCCTCTGAAAGGCAGGCAGTGTGACCATCTCCCCAAAGTCAGGGTCCCGGGCGACCTTGTGCAGGAAGCTTTCATGATCATGATCATGATCGTCCATCCTCGATATTTTCGAGACCAGCCTGCAGGCGGCTGCATAGTCGCCCATTTTTGCAGCACTTTTTGCCTTGTGGTAAAGCGCGTTTGCGTCATTGGGCTCTACTGCCAGCGCCTTGTCAAAGCAGGTCACCGCCCTGCGGTATTTGCCCATCAGGTGAAGTGAGTAGCCCTTGTTGATCAGGACGTCGGCGTTTTTCCTGTCGTTTCTCAGAACCCTGTCAAAGCAGCCGATGGCATCTAGGGGCATGTCCAGCTGGTTGCAGGCAATGCCCAGTCGAAAGACCGCATCGACGTCGCCCGGGGCGCCCGCCACGGCCCGGCGAAAGCAGTCATGGGCCTGCCCGAACCTCCCGGTCTCCAGCAGCGAGTTGCCAAGATTGCACAGGGTGTCGACGTCGCCCGGCGAGCAGTCCAGCGCCTTTTCAAAGTACGATATCGCCCTTTTGTGGTTTTTCTGTCCCGCATACACTATTCCGATGTTGTTCAGGATTTCGATGTCAGAGGGGGATTTCTTCAGTGCGCGCCTGTATGCGGATATCGCGTCCTTGTGCATCCCCAGCGCCACTAGCGAGTTTGCCTTGTTGCACAGGGCGTTGACGTCGCCTGGCCTTGACTCGAGCACGAGATCAAACACTGCGAGCGATTCCTCGTACCTGTCCATGTCATAAAGGGTGGTGGCCTTGTTGTACAGCACGTCGTGATCGCCGGGCCGGATTTTCAGCGCCTTGTCATACGCCCTCAGTGACTTTTGATACTCCCCGGCATGTACCAGGCAGGTGGCCCGGTTTGCAACTGCCTCAAAGTCGTCGGGCGCAAGCCGCAGTATCCTGTCAAGGCAGTCCAGCGCCTTTTGATAGTTCCTCCTCTTCAGGTGCCGCAGGGCATCATCGTGGTACCGCGCAACTGTCCTGGCAGGGTTGGGTTTCATCGTACTCCGACCGGGTTGATCGGATTTATTCCATGCGAATCCGGCATTCCGGGCAGGGCTCCGCTGTCCCTAGCGCAGGCCCCAGCCGCGGGGGGACAGCCTCCTTCCAAGCAGGACTGCCGATGACATTCCGGCAACCAGGACAAGCGACGCGATCACCCCGAACTCGGGGGCCACAACTATTCCAAACTCCGTCGACTTGCCGCTGCCACGAATGTCCTCGAACCTGATCACGGTCGGCCCGGTCTGATCCTCGCCAAACATATAGTCAACAAAGTCCCCCCCCACCTGGGCATTGCCGCCCTCCCTGTGGATCTCCTCGCCGTTTTGCAGGATTACAAAGTCAAAGGCGGAATTTCTGAGGGGCTCGTCGGTGGCGCCGTCCCGGATGGTAAACACGAACTTTGTCTCCTGCCCGGGGACGATCTCCAGCGGATCCCACGACAGGTCGATCTTGAACGACTCGTCCCGCGTCCAGGCCGAGACTGGAAGCTCCACAACGTCGTTTGTCTGCAGCGTGAAGACCATCCTGTCGCCGATGGGCCCGCCTGACTGCTTGAGCTGGTTCTTGATGTATCTCAGGTGATCCTGCAGGAGTACAAAGTGCACGATGCGCTCGGATTCCTCGGTATAGTCGTCTACGACAACGGAGGACTTGAAGAGCTCCACCCCGTTGACCCGGCCGGAGTAGCCCGGGGCCAGAAACTCCAAAAACTCCTTTGGAAAGTGAACCTCCTCGTGAACCACCGGAATGTGGGATATCCTCTCCTCCTTCCAGTCAAACGGCATCTCAAACGTCACGGTCCTGGTTGCAGGATCATACTCAAACGAGCCGATGGAGTCAAAATACGACTTTGTCCTGAACTTGACGTCATTTTCCTGCCCGTCCTTTTGGAAAAACTCCTCGGTTTCAACTATGGTAACGTCCGCGGTATATACCCCAAGATCCTCGATTACGTTTGTCGGCTCGTCTACGGTCCTGATTTCAATCTCAAAGGTGTACAGCCCCCCCGACTCAAAGACCGGGCCGGTTATCTCCAGGGGCTGCTCGGGAGTCGGGTGCCAGGCGCCCAGCAGGGAGTCCTGCCCGCCGTCAATGATAACTGCGTCCCCGTCGGAGTATTTGACATTCATTGAGACTGTCCCGTCCCCGCCAAAAAAGTAGTTTCTAAAGATCATCTCCCCGTCATGAAACAGGCCGACCAGGTACGTGACGTTTGGGACGCTTTCCCCCGACTGGCCGTCCGTTGCGCTGATTGTGACCTGGCGCTCGCCGGTCTCGTCATAGTAGGATGGAATCTCGACACTGACTGAGATTTCCCGCCCGTCAACTGCAATGGGGGGGGTTGTATCCAATCCGAGGCCGTGGCCGAACGCGTGGGGGGCATATACGGCAAGCAGTGCAAGGGCCGGTAAAATCAGAATCTGGCTGTTCATTGGCTCCACCTTCAAAAACGACTATGCTCCTAAAAAATCAATGCTAGAGTCCGCCTTCATTTAGTGCCAGACCCAGCAGTGCGGCCCTCGTATACTTGCCATATTCGGCCTGCTGAAAGTACCTTGCGTGATCGGTAGAGTCGACCTCCGTGGAGACCTCATCGAGCCGGGGCAGGGGATGCAGGATGACCGCGTCATCCTTCATTTTCTTGACCATGTCCAGCCCGATGACATAGCTTCCCCTTACCTTGAGGTACTCCTCCTCGTCGGGGAACCTTTCCTTTTGAATTCTTGTGACATAGATCACGTCAAGCTCGTCAATGCAGTCCTCGATGTCAGCTGACTCGGTGAACGAAAGTTTCTGCTTGATGTCATAAACCGAGTCGGGGCGAATCCTCAGGGACTCTGGGGAGATAAGGTGCACGTCAACATCATAGTTTCCCAGGCCGTACAAAAGGGAGTATACGGTCCTTCCATATTTCAGATCGCCGACGATGCCGATCCTCAACCCGTCAATCCTCCTTTTTTCCCTTTTTATTGTAAACAGATCCTGCAGCGCCTGCGTGGGGTGCTCCTCGGTGCCGCTTCCGCCATTGATGACCGGCTTGGATGAGACCTCGGCTGCAAACCTGCTAGAGCCGTCCAAGGGGTGACGCAGGACTAGGACGTCAGAGTATATCGACATGATTTTTACGGTATCGGAGAGGCTCTCGCCCTTCTGGGCAGATGACGAGGCGACATCGGAGATTCCCAGCGAGGTTCCCCCGATCAGTGCCATTGCAGACTCGAAGCTAAGCCGGGTCCTCGTACTTGGCTCAAAGAACAGGTAGCCCAGGGTTTTTCCGCGTCCGATTTCACGGCGCCGTCCGGGCTCCATGCCGATGATTTTCTCGGTGGCATCAAAGACACGGCCCAGCCTCTCCCTGTCAAAGTCCTTGATTGATATGACATCCCTGCCGAAGAACTCGCTCATGCCTCTCAATCATATATACGGGTGCATATACAAAGTATTCTGATGCAGGAATCCGAGCTCATAGTAAGGCGGATCAGGGAGGGCACCGTAGTTGACCATATTGACGAGGGAAAGGGCCTGGCGGTGCTCAATGCCCTGAAGATCGACGGCCGGGACGGGGGCCTGATTACCATAGCGCTAAACGTTCCAAGCGGCAAGTTCAACAAAAAGGACATCATCAAGGTGGAAAACAGGTTCCTGGTAGACGAGGATACCAGCAAGCTTGCAGTCATTGCGCCAAAGTCCACGGTCAACATCATCAAGGACTACAAGCTGGTCGAGAAGAGAAGGGTGTCGCTCCCAAGCGAGATAGACAAGATATTCCGGTGCTCAAATCCCGACTGCATTACTAACAGCTCCGAGCACATAGAGTCAATCATGGACGTAGTCGACAAGGACAGCCTGATCCTAAGGTGCCGCTATTGCAGCAGGATCCTGGATGTCAACAAGCTAAACTACAACGCATGAGGGGCGCATGGTGCCTGTCTTCTGCCTAGGGCATGGGTGGACTTGTATGGACGCACGGGTTTAAACCTGTCAACCGCAAGTCTTTTGATTCCCCAAAACCAAGCAGGATCGCCGTTGATCAAAATCAAAAGGGAGCAGGATACCGCGTTTCTCTCTGCGTCCGTAGCGGACTTTGCAGACTCGCTTGGATACTGTGAATACAAGATACCCCTGTCGATTCGGGGGGTAAGGCCGAGGCGCTCCCGGTCCCTGATCATGGGCGCAAGGGCGCACCACGCAGAGGAGGCCTACGAGCGCGAGCACGTAAAACTGGAGCCGGTTACGGCCGAGGACATCGTAGACGAGCAGAGGGACATCGAGTTTGCGCGAGAAAACGTCTATTCTACGCTGTCTGTTCCCTTTGAGCTTCCCACGGAAAACGCCCTAGTCACGCTCTCTGGCAGAATCGACAAGATCAGCAGGGTGGACGGAACGCTGATTGTCCAGGACGACAAGTTCGTGGCAGATCCGCACAAGTATGACGGGATGGACAGGCCGTATCCGGGACAGATGCTGCAGGTCCTGGCGTACCTCAACTCCGTGTACTCCCCAAAGAGGGGCGGCAGTGCGGAGGACCTGTTTGAGATGCCGCACGCAAAAAAGAGGTGGGAGCTGAGAATATGCGATCGCATGACGAGGGAGCCCCACAGGGTGTTCTCAGAGTACCAGGACGACTCCTCGCTTTCCTACCTGCATGCGTCCCTGAGGAGGTTCGCAGTAGTCGCGCTGGGTATCGCCGAACCCATGCATCACAACAGCCAGTCAAAATGCGATGCATGCGGCCTCAGGGACGCCTGCTATTTCAGGATTTGAGCAGTCCGGGCCGGATCTTCGATTGTCCTGCAGATCCCCCTCTTAACACGGGGGTCGCCGCCTTTCCCACGCATCCCAAAAAGGCGCAGAGTCAAGGACGCGGGCATGTCCGGGCAGGGGACGCTTTTTTAAAAAACCGGAAAAGGTTGTCGGCCGGGCTATTGTCCCAGTATGATAAACATCATTACGATGCCGTAGATTGCAATCGACTCGACCATGCCTACGAAGATAAAGACCTTTGACTGCAGTGCAGGGTTCTCACTGATTACGGCAAGGCCTGCCGCGCCCACCTGGCCCAAACCTATGCCAGCACCGAATGCCGCCAGGCCGAATGCCAGGCCCGCACCTAGAATCTTGAGAGAGTCCGAACTTGCCGCCTCCTCGCCTTCTGCAGCGTATGCCACTCCGGTCAGACCCGTAGCAGAAACTGCAAGTGTTGCCAAAAGTAACAAGACTATGGGTTTCATTGATATCCTCGCTCCCCAATGTCCATATTTAAATCATGATGATTTTTTTTGATCAGATTTTGTCAAGGGTCTGCTTTTTGAAACTCTGCAGCTCGTCCCTGATGGCCTGCTTGGAATTTTTAAACTCCCGCTCTACTGCCTTTTTAGAGTCCTCGACTAGTTTTTTGATATCGTCTCTTGCCATTACTTTCTCTTCTCCATGGCCGCCTTGACTTTTTTTAACTTTGCGAACTCCTCTCTTTCCCGCTCCTCAAGGGTTGCCAGGATGAACTTAATTCTTTGCTGATACTGGGGAATAATTACATTTTCTAGTGCGTTTAGAAGCTTTTGTGTTTTTTCTAGCGCCTTTGCAAGGCTAAATATGGAATTTTCATACTCTGCTGCCTTGCAGATCTGTGGCAGGAGCACCTTGATCTGCTTTGCGGCCCTGTCAATCGAGGAGTTGGTATCGGCAAACCCGTAGGGCATCGATTTTGTGTCCCTTTCTGTCACCTCCAGCGTAGGAATCTTGACGTCGACGACCCTTCTTACATGGACGTCCACCTCCATTACGGGCGGGGTGGATTCGGCAACAGAGTCGACCGTACTGCTCCCCAGCGCAAGATACGCCTCGTTTACCGACTTGTAGATGTCCTGCAGGGGATCCCAGATGCCGCCGCGGGCCCGGGATGCCTCGTCAATCATCTCCTCGATATTTTTTAGCAGGACCTTTCTTTTGTCGTCTAGGATCTTCTGGACCATGGTTGCGACCTGGCTGGAGCGCTTGTACTTGAGAAGCTCAATCTTGGTTGCAGCAACGTTTTGTCCAAATGACATTTGGCTACTTTTCCTGGTAGTGCTGGTCTACGAACTTGTCTTTTACCTTGGTGAGCTCGTTTCTTGGCAGGTTTGATACCACCTTCCAGAGAATCGCCAGCGACTCCTCGATGTTTCTGTTCTCGTCTATGGCCTGTGACAGGAACTCCCTCTCGAAGGTATCGCCCACGTCCATGTATTTCAGGTCAATATCAGTCAGTCCGGCCTTGCCTACGATGCCTGCAAGCGCCCTTACCTCCTGTGCCCTGGAGTAGGCGTCATAGTTCTGGTTTGAAATCTCGCCGTGATCATCACGGGTCCTTCCCTCGCCGATTCCGTCCTTCATCAGCCTGCTAAGACTCATCAGGATGTTGACCGGCGGGTAGACCCCCTGCCTGAAGAGATCCCGTCCAAGCACGATCTGCCCCTCTGTGATGTATCCGGTAAGATCCGGAATCGGGTGGGTAATGTCGTCAGATGGCATGGATAGTATCGGAACCTGTGTCACGCTGCCTTTTTTGCCAATGAGCTTTCCTGCCCTCTCATATATCGTTGAGAGGTCCGTATAGAGATATCCGGGATAGCCCTTTCTTCCAGGCACCTCCTCCCTTGCCGCGCTGATCTCCCTGAGCGCCTCTGCATAGTTTGTCATGTCAGTCAGGATAACTAGAACGTGCATGCCAAGATCGAATGCCAGGTACTCTGCAACCGTCAGTGCAACACGGGGGGTGATGATCCTCTCGATTGCGGGATCATCTGCCAGGTTCAAGAACAGGACGCTTCTCTTGAGCGCGCCGGATTCCTCCAGGCTTCTTTTAAAGTACTCTGCCTCGCTGTACTGCACGCCTATTGCCGCAAATACCACCGCAAAGTCGTCACCGGTGCCGACCACCGAGGCCTGTCTTGCAATCTGCGCGGCCAGGATGTTATGGGACATGCCGGAGCCCGAAAAGATCGGCAGCTTTTGGCCCCTTACCAGCGTAATCATGCCGTCAATGACTGAGACGCCTGTTTGAATAAAGTCCTTTGGATACTCCCTTTGTTCGGGGTTCATCGGCTCGCCGTTAATGTCGATGAACTTGTCGGCGATGGGATCCGGCAGGCCGTCCTTTGGCCTTCCCAGTCCGTCAAAAACCCTGCCAAGCACCTCCCGGGATACCGGCATCTCCATTACCTTGCCTACGAACTTTGCCTTGGTTCCTGCTACCGACAGTCCGGTAGTGCCCTCGAATACCTGGACGATTGCCTTGCCGTTTCCGACCTCGAGTACCTTTCCCAGCCTGCGCTCCCCGTCCCTGGTTTCAACCTCGACTAGCTCGTCAAATGCCGCGCTCTCAACGTCGTCTACGATTACCAGAGGACCCTTGATCTCTGCAATCTTGCTGTACTGAATGCCGCCTTCTGCCGTCAACTGCTGACCTTTACTCCCGTAATGCTTTTGAACTGCTCATCCATGTCCCTTGCCAGCTGATCGAGCTTGTCCATCTCGTCGTCCTTTACCTCCATCCTTGCCTTGAGCAGCGAGGAGATGACTGACATTGCGCGGATGTCTGCCAGGTCTGCACCCTCCTTGAGTGCCAGGTTGCCGCGCTTGTAAAAGTCCACCAGCAGCTTTAGCAGCCTGAACTGCTTTTCCGTGCTGCAGTAGGTATCGACATCATCAAACGAGTTCTGCTGCAAGAGGCCGATCTTTACCATTCTTGCGACCTCCAGTATCAGCTTTTCCTCGTCTGGCAGAGCCTCGGGGCCGAGAAGTCTGACGATTTCCTTGAGCGTATCCTCCCTCTGCAAGACGCCGTATGCCTCGCTCCTGAGGCCAAACCACTCGTCACTGACATTTTCGCCCCACCATTTTGCAATGTCTGCAAGATAGCCAGAATAGCTGTTCATCCAGTTAATCGACGGATAATGCCTAGAGTATGCAAGCTTTGCATCTAGGGCCCAGAAGGTCTTGATGAACCTCATCGTGTGTGTTGTAACCGGCTCTGTAAAGTCTCCGCCGGACGGGGACACGGCACCGACAAGGGTCACCGAGCCGTCCCTGTCGGGACTGCCGACGGCACGTACGCGTCCTGCCCTCTCGTAGAATTCCGCCAGCCTAGATGCGAGATACGACGGATAGCCCTCCTCTGCAGGCATCTCCTCAAGGCGGCCGCTCATCTCCCTGAGCGCCTCTGCCCACCTGCTTGTAGAGTCCGCCACAAGGACGACGTCCTTGCCCATGTCCCTGTAGTATTCTGCAATTGTCACGCCTGTATAGATGCTCGCCTCCCTTGCCGCCACCGGCATGTTGCTTGTGTTTGCCACAAGGACGGTCCTGTCCATGAGCGGCTTGCCGGTTCTCGGATCCTTGAGCTCCGGGAACTCTACGAGTACCTCCGTCATCTCGTTTCCGCGCTCACCGCAGCCTATGTATACGACAACCTGCGAGTCTGCCCACTTTGCAATCTGGTGCAGTGTTACCGTCTTGCCGGTTCCAAACGCCCCGGGAATCGAGCCGGTGCCGCCCTTTGCGATAGGGAAGAACGTGTCGATGACCCGCTGCCCCGTGATGAGCGGAACCGTGGGATCATAGCGCGTCTTGTACGGACGGGGCTTTCTTACCGGCCATTTTTGATACATCTTGATGACGGCAGACCGTCCGTCCCTCTCGGTCGTTGCCAGATCAGTCTCCAGGTCATAGTCCCCCTCGGGAACGATGCTGGTGACCCTTCCGCCCGGATGATCAGGGGACGCCATGATGCTGTGATCGATCAGGTCGGTCTCCTGGACCGTCCCAATTACGTTTCCCGGCTGGACTTGATCGCCCACGCTGACGCTTGGTGTAAAGTGATATTTTTTGGTCATGTCGATCGGGGTCGTGGTAATGCCCCTCCCAATGAAGGAGCCAGACGCCTTGGACAGCTCCTTGAGCGGCCTTTGGATTCCGTCGTAGATTTGGCCGATGATGCCCGGCCCCAGCGTGACGCTCAGCGGGTTGCCGGTGCCAACCACGGGCTCGCCCGGCTTTAGGCCGCTGGTTGACTCGTAGACCTGGATGAATGCCACGTCCCCGGTAAGCCTGATGACCTCGCCTACCAGTTTTGAATCCCCGACAATGACAGTCTCGTACATTTTGGCCTCAGACATTCCGTCTGCCTTGACTGCAGGACCACTGACCCAAACAATTCTGCCTTGTGCCGCCATGTTAATTTCCTAATCCGAATTTGGATGCGATTTCCTTCCTTATTAAAGGCTTCAGACGATCAAGTCTGGCATCCAGTGTGTTGTCAAAGGTCATCGATCCGTCCTTTGAGCTTGCCTGGACTCCCCCCATGCAGTCGATTGTTTCAGATGACAGTTCTGCGCCGGGGAGCCCGGACAGTGCGGACTGGACCACCTGCCTGTCTCTGTCGTTGCACAGAATCGTGACGTCTGACGTGCCCAAGATTTTGACCGATTCGTCCAAAAGGGCGCCAATTAGTTTGGAATAATCGTCATTTCTTTCCGTATTTTTTATCTGATCGACTGCTTTTGCAAAGGCCTTGCCGACTGACTCTTCGATTAGTACAAGCTGCTTGTTGCGCGCATCTAGGTCGGCACTGCCGATGATCTGCTTTTCGATCTTTTCTGCCTCCTTTTTGCCGTCTGCTATGATCTTGTCATACTCGTCACCCAGCGAGGCTACTGCATCGTCAAGGGATCTGCTGCAGCCATCAAGTGTTTCCTGCAGCTTGGAGACGATGTTGCCTTCGGTTTCGTCAAGGATTTTGCCTATGGTGCGTTCCAAGGCAGCATCTGAGGTCAATAGTTGGCAGTCCCTGCATAATGGATTTTAATGTTTGGGAGTTTCAGAGTGGTTTTGGAAAGATATTAAAATCTGAGAAAAAACGGATGGATATCTTGGCAGTGGCGGATCTCAGACTCGGAAGCGTGATTTTACCAAGAAGCGAGTCCCCGCAGGCAATCTCCAGGCTGGCAGAGTTCGAGTGGTTTCACAAGATCGACGGCGAGGGCGACCTGGTCACCCCGGAGGTCGACGACCTGCTCCTCAGGGCACAGCAGACCTTTCAGGACATCGACGAGGTAGTAAGGGGCCTAGGGATCCCGCCGACCGTTGGAATCCTCGAGATCCTGTTCAAGGGGACGGTAATCAAGAAAAAGGACTATGAGGTCGACGAGGTCGAAGGCATGGTCTTGGACTTGGAGAAAAGGGCCCCCGGAGTCATTGAAAGGCCGGCAAAGCTGCTGGCCGAGGAGGCAGACACAAGGCGCGGACTGGAGGAATACACCTCCCTGAGGGACACCTTGGGAGTCGCCAAGAGGCTCAGCATCGACCTGTCGGGATTTGGCCTCATGAGGTATTTTTATACCAACCTGTTCGTGGTTGCCAGGTCGGACTTTGAAGAGATCAGGAGGACGCTGGATGACATCACGCTATACAAGTATGACCTGGACGGCAAGGAAAGCTCTGCCGTACTGGTAATCTCAGCAACCCAGGACTCCGAGAGGGTCCTCAAGGTGATGAGGAGCTTCAATGCAGGCCCGTTTGTCATTCCCGAGGGCATGCCGCAGGTTCCAAGCGAGGCATACGCGCTGGCAGAGTCCAAGATCAAGGAGCTGGCCGCCAGGCAGAAATCAATCGCAAAGGAGCTGCGCGGGATCGCCAAGGGAATCAGAAGGGACATCCTGTCGATTCACGAGGCCGCCGCGGTGGCAAAGGACGTCCTAGAGACGGTAAGAAAGCCGGGCGGGACCAGCAACTTTGCGGTAATCCAGGGCTACATTCCAAGGTCGATGGAGGCCGAGTTCAAAAAGGCGACCAGCAAGTGGACCTCGATTTCCGAGGAGATTACCGACGCCAAGCTGCTGGAGGATGCGCCGACGCTGTTTGATAACAAGCGATTTGTCAGGACGTTTGAGGTGATAACCCAGAGCCAGGGCATCCCGAAGAAGGGGGAGGCGGATCCCACCCCGATGATTGCACTGATGTGGCCGATCTTTTACGGCATAATGTTTGCAGACGTGGGCCACGGACTGCTGCTCATGGGAATGGGGCTCTTGTTCAAGGTCAAGGGACAGGGCGTCCTTTCAAGATGGGGGATGCTCATTGCGATCTCCGGTGCGGCGTCTGCGATAGCGGGGGTCGGTGCGGGGGAGGCCTTTGGATACCACATCGATCACCTGCAGCCGTTTGAGGCGCTGCTGGAGGCAGGGGGGCCCCTGCATCCGGTAAGCTGGATAGTCGGAATGATCAGCGTGGCAGAGCTGACGTTTGAGCAGGTAATCGACATACTCAAGGTATCGCTGTTCCTCGGAATCATCCACCTGGTCTGGGCGATGGTCCTCAGAATCAGGGTCCTGCTAAGACACGGCCACAGGTTCGTGGCGTTCACGGAGGCAGTTCCAAACATCGCGCTTTATGGCGGAATCGTCGTCATCATGATGTGTGCCATCGGCTCAAACTATGACGTGATGAACATGTACTCCAAGGTCCACCAGGAGGACGTTCCATGGGTTACAATGTTCCTGGGCGACTGGGCGAAGGTATGGATTGTCACAAGAATCGCAGTCGTTATAGTGCTGGCCTCGATGGTCCTGATGATGATCGGCGGGGTAATGCATGCAAAGAGGCATCCAGAGGAGGGTGGCAGTGCCGCAAACGTCATCATGGAGGTCCTGCTGGGAAAGACCGTGGAGAGTCTTGCGCATACGATCAGTTATGCGCGGCTTGGAATCATGCTGCTGGTGCACGCGGCCCTGCTGCTTACGGTAAACAACGCATACGGCTCACTGGGCGGCATCGAATCCCCGGGCGCATGGGCCATGATCATCGGGGGAAACCTGGGAATCATGATGATCGAGGGGCTGATCGTGTACATCCAGTCCCTCAGGCTGCACCTGTACGAGTTCTTTACGAAATGGTACGCGGGCGGCGCACGGCCGTTCAGGCAGATTCGGCCGGAGCTGATCTACAACCAGTTCCGCTGGAAGCCGGCAGGCTAGGCTCTTTTTTGGCACGCCGGACCAGAGATTGCGCCCCGAGAGGTAACATCTCTGGCTTAGAGATCTGGCCACCAAACCAAGGAAAATCCGAATCCGGCGAAGTTCCATATCCCCAATTTCACACAGAACCAAAAACCGGAACAGTCCAATGGAAATAATGGGTAATGGTGACTAGGGTCGGAGAATATCCATGTTTCAGGTCTCGAAGATTACACAGAACCAAACAGAAATAAATTTAATTAGCATGCTATAATTGGTGAGCTAGATGACTACAATTTCTAAAGTAAAACATGGCTTGGGCCGAAAACAAAAAGGGGAGGATGTAATTGCATGCACCTACCAAAACGCTGATAAAGCAGTAGCGGCAATTCTAAAACGACTCTAATTGACCTTTCAAGTTTTCCCTTTCTAAACTTTTTAACGATCATGTGGCATACCTAAAAGAATCAGAAGATCCTATTACTTACAAGCGTGTAGCACAAAACATCAAAACAACCGTTAAAAATTTAGAGAAATTAGAAAAGTCTGGAAGTACGGTGCATGAAATGAGTATGAGAAATGACGTTCCAACGACTAAATACACAGTTGTTTACAAAGTAAAAGTTAATCCCAAGAAAAAAGTAGTTGTTAAAAAAATACTAAAGCGCCGATAAACAGGTTATTTGTAACCATATGTGTCTCAAAAACAAAATTCAGATGGTGTCAAGATAAACTGCAATGTAAATATACAGATTATTGTAAAAAAGAGGATACGCATGAAATCAAAGGGGGTGCAGCAGTATGTCTGCCCGGACGTGAACAAGGAGTCCATCCAGGTTGCAGTGATAAACAAGGACGGCAGGGTGCTGAGGAACGCAAGAATCAGCAACAAGGACGGCGAGATAAGAGAGATGTTTGCAAAGATTCCGAAGAACGCTAGGTGCATCATGGAGTCTTCCTCCGTGTGGTACGGGCTGTTCAGACTCATTGCCGACGATCTCAAAAGAGACGTGATCCTCTCAAACCCCTTTAACAGTAGACGGAAATGTACCCCATCCCCAACCTCCAGCAGGCAGCATAAAAGAATCCACCCAAAGCGTGAGTAAATCTAGATCCAATGATCTATCTGCAAGGCGCCCCTACCCGTCATAATGCGCAAACAAAAAAACTGGCAAAAACACCGTATCTGTGTTATATGGAAATAATGTCCGCTATTCATTGATGTCTCTCTCCATCCATCTGGGGTCAGATTTCCTGATCGCGTCCGTGGCCGTCTTGGCCGAGAACGCCATGATGGGCGTCCGGCGGTTGGCTATGTCCAATCCAAAGTGCAGCCTGCGCTCGTTATAGTACTTGACGTATGCGGCCAAGCTCTCATGGTAGCGGATTTCCCTCCCCATGCTGCCGTGGAGCCATTCCAGCAGCTCGGCCTCAGGCCATCGGCTTCCACGCCCCCCGGGCATGCTCTTCTTGCTGCGGCCGCCGTTGAAGCACCTGCCGTTGTCAGACAGTATGGATGCAGGCGTGCCAAATTTGTCTATGACCTCCCCGAGTGTTGCAACCACGTTCTCGGAGGTGGACTAGGCAAACGTCCGCGCCGCCGCTATACACCGCGGGAGGAATCGTCCAGAAACGTGACCAGTTTGAGCCCTCAGGTGTGGGCCAGGACACCTCCCTGCCTTTCTCCAGATCTCAGGCGAGTCTAGTTTTCCGTACGATATACTCTACCGTCTGGATCAAACGTGTGGTTTTTTTTAAAAATCCCGCGAATGCAGGATTTTGCAGCCAAGGGATCAGATCGGCGGCTTTCTGTCAACCGGAAGCCCGGGACGGTTCCCCCACTCCCCCCAGGAGCCCAGGTAAACCCTGACATTTGTGAATCCGATTTTTCTGAGCGCCAGAAACGAGCTGGCGGCACGATATGCCCCGTGGCAGTAGGTCACAATCTGAGAGTCCCTCTGCATCTTGTACAGCCCGCGCAGTTCTGCGTCCTCCCTGACGGTCCCGTCATCGCTGAGGTTTTCGCGCCAGTCGATGTTGATGGCCCCCGGGATGTGGCCCGGGTTTGCGGCCCTGATCGTGGTGCCGCTGTACTCGCCCTCGGAGCGGGCATCGATTATGGTGAGGCTGCCAAGATTGTCCACGATCTCCTCGTATCCGATTATGATGCCGGGGTTGACCTTTCCTGAAAACTCGGATGGGGAAAACCCGTTGGGCCGGGTCTCGGTTGGAAGGCCTTGGGATCTCCATTTTCTGATGCCCCCGTCCAGCATGGACGCGTCAGGATGTGAAAAATATATCAGCATCCAGACGCCCCTGGCCGCCAGCATTCCGGATACGTCGTCGTAGAACACCACCTTTTTTGAGGAATCGACTCCGGCAAAGGACAGCAGCTGCCTTGCCTGATCATTGAATGCCTCGATTCCCGCAGGCGTGGTATCAAGCCAGTGAAAGGCAAACAGATCCAGGTTTACCGCCCCCGGCAGATGTCCCTCGGAATAGTCCCCAAACGACCTGCAGTCGACCAGTACAAGGCCGGGGTCGCCTAGAATCCCCTCAAGCTCCGAGGCCCGGATGAGCATGTCTTTTCTGGGGATCGGGGCCGTATATCACTTGTCTTGAGGATTTCAAAGATAAAAAGGAAAAGAAAGGAGGTTTTCTATTCGTTGACGTATGCTCTTTCGCCGTGTTGTGCGAGGTCGAGGCCAATCTCCTCTTCTTTGGGAGTGACTCTTATTCCACCAGGCCAAACAACATCCATTACTTTGAGTATTACAATCGTAATACCAAACGCATAGCCTATTGAGATGGCAGCTGCGACAATACTGAGACCCTGTGTCTCGTATCCCTCCGGAGTGCCGGTCCACGCACCAATACCGTCTCCGGTATCCCAGATGTGCGGACTAGCCAGTGTGCCAGTCAAGATTGCACCGGTGAGACCACCCATTCCGTGTACTCCCCACACGTCGAGTGCGTCGTCCCATTTACGGGCGTTCTTGAATGCAACACATCCATAACAGACTGTACCTGCTGCGATACCCATGATGATAGCGGCCATTGGCCCAACCCAACCAGAAGCTGGCGTGATTGTGACAAGTCCTGCTATCGTACCGGTTGCAGCGCCGACTATACTTGGCTTACCTGTATGAGCCCAGCTCATCAATACCCAAGTAACTGTAGCCATACCGGTAGCAATGTTGGTTACTACCCAAGCACTGACAGTAATTCCGTCTACCATCACTTCACTGCCTGCGTTGAAGCCGAACCAACCGAACCATAAAATGGATGCACCGAGTACAACCATTGGTACGTTGTGTGGCTCCATTGGAACCTTGCCATAACCGAGTCTTCGGCCAAGCAGTAAGGCTCCTGCCAACGCAGAGAATCCTGAAGAGATGTGAACGACGGTACCGCCAGCAAAGTCAAGCGCACCAGACGGACTCAGATTTGGATCCAAGTCAAGCTGGCCAATCAGTCCACCACCCCATACCCAGTGGGCAATCGGATCGTAGACAAATGTTCCCCACAGGAGAACAAAGATTACCAGTGCGCTGAATTTGATTCTGTCAATTAGTCCACCAACGATTAAGATTGGTGTGATAATTGCGAATGTGCCCTGGAATGCCATGAATAGTTGGTGTGGAACGGTACCTGGCCAATCTTGACTGCATATTTCATCTTCGTGGAAGACCTGCATCTGGTATGCAGCAGACCATGTATCAGTACAAGGACCTGCAGCACCAAGAGGTGCATAGTGAGAAACCATGTTGAGGCCGGCATAATCCAAGCCACCCATGTACAGGTTTCCTGCTTCGTCATCGTTTGGACCAAAGGCCAGTGAGTATCCAAAGACGGCCCATTGGGCTGCCATCAGACCCATGACGACTAGACACATACCAATTGCGTTTACAGCGTTCTTTGATCTGGCTAGGCCGCCATAGAAGAATGCTACACCGGGACTCATGAAGAGTACCATTGATGTTGCCATGAGCATCCATGCCGTATCTCCCGTATCAATTCTACAGGGAAGCATGTTGCCTTCGCCATCATCAAACCAGCACTCGTTTGGGTTTCCTGTGTAAATTCCACTGGTTCCTAAAACATATCCGTCCATTCCATCGCTAACCTGCTGTGCAAATGCCTGTGACATTGCACCGGTTGCGGTAACGGCTACGGCTGCCACAAGTAATAGAGCATACTTGTGGTTCCTAGAATTCATTGATCAATCCAATTTTTGAAATTATATAAGCATAAAGATTTTAGAATCACAGAAAATGTAAATTGTTATATTTCAGTAAATTAAGATAGTATCATAAATTGAGGAAATTATGCTATTCTAGAGGCGCGAAATCATGAGGTATGAGAAGAAAAAGGCAGACGACGCAAACTATGGGGATGGCGGCTATTTCTATGCTAGTGATGATTTCCATGGCGTAGACGGCAGCTCATCCCGGAACGTCTGCTGAAATACTGATGGGTACCATGGCCAAATCCGATAAGACTGCAAGGCTGTCGATCTTTGATACCTTCAAGACAAAAACCAACCAGCTGACAGGGGAGGCCACGAGGCAGAGATCCATTATCTCAATTCTGGCATCAAACAGCAATCCCACAGAGAATACCAGAACCGCGATTGCCCAAACCATTGCAGGGAGGAACAGGATTCCCTGGAAGAACATCTATTCGGGAATTTTTAGGGATTTTGATGAGATCCTGATTCCATTGGAGCTGGTCAGGGAGGAGGGCAGGCTGCCGCTAAAGCGGGGACCTAGGGCACTGCAGGAAAAAGGCGTCCCATACTATGAATTGACGGAAAAGGGCAGGATTGTAGCGCTGTCATTTGACTCTGGGAGAAGAGACGCCATGCTCGGGCAGTTTCTCAGTAACAACAAAGACGATGCCCAGATCAGGGCCCTAGCAGAGCTGAGTAGATTCTCACCAAGGTTTGTCTTTTCAATATTTGAGAACTATGTGAGGGGGTACTGCAACTCGACGATCAAAAGCCTGACCCCGTTTTCCTCAGACAAGATCAGGCAGACTCAGAGGGATGTCCTAGTAGTATACAAGGAACTGCTAGAGGGGGTCTCAAAGATGGACAAGGCCAACGGACGAGCATTCTCGGACTTTCTAGACTCTGCAACCTAGGGCGGACGCAGCAGATCTGGGTCATTGCAGCATGACGCGGGTTTTGCTGCACGGGGGACTTGCATGACTGAAGGTTGGACAGTAGTGCACGCATCAAAAATTGCAACATAATTTTGACATATCATAAACAGACAAAATTCATAGCATCAGGATGGTCAGGCCAGCCATTTTGTGACTGGCAACGATTCCATGCACAGGATGCTCACTTGCTGCTCAAAATTTTGAGTAGAATTTCAATGATGTTTGCAAATGTCTTTTTGTCAATAACCCCGATGGTGGTTTTAATGAGATTTTTATCTACACTGAATATTCTGTCTGCCTTGACCTTACTATCAACAATCAAAGTCCCCTTTTCAAGATTCTCATTTGAAATCAAAAGAGCATGATCACTGGTTTTCAAATTTGAGGTTAGTGGAACGGCAATCAAATCTCCTGATTTTTTATTATACTTGTTATTTGACATGATAATTGCGGGTCTGACCTTGGAATCTTTTTGATTTGAAAACGGAAATGGCAACAAGACAATACTTCTTTGTATGGTCATTTTAGATATTGACTCCATATTTCATCTGACTCGTTATTCCATAGTTTCTCTAAGGAGTTTTCAGAATATCTGACAATGTCCTCAAAGTCATCTTCAACAATTTTTTCAATATTTGCAGATTTTTGAATCAAAAGTTTCTTGTTTTTGGTAACAAGTGCAAGTTTATCGCCTTTCTTGATTTCCAATAAAAGTTGAATTTCACGAGGTATGGTAATTTGTCCTTTATCAGATACGCTGATTATTTTCAGGATTGCGTCATTCACAACACAAGTAAGAAATTTCTTACTTAAATAATATGTGGAAATTATTATTGTATGTTGTGCGAAAATTAGGCGCAAGAGTTTACCCCACTAGGCTACACTGCTGGCCAGAGCTCCCATGATCACGCCTGCTACGCCGTATCTCGGGGGAGAGGTAAGCTCTTACAAATTAGGCCGCATTAATTTGAGAGGGGTTGCAAGGGATTGCTTTAGGCTTTACCGATCAAGAAAACCGATGGTTGCAAGGCTCAAGGCAAAGCAGATCAGATACGCAGTGATGCAGTGTGCCATAGTGCACACATCAAAAATTGCAACATAATTGTACGAGGTCACCTGCCCCACCAGTCAGGCACGAATTAGCATGAATGATTGTGATCTTTGTACCCAGTTAGCAAAGGGATGTGACCACATATTTCAACTGTGCTCACTACGGCGCGGACGTTTGCCTAGTCCACCTCCGAGAACGTGGTTGCAACACTCGGGGAGGTCATAGACAAATTTGGCACACCGGCTACCATACTGTCTGACAACTGCAGGTGCTTCAACGGCGGCCGCGGCAAGAAGGGAATCCCCAAGGGGACGTGGAGGCCGACGGCCTTTGATGCCGGGCTGCTGGATGGGGGCATCGGGCTGATAAACTCCATGCCCCACCACCCAGAGACCAACGGCAAGCTGGAGCGGCTTCATGGTACCATCTAGAAGGAAATCCACCATCATGAGAGCCTGTCTGCGTACGTGGAGTACTATAACGAGCGCAGCTGCACTTCGCTGGATATCGACGGATGTGAGACGCCGCTGCATGCCTTCTCGGCAAGAGCGGCCACAGAAGCGAGCAGGAAAAACGACCCAAAATGGATGGAGGGGGACATCAATGACTAACGAACCTAATTTTCACACAACACAGAGGACTGGGGCTCGACAAACATTAAAATCCGTTACCGCCCGAGGCTGAGCAAATGGGCAAAAATGTCTATGCCTCCGTAAAGTCATACAGCCAGCGCGGAAAGCTGCTTGCCAGAGGCGATCTTCAGACCCTGGCAGAGTCCAGGGATCTGGAGGAGCTGATCACCAGAATCAAGAATACCGTTTACTCAGACGCGGTAGCAAAGCTGGCAAAACCATACTCCTCGCAGCAGGTTGAAAATGCCCTGAGAAGCCACCTGGCAGACATCCAGTACGCCATTGCCAGGACGGCAGGAGACTCTGCAATCCTTGATGCATACTATCTCAGGCACATCACCTCAAACCTCAAGCTAATTCTAAAGGGCAAGGTTCTTGGAAAGACCCAGGAGGAGATTGAGTCCCATCTTAACCTTCACGCAGAGGAGTTGATCAAGCAGAGGGACGTCATCATCAAGGCACTCGTTTCAAAGGATCTCGAGGAGACGGTTGCCAGCTTGAACTCGGTCTCCATGGGGGAGGACATAGCAAAGGCGGTGGCGCTGTACAACGAAAGAGGCAACATGCAGATATTTGACACGTATTTTGACAAGATCCTGTACGGGCATCTGGGCCGTGCTATACGGGGCAGCAAGGACAGGGACGTCATCAGGCTGGTCGGAATGGACATTGATTTTTACAATGTTCTTAGCACCATCAGGGGAAGGTTCTGGGGGCTAGACGAGCAGCAGATTCAGGACTTGATTGTTGCAACCACCCCGACGGCGCCAAGGGAGCTGCTTTCCAGGATGGCCGGGGCAGCGTCGGTCAGGGATGCATTCAACGAGCTTGCATCCACCCGCTACAAGGAGATCATCCCGCAGACAGAAAACGAGCTGGATGCACTGGCAGAGTTTGAGAGGGCCTTTGAGATGAGGATCTACGGGGCCGCAAACAGGTCGTTTTCAAAGATGTTCAGCTTTGCAACAATCGTCGCGATCACAAAACTCAATGCCTACGAGGTCAGGAATCTGGCAGCAATCGCGTTTGCAGTAGAACAGGGAATTCCAACGGAGACTACCATGTCAAAGCTGATCGTCAGGGAAGAATAGATGGGATCCATGATAAGACTCCCAGGCAAGAAAAACGACATCCCTGCAGAGGCCATGATTAACACCATATGGGTCAGTACCTTTATGGGCATGATTTTTGCACTGCCGCCGCTGGGAATCTTCTTGGGGATTTATTTCGGAGCCGGAAATCTGGCCGCGGGGGCAATCTTGGGATTTGGCGCTCATTTTGTCACTCTGGCTTTTGCGGGAAGAATTTCAAAGTTCCTGACCCGGGCAACAAGCTAACCTATAAGGAACCGGCAAGCAGATGGATCTACCATGATGGGAGACAGGGACTTTAGGACGGTCATTACCGCAGCAGTAGACTCGATAGGAAGGGAGCTGGACGTCAAGATCGACGACGACGACGTCAAGACCATACACCTGCACGAGGTGGTCAGATGCCTGAGACGCTCTTACTATGACAGGACAGAGCCCAAGGACGTCAAACGCAGTGGATTCAACGAGCTGTTAAGCGGGCTGTTGCAAAAATATGGATACGGCAGCGAGCCGAAGGATTTCGAGGTCGACGGCATAAGGCTCAGGGGGAGGGCGGACATGATTGTCGATGATGCGATCGTACTTTTCAGGTCTGCTGAGGCCCTGCCGAGGGATCCAAAGGCGGGGGACGTGCTGTTCCTAAACGCGTGCCTGTGGATTTACAACAAGTTTGATGGGGTCATAGTCTACATATCAGGAGACAGGCAGGAGGCCTCGTTCTCAGTTACGCGGAACAAAAAGGTGTTTGAGGAGACGATAAGGCGTGTCAGGGTGCTAAACGACCTCCTTGAGCAAAAAAAGCTGCCGATCCTGGAGCCGGCAACCGAATGCGAGGCATGTCAGTACTACGAGAGGTGCTTTATGAAGGAAAAGGTCGGAAGGTCGTTCAACCTCAAGGAGATGATCGGCATGGACTCTAAGGAAGAATAGAAAAAGATTGTGAAGGATGAGATCTCCTTAATCTAATGGTTCTGGGTGTCCCTTGCCCCGCAGTGCAAAGCAGACTACTGCCAGTGCAATTGATACGCCGATTGCTGAGCCAAATGCGGCCATTGATGCTTCTGCCATTCTGAAGTTGAGGAACATCCAGATCATATATAATTTTGTTAAATTTTTTCCTCTGAAAACAAATAATCATGATTTTCATATTCTGTGATACAACTGGCTATGGTTTTAGCTCAAAGGTAAAATTTTGCTCTGCGCCGGCAGTCATTGAGCTCAGGTTAAAGAATCCCTCCCCCGTCACCCTCCAGTCGATGTCATCTCCGGACAGGGTCTCCCAGAGCCCAGGTACGTTTCCCGTATTTCGGATCACTATGGTCTCAGACAGTATCGTATGCGAGCCTGAAAGGACGGTATAAAAGTTGGATCCCTCCACAAACCCCTCAAACCTGTCACCGATTTGTCCTGCATGAATCCTCAGATCATCCTCATAGACCTGGTACTTTACCAGCTGCAGGATTACGGAACGCTGGTTGGGATTTGACACCTTGAACTTGATGTCTATGTATGCTGCCCGATCATCAATCTCGGCCACCTCCAGCTTTTCCAGGGTGGTGACCAGCGGGAGAATCGGCATGGGGGGGTTTTCCGGGGATGCAAGCAGGCCGCGATCAGACGTATCATCGATGATCCCCTGGCCCGAGAACGCAATGGCGCCGATGACGACGGCCACCGCGACCACTGCGGCTCCAACGAAGATCCTCGGATTCAATGATGGGGATTGGGGGCCCGTCATCTTAAGTGTTTAAGATAGTTAATTATAGTGACAAGCCGGAGATGGCTCGTGCAGTATTTCCAGGCGGTGCAGGCAGGCAAAAGGCGGGCGGGGCAGTCGCAGGCAAGGCTGTTCAAGGTTGCCGGATTTGCGATGCTTACTCTGACTACAAAGAAGGTAGACGGAAAGTTCATGCCCGTCGGGGAGGAGGATCTTGCGGCAATCATACGGAGCCGGGACGGGTTCATCACGCTGGTTGTTGATGAGGACGGCTTTACAAAGGCGCAGACAAAGCCCCTGGAGAGGAACGAGTCACTGGAGATCTACAGGAGGCTGCGCCAGTCAGGAATGAAGGAGTATCCCGGAGAGAAAATCGAGATCTGGACCGAGAGCTATCCGGCCATTCAGAATACTATAGGGTGATCTCGGTTCCGACAGGCGAGGTTCCGCGTATTGCCTTTTCGAGCGTCTTGAGATCGGCCTTTAGGATCCTGGTCTTTATCCTAGAGCGCTCTATGATTTTCAGGGCCACTATATCCATCAGGTCATAGCCGCCGGCAACGGAGTCCTCATGGACCAGCATGCTTCGCAGGGACTTTAGCTCGATTCGCTTGAACCTTTTTGCGGTCTTGTACCTGTTGGGATCCCTGTCATAGACGCCGTCGACGTCAGTAGCATTGAGAAACTGCTCTGCCTTGATCTTCTCGGCAATCAGGGCGGCCGTTCCATTAGTGCTCTGCCCGGGGTGAAGCCCCCCGGTCACGACAATCAGCCCGCTGTCCACTGCATGCTTTGTCTCCTGAAGGTTGGTGGGCGGGTGGGAGTACGCCTTGCCCTTGAGGGCATAGATGAGCAGCTTTGCGTTTAGCCTTGAGATTTCAATGCCCAGCTCGTCAAGGGTGGACTCGTCTGCGCCCGAGGATCGTGCATGCGATATGTAGTGCCGCGATATGGTTCCTCCCCCTGCCACGATCACGGGCTGGCAGTATCTGCTGACTTTGACAAAGAATCTCGCGTAATCCTTGAGGGCCTTTACGTTATCCATGCCAAAAACCCTGCCGGAAATCTTGATTACGATGCGCCTCTTCATTGTCCCGTACCACCAAGGATTGAATGGGCGGCCATTTCAACTTTTTTTCTGTTTTTCTCAGACGTGTATATCCTCAGGATATCCATGAATCCGGACAGGGTGGAGACTAGAATCCGGGAGATCGGGATTTCTTGCGCCTGGGACTTGCCATTTTTTGAGGAGATGAGGATTACTGATTTTGACTCCTTTTTTGAGGGCGTGAGGGGGATCGACGGGGTAGTTGAGCTGTCCACAAAGATGTCATTTTCGGGGACTCGGGACTTTTTTGAGATCTGGGCCCTGATCGTGTCGAATCTCCTTTTTGAAATGTCCGGCTTTTTTGTAAAGATCTGCTCGTATACGCATTTTAGCAGGTTGCGATCCTGGTAGTTCCGCGCCAGCTGCCTTGCGCGCTTTAGCTGCGGATCATCTGATGTTATAGACAAAAGATCCGATATTATGACATCGTCTGTGAGCCGGACATAGTCATCCAGGGTCAGCGAATCAAGCCCAATCTGGTCGTATGCAAGACGTATTGCCTCAAGCAGCATCACCTCGACGGAGCGGACGGACTTGTGAAAGTATACCGCCTTGAACATCTGGTACCTAGAGTGCATCATTGACTCAAAGGAGTATAGCGCAGATCTGTCAAGGGCCAACTTTTTCCTGTACACGCTCAGAGACCGGATCATGCGAATGTGATCGGTTTTTGCGTGCTCGGCACCCGTATAATATCCGTCCCGCAGCAGATAGTCCATCATGTCTGCACTGAGGGCCCCGGAGATTATCTCGTTCATGAATTGGTGTCTGGATTCGCCAAAGGCCAGCCTTGCAATGAAGTTTTTGTCAAGCCCCGATCTTGATAGCACGTCGCCGATCTCGGTTTTTTGAATGATGTTTTTCCCCATGCCCTCGTGTGAGATCCGGGAGTTGTCCCGTACCACCTCCTCAAACAGGTGTGAGAACGGTCCATGGCCGATATCATGGAGCAGTCCTGCCATGCGGAGTGCGGCAACGTCGTCTTTTTTGATTGCCCCCTTTTCCCGCAGTGCATTGCCTGCCAGCCCCGCAATGTGCAGAACCCCCAGGGAATGCTCAAATCGCGTGTGTTGCGCGCCCGGATAGGTAAGGTGGGCGCCTGAAAGCTGCTTGATTCTTCTCAGCCGCTGGAAGGCCGGATTGTCGATAATCTCCAGCTCAGAGCCGTAAATGCGAACAAAGCTGTGAATGGGATCAATGATGTCCAGGTTGGCCTTTTTCATGATAAGACCTTCTTGCCAAGTATCTTCATGATGTCCTGGTGAACCTCCTCCCTTGTTCTTGAGGCGTTGACGATTTTCCAATGCTGTTTTTTTGCGGCCCTTCTGTAAGCGGAGGCCACCTTTCTAACGAACTCTTTGTTCTTTTCAAACCTGTCCCGGTTTGATTTTTTGCGACTAAACGATTCGGCTGGCGCGACATCCAGGAGGATTACAAGGTCGGCCTTTGGCATCCCCCTGTCCAGGTTTTCAAGCCAGGCGGCCTTCATTCCATTGACCAGCCCGTATACGACATTGGACTGGTAGTACCTGTTCATGATCAAGACGGAGTTTTTTTCATGCGCCCTTTGTATGTCGTATAGCCTCTCCCACCTGTTGGCTGCCAGAAGGCAGTGGATGGCCTGTGGCGGAAATTTACGCCCCCCTGACAGATACCTGTCGATCTCTTTTCCGACCGGGGTGGAATAGTCAGGAAAGCTGAACGTTCTGGTTTTGATTTTGGCGCTCTTTAATGCCTTTTCAAGCATGACAGCCTGTGTTTTTTTTCCCGCCTGATCCCCGCCCTCGATAGCTATAATCAAGATACTGAAACTGCAAGGCTAGTAATTAAAAATGCATGGATAATCAGGGGACTGCGTAATCGGCGCAGAATAAAAAACCGGGCAGCCTTTACGTCATTTTTGGCAAATACGCACAGGATCCAGTGTCGTCTAGGGGGCAAGCCCTTGCAGCTGGTACTGCTTGAAGACTTATAACCAAAAATGATCGACATTTCACAGGTTGGGACTTGTAAAATCAATGGCAGATGAAATGATAAGGGAGATCGGCAACAGATCAAAAGAGTTCTATGAGTTTGTTCTACCTCCCGTTGATATGCAGGTGCAGGAGGACAGGATTACAGTCACAATTGATCTGCCAGGCTTTGACAAAAAGGACATAGAGCTGCGCCTTGATGCAAACATTCTTTCCATAAGCGCAGAAAAGCCAAAAAAGGAGGAAAGAGACGAATCGATGGTCTGCAATCAGAGGCCCGGCATAATCGACAAGAAGATCAGGCTTCCCATAAACATCAGGAAGGGAGAGGAATCAGTAGAGTCGGCAAGATTTGAAAATGGCGTCCTGACGGTGGTCATCGCCTTTGCAAGATCTGGCAAAGACATCCCAATAGAATAGACCCTGTGCGTGAGCAAGGCCTAGCAGTTTTGCCTCTTGGTTCTTGCAAACGAGGAGGATGGGGCAGCGCAAGAAGAGGATCAAAGGAGGATGGGGCAGCTGAGGCATCAAAAGTCCGAGCGCCAAGTGTGGCCTGCATCCGGGGACGACGACGGCAGGGCCGCAGCCAGGTGCACGATGAACATGAAGGCAGTACAAGCGGGTGTGCGACCCGTATGATGGGACTGCTGAAGAGTTTGAACGGGAGTTACAGGTGGTCTCCGGGCTTGTCAACCTTAGGCTGCTGTTGGACTAGAAGGGAGAGCTCAAGCACGGATTCTGATATTGCAAAGCATGGCGTACTGCGGCGCCGCACGGTACCGCGGCTTTTTGCAGCCCGACGGATCCGCAATCACACAGCACGCGGACTGCCGCCTCCATGTCATGTGGTGCTGCCTGCTCTGCAAGGCATACATGTGATCGGAATATTTTGATCACGGCTGCTGCGCACACAGCCTGATGATTACCTCCCTCTGAGTGCGGCAGAGACTGCCATGACTGCGATCGAGCCTGCCATTCCTGCGATTCCTGCCGGCTCGTTGGAGGAATAAAGCAGTGCAGAGCCGACAAAGATGGCAGACGACAGAATGCTTCCGGCCAGCAGCGTGCTAGGTTCCGGCTTTGCCTGCCGCAGATGAAGTGAATGACTGTCATCAAGATATCTTTTGAGCGCAGGCGCAATGGATATCGCAGCATCAACTGACTTTGCAAGCCTAGTAACCGAGTACTTTAGCTCCTCAACATATGCATCCCTGATCAGATGCTCCTCCTCCAGTATCTCCTTGAGCACCCTGACAAACTTAAAGTCAACGTCATGCGTCTTGTAGATTCCCTCGATGATCGAGGCCATCCTCATGTACAACGCAAGGTGCTTAGGCAGGACAAACGGAAACCTGCTCATCGTCCGGTTGGCGATCTCCATCAGGCTGTTTATCTCCATTTCAGACGGCTTGCGACCGTGCAGGGCCCGGACCGTCAGCTCAATTGCCTGCTCGATGACAGAGCGGTTAAAATCCGGGGTGAGCATTCCCAGCTCGCTCATGGCGTTTACCGTTCTTGACGGGTTTTTCTCGACAAGCGCAAGATACAGCCTGACCAGGCGCCTTCGTGACTCGTCATCCAGCCGTCCGACCATTCCATAGTCATACAGGATCAGCCTCCCCTCGTCGGTCACGGAGATGTTTCCGGGGTGGGGATCTGCGTGAAAAATGGAGTGGCGCAGGAGCATGGTAAAGAACACCTTGTGCACGTCAATGACGAGCTTTGTCCTGTCGATGTTTTTGTCGTCCAGTGCCTCGATGTCGGTGACCTTGATTCCCGGAATGTACTCCATGGTAAGGATGTTTCCCGAGGAATACTCGTCATAGACCCGGGGGATGAGGACCGGCGAGTTCCTCATGTTGTCCCTGATCTGCTTCAGGTTTGAGGACTCGATCCTATAGTCCAGCTCCTCGTGTACCGTCTCGACAAACTGGGACAGCATCGCCCTTGCGGAAAACCGGAGGTTGGGATCGACGAACCGCAGTCCCACCGGCAGTATTTTTTTGAGAACCTCAAGATCCTTCCTGACGGTCTCCTCGATTCCGGGGCGCCTTACCTTGACTACGATCTCCTGGTTTTTTAGCCTGGCTCGATAGACCTGTCCCAGCGACGCGCCAGACAGGGCGTCGGATTCGAACTCGTCAAACGCCGAGTCCACGGGCCCGAACTCCTTTTCGATTATCGGCCTTACCTCATCAAACGGAACGACGGGTACGCTGTCCTGCAGCTTTGCGAGCTCCTCAAGATACGGCTGCGGCAGGATATCCGCACGGGAGGAGAGCCACTGCCCCAGCTTGATGTAGACCGGTCCCAGTGCCAGGAAGGCATTCAGTGCCCGCCGCGCGTTTTTTCGATACTTCTCCACGTCGATGTTTCTGGCTTCCTGGCTTGACCACTCCCTTCGATCCCTCCTCAGGGCCATCGCCGAGGGAAGCAGCCTGAAGAGAACCTGCAGGGTTCGAACCAGCGTCATCTTATCACTCTAGGTTTTTTTTGACGGCCCTGGTCAGCAGGTATCCCGCACAGCCTAGCGGGACGGCGGAAGCCAGTCCCGCAAGCGATGAGAGCCCCCGCGAGTTGGAATTTTTCTGGACAAGGGAGGCCGCCTTCCTCCCGCCCAGGACCGCACACGCAAGACCCACCAGGACCTCGGGCGCGTCATGAATCAGATGCCCCAGCGGATCCTGCCTGGGATCCACCCTGTCGGTATGAACTAGGTACCTGTCGTCGTACTCCCGGATGTGTAGGTTTCCATACCTGTACTGCCTGCTTGCCCCGTTTTTGTGCCCCAGTCGGGTCTCCTCTGCGCCCTCCGGCATGAACTGGCGCAGTTCCTTTGGAACCTCGATTTCCTTGCCTTGCACGATCGCAAGATCGGGTGATCGCTTATAATCCTAGCCCGCAGCGAAAATGCAGCCCTGCCGTTTTTCATGCCTAGGCGCACAGCTCAGGACTTGATCCATTGCAGGCTGTTCCGGGGCATTCTGGGCCAAACCCCGCCTCCCGGGGGCTTTGCGGGCCGTATCTTGCCTGATCCGCCACGTGTTCTAGTCCCTACCTGCATTGAAAATTTAAACCGGGCCGTATCTTGCAAGTTGTGCTCAAGATAGGCCAGTTCATCTATCCATGGGGTGGCGGACACTACTCGCGAATGATGAGGCTGGATGACGAGCTGCCAGACTTTATCAGGGACGATTTCGAGGTTCATTACTGCAGCAAGGATCACGTGTATCAAAAGCTGCTGGACAGGTTTCCCTCCAAGCGGGACAGGATCCACGAGATTCTGATGCCGACCCCGATTGACGGGGATTTTGGTCCGAGCATTACGCTGTCGATGATGAACCTGCTGGTGCCGGTATCAAACCAGCCGCCGCTCGTAAAGCAGATTGCAAGCTACCTGAAAAAGGAGGGGAAGCTGTACGACAGGGAAAAATTCGACCTGGCCATCAATGACGGGGATATGGGCTCCAACATACTGGCAGACAGGAGGGGCATCCCGAGCATGTTTGTGACAAACCAGTTCAAGCCAAGGCTGCACAAGTCAAGGGTTTGTTTTTATCCGTCGCTGGTATTCATTGCAAAGCAGATTTCACGCGCGACAAGGATCATCGTCGCAGACTCCCCGCCGCCATACACGATGTGCGAGTACAACCTGAACTTTACAAGAAGTGTCGAGGACAAGGTGGAGTATGTCGGTCATTTTACCGCAAAGAGGAGAAAAAACATCCGGCAGACCAGTCTTGGAAGGCTCATCGACGGGGAGGATTTCGGTTACTGGATGAGGACCGGAAACAGGTCAACAAACGATGCAACGGGGAGGAGATACGCGGATGTCTTCCGGCAGGATGAGATGCGCAGGGAGAAGAGGATCGTCTCGCACGCAAGGGATGATCCCTCGATAAACAGGGTGATGGGGGCAGATGGGGGGTCGTATTCCGTAGACGAGGCCCTGGAGAGAAAAATCGACTGGATTCAGATAGACGTTGGCTTTTTGAGCGATGATGAAAAGGATGCCGTCCTCTCGGGGTGCAAGTATGCGGTGGTAAACGGCTCGCATACCGTAATGGGCGAGATCATGGGCGACAAGTCCAAGCCCATAATCGGACTGCCGGTCTACGACGAGCACGTCAACCAGATCAGGTGGGCCCAGGAAAAAAACCTGGGCATGCTTGCAAACGACACGGGGCAGGTGCTTGCGGCAATATCAAGGATCAGGGAAGAGTATTCGGCGTTCGGGGACTCCCTGAGGGACTTTTCGAGGAATTTTGTGGGGGACGGGGCCCGCAACGCGGCCAGGATTGCCGCACAGATGCTGGACAAGACATAATAGATTTGATCCAGGTCTGGTATCTGTCTGGCATGCGGTGTTCGATGGGCGAACTGACCGAAAGGGATGACGATACAATCCGTATGCCGGACGTGCCTGTTTTGTGCGAGGGTCCGGGCCCTCTCCCCGAGATGCGGCTCGAAAAGCACGGCCATAAAGGCCCCGATCGGCGGTGCCGCCCGGGGGTAAGATCCCGCTTGTCGTGGGAACGCTTTTATGGAAAAAATCTTGCATGTCATCATTGCCTAACTGCCCGGAGTGTACGATGCGCGAAAAGAAAAAGGTTCAAGCAAGATACGAGGAGGACGTCCCCGATGAGGATCGGAGCAGGGATGATCTGTTCAAGCTGTTCGACGAGATAGAGTACCCGATGGAAATGGACAAGAGGACAAAGCACTTTATCTGCAAAAAGTGCGGCCTGTACGCGACAAGGGAGCAGGTGGGGGACATCAGGGAGAGGCTCAACAGAAGGGAGAGGACCAGGGAGGACAAGCATGACGACTATCTGAACTGGTGGCAGAAAAGCAAGAAAGACAAGATCGAAAACTAACCGTGATTTTTTATGGCCAAGAAGAAAGACGAGATTCCAGACTGGGTTTCCGACGAGATACAAAACGCAAAGTTTGAGAGTCCGAGGACGGAGACGAGAACCGGGTATATCCTGGAAATCTACGAGCCTGACGGCAAGATGGACGTCCAGCTGTACGAGCCCGTGGAGGACGGGCGGCACATCGTGACGGTGGATCTCAAGGACGTCAGGCCCGGGGACCTGCAGAGGGGGGTCGTCTATGCGTTCACCTTTGATCAGCTGAGGGCGCCGCTCGGCGACAGGGTAGTCGAGTACCTGCAAAGGGAGAAGGAGATCGACATGCAGGCGATCTATCAGTTCGAGCTGAGGGGCCTGGAGCTCATAGACGAGGGCTCGGACCAGGCCGCATCCGGCGGCAAATGATCACCCGGATTCCTCCAGCTGTCTTCGAAACGACCTTCCCATGAGGTGATTGACGGCAAACGGTACGGTGTGCTTTAGCCACACCGCCCCCCTGACCGCAGACGGTACGATGATTTCCAGGCGGGGCGACGATGCCGCCCTCACCACTGCCCTTGCAACGGTCTCGGGACTGAGCGATGCGGGGGAGTATCTCGGCATCCCTTCAAACGACGGGCCGTCAAAGAACTCGGTCCTGACCATTATCGGACTGACCACCGTCACCCCCACGCCGGTCCCGTGCAGCTCGTGCTTTAGCCCCTCGGAGAATCCGAGCATTGCAAACTTTGATGCGCAGTATGGGGCGATTCCGGGCAGTCCGAAGCTTGCGGCCACGGACGCCACGTTGACGATGTGGCCGGAGTTCTGCCCAAGGAGCGCGGGAAGGAAGTTCTTGGTACAGTATACCATTCCGAGGTAGTTTGTGTCCATCTGGGACTCGATGTCCTCGATTGACATGTCCGATACGGGGCCGTATACCGCAAAACCCGCATTGTTTACCAGGACGTCTATGCCCCCGAATCTCTCGAGGACCTGATCGCTCATGAACCTCACCTGCGCCTTGTCTGAGACATCGCAGGGGACGGCCAGGACCTCTATACCGTACCTGCCAAGCTCCCCCTCAACCCGTGCAAGCCTCTCCCCCCTCCTGGCAACCAGCACCAGCCTGGAGCCTCTCCTGGCAAACTCGACTGCAGCCGCCCTTCCGATTCCGCTTGAGGCGCCGGTTATGACGACGACCTTGTTTTTAAAATCCAAGACCTCCCCCTACGCCACCGGCTCCCTGTCGTATCTTGTCAGTGCCAGCCTTATCAGGAGGAACCAAGTCACGCCTATCGGGACGTAGTATGTCGCAATCCTCCACGCGATTACGGCGTTCCACTCGATCGTCCGCTCCACCGCGCCAAAGTCAAACGGGTTGAGGTCGTTCAGATAGGCCACGATTCCAAACTCGGCCAGGCCCGAGCCGCCCACGGTAATCGGCAGGTTCCCAATCGCGTTGGCGCCCATGACGGCCATGACGGAGTCAAACGCGCCGATGTGGTATCCGATTCCCGATGCTATGATCATAAACGAGATTCCGTAGAATATCCACGAGGCCATGGACATTGCAAAGCTCTTGGCAAAGACGTCCTTGGACTCTCTTTTGTGGAGGTTCTCCCTGCTCATCGTACAGATCTCCTCCATCCACATGTTTGACTGCTCGATGTACCTCCTGCCCTTCTCCTTGCCGAACCTTTCGGTCAGGCCCGCGATCACCCCCGGAACCTGGAACGTCCGCTTTGAGGACAGGAAGAACAGCGCCATCCAGAGGGTGGTGACAAACACGCTCGTTCCCAGGATTACTATGCCGACTACATATGCGCCGTGGACCAGCGCAATGACTCCGGCGATTATCGACAGGATTCCCCCGGCCAGTACCTCAGTCACGATGTCCAAGATTGCGACCCACATGGCCTTTGAGGGCTGGATCCCCTTCTTGTGCATCCAGTAGATCACGACGAATTCGGCACCTACAAACATCGGGGTTGTAAACTTGATGAACTCGCTGCCCACCCTGACGCCCGCCATCCTCCACACGGAGTCTATGCCCCCAAGGTAGTGCCTGGCTATATAGCTGAACTTGAAGCCCTGGATTGCAAGCTTTGCCATCATTGCAAAGACCGCCGCGGCAAACGGAACGGCGCCGATTGCAAACACGTCCTCGGCCCGGATGTCAAACTGGATCGCGATGATTATGATCGGTATCATGCTTGCAGGGATGGCCGCTATTCTCCAGTTCATTTACCATCTTTTCATGGATTCAAATATGAAAGTTGGCCAAATTTTATTGGTTTAGCTCCGGCTAAATTTTTTTAACTCTAAACGGGATCGTGCCTAAATCAGGCGGCGGGTTGTTTCAAGGTCGCCGTTAGATGCCCGGGTATTGAAGGCGCAATCTTCCCCAAACGTACCTGGCTCACGGCAGTGCATACGGCGACATGCGGATTTGCAAGCGGCCTGATTTGAATTGTTTCGAAATTTGGAGCCGTTTTATTGTGTACTTTCGGGAAGACTGAACATCGCGCTCACTACGTGTAAACGCGCAGGACAGACTACATTGGCTAGACCCACACTGTTTTAGGAACAAAATTGGTTTCAGATTTTATTCAGCAGTGTAATTGAGTTGAATAATTAGCTCCAAAATTTAATGAAAATAAAAAACAAAAATTAAAAATAGTCGACACCATGTTGATCATATCATGCAATTAGCTTTTGATGACCATTACATGAGAACACTGCCTGATCTTGTACAACCCGGAATGAAAGCTGTATTCGTCGGAACAAATCCCGGCGAAGTCAGCGCAAATAGGACATTATTTTGCAGGTAATAGCAACATGTTTTGGAAATTATTATACGAATCCAATCTGACGGAAGAGCGACTAACAACAGAATCAGATAGAATGCTGGCTGCATGTGGTTACGGGCTAACAGATGTAGTAAAACAGCCTACACGTTCAACATCAGATCTACGAAGAGACGATGGAAATGGCGCAAGAAGTCGTCTGGATTCCATAATAGCGAAAAATAAGCCTGAAATAGTTGCATTTGTTGGCAAAACCGGTTTCAGATGCTATCTTGATGAAAATGACAAGCCTGTCAAGTATGGCATACAAAAACTTAAAATTGCAGAATCTTCCGTATATCTTCTTCCATCTACCAGTGGTCAGAGTTACGCAGATACAAGATATAAAGAAAAATTATTTTGGTATAGAAAATTAAAAAACTACATCATGAATATCCTCTAAATTGAGGGAGTTCTTGGTACAGCGACAAAATGTTTTGTGAGAGTTTGTTCTGCCATGCCAGTAAAAAATCCGAATAAACAAAATGTGAAGCCAATCATTAGGACGCCAGGGTTGTCCAACTTTTGCCAGACGGTGCCCGTCCGCCTCGCCTCGTCCCCCGGATGTGGGCGGTTCCGGACGCCGTACGGGATGTTTTTGGACGTTGGGCGGTCTCCGACGGCCGGAACAGTACAAACAGCAATGCAAATATCCATGTGAGCCATACCTTGCGGTATAGTACATGCATCAAAAATTGCAACATAATTTTGACATATCGTGCCTATTTCGATAAGAAAATATCCCATTTTCAACTGTGCGCATTACATCAAGTACTATAACGAACGTAGGCTGCACTTTGGGCCGGACATAGCCAACCGCCAGACGCCCATCATGGCGTTCTCGGACAAGACGGCCACGGATGCGATCAGGAAATCCGACCCAAAATGGAGGGGAGGGACACCAATGACTAGCGAACCTAATTTTCATATAACACATTACACTAAAGGTACGGGGTCACCTACCCTCATCAGCCAGGCACGAATCAGCATGCATGATTGTGATTTTCGTGCCTAGATAGCAGGGGGACGTGACCACATACCACTAAAGGCCTCAAGGCTTTTTATACCACCACTCGTTATGTTAACAAGTTGACCCTGCCTGGCAAACTAGCAGTTTTGTTCCAGACAATAGGTAAAGATCCATCCATGAAACAATTTGATGACAAGCTCAAGGTTCAGAAGATCGTTTATCTCGCCCAAGAATATGGTGTTGATTTTGGATATGCGTTTGCATGGAATAGAAGGGGACCGTATTGCAAGCAGGTATCAGAACACGCACATACGATCTTGGATTCTGATGTCGGTATTGACGCTCAGTTCGAAAATGAAAATAAAGAAAAGCTGCAAAAATTTGTAGCAGTAATGAAGCCTTACCTTGATGAGACTGATTGGCTGGAGATTGCAGCATCATTAGTATATCTGCGAAAGGATAGCTATGAAGGCATGGAGCTAGATCGGATAATTGGGTATCTTATCGAAGACTTGACATACGGATATAAGAACTTCAATGAGACACTAGTAAGAGGCGTGATTGCTGAAATGTTAAGCATGGGGATTTTTACGCGATAAGAATATGAGATCGCCTCCCCCAACAGTCTTCCCAGAGGTTCCCTACAAAGCGGCTTCAAACTCGAAGCGGTCCAAGCAAAGCTGCCTACAGATCCGCATATGATCGTCTGCACCCCCACGAGTCGGTTACTGGGAAGACTGCGATAAGGGTTCTGTGTAAAATTGGGGATATGGAATTTCACCGTCTCTGGATCATGTCGATGGTTCGGGGCTTGACGGTGAAGAGGTGCTCCCTGACACGTATCGCATTGCGTCAGAACACAGGAGCGGCAATGCGCTATGCCGGATCTCGCTGTACAGACTACCGCGCTGCGTCCAAATGCCAAGTATGCGACTGTTTTCAGTCTGCTGATTTGGAACCGGGATCTGTTCTTGCAGTATCTGACATGGCAGGGCCCAAGGCCGAGCTGGTACGGCCGGAATGTGACCTGGGATCTGTTGGTGGTTTGGAAGAAAACCCAGATCTCGTGAATTTAACGGCGAAAATCCCATGGTCACGTATTCTCAAGCGTCAGAATTGTTAGTTTGAAATATAGGCCAATAATGAACAATATGGCAGTAGATTGAAGTCAATTTTTGTAACCGGGACGGCAGGCTCGGGAAAATCACTCCTGTCCTCAAAGCTCCACGAGTATTATACCAAAAACGGCGCATTTTCTGCCGTACTGAACCTGGATCCCGGCGTTGAGAGCCTGCCCTACACCCCGGACGTTGACGTAAGGGATCATGTTGACCTAGTCTCGATAATGAAGCAGTATGACCTAGGGCCCAACGGCGCATTAATCATGGCAAGTGACCTGATTGCGTCAAAGTTTGACGGCATACACGACCAGGTACAGGGCGTGAATCCGGACTATCTGATTGTGGATACGCCCGGACAGATTGAACTGTTTGCATACAGATCAAGCGGCCCCTTCATTCTGGACAGCATAATGTCAGATGAGAGGACGTCGGTCTTTCTTTTCGACGGGGCGCTGATCACTGCGCCGGTAAACTTTGTCTCAGTTGCACTGCTTGCAACATCAATCAGGCTGAGGCTGAACTTGCCGACAATCAATGCGGTTACAAAATCGGATCTCATCGGAGATAGGCTAGGTGAGATTCTAAGGTGGACGACGAACCTCAGGGCACTGGAGGATGCAATTTCCGAGCATGCCGACGGTGATACCTATACCCTGACTACAAGTATTTTGAGGGGAATGAACCTGGGAGGTTTTGCACAGGGGCTGATTCCGATATCAAATGTTACCGGCGAGGGCATGACTAACCTAGAGGGCGCACTAAGCAGAACCATAAATCTAGGCGAGGAGGTGGAAGACTGATGGCAGACAGCATTACGACAAGGGCCCCGTCATCTACTGCAAACCTGGGTCCCGGCTTTGACGTGTTCGGCCTTGCCGTAAATGCGTTTTATGACACCGTAACTGTTACAAAGAAAGGGCGAGGGGGAATCACGATCATGTCGGGGGATGACGTGCCTTCCGCAGTATCAAAAAACACCGCCGGGCTGGTAGCCCGGAGCATCGCAAAAAAATTCAGGATCAGGTCAGGCTTGGAAATTAAAATCAAGAAGGGGGTTCCCGCCGGACTTGGCATGGGCAGCAGCGCCGCATCTGCTGCCGCAGCTGCCGTGGCCATGAACGGGTTATTCGGGTTGAAAATGTCCGATAACGAGCTGGTGGAGTCTGCAGGAACGGGTGAAAAGGCCTCGGCAGGCGCGATTCATTACGACAATGTCGCAGCCTCTGTGCTAGGAGGCTTTGTAATTGTAAGGACAGACCCGCTGGACGTAATCAAGGTTCGGCCGCCGCCTGACTTGGTAATGTGCGTGGCCATGCCAAAACTCGAGGTTCCCAAGAGAAAGACCATGGTCTCAAGAGGCGCAATCCCGTCCAGGGTGCCGCTGAGGGACTCGATAGCCAACCTCTCAAATGCAAGCTCGATCGTTGCAGGATTTCTCAGAAAAGACCCTGTAATCATAGGAAGCTCGGTTCGGGACGTGATCGTAGAGCCGGCAAGAAAACACATGATTCCGGGATTTGACAGGGTAAAGAAAAACGCGATAAAGGCCGGGGCCCTGGGGGCAACGATCAGCGGGGCGGGGCCCTCGGTCATCGCGTTTTGCGGGCCCAAGTCAAGCACAGAAAAAATTGCCAGGGCGATGGAGCTCGGATTTGATTCGGCAGGAACAGAGTCCCGGGCGGTGATCTGCAGGCCCAGCACGGGTGCCAAGATAGTCAGACGGGGGTAGGTTTTGCGAGTTGGTCAGAAGGGCGGTAATCATATTCAGCGGGGGAATGGACTCGGCCTGCTATGCCTCGCAGCTGGGGAAAAAATACGACCTGTACGGGATCACGTTTTCCTACGGGCAAAAGGCAGGCCAGGAGATCAGGACTGCAAAAAGATTTGCAAAAAAGATCGGGTTAAAAAGGCACAGGGTTGTGGATATCGGGTTCATGAAAGAGCTCTACGGGGATACGAACGTCCTGACGGGCCCCAGCAGGAAAATTCCCGGAAAATTCGAGTATTCCATAGTGGTTCCGATCCGAAACGCCATATTCCTCACGATTGCGGCTGCATGGGCATATACGCTCAATGCGTCAATAGTAGCATATGGCGCGCATACCGGGGATGCCCATTATCCGGACTGCAGGCCGGGATTTGCAGCAAAGATCCAGGACGCGCTAAACGAGGGGGAGGTTGACGGGATCAAGATGGGAATCAGGCGGCCGGTCAAGGTTCTGTCCCCCTATATTGAAGGGTATTCAAAGAGCGACCTGATAAGACTAGGATACGGGAACCTGGGGGACGGGATTTTCAAGACGTGGAGCTGCTATGCGGATAAAAGCGCGCATTGTGGCAGGTGTGAATCGTGCAACAACAGAAAAAGCGCCTTTAAGAGCCTGGATCTCGTTGACAAGACGGCATACTTGGGCTAGCCCGCATAGCGGTTTCCAAGAATCGGTTTTTTGAAGACTAGTGCGCGCAGGATCAGATACCATCCGATGAATATCCCGCCGACGATTCCAAAGAACACCCAGTTTTGCACGTCGGGGGCAAGTCCCTCGATGGAGCCTACGATCTCCCGTGAGACCAGCATGGAGACTGCCAGTACGATTCCAAACTCGATTGCATACCAGGTCCAGACCGGCCAGGATTCCTTTGGGATGTGAACGTTGTTGTGTGCCCCCATTGGTCTTGCTCTAAGAAAAAGGGTATTTAATTTTTGACTGCCTAGATCGGGGCATTAGGCTTGCGGATCATTGCCAATACGCCCTCCTTCTCCTCCCGGTTCTCATAAATGCCTCGAAACGCCGACGAGGTCATCCTAGCGTCGTTTCTGACGCCGCGCATCTTCATGCACAGGTGCTCTGCATCGGCGACTACGACCACGCCCTTTACGCCCTGGCCGTAAAGCTCGTCTGCAATGTTTTTTGTCAGACGCTCTTGGATTTGCAGTCTTTTTGCATATTTTTCCACTAGGCGTACGAGTTTTGATATTCCAAATACCCTGCCGTTTGGGGAGTATGCGATGTGGATTTTTCCAAAGAAGGGCAGCATGTGGTGCTCGCACATTGAGTAAAACTGTATGTCCTTTGCCACCACGACGTCGGAATCCTCGGAGAACTGGACGGACAGCTCAGAGTCAGACTCGTATCCGCTAAAGATCTCGTTATACATGCTGGCCATGCGCCGGGGCGTTTCGCGCAGCCCCTCACGGGTCGGATCCTCGCCCAGCTCAATGATTAGCTCCCTGACGAGTTTTTTGACCCTGTCCTCATCCATGTGATCTATTCAGGATTCCGGTGCTATTTGAAGCTAAGCCGCCTCTTGCACGGGTGCCCTAGGGGGCGCCAATGAGCTTGTGCAGCTGCGGAACAATGCGCACGTCGGGATATCTCGGGTATGCCAAATCATAAAACTCCATCAGCTGTCCAAGCGGGGGCTCCTCTGTCCCGTACGTGGGCTGTATGACAAAGCCCGAGATGCCGCCTGTCGTGACGTCAAAGACCCTGCCTGCAAGATCCTCAAAGTCATCTGGGGTGGTTCTGGCGCTCACGACAATCTTGACGTAGGTCCGCTTTTGGGAGGATATTGCGCTCCTGAGGCACGCTACGGCGTTTTCTATCAGGCCGTCATAATGCCTGTCGTCTGCAAATTCAGAGTCGCGTGTCTTCAGCTCGATTTTTGCAATGTCGATAAACGGCAGCACGTGATCAAACCTTGCAGAGTCAAAGCATGAGGATTCAAGGTAGGTTGGAACCCCCCTGGACTGTACGTGTCTGGCCAGCTCTGCCACGGCCCGGTGCTGCAGCAGCGGATCGCCCCCGGTGAAGTTCACCTTGAACGTGTTTTGTACAAGGCTGTCATCGATGAGCCTGCAGGCCGAATCCACGTCATACTCGGTGCCAGAGTCAGGAGGCAGGGCCTCGGCAGTATCGCAGTAAAAGCACGTGAACGGACATCCTGCCAGCCTTACAAAAAGCGTCTTGGTTCCGTAAAACAGCCCCTCGCCCTCGACGGACGTGAATACCTCAAACAGTCTGACCTTCAAGCAGCTTGTATGGGACTCCTCGTTATTTATTCAGTGGTTTTCTAGTGCATCACGGGTTCCTTGGTATAGAACAGTCCCGCAATAAAGAAGACGACTCCCAGAATTCCAATCAGGCTGCCAACGAATTCCACCGTCGAGCCCATCTCAGGCTCGGCTGGCGCCCACAGCATCGCCATGAGTGCGCCAACGGCAATCATCGGAATGCCCACGCCGGCAGTAATGGGCTTGGAGGCCATGCTCAGGGTCTCTGGAAAATGTATATGAAGCTTGTGACGTCAGCTCGCGGAGCTTTCGATTTGTCTTGCCAGCTGGATCAGCTCGCGGAGGAGTCTCTTGGCGTCCTCAATCTCGCCTCCCGCCATCATGGTTCTGATTTCATCGATCAGTCCGCGTGCCTCCCCGATCTGCGATGGATCGGCGCCGGCATCTGATGCCCCGGTGATCCTTTCGTCAATTCCGCCAAGCTGCCTTTCAACGAACTGCCTTGCCCTGTCCGAGGCGCTGCTTGAGGCATGCTCGCGAATGTCCTTTTTTATGTCCTGAATCAGGCTCCTGATCTGGTCGACGGTTGCAGCCGGATTTCCCGTTCCATGTGTGATCTCAGAGCGGGCCCGATCTATTAGCGAATCAATCCCGCCAAAGCTGATTCCGGTATCATGCCTGTCAGATACCTGCCTGAGGCTGTCTACGTACCTGACCAGCCTGTTGAGCTCGCTCAGGGGATCACGATCTGCTGCCTGGGCGGGGGATGCCGTTCCCTCCTCGGCTGCCCGGGGGGCAATCATCCTGGTAATCTCCTTGAAATGCCTCATTGCAGAGAGGAAATGGCCTCTGGCCTCCTCGACATCGGAGGATTCCAGGGATTCCCCGAGCAGCACGACCTGTTGGCCTCCCAGCTCAAATTCCTCTTTGACCTGGGGGGGTGCTGCATCATAGCCGTCGTAGGTTCCCCGGATCTGGTCTTCGATCTGGGCTTGGGCCTCCTCTGCAATGCGCTTGAGGATGTCCGGATCATTTTGGGCAAAGGCGCCATCAGTCAGGGATGTGAAAAGGGCTCCTGCCGCCAATGCGGAGACTGCAAGCAGTGCCAGCGTCCTCATTCCCCTTCCCCCGTGTTTTTACGCAGCTTTACCAGGTTTTGCATGTTTTTCTTTTCTGTTTCTACGATGCCACTTCGCTCTAGCCGCCTGACTGCACGCCACATTGTAGTTCTTGGCTGGAGGAATTTTTTACGCAATTCGCTTTCAAGTGCTTGGCCCCCGTTATCAGAGATAAACTTCACTATCTCTTTATCATCATCACGAATGTCAGGCCTCGCCTTGAGGACTGCCTCGATGTCGGCAGTCTCGGATTTTGCGGTTGTTTTGGCCGCCTGAGGCCCGGTTGTCGGTGCAGATGGTTTTTGCCTCTTTGAAACTGCAATGATTCCAGCTGCTGCGGCCGCACCGCCAATCATTCCATACAGCACGATGTCCGGGATTGCGGGGCCGGTGGCCTCGGTGGCCTCGGGTGTAGAGCTGAACAGATAGTCAATTTCGGAGTCTCCTGCAGGCAGTGTCAGCTGGTTTTGATTGTTGACTATTTCCATGTTGATTGGGAGGTTGGTCATGCCAACGATGGCGGAATTTTTGGGCAGGAGCAGTGTAAAATCAGCCGGGGAGTCAAGCGAGAACGTCCAGATTCTTCCAGTTTTTGAGACTAGGTCGTGGATGTCATATTTTACGGTAATTGTAGATGAGCCAAACGTCTCGATTAGCGCCTTGCTTCCAATAATCTCAGAGTGCAGCAGGAATCCGTTTTCTCCCACGGCTACAAGATTATCCACGGTTGAACCATGCAGTTCTAGCTCGTGGCTGGCATCAAGCGGGTCCACATCGATCTCCGCGGAGACGTACACAGACCCGTCAGGATAAACTATCAGATCCAGCGTCCGTGTGGAGCTGAACGAGGGCTGAATCGGCATTATCGCAGCCACAATTATCACGCTGGCTACTAGCAGCGGTGCCTTGACCATTGTTTCGGAAATACCATCAGTCCTTACAAAAAGCATTCTGTCTTCGGGGAGCTCTTCCTGTCCGGGGTACGGTACGGCTTTCAGATCCACGGTCAGTACCTCAGATTCATGCCTTCGACGAGGGTCCGGAACCTCTTAAACTCCCGGAAAAACTCCAGGCCCTTTGAGGTAATCAAGAAGACCCTGTTTCGGTCATTTTTGACGGATTCTACCAGGCCGGCAGAAACTAGTTGTTCACATTTGTCCAGGACAGCATAGTGAGAAAGATTGGCTCTCCTAGATATTGCAGACACAATGACTCCGTTGCGCCCGCCTTCAACGGTGACATCCAGGATATCACCCATTATGCCCATTTCGGACCTGTATTGTTGCTTTGACATGGCATGCTGTGCGGTGCCCCGGTTTATCAGGGATGTCTTGAAACCCCGTGGCGGAACGCAAGGCGGAACGGCCGTTCCGGGCCGGAATTTGGGCGTTTTTTGGGGCCTTTTTGTGCGCGGGCAAGATGGGGGATTTTGCTGGTTTTTGAACCCAGAATTTAGTTTTTCAGAGTATTGGAGGTTGCGACGTCATCAGTTGGATCCAGGTCCCTCCAGAACCGGTCAAAGGACAAAATGCCATGTATCTAGATTCCAGGTGCTGTCACGACAGTTCGGGTATGCCTATGTCGCGAAGATAGGCATATGTCTTATCATAGAATGCGGGAAGCCGTGTATGATCGTTTATGTCTCCATGAGGTAAAAAGATCACCAGTCCTTGCCTTGCTCGCGTCAGCAAAACCCGATACGCGTTTTTCAGGTATGACATCCTAGCATCCTTTCTGATATGGGTCCATTTTGATCCCCTAAACTCGCGATATATCCAGTCCTTGGCAGAGCTATATCTAAGGTTGGCATCCCATGCAACACATGCCCAGTCAAGCTCAAGCCCCTGTACATGAAACTCCGTAGCAGCGTATTCAAGACTGTACGATGAGCGGTGATCATTACGCTCGTTAAGAAACCATTTTGTGGCATCGACTGTAAGCTCGACGTATATTCCGTGCGGCTGCAGTCTGTACGATTTTGCGCTTGCCACTATTCCGAACCTCTCGCTTCCACGTGCCTTCTCGCGCAGCCACTGCTTTGCGCGCTCAAAGTCCCGCGTCATTACTATCGGATACCGATCCAGCATCCCCAATACATTTCGTGCGTCTTCTGTATTGCAATCCAAAAGCACCTTCACAAATTCTGACACACGCTCGCTACGAAACGACCTGATTGATGTGCTCAGATGCAGATCTGGAACAGACGTACACTTTGTGTCGCCTACAAGATCGATCATGTTCTGATTACCTGTGTATTCGGCGTCTGTTATCTTTGTGGATATGTAGACGTTCCAGTCCGGGTAGTGGTTGCGAATACTATCAAACCACTCTGTCAGCCCTGCCTCGCCGGTGTTGATCTCCTGGCCTCCTCCTACTAGGCACACGATCACCGCCCATCCCTCGTGCCTGTCTAGGACACTGATCAGAAACTGGGGTTCGGACATGTTAAAGTTCTTTATTCTCTTCTTGCTTGCCATAAAACGGGTCGTTTGTTCCTTGTTCCATGCCCGTTGTGCCTCGTCAAATGAGACTGGTAAGTTAGCGGGAGCTGATTTCTTCTGGAAGCATCGGGAGCTGCTATGGGCATTAGACCTTATGCATAATCGGTTCAGAACTAGGATTATTACGAACAAATTCATCACATTCAGGTCGATTACGCATAAAGCCTACCGGACCGTAGCATCGGGCTGACAAGCTCTAGGCCATACCGCCCGGAGACCAACAGCAAGCTAGCAAGATTTCACGGTAGTATAGAGGCCAAAATCCACCACTATGCGAGTCTGGCTGTATACGTGGAATACTATAACGAGCGCAGGCTACACTTTGCAATGGATATCGACAACTGTGAGACGCCGTTGCAGGCCTTCTCGGCAGAGGCCACAGAAGCGATCAGAAAAAGCAACCCAAAATGGATGGGGAGGGACATCAATGACTAGCGAACCTAATTTTCATATAACACAACTCCAAATCCCTGTTGGTGAGAAGATCATACTATTCTGGAACCATACAGGAGTTCTTGGCGGCCGACGGAGGCAAGATACTAGACGAGATCCGTGAGAATGACACCTTCAAGCCAGACAGGAATCAGACTGATGCGTGGAGGGAGCAGATCCTCATACTGAAGGATCAGCTCAGGGATCTTGGGCGTGGCCATGTCATCTTCGAGTATACCATTCCTAGGATGGGCAAGAGGGTAGACACCGTGGTGATCCACTCTGACTTTGTATTTGTCATGGAGTTCAAGGTCAACAAGAAGAGATTCGAAAGGCAGGACGAGGATCAGTGCACCGACTATGCGCTGGATCTGAAGAACTTCCACGAGGACAGCCATTGCGCCTCGATAGTGCCGATCCTCGTATCCACGGAGGCAGACAGCCCGGATCATGAGACGCCAGAAAAGTACAACTTCAGGTCCTATTTATACTGACTAGGGAACTTTTTGCCCGGAACTTTTTGATCCTTCCGCATCCGTTGTGACAGACCCGTTGCATCACGGTTCTGTGTAATCTTGGTGATATGAAATTTCATCGGGATCAGGAATGCCCGACAATCTGACCTTTCAGGTTGTTCTGTGTAATCTTAGGCACCTGAGGCTGGATCTTCTGATTGAAATGATGATGTTCTGGACACAATGCGTCATAGTCAGACCTTATGTGTAATCGGCACTGATCAAAAAAACCAGGCAGCTTTTACGTAATTTTTGGAAAACTCCGTCTGTTCCAGGGTCTTGGCAGCCCGGCCCTTGATGGTTGCCACGCACGTCTTTTTATGAACGTCTATTCCTATGTTGATCATTATATCACCTCCCTGTTGATCAAAGTGTGTGTGCCCAACTGTGCGGAAAACTCCCATTCGCCCTCGATGTGGCATTTCGTTGTCCGCCTACTCTGAGCCAGTCTCTTACGCGCTCTCATATGTGGCAAGTTTACTTCGGCTCTTGGGCCCAACATGGATAGTATGGCATCCGCTACAGATAAGATTTGATATAACGTCTCTTACCAGTTGGGTGTATTTCCGCGACGATAATATCGCGGCCCATTGAAGTTTGGGAGCACCAGTACGGGATTCGACTGTAAGATGTTGCTTTCCGCGACGTTGTTGCGATCCCATTCAAGCAAAGGCTTTAGGATTTTCAGGATCTCGTTGGCGGCACTGCCGATCAGGATCTTCATTACCATGCCTCCTGTGCAGTATCCGCTGGATCGGGTAAACCTTCACCCGGCATCCTCCTCCTGGCACCGTCTGTACCGTCGTGAACCAGGCGCATTTGGGATGACTGAAAACGAATCATTATAAGATACTTGGTATGAGTATCTTCATGCCGGCCAACAAGCTGAAGAGGATTGTAGGGGATGAATTTTTTTCACAGTTCGAACATGATTTGGAAAAACTGATTGAATCCGGACCAAAAACGTGGGACATGCTGTTTTCTGTATATGAAGACATGGAACATCACCAGCAGTACAACTTTTTGTTGAAGAAAAAATGTGCGGCGCATGGAGGATCATACGACGACATAGTGCGGTTGTCTTCACCATTTCGCTATCTCATACGGCTGATGTTGAACGGAATATTGGAGAAAAACGACATCAGGAATGCCATCCTGGACAGCACAGACCACTCAAATGTAGACGCGTTTTGCGATGAGCTGGCTTCCAAGTTTGATTCATGTCGTGATAAACTCAAGGTGGCCAATGCTGTCGGAATGGCATTTAATCATGACATATCCCTGCTGGAAGACATTAGGGTCGATACTGGAGTGAGAAGCGTAGTGGTGGATTCTAGCACAGTTAAAAAGCCAATAATAACAATAAGCCTGGATGAAGTTGTGTTTAACTGCACCAAGGGAGATGTACACATTTTAATTGACATTTTAAAAAACGCATGTAAGGTGATAGAGGATGAGTACGAGAAAAACTAGGCTGAAGAATGCTCACGGCAGGCTGTCGTATGAACCCGGTGGCGGCCTGATTAAAATCAGGACGAATGAGGAATCACGTGAAATGAGGTTGGAGTTTCCAAACAAGGAGATGTATGTCAAATTTTATGATTTTGCAACAGAAAACTATGACAGGTACAGGATATATCAAGATCACCAGGGTTTCAGCTTCCCCAAAAAATCCGCCGCATTCGTCGGCACCAGCATAGCTGCAAGCCTGGGCCTGATTATGCTGGTTGCGCACCCGCTAGGTATCATATCCGCATCCGCGTTCATATGCCCGGGGTACATGCATGGAAAGTCAATTTACAACTGGTTTAGAAACCGCAGATGAACCAAAGACAGTTTTTAACCTGTTTTATTGGAACTGTGGGTACAATGGCATTTACCACGTATGCCGTCACATTTGACATGAATGATATGGAGACCGAAATCACGCTGGAAAAACTGAAGATAACAACGCCGCTGGATCTGGTCCTCCCGTTCATGGTCTTGTGCGCAGGCACGATAGGATGTATAATCCGGAGTGATGCTGGGCCGTCGGCCAAGTGAAATGTATAGTGACGGGGGTTGTCGCCTAATTCCATTTATCTGGCTCTACCTGCACATTTTTCTGAATTTCCGCCCTTTTACACGCCTGATCCATATGGCAACTCAATAGTTTTCAGGAATTCTAATGAATTAGGCGACAACCCCCATCTGATCATAAGATGCTGCCCAGGAAATGCCTGCCTGTCAGTATAAAAAGGACCTGAAGTTGTACCCAGAAAAGTATGTCGACTGCGTATATCACACGATCCGCGCAAACAAGGACGAGATACGCGATACCATGAGGCGCGTCTCCTCCTCAGACGAGGCCGGATGCCGCGTGACGGCCACAAAGTGGGAGGATTCAATGTACCGCCCTACACCTACGATAACTGAGGCCGCCACCGCGCTGTGCGGCGGCATCTCGGGCATTGACGACCTGATGCACTCTGATGCAGGCAAGATAAACTTGGACGTTACTGCAGGTGCCATAAGCGGGATAATCGAGAAATCAAAACGCAATGGCTCCAAGTCCATCTGCTTTGTAACCGGGGTTCCGGGATCCGGCAAGACGCTTGCGGCGCTGAACCTGGTGTGCGGTGCCCATCGCGAGAAGGACGGGCGGGCCGTGTTACTGTCCGGAAATCAGACACTGGTGAATGTACTCAAAGAGTCACTCGTACGGGGAGGCGGATGCATAACAGAATACGAGGGCAAGGCAGCAGCATCGCTGATACAGCACATACCCAAGTTCAGAAATAACATCAGCCCCGACAAGCCGTCATTGGAGAGGATTATGGTGTTTGACGAGGCGCAGCGGGCATGGTCTGCCGAGAAGCTTGCAAAATCACAGAAAACCAAGAACCTTGACTATCACGGAATGTCGGATCCGGAGCTGTTGATAGGGTCGATGGCCAGGCACAAGGGGTGGGCCGTGATAGTGTGCCTGATAGGGGAGGGCCAGGAGATCTACGACGGTGAGGTCGGTCTATCCGGGTGGCTGGAGGCCATAAGGAACAGGTACCCCAAATGGAATGTATACCATTCGGCGAGGATCGATGATCCACGCTACGGCAAGGATGTACCGGCCCTGCTTGAGGGAACTCGACACGATGCGGTGAAGGGACTGCATCTGGACACGTCAATCAGGTCATTCCGTGCCGAGAGCCTGTCGATGCTCGTATCCAGAATCCTAGATCGCGACGCGGAGGGCGCACAGGAGGTCTGGAGAGGCATCAGCGACAGGTATCCCATTGCCATCACGCGCGACATCAACAAGGCAAAAAAGTGGGTAAGGGGGAGGGCGCGCGGAACCGAAAGGTACGGCATCGTGGCAAGCTCGGAGGGATACCGACTTGGGCCGCATGGGATATTCGTAAAGTCCGACATCAAGCCCGTCCATTGGTTCATGGCAGGCAAGGACGATATACGCTCGTCGTATTATATGGAGAAAGTAGCCACCGAGTTTTACATACAGGGGCTGGAGCTTGATTGGGTGTGCCTTGCATGGGATGCAAACTTGAGGTATATAGACGGGGACTGGCAGGCGCACAGGTTCCGCGGGAGCAGCTGGGGATCCATAAAGACTGAGAAGGCTCGCGAGTACCTGCTGAACTCGTACCGCGTGCTACTCACCAGGGCCCGTCAGGGGATGGTGATATTCGTCCCGGAGGGAGACGACCACGACGCCACTAGGAACCCGGAGTTCTACGACGGTACGTACGAGTATCTCAAAGGCATCGGGTTTGAGGAGATATGATCCGAGTCTGGAATTCCTGTTTGGGAGGCTGTCGTCTAATTCCCTTTGCTTGACTCAATCTGCACGTTTTTCTGAATCTCCACGCCCTTTGCACGCCTAATCCAGACGACACCTCATAGTTTTCAGGTAACAGCTCGGACTTTGGAAGTGACTTGTGATTTTAGGCACGAATTACATCTGCGGAGGCCTCTTTGGTGGTAAAATTCATGCCTGAACTTCCAGAGCCCGACCTGTTACGTTTTCAGGAATTTTGATGAATTAGGCGACAATCTCCCTGTCTGGAGACTGCAGAAAGCCCTCGAGTCTGTTTGCGTTCTTGGAGGTGGAGGCTCCATTTCAGGCATCTTGAATACGATGGGCGTATTGAACTTTTTTTGTACACATCTATGAAAGCATCAACATATGAGAAAACACTGAAAATTCAAAAAAATCTTAAGGGCATCAAGTCCAAAGAATATCATCAAAAAATATGACATGGTTGTTCAGGATCAAGGCGATTCTGTAGGATTATTTTCCCATAGCCTCAAGCCAGAAAATTTGACTCTTGAAATGGCTTTTCAGATACGAAGATGGGTAGTTAGAACCAAAAGGACAATCATAACAAAAGTTTTGACGTAACTGATCGGGTTCTGGAAGCTGTTTCTGATTTTAGGCACAAATTCTGTTTGATCGGCATTCATTAACGATAAAATTCATGCCTGAACTTCCAGAGTCCGACCTGTTACCTCTGTCGTTTATCTTTTGAGCAATAGTTGAAAAGGTGCACGGTTGATGGTGAAGGTTAAGAAAACCAAATTTCTGGCAAGCTATTCGATTGGGGCTATTTTTGAAAGATCTACGTCAAACCTGTCTGATATCTGCGATGCGATTTTCTTCCTGATTTCTTTATCTGCAGGTCCATATATCAAAAACTTGTCTACATCCCTGCCTGAAATTGGCGAGAACGTATCAAAGTCATAAACATCATCACCGACCCTAAACAATATCTCCCCTTTTTTGAACAGCTTGTTCTTTATTGTTGATTTAAAGAAAATCACCTCATGTGGCTCTAAATTAAGAGAATTGCTTATTTCAAGCGCAATTTCGTTAAAATCACCTGACTTCATTTTCATAAACCTTCCCTCTACATCTGCTGCGTTTTCTAGATCCTTTGGAGCAAACTCACAGGCACGTTTGAGCAATTTTCTCTTCCTGATGTTGACGAGAATCAGCTTGGATGTTTTTGCATCATCGCTATCAATGATTTTGTTGTAGGTTGAATAATCATCAAGGGAGGTGTAAAATTTCAAAAATTCTGGGTTGTCTTTATCTGGGTTGAATTTTAGTAGATTTTCATCAAAAATCTTTTCATCGTAAATTGCAATTTCAAGTGCCTTGAGAAACATCTGGTCTGCGGCCAGCCTTGCATGGTGCGTATAGACTTGAACATGCATCAAGTATCGTGCCAGCCTGTAATTTTCAAGTGCGTCCTTTCCTTTCTTGCTGATGCAAATTCTAGAACCTTTTGGTGTTGAAGTAAGCGTGTGTAAAATTCGGTTAAAGTCAAACTGCCCATATGCAACACCAATATGGTATGAATCTCGCCTGAGATAGTCTAACTTGTCTGCATCAATACCGCTTGAAATAATGTCTGCCTGAAGTGGCTTTTCGGATTCTTTGTAGGATTCCTTTTTTTCTAGCAATTCTATGATTTCGTTTTTCTTTTCGCCTAGAATTGAGTCTAATTCTGAGTCTTCTTTAATTATGATTCTTGAAATTTTTTCATGGGATTCTGAAATCGTAGGATTAGCCTTCTCTATTACTGCCTCAAACAAGTGAGAGAATGGACCATGGCCAAGATCATGCATTAGGCACGAACATCTGATTCTTTCAATATCGTCTCGTTTGGTAAATCCCAGCTCGCGTGCCATTATGTTTGATACATATAATGCCCCTATGGAATGCTCAAATCTGGTATGTACTGATGACGGATATGCAACATATGCATGGGAAAGCTGTTTGATAAACTGTAATCTTCTAAAGACTTCTGCGTCTATGATTTTGGTTTCTAGTTCTGAAAGATCAACAAATCCGTAGAGAGGATCTCTGATTGCTTTGGCTCTAAAATAGCTGTTAGGCATAGACAAGGTTCAGATTTTGAAGTAGTTCGAGTCCAGTCATTGCATCCTCTTGAGAAATATTCCAGTCAAAGTCTTTTGCAATTGTTTTTACGTCTTCTGCTGAAAACTTGTCTTTGAGTCGGGATTCTGAATTTATCAAAATGTAGTGGGCCTTTGCTGCATATGATAGCGGTGTTGGCCTTAGTTTGCAGTGTTCTTTGCATACGCGGACGGTTTTAGAAATTGTTTCGTATTCTTTTGGGTATTTTCTCATTGCAGTTTCGGCGTATTTGATTCCGTCTTCTGTTAACTTGTAATTGTAGGTTTCATAGTAGCCTGAAATGATGTTTTGATCAATGTATGAAAATTCAGACATGTCTTCCAGTGCGACTGATACTTCCCTGCTGAACGGACCATAGAAATAATGAGTATAGCCTGAAATGTCCAGATTCTTGATCGTAACTGTATGAAAGTAGACCAGTTTCTGAATTGCTGTTCTGCCTGCCATTTTGTCACCATTTGCATGAATAGTCAGTGCAATAGCGTCAAAAACATCCAATCCCATGCAACATCAAAAAGAATTGTGCGGATTTAAGACTATTGATGGCTTTTTATTTGATATGAATGTAACCGCAGATTGACAAAGCATGGGTCATATTTCTAGGTGGGACTGATGCCGGCGATGTTCTCTTATGCAAAAACTAGATCCGCCTAAAACCAAGATGATGATCGCCAAATGCCTGAGACCGTATTGATCGCGCAAAGACGCGGTATGGAGAATGACGGCCAAGGGGCCAATACGCCGTGCGTGGCAATGAATTGGAAAGAGCGTCAGAAAGAGTCATCCTACAACCTGCTCTAGGACTTTTCCCCAATGAATGCATTCATCCCAGTCTTCTTTGGCTCCCGGTCTTCCGTTTTTGCCAGATTTTTCAGCACATTTTGCCTTTAACTGAATCATTGGGGTTCTGTGTAATCTTCGTGATATGGATCTTCTGAATTGAGCCTAACCTGTTCTCTTGGGTACTCTGGTAAATCTCCGGGGTTTTTCAGCACGTAAATGACATTGAGGGCATATTCTACTACAGAGCTTGGGTACTCTGGTAAATCTCCGGGGTTTTTCAGCAGGGTATTAAGTTAGGGGTTTGTAGCGTTGACTTAGGGAGCTGTATGTGACTCGGCCGTGGACTCGTCCCCAAACAGCCGTTTCTGCCCAGATCCGTCAAGGGTGTTCTGGAGCCCGGATTTCCTTCTGTTCTTTTTTGCGACTTTTGCTTTTTAGGATGCTTGGATTTTCTCGCTTGTGGTTTTTTCTCTGTCTTGCCAATGCTGGCATCTGACTTGCCAAGGTATGACTCGGACTGTTTTCCCCAGGGCATTCGTTCAAGATCTCGGCGCAACCTCATCGTCTCTACAGAGACCGTGTTCACCCTTTGGAGTAGGTCTATGACGTGCTCCTTATGATCGGCAAATTTGTACGTGTTGAATTCTTCTCGGACGCTAGGATCATCACAGGATTTTCCAGATATGACGTTTTTTGGTTCTTTGTAAAACTCTAGGATCCATTCCAGTGCGCATTTTGAGTTGAATTTGTATTGCAACGCTTCTTTTGGCACTCCTTCAAGCATCGTATTATCATCAATCATTATGGCAAAATTCGTAACAGCTCGGGCTCTGGAAGTGATTTATGATTTTAGGCACAAATTACATCTGCGAAGATCCCTTTGGCGATAAAATTCATGCCTGAACTTCCAGAGCCCGAGCTGTTACCAAAATTCTGAGAGTTGTCTTCTTCTTTCGGTTTTTTCAGCATGAGTCGGGTTTGATTTTTTGCAGTCTTTTTGTCTGCTCGCTTCAATGGATACTTTTTGGCACATTCAAAGTTGACATGGAGATCATACAGTTTCCTGCCTATCTTCACCCAATCATCGAAATCCTCAGCTAGTGGAATTCTTAGGAATCTGCGTTGCAGATCATACTTGTATTTTTCTTAGTATTTGGGATCGCTGAAAATGGCATAGGTGTAATAGAATATGTCCTCGTCTGCTATCGCTTTGTTCCTGTAGTGTTTTTGAAATAACTCCAAACCAAAGTCAATAGTTCCTCGATGTACTTTTGCAGGCACGATAATTACGCATTGCCGATGCGGCCGACTCGTTTGTAAACGATCGCGGAAAGTAGCAGTGGTGCCGTGCCGGGTCTGCAAAAGTACATCTAGGAAGTACTGACATTGGACTATGTCACTTTGTAGGTATTGCTTTTCGCCTACCTTGAACTCTATAACAAACACAATGTCTGAGAAGATCAGTATGACATCTGCCCGCTTTCCCATTCTGGGAATGGAGTACTCAAAAATGATGCTTCCTGAATCCATGCCCCGTAGCTGCTGCTTTAGGATGTCGATCTCGGACATCCACGCATCCACCTAATTTGAGTCCAGATTCTTATGCTCGTTCCTTGATGTTAGGATGCCAAGTATCTTGCGTGCATCGCCGTCGTTGCCATCACCTAGAAATCTTTTCAGTTCAATAGAATGGTATGATCTGTTTGCTCTCAATCGAAACAAGGTTCTTGGCATGTTGCACAAAAATAAGTCTATTGATAATCCCGACAGTTCCGATTGTGTCTAAAAACACAGCAAAATGACACATTTGGTGATTAGCTGTCCCATAGGCAACAGGTAGGGTATAAACCCCAAAAAACCGTCCTGATCCGCTAAGGAAATATCTGCTGAGATGGCATAGTCAGAACTGCTGTCTGTACCAATATCGGTAGCCTTCTTTTTGTCAAAAGATGTGAAAAAGTACGCTATATTGTTAGCTTTGTGCTTTAGTCTAGCTTTTTATTCAGATAGCAACTAGTAATTGTCAGATGTTTGATAGGTTCAAGCGCAATGAAGAGGAAGGAGTAGAGATGACTACCGAAAGAGAGGAAATCCCAGGTGTCCAGGACACACAGTCCGGGGCGGCATCCGAAGAGGCCGCACCAGAGAGGGTTCCAGACTCGGAGATCGGGATTGTAGGCCTTATTGACAAGAGAGCCAAGCTCGAAGAGGCCATCGATTATGTCGGCTTGATGATCAAGAGTCTCAAGGACAAGAGGACCAATTTGGAAAAAGAGATCGAGGAGGAATCCGTAGATATCAAAAACCTCAAGGAAAAGCTAGAGAAGGTAAGTGCCTACATTGAGGAAGAGAACAGGGGAATTCAAGACTTGGCAACAAAGCGCTCAAATGTTGAACAGGAGGCAGACGAGGTTGCCACTCTGATTAATGGATTAAAAAACCGGCTTTCTGGAATCGACCAGGTAATTGACTCAGAAAAGGCCAATATAAAGAAACTAAAAGACTCTAAAGAGAATTCAGAGTCGGCATTCTAGAAGACCTTGCTATCGATGGATGGCGATGCCGGCATGTCAGGAAACTTGTCGCTGACAGAGTTTTCTGCAATGGCTGCTGCCTCCCTAAGAATTCTGTCGGTCTCCTCGTTGCTTGGCGTGTCAACGCCAAATGATGCCTCGCCGGAGAACGTGTCAACCATGAATCCTCCCAGCATCTCTGCCATGCTGTTGATCTCCTGATCCGCGCCCGGCATGAATTTTGCCAGTGATGACTTCATGCTCTTCATCAGGCCGATTGTCGGCATGATTGTCGTGACCGTATCGCCAAGATCGTGGTAGGTGGTCAGCCTCAACTCAATCTGCTCTAATGCCATTCTTGCATTGCCTAAAATTTTAGTGACCTTTCTGATTTCAGCTAGTTCATTTGATAGAACCTTGCTGGTATGAGCATCATGCTGCTGTGTCGCCTCGACAATTCTTTGAAATATTTTAGAGTCCCTTTCCTGCAGCTTGTTTAACATGGAATCTAACTTTGAAATTTGCTTTTGCAGCCTCTGTATTGCATTCTGGACTCTGGGCTTGAGCGCGCCCTTTGGTTTGATAACATCTGCAATCTTGTCAGATACAGATGGGGAGGGCGTCTTGGACCACTTGTTCTGGATTCCAGTCATGCCTGATGTTTTTGAAATTTGTACTTAATTTCCGGTGTCAAAGATGGTTCACCGCACATAAAATTTGGCTAACCACGCCTAAATCCAGCTAAGTGAAAAGTACCCCAGCCAGGCAGAAAATCAAGAAATTTAGGCCATCCTGACAAAACCGGCAGATGCAAACGGATCGTATGAGGTCACCTACCCCTGTCAATCAGGCACGAATTGATATCTATGACATGATTTTCACGCCTAGTCAACAGGGGGACGTGGCCACATACGAAAAATTTGTTTACATCCCTATTTGTTCACGCCTGATGAATTAAAAAACAGATCAGAAGAGTTTAAAGAAATACAAGGTATTCTAATTATATGAACACACAAGATAAAACATACACTGTAATCATAGAACAAGATGAAGATGGCATGTATATAGCAAAGGTTCCAGACATCTCAGGTTGTTACACACAGGGAAAAACAGTGACAGAAGTAACAGAAAGAATCAGAGAAGCTATATCAGCTTGTAGTAAAGATGAAAATATTCAACCATTAAAATTTGTAGGGCTACAGCAGATTCAAGCATAATGAAACTAAATCTTTATCTGGTAAAGATATGTGTAAAATTGTGGAGAAAGTAGGCTTTACAAAAATTCATCAAACAGAAAGTCACATAAGATATGTTCATCCTGATGGTCGTAAGACAGTGATTCCAGTACACGGTAATGAAATGCTAGGCAGAGGCTTGATTAACGAAATTCTCAGACAAATCAGATTATCTAGAGAAGAATATGAAAAACTCAGACAAAAAATGTAACTCATTAAAAAATCTAAACTATTCAAAGTATTCTTCGTCAATCTTCTTAATCTTTGTGTTCTTCCAGTTTTCTCAAAAGTCCATCACAGGACGGCTCCAAACCCGAAACAATTCAGGTTAGGCTGCCTGCAGATCCACACGTCACCATCTGCACCGCCACAAGTCGGATTACATCTAGGAAGACTAACCGTTCACCAACCAGGGAATTGGTTAAAAGCGTGCCTGGAGATCAGGGATCTGTTTACAGGCAGACTGTGTGACGTATATGCATGTACGACAGGCCGATGCCGTCAAACCAAGACATAATGGACGAGGCAGTCAGGAGGCTGATGGATAAAAGCCCGAGCACGATGTCCGACGAGTCGATCCGCTCCAATTTTTCACATTCCGTCGAGACGCTCTTTAACACCGCATACGAGATATACCGATGGTACGCCCAAAGGGAGAAGGAGGCCACAATATCCAAAAAGGTAGACAATCTGAGGAAGGACAAGTATGCCGGGGACGAGGTAAAGGCCTTGCTCAGAGAGACGATGGTGGACGCGGCCAAGCTGGAGATAAGTCACGAGCAGTCAAGGGAGTCAAGGGCCGACAAGTTATTTGAGATCATAGTAAAGTACCTCCTTGACCGGCTGGGCATACCAAGCGAGAGTGTGACGAGGGAGGACAAGGGGTTGGATCTGCGCCACACAGATCTAGTCATCCCCGACAGGGCTGACTTCATCAATTGCTGGCTACAGGATTGAATATGTCGGGGAAACCCTATTCTTATGTCCGGGCGGGTGAGCTCCCTAGCAAGTGCATCCAGAAGGTGTATTGATTTAGAGATTCCCAGTTACCTAAGGGAAGGTGACCCATACGGAATATCGGCAATCGCTTTTGGTAAAACTAAACGGCGTGAGAGACATGGTCACTAGGTTCTTATCGGCAGTGCCATCTGGGAGGCAGGTTCTTGCCCGAATCCGGCTAAATTTATTATGGATTCGGATCAATCAGGACTATGAGGGGGAAAATTGCCGTGGCGGCAGGCATACTGGCAGTCATCGTCGCATTTGTAGGCATCACATCCCTGGATGACGAGGCAAAAGAGGCGCCTCCGTTCCACGTGACCCTGGCAGACCCCACGCTTTATGTCAACGGGGAATATACGGAGGAGATCAGGCTGGATCAGGGCAGCTACAGGTTCGGATTTGTCCCAAACGGGGACAGTCCGCAGACCCTTTCAATCAGGATTTCAGGAGAGTCGTTTTCATTCGAGGAGGACTTTGAGCTCAGGGGCACCCTTCATGATACGGGGATCTCGCAGTATCATACCTGGGAATACCTGGGGCAGGATCGGATAGAGGTCTCACAGTCCCAGACCCTGCAGATCACAGTCAATCCAAACGGGAACCTGCTAGGCGCAGTATCAGTCAGCCTGATGAGATAAAAGGTGGGCGTGACCCCCCATACAGAACCTCCAGAGATTGCCTCTGATGCAGGATTTCATACCTGCGCCCGTTTTCGTTCTGCGGGATCACGCAGTTTTAGTCGATAGGAATTATATCCATCGGCATTATTTATTATAGAAAATATAACTATTTAACATTTAACCTGATATCTCATATATTATAGCTGGGTTTCTTGTAAAATTTTGGTCTTAAAACCAAGTTTGTTGAATTTGGAGTAAAAGAAAGTGAAAATTTCACGCCTTTTGATTATTTGACGGTTACCACGCCGACGCGCCATGGATGCAGGGTACAAAAGTAGTTGTACACTCCCTCGTCCTCAAAGGGATGCGCGAATCTATCACCGGTCTCAAGAACATCGCTGTTGAAAAAACCGACGACGTTTCCCTTGCCGTCCTGGCTCTGTACGGTGTGCTCGACCACGTCATCGTTTATCCAGATTACGGTTGTTCCGGCGGCAACCTCCAGGTTCAATGGAAGATAAAATCCCGCGTTGCCCATGCCGGAGTTTCCATTCGGGATTGTAACGGTGGCGGTCTTGGACTTTGGACTGTCCTGCATGTCTATCACGATCACCCCATGCTCGATCAGGTACTTTATGGCGGCAAGAAACTCAGCCTCCGATATGATTCCGTCCCCGTATGCCTTGGCAGTATCCCTGAAAAAATCAGGTACGGACTCGGCAGATATCGCATAAGACGTGCCCGTAATCAGGACGGCGCATGCCACAATGACGGTAATTTTGAGGGCATTATTCACCATGGTTGCTGCTGCATCACGGGATGGATCAAATTAGTATGTTTCGCACCATACAGCTAGAAATGTTCTGAAAAATCGGACAAAAACAACAGCTGGGAAAGAAACACGGCGCCTCAAATAAGCCCAGTAACAAGACAGAAGCAACAACCCCGTTTACATTTCACTGAGTTGCTATACAGCTAGGCCGGGCGTGTAAGCCCGATGCCGGGCGGGCCCCGCAGGGGATCCGTCCGGCCGCCTGCACGCCTCCCTGAATTTCTGACTCCGGCCAGTACGCGCCCCGCTTGGTTGTGATGGGATGAAGCCTTGTTTCAGAGGGCCGGCTTTTCTGACCCATCATTGGCAAAATATCCCAGAAGGATTATCGCGTTAAGAAAGACGGCATCCGCTGAAATTCCTGCACTGTTCCGTCAAAAACCACAGACTCTCGGACTCATTTACAGCGCAGTCAGGAAAAGGCATCCAGAGAACTGTGATGATTCTGTGACTTGCACTTGTGGCAGCAAAGCACAAAAGCCAGAATGGAGGCATCAGATACGATGGGCGCTGTAGGATCTGAGGTGTGCCAGAAAAATCAATTACAATAAGGAAACAGGGGAATACTCGGCATGAGGGATCATGTTCCCCCTGCCGGCTGGGCATGAAAATCACGGCCGTATGCAGTCCGTGCCTGGCTGCCAAGGGGGTGACCCCGCATTCCTCGAGGATCGAAGCTGAATGCAGGATTTGAAGAGCCTGCAGCAGGCATGAAGGCGGCCCTCGGGCAGCACGGAGTCAGAGCATGCGGCACTGTCCGCTTGCAGGCGGCCGATACGCGCACCGGACGGATCCCCCTGCAGGGCCCGCCAGGCATCCGGCCTAGCTGCAAATTAATAGCCTGTCAGAGAAAAGGAACCATGGGATCAGGACGCAGGAGCAAGGCAAGGCTGATAGTCCTGCTTGCAGTGATCTGGTTTGTCATAACCCTGCCGCTGCCGTTTATCATAAACAACCCGGACGTCTCAGAAAGGCAGTTTTACACAATCATGGGAATCATTGCCATAATGTCGGTTCCGTTTATAGTCCTCGGCACGGTATGGACCATAAGGCCGGAGCTGACCAGGGAAAAGGCATGAAAACCCCGATCTCAAATCCAAGGCCGGAGCTGCAGCTGGCGATCGATGCGGCATTAAGGGCGGGGGATGCCATACTGGAGGTATATTCAGGGGAGTTTGCGACAAAGACAAAGGCAGACGAATCCCCGATTACGGAGGCAGACGTTAGGAGCAACAGGATCATCAAGGAGGTGCTGGGCCGGTCAGGACACCGGATTCTTTCCGAGGAGGACAGCGACGACAGGTCCAGGCTCGGACAGGATTTCGTCTGGATAGTTGATCCGCTTGACGGGACCAGCGACTTTGTAAAACGAACCGGCGAGTTTACCGTGATGATATCGCTGGTTGAAAGGAACATCCCGGTCATCGGCGTCATATACTGGCCTGCTGAGAATACCGTGTTTGTAGCACAAAAAGGCTCGGGTGCATACAGAAGGGCCGTAGGTGTCTGGAAGAGGATCCGGGTTACCAGGGAGGCGGAGCTGGAAAACTGCAGGGCCGTAGGCAGTAGAATGCACCTGTCAGAGGGGGAAAAGTCCCTGCTGCAGGGACTGCGGGTAAGGGAGTTCACCGGCATAGGCAGCTCGTTGAAGGTGGGAAAGATAAGCAGCGGCGAGGCCGAGATTTACATCACTACAACCGACAGGATGAAGGAGTGGGACACGTGCGCGTCATTTTGCATAATTACCGAGGCCGGGGGCAGGATGACAGACATCCTGGGAAACGTGCTGACATACAACAATGAGACGGTCAGCCATCCCAACGGGGTTGTGGCCACCAACGGCGTAATCCATGACAAGGTAATACAGGGCATGAAAAAATCAAAGTAGGTTTTTGGATTTAAGATGGTCCAGGATTCTAGCCACGCTCTCATCCAGTGACTCCCCCTCTGTATCTACGACAAGGTCGGGGTTTTCCGGCACCTCGTACGGATCGTCCAGTCCGGTAAAGTTCTTGATCTCGCCTGCCCTTGCCTTTTTGTACATTCCCTTGACATCACGCTCCTCGCATCGATCCAGGGAGCACTTGACATAGACCTCCAAGAACCGGTCGCCTGCATCGATGATCCTCCGTACATTTTCCCGATTTGCAGCGTACGGACTGACCAGGGATACGCCGACCGGGACCTTGTGCCTGAGGAGTAGCTTTGCGACATGCGCGACCTTTTTGTTGTGCTCGTCACGGGCCTCCCTGGAAAAGTCCTTGGGGGACAGCCACTCCCTTAACTCGTCGCCGTCCAGCATGGCAAGGTTTGGAACACTTTCCTGCATTTTTCTCAGGATCGTGGTTTTTCCAGAGCACGGCAGTCCGGTCATCCAAACTACAAAGCTCATTTCATTTCATAGGCTTTAAGGGCGGTTTTAAAGAGCTTGCGATCACAGTCTTCCCCTGTACCATGGCCGGCTCTCCAGGAATTCTATCTCCTTGATCATCTCTGCCACCGTCTTTGTTTCCGTCATTACGGATCGGAACTGCTCGTACATCTGGGCCTCCTCCTCGGGGGAGAGGACGTTTTTTTCGGCCTCGTCAAAGAACGCGTCCTCCTTTGCCAGGTGATCGGTGAGATAGACGTGATACGTACGCATGAACCTGGATACGGGCTCGCGCGAGTCCCTGCCCGACTTCCACTCCTGCAGGTGCCTTGAGATGTTTCTTGCAACCCTCCTTCCAAACTCATGCTCGATCAGAAACCGCCTGATTTCCTCGTTGAGCCCGCCATAGCCTGCGACACACGCAAAATAAGAGTTCTCCTCGCGCTCATAATGGATGGAATCCAGGAACTCTGAGATTACCAGGGTGATTTTGTCCATGTCAGAAAACGGGATGTCGCGTCCCTCCTCCAGGCAGGTATAGCACCTAAGGACTATCCTGCCCAGCCTCCTGACCTGCCTGTGATCGTTGCGAAGAGTCTCTGTTCCGCTCACAGTCCTGATTGGGCTTGCGCATTAATTACTATTCACTAGGTGATTTTGTGAACAGGTCTTGACAGCTTTGCCTTTTATCTGTCGATTTGGAGGTTCAGTCAGTGATACCCGTATTTCTGAGCCTGTTGGATGTGATCAGGGACCATTTTGGCCAAGGCGCGCCTCCGGTCAGGACGCAGGACATGGGCTTCAACTCGCTGGTGGGGGGCCTTGTTGACCTGTGGGAGGCAGTCGTCGGCCTGTCGTCTGAGGCCGCGCCCATTGCAGAGGCGCACGTGGTCCTGCTGGCAGCCGGAACCGTGATCTTTTTAGGGGTTGCCGGGGAGGCCTTTTTCAAAAAGACCGGGATACCGGATATTGCGTTTTTGATGGTCTTGGGGGTCATAATCGGCCCCCTGCTGGGAATCATCCAGGCCGAGGTCGTGGTTCAGATCGTTCCGTTCTTTGCGGCAATTGCGCTGATTATCATCATGTTTGACGGCGGACTGAACCTCGACTTTAAGCACATGGCAAGAACTGCGCACTTTGCCTCCGTCCTGGCGTTTGTAGGGTTTGCCGTATCGGTCACAATCGTTACCCTGTTTGCACATTACGGCCTCGGATGGGAGTGGATGGACAGCATCCTGCTTTCAGTCATCGTGGGAGGCAGCAGCTCGGTAATCGTGTTTGGCCTCGTCAGGAATCTCAGGATTTCCGAGGAGGCCAAGTCGATGCTGAGCTTCGAGTCCGCAGTAACCGACATCCTGGCCACAATCATCGCCTTTATCCTGTTTGAGGCGATTCTGACAGGCCAGTTTGACATGAACCTGCTCGGGGAGACTATAGGCAGGGCAGTCGTTGTCGGCCTGATTCTGGGATTCGGCGTGGGCATTCCCTGGATGTACGTTACGACAAAGCTTGGAAACGCACAGCACTCGTACATGCTGACGCTGGGAATCCTGTTCGTGCTGTTCTTCATGGCAAACACGCTCGGGGAGTCGGGGGCGCTGACTGCGCTGGTCTTTGGCCTGATGCTGGGAAACAAGCAGCACTTTGCAAGGTATCTCAAGTTCAGGCTGCCCAGGATCGAGAGCAATGACTCCATGCACAGCCAGCTGACGTTCCTGGTCCGGTCGTTTTTCTTCGTGTTTGTAGGACTGCTTGCCAGCTTTGGCCAGATAGAGTACATAGTGTTTGGGATACTGGCAACGGTTGCAATCTACATCGGAAGAATGGCGGTGGTCAGGACGACGCTGACAAGGCGGTTCTCCAGGCTGGACAAGAGTGTCACAGGCGTCATGATCCCAAGGGGTCTGGCCGCCGCAGTGCTTGCGACCCTGCCGATCACCTACGGCCTGCCAAACGCAGAGGCCTATCCGCAGATTATTTTCTTTATAATTTTATCATCGGTGATCATGACGACGGTCGGGCTGGGAAGGGCCAAGAAGATACCACCTCCGGAGAGTCGCGAGGGCGGATACATCAAAGAGCCGCCGGACGACGGCGGGGATCAGCCACAAAACAGCGTCTGATAAAAAGCAAAAAGGGGGTTAGATGTTAAGAGAGTCCTTCAATCCCTTGTACCGGTTTCGGATCGTAACCTCCGTTACGTTTGCAGCCTCTGCAATATCCCTCTGGGTCTTGTCCTCGCCGTTTTTGACGCAGGACAGGTACAGTGCAGCCGCGGCCAGGCCCATCGGATCCTTTCCTGCAGACACCTCGTTTTCCTGGGCGTCCTTTAGGACCTTGATTGCATAGCGCTTTGTCTTTTCCGCAATTCCGATCCTGCTTGCAATTCTGGCCACGCATTGAATCGAGTCCGTAACGGGCATCTTCAGATCCAGCTCCTTGACCAGGAGCCTGTAGCATCTTGCAATGTCCTTTCTTTTGATGTTTGCCGCCTGTTCAACATCCTTTAGGTTTCTAGGTGTTGCAGTGTCCCTGCATGCGGCATACAGTGCCGAGGCCATGAGTGCCGAGATGGATCGTCCCCTTACAAGGCCCTTGTCAAGTGCCTTCCTATAGATGTAGGCCGCCTTTTCAATTACAGAGTCCGAGATTGCGAGCTTGTCTTTTAGGCGGTTTAATTCGCTGAAGGCCTGCCTAAAGTTCCTGTCGACCGGCTCATGGACCTGGCTCCGGCTGTCCCATGTTCTGAGGCGCTCGATGGTGCTCTTCATAGAGGCAGTCAGCGGTCTTCCGGACGCGTCTTTGTTTACGGGATTGATGATTGTCGCAAGCCCCATGTCGTGCATCGTCAGCGAGGTCGGAGCTCCCGCCCTTGCCCGGTCACCGTGCTCGTCCTGTGTAAATGATCTCCATTCCGGACCCGATTCCTGGATCTTCTCAGACAGAACGAACCCGCACTTGGAGCAAAACATCTCGCCGGACTCGTTGTCGGTGACGAGCTTGCCCTTTGCACAGCGCGGGCATAGTTCCTTTGGATTGGATGCTTGTCTTACCATTGTTGTTCTATGGGGTAAAATCCACTACTATTTATGAATCAATAACTTTTTTAATATGATTTTTAGGCACATCGGCCGTTTTTGGGTACGGGGTCACCTACCCTCATCAGCCAGGCACGAATCAGCATGCATGATTGTGATTTTCGTGTCTAGATAGCAGGGGGACGTGGCCACATACGTTTTTGGACGCCCTGCACAACAAAGCCTTCTTTAGGGGAAAACGGGGATTGATGTTGTGACTGTCAAGTATGGCCTGCTTTTGGCTGCCTTCATGGCAATTGTGATCCCCTCCGCATACGGCGAGACGCTCAGGCAGGCCATGGAGGGGGGGGTTGATGTCACCATCACATACCCCGAGTCAGTGATTTCCGGGGATGCCTTTTCAATCACCATACTAGTTGAGAACAACGGATGGGAGGATAAGCAGGACATACGGTTTGACTTCAGGCCAAGCTCCGCGCTGGCTGCAAGCCAAGACAGGCTGGTCATCGATAGAATTGCAGAGGGTGGATCGTTTGGTGAGACGATTGGCTTTGACGCATTTTCAGAAAGTGGGAATGACTATTTTCTAAACATAGGGTATTCACAGGTTTTGGTGCAGGACAATGAGACTCCACTGGAGCCGTTTACGACAGACTTTGCAATTCCAATTACGGTCAAAGACGAGCCCAGAATCCTGATACGGACCACCACGCCGGAGTCAATTTTCACCAATGCGGAGTTTCCTTTTGAGGTAGAGGTTCTCTCTGAAGACATTGACCTGTATGATGTAAACGTAAGAATCATTGCGCCCAGGGATATCGAGTTCAGGGGGGAGACACTGCACACCTTTTCAAGCGTGGATAAAAACGAGGCGGTAAACATCAGGGCAGAGATAATCACGCCAAGAGAGGAGGTAAATACGCAGCACAGGCTGCCGTTTGAGGTAATAGCCACGTACAGGGATCATCGGGATGACGAGAGGACAGAGTCGAAAATCGTCCCGCTGGTATTGCGTCCGCGAACATTTATGGAGGTGACGACTGACGGGGGGATCTGGGTGGGCAGTTTCTTTATTGCGCCGTACGTCAGCCTGGGTACCATCATAGGGATTCCGGCCGGGGCCATCCTGTCAGTACTCATAAGAAGGGCCCAAAACAACCCAAAAAAGCGCACCAGGGGAAAAGGTAGGAATAGCCCATGATAAGACTCTCGATAGTCCTGCTAATGGCAGTCTCGCCCGGCATCATTCATGAGGCATGCGGACACGGAGTGGGCGCCGAGACACTGCCTCCGCAGAGGCTGGGAGACAGGCAGGTCTTCATCGAAGTCAATGCGGTAAGCACAGAAGACCCCGGCATTGATCAGCAGCTTACCTTCCGGCTGATGGATGCGCAGACAAGCGAGGCCGTAGGGGGCGTGACGTACGAGATCAAGGCATCAAAGCAGGATATCGTTTTATTTGATGAAAGGTTTGAGAGCGGATCCGGCACCCTGGCAGTTGACTTGGTGCACTCGGACTCTGGCGGGATCAGTGTGGAAAAGCGGGCCTCGGGAATATTCGGGTTTATTTCGGGCGATACGGATCTGGCAAGGGTGACAGGCCCCTACTTTGACTATGGCGGACTGTACCGGTTCGAGATAGGGGTTCTGACCGCAGGCGGCTTTTCAAACAGCCTTGATCCGCCGCTGGAGTGGAGCTCCGGGGTCTCCATAGCAGACACGACAACCTATGATATCGAGGATGCAAACTATGGAAGGCAGACCCTTACACACATCTCGTACTACGACGTCATTGAGGACTTTAGCTACGATCCCCTTACAAGCAGCGTCTCGTTTGAGATGCCCTTTGATGGAAGCCTTGACTCGATAAACCAGACCTCCGTCGTCCATGAAGAGTTTACAGTGTCAAAGGAGTTCGGGGATCTGATGGTCTCAGACATGTCAGCCTCCGTCAACGGGGTCGTTATGCCCCAGGAGGCGGTTCAGATTGATGATTTTACAGAGGGCAGGAGAATCGTTCATCTGACCGTCGTCAAGAGCAATATTTTGGAGCTGTACGATCAGGGCAGGTTTCGGGAAGACAGGATGAGCTTTGTGATCGGCCCGTCACAGGATGGGCTGCCCCTTGCCACCGTGACAAGGAACGGCCAGTTCAGGGTAGTCATGGAGACGGATCCGGCGGAGGCCAGGTCGGGGCAGGAGCTGGAGGTAAGATACAAGCTGCTTGATGTGTTTCTCAAGGATCGCCCCGTCAGGGTAGACTATGACCTGTATGTGGTGCAGGAAGACAGGATGCTGTTTTCCACGAGGGGGGCAAGCAATGACGAGGCCGGAAGGTTTGACTCTGTCAGGTTTTCTGTCCCGGAGCAGTCTGCGGGAATAATCTATGTTCATTTTGAGAATCTTGCCGGAAACTCGCTGGCATCGGCAAAGCTGCCCATTGCCGTAGACAGGATCCCGCCCACGGCAGCCAGCATTCCGGAATGGATAAGGGACAATGCAGGGGCCTGGTCTGCGGGAATTATTGGCGACGAGGAGTTTGTTGCGGGAATCCAATGGCTGATCTCAAAGGACGTCATAATGATTCCACAGACACAGGCGGCCGCCGGCCCGGCAGGTGCGATTCCGTCATGGATAAGGTCTGCCGCACATGCGTGGTCCATGGGAATGACCAGCGACGAGGAGTTTGTAGCCGGCATTGAATTCCTCGTCTCCAACGGGATAATCAGGGTCTGATCATCTTCGTCTTATCGCTACTGCCGAGGTGGCAATTGCGGCTATCCCGATTCCCACCGCCACATGCTCGATTCCAAGACCGGGCTTGGATGATTCAAGCCTTTGGATGGAGTTTTTGATTTCGGCCAGCTCGTCTTCAAAATTTTCATGCTCTGCCATGTTTGGATCCTCGGGCAGGGGGGGGAACTGGATGTACTCCTTGTTTTCTATTTTTGGGGCATGCAGTGACAGACTGACCGGGGTATCATTGATCTTGCCAAGAACGTTGACCTGGTAATATCCGGGGTTTGTGGGCTCCACAAGGGCAAAGTACTTTCCGGGTATGTGATCCGGCTGCAGGGGAAGGGTGACCGTAGTCCCGTTTTGTACCAGCTGGATCTTGAGATCCCTGTACAGCAGGGGTATGCCGTCCTCAAAGTCCTGCTCCTCGGGGGGCAGCGACGGATCCAGCGGACTGACAAACAACTCAATCCCGTTTGGGGTGTTTGAAACCGCAGGCTCGTTCATCCAGCCTATCTGGATGCGGTACTCCCCCACATAGTCAATCTGATGTGCGTGGGCAGCAGGCACCAAGGTCACGAAAAGCAGTGAAAGCACGACAGGCGCGGTCTTTGGCTTCATGATTTTTTTGAAAGGTCAGGATATTAAAAACATTGGAAAATCACCGTGCGTGGATTGATGGTTGTACCACTAGGCATCGGTGTACATGGAGACCTCCCACGGCGTGGGGGTCTGGGCAAATGCGACGTACTCTTGTTGCTTCAAGTCAACGTATTTCTCCAAAAAGTCCCTTGTGAACACCTCCTCAAGAAACGACGAGTCGCCGCCTAGTGCGTCCAGTGCGCCCTTGAGCGATACGGGCAGCGAGCCAATCCTGTATTCGCGCTTTTTTTCTGCAGATAGCTTGTAGACGTTTTCCTCGACCGGATCGCCCGGATCCAGCTTTCGCCTGATTCCGTCCAGTCCGGCCAGCAGCAGGGCGGCCTCCAGGAGGTAGATGTTTGCAGTCGGATCCGGGACCCTGTATTCGATCCGCTTGCTCGTTTCCTGGTTCCTATAGTACATCGGAACCCTGATTGCCGCAGAGCGGTTTCCCATCCCCCAGCACACGTTGACAGGCGCCTCAAAGCCAGGAACCAGCCTCTTGTAGGAGTTTGTCGTGGGGTTTGTTATCGCACACAGTGCCGATGCGTGCTCCAGTATTCCGCCAACGTAGTACCTGCCGATCTGACTAAGCTGCGCAACGCTGTCGTCTGGATCATACATGGCATTGGTGCTGTTATTCCAAAGGCTCTGATGGGTATGCATTGCAGACGCATTGTCCCCAAAGATCGGCTTGGGCATGAACGTCGCCACCTTGTTTCGCTTCTTGGCCTTGACCTTGACGACGTTTTTGACCGTAATAACATTGTCTGCCATTCCCAGCATCTCATCGTATGCCAGGTTGATTTCACACTGGCCGGAGGTGGCTACCTCGTGGTGTTCTGCCTCGATTTTGATTCGGAAGTACTTGTAAAGATCATCGCAGATGTCCTTTCTAAAGGTCTCAAGCGTGTCCTTTGGCTGGGACGGATAGTATCCCTCCTTGATGTCTATCGCGGTGCTGATGTTTCCCTTGGCCCACGGGGACTCCTTTGACTCGATAGAGTATCCCGAGCCGCCTCCCGAATGCGTTGCAGCATAGGGCGACGGGTATACGTTGATGTTGTCAAAGACAAAGAACTCAATTTCTGGCCCCCAGTTGGTATGGGTCAGTCCGAACTCCCCTAGCCTGCCTGCAGCCTTGTGGGAGATCCCCCTAGAGTCCCTGTTGTACCTGGATTCCTCCGTGGTGTTTCCCTCATAAAGATCACAGATGATTCTCGCGTTTTTCCTGCGGCCGTTGTCATATTCGGGGGGCAGGATTCTAAACGTGGATGGATCCGGCTTTAGGATCATGTCTGACTTGTTGATGGATTTAAAGCCTGCAATCGAGCTGGCATCAAGCTTTTCCAGGCCGTTGGTGAAGCTAGAGTCGTCAATGGCATAGCTGGGCATTCCCATTCTGTGCAGCTCGCCAAAGATGTCTACGAACCAGAAATCAATGAATACTATATTCTCGTCCTGAATCGTTTTGAGGACACCGTCGACATTCAATGAGATAGATTGCCTTCCGGCCTACTAATGCTAGCAAGTAAGATAGTTTTAGCTATGTTGTTAAGAGTAAAAGTCAGTCTTTTTTCAGGCTTTTGGCGTGGCCGTACTTTTGCTCCAGTTCATCGGCAAAGAAGAACCTGTCCCCGTAGGCAGGCTTTAGGTCATCAAGCCAGATGGCATTCTCGTCGTATTGGGCATAAAACGGCCTTTGAACCCAGTCGGGGTTTCTTCCCTGAATAAACCTAAACGACATCACCCTTTTGCCGTTGATCGTGGGGGTTCCGTCAATCATGACCTTGCCTGGCGTGGCAGACATGCTGGGCCCCCTGACGGTCCTGCACAGACCGCTTGTCCTCATGTAGGCGCTCCTGAAGATTTGGTGTGCCCTGACCAGGGGGACTCCAAAGTAGTGTTGTGCGCCGGTATCGCGGACGACGAACATATAGTACGGGACGCACCCAAGCTGGACCTGTCTTCTCCACATTTCTGACCACATGTCGGCATCGTCGTTGATATGGGCAAGCAGCGGGGACTGGGTCCTGATTTCCGCGCCGGTCTTTCTGACCTCCCTTATTGCGGCCTTTACGGAGCCCGTTGACAGCTCGACGGTGTGGTTGAAGTGGGCCATAAATGCCAGGTGTAGTCCCCTTTGGGTCACGCGGGAGAACAGCTCCAGCATGTCAGAGGCATCGCCGTCTGTCAGGAATTTGTACGGCCAGTATGCAAGGGATTTTGTCCCGATTCTGATGGTCCTAAGGTTTGGAATGTCGGCCTCCAAGAGCGCATCGACGTAGGTCTTGAAGATCTTGGCCTTCATGATCATGGGATCCCCTCCCGTAAATAGAATGTCGGTGATTTCAGGATGCTCGGTTACATACCGGACAAGCTCGTCGCTTTCCTTCATCGCAAACTTCATTTCATCCATCCCTACAAACTGCGGCCATCTAAAGCAGAAACTACAATAGGCATGACACGTCTGGCTTTGGCTCGGGAAAAACAGGCAGGTCTCCTTGTACTTGTGCTGCATGCCGTACAGCCTTGTCCCATCGGACAGGGAGGGCACGTTTAGCTCCATCTGGCCCGCAGGATGGGGGTTCAGCTGCAGGCGGATTTCGTTTGCAACCTCGGCAATCTCTTTTTTATCGGCGCCTTTTTTCAGGGTTGCGGCCATTCGTTCAAAATGCTGCGGCCTCAGCATCCCCTTTTGCGGGAATGTCAGGACATAGATTGGATCGTTTGGGATGTTGTTCCAGTCAATCAGCTGCTCTACGACATAATTGTTGGCCTTGAAGGGCAGAACGTTGCCGACAACCTCCATTTCAAACTGCCTTTCCTCAGAAAGGCCCTGCATCTGCGGCAGATCTCGAAAGTTTGCAAGCGTGTATGATTTTAGCGATGGCGATTCATCCCAGACGGTTTCTAGAGCCAACTAGTACAGTCAGTCCCTAACCCTTGTTAAAGGTTACAGGCACAAAATCGCCCAAAATGCGGCTTTTTTGCCCAAAATCAGTAAAAAAAATCTGATACTATACAACAACTAGTGTTAACCATGACACCTAACTTTTGCCTTGGGAGACAGATTGTAGGCACATGGCAGAAGACGAGATTATAGGCGTAGTATCAAGCCAGGTAGGGCAGTTTGATACGTTGTCGCAGCTCCTGGCATCGTCAACGTCGCTTCAGATGGCATTCATCATCCTGGTTGCGGGAATCATAGCGATCGTCCTAGTCTACCACAAGTTTTCAAGCTGGGTAAGGTCGCAAAGGTTTTACTATCACAGGCCGCACCTGTCCAAGTTTGTCCGGGTGGCCATTCTTCCGTTTTTTGCCATAGCCCTGATCTCGTCTACCAATGCCTACATCCAGACGTTTGAGCTGTTCGGCGAGGACGCAGAGCGCATGGCAGTCCTGGAAAGCGACGCAATGACGGTAAGCGAGACCTTTGCAAAGATCCTCAATACGATGAATGTCCTGGTCATCGGATACACCATAGCGCACCTGATCCCCGTGGTCATGGCCAAGCGGGAAAAGTCGGTCTTGGAGAGGGAGGACTTTGAGGAATGGAAGGAGATGAGGGGGTTTCCCGACGATGACGGCGACGTGTTTCACAGGTTCTACAGGTGGGTCGCGCCCACGCAGGTACCCGAGGACATTACGGGGGAGGAGTTCGAGGAGAGACTGAAGACCGAGAAGGGGAGGAGGTACCTTGAGGAGTACAGGACTACAAAGGGGATTCCGATAGGAAGCTTTGAGGAGCTGGTAAAGGACCCGTTTGAGGAGTGGAAGAAAAACGAGAGGATAAAGTACCAGAAATACTTCAAAGAGTGCGTCTCGGGGGATAACCAGGCGGGCAAAAAACTGCGCACGGGACAGGACGTCGAGGAGATCTATCCCATAGATGTCTGGAGGGATGAAAAGAGAATCGGTGGGTTTGATTCCATCAATCCGGGAGCAAGGCCCCCTGGACATGCATTGAGAAAGAGAAAGGATCTGCCAAAGTCAGTCTCCCAGATCCTGCCACTCGGGATCTTTGTTGCAGTGGCAATCGGCGTAGTCAGCTGGTGGGGAATCGATCTGGTGGTGCTGGCAACGGCCACCGGCGGACTTGCCATCGGCATAGGCTTTGCACTGCAGGAGACGATGCAGAACTATTTTGCATATGTGCTGATCAGAAAGGACAAGATTTTTGTCGAGGGGGATCGCGTCAAGCTGGATACGGGGTACAACGGATATGTGCACAAGATTACCCCGAGGGTCACATACCTGCGTCACGCATTAAACGAGTCGTTTGCAATAATTCCCACAAGGCAGCTGGTAAACGCGCAGATAGTCAACTTTTCAAAGGACATCAAGATGGTTCCGGCCGTCGTCGAGGTAGGGGTGTCATACCTTAACAATCCCAGGCAGGTCGCGGCAATCCTGGTCAAGGTCGGAAAGAAGGCGATGAAGGAGGTCAGGGACACAAAGGGCAGGCATCTGGTCAGGCAGGCCAGGTGCCCGTATCTGGACGAGAACAGGCCAAGCTGCGGATGTGACAAGGATATCCACACGGATATAAACCAGCCAGTGGTCCGCTTTACAAAATTCAACGACTCCTCGCTGGACTTTACGCTGTGGGTGTATGTGAGGGACTATGGCTCCCAATACAAGACCAAGACTGACATGCTCATGTACATCTACGACGAGTTCAAGAGGAACGATATCAGAATTCCATGGCCGATCCGTACGGTCTACCAGGGAGACGAGAGGCGGGAGGCCGAGGAGATCGGCTCGCTTGACGCCCAGAGGAAGGCAATCATCGACGAGTACGGGCTAGGAGACATCAACCGCGGGGATGCAGACGCAGGCGACTAGCCTGCAGGCGGTATGAAAATGGCCCTCACAGAACACATCAGGAGGAACTTGTGGCTTCAGGTGGTAATCTCCCTGCTTGCCGGACTGGGGGTGGGCGCGATCCTGGGAGGCGGCCCGGGTGCCGGGATAAGTGACGACGTCATGGATTACCTGTCGTCGTATCTGAAGATTCCGGCCAACATATTCTTGAGTGTGATCATGATGATCATCGTCCCGCTGATTTTCACGTCAATCGTGGTGGCCATTACCAACCTGGGTGCAAAGGAAAGGCTGAAAACCCTCGGGCTGGGAATCGGCGCCTACTTTGTGATAACGACTACAATTGCAATACTGATAGCGGTATCTCTTGCGACGGTAATAGCCCCCGGAAGCATCCTGGATCTGACGTCACTTCAGGAGACCCATGACCTCTCCGAGGAGGATCTGCGGGTCACCGACGGCTTTTCAATAGACGACATTCCAAGTGCCGTATCGGGCATAATTCCAAGAAATCCAATATCCTCCTATCTTGAGGGACAGATGTTTAGCATTCTGGTGATGGCAGTCATCGTTGGCCTGTCAATGGCGGTTCTTCCCAAGGAGTCGGTGAGGCCGCTGCTGAGTCTGCTCGAATCGATCCAGCGGGTAACACTGCATATCCTGCTGGTTGCAATGAAGATCGTGCCGTTTGCGGTTTTCGGCCTGATAGTCGGCATGGTTGCAAAGGCGGGGGTGGAGACGATGGGCGGACTGGGGGTATACATGGGTACGGTGGTCGCCGGCCTTGGAATCATGCTGCTGGTATATGCGGTGATCCTGAAGCTGGTGACAGGAAGGTCGATATCGTCCACATTCTCAAGATTCCGCAATCCTCAGACCCTGGCCTTTTCAACGGCCAGCTCGATGGCCACGATGCCGGTTACGCTAAAGACTGCAGAGGAGGATCTGGGGATAGATGCGCGGGTGTCAAAGTTTGTAATCCCGCTTGGAACCACCGTGAACATGGACGGCACCGCGCTGTACCAGGTCATAGCAGTCTTCTTTCTGGCACAGCTGTTTGCAATCGAGCTGAGCATGGTATCCATGCTGGTAATCATCATAACCTCGCTACTGGCATCCATCGGGACCCCGGCCGTGCCCGGTGCGGGGGTGATTGTCCTGTCGACCATACTCATAACGGTAGGAATCCCCCCGGTCGGAATCCTGCTGCTGCTTTCGGTGGACAGAATTTTGGACATGATCAGGACCATGGTCAATGTAACCGGTGATCTTACGGCATCCTGTGTGTTTGACAGGGTGGCAAGAAGGCAGTTTGCCGGATCTGCACGCTAGTCAAAATTTAAGAGGGCCACCTCCAACGTGTGTTATTGGCAGCATATACCGTAATCGGCGGAAGCTCGTCGCAGGATCTGGCCAGAAGGATCTCAAGAAGGCTCAAGGCAGAGTACATCAGGGCCGAGCTGCGGGTTTTTCCGGACGGGGAGCAAAAAACCACCCTGTCTGCAAAGCCAAAAAAGGGTACAGTCGTGGTGGTCCAGTCGGCATCCCCGCCGGTGGACTCGAATCTGATCCATGCGCTGTCATTGATTCACAAGGCAAAGGAGCACGGCTCGAGGGTTTTTGCGGTCATCCCGTACATGGGGTATGCAAGGCAGGACAGGGAGTTTCTGCCGGGAGAAATCGTCACCATGAAGGTCATTGCCGGCTTGCTAAGATCTGCTGGGGCCTCTAGGATTTTTGTTGTGGACATACACAGCAAGACCGCGCTGAGGCAGTTCAAATCCGTGGGGCGGGACGTCTCGGCGGTTCCCGACCTGGCAAGGCACCTGAAGAGATTAAGGCTCAAGGATCCGCTCGTCGTGTCACCCGATGAGGGGGGGAGGGAGAGGGCCGGGCAGTTTGCAAAGCAATTCGGCTCCGACTTTATCGTACTGCAAAAGAAGCGGGACAGGAGAACGGGCAGGGTGAGGATCATCTCGCCTGACCTAGACGAGGCAGGGAACCGTGACCTGATACTAGTCGATGACATGATAAGTACCGGCGGCAGCATAGTCAGGGCCACGGAGTTTTTGAAAAGGCAAAAGTGCAGGCGGGTCTTTGTGGCATGTACGCACGCGTTGCTCATAAACGACGCAGAAAAGAAAATCAGGGGGGCAGGCGTGACAAAAATCGTCAGCACAAACACAGTGCCGGGCGAGACATCCACGGTAGACGTGTCAGGCTCCGTTGCAAGGGCAATCCAGAATGCCTGAAAACTTTTTTGTGGTGTCCAAGGGAAACCTAGAGCTTGCAGTAGACGAGATCATCGCAATAGCCAGGTCGTATGATCGATCTGCAAGGATTGAGGTTCACACAAATCTGGTTCTGGTACAGACCAAGACCCCCTGGCAGAAAATCCACCGGCGGGCATCATACGTTAAAAACGCAGGCCAGGCTGTAAAAAGGCTATCAGACCTGTTCCCGGACGGTGATGCCGGGAAGATCCTTTGCAAGTCAGGAACCTTTGCCTGCAGGGTTTTGAATCTGTCGGGGGATCGTTTTGATCCCTCAGGCGTGGAGAGGCTCGCGGGGGATGCGATCTCAAGACACTCCAGTGCTAGGGTCTCGCTAAGGAATCCGGATTTTGTCATATACGTAATAATTGCTGAAGAATGCAGCTTTTTTGGATTTTCAACCGGGGTGCGCAAACACGGGCGTCCAAGGAGGGCCAGGGCCCATCCCAGTCAGCTGGATTGGAGACTGACCAGGGCGATGATCAACCTCTGCGGCCTGAGGGAGGGGGAGACCGTCTGTGACCCGTTTTGCGGCACCGGCACGACCCTCCTGGAGGCAGAGTCAATGGGCGTGCACGGCATCGGGATAGACATCGACGGGAAAATGTCAGACATGGCAAGGAAAAACGTCGCATGGAACGGATACGGCTCGGAGATCATAAACGATGACTTTAAGCGCGTTGCAGGAATCCTTGACAGGGTCGACGGGGTCGTCACCGACATCCCATACGGCCGGAACTCGAAGGTTCCGATAGCGCCGGAGGTTCTGATCACGGACCTGATGAGGATGCTTCCAAAAAAGAGGTTTGCAATAATGTGCAAGGCCGAGCTTGCCGAGCAGGTAAGGCTGAAAAATATCAGGAGATACTCAATCTATAGGCATAAAAGCCTGACTAGGACAATACTGGTAAGATGAAGCTTGTGTTTTTGGGCACGTCTGCCGCACAGCCGACCCCGGACAGGGGCCTGACCTGCGTCTGCCTGGAAAGGGACGGGGAGATCCTCATGTTTGATGCGGGGGAGGCGGCCCAGATTGCATACATGAGGTCGGGGCTGGGCTGGAACAGAAAGATGAGGATCTTGGTGACGCACATGCACGGGGATCACTGTATCGGGATCCTTGGACTGCTGCAGACAATGTCGATGCAGGGAAGGACCGAAAGGCTGGAAATCTTCGGGCCAAGGGGGATTGACGAGTTTGTCTATGCAAACATCAAGGTGTTAAACTTTGGACTGACGTTTCCGATCATGATCAGCATCATCGAGGAGGGGATGATCGTAGATGAGGAGGCATATTCCATCCATGCCTGCAAGGCCAGTCACTCGGTAACTGCATACTCGTACAGGTTTGACGAAAAGGGCAGGCCCGGGAGGTTCTTCCCCGAAAAGGCAAGGGAGCTGGGCATTCCGGAGGGGGAGCTGTGGGGCAGGCTGCAAAACGGAGGCGAGGTCGAGTTCAACGGCAGGAAGGTCTTGCCGTCACAGGTGCTAGGCGAGAAAAGGCCGGGCAAAAAGATCGGAATCTCGGGGGATACGCGTCCGACGGACGAGCTGAGGCGGTTCTTTGAGGGCTGTGACTATCTGACGTTTGATACGACGTTTTTGGAAGAGCTGAGAGACAAGGCGCTAGAGACGGGGCATTCCACGGCGGCCGAGTCCGGCAAGTTTGCCCGTGATGCAAACGTTGGAACCCTGATCATGACGCACTTTTCTGCAAGATACTCAGATGCCGAACCGCTGGTATCGGAGGGCAGGCGGTTTCATGACTCGGTAATTGCAGCCGAGGATCTTCTGGAAGTCGAGGTAGGGTGATGTACCTCGATGCGGTAAAACCGCGCCTGAGAGAGGCCAAAAGGGTCGTCTTTGTGACCGGTGCAGGCATATCCCAGGAAAGCGGCATTCCCACATTCAGGGGAAAGGACGGCCACTGGAGAAATCATGATCCCATGAGGCTGGCCACCATCGACGCGTTTTATGATGATCCAGAGCTTGTCTGGGAGTGGTATGATGAGAGGAGGCGGAACATTCTTGCGGCCCAGCCAAACGCGGGCCACAGGGCAATCTCGGAGCTGGAAAAGTTTACCGAGGTGGTCGTGCTGACGCAAAACATCGACGGACTGCACAAGAGGGCCAAAAGCTCGAACGTCCTGGAGCTGCACGGCAGCATAGTCAGGATAAAATGCACGGTCTGTGACTATCACGACGAGGTTCGGACCGGGTTTGAATCCCTTCCCCCCATGTGCGGGTGCGGAAACATGCTGCGCCCCGACGTGGTATGGTTCGGGGAACCCCTTCCCCAGGGGGTCTGGAGGGAGGCCATGAACCACGCAAGCAATGCAGAGGTAATGATAATTGCCGGAACATCGCTTGTCGTATCGCCGGCAAATGCGCTGCCGATGTATGCCAGGCAGAACAATGCCCTGCTAATAGAGATCAATCCCGAAAGGACCGCAATGTCAGACGGGATGGACGTCTCCATACGGGAGACGGCATCCGCTGCGCTGCCCGAGGTACTGGAAGTCTTCAGGGACTAGGGCTGCGGTTGTGAGCCTGCAAGGATTTACGGCGCCCCAATCTCCGAGAGTCCCCCTTTGATGTTCTCAGTCACAAAGGCAGTCGAGTCTTCCGCAAGCTCGCCCAGCTTTGTATTGACGCTGCCGATTCCACCGTCAATCTTTTCGTCAAAGCCTTCCAATACAGAGTCCCTGATTCCGTCAAGATCCTCCCCGACGGAGGACAGCGAGCCTACGGAGTTTGGAAACGTCTCGGCCAGCTCGCTTGAAAAGAGGACTCCCCCCGCCAGCAGGACTGCGCCTATTATTGCCAGCTTTATTATCATGAAAGAAACTCGAGGAGCCGTCTTTTTATCAGGCTGCTGAAAAAATTGATCTGAATGGGTTGATTTTTTTCACATGTGCGGGGGATTACGCCTGAACGAGCCACGCAGATACGGAGGCTATCTGCCTTGATATGACAGATACCTTGATCGGCCCCATGGGGGACTCGTCATCATGCTCGCACAGGGCCGCAACGCCTGCAAAGGCCGCCTGCCTGTTGAGATAAAACCAGAAGGAGTCGTCGTGCGTGTTGAGTCGAATCTGCCTTCCAAGCGACCTTTGGGACTGCCTGTTGTGAATCTCCTCGCACAGACGGGCCAGACACCCCAGATCGGTTGAGGTGCTCTGCATTCTGTGGTTTTTTTCCCCGAAATCCATCTCAGGGAAGATGTTGGCAAGGGCGTGGCGGACCTTTTGAGAGTCCTCAGACGGGCTCACCGAGCAGTCGACATGTACTCTACAGGAGACCTTTGGAGCCTCCATTACAGCCAGTCCTGGATGATTTGGTTGGCCCTTGCAATCAGCTCCTCCTTGCTGAGGTTGTTGTTGGAGATGGACTCGTCGGCCAGTGCAATCGAGGTGGATATTCCAACCTTGATCTCGCGGTTATCGCGTTCTTCAAAATTATCCTTGTCCTGCGGATCATCAAAGCGCCCCCGCTTTGAAAGAAAGTCAAACCTCGTGTCAGTTGAGGCATGAATTGAAAGCAGCCTTACCTGGCAGAGCTTCCTTAACACCTCGATTTCCGCATTGGAGCGTATTCCGTCAATCAGTATTACGCCAGAGTCCGATCTTAGAATTTCCGGCCTGATGAGCTCTGCAACTGCTCCCTGGCCGTTTTTTTCACGCAGCTCCAGCATCAGTCTTCCTAGGTTCTTACCGGTAGGCTCGAGGTTTCTGCTTGCGGCCTCGGATCGTACCGCATCGCCCATGTTGATCGTATGATATCCCTTTGACCTGAGGCCGTCAGCTATTGTTGATTTTCCGGCGCCGGGCATGCCGGTAAGGCACACAATCAGTTTTGCCATTGGCAAAAAGCGCCGTTTCTGCTCTATGAAGCTTGCCGGAAATCATTATAAAGACGCCGGCAAAGGCGTGGTAATGCGAGTTTTTGTGGCCGTGGAGATCCAAGACGGGGACGTTTTGGGGTCGATCCGGGACGTTCAAAACGAGCTGGGCATAAGGGCAAGGCCCGTTGCAACACAAAACATGCATTTTACCCTGCAGTTTTTGGGGGAGGTATCCGAGGACAGGATTCCCGGCATAACCTCTGCGCTGAGGACTGTCAGGTTTTCCCCCTTTGGACTGGAAATTCGGTGCATCGGCGCGTTTCCCAGGCCAGAGATGCCAAGAATAGTCTGGATCGGCACCGACAGGGAGGGAGGAGAAAACATGGCAAGGCTGGCCCGCAGTGTGGAAAACGTGCTAAAACCGCTTGGCTTTTCACGGGACAGGGCATTCAGGCCACATCTGACCATCTTTAGGATTAAAAGCAGGATCGGAGACATTACAAAGGACTTGGACAGGTTCGAGGGGACAAAATTTGGGAGGGTCGTGATCTCTGAAATAAGGCTAAAGCAGAGCAGGCTGGCCCCGTCCGGCCCGACGTATTCCGACTTGGAGGTAGTCAGGGCTGAGTGACATCGAGCGGAGGATCACAAGGCAGGTGATTCCATCAAAAAAAATCCAGAGGGAAAAAAGGGAGATTGCAGACTCGGTAATCGGGCTGATCGAGGGGGAGATTGCCACGCTATCTGAAATCGTAGATGTCGAGATCGGCGGCTCGTATGCAAAGGGTACGTGGCTTGCAGAAGATGCGGACATTGATGTGTTTGTCAGGTTCAGGGAGGATATCCCGGATGAGAGGTTCCGCGAGTTGGGTGAGGGGATAGGACTTTCCGCACTGGAAAAGTTCAAGCCATGCATAAGGTATTCCGAGCACCCATATGTCGAGGCCACGATCAGGGGCACGAAGGTAAACGTCGTTCCATGCTACAAGGTAATGCGGGGGGAATGGAAGAGCTCCGCGGACCGCTCCCAGTTCCACACGAAATTCATGCGTGCGGAACTAGACGAGCGCGGGCAGAACCAGGTAAGGATCCTAAAAAAATTCCTCAAATCCAACGGTCTCTACGGTGCGGAGATCTCCAAGCAGGGCTTTAGCGGATACGTCTCGGAGGTTCTGGTTTGGAACCTTGGAGACTTTAGGGGGGTTCTTGAAAGGTTTGCGCGAATCGGCGAGTCAGACGTCATAGGGGAGACGGATAGAAAGTTCCACACGCCAGTCACCATAGTTGATCCCGTCGACAGGAACAGGAACCTTGCAGCTGCAATCTCCAATGAAAACATCTCAAGGCTGATCCTGGCTGCAAGGGCATACCTGAAAAGACCCGCCGCGGACTTTTTCAAGCCAAGAAAGGCAGCGGATGCAAGACGGGCCCTAGAGCATGTCATTACGGTGGATTTTGAGTATTCCAAAAGGAGTCCGGACATAATGTGGGGCCAGATCAAAAGGGCATCCTCGTCCATATCTAGGCAGCTGGGCATGGGGGGGTTCAGGGTTGTTCGAAATACGGCATTTTCAGACGAAAACGGCAGGTCTACGCTTGTCTTCATGATAGAGTCGGTGAACATCCCCAAAAGGGAGGTAAGGCGGGGGCCCGACATCTTCAATGAGGGGGACTCGGCAAGCTTTGTGGCAAAAAACCTGAAAAAATCCCAGATGATGTGGGTAGGCAGGGACAACCGCATACTGTCATTGGAGGAGAGGGAGTTTGATGATGCCGGAAGGTTCCTTGAGAACCTGCTTACGGCCGGGATAGGCCGCTCCGGCCTGCCCAAGGGCCTCAGGGCAGACTTTGAGAAGGGGTTTAGGATCTCGGTGGCGGGGAGGGGACTGCGAAAGTCAATTAAAGAAGACCTTTTGGAGTTTGTTACAACCGATGAGAGGATCTTTTCTTCCAACCAGTAGGCTGCTTGACCAGCCATACTCGGGGATACTGGGGTTTCCAAGGGCTACAAAACGACAGCTCCGGTCACGGGCGGGGGAGCTCGAGTCCCTGGGGGTTACGGGGGTTTCATTCCGGGGCCCGGTCAGGATAGGAACCCTGGGGATCCTGGGCAAGGGATATGTGGGAGTCGTGGTCCTGGGCAGAATGGGAAACAAGACCGTGGCAGTAAAGATCCGGCGCACGGATTCCCAGAGACGGACGCTGGCAGGGGAGGCAAGACTGTTGAGAAGGGTCAACGAGGTCAAGGTCGGGCCCAGATTCATTGCAGGTAGCAGGAACTTTCTGGTCATGGAATACTTGGACGGTCAGAAGATATCGGACTGGATTGCAGGTGTCAGGGGCAGGGGAGCTGCAGGGGAGGCAAGGGCCGTAATAGCAAAGGTTCTTCAGGATTGCTTCAGGTTGGATGTTTCAGGGATCGATCACGGGGAGTTAAGCGTGATTTCAAAGCACGTCATTGTTGGGAAAAAGACGACCGTGATAGACTTTGAAGGCTCCAGTACCAAGAGGCGGGTCTCAAACGTTACCTCGGCGACGCAGGGAATCTACATAGGCTCGGGAATCGCAAAAAAGGTCTCCAGAATCTACAGGGTTCCGCCCAGGCAGGAAATCATCAGTGCGTTAAGGGACTACAAACGGAATATTTCAAGGGAAAACTATGAGGGTCTGCTAAGGGTCTTGAAGTTATGATGTATGGGATCGGCAGGATTCGAACCTGCGACCACTTGTCCCCCAGACAAGTATCATACCAAGCTAGACGACGATCCCGTGTAATTCATGGACAGGATGAAATTATTAAATCGTGGGATGTCCCCGTAATATCATGAGGATTTGCTCCATATGCGGCAGGATTTCAGGCAGCGGGCAGGATCACCTGGACTGCACCGAAAGGCGCCGCGTCGAGCTGGAGGACGAGGACTTTAAGGGTAAAATTCCGGATAAGCTGGACGTCTCGGGGGGCTCGGAGCTGGCCAAGGAGGTCAGGGCAATCATGGAGCACATGGCCAAGGACAGGGAAAGGCAGTCCTAGCGTGTTTTTTAGGCCGGGCCCAGAATCAGTGGCTCCCGTCATGGCCTGAAAATGTAGCAAAATGGCATATAATCATCCAGGGAGGGCCCAGGGCCCGGCCGAGCAACACAACCCGAAAATGACAAAACGTGTCAGTGTCCGTTGAGCCTCAGGGGATGGACGTGTTGGATAGCCCTGGCCTAGGCAACAATCAGGCACGAATCTGCCTGCAGTTGTGATTTTCATGCCTGACCTGTAAGGGACGTGGCTCCAACTCTAAGCAGGGGTTATTCCGTTACGATGGATGTACTGGATTCTGGCACATAAGGCCAAGATGCCCAAGTCCGCCCTGCTGCGCTCGGTTCTGGCAGGTTCTGGATTGCCCAGATGGTGTCAGAACACAGGGGAAACGATGACGTCTCACCAATGTTCAAAGAGGCAAAAAAGAGGGCAGGCAAAGTCCCCTTAACGCTAATTTCCGACGGGGCAGCAAACTTTCACCATGCCTAGAGGGAGCAATACCGCTCAAAAAACTTCCTGCACAAGGATATGGAACACCACAGGCACATCCACATGACGGGCGACATGAACAACAACCAGATGGAATCCTTCAACGGCGACACGCTGAGGGCGAGGGAGAAGGTGATCCGTGGGATCAAGAGGGATGACTCTGCAATACTCAAGGGGATGCAGATCCATCACAACTACATCCGCCCGCACTAGGGACTTGACGGCGACACACCGGCAGCAAGGGCCGGAATCAGAATAACCGGTGATAACAAATGGAAGACGGTAATACAGAATGCCGCTAAATCCGATCTACCGACATGTCCCACGAAGAATCATCTGCCGTAAACGTCCCAGTTCCTCTGGACCGATTACGCATAAAGTCTAGTGTGTACAGTTGAAAACTGATTATTTTTTTAACGAAATAGACACGATGTGCCAAAATTATGATCCATTTTTGGTGTGAGTACTGTGAACCCAAGTAAATTCAATCAAAGCATTCCTTTTACTTGATACACTACATCGTATATTTCTGAGAATTAATTACAACACACCGATATCATTGCAGTCCATAAAGTACAATTTTTTGTCATCGCAATCAGGCCTGATTAAAATTTCTACTCTGCTACCCAGTATAAACAACATGTGGTTTTTGCTTTTTTCAACATGGTTGCATGGCACATAATCTTCATGTTTTGATATCTCGTCATATGTCACAATTTCTTGTTTGAAATGCTCTATAAGATCTATTGAAGGTTCTGAGAGATAACGGATTTTTTTATAATACTCAGAGTTGGAGGTAGTCTTACAATTCCAAAAAATCTCCATGAAACAAATGAAAAAGTATCAAACTAAATATCTATCTCTTCGCCCTGAGTATTATCTCGGAACATTTTGTCAGACTTTTCTGCCATACGATAGTGGCGCTCTTCCCATTTATGCTCTGTTTGTTTCATATTATAATAATACAATACAATGTTTATATATGTATCAGCTAGGTCAGCTAAGTGAAAAGTACCCCGGATGAAATCAACAGGAAGCTGAAACAGCGCTATAAAATCCTGGCATGTCCTGTACCCCAGCGTGGTGATGCCTGCAGCATGTATGGAGGGCATGACGGCTTATCTCAGGGAGTCCAAACCCCCTCCATGACGTCAGATCCGGGGTACTTTTCACTTAGCTGTAGGTCCAGCTAAGTGAAATGTAAATGAGATTTGTTGTTTTGCCTTGCCGTTGAGGCGTCGTGCCGCATGCCCGGTTTCTGTTTTTGCTCGATTTCATGGTACTTTTCACTTAGCTGTAGGTCAGCGGTACGAGGTCACGTTCCTAAACCAGTTTCATGACCTCATCTGCTACGGATCTGCCCCTTGCCCTCCATGTCAGTATGCACGTCATAAACTGCGACCACCTCCTCATCCAGAGTTCCCCTCCCTTGATCTGCCCGCTTATCTTGCGGAAGACGACGGCGTAACGGAGGGCACGCTCTGCGGCGTTGTTTGTGGGATGCACGTTGTCGTGCTCCAGGAACGTAAACAGGTGCGGCAGCGAGCTTGTCAGTCTGCGCAGTACCGGGCCCAGGACGGGGTCGTCCGTGCCTTCCCGGTACCCGGACAGTATGTTGCGCAGCTAGGACTCGAACCTTCTGCGCAGATCCTTGCCCCTGTCCTTCCTCCTCCTAGGTGACCTCGTACGCTTGGGCGTCTCAAAGGATTCCATGCACTTGGGGCAGGCGTACGTCAGGATCCGGAACTCGTTTGGTTCCCGGGCGCGCTCAGCTGCGGATAATACACCAGCTGGGCACCGCAGTCGATATAGAAGCGCTTGACGGTGGCCATTATCTGAGAAGCGATTCTTAATTAGCAGATTTTGACCCACTTGGGCACTAATCTATGCCTGACGGATCAAAATACCTGTAAAACCATGTACAAATCATGTGTTTGATCGATAGACTGACAAAAAACCCACGGACGTTCCGGATGTTTGCAGGAATGACCGAGGCAGAGTTTGACCAGCTGTGTACCGAGGTGCAAAAGAAATTTCCAGATACCGAGAAGAAGAGGCTCTCAAGGCCCGACCGTGTGCGGGATATAGGCGCAGGCAGGCCCTTTGCCCTGGATCTGAGGAACCGCGTACTGCTGGTCTTGTTCTACTACAGGACGTACGTCTCCCAGGACGTGGCTGGCGCCATGTTCGGTATAGGACAGGCGTCGGTCTCGCGCTCCATAAGCCTGACTGAGCCCCTGCTAAAACAATGCCTGCCGATCCCCGAGAAGATCTACAAGGACTCCAAGAGGATCTCCTCAGTCGAGGAGCTGGCCGAGATCTTCCCGGGGATGGTGTGCCTGACTGACGCCTCCGAGCAGCCCACAAACAGGCCCAAGAGAAAGGACATGGAAAAGTCGCATTATTCGGGCAAGGCAGGCACGCACACGGCCAAGGTCGTAACAGCTCGGGCTCTGGAAGTTCAGGCACGAATTTTGCCATCAAAGAAGGCCGATCAAACAGAATTTGTGCCTGAAATTGTAAATCACTTCCGAAGCCCGAGCTGTTACCCAAGGTCCAGTATACGGTCAACATACACGGGGTAATTATTTTAATTTTTGCCCCATTACATCCGGCCACAAGCTGGATGCTAGGCGAACTCGGATCCGGGAGGCGGCGGGCCGGGATCTCCGCTGATCTGTCTGCAGTGCCTTCAGGCTTTGATCCAGTCAACACACATTTCACTTGACTGCCGTAGGACAAACGGTTACGCAGCCGGGCAGTTGAAGAAAAGGAAAAGCGTATGGGGTTGCCTACCCAAGATCCCGGGTAATGGAAAACGCCATCCAGGATTACGACATGGGAAGCTTCCCTCAGCGCTCCTGCGCCACAGGCCTGATCAGGATCTCGTTTACGTTCACGTGCGGGGGCGAGTCGACCGCGTACAGAATCGCCTCGGCAATGTCCTGCGCCCGCAGCGCGTCCATTTTCTTGGAGCTCTCGACAAACCCCCGGAGCGACTCGTCGGTGATCGTATCGGTGAGCTCCGTCGCCACGACCCCCGGCTCGATGCACGTCACCCGGATGTTCGAGCGCGCGCTGAACTCCTGCCTGAGGCCCTCGCTGAGCGCGGCAACGGCGTGCTTTGTCGCACAGTAGACGCTGCCGGCGGGAAACACAATCCTTCCCGCAACCGACGAGACGTTTACAATGTGGCCGGATTTTTTCTCCCTCATGTGGGTGATCACGGCGCCCGTGGCGTACAGGACGCCCCTGATGTTGACATCTATCATCCTGTCCCACTCGTCTACCTTGAGGTTCTTGAAAAAGCTCAGGGGCATGAGGCCCGCGTTGTTCACCAGGATGTCAATCGCGCCCCACTTGTCTAGGACCGCCCCCGCAAAGGCATCGCACTCGGAGCGCCGGGTGACGTCCAGCTTTTGGTAAAAGGCCTCCCCGCCGCTGCCGGCGATCCGCCCCGCGAGATCCTCGAGCCTGTCTGTCCGTCTTGCCCCGATGGCGACCCTTGCGCCGGCCCTTGCAAGCGTCTCCGCCGTGGCATGCCCGATTCCGCTGCTTGCACCCGTAATCACGGCAACCTTTCCGTCCAGCATAAAACTCACTGGTACTCGGCGCAGACCGTAAATATATTTTCTCAGCCGCACCGGAAGGCCCCCTAGCTGATTTATTAAAAGCAGATGCGTACCGTGTCTGTGAAACAGGAAAAGTGCGCCTATTGCGGAGACCTGACGGACATGCCCTTTCAGTGCAACTATTGCAAGGATCACTTCTGCCCCGAGCACAGGCTGCCCGAGGAGCACCGATGCGTGAGACTGACGCAGATCAGGGCAAGAAAGTTCGGGGAGAGGGGGGTGATTCGCGACGGCGGACGGAACAAGCCGGGCCTGTTCAGCCGCCTTTTTGGAAGGAAGAGGGGCTAGTAGGGGGACTTGTCAGGCGAGATCTTGGCCCGCCTTCCCTGGTATGCCAGGGCCACTGCCAGCGCCAGCAGCACCACCGCCGTCAGCGGCAGGCTCTCGTCGCCGGGAAACGTAAGGTATGCGGCTGCAAACCCGGCAGATACCACCGCCTGTGCCCACAGCTTTGCCCACTTTGGCGCCCCCACGGCCCTGCTGGCCATCTCCACTGCAAAGATGCCGGCCACCGGATAGATCGTAAGCAGGAGAAAGTCAAAGACCTCGACGCCGGTATGCGACATGCCGTCCTTCCGGCACCGAGTAATTTCTAGTCTTCCAGGCGCACCCTGACGACTGCCTGCTTGGAGATCAGTGCCTGGGCGTTGTCGTAGGGGATTGTGGCCAGATCCTCGGTCTTGTAGGGCCCGTACTTGGCAAAGTCAGCGCCCACAAACTCCTCGATATCCTGCAGGAACCTGACGGTTATGGGCCTGGTCTTGTGGTTTTCAGAGATCGAGTCCAGCAGCTTGGACTTGCCGTTGAGCATGGCCGACAGTATGACCTCGGTTCTTTCCTGCCGCTCCTCCTCAGAGTCCAGTATGTATTTTTCCTCGTCAAGCAGGTTGACAGGGTCGAGGTTGTTGATGTTCTTTTCCAGCCGTATGTTGACAAGCAGCGTGGTCAGCTCCGTGGCCATGCCGACCAGGGCCTCCTTGATTTTGCTTTCAACGTTGTCAAACTCCTGCCGCTTGAGTTTTCCTATGAACTCAGCTATGCTGTCATACAGGCCGGGATCAAGCTCCTGGACCGCCTCGCTTTGCACCTCGCGGACAACTATGGAGTAAAGCGAGTTGATTGTGATCTCCTTTGATTCAGACATATCCTACCTAATCCTTAAATGACAGGTGTATTTGTGTTAGCTTGACGTATAAAATTGCCGTATAAAGTCAGTCATGGAAAGCCGATCCAGATCACATACTCCCCCGACGAGGTGTTTTCAAAGATCCAGCACGACGAGATAAAGTTCATCGACCTGCAGTTTACCAGCCTGACTGGAAGGTACCACCACACCACAATCTCCGCAGACACGTTTTCCCCCGAGCAGATGAGGGACGGGCTTCCAAAGCTTGACGGCTCCTCCATCGTGGGCTTTACGAGCATTGATGACTCGGATCTGATTCTAAAGCCGGATCCAAACACGTATGCAAAGATTCCCTGGTATACGGAGAACAACACCGGCAGGCTAATCTGCGATGTCTACTGGGGCGAGGACAGGGGACGGCTCTCAAGGGATCCCAGGGGAATAGCGCAAAAGGCAGAGGGACACCTGAAGGCGCAGGGCTTTGAGACCAGCAACTGGGGGCCGGAGGTCGAGTTTTTCGTATTCGACGAGGTTCACTGGGACGTGCTGACCCCGTACAAGGGCCAGTCATACAGCATCGAGTCCAAGGAGGCCCCGTGGAGCCAGGAGGGAAAGGGCTATCCGATGGGGCTGCAGGAGGGATACTATCCAAGCACGCCTTCAGACACCCTCTCGCCGTTTAGAAACGAGTGCGTCAACATCCTAAACGAGGAGTTTGGGATTCTGTGCGACAACCACCACCACGAGGTCGCCACGGCAGGACAGTGTGAGATCGACATCAGGTATGATCACCTGACCAATGCTGCAGATGCGGCACAGTCCTACAAGTTCGTCGTAAGGAACATTGCCCAAAAGTACGGAAAGATTGCAACCATGATGCCAAAGCCGATCTCGATGGATTCGGGCTCCGGCATGCACACAAACGTGAGCCTGTGGAAGGGAAAGCACAACGTGTTCTATGATCCGGATGCCGAGGACGAGCTGAGCCAGCTGGGAAGATACTTTTGCGGCGGAATCATCCACCACGCAAAGGCGCTGTCTGCGATTTCCAATCCGACGACCAATTCGTATCACCGGCTGGTTCCGGGCTATGAGGCCCCCGTATACATCGCATGGAGCGCAAGCAACAGATCCGCGATTGTCAGGGTTCCAAAGCACTTCAAGGGAGCAGGCTATGCGCATTTGAAGAGGCTGGAGTTCCGGGCGCCGGATCCCTCGGCCAACCCATACCTAGTATTTGCATCGGTCCTGTCGGCCGGCCTGGACGGGGTCAGAAAGAAGATGGATCCGGGCGACCAGGTCCGCGAGGACATATTCAAGATGACAAAGGCCGAGAGGGTAAGGCGCGGAATCGGCGTCCTGCCTGCAAGCCTGGGCGAGGCGTTAGACGAGCTGGAGAGCGACAGGGAGTTCCTGCTTCCAATCTTCACAGACGACGTAATTGACACCCTCATAGCAATCGAGAGAAAGGAGCAGCGCGAGATCTCAATCAGGCCCCATCCGCACGAGTTTTACCTGTACTTTGACGTATGATCAGACCCTTCCCGTCAGCTGAAATATGTAGAAAAGCGATATGGCAACCAGGCCGAATCCGGCTCCCAGGTAGATCATCCTTCTGGATTCGGAAACGGTGGCCTTGTAAAGCAGGATCCCGCCTGCAAGGCCTACAAAGAGGACCAGCGTTCCGGTCACGACGCCGTCAAAGCTGGTTTTCGTAATAAGGGGGTAAAAGAATCCCGACAGCAGGACAAAGAACGCCGCTATGTAGACATACTTGAGGCCCGACTTGATTCTCGAGCCGGAGGTCTTTGGGGGCGGAACGTTCCTGGCCTTTTTCCGCTTTTTCATCGGGATTCCTCAATCAGGCAATCAAATAAACTTTTGACGGCGGAGGGTGACGTGGCTCCGTACGTGCTACCGGCAGGCAAGGTCACAGATACATGCAGGATAGTGCTTGGCTGGCTGGGGACGGGCGGGTTCCGTACCACTACATCATGCCGCCCATATCAGGCATTCCGCCCATGCCGGGCATTCCACCGCCCATTCCCGGCGGCATTCCGCCTCCCATGCCGCCTTCGGCTCCCGGCGGGGGTCCGGCGGATTTTGCGGTCTGAACCACGTCGTCAATTCTTAGAATCATGCATGCGGCCTCTGTTGCAGCAGATACGACCTGGTGCTTTACCGATAATGGCTCTACGACATCGCCCGAGTTCATGTTTCCAATCCTGCCGTTCATGACATCAATGCCAGTCCATTTTTCCCCCTTGAGCTGTTTTGCCCTCAGTGAGGTCAGGGTGTCAATTGGATCCATTCCCGCATTCTCTGCTAGGGCCAGCGGAATCGCCTCAAGGGAGTCGGCAAACTTTTCAACTGCCAGCTGCTCGCGGCCCTCCAGGGATTTTGCCCAGCTGCGCAGCTTGGTCGCAGCATACGTCTCGGGGGCCCCTCCCCCCGCCACGATCGACGGCTCCTCCATCACGTCCTTGACTACCATTACGGCGTCATGAACGGATCTGTCAACCTCGTCAACCACCCTCTGTGATCCTCCGCGTAGCAGTATGGTGACGGATTTTGGATGCCTGCATCCCTCGACGAAGACCCACCTGTCCTCCTCGATTTTACGCTCTTCTACGGTCTCGGCGGCGCCAAGATCCTTGTCGAACAGGTCGTCAAGGTTGGTGACGATTCGGGCGCCCGTGGCCTTGGCAAGTTTTGTCAGATCGCTTTCCTTGATCCTTCTGACTGCTATGACGCCTGCCTTGGCAAGATAGTGCTGGGCCATGTCGTCGATGCCCTTTTGGCACAGTACGACGTTGGCGCCTGAGCCAATCACCTTGTCAACCATGTTTTTGAGCATCCTGTTTTCCTCATCCAGGAAGCTCTTCATCTGTTGGGGGTTCTGGATGTTGATTTTTGCATCGGTCTCGGTCTTGCTGATCTCCAGTGCCGTGTTGATCAGTGCGATTTTTGCATCAGAGATCTTTTTTGGCATTCCGCCGTGTACGATCTCCTTGTCCAGCACTATGCCCTGGATGACGCCAGAGTCTCCAATCGAGCCTCCCGCCTTTTTTTCCACCTTTATATCATCAATATCCACGTCATACCTGTCGCCGTTTCTCTCCGCCACTGCAAAGACGGACTGTACGGCGAGGTCGGCTAGCAGGTCAGAGTCCTTTCTGACAAGCTTTGTCTGCATCGAGGTCTTTGCGATTTTTTTGAGGACTGCCTTGTCGCCTGCCGTGATTTTGTCTGCAATGCCTTCAAGGTACTGCCTTGCCTTCTTTCCTGCCTTTCTATAGCCGTCTACTATAATCGTCGGGTGAACGTCCTGTTCTATTAGCGACTCTGCATTCTCTATCAGCGCCCCGCCCAAGACCACGGCGGACGTCGTCCCGTCGCCTACCTCGTTGTCGGTGGTCTTGGAGATCTCGACCATCATTTTGGCTGCAGGATGCTGCACGTCTATTTCCTTGAGAATCGTCGCACCGTCGTTTGTAATCGTAACATCGCCGAGGGAGTCCACCAGCATTTTGTCCATCCCCCTTGGACCCAGGCTGGTATGAACGATCTCCGCTATGATCTTGCATGCAGAGATGTTGTTCTTTTGAGCATCACGTCCCTTGCTTTCGGAGGCACCGTCCTTTAGTAACACAACTGGCATGCTGCCCTTATTGGTCGCACTCATCGGTCTCAAAATCCCAAATTCCCCTTTTTATATCCTTCCTTAATCCCACACTCCGCAGATCGGGCGGGCCTCAGACGGTGTTTTTAAATTGGGAAATCCCCGCCCTAACGCATGGCCAAGTCAGCAAGTAGAAGGTCCTACGACATGATCTTTGGAAAGCTGAGGGACCACAACAGGTGGTTTGAGAACTCCATCCCATTGATTGCAAGCGAGAACGTTCCCAGCCCGGCAGTCAGGGAGGCGATGATCTCCGACTTTGGAAACAGGTACGCAGAGGGCTGGCCGGGGGAGCGGGTTTATGCGGGATGCACGTACATCGACGACGTGGAGGTCGAATGCATGAGGCTGGCAAGGAGGCTGTACAAGGCAAGGTTTGCAGATGTCAGGCCCATTTCAGGCGTGGTGGCCAACCTGGCAATCTACTCGGCATTTACCAATCCAGGCGACGTGATGCTTGCGCCGTCAATCCCGGCAGGAGGCCACATCTCCCACGGGAAAAAAGAGCATGCGGGGACTGCAGGCCTAGTTCATGGCCTGGAAATCGAGTTTTATCCATTTGATGCCGGAGAGATGACCATTGATGTGGACAAGACCAAGCAGAAGGTAAGGGATCTCAAAAAGGCCGGCCGTCTGCCCAGGATGGCGATGTTTGGCGGCTCGTTGTTCTTGTTTCCCCACCCGGTAAAGGAGCTATCAGACTTTTTGAAAAGCTACGACATGCACATCAATTATGACGCAGCGCACGTTGCCGGCTTGATTGCGGGCGGCCGGTTCCAAGATCCCCTGAGGGAGGGGGCCGACACCATGACAATGAGCACCCACAAGACGCTCTTCGGCCCGCAGGGGGGCCTAGTTTTGGGCGGAGAGGAGCATGCCGAGGCAGTCAAAAAGGCAACGTTCCCCGGCCTGACAAGCAATCACCACATCCATCACATGGGCGCAAAGGCAGTAGCATTTGCCGAGGCGCTGGAGTTTGGCAGGGACTATGCAAGACAGGTTGTTAAAAACGCAAGGGTGCTTGCCGGTGCCCTAAGCGACCGCGGCTTTAAGGTCCTAGGAGAGGGTGTGGGGTACACCAAGTCCCACCAGGTTGCGGTCAACGTTTTAGACTATTCAGACGGCGGAAAGGTCGAGGCCGACTTGGAAAAGGCCAACATCATCGTCAACAGGCAGCTGATTCCGGGGGACATCAGGGACGGAAGGAACTACTTCCACCCCGGAGGGATAAGGCTGGGCGTTTCTGAAATAACCAGGCTGGGTATGAAGGAGGCCGAGATGCAGGACATTGCAGAGTACATCAAGGGGGTGGTCATCGAAAAGAGGGATGCGGGGAGGGTTCGATCCAAGGTAAGGTCCCTGAGAAAGGACTTTCAAAGGGTTCATTACTGCTTTGACAAAAAGCTGGGCGCGTATGAATACGTCAGGCTAAGATAGTCAGGAATAATCGGTAAGCAGCAGCTGATCCCCGGCGTTTTTGCCAAAGACCAGATCTATCTCGTCTGCCAGCGCCCTGATTCTTCCGGCCTGGTACTGGCCCACATCATATTTTTGAACCAGTCTTTTTGCAAGCTTTAGGTATTTTTCGACCGAGGCCCGGGTGATGGTCTGGATTAGCTTGTGTCCGCACACGCAGTTTTGGATCAGCGGCGTCCTTCGATAGCTGCGTCCGCATGCCGTGCATCGGAAGCTCTGCCTGGCATACGAACGGAGGTTTCCCATGATGTCAGGCACCAGGTGTGTGGAGATTACGTTGGATACGATCTCTGCAGTGTCGACTGCCTCGATCAGATCGGCGTTTTTGATCTGCATGTCAAGCTTGTCAAGCATTGATCCAAGGGTGGAGTATGCACTGCGTGATTTTGACGTTGTCAGGCCGGATGTGGGGTGGGTAAAGTGATAGCCGTAAAACTGCTCGGCCGTCTCCAGCCTGCTTTTGATAATCTCCACGGAATCAACGTTTGATGCCTTTTCTTGCCTGAGCGTATCCTCAAAGAACCGCCTTGGGAATGATTTTGCCACCTCCAGGTTGTGTGCCTGGGGCTGGGACTCGTGGGGCAGAACAAGCGGTTGTATGAGCAGTGGGGCATCCATCAGGCCCCCGATTTTGTCCGACAGGAACTGCCTTGAGAAGTTCAGGAGGCTGTCCATTAGCAGCATGATAGAGTCGGCATCGCCGTCTGCGTCACGCCTTTTTGCCGAGTGCCAGTTCGGGGTTCCAAAGCACACGTGGGTCTCGGTATATCCGATTATCCTGCCGACGATTCCCACCGAGGTGTGCGGGGCCAGTCCAATGACCAGGTGTCCAACCAGCTCGTCGGTGTTTTTTACGTTATAGAACGGACTCTTTTCGTAGAGTTTGATCATCTCCGAGTCGATGTACCTGCACGTGTCAACGAGGTACTTTCCACACTCGTGTGGTATTATCACGTCCTGCATGCGAATCTCCAGGATCTGCTCTTTATTGGTCAGGGGCTCCCCGTCAGCATCATGCGTGTATCCCAACTCCCTGAGTCTTGAGATGGGGGTTCCAATCCACGAGGGCTTGAAGTGGGTCAGGGGCGAGTTTGTAGCGTCATATCTTACCGTGCCGTCCTTGAATACCGTAAGTCCGTGACTTTGCCTCATCAGGCCTTTTTCCAGGGGCTCGGCAATCTTGTCCTGGTTGATCATCTCCCTTACCCCCTTGAAGGGCTCCTGGGCGCGAATGCCGGTTTTTTCCTGGGCCGCCATCAGCTTGTTCTTGAGAGGAAATGCGCGGTACGAGTATGTCTGTGTTTTTCGCTTGCATTTTTTACAATAGTCCGAATCCACGGTGTTCTTGCATGCAAAACACCTGTAGGAGATGGCAGTCTTTTCTCCGCAATGCTGGCATCGAATTCCAATCGAGGGCACGCCGCAGCTCTTACACATCCTGTTGGAAATGCTTGTGTAAAAGTCGGGCCCCTGTGACGCCTTGAGCAGATCCCTGGTAATGCCGCCCTTGTCACCAACAGGGAACAGCGCGTGAATCGGGGGCTTCATCTGCCGCGGTGCCGCCTTTTCAGGCCTGCCTATTCTAACGCCTATGGCAGTCGAGAACTTGTTTCTAATGGCGATGCCGGAGGTTTTTGAGATGTTCTCAGCTGCCGACAGACTGGAATCGATGTCAAGCCTGTTTCGAAACAGCAGGTTATAGAAAACCTTGGACTCGGTGCCTTCCAAGACTATTCTGCCGTCTTGGTTTTTGTGGGGAACCCCCAGGTTTTCGAGGATTTTTTTGGCAGACTGTGGGTATAGGGTTTGGTGGTTTTCTACCTTTCCCCCAAGAAGGACCTTGAGATCCCCGTTGGTTATCTTGTCCCAATAGTAAAGATATTGGGGATGCAGTGGGATTTTGAATTTTAGTGCAAGATCAACTGCCTCGTCGGGGCCCGGTGGCCTGTCAAGAAACTGCCTGAGCGACTCGTCGCCGGGTGTGTGCTTTGAGAGTTGGGCTTTGAGATCCTCCGTCCAGTATTCCTCAACATAGGCAGTCGGTACGAGCTGCGCGTTGTTTTCTAAAAAGTCCCCAAACGAGATCAGGACATCGCCCAGGTGGAGGATTCTCTCAATTTCGGGCTTTAGCGATATGCCGTGATGGACGTCCCTTACCTTGACAACGTCGCCGTTTTTGAGCCTCACGGTGGGAGTATCAATCGAGTCTACAAATGCCACAGTGGCGCCCTTTCCGGGCATGTCAATTTTGACCTGTGTGCCCACGGTGATGGTATGATCCAGGATTTCGGCGATTACGGGATGGAATCCGATCGAGGCAAATCCGGTGTTGCATGCTCGCCCATACCGCAGTCTAAAGCCCCCCAGTCTGTTGGGCGTGGACAGGACGGAGCGGCCGGTGATGACTTCGCGCATTCTTTTGGCAGCGGCGTCCTCCTCCTTGTCTCCCGCCTGAACGGCCCCCTTTAGATCATTGAGCCATTCCCACCCATCAAGATTGTACAGCTCGATTCTTTTGAGGAGTTTTTTGGCACGTCCAATCAATCCGTCGTTTAGGACCCTCAGTGCTCCGCCCCGAACCCTGTCGGTCTTCATTCGTGCCATGCCCTTGTGATTTACAACCTCGTAGGGATCGGTATCAACGCCGTCAAGCTCCACGGGAAGGTGTGAGATCACCGTGGCAATGTCGTCATCCAGTACATGAAACTGGAAGCTTCCGGCCTCCCTTTCATAGATTCTTAGCTCCTCTACGAACCGACCGGTTTCGTCGTCAAATGAGTTGGCTTGGTACTCGCCCAGGCCTGCTGCCTTTCTAACATGATCCGCAATCAGCATGGTTACTGCGGATTCCGTACCTCCCGCAGAGCGCATCGGTCCCGCTATGGAGACGGACAGGTACTCAGTCGAGTCCTTGTTCTTTTTGATCGTGACCTCGCTGATTCCCTGTAACGGGGCTATGGTAACGCCCTCCGTAACAACTGCGAGGCCCACCCGGACTGCAAGATCAAGTCTTTCCTCCAAAGTCGCATCCTGTGGAAGATACTTTCCACGTGCAATTTCCTCGGACATTATGAGCGCAGACAGCTCCTTTCCGTTGGTTTGGAGAAGATCCCGCAGTGGATCGGAGATGTCGATGTCGTGCATTTTTGCCACACGATCAGCCAGGTCAAAGGCTATTTTGGGCTCAACCATGCCCGAAGAGTCCACAAGTGTGGACTTGGCATCTGCTGCCCTTTCAAATATTTTGTATGTGTCCTCGGACAGTACAGAGTAGTAGTTCCGGTAATAGTCTGGCATCTTCATGCCCCGAATTCTGTTTAGAGTGGTGTTGTCTGACATCTACTTCTTGACGGATTCGATGGCTTTTGCTATTTCGGTCAGTTTTTTGGAGCTTCCAGGTTTTTCCAACATCGTACCAATAACCAGCGCGTCTGCGCCGGATTGGGCTAGGGACTTGGCGGTCTTGGGATTATGGATGCCCCCACCTACGATTATGAAGCCCTTGAAGGTCCTTCTTACGGTTCTGACCATCTCTGGTGTGACGCTGGTCTTGGCTCCCGAGCCGGCCTCCAGATAGACGAACCGCATGCCCAAAAACTGGGCAGCCAGTGAATATGCGGCTGCTATTTTGGGTTTTTCAAATGGAATTCCTCTTGCAGAGCCCACAAACCAGGCAGAGGTTCCCTCACCGATTATTAAATACGCGGTAGGCAGAGGTTCCAGTCCAAATTTTAGGACGCTGGGAGCTCCCAAGGCCTGAGCTTGGGTGATAAAGTATGGGTTTTCAGAGTTCATTAACGAGCTAAAGAGAATGGCGTCTGCCTCTGGAACAATACCGGTTACGTTTCCAGGAAACAGAATGGTTGGGATTTTGATGTTTTTTTTAATGTTTTTTACCACCTTGGACATCTCCAATTGATCAGTGGCAGAAGAACCTCCAACCAGTATGGCCGAGGCCCCTATTTTTTCAACCTCGGCTGCCAGTTTTGAAGACGAGTCCGGGTCTGAAACTTCAGAGTCAATCAACACGAAAAGCAGGGTGTTTTTCCTTTTTAATTCGGATTGCAGGTGGTCTTCTACGGTGTTTCTAGTCATAAATCAGGTTCTAATCTAGCTCTTTAAAGTTTAATTGGAACAATAGTATACAGGTTTGTATAGCTATGTCGGGGTTTGGGTCTTCTAAATTTAATAATATCATAAGACAAATTATAGAAAAATCGTTGTTTACAGAGCGACAAATTGAAATTATTTTAAATCAGAAGAACCTTAGTGAGTCCAAGTTTTCCATAACAAAGGGGGCGTACTACAGGCAGGTAAGCCAGTCCAGGAGCAAGTTGGTGGGTCTTTACTATTCAATCATTCTTTTGCGCGGACTAGGCGTGCTCTTGCCTGATGACATTGATGTGATAACAAGGCTTTCGGAACAGGTTTCCGTGATAAAAGATGGTGATGTTTTCCCTGAAAGAGAGGAGGAAGTCATTGATGTGATAGACAGGGTGGTCAGGCAGGCCTGCAATATGTGATGGTTGGAGAGTTTGTGAATAAAATTTCGTGTTTGTTGTGATAATGTGGTGGTGTTTTTCTTTACCCATTAGGTAAATAATGTTTGTCCATATATGATAAATCACCATGCATGATGTAGGATAGTGATGTTGGTAGAAATTCCCGATCCTGAAGTGATATTTGTGGTGGTTGTCGCGTTTTTAGTGGGGTTGGGTGGATTTTATGCATACTATAAAATACGGCCCTATGTTAATCTGAAGAGGGTGGAAATCGATCCCAGCCAACTGGCGCGCCTAGAGTATTACGAGCGTCAACTAATCGATATGAAAATACGCCTAGATGCCCTAGGGTTGGATGATGGTGTTGTAAAAAAACCTCAAAAAGAACCAGGGGTCGAGGTGGGGATCAGGCAAGCTTCACAGGTTATAGAAGATGTCCCACAAGTGAAGGTGGAGGTTGAAAAACAATCATCCCAGGCACAAAGGCTGCCCAACATGACCTCAAATGACGCCGTAGATTATGTGTTGCAACTAATCACAGACAAATCAATGACGTCACGTGATATACAAGTCACACTTGGAAGGAGTAGGGAGCACACTTCCAGGTTAATGAAGAGGTTGTTTGAGGGGGGTTATGTTGATCGAAATGTTAGTACAAAACCATATACTTACTCAATTACCGATAAAGGTAAGGAAAGAGTTGGTTTGGTTAAAGGTCCCATAACTGCTACATAACCCCGGTTTTTTATAATTTTCCAAGTTCCACACAATGGGGTGGGGGGGTGATGTGTCAGCCAAAAACACAGGTTAGAGAACCAAAACTCACCAGACCCTGCAGGGTTGCCCCTTTGTTGTGGTTTGGTTTGTTAGTTTTTCTTTATATTTTATTTAAATTTTTAAATTGTAAAGTTTTATTAATTATAATCATTATAAATTATAATAAAAATGTCTGCAGGTGGTTTGGAGGTTTTGGTAAAGATTTCATCGGTTGGTACCATATCACTACCAAAACAGTTTCGAAAGTATATGGACATGCAAAAAGGTGATTATGTTAAAGTTGTTATGGAAAGAGACCGTCTAATTATTAGAAGGGTTGTAATTAGTTAGGTGGGGTTTTTGGCCCGTTTTTGTTATTTGATAGGTCCATTCCCTGCCTGATTTAACCCTGTTTACCCTGCCTTTTTCATTAAATCTTGATAAATATGTGGAAATTACACTGAGTTTGATCGGCTCGTTATACTCATCCTCATATTTTTCAAGTAGGTCTGTAGAGGTGAATTTTCCTATTAAATAGAATTTGTTAATAATATTCCAGATTTTACCCCCAATAGAATCTAGGTTCTGTGGTTGAGATTCCTGTTCAACATCCATTATACCCATCGAATCCAATAATTTGAAAAGGCGTTCTCTGGTTATGTTTCCCTCTAATTTAAGATGAAGGGGATTACCATCAGAGTCTACCGTACCTATACTAATCTTATTTCTTACCATATGTGATCAATAAGGATTAATTATTAACCATTCAATAGGTCTATAAAATTTTGTTAATAAACAGGGTTGTTAATATTGACTGCCTAGCCCACGCCTAGGGGGTTTTTTATTATTAACAATTTTTTAAAAAAAACTACCAAAAATCCCTTGTTTTCATGCCTGGAGTGGAAATAAAGGGGTCAAAATTTGTATATTAACCATGTTAAGGGGTTGTTTAACACCTAGAGTGGAAATAAAGGGGTCAAAATAACCATTTTTTGTCAATTTTAACACCAGATTAACCTATCTGTCAAGCCAAAAAACCACCCACACACCTTTATTTCCACTCCTTTTTTTTTCAAATTTTTTTTAAGAAACTAAATCTAACCAAAAATAATTAATCATATACTGAATTTGAGTTGTTGTTTGATTCTATACAGTTCTAGGAGAGGTATTGTGGTAACTAATGGAAATAAAGGTGTGTGGGTGTGTCTGGTGACCCGGTTGATAGGTTATTGGATGCTGCAGAAGGTGGCAAGTCCCTTATCAAAAACAGGGAAATTTTACATTTTGACTATATTCCAAACATAATTTTACATAGGGATGTTGAACAGGAGCGAGTCACACAATCATTACTTCCAATCCTAAAACAATCAAGGCCATCAAACCTTCTTGTATATGGAAAGCCGGGAACCGGCAAGACCCTTGTCGTAAGAAAGGTGTTGTTAAAAATCCAAGAAAGGGTGGAAAAAAGCAACTTTCCAATCAAACTAGCATATGCAAACTCCAAGGTGGAAACCACCCTTTATGGATTGTTGGTTAGTTTGGGCAGGCAGTTGGGCCTGTCAGACAGGGATCTACCATCAACAGGCCTGTCAATCAGTGAAGTCTTCAAACGTCTGCTGGCCAACATAAATAAAAACAAAACAAACGCGGTTTTTGTGATAGATGAAATTGACTATCTTGCTCACTTGGTCACCAAAACGGGAAAGGACATACTTTACCAACTAACCCGCGCAAACGAGAACCTAAAATCAGGCACGCTGACCATAATAGGCATCTCAAATGATCTCACCTTCAAAGAACGCCTGGATGCAAGGGTTATCAGCAGCCTCGGGGAAGAGGAGATTGTATTTACAAACTATTCGGTAGGCCAACTTCGAAAAATCCTGGAAGGAAGGGTAAACGAGGCCTTTGAGAACTCCTCGATCGAAGAACCGGCATTGAATCTATGTGCTGCCATGGCAGGCCGCGAGCACGGTGACGCCAGACGGGCAATCGATCTACTCAGGGTTGCGGCTGAAACCGCCGAACGCCAACAATCCGACAAAATCACCGAACAACACATCCGTGACGCCTCCCAAAAAATCGAGGAAGACAAGGAGACGACGGCCCTCAAATCATACCCACTACATGAAAAACTCCTAATCATTGCCGTGATGCGGACTGCAGGATCATCCACGGGCGGGATTTACACTGCATACAAGGCATTATGCAAGACAGTAAGGCAAAAGGAGCTAACCCAAAGACGGGTCACACAAATGCTCAGCGAGATAGAACTGTCCGGAATCATCTCGGGAAGACTAGTTCACCAGGGAATCCACGGCAGAACAAAAAAATTCAAGCTTACCATTCCACCAGAAATGGTAAAAGAGACACTCAAAAACGATCTGTCCTTGGAGGACATCATCTAGTCTTCAGAAAAGTCCTTCTTGTATACCTTGAAGGTCTTGAGATTTACAATAATGGCTATGCCTGGCGTAGGCGCCACGCCCACACTGCTTTGAAAGGGTGTTTGTGCCTGCCATGCGCCTGAGTTTACCAACAAGACGCCCTTGTACATATCCAAGCCCACCACGTGCACATGTCCCATGTGAAGGACGTCCGGCACATCGTCAATGACCATCATGTCATCGGTCTCTGGGGCAATTGGCGTCTGTGAACCATAGATCGGACTCATATGCCGCGCCATGATCAGGCGCCTCATCACGTTTACCGGCTTGTCATAGCTCAGACCGGGAGTCGTCTTGACAATATCGTCGATACTCTGTCCATGAAACATCAATATTTTGACCCCGTTTAAGGAAACCATTGCAGGATTGCCCAAAAGGTGGTAGTTTTCCCTCTCCCAAATGCTTTGGTTGTATTTCTGGGGCAATGCCGGTTGTGGGAGGGCGCGCCGGCCGGGATCGTGATTTCCTGTAATCATAAAGACCTTGACGTTCCTTGGAATTTTTGATAGCATTTCGTCCAACTTGGACAGTTGGGATTCTATTGTGGGGTGGACTAACTCCTTGTCTTGGTTTGGGTATATTCCGACCCCATCCACAACATCTCCCGCTATTAACACAAAGCGCACCTTCCGTGCTATTGGGTCCGGGGACTGGAGCCAGCCGGTAAAGGACTCAAACTGCCCCTCCATAAAATACCTGCTCCCGACATGCAAGTCCGAAAGGAGCACCGCATAGGCCTCGGTCTCTGAACGGTTGGAGGCCCTATCCGGAACGTCAGGCAGAATAATATCCCTCGCAATATATCCACCACTCTTGCCGGGGGCCGCCCTGACCACAACAAACTGGTCCAAGAGCAGGCCCCGCGCCTCCTCTTTGAGATCCTCATCAAACACAATGACCTCCATGGAGGATGAGGGATCCTCTATGACCAGCCTTACGATGCTACGCTCGGAACTGCGCTCGGTGACCAACCCACAGACGTATATGTCGTCCTTTGACTTTTCATCCACCACACTGGAAATCGACTTTAACATTCTTGACTCGGGACGGTCCGAAACGATTCGTTTTAACTTTGAGAACCTGCTTGCAAACAAGGAGTTGTACCCACTTACCCCCTCCGCAGAGGTGATGCTCTTGGTCGGATCAGACAGGATCTCAAAATCACCATCAATGGCACCATCATCCTTTATTCCCAGAAACTCCTCCAAGTCATCCTGGTTGATGTGGTAGAGCCTCTGCCTGGCCTTCTCCTTGACCAGATCCTTGATGATCCTTTCTAACTCCCCGGCCTCAATCCTCCCCAGGACTTCAAAGGCATCCGGATGTATCTGAAATCCCTTGCTCAGCGCATAGTTTAGCGCAAAAGACACCTCTCTGTTCAATAGAACCAAATATTGCGTGTTTTAATTAAACCTGCCCACCGTCCTGCCAACCCTCAAATATGATCGGCCTGGATGAACAGTGTGAAAATCCGCATTGTGTTGTTTTTCATTTTTGTCGGCATCTTCTCTGCAGCGTACTCGGTAGGGGCCGAAACGGAGGTGTCAGAGGAGGAGGCTGAGATCTTCATGGAGGAGTTCAATGAGTTAATAGATGGAATTGATGGGTTTGGCATATTTGTACATAACACCATGCTTGCAGTTCCAATGTTTATTCCTGGATTCGGGGTGGCCTGGGGCCTGTTCTCTGCCTGGTCTACCGGCATGGCGTTTTCTGCAATCACCACCACCACTCCGGAACTAATCGGCATACCCCCACTGGCAATACTGTATCTTTCACCCTTTGGAATCATGGAGCTTGCAGCCTATTCCCTGGGAATATCTAGGAGCTACATGTTGATTTATGCCATTGTAAGAAAAACACCACTAAAACCACAGTTCAAACCTGTCGGGATCGAGGTTGGAGTTGTGGTAGGCCTGTTGTTGGCTGGTGGATACCTAGAATTCTATGCAATAGAGCTGGCGATGGAGTCTAACCTTGAGATGCCGCCGGGCCTTTAGGGGTTTTGCCTAGCCAGCCCAAAACAACCCGTACTGATGGGTCGGGCGCTTACACAAACGTAGCCGTGACTTTCCTGCCTGGCCAAAGTGGCGTGGCCTCACAGTCGACAGTACGAGGCCCCCAAACCGTTTGGTTTAGATATACTGTTCCTTACATCTAAAATAATTTAGTAGTAAATTATAAACCAAACCTGGCGAAAAAACCTCATGAATCCGGGCCTAGTCTTGCTTGCGACCGTTGCAGTGCTAGTTTTGGGCCTAGCCGCAGGCGACGCCCATGCGATATCTCCAAACCAATCCCTTGTCTTGGAAGGTGCGGGATATCTTGCCACCGAGCGGACAATCAAGACCTCCGATCTGAACATTGTCCTGGAAACCGGCGCCCAGTCGGGAAGCAGAACCAGCATAGACATTGAAGGCGGCCTTGTGACAATCACCAACAACGACTATACCATTACTGGTTCCCAGGCATCATCATTGAGGGAGGGCAAGTACATTAGAATTTCAGCGACTGCAGAGTCCGCCGACGGCGGTGACGAGATAACAATTAGCGCACTGGGCAGGCTAATCCAAAACAGCAAAAGCGGCTCGATTTACACGTTTACCGGCAGGATCATAGACGGGGACACGACTTACAAGATTATCTATATTGGCCAACTCTCAAATGCACCCACACCGGCCACCACGGAAGGCCCTGCAGGGGAGATAACCGTTCACATCCTCAAGGGCGCATCAAACCCAGCCCTCACATCAAGCTATATCGGAAGGGACACCTACCAAAAAGGGGGATACTTTTCAGTTGACAGCCTGACTATCACTCCGGACACGTCTGTTACGTTTGTAAACGACGATGTCGTGCCTCACACCCTGGTGAGTGGAACCGGCCTGGCGGCAACCGTCAGGATCAACTCGGGCGGATTTATGCTGTGTGAATCTCAAGACGAGGCCCAAAGCGGCTCTAGCTATGTTGGAGATAACTGCGACTTTACGTTTGACGGCAGACTTGACAGCGGGGAAATTGCACCGGGGGAATCATGGACTGCCACATTCGAGGAGATGGGCTTTTACAGGCTAATTGATCCTGCCTACCCCTGGATGAACCTCGTATCCTATACGTTTCCCGAGTCTGACACCCTGATCCTTAGACAAGACAGCAACCGACCGGGCAACTAACCCCCCCACTGCCATTTGTAGTTCATGTACGAGTCCGGCTCCGTTTGGTCAAAAACCATTATGGAGAGGGGGGAAAACTCCACCCCCACCAACTCATCGACCACCCCCTGAAAATGCGTCTCATCACCGGTGGTCACCGCCTCAAACACGTGCACCTTCAGAGCGGAGGTGTCTATACCCATTTTTTTCAGGTACTGGGCTATCTCTGACGGCATAAAGTGTTTTTCAGGTATTTTTGGCCACGGCCTGGGAACCAGAACCACACTAAACCCGTCAACAATGGCCTTTACAAGCTCCAGTTTTTTCTCCTCAATGGGAGCCGTTACGTGAAGCGTGATCACCCTTGACTTGTCCAGCGGCACGGCAGTTCTTGCAGCGGCAACCTGCACCGAGCTGATTCCCGGAATTATGGTCACCTCTCCAAACAACTCTATCAACCTATCAACGACCTCTGATTCTGAAAAGCTAACATCCCCCGTAAAGGGGACAACCACGGTCTTTCCCCCGGGCCTTGACAGAACCTTACGGTACGCCTCCTCCTGGCTTGACATTGTTACGGTAACGACCTCCTTGTTCTTCAAAAGATGCCTGATTGTCCTTAGCGTGTATTCGTATCCAATGATGATATCAGACTCGGAAATTATCTCCTCTGCCAGTCTTGTTACGTATTTTGGAGAGCCCGGACCCACGCCTACGGCATATACCTTTGACAACCTATCTCGTAATCTTCTGTCTGTCTTTAATGTATTTTACAAACGGCTCCCAGTCCACCTTCATGAACTTGGTGGGATCCTTTGCCGGATACTTTACCCAGTCCTGGACTATGGAGTATTGATGCCGCTCAATTTTACCGCCCCTTTGATACTCCACCGACAGGACACTGCCCCACGTCTTGTCCTCGTGGCCGATATCCAAGATGTCATCAAACCCCAAAACCACGTTTTTTTCATTTTCTACATCCTCCCCAAAGTTCTCCTCGTCATATCCGTCATGAATGTTCATGACGTTTTTTGACTTGATAAGCATCACGACCTGTCTTGAGACGACTGCCTGCCACCACCTCATCTTTGCATCCGTCTTGTGGATGAAGGCCAAATGCCTGTCAGTCAGCACCAGCATGCCCTCCCTTCCCCCGATCGAGAGAAACTTCTTGGGCTCGCGCCACACCGATACTATGTGCGCCTGAATTTTCTCACCAAAATCCACATTTACCATTCACGGGCCCGCTCGTTAAAAACAATGTTGTCAGGGCTTTTATTTAACCCAGAAGGAGGGATCCTCATGCGGAAACTCGTCCTCCTTGCGATTTTCAGCGCCTTTCTCGTGGGATTTTCTGGATCCAGCCACGGACAGGCCCAGGACGTCGTCGTATTGCATACCCCGTCTGGAGAACTCGTCATAGAGTTTTTCCACGAGGATGCGCCCAACCACGTCGATAACTTCATCAGGCTGGCCGGCGAGGGGTTCTATGATCGCACCGTGTTTCACAGGATAATCTCTGGATTCATGATCCAGGGGGGCGATCCGCAAACAAAACCCGGGACATATGATAGTACCACACAGTGGGGAACGGGAAATCCCGGATATCACATTGACGCGGAATTCAACGATATCAGTCATGTCAGGGGAATCGTCTCGATGGCAAGATCAAGTGATCCAGACAGTGCGGGCTCGCAGTTCTTTATAGTTCATAGGGATTCTGCCTTTCTAGATGGCAGCTATACCGTGTTTGGCCGGCTGGTAACGGCGGAGAGCTTTGAGACGCTTGACAGGATTGCGCAATTGGAAACCCCCCTCACACAAGGTACTGCATCACAAAACGAGCCGGGGGCCACCATTCCTGTGGACCGGGAAGGCGCCCAAATCCTCCGGGCCGAGGTACTGCCCAAATCCGAGGTCGATGATCTGATTGAGCTTGGAGAACCTGCACGCCTGGAAAACAACATCACTCTTCCTGACAACCAGGTATACTCCAACAAAAAACTGGGCGTAGAGTTCCTGGCACCTGTTGGATGGCTGCTACAGGAACCCCAAAAATCCAGGCCGGACGTTCCTGACATCGTGGCAGTAACACAGGGAACCGAGGGAATCAACCCCTCCATCTCAGTAACAATATCGTACTCTGGCGGCCAGTCACTGGACGACAAAATAAGCGAGCGCAAGCAATCCATTCGACCGGCACTGGACTCTGGTGATCTGGAGTTGGTATCTGAGGAAAAAACCGATCTTTATGGCCGTGAAAGCTTTGTGCTGCTGGCAGACGGAACGTTTGATGACGGCGAGACCGCCGTAAATGTAAGGTTCAACGAGGTCACATTTCTTGAAAATGAAAAATTCTACGCACTAACATATACTGCCTCAGAAGGCGACTATGGATCCCACCTGGACGAGTTTGATCAGGCCGTAGAGACGTTCAGGACGCTTGAGGCAGAGGAGCAAACCCAAGCCAGCGCCGACGGCGGCCAGGACGGAGGGTGTCTTGTTGCAACTGCAGCATATGGCTCGGAGATGGCGCCGCAGGTTCAACTCCTCCGGGAAATCCGTGACAACGCGGTGCTGAACACCCAGTCCGGCTCTGCATTCATGGCCGGATTCAGCCAGTTGTACTATTTGTTCTCCCCCACGGTTGCCGACTGGGAGCGGCAAAACCCCGCCTTCAAGGAGGCAGTAAGGATAGCAATTACACCACTGCTTTCCACCCTTGCGATTCTGAGCCATGTCGATATCGGCTCTGAGCACGAAATACTGGGCTATGGCCTAGGCGTTATTGCAATCAACGTCGGAATGTACCTAGTCGCGCCAGCGATGATCATCCGCAGGATTCTCAGAAAATATAATGGCGGCTAAGTCTATGATCATTCCTGGCGTACAGGGCCACCTCCTGACTGGTCGGACATGAATTTTGATGCAACCGTGATTTTCATGCCTGGCCGGCAAGAGGGCGTGACTTTGTGCCACTCCGATTCACACCGGCAAAGTGTGCCATAGTACGCACAATTGAAAATCGAACACTTTTGTGTAAAAACAGGCAACTATGTCAAATTATGATCGATTATTTTATGTTCATACTACGGCTCTACTGCGCTAGGCGGCCTATCAGTCAGATTGTGCATGATCGCCAAATTTCAGAAGCTCCCTTGTTTTTACAACGAAAATGTCTGCCATTTCTACCAGTTTCTTTCCCTGAGTTTCGGATATGGTTCCTGCTTGGCCGTACAAGGATTCATTTCGGCGCAATCTCGCCTTCCTAAATGCCCGAATGACATCTTGTGGTATTTTTGCAAAATATACCACCTCGATAAACGATACCACCGCCATGTGGTGTTCGTGACTCTTTGGCCTGTATCCACGTGAAAACATCAATGCCCTGCCGGCCTGTAGCATCGCATTGTAGGCCGCATTGTGGGCCCAGCCCCATTCTTTAATCTCCGCCATTTTTTTAGCAGAGGCGACATCACTTATTGCAATTTGTACCTCGTTTTTGACCTGCTCGGTGTCGGCAGAGCCAAACTTTTCAACCAAATTCTTTCTTAATAGATCGCTTAAATTCATTCTTGTCTCCTGCCGTCATTATTATGGGAGTCTTTAAAATTTCCCTTATCAGTGGAATCCGCTCGCTTGATTTTTGCCTGAATTCCTTTTCAGTCCATATTGAAATGTTGATCTCACGCCCGATATTTTTTTCAATTTTTGCAATTGAATACAGCACTGAATCCTCATTGACGTTGTCGCCGACTACCAGCATGTCCACATCGCTTGTGGCCGTTTCCGTACCCCTTGCCACCGATCCGTATATGGCAGCGTACTTGATCCCCTCGCTGCAGTCATTACCCATCCCCTCACGTATCACCTGTCCCACACTTTCGGTCTTGAGGAATATTCTTTTAAGATCATCCCAGATCGGAGACCTTCTCTCGGAACGGTACAGTACCATGTTTCCTTCCCTTCTGCTTTTCAGGAGACCGAGTGACTGCAGGTTGCTCAGTTCTTTTTGTGCCTGAACCGGGGAAACACCGACAACTCTTGACAGCTTGCGTATGTGGTACTCTGCATCTGGATTCAACAGAACCTGTTCAAGTATCCTTACCCTAGACTTTGATGTAAAGAGTCTCTCTAGCATTGTAAACCAAACATATACAAATGTAAATAAAAAGTTTACGAAAGGATCTCCGCAGGCGATGTCAATCCACCCTCCACAGGCTTCATAGACCTCTTTTGCCTTGATTTTGGGCTCGCCGTCCCTAGTCTGCGTTGCCTGCTCTGCACCGTACTGCCTGGCGCTGTTGGAGTGTTGCTGCCAGAGCCACTTGATGTCCTCTTCTGACTGGCCGTGTGAGAGGCCGCCGCCCTCGATGATTTTTCTGGCCTCCTTGAGCAGGAGGTTCAATATCCTAGATTTCTCCCTTGGCTCGGTAAGCTGGGCGAGCAGCTGCTTGTTGTCGGTATCGCCCCCGAATATCTCTTCAAACCTGAACAGGGCGATCCGGCACAGATCCGCTTTTTTCATCTTTGGGAGCTCCGGCAGGGCATTGTATGAAAATAGTAGCCTGCCGGTAAACGTCATTGAATAGCTGTCCTGCCCTTGTGGTGCACGTAGATGTTCTCATCGCCCATGACTGGTGACTTTCACACTCGTGGATTTTAGGGCGCCCTCCGGTAAATCATAGAAGATATTGGCGTGCTTGCCGCCCAGATTCACGGCGGCAAAGCGGTCATGCTCAAGGGCCTGCCAGGGGATTGAGCTTACGGCGCTTCTGCCAAGGATTGCCTTGAGGACTTTTAGCAAGGTGCTCTTGCCGTCATGCCTGTCGCCCTGCAATAGGCAGTACTTGGGGACGCTTACCCTATTCTGCAGCAAGACGGAGGCGCAGAACTCAGAGGGCAGCCCTAGTGTCCGGATCCGGCATTATTTCCTCTAGGAATTTCAGGAATTTGGTAGACTCGCCTGCATCCGGGACGAAATTGACGTCAAGCTGCCTGGTACTCAAAAACGGATTGTCGGGATCCTCATCTATCTTTCTGCCGGATTCTAGGTGGACGAACTCGTTCTTACAGTTCAGCAGATTGGGATCAGAATCAAAGTCCAGCCTTGAGGCCAGCGTCCTGTCCTTGATGTGTGAGATGATCTCGGAGCGCTCGTGGTTTGTCCGTGTCGGCCACGTCTGGGTTATGGCTGCCTTGAGCTCTGCCATCTCCCTTCCTGCATAGTGATAAACGCGGTTCTGTCTCAAGTAAACCTCACCGGTCTCCTTGAGTGTGATGATGTCGCGCTTTTTTCCCGCTAGGATCTGCATTGCCGTCTTGTACGGGTCAGGCCTCTCCTCCTCTGCGGATTCCTTGGGCTTCTTTTTGGTTTTCTTCTGCTGCTCCTCCAGCTGCAGGGCTGAGGCAAGCTTGGAATGTGCCATTACAGTATGTTCTATCTGCATCTTACAGTCTGCGTGTTCTGTTCTGTCCTCCTCCTTCTTGAGGTTGATCCATTTGCCGTGAGCCAAGCAGTACCGCGCGCCGTCGTCCATCTTAACCGTCCTAGTATACTCCCGGAGGTCATGTCCCTTCTTTCTGCAGGAGCTCAATGCCTCGGATCATTCGTCCTTGGCATAGTCGCCATCGCAGGTGTTGCACCGGATCATCTCGATCCTCTTGCAGTCCTCACTTGACAGGAACCAAGACCTCCTGATAATAGTTGATTTTGCAGCCCCGTCGTTTGTGGCGATCCATGAGCAGGTCACCACTTAGCAGCCGATACGAGGCCGGGAACGTCCTGTTACAACCATGGCAGAAAACATAGGTTATTGATGGCCTCAAGAGTCCTCCCCCTCACCGTTTTTGGGCTCTGCATCACGTACAGAGCCAAGCCGCCTACCTGTAAGGTCGCAGATGTGGTTATCGCCTCGCCACCAGGCAACGGTCCTGTGTAATCTTCGAGACCTGAAATATGGACTTCTCTGAAATTATCATGCCTGAATCCTTCTTCTCTCAACGATGTCTGTTCCCCGTATGTCAAAAAGTCCCCTGGGTGAGAACCTGAACTGTAGCAACCGGGGCAGTTGGCTTTCTGCCGTCACCGCCTTTTCTTTGGATCGTCAGTTCGCCGAGTTTGAGGTTTCCCCTATCCGTGATTGAGGCCCCACCCATGCAACATTCTATGACTTTGTCAATTGGCAAGACTGCCTACCTGTACGGGTGGGTTCTGTGTAATCTTCGCGATATGGATCTTCTCTGAATTGAGCTCAACCTGTTCTCTTATCAGCTAAGTGAAAAGTACCCTGAAATCGAGCAAAAACAAAAACTGGGCACGAGGCGCAACGCCTCAGCAGCAAGGTAAAACAGCAAATCTCATTTACATTTCACTTAGCTGTCTTATGGGTCATGTAACGCTGCCGGGACGTGAGAGAATGCAATCATTCTGTATTCCTTTGTGGCCTACACTGCTTCCTAAAACAGGCAAAATACCTTTCAAATCATATGACTGAACTGATATCGGAGATGACCCGCACAGACAAATGCATTCCAAGACGATTCAAGAGTGGAACGAGCTCATTTCAAATATTCGAGCAAAATCACCCTGAGTTGCTCTCTGCTCTTATCATGAAGAGGCTCGCCCGGATCAGTTCCAATAATGTTCCGCAACTTTCCTATCATAAATATGTCCTCGACCATATTCTCAACAAGATGCTCACGTATTCTTTGCCGATCCCTGTTCTTGATCGCTGGAAGAAGTTCTCTGTATGATTCCATCTTCTTGTTCATGAAATCCAAAAAAACACCAGTTGCTTTGTCTTCTTCTTTCATGTCTACAGCACACTCTGTCTTCCACTCTGCCTTTTCTCTGTAACCGGCACCTGCATGATGTTGCTGATCTGAGGCAGGTTTGGAAGCCTCCCGTCAAAATAGTCCATAATCGTGTAAATCTGAATCTTCGGATGTTCTGTACCTAGCGGCGTCTGGGTCATGCCGCCGGATGCGGCCTCCTTTTTCATTTCGGATGTGGGTTCTCTTACGCAGACAAATATGCCAAACCCCGCACCTTCGCACTCGACCGTTCCCTTGAGATCACGCACCATTGCAGGGCCTATCTGATTTCCTCCCTTTACGGAGACTATCACTTTCTCGTATTTGGGTTGTCCCCTAGAACCAGATCCTACATGGATGTATCCCCTTCCGTCGATTCCCTTGTCCCTACCCTTCTTCTGGTTTGGCATTATGCCGTCTATCCTTGTGGCGGCCCACACCTCAAACTGGTACTTGTCACGTTTTGCCAGATCCTTTGCTGATTCGAGCGTAATCGGCATTCCCTTCACATCTGGCCTTACTCCGAATGCACTCTTCATGCGACGGTGCACTGGACGGCCAGACCCCGGCAGAATCGGCCCTGATAAGCGTGGACGGCACAAACAAGTGGATGACGATAATCCAGAACGCCTCACTAAGTAAAAATTCAGCCTAGTCGTAAAAATCGAATCTGAAGAAGATCCATATTTCAGGTCTCGAAGATTACACAGAACCCAGGCATGTGGGATCCGAAAAGTAGTTCACCCCCCCTATCTGACATGATATTCCTCCCTGGTCTGCCCATCTATGACCGTTTCGCCCGCAGGGGGCATCTTGCGCTCATATGCCTGCGCCGGCGTCTCCCGGTTCTCCCGGTCAAGGGACATGTGGGGCCTGTCGTAGTTGTACCATTTCATGAACAGATCCATGGGATCGCTTGTTCTCATCATGATATCCTCAAACTCGTGCAGCTTGCGCTGTATCTCGCCGTGCAGCCTCTCGACCTTGCCGTTTGTCTGCGGGTGGCGCACCCCGGCAAGGACCTGCCGTATGCCTAGGGCCTCCAGGCTCTCCTCGAACTCGCTGTGCCCCCTCTTTGCGCCCTGTTTTTCGTTTGCATAGAACTGGCTTCCGTGGTCCGTCATTATGGAGGCGGGCCTGCCGTGCTTCTGCATGGCCCCGTCAAGCACCTTGAGGGCGTTTTCTGTAGTCGCGTTGTCAAATATGCCGTATCCGGTCACGAACCGGGATGCGTCGTCCTCGTAGCACAAAAACCACCTGCCATCGTGCATTCCGCCGTGTATCTGCTTCCAATCGGTGTGCCACATGGAGTTGGAATACTCCATCTCCCAGCGCAGCCACCTGCGTTTTCTGCGCCCGTTGGGCTCGTCTCTGGCCATCCCTTCGTCCTTTAGCATGCCGTGCAGTGTATGTCGCGGGATATTAATCCCGGTCTTTTCCCTTATGAGATCCTGCAGGGATGCCGCACCCAGGTGCTCGGAGGGTCGCACCGAGAGGACCGCCGAGTGCTCCCTGCGCCCGGGCATGCCGTTCTGGGGCCTTCCCATCCGTGCGGGGTGCGATATGTCCTGTATGGTGCCTGACCTGTGCCGGGCCCACAGTTTCTGTACCCAGCGGACCGAGACGTTCATGGATTCGGCTATCTGGGCGTTTGTCATGTCTCCCTTTTGCTTTTGGCGTACTATCCACTGTACGCCTGACTTGTTTAGATTCATGTTGTTGGGGCGTGCAAGACTGACGTATTTACCAGCCCTTTTGCGCCAGACCCACACACCCTTGTTTCCAGTGGCATGCATGAGGCCCGTGCATCTGATCCTTACCGACTTTACACCCTCGGAGAAGGGGTGAACTACTTTTTGGATTATAGATCGCACCATCACCGGTGTCCTCCTCCATCCATTTTGGGTTGCTTTTCCTGATCGCATCTGTGGCCTCCCTGTCGGAGAATGCTCGCAGCGGCGTCTCGTAGTTGTCTATATCCAGCGACCAGTGCAGCCTGTCCTCGTTGTAGTAGCCTATGTATGCAGACAGGCTCTCGTGGTTCCATATCTCCTCCTCGATGCTCCGATGGAAGCGTTCCAGCTTGCCGTTGGTCTGTGGGTGGTACGGCCTGGAGTTTATCAGCTCGATTCCGCAGTTGAGCAGCTCCTCCTCAAAGGCAGTGGGCCTCCACACGCCCTTGGGCGGACTCTTCTTTTTCTTTGGATCCGAGCGCGCCCCGACAAAGCACTTGCCGTTGTCTGATAAAATGGTTGCAGGCGCGCCGAACTGGGCCACGGCCTGCCGCAGGACCGCCACGACGTTCTCCGAGGTGGCCTCCCTGAACAGGCCCGCACCGGTCACGCACCGGGACGAATCGTCCAGAAACGTGACTAGGTTGAGCCCTACAAAGCGCGGATCCTTCATGGTATGCCAGTCCACGTGCCACATGGCGTTGGAGTACCTGCGCTCAAAGCGGACGTATTTCCGGGGTCTGGATTTTGCAGGCGACGGCGTCACCAGCCCGTGCTCACTCATTATCCTGTATACCTCGCAGTAGCTTATATCGTGTTGTCTTCGCAGCCTCCTGGCCGTATGAACAACGCCTGCTGCACTGTGCTTGTGCTCCTCTAGGACGGCGCGCACGACACTGTCGGGAACCGGGGCGTTCCTTTTTCTTCCCGGCCTGAGCGGCACGTGGTGCGCACCACCCGTCTTCCTGAACCGGGCGTACATCCGCTGGACGTGTCTTTTTGTGACGCCTATCTCGGCGGCCACCTCCGAGGGCCTTCGTCCCTTGGCACACTGCGTTACTGCGTATCTGATCTGCCTTGCCTTGAGCCTTGCAACCATCGGCTTTCTTGATCGGTAAAGCCTAAAGTAATCCTTTGCAATCCTCTTCAAATTAGTGCGATCTAATTTTCGTACAATAGAGATGTTGGGCATTGGCATGATTTTAGTTCAATTCAATATATTACAGAAGGCAAAGAATGACAACGATAGCGTTAGGGTACCGGTATGCCCTGCCGAGCTCAGACCTCGGTGGCGCCGACACACCATAGGGGTTCGAATCCCCTCGCTATCGCTATAATCTACTGGAGATGTTTCTTATAAAAAAGGTTGGGTTTGGGCGGTTTGTAAGGTACGAGGTCACCTACCCCCATCAATCAGGCACGAATTAGATGCATGATTGTGATCTTCGTGCCTAGCTGGCAGCCCCCGTCAATGATCTTGTCCCCTTCAAGCGCAATCCATGGACTGCAGGCCTGAATTTTTTCACGGATTGTGTAGATCTGCCGTACGAGGTCACCTACCCCTAGATTATTTTGGCTACCTCAGCCACGATGGACTTGTCCTGCAGCTTCCACGTCGACGTGCATGTGTTGAACCATCCATACCTGTTCATCCAGACCAGGCCGCCCTTGATCTGACCGCTTATCTTGCCCTGCAGTACGACGGGGCGCAGCGCCCGCTCTGCGTTATTGTTGGTGGGCTCTACGCCCTCGTATTCCAAGAACGCAAACAGGCCCGGCAGGGCATTGTACATCCTCTTGACAAGGGACTTTAGCGATTCATCCTACGTATCCCTGTATCCGAACAGGATGTTGCGCATCATGGTCTCAAACAGCCGGCGCAGCTCCGGCGAGTGCCGTCCCATCAGTCCGTCGGCCGCCCTTATCCCCGTCCTCTCCTCGAGCTCCCGGAGATCCTTCTCGGACAGCTTGTCCCAGCCCTCAAGACACTCCTTGGCATCCTTGAACAGCTGCTGCATCTGCCGGTACAGGACTCCTGCAAACAGCAGGGCGCCCTTTTTCTGCGAGCCATACAGGAGGAACCGCAGCTCGTGCGCCCAGCACCGCTGGAGCCTTCCCAGCAGCCCGAACCTCTTGTATGCGGGATATCCGTCCGATGTGACGATGCCCCCGTACCCGCCCATGTACTGGTCCAGGATCCGGGCGCTCCTGGTGTCTGCATATATCATGAACACGCCCACCGCCGACAGCATGGCCCACGCCCATCCCAGCCTGCCTGCCAGGTTGATCCCCGTCTCGTCTATGCAGACGGTCTTTGAGCTTCTTACCTCCTCTGCGATGGCCTCGGCAGGCGCCTTTGCGGCGTCGCAGACGCGTCCCATGCTGTTGATTGCAGTTGACTTTGACATGTGCACGCCCAGGATATCTGACATGACGCCCCGGATCCTGTTGTATGGGACGCCCTCGCTGCGCAGCTTTGTGACGGCTGTGACTATACTCGTGTCGTAGCTGCCGCGTCGGGGCAGGTCGTTGGGGGCAGTATGTATGGTGCCGCATTTCGGGCACACTGCCCTCTGTGTCTCGTGGCGCGTCTCAGTCGTCTTTATCTTGAATCCTATCATGTCGCGCACCTGCGGCTTTTTCATGATCTCTGTGGTGGTGCCGCAACTGCACTCCGGCGCCCGTCCCCCCGGAAAGCAGTGTTTCTGTACCCTGGCGGGCCGGTGGGTGCGCGATACGCCCTTGTGGCCCTTCTGGCCGCCGGGCTTTTTCCTGTCCCCCTTGGCGCCGTCATTTCCTGCTGCAGCATCGGACCTGGCCCTCTCCCTTCTCCTCTGCGCCTTTTGCCTCTTCCACTCCAGCGAGTCTGCCGACGGGGGCGAGTTCTCGTTCTCGTAGTATCGGAGCCTGTTGCCCTGCTCCCTGATGGTCTTGTTTAGCTTTTCGATTATCTTGTCCTTCTTTTCGATTATCTTGTCACGCTCCTTGAGGTCCTTTTTTAGATTCCTTATCGTCTCCGTGGGCGATGCTGCAGATGCCTCGATCTTGCAGCATGTGAGGAGTTGACCTTTCATAATGCCTAGTCTACGCGATCATAGTATAAGGATCAGGTACAGTCAGTAATGTTTACCCTACTGTGAGGGGTAGGTGACCTCATACTTTGTAAGAGTTTACCTCTCCCCAGAGATACGGCGTGGCAGGCGTGATCATGAAGGCTCCGACTAGCAGTGTAGCCTGGGGGTAAACTCTTACGGGCAGTTTACCATTAACGGTTAACGCCGGAATCGCCCCAGATCCTGCCAGAACCGAGCGCAGCAGGGCGGACTTGGGCATCTTGGCCTTGTGTGCAGCCGCGTCCAGAGCGTCCCACTCCTTGAGGATCAGCGGCATGCTTGCCCTTTTTGCCATCTTGGGTTAACGGTTAACCCTGCCCAGCTGGGTCTTGAGCTCCAGGTTCTCCCTGAGCACGTCGTCAATCCGGGCCTCAAGCCTGCCTATCTTCTGGGATGGGAATAGGCCCTCCTGCAGCACGTCGGTTAGCCGTTTACCCTTCTTTTTTGTCTAGCTGCATGGCTGCCGCCTAACCCATCAGAGCCCCTGAAAACCATGCGACGTCATCCGGACCGGGGCGTGCAGGCGGGGCAGAAGTTCAGAAAAACGGAGTCCGCGGGCGGAACTACGCGACAGCCGCGGTCACCAGACATCGTCTACCTCGTCGAGAACCCTGTACTCCTTTTCCACATCCTTTCTCATGAACTTTAGCCTTGAAATGTCCCTGCCAAACAGGACGTCTGCGGTCCAGTCCAGGAAGACCCTAAAGCGCTTGTCCCAGGTCGGAATTTTTGAAAGATAGACGTTTCTCCACAGAATCCAGGCAAGCAGCCCGTGGATGTTCATGCCCAAAAACAGCGCGATGCCGGTTCTTTTCCCGATGATGGCCATCTGGCCCCTAGACTTGTACTCGAACCTTTTCTTGCTTCTGTTTTCAAGCAGGGCCTGCAGGTTGTATGCCGCGACCTTGGCCTGGGCCTCGGCAATCTGCGCCGTTGGCGGAAACGGCCTCCTGCTCTCCGGATCCAAAAACAGCGCACAGTCCCCGATCGCAAAGACGCCCGGAAAGTCCCTCGCCTCCAAACTATCATCAACGATAATTTTTCCCTTTTCAGTCTTGAACAGCGAGCGCTTGATCGTGTTGACCGGGGTCACGCCTGCAGTCCAGATCACGGTCCTGGTCCGTATTGATTCGGCCGGGCCGCCTGCCGCCCCGTCCCCCACAGGATCCAGTCCCTTGACCACCACCTCCTCGCCGTCAAAGCTTGTCACCGCAGTCCTCAGCCTGATCTCGATTCCCTGCTCGGTCAGCTTGTCCTGGGCAAACGCAGCAAGGCTTTCAGAAAACCCGGGCAGTATTGCGGGCAGGGCCTCCAGAATGACGACCCGGATGTCCTTTGCCGAGATGTTCCGGTAATGCCTGGTGACGTCCACCAGCAGGCCCATCAACTCGCCTGCCGTCTCGACTCCGGCAAACCCTCCCCCCACCACAACAAAGGTGAGCAGGCTCTTCTTCAGGATCGGATCGGTCTCGTTTTCTGCCTGCTCAAGCATGTCAATCACCCTGTTTCTGACCAGGACCGCGTCATTGAGGGTCTTCATCTGATAGGCGTTTTTTTCCAAATCACTCATTCCAAAAAAATTGGTTTCGCTGCCCAACGCAACAACCAGATAATCGTAATGGATCGAAACCCCGCGCCTGTCCCCGCTTCCCCACAGGTTCACGATTTTTCCATAGGGATCAATGTTCTTCACCCTGCCTTCATAAAATACCGCCTTTTGCGTAATCGTCCTGATTGGCATGACGATGTGCCTAGTCTCAATCATGCCAGATGCCACCTGGGGCAGCATCGGCGTGAACAGCAGGAAGTTATCCTCACTGACCAAAACAATCTCGACCCCGGCTTCGTCTCGAAGGCGACCCTCCAGCTGCCTAGTGCACTCTACCCCTGCAAACCCCCCGCCTAGAACCACTATACGCTTTTTCCTCATTTGGATACCGCTACTGTCATGCCATGAAAAACACGCCCATATAAAAAAATCCGGCCCAATGCCTAGTTATTCCTGGTAATTTCTCCCCTGAGTATCTCATATGCCCTTGATGCCTCTCTCTCGTTTAGAATTATGATTATGTTCTCCTGACTGAAATACGCGTTAACCAGCTCGATGCCACTGTCATGCAAGACCTCTGCTACATATGAGACGACATCCGAGCGATTTTCATGGGGCGGTATCAGGATTTTGATCTTGGCCAAACCCGTACTGAACATCTCCTTCTGTCCAGAATATGCATCAAACAACCGCCTGATGGACTCCATGTCCTCTGTAAGCAGCCTAAAAGAGTCTGTCAGCCTAAAGAACTCGTAATCCTGGGATATCTGGGAGAACTTGTCAATCAATGACGCAGCCTCTGCCCTGTTCATGTCTCTGGTTGAAAACTTGATGTCCATGATGCCGTCAGTTAGTGAAAGCCTGGCATTTTTGAGAACCGACTCCTCCTCTATCCCCTCCGTCCTGTCAAAGGAATCCGCATAGCGCTTGATGGCCACCACGATGGTGTTCAGATTTACACTGCCCTCAAGCTGCCTTTCGACCTCTGGTTGCAGCTTTACCGCCAGTGCGGTATAGTTGATCACATCCATTTTCATGCAATCATAGACGGATCGGTTCCTCGTTATCAACTCCCTTACGACCTCTGGAACCGATATCCCCGTAGTCCTCATGGATATATTATACGTGTCACTTATAATAGGCTTATGTAATTATACCGTCTAATATTCATAATACTTATATTATGTCATACATATTACATATACTAGGTGAATATGACAATGTTCTTCGACGATGAATATGACAGACTCTTCAAAAAAATGTCAAGATCCTTCAATCTTGAAGACGTCCTAGGAGAGTTTGGAAATGCAGGTTCGCCTTCCGGACCACTTTATTACGGTTATACAATGACCGTTGGCCCAGACGGCAAACCGGTGATACGGGAGTATGGCAATGTTAGACCAAGATCACTGCCTGCTTCAAATGGACGTGAGCCACTAGTGGATACGATTGTCGATGAAAAAGACAACGTGGTCAAGCTAGTCGCCGAAATGCCCGGCGTTGAAAAAAACGACATCAAGGTTGTCGTAGAAGGAAAATCGGTCGACATCTCAGCTGAGCACGGCGAGAAAAAATACCGAGTAAAGGTTCCTATCAAGGACAACGTTGACAAGGATTCTGCAGGGGCCACCTACAAGAACGGAGTCCTGGAGGTATCCTTCAAAAGGATTCAGGCCAAGCCTACGGGCAAAACACTGGAGGTAAACTAACCTCCTTCTTTTTTTGGTGATACGATATGAGTAAAACAGAACTGAAAATCGCAGAAATACCCCAGCAGCATGTTGGAAAGGGAAGGGCGATAATTGATCCAAAGGTCCTTGAGGAAAATAACTGGACCTCTGGACAGATAATCGAGTTGACATATAACAAAAAATCCCACGTGAAACTGTGGCCAGGAGCAACGTCAGACTATGATACTGGCACAATCAAAATTGACGGCGTGACCAGGCAAAACATCGGGGCGGGAATAGGAGACAGGGTATCCATCAAATCCGTAGAGGCGGATCCGGCAGAGCAGATCACGCTCTCCCCAACCGAAAAGGTTCGTGCCGGGGGCCTGCAAGAATACATGGCTCAAAACTACCTCAACCACGTGTTCACAACGGGCGATACCATCACCCTTAATACGCAGATGGGAGGCAAAATTCAGTTTGTCATAACCAGTACAAAGCCCCCCAAGCCGGTAATTGTAACCGAGGACACCGAGTTCAAGCTTGGCTCGCTGACCAAGGCAGTGGACACGTCGGTTCCACGGGTCACCTATGATGATCTTGGCGGTCTAAAAACCGAGGTTCAAAAAATACGTGAGATGGTCGAGCTTCCAATGAGGCATCCGGAGATCTTTGAGAGGATAGGCGTGGAGGCGCCAAAGGGAGTCCTGCTGTACGGGCCACCTGGAACCGGAAAGACGCTGCTGGCAAAGGCCGTTGCGGGGGAGACCAATGCCAACTTTACCTCGCTGAGCGGTCCTGAAATAATGGGCAAGTATTACGGGGAAAGCGAGGAGCGCATCAGGGAAATCTTCAAGCAGGCAGAGGAGAACTCTCCGAGCATAGTGTTCATTGACGAGATAGACTCCATTGCTCCAAAAAGGGACGAGGTCTCCGGCGAGGTGGAAAAAAGGATTGTTTCACAGCTTCTGACCCTGATGGACGGGATGAAATCCAGGGGAAAGGTGGTAGTCATTGCGGCCACCAACAGGCAGGACTCGATTGATCCTGCGCTGAGGCGCCCGGGAAGATTTGACAGGGAAATCGAGATTGGAATTCCCGACGAGGAGGGCCGCCGGGACATCCTCAGTATCCATACAAGGGGAATGCCAATAGACGACAAGGCTGACCTAAATGAGGTATCGAAGATAACCCACGGCTTTGTGGGGGCCGATCTTGAGATCCTCTCAAAGGAGGCGGCCATGCGCTCGTTACGGAGAATTCTGCCGGAAATAGACCTTGATCAGGAAAAGGTATCGCCTGAGATCCTGCAGAAGATCAGGGTTACCGGCGAGGACTTTAGGGACGCGCTAAAGGAGGTACGGCCCTCTGCCTTGCGGGAGGTACTGGTCCAGATTCCCAACATTACATGGAATGACGTGGGCGGACTGGAGGATCTCAAGGCCGAGCTTGAGGAATCCATAGAGTGGCCCCTCAAGCACGTAGAGGCATTTGAGTACGCCGGAGTCCGGGCCCCCAGAGGAATCCTGCTTCACGGTTCGCCGGGAACCGGGAAGACGCTGATTGCAAAGGCTGTCGCAAAAATGACGGACTCTAACTTCATCGGAATCAAGGGTCCGGAACTGCTTTCAAAATGGGTAGGCGAGTCTGAAAAGGGAGTGAGGGAGATCTTTAGAAAGGCGCGACAGGCTGCCCCCTGCATCATATTCTTTGACGAAATCGACGCAATAATTCCCAGGCGCGGCGGCTCTGACTCGGGCTCGCATGTGACCGAAAGCGTGGTGTCTCAGATCCTGACCGAGATCGACGGGCTGGAGGAGCTGCAGGACGTGCTGATAATCGGTGCCACAAACCGGCTGGACATCATAGATCCTGCACTGCTGCGGCCCGGCAGGTTTGACAGAATAATCGAGGTGCCAAAACCAGACAAGGCAGGCAGGGAGCACATATTCAGGATACATACAAAAAACAAGCCGCTGGCACCAGACGTCAACCTTGCAAGGATGGCCGAGATCTCCGAGGGACTAAGCGGCGCAGAAATCGAGTCCGCTACAAACAGGGCCGCACTGGCATCCCTGAAGCGACATGTCAGCGGCGGATCTGAAAACGTAAAGGAAATCAGGATTACGCAGGAGGATCTGGCCGATGCAGTCAGGCTGGTCTCCCCCGGCCCCCTGCCGGGGAAGAGATTTTAACCCCCGAGCCAAAGCAAGACCCGGCATAACCTTGAAGCTTTACATTGATTTTGAGCCCTGTGATGAGTGCAGGACCATGATGCAGGAGCTAAACAGCCTGGAGATGGCGTTTGCCGACGAGGCAATCCGTGCCGACGAGTCTGCAAGATTCCTGCGCCATTTGACATACAACCATACCGAGGTCGTAAGGGGCGTCATGAAGGACCTGCCAAGGCAAAAAAGAGGCCAGGAATACGACTTTTTCAAGTGACATTTCGTGCTAGGCCACCTGCCCCTTCAGCCAGGCACGAATTAGCATGCATGACCATGGTTTTCATGTATGCCAGCAGGGTCCAACATACGATCAACATACGCGATGTCGGTGCAAGACCCGCACTCGCCGGGGCACGTAAACGATGTCAGGCATTGCCGGATGAGGCATTCCACGTTCTGGGGCGATGTAGTCAACTCATAAAAAAAGTGGATAGTTTTGACAATTGCTTTTGGCCCAAGGGTCTAGGATCAGGCAAACCGTACGCGCATGCATGGAAAAACAGACAGAATTCGCGACATCGGGGGCAGATTCCTGCCAGGCAAGGCACCCATGCCTTTGCAAGGCGTACCAGACCGGCAAAAGGGAACGCGGCAGGCTGCCGTTGCGGTCAGCCCGTCAGGTATCGGAACATCTTTACCGGAAGGATCTCGCGCCTGGCAAACAGCCTTCGCTTTATCTCCCTGTACCGTATCTCGACGGGGTTGAGTTCCGGCGTGTACGGTAGTAGACCTCATGCGTAATCGGTTAAAATCAAAAAAACCAAGCAGCTTTTGCGTCATTTTTGGCAAATACGCACAAGGCCTACTGCCGATCTTTTGATCTACCTTCCGCGGTTTTGCCGCGTCATATTGTTTCCCTTATCAGACGTACCAGGGACTCTGAGGCCACGTCGTTTGTAAGGTTCTTCATGGTGTGCCGCTTTCCCTGCAGGGCTATCTGCTCCCACCTTGGACTGTCCGGGTCGTCTAGATAGTCCTGAAACTTTCTGCGGTAGTTTCTCTGGTTGATAAAAATTGCCGTCTCCCCGTCACGAAACCCAAGATATCCGCCGTCGTTTTCAGGCGTCATTTCCATGAACGTAAGGCATCCTGCAGCGGTGGACTCGTAATACTTGATCGTGGGATAGTATCCGGTGGCGGCAATGGCCGTCCTGTACTGCGACAGGTGTGTGATAAAATCGGGATGGCCGCCGTGCACGTATGTGATGGTTCCCGGTATGACTCCGGCATGATCCACATATGGCAGCTTTTTGCACATTTTTCTTAGCTTGTAGATGTTCCACACTGTACTGCGCCCTAACTTCATGGCATTGAGCATACGGCCAACGAGCGATTTGGGCTCTCCAAGCATGCCTGTAAGCAGGATGCGATCCTTTATCCTGTCTCCAAACGGCTTGCAGTACGGCAGATCCGGCTCGACGCCATATGTTATAGTCCTGTATTTGAAATCACCGGGAAAATGCCTGTAAAAATAACTGGAAGGCATGAAGTTAAAGTAGCAGTTGATCCTGTATTTTTCATGAAATCCGATCAGATCCCAGCTTTTTGCAAAGTGTGGATCGTGGGTATGGGCAACCACCGGGATGTCGGCTCTCCTTATGTTGTCAAGGCATGGCGTGCTCTTGTCGCTGTTTGTGCACAGTATCGCGTCGTACCTTCCACGCAGTTTGAGCGTATCAAAGCTGTGCTCTGCGGGAAAATACCCCATGTCCAGGTTTTTGTTTCGCCGTAGCGCGTGGAAGAAGAAATAATACCTGTTGTTGATGGAGTTGTTTTTGCTATAGTATGGCCATGACGGCCTGTAGACAAAGGCGACCCTGATCCTGTTCCCCCCCACCTGACCTGTCATTTTGGCCTGCCCCCCACCATGGCAGCTCTTTCTGCTGTAGTACAGCTGCACAAGCCATCTTGTACAGATCCCTGTCCTCGGTTTGTCATGCTCCGCACTTTTGCCTCACCATGTATCGGCAGCAGGATTTTCTGTATTTGCCTGCTGTATCTGCACCCGACAAGAAAACTCATCCCTAGATCCAATGTTGTTTCGTACTAGCCCAGATATATAGTGTGAAGCAAAAGCTTGTGAAGATCAAGATGTCATGGGATGCCTCGGAAAAGTCCAGGATTTCACGAACTTGTGTTTTTCACTATATGTAACCACGAATCCTGCCTTCCTATATGTAGCCAGACTCATGGCGGTGCGGACGGTGGCGTGCGGATCTGCACGCTGGCCTCATTTGCCGAACAACTTGGCAGGTCGTACTCCGATACGCGACTGGCTGATACGGGCCGTGCATCTTGGCGCACAAGGCAGGTACGACATCAAGGGCCCGGCACCAAGATGTGGCTGGACACAGAGCAGCTTGAGCTGGTGCGTGCCGACTGATTGCAGGCCCGCGCAGCTGCGGATTCGAGTCGGAGGTGTGGACCACACCACTGCTTGCCTAGCACATCAGAAGAAAATACGGTGTCAATTACGCCATCTCCAGCGTACACGATACCCTGCACAAGCTGGGCTTGTCATGCAGGAAACCCGTCATCCAAAACACCCAAAATCAGCCACGGAATCCGAGAAAAGGAAGTTCAAAAAAAGCTGGGCGGTGTGCGAGGTACTATTCGAAGAAGGGATACACGGTAATGATGGACGACGAGGCCTCGTTCATCCCGGGGCGGAACTGTGTTATGTGGAAATAATGTCCGCTATCCATTGATGTCTCCCTCCATCCTTTTGGGGTCAGATTTCCTGATCGTATCCCTAGTCGTTTTATCCGAGAACGCCATGATGGGCGTCTGGCGGTTGGCTATGTCCAACCCAAAGTGCAGCCTGCGTTCGTTATACTCCACGTATACAGACAGGCTCTCATAGTGGTGTATTTCCTTCTCGATGGGGGGGGGGGGTTGTCGCCTAATTCCACTTGTTTGACCCAACCTGCACGTTTTTCTGAATTTCCACTCCTTTTACACGCCTGATCCATATGGCAGCTCAATGGTTTTCAGGAATTCTGATGAATTAGGCGACAACCCCTCTCGATGGTACCGTGGAGTCGCTTCAGCTTGCCGTTGGTCTGCGGATGGTACGGTCTGGAGTTTATCAACCCGATTCCGCGATCCAAAAGCTCGGCCTCAAAGGCCGTCGGCTACCACATACCCCGAGGGGGGTTGTCCAATTTTTTTCCGCAGGCTGCCAATTTGCCCCCGATATAGGCAGTCTCAGACGGCAATATAGAGCACTTGGCGGCCCCGGACGGCCAGAACGGCGCATACAGCAACGCAAATATCCATGCAGGCCATACCTTACGGTAGTGTTGCGGTCCAACAGTACGGGATTTGTGATGATTTACACCGTAAGGTTGTAGCACAACACGCGAGCGAACAGCTCTACAGTGATGGTTCCGTCCAGCTTTGCACGCAGGACGGATCCAGCCCTTTCCTTCATTACCGAGAACAGGGACTCTGCCTGGCTCCTCTTGTGATAGGCCTGCCAGAACTCGTCTGGCCTGTCACGCAGCCACTGCAGCATCCTGGCCCGGGCGCCAAACCCGCGTGGCTTTTCATGCCCCTTTGCCGGCTTTATGACAGGTCCGCGGCCGCTCTTTGCAATCAGCTCGCAGTTTTTGTACGAGTCGTATGCCGAATCCAGCGCCACGATTCCGTATCCGCCCTTGGGGATGCGGCTCATCATGCGGGCAAACTCCGGCGAGTCCCCCGACGTGCCCGGCGTGGCCTCAAATGACAGTATCTTGCCCCCGATTGCAGCAATTGCGTGCAGTTTTGCAAAGTCGTGTCCGGTCACCTCCCCATGTTTTGCGTGGCTCCAGCTCTTGTACTTGCGGAGGCCGAATCCCGTCGAGTCGCCGTGCAGGTCCGCTATGCGCTCGCCTTCGGACATGGCCAGTACGACCTCGTCCATAAAGTCCTTGCCCATTCTCCAGAGCATGGTCATCCTGTTGTGCAGCGTCGACTTGGAGAGCGTACGACTCAGGCCGCATCTCCTGAGATCGTCCGGGTTTGACTCCAGGTGCGTGACCATCCTCCTGTAGGACAGGCGATTCTCGATTCTGAGGATCGCAATGCGTATGGCAGACCACGCAAGGCCGGCATCGATTCCCGTTTCGGCGGCCATCTTCTTGGCCACCCTGCGTACGATCTTTCCCAGGTTCCTCCTTGTCCTCTTCTTGCGGGAGCTCTCCTGCCTGCGCTTTTGCTCGTAAAGGCGGTTATAGTCCGTGTCCTTCCTGTTGTTGCTCATTGGGATATCCAGGATCGGCAGATCAAAATCATTTTCGGCGCCGTGCGCTCATGATCTATAAGCTTGTCGGTCGTTTTGCGGAAATTTTTTGGACAACCCCACCCCGAGGCACCGTCTTTTTGTTCCTGTCCCCGTTAAAGCACATGTCGTTGTCTGAGAGTATCGTGGCAGGCGTGCCAAACCTACCTATGACATCCCTGAGCACGGCTACCGCATTCTCAGAGGTGGCCTCGGTGAAGACCTGTGCTGCCACCATGCACCTAGAAGCATCATCCAGATACGTGGCCAGCTTGAGCCCCCTGAACCTAGGATCCTTCATCTCATGCCAGCCTGCGTGCCACATGGCATTAGAATAGATACGTTCATACTGCAGCCACTTCTTTTGGCATGACTTGGCATCTGATGCAGCAACGAGTCCCTGCTCCTTCATCATCCGATATACGCGATTGTAGCTTATAGCGTGACCTGCATCCTGCAGGCGCATGGCCGTACGCATCACGCCTATGTGCTTGAGTGTATGTCAAGGACTGCCTGCACCTAGTCTGACGGGGGTTGTTGCAAAAAAAAATTCATGGTAATACGTAATCATTTGGCCGAGCAAAAAACAGATAATACGACCAGCATTCGTGCAAGTCGTGCCTAGCACAGATCCAATAAAACTGGCCAACAGCATGTCAAAAAGTAGGGTCTATTTTCGGCACGCCAGATGGAATGGAAGGAGGACATGTCCCAAATGCGAGTGCAGGGGGGGGTCTATCACACAGGAGATCGATTCCGGTGTAAAAGATGCTGGTATAGGTTCGACGAGTTTACTGGCACATACTTGGCAAGGATCAGGCTTCCACCCAACACGGTAATCCTTCTGCTGTATCTGTTTTCGGTAGGAGTTCCGGCATACAGGCTACGATTTAGCATAAACGTCAGTCTTAGGTCCATAGAACATGCGTTCATGGTGTTTCGCGATGCCATATACGAGGCCGCAATCAGAGAGATGAAAATGCTGTCTGGAGACATAGAATTTGATGAGGCGATGTTCGGGGGACATCGTAAAGGAAAGCGTGGCTGGGGTGCCGAAGGCAAGACGATCGTATTTGGAATATATGCGAGAAGCGGACAGGTAATGACGTTTCCAGTACCTGACCGAAAACGCACCACTCTCCGGCCGCTGATCGAAAAGCACACCAAGGCAGGTTCGCTATACTATACAGACGAGCATGCTGCATATGCGTTTCTCTCCACCAGGGGAATGCACAAGACGGTAACCCACAGCAACGACGAGTTTGTACGTGATGTAAATATCCACAGCAACGACGAGTTTGTACGTGATGTAAATATCCACATCAATGGAATGGAGGGGTTCTGGAGCTATGCCAAACACTGGATGTACCAGTACCGTGGGATTCGAAAACGGTACTTTCCCCTTTATTTGAAGGAGGTAGAGTTCAGATTCAACCATCGAGACGAGGATTTGTTTCCGGTATTGGTGGATCTGTTAGTAAATCGCTCGGCCAAATGACTACGTATTACCAATTCATTTTTGGAATTCATGAAAACCGTTGAGATGCCATATGATTAGGCGTGCAAAAGGGCGAAAATTCAGAAAAACGTGCAGATTGGGTCAAACAAGTGGAGTTAGGCAACAACCCCGGTCTGACGGTACCGGGCGTAAACCCATCCCACGTGTCGTGGTGTCACATTCATGTCCCGGGTCAGTGATGTGGCGCTCTTTTCCGGCAATTACGGCACAGGACGACATGATCTCCTTGTCCGACATTTTTCTTGTCACGTCTTTGATCGGCACAGTCTGAAATAATCCTCAAGTACGCCTAATCTCGGATGGAACTAATTTTCATACGATACACGCTTTTCAAGTAATATTAGAAAATTTTAAGAAAAGCAACAAATCCCCCTCTATTATGAACCGTCTCGCGCTTGTAGCCATCGCCCTGTCACTGATAATGATATCCGTTCATGAGGCACAGGCCAAAGAGGCCCCAACCGAGCCCGGACCCCCGGCAATTCCGCAGCCAGAGCCCAAGCCGCAGCCCATACCCTCACCCGTACCCGAGCCGATAGAGGATCCGTTTCCAGAAGAGTCCGACTCGGAAAAGGTAAAACGGCTGACCCGGGAAAACCAGGATCTCAGAGCTGCAAACTCCAAACTAGCTGCAGACATTGAGGTGCTAAAATCAGAGAAGCTGCAGCTGCAAAACAAAGTCGAGGAGCTGACTCTCTACATTGTGGAGCTGCATGGTGTGATCCAAGAGCAGCTAGACGAGATTCTTCTACTGACACAGCAGATCACACAGACGATCTTTGCGAACATGATTGCAGAGAACCGTGCGTGAAGGTCATGCCTTTTTTATGGATTCCAGGGAGTGTCCCCTGTTGACGACCATCTGGATGACTGCACTGGCAGGATAGTCTATGCCGTGCTCCTCCTCAAAGTGGCTTCTCAGCTTTTCAACCAGCGAAACGCTTGGTTCCCCATCTAACTTGTAATCACACTCGAATCCATAATCCTGGCATGAAAGTATTGTGCTCACTAGACGACCGTACTGGTCTGGATATAAAAATCATGACTGCGGCCCTGATCAGTTTGTTTTCTGCGTACCGTGTTTTTGCCATAACGCCCGACTCGGCTGGTCTGATGAAGGTCACGGGATCCGTGCCTCTGGCACCCGGGCATCCATACAAGTCCGCCACCCCTTAGTGCCTGTGAATGCCCCGGCTGCAGATGCTGGGGGCCCGTGCCGGGAATTTTTACCGTGCTAGCTGATCACCGGATCTGGAAATCCCCGCGGGGAGGATCACCGGTGTAGTCTGTGCCAGCTGAGCCTCTTTTCTATGGCGTCAATATACTGGGAGCTAAAGTCACTGAACAGCCTTATCTTGCGCTGTGGAAGCGCCATTGCCCCCGGCCTTGAGTTGACCTCCCTGTGGACGCATATCTGCCGGATCTTTAACCCATCCAACTCCCCAACATCCCTTCCTTCCAGGCCTGCAGTCAGCTCCTTCATCTCTGACTCTAGCATCTGCCTTATCGCATCCAAATCTGGTTCTGCACCCAGTATCTCACGGACTTTGATTCTGCCAAACGCAAGATCATTGAGGCCCGTCATTGCCCTAGGACTTATCCCGGTTCCTATAAACCCAGTTCCCACAAACCAAACATAATAAACTAGAAGTATGGTTTTCTTCAAGGGTAATCCTGTATGGAGAGTAACTTTGAGATTTTGGGCATTTCTAATGATTCCACACAGCATGAAATCCGGGAGGCATTTCGAAAACTGGCACTGAGGCACCACTCGGATCGCGGAGGCGAGGACGAGCAGTTTAAAAAAATCAAGCAGGCATACGAGGATCTAAAGCTCGGAAAAAAATACCCCGATACGGACGAGGAGCAAAAGAGAAAGTCCAGGGTCTACTCCGGAGATTCGGATGATGATATCATAAAAAAGAACAGGCTTCTTGCAGAGGAGATCTCAAGGGACATGAAAAACGCAGAGGAGTGGATCGCCGCGCTCAGCCGCTCCAACTCAAGCGACACGCGTCTTTTTGGATCAAAGACGCTGGGGGAAATCGAGTTTGAAAGAAAGACATCGGGGGCAGTTTCCATCAGGGGCAACTACATGGCAGGAAGGCTGACCTATGACGGGCCTATACTCATGCAGGGCAACGTCACAAGCCCCTCGTGGAGTCCCGAGCACTCCACCGTGATCAGACTCACCAGGGGCGACTTTAAGATGGTAAATCCGATAGACAACAAGTACAAGGTTGAAAACGGCTCCAAGATCGTAGTTGATGACGGGGACATTGTTATTGGAAACGCGTTTGGCAGAAAGGATCGGATACAGGATCCGGGCGGAAGGGTGGGACTGTACAACACAAGGGAGCACAGGACCGAGCTCAACGCCCCAAACGGCAAGGTAATCATTGAAAATGCAGTCAATACCGTGTCAATCAATGGGGATACCGTAATCGCGCTGAACCTAGAAGATGATGTAAAATTACGGGGAAGGGAGATCCTGATTTATGGCAGCAAGGTGACATACGACGTGGAGATCGAGCTGGCAAAAAACGGGACGCTTCGCTTCTTTGAGGGCTTTTCCGTCCAGGGACTGAGTGATGACTGCTTTATCAAGCTTGACAACGGGAAGTCCATCAGGATGTATGACATCAAGACCAAGAGAATCAGGGATTTGCCTAGGGAATTTGTCCCAAATTCGGGCAGCTTCGGCAGGGACGATACCATGGTGGGCAAGGGATTCACCATAACATATGACATGCTGGATGGTCTGGCAAGACCTGCGAGCAAATCCGGCGGCTGGGCGTCCCGGCTTGGATTTGGCAGGGACTGACACTGCTAGTTGAGGAAAAATAAATTAAAAATGATTGGACGTTCTAGTCGACTAGTTCAGTCCAACCTTTCACGAAGACAGAGTTCTTGTAGAGTGGAACCGGTTGTCCAACGGTAAAGTCCATCGGCCTCATCCAGAATATTGCCTTTGTTGGGCAAACGCCGATGCATGCCCCATCGGAGATGCATCTTTCCGGGTAAAAGACAAACGCCTTACCTCTCTTCCAGCCTTCTACTGGTTTTACTCTAAGGACATCAGGACCTAGTGACGTACAGATTTCCACACAGAGTGCGCATCCGATACACATTTGTTCGCTGATGTCAGGAATAATTCCTACTGGCATAACGATATTTTTCAGGAATCGGATCTTAATATAACTTGCCCAAAAACGGGAGATTATAACGGCGTTTGTGAATTTTATAACACCGTTTGAAATCCTGATCGCGTTTTACAGGCAAAAGACTTTCTCGGTACTGTTTTCCCTCGAGAGCGCCTCAAGCTGAATGCCGTTTTGCCTGCGCACAAAAAATTTCGAGATCAGTCCGGAATCCAAGACGTGCCTTCCAGTGGGATGCAGTATCCAGCCCTCGCCCTCCCTGAGCCTTGCCACGCTACAGAGGAAGATCTTCCCCCCCGCAGCTCTGATGGAGCTTGACAGCATCATCATGCACGAGTTTGCATACATTCCCGAATCCCTTTCATCAAACACGCTAAAAAACCCGTTTAGCGAGTCAACGATCAGAACCGTCTGCTGCGAGGATGCACGCGTGGCCAGCTCCTTGAACGTACCCACCCAGTTCTGCCTGTCGGGGGAATAAATCCGCAGGTTGTCCCCCCTTGGAACCATCTCCGAGTTTACGTATCCAGTAAACAACTGATCAAAGTCCAGCAGCATGACCGGGTCCGTGCAGGCGCCAATTATTCTCCCTATTGCCGCCTCCTTGGCAAAGGCGTCATGGCACAGGACCGAGTTGACATGGTTTGGAAAGCAAGCCAGCACACCGTCAGGATTTTTATCCAACAGAAGCCCATTCCCCTGCAGATATAATAATGAACTTGGATTCAGACGACATCATAAGCGACTTTGTCCACGGGGATAAAATTTACCTGAACAGCGCCTCGGTCTCCCTGATGCCCGTACAAAGCGTGGACGCAATGAGGGAGTTTCTGGTACAATACAGCTCGATTGGACCCGATTCTGCATCATCGGGATCCTTCGTGGCTGAAAAATTCAGGAGCGCCAGGAAGGTAATATCCCAGATCATCAACTCCGAGCCCGACGAGGTGGTCATGACCCAGAGCGTGACTGACGGGGTAAACCTCGTCGCAAGCGGCCTTTCGGTCTCGCCCAGCTCGGAGATCATCATCAGGGGGCTGTCCCACGAGCATCATGCAAACTTTTACCCCTGGCTGAAGCTTGGCAAAAAATGTAGGCTGCGAAACATCGAAATCGACAAGAACGGATTCTTCGATCTTGACTGCCTGCAAAGAGCGCTAAATCCAGACACAAAGCTGGTTGCGCTGAGCCATGCGCTGTACAACACGGGGGCCATTCTGCCCGTGGAGCGGGCAGGCCACCTTGCAAGCGAGAGACAGGTTCCGTACTTTGTTGATGCGGCCCAGACGGTCGGCTGCACGAATCTTGCAGATGTCAAAAGGATCAGGTGCGACTTTATGTCCTTTAACGGCTCAAAGTGGCTGTGCGGCCCGATGGGCACCGGGATTTTCTACTGCAGGCGGCAGTCAGGCGGGCTGCTAGAGCCGGCAGCCATCGGCGGCGAGTCTGCAATTCTGCATGAGGATGACCGGCTGGCATACAGGGGGCTGCCCTACAAATTCCAGACGGGATTTAGGAACTATGTCGGCCTGGTAGGTCTAGAGTCGTCGGCAAGATACGTATCCGGATTCGGGCTAGACAACATACGCAAAAAAATCACCGGGCTTGCGGGCCTTCTCCGCCAAGAGCTGCAGAAAATTCCCGGCGTCACCTTGTACGGGCCGGCCGAGGAGGAGCGGCGCACCAGCATAGTCTCCTTCTCGATTGACGGCCTTGAGCCAAAATACGTGGCTGAAAGGCTTGACAAGGACGGCGTTGTACTGGCGGTACGTGAAATCATGGAGCGCAAAATAGTCCGCGCCTCGCCGCACCTGTTCAACTCCGAGCACGAGATGCTCAGGGTCGCCGAGCTGGTAAGGAGGCTATGATCCTCCCTGCTCCTCGATGACCATCATCGTCAGCGTCGACTGGACCTTGGGAATCTTTCTGATCTTGTTGGTAATGACTGAGCGGAGAAGATCCGCCCTGTCTGCGGTTACCTTTATCACGATATCATACACGCCATAAACCCCCTGAACCTCGTACCTTAGCTCGTTTTCGGCATCCAGAATCTGCCTGACCTCCGCAATGATTGACTCGTCTGAGCCCAGGTCTGAATTCAGCAGGACGTACGCAGTAGGCACACTCGGGATTGCCCATGTGAATATTTAACCTTTGATTAGATCAAAAAACGATTTATCCTGACCCTGCCTACCCAACTGCATGCTGGTAGACCTCACACTGCCCATATCCGAGGACCTGCCGGGCTTTCCCGGCTCGCCTGCCCCGGGGTTTCTAAGCTGGTCTGATCTCAAGGAGGACGGCTACAACCTGGAGCTGCTGTTCATGAGCAGCCACTCTGGCACCCATATTGACGCCCCGTACCATTTTGTGCGCAACGGGCAGACCGTAGACGAGGTTCCCGTAGAGCGCCTGATGAGGACCGCAATCCTGATAAAAGCCCCCAAGGCGGCAAACGGGGAGATCTCCAAGTCCGACATTATATCATTTGAGCAAAAAAACAGAGTCATTCCGGATCAGAGCACGGTAATCTTTCACACAGGCTGGCAGAAAAACCTGTCTCGGAAAAACTATTTCACGCAAAACCCCGGACTCTCAAAGGCTGCCGCAAGGTACCTGGCCTCCAAGCATACCAACCTCGTAGGCATCGACTCGCCCAGCATTGATCCCGGAAGGGATCACGGATTCGGCGCGCATCACCTTCTCTTGAAAAACGACATCCTGATAGTGGAGAACCTCTCAAACCTGGAAAAGATCAGGCAGGTCGAGTTTTCCTTTACCGCCCTGCCCCTGAGGCTGAACGGCGCCTCGGGCTCGCCGGTAAGGGCCGTTGGGGCCTATTGAACCAGATGAAGGCGGTTTCTCTTGTAGTCTTTTGCCAGCCTGCCCGTTATTGGAATCGGATGCCCGCACCTGCACGCGTTGTCGGGATCCAGATTCCACTCCTCTATGTCAAACCCGTGCCTCTTGACTGCTATGGCGCCGCACTCCGGGCAGTAGGTGTGCTCTAGGGGGTGGCCCGGGACGTTTCCTAGGTATGCATACTGCAGGCCCTCCTCCTTGGCAATCCGGTGGTGCCTCTCCAGCGTCTCGATCGGCGTCTGCCCGAACTCCATCATCTTATAGTCCGGATGAAACCTCAGAAAATGAATCGGCATGTCTGGGCCGAACTCGTCGTATACGAACCTGCACAGCCTTCTCGCATACTCCAGGCTGTCCCCCACCCCGGGAACTATCAAATCCGTGATTTCCACGTGGATGTCGGTCTTGTCCCTTATCTCCACCAGCGAGTCAAAGACCGGCCCCGGATCCGGCACCCCTATGTATCTCCTGGTAAAGACCGGCTCTGCGCTTCCCTTGAAATCCACCGTTATGCAGTCAAGGAACTCGGACATCATCTTGACGGTATCGGGGGTGTCGTATCCGTTTGAGACAAAAACGTTGTACAGTCCGTTTTCCCTGGCCAGGATCCCGCAGTCCCGGGCAAACTCGATGAAGATGGACGGCTCGTTGTACGTGTATGCTATGCCGTCTGCGTTGTTCCAAAGCGCCTCCTGCACCACCTGCAGGGGGGTCATGTCGGCCCCCTCCACCTTTCGCCTCTGGCTGATGTCGTGGTTCTGGCAGTATCTGCACAGCCAGTTGCACCCGGCAGTCGCAATCGAGAAGACCCTCGAGCCCGGCCTATAGTGCACGACCGGCTTTTTCTCCACGGGGTCAACATGTCCTGCGATGACCTTTCCATATGCGAACAGCTCCAGTTTTCCGGAGACGTTGCCCCTTATCCCGCAGAGCCCTATCTGGCCCTTTCCGATTTCACAGTACCTTGCACATGCAGTACAGCGAACCCTTTGATCCCCCAGTTTCTCGTAAAGAGATGCCTCCTTGCCCATGGTTGATGTCAGTTTGCGTGAAATTTAAGCGGATCCCGCCGCAATCCTAAAACGGCGGTGACATCCCAGCCCAGCCATGAGCAGACCCGGAAACATCTGGAGGAGGGTTCACGGCAGGATTACAAAAAAGCCGACCAACTTTTCATGGGTGATAGGGGGCAAGCTGGCAGGCTCTGGAATGCCCACCTCCCCTGCTGAGTTTGACTGGATAGTGGGACAGGGCATATCCTCGATTGTGACCATGACCGAGGGCGCCCTGCCTGAGGGCTGGACGCAAAAGGTGGACTATCTCCATGTTCCGACCCCCGATCTTACCGCGCCCGGCATGGATGAGATCGACGCCGCCGTGGAGTTCATCCATGATCAGATCGGACGCAAAAAACCCGTACTGGTACACTGTGCTGCCGGGATGGGCCGCGCAGGCACGATTCTTGCCTGCTACCACGTGAAATATCTCAGTTATTCGGGCCCCGCAGCAATCGAAAAGATACGCAGGGAGCGCCCGGGCTCGATTCAGTCTGACATGCAGGAGATTGCCATCTCGCTGTATGAAAAGCACGTAAGGGGCTAGTTCTGGACCAGCTCGGAGACCAGTTTTCCATCCACGACGGTTATCCTGACGGACTTGTTTTCCTGAAAGACCAAGACAAGCTCGCCGTCTGCCTCCTCGACCTTTACAAGCTCGACCATCTTTATCGGATCAAATTTCCCCATTTCTGACCCCCTCTATTCCGGTATTGAGACGGTTTCAATCCTTCCGTCACTGGCCTTTATGAACATGAACCTGTTGTCCTTGAAGATGATCGTTATTCCGCCCTCCTTGTCCGGCTCCTCGACCTCAAGTACCGGCTGTCCCAAGAGTCCGTCGTATTTTGCCATGGTTGTATACAGTCCCTGCTCCTTATATCCTAATTGATTACCAGCTCGAACTCCCCTGCAGAGTTCCTTATGCTGTCCGAGTCGGCATAGTCGTGCTTTTGCCATGATGCAGACACCCTGGCACCGATCCTGTGCCTGCCCCTTCCCAGCTCCGATGCCTTGAACCTGAACTCCTCGTCAAAGTCAAACAGTTCCTGCCTGACCTCCTCCTCTGTCAGTCTGATGTAGGGAACAAAGTTCTTTGCGACCTGGACCCAGACCCTCTTTTCCTTCATCGGGTTTACCAGCTTTGGGTTGCGCGTCCAAAAGATGGACGCCTTTCTGTAGGCGTCTATCGGGGTTCCGAGCTCCTTTTTCTTGAATCCCCCGGAGGTTAGTTTTATCCCGTATTTCATCTTGAACAGGTTGTCGTTGTTGTCGTACGCATCAGTCCAGTTCCTCTCGTTAAAGGCCTCCCTGATTGCTCCCCGGACCGCGAATCTTACGTTGATGGTAACGGTCTCGCCTTCCGAGTATTCCTCCTTTGAGGTGGCCAGCTCTACATCCCCTATGTGGCTTTCATCCATTATTTATGATGTCCTGCCCGCCCTTAAAATACCAAGCGTCATTGGTTTTGGAATTTGTTTCCAAAGACCGGATAATATCACGTGGCTGTGGTGACGATTAAAAGTTCTTGGACACATGCGGGTGTGAACCATGCAGGAAGACGCCCTTTGATGATCAAAGACTCTCAACTGCCGCCATATGCGGCCGACTCCTTAGATTGTTTGACGAACTCATCCTCGTGGAAGACGTATTCCAACTTGCATTCCCTTTCGATATTCTGACGGTGTTCCTCGGTCCCCCTGAACAGCAGGGACATCAGGGCCCTGCACTCATATCCGTGCTCCCGTACCTGACGTATCGCAGTCATGGCAGACATCCCGCTTGTAATCACGTCATCTATGATGACTACCGGGGACGTGATCCTTCCCTCAATCATCTTCCGCGTCCCGTGCGTTTTTGGCGCCTTGCGGACATAAAAGGAGGCAATCAGGGGATTCGAAGGATCCCTCTGATGCTCTAGATAACTTAGCTGTGAAACCGCCGTAGCAATTGGGATGGAGCCTGATTCCAATCCCCCCGCCGCTCTTACGCCTGGGATCTCCTTGATGTAGCGATAGAATACTCTTGCAACTGCATTGATTCCCTCCGGATCTCCGTTTAGCAGCCTTAGATCGAAATAGAACTTGCTTTCGGCACCGGATGCCAGCTTGAACGGCTTGTCTGGGGAATATTGAAAGGCCTTGGTCTTTACTAGTAATTCTGCCAGTCTTTGCCTGTCTGCTTCAAATTCAGAGGACAAGCTCGTCATTGAACAAAACACCTACCAGACAAATTAGCTCCTGAACCTGGCAACAACACAGATCTGTCATGGAAACCATGATCTAGATTCTCCCACATCCTCGGTTCGTAATAACACGGGCCCCTATATGATCCAAAGTGATCTGGCCACGTGGTTTTGGCTCAGGCGGGCCGGAATTCTGCGTAATTTGCCGTTTTTAGCTGAAAATTGCCATCAGCTGATCCATCCTCTCCCCTGTCAGACCCTGATAACGACTCATCCGATCCCTCAGCGAGATCCAGTCACACGTTGAAACAAACTCAATACCCTGATCAGAAAGAGCGGTTTTTGAAGGGTTTTCATCAACAAATGAAACCACGCAGGAAATCGGAACCTGCCGCTGCAAGAACACCCCGATTGCCTTCATTACCTGCTGTTGACTGACTGAGTATGGGATTACTAGACAGCATGGAGCCGCCTCTGGCCTGACAAGCTGAAAAAACGCCTCCCCGCGATGCTCCAAACCATAGCTGTAAAATGGCAAGTTTTCTTCAGACGATGCCTGTGCTGCAAAAGCCGTCAGCGATGGATCATTTTCGGCAAATCCTATCACGGATTTGCAGCCTGACTGCCTGATGTATGTCTGCAGCAGCCTTAGTGCAGCTTTCCTCAAATGTCTTGGCTGCTCAAACAATGCGGTTGATACATGCCTGCCGTCCTCCCTTACGTTGAATGCGTCGTCACTGGAAAACACGTTAAACGCCAGGCTGTCTGAAATCATTTGCTTAAAACCGCCAATCGCCTGTACATCCATAATACCCGTACAAATCACGCGTTATTTTTAGTAAGCTTGGACTAGTACGATGCGTGCCCTACCGCGCATTTTTCAGGCACTCAACCTTCTGCTTGAGACCGATGTTTTTCATTTACACGTGCACAACTACCGGGCCGCTTGAAAATCTAACCGCGGGAACGGGGCTCTGCCTGTAAAAGCAAACACTCCTGCTTCCATCAACTGGTAACAGACTGCAAGGCCATGGTTTATATCTGCAATAGGATCCCTCTCCGATCACATGAACGCCGAAGTGATTAACGCCTCAAAGACAGAAGTGAATTTATCAATAACCCAGTCTGATATCGGCACACTATACATAGTACAGCACGAGCTGCTCAAAAATTCTCGTACCGAGTATGCAGGCGTCATTGTCAAGCATCCCTTGACCAACGAGTGCTGGATGAGGGTGGCGACAAAAAACAACCCCGTGCAAGAAATCTCCAAGGCCACGGATTCGGCCATAAAACAGACAGAGGATCTGGAAAAATTATTTAATTCAAACATTCAGGTAAGCTAGATGAAATTCTGCCCCTCATGTGAAGTCAGGCTAAAGAAAGGCGATTCGGGACTAAAGTGTCCACAATGTGATTATGTGGAAGGCAGAAACAAATCGGCTGCAAAAAAGCCGGCCGTAGAGGAGCCCGGAGTACCTGAAATCAATGTACTAGATGAAGGCGAGGGGAAGGAGACACTTCCGACCATCAAGATTGACTGTGAGAAATGCGGGCATGACGAGGCCGTGTGGTGGATGCTGCAAACGAGGAGTGCCGATGAGGCAACCACGCAGTTTTACCGCTGTGTAAAATGCAGTCATACGTGGCGGAACTACGATTAAACTTTTAACGCCCGATACACGGATACAGAACAACTTGGCATTTTCGGCTAAAACCAGCGGCTCTGATGATCTAAAGGCCATCATATCGGCCATCTCGACGCTGGTAGAGGAGGCGACCTTTGTCGCAACTGCGGAGGGAATCACATTCAGGGGGATGGATCCCTCCCACGTGGCCCTTATTGATATTTCCTGGCCCAATTCGGCCTTTGAAAAATACGAGTGCGACAGCGACATCAAGTTTGGCGTAAGAATTGACGAATTCTCAAAGCTCATCAAGCGTGCAGACAAAAAGGACCCCATCGAGATCAGCATCTCCGATGAAAACATGCTCCTAGTCACAATCGGCAAGAACAAAAAATACAAGATGAGGCTGATCGAAAGCTCCGCAACCGACACGCCGCTGCCAAAGATCCCGTATGACTCAAAGATCGTCCTGACCTCTGCACGGTTTGACAAGATCCTAGGCGACGTGCAGGTCGTCTCTGACTATCTGACCATTGGCAGCAAGGGGGAAAAGGCCGAGTTCTCCGGCAAGGGAGACTCTGGAGAGGTTGCAATCGAGCTGGATGCCTCCGTGGATGAACTAGAGGAGATGACATGTGATGAAAACAGTACCGGTACGTACAGCCTAGAGTATCTTAATCCCGTAGTCAAGGCAGTTGGGAGCACTGCCGGAACGATCACGTGCGAGTATTCAAGCGCAAAGCCGCTGAGGATTGAGTTCAAGGTAGCCAACGTGGGAAGAATCCACTTTTACCTGGCCCCGCGTGTAGAGAGTTAAAGCATTTAAGGACAATAACCGGGGTTATACTGAGTTGCGTCTGGTAATCAAGTTCGGTGGAACGTCGATAGCATCGGCAGACAACATCAAGAGCGTTGCAAGGTTCCTTCGATCCGCATCCAAGTCCAACCAGATAGTCGGTGTCTGCTCTGCCATTGACGGAACAACCGATGATCTCCTGGGGATCTCACGCTCCATACAAAAGGACAAGCAGGGCGATGCCCAGAAAACCGTCGCCAACATAATATCTGATCATAAAAAAATCGCCAAGGCGTGCATCACAAAGGCGGTCATACGCAAAAAGCTGCTTGGCTCCCTTGAGCGGGATTTCTCGGAGCTGAGATCCCTAGTTGACGGGGTGTCGCTTCTGGGCGAGATTACTCCCAGATCCCTGGACTACCTGCTGTCCTTTGGGGAGAGAATGTCGGTAAAGATCATCTCTGCTGCAGTCTCGGATCTGGGCAGGAAATCGTCGGCGTTTTCCGGCAAGGAGATCGGCATAGTGACTGACTCTAACTTCGGTGAGTCAAAGCCGCTGATGGATACGACGCGCCTCCGAGTCTCAAAAAACGTCGAGGAGCTGTTCGGGAAGAAATCCATTCCCGTCATAGGGGGCTTTGCGGGCGCCGACCAGCACGGGCATGTGACGACCTTCGGCAGGGGCGGCTCTGACTATACTGCCACGACAATCGGCGTCTGCATCCGGGCAGACGAGATCTGGCTGATGAGCGACGTGGACGGACTGATGACGGCCGATCCAAAGATCGTAAAAGACGCAAAGGTGCTCAAGGAGGTGTCCTATGTCGAGGCAATGGAGATGGCGCTGTTTGGCGCAAAGCAGATCCATCCGCGGACGTTTGAGCCCCTCCTGTCCAGGAAGATACCGATGCGCATCCGAAACACCTTCAATACCGGCCACGAGGGAACCCTTGTTACTGCAACCCCGGACGCCTCGACCAAAAAAACGGTAAAGTGCGTAAGTACCATCCCGCATAACGGGCTGATTGACGTGCGGGGCGGCAGCATGGTGGGCTCCCCCGGCACTGCCGCCAAAATCTTTGCCACGCTGGCAAGGGCCGGGGTCAACGTGATGATGATCTCGCAGAATCCATCCGAGTCCAGCATAACCATAGTGGTAAAGAAGACTAACCTGGATCGGGCCGTCCATGCCCTGGAGGTCGAACACCTGGGAAAAATCATCAAAAAGCTGGAGGTCACATCCGACGTCGCAATAGTCGCACTCATTGGCGCAGGAATGAGGGGGACTGCCGGCGTCGCCTCCAAGGTCTTCGGGGCTACGGCAGGCAAAAGACTCAACGTTGTAATGATAACCCAGGGGTCATCTGAGCTTAATCTTGCCTTTGTAGTCGGGGATCAGGACGCGGGGACTGCCGTACAGGCCATCCATGACGAGTTTGAGCTTGCCAAAATCAACTAAATCACCCGTGTCAAAGACACCCGCGGACAACACATGCCTGCCCGCGATACCGGGGTGGCTGGCCTTCAGCTAAGCCAACCTTTGCCCGGTTCTCCTAGATGTAACCAGGTTCATGGAAGTGGAGACGACCAGGTGCGGATCTGCTAGCCTGAACCGCTGCTAGCCTGGAACCGCTTTATGGGGAGCTTTTGGGAAGACCCTAGAAAAAAGGTTTTAAGCGGATTTTCAGCTGTGATCTCATTGAAGAAACTCGTTCTGTCAGTCCTGATAATCGGCATTATATCCGGAGCCGTACTGATTCCAAGCCTTGCGCAGGATCCCGCCGATGCAAAGTCCACAAAAAAGATTCATTTTACGAAAACATACGTCTCATCACAGGATCCGGGACGGGGGCACGAGGGCCACCAGCTGGCCATGCTGCTGTCCCCGAGGGACGGAATAATCTATGACGGTTCCCTTACCTTTGTAGCTGACAGGCCCGTGCGGGTCGCCATCCTGCATGAGATTGATCCGTCCGAATCCAGGGGCCAGCCCGTCTGGACCGTGGACGGAAATGCCATCTACGGCATAAGCATCATTGACAATGACGGCGCATCAGGCTCCTTTGAGTTTACGGGCGCCGCGCTTGCACTGCACAGTCCTGATCCCGAGCCCTTTGCAGCCACTGCAAGTATAGACGGATGGATTCGGGGCGGCGCCGTAGATCTTGTAATACAAAAAATCGAGGTACTGCACAGGCCGCAGGCGGTAGATCTCTACCGGGCAAACGTCCCTGCAACAATACCCATGCACAACGGACTGTATAACGGAAACCAGACACTGTACATAATCACCGATGCCAGCGATGAGGAACTAGCGCAGACGATATCCGAACAGCAGGACTGGAATGTCGAGGTATCGGCGCCGCTGGCCCATGCCCCGGAGTCAATGCTGGGGGAGGCCTATTTCTTTACAAACGGGATTCATGGAAGCGGACTGTATGGATTCCAGGATGAGATACTTTCCAGCACGCCCGAGCAGCACGAGGAGTACAGCGCACTCCGAAAGGCAGTAAACGTATCGTGGAAGCTTGGACAGAATCCTGACACGCTAAACTCTGTAGATGATGTGATGCAGGCCGAAAAAAACGGCAGAATAGAAATCGAGGAGACCGGCGTTATTGTAAACGCGCCCCAGATCGTGTGGCCGGAGGGGCAGATGCCGGTTCGCAGCGACGGCCCCGTCTCTGACGATACGCCGCACGGAGGGGGCCAAATCCTGGAAATCAACGAAGAGGAGAGTACCGTGACATTTGTGGCCCACCGGGGCTGGGGGCCTGACGGCAGGACGATCTACTATATCGTGACTGACGCCACTCCCTCGGGTCCTGCCGAGGCGATGGGTGTGGTAGACGCGCCGACCTCGGCGGAGCTGATTGCAAACGCGGCCGCAATAGACCTGTACCAGTTCAAAAACGGCCTTGAGGGCACCGGCCCGCTTGGATTCCAGCCTGGAATCTCGGTTTCTGCCCCGGGCGACGAAACCTACAGCCCCATGTGGAGGATATTCCTGGTGGAATGGAATGACGAGGACGAGGCACGCCTGCTGGAGACCGTTGACGATATCAATTCCGCAAAGGGCGACGGGACGGTGACCGTCAGCATTGCACGGCCCACAAACAGCGAGCATGTCGTGAACTGTCCCTTCATCGATCCGTTTCAAAGCAAGATGCCATGAGGTGTTCAATAGCTTGCACAACTGCGCCTGAACGCGTAAAAACAGCTGGGTTTCTTGTACCTAAAACCAGGGTTATGCAACAAGCTAGGGCTCAAGGAAACTTGATAAATGGACACGCCCAAATGGACACGAGATGAACACGCCAAGAAATATGGCATGTTTAAAAGCCTCAAATATGACATGGATATCAGGGATGAATGAACATGGGATTTTCTGAAAAAGCCATACTCAGGGCACTTGCAAAAAACAGGGGCGACAAGACCCTTACGCTGAACTGGTTCCGCAAGTGGTATATGATCAAGGACTCGCCAGATGAGCGCGACTTGATCAAGGTACTGGACGCGGCCCCGGGGGAGTGGAACATGAAAAGGGAGAAGTTCCTAGACACCTGGGGAAAGCCCCTGCCTCCTGGCGAGGCCTGGAAAAGCCCGCTTGATGTGTGGGTAGAACTGGAAAACCACCCAGAATCACAGCCGTCTCATTAGACTTTATGCGTAATCGGCTCAGATCTGGGATTATTACGAACAAATTCATCTTATTCAGGTAGATTACGCATAAAGTCTATTATAGCGAACAAGCCCAAATGATATCATGAGCCAGAATGATGGGAATAAACAGCACGGCAAGAAGCTACTTGATTCCAAAGATCCATACCTGACCGACGATCTCAAAAAAATCCTCAAGGGGCCACTGGCGCAGGATATGGTAAGGCATGGAATCAGTCCACTGTCGGCTGCCCTCTGGGTACGCAATCGCTTGTACTAGACATTCCTGACGCCCCATTTCAAAACCTCAAGGGATAAATTATCTCGGTACGACACTAGACGTGCCTTGGGCGGAAAACTCTACATCGTGGGCGTCGGGCCCGGACATCATGACCACATGACCTACAGGGCCAGGCAGGCCATTGAGGAGAGCGATACAATAGTCGGCTATGAGACCTATGTCAACCTGGTATCTGATCTAATCGGGGGAAAGGAGGTTCACCGCTATGCCATGACGCAGGAGGTCGAGCGCGCACACCAGTGCATTGATCTGGCAAAGTCCGGCAGGACCGTCTCCCTAGTCTCAAGCGGCGATCCCGGGATCTACGGCATGGCCGGGCTGATCTACGAGACCCTGGCGGCCGCCGGCTGGGATCCCAAAGACGGACTGCCCGTCGAGGTCATCCCCGGCGTCTCTGCACTGAACTCGTGCGCCTCGATCATAGGCTCCCCGCTGATGACCGATTTTGCCGTATTGAGCATGAGTGATCTGCTGGTCCCCTGGGAGATAATCACAAAGAGGGTGGAGGCCGCAGCGCGGGGGGACTTTGTCATGGTGATCTACAACCCCTCAAGCAAAAAGCGCATACACCAGCTGCGCGATGCGAGAAAGATCATCTTGAGGTACAGGAGGCCGGCGACCCCAGTTGCAATAATCAAGGGCGCGTTTCGCGAGTCGGAGAGCGTAATCCTTACCGACCTAGAAAACATGGAGAGCCATGCAGACAAGCTGGGCATGATCAGTACAGTGATTGTCGGAAACTCGTCCACCTACACGTACCGGGATCTCATGATCAATCCCCGGGGATACAAGTCAAAGTACAATCTGGAGGAGCAGGCAGGCCCGGATCCCGGGGCTCAGTAGCTCCCCCTTATTGCGTTGCACAGCTCCTCGCTCAGGCCGAGCCTTTCCCGTATCGGGGAGACTGTCCTGATCAGGTACTCCCCCAATGCCTGCTTCAGATCCGTCGGATGGAGCCTCCCGCCCCCAAAGTCCGACTCTAGCTCCTCATAGCTGGAGTAGCTCACGTTTCCACCAAACTTTTGGGGCCGCTCGACATCAAACTCGGAGAACTCGTGGAAGACTATGTGCCTTGCAATCTCAAGCAGGGGGTTGTTCTGGACATTTCCCTCCTCGCACCACGATTTTTTTATCTTGCCTCTGATCTCGTCATCCGTATCGTGGATGAACACGCTTGAGCCGGGATCGGACTTGCTCATCTTTGCCGGCTGCCCGTCTGCGGGATCCGCTGGCCTTGTCAGGCCCGGAAGCAGCCTGTGGTGGACTGCCACCGGGACCTTCCAGTTCATCTTTGGAAAGACCTCCCGCGCCAGCATGTGGATCTTCCTTTGATCCATCCCCGCATGCGCGATATCCACGCCCAGGGAGTGGATGTCGACTGCCTGCATCGGCGGGTAGAGCAGCTTTGCAAGATCCACCCTCTCCCCGTCCTCTGAGCGGCCCATGATCGTCAGCGTCCTCATGGTCCTTGCAAGCGACATGTGCTTTGCAAAGCGCACTATCTCCGCCCAGTACTCCTTCCTGGAGTCATACAGCTCCGAGCCCAGCCTTACGTTTACTCCGGGACATACGAGCCTGAATGCGTCCTCATAATACCGGGATACCCTTGATATGGCATCCCAGTCCCCTCCCAGCTTGTCGTTGATTACCGTGTGCCAGTCTGCAAGAAAGACCGTGCAGTTTACACCCGCCTTGATAAAGTCGTTTATCTTAAATCCCGTGCTGATCAGGCTTCCCAGGTGCAGGAACCCGGAGATCTCCAGGCCGATATAGTGCCTCGGGCTTGAGTTTGTCTTGAACAGCTCGGTCAGCTCCTCCTCTTTGACAACCTCCTCTGTGGGCGGCCTTGCGACCAGCTCCACCCTCTCCGTTACATCCACACCATCACAGCTCCGGCTGGTAACCCTATAAAGTTACTTGGGGGCGCAGCTAAGTGAAAAGTACCCCTAAATCGAGCAAAAACAAAAACTGGGCGTGAGGCGCAACGCCTCAGTAGCAAGGCAAAACAGCAAATCTAATTTACATTTCACTTAGCTGGGGAAGGCCGGCGGGAGACTGCCGGGGACGCGGCGCGGGGGCGTGATCACGGGAACCGCGACCGGCAGCGCCAAGCGGCAGGGCAGGACCATTAAACAGCTAAACAAGACCATTGAGTAAGAGCTTACCTCTCCCCCGAGATACGGCGTAGCAGGCGTGATCATGGGAGCTCTGGCCAGCAGTGTAGCCTAGTGGGGTAAACTCTTGCGACCATTGAAAAGCGCGACAAGACCATCAGGGAGCAGGGCAACAGGCTCAGATACTACGAGAACGAGAACTCGCCCCCGTCGGCGGACTCGCTGGCGTGGAAGGAGCAAAAGGCGCAGAGGAGAAAGGAAAGGGTGATCTGGACCCCGTATTTTCGAACCACTTTTTGGGCGTTTTTGCGTAGCTCTGGCATCATCATTTGCCTGCCTCCCTTTGGTGCCGTACGACGAACTCCATCGGAGTGAGATATCCAAGTGAGGAGTGTATTCTGTCATGGTTATAGTCCCTAAATGCCTCCCTTATGACGTCTGAGGCGTCCTGGAAGGAGTCAAATTCATGGGGCCACAGGTATTCCCTCTTGATGCTTCCGTGAAACGACTCTATGTGGCCGTTTTGTTCTGGCGTCCTGTATGCTATGAGCTCGTGTCTTATTCCCAGCTGTTTCAGGGACTCCCTGAACATGCGCGACGTATACTGAGAACCGTTGTCTGTCCGCAGGGTCAGCATGCTGCAGTCCGGATCTGCTGCCGATACCGCATCGAGTACGGCCTGAACCGCATTCTCCTTTTGCGCCGTGGTATCAAAGGAGTATGCAAGCCACCTGCGCGAAAAGGCATCAAGTACGTTGAAACAGTAGCACCAGCCGTCCCCGCCGCAGTCCACGTATGTGATGTCTGCCTGCCACAGCCGGTTGGGGGCATCTGGCCTTGTAAGCTTGCGCGAGGCCCGTATTATGTCGTTTTTGGTCTTTTTGGGCTCGATCCAGCCTATCTGGCGGTAGATTCGCTGTATCTTTTTGCGGTTTACGCGCACGCCAGTCTCGCGCAATATCTGGTTTGCCATCCTCCGGGTTCCGTACGTCGGCCTTTTCTTGCCTATGGTACGTATGATTGAGACCGTCCCGGGGTCGGCTTTTCTGGCTCGTCTGTCGGCGTCCTTCCTGGCGTAATACCAGGTGCCCTTTGAGACGCCGCAGTATTCCAGGGCTGTATTGAGGCTCATCTTCTGGTGGCAGATCTGTACGGCATTCATCCTTTGCTCAGCTCCATTGTTTTTTTTAAAGCGTCACAGGCCACTGCATACTCGCCTATGATGCGTTTGAGATTCTGGTTCTCCTTTTGCAGGGCAGCCGCTGCCTTGTCATTCCGGCCCAGGATGGATGCCTTGCCGCCCTCGACGAACCTGTCCATCCACCTGCCAAACGTGGTGGGCGCGATGTTGTGCTTGCGGCACAGCTCGGCAGTGCTGATGCTGGTCTTGATGGACTCCATCACTATGTCTGTTTTTTCGGCCAATGTGAACTTTTGTTTTTTCATGCCCCGTATGCCCTCCTGTCACATACAAATTCTACGCATTTGGGTGGTTCGAATTTTATGGGGTCCTCACCAAGGGCCCAGTCCGATGCTGCAGCCGTGGAGGACGGCGCCAAGGGGGACGGGAAAGAGCCCGGCGGCCAAAAGGGCCACAAGGGCACATCACATATCCACCGGCCCACCAGGGTACAGAAACACTGCTTTCCGGGTGGACGGGCACCAGTGTGCAAGTGCGGCACCACCACGGAGATCGCAAAAAGACCGCAGGTGCGCGACATGATGGGGTTTGAGATCGTACAACTTCAGGTCCTTTTTATACTGACAGTCAAACATTTTTGGGCAGCATCTTATGATCAGATGCCCCTGCGAACATGGATGAACATCAGACATTTGTGATCAGATATTGCAGGTTTGGAATTTACGGGAGTGACATAATATCGGCATCTTGGTCAAAGAATTTCGATGGAAATCTTTTTTGATCTTGCCTGTCTGATGTAACATATGGACTCCAAAGCCGTGCTTGCACACTACGGATCCTGTAAAGGCACTTGTCATGATCATGGAGCAGGATGAGAAGATCTCCGGGCTGGAAAAAGAACTCTCTATTGTCAAGAAGGAGAATGCTGATGTCAAGAAGGAGAATGCTGAGCTTCAGGCAAGGCTTGCCATGTACGAGAGTCCCAACATGCCCACGCCCACGCCGTCATTAGACCTTATGCGTAAACGAAATTAGCGGCGATGCCCCCGGCGCACGGGCTACAAATGAGGCAAGTCAGGGCCGGCGCACGCGCGACTGTACCTTACAACGTTGAAAATATTTGATCAAAACCACAACTATTTTCAGACGATTGATTTAGATCCGGGATCCATTCTCGCATAAGAGTAATGGCAAAGTCCGAGACCGAGCAGATACGACTGCTGAAGAAGAGAATCGAGCAGTACGAGAAGGAGAAGGTACAGGACAGGAAGGAGAAGGCGCGGGACAAAAAGAAGATCAAGAAGTATGAGAAGAGGATCAAGAGGCACGAGAAGAAGAGCAGGCAGGAGAGGAAGGAGAAGGCGCGGGACAGGACGGAGAGGATGCAGTACAGGAAGGAGATCAGAGAGTACGAGAAGAAGAGCAGGCAGGACGGCAGGAGGCAGGAGCGGGATCAGGAGAGGATAGGGCAGCTGGAACAGCAGCTGGACGCCGAGCGCCGGATGTGGCCCGCAACCTGGGATGACGACAGGCGCTCCGCGGACAACGCCGCCCTCATGCACAGGCTCGAGGTGCTCGATGACATAATCGGTGGCGGGTCCCTGCAGCCCACCACGTCGATGAACCTCCGCCAGTTTGACTACATATATGACCGGTTTACGAAGCTTGCCAAAAAGCACACAGAAGGCCCCCTGTTCTCAGAAGACGAGGACAACTTGCCCGGAAACCGGTGCAAGCTGTCCTACCGCCACGCCCTGCTGATGTCGCTGATGCGCAAGTACGGAAACCCGACACAGGAGCAGCTTGCGGCATTCTTTGGCATAGACCAGAGCACCGTATGCAGGTACCTCAGGTATTGCGACATGATATTCACCAAGATACTGCCCACGCCGGACGCCGTATCGCGAAAGATACGAAACGCCCGCACGATCAAGGAAGTCAAGAAGATCGTCCCGGATCTGACCGTGATTGTAGACGGCACGCACATCGACATACAGCGCCCCACAGACAAGGAGCCAAGAAAGGAGGCATACTCTGGCAAGAAGAAGAGCTTTACGCGCAACACCCAGGTGATTGCCGACAAGAAGGGACTGGCGATGTATGCAAGCAAGTCGGCGCCCGGAAGCACGCACGACCTCACCATGATAAAGAACAACCCACCGGATCTGGGAATCCTGACTGCCAGGATGCGCAGCAACAGAAAGCACCCCGAGGACGAGAAGGTAAAGATGTTCTCTGATCTGGGATACATGGGAATCGAGGAGGTGTATCCCGGGGCCACATCCGTGCAGCCCGACAAGAAGCCAAGGAAAGGCAAGCTTACAAAGAAACAGAAAGCGCAGAACAGGAGGATAAGCAGCAAGAGGGTGACAGTAGAGCACGCCATAGGACGGATAAAGCAGTACAAGCGGATGCGTGATCCGTACGACGGGACCGCCGAGGAGTTCGACAGGGAGTTCCAGGTGACGGCCGGGCTTGCCAACTTTAGGCTGCTGTGGGACAAGCGGAACAAGAAGCTCATGCATGGGTTCTGATACCACGATACGGAGCGCATTGCGGCGCCACACGATGCCGCACTATACTGTAGTTTTTACCAGCTGTAATGGCTCGTAGCTGCACTATATACGGACTCTGCCGCCCTCATACACGTCATGTGATGCCGTCAGCCTTGCATGTATGGCCGGCCACCGTCGGAATATTTCGATCCGGTCGATTACGCATAAGGTCTATTATACAATGATGCCAGAAGAAAGTTCAGGGAGAAAAGGGGCGAGGATCCCGGCGGCAGTCCCGGCGATGCTGCTCGGGGCAAGAAACGCGGCCCTCCGTGCGGACACCATGGTACATCGCACGGCAACCGGCCATCCATGACATTAAGGTACGATCTTGGCTCCAAAATATGCCCAAAGTGCAACATCCAGTTACGGATGCTCAAGCCGATCCACAAGCTTGTCAACGACCTGGACGGTTTTATGCGCATGATTACTGCCAATGCCATCATCCAAAACGCGGTGTGTCCACAGTGCAATACCGTGCATGTCGCAGCTACCCCGTTTCTAAGCGGCACGTCACTTGGGCCCGTCTCACTCTCTCTAATCATGATGTTCTTTGAGAAGGGAAACACAGACGAGGACATTGCAGAGTACTTTCAGTATATGTTTGGATTCAGGATGGCCCCAAATACCGTGACTGCCGCCCGGCACGCAGTGGCAGAGGCGATTCAACAAAACATGATACAACGCATACAGTCGTTCATTGCGGGCAGGCCGTGGATACAGATGGACGAGACCGGCTTTAAGCGCGGCGACGGACACATGGGATACGTCTGGGTGCTCAACTGTGAGGGGGCGTGCTTTGTGGTCTTTGCAGATTCCCGGTCCTCTGAGGTACTGCACACGCACTTTGGATGGCTGGATCCCAAGACTCCCATAGTCGTAGACGGGCTGGCCCAGTACAAGCTGTTCTTTGTGATAATCCAGAGGTGCTGGAGGCACCTTCTGGCATATGCAGAAAAGCTTGCAGTAAAGATGCCCGAAGGCGATAATGAGAAAAGGTATGACTTGCTGCTGGAATTTTACAGGAAGATAGATAAAATCAAGACGCTTGCGCCGCTTACATGCATGGAGCTTTCCAGGGAAGTATACAAAATAATCAACCCGTATGAGGACGTTCACGTGCGTACACACCTGCTAAACACCATGCCCAACATGTTTACGTGTCTGGCGCATCGGGGAATGCCGCTGCACAACAACGATACGGAGCGGTGCATACGCGACGGGATCATACCGCAGCGCAATGCGCGCCACAAGATCGTAACTGACGGGGGAAGAAAGACGGCTTCTGCACTGCTGACGTTCTCGATGACATGCCGCAAGCAGAATATACATCCTGCCGGCGGACTCTTGAAATACCTGCGGAATCCGGGCTGGGATATCTTTGCAGAAGCAGGAGATGATGATGCGCGCCTGCTGTACTCGCTTGTCAATACGGACGGTACAAGATACAGCGTCTTTGAGTGTCCCGGGCCGTCGCCGGCGTGGCCGCCTGTAGTCGATGATGACGCAGGCAGTGAAGGAGGAGCGGTACGCCGGGACCAGACGGCCGTCGTACCAGTAGCAGCTCCGATAGTAACAACATGATCCGTCTGGCGCCTACGGGACGGCGTAACCCGTAGCTTCATGTCAAAGAATCCGACTGTGTAGGCAAGCCTGCCAGTCAACAACGCCTGGCAAATCTGACAATGCTGGTTTCCTGCAGGTGCCGTCTGCCAATAATCTGTTGTCTGCGCGCTGCCGGTCTTGCATATGCAAGGGACGTGTGATAATGATGTAGCGGGTCTGTCACAGCAGATGCAGAAGGATCAAAAAGTTCCGGGCAAAAAGTTTCCTAGTCAGTATAAAAAGGACCTGATGTTGTACCTTTGTTTTTGTTTTCGTCTTCTTCTGGTGAGGACCCCGCTAGAATAGGAACGCTTTTTCTCGCACACTTTTTGAATAAGGAGGTCGAATCACAAATATGACCAAGAAAACATGGAGTACACAGGACAAGATAGGGATAGTCATGGAACACCTTAACACCAACATCGAAACAGCAGAGCTGTGCTGCCGCCACAACCTCTCCCCCAGGACGTTTTACCAGTGGAGGAAACGCTTTTTGCAGGGCGGACGCGCATCGCTGTCAGGCAGCGGCCCTGCAACGGCCAAAGGCAGGCTCCAAAAGGAGAACGAATCGCTTAAACATATCATCGGCGAATATGCCATAGCCAATGCGCTTTTAAAAAAAACCTTGGAGGCAGGCAAAAGGTGAACGTTGCAATACTGCCAAGGGAGAAGGGCTGGAGCATGGACAAAACCCTGCAGTACAGCGGCGCCTCCAGAACGGCGTGGTACCACGTAAAAAAGCAGCAAAGACCGACAGAACCGGATCCGCAAACGGTCTTGCTTGTCAGGGGGATCGGCGACAAGAGGCCCACATACGGCACGCGCCGCATGGCAGCGCAGATATCCCGCCGGACTGGCGTGCCGACAAACCGCAAGAAGATACAGCAGATATACCGCAATATAGGCTGGATTGCACCTCCTAAAAGGGCCAAAAACGACGTAATACGAGCCGGAAAAAGGGACAGGTTCAAGCCCACAGGACCAAACCGGCTGTGGGAGACTGACATCACATACGTCTGGTGCGGTGTTGATGGGTGGTGCTACTGCTTTAACGTAATTGACACGTTCACCCGGAAGTGGATAACATATGTCTTTGACACACAGGCCACCGCACAGGTCGCAGTCGAGTCACTGACAAGGGCAGTCTCTACAATCACGGCAGACGAGGCGCACAGGCTGCTGGTCAGAAGACGCGACAACGGCATCCAGTGCACGAGCCGCCAGTTCAAGGAGAGTATAAAGATTCTGGGAGTCCGGTGCGAGTACATCTGGTACAACACGCCAGAACAGAACGGCCATGTCGAGTCCTTCCACAAGACCCTCAAAAAGGAGTACGTCTGGCCGCATGACTTTGCCAGGTTCCAGGATGCCGAGGCCGTCTTGGCAGAGGCATTTGAGGACTATAACTCCAAGAGGATCCACTCGGCACTGGGATATCTGACACCGGACGAGTTCGTCCGGAAAATGCAGGAGGTGCCGCAAAAGTGAGCGATCAAAGTGTGCATAAAATGTCGCCAAAATCGTTCCTACTTACAGGGGTTCACTTCAACCTGTCAGGACGCGGACCGCTCCTTCTGCTTGTTGCAATACTGGCGCTTTCTGCCTATACGCACCTGTGGAATCCGGCAGGATTTCCAGTCTGGCACTTTGATGAGGGGATTTACATAGGTCATGCCTTGGACGCCATGGAACACAAGATACTGTCAGACATACACGACCACCCGTTCCTTGGCTGGACGATGCTAGCGGGGTTCCTGCATTTCATTGGATATCCAGACTCCATTGTCACGTCCACGGATCCATTCTCGCCTGACATGATTTACGGGGCGCCGCGCATCCTCATGGGCCTGCTTGCAGTCTTGGACACCTTTCTGATCTACAAGATAGCCGAGAAGGGCTTTGGGCGCAGGGCAGCACCTATCGCAGCTGCCCTGTTTGCGGTAATGCCTGTATCGCTGATGCTCAGAATGGTCCTGCTGGACTCGATCCTCCTCCCGTTTATCCTGTCTTCAATCCTGCTTGCCATGCACGCACGTGGTTCTGATCAGAAGGGCGACCAGTCCCACGGGGGAGAGAAGGAACCGCTGCCACCGGTTCCGGGCAGGAAGACCCGCCTGCTGATTGTCCTGTCGGGCGTCTGCATGGGATGCGCCATACTGACCAAGATCCCCTCGTTTGCGATGATCCCACTGGTTCTTGTTTTGGTCTGGTCGGCCGGCAAAAGGCCGGAACGGATCCTGACGTGGCTTGTACCCGTGATCCTGATCGCGGCAGCATGGCCCGCGTCTGCCGCATTGGAGGGCGAGCTTGATCAGTGGATCAACGGCGTCCTGTGGCAGGCAGACAGGGACGGTCAACGCATGCTGGACGCGCTGCGGCAACACATACCGATAGCCCTAGTGCAGGGCCAGGATCCTGACATACTGACCCATCCTGCGATCCTGCTGGTGGCCGCGGCGCAGATGCTTGCAGTGGATCCTATCATGATGTCGCTGGGAACCGCAGGACTCGTCTTTGCGGCCGTCACGCGCAACAGGTTTCTGATATTGTGGGTCGTGCCCGTCCTCCTGTTCTTCGGATCAATCGGATACGTGGCGTGGTTCCACCTGGGAATGCTGTGGACTGCGATGTGTGTTGCCGCCGCCGCACTGATCCACAGTGTAATGGAAAGGACATCTGCGGGAAGGTGGGGTCCGAGGGGGCAGCGCACGCTGCTGCTGGCGACCGTACTTGTGATCACAGCGCTCGGCCTGTCCACGTCGGGCATGCTTGTACACTGGGACGCGGCATCTGCGTACTCTGAGGCGATATCCTTTACACTGCAAAGATATGCGTACTCTGAGGTGGGAATACTTACTAAACCGTTTCCGGAATCGGCGATACCGGGCATCAACAATTTTACCAATTCCGGCATGTACGTGACTGATTGGTACGCGCCACTGCAAAAAACCAAAAAGATCGTAATGATAGACTCTGCCGGCAGAATCAGCGGGTATCGGAACGTGGTGGAGGCGACCAGCCGCGGCGTCGACAATGCCATACCCCCGGAATCAGATCGGCGTCAGCGGTATCTGGAGATATATGACGGCAGCGGCAGGGTGGCCGAGTTTGAGAGCCCCCCAAAACCTGACACACTGATACCGTCGATGGTTTTACCACGCGTCAAGCACGGCGTGGATGTGGCGGAGTGGAACCCGCCCGGGTGGGTCTCCCTGCCCACGTACGGTCCCGCCGGCCGGGCCCTCCACCTTGATGGCACCGCATACGTTACACTTGCCGCCACGCCCGGCCTCGATCTTGGCGGAACCGATCAGTTCAGCATAGCCTTTTGGATCAAAATACTGGGCTCAGGAGATCCCGACTCGCCGATCATATCAAAGGCGGACGCGGCCGGGCAGCGGGGTATCGTCGTGTGGAACAACCCCAACGGCAAGGTCTCCCTCCGGATGGCAGACGACGCGTCGAACCAGATCAAGGTCAATACATTCTCTGACCTATCGGACGGCCGCTGGCATCATGTCGTGTTTACGTATGACGGCTCCGGGGACAGAGGCGGACTCGACGTGTACGTGGACGGACAGATCGACAACCTGCGCGGGCGCAGTACGTCGCTGACCGGATCCGCCGCAAACGATCATCTGCTTGCAATAGGCGCCGGCAGCACAGGCAAGGGGCCTGCGCAGGATACCACATTGGATGGCATCATGATATACTCGACACGGCTTCCTGCCGGCTACATATCTGGCGTTCATGAGTGCCACGTGGAGATGGCCACCGTACCGGCCGCCGGAGGAGGCGGCGATCATGCGTGCATGGGAGACTATGACGATGCACTCCTGGTGTACCTGGAGTTCGAGGGAGACCTGTCGGACTCCTCGGGCGGGGGAGGCGGCACGGCGCACGGGAGTGTCAGGTATACATAGACATTTATGTTAAAAACACCCGCTCAGAGCGGCGGCGCTTCAAGTTTCTTTTGATCCGTGCCTGTTTGGCCGCCGTATGATTTGGCTAACACTGCTTGGGGTGGTACGCACACCACTACGGCGGTCACATCATCACATCCTAATGCGGATCATTATTGGGTGGGTGGGGGCGCAGAGAGTTGATTCGAAATTAGCAAACTCTGATTATTTGTCAACGAATTTGTATAGAACGGCTCAAAACACCAACAAAATACAAACTATCTGTGCAATTACATGAAAAATTCACACTGTTTCTAATTTCGGATCATCTCTCAGGTGCATCTTCCCGGCTCCGGTCAGTCAGGATGATCTTGGGGGGGGGGGTGATGGTGGTGGGCCGAGTCGGGGATGTGCTGCGCACGGACGCCGCTTGCCTGGCAGTCCAGACTCACATTGCTGCACAGGCTCCTCATGTACCGATCCAGCTGTCTGCCTGACCGATCAATTGACAGTCTTTTGAGGTAGTGCAGTCGTCCTTGCATGGCAACGCGCCTCCGGAGGACGTCGTCGTCTCTCAGCTGCAAGATGCACCGGGCCAGCTCCTCAGGCGAGTTGGACTGCACCAGCATGCAGTTCTCCTTGTCGACCAGGCCGGCCTCGCGCGTCGTGGGCGTGCTTAACGTAATCAAGGGCTTGGCCGATGACAGGGCCTGGTTAATCTTGTTGGGCATGGATCCCTTCATCTTGTCGTTTATCTGGAACAGTCCGAGGCACACGTCGCTACCCTGTATGCATTCTAGCAGCGGTGACGACGTCAAGAGTCCTAAGAATCTCATGTTGGACAGGCGGTTTTGCTTGGCGTACTGTCTGATTTCGTCCTCGCCTTGGCCGCTGCCACAGAAGACAAACGTTATGTCCTTTTCATCGGACAGCTGCCTGGCGGCCTTTGCTATGGCCTCTACGCCAGACATGGGAATGAACGTCCCAAAATACAGCACGACGAACTCGTCCGTCCTCTCCTTGAACGGAAGCGGCGCAAAAAGCGGCTCGTATGCGGCAGGCCAGAGCCGGCGAAACTTTTCCCTAGGCAGGCCATATTCCCTGACAAAGAATTCGATCTGAAAGGTGCTTTCCATCACTACCAGATCCGCCCACCTGCAGGCGGTTTTTTCTGCAAAGCGGACGAATTTTGCCCTCAGCGAGTTTTTGTGGATTTTTTTGCGGTAGGTCACTAGCGTCTCGTAGATCAACAGCGTAGGAAAATACACGATCGGCTTTTTGTGGATCAGCTTGGCAAGCGGGAGCGTGACTATTCCCTTCCACGGGATTATCATCACGTCATAGTCGATTCTCCTGTGCTTTAGGAACAGCCGAATATACGCTCCAATGACCTGGCCGTAGGAATCGCAGTGCTCATGACACTCCGCCGTTTCATGTCCCTGCGACTCGCAGATTGCCTTTAGCAGCTCTCCACTATTGTTCGACGGAATACCGTTAGCCGATCTAACATAGGAGCCAAAGAGACACACCCTCAATGGTATTCAGAGCATATCTTGAAATAATATCTTTTCTGTTGCCATCGGGATTGGTGGCGATGGTGCGACATAATTTTCATATAATACAATACGACACATATCTGGATTGAAAGAGTTTACCCCTCAGGCGACATTACTGGTCGGAGCATTCCTGATCACGCTTGCTGTGCCGTATCTCATTGGAGGGGCAGACTCTCATCTGGATTACGCATAAAGTCTAATAAAGACAAAATTTCCAAGTATTTCAGTACTTCCTAGATGTACTTTTGCAGACCCGACACGGCACCTCCGCTACTTTCCGCGATCGTTTACAAACGAGTCGGCCGCATCGACAATGCACGCGACAAACAGCATCATGGTAAACCCCTTCCCTCCTGCAAATCCGTCCCACTTGGATTCCACGTCTATGAACACGGCAGTCCTCCACAGGTTGTACAGTATGACAGACATATAGAACAGCAGCAGCCTGACGACCGGGGAATTGCTGCACGTCTTGCCCATTATCCCCTTGATCACCCTGAACCCGGTCTCGATTCCCCACCGACTGCGGTACTCCTCCGGTATCTGCTCAATGACTGCCTCTGCACTTTTAGCAGACATGTTGGTGGCAAAGACCAGATACCTGTCGGCTATGGTCTCTTCTGCCTTGTCCTTCTTTGCTGCTGCCGTGCCGTCCTTTTCTACCTCGTCCTTTTCCACAATGACTAGCCTGAATGTGGCGCTCTTGCCGTCCTTGTTGGTCATTGTATATTTTGATACCGCACCGCGTTCTCCGCGGTCATGCTCCTCTATTGCCGCCACTATCCTCCTGTTCTTGACGGCAGGCATGATGTAGCTGCCCGTGCTTGTTTCTGCAGCCCTCATGCAGTCCACGTTAAAGAACCCGCGGTCATACAGGAACGTCTTGATCCTCATCCCTGATCTGGACGCCTTGCGGATCATTTTAGGCACGAAATCGGCCAGTTTTGCCTCTTTTGGAAGCTGCAGCGAGGAAAGCACGAGGTCAGACCCGTCATCTGATCCTATTCCGTGCATGGTAATGTGCGAGAGAAACGTCGACGTGCCGTTCTTGGGCTTTGACTTTCTGGCGATATCCTCCAGGCCCTTGCCATAGTATTCCACGTCGGTAACGTCCACTGCCACGACGTCCGTGTTGTGCAGCATGCCTGACCTGCGGGCGCACCTTACCGTATGCTGCAGCATGGAGCTGCACCACTTTTGCGCATCATCCAGGCTGACGCCCCGGATCGCCTTTAGGATCCAGTCCGGACTAGGCGTACGGCAACTATACGCGCCGCCCTTGGAGGCAGCCCCGTCGTCATGCTGCTGCCTGCTGCATTTTGAGGCCCGCCTGCGAAGGTGCGTCACGGCAGATTCTGCAAACATCCTCCTCTCAGACATGAAATATAGAACGCGCAGTGCGTCGATGTGGTCATACACTGCGTTGCGACTCTTTGAGACGGCCAGCCCGAGCTTGGGAAACCGCCGTCGCAATGTTTTAAACTGTCTCGATGTTATGTCAAACTGGTGTGCAAACACGTCGTTTTGTGTTGGTATCATGATGATGGTTGGCACACCGCCTGATCTATAGTATGATGGTCAAAAAATCTCGGCAAATTGCGTAATTATCGTGCCTGCAAAAGTACATCGAGGAACTACTGATTTGTAAGTTGTATGGTTCCGTTTAGAGGCGGAGAGAAAAGAGACGCCACCCACAAAAAAATCAGTGTAATTTCCCTTATAGCAACGAGCATAAGTCTTTGAGCCAAAACAAGGTCATTCGAAAGGTATAATGATCACGTAACTGGCGCAGTATGTATGACAAAAGAAACAGACATTCTGTCAGAGGCCATGCGCAAAGAAAAGGATGTCAAAGTCTACAAGAAGATCATGGCGCTGATGTTTGTGCTAGAAGACGACATGGGCGTACCCGAGACTGCAAGAAAGATCCGGTGCAGTGAGAATTCCGTGCGCAACTGGCTGGCGAGGTTTTCGGAGGGCGGCATAGACGGTCTCCGGGATCTTCCCCGTTCCGGATGCAGACCAAAGGTGGACAGAGAAAGTATTGCAGCCATAATGGATCTGTCCACTGCATGCAAAAGTACCGATGTCATGACGGTACGCGATGACATAAGGAATGCCACCGGGATAGAATACAGCATAGAGCATGTCCGAAGACTGATGTGCCAGCACGGCCTGTCGCGCCGCAAGGTGCAAAACATACATGTCAACCATGCCACCCCAAGCTCGGTATACTCGTGGCAGCGATACCTTGAAAACGTGCGGATTCCGTGCCTGAAAAACGACGGTTTTACGCTGGTGTCATCTGATGAGGCGTTCTTCGTGCAGGGCGCATACGACAGATACGTGTGGGGTCCGGTCGGCACCAGAAGCGTGGCATCGTATTCGGGGGACCACACAAAGGTGGCCGTGTTTGGAAGCATCGCAGAAGACGGCAGAAGGCTATTCAGGACGTTTACGGGATCGTTTACGTCGGTGCAGTTCATAGAATGTCTGGAGGCGCTGCGCATCAAGTTTGGCAAGGTTGCAGTCTTTTGCGATAGGTGGAGTGTGCACAGATCTACTGATGTCGCAGAATATCTGGCGGGCCATCCCGACGTCAGACTGATAATGATTCCGAAAGGATCGCCGTACCTCAATATCGTGGAAGAATGCTGGAACCTGGGCAAACATTTTGTTTTCAGGGGGATAGTGTACAGAAGGATCAGCGAGCTGCGGCACACCATATCCGAATATTATAGGACGGTGTCATTTGCCCACCTTTGCATGTACAAGTACATTTACAGATCGCCGGTCAAAGACCTCAATTACTTGTGACCGTTGCTATACCATAGTATCTATACTGATGACCATTGAAAATTTCGCCTGATTGCACGCCTTGTGAAGGTTTATAGATCTCCATCCATGGCCATCCTGACATGAACAAGAAGAAAACCCTCACGGATGCCATGTGTGTCGAAAAGGATAACAGAGTTTATACCAGAATCATGGCGGTGCGCTCCGTGCTGCTTGGCAACACCACCGCACATACCGCGGAGATTGCCGACGTGACACAGCGTACAGTACAGATGTGGATCAATAGATTCGAGCTTGACGGCATCGACGGCCTCCGTGACTCCCCTGACAGGGGCAGAAAGCCAAAGGTTCCAGTCAGCAGGATAAAAAAGATCGCCACAAAGTTGCGCAGGATGGAAAAGCTCACCCCGAAGAAGCTGTGCAACTGGGTGCGCCGCAGGCTGCATGTCACATACAGCGTGGGAAGCATCAGAAGAATCCTGCGCACGATGGGATTCTCGCTAAAGACGTCAACCACCAAGCTGGCAGATGCTGCCGACGCAAAGGCGGTAAGACGGTGGCAGGGGGCGGCAAGAACCGCGATTAAGCTTGCAAAAAGGCGCGGATTTAGGATAACCGTACAGGACGAATCGATATTCGTCAGTACGGGAAGGGACGGCAGAAAGTTCTGGTCGCCAGTGGGGGACAGGATCGAGGTGCAACGATCCGGCAGAAGGGAGCACGTCGTGGTATACGGAACGATTGCAGACGACGGAACCCGGCTGATGCGCACGTACGACAAGTTCAACAGTGCAAACTTTGTGCATTATCTCAAGCAGGCGCACAAAAAGTGGGGAAAGGTTCTGATTGTGATGGACAACGCAGCACAGGACCGGAAAGGTCCGCAGATACCTAAAGAAAAATCCCGACGTTGTCTTGCTGTACCTGCCAGTAGCTAGGCCGGAGCTGAGCGTCATAGAGGCAGTCTGGAAGGATGCCAAGTACAGGCTGGTTACATCGGCATTTTACGAGACGGTAGATCACCTCAAAAGGGCCGTCTCGGAATACTTTAGGACGTGTTCCATCAAGGTTGACATCTACAAGTATCTTGAGCGCAGCGTGTAATCAGGCGAAATTTTCAATGATCATCAGTATAGGATGCCGATAATGGATCATCCCAGCAAATTCCAATCCTGCAATGACTGGTCACAAATGTCTGATGCTCAGCCATGTCTGCAGGGGCATTTGATCATAAGATGCTGCCCAGAAAAATTGGCTTGTCAGTATAAAAAGGACCTGATGTTGTACCATATTTTTGACATATCGTGCCTATTTTGATAAAAAATGTCCAGATTTCAACTGTGCGCACTACACATACTCCGGGAAGCCAAGGACGCCGGCAGGACCTCCCGGCAGGCCCACGCGTCGTATGTTGCACTCAGGAAAAAGTTCATTCATGCCAAGGGGCCGGGGCCACCGGAGGGGGGCGCCGCCCAACACGACATACTAGTAGCCGAGACGCGCGCGCTGGCTGCGGCATTCAGGGAGGCAGGCTGCGAGAGCTTTGCCACAAAGCTTGAGAACGCCTCAGAATTTCTCTACACGTTCATACTGTATCCTGGAATGGAGTCCACCAGCAACCTGGCCGAGCGCATACTGAGGCCGTCCGTAATTGCGCGCAAGATATTCCAGGGGCTCTACCGAGGAGGGCATGGAGATGTTCGCCGTACTGATGACGTGTACGATGAACTGGCGCGCCCAAGGTTGCAGCGTTAGTGAAATGGTCGCCAAGACCCTGACCGGAAACGCCGCCTGAGAGGTGAACTCATACGTTCGTGATTCTGAAAGCTCAGGCGTGGTGGCGGTTTCGGTTCCAAAATGGATGATGTCCCGGATACAAATCGTGCCCAGAATCGCAAACCACCTCGCAGACACGATCTGTTACCAGTTCAACAACTTTAAGTAATATGTTGTATTCATACAACATATGTTGGATAAATACAACATAACACAAACCACCTTAAAACTAGTGGAGCTTTATGCCAATGATTACACAAAAGCATTGCACCTACGGGAGATAGCAAGAGAGACTAGAGTAGATGTAAAGGCCATACATCTGCAGCTCAGAAAACTAGAGAGGATCAGCATTCTTTCAAGCACGACTAGAGGACGAAACAAGGAATACTCTCTGAACCTTGACAACATAGTTACAAGATATTATTTGATCATGTCAGAGATCTTTGCGGCCGTTATTTATCTTGAAAAAAACTTTCTGATAAGGAAGATAATCCACGAGGTCGAGGATAAGATTGACGGTCCTATCATTTTGTTTGGCAGTTTTGTAGGTGATAGACATGTCAAGGAGAGCGATGTTGACATGTTCGTCATTAGTGAAAAAAAGATTGATAGGCGCATCGTATTGGAAACTGCACGCCGGATAAACCATGACATAAACATAAGATCCACAAGCGGAGCCAAGTTTTTGAGCGGCCTAAGAGGCGATGATCCCCTAGTAAAAGAAGTTCTCACCAATCACATAGTCCTAAAAGGAGCAGACAGGTTTTGCGATATAGTATGGAGGTATTATGCAGCCAAATGAAAAATACCTAAAATGGTGTGCAAAGCAAAGCAAGGGCATCAGGATCGTCAAGGAGTCAAAAAACCTACAGAAGGCATATCTGAAAAAATCAGAAAATGCCCTAAAATCGATGGAGGTCAATGCAAGAGAAGGTATTGATGAATGGGCAATTTCAGCTAGTTACTATGCAAAATATTTTGCCATCTATGCACTATTGTCAAGAATAGGCATAAAATGCGAGATACATGACTGTACAATAGTTTTATTTGGTTATCTGTTTTCAGAGGAAATCGCACCTTCAGTCATGGGTGACCTTAGGCAATCAAAAGAGGACAGAGTGGAGGCGCAATATTACAGTACAGTCGAGCAGATAGATTCAAAAGAATTGATTGCCAAAACCAAGGACTTTGTTCTCAAGATGGAGGAAATAATTGACGGACTAAGCACGCAAAAGATTACATCCCTACAAAGAAAACTTGTGTCTGCATTGTAGTTTTTCTATTCAGTTTTGTAATAGCAGCTAAGCGAAATGTGAACCGGAAGGACCATAGTATCTATCCTATACTGATGATCATTGAAAATTTCGCCTGATTACACGCTGCGCTCAAGATACTTGTAGATGTCAACCTTGATGGAACACGTCCTAAAGTATTCCGAGACGGCCCTTTTGAGGTGATCTACCGTCTCGTAAAATGCCGATGTAACCAGCCTGTACTTGGCATCCTTCCAGACTGCCTCTATGACGCTCAGCTCCGGCCTAGCTACTGGCAGGTACAGCAAGACAACGTCGGGATTTTTCTTTAGGTATCTGCGGACCTTTCCGGTCCTGTGCTGTGCTGCGTTGTCCATCACAATCAGAACCTTTCCCCACTTTTTGTGCGCCTGCTTGAGATAATGCACAAAGTTTGCACTGTTGAACTTGTCGTACGTGCGCATCAGCCGGGTTCCGTCGTCTGCAATCGTTCCGTATACCACGACGTGCTCCCTTCTGCCGGATCGTTGCACCTCGATCCTGTCCCCCACTGGCGACCAGAACTTTCTGCCGTCCCTTCCCGTACTGACGAATATCGATTCGTCCTGTACGGTTATCCTAAATCCGCGCCTTTTTGCAAGCTTAATCGCGGTTCTTGCCGCCCCCTGCCACCGTCTTACCGCCTTTGCGTCGGCAGCATCTGCCAGCTTGGTGGTTGACGTCTTTAGCGAGAATCCCATCGTGCGCAGGATTCTTCTGATGCTTCCCACGCTGTATGTGACATGCAGCCTGCGGCGCACCCAGTTGCACAGCTTCTTCGGGGTGAGCTTTTCCATCCTGCGCAACTTTGTGGCGATCTTTTTTATCCTGCTGACTGGAACCTTTGGCTTTCTGCCCCTGTCAGGGGAGTCACGGAGGCCGTCGATGCCGTCAAGCTCGAATCTATTGATCCACATCTGTACTGTACGCTGTGTCACGTCGGCAATCTCCGCGGTATGTGCGGTGGTGTTGCCAAGCAGCACGGAGCGCACCGCCATGATTCTGGTATAAACTCTGTTATCCTTTTCGACACACATGGCATCCGTGAGGGTTTTCTTCTTGTTCATGTCAGGATGGCCATGGATGGAGATCTATAAACCTTCACAAGGCGTGCAATCAGGCGAAATTTTCAATGATCATCAGTATAGTCAACAGGGGGACGTAACCTCCCATATCAAACGGTGCTGATTCCCTGCACGGGCCACTGCGAGTGTGCGTTTTTCAGTCAGACGCATTCACTAGGCATTCCATCGCTTTATACTTTCTCTGCGTGAGCTCCTTGTTCTGCGTGCGGTATTCCGTTTCATTGGTCAGCATGTGCCAGATCACCTTTGCAAGCGTTCTGGCCACGGCCACCTTGGCCTTTTGCCTTCCCCTGCGCTTGGCTATTCTACTGTACCTTTCACCCATCCTGCTATCGTGCTGCACCGCTACGGTAGCTGCGTTGACAATGGCGTATCGCAGCCATGCAGAGCCGGTCTTGGTTATTGATCCTCCCCGTACGGTCTCGCCGCTGTTGCGGTGTGACGATATCAGGCCCGCGTATGATGCAAGCTTTTCTGCGGTGGGAAATCTTTGTATGTCTACTATTTCAGATATTATGGCAAGTGCGATCACGTGGCTTATTCCGGGAACCGTCATCAGGAGCTTGGTTCTGGGATCGTCTCTGCAGATGGTTGCAATCTTGCGCTCAAATCCTGCTGCCTGCTGCTGCGTCACTTCAATCCTGTCCAGTCCCGTGCCTATCATCATTTTATCCATCTCCGAGATGTCAGTCCCCGTCGTCCCTGCAGAGCTCATGCATCCATTGGATTCCCTGTACGGTAAACTTGCCCTTGGTGGGCGGCCTTGCCACATACTTTGCAAGTATTGCAGTTATCTTGTTCTTTTCGGCTGTTCCCAGGCGTACTGCGTCGATCCTGGCCCTTGAGAGGCCGCGCAGGTCCCTATAGTACCTGTCAGGCACGAACGACTCGTACACCATGTCCATCCTGAGCAGATCTGCCAGTACCTCCGAGTCTACTTTATCATCCTTTAGCCTTGCCTGCGCTATGGCCCGGGTCTTGGCAGGATGCGCCAGCAGTGTGTCTATTTGCTTATCCTCAAGCATGTCATGCAGCAGGATCCAGTAGTTCCCCGTTGCCTCACAGACTGCACGGATCTCGTGTCCTGCATATTTCTCGTTGATCCGTCCGACAAATTTTCTTATTCCGTCGGCCGTGTTGGAAAACTCCGTCTGTTCCAGAATCTTTGCAGTATCGTCCTTGATGGTTGCTACGCACGTCTTTTTATGAACGTCTATTCCGATGTTGATCATTGTATCACCTCCTTGTTGATCAAAGTGTGTGTGCCCAACTGAACGGAAAACTCCCATTCGCCCTCGATGTGGCATTTTGTTGTCCGCCTACTCTGAGCCAGTCTCATACACGCCCTCATACGTGGCAAGGTTACTTCGGCTCTTGGGCCCAACATGGAATATATGGCATCCGCTACAGATAAGATTTGATATAACGTCTCATACAATACTTTAGTAGAAAAGGTCTTGAATGGCTTAATGATTCACTAGAGGATAACAAAGTTAAAACGGCAAAAATTCTTGCAGCTAACAACAGAAAGCGGCCCAAATTAATTAACCGCCTAAGGAAGTAACAGCTCGGGCTCTGGAAGTTCAGGCATGAATTTTATCGCCAAAGGGATCTTCGCAGATGTAATTTGTGTCTAAAATCATAAATCACTTCCAGAGCCCGAGCTGGTACCTAAGGAATCATTTCAAGAAATTTAGAAGTGAAAACAAAGAAAAAGGAATTTTATGTGAATTAAGAGTGATAATTGATGGCAAACTAGCTTCTAACATTCACGATAGGTGGATAATTACAAAAACACCACCTTCAATGTACCTTCTACCGATGTTATCGCACGCGGACAATATTCAGAAATAAAAAGAGATGCCAATCGGCCTGATTTTGAATCATGGTGGAACCGATCAGTAGACATTTTGGATAAATATAATGAAATCAGTAGATGAGAGAATATGTAAAAAAGGCCATCCAAGATAACAGGCCTTTGTATCTACCAGTGTTATCAAGATAGTCTAAATTCCTTGATTTTCTACCTAACTGGGGTGCTTTTCACTTAGTCGAGATCCGACGAAAGGTTTAAAGCTTCACGGGCGATCTTTGATTGTGGCAGGGACAAAGTATGTCGTCAATGACATTGTCAGAAAAGACAGCAGGGACCTGTCCAAATTCATCAAGCCGGAAAGCGTTGCCCTGACAGTCACCTCCCCCCCGTACAGGAACGCAATCAACTACTCCCAGCATGTCAGGAATGCAGGGAGCAGGCAGGATGCCAGATTCCGGGGTGATGTGGGCCTGACCACTCGCGAATACCTCGACGAGATGGAGCAAATCTTCTCGGAGGTCTACAAGGTGACGATTCCGGGTGGTTTCTGCTGCATAGTAATTGGCGACGAGGTAGATAACGGGAGGCTGGTCCCCCTCCCGAGCCACCTGATCTCACGGCTGGTAAAGGAGGCAGGCAGCGATGACGGATGGAGGCTGAGAGACGTCATAGTGTGGAACAAAGTGACTGCAGGCAGAAACGGGGCAGGAAACAGGTTTGGAATTTTCATCCAGAACCCGCTGCCCAGCTACTATAGGAGCAACATCATGCACGAGTACATCATTGTGCTCGAAAAGGGCCCGCAGAGGCGCGAGATTGACAAGCCAAGTACAAAGAAAATCCCCCTCAACAGGGCGATGAAAAGACAGGTCTCACTGTCTGTCTGGGACCTGCCCGTAGAGGAGGCAGTAAAATCCGAGTCAGGAAAATCAGTATGGGATATCACGCCCGTTCCGCCCAGGGTAATTGACCATCCGGCGGTGTTTCCCGAACAGATTCCATGGAGGCTGATCAGCCTTTATTCAAGGGAGGGAGACGTGGTCCTGGATCCCATGAACGGCAGCGGGCAGACGACCAAGGTGGCACATCATCTCAACCGGGGTTTTATCGGCGTTGACAAAAGACTGCCTTATGTCAGACTGGCCAAAAAGCGCCTCGGGGAGCCATTCATGCTGTCAAACTTTATGATCCCAGTCTACCTGCCAATCAGCTGGTCTGACAGCGAGGAGTCTGGCAAGAAGGAGGACGCCCACCTGGACATTTCCGGGGTTCCAAGGGGATTCAAGTTCGTTTTCTCAAAGCAGTATGCAAGGGAGGTCCTGGGGGTGCGGGGAAACTATCTGTATTACAAAAACAAGGATGGCAGATGGATCTGCTACATAATGGCAAGGAGCAGCCGGCCAACAAGAATCAACATGGGGAGCCTCGCAGATCCAAAATCCCCGTTGAGTGTGGTACTGAACGCGATACCGGCCAAGCGCTTCCACAGGGCCCAGCTGAGTGAGATGCTGCCTCCAAGACTGGTGGAAAACAGACAGCCGATTGGGGCAGTCATTGACGTCTTGGAGCATGAGGGATTCCTAAAAAATACAGGCGGGAAGGGGGCAGGCCAGGTCTATGAGCTGGCCGTCCCCGGAAAACACAAGACCGCCCTCTCTCAAGCAAAGCCCGCAAAAAGGAAAAAGCGATGAAATGACAGTATATGGGGCCACGTCCTTGGAGGCTCGGCCTGTGCAAGGACATGGGGTGGAACCTCAAGGTGCAAGACAGGGCGAGCCGCAAGGATCAGCGTGCCGGTGGAGGCGGATCGGAGTGAGCTGGGCAGCAACGCCCGCCGGCACTACAACTCCACGCCGGAAATCAGTCCAGGATTTTTCTGGGCTTGGTACTCAGATAGAACGCATGTCCGCTGATTATGCTCCCCATCAGAAATATCTTGGTGGCAAAGATCAGGTTCCACGGCCTGTCCGGATCAGGATATGCAATCGCCAGCCTGTCGATATCTGGAACCATGCCGTTTACAGTTCCCGCAGCTATCTGCGCGTTTAGGACGGTAAAATTCCACAACACCTCATAGGAGCAGATTACCGTGAATCCCAGCAACATCAACTGTAGCAGGGACATCTTGATCCCACCGAGCTGCTTTGACGTTGTCTTCTTCCAGCCTATCCTGCTGCAGCAGTACCAGCCGATTATTGCCGCAAAAAACAGCCACGTGGTCAGCTTTGCAAAGTTGTCAAACGGAACGTGGGCCGTGACCAGGGCCTCGCCCATCACATAGGTCCCGTTTTCCTCCCATTCTGACATCATCGCATAGACCCCATAGGCTACTATGGACACCATGATGAGTCCGCACAGGTAGAAGACATACAGAAAGACCCTGTATCCCCTGTCCGTCTTCTCCAGGTGCCGCCGCTCCATGATTGGGTAACCGACTTTTTTGTAATATAAAAACTCAGTGTGACTTTTAACTCTCCGTGCACAAGGCCCAGTGAAACAAATGGCGGTTCCAATCAACACCCCGATCCTAGGCAGGGATGAGATACGCGAGGTCAGCCGCGTCCTGAAGAGCGGCGCACTGACCAGTGCTGCGATGAACGGGGGGCCAAACGTCCGGGAATTCGAGGGACTCTCGAGGAAGTTCCTCAAGTCCAGGTATGCCGTGGCCGTCAACTCCGGCACCGCCGCAATCCAGGCGGCACTGCATGCGCTGGATATAGGGCCCGGCGACGAGATCCTGCTACCATCGTTTACCTTCGTGGCCACCGCAAACGCCGTGGCATCCACCGGGGCCAGACCCGTCTTTGTGGACATTCTTGAGAACTATACCGTCGATCCCGACGATCTGGAAAGAAAAATAACCAAGCGCTCCAGGGCGGTGATACCCGTCCACCTCTACGGCAATGTCGCAAGGATTGAAAGGATCAAAAGGATCGCAAGGAGAAACCGCCTGAAGGTTGTCGAGGATGCGGCACAGTCGCTGGGCTCCACCTACAGGGGAAGGCAGTCTGGCACGTTCGGGGACGCCGGGTGCTTCAGCCTGTATCCTGCAAAGGTCATGACCTCCGGGGAGGGGGGGCTGATCACGACTGACAGCAAAAGGACCTATGAGAGGCTGTTGATGATAAGGAACCACGGGATGGTCCGAGGCTATGACTCGAGGATCTTCGGCCTTAACCTGCGGATGCCCGAGATCCATGCCGCAATCGCCAAGGTGCAGATCAAGAGGCTGCCGTCTTTTATCAGAAAGAGGACGGTCAACGCAAGGATCCTCTCCGAGCTGCTCTCTGGCCTGGACCTAGTCCTTCCAGAGGAGCAAGAGCACGAAAAACCAAACTGGTACCTGTATACCGTCTCCACTGCCAAACAAAAACTGCTGAAAAAACGGCTGAACTCGGAGGGCTTTGGGGCAAGCGTGTACTATCCGATCCCGGTGCACAGGATTCCCATCTATGACACGAAAAAGAGGCTGCCCGTTACCGAGTGGGCCTCCCGGCACGTGCTCTCCCTACCCGTCCATCCCGGCGTCACGCGTGCCGACCTGGGACGGATGGCGGGAATCATCTCAGACGCACTGTGAGCTGGCTGTAGTTAGGCATGCCCAGGAACCCGGGGCTCAACCCCGATTAAAGACATCCGTTTGGCCCGTATTCTTGCGGACTCGTAGTCTGCCTCTGTCAGTGCAAAATAGCCAAGGCAGGCGGCACCGCATCCCGCACGACGGGGCCAAGCTCGACCCCGGCAAAATCGTGCGCCATCTCAAGTATATAGACGAGCAGTCGAGGGCTATACATGTCCAGAAATATGCAAGCTTTAAAAAACTGGTGTACGATTTGACACGTGATGGATAAAAAGCAGGTGTTGGAAGAGTTGGCACAGTTTGGCGGCGACAAGACCGAGTATTTCAGACATATCAGTGGATGGTTAGACCTTGATGATGCCGAGCTGGAGGCATTCCGTAAGATTGTTGACGAGGCTCCGGGAAAATGGAATATGCCCCCGGAGGAATCGCCCTTCCGACGTCATACGGTGGGGAATTTTTAGAGGACACCAAAAGACACAAAAGGCAATACATACACAATAATTCTGATGAGGGAGAGTACCAGGGAATGGCTCAAACGGTGGAAGGAGGATCCAGAGTTCCGAAAGAAGTCCAAGGAAAGGGTGCAAAAACTCATAAAGACATATGACAAGATGTTCGCAGACCCCGACTACAAGGAAGACTTTGTGAACGAGTATGACGAGCATGGCCAGTTGAATCCCGGGTATTTACTTGTTCCGGATCCGCCAATTGGTGACTCCCAGGAGGGCGGGGACGTGGCTGCATCAGATACCGACGAGTCCAAGGTGAACTGCGTCAGCCGTTAGGACTGATGGGCTCATCCATTGTAAACATGATGAACACCTTGTCTGGCTGGTCATGCGTCACGATCTTTCTTAGCAGACCGCGAAACCCAGGAGTGAACATGCAGTCCTCGCAATCTAACGCGGACAGAGAACAAACCTAGTTCTTATTTTGCATGAAAAAGATGCATGGGGACATAAAGTGGATTACTCATTGCCCCTCTAGTATCCGCTTCTCTGGCGCTCCCTGTTGATCTCGTTTTTTCTCCTGTACTCCTCTAGGATGTCATCAGGCGTGAGTCCCAGCTCCAGCGATGCCTGGACCACAAAGTGCCAGATGTCTATGAGCTCCTCCCGTGCAGCTGACTCGTCGAACTCGGCTGGGGTCTTCCACCACTTCCAGTTCGTGGTCCGCTGAAGCTCGACTGCCTCGTGCATTATTGCAGTGGACAGTGCCGAGACCCTTCCTTCGATATCCTTTGGGTACCTGTCAAGCCTCATCATGCCTGTCAGGCCCCTTTGCAGCCGGAATATCGCATCTAGCCTGTCCGGATTCTCAGAGGTCTCCTGTGTCAAACCACAGTTAAGCCGGGACTTTGAAACTTAAGTCTTTTTTTAGAACCGGATCATACTCTGGTACGTCCTGACTCTTTTTGAAATGTCGGATTTTGCAATCCCGGTCAGCCCGTCCAGGCCGTATCCCTCCACGGCAAACGAGCCCATCACGTTGCCGTACACGACTGCCTTTTTGATCGACGACATGCTCGTCGAACCCCGGCTGGCAAGGTAGCCGATCATGGCGCCTGCAAAAGAGTCTCCCGCACCGGTCGGATCCACGACGTCCTCCAGCGAGAATCCCGCAGTCGGGAAGATTACATCGTCAAAGAACATCAGGGAGCCGTGCTCGCCCTTTTTGATTATGACAAACCTCGCCCCCCACCTCATCATCTTTTTTGCGCATTTTATCAGGTTGAACTCCTTTGTCAGAAGCTTTGCCTCCTCGTCGTTGATCACCACAGCGTCTACTGCCTTGATCATCTTGATTACTGCGTCCCTTTTTGTAGAGATCCAAAAGTCAATCGTATCACACATTGAGAACTTTACGCTATCAAACTCCCTGATCAGCCTCACGTTCTGCTCGGGATCGTTGTTTGCCAGATAGACAAACCTCGACTTTCTGTACTCGTCTGGGACCTGCGGCTCAAAGCCTGCCGAGACGTTGAGCTCCGTCTTTAGCGTCCTTCTGGTACTGAGGGTCTCGTCATAGCTGCCATGATACCGAAACGTCCTTCCCCTGATGATTGAAAGGCCCCGCAGATCCACGTATTTTTTTAGCAGGCTGCGATACCTGTCCGGAAAGTCCTCGCCGGCAGCTCCAATCAGGCCGGTGTCCACAAAATAGCTTGCCGACACTGCCGCAAACGTCGCGGCGCCTCCCAACGAATTCCTTAAGACCTTCTTCGGCGTCCTGATGGTATCTAGCGCGACTGATCCAAAGACTGCAAGCACGCAAAAAAGCTAGTCCCGATGTATAAATTCCCTTGCCTGCTCCTCTGACGGATAAAAGACAAACGGAACGTCGACTGTCGTGACTGCCAGGTCATATTGCGTCACGCCGCTTATCTTTACCGTCGGCGTATCTGCAGAGTCCTCCAGCTGTCTGAACGTCTCAAAGGTTCCCTCTGCATGGGAGCTTGACAGCGGCGGGAGCGTAAAGGGCACCAGCCTTCCATGGCCGATGTTTTCCCCGTCTGCCGTTATCGCAAACTCGGTCTGGCCTGCCGACAGATACAGAAGTGACGGGTTCTCAAGCTGCAGCTGTATGTTATAGTCTGACTGTGCGCCATCCTCGCCGACCAGCTCGCTGCGCGTTATCTCGACTCCGATCTGCGATGCTGAGGCATACTGCGAGTACCCGAATCCTGCCAGGCCCAGAACCAGGAGGAATACCACCACTTTTCGCGACCTTTCCATGCCTGTTCTTGTGATTTTCCCATTTTAATCTCTGGGCAAAAAAATCCAGATAATGTGTGTAAAAATTTTGATCTACTATCAAACCTACTTAGAGCTATCAAAATAAATCATAACCCGTGTATAATGTTGTATGGCTAGGGTGAAGATCAAGGTGGGGGAAAACGAGGTCGAGGTCGACTCTAGGGATTTTTACGTTGACAACCGGTCAATCGGGCAGGTAATCGAGGAGGTATCCAGACATCTCCAGTCAAGCTCTGCCAATATAGTCTATGAGCAGGTAGATGATGAGGCCCGGGACGCCCAGAAATCCCAGGCAGCAGGCGGGCATATGAAACCGCTTGCTGATGCCGAGATCCACGAATCCGAATTTAACAATTCGATTCTGATATCCGGCAGTGAGGTCAAATCAAAGCTGGAGGTGCTGGAAGGCGACTCGTTCTTTGACAGACCCAGAACCGTATCTGAGACAGTTGCACGACTGCGTGAATACGGATGGATAGCAAGCCCGCTAGAGGTGTCCAGGACGCTGACTAGGATGGTATTTCAGCGGGAGCTGACAAAGGACTCTCAAAACAACCGCAACTATTACACAATCAAAGAAAGCCTGCTTGCTAGCTAGGCCCAAAGCTGCATCTCCGGCAGGAGGCAAAGACCTCCCCGTCAAGGTGGTCAAAGTGCGCATTGCACCTGTTGCAGGTGTGATGCATGTCAAAATACCCGTCAGACTCGGTCTTTCCGACCCGCATTGATTTCAGATCGGCACTCCCGCATCTTATGCAGTGGCATCCGCATTCAATCACGGACGTATCTGCAAACAATGTATGTATAGTTGTATTGGCCAGCCATACCGTGGACAAAAAAAGAGTCATCCCCGAGGAGATCGATGATCACTATAGGCTGTACGGAAAGGAGCCATGGGAGGTCGACTATGACGAAAAATGTCCCCTGTGCGATTCAAGGATTGACGAGTACGGCCTATGTTCCTGCGGTTCTAGCGGGGAGTAAGCCTGTTGCTGTACTGCAGCGCCACAATAAGCGAGATGCCCAGGATCAGGGGCAAAAACAACGAAAACTCTGGGATTGCCGTGGTCCCAACTATCGAGACGCTGGCGCCGGCATCCGGCCTGAAGCTCAGCCAGACATGCGTGTCGTTTTGAGGAAAGACCGAGTGCGGAATCTTTTCATCCCCGTCGTAGATCTGATACGGCTTCCATAGCAGCTCCAGCGGAACCAACAGCGTTACATAGCCCCCCCCGGCGCCCGTATCAAAGCTGATGCTCTTGCCTGGCTGGTTGAACTCCAGGGCACCTATCCGGCCGTTTCCCGCGTTTGATAGCACGAATTCATGATCCTCCCAGACTATTTTTTCATGTTGGACTTCCGGCCTGTCTACATACTCTAGGATCATCTGGCAGCCGTGACAGAACATGCCCCTGTTTTCCTTAAAGACTGCCAGGCTCTCGTCGACATAAATCATTTCAACGAACTCCGGAAAGAAGAACTTTGTATCCTCAAGATATAGAAAGTCCCACATCCATACCCCGTCCCTTAGCTCCAGCACGTCCCTTAGCTCGTATTTGACCGTATGGTCGCCATTGGACGGAAAGAGCAGGACGGTGCCCTCCCCGATCATTGCGTACTGGGCCTCCCCACCTGACTCGTCCCTTACGGTAATGTTGTCCCTTGTACCCTCGATCAGCTCAATCCGTACGGGCGCATCTGATCCCCTTACGATGTGCTTTACGCTGACACCACCCTCATCAGAAATGTAAACCTCCACTGATCGCTGTGATGCGGCCTCTCCCACGCCGATGCCCTGGCCTAGTGCGCCCTGGAGCGGAAGCAAAAGCATCAGGACAAAAACGGCCGTGACTGTTCCCTTCAATGCGCGTCTTGCTCTGATAGTGAGACCCTGATCATTTTTGCCTCCTGCAGGGGACAGTCGTTTCCATCCCTGTCAAGATTCACGATCTTGTCTGCGGTATCCATTCCCTGGGTAACCTCCCCGAATACCGTGTACTGCCTGTCAAGGAAGGTGCTGTCTGCAGTCACAATAAAGAACTGCGAGCCTGCACTGTCGGGATCCTGTGATCTTGCCATCGAGACGATTCCCCTGAGGTGTGAGCGTGAGTTAAACTCTGCCTTTATTGCATATCCGGGGCCTCCCATGCCCCAGTTTGCCTTGCTGGGCTGCTTTGTATTGGGATCCCCGCCCTGTATCATGAATCCGGGAATCACCCTGTGGAACAGGGTTCCATCGTAGAATCCGGATCCTGCGAGTTTTTCAAAGTTTCTTACCGTCTCTGGAGCAAGATCCGGCAACAATTTAAATGAGATGCTTCCCAGGTTGGTCTCAATATTCACGGCAGTCATGCTTTGACGTACCGGCCCCTCATCATAAGAGTCTTATGTTTGCCGACCGGTACGAGCTTTGGAACCTTCTTTCGTACTAGGCCACGTCCTCCTGCGGGCCAAGCGCAAAACCACAACCCCGTGCAGGCCGGTGTCCAGCCGGGATATTGGGAGGCGGCCACATGCATTCTTTTTTTGAAGACATGAAAACCGTCTGAAGGCCTTGAAAATTTGCATGCAAACAAAAATGTAAATTTTTTTGCATTTTTGGATTGCGGGTTATAGTCTTATATAGAACAACTAAAACGTAGATCTCGTGAACCGTACAAATCAAAGCGCAGTCATTAGAGAAGCAATTAATTCTTGTCTCGACAGGGGGGTCACTGACAAGCAAGACATTTACACAAAGGTTGTCGATGAGCTTGGCGTTCCACGACCAACAGTTCGCAGAGTTGCAAGAGATCTGAGAAGTGAGCTTCTAGAAAAGATTCAGATTTTACAATCGGATGCTCCAAAAGAGACGATTGCAGAAAAAGAGGAATAAACCACACCCTCTTCTTTCTTTTTACTTATTTTCGCTGTCCATTCCCGGCATTACTGTTATAAACTCCGAATTTTTGGGAATATCATGGGTTATTTGGGAAATCACCTGGCCACGGTGTCAACCGGCGTGTTTGCGGCGGTACTGACCGGTCTTTGGCCGTGGTTTGTCTATGACCTAGGCGCAACGATACTCAACTTTGTGTTCATAATGGCAGTTCCGATTACCTGGTTTCTGACGCTCATGTGCTGGCTGTCCCAAAAAAGCGCAGACTATGCGCACAGGTACGGCGCCACCCATGCCTCCGGCGAGGAAAAAAAAAACTTGAATAGCAGCACGCAACAAAAACTGGTCTACAGCTCCGACGGACGGCAGGTCACCCCGGGAGAGCTGAGGGAGGCCAGGACTGAGCTGGCCGACGAGCTGGACTCTTTGCGCAACACCGTAAAGATCCAAGACAGCGAAATTGAAAGGCTGAGACAGGAGATTGCAAACCTTGAGACCCTCGTGCAGATTGAGTCATTAAAGGCCGAGCTTGCAAACCTCAAGATGCTTGCATCCAAAAAATAGTCAGCCCTCGCAGTGCCCGCATCTTGCCGCATCGTGCTTTTCTCTGCATCCCGGGCAGCTGAGCGCCCCCCCGTAATGGCACTTGCACGGGCAGAGCTCCGTCGGATCCATAGTATGATTCCTGCGTCATCTTAATATCTGTCTTTTCAGGCACCTAAATCATGCAGACTGGCCGGAGCAAGTTTTTAAGCTGTACCGAGCGGAGGTATTGTGTTGAGTAAAACCGCCCTCTCACTTGTCGCGTTTGCATCGCTCTTTGTGATGCTGGGATTTGACGGAGCCGGCGCCGAGACGCAGGCAGACGGGATAACCCCGATTGGCCCCGGCGTCGGAATCGAAAGATCCACAATCGAGTTCAGCGTACCGGAAAACAACTCGCTTCCCTGGGCATTCGTGGAGGGAAGCATATCGAATCCAGCCCCGGACTATCCCGTGATCATTCAGATTTATGACATGGATGGAGCAATGCCTGGAAACGACATCGGGGCGGTTCACTTTGCCCAAACCGATGTGAACCCTGACGGCAGCTTTGAGTACAGGTTTCGGGTATTGAACGTGGACGACGGCTCAAAAACCAACATCTTTGAGGGCAGCTATGTCGTAAAAATCTTCAAGTTCGTACATCTAGGTGAAGACCTCAGCGCAATCTAGCGGCCAGTCCTATCGTCTCATCGACCAGCTCCCTCAGCCTGGCCCGCGCATCCTCGTCAGATACCTGGCCGTCCTGTATCGCGTCTGCAGTCATAAAGACCGCCTTGGGATTGGTTATGACCCTAAAGTATGACATCAGCTGTACGACCATCGTCTGGACGTCTACGAAGCTGATCTGCCCCGAGGCCAGGATTGCAATCCCGGCAGTCTTGCCCGCGGTTTTCTTATAGTCTACGTACTCAAAGAGGTTCTTTAGCGCAGAGCTGAAAAACGAGTTGTAGACCGGCGTGCCGATAAGCCATATGTCCGCATCCATGATGTCTGCCGTGGCCCTCCTTGTGGCATCGTTGTACTCCTCACCGGGGCCCCTGTAGCACTCTATGTCCCCCCCTGCCAGGTTGATTAAAACGACCTCGTGATCCTTTTGTCCCGCATAGTCATATACTAGGTTCATCATGGCCTGAGTCTTGCCTGCCCTTCTGGGACTTGCCGCAATCACCACTATCTTCATGATACCCCTTGACCGGTTTTCTATTTAAGTTAGAAATACGGGCTTGGAGGGCTTCGATCCCTCGACCTGTAACTTAGGAGGCTACCACGCTATCCATACTTCGCGTCAGATGACTCTGCGCCACAAGCCCAGCAAAAAACACGCACGTAATTATTTAAGCGTAGTCAAGTTGGACTCGATCAGCCGCCTTACCTCCCCCCACTCCGGACTGCTTTTCTGATTCCACCTTTCATAGTTGACGACCTCCTCAAGCCTCAGCCTTGGCAGCCATCCCGCAGTCTCAAGATCTGGCCTTGCGGCAAAGTCTTCCACATGCCCCAAGCAGAGATAGGCAATGGGGACCACATGCTCTGGCAGCCCCAGGATCTCCCTTAGGACATCGTTTGACAGTATGCTGACCCATCCTAGGCCTATTCCCTCCGATCTTGCCGCCAGCCACAGGTTCTGTACCGCGCAGCACACGCTGTAGATTCCCGCCTCGGGTATGCTGGATCGGCCGATTACAAAGGGGCCAAACCGCCTTGGATCGTATGTGATGCAGAGGTTGACCGGCGAGTCCATTATTCCCTCCAGCTTGAAGGACAGGTACTGGGATCTCCTTGGCTCCTCTACCAGCTCCGAGGATCGCCTCAGCTCCGCGTCAAAGCTCTCCTTGATCCTCTTTTTGGTCTGTCCGTCTTTTATCAGTATAAAGTTCCAGGGCTGTGAGAATCCCACGGACGGGGCGTGATGGGCGGCATTGAGGATGCGGGCGATTACCTCGCCGTCGATCTCCTCTCCAAGAAAGCGCGATCTCACGTCCCTTCTGGTAAAAATGGCCTTGTACAGCCCCGCCTTCTCCTCATGGGTAAAGCCTTCATCCATCTGTATGTCTACCCGTGCTCTGCTTATTCGTCTTTGGTTTTGTTAAACGTTAATAATGTCGTAGCGGGGCCTTGTACGTCATTGGGCCGGTAGTCTAGCTGGTTAGGATACCGCCTCGACACGGCGGTGATCGTGAGTTCGAATCTCTCTCGGCCCACTTTTTTTACATGCCGGTCTTGAACTCTTTTTCCACCACGGACCAGGCAGACTCCACGGTGATCATGCCCTCCGAGCTAAAACCGGTCAGCTGCCCCCTTACAAGCGAGTCGTACATCTGCGGGCTGATATCGTCCCTGTCTATTGTTGTGGTGCTCTTGAGCGGGATCTGCGCACCGGGGTAAAACGCGGCCCTTCCAGGCATTGCAATGTCCTGGGTTGAATACTGTCCGGACGCAATGCGTGTCCCGCCTGAAAAGATGTCATAGGCTATCAGCGGAATCGTAAACGTCTTCTCGCTTGGGTTGGAAACTAGGAAGGTGGTCTCGACCCTCAGCGTTCCGGAGATCCTGTCCACCGACGAGACCTCCACTCCCGCCAGATCAACCTGTACCTGCTCCAGCTGGGGATTGTCCAGGCCCGCATACATTACAAAGCCCCCCATCATGGCCAGCAGTCCCGCTATTGCCGCATATACGATCATCTTGCTCTGTAGGGCCAAACTAGACATTCCTGACTCCTACAACTAAAAAACGTTGTCGAGGGCAAATAGATAATATCTGATCATTGAAAACAACTGTAATGGGACTGGAGCAGACCCTCATAACCTGGATACACCTAGTCTCCGCGGCCATCTGGGTCGGGGGCTCGATATTTCTCGGCATAGTACTGGCCCCCCTGCTCAAGACAATGTATGCCTCCCACGAGGAGAGGATCCAGCTGATGATAAGGGTCGGAAGACGCTTTAACAAGATTGCAGTACCGTCGCTCCTGGTTTTGATTGCAACCGGAGTTTACAACTCCAGAAACATTCTCGGCGATCCGGAGCTTTTGCTTTCCAGCAGTTACGGGATGTATGTCATGATCAAGATCATCCTTGTCATTCTCCTGATTGCAGTATTTCTGGTGCATGTACTAATGATCCGCAGGGATGTCGAGGACAGGATTATGGCCGGGGAGATGCCCCCGGCGCAGCTGCAGGGACTGCGCAGGAAAATCATCGTTTTGGGCGAGGCCACGGTGGTAATCTCCGTGGCAATACTGTTCTTTGCGGCGGCCCTGGATTCCGGACTATAGGGCTCCCCTGATTCTTACCTCGAAGCCTCCCGGGATCCTGCCTATTCCGTATCTGCAGCCCGTAATCCTTGAGGTGACGTACAGGTTCGTTTCCAGGTGTTTTGTCATCCTGTCGGTCCGCAGGACGGATGTCTCGCCGCACCGGCTGGCAGGGATCACCAGCATGTCTGCAAGGTTGTGATCCACCCCCAGATCACTCTGCAGGAATTCTGCTGCCACATCCCTTTGAAAGCCGCCCGCCCTGTCATCCCACAGGCTGTCGACTCCCATCACCGAGCTGGAGTCTTGGCTGTACAGCAGGACCGACGCGCCCCCGTCTCGGGCCTCCTCTTGGCGTATGCGGCAGCTGACCCTCCACCCCCCTGATTCTAGCCGATCAACAATCCTACTGCATTCTGACTCGACTTTTTTCCTACTGGTTTTTGAAAACGTGCATAGCAGGCCCGCCGTCTTGTCGCCTCTTTTTGTCAGTGAAACGGGCGCAATTTTCCTGCACGGTTCTATGACTGCCTCGACCTGGCCCCCGCCCCTTGGGAAATATCCCCTTTTTCTGACACTGGCCGAATATCTTATCCCGAACCGCTCTAGTGCGTTTTGTAGTACGGTTCCTGTATAGTCCATCGTTGGGCTCCATGCCACATCCGTTCCGCCCCTGATCTTCAGGCTGGTTCTCCGCCCTGCCATTGAGGCGGCAAAGACTGCGCCCTGGAGGGCCAGGGAAATGCTGCCGGCAGTACCCACATCTTCACGGATCTCCGCCTCCCTGGCATCCTTTGGTGCAAATTCAACAGATGTTGAGCCCAAGTCCAGTCCTGAGACATCAGCATCGAAGATCCTGGCCAGAATCCTTCCCGAGGCAAGATGCTGCGCCCTCAGGCCCGGAACCTTTCTCTTGCTCCTGATATTTTCAATCCTGACTGGCACCTTTGAGATGCATGACAATGCAAGCGCGCTCCGGAGAATCTGCCCGCCTCCCTCCCCCCTAGAGCCGTCAATCGCAAGGAATTCCATGCTGTCCTTCGTTATGGTGGTTTTTAATAATTCTGAATCCAGACGATCCATATGGACGGACTGCTCATTGGAAGGTTTCAGCCGTTTCACCTGGGCCACCTGCATGCTATAAAATACGCCCTCTCGCAAGCCGACAATGTCTGGATTGGGATAGGCAGCTCCAACAGATCCCTTGAAAGGCAGAATCCCTTTTCCTCGGCAGAGAGGAGGGAGATGATAGAGTCGTCCCTGGATGGCGAGACCCTGCAGAGAGTCGGGATTTACGAAATACCTGATCTTGGTGATCACAAAAAATGGGCAGAGAGCATCAAGACCATAGTCCCGGAATTTGACGTGGTTTTCACCAATGATAAAGTGACGCGCCACATCTATTCGCGCCGGGGCATCACCGTTTTGCCCATCCCGTTTGAAAGCCGGGATTCCCTTTCGGGCACCAGCATACGCGAGAAAATCACCGACGGTGGGAACTGGGAGGACTGTGTTCCGGACGGGACAAGAGGCGTGCTAGCCAAGTCTGGTGCCGGCGATCGCCTGAAAGGTCTGTAATTATAAATAAACCCGTCCTGCCCCTATCCTTAGATTACGATGGAGTATCTTTCAATGCTGCCCGGCCCGACAAACGTGCCCAACAGGGTAATGAGGGCGATGCTTGCACCGATCATCAACCACAGAAGCGACGACTTTGTAGAGCTGTACACCGATGTCATTGAGAAGACCCAGCAGGTCTTTGAGACAAAAAACGACATCGTTGCGCTATCTGCGTCCGGCACTGGCGCAGTCGAGGCAGGCGTCATAAACCTAGTCAAAAAGGGCGATAAGGTAATCATTCCCGTCAACGGGGAGTTCAGCAGCAGACTGTCCCAGCTAATCGAGGGCCAGGGCGCAGACGTCGTAAGGCTCGAGACTCCTCCCGGGCAAAATGCCACCTTTGATCAGGTGAGGGAGGCATTTGACAACAACCCCGACGTAAAGGCATTCTATGTCGTCCATAACGAGACATCCACGGGAACCATGGTAAACTATCTCGACAGGGTATCTGATCTGACCTCCAGAAACGACGCGTTTTACGTGGTCGATTCCGTCTCGCTCCTAGGCGGTGCGCCGCTGCCCGTGGACAAGTGGAACGTGGATGTGTGCATGACAGGGGCACAAAAGGCAATAGCCGCGCCCCCGGGAATCTCCCCGATATCTGTCAGCCCCCGGGCCAAAAAATACATGATTGAAAACCCCCCGAACACGATGTACTTTAACCTGGCAAGGTACTTTAGGTATTATGACGAGGAAAGGCACACGCCGTTCACGCCGGCACTGCCGCTGCTGTATGCATACAGGGAGGCATGCTCGATTCTCCTAGAGGAGGGACTCGAAAACGTATTCCGGAGGCACAAGGTCTGCTCTGACTCGCTGTATGACGGACTGAGTGCGATGGGCCTGTCCCCGTTTGCAAGGGAGGAGGATCGCTCCATCTCGATTGTGGCGCTCAACTATCTTGACGGACTCGAAGACAAGACGTTTCGAAACACGCTTGCAGACAGGTTCAAGGTTCTGGTCGCAGGCGGGTTTGGGAACCTCAAGGGCAAGGTATTCAGAGTGGGCTGCATGGGGGAGGTGAGCCCCTACCACGTCATGAGGACCGTCTCTGCGGTATCCTCGACACTGGCAATGATGGGGTATGACATAGACGCCCAAGCGGGCCTCAGGGCAGCCGAGCAGAGACTCAAGGCACTCAATCACTGCTAAATGCCACGAAGCGAATCCTTCGCGTGTACGAGGTCACTTGGTTTTGACGTGTTTTGGGGGTTGTCGCCTAATTCGCTAGAATCCCCGAAAACCGTTGAGATGCCATATGATCAGGCGTGCAAAAGGGCGGAAATTCGGAAAAACGTACGGATTGAGTCGGGTAGGTGGAATTAGGCGACAGCCCCCGTGTTTTGACAACCTGCGTAACATATTGCGATCATGCTGATCAAATACGATGCCTGTATAGCATCAGCATCATGAAAGGCCGTCGACCCACATACCGCGAACTAGAGGCCACAATCGTATCATTCACAGACAGAATAAGCACGCTAGAAAATAACCAAAAGGTAATGTGCAGGATGATGAAGGAGAAGGACAGGCGGCTCCGGTACTACGAGAACGAGAACTCGCCACCGTCTGCAGAATCACTAGAGTACAAGAGGCAAAAGGCGCAGCGGAAAAGGGAGAGGGCTAGTAACCGTGGCAACGGCAGCAACGGCAGCAGTAGTGGCAACAATAATGGCACCGGCAAAAAGCCGGGAGGCCAGAGGGGCCACAAGGGGACATCCAGAAGACACGACCCACAGAAGACGGTGCTTCACACGTTCCAGGACAACGACGGGACGTGCTCGCCGGTGTGCATGTGCGGGGGGGCCATGGACATAACTGCCCTGATACGGGACATCATCGACTTTGAACCGGTCAGGATGACAGAGACGCGGCACATCAGTACTTCCTAGATGTACTTTTGCAGACCCGACACGGCACCTCCGCTACTTTCCGCGATCGTTTACAAACGAGTCGGCCGCATCGACAATGCACGCGACAAACAGCATCATGGTAAACCCCTTCCCTCCTGCAAATCCGTCCCACTTGGATTCCACGTCTATGAACACGGCAGTCCTCCACAGGTTGTACAGTATGACAGACATATAGAACAGCAGCAGCCTGACGACCGGGGAATTGCTGCACGTCTTGCCCATTATCCCCTTGATCACCCTGAACCCGGTCTCGATTCCCCACCGACTGCGGTACTCCTCCGGTATCTGCTCAATGACTGCCTCTGCACTTTTAGCAGACATGTTGGTGGCAAAGACCAGATACCTGTCGGCTATGGTCTCTTCTGCCTTGTCCTTCTTTGCTGCTGCCGTGCCGTCCTTTTCTACCTCGTCCTTTTCCACAATGACTAGCCTGAATGTGGCGCTCTTGCCGTCCTTGTTGGTCATTGTATATTTTGATACCGCACCGCGTTCTCCGCGGTCATGCTCCTCTATTGCCGCCACTATCCTCCTGTTCTTGACGGCAGGCATGATGTAGCTGCCCGTGCTTGTTTCTGCAGCCCTCATGCAGTCCACGTTAAAGAACCCGCGGTCATACAGGAACGTCTTGATCCTCATCCCTGATCTGGACGCCTTGCGGATCATTTTAGGCACGAAATCGGCCAGTTTTGCCTCTTTTGGAAGCTGCAGCGAGGAAAGCACGAGGTCAGACCCGTCATCTGATCCTATTCCGTGCATGGTAATGTGCGAGAGAAACGTCGACGTGCCGTTCTTGGGCTTTGACTTTCTGGCGATATCCTCCAGGCCCTTGCCATAGTATTCCACGTCGGTAACGTCCACTGCCACGACGTCCGTGTTGTGCAGCATGCCTGACCTGCGGGCGCACCTTACCGTATGCTGCAGCATGGAGCTGCACCACTTTTGCGCATCATCCAGGCTGACGCCCCGGATCGCCTTTAGGATCCAGTCCGGACTAGGCGTACGGCAACTATACGCGCCGCCCTTGGAGGCAGCCCCGTCGTCATGCTGCTGCCTGCTGCATTTTGAGGCCCGCCTGCGAAGGTGCGTCACGGCAGATTCTGCAAACATCCTCCTCTCAGACATGAAATATAGAACGCGCAGTGCGTCGATGTGGTCATACACTGCGTTGCGACTCTTTGAGACGGCCAGCCCGAGCTTGGGAAACCGCCGTCGCAATGTTTTAAACTGTCTCGATGTTATGTCAAACTGGTGTGCAAACACGTCGTTTTGTGTTGGTATCATGATGATGGTTGGCACACCGCCTGATCTATAGTATGATGGTCAAAAAATCTCGGCAAATTGCGTAATTATCGTGCCTGCAAAAGTACATCGAGGAACTACTGACATAACCGAGCGTGCCACATGCAGACTGTGCGGCATTATGATATCAGCAGACGACGGACTCCCAAGGAGGGGCAGGTACGGCAAGCACATGATCTCCCTTGTGTCTGCCTTGCGCGCAAGGCACATGCCGCTGCAGTCCGTGGCAGACACGCTCAAGGATTTTACCGGCAGGAGCATCGCCAAATCGACCGTAATCAACATGATCGGAGGGGTATGCGACTCTATGCAAAAGCCGTCAGGCGCGATCCTGGGCGGCATCAAGAGATCATCCAACGTCAGAATAGACGAGACTGCGGCCAACATGAACGGCAGCCGCATATGGACATGGACTGCCGAGACGGACAACGGCGTGTTTGTCGAGTACAATACGAGCAGGGGCGCACTGTTCCTGGACAGGCACATGGAGGGGTATGGCGGAATAGTGACATCTGACAAGTATTCGGTGTATGACAGGTTCAACGGGGAGGACAGGCACCAGCTGTGCTGGTCGCACGAGCTGCGCGTATCAAAATACGCGGCGCAAAAGCAGGGCGCCCCGCTGTTTGCGGGAATACTGTACGAGCAGCTTCGGCAGCTGTACCGCAGCGCCGTCAGGGCAGCGAGGAGGAAGGACAGGGGCAAGGATCTGCGCAGAAGGTTCGAGTCCTGGCTGCGCAACATACTGTTCGGGTACCGGGAAAGCACGGACGACCCCGTCCTGGGCCCGGTACTGCGCAGGCTGACAAGCTCGCTGCCGCACCTGTTTACGTTCCTGGAGCACGACGGCGTGCATCCCACAAACAACGCCGCAGAGCGTGCCCTCCGTTACGCCGTCGTCTTCCGCAAGATAAGCGGGCAGAGTATGTGGTCACGTCCCCCTGTTGACTAGGCGTGAAAATCATGTCATAGATATCAATTCGTGCCTGATTGGCAGGGGTAGGTGACCTCATACCGGGCAGATCAAGGGAGGGGAACTCTGGATGAGGAGGTGGTCGTGGTTTATGACGTGCATACTGACATGGAGGGCAAGGGGCAGATCCGTAGCAGACGAGGTCATGAAACTGGTTTAGGAACGTGACCTCGTACTATCATTGCTGTAAAATGTATATAAACAGAATCCAATACTCAATAACATGTCAGAAACTAGAAGGATGCATGCGAATCCGTTCCACAACCTGCCGGAGGACAAGATGGCCATAATCAGAGGCGATTTTTATGAAAATAACAACTCCAAAAAAATAACTTTTGAGCAGCATCTTGAATCACTGCACAGGGATGACGTGATTCCCGAGGAGGTGCTCGATGTCATAGAAGGCGAAGGGAAGAAAGGGGAAGTAGTAACGGGTGAAGAATTCTTGGAATGGCTACACAAGGATGACTAGGTGGAACGTTGAAAAGAGATCTGCTTTTAAAAAGCAATACAGGAACATAGGACGTGAAAGGCAGAAAAGGGCAGATGTCGCCATATCCGAACTTTTGTCATCTTCGGATCCTGCAGCCCTTGGGACATACAAGCGGGACGGAAGGTTCTTTGCGTATAATCTTAGCAAAGGTGACCGGCTCATATACACGATAAACTATTCTGACAGGACGGTAACGTTCCAGCGCATCTGTGATCACAAGTCCGCCTACGGTATGGACTAGACGGCCTCTTTTTCTTAAGTAATTCGTGTAATTAGAAGCCATACAAACGCTTGGGTTGCAACAGATCGGTCTCTAGAAGCCGTTTTTGATTTTATGCACGGGTTCTATTTTGACCGGCATTCATTAGTGACAAAATTCGTGCCTGAACTTCCAGTACGAGCTGTTACGATAACTTGCAGTTTTGTGTTATATGAAAATTAGGCTCGTTAGTCATTGATGTCCCCCTCCATCCATTTTGGGTCGCTTTTCCTGATCGCATTAGTGGCCTCCTTGCTCCCAAACGCCTGAAGCGGCGTCTCACAGTTGGCAATGTCAAGCGAAAAGTGGAGCCTTCTCTCGTTGTAATAGTCCACGTACTGCCTCAGGTCGTCATAATGCCGCATCTCCTCCTCGATGGTGCGATGGAACCGCCCCGCCTTATTGCCAGTCCGAGCAGGTAGTATCGAGGCCTGGCAGGAGATCCGTCGCTTTCAAAATCCAGAAACACGTCGGTCTTTCCCCTTCGTACATTGGCGCCCCATCCTGGCTTTTTTTAGCCTTTTTTGTAACAAGGGCATTAACATGCGTAATCATCGATCTGGAAAGTTTCATGCCAAAACCTACATCTGCAAGCCCTCGTTCTCCGGCGTCCCTGACATCATGGATCGTGTTAAATCCTGCCTCCTGCAGCATGCCTGCCCGCTGCTTCCCTACCCCGCTGATAAGGCTCAGGCTTCCGTGCTTGATTGCCAATTTGTTACCGTAACGGAGCCACGGGTGAGATCCTTTGCCGTACGCAGGATCAGGCATCTTCCCGTCCATGATGTCCATTATCTGCCCCAACGAAAACTCAAGACGCCCCACCCACTGGTCATACGAGAAGGGGTGCTCTTTTTTATCTCCGTCTATGACGTAAAACACATCTGGAGTGACACCCTGTATTGCCCCGAGCAACCGGTTGTAAAACGCAGCCTGGAGAACGTGGCCTCGTTTTAGCCGCACGCTCTTGATCTCTTTGATCACGTAGTAGTGATTCCCAAATTCCGATTTTCCGCGACGGCGCTCGAGCACGTCGGGCATGCCAAACATGCCATTTGGGAGCGAGATGACAGGAGGGTTTGAGATCATTTTTGTGCCTGCAGCCATTGCGTCAAGGCCCTGTCTGAACCCGTCACTGAATGTCAGGTATGGCATCTTTTGGGGTATGTGGTCACGTCCCCCTGTTGACTAGGCGTGAAAATCATGTCATAGATATCAATTCGTGCCTGATTGGCAGGGGTAGGTGACCTCATACCTTTTGGGGAATGCCATATGATTCCTCAACTGTTTTTGCCTCGTAGACATTGCCTGCCTCTGCCATGGCATCTAGCATTGGATCCGGAGGATCTCTCTCTGCAGGATCCGCATACATGTCGGCCCACAGTGAGAACGGACTGTAATAATGCCTCAGAACGTCACTTGCCCTAACGGCCCTGTCCCAATTGCCCGTAGTGTGCCTTGCATGCATTTCGGCTAGATCCGCCGGTCGAGGCACATTCCTGACCATATCAAAAATCTCATTTGCCATCTTGATTTATGTCTTCCAAGTATATGCAGTCTTCAGAGGTTCCCAGGAAAACGGTTCCAAATTTGACACAATTCAGATCAGGCTGTCTGCAGGTCCGCATGCGGCTGTCTGCACTGCCATGAGTCGGGTTACATCTGGGAAGACTGTGGTTGTACAGGGGTTGTCGCCTAATTCCGTTTATTTGACTCAATCTGCATGTTTTTTTGAATTTCCGCCCTTTTGCACACCTGATCCATATGGCACTTCAACGGTTTTCAGGAATTCTGGTGAATTAGGCGACAACCCCGGTTGTACAATAACTTTTATCGTATTCTAAATCTATAAAATGCAGGCAACATGTCGACTCAAACTTCAGGATGGGAATTTTCTTACAAACTAGGCAGTAAAATTGATTATGATGAAAGCCTCCCAAAGCAAGAAAACGTTGATTTTGTTACTGAAATATACGGAAAGCAACGAGCAATAACTGGATTCAAAGTAACGTCCAGAAAAACAATCCAACATGATGCTCAAAACGACGCTGAACGAAAAGCAAAGGCTTTGATGGCATTACTCATATCATCTTCTGGCACATATTCGACACACACACTATGTGGGTTTACTGAAATTAAAGAATCTGGACGTAGAAGAGTTGGACCATCAATCATATTCAGCCACTCTATTCGAAACAATGGATTGTCGGATATTCCTGATGACAAATTCCAAGAAATTCTTAACAAAGAAAATCCATCTTTGGATGAAAAACTGCAATTCATGTCCAAGGCTAGACAGGCAGAAAAGACCAATGACTATGAACCCACAATTAAATATCTTTTTCTGGCTTGTAACGAAAACCCGCCTCAAGATCTTAAAAAATTTAAATTTTTACGTCATGCAATTTCACATAACAAAGGTTCATTGCATAAGGACACAATCAAGGGATTACAAGAATTTGGAGCGAATTACTTTGAATTGACTTGTGACAATAAACTCGATTGGGATTCTCAAAAACCATGACAATTTAAAAATTCAGGCATTTAAATTCTTAAACATCATGGATGCTCAGTTAAGAAAAGAATTATCAAATGGATAAATGTTCACGGCCCCACAGCAGTTAAAAATTCGCACTCATCCCGACTGTAAGGTCGCATTTCCACCCAATTATGATCATGTATGAAATTCTGCATGCCAGAACCCCACGAAACAATAGACTTTATGCGTAATCACCGGGATCAAAACATTTGCATGAGGTCATGCCCACTTGCTGGCTAGGCATGAAAACCACAACTGCAGGCAAATGTGTGCCTGATTGCTGCTCAGGCAGGGGCTGCCATATTACGTTATTTTGTCCGCGATATCCCTGTACTATTTAAAGAAGACTTGGAGTATGTTTTTATGCCAGTCATTGGTAATAGAACCGTTTGGTACCTGCCTATACGTGAATCCTTGGAACTAGCAGGGTTGCTGGGGTCCAGGGTTGATGTGGGTATAGGCCCCCAAACTATTTTAAAACACTATTTTTGAGCCTGGTTCCAATCCTACCTGTGACGTCCAGACGTGTTACGCTTTTTGGTTCCATTCCTTTGTTGTCTGCCCACGCGACGATGTCCGCCAGTGCATGGGCATCGCCATCACGGGCATGCGTCACGTATGTATGTCTTAGGCCAACATCCTTTGCAAAATCGATACAGTCGCCATCGCATTGGAATACAACGTCTGACAGGGCGTGTCTGTGTGCAGCCAGGAAATGCTGAATCCTGCCCCGGAGTTCTTTTAGCAACAGGCGATTATACGCCCTCAAGACCCTCCTGGTTGTGGCATAACTATTCTTAGTTTTTTTCATTTTGACGATTTTATCGACTATGAGATCTCTGTCTATTTTAACGCATAATACGGAACATTCTTTGCTGCGAAACTCCAACCTAGATAGGATGGATCTGCGGACCTTTCTGGGCATGCCACTCATGTGTATCTGTCTGTATCCCAAAGATTCCACGAGTGATCGTATGTACGTATCAACGCCGATAACAACCGCCAGGTACAGGTTCTGTTGTCTTGGACATCCGGACACGTCCAACCCAGCTACAAGTCCGGGCATGGCTTGACCGATCCTGCACGTAACGTAGTTGATGCATCCGTATGCTTGCCAGTTCGTCCGCCCTTCCTTGTGTTCCGCATTGTCATGTCTTTGCTCCTTACACTCTTTTTTTGGTAGGTAAAAAGCCTCCTGTGTCGGACTTGCTGACATAAGAGTAACACGATTTCCTCCCCCCGGCAATCAGATGCTGATGGATACATCAGAAAAGACGTTCGGTCCGCCGACAGTCCGCAGTCCGTACCGCATCCTGCATGCGATCACGGTGGGCTGAACCTGCAATCCAAAACAATTTTAAACAGACGCATCCATACACAGAGCGAGCATCTTGATGAAACCCAAATTTGGGGGGATTTCATCGCCTGAGAGCCGTAGAAACGCTCCGGTTAGCTTGCCGTTGGTCTGCGGGTGGTGGGGCCGAGGTTGTCGCCTAATTCCCCCTGCCTGACTCAATCTGCACACTTTTCTGAATTTCCACTTCCTTTGCACGCCTAATCCAGCGACACCACATGGTTTTTAGGAATTCTGATGAATTAGGCGACAACCTCCCTTCTATGTCCACATAGAAAACTCAAATGATGTGCTTATAGGTCATTCTGAAGTAGTTTACGCATCACTCGACGGTTAACACGGGGAATTATCACGCTATAAGTTAACAGAACCTGGTCATGGCAGCTGCCACGAATTTGTAGTTCCATCTACGCGCCACACATACCAAGGATTCGTTCTGTCGCTGGCCTCTATCGTAGTTTCTATGACTGTACATTCAGTATCCGCAAGATACGAATTATATACCTCAGACAGGCCTACTGTGACCACTGCATGGACTACGTTGTATCCATTCGAGTTGGAGCATGTGGATACACGGAAGTCCATGTTATTGCTTGTTCCATGGCCTATTCCTTCATGTCCTTCCACATATGGCGGTTGGGCCGTAATATTATGTTCTCCAATACTATAAAGTCCGTACGTAGCTACTTGGCAGTTGCCATACGTGCAGATCCAAGGCTCGCCGTAGACTATGGAAAAATGAGGCGTCAGATCCAAAGCATCAGCATCTGGTAAAAACAGACTTATCCACTCTGATACGACATCTGGTATGCTGCCGGCATCTTGCTCGTGCGCCCTACTTTCCAACATCTCCTTCAGCTGGTTGGAGTCACAGTTCTTGGCATACTGGCACGCAAAGATATTGATCACGACGTTCCAGTATTTTGGATCCTGATCAAACAGTTCCTCAGGAACGTTTCCATGCTCTGCCAAAATGTTGAACTTGGCAGCCACGTCATCGGCAAATCGTACAAAGTCGGCGTTGCCGACGATCTCCAGCAACCTGGCATCTATCTGTTCTACGGTTTCGGGGGCGGGATGCTTCGATCCAACCCAGTCGTGAAACTTTGCTGCCGGATCGGCTGCACTGTATCGGCCCTCAAGTTTTTGCTTTGTGACAACAAGGGATACGATCTCGTGACTGTACCCATCCTTTTCAATTATGGTGTCAAAGTTGTATATCGCATTGTGCGTCTTTACCATGTTCTCATTCCAGCCGTTCTGCGGGTGCTGATAACTGGAGTATCCCTTTATCGCACCAAAACTCTCTTGGAATTTTAGCGCGTCTGGATACTGCGACTCCCATTTTTCACCGTATCTGTCTGCCAGCTTGTCATCAGGCATTGTGTCCTCCTGCAGGGCCTTATGCCGTAGCACCTCTAGTTCTTGCAGGTACTTTTCCATTCTTTACTCCTCTGCAAAGGCAGCGTTGCCCGAAAGCGACAGTATGGCCACTGCGATCAGGGAGGCAAAAATGACAGTTTTTGCGTTTTTTGCAATCATTGTTGATACAGTTCGAGGTAGTTGCATATAATAGACTTTATGCGTAATCGACCGTGATTAAAAATTCCGTAGGGTTTTCCAAGCGTAGATGTGTTGATCAGATCAAGATGCCGCATGCAGATACGTCATGACGCGCACAAAAATCAGCTCTTGCCAAAAAGATGTGCGCAGCCATGCAGCACGGTGATGTGCCCTGTTGTCAAGTCATAAGAAAGGCGGCTCGTGCCGCCGTACGTTATATTTCAAGCAGATGTCAATACTTTTTCATTTTCAATATCGTCTTGAGGTTCTCAAGACCCGTAATTACCTGCATGAAATAATTGAGATCCCTGGCGGTTCCGCCAAACGGCATGGTCAGGATGTCATGTTTATTGAGCCGTCCTATGTGATGCTCCACCTTGACGCGGATCCTGCTGACCCGCTTGCGGCGCCTCTTTTGCGTTTTGGTAAGCTCCCCGTCTCTGGGCTTCTTGGGAGGCTGCTTGTGTGTGGCGCCCGGAAGCATCTTTTGCATGCCCCCAAAGCCCAGGTCGGTATAAATTACAAACGCATTTTCCGGGTCGTCTGCGTTTCCTGCACTCTTCATTGATCTGGCGTGCCTTCCAAAGTCAGGGCCGCCTCCCGCGTTCATCATACCCTTGTCATTGACGCTGCCGTCTGCAGTCTTGCTGCAGTCCATCATGAGGCCGCCCAGGTTCGTGGTAACCAGTGTGTTGTACATGTGCCGCTTTTTTCTTCCCGTGTACCTAGTCTCTCCTGCGGTCTTGTCCCCAGGCCTGTCTACGGGAGTCAGGGTTCCGTCAATCAGGAGCGTCCTTTTTGGGATCAGCTTCTCATCCAGCTTGTCTGCCGGGGTCTTGCAGATGACGTCTTTTATCTTTTCGGTAGTAGGCAATACTTGGCGCAGTACCACTATACAGTACTGGAGGTACCTGGATATCGTGGACTGGTCAACGTCAAATGTTGCGGCCAGGTGCTGCTGCGTTGCGTTGGTTCTCATGCTCATGAGTACTGCAAGCAGCGCGTGTCTGATGTGCAGCTTGCACCGGTTTCCCGCATCGCTGCGGTTCATGTCGTCCTCCCAGAATATGGGCCTGTCCACGTCTGCCATGACTGTTTCTGTAAAGCGCTCCAGTATGATCTCAAATGATTCTTTTGTGCATCCCGTGACGCCGCAAAGGTGCGCCGGGTCTCTTATTATACCGTCTGCAAGCTCGATTGCGTGCATCCGCAGTGCCCGGCCGCCGCGCACGGTTCTTTCTGCCTTGTTTTCTTCGTACTGCCACAGCGAGTTCTCAAAGGCAAGCCGGTTCTCCAGCTGTTCTTTTTGCTTGGAGATCTGGCCTGTTTTGCTTGCACACCTGCTTGTTTTGTTCGACTAACTGCCTGTTTTGCTCTTGTAGTGTTTGGACAAGCCTGTCATCTGAGCCCATACCATCATAGAATCACTATTAGACTTTATGCGTAATCGACCTGAATGTGATGAATTTGTTCGTAATAATCCTAGTTCTGAACCGATTATGCATAAGGTCTATTGATCTTTATGGTTGTAGGCATGCAAATCATGATCTTTTATGTTGTATTTTTAGATCAGATGGGTCGATTACGCATAATGTCTAGTGTTTAAATGCATTCGATACCACTATTGGACACATGGATGCGGCCATCGGATTTGCAGGCAAGCTAGTCGTTGCGCTTTTGTTGCCGGGACTGGCCGTCATGCCGCTTGCCACAGATGCGCTCGGCCATTCGTATCCCGGTTATGTGGCACAGCCAGTCAGCTTTGGGGGCATAAGTGCTACGGTGGGAGTGATACTTACTCCCTACGATATCACAGCAGGCCAAACAGATGATGTCAGCATGCAGGTCAGCTTTTTTGACACGGCAACCGGCATGTATTTCGATGAGGTTGTATACAGGATTGAGATTTACCGCAGTGGTGACCTGCTGGCACGTAGTCTTTTCTATGATGCGGACGGCACCCTTGACATAGAGATAAGGCCCGTCCTGACGTGTGACCGGCCAGACCTCTGGCAGTGTACCGAGTATTTTGGCGAGCGCCATACGGTTAGCGGGGGATTTTTTGCCAAAGACGGGGAGAGACCCGTGATTCAGGGGCCGATATTTGACAGGGGAGGGCTGTACAACATCCGGGTCACAATTGAGAGCGTGACTGACCCGGAGGGCCTGCTTGACGAACCGCCGGAATTTAATGTCTTTGCCGCCGTGGCACAGGAATATGACTTTCTCATCCAAACCGTGCAAGCACGGGAGGTTCCCATAGTTGTAAAGACATACTATGATGATATCACGGCGTTTGACTATTCTGCAGGTGATGACTCGATTTCATTTGAAATGCCATTTGACTGGTCTCTTTACTATGGGTATTTTGACCCCTGGTCTCTTAGCTACCACTCTCCGTTTGGGCCGGTCCACCAGGACATCGGGATCCCAAAAGACTTTGGGCCATATGCGGAGCTTCCCCTCAAAGGCTATGTCAATGGCGTAGAGGTCGACGACAGAGTCGTCCTTTTTGATCCGTATTCTCATAATGACACAAACAGAGTCATCTTTTTGGTTACTGCCAGAGAGCTGGAAAGAATCAGCCGGGTTTTGGACCCGTCAAACAATGACCCTGGAAAAATGATCTTCAGGATCGTACCCCAAAGCAATGTCTGGCAGCCAGACGAGATTGCGATTCCGTCCTGGGTAAAGGTAAACGCGGGCCTGTGGTCAGGCGGCCAGATCGACGATTCGACGTTTGTAGACGGGATCCAATACATGATCAGGGAGGGAATCATCACGGTCCCAGATGCCGATCTGCAGGCCGAGGCGCAGTCAGAAATCCCGTCATGGATAAGGCTCAACGCACAGCTCTGGTCGGAGGGGCACATTGACGATCAGATCTTTGCAAGAGGCCTGCAGTGGATGGCAGCCAACGGAATAATCACAGTCTAGGCACACTTCACGAAGGGCATAAACGATGCCGGCTGTATTCCATAAGGCGTGTTGTGCGCATCAAGAGGATTGGCTGATCTTGTAACCGGCTAGGCCGCCTTGGTTTTCAGTCATACCCAAACCCCACTACAAATTTTATGCCTTCATTTTGCAGCAACCTGCCTCTTACAATCAGTTACCGGTTATTGCTTTGTTTTGTATCTTATACAGTAAATTGGTCTGGGATCCATCTCTGATGCAGCAGGCTCCTTTTTTAAAAATTGAAAAATTTCCACTGATTCGATACTTTTTATTTTGAAGAAATGCGTATATGCACTTTTATCAACAGTAAGAAAATCACACTCATTCTTTATACAAAAATCAGCACAATTCTCATCAAGGCTTGTCCCCTTGATATCTTTTCCAACCTCATATTTCTCCCCTGCATAGCCTCTTAGATGCTCTACATATTTTTCCTGATTCAGATATGTTATTTGCTTGTCTAACAAAACATTTCTCAATAATTTTCAATTAATTCAGACCTGATAAACGTTTAGTTTTCCATAGTCTGCCGCATAACCCTGATTTTAGACACAAAAGATCAGCCGTTTTTACGCGTTCAGGCACGGCTATGCAACAAGCTGGTTTTCAACTGTACACACTGCGGTTGCATGCGGAGCTGCAGGCACAACCTGATTTGAACTGTTTTGAATTCGGAGCCGTCTTTTGTGGCGCTTTTGGGAAGGTTGATCTCGCAAGAGCTTGCCCCCGAGCTATACTGCCGGCCAAGGCCTTGATCACCATGCTCCCCACGCCGTATTTTCTGGAGGGGGTAAACTCTTACCTGATCTCTGGGTTTAACTTAATATTAGGAAATTCGAGACCGATCACAATGGCCTTTGATAAGGGAACCCTGATTCTCGTAGACTATACTGCAATGATAAAAGACACCGGGGAGGTGTTTGAGACAACCATTGAGGATGACGCAGTAAAACATTCCATCCACGAGTCAAACACAAAGTATTTTCCAAAACTGATCTCAGTCGGCGAGTCCTGGGTCCTCAAGGGGCTTGATGAGGCGCTTGCCGAAACAAGCGTGGGCGACAGGCGATCAATCGAGGTTACACCTGACAAGGGATTTGGCCGCAGGGATGCAGGCAAAGTCAGGATGATTCCCCTGCGAAAGCTTGGGGATGACGCCGAAAAGGTCTCGGCAGGCGACATGATTGAACTGGATAACAAAAAAGGCATTGTCAGGTTTATTGGATCGGGGAGAGTTCAAATTGATTTTAATCACAGGTATGCAGGCAGGACAATCATATATGACGTAAATGTCATAAGATCCCTTGATACGGACGATGACAAAATCGGGGGCCTCATACAGCGCCATCTGCAGATAGGACATACAAGACTACAGTTTACGAATAACGCAGGCAGCCTGGACATCACGATTCCCGACGAGGCATTCCGCAAGGACGGCCTGCAGATAATCAAGCACCTCATCCAGCTTGACATATTCAAGTTCGTCCCGTCCCTGCAAAAAATCAACTTTATAGAGACATACGAGAACCAGGCAAGGGTGCTAGATCAACCAAAAGCCGGGGACGAAGGCCCGAACAGTTCTATGCCACCTTCGTAGTCTTTGCAAGATCCGTGGCAGCCTTTTCTGTCATCCTCTTCTCTCTTAGTATTGTGTACCGTTCCGGACGCAGCTGCTGCGCAGTCACCAGTGCCTCTACGACCTGCTCTCTTGTCAGCCCGATCTCCTCTGCTGATGTCGGGGCCCCGACATTCTTCAGAGTCCTGGCAATTCTCCTCCAGTCCTGCCCATGCAGCCTTGCCATCATTATCGTGCCGATTCCACACTTCTCCCCATGAAGGCCCCTTCCGGGCGCGATTTTGTCCAATGCGTGCGAAAAAAGATGCTCCGAGCCAGAACACGGCCTGCTGCTGCCTGCAATGCAGGAGGCTACCCCCGCACTGATCAGGGCCTCGACGACGATTCTGGAATCAACGCCTTTTTTTGCAAACGTGCCAGAGTTCTCCAAAATCATGTCCGCACTCATCAGTGCCAGGCTTGCAGAATAGCGCCCATAGTATTCCCCCGTCCTCCTGTGGCCCATCTCCCAGTCCTTTACAGCCGTAATGTTTGCAATCAGATCGCCGCAGCCGCTTGCAAGCAGCCTCTTTGGAGCCCTCCTGATTATGTCAATGTCCACAAAAACCCCGTGCGGGGACGAGGCCACAATCGAATGCGGCTTGTCGCCCTTGATGGAGACAAACGGGCTTGAGATCCCGTCATGCGATGCGGCAGTCGGCACGCTCACAAACGGCCTTTTCAGATTAAATGCGACAATCTTTGCAACGTCCACTGCACGGCCTCCCCCGATTCCGACAACCGTATCGCTTTTGTCCTTTCTTACCTGCCCCTCTACAACCCTGATGGAATCATTCTCGTTTCTGCCGGCCAGGTGCCAGCTGGGCCTGATTTTGGATTTTTTCAGTGACTCCTCGATTTTTTTCTGGATGATTTTTTTTACATGAACCCCCGTAACCAGCGATACCCGCCTTGAGCCGTCTAATTTCTTGAGAAATTCCCCGAAACCGGACACGTTTTTCTCCCCTATGACAATCAGGCGTGGGAGCTCCATCGTGTGTGATTTCATGCGTTCATGATTTTTTGTCGCTATTTATCGTTTCAGAGGCGTAAGAGTTTACCCCCCAGGCGGCACTCGATTAGAACCTTCATGATCACGCCTGCCACGCCGTATCTCAGGAGAGGGACAAACTCTTACTCAGAGGCGACAAAAAGTTATTTAAAAGGGTCTTGTACACCTGAATCATCTTCATAGGTGTAATTTTTGTCAAACAACGTACAAGAAAAAATACTTCACGGAACTACCACGGTAGGCATCAGGGCCAGCGACGGCGTTGTCCTGTGTGCAGACATGAGGGCCAGCGCGGGCTATTTCATTGCAAACAACAATACCATGAAAATCCAGCAGCTGGATCTGCATGCCGGCCTTACCCTTGCCGGCGGCGTCGCAGATGCCCAAAACATCACCGACATCCTGCGCTACCATGCAAACCTGCACCGCGTTCAAAAGCAAGAGCCGATTCCAATCAAGTCGCTAACCCGGCTTACCTCCCTGATCTTCCACCAGAACAGGGGCTATCCGTTCATTGCCGATATTCTGGTTGGAGGCCATGATCTCGGCGGACCAGCACTGTTCAACATTGACATGTTTGGCTCCGTTGAGGAAAAGGCATACGTTACGACAGGCAGCGGCTCCCCCGTCGCATACGGAGTTCTTGAGGACGAATACAGGGAGGATCTCGCCGTTGAAGACGCCAAAAAAATTGCCCTCAGGGCAGTAAAGGCGGCAATTGTTAGGAACATCGGCACCGGCGATGGGATCAACGTCGCAACAATTGACAAGGATGGATTCCGTCTTTTGACCGACGAGCAGAAAAAGGCGATAATAGAACTATAGTGATTTGATGCAAAAAAAACACCGTGAAAAGGAACTGCCTTCAGCCCAAAACATAATGGCGACCATACTGCAAAGTATACCCAAGGAGGCCAGCGTAACGAAAATAGAATACGAGGGCCCCAGAATCGCACTCTATACGAACTCCCCGAGATTTCTGATGGAGCACAACGGCGTAATCTCAAACCTGGTCAACGTGATCAAAAAGAGAATCGTAGTGCGGACGGACGAGGCGATAAGAAAGCCCGAGGAGGATGCGCGGAAAATCATCGACAAGGAGGTTCCACCCGATGCCGGCCTGCAGGCCACGTTCTTTGATACTGCCACGGGGGAGGTCTCAATCGAGGCCAAGCGCCCCTGGCTGCTCCAGAGAAACGCAAGGGAGTTCAGCCACGTCGATGTTACAGAAAAGACCGGCTGGCGCCTGAGAATCAGAAAGGCGACGACCATCCCCTCTAGCACCATCCAGGCCATCAACTACAACCTGAAGGTCTCGTCTGCCGAGCGCGGCAAGCAGCTGCGCCAGATCGGCGATGAAATCTTCAGGCCCCGGCTCGCACATCGATCCGAGGTGTCTCTTCTGACGCTGGGCGGATTCGGGCAGGTGGGACGCTCCTGCATGCTGCTCTCCACGCCCGAAAGCAAGATCCTGATTGACTGCGGCGTCAACCCGGGCGCACACCATGCAATGGACGCGTTTCCTAGGCTGGACTGGGCAAACATCACGCTAGATGACCTGGATGCCGTGGTTATAGGACACGCCCACCTGGATCACACCGGATTTCTTCCCACCCTGTGCAAGTACGGCTACAAGGGGCCGATCTACTGCACGGAGCCCACGCTTCCGATGATGAATCTAATCCAGCTGGATGCCATCAAGGTCGCCACCGCACAGGGCAGGATTCCGCTATACTCCGAGCGCGACGTCAAGCAGATCATGAGGCAGGCAATCACCCTGCCCTACGGGACCGTGACTGACATATCCCCGGACATCAAGCTGGTTCTGGCAAATGCCGGACACATACTCGGCTCGGCCCTGTGCCACTTTCACATTGGGAACGGCGATCACAACTTTGTCTATTCGGGGGACCTCAAGTTTGGGCGGAGCATTCTGTTTGAGGCTGCCAACTGGAACTTTCCAAGGGTAGAGACCCTGCTGATTGAGAGCACGTACGGTTCAAAGGAGGACATTCAGCCGACAAGGCAGGAGGTCGAGTCTGCCTTCATCAACGCGATCAATAACACGCTTGCCGACGGGGGAAAGGTGCTCATCCCCATTCCCGCCGTGGGCCGCGCGCAGGAGATCATGATGGTGATTGATCACTATATGAAATCGGGGGAGATGGTGGAGGCCCCCGTATTCACCGAGGGAATGATCGCCGAGGCCTCTGCAATTCATGAGGCCTACCCCGAATACCTCGAGCGGGAGCTGAGAAAGAAGATCCTTGAGACCGACGACAACCCGTTTGACTCTGAGTACTTTACAAATGTCGAGCATGCAGATGCGCGGGAAGAGCCGCTGCGCGAGGACTCCCCGTGCATAATACTGGCGACCTCCGGCATGCTTGAGGGAGGCCCCGTCTTGGAATACTTTAAGAATATAGCACCTGACAAAAGGAACAAGATCCTGTTTGTATCCTACCAGGTAAACGGCACCATGGGAAGGCGCGTACTGGACGGCGCGCGCCAGGTCTCGATGCTGGGAAGGGGGGGCAAGGTAGAGGCTGTGACGATCAGCTGCGGCGTGGAAAAGCTCGACGGATTCAGCGGCCACAGCGACTATAACCAGCTAATGTCGTTTGTACAAAGGCTGCGGCCCAAGCTTCGCCGCGTCCTTGTAAACCACGGCGAGAGAAGAAAGTCCGAAAACCTTGCAATGAACATACGCAGGATGTACAGGCTTCCTGCACACTATCCGCAGATTCAGGAGGCCATAAAGCTATTTTAGCTCGTAATCGGGCTTCCAGATTTTTACGACGGACGGGGTCACGATAATCCTCTCCTCGCCCAGCCTTGCAATCTCCGAGTCGTTGATTTTTACAACAGAGTACAGCTCCTCGACCAGCTTTCTCAGCTGATCCACGTCCTTTTGTGCAAGCGGCGTAACGCGCAGGATCAGGATCATTCCCTTTTTGATGTCCTCCGTGATTGAGTGAATGTCGCTAGAGTCCCTGATGGTTATGGCCTTTAGATACGTGGGATTTTCCTGCTTTTGCATTAATTCTGGATTGATCTACTCCCTCAAAAACTCTTCTTTGATTTCGTGCGTAGGTTTTCCGCTAGTAAATTCTCATCGACAGGTATTCTGCTTCTTGGGCAGGCCTTGCAGGAATCTCGGATCTTTCTCCGCCCCTGTCGATGACGACTGCCGCCTCCTGGCCGTCTGGGGCGTCCGAGTATCTCAGCGTGATGGCAGCTGCAAGCTCCAGACTCCCATCGGCGACCCTGCCCCTGATGATTGCAGTCGGACCCATGTGATCCCTTGCCTCCAGCAGGACGTCTTCCGGCAGCGCAAGGGAACGTATTACCATGTTCTCGTCTCGATCCCTGCCTACGACCAGCTTTGACGACTCGTCAAACCTGAACTGCCTTCCCACCTTTAGCAGATCAATGTCATTAATCGTCGGGGTCTTGACGTGTTCAAAAAGATCCCTGGCCCTCAGTCCGAACGACGGATCGGTCAGCAGGCATCCCCCACCGGCATTTGGGGGATCCTCTATTCCATACTCTCTTGCCATCTCAAGCTGGGCCCTTCTCGTACGCCCCCTGATCATGCCGAGATCCTCCCTTTTGATCAGCCCCTCCTTTTCGGCATCGGTCGGGGGCAGCAGGCCGCCTGAGAGCGGCCTTAGGATCTTTCCCTTCAGATCCGATTCTATCTCTATCGTGTGCAGTGCCTGGCCGTGCTGGCTCATCGGCCTCTGGCCCAGGACCTCCCCCGAGATGATAAACTCTGCGCCGATCTCCTCCATGTGCTTTTTTGCCGCATCAAACATCATGGATCTGCAGTCCACGCAGGGGTTGAACCCGGCACCCCTGCCATACTTTGGGTTCTTTAGCATCTCAATATACTCGTCACCAAGATAGACCGTCTTGAGATCGACGCCAAGATCATCTGCCCTCTGGCGTATCTCAAAGCCGCACCCCCTTCCGCAATCAAAATCACAAAACGGGGTCTTGATGGCCACCGCAGAGACCTCAAATCCCTGCTCCTGCATCATGCGCACCGCCAGCTGGCTGTCTAGCCCCCCAGACAGCAGCGCGACTATCCTCCTTTTTTCCCGGTTTCCGGCCACGTCCATACGCGGACGCGTCAATATACATACCTTGCATCATACATAAATCCAGAAGAGTCCTGGAACGTGTGTGAAGCAGCGAAGAAGAAACCTCCTGAGACTCGCCCAAAAAATCGGCTGCGACGCGCTGGTGGCATTCGAGCCGGAGAACCTCTTCTATATGACGGGATTTTGGGGCGAGGCCGTCGGCGTCCTGGAAAAGGGCGGCAGAACCACCATCATTGCCCCCGAATTGGAGGCGTGCAGGGCCAGGGACGAGTCCCGGGACTGCGATGTCGTCGCCTCCGAGCGTGGAGCGGGGCTGGTTTCCTCCGTTATATCGGGGATCAAGGGCAAAAAGGCGTGTACCGACTGCCAAAGCCACCGGATCCTCACATCGCTGAGGAGATCAGTGCCGGGGATCAGGGCAGAGACGGAGCCGTTTTACGGCGCCAGGGCCATCAAGGACGATCAGGAGATCAGGATTCTAAAAAGGGCCTCCAAAATCATCGATGAGATCTTTGAGCTGTGCCAGGGGAGGATAAGGGCAGGCCAAAAAGAGTCGGAACTGCAGTCCATCATGATGTCATATGCAGTCAAGCGGCAGATGTTTGACACCGGATACCGCTCAACGCTGAACCCCCTGATTGTAGCCGGGGGGCCCAACGGCGCGCTGCCGCACGCGCAGGTCACGGACAGGAAGTTCAGGAGGGGCGAGCTTGTTGTAATCGATCTGACGCTTCGCTACAAGGGATACGTCTCTGACTCGACGAGGACCTTTGCAGTGGGAAAGATTCCAGAACAGGCCCGGGACGTCTATGAGATCGTAAAAGAATCACAGAGGCTCGGGCTAAGGTCTGTAAGGCCGAGTGTCGACTGCAGGGCAGTCGACTGGGCCTGCAGGGGGTATATTGACGAGCAGAACTATGGCAGGTACTTTATCCATTCTGCAGGACACGGCATTGGCCTTGAGGTCCACGAGCCGCCTGCCGTTTCCTGCCGCAGCCAGGCCAAGCTGAAGGAAAACATGGCCATTACCGTAGAGCCCGGAATATACATCCCGGGCAAGTTTGGGGTCCGCATCGAGGACTCGCTTATCGTAAGGGACAGGCCCGTTGTCATGCACAGGTTTACAAAGGAACTGGTCACCGTCTAGTCGTAAAAGTCCACTAGGTCTACAATGCCTTCTGACTCTGGGTCTGCGCCCGTTATCTTCCCGGACTCGGCGCTTACGTTCCACGTATAGTCTATGCTGCCCTTGCTTGACTCAAACGTAAACGCAAGCTCGGCCGTACCCGCACCAATCTCGGAAACTGAGACCAGAACCCTTGCCGATTTGTCGTCCAGTATCCTGTCATCGGAGAACCTTTCCTTGATCTTCTCCTCTACTGCCTCCAGAACCGTCAGTCCCTCGTTGTTTGGGCCGCTGTACGACATGACCAGATCCAGCAGTGCCCCGTCCCTGCCGGACAGATCTTCTGGAAGCAACCCCTCAAGGCTGTTGCTGGTCAGCTGGGGCACGGCAAAAATCAGAAACAGGCCCGTTATTCCCAGGTAGATCGGAGCCCTCTTTTTGAGAAATGCTGCAAAGCTGTTCGGCTTGGGCCTTTCCTCCCGCTTCCTGTCCTTTCTGGCCATCTGTACCCTATAATCCTGGCTTTGCAGTCGAAATTAAAACTTGCCAGGGAAACACGATCCGTCCGTTCCTACCGGTGTACGGTACGGTCTTTTCCCTGACCTGGCGCCTGATCTCCAGCTGATCCCGCCTTGAGAGCCCGCCCAGCTTCTCCCTTGCCTGCCTTGGGAGGTATCTTCTGTATTTCCTCCAGTAGTCATCAAACGTCCCGGGGCTGAACGAAAAGTCAAACTCCCTTACCGACACCCCTCTAAACCCCGCCCTTGCAACCTCCCTTTTTAGCTCGGGGGCCGTTCCAAACCTGTCCAGCCTTGTAGAGCCGGTAGGCAGATAGTCCGGTATGTACCTGGTGATTACATCTATTATGCTTGAGTAATAGGGCGTGTTATTCCCGTGTACTGAGATCCCCAGGACTCCGTCTTTTTTCAGGCTTTTGGCCATGTTTTTGAGCGCCCTCTGCGAATTTGGAAAAAAGAACAGCGCATACTGGCAGGTTATGACGTCAAACCTTTCCTTGAAGCTGAACCTTTCGGCATCGCCGTTTACAAAGTCCACATTCCTTTTTCGGCGGCTCAGTCTTTTTGCAATCCTTATGGCTGCAGTCGAGGCATCGATTCCCACGACCAGCCCGCCGTCTCCCACCCTGTCGCCTATCTTCCCTGTAACCACGCCGGTCCCGCATGCGACATCGAGCACCATGTCGTCTTTTTTGATTCCTGACAGCTGGACAAGCTTGTCTGAGCTCCTCCAGGGCCCGGTGCTGGTGCCTGCCCACCTGCGGTGATACCTAGGGGCGATCTCATTCCAGGTTCTGATGTTCTGTCTTTTGTACTCGGTATGTCCTGGCATGATCAGATTCTTTTTTCTATCTCCCTCCTGATTATTTTTGCGATTCTTTTTTTGTTTTTCCAGCCCGACGATACCGACTTTTCCCCGTCCACGATCAAGACCTCGTTGCACGAGGGATTCTGCCTGTATTTTGGACTTCCAATGTCGTTTGCTATGATCATGTCTGCGCCGGACTCCCTCAGTCGAGCCCTGCCCCTCCTCTCCAGCTCCCCCCTGGAGATGTTCGTCTCTGCCTTGAATCCCACCAGGAACGCATCCTTCTGCCTCTGCCTGATCTGGTCTAGAATCTTGGGAACCTGCTTGAGCCTTATCGAGATCTGCCTTTTGCCGCTTTTGATCTTGGTCCTGGATCGTTTTACCGGCGTATAGTCTGATGCGGCAGCTGCCATTATCACGATATCATATCTCTTTGAAAGCTCCCTCCTGATTGCCAGACTCATCTCCCGCGTGGTCCTTACCGGAACCACCCTTGCGGCCCTCGGGGGGGACTCTGTGCCCGGGCCATAAACCATGGTTACATGCGCGCCTGCCGCAATCATCTCCGAGGCTAGGAGCACGCCTGTCCTGCCGCTGCTGAGGTTCGTGATCACCCTTGCCGGATCTATGTGCTCCACGGTCGGCCCCGCCGAGATCAGCACCCTCTTTTTGTAAAGCCTTGAGGAGAACCCGAACCTTCTCAGGACAAAGTCCAGCACCTGCTCGGGTTCGGCGGCCTTTGCCTTTCCCTCGATAACCTGCGGATTGACAAAGTCAACCCTGTTTTTTAGAAAGGCCATGTTGCTCCTTATCGCGGGATTCTCATACATTGACTCGTGCATTGCAAGGGATACTATAATCGGGATCTTGGAGCCGAGGCCCACCGTCAGCACCGTGGATACCGGGGTGTCATCTATCCCGTTTGCAAGCTTTCCAAGCGTGTTGGCAGTGGAGGGATACACGATTATCATGTCTGACTGCCCATAGTCTGCCAGCTTGATGTGCTCCAGATCCCCCGTCAGCTTTGTGACTGGCTTGTTGCCTGTGGCCCATCTGAAGTAGTCCGGCCGGATCAGCCTTGTTGCCGCGCTGCTGGCAACGCATGTCACGTCGGCACCGTGCCTCATCAGTAGCCTTGCCAGCTCGACTGACTTGTATGCCGCAACGCTTCCGGATATGCACAGGACAATCCTTTTGCCTGACAGCTCCACCCCGTTTGACTCTACGATATCCAGGGACGGGTGTTTATTCCTGTAATTTTTCATCCAGCCTTCCCGACTCCGACTCGTCCATTGAAAACCAGTTTTCCTCCAGGGGGAACCGTCCGGACTTTATGTCGCCGACGTAGCTGCCCACCGATCTCGTGATCTCCTCTGACAGGTTGCTGTATTTTTTTACAAATTTCGGGCTTATTTTCTCATACATGCCAAGCAGGTCATGTGCGACAAGCACCTGCCCGTCACAGCCTGCCCCCGAGCCTATTCCTATCGTTGGAATCCTCAGCGAGTCCGAGATGGCCTTTGCGGCCTGGCGACTGACCATTTCCAGCGTTATGCCAAACGCCCCCGCCTCCTCTAGCGCCCTTGCGTCCTGAATCAGCTCCTGGGCCGACTCGGCGGTCTTTGCCCGAACCCTGTACCCGTCAGCCAGCATGGCCGTCTGTGGCTGCAGTCCGATGTGCCCCATTACCGGGATTCCGACCTCGACGATTGCCCTGACCGTTGCTGCCATCTCAGAGCCCCCCTCAAGCTTTACGGCATCGCCTCCCGCCCTGATCAGCCTCCCCGAGTTTGCAATGGCATCTGAGATGCCTGCCTGGTAGGACATAAACGGCAGATCGGCCACTATGAGGGAGCTCCTTCTTGCGCGGCCCACTGCCCCGGTAAAGAGGCACATCTGCTCGACGGTGACGGGGATTGTACTGTCATAGCCCAGCATGACCATTCCGGCGCTGTCCCCGACCAGCATGATGTCAACGCCTGCCCTGTCGCAGAGGCATGCCATCGTATAGTCGTATGCCGTAATTGCCGAGACCTTTTCCCCGGACTCCTTCATCCGGACTATGTCGCCGACGGTCTTATGCAATCCTTGCCCTCCTGGCCAGGTGGTCTTTGATCTCATCGATGCTGGCCCTTAGGTTCCTCTTGTTGTCAAAGCCGTCTAGGATCCTTTGGGCATGCCTCCGGTTTTTCTTCGATAGTCTCTTTGATTCGTTGAGAAGGGCGGCCATGCCCCTTGTCACGTTGTCTACTATTGTAATTGATGACTTCTGCGCGGTTCTGGAGAGCGGATTCAGATCAAATGTAATTACAGTCTTGCCCGCCCCGACTAGCGCCTCTGCCCTGTCCCCGTCCTCCAGTGGCACCAGGACAACGTCTGCCGAGTAGATTCCATCGGCATCCACGATTCTCCTGGCGCTGTCCAGGCCCGATAGCCTCACACCGTGTTTCTCCCTGTCGCCCAAGACCTGCCCCGCCCCCGCCTTCTTTAGCTCCCTGATGATTTTTTGCTTGCGGGCCTTGCTTGCATAGAAGATATTTACCTCGATTTTTGAGTCCGTTGCGCCTGCCAGTGACACGATCTCCCTTGGGCAGAGTGCCGCAAGGTTTCCATTGACTGAGATTACCGGGCTGTCTGCCAGTATCAGGCATGCAGCGGCCGCCTTGATGGCCGATCTGGCCGGCCTTGCAGTCTTTTCACCCATCAGATAGTCAAACGCCTCCCCCCTGCCGTGGGCCAGCAGGCCCTCCCTTGCAACCAGTCCCCTGTCAAAGCCTGAAACCAGCCTCTCCCTTACGAGCAATGACTGGGCCCTGGGATGTGACTTTGGAATTGCCGTCATGATACAGTCATCTGGTCAGTCTTGCACCGCACTGGTCTATTTCTGAGTTAATTATGATTGCATCCCTGTACCTTGCCGCAATGTCCAGCACCTCTTGCACCACACTGCTGGGAACCAGGGAAAAAACCGTCTCTCCAAACAGTGCTATTCCGCACTTGATTCCATTGGCCTGCAGGTCGTCTACGACCCTTTTCATCCTGGGGGTCACCACGTTGACATAGCTTGCAAACTCAAGCGACATGTCCTGGAACTGGCCCTGGTTTTTTGTCTCCATTAGCGTATCAACCATCCTTCCGCCAAGTCCGTTGATCTCCGATAGCCTGTCCCTGAGAAAGTCCGTGGTGGAGACTGGCGCAAAGCAGACCATGACGGCAGATATATCTGATGACTCTATCTTTTCGACCCTCCCTATTCCCGGGGCGCCCGGTCTGATCCTGATTTCAAACCCGCCGTGGTATGAGGCCAGCACGTCGCCCAGTCCGGTCTTGCACAGTACCTCTGCTGCATGTGCAATCCTTCCAATCTCCTCCCTTGGAAGATGGGTTTGCAGTGCCTCGTCTAGTGCATATGCCAGCGAAAGGGCGACTGCCCCACTGCATCCCAACCCGTATCCTACGGGAACAGAAATCTCGTGTCTGACATCAATGAGGAGTCTATCCGGATTTAGTTTTTGAAACTGCCTGATTACAAACTCGGAGACCCTCGTATCACCAACATCAAAGCCTTCTGTAGATATTTTATACTCCGGGGTGTCGCTTTGCCTGACAGACACCGTAGTCGTTACGCCGTTTTTGATCGAAAACCCCGCCCCCAGCGAGCCCGTATTTTCCAGACTCTGCGAGTCATCCATCTCTGCCTTGAAGAATCCTGTTACGTGTGCAGGGCAAAACGCCTGTCCCTCCATGATCGGAATTTAAATTTTACAGAAGATATAAGAATATGGCTTAAATTAATTAAACTAGTATAAATTGCCTAAATTTGTCCGGCGGCTGCAAAAGATAGGAAACAGCATCCTAGTATCGCTTCCAAAGGAATGGATCGATGCCAACAGCCTTGAAAAGGGCAGTCAGGTGGAGCTTGAAACCGGACACAACAGCATCTCGATTACTGCCAGTAAGGAGTACCGTCCGGCAAAGGAGCTGGTGATTTCATATCCACTGCCGTCTGAGGAGAACATCGTTGCCGACATTACCGGCGGCTACCTGCTTGGATATGATGCAATTACCATAAAGTCCGGAAAGTCAATCCCAAGCGAGGACAGGGAAAAGGTCCGTGATTCCATGAGGAGGCTGGTTGGCATGGAGATCGTCGAGGAGTCTGCATCAAACATCCAGATGCAGTTCCTGTTGGATGCCAGCACCATAAGTCCGGACAAGATTCTAAAGCGGATCAGCTCCATCGCACTGGGAATGTTCAACGACGTCCTGATGAGCCTGATATCTGCCGACAGATCCAACCTCTCCACCCTGCAGAACCGTGATCTCGAGGTAAACAGGCAGTACTTTCTCCTTGTAAGGCTGATTCGCAGCACCCTGGTCGACACAAGGCTTGCAAACACGTTCAACCTAGAGAACATCGACATTCTTGACTATAGGATCGCCGCAAACCTGCTGGAAAACGGAGGCGATACGATCGTCGAGCTTGGCAGGGCTATACTGTCCACAAAAACCACCGGCAGGGAGCTGAAAAAGCTATATGGAGCGGCAAAGGATCTTGAGGACATCTGCAACAAATCCATTGACTCCTTTGTGAACCACGACAGGCCACTTGCAATAGAGGCCATAGCCTCGCACAGGCAGTATCAGGACTCCCTGTCGGCAATCCGCAGCTCGGAGGGCCAGGGGCAGCCCTCGATTGACCTTCTCGATCTTGTATACATGTTTGAGCGCGTGGGAAAGTCCTGGGAGGATATAGTCGATCTTGTCAAGCCGATATATGCAGAGTCCTAGTACAGCCTTTTCTTTGAGGCATACGTCATGACCGCGCAGATGGTCTTGGAGTCCTGAATCCTGCCTGCCCTGATCATCTGCATGACCTTTTTGAGGCTGATCTTTTCCACCGACAGGATCTCGTCCTCATCCGGCCGCGGCCCCGAGACCCTTTTCAGGCCCGATGCAACATAGCAGTGGATTGCCTCGGTGCTGTATCCGATCGAGGGGTAAAACGTAATCAGGTGGGTCATCCTCCTGGCACTGTATCCCGTCTCCTCCTGCAGCTCCCTGAACGCGCATTCCCTTGGATCCTCTCCCTTCTCCAAGGTTCCGGCCGGAATCTCCAGCACGTATCCGTGGGGAAACCTGTGCTGCCTTACCATGATTAGCCTGCCGTCCTCTACTGCCAGCATGGCTGCGGCGCCCCTGTGCTCGATTATCTCCCGCCTTGCCTTCCTGCCCCCGATCTTCCCCTCGTAGATGCTCAGGCTCAGGATCTTCCCCTCGTATATCCCGGTTTTCTTCAATGATGCTCGAAGATTCAATTGTTATCTAATATGCCTTGCGTGGGGTTGGGTGGTCAGAGTTTATCCCCTGCAGCCAAGTGAAATGTAAATGGGATTTGCTGTTTTTGTCTTGTTATTGAGGCGTCGTGCTTCCTGCCCAGTTTCTGTTTTTACTCGATTTTTGTGCGAGGTCACCCACCCCTGTCAACCAGGCACGAGTTGGCATGTATGACCGTGGTTTTCATGCCTGGCCAGCAAGGGGATGTAGTCAACTCATAAAAAAGTGGATAGTTTTGACAATTGCTTTTGGCCCAAGGGTCTAGGATCAGGCAAACCGTACGCGCATGCATGGAAAAACACAGAACTCGCGACATCAGGGGGCAGATTCCTGCCAGGCAAGGCACCCATGCCTTTGCAAGGCGTACCAGACCGGCAAAAGGTAACGCGGCAGTCCGCCGTTGCGGTCAACCCGCCAGGTATCGGAACATCCTTACCGGAAGGATCTCGCGCCTGGCAACAGCCTTCGCACGGACCGCTCCATGCCATCAAGAGTATCGAATATCCCGGCAGACAGCCTTCGCTTTATCTTCCTGTACCGTATCTCGACGGGGTTGAGCTCTGGCGTGTACGGCAGTGTGTACTCTAGCAGTGTTTCACCGTCGTACTTTTCCAGCGTCTCCCTTACGCCGGCGGACTTGTGGTATGACGCATTGTCCAGGAATATCAGCACCTTGCCGTATCTTTCGTGCACCCCTTCTAAAAAGTCGCAAAAGCTGTAGGTGTTGGTCTTCTCATAGAACATAAAGTAAAACGTCGCAGCTGACAGCACGCCGAGCATGTACCGGCGCTGCCGTGACAGTGACAGGGGCGCCGTGGCACTCATACCGCGCCTGATCCACCCGTGTTTGGGACTGTTTGAGGTCTTTTGGACGGACTCGTCTTCTGCCAGCACCGTATACCCTTGTGCCGTCTTTTCCCTGATCAGCCTTTGCGCTGCCTCCTTGAACGCGTTTTGCTTGCGTTTTGAGGCAGCTTTTGGGTTTTTTGGCCTTGATGTCCTCCACGACAAGCCCAGCTCGCGTGCCAGCAGCCGCGTGCCGCTACTGCTGTACTGCACGCCGAACTTCTTTCTGATGTGCAGCCTCATCAGGCGCGAGTCCCACAGGCTGCCCTCAAAGCCGCAGTTCCCGGTGCCCGACTTGAGATCCGCGTAAAGCTGGCTCATCTGCGACTCGCTCAGCTTGTGCTTGCGTCCCCTGCCTGCGCGCTCGTGCCTTGTGTATATTCCCTCCTCCTGTGCGCGGTTGAGCCACCGGGATATGGTGGAAGTTGGCCCGGTCGAGGCTCTTTGCTATCTGTTCCGTACCGAGGCCGTCCTTGCGTTGCATGTATGCAAGCAGCCTGTTGCGCTTTCTCTTGTCGGTCTTCTTGTACGCCTTGAGGAGGTAGGAGCGTGACGTGTTTGGCAGGAACTTGCCCCCAGATGCAACGAATTGCTTTTTCTGTGTGTTCATGCATATGCGTGTGGCCTGCCTGATCTTAGTCTTTGGATCAAAAACAACTGTCAAAATTGTCCGTTTTTTTATGTGTTGACTACGGTCCCCTTTCTCCAGCTTGATCTGTTTGGTTTCTTCAGACTTGCTGTTTATGGCGCATTTTGCTTGGCTGCAAAAACCATGTTGACGTCCCCCGTTGTATGATAGTATACATCCCTGCCGGTTGACTCCTCCCTGGCTATCAATCCCCGTGAAAGCAGCTTTTTAGTCAGATGGTTAAAATTCTGAGCAGATGGCTTGCCAAACTGCTTGTAGCTCTTGTTTTGAAACCTGCCCTTTTTAGCCATCCGTTCCAGCGTCTCTCTGTCCGAGCTTGAAAGATTGATGGCCTCAATTTTTTCACTGGCCATGAAGGACAGCATCTCGATGGCTGTTTTCTCTGGAATTGTCTTCTCGGAGGGAAATTTTGCATGAAACTTGAGTATGAGATCGCCGCATCTCTTTAGTATGTATCTTGCCTCCCCCTTTGAGACATCATAAAGAATGTCTATTACTTTTTCCGGAATGGGAGGCTTTATCTTATTTTTTGAAAGGCTCTTGATTCGTAGTTCTATCATTTCGTGTATCTCTTTTTTTGATAATGGGCTTAGCTTGACTGGACTTCCAGTTATCATTTCACTTACTCTGCTTGCCTTTCCTTCCAGCAATGAAAATAGGTTTGGCTTGCCAACAAGCACCCACCACACTCCGTTGAATCCAGTCAGGGTATCCCTTACCTTGTTTAAAAAATCCACGATATCTGCATCGTCGACAATATCCAGGTTGTTGATTGGAACGACGATGGCAGAGTAATTCAGCTTGTTTGTGACAAGACTCACCCACTTGCTCATGACCGGAATAATGGATGAGAGGACAACGGCGGTCGGCGCCGTTGTGGCTTTTTGTCTGCCTATTCCCCCACCTGTCCCGAGAACCTGTATGCTGCCACTCCAGCTGGACTGGATTGTTTGGCTCAACAGCATCTTTGCCTCTCCATGTACTGAAAACTTGCCCAGTCTTTTTGTCCTGTCATACTTTTCAAGGCTGTGAAACATGTTTGAAAAAACCGAAAGAACAAACTGGACAACGTCCATGTTGCCATCCAGCTCTATTTTGTCACAGGGAAGATAGCTGTCTGATTTGAGCTTGTCATACAGGCAGATGTTTACAAAGCTCGTCTTGCCTACCCCGACTCCGCCTTCGACTATCACCATGCCGCCCCTTGTACTGCTTAGTAGGATGTTAAACTCGTCAAGTGTTTCTGCACGGCCTACGAACAGTTTTCTGTCGCGTGCATCAATTGAAAGCGGTCTTGGATCATATGGGTTGCCATCCAGCCCAAGATCTGCCCAAATGTTGCCCATCTTGTGTATTAGGGTACGCCTAGTTTATAAAAATTATTTTTTTATAAAAAAATTCCTTGATTTTTGTTTTTATAATATACGTAGTTGATCGGGGCCGGCTTTTGGTGAGCCCGTCTCCTCGGCCAAGGCGGGCGGTATGCCGGGCCGCCCAGTTGACGATCCCGCAAAATACGCGAATGCAAAAACCCAGAGGGCCAAGCAGCTCCACACGATATCCTACTAGGAGATTCCAGAATATGTAAACGGACAGAGTCAGATCCGCTCTCCATGACGCGATGTTGGAGTGGGACAGGACCAACGACGATGTTGGCTTTGAGATCGTCGATTCTGACGGCGATCTTAGCATACGCTGGAAACGCTGGATGGCAGGCACCATACTGGGGCAACACTCCCATACTGTACCCGCGGGAGACGGTGATCCTGCCATGCACCAAACAGCTATACGGCTACTTTTTTTAAACCTAGAATCCTATGACTCCTCATGAATGAAGGACACCTGCTCATAGTTGCAGAAGAAGACGATGCCAACTTTCAGGTGCTACAGTGCAGCGGGTTTGACAAGAGCACTATTCACCGCTTGGGCAGCATGCCATGCATGGTACGCCTGCGACTGCATCGATCATCTGTGCAGGAGCTCAGCACGTTTGAGAGGCTGACGGACATGCCCGGACTGCAGGAGCTGTGCAATCTGGTAACAAAAATAAGGGCATGCTATGTCCCCCGACGAAGGCCTATACTGATGATCATTGAAAATTTCGCCTCCCTTACACGCTGCGCTCAAGATACTTGTAGATGCCAATCTTGATGGAGCACGTCCTAAAGTATTCCGAGACGGCCCTTTTGAGGTGATCTACCGTGTCATAAAAGGCCGACGTGACCGGCCCGTACTTGGCATCCTTCCAGACTGCCTCCATGGCGCTCAGCTCCGGCCTGGCTACCGGCAGGTACAGCAGGACAACGTCGGGATTTTTCTTCAGGTACCTGCGGACCTTGCTGGTCTTGTGCTGTATTGCGTTGTCCATCACCATCAGGATCCTTCCCCACTTTTTGCGTGCCTGTTCGAGATACTTTACAAAGTTTGCGCGTGTGTGGTCACGTCCCCTTGTTAGCTAGGCACGAAAATCACAATCATGCATCTAATTCGTGCCTGACTGATGGGGGTAGGTGACCTCGTACGTTTGCGCTGTTGAATTTGTCGTACGTGCGCATCAGCCTGGTTCCGTCGTCTACAATCGTTCCGTATACCACGACGCGCTCCCTTCTGCCGGATCGTTGCACCTCGATCCTGTCCCCCACGGGCGACCAGAACCTCTTGCCGTCCCTTCCCGCACTGGCGAACATCGACTCGTCCTGTACGGTTATCCTAAATCCGCGCCTTTTTGCAAGCTTGATTGCAGCTTTTGCCTCCCTTTGCCACCGTCTTACCGCCTTTGCGTCGGCAGCATCTGCCAGCCTAGTGGTTGACGTCTTTAGCGAGAATCCCATCGCGTGCAGGATTCTCCTGATGCTTCCCACGCTGTATGTGACGTGTAGCCTGCGGCGCACCCAGTTGCACAGCTTCTTCGGAGTGAGCTTTTCCATCCTGCGCAGCCTCGTGGCGATCTTTTTTATCCTGCCGACTGGAACCTTTGGTTTTTTGTCCCTGTTAGGAGTCACGGAGGCCGTCGATGCCGTCAAGCTCAAACCTCTCGATCCACATCTGTACGGTACGCTGTGTCACGTCGGCAATCTCTGCGGTCTGTGCAGTGGTGTTGCCAAGCAGCACGGAGCGCACCGCCAGGATTCTGGTGTGAATCTTGAGATCCTTTTCGACATGCATGGCATTCGTGAGGATTTTCGTCTTGTTCATGCCGGGAGTGACATAGTGGAGAGCTATAAACCTTACAAGATGTGTAATCAGGCGAAATTTTCAATGATCATCAGTATAGCCCTCCCATCTACAGGATAATATCGTCTTCCGGAGTAAGCAATCAAGGCAACAGGAGGGCATGGCTTCGCTCAGTGATCCAGCCCGACGTGGGGGGAGGCGTCCTTGCCCGGAACAGCATATACGGCTTTCAAAGACCGCAGAGCTCCCACCTGCAGAACAGCATCCTGTTTCCTGAGATCAAAAAGATTGCGCAGAGCTGGGGCTTTGACTTTAGTGGGACGGTGTTTGAATAGAACCAGACAAAATAACTGTCCTGTTTCAAGAATAACACAGCTTCCTATCTGCTGTAAAGTTGCTGTCTGATCCAGACCTGCATGCAGCTTTCTTTTTCTACCGTCCTTGAATCTGAGTCAAAGCTAAACATGAGGCCGCTTTTAGTCTTCCCAGAAATGCCACACAAAACGGCTCCCAATCCGAAACGACTCAAATCAACTCGCCTGCAGATCCGCATGTCACCGTCTGCACCGCCATGAACCCGGTTACATCTGTGAAGACTGCCAAAGTACGAGGTCACCCACCTATACCAATCAGGCACGAATTGGCACGTATGACCGTGGTTTTCATGCCTGGCCAGCAGGGGGGCCGTGACCTCGTACCGGGGTTGTCGCCTAATTCCACTTATTTGACCCAATCTGCACGTTTTTCCGAATTTCCGCCCTTTTGCACGCCTGATCATATGGCATCTCAACGGTTTTCGGGGATTCTAGCGAATTAGGCGACAACCCCCCTCGTACCATACAAAGCATCATTATATTTGCCGTATTGTGACATGCCTTTGAGCACGTAACACACACGGAAACCTAATGTCATACAAGGTACGTGTCAGACCCGCGGTCCACAACATGTATGGCTACAGCACAAAGACCGCATCAAAGCACCAACAAAACGTGCATATGCCACTGCAAGCCCTGTTTGCTCACGGGATCGGCACTACGTGGGATATGGCAAAGGCCCACCAGGCGCAAGAGAAGTGACTCATAGCCGGCAAGTCCTGACCTGCATGGAGGCTAGTCTGTCTGGTACACTAGGTGAAGGGTGGGGGATTTTTTTGCCGCCCCTATCGCGTTTTTTACCCACGTGTTCGGGAACACGATATTCTTTGGGATGAAGATGTCCGTGGATTCGACCCCCGGAACATCCCTGATCTCCTGGGTGATCTCGTCCAGCTTGAAGATATTGTCGCTGTACAAGAAGAGAACGATCTGGTTCCTTGTCAGAAACGGAATCTGCATGTAGATTTCTCCAAACTTCCTGTCAAACTCCTTTTTGAGTTCCTTCACATCCCCCGAAATCCAGGTCAGCACCACGTATGGGATGTAGTTTTCCAGCTTTGACGGATCATACATTGTCGTAAACTGGATGTTCTCGTTCCTAGACAGCTTGTCCAGCGATCTTGTCACCGTCTTGGTCGAGAACCCCGTCTCCCTTGCAACGTCCTCGATCTTCTTCCTTGGGTTCTTTAGCAGCTTGTCAACAACCTCTAGGTCCGTCCTTGTGAGGTTTGACCCTGCAATGTCCGTCTTTGCCTCAAAAATAGTCAGGATCCTGACATCCTTCATGACACTCTTTGCAAGCTCAATCTTATTCTTGACATCGTCTTTTACGACAATGCCACAGACGGTTATTCCCCCGACACACGGGACGATAAAGAAGGGCTCTCCGATAAGCTTTATCTGCTCGATCTTCTCTTCAACCTCGCCTCCGGAAATAACCGCATAGAAGATTCCGTATCCCAGTGCCGGAGGCTCGATCTTTACCGTATATCCCTTGATGACCTTTGCCCCCTCCAGCTTTTTTATCCTAGAGCTGACCGCGCTTCCGGAGATTCCCACATCCCTGCCGATCTGCCTGTCTGATTCCCTGCAGTTGTTCATCAGGTGGCTGAGAATCTGCATGTCGATTTTGTCCATTTTGTCAAGCATTGACCTATTTTACTATTAATTACTTACTGAAATTTACTGAAATGTCTGGTTTGTTAGCACTAGGCACAATATACATTATATATAAGACTATTTTGATTATACCATGGATTACCGGGTCAATCTTGCCAAACGAATGCTGTCAAACAAGAAAGGTAGCCTTATGGGCGCGGTACTGGCCGTCTCGATCGGAATTCTGGTGATTCATGTCAACTTTGTAATATTCCAGGGGCTCTTTGATGCATTCATTCGGGACATGTCCGACTATAGATTCGGGGACATTTACGTGACCGACGAGGAGGACTATATCGAAAAATCCGACGTGACCCTAGTCAACTGGTTTGAAAGGATTCCCTATGTGGAGGCCGCCACGCCGCGGCTGTCGTCCTCGGCTGCAGTCAACGCCACGTCGTTTGGAGAAAGAATCGAGGAGTTCCGAATCCAGGTTGTGGGGGTGGATCCGCTGACCGACACGCGGGCATCCACCATATACCAGACGGTCGTTGATGGCGACTATGTCATGTCGAGGAACTCGATGGTCGTCGGCTCCATCGTAGCCAGGGATCTGGGGGGCGTCCGGGTCGGGGACAGCCTGCAGATCAAGATCGTAGACAGGTGGGGGGAGGATCAAGTCAAGCGGTTCCTGGTCTCCGGAATCGCAGACTCCCCCGGGGGGCAGGGACTTGATACGAGCATAATCATTCACATCGATACCTTGCGTGACATGCTGGACAGGACCGGTGAATCCCAGTCAATCCTGGTCAAGCTCAACGATCCGACCAAGGCAGCCGAGGTCAGGGATCTGTTCATAGAGTCCTTTCCTGCCGACGACTTTAGGGCCGAGACGATAGAAGAGTCTGCAGAAGAGTCACTGCGTGGGTTTCGTTCCGGCATTGCCATGATTAACATGATTGGAATGATCGGCATGATGTCATCGGCGTTTGCCATAGTCACCATCCAGATGATGCTTGTTACCAGCAAGACCAGGGAGATTGGCGTCATGCGCGCGATCGGTGCAAAGCGCAGGGACGTTCTTATTTTATTCATCGTACAGGGAATGATCATAGGGGCAATCGGCGCCGGCGTGGGCACGGCCATAGGCTTGGGATACACCACCTATGCCAAGGAGACCAACATGTCCTTTGATGGCAGCATCGAGCTGGAGGTATCGTATGACTGGGAAAAAATCATCCAGACGGCACTGACTGCGTTTGCTCTGGCCGTTGTCGCCTCGATATATCCTGCCTATCGCGCCACCAAACTTCAGCCCGTGGAGGCGATGAGATCTGTCTAGGGTGCTTGAGACCAGGGGCCTTGGCAAAGTCTACGGAGAGGGCGACACCGAGGTCCGCGCACTGCAGGATGTCTCCTTCTCGGTGGAAAAGGGGGAGATCCTGCTTGTCGTGGGAAGCTCCGGCTCTGGAAAGTCCACCCTGCTGAATATGATAGGGCTGCTTGACAGGCCCACGTCCGGCCAGGTCCTCATCGATGGCAAGGAGGCCACTATGCTGACCGATGACGGGGTTTCGGCCTTTAGAAACTCAAAGCTGGGGTTTATCTTCCAGTTTTCAAACCTGCTCCCGGATCTGACCGTGCTGGAAAACGTGATGCTGCCACGTGAAATCCAAAGCAGCAACGGCGGCTCCATGAAGGATGCAAAGGAGCTTCTCAGGGCCGTGGGACTGGAAGACCAGATGCACAAGCGCGCCAATCAAATCTCCGGAGGCCAGGCGCAAAGGGCTGCCATAGCACGCGGGCTTGTCAACAAGCCGTCCGTCGTTTTGGCAGATGAGCCGACTGGAAACCTCGACTCTGTTACTGCTAAGACGATTGTCGATCTCATGAAGTCAATGGCAAAAAAACTAGGCCAGACGTTCATTATTGTCACGCACGACAGGCACCAGTTTGGGGACGTCGACAGGGTAATCACGATAAAGGACGGCCGCTCATTTGAGGGCGGGGAGCCGACGGTCATGGAGGCACCTGTAAAATGAACGGGGCAGTCATTTCATTTCTGGTGCTTGCGATGATGAGTCCGGCACTGGCCGACGCATATGGGCAGCTGGTCCAGGGATTCGGAGACTCCCCGTTTGAGCATGATTTCAGCGATGTAAAGTTCCTTGACGCATACTTTGGCCTAGAGGATGAGAAGTTCGAGGTGGGCGCAGGCGACAAAAACGTCCCGCTTACGGTAATTCTGGCCAATGTGGGATCGCAGGACATTATCGGAATACGCGGCCAGCTGGCACTAAACAACCACTTCTCCCCTGCCGATGGCCCCGGGGCGCTGGTTCTTGCCGATGCCGATTCGAACTCCCTGGCCGGGGATAATTTTGCCCTGACATTTTTTGTCAATGTTGATGATGGCGCGCCGCTGCAGCAATACCCCGGAACCGTCAAGGTGGACTATTCCCGACTGCGCGAATCCGGAGTCAGGACAGCATATTTTGACTTTGATTTCAAACTTACCGGGGACAGCATAATCAACATGCGCGCCGTAGATCCGTTTCTGACATCCCTGCAGGAGAACAGGGTCGTAATTGAAATCTCAAATGATGGCACCGCACCCGTCTCCGATGTGGAGCTGGAACTGCAAAACACACAGACTGCAATCTCCTCGACCTCCACCTCCGTCACAAACGTGGAAAACGTAGTCATTCTGGACAGCAACTGGGAGGTTGGGTATATCGGCCCCGGAGAGTCGAAATTTCTGGAGTTCCTCGTCTATGTTCCCGAATCCCTCAAGGGCGAATCGCTGAGGACCCCGATGTCTGTCTCCTACTTTAACGCCCATGGCGACGTTCACACTCTTGATCGAGTGGTGGATTTTTTTGTACAGGGATTAATTGATCTTACTGTTTATGACGTGCAGGGAAGGATTGTCGGCGACAGGCAGCTGATCACGGGGGAGGTCATCAACGAGGGAAACGAGGACGCAATGTTTGCATTCGTCACACTGAGCCCGCTAGGCGGCTCTAATCTTAAGGAAACTAGGCAGTTTCTAGACGAGATTGAAATCGACTCCCCGGTACCATTCAACATCCCAGTAGCGTTTGATGGCGATCCCCGCTACGGTGAGCATGACGTAAAGATCACGGTTCGCTACAAGGACAATCTGCGCGCTGAGCGGTTTGAGATCCATGAGGCGGCCATCCTAGTCGAGGATCCCAATATCGGCGCAGAGGAACCCGACAATACGGCGCTAGTAGTAATCCCGATAGCGGCGGGAATAGGAATGCTGCTTTACATGCGCAAAAGAAGATCTAGGCCTGCCAGCTAGGACTCACTGCTCCAGCGCGTCTAGGATGTCATGAAGATTGTTAGGTCCCAGCCGCACGGAGATGACCCGCCTTGTTTTGAGCGCGATCCTTGCATTATCCCCAAAGCGCGTCTCGGAGATGTCTGCAAACTTGGAACCCCTTTGAGGCTTTATCCTGCCAAAAAACTTCTCTAGGACATATGTTTTTGCCATGCCTCTTATGTCGTTCTCCCTTCCCTCCAGCGGAATGTGGCAGCAAAGCCCCGACTTTATGACGTATTCGCACATGGAATCCGCAAACCCCACGGGAAAAATCTGATTCGTTACCGGCAGTGAGATCCTAGACACCCTGTTATTTGCTGCAACGATGATGCACAGGTGAACCATTGAGCTCTGCCAGTCAAGCTGATTTGAGACCCTGGATCCCGGCCCAAAATTGTAGAATTCCAGCTCGACATCCTCCTGTGCTGTAAATCGTATGACCCTGTTGAGAAGCTTTGCAATCTTGACCAGCTCCGACCTCTTTTTGTACGGTACGATGATCTTTACGTCATATCCCTGCCTTATTGCCTCGATGCACGAGACGGCTGACACCTCGTCATATATCGGACAAAGCGTTTGCCGCTGCAGGGAAAAGTTTACAGCCCCCCCGTGGCCGTCGTCTAGGAATATGCAGACATATGCCGACTTTTTTGTGATGTAGGTGTACAGCAGCTTGTCATACCTGTTCTCCGTACCCGGGGCCGCACCCTGCTCTGACTTTTTTTCGATGATTGACGAGGTGATGGCAATTTCGGCGTCCTTTGGTACAAATCCACTCGCACTTCCCTCAACCTTGACGAGAAATCTCTCCCCCCTTAGAAGCAGGCTCCCCCCCAGCCTTGTAACCTCTGCCACAATTGACCTTAAATCCGGATCCGCCCTTCTTGCAATGGCGATTCTTGATATGCCAAACAGCTGGTTTATTGCAGAGGACGCAAGGACTGGATCATTTGCCCCTACGATGACTATGTCACCGTCCCTTCTTACGAACTCGAACTTTTGACCCGCCGTCTTTAGGATTTTTTTTATGTTGGAGATCAGCTGCGGCATCTTTGGCTTTGAAAATTCCGAGGGAAAAACCACGACAAAGGCATCGTCCTGCATGGTATCCCTAATGCGTGCCGGTTTATAATTTAGAATGCAAGTGGGCAATCATTATAAAACGAGCTGACCTGCTTTAACTGTGGCAAGATTCACCCAGGCAGAGATAGACGAGGCCAATTCCGCGCTGAACACCGCAGAAGACGCGCTGCAGTGGGCATCTGAGAACCTGCATCCAAGGGTTGCAAAGGCAGCAAGCTTTGGCGCAGAGGATGCAGTAATAATGGACATGATGGTAAGGATCAACCCCGACTTTAGGTTCTTTACCCTGGATACCGGAAGGCTGCCCCAGGAAACCTATGACATAATGGATACTGTCAGGAAAAAATACAACATACGGGTCGAGGTTCTGTTTCCGGACGCAAGGGAGGTCGAGGAGATGGTCAACTCCAAGGGAATAAATCTTTTCTATGACAGCGTGGAGAACAGAAGGCTGTGCTGTGAAATCAGAAAAGTCCACCCCATAAACAGGATTCTCAGGGAACTGGACGGATGGATTAGCGGCCTGCGAAAGGATCAGACCGAGATTAGAAGCAATACAAGGATGCTGGAGATTGACGAGGGACATGGCGGAATCATCAAGGTCAATCCTATAATTGACTGGACATGGGATGACGTATGGAGATACATCAGGAAAAACGATCTGTCATACCACTCCCTACTAGATAGGGGATATACCAGCATCGGATGCGAGCCGTGTACCCGTGCCATCAGGCCCGGCGAGGATCTAAGGGCGGGAAGATGGTACTGGGAGCAGGGCGATCACAAGGAGTGCGGCCTTCATATAGACCACAAAAAGGGGGTATAGCATGTCAGAAACTCCGGGAATATCCCCGCACGGGGGCATGCTGGTCAACAGAACCTCAAGCCAGGATCCCTCTGGACTGGAACCGATTACAATATCCCATGATCTGGCAAACGATGTTGAAAACATTGCAGACGGCATCTTCAGCCCGTTGGAGGGGTTTCTCACCAAATCCGATTTTGACAGCGTAGTATCTAGGGGACGCCTGTCCGGTGATCTTGCCTGGACCATTCCCATCGTCCTGGATGTCGATGAAGAGACCTCCAAAAAAGCCAGGGATGCCGGGGACGTGCTGCTGCAGAATCCTGACGGGACGGGCGTGGCGGTCCTGCACGTGGAGGACGTCTTTACCTGGGACAAGGCAGCAGTATCCCGGGGCGTGTATGGAACCACCGACGGCCAGCATCCCGGGGTTGCAAAAACCAACTCGATGAAGGACTATCTCGTCGGGGGAAAGATCGACTATATCCAGAGGCCAGGGGAGACCGAGATCAGGAAATACCGGATGACGCCTGAACAAACGAGGAGGGCATTTGCAGACGCCGGATGGAAGACAATCTGCGCGTTTCAGACCAGAAACCCGCCCCACGTCGCGCATGAAATGCTGCAAAAGACCTCGATCACGACGCGTGATGGCGTCTTTGTCAATCCGCTGATTGGAAGGAAGAAACCGGGCGACTTTGCAGACGAGGTAATCGTAAAGGCATACGAGACAATGATCCGGAACTATTATCCTGAAAACCGGTGCCGGCTGGCCACACTGCATACCGAAATGAGGTATGCCGGCCCCAGGGAGGCAATCCATCACGCAGTAATGAGGCAGAACTACGGCTGTACCCACATCATAATCGGGCGCGATCATGCCGGCGTCGGAGACTATTATGATCCGTTTGCCGCGCACAAGATCTTTGATGACTATCCGGATCTGGAGATATCTCCGGTATTCTTCCCGGCGTTTTTCTACTGCAGGAGGTGCCTGACGTTTACCAATCCAAAGGCGTGTCCGCACGACAGCGGTGCGCGCGAGCAGATCAGCGGGACAAGGCTTCGCGAGATGATACAGAGGGGGGAGGCGCCCTCGGAGTTTATCCTGAGACCCGAGGTGGCCAAGGTCATCATCGACTCCCCCAGGCCGTTTGTAGACTAGGTATTTATCCACGCATCAGAGACGAATCAGTGTGTATTATGCAGCAATCTTTGTCCTGGCCTGCCTTGTCTTTGTGCCCGCATTTGCCCAGTCCCAGATCAATCCGTCACTGAGCATAGAATCAGTCTACATAGAGCCCGGGGAGTTCAACAAGATTGCCAGGGAGGCTGCCACAGTTCCCCTGGAGCAGACCCACTCGACAAGCTGGCAGGTAACGCTGGATAACAACCTGATCTATGCCAACCCAGAGGGAAGTGCAGTCATGAGGATATACGACGCAAACAGGGAGGAGACCTTCATCGAGGTGGGGATGGGCAGCCCGCCTGACTATACCTTCTGGGTCGGGGTGCAGCTGCCCGAGGAGGGATACGTCCCGATTCACAACAAGCTTACGCGCGGATGGGGCGAGTTATCCAAGACTATCGTATCCTATACCGACAGGGCGGGACTGACCGTAAACAACGGCGCAAGAATAGTAGTTACAAACCTGGACATCGGGGTGTTTGCAGTAGACAGCTATTCCGTGCATGGAAAGGCAGGCTCCACTGATCCTCCCGCGGTCAACTCCGGCGACTATCACGCCGAGTTCCTGTCCGGCGACCCCTCCGCAAACATCTTCAGCCTGTACCCGTTTATCCTGGCCGCGGCCATCGGGACGCTGGTAGGCGTGCTGTACCTGACTAAGAAGCGCTCCTCTTGAAGTAGTCGCAGCTTTTCTTGATCCTGCAGACGCCACACATCGGGGAGACCGGCTTGCAGATGTTCTGGCCGTACATCACAAACGTATCGTTGATATCCAGCCAGAACTTTCTCGGTATCTTTTTCATCAGATCCCGCTCTGTCTCCTCCGGCGTCTTTGTATCAACCAGTCCCAGCCGGTTTGAGATCCTGTGCACGTGGATATCCACCGGAATTGCCGGCTTTTCAAACGCATATACCAGCACGCAGTTTGCAGTCTTTCTTCCCACGCCTGGCAGCTCCACCAGGCTGTCCAGGTTTTGGGGAACCCTTCCCCCGTATCGCGTGGTGATCACCCTTGCAACCTCGATTATGCGCCTGGACTTGACGTGGTAGAACCCTATTGACTTGATGATTTTTTCAACGTCCCTTACCCTGGCCCCGGCCAGATCCGCCGCGGTAGGGTACGTCTTGAACAGCTCCCTGACCACCCTGGCCGTATTCTCGTCCCTTGTACGCGCCGATAGTATAGTCCCGATCAGAATGCTGAACGGCCCGCCCGTCTCGGCCTCGTGAAGCTCCCTCAGTGCAGTCATTCTCGGCGGCTTTACGGAGTTCATGGTCTTGATCATCCCGTCAAGAATGCGCTTCATGCTTCAAAAATCAACCATACAAGTATTATATCTGTCACTGTGACCTGATGCGTGGAGCTGACCAGAGAGGAAGAGTCCGCACTGGGGGGGGAGCACGGTGCAGTGCAGGAGCTGGCATACAGGATTCTGGTGGCCACCGGGGAGGCAACGGATGCAGAAAGGCTGGTTCCGATAAAATGGGCCCACCTTTCCGGCGTCAACTATAATACCATAGGGGATGCAGGCGAGGAGTTTCTTTCCGGACTGAGCAGGGAGGACGGTGCCCGGGTCAGGGTAAGGACCACCCTTAATCCGATGGGCTTTGACGGCGACAAGGTGTCAGGATCTGACCTAGATGATAATTTTATCTCAAAACAGCTCAGCATCAGGGATTCCTATGAGAGAATGGGCGTGACTCTTTCCTTTTCATGCATCCCCTATGAGATATTTGAGATTCCCGAGCCCGGAACACAGGTGGCATTTGCAGAAAGCAACGCCGCAATCCATGCCAACTCCCTGGACGGTCTGAAGACAAACAAGGAAAGCGCATTCAGCGCACTTGCCAGCGCCCTGACCGGAAAGAGTCCATATTCTGCAATACGCAGGGACGATACCCCTGATGTCACGATCCGGATGAAGGTGGACAATCCCGACGAGATGGCCTACGGACTGCTTGGATTCTTTGCAGGCAGGGTGGCAAACAGCTCGGTTGCGATATCGGGGGCATCCGAGATGGACACGCGCAGCTGCAAGTCGCTGTGCGGCGGGATGGGAACCTCCGGCACCTGTGCAAAGTTCGAGCTCGGCAGGGGCCCTCCCGGCTCTGAAAGGGTGGATTTTGACGAAAAGGAGATGCAGAACATCCACGACGAGCTGAACACCGCAGAAAAGGGGGATCTTATCACGCTTGGCAGCCCGCAGCTGGGACTGGGGGAGATGAGGGATCTGTCCCTGATGCTCAAGGGGAGGTCATTTTCCAAGAACTGCATGATATTCTGTCCGAGATCCGTCCGGGAGCAGGCAAGAAGGCTCGGCTATACGAACGAGATTGAGAGGGCCGGGGGGGAGATCCTGTCTGATTGCTGTACCTGCCTGACCCCACTCATTGATCCGGACAGGGTCGATGCGGTCACCACAAACAGCATCAAGGGGGGTTATTACCTAAAGAACTCCACCGGGGTCGGCGTCAACCTCAAGCCGCTCTCACGTATAATCGAGGACGAGACAAGATGAACAGGGTGATTGTCAAGGGAAGGGCGCGGGGAGCTGTACTAAAGTCTGACGAGCCGATTAACTTTCTGGGAGCCGTCGACAAAAAGACAGGCCGCATCCGTGACAGGTCGCACCCGCTCTATGAAAAGCCGATGAAGGGTTTTGTACTGGTCTTCCCCCACGGGGTAGGCAGCAGCGTCGGTGCCTATACGATTTACTCGCTGAAATCCAACGATGCCGCGCCTGCTGCAATGGTCTGCAAAAAGGCAGACCTTACGGTCGCGACCGGCTGCGCACTGGCAGACATACCCCTGGTTCTGATCAGCGGTGACGAGTTTGACCGGCTATGTGACGGACAGAAAGTCACCGTTGATACCGAGCTCAAGCAAGTATCCGTCACCCACAGGTAGCAAATACAGTACTTCCTAGATGTGCTTTTGCAGACCCTGCACGGCAACACCGCCGCCGCTACTTTCCGCGATCGTTTACAAACGAGTCGGCCGCATCTATCAGCGCCCTAGCAAGGATCCTCCCCGTCTCCGGACTCATGTCGCGCAGTATCCTATTGGAATCCCGGCGATGTGGTTAGTAGCAGTAAAGGGTGCGGTTCCACATGCGGACACGGGCGCATCGCCACACGGCAACTAGCCCCCGATGACGCTAATATACGAACCGGGTATTGGAATGGGGGGTGCCTGAATCAGGAGGACGACCGTGCGGCACTATCCCGTTTATGTCCAGTCCCTTATGGACAAGGTAAAACAATATTTCGGGCAATTGTAACTGCCTTCTTGAAAATATTCTAAAAATTACCCTTTTTTTTGCAGCAGCCCGGGCTCTGGAAGCCGTCCTTGATTTCAAGCACGAATCTGCCCGGGAGGGCCCCCCCTCCGAGGCGGCAAAGCTCACGCCTGAACTTCCAGAGCCCGAGCTGTTGCTTTCTTTTTGACACAGGAGCGTTTCAATTATTTTTTCGCTTGAGGAAAAAACAAATCCGTCCCCGCAGTTGCAATACAACACAAGATATCCATCAGTTTTGGCGTCCAGGATCAGCCTTTTTATTTGATCAGTGCGTTTTGATCCCTCTGCCAGCAGAACTTCCCTGCATCTTGATCTGAGAAGGCCAATTCTTTCACGGGTGGAAGCTGCAGGCGAGCTTAGCAATGACTCACGCAAGGTTTGCGGATATGAAAAAGAAAAAAGGGAAAACGAAGCCATGCCCCTGATCGTGCTTTTTTTCCTTATTATGGGTTCGGATCGTAGCCGCCTACAAGGTTTTGCACATGGATGTGCGACTGGGCTGCGCCCCAGAGTAGACCTTCATAGTACATGAACCAGTTGGTCTTCAGGAGCTGGGAAGTTAACTGGTGCTGATTCTCCTTGGGAAGCATCAGGTGCCGGGAAAGCATCGGGATCTGGAACTTGTGGTAGCAGGGAGTAGGTTTGCAGATTCTGTTAGCCGCCGAGTGATGCGAGGAGGTGCCTCATGGAAATGATACTTACTATACGATAGACTTTGCGTAATAGACCTGAATGAAATGAATTTGTTCCTAATAATCCTAGATCTGAACCGATTACGCAAAGTCTCATGCCTGAAAAACTAGGACTTAATCACCAACATGATCAACGGTTCCCTGACCAAAAGAGTCAAGGATCACGAGGGCATCACATATGACATCCACTGGCATGCACTGGCAACACACGGTACGTCAAGGGGCGCGCGCAGGCTTTCGTCGAGTACGACCCCAGATGAGCACAGGATCTCAAGTACACCAACCACCACAAGAAAGAGTCCTGTTCCTGTACGCAGACGGCATTATAATGGTCGGTGCTGTGCTCGGGATCGTACTGATGGTGCAGTATCCACACTACAATCGATCATAATTTTGACACATCATGTCTATTCTGACACAAAGACGGCTGGTTTTCAATCGTAGGCGCACGGATGCCAACATCTCACAGTTCGGCTCTTCTCACCTCTCCGCCTGGGCTGGATTCTGCAAATACTATGCCTCCAAATTTCAAGACCTCCACACCATCCTGCTTCCAGCAGTCCCTGCCTAGTCCGGCCTTTTGACACGTATGCTCTAGGAACTCCCTCTCGCTCCAGTCGTACTCTACTGGAACCTGCGGCAGGAGCAGTCCCGAGCTGGATCCCCTTCTTATCAGTAGTCCGTCTCGTCCGACCCTGATCTTCTCCGGATACTCCTCGAAGCCTTTGACGTCAATTGTCTCGGGCTCAGTCAGCACCGTGACCTCGAACGTTATCTCGCCTAGCTCCTCCGGGCCGACCGGGGCAAACCGTGGATCGTCTGTTGCCGCAGCAATTGCAGCATCCCTCAGTGCCGACGAAAGCGTCTTGCTGGGAAGCGGATAGCCGATACACCCCCTCAGGCCGTGGTTCTTGTTCAGCGTCACAAACACGCCTGATGGAAACGAGAACCTCTCCTCAAACTCCTTATCCGGCGACTCGTCCTTCCTCAAAAAGCACTCGACTGCCCTTCTTGCCTGTCTTACAAGCAGGGTTCCGTCCTCATCTGACACGCGCATCCTGGCCCTCTCCCAGCTCCGTAATGTGCGAGCCTCCCGCGGGCAAGACCCGCACGAACTCGTCCAGTGAAATGGGCTTGGCAATCTCCTCGTGAACCTTGGTAAATTCCAGCTTGATCATCTTTGCGGCACTTGCCATGTCGCCGCTTGACGGCTCGATCGTGGCATAGCAGATGCTCTGCCTTTTTACGGGTCCGGGGGGGCCGCAGGTTACCAGGAAGCCGTCGTTGTACTGTATTATCCCGACTGCAAGCTTGAGCGATGCGACCCTCACGAAATTCCTCTGCCCGTCCACGATAAAGGAGCCCTTTGGCAGGAACTGCCCGCTGGGGGCCGCCTTTTTGATCTGCTCGGGCAGGACCCAGTACGAGCTCATGCCGTACATTGCCTCCCTCCACGCCCTGCTAAAGCAGACCGTCGCATGCGCGACCTCGTTGAGTCCGGCAGCCGTCGCATCCGCCGAGTTCTTTAAGATAAAAAACGGGGAGCCGAAGATCTCGGCATGAAAGACCCTGTCGTTTTTCTCCAGGTGCTTTCTTATCACCGCAGAGTTTGACGACGAGTCCCTTCCCCCGATCGCTATCATGTTGTCTGACGTGAAAAACCACCTGTATCTCTGGAACCATGCCCTTTTTACAATCTCCTGGAATCCTGCTGCCTCCTCCTGGCCCCTTGACTGGCCTTGCAGCCTTGCAATCCTTTTTTCCGTTCTTTTCATCTGATCCTCGATCGTCGGGACTGCATTGGACTGCTTTTTTGCCTCGTTGAATAGCGTAGATGCAATGGACTGCAGTGGCGAGCGTGGGTTTATCTCGATTTTCTCGTCTAGAACCTTGATGTAGGGAATCCCCTTGAGCGTTACAGGCTCTGCGCCGGCCTGCCTTAGCGAGTCGACTGCATGCTGCTCCTCTATCGAAAGTGTGCCCGTGGCGGCAAGACCCATGACTGCCTTTGCCACGCTTGTAATCTGGCCGGATCTCTGCTTTACCGTCTCAACGGCCCGGGTCTGCTCCTCAAGCTGGCTTTGGTACTCCTGAATCTTCCTTTCCGTGGCACCCGACTGGATTGTTTTTCCCGCATCCACTATACCCTCCGTAAAGATCCGATCCAGCCCCTCCATGAATGACGGAACCGGTTCTGCCCCGTCCTGCGTTGCAATCTCCAGCGGATATACCTCAGATGACTCTGCCCCTCTTACAATGATGCACTTGTGGTTGCCCTCCACGACGTCCCCGACCAGTTTTTTGGTCGTATCGTATATCTTCTCAATATCCCCCTCTGAGAGCGTGCTGGCCTGCCTTTTGGGATCAACTGCGGCCCTGTCAAAGATCTCCTCGGCATATTTTTTTGGAAGGCCCAAGCTCCTGCCCAGCCATCTGACTGACTCGATCTCTGAGCTTGCCATCCCATCAAAGTGCTCCCTTTTTACATCAAAGACATTCAGGCTGTTTGACGGGGGCGGGCTGTACTGCAGTCCTACTGCCAGCCTCCTGTGCCGCATGTCTATGGAGTGCAGCAGTGCCAGAATCTTCATGTCGGAATTGCACAGGATAAGGTTCCCGTCCCCGAACAGCTCTGCAACTAGGACGAACTCCTTTTCGAAGTTATTAAAGGTCAGGTATATGATGCGCTCTGCGCCGAACTGCTCGATTTTTATGACTTTTGCGCGTAAAAGATCATCTCGCAGCCTCTTTAGCATCCTGTTTGGCTCTATCGGATCAATCTTCCTTGACGTAGTCCATATTCCTGTGGTGGACAGCATCATAAAGACATCCTCCCTTTCCGGATGATGCAGCTTGAATAGCAGGCTGCCCTTTGTAATGCCGTAAATGTTGCTCACATAGTACCCGTCGGTGCCCTTGCCTATCTCGTTGACCAAATACCGCAACTCAATGCCTGCCAGATTCACACAATACTCTTGCAAATCTGAAATTAATAGCCTTGCTAATCGGGCCTGCCCTGACCAAAGATTTTAAACGAGGCTGGGCACAGTCACGATAGAAATTTCATTGGCCAGATTCAAGAAGAAAAAATCAGCCCCGACAAAGGGACGGGACGAGCCTAAAAAGGAGGCCCCAGAGGAGGGTATTGAGCCTGCAGAGGGCCCCGGAGAGGGGCCGACAAGGGCGCCTCCTGCCGAGGACAGGGCACCTGCCACCGAGGACGCCTCCAAGGACGAGTCCATCAGTGCGGCACAGCAAAACGAGAAGGACAGCAAGCTAAACAGGCTGTTCTGGATGAGGGTCGTATTTGCCATAGCTGCCGGCGTTACTGCAACCTTCCTCTTTGACTCCGTCGAGGGCGAGGAAAGAAGATGGGCCTCGATCGGATTCATGATAATCGTCTTTATTGCGACCATAGTTATAGGAAAAACAATGCGCATTCCGTTTGCGCTTTCGGACAGAAAGAAGATTGTAACCCAGGGCATAGGAAGCTACATCTTCGTCTACCTGTTCATGTGGGTTCTATCGTACACCTTGGTCAACGTCGGCAGCGTAGAATCCGCCATGCCATTCCCGTAGCTGATCTGAGATGTGGAACCACAGGACTCCCGGCATTCCAGACGGGGAGTTTGAGCGCACGGACAGGGTTCCGATTACAAAAGAGGAGGTGCGCGTAGTCCAGATAAGCAAGGCCAGGCTCGACGAGGGCCAGACCGTATATGATATCGGCTGCGGCAGCGGCTCTGTTACCGTAGAGGCCGGACTGCAGGTGGGCGCCTCTGGAAGAATACTTGCAATTGACCTTGACGAGCGTGCAATCGACCTGACAAAAAGGAACCTAGAGAAGTTTGGCGTCTCAAACGTTGACTTGATCCTAGGAAACGCCAAGGAAAAAATACCCGGCCTGCCGACTGCCGACTCTGTCTTCATAGGGGGTACGGGGGGGGATACGGCCGAGATCATCCGGCTGTGCGAGGGCAAGCTCAAAGGCGGCGGACGGATGGTAGTCGGAACCATCCTGATTGAGACCCTTCACTCGGTTCTGGGCATACTTGACAGGCTTGATTTTTCAGAGGTGGACATCACGCAGGTCACCGTCTCAAAGAGCAAAAGAACCCCCACCGGTACAATGATGCTTGCCAGAAATCCCGTTACCGTGATCTCTGCTACTAAAAACCGGACAGCTTAGGTTTTAACTGGGATGGACACAAATCCCCTCATGCCTGGACTGACTGCAATCGGGGTGGGCCCCGGCGACCCGGATCTTCTTACCGTAAAGGCCGTCAAGGCAATCCGGGATGCCGACGTCATCATGTGTCCGGCATCCGGGGAGGACAGGCCAAGCATCGCGCTATCCGTGGCAAGGCCGCTAATCGACGAGTCAAGACAGGAGATTATCAGGCTGATCTTCCCGATGACCAAGGATACAGGTATCCTGGAGGAGACGTGGAGAAAAAACGCCGGAATCATGGCCGAGACCGTGCTGACTGGAAAAAACGTAGTGTATCTTACCGTCGGCGATCCATACCTGTACAGCACGTGGATCTACATGCACAGGAACCTGGAATCAAACCATCCGAACATGCAGATTACGGTGGTTCCCGGGATCGTCTCGATGTTCACCTTTGCATCCAAGGTCGGCATCAGCATAGCGGAAGGCTCAGAAAAGGTGGCCATAATCCCGTCATGCTATGACCTTACAACCGTAAGGGAGATTGCAAAGAATGCCGAGACCATGGTGTTCTTAAAGGACGGCAGGTACTTTGACCAGGTAATCGACCTGCTAAGGGAGTCCGGGTTCCCTGACGACTCTGTCTTTGCAATAGGGCAGGATCTGGGCACTGATCACGAAATCATAAGAAAGCTTACCCTGAGAGAGGTAAACGACGGGACGCTGACTACGAAATACTTTTCAATACTGGTGGTAAAGCGTGTCTGAGGTCTTTTTTGTCGGCTGCGGCCCCGGCGATCCCGATTTAATTACGGTAAAGGCCAAGAAGCTAATCCAAAGGGCAGACGTCGTGGTCTATTCGGGCTCGCTGATCCCGGATAAAATCCTGAAGATGTGCAAAAAGGCAAGGCTTTATGATGCCTCCAAGCTGGTCAGGGAGGAGATCCTTGAGCTGCTTTACAGGAATGCAAAAAAGGGCAGATCCGTAGTCAGGCTTCACGACGGGGATCCTTCAATCTACGGGGCAATAAGGGAGCAAATCGACGGCCTGAGCAAGCGGGGGGTCACATCCGAGGTCGTTCCGGGAGTCACCGCGTTTCTGGCCTCCGCTGCCGCGCTGGGAACCCAGCTGACGCTTCCCGGCGTCACCCAAACCGTCATTATAACCCGGGCAGAGTCCCGCACCAGGGTGCCGAGGCGCGAGCAGATCTCCGAGCTTGCACGGCACAGGGCGACCATGGCGTTTTATCTCAGCGTGCATCTTCTGCCCACGATCGTCAGGCAGTCAGTCCAGGGGGGATACAAAAAGTCCACCCCGGTTGCAGTCGTGTACCGCGCAAGCTGGCCCGATCAGAAGGTGGTTGTAGGAACGCTGGAGGATATTGCAAAAAAGATCCGGGATGAAGAGATCACCCGGACTGCAATCATAATCATAGGCGATGCCGTAAGGCCTGCCAGCTATGAGTACTCTAGGCTTTATGACAAGGAGTTCAGCCACGGATACAGAAAGGCAAGGCCTACAAAAAAGTAACCTTGTTTTTAATCCCCAGCCTTTTCAGGTTGTCCCCAAACGCACCAGTCTCATCCGTCGAGTAGATCCTCAGAGAGTTCTTCTTTGCAGGGCTGACCTTTTTGCCTATTTCCATTGCAATGTCCCGTGCGGGATCCAGAAATTTTATCTCGGGAAACAACTCCTCTAAAAGTCCTCTTAAAAACGGCAGGTGCGTGCTTGAGAGCGTGGCGACATCGATGCCGTCTTTCCTAAAACGCCTTTCCAGCGTGGCACGGATTACCTTCCTGGTTTTTTCCACGTCATTTAAAAAATCCCCGGACTCTACCAGCCCCACCAGATCCGAGCAGTTAACCTTGTGAATCTTGATCACGTCAGAAATCCTCTGGCTCTGGATATAGGCTGGCAGTGACCTGCTTTTTACCATCGCCTGCGTTGTCAGGATCGCTATGCTCTTTGAGGCCGACTCCCTCTGGGCCCTTTTTATCGGCGGTTTCACGGCAAGAACCCTCGGTGACTCGACATCCAGCAGGATTGACGGCGTGTTTGATCCTACCACGATAAGGTCCGGGCCGAACCGCTCCTCTAGCATGCATATGGTATCCCCGATGATCTTTTTGAGTTCCGCCCTCCTCTTCAGCCCGTATGGAAAGTTTTTCTGATCTGCCAGGTAGATGATCTCGCACTTTACCTCCTCCCGGATTGCCCGGATGACAGACAGCGAGCCCAGCCCCGAGTCAAAGACCGCAATTCTTGCCAATATTGGGGACTGGCCCGAGCCTAGAGATAAGGGTTGGTTAGCTAAATTTAGCCTAAAGTCGATCTAAATATACACCGCCCATTAAGAGTGGATTTCTAAAGAGTCAGCCATGCCAAACTTTGACAAGAACTGGGCTCGTCAAGAGACCCAGAGCGTAACTGGCAAGCTTCGTGACGCGGTAAAGCCGCAGGGTGCGCTAAAGCCGCGCATCCAGACTGCAGTCAACAAGTTGCAGGTCCAGATCTCCAAGATGGACTCTATGCTTACAAAACTACGTGAAAGAGACGCGCAGCTCTTCCAGAGGATTGTAACGGCCATGCAGCAGCACGACACTGCAGCAAGCAAGGTTCTATCCAACGAGCTGGCAGAAATACGCAAGGTATCAAAGATGCTTGGCAACGCAAGAATGTCACTCGAGCAGGTTCAATTAAGACTGACTACTATTCATGATCTCGGTGATGCCATGGTTGCAATCGGACCGGCAATGTCTACAATGAAGGGATTAAAGTCATCGCTGGGAAGATTCATGCCTGAGGCAGACTCTGAGCTAAACTCCATGACACAGACGCTCAATGGACTTATGATGGACTCTCTTGCAGGAGATTCGTTTAACATGGAATCTGACGTCTCAAACGAGGAGACCGACAAGATTCTACAGGAAGCCTCCGCAGTTGCTGAGCAGCAGATCGGTGACAAGTTCCCATCTGTGCCAACTCCCACGGGACTCTCGTCTGAGACCTCAACCTCTACCTTTGAGTAGGTTGCAGCCAGGCGTCTGTCATCCTTTTTGTTTATCCAGCAGCCTTCGAACCCTTCTGAATATCATGTTCCAGTCCCTCCAGAGCAGCCTTCCCGTCTGCGTGTTCTGCCTGCTTGGATGGTACGAGCACAGAACGGTGAACCGGCCGTGCTCAAACGTGTTTCCGTGCCCGAACCTCTGGCCCTTGATGCACAGGATCTCCGATACCGCATCAAAGGCGATTTTTCCCAGGCATACGATGATCCTGGTCTTACTCAGTATCTGCAGCTCCTCTTTGAGGTATGCCGAGCACTCTTGCAGTTCCTGCCTTGTCGGCCTGTTTTGGGGCGGCGCGCACCTGGCGGCTGCCGTAAAGTATGCATCATGCAGCACGAGGCCGTCGTCTTTTGCCTCGCTGGTCGGCTGCGATGAGAATCCGTTCTCGTACAGCGTCCTTGCAAGCCAGTCCGCAGACGAGTCCCCCGTAAACATCCTGCCTGTACGCGTGCCCCCGTGCGCCGCGGGGGCCAGGCCCACTACCAGTACCCTGCAGTTGCAGTCTCCAAACCCCACAAGCGGCCTGCCCCAGTATTTCTGGTCTGCAAACCTTCGGACCTTCACCTTGGCAACCTCTGCGATGTACTGCGTCAGTCTAGGGCATTTTTTACACCTGACGATCCTCCTGTTGAGTGATTCTAGGGACATCGGACTTGTCGTGTAACTGCCATGTAAAAATTGTTGGAAGTTACGTTTGTGCGTGGTCACTCCCCTACCAGTCAGGCACGGTTTTGCGTGCAGCTGTGGCTTTGTCCAGCAAAGAGACGTGACCCCATCCGAGTCAGAAAAACCACAAGCTGAAGATTTTGTATATTCCCTGAGAGGCCCCAGGCAGGCAAGACTACCAGTCTTCCCAGGAGTAACCGACTCGTGGCGGTGCAGGAGGCGACATGCGGATCTGCAGGCAGCCTTGCTTGAACCTTTCGAGTTTGAAGCCGTTTTGCGGGTTACTTCTGGGAAGACGTGGGCCCGCGCCGGGCTCACGTCCGATATGAGACGACACATAACGGCAGAGGGCGACTGGGACGCCTACAATATCCCTACCATTTTTTATTTCCCAAGCGAAATGTGCAAGTATTTGATCCGCTTCCAGTTTTGTCAGCCTGGCACAAGCCTAGGACGCTTCGCTTGGCTACGAGTATGTCATTTCAGCATCCTGGGTTTTTTCGCTTGGTTCAGGGCATGCCAAATCCGGATGCCGTCATGCCGGGCAGAGCACCGGGAATCTGTCCTCTTCCTGCCGGACTTGTTGCAGAAAGCCAGGGGGCATGATCTCCGATGAGAGCAGACTGCCTCCGGATCCTGCAGGCCAGATCCCGCACCGAGGACCGCGCCTACCATGCACAGTACTGGTTCACGGATTCCAGAAGTCAATCGAGAGGACATCTGCACGATCATGTTCGGGGGTCAGAAACATGATCGATCCTCCAATGCAATCGCATAAGAGACACGGTGCAGGTATGGGCAGATGCATCGTGTCGTGGATCTCGATTCCGCGATCCGCATAGTAGTCATGTACCGTCTGGCCGTTTCTATCCCACGGAGTGGTCCAGCACTGGGGGTGCAGTATCTCAGTCCACACATACTCGATATCGGGATCCCTTGTGTACGAGTCCCCGTCAAGCTGATGTCCCGACGTCTGGCTTCCGATTGAGACTCGGATCATGTCGCCTGACTGAGTGACATAATACCCGTGCTCGTCGTAACCGTCAGCCCATACCTGCAGCGGCGTCTCGCTCAGGGGCATTATGGTCACAATGAACTGACGTGTCTCCCCCGGATGTATCTCGGCTCTGGGAGTGTAAAAATCCCGACCCGGTAAATTATCACTCATAAACTCGTTTGGCTGAAGTGGAGGATACAAGGACAGAATCTTCACGTCCCCTACGAATTGGATCCGGAACGCGGCGTTGACCGGAGATGCGGTATGCGGGGACACGACGTCAAGTATGACGTCTGCACTCTGGCCGACTAGCGGCAGCTCCGGCATTCTGAGATCTATTTTCAGTCCGTCTTTTATGTGAGAGTCAGGACGCCAGTTTTCGTACTGGTCAAAATTGTCGGTATACTCGAACTCAATACTGGATGCAAAATACTCCGGATATTCGTCCAGTACGAACCACCCGCTGTTTCCCAAATATCGCGCGGCAGGGGCATACGCGCATCCACGGTCATATTCAGGAGACATCACCAGCATTGCCTCACCGCTGCAGAGGGATGTGCCCGTCGTATTTACCACCACTCCCATGGCGCCTTCCCGGTCCACAGGAATGGTGGCCCCCGGCTGGGATGTGCCCGTCGTATTTACCACCACTCCCATGTGTGCGGCGGCAATGAGTACCGCAGCTAGGGCGAGTAAAAGTCCGGCCGCCAAGAGTTTGATCATGGCAGAGCTACCGCCGTGTTGCTAAAAAGACTGCTGTTGTATGGTCTTTCCAAGCTTACACGAAAATGATTCCTCCATGGCACATGACATGAAATGGAGTAGACTTTATGCGTAATCGGTTGTACGAGTTTACCCCTCAGGCGACGCTGCCAGTCAGGGTCTTGACGAGCATTTCCCTCACGCCGCACCCCCGGGCGCGCCAGTTCATCGCGCACGTCATCAATACGGTGAACATCTCCATGCCTTCCATGGTACGGAGTCCTTGGAATACCTTGCGCGCAATTACGGACGGCCTCAGCATGCGCTCGGCTAGGTTGTTGGTGGGCTCCATACCCGGATGCAGTATGAACGTGTAGAGAAATTCAGAGGCGTTCCCAAGCTTTGTGGCAAAGCTCTCGCATCCGGCCTCCCTGCCGAATGCCTCGGCCAGCCCGCGCGTTTCTGCCACCAGCATGTCGTGCCGGGCGGCGCCCTCCTCCTCCGGCGGCCCCAGCCCCTTGGCATGGATGAACTTTTTCTTGAGTGTATCATACAGCGCGTGGGCCTGCCTGGAAGCCTTGCAGGCCTCCCTGGCCTCCCGGAGTATGCGGATCCGGCACCACTGCCTGGTCTTGAATGCGGCGTATACGCCGTACCCGTCGACTGTGACCGGTTTGTCATAATACGGAAAGTTCATGTCAACTACGGCCCTGCCCCTACTGGGTGCGGCCAGCGTGTGGACGCCGGTGACGGTGCCGTCCCTGTTCCTGCCCACGACCACCCATATGCGGGCCGTCCTGCCGTTGTATGGCATGGCAGTCTCGTCAATATGCAGATAATCAGAATCCCTGATGGCCTGCCTGATGCTCTCTACGCCGGGCTTTATCGCATTGGCGCCGGCCCTCAGGCACTGCAGCACGCCTGCCTCTGAGACATCCATGCCCAGGATTTCTGAGCACAGTGTGGCCGTGGCCTGTATGGAGGCAGGTGCCACGCGTATTGCGGCCATCATCCCCGTGATGTTTGGTCCAAACTCGGTTCCCGGCACGTTCCATGACCTGTCGTCTTCGATACACATGTTGCCGCAGTCGGCGCATTTGCGCCTGTATGCGGTGTGCTGTGTCGTGACCGGCTCGGGCCTCTTGGGGGTATCGGTCACGGTCTTTGAGAACATCCTTTTTGGTTTCTTCATGTTGGCGCTGCCGCATTTGTCGCACTTTTTGGGGCAGTGCTTTACAAATTCGGTCGGCATTCTCTTGTGTGATATCCCCTCGTGTCCCTGCCTGCGGCCCGGCTTTGCCTTTGCAGATGCCGGTACGTTGCCTGATGCCTTTGCAGCAGCAGTCTTTTTCTGCCTGGTCGGAATCGAGTTCTGCGAGGATGGGGTGTGCGGGTTTTCGTAATATTTGATGTGCTGTCTGAGCTGCTGGTTTTCTGCTTTCAGTTCGGCAGTCTGCGCCTCAGATGCTGCTACCCCCTCTGATCCCTTTTGCCTGTACCAGCTGATCTGTGATGCCTGCATCACGATTGTCACCGAGGACTCGGCCATCTGTTCGACAAGCATGGCTATCGTCTGATCCTTGTCTGCGATGATCCTGTCCTTCCTGCCCAATTCGGCTATGGTGCGGGCCAACTCGTCGCGTAGTATCTTGGTCTCTGAATCAGGCAATGAATACAGGTGTGATCTGGATGCATATGGATCCAGATGGTGATCAAAAATTGGCCTTGTGCTCAATCTAAATTATACGGATGAGGGGTAAACTCTTACCATCTTGGAGGATGAGGTAGGCATCAAGTACGAAGGAGAGATAAACGTGCCTGCCAGCGGAAGGACGATCCTGGGATTTGTTCATTTTATAGGGCCGATTGGAATGAAAAACAAGATAAAAATCGATGCATCAAGAATAGAAAAAATGGCAGATTCTGCATCAATATAGACGGTAACTGCATCTTATGAAGACCTTGAGGATTTTCAGGTAAACGGCTACACGCTCAACGAGGCAGTATCCGAAAAGATTCGCAGCACCATGCAGCGAATCAAGGTGCGGGATTACTATGACATATGGAAGATGCTTGGAAAAGACGGCCCTCGCGATTTTGATGCTACGTTGATTGGAGACATGGTCAGGCAAAAGTGTGCAATCAATGACATAGAGTATGATCCGTCAAAAATCTTTGATGCTGGCCGCCTTGACGGGCTAAGGGAGCACTGGGGAAAGGAGCTGGGGAGATTGGTTGCTGGAGAGCTGCCAGAACCTGACAAGGTTTTCAGCTACATACGGAACCTGCTCAGATTTCTCCCTGTAAAATAATCTTAAAACAAACCCGCACAATCTGGGGCCGGAGCCACGCCAGATGGGGGAGGTGTCCGGGCACGACCTGCGCCCGTAAGATATCCAGAAGCGATATGGCGCCAAACCGGCAGGAAGCTACGGACAGGACAGCTCAGAGGACAGCCGCGAGCTTATCTCGGAGATCTTTATCCTGTATTGCTCCATCGAGTCGCGCTCCCGCAGCGTTACGGTCTGATCCTCCAGCGTCCGGTGATCCACGGTTATTGCAAACGGACATCCGACCTCGTCCAGCCTCCTGTACCTTCTTCCTATCGCACCGGAGTGATCTAGGAACGCGTCAAACCTCGTCCTGATTTCCCTGAAGACCTCGTCGGCTTTTTCCTTCAGGCCGTCCTTTTTTACCAGGGACAGCACGCCTACGTGGACCGGGGACAGGTACGGCCTCAGCGACAGGACTGTTCTCTCGTTTTCCCTGTCATCTCGCATGCAGTGCTCTAGGATGGTGTACAGGCTGCGGTCTATCCCCATCGAGATCTCAAATACGTGGGGAAGGACCTTCTCATCGCCGTCCATGACCTCGAACTTTTCCCCGCTTTTTTCGGCGTGGCTTGACAGGTCATAGTCGGATCTATAGTTGCATGCAACAAGCTCCAGCCATCCGACGGTGGTATTTACCTCAAAGTCAAAGGCGACCTCCGCATAGAATGCCTTTTCCCTGTCGCCCAGCCTTCGGAACCTGCTCCGTGCCATGTCTATGCCGGTTTTTGCATAAAATTCAGCCAGTATCCCCAGGTAATACGCGACAAACTTGCTGGGAACCAGGCCCGAATCAACCGCCTCCTGGCACGTGACCTCCCTTGATTCAGAGCCCGCCTCGATTCGAATCCTTGTATCCCTGACCTCGTCGTATTTTTCCAGTCCGTCAAGCCTTGACGGATTGCAAAAGACCTCGATCTCTGCCTGGTAAAACTCCCTCAGGCGCAGGAGGCTCTGCCTCGGCGCTATCTCGTTTCTAAAACTCTTGCCTACCTGCGCGACTCCCTGTGGCAGCCTTCCCCTCATTGTCTTGAACAGCCTTGGAAAGTCCACAAATATCGACTGGCAGGTCTCCGGCCTCAGATATGCGGGCTCGCCCTCCGGACCAATTCCCACTTGGAACATCATGTTGAACTTTTTTGCAGGCTCAAAGCCCCCCTTGCACTTTGGGCACTTTATGCCGTTCTCAGCTATTGCTTTGTCAAACTCGTCAAGGTCTGCGCTTTCCGGTATCGTAACCCCTGCAGCCTCTGCAATCATCCTGTCTGCCCTGAACGTCGACTTGCACTTTGCACACTTTATGATCGGATCTGCAAAGCTGGCCAGGTGTCCTGATGCCTCAAAGACCGACCCTGACATTATCTGCGAGCCGTCGATCTCCAGCATGCCGTCCCTCCTGACCAGCTCCCGCCGCCACAGCTCGAGGAACCTGTTCTTCAGGCCGACGCCGGAGGGGCCGTACTCCCAAAAGCCCGCCTGCGCGTCCCCGTACACCTCGCAGCTTGGAAAGTAAAATCCCCTCTCCAGCGCAAGCTTCATGACGCCATCATAGTCCATGGTTTTCCGGCCCCCGTCTGGCATAAATTCCTATCATGCCAGATTCTTTACTGCCTCGATATTACCAGAGTCGGTGCGTATGTCGTCTATCGGCGTCTCCAGGATCATGGGGATCTTCTTCTTGTTTATCATTCTGACTATCTCCCCCATTCCGATCTCCCCTATGTTTCCCAGTCCTATGTGATAGTGCCTGTCCAGGTTGTTGCCCAGCTCCCCCTTGGAGTCATTGAGATGCAGGATTTTCAGGTGCCTGAACCCCACCGCCTTGTCAAACTTTGAGAACGTGTCCCTGACATCCCTTGCGGTCCTCAGGTCGTATCCTGCGGCAAATGCGTGGCAGGTGTCAAGACACACCCCGAACCTGTCTGACGGCTCCAGCTGGGACAGTATCTCTGCCCACTGCCCAAAGTCCGAACCGACGGAGTTTTTCTGACCGGCGGTGTTTTCCAGCAGTATCATCACGTCGTTGTCCACCTTTGCTGCCTTCATCAGGCCCTTTACCAGCCTCTTGATGCCTGCCTCCTCGCCTGTCCCCAGGTGGCTGCCCAGGTGGGTGACCAGGTACGGGATGCCCAGCCGCCCGCATCTCTCCACCTCCTTGACAATCGCATTGACTGACTTTTCAAATGCCTCCTTGTCTGGCGTTGCCAGGTTTGGAAGATACGGCATGTGTGCGACCGTTGCCATCCTGTCGATGTCGGATCTCTGGACCTTCTCCCTGAAGACCGAGATGTCCTTGTCTGTCAGCGCCTTTGCATGCCAGCTTCTGGGGCTTCTGGTAAAAATTTGAAATGCAGAACATCCTCTTTCAATAGCATTGTCCACTGCCCTGTCGACTGATCCCGAGATGGAGACATGGCAGCCCACTTGCATATACAAAATCCTCCATATGCTCAATTTAAACCCGATTCATGGCAGCCTTCCCCAGATGCAGCCATACTCGCGGCGGTGCAGGCGGCGGCGTGCGGATCTGCAGGTTAGCCTGATTTGAATCGTTTCTAATACGCAGTCTTCCAAAAGTTCCCCATAAAACGGCCCATGCTCGAAACAATTCAAGCCCTGCCTGCAGATCCGCACGCAGCCGTCTGCACCGCCACGAGTCACCACATCTGAAAAGACCGTAGCATTGAACCAGATTTTTAAGGCCAAGCGACAGACCATGGGTCATGATCACCTTGGGCCAGGACGAGATGGCAAAATACCCGTTCATCGGCGATGCCGGACAGTACCTGAGGGACAAGGGATTCGAGCTGGAGACCTTTGGAGATGATCCCGACCTTGCGCCCATAATCAAAAAGGCCTTTGAGCGCATCCGGGTCTCTACCGAGGGCCGCACCCATGACTCGGAAATGGACTCCTCCTTTGATACCAAGCTGCAAAAGGACAGCGTGTTGCCTACAGAGGTCCTGTCCTTCATCCTTGCCATCATTCTGATAAAGTCTGCCAACGGACACTCGCTGATCAACCGCTTCTGCCTGTCTGAGGCAAGACGCGCGCACGGATTCCTCCTGCAGGATCTGAACAACCCAAAGGCAACTGACAGTGCCGAAAACAAGCTGAAGGAGACGGCGGTAAAAATCATCCATGAGATCTCCCAGATTTCCCTGACACAGAAAGAAAATTCTACCGAGTGGCTGATTCCGGTGGCCGACTATGTACGGCGTTCGGTCAACTTTCATGAAAGGCCCTGGAAGCTAATCAACCAGCGCGTACACAGGGGAAACGTAATCATGACCTCCGGGGACATCGTACGCCTGATCCGAACGGAGATTCAAAACTATATCAAGTCAAAAATCAAGTCCATCATGAACACGTCCCAGTCCCTGTCCAACCAGTATGTCGCAGACGTCGAGGCCCTCGCCGAAAGGTTTACCCTGAAGATTGTAGAAACCGGGGAGTATCCCCCGTGCATAAAGCACGCCATTGACGTACTGCACAAGGGCGAAAACCTCCCCCACTCCGGGCGGTTCCTGCTGGCAACGTACCTGCTGAAGAAGGGGCAGTCCGTCGAGCAGATCGCGCCCCTGTTCAAGAACGCGCCTGACTATAACGAGCGCGTGACCATGTACCAGCTCAACAACCTTGCAGGAAAAACCGGCTCGGGAACCGAGTATTCGTGCCCCTCGTGTGAAAAAGTCAAGACGAACAACCTCTGCTTTGCGGTCCCGGAGTGCAGCGGCATCATAAATCCAGTCCAGTTTGGAAGGATACGGCAGTGATCCCCGAAAAGGACGTTCCCGTACTGGAGGGCGCGTTTAAAAAGTACTATTTTGATCACTTTGATCTAATCGGGGTGCCGGAGCGCACCAGGGAAAGGGAGTTTGGCTATCAAAGGTTCAACTCGGGTATGATCAGGCACATCTCCCTCAAAGACGACAAGGAGCTGCGCCTGATTCTGATGAACAACTCTCCCTCCGACGTCTACTGCTCCAATGCCTACTATACGTTTCCCAACCTGTCGATGGCAGAAAAGGACTGGAAGGAGGCCGATCTTATCTTTGACATTGATGCAAAGGATCTCAACCTCGGCTGCAGGCAAAAGCACATCTCCTCCAAGTGCGGCGAGTGTAGCCTGGCATTTGCAGGCTCTGGCGCCTGCCCTGACTGCAGCTCCAAAAAGATCGAATCAAAGTCATTTACATGCAACGACTGCATCAAAATGGCAAAAAACGAGGTGAGAAAACTCTCACGAATCCTCATCGACGATCTTGGCATATCCGAGGAAAACATCCTCGTATTCTTTTCGGGGAACGAGGGCTTTCATGTCCAGGTTACAGGTTCGGGATACCGGGAGCTGGGATCAAAGGAGCGCTCGGAGCTGACCGACTATATAATGTTCAAAAACATCCTTCCGGAAACACTTGGAATGAGACAAAATCCAAACAGGAGGGACTTTCCGGAGCTCGATGATGTCGGATGGCGCGGACGTGTGGCAGCCGAGATATTTGGCTCAAAGTCAAAGCGATCAAGGGTAATATCTGAGATCATCAAGAACGGCTATTCGTCGTTTCAAAACATGCTCCTAGAGATTGCCCCCAAAATCGGCGCGATAATCGATCCAAACGTAACCATGGACATACACAGGATTTTCCGCCTGTCTGGAACCCTGAACAGCAAAAGCGGCCTTGCAAAGATGTACTGCGAAAACCTTGACAGGTTTGACCCGTATGTCGATGCATGCTTTATCGATGACTCCCAGATAGAGGTGCTGGCCAGCTGCCCGATCCCCTTTACCTTGAACAGGAGGAAATTCGGCCCATATGACGGCCAGAGGGTCGTACTCCCGCAATATGCCGCAGTATACCTGATTTGCAAGGGTTTTGCCTCAACCGTGTAGATCTTACAAAACTGGTGTTTTTGGGCTAGATTATTCGCAAAATTATGACTGATTTGATAAATTACCTTGCGCCTAGGCATTTATCCGGTAAGACATTAATTTATCATCGCCTGAGTATGTGTGATTTTGTATAACGCCTCGACTGACAAGGAAACCCCCCCACCGGACACCGGAAAGTACATTCGCCTAGGCATTGTGGCGGTAATCGGCATAGTCATCTTCCTGATAGTGGGCAACCAGGCAGTCAGCCTTTCGATGAACTTTAGCGAGTTTGGGGACAAGTTTACCAAGCCGCTTTACTATTCCGTCGTCTCTGCATTGATACTTGCCTCAATAGCACTAATCAGGGTTAACGGATCCTCCAGATCCTCGGTGTTCTGGTACATACTTTCTACCATGCTGGGATTTATCGGACGGAACCGGCATGAGCCGATTGCCACCAGCGTCCAAAGCTTTGCCGATTACAAGCTATCCGGGGTCCAGTTTGCAGTATGGCAGATAACCAAGGTACTGCTGTTTGGCGCGTTCTTTGCAAACATCATGTTCGGCTTTGCCGTGGTGTCTGTCGCAGGCGGCACGGATCTGGGACTGGCAAGCATCCCGATCCTGTTTACCCTGCCGTTTACGACCCCCCCGACTGATCCGTCGTTTGCAACAGAGAACGTAATCCCCATGGTACCGGCCCTGCTGGTCTTGATCCCCCCGGTTTTAGGGGCGATAGGACTGAGGCTGATCCTTTATGTCGGACTAAGCTCCATAGTCAAGGTTGTAACTGCATACATCAAGGACTCCTCTGAGGGAAAGCCGCGATATCTGAACTACGTATCAACCGTTGAGGCGATAATCGGCATCGGTGTAATCTGGGCCGGATTCAACCTGTTCTTCACTGACTTTATAGACTATAACACAAGGTATGTGATCGCCGGAACCCTTCTTATTGGATTTGCATTAATCGGATTTTCGGTTCTTGACAGGATACGTGCACGCGTTCTGACCCATATGTTCCAGCGTGATCTGTTGATCCGAATCGCCGTAATCGTCCTCATCGGGATCATAGTCGTCGCCCTGGTTGCAGCCAACGACAGCATTGCAGACGCAAAGAAGATCGAGTTTTTGGGACCCTACAAGGCACAGGAAATCGGCGTCAACCGGCATCTGGCAGAGCTAGACAGCATATCTGAGACGACGCATGATGTCAAGCTGGAATCCATCTCACCTAACAATATCAACAACTATGTAAGCCAGAACAGTGATCTGCTGAACGTCATCCGCGTGTGGGACTGGGAGGCCGCATCGGCCAAACTCAAGCCGGAGATCGGCCTGATTCCATATGTCGACTTTAACGATCAGGACATCTTGCGCTTTAACGACACCCTTTACTGGACCGCATCAATGTCACCCATCCTTCCAAACACCGTGGATCTGGGAGACAGGTGGTACAATGAGCACCTAGTGTACACCCATGTTCCCAACGGATTTCTTACCCTGGAGGCGACCGGGGGGCAGATTGTCGACAGCAGTGAGTTCTTCCAGCAGCGCTCCATTTACTATGGCGAGGGCGGACTGCTGACAGACCAGTGGTCGGCATATCCGACCGATAGGGTAGAGTCAGATGAGCTGAACCAGGCATTTTACAACGGATCCGGCGGCCTTGACGTGCCTCCGCCACTAAGCTGGATTTTCGAGCCGAACTTTCTACTGTCCTTTCCAAGCGAGTCTGTCCACATCATGAGGTACAAGGATATCAACGACAGGATGGGAGCCCTGTATCCCTACTTTTTGTATCACATGTTTGGCCAGGACATTGACACGTTCCCCGTGACTGACGGCCAAAACACCTACTGGCTCGTCCCCCTAATCGTTGGATTTCAGGCCCACAATGTACCTTGGTCTGATGGAAGCCCGTACCTGAGACTGGTGGGATATGCGCTGGTAGACTCGTATGACGGCGATATCACATTGCTCAAGACCGGCGATGACTTTTTTGCAGAGATGTTTGCAAGCCAGTACGATGATCAGTTCCAAGACATTCCCCCGTGGCTGGAGGAGCAGATCAGGTATCCTGCCGAACTATTCAACTGGAAGACCGATCGATACAATACCTATCACGTGACAGACGTTGAGACATTCATCCAGGCAAACGAATTCTACGAGATTCCGCGGGAACTAGACACGTACTATATAGAGGCCAAACCCCCAGGATTTGAAGAGTCCGAGTTTGTCGGACTGCTCTCGCTGGAGCTAAAGGGATCTCAGGGAAGAAACCTTGCCGGCTATATGATCGTTGAAAACGATCTCTCAAACCTGGGCAAGATGAAGTTCTACGAGGTACCCCTGAACTCAACTACCAAACTAATCGGCCCTACCGCCGTACGTGAGGCACTAGACAAGGATCCTGATTTTGCACAGCTCAAAACCCTACTGAGAACCCCAAGAATCGGTGATAATATCCTGTATCGCGTGGGAGAGCACGACACATACTTTGTCCCGGTATATACTGCTGGTGCCGGCGGTGTGGTGGCACAGCTGGGAACCATTGCAGCAGTTGGCGCATCCTTTACCGGCGAGTATTATGTCGGCCTGGGCGACACCCAGGAGGACGCATTCAAGGCATATCTGCAGAAGCTGTCCGGCGTCGTTGCGCCCTCTACTAACGGAATAGACGCCTTGGAAGAACTAGACAGGGACGACAGAATCGGCATTATTCATGCAACCTTCTCTGAGAATGGAATTACCGTATTGGAGCCCACTTCAATCCAAATTCCACTGTCATTTGAGAAGGGAAGCATAATCTTCTATACTAATGCGGAAACCGAGGATACCAAGGAGCTAATCTCTACCTTCATTGATGACTTTGTAAAGCCGCGGACCGACAGGGTATTCCTGTGGGAGGAGGATGATATAGTCAGCATTGGTACGATTATTGTGGAGGATCAGATACCTGAAATCCACTTTATCTCCATAGAGGTGGGAAGCTAGTCTATGCTCTTGTGGCCAACAGCCCCTGCCAGCCACCAAAGCACCCCTCCCCGGGCGAGGTGAAAAAGGCAGCAGGAACCGCATTGGATCCATGGGCGCGTCAGGGATCGGCATGTCCGGATCCCCTGATCAATACTGCCATCCCGGCATGTGCGGGTGCCAAATGACGGCATTCTGCATCAAAATTCCCGATCCTGCAAGAGCCAGGGAACGAGGCAGGTCACAGCCTGTCCCCATGAATGCAGTCAATACGCATCCTCAGTTCTTTTAGTTCTGCAACCAGCATGTTGTGCTCATCTGTATTGTCCTGGAGGGCAGATTCCCACGGTTCGCCGGACATGTCGCCGTGCGCATCCTTGATGTTCTGCCGCTCAAGCACCACCTGCTCAATCTGTTCGTTTACCGCGTCGATTTCTGACTGGATCAGCATCCCACGTACCGAGGCAATCTCCGGCTTGGGAATTTTTGGATGTTGTAACCAGGGTGATATCGTTGCTGCCATTCACGCATTAGACTTTATGCGTAATCGGTTCAGATCTATAGTGAAGAGCATAAGTTCTTCAACAACGGAAAGCATTTCCCTGCGTAGTTCATGCCCACATGTGTTGAAGAATTTTTGCTCGTCACTATAGGATTATTACGAACAAATTCATCTCATTCAGGTCGATTTGCATAGTCAACATATATGACATGGCTGATCAAGGGATTAAATAATGCGCGAGACTGACGCCGTGACATGGCCCAACTTCTTTCATGTCGGCCCCACAAAAACAGGGACAACTACAATGTACCACATCCTGAGGGGGATCCATGGAATGTACGTTCCCCTCGTGAAGGAACTGAATTACTTTACGCGCCGCATCAGCAAGAGGCAGTACCTCTCGTTTTACAGGAATGTCAGAGACGAGAAGATACTTGCCGACACCTCGCAATACTACTTTAGCGGTACCGCATGCCGGCGGATCCGCACAGTCAGGTCGGACGCAAAAATCCTGATCACCCTGCGGGATCCCGTCGAGCAGTTGTTTTCGAAGTTCCTGGTTGAAACCATAACGTGGCAATGGAGCACCCTCTCTTTTACGCAAACAATTGATCGCTTCACCAGCGACGACTATGGTGCCCTGTGTCGCGGCGACGTCGACAACAACCGCGATCTGCTGGATCTCAGAAAGTCAAACAAGTACTATTACTCCGAGCCACTGTCCATGTGGATTTCTGCCTTTGGGAGGCATAACGTAAAGGTGTTACTCCTTGAGGATCTGGTCGAAAACCCAGGGGATACGGTGGCAGGCCTGCTGGACTTTGTGGGAGGGGGGTGTACTGCCGACCTTGACTCGTTCGTCCTCAAGGCCCACAACAGCTTCCACGCCCACCCCTATATACCGCACAAAATCATAAATCGTATACCACCGTCATTCAGGAAACGCATCCCGTCTGGAATCAGGAGGTTTGCCCTCAAAAAAACCCCAAAACAAAGCAGGCCAAAGCCGCAGATGGATCCCTCAGACAGGTACAGGCTAAGGGATTTTCTCTGGGACGACGTTTCTGAGACAGAAAGGATACTGGGGCGCAGGCTTCCATGGAAGAACTTCCGATAGTACCACGCATGTACAAAAGAACGCTGATAATGTAGCGAATCTGTTACAAAAGATGCGGAAGAATCAAAAAGTTCTTGGAGAAAGGTTGTAACAGGAATAGCCCTTAGGCAGGGTTGAAGTCACGACCACCTGCCGGACAGGCGTGAAAATCACAACTGCAAGCAAACGTGCGCCTGATTGTTGCTTAGACAGGGGCTATCATATTGCGTCTAATGTATGGGGTCACGTCCCACTGCAAAAGGCCAGTCTGCAGCGAGTCCCTGAATATTTTTCATCAGATCTGCCGTAATAGGTTAGCCCCTGCCTAGGCAGCAATCAGGCACGAGCCTGTCTACAGTTGTGATTTTCATGCCTGACAGGTAAGGGACGTGACTCCAATTCTAGGCAGGGGCTAACCTGTTACGATCTGCCTGAATCATTAAATTAGCCCAGGCATCTTTTACAGCTCATTGCTGCTGGTTGTGGATAATGGCTCTGTTTTTACAAGGAGGATATCCGATCTTCTTGAATCTGCCAAGACAGAATATGATCTAAAGGCATTCTCAAGCATCAACCTGGAATCAATCTCCAAGTATCAGGCATTCATTCTGTCCGGAAGAAAGAGCAATGACAAAAAAATGAACTCCGTCAACTCCAAAATAATACAGCACAGCGTCGAGAACTCGAAAAAACTCCTGGGAATATGCTATGGCGCAGAGCTGCTGGCCCTTGCCTTGGGCGGGACCATACGCAAGATGAGCTCACCACAGAAGGGCGAGGAAAAGATCACCCCCACCGGGCCCAATTCTCTGCTATCCGGCCCCATCACCGCATATGAAAGCCATGGCTACGAGCTTGCAAAACTAGGACCTCTTCTCGAGTCAACTGCCTCCTCTGACTCCTGCCTGCATGAGATGATCCAGCACAAGAGCAGGAAAATCTTTGGAACCCAGTTTCACCCCGAAATGAGCGACGACGGCAGCCGTCTCATCGAATCGTTTCTTGACCTGTGAACGTTTTTAACAACTGCCCGCGGAAATCCTGTCATGACCTCTGAAGAGCATGACCTGCTGCTCCCTCTGGTGACCGAAGAGAACACCTGTCTGCCCCTATCCATAAACGTCGTATCAAAGTACTGGAATGTCGATATCTCGATAGCCGAAGCGCAAGATCTTGCAAAAAAATACCCCGGCGTCAGCGGCAATGTCCTAATCGAAGGCATCGAGCTTGCCGAAAAACACGGCCTCGTATCAAAGATAATCCACTCTGACACAACTGAGCTAAAAAAACTCATTGACATGGGGATCCCACCGATCGTAATCCTGCCCGGCATACAGGATATCGTTCAGCATGCCTCGGTAATATCCGGCCATGACCCTGATGACAGGACCATCATGCACTACATCCCAAAAATGGAGCAAGACGGGGCGTTTCACGTGGGCGTAATTCCCGAGCAAAGGTTTGATGATAACTGGTCTGAGGACGGAAGGCTCGCGATAATAATCGCACCCCCCGACGTCGCATCTGATCTCAAGTCATACCGGGAGGAAAGGTCAAACCGCCTGTGCTTTGAGTCTGAAAGGTACAGTCTGACGAAAAACCCCGGCCGCACCATCGAGCTACTAAACGAGGCAGTATCACTTGAACCGGACAATGTCACGGCACACTCCCTCCTGGGCTCGGCCCTCAATGATCAGAACTCCTCAGACTGCATCGAGCATTATGAAAAATGCATAAGGCTAAACAGGCGCTCCTATCTTGCCTACAGGGGGTTGGGGAACTATTTTCTTAAAACCAAGCAGTATGACAGGGCAGAACAGTACTATACCGAGGCAATAGGCATCAATTCTGAGAGATACGGGCCAATCTACAAGAACCGGGGCATAACGCGCCTGGAGCAAAAAAACAACCCCGGCGCCAGGTCCGATCTGGAGCAGTACCTCAGGCACACCCCCGGCGCCCGGGATTATAAAAACATCCGGGAGGCAATCAGGGAACTATGATTAAATATCGTACAGATGCAAAAACATCATGGATGCAAGGTGTCCCGAATGCGAGCAGGTGGCGGTTCTGGACGACGAAATTACAAGGGTAAAATGCCCGCACTGCAACTTTGAGGCCGACTATGAAAAATACCTGGAAATAATGACGGATCAGGCAGTCAACATGGCAGCCGATTATGTCCCAAAACGCCCCGGCATGTAGATGTCATGCGGGGCCGCCTCCACTATGCATCTAGGCACAAATTTGCACGCAGTTGTGACTTTCATGCCTGGCCAGCAAGGGGACGTGGCCACATACTAGCTACCAGTAGCTTCCCTTGTCAGAGCAGTCCAGATGGGCGCCGCAGTTGGGGCAGAACATGTGACATGCCTGCATGTGCGCCATCTTGCTTTCACACTTGGGGCATGCAACCTCCTCTGCCATACCAAACTACCTTTGAAAGTCATTAAAAAATATGTCCAAACCTTAATTAGGAGTTTTGGGAGTCTGGTGCATACTTGACAAACTTCAAGGTCACAGTATCTGACGCAAAGGGAAAGTCAGTAACAAAGGAGCTAAAGGACAGCGACGCCACCGCACTGATCGGACTTGAGGTCGGCGGCGAGGCCGACGCATCCATAGTGGGGCTGTCAGGAAAAATCAAGATAACCGGCGGCAGTGACAAGTCCGGCGTTCCAATACGCGGTGACGTGCACGGGGGTGCAAGAAAGTACGTGCTGCTCTCAAAGGGGGTAGGACTGCAAAAGGCAGAGACAGGCCAGCGCGTAAGAAAGCTTGTCCGGGGCAACCAAATATCTGAGGAAATCTACCAGATCAACTGCCGTTATGACGGGCAGCTGCCTGCCGAGGAGGCTCCCGCAGAAGAATCTGCAGACGGCGCAGATTCCGAAGAAAAGAAGGAATGACTTAAGATACCCCGCCTGTAAATTTTTGACATTGCACTGGAAAGAAACGCTTCCTGACTGGTATGTTGAAAAATACGGCTATCAACCATGCGTCAATATTGGTACGGCAGGGCACGTGGATCACGGAAAAACAACGCTGATCCAGGCGCTTACCGGCAGCTGGACCAGCGTCCACAGCCAGGAGCTCAAGCGCGGCATTACAATCCGTGTGGGGTACTCTGACGCGGCGTTTTACAAGTGTCCCAAATGTGAGGAGCCACTTGGATACTCGACAGTCCCGACATGTCCCAACTGTAACGGCCAAAGCGAGCTGTCCCGGGTGGTCAGCTTCGTAGACAGCCCCGGGCACGAAAGCCTGATGGCCAACATGCTCTCGGGCTCTGCCCTGATGGACGGCGCACTGTTGCTCGTTGCATCAAATGAAAAGGTGCCAAGGCCCCAGACCAAGGAGCATCTCCTGGCACTCCAGACCCTTGGCATAAAGCAGATCGTCGTGGTTCAAAACAAGGTCGATTTGATCTCCTACAAGGAGGCAGTATCCAACTATTCTGACATCTCAAAATTCGTCAAGGGGACAAACGCCACAAGGGCGCCCGTAATCCCAATCTCCGCCCAGTCCGGACTGAACACCGACGCACTAATCGGCGCAATAGAGTCCACCATCAAGACCCCCGAGCGCGACGAGTCCAAGGACGCCATAATGCACGTGCTGCGCTCCTTTGATGTCAACAAGCCTGGAACGCCGATCAAAAACATCAAGGGCGGCGTTATCGGGGGGAGCCTCACGCAAGGCGGGTTCGCGGTCGGCGACGAGATTGAGATCAAGCCTGGGATTGTCAACTCCAAAAAGAACACGTACGAGCCCATCCGGACCGAAATCACTTCGCTGGGAACGGGCGCCGGGATAGTCGACTCTGTCAAGCCGGGAGGCCTTGTGGCGATAGGAACAAAGCTTGATCCCTCCTTGACCAGAAGCGACTCCTTTATCGGCTCAATAATCGGCAAGCCCGGAACACTACCTGAAAACTCCTCAAGCACTGCACTGGAGGTCAGCCTGTTTGATCTTGCCGTGGGCTCGCAGGAGGAGACCAAGGTCCTTCCGATACAAAAGGGCGAAAACCTGAGGCTCAATATTGGCACCGCGCCGATACTCTCGCAGGTCTCCAGCGTAAGGGGAAGGGACGTAGCGCTTCAGTTCAGGAGGCCCGTATGCCTGTTTGAGGGCAGCAACGTTGCTATAAGCAGAAGGATTGCCGACAGGTGGCGGCTGATTGGTGCCGGAGTAGTTGGCTGACGTTATCTGTGATACGAATTTTTTAATCCACCTGGCCACCTCCAGGATTAAGAACATCTCGGGCCTGGATGCCGAGATAGGCCAAATCCGTTTTGTAGTCCCAAGGGTCGTGATATTCGAGCTTGGCAGGCTATCGGAGATCCCGTCCAAAAAGGGCAGGGCACTGGCGGCCCTTGATTTTGCCCGAGGTAAAAAAACCCTCGACATAGACGGGGACTTTGCCGACAAGGCAATCCTGGAACATGTCAGACTCCACGGGGGCATCGTTGCCACCCTGGACCGCGGCCTAAAGTCAAGGATCAAGGGCGCGGGGGGAAGCATACTCTCGCTCTCAAACGACAGGATCGTCTTAGAGCCATAGGGCTCTGTAATCTTGGCGACCCGGAATGCAGATCTTCCACGAAATCTGCCGTCTGTGGGGCCCTGCCGGGTTACTGGGATACGGATTTTGTTGACCTGACGGGTGGCAGTGCATCCATCGCCGGTAAAGCCAGATGATGCGCACCGGCGGGGTGTCCGACATGCACGGCCTGCACCCGTAGTGGCAGCATGACAGACGCGGCAGAAGGCCTCATGCAGCCAGTCGGCTGGGTGCGCCGCCGGGCGAGGTGCTTAGGAGGGCGGCGTGGAGGCTCCCCGGGATCGAGCGGACGGGCAGGATCCCGATGTCGGGCCGGAGAAGGCCATGAGGGTGCTGTCCAGAACGGACAGCGTGATCGCCCCCCGGAAGCTCCGGGGCGACATGCTCGAGGGGATCGGAGTCCCGTACTATAGCCCGCACATCAAAAAACGGATCATAATTTTGACACATCGTGCCTATTTCGATAAAAAAACATCCCGTTTTCAACTGTGCGCACTACACGACGGTCTGTAGATAAAGGCCGCCCTGATCTGGCTTTCTTCGGATCCGCTCATTTTGACCTGATGCCTTTGAGAATGATGGCAAGCTTTTCTGCTGCCAGCCTGCTGTCCCAGTTCTCCTGTGTGAATCTTCTCCCATACCTGCCCATCCCATACGCCTTTTCTGGATTGTCTATTAGCAGCGATATCTTTTGTATCCATTCTTTGTAATCTCCCTCCTTGACTAGGAATCCTGCCTTTTTATCCTTCATGGACTCGTGTACGCCGCCAACGTCGGTTGCAATTACGGGCTTCTCCATGGACATTGCGTGTTTTAGCGCATATGGTGACATCTCCTGACCGCTGGCAAGGCCGCATATCTCAATCGAGGACAGGAACGCCTTGACCTCGCCAGGGTATTCCAATGATCCGAGCCATTCAAAATTATCAAACTTGGACAATGCCGAAAGCACGTCATTGCGGTACGGGCCGTCTCCGGCCCAATAGAACGTGACGTCTGGGAGCGCGCTCATCACCCTTGATAAAACAAGCATTTCTTTGGCTTTGTATCTGAATTTGGCATGTTGTACAAAGCCTACACATGGGCGCCTTAATTCCATTGCATTCTCCTCTCCATCCCTCTTCCAATAATCTGTATCTATGCCAGAATACGGAAATGTGATGACTCTTTTTTTTGGATAATGTTTTTTTATGCTGTTGGATATGGAGTCGGTCTCAGACAATATGATGGTGGATTTTTTCAGACATTGACGTACTATGTGGTTTCTTGTCATCAGGAACATCCTGAAATGAATTGGGTTGCTGAACTCTTTTATTGTGTATGGAAATGCCCAGTCGTCCCAAAAATATGTCAGTAGCGGAATTTTCTTCTTGGCTACGCTTGCGCCTAGCTCAGTTGGACTGTCAAATAGGACAAGATCTGGCTTGAACTCGTCTAACAGCCTCTCAAATTTTTTCGTTTTTGTTCTGTTTAGTATGGGCAGTCTTCTGATGCCCTTTTCAATAAACTGATTCAGGCCGACGATCTTCCACACTGTCGAGTATTTTCCTAGGTTTTGGATGATCTCCTGTTCCTGAAGTAGTTTTGATTCCATGAAGACGCACAATAGCCTCAATGTGACATTTTGGTGGCTATCACACATAAAAAACGTATGCGAGTTATTGACCGCATGTGAAGATATCCAGAGCAGGGCGATCAGACGGTACAGAACGTGTGCGGCCAGAGGGGGAGAAGGCAGTTCTGAATGGATCATGCATGGGTGGCATGGCTGACTGGCTTTGGAGAACGAACGCCACTTCTGACGCGGGCTGTCTACACGTGCGACTTTTCAATCAATGTATTGGTATGTGGTCACCTACCCCTAGATTATTTTGGCCACCTCATCCATGATGGACTTGCCCTGCAGCTTCCATGTCGACACGCATGTATTGAGCCATCCATGCCTTTCCGTCCAGACCAGGCCTCCCTTGATCTGGCCGCTTATCTTGAATTGAAGTACGACGGGGCGCAGCGCCCGCTCTGCACCATTGTTGGTCGGCTCGACACCCTCGTATTCCAGAAACGCAAACATGCACGGCAGGGCCCTGTGCATCCTCTTGAGGAGGGGCTCTAGCGGGCCGCCCCATGCATCAACGTATCCGAACAGCATGTTCTGCATGTCAGTAGTTCCTCGATGTACTTTTGCAGGCACGATAATTACGCAATTTGCCGAGATTTTTTGACCATCATACTATAGATCAGGCGGTGTGCCAACCATCATCATGATACCAACACAAAACGACGTGTTTGCACACCAGTTTGACATAACATCGAGACAGTTTAAAACATTGCGACGGCGGTTTCCCAAGCTCGGGCTGGCCGTCTCAAAGAGTCGCAACGCAGTGTATGACCACATCGACGCACTGCGCGTTCTATATTTCATGTCTGAGAGGAGGATGTTTGCAGAATCTGCCGTGACGCACCTTCGCAGGCGGGCCTCAAAATGCAGCAGGCAGCAGCATGACGACGGGGCTGCCTCCAAGGGCGGCGCGTATAGTTGCCGTACGCCTAGTCCGGACTGGATCCTAAAGGCGATCCGGGGCGTCAGCCTGGATGATGCGCAAAAGTGGTGCAGCTCCATGCTGCAGCATACGGTAAGGTGCGCCCGCAGGTCAGGCATGCTGCACAACACGGACGTCGTGGCAGTGGACGTTACCGACGTGGAATACTATGGCAAGGGCCTGGAGGATATCGCCAGAAAGTCAAAGCCCAAGAACGGCACGTCGACGTTTCTCTCGCACATTACCATGCACGGAATAGGATCAGATGACGGGTCTGACCTCGTGCTTTCCTCGCTGCAGCTTCCAAAAGAGGCAAAACTGGCCGATTTCGTGCCTAAAATGATCCGCAAGGCGTCCAGATCAGGGATGAGGATCAAGACGTTCCTGTATGACCGCGGGTTCTTTAACGTGGACTGCATGAGGGCTGCAGAAACAAGCACGGGCAGCTACATCATGCCTGCCGTCAAGAACAGGAGGATAGTGGCGGCAATAGAGGAGCATGACCGCGGAGAACGCGGTGCGGTATCAAAATATACAATGACCAACAAGGACGGCAAGAGCGCCACATTCAGGCTAGTCATTGTGGAAAAGGACGAGGTAGAAAAGGACGGCACGGCAGCAGCAAAGAAGGACAAGGCAGAAGAGACCATAGCCGACAGGTATCTGGTCTTTGCCACCAACATGTCTGCTAAAAGTGCAGAGGCAGTCATTGAGCAGATACCGGAGGAGTACCGCAGTCGGTGGGGAATCGAGACCGGGTTCAGGGTGATCAAGGGGATAATGGGCAAGACGTGCAGCAATTCCCCGGTCGTCAGGCTGCTGCTGTTCTATATGTCTGTCATACTGTACAACCTGTGGAGGACTGCCGTGTTCATAGACGTGGAATCCAAGTGGGACGGATTTGCAGGAGGGAAGGGGTTTACCATGATGCTGTTTGTCGCGTGCATTGTCGATGCGGCCGACTCGTTTGTAAACGATCGCGGAAAGTAGCGGAGGTGCCGTGTCGGGTCTGCAAAAGTACATCTAGGAAGTACTGATGTTGGTCTCAAACCGCCGGCGCAGCTCCGGCGAGTGCCGCCCCATCAGTCCGCCGGCACTGCTTATCCCCGTCCTCTCCTCGAGCTCCCGGAGATCCTCCCCGGACAGCTTGTCCCAGCCCTCAAGACACTCCCTGGCATCCTTGAACAGCTGCTGCATCTGCCGGTACAGGACTCCTGTAAACAGCAGGGCACCCTTTTTCTGCGAGCCATACAGGAGGAACCGCAGCTCGTGCGCCCAGCACCTCTGGTGCCTTCCACCCGGATCGAACCTCTTGTATGCGGGATATCCGTCCGATGTGACGACGCCCCCGTACCCGCCCATGTACTGATCCAGGATCCGGGCGCTCCTGGTGTCTGCATATATCATGAACACGCCCACCGCCGATAGCATGGCCCACGCCCATCCCAGCCTGCCTGCCAGGTTGATCCCCGTCTCGTCTATGCAGACCGTCTTTGAGCTTCTTACCTCCTCTGCGATGGCCTCGGCAGGCGCCTTTGCGGCGTCGCAGACGCGTCCTATGCTGTTGATTGCGGTTGATTTTGACATGTGCACGCCCAGGATATCTGACATCATACCCGGGATCCTGTTGTATGAGACGCCCTCGCTGCGCAGCTTGGTGGCGGCTGTGACCACGCTCGTGTCATAGCTGCCGCATCTGGGCAGGTCGTTGGGGGCAGTATGGTACGTGCCGCATTTCGGGCATACTGCCCTCTGTATCTCGTGGCGCGTCTCAGTCGTCTTTATCTTGAATCCTATCATGTCGCGCACCTGCGGTCTTTTTGCGATCTCCGTGGTGGTGCCGCACTTGCACACTGGTGCCCGTCCACCCGGAAAGCAGTGTTTCTGTACCCTGGTGGGCCGGTGGATGTGTGATATGCCCTTGTGACCCTTTTGGCCGCCGGGCTCTTTCCTGTCCCCCTTGGCGCCGTCCTCCACGGCTGCAGCATCGGACTGGGCCCTTTCCTTTCTCCTCTGCGCCTTTTGCCTCTTCCACTCTAGCGAGTCTGCCGACGGGGGCGAGTTCTCGTTCTCGTAGTATCTGAGCCTGTTGCCCTGCTCCCTGATGGTCTTGTCGCGCTTTTCAATGGTCTTGTTTAGCTGTTTAATGGTCCTGCCCTGCTCTTCAATGATATTGTCACGCTCCTTGAGGTCCTTTTTTAGATTCCTTATCGTCTCCGTGGGCGATGCTGTAGATGCCTCGATCTCGCAGTATATGGGGGGTTGACCTTTCATAATGCCTAGTCTACGCGATCATAGTATATGGATCGGTGTCGTCAGGAATAGTTAACATAATGTGGGGGGTAGGTGACCTCATACAATGTATTAAATATTGGTACGAGGTCACCTACCATCATCAGTTAGGCATGAATTAGCATGAATGATTGTGATCTTCGTGCCTAGCTAGCAAGGGGACGTGACCACATACAAATATTGGTACGAGGTCACCTACCCCTATCAATCAGGCATGAATTGGCAGGTACAATTATGATTTTCGTGCCTAGCTAGCAAGGGGACGTGACCACATACAAATATTGTACGAGGTCACCTACCCCTATCAATCAGGCATGAATTGGCAGGTACAATTATGATTTTCGTGCCTAGCTAGCAAGGGACGTGACCACATACAAATATTGATAAAAATAACGATCCGACGATGCAGACCAGCAACAAGAATGGCAGGGTCTCCATAGTGATCCCCGTGCATAACAGTGAAAAATATCTGACAGAGTGCATAGAGTCTGCATTGAGTCAGACGTATGAGAACACCGAGATCATAGCCGTAAATGACGGATCCACGGATGGCTCATCTGAAATACTGAAGCAATACTCAGACAGGATCAAAATAATAGACACCAAGCATTGCAACATCGCGGCGGCCCGCAACAGGGGCATCGATAACATGACAGGAGAGTGGCTTGTCATCTTGGACTCTGATGACATCATGTATCTGGACGCGATAGATCAGATGGTACGTGCAGGCCAAATGCTCAACTCCTCATCATCCACCAGGATAATACCGTTTTTTGACTTGCAGCTGCTAAACCATGACGGAAGGCCAACGGGCAGGACGCTTGCGTATGACATGGACAATTCCATGAATGCGTTTGAGCAGGGAGTCTCTATTTTTTACGGGCTTTTCGGCCACGGTGGCGTGACCCTCATACACAGATCCATTCTTGAGGAGGCGGGCGGTTTTGACGAAAGACTTTGGCGATCCGAAGACACAGAGTTCAACATGAGGCTGATCATAGTGTACAAGTACAGGTTTCATCACATTCCAAAGATCATATACGGATACAGGAGGCACGATGGGCAAGCAATGTTTGATGCAGAGAAGAGTAAGACGGACAGGGACAGGATCATCCTGTCGGTCGTGTCCAATCTTAGCGGCGACGATCAGAGACGGTACTACGATACGTTGAAAAACAACACCCGGAGAAAGGCAGTATGGATCAGTGATCTGGACCCCGTATTTTCGAACCACTTTTTGGGCGTTTTTGCGTAGCTCTGGCATCATCATTTGCCTGCCTCCCTTTGGTGCCGTACGACGAACTCCATCGGAGTGAGATATCCAAGTGAGGAGTGTATTCTGTCATGGTTATAGTCCCTAAATGCCTCCCTTATGACGTCTGAGGCGTCCTGGAAGGAGTCAAATTCATGGGGCCACAGGTATTCCCTCTTGATGCTTCCGTGAAACGACTCTATGTGGCCGTTTTGTTCTGGCGTCCTGTATGCTATGAGCTCGTGTCTTATTCCCAGCTGTTTCAGGGACTCCCTGAACATGCGCGACGTATACTGAGAACCGTTGTCTGTCCGCAGGGTCAGCATGCTGCAGTCCGGATCTGCTGCCGATACCGCATCGAGTACGGCCTGAACCGCATTCTCCTTTTGCGCCGTGGTATCAAAGGAGTATGCAAGCCACCTGCGCGAAAAGGCATCAAGTACGTTGAAACAGTAGCACCAGCCGTCCCCGCCGCAGTCCACGTATGTGATGTCTGCCTGCCACAGCCGGTTGGGGGCATCTGGCCTTGTAAGCTTGCGCGAGGCCCGTATTATGTCGTTTTTGGTCTTTTTGGGCTCGATCCAGCCTATCTGGCGGTAGATTCGCTGTATCTTTTTGCGGTTTACGCGCACGCCAGTCTCGCGCAATATCTGGTTTGCCATCCTCCGGGTTCCGTACGTCGGCCTTTTCTTGCCTATGGTACGTATGATTGAGACCGTCCCGGGGTCGGCTTTTCTGGCTCGTCTGTCGGCGTCCTTCCTGGCGTAATACCAGGTGCCCTTTGAGACGCCGCAGTATTCCAGGGCTGTATTGAGGCTCATCTTCTGGTGGCAGATCTGTACGGCATTCATCCTTTGCTCAGCTCCATTGTTTTTTTTAAAGCGTCACAGGCCACTGCATACTCGCCTATGATGCGTTTGAGATTCTGGTTCTCCTTTTGCAGGGCAGCCGCTGCCTTGTCATTCCGGCCCAGGATGGATGCCTTGCCGCCCTCGACGAACCTGTCCATCCACCTGCCAAACGTGGTGGGCGCGATGTTGTGCTTGCGGCACAGCTCGGCAGTGCTGATGCTGGTCTTGATGGACTCCATCACTATGTCTGTTTTTTCGGCCAATGTGAACTTTTGTTTTTTCATGCCCCGTATGCCCTCCTGTCACATACAAATTCTACGCATTTGGGTGGTTCGAATTTTATGGGGTCCTCACCATCAGAGTATACAGGCATATGTACCATGTCTTGTATTCATTTACACATGACACGCACAAAAACATACTGGCAAGGATCGCGGCAAAGACGCTTAGATCACTTTCAAGAAATTCGTTAGTGTCTGGCGCCACAAGGATGTTAGAGTATCGTATAAGAACCGTCAAAATCAAGCCTAGACTCAAATAAGGAACCTATCCCAAAACTCTCCAATACGTAGTATTCACGTCAGCCATTTGTTCATCTCTACCACCTTTATCTCGCCCCTGCGCAGCATGACACGCAAGGGTTTCTGCATCCCGCCGACGGTCTTGTAAAGGCAGCTTGCAGTCGACTTTTTCAGCCCGCGCCACTACCCCTCCGAATTATTCAGCTCCGGCGTGTACGGCGGCAGGTACCGTATCGCCACATTCCCGTTCCATCCGGCCATCTTTCTCTTGAGTTCTGTAGACTTGTGGTACGATGCATTGTCCACGAACAGCGGCACCTTGCCGTACTTGCGGCGCAGCACCTTGAGAAACTTGAAGAACGTGTCCGTGTTGGCCTTTTTCTAAAAGCGGCAGTCAAAGCCGTTCTTTGAGGAGCCCCTATGGCATAGAACCTCTTGGTCGACAGGTTGGACGGCGCAAAGACCGGGCCTTCCCACGGGATACCAGCTGTTCTTGACGTTTCATCCCAAGATGAACGAGGCCTCGCCCCCTATCATTACCGTGTACCCCCTCTTTGAATGGTACCTTACGTACCACCTAGCTTTTTTTTTGAACTCCCCTTTCTCGGATTCTGAGGCTGATTTTGGGTGTTTTGGGCGGGGGCCTCCTGCATGAAAAGCCCAGGCATGTGCAGTATCTTGTATACGCTGGAGACGGCATAATCTACCTTGTATTTCTTTTTGATGTGCACTGCAAGCAGCGGTGCGGCCCACACCTCCGACCCTAATCCACAGCTTCGCGGGCCCGCAATCAGGTCGGCGTGCACCTGCTTGAGCTGTCCTGCATCCAGCCACATCTTGGTGCCGGGCCTCTTGATGTCGTACCTGCCCTGTATGCCAAGCTGCATGGCCCGTATCAGCCAGTCGCGTATCGTAGAGTACCCCCGGCCAAGCTGCCAGGCTATCTGGCGTATCGAGTCACCTTTTTTGTGCCGTATGTAGGCCATCAGCCTAGCTGCGGCCTTGGAGTCGGTCTCATTTTTGTACCTCTCAAGGAGGGACGGGGCCGAGACGTTGGGAAGAAACTTGCCCCTGATTGGAATCATTGAGTCGTCTGGTTTCATGCGTATTGTTTCACTGTGTCGCATCTAGATCCATTGGTGAAAATTTCTTGTCCTTTTTGTGATTGGTTACTACGCATAGTTACTACGTATTTAAAGGGGGTACATTTCCGTCTACTACCAGACCAGCTAAGTGAAAAGTACCCTGAAATCGAGCAAAAACAAAAACCTGGCAGGTACAACGCCTCAATAGCAAGGCAGAACAACAAATCTAATTTACATTTCACTTAGCTGCAGACGAGGAAAGGTTATTACATTTGCCCCTTGACTCAAACACTATTGAAGGCGTGCTTCTTTGGCTCCTATCTAAGATCCACCAACGGCATTCCGTGCAACAACACCGGAGACCTGCTAAAGGCAATCTGCGAGTCGCAGGGCTTTGAAACCGTGGAATGCCACGAGGACTGCCATTCCTACGGCTCGGCAGTCGTGGCGTACGTCCGGCTGTTCCTGAGGCACAGGAGGATCAGCTACGACGTGATGGTAATCCCGTGGCGGGGAATAGTCACGCTCCCGCTTGCTAGGCTGATCTGCAAAAAGCCGATAGTGTACTTTCCCACGCTGCTGCTCCACTACACGCTGGTGGCCGTCCGCAGGACAGTACCCAGAAACTCGCTGAGGGCAAGGCTTGTCCGCCTTGCGGAAAAGACCGCCTGCAGGTGGGCGGATCTGGTTGTAACGGAGAGCACCCATCAGATCGACTATTTTGTCAGGGAGTACGGCCTGCCGAGGGAAAAGTTCCGCCAGCTCTGGCCTGCCGCATACGAGCCGCTCTTCAGGCCCCTGCCGTTCAAGGAGAGGACCGGCCAGTTCGTCGTGCTGTACTTTGGAACCTTCATTCCCACGTCGGGCGTCAGAACCATAGTGAGGGCGGCAGGGCAGCTGTGCGGTGAAAAGGACATAACGTTTGTCTTTTGCGGCACCGGCCAGGACGAGCCGGAGATCAGGCGGTATGCGGAGAAAAACCGCTTGTCCAACGTCAGGTTCATGGGACTCTTAAAGTCATCACCGCTGCTAGAGTGCATACGGAACAGCGACGTGTGCCTCGGATTGTTCCAGTCAAACAGCAAGATGGAGGGATCCATGTCCAACAAGATCAACCAGGCCCTGTCGTCGGCCAAGCCCCTGATCACACTGAGCACGTCTGCGACGCGCGAGGCAGGTCTGGTCGACGGGGAGAACTGCATGCTGGTGCACTCTGACTCGCCCGAGGAGCTGGCCCGGTGCATACTGCGGCTGAGGGACGATGACGGCCTCCGCAGACGCGTGGCCATGCAGGGACGGCGGCACTATCTCGACAAACTGTCAATTGATCGGTCGGGCGGGCAGCTGGGTCTGTACATGAGCGGCATGTGCGGTACTGAGTTGGGGGGGGGGCAAGCCTGAACCCGGAATGCGGGGCTGGCCTGCACAAGTGACGCATGCAGGCAGCATCGGGGGCCCATCGGCGTTCCGGAATCCCAACTGCGTTCTTTCTGTTTACCTCAGGCTGATCCGCCGCCTTGGCTAGTGGGGCGTCTTTATCATCTGTTCGATCCCCCACGGCACCGGGCCGTGACGGGCAGGCTCAGCCCTCTCGCGGTCTGATCCTTGTGGTTCTCAGGCGATCCGTCAGTGAGCCCACCAGACGACACACGGGCCTGCTTTCAAGCAGGGCCCCGAGCATCCCGGCTGCAAGCCGCGCCGCCGTACCCTCGTGGGTGCCGTACACGAACGAACTCAGGACGTGATCTGCGCGACGGCACGCAGATATGACAACGAACCTGCGTCCGACCATCCTCCTGGCCTCGGCGTATCTCCTCCTGTCCGGCCCGCTCAGCCGGTCTACGGTCAGCTCCAGGACCCTGCGCCTCATGACGCTCCTCTCCCTCGGGCCCATCTTGCTCTGCCCGTTGTGCTACCGGTGCCCGTATATGATGACCGGAACGTGGTGGAACCTGTACCCGTGGTTTACGGTCAGCCGCATGCCAAACTCGATGTCCTCGCCTCTGTCAAGGCCCTCGTCAAATCCCCCGACGTCCTCCAGAATCGATCTGTGAATGATGGAGATGCACACTTGTGCAAAGTACATGCTGAACATCAGGGCGCCCTGCTCCAGCGCGTCCATGGAGTTGTCCATATAGTACGACTGCGTCCTGCCGTTTGGCCTCCCGTCGGATCCCAACAACTGCAGGTCAAAAAACGGTATTATCTTGGTAGTCGAGGAGGAGCCGAGCTCCTCGGCGGCCCCGACAAGCCTCTCTACGGCATCAGGATACATTATGTCGTCGGCGGCCACTTCTGCAAGCCACTCCCCGGTCATGTGGGAGATTCCCGCATTGTAGGCTGCCGCACGGCCCGCGTGCTTGATGTTGACTATTGTGATCCTGTCAGAGTACCGCTCCAGTATCTCGGCCGACCCGTCGGTGGAGCCGTCGTTTACGGCTATGACCTCGGTGTTGCCGTACGTCTGTACCAGCGCCGACTCTATGGACTGCGCCAGGTACCTTTCCCCGTTGTACACCCTGATTAGCAGCGACACCCTGCCGCTGTTGTATGTCCGAGCCGGTAAGAGCTTACCCTGGGCGACATTGCTGGCCGTATCTTGATCACCATGCCCCCCACGCCGCATCTTTGGGGGGGGGGGTAAACTCTTACCCTGAGCTGCACCACTGCCTTTTAACCCCTCCTCTGGTTCTGCGTTTGACAATGCTGTAACTCCGCCCCGCATGATAGATATCTGTTTCGTGGAGGGTTCGGGATGCCGCGGCGACCGTAATTTTGGCCCGACCTCCTTCCGGGCCCCAGCATCCTTGCCACCTTTTCAAAATATCCCCTGATCTGCGCCTTGTAGTATGAACATAAAATAATCGATCATAATTTTGACACATCGTGCCTATTTTTACAAAGTGCTCGATTTTCAATTGTGCGTAGTATGATCCCGTGTTGGAACGCCTGTATCGACACGACATAGTCAAGCTGGCTCTCCGGATAGCAAGTCTACACAGCATAGCCTCCCTGCTAGATCCGGCCTCCGCCCGGACAGCTGTCTTATCGCCATGGGTGACGAGTCGATCCCGAGAATCTCCAGTCGAGTCTGCAAGAGGGATGAAGTTCCTCCCACTGCCGCATCCGGCATGCAGTCCGTCCCCGCTAGCAGCATCGGCCGCACCGGCAAGCATGCCTCCTATTTTATCGGTAAAATCCACGCTCGGGGCGTCCGAGTATCTCCCGTTTGTGTGTTCGGCACGCCGCTGCAGCATGCAGGCGCGAATTTTGTTGCAAGAGAGTTTGAACATGAAAGTCGAGGAGATCCAACCGATTACGAACCAGTCTTAGAAATATTTAACTTTGCCAAAAACCACACTTCCTTATGGCAGGCCTGTCCCTTACAAGTCCCAGCTTTGATCACGGGGCAGAGATCCCAAAAAGGTTCGGCTACAAGCATGGCAACTCCAGCCCGCCGCTATCTGTCCAGGGCATCCCCGAAGACTGCAAGTCCCTTGCACTGATAATGGACGATCCCGATGCCGTGGGTGCCGTTGGAAGGGTCTGGGTTCACTGGGTGGTATGGAACATCCCACCCCCAAGCACAAGCCCCAACTTTGCCGAGTCAGTGGTACCGGAAGAAAACATCATGCCACCAGAAATACGTTGTTTCCCCCAGAGCTCCTACTTTGCCGAGTCAGTGGTACCCTCGGGCTCTAGGGAGGGAAAAACCGACTTTGGCCAAATAGGCTACGGCGGCCCGGCGCCTCCTGACAAGCGCCATACGTACGTCTTCAAACTATACGCCCTAGATACAAAGCTTGATCTGGAGCGGGGCTCATCCAAGAAGCAGCTAGAGGAGGCAATGCGGGCCCACATAATTGCAGAGGCAAGGCTGGAGGGAACCTTTGCCCCATGACACATCTTGCAGCCTTCCCAGGCGTATCTGAATCATGGCAGCGATAGGCGGCACCGTGCGGATCTACAGGCAACCCAATCTGAATTGTGTCAGACCTAGAGCCGTTTTGCGGGGAACCTAGAGGGGGCCGTTTTGTTCAAAAGAGTAATAAACAATCTTTCCATCCCTTAATAATTGGAAAACAGCGCGGAAAACGGTACAGCCAAAAAAGAGAGATTTCAATTTTCCCTGCGCCATGCAGCCATCATAGGAATTCTGGTGCTTGCGTTCTCGGCATCCTTTCTTATCCGCTCACAGGCCTTGGATTTTGGATTCGAGCTAAACGAGTTTGATCCCTTCTTCAACTACAGGGCCACAAACTACCTTGTAGAAAACGGCCTTGCAGAATATCTTGACTGGCATGATGAGATGAGCTGGCATCCTAACGGGCGTAACATTTCTGCGACCTCCCAAAGCATGCTGCATTATACGGCGGCCACGACCTACCAGATCTTTGGCATGGGCTCTAGCCTTTACGACTTTACGATTATCTTCCCTGTCGTCTTTGGCTCCCTGACATGCATTGTGATCTTTGCCCTTGTTCGCGTTATCGGCGGTACAAACGCCGGACTAGTCGCGGCCCTGCTTTTTTCCATCTCCGTCCCAATCGTCATACGCGGGTTAGTCGGCTGGTTCAAGTCAGAGCCGCTGGGGCTGTTCTTCGGACTGCTGGGAGCCTACCTGCTCCTGAGCGGGATCAAGACGCAAAACCGCAATGAAGGCGCCTTGAGACTTGCAGGAGCAGGCCTGTTCATGGCATTCGGACTGGCCTCGTGGGGCGGAATCCAGTTCTTTTTGATGCCGCTGGGCGTGTTCTTTCTGGCACTGCCGTTCCTTCGTGACGATCACAGATTTCAGACCTGGTCAATCCCCATATTTACCACAGTCTTGATGATGACGTCCCTGCTGTTTGAAAGACCCGGACTCAGCTTTGTCACCGGAATCAGTGGGTTTACAATTGTCGGCCCGACCGTATTTCTGGTTGCCTGCAACGTCATACAGTCCAAAAGCCCCGTTGGTAAAAAGTTCCGCAACGGGATCCTGCTCCTTGCAGGAGTACTGGCTGCAGGAATATCGATCATAGCCCTGAGCTTTTCTACCAGTCTGCTGAACATACCAAGCTATAGATACCTCAACGCAGTCAATCCGTTCCTTACCACGACAAACCCGCTGACAGATTCTGTATCAGAGCATGCAACGACTACCCTGGAGCAGTCGTTTTTCTTTTTGTCGATAATGATGGTCTTTGCCGGAATCGGAGCATGGCTGATATTCCATGACAAAAAACTCAGCTCTAGGCAGCATCGCGACGTGATGGCGTTTGCGCTGATTATTGGCATTACCGGGGTCTATGTCAGCTCCTCGTTTATCAGGCTGGAGGTGTTTGCCTCGATTTCCGTAATAATCCTAAGCTCGATAGGAATCTCAAGGCTCATAGAAAACATCTCCGCTAGGGAGCCTGGCATAGGACTTCCGTTCAAGTCCGCACTGATCGGCGGAATAGTCATCCTGTTTGTCTCCCCGTTGGTCATTCCTGCCGAGGGGAACTGGATCGATTCGGTCAAAATCCCGCCGACCATACTCAACGGAGGAACCGCCCTCCCATATGTTGCGCCTGACTGGCCCTCCACACTGTCATGGATTAGTGCCAACACCCCCCAGGACTCCATCATAGCTGCGTGGTGGGATTATGGATACTGGATAACTGCCATTGGGGAGCGCACGTCCCTTGTTGACAATGCCACAATGGATACCGAGGCGATTCAAAACGTTGCAAGAATGCTGCTTGCAAATCCCGACGACTCTTGGAGGATGCTGCAAGAGATGAACGCCGACTATGTTGTCACCTTTGTCATGTCTCAGGCGGTACCCTCTGGCGGCGATATCACATTGTACCGACTGGGAGGAGGCGGAGACGAGAGCAAAAAGTACTGGTTTGTAAGAATAGCCGAAGAGCCCCTGGAAAAATATATGCATGCCGACGGAGTTACCGGAAATGACTATTTCTGGAACGAGACCATGCTAGGCCAAATGTTCCCATATGTGCCAATAATCTACATTGATCCGGTAGCTGGTGCCCAGTCTGAGTCCTACGTTGCCGGTTATACCCCGCTTTATGTGAAGAGCGTCAAGCTGCCCTCTGATGGCGATGGCCCTCTGCGACTGGCATATGCATCCCCGACATTTAACGACGGCTCTCAAGTCTCCTTTGGCGTTTTCGTTTATGAGGTAAACGACGACTATGTCCTGAAGGACTAGATGTCCTGGTATCTCTCGGCCAGCCTATACCTCATGTACTTGTCATCGGGGGAAAATTTTGCGGGGTGCACGGATAGCGTATCCCCCCGACACTTGGGACACAAGGCCTTCATCGTATACGCCCTGCACCTAGAGCACCTTCTTATCTGGTAACGCATCGTCATCCAACCCTTGTCTTCTTCGAGTCCTCTCTTTCGAACTTGAACGTACCCTTTTTCTTCTCTATGGACTGGTGAATCTCTGCAATTACGGGCTTGATGGCCCTTTCTGCCGCCTTAAAGTCCGGGGCAGTAATCCCCAGTCGATATTTTGGCGCACCCAGGTAGGTAACCTCGATTTTTACCCCCTCGTGCCCACTGATTGCGTCCTGCAGCGCCTTTTTGATAACCTCCACCCCGTCTGATCTAGAGCTTGTAACCTCCATTATTCCCCTAATCTCGACTGAGGGAAGCTTGATCTTCGAGCATACCTCCTGCATGGCAGCCAGTGTCTTTTCTGGAATTTTGAGCGACTTGACTGCTATTACGCCCCTTGTCGCTACCTCCATGAACGCATCAAAGAGGGAGTCATATTTTGAAAACAGCAGATCCTCGATCTCCTCGCGCTCCCTGTCTGACAGCTTTGTCTTCTCAACTATGCTGTTCATCAGCGTGTTTCCCTTCTCCTCCCGCTTGACCTCGAGAAGCTTTTTCTTTCTCTGGTCTGCGGAGACCTGCTTTAGTGACAAATCAATGTCGTTTCTACCCGGATTTACCTTTTTTACCAAAAGCACCTTTTTCTCCCCACGCTTTACGAACTTGCCGACGGACCTTATCCATCCTGGCGCAATCTCCGATATGTGCAGGAACCCCTGCATGTCGTCGTATTCGTCTAGCGTGACATATGCCCCGTGATCCATAATCTTTGAAATTGTGGCAACGACGATCTCCCCCCGCTCGGGCAGCTCTAAATCAGATGACATAGTGCTCAAGTCAAGTCATATGTAAATTAATGTTGCTTGCTAGAAACCGCGTGAGGCCACCTTCCCCTAAACAGCTTGGCACAAATTTACGTCTAAATTGTGGCTTTCATGCCTGACCAGCAAGGGGACGCGACCTCACACTAGAAATCAATTCCCCGCTTGGCCTTGATCCCTGCTGCTGGTCGCATACACGTATCCTGTCGCCGTCGATTGCTAGAAATCAATTCCCCGCTTGGCCTTGATCCCTGCCCTGTATGGGTGCTTGATCTCCCTCATCTCTGTAACCAGGTCTGCCAAACCGATAACCTCCGGCCTTGCATGGTTGCCCGTAAGCACCAGGTCCAGCCTTTCGGGCTTTGACTTGACCAGTCCAACCACCTCGTCCAGGCTGACCAGGCCCAAGTTTACTGCATAGTTGATCTCATCAAGTATGACCAGGTCATACCTGCCTGATGAAATCTTCTCCCTGCAAATCTTCATTGCCTCCCTTGCAACCTCCTCGTGATCCGCCCTTGGACTCTTATCGTCCACTATTCCAACAAACCCCTTCCCTACGGCTGTCATCTCAAACTCCGGCTCCAGCCTCTTTGACGAGTCCATTTCACCGTAATGCCATGAGCCCTTGATGAATTGAATCATGCAGATCTTCCTGCTGTATCCTACGGCCCTCAGGGCCATGCCCAGGGCCGCAGTCGTCTTTCCCTTTCCGTTCCCCGTATAGACAATTACCAGGCCGTCTTCTCCCATGGCGTCTGTGAGGCCATACTCGGTAAAAAGATAACCAACAGACTATAATTGAGCAAGAACCCCACTCCCCAACATTGAAGATACCCCGGGTTGTTTTGGCCGGCGCAGCAAGCGGCGTGGGCAAAACATCGATCACCTGCGCGATCATCTACGGCCTACAAAAGCTTGGATACGGCGTACAGCCCTTCAAGGTCGGCCCTGACTATATAGATCCCAGCTATCTCTCATCAGTATCTGGCCGGCCCGCCCGCAATCTTGATGTCTGGCTGATGGGGGCCAGACGGCTGCTTGAGGAGTTCACCCGCAACTCAAGGTCTGACATATCCATCATCGAGGGCGTGATGGGCTATTATGACGGGTCTTCGGGGAAAAACAACCACTCCAGCACCCACCACGTGGCGGCCATCACCAAGTCAAGCACGGTTCTGGTACTGGATGCCGGCAAGGCGGCCAGATCCGTTGCCGCCACCGCGCTCGGATTTACAAGGTTTCATAGGAGTTCAAGGATTGCCGGGATCATACTCAACAGGGTGGGCAGCAAAAGGCATGAGATCCTGTGCAGGGAGGCACTGCAGGGACTGGGAATTCCGGTCATCGGAGTCATCCCCAAAAATCCGGAGTTTTTTCTGGAATCCAGGCACCTGGGGCTAGTCCCCGCCTGGGAGGAAAAAAGCCTGCAGGGGAGGATTCTGAGAGTGGCAAAGTCGATGTCTGACCTTTTAGACCTTGATCAAGTCTTGAGAGTGGCAAACAGCTCGCCACCGCTGCCCAGGCCTCAAAAAACCAAGTCAAAAAAGCCCACAGTCACAATCACGGTCGCCCTGGATAACTCCTTCAATTTTTACTATCCTGCAAACCTCGAGTCCCTGCAACGGCAAGGCGCGCAGGTCAAATTTTTCAGCCCGGTTCATGACAAAAGGGTGCCAGAGTGCGACGGCATATACATTGGCGGCGGGTTCCCCGAGGTGTTATCGCCGTCGCTTTCAAAGAACACTGCAATGAGGAAGACAATCAGGAAACTAGCCGGCGATGGGATCCCAATCTATGCAGAGTGCGGCGGACTGATGTATCTTACCAACTCGATCCATGACGGCAAAAGGCAGTACCCGATGGTCGGATTCCTGGATGCTGATACAAAGATGACCAAGAAAATGAGACTGGGCTATACAAGGGCAGCCGTTACGTCCAGGTGCATCCTGTCTGACTCAAAAAAGCAGTTCCAGGGCCACGAGTTTCACTATTCGGAGCTGTATGACGTCTCAAAGGATCTAAGGTTTGCCTATGATCTGGAGGTTGGGCATGGAATATCGGAGAAAAGGGACGGGATCATCCAGGGCAATACGCTTGCATCCTACTGCCACCTGTTCTTGGACGCAAAGAACTTTGCCGGCACGCTTGTCTCAAACTGCAAAAACCATTCAAGGCGATAGGCCTAGGCTAGCCTGTAGAGCGCGTTGATTACCGCAGCTGCTACCGCGCTTCCCCCCTTTCTGCCCCTGTTGGAGATGTATTCGGCCCCCGAAGATACCAGCTGCTCCTTTGACTCTGCTGCATTGATGAATCCGACCGGTATGCCTATTACCAGTGCAGGCCTAGCGGTCCCCTCCCTTATCATCTCCAGGACCTCCAGCAGTGCCGTCGGCGCATTCCCCACTGCGACTATCCCCCCCTCGATCTGTCCGGCAGACATTCGCATGCATACCTGGGAGCGTGTCCTTCCCTCCCGTTCTGCCCTCTCCATCACGTCTGCATCGGAGATTCTGCAGACAAGCTCGTTTTCATAGTTTTTTGGGTTCTGCTTGTTCATCCCGCCGATGACTCCATTTACATCCACCACTATGCTGCATCCGTCCTTTAGCGCATTGATTCCGTCCTGAATGGCATTTTTGGAGAACAGCATCGTGTTTTTACCCGCAAAGTCAAAGTCCGCAGTCGTATGGATGACCCTCCTTACTACCGGCCACTCTAGCTCGTCAAAATCATGCGGGCCCATCTCATCCTCGATTACCTGCATGCTTGCATCCTCGATGGACTGTCCCCTCCTAGTCTGCATCCTCCACCTCCCTTGCACGCTCCAGTATGAGATCAACCATCTTTTCGTCGGCTCCCAGATGTCTTGTTATGCAGACGTTTTCCAGATTCGACTCTTCGAGTGCCGGATTCAGATCCTCGTAAATGTCAGTCTTTACGTGCGCTCCCTCGTGCAAGAAATAAAAGACTATTGCCAATGCCCCTGGGTTGTTTTTTTGGCAGGCCCTGACTCCGGCTGGAATGTCCGGCTGCTCTATCTCAAGGAAGCAGTGTCCCGCGTTCCTGTACCTGTCCCTCAGCCCGTCTACTACGTACTTTAGGGACATTTGTGCATTGGGATCCTTGCTTCCGTGGCCGATTACTAGCACGTCAACCTCGTCTTTTCCCAGTGCAATCCGCTTCTCCGCTAGTGCCGAGCCAATCCTGCTGTCGACCAAGTCAATCAGGGTTTGATGCATGCTCATCGGCTTGGTCACGACAAACTTCACACCGGTCTCCTTTTGATACTTCATCACGTCTGTCACTGCAATCTTGACCTTCTTTCCCGGATACAGAAAATACGGGACGATTGTCAGACTCTCAATATCCCTTGCCAGCGCCCCCCGGATTCCGTCCTCAATAAACGGAGGAACCACCTCTAGAAAACAAAAGTCTGCAAACTCATAGTTCCCCCTCTCCCTTACCTTTTCTGAGATTATCTCCAGCTCCTCGGATGCCTCCCTCTCCCTGCTTCCCCTGTCGATAATCAACAGTCCCCTCCTCATTCCGTCCTCCTTGCCACGGCAATGGTCAAGTCAGGAGGGAATTTCTGCTTTTCGACTACCAGCTTGCCCTTTGAGACTAGGAGGGCAGCTGCCTCCGATACGCTGGCAGTCCCCTCAAACGCCTTTACGGTATCTGACGGGTTTGGGGCGCTTACGGCGGCCAGCTCCTCCCCTCCCACGTACTGAACCGGAACATTCATCTCGTCCCCTATCTGGACTAGTCCCTCAACATCCTGCGGCTTTTTTATCGAGGCCAGTCCGCTGATGGACTCCGGACTCAGCTTGTGCCTCTCAAAGGTCTTCCGTATTCCCTCCCTGATGGTATCACTGGATGTGTCCCTGTGCAGCCCGATGCCTACCACCAGCGACCTTGGCCTGTATACTACCGACTTTGACGCCATGTCCGGATCTATTACTTTGTCGGTGATTATCAGGCATGCCTTGGAGTCTGACCTTCTCATCTCCTCCATGCTGTCAAAAACCGTGACGTTTCCTGGCAGCTCTCCCTTCCACCAGCCTTTCTCCCCCGCGTTTTGATAGACCCCGATCTTTTCATTGTTTACCATGTGTGCACTAGTTGCAGTTACCGTAGAGTCGTCCTCGATCCTCCATCCAAACTCTTTTCCGACTAGATCGACTGCAATGGTCTTGTTTACATCTGCAGCCGTCGTAATGACGGGCGTGGAGTTCAGCCTGCCTGCAATCTCCTCTGCCAGCCTGTTTGCCCCGCCTAGATGTCCGGACAGGACACTAATGACAAAGTTGGCCCTGTCGTCTATTACAATTACGGCGGGATCCGTTTTCTTATCCTTCAGATGCGGCGAGACCAGCCTGATTACCGCTCCCAGTGAAAACAGGCATACGAGCGCCTCGCTGGATCTGAACAGCTCCCCGATTTTTTCTGCGGATGATTCTGAAAACCAGTCTATTCCCGGCTCCCGGGTCTTGAATTTTTCAGGGACATGCAGCTCCCAGTCCTGAAACGCGCCCTTGATTCTCCTGCCGATCTCAACCCCATTTTTTGTGATCGCCACAATGGCTATTCTTTCCACAGTCATACACACCAGTTTTTTAATAAAATATCTTTACTTTTGTGCCAGGACTGCCCCGTCAAAATCAAACAGTATCACCCGGATTGAAACCCTCCCCTCGGAGAGACTCTGCATGTGCCTGTAGACATTGTCGCATATTAGCTGGAAAAACCCGTCAATATTGTTCTCCTTTACTATCTCAGAGACGTGTCTGGCAGTATTGGCCTCTAGGATCTGCTTGGATACGCTCTTGCTTGCGCCGCACCGCGTGGACAAGTCCGACAGGAACCCCATGTCCACCTTGGATCCCTTTACGTGGGTCTGTTTTACTCCCGCTGCCATCTTTGCCAGCTTTCCAATGAATCCCACCACATAGGCCTGCTCCATCCCCTTTTTTGCACACTGCTGAATCGTATATCCTGCAAAGTCGCCCATCTGTACAAAGCAGTGCTCGCTTTTATCCATGATTTTTCTTGAAAACTCCTCGCTGCGGCCGCCCGTGGTCAGCACGACAGTCCTGTCTCCTGCGGCAATGGCAACGTCAAGATTCTGGCGTATGGATGCAGCATAGGATGCCGTGGAGAACGGAACGACTATCCCGCTTGTGCCAAGAATCGAGATTCCGCCCACAATTCCCAGCCTTGGATTGTCGGTTTTTGGCGCCAGCTCCCTCCCCCTGGGCACAGAAATAACCACCCTGATCCCGCTCCTTTCTAAGATATCGCCGCCGATCTCGTTGAGATTTTCAACAATCATTTTTTTTGGAACCGGGTTGATTGCCGCCTTGTTGATTTCCAGCCCCAGGCCCGGCTTTGTCACCGTGCCGACTCCCACGCCCCCATCTATCTCAATCCGGCCCCGGTTTTCTGTCAGCTCCAGATTCACGACGATCTCGGCGCCGTGTGTGACGTCCGGATCGTCCCCCCCGTCCTTTATTACCGAGCAGAGCGCATGTGACTCTCCAAACTCGCACCTCTCAATTTTGATGCTGATGCAGTCCCCCCTGGGAATCTTGATGTCTGCAGACCTGATGCTCTTTTGATCCCTTATTGCAAGCAGTGCGGCCTTTGAGGCTGCAGTGGCGCAGGAGCCTGTCGTAAAACCGGTACGCAGCTTTGAGTCCACAAGCTGGGTATCCCGGCTGGGATTTTATCTCTTGCCACGCAGTACGAGACCATCCCCACCTGACCATCCATGCTAAAAAAAACCAGGCACGAACTGCATGCAGCTGTGATTTTCACGCCTGGCCAGCAGGAGGCGTGGCCTCGTACACGGCGTACCCTTAAAATCATAGCAGCCGCACCTGCAGACATGCCTGACGGCCCCTCCATTGCCATTACCGGCGCCGGCGGCTTTGTCGCAACAAATCTCAGGAGGAGCCTGGGGGACTTTCAACTCTTGAGCTTTTCTAGGAGCGCACTCAGGCCGTTAAAAAACGAAAAACCCATACGTACTGACTATTCCTCCAGTGAACTGCTGGCCTCACAGCTCAAGTCCAGCGATGTCCTGGTTCACCTGATCGGCATTGGTGAGAGCAGCAGCAGTTCTGGATTCGTTGATGTGAACATAAACCTCACATCCATGGTTGTCCGTGCTGCAAAATCGGCCAAAGTCAAGCAGATTGTTTTTCTTAGCGGGCTGGGCGTGTCTCCAAACAATTCTGTAGATTATTTTGTCTCAAAGTTCCATGCGGAAAAAATCATCCGCGAGTCCGGGATTGCCTATACCATCTTCCGCCCCTCCTTTATCATTGGCGAAAATGATCATCTGACGCAGCTGCTGAACCGACAGATCAGGACGGGAACCATATGCGTCCCTGACGACGGAAAATACGTCTTGGAGCCCATATCCATCCATGATGTAGTTGCCATCATCCGAGATTCGTTTATGAACGAGAAGTTCCTTGGAAAAACCATGGATCTTGTAGGGCCCACGGCCATGACCCTCATGGGTTTTGTCAAGCTGTTCTGTAAAAACAGGCGCGTAAGGATCTCCCCGGCCTCCATGGAGGACTGCATGCGGGATGCACTCACCAGTCAAAGGCCCATGTACAGCATAGATGATCTCATTCTTCTCTCCGGGAACTATTTTGGTAATTTTGAGAATCTGCGAGAGGCATACGGCAGGCCCATAAAATCAGTAGAAGACTTTCTATAGCCCGGATTGCTGCCTCAGCGTGGTGGCCATGTCGGTGGATTCCCACCTGAATTCGGGCTCCTCCCTGCCAAAGTGTCCGTATGCTGCAGTCCTTCTATAGATTGGCCTCTTAAGGTCCAGCTGGGAGATGATTCCGGACGGCCTCAAGTCAAAGTTATCCCTTACGACTTGCTCAATTCTTTCCTCGGGAACCTTGTTTGTTCCAAATGCGTTGATCATCAGGGATACCGGCTCGGCAACGCCGATTGCATATGCGACCTGAACCTCACACCTGTCTGCAAGTCCCGCGGCGACTATGTTCTTTGCGACATACCTGCACATGTAGGATGCGGATCTGTCGACCTTGGATGGATCCTTTCCTGAAAACGCCCCTCCGCCGTGCCTGCCAAATCCGCCATAGGTATCCACAATAATCTTCCTTCCCGTCACCCCCGCATCCCCGTGGGGACCGCCTATCTCAAACTTTCCCGTAGGGTTTACGTGGATCTTGATATCGTCATTCCACCACCTGCCACAAACCGGCCTGACTATTTTTTCAACTAGCTCCCTTGAGATCTCATCATTGGAAACATCTGGGGCGTGCTGCGTTGATATCACTATTGTCTCGATTCTTACCGGCCTGTCATCCTCATAGCGAACGGAGACCTGTGATTTTCCATCCGGCCTGAGCCATGCAATGTCCTTTGACTTTCTCAGCTCTGCCAGCCTGGCAGTCAGCCTGTGTGAAAGCAAAATCGGCAGCGGCATGAGCTCCTTTGTTTCATTGGTGGCATATCCGAACATCAGGCCCTGATCCCCCGCTCCCTGTTCCCTGTCCTCCGTTGCAGTCACTCCCAGGCTGATATCCGGGCTCTGAGAATGCAGCCTCAGCTCGACGGTACATGACTTGTCATCGAACCTCAGCCCGGGGTCGTCGTATCCGATGTCCCTGATCACGCTCCTGACTAGCTCCTCCTGGGCGGCTTTGTCAAACTGCGCCTTTGACGTCACCTCGCCTGCAACAGCTACAAAGTCCGTTGAGGTCATCGTTTCCACGGCGACCCTGGAGTCAGGATCCTGCCTCAGCAGCTCATCTAGTATCGCATCTGATATCTGATCACATACCTTGTCGGGATGTCCCTCGGTAACTGACTCTGACGTAAACAGAAATGTCCTGGACATAAAATCACATGAACTACAGCTCGTTTTCTAGCTTGATGAAAAGTACGTTGTTTCCTCTCACTATGACCCGCCCATAGTTTGCAACTACCCTGCTCCCCTGGAGCTCCTCGGCATCAGTCATGATTAGGTTCATGTAAGAGTCCACATTGTCCATTTTTCCCTTGTATTCGACCTCGTTCTTCAATCGGACAGTCACCGGTTTTTTTGTGCTTTTTTGCAGCGTTGTCAGTGGCCTTTTTGGACTTGTCTGTGACATCTGTTAATCACTTGTGTGCTTTGCTTGCATTCCAGAATAAAAGCCTTGCCTATTTTCATGCCTAGGGGATACTCCTTTAATTTTCCATGGTGGTTATCTTTAACATGGTTATCAGCAAAATACCCCCGGTTGACAATTTTTTCAAAAACGGAATTCCGGACGGGATTTTGATCGATATATTTGGCGCAAACGGCACTGGAAAGTCCCAGTTTGTCCTGCAGGCTGCGGTTCACACAGCTTCGGACGGCAAGCCTGTTCTGTTTCATGATACTACCGGCGCATTTAGGCCAGAAAGAATGCTTGAGATCATCAGAGCCCACAACCTGGATCCGGCCATCCTAGACAGCATTACCGTCTCCCGCATAACCAACGTTTCAGAACAGACCAGCTCACTGTCAAAGATCAGACCGGAGTCCTTCTCATGCTTGATCATAGATAACATATCTGATTTGTTTTCATTTGAATACTCTGATGAAGGGCGGTTCATTGAGCGAAACAAGCGCCTTCTGAGGTACATGAAGAGCCTTTCCACATTTTCCATAACCCGCAACACAACGGTCCTTTTTACCAACGTGGTGAGAAATTCCAATGACAGGCAGGTTGAAAATTTTGAAAGAACCATTGATTTATTCACCCATGTAAAAATAAGACTTGAAAGGCAGGGAGGCAAGCACAGATGCACGTGCTTTTCTGCATTTGAGCAGAAAATCTTCGATTTTGAAATAAACGCCTCCGGAATCTCTGTTCTCAGGCAAAACCATTCCGGAACCGATTGAACATGGAGAGTGCTTGGCCCCTATCAGTTATTACCGTGATGCCGCCTGCTATATGTCTGGTGATGGCATGTGGAAGAATCCAGACCAAGTCAAACACGCAGCCCCGGGATTGGGGATGTTCAAGAAAAGTTCTCCACTCTGGGATTTGACAGGCTGACCGAGATCCAGCAAAAGGCCATCCCCCTGATTCTGAACAGGAAGCACTCACTTTTGATTGCCCCTACCGGATCCGGAAAGACAGAGTCCTCCGTAATCCCAATCTTTTCCCTGCTGCGGCAATCCAAAAAGCCCGGCAGGATCAAGGCGCTGTACATTACTCCCCTGCGCGCCCTGAACCGCGACGTCTTTAGAAGGATCACCAGGTACGCCCACAATGAAAACCTGACAATTGAAATCCGGCACGGCGATACGTCTCAAAAAATCAGGCGCAAGATCTCAGACAGTCCTCCCGACGTCTTGATCACCACCCCTGAGACCCTCGTCATCCTCCTCACCCAGAAAAAATACCTTGACGCCCTCTCAGAAATCGAATGGGTGATTGTAGACGAGGTCCACGAGCTACTGCCAAGTGAGCGTGGGACGCAGCTGGCGCTTAGCCTGGAACGATTGCAGCGGAATTCTCAGATCCAATTCACGCGGATCGGACTGTCTGCAACAGTCGGCAATCCAAGCGATGCTGCACAATTCATTGCAGGAACAGGCCGAAGCTTTGCAATTGCCAAGGACACCTCGGTCAGAAAATACGACGTTGACGTGCAGTACGTGGACGGCACGGTAACCGATGTTGCAGACTCTATCATAGATTATGTTGCAAGCCAAGGACTTGATTCCCCCGTCCTGCTATTTACAAACACGCGGGGGGAGGCAGAGTTTCTGGCATCAGTCCTCAAGGAGAAGTCCAGCATAGGCATTGAGCTGCACCACGGCTCGCTGTCAAAGGAGGTGCGTGAGGAGACCGAGGAGTCTCTCAGGAGTGGGAGTCCGGGCATAGTCGTGTGTACCTCCTCCCTTGAGCTGGGCCTAGATATCGGCTCCGTTGAGCTGGTAATCCACTACGGCTCCCCTAGGCAGGTATCCAAACTAATTCAGAGAATAGGCAGAAGCAGGCACAACCGAAGATCATCTGCAAAGGGACTCATCATTACAAACAATGCCGATGATGAGCTTGAGGCAAAGGCCATTCTTCGGAGGATCCAAGAGGGCACAATCGAGGAGCAAAAGATTCATTCTGGCTCACTTGACGTTCTGGCCCATCATATGGTGGGACTCACGCTGCAGCTTGGGGAGGTCTCCGTCGAGAGGGGCTATGAGATTGCGTCGCAGTCGTTCCCGTTTAGGGATCTGCCCCTGGAGGAGTTCATCTCTGTTCTGGATCTGCTGGATTCCAGCTATCTGATCTTCTTTGATCGCAAAACAATGAGCTTTTGGAAGAAGGGCAGGACCTTTAGGTACTACTTTGAGAACCTTTCGACCATCCCGGACATTCTAAAGTTCAGGGTCTTTGACGCGATAGGAAAAAAAACCATCGGCACCCTTGATCAGAGGTTTGTCGGAGACTATGGCGATCCTGGAAACGTCTTCGTACTCAAGGGATCCCACTGGAGAATTATCAGCGTGGACGAAAGATCCCTGATAGTAAACGTGGAGCCTGTTCGCGGCGCAGGCGTCACCGTCCCCTACTGGGAGGGCGAGAGCATACCCGTTGACTTTTCAACTGCACGCAAGGTTGGCCTGTTTCGGGCAAAGGCATCTGCGGGGGAGCTAGATGTCGCAAGCAGGGTAATCTCCGAGCTAGGGCTTCGGCCCGTTCCCGACGAGACGACGATAGTGATCGAGTCCGTCCGGACCGATGGAAGCATAGTCCTGCATTCATGCCTTGGCACTAGGATCAACTCCACGCTGGCCACCCTGCTGTCCTCGATGCTTTCTGCAGTCCTGGGCTACCAGGTGGATGGCCGCTCTGACGCCTACAGAATCGCACTCACCTCCCGGGGACGGATCTCTGAAAAGATTCTGGGCGAGGTTCTGCATGACCAATACAACCTTGATGAGGTAGTCTCGGCGTCATTGTCTGGCACGCATAATGTGAACTGGAGAACCTGGTGCGTTGCCAAAAAGTTCGGGATCGTCAGCCGCGATTCTGTCTATGAGCGAAAGTCCGCGCGGTTTCTTTATGAGCGATATGTGAACACCCCGCTGGTCAAGGAGTCCCTCCGCGAGCTGTTTCATGACAAGTACGATCTGGACGGCACGGGCAAGATACTAGAACAGATCAGATGCAACCAAATCAAGACGGTCTGGAATGATCTGGACGGCTTTTCAAAGCTGGCAGAGCCAATACTGGATCATACCGCAAAATATTACTCAAACCCGTCCACCGTCGATAAGGGAATCATGGACATGGTCAAGGCAAGGCTGCTGAAAACAAAGCATCGCTTGGTCTGTGTCCGGTGTGGGAGGTGGGAGCGCTCTGTCGAGACCGATGAGGTCAACTCGATCCTAGCCTGCCCCCGGTGCAAGGCGCGTCAAATCACTGCCACGTACTATTCTGACTATGACCTACCTGGGATTGTGCGAAAAAAGCACGACGGCAAAAAACTGACTCCTGACGAGGAGCACAAGTTTGCGAGGGCATGGAAGGTCTCCTCCCTGATTGAGAATTTTGGCAAGACTGCACTGATTGTACTTTCCGGTTACGGGGTGGGGGCTGACACTGCTGCCAGGATACTGCGCAACATGGTAGACGACGAGGTACTGTACAAGCAGATCTACGAGTCCGAAAGGCAGTATGTGATGACCAGGGGATTTTGGGATTCCTAGCTTTTAGGCGTGATTTTTGAAAAACCGCTGAGGGTGAGATCAATCCTTCCCTCCATCCCCGACTTTGCATTCAGTCCTGTGATTGATACGACCTCCCCGATACTGCACTTGTCCACGAGCCTTGCCTGGTTTCTCCAGCCCTTGACCCATATCTGGCCACTGTCGTCCTCGACTAGCATTTCAGACAGGCTGACCGTCTCCCCGCTCCTGGTCTGAATGTCCCTGCGATCGGTCTTCTTGAGGATGACTGACTCTACGCACACGTTTCTTCCAACGGACACGTCTGAAATCTTGGTCCGCAGCGACTCGATTGTTGGAATGCCCGCATCCTCGTCCATCTTTCTCACAAAGGAGTCATTGTCCAGCCAGATCGAGTCTCCGTAGGCCTTTGACGGCATGCACTCTATGATGTCCCCCTCGCTGAACATCGACGAGTTTTCAGACGAGTCCACAACATTGATGAAGCTCCCGTCCCTGTCGACCCCTAGAACCATATAGTCCCCCGACTCGCCTTTGGAGCTTGAGATTATCCTTGCCACTACTGGCCCCGGTTCCTTCTGATCATCGATCATGATTATTGTGGCGTCATTCCCGTGAATCTCTAGCCCCTGCGATCCCTGCTTTGCTCTTACCCCGAATAATTTTACATTGGCCTTTGAGGAAATGATTTTGGGAATTGATGCCTCGTCCTTTCCCCACAGGACGACCCTGATTGAGCTGCCGTCGCTGCCCCTTAGTGACAGTTTCAGGGCCGTTCCCGGCCGGCCCCTCGAGTTTGTAAACTTCATTGGGGAGATCATTCCGTCCAGGGCCCCGGAGACGACGGCGTCGACATCCCCCTCTTTTATGTCGCTTGAGTTCTTTGTTATAGAGTCAATCGTCGGAATATTGCTGTCGCTTTCGGTTGGCTCTACGGTGGAGCCTGATCCTATGTTGATTGTCGGGGCCCCGTTCAGGTCGGATTTTACGTATGCCTTGATAATCTTTATCAGATCCCCGGGCTTGAGGCCCTCTATTCCCGGAAGATTTGCCTTTTCGTCCCACAGCTTTACGCTTGCCGTAGAGTCGCCGTCATATACCGTCATTGTCCTCAAAAGGAACGGAGAGCCGTCCTTTCTCGAATACTGCTTGGGCTCTGACAGGTTCAAAACCCTAGTCTCCAGCGACACCTCCTTTGCGCCTGCATAGAGATCCTTCAAGCCAATCTCCATCTTTGACGGCTCGCTCAGTGTAATTCCCAGGTCGGAGGCTATCAGAAATACCGCCCCCTGATCCGTCAGGTAGCCTGCGCCGATCTTGTCCTTCTTTTCCTGAATCATCCCCTGGATTTTTTCTCTAGTGAGATCGGGTCTTTGCTCCATTAGTTTTGACTGCAGCTCTTCTAGTGTAGACAACTAGTTTGCATAATATTACTGCATTAATAAAAATTTCATTAGCTACATTAGTGGCCTGACTTGATCCCAGACATGCTGTGCATACGCGCCAAGTCGGTTTCAAAATCGTATGGCAACACGCTTGCCGTGGATGGCCTGGATCTGTCGGTTGAATCAGGACAGGTCTTTGGTTTTTTGGGGCCAAATGGCGCAGGCAAGTCCACTACCATCAAGCTGCTTACGACCCTGATCCGGCCCTCGTCGGGCTCGTTATATATACTTGGAACAGATGCGATCAAAAACCCCCTTCAGGCAAGATCGAGAATCGGCGTTGTACTGCAGCAGCCAAGCTACGAGCCAACCCTCTCGGTCGAAAAATCCCTCGACAAATACGGAATGATGTGGAACGTCCCCGCATCTGTCAGAAAAAAGCGGGTCGAGCGGCTCCTTTCTGACTTTGAGCTTGCACGAATCAGGAAAAAGAGAAACGAGGATCTCTCAATTGGCCAGCGCAGACGCGTCCAGGTGGCGCGTGAGTTCATGCATGACATGGACCTGCTCTTTCTCGACGAGCCCACCGTAGGACTCGATCCTTCCACCAGGAGAAGGCTGCTTGATTTTCTAAAAGACAGGGTAAAGTCGGGCCTGACCGTCTTTTACACCACGCATGTGCTGACTGAGGCAGAGTATCTATGTGACAACATTGCAATAATCAATGAGGGAAGGCTGCTTACCATTGACACCCCAGAATCACTCAAGCGAGCCTATGGCCGTGAAAAAACCATCAAAATCAGAATCTCCAAGCCCCCCTCAGACATCGAGGGGATTAACAGGATTCCAAACTGCATATTTGATAAAAGACTCGGCCTGATCACAATCAACTCTGACATTTCCGAAAAAATCCTCTCAGACGTGCTTGGCATGCTGAGCAGGCAGCGGGTCGAAGTGGAGGATCTCTCCGTGGTTCCAACGAGCCTTGAGGAAATATTCCTAAGAATGGTGAATGGCAAGGATGCATCCGATAGTTAGGCTGGTAAACCGAAACCTTACCATTTCACTGCATCCGGGATTCTTAATCTGGCAGGTCATATTCCCGCTAATCTACATCTTTGTCGCAGGATTTGCCTATGCGTCCCTGATCGGCGACATCCCCCTTGGAGGCAAGAGCCTCAACTATCCCGCATTTTTGGCTACTGGGATGATTGGGTTCAATATCATGAACAGCACGCTGGTATCCGGGATTATCATCTGGAATGATCGCAGGCATGGGATGTTCGAGCAGATCATGGCCGGACCATTCACTCGAACGCACTATATAATCAGTAATATCTGCACAATCGGAATCGTCGGTCTTGTGAGTGCCGCGCTAATAGCGCTGGTTGGATTCCCGGTTTTTGCCGACTCGATGGATTTTGAGGCCTATACCATTCCACTGGTAATCTTTGCCTCAGTCGTCGGCTCCATACTGTTTGGCTCCACGGCCTCAATAATCTCAACCCGCTTAAAGTCCAGCGAGGGGTTCAATGTGACAATCAACACCGTCTTTTTGTTCTTTGCGTTTGTCAGTGCAGCATTTTATCCCGCATCCGGCGCCCCTGAACCCCTGGCGACTGCCTTCTACCTGAACCCCCTGACCTATCTGGTCGACGTTATCCGGGCAGGCATGTTTGGGGCGATTACCGAGTTTGTAGTGATGGAGATGGCCGTGCTGATAGCGCTTGCGCTGGGACTGTTTTTGCTTGCCACCAGACTCCTGACCCGCCTGGATTTTTGAGAGTCAGGTAGCCCGGCCCAGATTCGAACTGGGGTCAAGGGCTCCAAAGGCCCCTATGCTTGACCTCTACACTACCGGGCTAACGGTATGGTGGGTCTTTTCTCCCTTAATGATATTTTCGTATGAGTAGCCTGCTGCACAGCCGTGCCTGAGCGCGTAAAAACGGCCTGATCCTCTGTGCCTAAAACCAGGGTTATGCATCCATGGTAAAACGCCCGCCAGTAACATGGCGACGTTCCTTTCGTCTTCTGATCCGTGCCTAGTCGGCCGGGCCGTGCTTTATAGCTAACGCTAGCAATACGCACGAGCCAGTCCTGTCGCACCTGCCAGGGTGCGGGCGGATCATTGGGTGGGTGGGTGGGGGATGGAAGGTGGCAATCCTATGCCGTTCCCGCCAGTTCTGTCACCCTCTTGATCTTCTTGTCGTACAGGGCAGCATTGCGCGATGAATACGCAGTCTTTGTCGTCAGCATGTGCCAGATTATCCTGAGCATCTTGTTTGCAACATGCGTTATCGCTATGACGTGGTTGTTGCCGTTCCTTTTGCGGACCCTCTCGTAGAACTCCCTCATCCTGTCGTCGTGCTGTACGGCGACGTTGGCTATCTGGATCATCAGCCAGTTGATCCTGCGGTTTGCATCCTTTTTCATGTGGCCGTGGTACTCGCGTTCCCCCGACTGGTACACCCGGGGACACATGCCGGCCCAGGACACAAGCTGGTTCGGCGATGGAAACCTGGTTATGTCGCCGATCTCTGCTATCAGCAGCATTGCTGCAAAGGTGTCTATTCCCGTCATGCTCAACAGCAGCTTGGCATCCTCGTTCGATCCTGCCTGTCTTCCTATGTCCTCCCCTGCTTGGTCTATCTCCTCTGTGACGTGTACAATCCTCCTAGTGCAGCTTGCCAGTATCCTGTCATCGTTTGGCATGTTCAGCCTGGTATCGGAGATCTTCCGTATGGCCTTCTTGGAGTACATCGTGGATGCATCTATGGCTATATCGTACTTGTCAAGCCAAGCTGTGCAGCCCGTTTCAGTAGTTCCTCGATGTACTTTTGCAGGCACGATAATTACGCAATTTGCCGAGATTTTTTGACCATCATACTATAGATCAGGCGGTGTGCCAACCATCATCATGTCAGTAACACAAAACGACGTGTTTGCACACCAGTTTGACATAACATCGAGACAGTTTAAAACATTGCGACGGCGGTTTCCCAAGCTCGGGCTGGCCGTCTCAAAGAGTCGCAACGCAGTGTATGACCACATCGACGCACTGCGCGTTCTATATTTCATGTCTGAGAGGAGGATGTTTGCAGAATCTGCCGTGACGCACCTTCGCAGGCGGGCCTCAAAATGCAGCAGGCAGCAGCATGACGACGGGGCTGCCTCCAAGGGCGGCGCGTATAGTTGCCGTACGCCTAGTCCGGACTGGATCCTAAAGGCGATCCGGGGCGTCAGCCTGGATGATGCGCAAAAGTGGTGCAGCTCCATGCTGCAGCATACGGTAAGGTGCGCCCGCAGGTCAGGCATGCTGCACAACACGGACGTCGTGGCAGTGGACGTTACCGACGTGGAATACTATGGCAAGGGCCTGGAGGATATCGCCAGAAAGTCAAAGCCCAAGAACGGCACGTCGACGTTTCTCTCGCACATTACCATGCACGGAATAGGATCAGATGACGGGTCTGACCTCGTGCTTTCCTCGCTGCAGCTTCCAAAAGAGGCAAAACTGGCCGATTTCGTGCCTAAAATGATCCGCAAGGCGTCCAGATCAGGGATGAGGATCAAGACGTTCCTGTATGACCGCGGGTTCTTTAACGTGGACTGCATGAGGGCTGCAGAAACAAGCACGGGCAGCTACATCATGCCTGCCGTCAAGAACAGGAGGATAGTGGCGGCAATAGAGGAGCATGACCGCGGAGAACGCGGTGCGGTATCAAAATATACAATGACCAACAAGGACGGCAAGAGCGCCACATTCAGGCTAGTCATTGTGGAAAAGGACGAGGTAGAAAAGGACGGCACGGCAGCAGCAAAGAAGGACAAGGCAGAAGAGACCATAGCCGACAGGTATCTGGTCTTTGCCACCAACATGTCTGCTAAAAGTGCAGAGGCAGTCATTGAGCAGATACCGGAGGAGTACCGCAGTCGGTGGGGAATCGAGACCGGGTTCAGGGTGATCAAGGGGATAATGGGCAAGACGTGCAGCAATTCCCCGGTCGTCAGGCTGCTGCTGTTCTATATGTCTGTCATACTGTACAACCTGTGGAGGACTGCCGTGTTCATAGACGTGGAATCCAAGTGGGACGGATTTGCAGGAGGGAAGGGGTTTACCATGATGCTGTTTGTCGCGTGCATTGTCGATGCGGCCGACTCGTTTGTAAACGATCGCGGAAAGTAGCGGAGGTGCCGTGTCGGGTCTGCAAAAGTACATCTAGGAAGTACTGAAGTACAGAAACAGGCTCAGAAAGTACGATCTGGCCAACAGTATCGTGTGCGGGCTGGTCAACCTGAGGATACTGGAACGGATAGCCGCTGTGGCCTGAAAAACACGGCAGAAAACAACTGCAACCTGCCACTCGTAATTTAATTACGGATTGCTTCTCAGGAAAAGGGGACGTGGCCCTGTACATGTCTTTTATTTCAAGAGCTCCATCGTCTTGACTAGTACCGGGTATGGATCCTTCATCTGCCTTGTCAACTCTCTTGATTTTCTCAAATAGGCTCCTTTGTCGTCCATTAGGATTTTGTTTGCAAGCCTTGCAATCTTCACTGGATTCTCCTCCCTGCTGACGACCTTCTTTTTTATCAGATACTCCTCCACCAAATTCGGCACCGCGTTGTACGATATGGTCGGTACTCCCAAGAGGGCCGACTCTGCAGTCATGGTTCCCCCGGAGCCTACAAACAGGTCGGAGTTCATCAGCAAAGCCTTTCCATCGTATGATTTTACAAGAACCTTTATCCTGTCTCCGAACCGCCTTTTGATTTTCTTGATCTGCTCCGAGTATCTTCCCAATACTACAATCTCGGCGTCTGTGTTTTTAGACATGCTCTCGATGATCGAGTACGAGGGGCTTTTTTTGGAGATGTATGCCGCCTCCTCTTCCTCCATTCTGACCAGTACTGTCTTTTTATTCCCGGCAAACGGATTTTTTTGTTTTTTGGGGACAGAACGCCTTGCAGTTACAAACGCATCGATCGCGTTATATCTTACAATGTTTTTCTCCCGTATGCCAAACTGTACAAACTCTGACTTTGGTATTATCGACGGAATAAGCAGCTTTTGTACCAGCGGGGTGCAAAGCTTCATTGCTGCCGTTGCGTGCGGCGAGTCTGTAAATCCTATGTGCTTTATGCCCATCCCGTATGAGATCCTTGCCGCCTCCGGAGAGCAGAAGCTGATGGTAAGGTCTGGCCTTTCCTTCTCAACGAGCAGCTGAAGGCCCTTCATTCTCTGTATGCTGGCTCTTAACTTTGCCCCCGTGTCCTTTCCGCCGTGCTTGCCTACGAGCCTTAGCTTAAACTGCCTCATTTTTGCCAAGCTTGACAGTTCCCTGTATCTTCTAGCTGTACATACAACGGCACGCCTCTTTTGCAGCTTTTCAGCCATCGGTTCAAAAAACAACAACTGCTTGGGGGTTAGAATATCTATCCAAATTTTCAACTAAAACCTGCTTGAAAACCAAGTTCAATAAGTTTTTCTTACTCCCCTTTCCAACTATCTGCTATGAGGAGCAAAGTGGCAGTCTACGGGCTCAGCACCGAGGGTTATTCCCTGGCATGCCAAATGGCCATAAAGGGAGCCGACGTGTCCTTGATTGACGAGTCCACCCCCTCTGCAATCTCGATAAATGCCGAGGTCGCCAGAACATACCCCAACATACCTGCCTTCAAAGAAGACGAACCGCTGCTTCCACTAGAGCCCATTGATGTCGCGATTTCAAAGGTCCAGTACCTGTTTTTTACCCCACGGATACGAAAGATCGGCCAGGATACAAAAACCGAGGTTCATTCAAAGTTTAAAAACGCCTCCCAATCAATGAAGAAAAACAGCTCCGTTGTATACAACATACCTACTGGCTTTGGCGAGAACAATGAAAACATCTCCCTGCTGGAGCACGTTACCGGATTCGAGGTCGGAAAATCAATCAACTACTTTTACTATCCCATCTCAGCAATAAACTCCCCAAAAATCATTGGCTCCTTTGATGGAAAACCCGACGCCAGGCTGTCTGAACTGCTGACTGTCGGAAAAAAGAAGAAGAAATTCGCCAACCTGCCCGCCTCGGAGCATTTCCACGCCATTGACGTGCTAACGCAGTTTTCTAGCATGTGCAGCATTCTTGAAGTGTGCAAGTTTGCCCAAGATGAGGTTGCCAAAGAGGATCTGGTACTAGACGAGTTTACCAACATCTTTCTTGATGACATGATAAACGGAATGTACGATTTAAAATCACTGGGCTCGTCATTTGAGGGCGCAAACACTCTGACGTATCTGATTAATGGCAGTATGAGAGGAATTGACAGCTATGTTAAAAGACTGATCGACGAGATTCGCGGGATCCTTAAGAAACACGATCTCAAAGCCAGCAGAACAAAAATTGCCTTATCATGGACGCTAGATCAGTATGAAATGCGTGGAGACAAAATCGAGATGCTACAGGCGCTGACTACCAAGCTGCGTGATTACATTACCGATGTGGAGGCATACGAAGATCCGACGCTGGATCTTTTCCATAATGACAAAGCCATGGTTGTGGTCTCCTGCTCAAAAAAGGACTATGAAGACATGTCTAAAAGCAGCAAACACAACGAACTAATCATCGTCAAAGCAAATCCGCTGTGCGAGACCATGCAATAAGAATAAATTTAGAAAATCCATCAAAACCTTACGTTGACTGAAGAAACTGAGGACGTGGAATCAAGAGTCCCCGTAGAGCTTGCCGATGAGAAGCCTGATGGCCAATTTTCAGATCTCTCAAAGGAGGAGCTGCTTGACTTGACTTCTCAGCAAAATGCAAGGCTGCAAGACTATGAGGAAAAGCTAAAGCGCTCTCTGGCTGATTTTGCCAACCTGCAGAAAAAAACCGCCGCTGACATTGAAAACGGCACGAACAATCAGGTCGACAAATGCTTCCTGGATTTTTTACAGATTTATGATGATTTTATCCGCGCAAAGGACGCATATGCGTCCGCTAATGTTGATACGGCCGGGCTAGAGTCAATCCTCAGAAACATGGACTCGTTTTTGACGAAATACCATGTCACGGCAATCGACGCACTGGGGGAGATTTTTGATCCTCACCTTCATGAGGCAATTTCCCTCGTTTCCGATTCGGAATTAGATGATAATACCATAACGAAGGTAATCAGGAAAGGATATATTTCTCATAATAGAGTTATAAGACCAGCGTTAGTCGAAATATCAAAAAAGGATGGGTAATGAAACATGGCAAAAGTTATAGGTATTGATCTGGGCACGAGCAACTCTGCGGCAGCAGTCATGATGGGCGGAAAGCCGACTATCATCCCTGCAGCAGAGGGCGCCACGGTCGGCGGAAAGGCATTTCCCTCCGTGGTTGCATTTTCCAAGGAGGGTGATCTTCTAGTCGGGGAGCCTGCCCGGAGACAGGCCGTCACGAATCCTGAAAATACGATCGTCGCAGCCAAAAGGAAGATGGGAAGCGATTTCTTGTTTAAAATTCAAGGCAAGGACTACAAGCCACAGCAGATATCTGCATTTATCCTGCAAAAGATCAAAAAGGACGCCGAGGCCTTCACCGGCGACAAAGTGGAAAAGGCCGTAATCACGGTTCCCGCATATTTTGATGACAACCAGAGACAGGCAACCAAGGATGCCGGCACCATTGCCGGCCTTGATGTTGTCAGAATAATCAACGAGCCGACGGCCGCTTCACTGGCCTTTGGACTAGACAAGACAAAGCAGGACATGAAAATCCTTGTTTTTGACTTCGGCGGCGGCACGCTGGATGTCACCATAATGGAGATGGGCGGGGGTGTCTTTGAGGTAATGAGCACCTCAGGCGACACCCAGCTGGGGGGAACCGACATGGACAAGGCGCTAATCGACTATGTTGTTGATGAGTTCAAAAAGAAGGAGGGAACCGACCTCTCCCAGGATTCGACTGCCATGACAAGGGTCAGGGAGGCAGCTGAAAAGGCAAAGATTGAGCTGTCCACCGTCATGGAGACTGACATCAATCTGCCCTTTGTCGCCCATGATCCGTCAAGCGGCCCGAAAAACCTTGAGCTAAGATTGTCAAGGGCAAAGCTGGAGGACTTGATCAAGCCCGTCGTTGACCGCTGCAAGTCCTCGATCGACAAAGCCCTGGAGGATGCAAAACTGACTCCCTCTGATATCACTAAGACCGTTCTTGTCGGAGGGCCGACGAGGATCCCACTGGTGAAAAAATTCGTAAGCGATGCGCTCGGAAGGGAGGCAGAGTCCGGCGTGGATCCCATGGAGGCCGTGGCCATGGGAGCTGCCATTCAGGCCGGAATCATTGCCGGCGATGTTGAGAGCGACATCGTCCTTTTGGACGTGACCCCGCTGACGCTGGGAATAGAGACGCTTGGAGGAGTGCGCGAGCCGCTAATTGAGAGGAACACGACAATACCCACCTCCAAAAGCAAGACATTCACCACTGCCGCCGACAACCAGACGGCCGTAACCATCCACGTAGTTCAGGGCGAGCGGCCGATGGCAACTGACAACGTCTCGCTGGGCAGCTTTAACCTGACTGACATCCCGCCTGCCCCACGCGGCGTTCCCCAGATTGAGGTAAAGTTTGACATTGACGCCAATGGCATAATCAATGTCACGGCAAAGGATCTTGGTACGCAAAAGGAGGCAAAGATTACCATCGAATCCAACTCCAAGCTGTCCCCTGACGAGATTGAAAAGCTAAAGGAGGATGCCGAAAAGTTTGCCGACGAGGACAAAAAGAAGAAAGAGTCCATCGAGCTCAAGAACGAGGCCGAAAGCTACCTGTATACAACCGAGAAGCTAATCAGCCATGACCTAAAGGACAAGATCTCCCAGGAGCAGGGCATCAAGATTTCTGATGCGATAAAGGAGGTCAGAGAGGTCTTGGACAAGGGTGCAGACGAGCTCAAGCCAAAGCTAGAGTCACTAAAGGCACTGGTAAACGAGGTTACGACTGAACTGTACAAAAACATGACGCCTCCCCCCGGAGCAGAACAGGGTTCCGGTGAGCAGGCCGGCCAACAGGCCAATCAGCAGGCCGGCCAGGAGGGCGCTCAGCAGTCAGAATCCCAGTCTGATGATTCTACCAACAAAGCAAATTAAGGATAGCCCCCGCCTTTAAGCAGAAATGAGCTCCAAACGCGATTACTACGAGGTCTTGGGGGTTGACAAGTCCGCATCTGTGGGCAACATCAAGGCGCAGTACAGGAAGCTGGCGCTAAAGTTTCACCCGGACAGAAACAAGTCCAAGGAGGCAGCTGAGCACTTTAAGGAGATCTCCGAGGCCTATGCCGTCCTGTCCGACCAGCAAAAGCGCCAGACCTATGATCAGTATGGACACCAGGGCATAGACGGTCAGTACAGCCAGCAGGATATCTTCCGGGGCGCGAACTTTAACTTTAACGACCTGTTCGGAGGTTCAGGCGGGGGATTTGACTCTATTTTTGAAAACCTGTTTGGCGGGGAGAGGGGGTTTGGCGGCTATGGCAGGCAGCGCGGTTCTGACCTGCTTTATGAGACCCAGATCACCCTAGAGGAGGTCCTGCACGGAAAAAAACTGGAAATCGACATGAAAAAGGAGATTCCGTGCGAGACCTGCAGCGGCAAAGGCTGCAAGCCTGGAACCTCCAAGACCAGATGCACGTCATGCAACGGGCAGGGACAGGTCAGGCAACAGCGCAGAATGGGGTTTGCATCATTTGTTACGGTTGTACCGTGCAACTCGTGCCGCGGGCAGGGGATGATGATCACTGATCCCTGCGCCTCCTGCAAGGGAAGGGGCAAGACCAGGGGAAACAAGCACCTTGGCTTTGAAATTCCCCCCGGCACCCAGACCGGTGACTACACCATTCCCGGCGAGGGCGAGTATGTGCCTGATGGCGTGAGCGGGGATCTTGTGGTCAGGGTCAGGGTGCTGCCTCATTCGAAGTTCAGGCATGACGGTGTTGACCTGTTCTATGATCAGGACATAACAATCGTTGATGCTGCACTGGGGATAGAGGCGCTTGTCCCCACACTGGACGGAAGCGAGAAGATCAGGGTCGAGGAGGGAACCCAGCCCAACTCCATCAGGAAGCTAAAAGGCAAGGGGCTGCCCTATCCGAATTCCGGCAGAAGGGGGGATCTTTTTGTCAGATTTGTCGTGCATGTGCCTGAAAAACTAGGCAAGGATCAAAAGAAGATTTTACGGGAATTTGAGCAGACACTTGGCTGATTTTCCATGAAGATTGCCCTTGATGTTGATGGCGTGCTAGCAGACGTCATACTCTCCTGGATCAAGCAGAGCAACCGGCACCGCGACCGGCTGACCAAGGAGCAGATCACCAGCTGGGATTTTTGGAGGAGCCACAACATCAACAGGTATGATTTTTACAAGGAGCTGTCAGACTGCTGGAAAAGCTGGAAGACCGTTCCGCCAACGGAAAAAAGCCTGTCAAGGAGCACAAAAAGGCTGTCGGAGTTTGGCCAGGTTGATATTGTCACTGCCCGGGAAAAGTCTACCGATGAGTTTGTCAGACAGTGGCTGAGTCTTCACGACATCTCATACGACAGCTATGTCTCCGTTGTAGACGGCACACTCAAGGCCGGTCTTGACTATGACGTATTCATCGATGACTCGCCACTCAACGCAACTGCGCTCGCTGAAAAAAACAGGACTGTGCTGCTATATGAGCAGCCCTGGAATGCGGATTTTCACAACCCAAAGTCGGTTCGTATCTCCTCATTAAGCGACGCCATAGAAAGGATCAGCCGGATTTCTTCATGAGTCGTATCTCCACCTGGTGTCCCTCTCTTACGTGCCCTGCATGGCTTGATTTTAGGAACTCCCCGATCTTATCCTCGGTATAAAACCTCCTGTTATAGCGCCCAATCACCTTTTTGCAGTTTCTGCAGTAAATCTCGCTGTATTCCAACAAGGCCGGCTATGCTGATGGTGTATTTGTACTGATCAATAGAGAAACCGTAAGGCCTACTCTCATCGCAGAAGATAGGCAAGCTTGAGGCCCGGATTGACGACGTGTTCAGGGAGAGCCAGGAGCTCAAGACCCCTAGCTGGGCAGGGTTAACCGTAAACCCAAGATGACAAAAAGGGCAAGCATACCACTGACCCTCAAGGAATGGGACGCGCCGGATGCGGCTGCACACAAGGCCAAGATGCAAGTCCGCCCTGCTGCGCTCGGTTCTGGCAGGCTCCAAGGTGATTCCGGCGTTAGCCGCTAACGGTTACCGCCCGATCCTTACTTTTTTATAGGAATATCTCCAATAGATTATAACGTTGGCGACGGGAATTGAACCCGCATGAACGGCCCGGCTAGGGGCCACTCGCCGAGGCTTCAGCTCGGTGGGCTTGCCAATGCCCAACACCAACGTTATTTTCTGCCTTGGTATATTTAGATTAAAAAATTAGGATTTCCTGACAGGCTTGATGATATGAATCCGGCACGCCTTTAGCGGATCACTGTCATCGGTTCTCTGCACCATGAGCAGCTTTGGCGTCTCAAAATCCTCGGTACACTTGGGGCAGGCGTACGTCAGAACCCGGAACTCGTTTGGATTCTTAGCGTGCTCAGCTGCGGATAATACACCAGCTGGGAGCCGCAGTTGATGCAGAAGCACTTGACTGTGGCCATCAGGCCTCCTCCACGAACTTGCACTTGCAGACGGTACACGTTATGATCTGGCCGGGCTCGACCCGGGCTGTCTGCTCAATTACAGCAAGGCGTGACTATCAATCGTCTTATTATAGCAGCGAGCAGAAGTCTTTGAGTCAAAACAGGGTTCATTCGAAAAGTACAATGATCACGTAACCGGTGCAGTGGGCATGGCAAAAGAAACGGACGGCCTACGGGATCCTCCCCGTTCCGGATGCAGGCGAGGCGCACGGAAAAAGGATTGCCGCCATAATGAACCTATCCATTGAACGCAACAGTACCGACGTCATGACGGTGCGTGATGGCACAAGGGATGCCACCGGGACAGAATACAACACAGGACATGTCCAAGGACTGATGCGCCGGCACGGCCTGTCGCACCGCAGGGTGCAAAATGTACATGTCAGCCATGCCGCCCCAACCCGGCGGGATGGTGTACAGAAGGATCAGCGAGCTGCGGCATGCCATGTCTGAGTATTACAGGACGGCGTTGTTTGCCCGCCTTTACATGTACAAGTACATTTGCAGATCGCCGGTCAAAGCCCTCAATTACTTGTGACCGTTGTCATATTCAAGGAGGATTTGACGGATTATCTCAGGGAGCCCAAACCCCCCGATGTCAGGTTCGGGGTACTTTTCACTTAGCTGATCACACAAGAAACTTATTCTAGAGCCTTGATCTGAAGGGTGCGGGAGTCGCCAAGCCTGGTCAAAGGCGTAAGGTTCAGGTCCTTATCTCCTAGGGGTTCGTGGGTTCGAATCCCACCTCCCGCACTATAATCAAGATCCCCCGCCTGAGCTAGTCGGCACGTGGAAGGGCAGAGTCTTCAACCTTGTTGCTGGGCGTGAGCCTGACGGTTGTGCCAGCGCCGCAAGGCTGGACTTGCAGATCGTAGTAGGACGGCCCTGGGCAGAATTGAAGTCACGACCCCTAGGGCCGGACAGGCATGAAAATCACGACTGCAGGCAAATGTGCGCCTGATTGCTGCCTCGGCAGGGGCCAATCCTGTTACGGTAGATCCCGCCCCTGCCGCTTCTCCGTTTTTATAAACAACTTTAAAAACTATATCCCCCCACACTTTGCATGGGATTTATCGGTGGCAGGGGAACATCACGAAGGCCTGTCAAAGAACTAAAAAAAACTCCAGTTTCTGGCGACGCATACAAAGAGTATCAAAAGAAGATCAAGGAGGCAGCCAAGGACACCTATATTTCCGTTGGTCGCGGTACCAAGAAAATCAAGTTCGGTGATCTAAAGGAGGGCTCGGGAACGTCTTCTGCAAAGGGAAGATATGTCTCAATGGGCCGCGGAACCGGAAGAAGAAAAGTAGAATAAATTTCCGCCTTTCCTAATTTTTATTATGACAACTTTTGTATTTTTTCCTGCAGTTTTCTGCTGATCTTCTCTCCGGAGGTCTTGCCCCTGAGAGTCTTCATTGCGATTCCCATCAGGGGTCCCAGGGCTCGCTCCCCCTGCTTTTCAACAATTGACCTGTTCTCATCTATGATCTGCTCTAGTGTGGAGTCTAGTTTTTCATCCGACAGGGACATATCGGAGGCCTCCCGTATGACCTGATCTGAGTCCCTGCCTGACATTATCCCCTCCAAAATCATCTCAACTGACTCTTTTGAAATCTTTTCACCATCAAGCAGTTCAAAAACCCGGATCATGGCCTTCCCTGACAGCCTTGTTTTGTCTAATCCGCTGCGCTCCAAATTTGTAACCGTGGAGCACAGAGTGGATGCCACAAAGTTTGGCGAGCTTTTTGACGCCCCGCATATTTTTTCAAATATCCCCATATACTCAGAATCAAAGATTTGCTCGGTCAGCTGGGCGTTTAGCTGATACCTATCTTGGATCTCTTTTATTGTTTGATCCCAAGATTTTGGAATGTTTCTACGAGCATTCAAAAGATCCTGCTCAGAAATTATGACCGGCGGAATGTCGGTCTCTGGGTACATTCTAGCTGCACCCGGCCTTGGCCTTAGGAACTTTGTTTCCCCTGCCGGCGTTGCCAGTCTGGTATCTGCCGGAATTGCATGCTCCCTGATATGCTCAACTCTTTGTATGATCTGATCAATGATTGTGTGCATCCTCTCTGCTGGGGCAGCAAGAATCAAAAACGCGTCGTTTTCCGAAGCCTTTGTATTTTTTCTTATGTCTTCTACGTCTGCCTCCTCTACTCCGTAGTTTGGCAGCTCATCTGAATGAAACACCCCGCCTATTCCAAAAAATCTCACCATCTCTGCAACCTCCCTTCCCAGCCTGATTCCCTCATGAGGCATAAACCCGAACACGCCCCCTAAATTTTTAAAGACAATCCCAAAAATCCTGTGTCTCTTCCTGATTGCGTCCTGTACAATCCTTGATCTGCAGCTCCCCATTGCGCCTGTGATTTCAATGCGATCCTCGCTGCTGTGGAGCCAGCCCCTGCCCCGGATCTCCTCTGAGATTTTCAATAGTCCGTGCTGCCGCCTTGCCTCATACTCGACGACCTTTTCCAGCTGATCTAGCTGCTGCACCCCCTTTACCTCTATGACCGCCCCGCCCATTATTGAAACGTTGATGTCCTGGCGAATCGAGCCCAGGCCTCTTTTGACCCTCCTCGTGCTTCTTAGAATCCTGCCTAGTGCAAGTGCAATGTCCTTGATCTGCCCGGGTTCTGCCTCAAATGGCTCGGTGGCGATCTCTACTAGCGGAACGCCGAGCCTTTCTAGTCCATATTTCCTCGCCGAGCCCTCGTCCCCGAGAATCTTTGCGGCATCCTCCTCTAGACAAATGGACTGGATTCCGATTTTTTTATCGCCTACCTCGTAATGGCCCCCCTGGGATACCAGCATGGTCCTTTGAAATCCTGTCGTATTGGAGCCGTCAATAACCGTTTTTCTCATTGGGAAGATCTCCCTGAATATTCTTGATCCTAGTGCAGACGCTATGATCAGAGCCGTCTCCTTTGCATCTGCATCCAGCTCGTGTGGCGGCTCCTCGTCCTGCTCTACCAGGCAGCTGCTTTGGGGGTTTGCAAAGTACAGGATTGTCTTTGATTTCGCGCTCTCAAACAATGCGGCGGGATCAAGCTCCCCCAGCTCGCTTTTTGAGGCGCGCAGCCTTCTTTGAAACTTTATAGAGTACTCGTCTGACTCTATGGGCTGGCAGTTGCAAAATAACTTCTTGTTGGTGGCCAGCTGCTGGTGTATCTCAAGTCCGACCTTGACGCCAGCGTCTTTTATTGAGAATTTTTCCATGATGCCCATCCTATTCTGAAAATTCCGATGCTACCTTGTCTAGCATGATGCCCCTGATCCCGTCCCGGTCTTCTGAAACGCCTGCTGCCCACATTGCCTTGACTAGGGCAGTCTCTGGAATCATGTCCTCCAGCGGGACTATTCCCAAGCTGAGCAGGTCCCTGCCACTCTCATATACCGTCATCCTTACCCTTCCGTCAATGCACTGTGAGGTCATTCCCATGAAGATTCCCCTCTCCCCCATCCTCTTGATCACGGGATACGTCCTTTTACCTATGTGCCCTAGCCCCGTTCCCTCGAAGATTACTGCCTTGTAACCTGACTCGGCAATCCCCTCCAAGATATCCGGGCTGAGTCCCGGGTAATATTTTACGAGCGCCACCCTTTCATCAAGTTTTATCCTTGGCCTGAACTCATTGCTGGCGAAGAATCGGCCCTTCAGGTTTCCATGCAGGGCCTCGTTTACGATCAAAAATGCGGGATCGTCCCCAATCGTTTGAAATGCCCCCCTCTTGCTTGTGTGGTTCTTTCTCACTCGTGTACCTATGTGGCATGCCACAGTATCGTCATTCCCATCCTGGTGCATCACGACATACACCCCGTTTGTCTTGCAGCCTGTCAGAAATCTTGCAGCTGCAATCAGGTTCAGTGCCGCATCTGATGATGCCCTATCCGAGGATCTCTGTGATCCCACCAGGGCAATCGGAATCGGAAACCCTGCTAGTGCAAACGAAAGAAACGACGAGGTATAGTGCATCGTGTCCGTCCCGTGTGCAATTATAACCCCCGCATATTTTTCCGGATCAGCGGTATCTTGGATGGCCTTTGCAATTTTCAGCCAGTGCTCTGGAACTATGTTCTCTGAGTACTCTGAGAATAGTACCCCTGCATCAATGTTTGCTATTTTTGATAATTCCGGAATTGAATCATTTAGTTCCTGTGCCGTCAGTGTAGGGGTTACCGCACCCGTCCTGTAGTCTATCTTGCTTGCAATGGTGCCTCCTGTGGATAGCAGAAGGATGTCTGGCAGTTCCGGATTGCCCTTTGATTCCGGATTGCCCTTTGATTTGCTCCTGCCTGTCGTAATTTTTTGAATATCGCTTATCTTCTCCAGCTCTATTCCTACGTTGTACCCGCTTTTCAGCTTGATAACTATGTGCCTGTCGTCTGCATGCTCGTACCTTGGCATGATTATTCCCGCATATGTCAAGCCTGCAGAAATTTTTACGGAATCCCCCACCACGATCTGCCGTTTTTTGAGAAACTCAAGGGACTCTCCTGCATAGCCTCCAAATCCTGACATTCTGTGGTTTACTGCAGCCTATTTTATAAAAACTACCTGTGGCATCTCACGTGGGCATCCCCGGCAAGGGCCCTCTCTTTTGGCAGGCAGGTTATTTTTTCATCAGTAGTTCCGATTGTGACCCCGGCCTGCCCTAGCCCGGATCGGGGGGCTTTTTGTTCCATGGTCTCATACACCATCTTATAATCCGGGCAAGCAGTACCTTGAGCTTGATCTTCTTTTTTTTGCACCATGATCTTGCGATCATCCAGATGTTAGACATTCCAAGCGACAGGTAGAACAGTATGAGTCTTATGGCATCGTTCCGACTGCAGGTGCGCGGCATGGCCCTCTTGACGTCCCGGTATCCGGTCTCTATTCCCCACCTCTTGCGGTACTCCTCGGGAAGCTCAAACAAATCCTCCGGCGTGCAGTTGGTCATGTTGGTGACAAAGGCGATGTGGAACTTTTTCTTGTTTTTATCCTCCCTTTCCAGTATTATCAGGTTGCATCTTATCTTGCTGCTGCCAGAGGATATGGTATACTTGCTGACTGCATCCCTGTGCCCGTCTATGTGCTCCTGTATGGCCCTCTCAACTCCCTTGGTGCATACTGCAGGAGTCATGAACCGCAATCCTGCATTATTTATCGTGTTGAGTACGTCAACTGAGTAAAACTCCTTGTCCATCAGGACCATCTGCGGCCTGATGTGCATTCTCTTGATGGTTTGCAGCAATTTACGCACGAATTCGGGGTTAAACGCGTCCCTGGTCACCGGAAGGCACGCAAGGTGCGTCTGGTGCTTTTGTCCTACTGTTCTTGCAGTGATGTATGCCTCAGCCGTGCGGGTGCCCGGCCCCCTGTACTTTATCTTGTGGGTCATGTCCGGATTGTGGTCGTACCGCGGGATCTTGGTCTTGTCGATGGCTATGATCGGGGATTTTCCAATCAGGCCACCCTTGATGGAGTCTGTGACGGTCCTGCGCAGGATCTTGTCGGCCCTCTTGTGCATCGTCTCATAGTCCACCTGGCCCAGCTTGCCAAGCAGCCAGTCGGCGCCGGGGCTGCGGCCTGCAGAGTCCCGGAGTATCTCTGCGGCCTGTTCTGCGCACATGCGCTCCTTGGACATCGTTGCCAGAAGCGCAGCTGCATCCGTTTCATCGTATATTGCGTTGTGTCTGTCAGAGAACTTCATGCCTACTGCCGAGACGGCGTTCTGGAACATCTTGCGCTCCCTGTGTCCGTACGGCTTTTGAGCGGCCCTGGCACTTTTTGTCATGCAGGAATTGCTAAAAGTTCCCCCTATAGATCCAAGTGATCATAAAAATCTGTCAATTTGCCTTATTTTCAGGCCACAATCGGAACTACTGTTCATAACCTCTGGTATTTTTTTTAAAACCACCGTTGAAACGTCTTTGAAGGGAGGGGGAGCCTGTGGCAGCACGGACCTCAAATCCCCAACCCACCTTTTCTCCATTCCTAGAACACCCTCTCTAAACCTGTCAAGGCTAAATTCATGGCCATACAGACTGGTTTTGGTTTGTACTAATTCGGGATCTAGGCATACCTGCTTTCCAAGCAAGTAGTTCAAGTCGTATAGATGCCTGGGAGCTCCAGAGTAGATCACGGCCCGAACCTTCTCTGCCATTATTTCCTCTTTTGACATTGAAGGAATGCTAAAGGCGGGGAGCTCGTCGTAATTATGTAAAACAGTTAGGTTTGCCGGCCTGACTTGCACACTCTCGCGTAAGCTTAGATCGATTCGTACGTTGTTAGGCCAGCTGTTGAACCCCCTGTATTTGACAACAAGCCTCCTGCTGTCTCCCACTGTGGTTTCAATCCTGATTCCTGTAACCGAAAAATCCAACTCGTTTTTGCCATCAAGTAGTGCTTTTACATCCTCTGAAACGTCCTCAGAGCAGGTAAAATCCACGTCTTCTGAAAATCTAAAATCACTAAAGTAGGTTTTTTTTATTGCAGTGCCCCCTTGGACACCATTTTATCCAGTTTTGACAGCCGTGCAATAAGAGAAAGAATGTAACAGCTCGGGCTTTGGAAGTGACTTGCGATTTTAGGCACGAATTACATCTGCGGAGGCCTCTGGTGGTAAAATTCACGCCTGAACTTCCAGAGCTCGACCTGTTACGAAAGAATGCTTATTACTGCATAGTCCTTTTCCATCGTCCCGATTTGAATATTTTCCTGCCCTGCCAGCCTCCTCATTTTCTCATCATCCACTAGTAATCCCCCCACCCCAAAAGCTGGGTTCTTGTCACGTTGACTATCAACCCGTATTCCTTGGAATATTCAATTTTCTTTTTATCAGATCTCGGATCAAGGTAATGGTATGGATATCCCCTCAAGTTTTCCTTGACTGACTTTGAAATGCCACCTTCTAATTCCAAGATATCTAGCAGGTATCCTGGCCTCCGTAGCACCACACTGATTTTTACCTTTTTTGGTAACAGCTCGGGCTCTGGAAGTTGTTCCTGATTTCAGGCACGAATCTGCCCAAGAGGGATCTTCAAGGTGGCAAAACTCACACCTGAACTTCCAGAGCCCGAGCTGTTACCTTTTTTGCCATTTCTAGGAGCTTTTGCCAGTCTAGCTCACCTCTTACATTCCATATTGCCTTGGCAACCTCTGGAATTCCACCGCAGTATTCTGGATGCATTAGTCCATCCACTATCGTTTTTTCCTTGCTAGATATGCTGAATTTTGTCCTATTGGACTCCTCCTCGGTGAACCCAAAGAATTTTTTCCTTGATAGCGTTACAAACTCGTATCTCTGATTTCCAAACCCTATGACTCGCCTCTTTTTTCTTTTCGGCGTTGCCACAAAAACCGTATGTAGAATCTGCTCGGTCATTCCCCAGAAACTCATCGCGGTCCAAAATCCGACATAATAGACTTTATGCGTAATTAGACGTATGTGGTCACGTCCCCTTGTTAGCTAGGCACGAAAATCACAATCATGCATCTAATTCGTGCCTGACTGATGGGGGTAGGTGGCCTCGTACAATTAGACTGTTGAACACATGATAAAAACGCCCCCGCCGTAGCCAGGGTGATGGATCAACCCCTCGTTATGCATGTGCTTCGCGCACTACCTGTTGAATGGGGATATCCGAGCTGCTGTTCCTGTGCTACGCGCACTGATGGATGAATGCAGCTTCTGATCTGTCAAACCATATCCAAAAGGAGGTGAAAGAAAAGGATTGAGAAGCATAGGAATAGACATTGGAAAGAGAAAATGCGGTGTGCGTCATCGACGCCAAGGGACACGTGCTAGAGGAGGGCTCGTATAACAACACGTACAAGGAGGCATCAAAGCTTGCTGCACGACTGAAAAAAGAGTACAAAAAGTGCTAGGCCGCGTGCGAGTCAACGGGCAACATGTGGCTAAAGACGTTCAGGGCGTTTGAGGATCAGCATATCCCCATACTGCTTGCAAACACCCTCAAGATGAAGATAGTATCAGAGACCAGCGCAAAGACCGACCCGATAGACGCAAGGAAGATAGCCGACACGCTCAGGGCCGGAATGATACCACGATGCTACGTGGCATCAGCAGAGCTGAGGGATGTCAGGGAGCTGATGAGGTACAGGATACGGATGGTACAGGAGAGGACCGCAGTCATAAACGGGCTGCACAGCTTGGCTTGACAAGTACGACATAGCCATAGATGCATCCACGATGTACTCCAAGAAGGCCATACGGAAGATCTCCGATACCAGGCTGAACATGCCAAACGATGACAGGATACTGGCAAGCTGCACTAGGAGGATTGCATCAGTTACAGAGGAGATAGACCAAGCAGGGGAGGACATAGGAAGACAGGCAGGATCGAACGAGGATGCCAAGCTGCTGTTGAGCATGACGGGAATAGACACCTTTGCAGCAATGCTGCTGATAGCAGAGATCGGTGACATAACCAGGTTTCCATCGCCGAACCAGCTTGTGTCCTGGGCCGGCATGTGTCCCCGGGTGTACCAGTCGGGGGAACGCGAGTACCACGGCCACATGAAAAAGGATGCAAACCGCAGGATCAACTGGCTGATGATCCAGATAGCCAACGTCGCCGTACAGCACGACGACAGGATGAGGGAGTTCTACGAGAGGGTCCGCAAAAGGAACGGCAACAACCACGTCATAGCGATAACGCATGTTGCAAACAAGATGCTCAGGATAATCTGGCACATGCTGACGACAAAGACTGCGTATTCATCGCGCAATGCTGTCCTGTACGACAAGAAGATCAAGAGGGTGACAGAACTGGCGGGAACGGCATAGGATTACCACCTTCCATCCCCCACCCACCCAATGATCCGCCCGCACCTCGGCAGGTGCGACAGGACTGGCTCGTGCGTATTGCTAGCGTTAGCTATAAAGCACGGCCCGGCCGACTAGGCACGGATCAGAAGACGAAAGGAACGTCGCCATGTTACTGGCGGGCGTTTTACCATGGATGCATAACTCCGACTAGAGCCCAGCCAATTCTTCCGGATCACTACCGGCGCTCGGTTCCTACACGGCAGCCACCGCCTCTGCGATCCACTTGTTGTACAGCCATATCCTCAACTTTACCTCCTGTACTATATTGGACCACTTGAGGGCCTTTACGTCCTCGCCGAACATGCGCTTTATGGCCGATATCACGATCTCGACGATCCATCTGATGCCAAAGCCGACCGTGCTCTTCGGGTACCGCAGGTTCTCCTGCCCCTCCTCCTTTGATAGGCTGCCCACCTGCTCCTCGGGACCGCCCCCGAGCTGCCATCGCACCAGCCGGCCCCACTTGTCGCCGGTGCCCCTGCCCTTTGCATTGCAGCTTGTCAAGAGCCGTATGAGTGGCCTTATGCCTCGCTTGTGGCACTCGGCTACGTTCTTCCTTGAACCGTATCCGCCGTCTGCAAGCATAATCTTGCCCGGCATGTCCTGGTTCTCGCCGGTGCCGAGCCGCGCCAGCGGCGATGTCCCGTCTGCAAGCATGTTGGGGATCTTGACTGCGTCCGCGCTGTCGGTGCAGTTTTTCTCCTCTTCCTTGATGTTCCTGGACGCCTCATCAAGCAATTCGTAAGAGTTTGCCCCTTGTGCGATACTGCCGGCCGGGGTCTTGATCACCATATTCTTCACACCGCATCCCGGGGCGAGCCAGTTCGTCGTGTATGTCATCGGCGCCTAGATCGGCCAAGCTCGATGACACGCTTGCAGCGGTGGCCCGTAAGGATTTGCCCCCTCCAGAAGATATGACATGGTGATCAAGGCCTTGGTCTGCAGTGTAGTATAGGGGCAAACTCTTACGAATCCTCCCACGTTGGCGAGGTCATGGTATCTGGGGTCGGGCGTCTGCCCGTTTTGCCGCCTGTAGATTTTTGCGTATATTATAAAGGCTACCTGTAGTAAGAGGCGACGAGTTTTTCCCCTATCTTGAGATCCTTTTGCTCTCTGACCTTCTTTACGGCCTCTTCAAAGTTCTTCATTTTTACCTCTGCACCCTTGGTGGTCTTTTCGATTTCCTTGATCTCTGGATGGCTATCGAGGAACTCGTGGATGACCAGTGACACGGCCGTGTTTGCAATTGCCGCAACGTCCGCACCGCTCAGTCCGTCCGTCATTTCTGCCAGCTTGTCAAAGTCCACATGTTCTTCCTTGCTTGGATCAGTGACTGCTGGAATCTCCTTTGCATTGATCTCCAGTATCCTCTTCCTGCTTTCCTTGTCTGGCAGCGGAATCTGGATGATCTTATCAAACCTGCCCGGGCGCAAGAGTGCTGGATCAATCATGTCTGCCCTGTTTGTCGCTGCAAGGACTACGACCCCGTGCATGTTTTCCATCCCGTCCAGCTCCGTCAGTAGCTGGCTTACGACCCTCTCAGTAACGGCCGTCTCGCCGCCTGCTCCCCTGACTGGCGCAATCGAGTCTATCTCGTCAAAGAATACGACACATGGAGCAGACTGTCTTGCGCGTTTGAAAATTTCCCTGATTCCCCGCTCTGACTCTCCTACCCACTTTGAGAGCAGTTCAGGGCCTCTTACGGACACAAAGTTTGCCTCGCTTTGCGTGGCCACGGCCTTTGCCAGCAGGGTCTTGCCTGTCCCGCTTGTCCCGTGCAAAAGGATTCCACGCGGCATCTTGTGTCCCAGCTTGTCGTACAGTCCCGGATACTTCATGGGCCACTCGACTGCCTCCTGGAGCTCCTTTTTTACGTCCTCTAATCCGCCGACATCCTCCCACTTTACGTCCGGATTCTCGATGAACACCTCCCTCATTCCGGATGGCGTTACCTCGATTATGGCCTTTTGAAAGTCGTCTGAGTTTACAATCAGCTTGTCCAAGGTTTCGGGTGGTATCTTCTCATCCTCGAGGTTTAGCTCCGGCAGCAGCCTTCTCAGGCATTTCATGGCCGCCTCCTTGCACAGGTACTCCAAATCCGCGCCTACGTATCCGTGGCTGATTGCCGCCACCTTGTCCATGTTCACCTCGTCTGACAGCGGCATGTTTCTTGTATGGATTGCAAGAATGTCCTTGCGGCCCTTTTTGTCCGGAACCTTGATCTCAATCTCCCTGTCAAACCTGCCCGGACGCCTTAGTGCGGGATCAATTGCATTTGGCCTGTTTGTCGCCGAGATCACCACGACCTTGCCCCTTGCCTCCAGACCGTCCATCAAGGATAGCATCTGTGATACGACCCTTCTTTCCACCTCGCCGGTAACCTCCTCCCTTTTTGGCGCAATGGAATCTATCTCGTCTACGAAAATAATCGAAGGCGCCTTTTCCCTTGCCTCCTTGAAAATCTCCCTCAGTCTTGCCTCGCTCTCTCCGTAGAACTTTGACATGATTTCGGGACCTGATATGCTAATAAAGTGGGCATTGCTTTCGTTTGCAACGGCCTTTGCCAGCAGGGTCTTGCCGGTTCCGGGCGGGCCGTACAACAGAACCCCCTTTGGTGCCTCGATTCCAAGCTTTTCAAATATCTCCGGATGGCGCAGTGGCAGCTCAATCATCTCCCTTACCTTTTTAATTTCATCTGTCAGCCCCCCGATGTCCTCATAGGTGACCTGTGGGACGCCCCTTAGCGTCTCGCCTTTTTCTGCAATATGGAATACCGTCTTTTGGGTGACTAGGACTGCGTCAGCTGCAGGCGTCACGCCAATGACCTGGAAGGTCAGCCTTCCGCCAAAGTACGGCACCATGACATTGTCCCCCTTGATCAGGGGAACGCTTTCTAGTGCGTCAGCAAGGTATCTCTCATCTATCGGCGGGATCGCCTCTAGTGGAGCAACCACTATTTTTTCAGCAGCGACTGCCTTTATTTTTCTAACCGAAATTGTATCCCCTATTGCTATGCCTGAGTTGTTTCTACCTAGTCCGTCAATCCTAATGATTCCCTTGCCCTCATCTGACGGATATAGCGGAAGGCATTTTGCAACGGTTCTCCTCTTTCCCTTGATCTCAATAACATCGCCTGTGGAGGCATTTAGGGTATCCATGGAGTCATAATCAATTCTTGCGACCCCCCTGCCTACATCCCTGGTGTATGCCTCTAGGACCTTGAGGGAGAGGGCGTTTTGACTCATACAAAAATGGTCTTTGGCTAATTTTTATATCTTTGGCGCTTCCAAACGCAAGAGTTTGACCCCTCCAAAAGATACCGGGTGGGGGGCATTGGTGATCAAGGCCCTGACAGGCACTCGCCTGGGGGCAAGCTCTTTCCAGCTGAGCAAAATGTGCTGAAAAACCGGGCAAAAACCGAATCTGGGCAAGAAGCAGGCGCCTCAAGTCATGCCAGTGACAAGTCAAAAGCAGCAATTCCGGCCACGCCTCACTTGCCGCCTCAGGATCGCTTGCGCGCTGCCAACCATAAGCTTAAAATCGGAAGGATTGTGACCGTCGATCTACATGGGAAAGAGACCGCTGGTTAGAAGACGCGGCCGTGGAGGCATGCAGTTTAGGGTATCTGCGACCGGCAAGGTGGCAGATGCCAAGTATCCAAGCTATCCACTCTCCGAGCAGCATGAGGGAAAAATAGTCGATCTTGTACATGAGCGAGGCCGTGACGCCCCCCTCGCAAAGGTCAGGTTTGAGGACGGCTCAATCTCGTTTGTTCCTGCCGTCATTGGAACAAAGGTAGGCACTGTCATGCAGTTTGGCCTAAAATCAAAAATCGAGGACGGAAACGTGATTAGCGTCCAAAACATTCCAGATGGCACGGTCGTCTGCAACGTAGAGCGGCATTTCTGCGATGGCGGCGCAATTGTCAAGTCTGCAGGAACAAGCGCAACTGTCTTCTCACATGGGGAGGACGGGGTGACTGTAAAGCTGCCTTCTGGCAAGTTCATCACACTGAATCCCAAAAACCGCGCAATGATCGGCTCCCTGTCCGGCGGCGGCGCGTCTGAGAGGCCGCTGATGAGCGCGGGTGGAAAATGGAGGAAATTCCGCGCACGGGGCAGAAAGTACCCAATAGTCAGAGGCGTCGCACAGGCAGCCTACGTTCACCCGCATGGCGGTGGACGGCACCAGCACGTCGGCCAGAGCTCAACCGTATCCAGGGACACTCCTCCGGGCGCCAAGGTGGGAAGTATTGCTGCAAGAAAGACCGGAAGGGCCAGAATCAAAGATAGAAGGTAGCCCAGCCTAAAATTGATTAATAGCTTTTCAAGAATTCCTTTGGATGGCACAGCGAATACACCTGTTTGTAACCGGCAAGGTGCAGGGGGTTTTCTTCAGACAGGCGTTAAAAGTTATGGCAAGGAGAAACAATGTCCTCGGATGGGTCAAGAATCTCAAAGACGGCCGCGTTGAGGCCATTTTGGAGGGCGAGGATCTTAATGTCAGCAAGGTAGTCGAGTGGGCGCACGCGGGTCCGGCAAATGCCAGGGTGGAGGACGTCGAGATTAGAAATGAGGACTATGCTGGCGAGTTCACAAAGTTTGACGTGCTGTACTAGCGTATGGTCTCTAGCGCCTCCTTTATCACCGGCTTTATCCTTTCAAAATCCTCCTGCGATGAGACCTTGGCCATGCCGAGCGGATCCTTGCGGCCTTTCTGAATCTTAATCACAACCAGATCCCCCTCGGGCGCAACGTCTGCAAACCATCTAAGCGTGATCGACTTGCAAAATACAATCCTGTGCATTCTTACATCCTCCACCACGTTGTCTGCCAGTCCCAGGCAGTAATCCCTGATCAAATCGTACAGCGGCTGTATTTTTTCTGGGACTTGTTTTTTAAAGTCATCATAGCTTCTCCTGCTTCCAAACGAGACCAGTCCTGTCATAAGACAGTTCTTTGAAATTAGTATATAGTAGTAGCCCTACTGGTTCCGATCCAGACCGGTGACCCCATTTCAGGGCGTACAAGATCCGCCACGTTGACGAAGAAGCGTGGATGCCCCACCTTAGGATTGCTCCCTCCCGGACCTCGTCCCTTTCGATGGCTCAGTCTTGAAAGTTATCCCTTCGGATAATTCCAGTCTTGCAACCACCCGCTTCGGCGTGATTTCATTTCCGCACGCCAAGCGGGAATCACCCTTCTAGAGATTTACCCAGTAGTTACTGATCTCTGCATATAGCCGGTTTCAGAACAGGGCACGGCTGGCGCCCCGATCCTACCTACTACCAGAAACCCTACAACGTATTGTTATATTTGCATTAGGCCTGTTTTCCCTTAAATTTGGACACGGTACTGCATACCGAGCAGATTTTTCCCGTACACTGTGCCCCACAGCTCCGGCATCTTGTTTTTGCCTTGGAATCTGCCTCCCTGACAATCCCTGAAATCTTTACAACCGAGTTGTACAGGTTGTTTTTAATTCCCACATGCTGTCCCTCCAGCGAGTTTAGGAACTGGCGAATCTCTGTCCTGATTCCCTCGCCCATGTGCGGACATGGCTCTGTCTGGAAGGGTATTTGGTTTGCAAATGCATAAAAGACAATCTCGGACTCGTAGATTTCTGAAAACGGCTTGATTTTTCTCAAGACGGGATTTTCTGCATCCGGACTCATCCGGCCGATCTTACTGACGTCCCCCGACAGCATGTTGATGAGATATGTCTGCAGGTTGTCATCCAGATTGTGTGCCGTAGCTATTACGTTTGCCCCGATTTCCATTGCCGCATGATCCATTGCGCGCCGTCTCAGCGTGCCGCAAATCGAGCATGACGAGGTTTTTTCACCCCCCCTTTGTCCCAGTGCCTCCTCCAGTGTCAGCTCAAACAGTCCCTTGTATGAAAAAACACCGTGCTTGACCCCGAGCTTCCCACAGTATTCCCCTGCAATTTCCAGCGCCTCATTGCGATATCCGGGTATGCCCTCATCTATTGTGACTGCGTGGATTCTAAAATTGTGTGATTTTGACATCTGATCTAGAATATGCAGCAGTGCAAGCGAGTCCTTGCCGCCTGAAACGGCGACGGCTACCAGATCACCGCCCCTTATCATCCTGTGCTTTGAAATTGTTTTTGCAGTCTTTCTCATAATTGAGTCTGTAAAGCACCCGGAGCACAGGCTTTCCCCGGAATACCTCCTTGTATATGCTGCTACTTTTTCACATCTGCCGCATTGCACAAAAATCGATTCTCGCCTGTCCTTATGACTTTTTAGATGCTATATCGTAAACCAGCCTGACTTGATGTATGTCAGCGCAATATTGAGGCCAAATACGGCAAACGTAAAGGCGTAGATGGACCACATGATTCTGTTGACCCCGGCCTCAGAGATCTTGTCGACTATGATGCTGTGGATAAACTTACCCCCGTCAAGAATTGGCAGGGGCAGCATGTTGATTATTCCTATGAAAAATGAAATCAGCCAGAGCCACAGCAGGTACATGGACACGTGCGGATCCCACTGTATAAAGTCATAGATTGGAGTATGGGATGTGTTGTCTCTGATAATCCCCATTCTTCCTATCTCCGGATCGTCAGGAGACGGCATTATCTCAACTGGAAACGTTATTTCCTGTCCACTGCGCAGCACCGAAACGTCTGCAGTCTGTCCGGGCAGCAGCTCTATCTCCTGGAGATCCACCCACGTATTTACTCTTGCCTCATTTATCTGCGTAATGACATCCCCGACTGCCATTCCGGCCTTTTCAGCTCCAAACCCGCTCGTTATTTCCAGAACCTTTACCCCTTCAGGCGCTACGTAAAATGCATCCACAACCTGCTCGGGCAGCACCAGTGCAAACACCGGGTTTGTAAGCAGCAGCGCCCCAAGGGCCAGTGCAAAAATAACATTTGCCGTTGCGCCTGCCCCTATCACCCTAAGCTTTGAAATCTTTTTTGCCTTTTCAAATTCCTCCTCGTCAGGCTCTACAAATCCCGCAAAAATTGCGATAAAGACTGCAAAGCCCCCTGATTTTACCCTGATCTTTTCTAGCGTGGCTACTATTCCGTGCGCTCCCTCGTGCACGACTAGCACGATGGGCAGCGACAGCAAAAACGCCGCAATGGCAGATCCCGAGGTCAGCGTTATTCCCGGAATAAGGACTGTCAGCTCGGCAGCCTCTGATGGGATAAAAACAAACTTGAAGATATTGTCCAGCAAGAACCAGAACGCAAAGCCCATCATCATAAAGCCCGCAACTACGCTTACGTCGGCAAAGACGCGAATTCCCCTGCGCGTCCTGCCTAGCATGCCGGAGAGAACCGATTGGACCTGGTAGTTCTTGTAGACAAGGCTGTATGCCTTTAGCTCAAACCCCCGTTTTTCCAGCCTCAGTCCCTTGGCCACTGCCAAAACGGCGACCCAGCCAATCAGGACGTAGATGATTGCATTTTGTGAAAGAAAATCAAGCTCCAATTATTGCTACTTTTTTTAATTACGCCATTTATCACTTACTATGAAGCCGGCAGTTGTAATCTCCACATTTCCCAGCAAGCGCTCCCTGACCAAGATTGCCAACCAGCTGGTCAGAGACAAAATCGTCGCATGTGTGAACTTTTTCCCGATCTCCTCAGTATATTCTTGGAGGGGCAAAATCGAAAACGAAGGCGAGTACCTAGGAATCTTCAAGACCGCACAAAAAAACAAGGATCTCCTCAAAAAGACGCTGGCAGAACTCCATCCTTATGACGTGCCTGAAATCGCAGAGATAGACGTCTCCTCCGTCAATCCGTCATACATGAGGTGGGTTCTTGGCTCCACCATCTAGCTTTCCACCGCAAATCTCAATGTTGAGACCATTCCGCCAAGTCCGGCCACCCTGAGACCAAGATCCGTTGACGAGTCTACGCTGAAAATCTGCGTACCTTTTGACTCTGCATCGTTTAGGAACTCTATGATCCTCCCCTCATCCTCGTCTTCTAGTACCCTGTCCGAAAACACCAGCGACTCGATGGCGCCATACCGATTTGCGTTATTGGCCTCCTCGAACCCCATGGTAAATTTCCTGCTTTGCCTGCCTGCCATCGACATCACGCTGTCAATGATATCCGCAATCCGTGCGATCTTGCTGCCTGCCATTATCTCCTTCATGGCCTCTGATTTTGTAAACGTATGGATGCCGTCCTCCCCGCCCGAATCTATTCCCTCGACTATCTGAATGCCTGGCTTTTTTGCACTTGATGATTTTTCGGCATAGTTTGCAAACCTCCTTTTGGTCTCCCCCGGACCAAAGACTACCATCCTGTCACCCTCTTTTATGACGGATGCTACTGCCCTGTCTACCTCCTGAAAGAATTTCTCCGTGTTAAAGCTAGTCTTGTACTGCTTTCCAGCCAAGCCCGAATAGATGTTTGGCATGACCTCCAAATGGGTTCCATCCAGTCTTGCTATCCCACAGTCTGCCCTGTCGATTGCGACTAGAACAAACCCCGTCCTGTCGTTTTCTGTATCGACCAGCTTTTTTTCTACGCCGCCCCACTTTTTCTTAAAGATTGTAAATGCATCCCCTGCCTTGATTAGCATGGAGTGGTGCGAGCCGTGCGGAACTGCCTCATTGCTTGACTCCAGTATCGTTCCTGCAACTCTTAGCCTGTCTACGGCGCTGTCTAACGATATCTTTTCGACTCGCAATGAGATTCTGACCCTGACTCTCTCACCCCTGTCTGGCCTCGAGTATTCCCTGTCCTGCTTGATTACCCGCGTAGTGTCCCCGGTCATCCTGTCGCCCACCTTGATCACGCGGCGAAGACTTAGCAGGTCATCTGCATCCTGGACAATCACGGAAATCGTATTGTCGTCGACAACCCTGCCAATCATAGCCATTTAACCATGCGATAGTAAAAAAGAAAATACCTACCTGCTATCTTTGGAATCGCCCTGACTCTTCTTTTTGACATAGTTTTCTACCCAGTCCAAGGTAATCACCCCCGCCTCGGCCAGGTTGACCAGAGAGTTTGAGGATGCGTTTCCCGTCACCTTTCCACTATGCCTCCTAATCTGCCTCCACTTGAGCAAGGTGTTTCCACTCTTTGACGTATAAATTATGCCCAGCACGTCTCTTGCATTGACAAATGTAATCTCACGAATCTTTTTCAGGGTGACCTTGTCGGCTGCCTCCACATAGATTGAGCCCAGGCCCTCCTCTCTTTCTGCAAACACCTCAAAGTCATCCAGATAGCTTTTTGGGGCAAACGAGCTGCACGTGCTTGCAATAACGAAGCGCCTGAAGCTTTCAAGGGATGCCGATGCGTCTATCGCTACCATAGATATGCACACCGGCTTGCCATTTATCAAGCTTCTTGAAAGACTCAATTAGTATGGTGTCTGAAAACGGCTTGCGGGCGGTGATGAACGTATCCCAATGATTGATGAATTGGATCTTGAGTTCTGAGCCTGCCGTAATTTTTAAGAAGCAACATCCCAAACCACAACCATGAAGTCACTGACAGAATACCTGACATTTAACACAAAAACCCGCGTCGCGTTTGTCAATATTACGCCTGACGTGAGGGAGCTTGTGCATAAAAGCGGCATCAAGGAAGGACTGTGCCTGGTAAATGCAATGCACATCACTGCCAGCGTGTTCATAAACGACAACGAACCCGGGTTGCACCATGACTACGAAAAGTGGCTGGAGGAGCTGGCCCCGCATGAGCCAACCGGGGACTATAGGCATAATGATACCGGTGAGGATAACGCCGATGCACATCTGAAAAGGCAGGTCATGGGACGAGAGGTTGTAGTCTCTGTAACAAACGGAGAGCTGGACTTTGGTCCCTGGGAGGCGATATTTTATGGCGAGTTTGACGGAAGGCGGAGTAAGAGAGTGTTGGTTAAGATTATCGGCCAGTGACTATCCAAAGTCTGCATCCCGCTTTTGACTCTGACCCTCGTTTGCACGTGCTGCTGCGCGAAACTCGTCGTCGTGGTTCTGTGGGCCGTGTCCACATCTTACACATTCTATCCTGAACCCATCATCGTTTTTTTCATACGCCTCGCATCCACAAAAGCACACCATGATGACTCCGATGTTTTAATGTGATATAATCCATTCCGTAGCATCCAGTTTAGATAATCACCCACAGCTTGTAGGCCCTGATCCCGCCTTCGCAGCGTGGCGCGTATGGATTTCTGCATCTCGTCTACGGCCTCGTACAGCCAGTTTGCAGTTGCCTTTTTGAACCCGCGCCACTGTTCCCCTGCTATTCAGCTGCGGCATGTACGGCGGCAGGTACTTTAGCGCCGCGCCACTGTTCCACTCTGCCATCCTTTTATTGACCAATTCGGCCTTGTGATACGAGGCGTTGTCGACAAACAGCACCACCTTGCCGTACTTGCATCGAAACACCTTGAGAAACTTGATGAACGTGTACTTGACCTTGTCGTAAAAGCGACAGTCAAGGCAGTTTGCCGACAGGGCCACAATCGAGTAAAGCCTTCTAGTCGACAGAGAAGCGATTCTTAATTAGCAGATTTTGACCCACTTGGGCACTAATCTATGCCTGACGGATCAAAATACCTGTAAAACCATGTACAAGTCATGTGTTTGATCGATAGACTGACAAAAAACCCACGGACGTTCCGGATGTTTGCAGGAATGACCGAGGCAGAGTTTGACCAGCTGTGTACCGAGGTGCAAAAGAAATTTCCAGATACCGAGAAGAAGAGGCTCTCAAGGCCCGACCGTGTGCGGGATATAGGCGCAGGCAGGCCCTTTGCCCTGGATCTGAGGAACCGCGTACTGCTGGTCTTGTTCTACTACAGGACGTACGTCTCCCAGGACGTGGCTGGCGCCATGTTCGGTATAGGACAGGCGTCGGTCTCGCGCTCCATAAGCCTGACTGAGCCCCTGCTAAAACAATGCCTGCCGATCCCCGAGAAGATTTACAAGGACTCCAAGAGGATCTCCTCAGTCGAGGAGCTGGCCGAGATCTTCCCGGGGATGGTGTGCCTGACTGACGCCTCCGAGCAGCCCACAAACAGGCCCAAGAGAAAGGACATGGAAGAGTCGCACTATTCGGGCAAGGCAGGCACGCACACGGCCAAGGTCCAGTATACGGTCAACATACACGGTGCCATAGTGCACAAGACCCCGCACTCGCCGGGGCGCGTAAACGACGTCAAGATATACCAGATGAAGCACCCCACGTTCTGGAGCGGTGAGGAGGACGGCGAGGAGCTGCGGCACTATATGGATCGCGGATACCAGGGTGCGCAGCACATCGATGCAGGGACGAAGGTTATACTTCCAATCAAGAAGAGTCCTGGCGGCAAGCTGACCGACGATGAAAGAGTACAACAGAACACACTCAAAGATACGGGTGTACGTGGAGAATGGCATACGCAGGGTCAAGACATTCAAGATAATGAGCTACAAGTACAGAAACAGGCTCAGAAAGTACGATCTGGCCAACAGTATCGTGTGCGGGCTGGTCAACCTGAGGATACTGGAACGGATAGCCGCTGTGGCCTGAAAAACACGGCAGAAAACAACTGCAACCTGCCACTCGTAATTTAATTACGGATTGCTTCTCAGGCTGGCGAGTGGGGACAGGCTCCCCTACAAGGGTACCAGCTGTTCTTGACGCTCCATCCCGGGATGAACGAGGCCTCGTCTTCCATCATTATCGTGCACCCCTTCGAATAGTAGACTTTGCGTAATCGACCTGAATGAGGCAAATTTGTTCGTAATAATCCCAGATCTGAACCGATTACGCATAAGGTCTGTTATGGAATAAAACACAGCCGGAAGAAAAGTGTCAAGATGTGATTGTTCTCGGATGTGTTCCACAAACTGTCGTGATTGCAGGATGTGATTATATAGTGGAAAACACAAGTTCGTAAAATCCCGGGCTTGGCTCCGAGGCACCCCATGGCGTCTTGATCTTGACGAGCTTTTGCTTCACACTGCGCGTTGATAAACCCTAAAATAATCTTTTTTTGATGATATAATGATGAAGACGGCAAGTACGGAATATATTGACAACATGCCTGCAGAGGATCGTAAAAAATATGCAGGCCATTGGATAGTGATCGTCGATGATAAGGTGGTGTGCCATGCCGAAAAACAGAGGGACACATGGGATATAATTGACAAGTATGATAATGCCGGAGACATGCCGCTGGTACAGTACGTGTATGAAGAGGATCTTCCACTTTTACTGTGAGTAACACATGCCTGTGTTCAAATATCTTCCACGGCAGATAGATGATGTAACATCATTTGCACCGATGTTGGATGTCGTAGTTTCCCATAGAATCCCGGTACAGACAAGGGCGTATGTTGATTCCGGTTCCAGTACCACATACATGCCAAGAGGCACAGCTAGGCGTATCGGCGTTTTGGGTGGCATCGAGGTTGTCGCCTAATTCATCAAAATTCCTAAAAACCATGGGGTGTCGTCTGGATTAGGCGTGCAAAGGGAATGGAAATTCAGAAAAGTGTGCAGATTGAGTCAGGCAGGGGGAATTAGGCGACAACCTCGGTCATACCCAACAAGGCACCTTCGCGCGGTCTCCTTCATAATCTCCTGCAGCCACGAGTAGGGAATCTTTTGCATGTAATAGGTTAGCCCCTGCCTAGAGTTAAAGTCACACCCACCGTCTTTTCAGGCATGAAAATCACAACCGCAGGCAGATTAGTGCAGGATTGCTAGGGGCAGACGACCACGTACCCGGGGTTTCTGACCAGCGCGTCCCTGATCATGTCCGTAACGTTGCACCCCCGGAGGCGCCATGTCTCGATGCACGTCAATATGTTACCGAACATCTTCTGTCCGTCTTTTGTCCGCAGTCCGAACCGTATCTTGCGCGCGATCACGCCGGGCCTCAGCGTGCGCTCTGCTAGGTTGTTGGTGGGATCCATCCCAGGACGCGTCGTAAACGTGTAGAGAAACTCCGAGGCGTTGTCAATCTTTGTGGCACAGCTGTCACATCCTTCCTTCCTGTATGTGGCGGCAATCTCGCGTGTTTCTGCCACCCGACTGTCGTGCTACCTGGCAGCCTCCTCCGGCGGCCCCGGCCCCTTGGCGCAATGCATCTGCCACTTGAGGCGCTCGCCTGCGGCGCGAACCTCCGGGGAGTCCGTTTTCTCGCTTTGGGCATCTGCCTCCCGGATTATGTGGGCCCAGCACCGCTGCCTGTTCCTGCCAAAGAACTTATCGTATCCGGGGTATCCGTCAGTCACCCCGACTCTGGGCACGTATGAAAAGTGCTCATCCAGTACGGATGCCCTCCTGCTGTCAGTTGCCACCATGTGCGCACCGACTGCCCTGCCGTCCTTGACTCCCACTGCCACCCACATGTAGCCGCTCTTGCCGTCGTATGGCATCCCCGTCTCGTCCATGTGGACGTGGTCGCATCCTGCAATGTCTTTTTTGATGTCCTCCACGCACGGATCAAGCTTCTTTGCAACGGCCTTGAGGCAGTTCTGTATCATCGCCTTGCTTACATCAATTTCAAAGATCTCCTTTACGATGCGCCTGATCGAGTCGACGGATGCCGGCATGGTGTACAGGGTGCCGATATAGGAGGCAATGTTGGGTCCAAACTCGGTGCCCGGAACGACCAGCCCGCCCCCGTTTGTCGTGGTGATGGCGCCGCACTTGCGGCACTTGCGGCGGGTAAAGTAGTGCTGTGTCGTGACCGGCTCTGGGATCTCTGGAATGTCAGTAGCCATCCTGGTTCCGGCGGGAACCGGATCTGTCAGGTCGCGCCCGTTGCACGCGCCGCACATGTCAGGCACGTGCGTTTTGTACCGGGTCGGTGTTCTCCTGTGTGATATGCCCTCGTGTCCGGGCCTGCGGCCCGGCCTTGCCGGTACCCTTCCAGAGGCCCCTGCCGCGGCTGCTGCCTTTTTCTGCCTGGTCGGAATCGAGTTCTGCGAGGAGGGGCTGTGCGGGTTCTCATAGTATTTGATGCGCTGTTCAAGCTGCTTGATTCTTGCGGCATCCTCGGCATGTTGCATGGCAGATGCTGCCCTCTCTATGTCAAGCTCCCCCTGCGTCTTCTGAAGCTCCGCTTTGACGCAGGCAAGCTCCTTGGACAATGCCTTGAATTCCGAGGCTGTAGACATGTGTTTCCCGGGTAATGATAGTTTATAGATCAGGTGGTCATAAAAAATCAACTAGGCAGGGGCTATCCTGTTACTTTTGCATGAACTTGCCGATGGTGCTGTGGTCCGGCACCGGCTCGTCCCATGGCAGCTTTAGGCACTCTGCGAGGCCCTGCATGTCGCGGTACGTCAGGTTCATGTACACCATTAGGATGCACAGGCAGGCAAGCTTGCCCCTGCTGTGGATCGTGGGCCGTCCCGGTTCCGGCTTGACCGGGACAGGACACGGGTTCTCCATGATCAAAGAAACTATATGGGATGGGAGAAACCCAGATCTTGGGTGTGGGCAGCATGATACTGGGGTTGTCGCCTAATTCCACTTGTTTGACCCAATCTGCACGTTTTTCTGAATTTCCGCCCTTTTGCACGCCTGATCATATGGCATCTCAACGGCTTTCATGAATTCCAATGAATTATGCAACAACCCCCATGATACTACGTCCGGTACTCCTTGCGCCTCTTGTGTTTGCTCATTAGAGAGTCTGCACCCGATCCGATCAATAGGTGTGGGGATTGAGAGAATCAGGCCAAATTGTCTAATTAGGCAACAACCCCCCCTGCCACGTGTAAAATAGCGAGGACAGCCTGGTGGAGGTGAGCCTTGCACGGTTATTTTTTGTAGGCTTGTGAGCGGTGTTTTACTTTGGCCACATGCAGAACCGATTTGTGTCCTACCATGTCAACGACCACACGATACTGGCCAATGCGGAGTTTATAAAATGGCGAGCCTCTCATTCTTTCAAGCAATCCGTAAGGGTTTGATGCAACTTCATCCATCAACAAGATCACCCTCTTTGCGATGCCTGCATCAATACGATCTAGATCCTTTTGTGCCTTGGCAGAGTAGACAACCCTCCAAATAACTGCCAAATTACAGCCCGTATTTTTCCTTCATTTGTTCTTGAGTCTTGTAGTTTCCTTGCTCAATCTCTGCAATGGATGCCTTTATTTCGGCAAGCTCCTCTTCTGTGAGTAGTTCCTCATCCTCCTCCCTGTTGAGAACAGAATTGTTTTGCTCAGTGAGCCCGTCAAGTTGAAGTTGGGGCATGAGTTTTTGACCTATTAGGATCCCACTATGAAAAATCGAATTGGCGATTTCATAGAAGGGATCTTGGAGTACGGTGCCTGACATGTTTAGATTCCTTCCAACATGCTATCGAATTTTTCTATTGCAGTCTTGAGATGTTTGTTAAAGTCAGCTAATTGATCTGCGTTATAATTCATAAATTGGGACAGGCCTTCTTTCATGCTAGCAATATCTATGGCAACACCCATTAGTAATGCTAGTTTTTCTGGAGGCAAAGTGGCAAGTATTTTAATAGAATCTGTTTTTGATAGTTCGAAATTTTTGATTTCGTTGAGAGGCAAACCATGTTTTTCAGTAGTAGCATTAAGATTTTCAACCAGACTAGAAAAGTCATTTAGTACGTCCCGTAGCATTTTTAATCTCGTGACAATCTGGGATTTATCTGACATGCAACTCGTAGCATGAGCCTGCTAATATTTCTATTGTACTATGTGTATGAGTTTACCCCTCAGGCGACGCTGCCAGTCAGGGTCTTGACGAGCATTTCCCTCACGCCGCACCCCCGGGCGCGCCAGTTCATCGCGCACGTCATCAATACGGTGAACATCTCCATGCCTTCCATGGTACGGAGTCCCTGGAATACCTTGCGCGCAATTACGGACGGCCTCAGCATGCGCTCGGCCAGGTTGTTGGTGGGCTCCATGCCAGGATGCAATGTGAACGTGTACAAGTATTCCGAGGCGTTCCCAAGCTTTGTGGCAAAGCTCTCGCATCCGGCCTCCATGCCGAATGCCTCGGCCAGCCCGCGCGTTTCTGCCACCAGCATGTCGTGCCGGGCGGCGCCCTCCTCCGGCGGCCCCAGCCCCTTGGCATGGATGAACTTTTTCTTAAGGGCCACATACAGCGCGTGGGCCTGCCTAGAAGCCTTGCAGGCCTCCCTGGCCTCCCGGAGTATGTGGGCCCAGCACCACTGCCTGGTCTTGAATGCGGCGTATACGCCGTACCCGTCGACTGTGACCGGTTTGTCATAATACGGAAAGTTCATGTCAACTACGGCCCTGCCTCTACTGGGTGCGGCCAGCGTGTGGACGCCGGTTGTGGTGCCGTCCTTGTTCCTGCCTACTATTACCCATATGCGGGCCGTCCTGCCGTTGTATGGCATGGCAGTCTCGTCAATATGCAGATAATCAGAATCCTTGATGGCCTGCTTGATGCCCTCTACGCTGGGCTTTATTGCATTGGCACCGGCCCTCAGGCACTGCAGCACGCCTGCCTCTGAGACGTCCATGCCCAGGATTTCTGAGCACAGTGTGGCCGTGGCCTGTATGGAGGCAGGTGCCACGCGTATTGCGGCCATCATCCCCGTGATGTTTGGTCCAAACTCGGTTCCCGGCACGTTCCATGACCTGTCGTCTTCGATGCACATGTTGCCGCAGTCGGCGCATTTGCGCCTGTATGCGGTGTGCTGTGTCGTGACCGGCTCGGGCCTCCTGGGGGTATCGGTCACAAGCTTGGAGAAGATCTTTTTCGGCTTCTTCATGTTGGTGCTGCCGCACTTGCCGCACTTTTTGGGGCAGTGCTTTACAAATTCGGTCGGCATTCTCTTGTGTGATATCCCCTCGTGTCCCTGCCTGCGGCCCGGCTTTGCCTTTGCAGATGCCGGTACGTTGCCTGATGCCTTTGCAGCAGCAGTCTTTTTCTGCTTGGTCGGAATCGAGTTCTGCGAGGATGGGGTGTGCGGGTTTTCGTAATATTTGATGTGCTGTCTGAGCTGCTGGTTTTCTGCTTTCAGTTCGGCAGTCTGCGCCTCAGATGCTGCTACCCCCTCTGGTCCCTTTTGCCTGTACCAGCTGATCTGTGATGCCTGCATCACGATTGTCACCGAGGACTCGGCCATCTGTTCGACAAGCATGGTTATCGTCTGATCCTTGTCTGCGATGATCCTGTCCTTCCTGCCTAATTCGGCTATGGTGCGGGCCAACTCGTCGCGTAGTATCTTGGTCTCTGAATCAGGCAATGAATACAGGTGTGATCTGGATGCATATGGATCCAGATGGTGATCAAAAATTGGCCTTGTGCTCAATCTAAATTATACGGATGAGGGGTAAACTCTTACGTACTATGTAGCCGTAAGAGTTTTACCCCCTAGGCGACACTGCGGGCCGGAGCCTTCATGATCACGCCTGCCACGCCGTATCTCAGGGGAGGGGTAAACTCTTACGTTCCTGACCTAGAATGCGTTTTAATACCCAAACCCCGCTTTAGATACTGTATGGATTTCTCAGATGAGCAGATCAAGGACATGCTGGAGCTCAAGGAAAAAACGCTGCAAAAGATTGAAAAATACCAGAAAGAAATCCATTCCCTAGAAAAGCAGCTTGTGATTCTAGACTCCATTGTCAAGCAGTCAAGCTTTACCAAGGCGTCATCGCTTCCAAAATCCGAACCCGTCCAGGCAGAGCAGCCAAAGGAGGACTTGATTCCAATCACGCGTGGGGGCCGGGGGGACGTGATTGCCAATGCCTACGTCACGCCCGAGCAGGTGTCCATCATACTAGACGAATCCCTGGATATCGACGAGAACACCCCCCCATTCAAGTCATTCTTCCTGGACAGGATAATTGGCGAGATGAAAAGAAAGGACAGCACCGACGGTACAATTCCAAGCGATGAGGCAATTGACTTTGTTGTAAACAAGAACGGCTCGAGCATCAGGGAGATCATCGTCAGAAACTACCGCCAAAAGGAGAGGGTGAACGAGATCATCAATACTGCCGGCTGGTCTCTTAGTAGGATGCTAGAAAACACAAACAGGTGATGCCATGGACAGGATAGTCGTACTGGACTTTGGCTCGCAGTACAGCCACCTAATCTGCAGGCGGATAAGGGAGTTCTCGGTTTATGCAGAACTGGTTCCGTATGATATCTCGCATGACGAGCTAAAGGCAATGAATCCAAAGGGGGTGATTTTCTCCGGGGGCCCGTCAAGCGTTTATAGCGAGGAGGCCCCGGTTCCTGAAAGCAGGATTTTTGACATGGGCCTGCCCCTGCTCGGGATTTGCTACGGACACCAGCTCATAGTAGACAACTACGGGGGAAGGGTAAAGCGGGCAAACAGGGAGTACGGCTCATCGCTTTTGAGAGTTGATGACGACTCTGATCTTCTGAGGGGGGTGGGGGAGTCGGTCAGGGCATGGATGAGTCACGGGGATGAGGCAGAACAGATACCGCAGGGCTTTGAGGTCATAGGACACACTGAGAGTGCAAAGGCGGCAGCCATCGCAAGCCGCCCAAGGTCAGTTTTCGGCATACAGTTTCATCCCGAGGTGGTCCACACAGAGCGGGGGGGCGAGATTCTGCGAAATTTTGTCCTCAATATCTGCAAGGCAAGGCAGGACTGGACCATGGAGGCCTTTGTAGACAGTGCGGTCGAGAGGATTTCAAAGATTGAGGGAAACGTGCTGTGCGGGGTCAGCGGGGGCATTGATTCTACGGTTGCGGCGCTGATCATTCACAGGGCGGTGGGGGACAGGCTCAAGTGCGTATTCGTAGACAACGGCCTGCTACGCCTAGACGAGGAGAGAGAGGTCAAGGAGATGTTCAGGGACAACTTTAGGGTAAATTTTACGCCCATCGATGCAAGGGAGCGTTTTCTCTCAAGGCTCAAGGGAGTCACGGATCCCGAAAAGAAGAGAAGGATCGTAGGTGAGGAGTTTGTCCGGATTTTTTCAGATTTTGCAGAAAAGAACGGTCCGTTCAGATGGCTGGCACAGGGTACGCTTTACCCAGACGTAATCGAGAGCGGGGTCTCAAAGGGGCCGGCCGATGTCATAAAATCACACCACAATGTAGGCGGACTGCCGGACTGGTTGAACCTAGAGGTGCTAGAGCCGCTAAGGGAGCTGTACAAAGACGAGGTCAGGCAGATTGCAGGAATTTTAGGGGTCCCCGACAGGCTTCTCATGAGGCATCCCTTCCCAGGTCCCGGCCTCTCAGTCAGGATAATCGGCGAGGTTACGCCGGACAAGCTGGGCATTTGTAAGGCTGCAAGCAGGATTGTCGAGGACGAGTTGGCGAAGGAAGGCGTCTATGAGAAGGTTTGGCAGGCATATGCTGCGGTGGGAGACGACAAGGCGGTGGGAGTGGTTGGGGATGAGAGGCGCCACGGCAATGTTGTCATGGTAAGAGTCGTTGACTCCGTCGATGCAATGACTGCAGACTGGACCAGGCTATCCCACGGGACGCTAGAGAGGATCAGTAACAGGATTACAAACGAAATCGACGGGGTAACATGGGTGTCATATGTCATCTCAAGCAAGCCGCCTGCAACCATTGAACCCCAGTAGAAGTTGAGTCCCAGAACGGAGATCAGGCATTGTGAGGGGTGCGGAAGCGCAGTGTCCACGGCTACTAGTTGATCACAGAAAGGGCGATTTTTTTCAACCAGAGGATCTAAGATCTGCCAATCCTGTACAAGAGACCTTATGCGTAATCGGTTCAGATCAAAAAAATCAGGCAGTTTTTACATCATTTTTGGCAAATATGCATAAGGTCTAAGGCATGTGGAGTGCAATAGTACGTGCAGTTGAAAATCGAACATTTTTTATTGAAATATGCACGAGATGTCAAAACTGTGATACTTTTTTTGGTGTGCGCACTATAGTTCAAAATGCCAATAAAATGCAAGTTATCTGTGAAGTCACTTGAAAAATTCGTACGGCTTCTGATTTCGGATCACCTCTCAGAGGGGCAAACTCTTACGTCAGGAACTGGCAAGTTATCGGGTGCTGCTTTCTAGTGGAAAGTGTCGGGTGCTTGCTGTGTAGCCTAATCTAATCGCCTTGAATAATGGTAAAGTTTGCCCAAATCATCATAATCTATACGGAATTTGGTTCCGTGGTTTCGCAGGCCCCGCCCATTATTTGTCCTCGCATCAAAATCTATCGCCACAATTCCATTGGCTATGGCATTAATGAACGTCTTGGACTGTGGTTCTCTGTATATGTACGCCGTATCGTATCTTACCATCCCATTTTTCCTGATCCCCTTCACCACAATCAGCCGCCGGAACTTGGATATGAAGGCGTTAATCAGGTCGTCATGTGTCCAGTACGGCCATGTCATATCACTTACGCCGTCGTTGCGTACGGTAATCCTGTCAGCCTCATTTGCAACATAGAATCCCCTGTCGGATCTGCCACGTATGGTATGTCTGAAACTAATCCTGTCTTTTACATCCTGCCATCCAAACTCCCTTACCATGTGGTGCATGTGTTGCTTTGGTTGTGCCTCCAAATGAAAGAGAGTCAGTAACGCAGATCCCGAATGGAATTTGATTTCCCACTTTCCGGCATCCGGCATGTCAAAATTCTGGCCATTCACACCCAACAGCTCTTCTAAGATGTTGCCGGGAGCACCAGTGCCCCCATAACTGTAATCGGACAGATTGTGCCATCCTGATGAAAGAATTTTGCGTACACGTGCAAACATCTCGTTGTCAGACAGCGTCATATCTTACGGCTCCTGACCTTTGCAATCCTGTCCTCTGCCATTCTTACATAATCCGCCGATTTTTCTATGCCTATCCAGTCGATACCGGCCATCTCTGCTGCAATCGCCGTAGTCCCACTGCCCATAAACGGATCCAATACAGGGCCACGACCGGCTGCCTGAATGCATCTGGATGCCAGATCCACCGGAAACGGTGCAGGGTGTGGATTGTTGATTTCCTGATTGATTTTCCAGATGCACCCTGCACTATTGGCTTTGGGGGCAAGCTTAAAGTCCGGTTTGGCAATAAGATAGATGACTTCGTAGTTGGGAAGAAAATAACCGGGATTGAAGTTGATCCCGCCTGAACGCTGCCAGATTATAATCTGGCGCACGGGAAAACCATCCCGTATGTCGTGGCGATCCTGCATGATGCCATGCTGTACGCGCCATTTGTGGTTATAGAATATGGTACCGTCCGGCCTCAGTATGCGGAGCATTTCGGCAAGACACAGGCGCTGCCACTGCACATACATGTCATGTGGCATACAGTCATCATGCCCGTCGTAGCCGTTCTGCAATGCGGCTTTGGACCACTTACCTCCGCTGCCGTTTTTTAGGCCGTTGCCAGCGCTGTTTTTTATGTTATATAGAGGGGAAGTGACCACAAGTTTGGTGCTCTGATCTGGCATCCTCTGCATAATGTCAAGGCAGTCACCATGTAGAACACGGCCTATGAATTTTTTCAGGCTATGGTGTCTTGTCTTTGATGCTTGTGCTACTCGGGTGGGGCCGCACGGAACGACGTTTTGTTTATCATCTTAAATTCAGCCGTAAGTTCTGACAGTCTTGTGTTTAGTTTCATCATCTGCCTTTTTGTTTCATCGATTTCCATCTTCAGTGCCTTTTTTCTGGATTCTGGCTTTGATTCTGCCCCGCAGTACACGTCAACCTTTTTTCCATCTGGATAATGAATGAAATACACGTAATTTTTGCCGTTAATTTCTTTGACCCTGACTACCATGTAGTAACAAGACATCACGTACTATTAAAAAATTTAGCCCTATACATAGGTAAATTTTATACTATATTTACCCCTTTACATAGGTAAGATGAATCAAAAGGGGTGAGGGCAATGATGAAAAAACAAGGGCCGGTCGCTATACTAGAGACTGACCGTGACGGTATGATGAGATATCAAGCCGTGACATCTGAGCCCTCATCTTATGATTCCAATCGTTCTATTTTAGTTTTTGAGGTGCGTTCCGGTATGTGGTCACGTCCCTTGCTAGCTAGGCGTGAAGATCACAATCATTCATGCTAATTCGTGCCTGACTGGCGGGGGTAGGTGACCTCATACGCGTTCCGCATGAGTCCAAGAGAGGTTAGGGGCAAACAGATCGCAGAAAACCCAAACCAAATCGCCAGAATTAACGATACTCATTATACCGTAAAATCACAATCCCGAAACATCTGGCATGATATCATTGCCACGGAGCTGGCCGGATCTGCTCCTGCGAGGATCACCAATTCCGAAGTATGTGCTGCAAACACATCCATGCAGTAGAAATATCGATTCAAATCCACCGACAGGTCAAAGACGACATCATCATTGAAGAGGTTACAATAGACTCGTGCCAAAAATGCAAATCAGGCAGCATTAAGAAGGACGGCATAAGAAAAAACAAAAGCGGCAACATCCAGAGGTTCAAATGTCTTGACTGCAAGCACAGATTCTCAATCAACCTGGGCTTTGAGAGGATGAGGGCAACGCCTGACCAGATAACGATGGCCATGAACCTGTACTTTAACGGCGAGTCGTCAAGAAAGGTCGCACAGTCAATAACACTCACGGGTGTTAAAGTGTCCCACATTACGGTTTAAAGGTGGAGCAAAAAGTACGTTGAGCTGATGGACAGATACCTTGAAAAAATCACTCCGCAGGTGGGCGAGGCATGGAGGACGGACGAGTTGTACTTGAAGATCAAAGGAGACCGAAAGTACCTCTTTGCCATACTGGACTCGGAGAACGGTTCTGGCTGGCCCAGATGGTGTCAGAACACAAGGGCAACGACGATGTGCCCCCAATGTTCAAGGACACAAAAAAGAGGGCAGGTAAGGTTCCAAGCACATTAGACTTTATGCGTAATCGGCTCAGATCTAGGATTATTACGAACAAATTCATCTCATTTAGGTCGATTACGCATAAAGTCTATTAGTCTCCGACGAGGCTGCAAACTTTCACCATGCCTGGAGGGAACAGTACAGGCCTAGGAACTTCCTGCACAAGGACACCGAACACCACAGGCACATCCATCTCTCCGGCGACACGAACAACAACCAGATGGAGTCCCTCAACGGCAACACGCTAAGGGCCCGCGAGAAGGTTATCCGGGGAATCAAGAAGGATGATTCTGCAATATTCAGGGGGATGCAGCTCCACCACAACTATATCCGCCCGCACCGGGGTCTTGATGGCGACACGCCTGCCGACAGGGCCGGAATCAAGATTCGAGGGAATAACAAGTGGAAGACAATAATCCAGAACGCCAGCACCCGACACTTTCCACTAGAAAACAGCACCCGATAACTTACCAGTTCCGCGCCACCTCCATTCTTAAGTTTAAGTACAAATCAGGGTCTAGGATTAGTGTGGATGATATCATCAAGAGAACGTCAATCAAAATATTAGAATCTCTGCAAACAACCTTGGAGAAAGGCAATTTGGATGATGCCGCCACTTTCGGCACTACGCTCACCGAAATCTCCGTCATACTGGATTCTAAGATGGGGGTGTTTATCGGCGAAACCGTCGAATCTTCTTTTATGCAGCTAGCCGAAGAGGCACGTTCGTACGAGATCAGCGATGAGGAATATTCCAAAGAAATACAAGAACTGAATTCATGTGCAAATGATCTGCTGAACGCGATCAAGTCAGGCGAAAACAGCAACATTTATTCCGCTCTTCTCGAACTTCGCTTTCATGCGACAAAAAAGCAGTACAGCTGGTCCGGCAAATACAAACGTCGTCGTTCCGCACGGTTTAGGTGAAAGTGATGGTTTCTAAGAACTGGGATGAAAGAGAACGAGAAATCGAACAAGGCCAAGGCCACCGGACACTAAGACACAATCAGGAAAACCCGCCATACGCAGAAGAGTCCGACGAGCGTTTTGCCACGCATCGCATCGTCCGTTTTTCCATACTAAAAAAACAGCGCACCGGCAAAGCATATCGCGCACTAGTCATTGAAAACATGCAGTTCAGGTCGGAGCTGGACGGCCAAGCGAAGGAAATCCTATGTCTGCGGGAAAAAATCTCGGAACTGAAAGAGAAAGTCCAGGATCTGCGGGAAGGCTATAAGCGTATGCGGCTTGACGACATGCTTGAGCAGAACAAGGTCAGCAGAAAGGAGCTAGAGTCCATATTCGGCAACGAACCCGATTATGCGGACACCGCATCTCTTGACGGGTTACTGAAGAATTATGTGGATCCAAAGCAAAATTCACAAGAGTTGGTAAGGTCTGTCAGAGATAGGTACTGACAGGCTGGTTTATTAGACCTTATGCATAATCGACCTGAATGAGGCGAGTTTGTTCGCAATAATCCTAGATCTGAACCGATTACGCATAAAGTCTATTACGATACCAACGTCTGGATATCCTACATGCTGGGTGAGAAGGACGGCTATTATGCCAGCTGCAAGCCTTTGATCGAGGACATAGAAAGCAAGAGAAAAATCGCCGTCGTGTCACACTTGGTAATCATCGAGGCCATACACGTGTTGCGACAAAGGATCATTGAGAAAAGCAGGTTTGCCGGTGATGATAGGACGGAGCGCGACAGGATCATTGATGTGGCAAACGCCATTGTAGGCAAGTTCGTATCCATGGCGGTCAAGTTATCCAAAGAAAAAAAGATCATCATTGCGAGACCCGACCGAAAGATCCACGAGCATCATTGCACGGTCATGAAAAAAATGAAGGGTTACTTTGGACATGTCAGGACAGTAAGCATGTGCCCATATTGCGAAAAAGGGCGCGTTGGCAGAGAAGATCAGAACGTCTGCCCGTCATGCAAGAACAGCCGCAAGCCGCTCAGCAGACACCAGTACAAGGCATTGGGTCACGCAGACATAGAGCGTGCATATTTTGCCAGTTACCACTCCGTTCCGCTGTTCTGTTCCACGGACAAGTCATTCCGTGATTTGAAAAACGATTCTGACTTTGGCCGAACAACATTTCAAGTGATTCCGCACCCCTCAACGCGGGATCGTTTCCAGTGATATCCTCAATAGACCTTATGCGTAATCACAGGGACTGACGGGAGTACCCCGGCAGACAGGGCCGGAATCAGGATTCAGGGAGGCAGCAAGTGGAAGACAATAATCCAGAACGCCAGCACCCGACACTTTTCACTAGAAAACAGCACCGATAACTTACCAGTTCCCCTAGGTCATTATGATGTCGCCTAGCTGCCTGGGGGTGATTTTTTGGGCGCCCCTGATCGCCGACGTTGAATAAATCTCAGGGTTCCTTGCGTGCAGCCATGCAAGAAGCGACTCTGCCTCCTTGAGCTTTTTGAGTTTGGCGAGGCGATCCGCTCTTTTTGTGTTAGAATACCTGCCTATCTTGCATCCAAAGTCCATCCCAAGCAAAATGATTTTCTTTGCTCCAAAGTGGTGTGCTAAAAATACGGCGCGATCGCCGTCGGTGAATCCCCCAAAGTTGGAGATTCTTCCAAACGGCCTTGACTGGGTCGTTCCAATGCACCTTGAAAAGCCTCTCACCATTGGAATTTTTTCCATGTTGTCCCCGTGTGCATGAACCACCATGATGCTTTTTTGCGATGCCTTGAGCAGTGATTTCGGGTCTCCGTCAAGATCCGTGACAACGATGTCTGGCTGGATTTTGTTTTGAATCAAAAACTCCGTTGCGCCGTCTGCTACGATTTTTGTAGTGTCCTTGTATTTTTTTAAGACTGGCAGGGATCTTGCAACTGAGGGGCCCGCTCCGACCACCATGACCGGCCTTCCAGAGATCGCTTTTTTAAGGCAGCCGGGGCTTGACCTTCCCCTTATTGCCGAATCCAAAAGCCGGGCTGACTCCTCGTCCTGCCTGCGCGAATAGCCGAATTTTTTGCGAATTCTCGCATACCTTGACTCCCAGCCCCGTATGGCCATATGACTCAAATTGGATTGGCACGTCATAAATCATATGAGGCTAGGCCCGGTACGTGTTGGGGGAAGCAATCCGGTCAGAATCATGGGCATACTAAATGCCAGTCCCGAGTCATTTTACAAAAGCTCCGTCAAGAGAACAAGGCAGTCGATTAAAAACACCGCAAGGCAAATGGAGGCAGACGGCGCCGACATCATAGACGTGGGCGGCATGTCAACTGCACCGTATCTGAAAACAGCGGTATCTGAAAAGACCGAGTCCAGGCGGGTAGTCGAGGCCGTCAAGGCAATCCAAGACGCCTCAAACCTGCCCATCTCGGTAGACACCTGCAGGTCCGGCACCGCAAAAGACGCAATGGATCTGGGCGTGGATATTCTAAATGACATATCCGGCCTAAAGCACGATCCGCTGATGGCCGGTGTCCTGGCAGCGTACGACCCGTCTGTAGTTCTCTGCGCCTTTAGCAATTCCGTATCCCGGGGGGATCCGGTCATACAAACAAAGAGTCTTCTCAAGGAAAGCATCGCTCTGGCAAGACGGTCAGGTACTGATCCCGAATCCATCACGCTTGACCCCTCCATCGGATTCTTCCGAAGGTCAGGACGCGGGGAATTTTTTACCAAAATTACGACTGACTGGTTTTTGCGCGACCAAAGAATAATCCGGAACCTGAAAAAAATAAAACAGGACCACCCGCTCTTGGTATCCGTTTCGAACAAGTCATTTGTTGGAAAGCTGCTTGACATAGACAACCCGCCTGATCGAGTTTGCGGATCGGTAATCGTGGAGGCAATCTGCGTCCTAAATGGCGCAGACGTGATCCGCACCCACAACGTCTATCAAACAAAGCGGACTGTAAGCATAGCTGAGAGGATTCCTAAAGGCTTATAATGCATTTTCAAACCTTTGATAAAGGTTTCATTGGAGTTCAAGGAGGGATTAACTTTTGACGACGTTCTTCTCATACCCAAATATTCAGATATCACCACCCGATCACAGGCGAATCTCAGTACAAGACTGTCTCGCAACATCACCCTGAATATTCCCCTGGTCAGCGCAAACATGGATACCGTCACAGAGTCGTCTATGGCAGTAGCCATGTCCCAGCACGGCGGAATCGGCATAATTCACAGATTCCTAACCGTCAAGGAGCAGGTAAGCGAGGTTCTAAAGGTCAAGCGCTCGGGAAGCGTAATGATTGAAAACCCCTACACGATCAACTCCCAGCAGAGCGTTCAAAACGCACTAGACTATGTGGATGAAAAGGAGGCGTCCGGACTGCTAGTTGTTGACTCGGATTCCAAGCTTGTGGGGATTGTAACTGCAAGGGATCTTCTCTTTGAGACCGACATGTCCAATCCAATCAGGAATGTGATGACAAGAGATGTCGTAACTGCACAGCCTGAAGTCGGGCTAGACGAGGCAAAAGCAATCCTGCACAAAAACAAGATTGAAAAGCTCCCCCTAGTAGACGAGTCGGGCCACGTCAAGGGTCTGGTCACAAGCAAGGATATTACCGATATTGAAAACTTTCCCGCTGCAACAAAGGACAAAAAGGGCAGGCCGCTTGTCGGTGCCGCCGTTGGTGTCAAGGGAGACTTTATGGAAAGAGCCGAACAGCTGCTAGATGCAAATGCCGATGTAATTGTCGTGGATATAGCACACGGACACAGCGAAAACGCAATCAGCACCGTAAGGAATATCAAAAAGGCATTCCCTGACTGCGAGCTAATCGCAGGAAATGTTGCAACCGGCTCTGGCGCCGAAGACTTGATCAGGGCGGGAGTCGATGCAGTAAAGGTCGGCGTCGGCTCTGGCTCGATCTGCATTACGAGGGTCATTACCGGCTCTGGCGTCCCGCAGCTTACTGCGGTTATCGAGTGCGCTAGGGTGGGCCGTGACAACGACGTTCCGATAATCTCTGATGGCGGTACGAGAACATCCGGCGATGCCACCAAGGCACTGGCTGCGGGAGCATCGACTGTCATGGTTGGAAGCCTGCTTGGGGGCACGGACGAGTCCCCAGGGACCGTTTTGACCAAGAACGGCAAGCGGTTCAAGGTCTACCGAGGAATGGCATCACTGGCCGCATCCATTGGCAGAAAGTCAAAAGAGACCGGCATCACCGCACTTGAGGACGATCTCAATGACTATGTGGCCGAGGGGGTGGAGGCCATGGTTCCGTACAAGGGCACAGTCGTCGACATTCTAAAGCAGCTAGGCGGCGGCATACGCTCGGGCCTGAGCTATTGCGGCGCGCGCACCATTCCCCAAATGCAGCAAAATGCCGAATTCATCAAAATGTCAAGGGCCGGGTTTGCCGAAAGCCAGCCTCACGACGTATCCCTGATGTAGCAGGCTACGCCTTGCAGCTTTTTCCACAAAATTCCTAGTCTGCCGAACCCCGATTTTAGGCACGAAGAATTGGCCGTTTTTACGCGTTCAGGCACGATTGTGCAACAAGCTAAAAATTCCAGGTTCTGTAACATCTTCGAGGGAAACATGAAATACAAATCTTCTCCGAATTGCTCATTCAGTAGCCTTGTTTAGTGAGGCGTTCTGAATGATGGTCTTCCACTTGTTCTTACCGTCAATCTCAATCATGGCTTCCTGAGCTGGCGTCTTGCCCTTTAGAGATCCGTGTTTCTTTGTAAAATTATAGTATAGACTTTATGCGTAATCGACCTGAATGAGGCGAATTTGTTCGTAATAATCCCGGATCTGAACCGATTACGCATAAAGTCTTATACTCTCATGCCTTCGATTATGGAAGTGTCCATTTTCTTTAATCCTCTGAATACTTTCTCACGGTCTCGAATCTCACCGTTCAATCTTTCCATCTTGTTGTTGTTTTTGTTACCCTGAATGTGAATGTGTCTAGTATGCATTGTATCTTTTCCAAACACTTTCTTGCTTGATTTCATATAAGCTTGTAATCCATCAGTGATGAAAATCTTGGGATTCTTGCCAGCTTGCTTCTTTGTCAGTTCTAATAGATTGTCTGCATTGTGATGAAATTTGTTATCTGCCATGTCACTAGCCAACCAGTATCTAGTATCATCATCCATTGAAGCAAATAGATAATTCTGTTTTCCAGCTACCTTTATCCAAGCCTCATCAGCTCGAAACCAGTCGCCAACCCTTGGTACTATTCCATTAAGATAAACAGAAGCCAGTTTGGGATAATCACAAACCCATCTATAGATAGTCATATGTGAAACCTGTAACAGGATATCCTCTAGCCAGAGTTGAAGCCATGTTCCTTACAGGATAGGCATGAAAACCACAACTGCAGGCAAATGTGTGCCTTATTGCTGCCTAGGCAGGGGCTGTCCTGTTACTGAAACCTCAATTCCCATCATCTCATAGTGATTTGAAATGTCTCTTACACTCATTCCCGAATAATACATTTGAAGCGAACCTGTAACCACATTCTCATCAAACTGCTTTTTCTCAAATCCAATATTTTCAGAGAATTTCTTTTTACAGTCCAGACACTCAAAAATTCTGACCTTGCCATTCTTGTTCTTTCTGAATCCATCTTTTCTTAATCTGCCAGAATCACAATACTTGCATAGCTTTAGTTGTGAGCGTTCCATGATTCTAAACTCGTTGTTTCCGTAACACTTGTTTTGCTTGATAATTTCTAAAACGATTTTGATGTGCTTACAGTCAGACTTTCTTATCTCATGATCCTTGCATTCACACCTAAGACCATTATCAGTCTTTGACACGATATAGAATTTTTCTGGATTGGTTTGTGATCTTACCTTGAACTTATCTGACTCAATCTGTGAACAGTGACCTTTATCTTCCATCATGGATTGAGCTCTTTGAGTTCGTGAATTCACGTAATAGTATTATATCCGTACTAATATAAAGTGTTCTATTATTAGTACGGATAGATTTTTATATTAAATAGCAAGTTTGAAGATATGCCAAAATGGAAAATGGATGAAACAGAATTTTCAGTTAGTGTAAGTAATGATGGTAATGGAAGTAATGTCTGTAGAATTCCAAAACCAATTATGGAAAAAATGGGTCAACCAAACAGAATTAAATTCATAATCAAAGATAAAAAAATTCTAGTATGCAAAGATGTGAAAAATTAAAATGACTGCAAAACATAAGGCATCAGGCAAGGCTCAACAGTATATGTCAGCAACACGTGGAACCATATGATGAACACATATGACACGAACCCCACAATCACATCGGTCTCAGTACCGTGACCACTTTTTTTTATTTTTTAATGACATGGTGTGAATAATGAAAAGACTGAAGCTTTTATTCATACTGGGATTCGTGACATACTCCCAGATACCCATAATTGACACGCTGTTCTTGGACGAGTACGGATACCGCTTTACCATACCCGGGGGAGAGACATACCTGTTCATTGCAGTCACCATTTTCTTTCTGATGGGCGGGAGGATGGAACCAGTGACCGAGCTTATAAAGTCCATTGGCATGATAACTGGCATACTGGGAACAATGGGCGTGTGGACTGTGTTTGGTATACTGGCATACGGTATTGTGTATAGGTTGAGAAAAACATTCACTTCCTAAAGTCCGTATTTCACCCCTCGAAGATGTTACAGAACCAAATTCCACTAGTTTTTTATGCATCATTGAAAATCAGACAATCATGTTCACCAGGCGGACAATAATTGGAATCATTGCCGGGGCTATAATTATAGGAATTGGCGTTGCGGCGCTTGTTACGTCCATTGGCGTTCAGACCCTGAATATTGAGGAGACAATCGAGGTTGGAAAGTCTCTGCCGTATAACATAAACGGGCCAGAGGGTTCATCCCAGCACATGTACATAACTGGAGAAAAATTTGATCTCGAACTGGCCAGTCCTGCAGACGGACTGCAGATCCCACTAACCTCCTACAAGAACGAACTGACACTGGACTGGGTACATCTGGCAGGCGGCGTTACGGACATCAGGATACAAAATACCGGAAGCACCGAGCTTGATGTAAGGGCCACGCTGAACGTCTCCACCGATCCAATCCTGTTTGCATATCACTTTGTTGTAATTACTGCAGGCGTGATCATCATAGGATTTAGTCTTGGCTTTAGCATTAGAAAGCCCAAAGGATTCTAATCGACTCTTGCTGCCCTGTAAGAGCCCAGACTTTTGAAGAACAGGGCCTCATTTCTGATTTTTTCAATCATCTGTGACACCCTTGGATCCCTTTCGCTTCCTTCAAAATCAACATAAAAGTTGTACTCCCACGCCGTAGTCTTTGTCGGCCTCGACTCAATCTTGGTAAGGTTAATCCCGCCTTCATGGAACTTTTCAATTATTTTGTACAATGCGCCTCTTTCGTGCTTCACTGAAAATATCACCGACGTCTTGTTATTCCCTGGATCGTCTGATTTTTCCCCGGATAGGATCAAAAATCGCGTATAGTTGCCGGTATTGTCTGCTATATTGCTCTCAACTACGGGCAGCTGGTGGATGTCTGATGCCTGCTTGCTGGCAATGCAGGCAACGTTTTGCTGGCCTAGCTCCTTGACGATCCCAACACTGCCTGCCGTGTCATAGGTCGGCACCGTCCTCATGTTGTGTGACTGGATGAACTTTCTGCACTGTCCTAGTGCCTGTGGATGTGAGTATACCGTGTCGATTTGGCCTAGTTTGCCACTGCCGATCAGGCAGTGCTCTATCTTGTGGTATTTCTCCCCGACTACGTTGAGAGCAGTCGAATAGAGCAAGTCGTTACTCTCTCCGACACTCCCTTCTATGGAGTTTTCTACCGGCAAAACTGCATAGTCTGTCTTGTTGTCAGCAACGGATTCCAAAACCTCGGCAAACGTTGCACATGGAAGGGTCCGAATGTGCTTGCCAAAGAATGACATGGCAGCAGCCTCGCTGTATGCGCCTCGTTCGCCTTGGAACGAAACGCTGGTCATTTCAGATCAGTCCAGAAATATCGCTTTGCCAAAATCACTGGAAAGTTTTCTGTCGTCAATCCAAGAGCATTCCTTGCATTTTATTGCATCTCTGTATGGAAGGACCCTTTGTCCGCACTTTCTGCATTTTGTGAATAACACGCCCAAGCTTGACTCGTTCATGGCCGCATGCAGCGTTCCGTTGTTTAAGCTAATGATTTTCAATGTGATCATATCGTTTACCAGGGCCACGGTTCTCTTTCTGATGTTTCTTGTAGAACAGATGCACTCTATTCCTGCCTTTGTTCGGACTCCGTTGATATAGTCCACACTCACTGCAATCATGGACGACATGACTGCTGCCACGGTACCAATAACAATATCTCCTGCCTTTGGAGCCAGCTGCTTTTGCGTCTTGATAACTGTGGCAATTCTTTCTTTTTTGTCCATGTTTACTGTGCCTACGACTGCAGCACGGACCATGTTCCCATCATCAAAGGTGTTCTCTCCTGCCTCAAACTCCTCAATTGAGGCAATTTTCTCACCGGGGAGCGTAGTGCTTGGCATGCTAAACCGTCGATTGTGATTAATTATAATTGTTTATGGGTTGGATATGTCAGAATTGTGGGGTATTTTTGGTGTACATACTATTCCCCTGCGTAAAACGATAGTCTCCCCCCCTGCCCTGACTGCGACGCAGCTTGTTGCACAACCCTGCCTGCAAAACCGGAACTTGTCAAAAAACCACCACGCAGCCAAAGGCACTGCTTGACGGGGCGCCCAAGAGCATCGAGGCAGATGCGCAGCAGGGCGGCCACGATAGCACGGGTGTGGCCCAGAGCCCCAGCATACTTCATATGGGATCTCGCTGCTGGCCCTGCCTAGTACAGGCAAGGATCAGAGCGTGCCGGGCAAGATCCTGCTTGCAGGGGACAGATACGGTTCAAGGAAAAGCATCGCCGAGTGCCACAAGCGCCGTAAAGCCACTCATACGGCTTTTGACAATCTGTACTGCAAGGGGCAAGGACAACGGCGATGAGCAAGACATCCCAGTTCCAGACTAAAAATTGATATTAAACAGACTGTGCCATCAGTTTTTGTGAAAGCCCTAGTTTACGATGAGTATTGCAAAGATGATGACTTTGCAAGCATACTGAAGATCAAGGACATTCCAGAGCCGGCTCCCAAGCCTAACGAGGTTGTTTTTCGTGTAAGGGCTGCGGCATTAAATTATGATGATATTTGGGGCATGCGCGGAAGACCCCTTAAAGTTCCCCTACCGCATATCTCTGGAACTGATGCTGCAGGAGAGGTAACTGCAATAGGCGAGGATGTGAAGAACATCAGGGTCGGAGACCGGGTAGTATCCCATGGAAACATGTCGTGCAGAGTGTGCAAGCGGTGTACAAGCGGAAGAGAGTTTGATTGTAAAAAAAGGATCATTTGGGGATTTCAAACCGGTCCATTGTGGGGAGGGTATTGTGAAGTCACCAACCTGCCGGAGGTAAATGTCGTAAAAATCCCTGAAAATATTTCCTATGATGATGCAGCGGCCGCATCGATGACCCTGCTGACCTCGTGGCATATGCTGGTCGGTAGAGCAAAAATCCAACCGGGACAGGCTGTTTTGATCATGGGCGGAGGCTCGGGGGTCGGAAACTTTGGAATTCAGATTGCAAAACTGTACGGCTGTACGGTCATTGCCACTGCTAGTCCGGACAAGCTTGGCCAGCTATTGGAACTGGGGGCAGATTATGCGGTGGATCACAGAAAGGAGGACTGGGACAAGGAGGTATGGGAAATCTCCAAGGTGCTGGCCAAAGAGTCTGATGGGACGCCAGGATTGGACATGGTCTTTGAGCACATTGGAGGCTCTCACTGGAACAAGGAGCTCAGGCTACTCAGGTATGGAGCCACCATCGTTACGACCGGGGCAACGACCGGATATGATGCCCCGACCGATCTGCGGCATATTTTCTTTAAGGGAATCAACATCTTGGGCTCAACGCAGGGAACTAGGGCAGAACTTGAGCAGGGACTGTACTGGATGTCTCAGGGAAAAATCAAGGCAATAGTTGATTCCGTATATCCGCTTGAAAGGGCGGTGGACGCTCACAACAAAATGCTGACCGGGAAGGGGCTGTTTGGAAAGATTGTCATGCGTCCATGACCTCAGATCCTAAAATCAACTCATTGTTATGGTGGCGATCAAAGGTTCTTGAATGCACGTGTGGTGCGTACAAAGTACGTAGTCACCTCCACCCAACCCATCTGGGCACCAGCTTGCACAAAGTTGTGATTTTTACGCTTGGCCAGCAGGGGGGACGTGGCCTCGTACCAAAAAACACCCACAGTTTTGACACCTCGTGCTTTAAAAAAAATGATCGACTTTCAACTGTACGCATTGTGGGCATGAACTGCGCAAGAAGACGTTTTTTGATGATCAAAGACTTTCAATCACCACTATGCGCATTTGCCAAAAATGACGTAAAAACCGCTTGGTTTTTTTGATCTGTACAGATTACGCAAAGTCTAGCATATGCAAAGAGAGGTTTTTCAGGCTGGTAAGTGGATCCTAAAGCCAGTGTGGAGTCTGCAGATATCCCTCAATGGGTTCCCTCCGTAGTACCTTGAGTAATGCATTTGCCTGTGGCGTGGAGAGCAGCGGCATGTCAAACCGGTTGTCCGTAGAGATCCTCGGGCATGCGACCTGAATAAAGGCATCAATTCCCTTCAGGTTTCGAAGCCTTTCGTTCGTAATGTCTGTCAGGGCAAACAAATGGACCGTTTTTCCCTCCTTTTCGAGCTCCCTTTTGAATTTTAGCCCCGCCGTTTTTGACAGCTGGCCCTCCTTGAGTCCCACGATCACCCCGAATGTTTGTGCCTCGGCTGCCTTGTAGACTGCAAGCGTTGCCTTTTTCTGAAGCTTTTGTGCAAACTCGGTGATCTCCCTTACCTCGTTAAAGTACGGATCCAAAACGTATGTAGGCCTGTTGGTGGAAAGCGCGATTCCTGATGCGTGAAAATTACTCTGTCCCAAAAACACGTTTACGTCTGCAGCCTCCGTGCCCTCCATTGCAGGATAAAACTCGCAGCCAAATACCTGGCCGTCATTTAGCTGTCCTTTTCCGGTTCCGATCTTTACTGCGATGCCGTTTTCCTCAAAGATTCCTTTGACCTTGTCTACCTCGTGCAGGTGCTGGCTGTCAGTTAGCAGCGAAATGGTTTTTCCCCTCAACTCTGACGCGCATTTTTGTGCGACACTGTCAAAAGCGACGTCGTCAAAGGCATCAATCAGGTAAACCCCCTCCTCATACATCTCGGTATTGATGGTATGGCCTACATTGAACAGAATCTCGGCAGAAAGAACCCTTGCCCCGTTTGTATTCAGATCACATGTTCCCCACGTCGTGTCTGCTAGGACGTATGCAGGAATTCCAAACCGCCTCATGATGTTTTGAGCCGCTTGCTGAACCTGCGGAATCATTCCGTCCGGACCGTTTAGTGCCACAGATGCGGGCTTTTTCTCAGCAATGATCTCAAATATCCGCTCCTCGTCTATTACTATCAATTTTAGATCAAGGCCCTAAGGTTTTAATTTAAACCAACCTAGGTGAAAAGCCACAAATGTATCGTAATTCCACCCAATCCATTGAAAAATGACTGCATCCTCAGCATTGGATTTGACGACACTGACTCACCAGGCGGAATGTGTACGACGTATCTTGCCTACAAGGCTGTAGGCGCAATACAAAAGGATGCAGTGTTCCTAGATTATCCCAGACTTGTTCGCCTCAACCCGAACATTCCATGGAAAACCAGAGGCAACGGCGCCGTTTCTTTGAAGGTCAAAACAAAAAATCCCGCACGGATCAAAAGCAAAATCACTGGACTAGTCAGGCGGTACTCGGACACAAGGCACGGGGCAAATCCCGGACTGGTCTTTTATGAAAACTCAGAAATTCCCTCCGAGTTTCGGGATTTTAGCGAGGCTGCTCTGTGGCGCCTGATTCGCCGCGACAGCGCAAAAAAATTTGCGGACAGGCACGGCCTTGACGCGTTTCACTTGGGAAACGGGCAGGGACTAGTCGGCGCAATCGGCGCAATCGGCTATCAGTTCAACGATTCCACCGTGGAGCTTCTAAGCTATAGAAAAAAGTCCATGTTTGGCAAAAGGCGTGAGATTTCTGCTCGCAGCGTGCAAAAAATGCAGAGTGCAAATCCCCAGACCTTTAGCAGCTATGATACAAAAAAGAAAAAAATCCTGATGGCGCCTCACGGCCCTGATCCGGTTTTTTACGGCCTGCGTGGGGAAAGTCCTCTGTCTGTATGGAAGGCATCTAAAGCCATTGAGTTTGATGAAGAGCTTGACGGCCATATGATCTTCAGGTCAAACCAGGGTACCGGCGATCATCTGAAAAACAAAATTGATGTACACAGGCTAGATCCGTACACCTCTGGGATTGTGGACGGAACGATTTCAAGACGTCCCATCATGCATCCCGGGGGACATGCTGCCTTTTCGCTGAATTCCAGAGGCGTTGATGTAAAATGTGCCGTCTACAAGCCAACCGGACTTTCCCCGATTGCCATGGAGCTAATCACAGGTGACAAAGTTCGCATTGGGGGCGGTGTCAGAAAATCCACCCGCAGTTATCCCCGCATAGTCAACGTCGAGTTCATTGAAGTACGAGGACTGTCTGCCAAACAAGCCATTTCAAACCCATCCTGCAAAAAGTGTGGCAAAAATATGAAGTCAAAGGGCAGAAACCAGGGATTCTCCTGCTCTAGGTGCAGTACGTATGCTGCCAAAAAAACCACAAAAAGGATTTCACGGGACTTGAAGAAAAAGCAGTACATCCCGGTCGTCTCGGCCCACCGCCATCTGACACGGCCCGTACAGCGACAGAACAAACCAAACAAGATCAGTTTTGACGAATCGATCCCCTGGTTTGCATCCTATTAGAAAAGTAGCGGGGAGTAGATTTGAACTACTGATTTGCGGGTTATGAGCCCGCCGGGATGACTTTGCCCAAAAGCGTCTGACTTCCCCACCCCGCTGGATCAACAATCCATCTGGGCAGTATATACGAGTTATCAAATTCTTGAAAGTAATTAATATGATTCGTCAAAACCGACTTTGTGGATAAAAAACTTCGCATCATGGGCATTGCTGCAGCAGTAGCTGCCGCAGTCGTAATAATGAGCTCCCCGGGCGCACCCCCCCCGCTTCCTGATCCTGCCACAACAGGCCAGGGAAACGAGTCGGTGGAGGTATTGGCAGCACATCTGGAAAACCCACAGGCGTTGGCCTTTGGCGATGACAGGGTTTTCCTGACAGAAAAGCCCGGACGAATTAGGGTCTTGGAGGATGAATCGCTGCTAGAAAAGCCCCTTGCCACATTTAGGGTCCCCGACGTCTTTGATGGCGGCCTGTTGGGCATTCAGACGCATCCTGACTTTGAGGACAATCATCACCTGTATGTCTACCATACCTATGTGGAGGACGGCTCGCTTTGGAACAAAGTAACCAGGGTCACAGAAGCCGACAATCGACTAGTTAAGGCAGAGACCATTGTAGACAAAATTCCCGGCTCTCAGTTTAGCAATGGGGGGATAATCAAGTTTGGACCCGACGGGAAGCTCTATGTTGCCACGGGATCCGTCTCTGACTCGTCTCACATGCCGCAGGATCCAAACTCACTGGCAGGAAAAATTCTAAGACTAAACGATGACGGAACCATCCCTGAGACAAATCCGATTCATGACTCTGCAGTATATGCCCTAGGGTTTAGGAATCCGCAGGGTATGGCGTGGGATGCGGCAGGCAATTTTTACATGACTGACATGGGGCCGACAAAGAGCGATGAAATCAACCTGGTGCTCCCGGGCAGAAACTATGGCTGGCCTGAACAGGAATGCGCCGGCGGGGGGTATGAGGACTCTATCCTCTGCTATGATCCCGCAATAGAGCCGGGAGGAATTATAGTTTATGACGGCGACTTGCTTGATTTTAAGGGAAAGCTAGTCATGACTGCACTTCGAGCATCAAACCTCTACGTCGTCGATCTTGAAAACCCAAGCCTTCAGACACAGGACATTATTCTCAGCGGAACGGGACGCATTCGCGATGTTGCACAGGCCCCTGACGGGAGCCTCTATATCCTGACCTCAAACACGGATGGAAAAGGTTTTCCGGCAGATGATGATGACAGACTGTTGAGGATAGTGCGGTAAAATGACGGATTCATCAATCCCCAAGTTCTTTGAGAAGACCAGGAAGGAGAGGCTGGAGGCAGTCAAAAATTTTGCCGGTCTGTCTGAGGACGACATCCGATCCATGGAGATGCCGGACGGGGGGATAACCTTTGAGAGGGCAGACACGATGGTTGAGAACGCGCTAGGAACGTTTTCACTTCCCCTGGGCGTGGCCACCAACTTCAAAATCAACGGCAGGGACTATCTTGTGCCCATGGTAATCGAGGAGCCCTCGGTAATTGCAGCGGCCTCCAAGGCCGCAAAGCTTGCAAGGCCCAAGGGCGGCTTCAGGGCAACTGCAGACGAGTCTTACAGCATAGGACAGATTCAGGTCTTGGGCGCCGATATTGATGATGCAGTATCAAAAATCAGGGCAAATACCGCCCAAATCCTTGAGACGGCGAACTCAAAGAGCAGCACCCTGTCAAGGATGGGGAGGGGGGCAAAAGAGATTGCGTGCAAAAAAATCGACACCGATCTTGATCCGATGCTGATCGTCGAGCTGCTAATCGACGTGGGCGACGCAATGGGCGCAAACGTGACTAATACCATGTGCGAGGGGGTCGCACCGCTAATTGAAAAGCTGACCGGGGGCAAGGCCCTTCTCAGGATACTGTCCAACTATTCTACGAGACGCATGGCAAGGGCCACTGCGACCTTTGGACAAGAATCTGCAGGAGGCAGGGAGGTCGTGGACAACATGGTTCATGCATACCAGTTTGCAAAGCATGACGTATACAGGGCGGTAACCCACAACAAGGGAATAATGAACGGGATCATTGCAGTGGCAAATGCCACGGGACAGGACAGCCGTGCGATAGAGGCCGCGGCCAACGCATACGCTGCACGCTCGGGACAATACCGCTCGCTGTCTGAGTGGACAAAAGACCACGATGGCAACCTGGTGGGAACCTTGGAGATTCCGCTCTCGGTGGGGGTCGTCGGCGGAATAATCAACGTGCATCCTGTTGCAAAGATTTGCGCCAAAATCCTGGGCGTCGGGTCTGCCAGGGAGTTGGCATGTGTGATCGCCGCGGCAGGCCTGGCCCAGAACTTTAGTGCCATGAGGGCGCTGGCAACTGACGGAATACAGAGGGGCCACATGAGGCTCCACGCCAGAAACCTGGCCTCGGCTGCGGGTGCGGCCACCGAGCAGATTGACGGGATAGTTTCTCAGATGATCGAGGAGGGGGACATCTCTGTAAACAGGGCAAGGGAGCTGCTTGGCCAAAATCAATGACGTTATTATATAGACGGACTGCAATGAGATACCATGTCCGAGGTGAGGTTTGCGATTCCAAAGGGAAGCCTGGAGGATGCCACGTTCAGGCTCCTGGAGAGGGCATGGACCAAGGTAAACCGCAAGAGCAGGACATACAGGGTGTACCTTGATGATCCAAAGATTATAGTAAAGATGCTGAGGCCTCAGGAGATTCCAATTCTGGTCAGCGAGGGGCTGTACGATGTGGGGATTACCGGCAAGGACTGGGTGGGGGAGACAAAGTCCGATGTCGATCCAATCTTGGATCTGGAGTATGGAAGGATTAGGCTGGTCGTTGCGTTTCCGGACAGCTACAGGTACAAGAACCTTGATGCGATGATTGCCGACTATGCCAAAAGGAAAAAGACGCTGAGAATCTCCTCGGAATATCTTACGACTGCATCCCGATTCATCAAGGGCTGCCCATCCTACAAAAAACACTTTGGAGGCAGGGATCCGCAGATTGTCACCCCTTGGCTGCGCATAGGGACCAACAAGTCAGTTCAGATCCACCTGTCATTTGGCGCTACCGAGGCCAAGCCTCCGGAGGATGTGGATGCCATAATGGATGTGACCGAGACCGGAACCACGCTAAAGCAAAACAAGCTCAAAATTGTAGACGAGGTTCTGGCCTCCACTGCACACCTGATCGTAAACAAAGAGTCCCTCAAGGACAAGGCAAAGCGGGAAAAGATCTTCGACATTGTCACGCTTATGAGGGGCGCAGTACACGGCAAGAAATACCTCCACGTCTACCTGAACGTGGAGGAGGGCAACCTGCCAAGGCTGCTCAGGCAGATACCCTCGCTGAAAAAGCCGACGGTCAGTCCGCTAAGCGAGGACGGCTGGTACGGGGTCAATACCATAATCAAAAAGTCAGAGTTTCACAAGATAATTCCAAAGCTGCGAAGGATTGCCCAGGGGCTGGTGGTGCACGAGCCGCGACAAATCCTGGAGCTTGAGGAGATCAAGCGTGATGAGGAAAATTGATGAAAATTATTTCGGTCAGTAACGCGGGGCAGTTTCTAAAGAGACTGGGCACAAAAAACCACCCGAAAAACCAGAGGATCGTGGGGGCCATCTTGAGGGACGTGCAGAGAAACGGCGATGCCGCACTCAGAAAGTACGAGAAAAGGTTCGGCGCAAGCAGAATCTCATCACTGAGGGTCTCAAGGCGTGAGATTGCCGGCGCATACTCTGAGGTCTCGCCCGGGGACATCTCTGCAATCCGACTTGCAAGGTCAAGGCTGGCAAAGGCAGAATCTGCGGTAAGACGCCAGCTCAAGGACGTAACGATAAGATCAGGCGGCACAAGAATATCAAAGTCGTTTGTTCCGATAGACAGCGTTGGGTGCTATGTGCCCGGCGGGGCTGCGCGGTATCCCAGCTCCGCTGTAATGTCCATAATCCCCGCAAAGGTTGCCGGAGTAAGGCGGATAGTGGTGGCGTCCCCCCCGGACTCCTCGGGAGGCATCGACCCGCTGACCGTCGTGGCAGCCGACGTCTGCGGCGCAACCGAAATCTACAAAACCGGAGGCGCGCAGTCCATTGCCGCCCTCTCATACGGAACGCACTCCATCGCAAAGGTAGACAAGATAGTGGGACCGGGCGGCGCATTTGTGACTCTGGCAAAGTACCTTGTCAGCGATACCACCGCAGTAGACATGACGGCAGGGCCCACCGAGCTTGGGATAGTCATTGACTCGGCAGAGGATGCAGGACTTGCGGCACTGGACTTGATCTCACAGGCAGAGCACTCCACGGACACGTTCTGCTATGCGCTGACCACATCCCGTGCAATTGCCAAAAGAATCCAATCCGATGTGAACTCCAAACTAGGGGACATATCGCGCTCAAAAATCGTAAGGAAAAGCCTTGAATCAAACGGATTCATAGCCGTCTGCAGGGCCTCAGACATAATAGATATTGCAAACGGGCTGGCGCCTGAGCACCTAGAGATTATCAGCAAGAACACCAAAAGATGGGGCAGGATCAAGAACCCTGGCCTGATCCTGCTGGGAAAAAACAGCCCGTCCTCGGCCAGCGACTACCTGCTGGGATCAAACCACATCCTGCCTACAAGCCGATTCGGCAAGACCCGGGGCTCGCTGTCCGTGCTGGACTTTGTCAAGCTCCTGACTCGGGTGGAGGCCAGCAGGGAGGATCTGCAGAGGATATCAAAGCCCATGGAGCGCCTTGCCGTGGCAGAAGGACTGCCAAACCACTACGAGGCGGTGAGGGGAAGGCTGCAATGAAAAACCCGTGGTATGAAAAAAAACTAGAAGAGTACTCCGGGTTGGGCGGATACAAAAAGCCTGAAAAACTTGACGGCGTTCTAAAGCTTGACTCCAACGAGAATTTTGTAGTAAGCAAGAAATTCCAGCAAGACGTCATATCCCATGCAAGGGCAAGCTCCGATGTCCGGCAGTACCCGCTGGGCGGAGCTGAAAGGCTGATATCAAGGCTGTCAAAGCACCTCCGGGTTCCTGAGAGCATGATCGGCGTTGGAAGCGGCTCTGATCAAATCCTGGACCTGCTCCTGGCAAACCTGGCATCAAAGGCGACTAGAATCCTAACGTCTGATCCGACCTTTGGGTTCTTTGAGGAGCGGTGCAGGCTGTACTCGATCCCCCGCACCAAGATTCCATTCTCGGCTGATATGAAGCTGGACATTGAAAAGTTCGATGCGAACCTCAAAAAATGCCAGATCCTGTACCTGGACTCCCCAAACAACCCGACGGGGTTCCAGTTCTCAAGGAGCCAGCTGGAGTCCTTGATCAAAAAGTTTGATGGGCTGGCAATCATAGACGAGGCATATGGCGAGTTCGGCGACTCCTCGACTGTCTCCCTGACCAAGAGGTATGACAACCTGATAACGGTCAGGACGTTTTCCAAAGCGTTTGGACTTGCGGGACTGCGTGTGGGATACTTTGTTGCAAACAGGAGGATTGCCGAGGCGTTCAACCGGATACTGCAATACCCATACCCCCTCAACACCCTGGCAATTGAGGCCGGAATCGCCTCGCTGGACAGGGCAGGCCAGATCAGGGAGGCAGCAGAAACGATCAAGACCGAGCGCAGGAGGATCATTGAGAGCCTCCGCAGGTATGACGCCTTTACCGTCTTTGACTCCAAGGCCAACTTCGTGTTATTTGACGCAAAGGGCGCATACAAGCGCATCTTTACTGCGCTAGTCGAGCAGGGAATCTCCATACGCAAGCTAGGAAGGGTTGGCCCCCGTCCGGGATGCCTGCGCGTCACGGTCGGAACAAAGGAGATGAACTCCAAATTCCTTTTGGCAATACGTGACCTTTTGGGATGAGAAATTGAGCGGCCAAAGGTTTGACTCTGTAATCTTTGACTGCGACGGCGTGCTTGTCGACATCACGCAGTCCTATGACAGGACAATAGACAGGACATGCGGCCACATGCTCCGGGAGGTTGCGGGAATTGACTCTATAGAAATCGATCACAAGATAATTGACGGGTTCAAGGCATCGGGCGGATTCAATGACGAGGTTGACCTGACATATGCTGCAATACTGTCCGTCTATGCGGCCCACAAGCTAGGCAGGAACCCGTCGGAGTTCGTCTACGAGGTAATCTCAAATGCCGACAAGACGGGGATCCGCTCAGTCCGGTCCTATCTGGAATCTGTCTGCGACATCTCCGTCGTACTACCAAGGCTGGGCTCCCTGGGGGACAGACACGACAATCCCGTATACTCTGTGTTTGACCAGATCTTCTTTGGGCCGCAGCTGTATGAAAAACTATTTGGAAGGCCCTCAAAGTTTTCGGGGCAGGGGATGATCTCGCATGACAGGGTAATCCTGTCAGAGCCGCTGCTGCAGACGCTCCAAAAGGAGTTTGGAGAAAAAATGGCAGTGGTTACGGGACGCGGAATGGCCTCAATCCGCCACTCCCTCGGGGACATGCTTGGCTACTTTGATGTGAGAAGCTCGGCGTTTTTGGAGGACGAGCCAAGGGAGCTTGCAAAGCCAAATCCTGCGACACTGATCCGTGCCATCAGGGCAATGGGGTCAAAAAACTGCCTATATGTGGGCGACTCGATGGAGGACTATATCATGGCAAGGGATGCGACCCGGGCAGGCAGCCCCGCCGCCTTTTGCGCCATTGTGGGCACAAGCACAGATCCAGGCGGCAGGCGCAGGCTATTTGAGGACTCGGGCGTGGAGATGATCCTGGGTTCCATAAACGACATTCCGAAGGTATTAAATTTAGTCTGAGAAAACACCAGTATTCCCGGGTGATGAGATGAAAAGACGCACAAGCAAAATCAAGCGAGAGACAAAGGAGACCAGCGTCTGCGTGTCTGCCAGCATTGACGGCACCGGAAAAACCAGCGCGTCTACCGGCGTAAGCTTTGTTGATCACCTGATTGTCGCATTTGCAAAGCACGCAATGCTCGACCTTGCTGTGGAGGCCAAGTCAAAGGACAATATCGTGCACCATCTGGTAGAGGACACTGCAATCACAATAGGGGGCGCAATAGACGAGGCGCTAGGAGACAGGGCCGGAACTGCCAGGTTCGGTCATGCATCCGTCCCGATGGACGAGTCGCTGGCAGAGGCATCAGTCGACCTGGTGAGGAGGCCGTTTTACAAGCTAACGCTGTCTGTAAAGAGGACAAGGATTGAGGATGTCTCAAGGGAGGATCTTGAGCATTTTTTCCAGTCCCTGCTGCAAAACCTGAACAGCTGCGTCCACCTTACCGTACGGTATGGGGACAATGATCACCACAAGGTCGAGTCCGCAATAAAGTCCCTTGCAGTGGCGCTTAGAATCGCCTGCTCCAGGGACTCTAGGCAAAAAGGAATTCCCAGCACAAAGGGCGCAATGTGATGAGCAGGATCGCGATATTTGACTATGGCGCCGGAAACATCTTCAGCCTCAAAAACGCGCTGGAAAGGCAAAACGCAACAGTAGAAGTGCAGACCAGCGTCGACAGGCTGGCCGGATATGACGGGATCTTCCTGCCCGGCGTTGGAAACTTTGATCCTGCCATGCGGAGCATCGGCCAGGATCCTGCGGATTTTCTGCAGGCCGTCGGGGACACGCCTGTCTTTGGCATATGCCTTGGCATGGAGATGTTCTTTGAGAAAAGCCAGGAGGGGCAGGAAAAAGGCCTTGGCATCATAGGCGGCGACGTCGTTGTCCTGCCTGACACCCTGAAGGTTCCGCACATGGGATGGAACGCACTTGAGATAAGGCGGGAAAGCAGGATCCTTGAGGGCGTAGATGACGGATCCTGGGTCTACTTTGTACACTCGTACAGGGCAAACCCCGCAGCGCCTGACGTCATAGTCGCCGAGTCCGACTATGACATCAGGATCCCGGCAATAGTCCAAAAGGGCAACTATTTTGGAACCCAGTTTCATCCTGAAAAGTCAGGCGATGCCGGCGCCCTGATGCTGGGGAACTTTTTGAGGGAGTGCTCCAGATGAAGATAATTCCCGCAGTTGACATAATGGACGGGAAGGTAGTCAGACTCTACAGGGGCGATCCAGGCCAGAAGACGGTATACAGCGATGATCCCGTGCATATTGCCAAAAAGTGGCAGGATGAGGGCGCGGACATGCTGCATATCGTGGATCTGGATGCGACAATAGGGACGGGGAACAATCTGGATCTGATTGAAAAAGTCGCAGGGGAGCTGTCTGTTCCAGTCGAGGTGGCAGGCGGCCTGCGCGACGAGCAGACCGTCGCCCGGGCGGCCTCCTTTGCGGCCCGGGTCGTTGTCGGCACCCTGGCCTTCGAGGACACAGAACTGCTGCAAGGCATCGCCAGAAGACACGGGTTCTCAAAGATTGTAGTCTCAGTAGACCACGCCGGCGGATATATCGTCACGCATGGGTGGCAGCAGAGCACAAAGACGCCGCTGCTTGGTGCGATAAGCGAGTTTGCAGGCATGGGCTTTACGGAGTTCCTACTCACAGACGTGGGCAGGGATGGCACCATGGAGGGGCCAGACCTGGAGTTTCTTGAGCAGGCCTGCGCCGTATCAAACGCAAACATAATTGCAAGCGGGGGAATCTCAAGCATCGGCGACGTGTCCAGAGTGCGGGCAAAGAACGCCTCTGCGGTGATTTTGGGCAAGGCGCTGTATGAGGGCAGGGTCTCAATCGGGGAGGCAAAACGGCTTGCTGACTAGAAGGATCATTCCCTGCTTGGACGTGGATGACGGACGCGTTGTCAAGGGACTAAACTTTGAGTCAATCAGGGACGCCGGGGATCCGGTGGAGCTTGCAGCCAAGTACAGCAGGGACGGAGCCGACGAGCTTGTCTTTTTGGATATCACGGCATCCCAACAAAGACGGAAGACAATCAGGGAGCTGGTATCCAGCGTTGCCCAGGTAATTGACATCCCGTTTACCGTTGGCGGGGGGGTTGGCAGCATGGAGGATGCGCGGAGTATCCTGCTCAGCGGTGCCGATAAGGTGGGGGTGAACACCGGCGCCGTAAGAAACCCAGAGCTGCTGGCTGAGCTTATGGCCGTGTTTGGAAAGCAGTGCGTTGTGGTGGCAATAGACGCAAAACGAAACTATTCAGAAGACCCCGGCAAGACAATGTTTGAGGAGAACGGGAAAAAGCTCTGGTTCGAGGTCTTCATCTATGGGGGAAGGCAGGGTACGGGCCTTGATGCGATACAGTGGGCAAAAAAGGCAACAGAGCTTGGCGCCGGGGAGGTCCTGCTGACTAGCATTGACAGGGATGGTACCCGGGACGGATATGACATACTGCTTACCAAGGAAATAGTAGATGCAGTATCTGTGCCCGTCATTGCGTCTGGCGGGTGCGGCAGGCCCGAGGACATGTACGAGGTCTTTGAAAAGTCAGGCGTTGATGCGGCCCTTGCGGCATCAATCTTCCACTATGAGGGCAGGTCGGTCAACCGGGTCAAGGAGATCCTTCGGGATAGGAACATCCCCGTACGATTATAAGGAAAATTTGTGATGACATGCCATGAGCAAGACTGCAGACGAGATTGATTTTGCCAAGGGTGGCGGACTGGCTCCCGTAATAGTACAGGACGCAGACTCCAAGGAGATCCTCACCCTGGCATACGCCAACAAGGAATCCCTGGAGCTGACCAGGAAAACCGGAAACTCTTGGTTCTTTAGCCGCTCGAGAAACAAGCTCTGGATGAAGGGCGAGGAGTCAGGAAATACCCAGAAGGTAAGAGACATCCTGGCTGACTGTGATCTTGACACCATAATCTATCTGGTCGAGCCGTCAGGCCCTGCATGCCATACCGGCAGGAGGACCTGCTTTCATTACAGAGTAGACTAGCAGACCATGCTTGGAATCAGTACTTCGTGCCTGGAAGACGTTTTGGACTTGTTATTAGACTCGGCTCCATAGGTGCAGGGACCAAAACCCTGTCAGATATCGGGGCGCGACTGGACTACATTCTCTACCTTTTGCGTCTCTGGCACATCAAATCCATCTGGACTCTGTACTTTGGCCCGTCATACGTGTTACATGATCCAACCGCACTAGCTCTGCTTGCAGTTAGTGTTGCATTACTGACAGTTTTGGTTTACAAGATCTGCTCCAAAAGATTCCTTTAATCACGCCAAGCGGCGCAAGGCCTCCCATAGCGGGAACTGGGAAGACTGTGATGCGGAATACTCTGAAATAGAACAGGCAGTCTGCCTCTATGCGACTAGGCGATCTTTTTTCTGAACAGTCAGGATGCAAAGATAATCCCGGAATTTTGTGAAAAAAAAACCGGCAGGAAAATGTGGATATGGTGAGTTGGCAGTCAGGTCAGCTGTAGATAAAAAACAATGCCAAGGGAGATGTCACTGTATCATAAACATGTACACTGCAATACCGGGCGGCACGATGATCTCAAATGATCTTTTGCTCTCAGCTGTTGCACGAGGAATACCTCGCCTTGGACACCCAAGCACAAATCTGCATGCATCTGTGATCCTCATGTCTGGCCAAAGCGGACGTGACCCTGCATGAGTCATAATACACGAGTCACCGTCTGGAGCAGCTTTGAATCCGGCGTCATGCATCAAAATATTCTCAAAAAACCCCGGTTTTTACAAAAAATCTGCACTGATTTACTCGTGTTTTTTGCATTATGTCCCTTGGAATTGTATAATAATGCTAAATTTCCCAAGTCAAAAAATTAAGTATCACTAAACTTGATATTAGGATTTTTTATGTATATTTTTTGAGGCAAAATCTCATGAGAGTCGCACTACAATGCAGGGAGTGTAAAAAAGACTATGATTCTACCTTCAAGTACGTCTGTGATGAGTGCTTTGGCCCACTGGATGTAAAATACGATCTTCCAGCGATTTCTAAAGACGTTTTTACAACCCGGGAAAAGACATACTGGCGCTATTTTGAACTACTGCCGGTTGTAGACAAGGCCAACATTGTAAGCATTGATGCGGGGATGACTCCACTGACTAGGGCAGACAAGCTTGGAGATGAGTTGGGACTAGACAACCTGTACATAAAAAACGACTCTGTAAACCCGACGTTTTCCTTCAAGGACAGGCCTGCCGGCGTTGCAGTATCCAAGGCAAGGGAGTTCGGGCTGTCTGCAGTTGGATGTGCCTCCACCGGCAACCTGGCCTCCGCCACTGCGGCACATGCGGCAAAGGGGGGCTTTCCGTGTCATGTCTTTGCACCAAGTGACATCGAAATGGCAAAGATCGCCCAGGCCCTGTCGTATGGTGCAAACTTTATTGCGGTGGACGGCACGTATGATGACGCAAACAGAATAGCCGCCCAGATTGGAGACAGCCAGGGCATCGGCATAGTCAACATCAACATGCGCTCATACTATGTGGAGGGCTCCAAGACACTGGCCTATGAGGTAGCCGAGCAGCTTGACTGGCAGGTGCCCGATCATCTGATTGTTCCCGTCGGGAGCGGCGCCATGCTTAATGCCATCTGCAAGGGATTCGAGGAGCTGCGGCAGGTCTCGCTGCTTGGGGATGTCTCTGGCATGCACATGATTGCAGCCCAGCCACACGGGTGTGCCCCGGTAGTCGATGCGTTCAAGAAAAACACGGAGATAGTCCCCGTAGAGCATCCCCGGACCGTTGCCAAAAGCTTGGCAATAGGCGATCCCGGGGATGGCAGGTACGTGCTCAAAAGACTGCGGCAGTACAATGGATTTGCAGAGGAGGCCGATGACCGGGAGATTCTGGATGCGATACTGCTCTTGGCCCGGACCGAGGGCATATTTACCGAGCCTGCCGGCGGCGTTTCGGTGTCTGTCCTGCAAAAGATGGTGGAGGAGGGCAAGATCGACAAAAGCGACAAGGTAGTCTGCTATGTGACCGGCAACGGGCTCAAGGCAACAGAGTCACTGATGCAGGTACTGCAAAAGCCCGAGACAATGCAGGCCGACGTTGCAAAGATTGCAGCGGTGGTAAAATAACATGGCAAGTATAGTATTTACAATTCCCTCGGTTTTGAACCAGGGCGGCGGAGAGAGAAAAACCGATCTTCTTGCGGATTCGTTACAGGACGCCTTTACAAAGATCTCCGAGACAATGGGCGATGACTTTAAGCGCAGGGTTCTGGAGGCAGACGGCAGGCCTCGCTCGCTGATTAACGTCTACGTTAACGGCAAAAACGCAAAGTTTTCCGGAGGCATGGACATCGAGCTAAAAGACGGCGATGAGGTCTACATTCTTCCTGCAGTGGCCGGCGGCTCACAGGAGCTCTCAAGCGAGGAGCTGGACAGGTTCTCACGCCAGGTGATGCTTGAGGAAATCGGATACGAGGGACAGCTCAGGCTCAAAAGCTCCAAGGTGTGTGTTGTGGGGACAGGCGGACTTGGCAATCCCATTATATCAAGACTGGCTGCCATGGGTGCCGGCACGCTGCGTATAGTAGACAGGGACGTCATCGAGCTATCAAACCTGCACAGGCAGACAATGTTTGATAGGGACGATGTAGGCACAGTAAAGGTGGAGGCCGCCTCCAAAAAACTCAAGAAACTAAACCCCGAGTGCAAAGTCGAGCCATTGGCAGTATCTGTCAACGACTATACCGCACCGGAGGTCATACAGGGATGCGACGTGGTAGTTGATGCCCTAGACAGCGTCAATGCCAGGTATGCGCTAAACAAGGCGTGCGTCAAGCTCGGAATTCCCTTCGTTACGGGGGCCGCAGTAGGAGTCTCCGGCCAGGCATTTACCGTGCTGCCCAAAGAGAGTGCGTGCTATCACTGCATGTTCCCTGCGCTGGACGAGGACTCTATGCCCACATGCAGCATAGAGGGCGTTCACCCTGCAATCCTGTCGATTGTAGGGGGAATCGAGGTTGCAGAGGCAGTAAAGGTAATCCTTGGCAAAAAACCAAGCCTTTCCCAAAGAATCCTGCATATCGACTTGGAGAGCATGGACTTTTCAAGTGTCAGGACATTCAGGGCAGAGGAGTGCTCCGTATGCGGCTCTGGCAGGCCTCAAGACGCCCCAAAGGAGGAGCTGATCCTGGAGGAGCTGTGCGGACGCAACCGCGGAAGGCGTACGTTTTCCATTACTCCTACAAGTACGTTTGACCTTGATGTTGCCAGCGTAACTGCCGCTGCCAAGTCCAGGGGACTTGCCGTTGACAACCGGGGCGAGCTGGGACTGTCCATGCGCAATGACGACTATTCTGTGAGCTTTATGAAAAAGGGATCCGCGGTGGTGGTCGGGCCCAGGGACGAATCCGAGGCCATTGCCCTGTATAACGGCCTCCTTGGGAAAAAACTAAATTAACTCCGGCACATGATCAAACCATGAAACTGATACTCGGCTCTCTGATACTTCTGCCACTGCTTGCGTTTTCCCCCGCATTTTCCCAGCATCAGACCGGCATGGATGACGGAATCTTCATCCTTGTCCAGTCCACGGTAAGAAACCCCGACGGCGTACTGGTCTCATATCTGGAGTCCAGCAAGTTTACATCACTTAACATTCCCGAACTGCAGTCATTGCTGGACTTTGAGGCCTCGCGCGGCGCCGCACCAATAGTCTCAATTGACGGCCAGTCATACCAGGTGATAAGGAGGGCCCAGGAGAAGACCTTTACTGATAACAATGTGATTGCCAGCACCAACCTGCATAACAACGTTGACGGCCAGCGCATACACATTGCGCGCTTTGCGCATGACGGGTATCCTGTCTCCCCCGGGGATACCTTGGAGTCTATCTGGACCTTTGTTCGCCCGGTGTAGGAACTCTAGATAGCAGCACCCCAACGCCTATCGCAAAAAACACGACTAGGGGAACGAATCTGTATGGCTGGTTTGTCTGCGTGCTAAACCCTGTTAACAAGGGGGCCACGAACAGCATGCCGGCAATGATCACCATGATCGTGTTTGCGTGTCTTACCCCGTGCATCGAGGATATGAACAGTCCTACGACTAGTGGAATCAGGAACAGCAGCACGATGCCGTCCCATCTTAACTGGTTGGCAAAGGAGGAGAACCCCATCCAAAACTCTGATGCGTCAAATACCTCGCCCTCTGTCCCTCCGGCAGGCAGTCCGGCCGACACCAGAAATGCACCTGCAATCACTACCGCTGTAACAACACCGGCAATTATGACTTTGCTTGACCTTGCGATGTCTGCCTGCAGGTAATAGTAGACCGACATGGGCGCAAACATTGCAGTCAGCGCCTTGGCCGGAATTGAAAGCACGAATGCCGCCGGCGAGAGAAACCATTTTCGCTTGGCCAGATACAGGGATGCCACGTAAAGCAGCGCCCAAAAATTCGTGTATGTTGCCGACGTGTCGTATGACAAAAACACGTTGCTCTGGAGCAGGATGACGCTTGATACGACTCCGGCAAACCGCTTTTGTGTTAGCTGGACCGTGAACAAATATGTCAGTATTACCAGCAGTATCGATGCCATGAACGGAAGCACCGCATAGTTTCCAAAGGCCCTCATGGATGCCACCGTCAGCGCGTATGTCACATGTGGCTCATACCCGTATGATACGGACTCTGGCGTCCATACATCTAGCGTTCTTTTCAGGTTTTCATAATCCTCCCATTTTTCCTCCTCTGAGAGCTCCCCTGCCGATGATATGATGTATGTGCCAAGAATGATTATCAGGACTGCAAGGGCGGCCTTTTTTGATATCTCAAAGCTAAAGAGCCTGGCAAAAAAACTCGTCATTCTTGGAATCCTTCCCTTAAAGTGTAAAAATGCCAAGCCGAGGACAACGATGTTGGTTATGATCAGCGGTACTGACCAAACCCCGATCTCAAACCTGTCCGGTCCTGCCTGGGGGATTTGCGGAACTATGCCCTCTGACAGTGTCAGTAATGCCGGAAATACTATTGGAATGGAGCTTGTGAGGGCTATTACAAGTGAGAACAAAAACCCCGCATACAGGACAACTTTTTTTTGATTCATAATTATCTGGCCTTTCCTTATCAGTCTAAATCCGTATTTTACTTATCTGTTTGAGCTGCCATCAGGCTCGTTTCCACCCCTTCCTGCACGTGTTGACAATAATTAAATGAGTAGCATGTAACTTCACTGGCATGGACAGATCTACCTTAGACAGAGTAGACAAGTCTGGAATGTATAAAGCCTATGACGAGTGGCCCAAATCTGCCAGGGAGGCCTATGGGAGGGACTTGGGCACGGCTGACTTTGAGGGCGTGGAGCACATTGTATTTTCAGGCATGGGCGGCTCGGGAGCAATAGGGGATCTCTTTGAGTCAATCCTGTCAAAGACCAGCATTCATGTAAACATAGTCAAGGGGTACGTGCTGCCCAACACCGTTTCAAAAAACTCCCTTGTCGTGTGCATCAGCGTATCTGGAAACACGATCGAGACCCTCTCGGTCCTCAAGCGCGCCCACAAGCTAAACTGCAAGCTGATAGCGTTCTCCTCTGGAAACAAAGTAGAGTCCTTTTGCACGAAAAACAGCATCATTCACAAAAAAATCCCCGTGACTCATTCCCCGAGGGCGTCATTCCCCTCCTACGTATACTCCATACTGAATGTCTTGGGATCCTGCCTTCCGGTTTCCCCGTCAGACGTGCTGGAGTCGATCTCCAAGCTGGAGGAGATCTCACTGAAGATATCCTCGTCAAATCTAGCCCGGGGCAACCCCTCGCTGGACCTGGCAAGATTCATCTCGGATATTCCCGCAATCTACTATCCCTATGGAATGTATGCTGCGGCAGTCAGATTCAAAAGCTCGCTGCAAGAGAACGCAAAAACACACGCGTTTGTAGAGGACGTAATAGAGATGTGCCATAACGGAATCGTTGCATGGGAGAAGGACTCCGACATCAAGCCCGTCTTGATCAGGGGGGCCGACGATCACACCAACACAAAAGAGCGCTGGGAGATCCTGGCGCAGTACTTTGCGGAAAACCGGATTCCCTACCGGGAGGTACTCTCCGAGGGGGGTAACATCCTGACAAAGATAATGTGTCTTGTCTACCTGCTAGACTATTGCTCTGTCTACAAGGCGGTTTTGGAAGGCGTAGACCCCTCACCGGTCCTATCCATCGAGCACATCAAGTCAAGACTAGGCTAGAATTATAACATTCGTTTTTTCTCAATACAGCAATGGCTCGCAACCGGATCGTCTCAGTCATTGTTCCAGTGTACAACTCGGAGAAGTTTCTTTCCGAGTCGCTGTCCTCCGTCTTGGATCAGACCTATGACCGTATAGAAATAATAGCGGTCAATGACGGTTCCCAGGACGGGTCACTGGACATCCTGAGGACCTTTTCGGACAAGATCACCATAATCGATCAGAAAAACAGGGGCTTGGCCGCCGCGTTGCAAGCCGGCATTGAAAAGATGCGGGGAGGCTGGTTCAAGTGGTTCTCCCCAGACGACGTCATGTATCCCTACATGATCGAGGAACTCGTGGCAAAGTCCTGCGAGCTAGGCGACAACTGCATCGTGTATTCAAACTGGGACATGATCGACGCAGACGGCAGGCTCTTGCGGGGCTTCTCTGAGACCGACTATGGCCGCCTGAATGACTTTGACTTTAATGTCAGGCTGCTTGACGGGCAGCAGATCAACGTCAACACAAGCCTGATTCCGGGCGGGTTCTTCAAAAAAGGGCGCATTCCCCAGCTGGACGACCCCGTATCCGTCGACTATGCGCTTTTCCTGGAGGCCGGACTGGTTCACCAGATGAGTTTTTACCTGATTGACAGGCCGCTGCTGAAATACAGGATTCACTCGCAGCAACTATCCCGCCGGCATGTACTGGACTCTCTGCTGCGCACAGAGCAGGTCCGCCGCGACATTCTGCAAAGACTAGCACCTGGGGAGCAGCTCAGGTACGCGGATGCACTGGAGCGCTTTAAGCGCAGCAAACCGGCCTCAAAAAGACTCATGAGCTCCGGCCTAAGACTCTTGTCGAGAATCCTGCCCACCGGCCAGGTTGACAGGCTGCTTGTCTTTTACCTAAACAACATAAGGAGCTCAAGATAGCCTTCAAAATCATTTTATGATTCCCAAACTAAGGCATTTTGTGTCTGAGGATCCGCTGGTCTCCATAATCATCGTAAACTATAACGGGCAGAGTCTGCTGAAAAGCTGCTTTGATAGCATCTACAGTAACTCATACCCGAATTTTGAGATAATTTTCGTAGACAACGGGTCGGAGGACGGCAGCGTACGGCTCGTACAAAAGCACTACCCTGACACAAAAATTCTAAAGCTGGAAAAGAATCTCGGATTTGCATACCCGAACAATCTTGGCGCAGGCAGCGCCAGCGGAGAGTATCTTCTGTTTTTAAACAATGATACCGTGGTTACCCCCGGCTTTCTTACCGAGCTGGTATCTGTGGCAAAAAACAGCAAAAAGATAGGCTCATGCCAGAGCCTGCTGCTGGACGCTGATAACAACGTGGACTCCAGCGGGGATTTCATAGACCGTCTCGGCGTCTCTTTTAGCTCAAAAGAAAAAACCCCCGGCCCCCGTCAGATACTCAGCGCCAAGGCCGCCTCGATGCTGATGCGCAAAGCCGTCTTTTTGCAGCTGGGCGGATTCGACGAAAAATTCTTTCTGTCTTTTGAGGACGTGGATCTTGGCTGGAGGCTGTGCATACTGGGATACGAGAACTTGGCCGTTACCTCATCAGTCGTCTTTCATTTGGGGGGCCAAACCACGAAAAGGCTCGGGCAGGAGATCTCCTTTCACGGTGCAAAGAACCAACTATCGATGAAGATCACCAATTTTGAACTTTCTGCATCCTTTAGGGCGGTGCTGGGGTTTCTAGTCGTTTATGGCTCACGTGAATTAAGAATTAAACTTGACTATATGCTTCGTGGCTCCACCTCTATTGCCCCCACCAAGTATGAGCCCGGCATTGCCCAAAATCCCAGCATGAAGGTAATCCTCAAGAGCATACTTTGGCTGTTTCAAAACATTTCATACCTGCACAAAAAACGAATCTGGCTAAAATCAAGAAGAAAATGCAGCACCAAAGATCTCCTTGCAAGGGGCCTTATCCTAAAATGACCTGAAACCCAGCTGGGCAAAATGTGATGAAAAATCGAGCAAAGGCAGAAGCTAGACAGGAAGCATACCGCCTCAGACTGTCCCCAACATGATGCGCACAGCTGCAAGCCGATCATTTTTTTGTCGAGATAGGCGCGACGTGTCAAAATCATGGTCGGTTCTTGAGCAGACACTACGCGCTACGGTTTGGCCTTGTATCCAGCCCGCCTACAAAGGGCGAGATCTCCGGGAGCAAATACTATGAAGTCGTGCCTTGGAATGGCCTATGGCCTAAAGCCGGCATCCACCATCAGCGCGATGAACAGCACTGCCAGGTAGGGGCTGGAGAACTTGAACAGGGTCCAGGAGGCCCTCTCGGTAGGCCTTGCAACCACCCATGCAGACAGCGCGATCATCAGGGCGCCTGAGGCAATGGCCGTAGCCAGATAAATCAGACCGGTCATCGGAGCGCCATCGTCTGCTGCCAAAAAGAACGGGGCGATGCTGAACAGCACCATTGCGACGGTGGATGCTGCCACCACGCGAGCTGACGTGCTCTCAGACTGGACGGCAGTAAGCATCGGAACATTGACCTTGTTGTAGTCCTCCTTGAAATGCATGGTAAGGCTCCAGATGTGGAGCGGGATCCAGATGAATACCAGGCCTGCCATGACCAGACCCATGGTCCACAGATCCGTCATGGTCACTGCAACCCAGCCAATCAGCGGAGGCGAACCGCCGCAGAGGCCGCCTAGGATAATGTTGCCTCGGGAGTGGCGTTTGAGCGCATAAGAGTAAACTAGGACGTTGTTTGCCAGACCAAATGCAATAAGGGCGGTGGCCCAGAGGCCCTGCTCCATCGTTGTGGTATAGGACAGGCCGTATGCCAGGGCCAGGGATGCACCGGCCAGGACATAGCCAAAGTTGCGTGCCTTTGTGGCAGGATAGATCCGCTTTGAGGGAAGGGGCCTGTCCTTGGTCCTCTCCATTATGGCATCAATGTCCCTATCGTGATAGTTTGTCAGCGTGTTGGCAGCAGCAGAGCCTGCAGCTACGGAGAACAGCATCAGTGCCCACGTGCCGGGGGACACCTCAACATCGTAAACATTTGAGGCCACTACCGTGGCACCGAATGCTGTGAACACCAGGAGATACCAGATCTTCGGCTTGGTAAGTTCATAGTATACCGAAACACGTGACTGAGTCTTTTGTTCCTGCAAAGTCTACTTCCTCTTTGACGGCATGTATGGCATCGATTTTTCCCTGGTCTTCATCTCTATGAAGCTCTCGGAGCTTACAACGCCGTCTATTCTGCCGATCTTCTCTGAGACCAGCCTGTGCATCTCGTCTAGGCTTTTTGCGTACATTGTAACCAGAATATCGAACCTGCCTGTGACCTCGGCGATCTCGCGAACCCCCTCGATGTTGAATAGCTCCTCGATGATGCCGTCGCGCTTTTTCGAGTCCATGTTTATTCCTGTGAGTGACTTTACGGCATAGCCTAGCTCCAAGTCATTTACCACTATGGTAAAGCGCTCGATCAGCTTTCGCTTGATTAGCCGCTTTATCCTAGAGTACACCACCGAAGAGTTTACCTTGATCTTCTTGGATAGCTTGGGAACCGAGATTGAGGCGTCGTTGCTCAGCTCCGATAATATCATTAAGTCTAGATCGTCTACGTTTGCCATGCCAAACTATCGATCCATTATGGATTTTTAGAACTTATAAGTTTACTATTGAAAAAATTACAAAAATCCGCTAGAATAAAGCTAAATTCTGATATCACGTACAACTTTGGCCGGTCGCATCATGATGGCTGCCCGGGGTTGTGGAAAGGCCTGCAGCGTACCTGCCTAGATCTTGCCCTTTTTGCATAGCATCTCTGCTAGCAAGACGGCGCCTTTTGCCGAACCCATCTTCTTGTTGTGCGAGAACAGCATATACTTGAGGCCCTTCTCGAAGAGCTCCTCCTTTTCAACCCTGCCTATGGTCGTGGTCATGCCGTCTCCCACCTCTCGCTCCATTCTTGGCTGGGGCCTTGTCGGATCCTCGTGGAACGCATAGTAATCCTTGGGTGCCGACGGCAGTCCCCGAACCGAGATGTCCTTATTGTAGCCGTTGTACAGCTCCTTGGCCTTGACCGGATCGATGTCCTCCGAGGTCTCCACGAATACGGACTCGGTATGCCCGTCGATTACCGGAACCCTGGTACATGTGCAACTGACCCTGATGTCAGCATCCTTGATCTTGCCGTCCTTGAACTCCCCTAGGATCTTCCTTGTCTCTCGCCTGACCTTGCCCTCCTCCTTTGGTATGTAGGGCAGGATGTTGTCGGTAATCCCCATTGCAGACACGCCGGATTTGCCGCCGCCGGAGATTGCCTGCATCGAGGTCATCATGACCTTTTTTGCGCCGTATTTCTCAAGCAGCGGCTTGAGCGTAATTGCCAGGCCCGTGGTGGTACAGTTTGGCAGCGGTGCGACGAATCCCTTCCAGTTGCGGTTCTTCTTTTGGGTTTCAATCAGCTCGGCCTGCTCGTCGTTTATCCCCGGGATGAGAATGGGAACGTCGTCCTCGTACCTGTATGCGGAGCTAGTCGAGACCACCGGCAGCTGGGCTGCCATTTTGGTCTCAATGTCGCGTGCAGCCTGCGACTCTACTGCTGAAAATACCAGGTCCAGCTGCGACGTGTCAATCTCGTCAATGCTTCTGACGGTCATCGACTTTACATAGTCCGGGATCTCCCCGCCGACATCCCACATGATGATTCCGCCCTCGTTTCTTATCGCGTCCAGGTAGTTTTTGCCTGCGGAGCGCTGCGAGGCCGCAATCTGGGTTACCTCAAACCATGGGTGGTTGTCCAAGGACTGGACGAATTCCTGCCCTACGGAGCCTGTTACCCCAATAATTGCAACCCTCTTTTTTTCCATCGATCTGTAAATAGTCCGGTCAGGACTAATAATCGTTTTTCGGCCTTGCAAAAGGTACTATATCAGGTACGCATACCCTGTATTGTGAAGCCCAGTATCAGGAGCAGCATCCGATCACACAGGCCGGTGGCCCACGGGGGCAGGTACCCTGTGGGTGCGCATGACCCAGACATTGTCGATTTTAGCTCAAACGTCTCACCGGCCGGGATGCCGGCCTCAGTCAGGAGTACCCTGCGCAAAAGGCTTGGGGCGGTGCTGGACTATCCGGATCCGAGCTCCTCTGACCTGGTTCGGGGGCTGGCAAGATATACGGGATTGCCCGAGTCTAGAATCTTGGCGGGAAACGGCGCAGTTGAGATCATCTATAACTTCTGCACGGCATTTGCATCTGGCAGGAGCGTCCTGATTCAGGCGCCCACGTTTGGAGAATACGAGGCCGCATGCAGGCTTGCAGGCTCCAAGATATCGCGTTTCAGATCAATGAACATTGCCTACGATATCAGGCGATTCATCTCAAAGATTCCAAAAGACGGGTGCGTCTTTGTCTGCAACCCAAACAACCCGACCGGCACAATACTGACAAAACAGCAAATGTTAAAAATTATTTCGGCCGCCGGGAAAAGGTCCGCCTTGGTCTTCGTTGATGAGTGCTTCATTGAGCTGGTGCCAGAATCCGACGAGTCCGTCCTGAGTCTGACCAAACGGCACGACAATCTCTTCGTACTACGATCACTTACGAAATCGTTCGGTCTGGCTGGCATCCGCGTCGGATATGCGGCATCCTCCAAGGATGTGATATCTGCCCTAAACAGCATGAAGATTCCCTGGAGCGTCAACGCCCTGGCCCAGGAGGCCGGCCTTGCGGCAGTCAGATCAAAATCCCACTTGGCAAAATCCAGGAGGATCATCAAAAGGGAGTCCGGGTTCCTAAAGTCCAGGATTGCAAAAATCCCGGGCCTTGAGTGCCATGACACCTCGACTAACTTTATCTTGATCAGGACAAGGCAAGACTCTACCAAGCTCCAAAAGAGGCTGCTGCGACACAAGGTTCTGATCCGTGACTGCAAAAACTTCCCGGGACTGGACAACCACTATGTCCGAATTGCAGTAAGATCCCACGGGGACAATCTCAAGCTCGTACGGGCGCTGGAGGAGGCTGCATGAGGTCGCTGATGATACAGGGCACGTCCTCCGGCGCGGGAAAGACGACGATGGCAGCTGCCCTTTGCAGAATCTTCTCAGACCGGGGATATGATGTGGTGCCGTTCAAGTCCCAGAACATGTCAAACTTTGGCTATGCCACGCCCGACTTTGAGATATCACGTGCCCAGGCAGTCCAGGCAATAGCTGCTAGGTGCGAGATTGTGCCTGACCTGAATCCGATAATGCTCAAGCCTCTGGGAAATTACTATAGCGCGGTGTATCTCAACGGCAGGCGCTACGGGAAGATGCACGCAAAAGAATACTATGCAAAGTTTGTAAAAAAGCAGGGAATCCGGGCGGCAGCCGATTCTCTGGACAGGCTGAGGAAAAACCATGATCTGGTGATCCTAGAGGGCGCCGGCTCTCCCGCTGAAATAAACCTGCAGCAATACGACATTGCAAACATGCAGATGGCCCGCCGGGCCGGGGCCTCGGTAATCCTGGTATCGGACATCGACAGGGGCGGCGCGTTTGCAAGCCTGGCAGGCACCATGGCGCTAGTCGAGAAAAAATACCAAAAACTGGTCAAGGGGTTTGTGTTCAACAAGTTTCGCGGCGACATTGGTGTTCTAAAGCCCGGATACAGGAGGCTCAGTGCAATCACAAAGGTTCCGGTCTTGGGCACCGTTCCACTGATCAAAACGGGCCTGCCGGAGGAGGATTCCCTTGGTGCAAGGCCCAAAAAGGTCGCATGGACCAAGCAAAATGTCGCAAAAATCGACAAAAGCATAGGCAAGCTGGCAAAAACTGTAAAGGACAGCCTGGACATACGGGCAGTTGAGAGGATGATAAAATGATTGCAGAGTCCATAGTCATTGCAGCGTCTGCTGTGGGACTGGATCTTGCATTCGGTGATCCCCGCAGCAGATACCACCCGACGGCATGGGTTGGGTCCGTAATAGCAAGGATCACTCCGATGGCCAGGCATCAAAACCGGACCGTTGAAAGGATTGGCGGGATCCTTGTAATCGGAATCACCGTGGGAGCAGTCCTGACGATCCTTGCAGCATTGTATCTTGGAGTATCGATTCTTACCTCCGGGTGGATGACCATTGCAGTCTTGACTATCGCAGGCTCGCTGCTTCTCAAAAGCACCGTTGCCATACGGGGCATGGAGCGACATGCGCTGGCAGTGATGGATTCTCTGGACCAGAACAACCTGGATTCGGCACGTGCAAGCCTGTCCATGATTGTCAAGCGCGACACCAAGAGTCTGGACAAAAGCCACGTCATTTCAGGCGTGCTTGAGAGCATCAGCGAGAATACCGTGGATGGCATAACCGGGCCGCTGTTCTACTTTGCAGTATTTGGCATACCGGGGGCGTTTGTATACCGCGTGGTAAACACCGCAGACTCTATGATCGGATACCAAAACAGCATCTTCAGGAATGTGGGCTGGTTTGCCGCCAAATGCGACACGCTACTGAATTACATTCCATCCCGACTTACGGGACTGGTCATGATACTGTCGGTTGCAGCAATGGGGCACGACTGGCGCGCGTCCTATGGCGTGATGATTCGTGACGCCAAAAAGACCTCTAGCACAAATGCAGGATATCCCATGGCTGCACTGGCAGGCGCGATTGGGGCAAGATTTGAAAAAATCAACCACTACAAGCTAGGGGACGGAGGCACTGAATTAAAAAAACAGCACGTAAAGTTTGCAATCACGGTAATGAAGATCACCTCGCTTCTGTTCTTGGCGATCATCACCGTGCCGGCTATTCTGGCCCTGGGGGCGCTTTTCAATGCTTAGGGAGGTGGGCTCTGTCTTTTCATTTCTGACAATCCTTCCCTCGCCTGGCGGCACGCTGGAGAGCACTGCGAGATACATGTGGCTCTTTCCCGTAGTCGGCATTGCAGTAGGCCTGCTGGCAGGTTCCGTGGGTCTTGGGTTATCCGGGTTCATGGATCCGCTGCTGGTAGGCCTGCTGGTTGTGGCGTCCCTGGCCATAGCTACGGGGATTCACCACGCAGACGGGCTGGCAGACTTTGCAGACGGACTGATGGCAGGTGGATCCCGAGAGAAAAGGCTCAAGGCAATGAGGGACATCTCGACGGGCTCGGCAGGAACAGTCGGAATCGTCCTGTATCTTGTCGGGCTGGTAATCACAATATCGCTTACCGGCGGGCTTGATCTGTTCCGGGCCGTCCTGATCTCGGAGGTTCTGGCAAAGTTCTCGATGGTTCTCATGGCAGGCCTGGGAAGCTCTGCGGCCGCCGGCTCCGGCTCCCCGTTTGTGAGCATGATGAGGGACAGGCGGAGGCTGGCCGCCGCATTTGTAATCATGCTAGTCCCGGTTTCCGTGATTGGCGGGACAACAGGGCTGGCAATGCTGGGAGCAACAGTGGCACTCACGCTCCTGGTGCTGGCCGTCTCCACGCGCAGCTTTGGCGGAGTTACCGGGGATGTCATGGGCGCCACAAACGAGCTTGCGCGCCTGGCCTCACTGGTGGTGTTTGTCACGATATGATGGGCATAGTGATGGCCGGGGGAAGGGGCTCTAGAATGAAGGCAGGCGGCGAGAAGCTCCTGCTCCGATACAAAAAGCCGGTAATCATGCACGTGCTTGACGCGCTAGGCGCCTCGGGCTGCTTTGACCAAATCAAGGCCGCAGTATCCCCCAACTCCCCTGGAACGCAGGAATATCTGCGGCAGCACAACATCGGTGTTGTGGAGACCCCGGGCCTAGGATATGCTGAGGACCTTGCACGGATCCTGCAGTCCGCTGACGATGACGTGCTGGTAAGCTCAGGCGACCTGCCGCTTTTGGACGGCGAGATCATACGGGAGATCGTCTCAATGTACGATGCAGACAAAACATGGATCAGCCTCGTAGTGACCAAGAGGTTCCTAGAGTCCCTTGGGCTGTCGCCGGGCCCCTCCGCCGTCGTGGGAGGGCAGGACTGCATCCATACTGGGATATCCGTCATCAATGCACGAAGCATACCGGATGGCAGGCCGGTAGCCGAGGATCATGTAATCCTGGATGACAAGAGAGTCGCCTTTAACATGAACACGAAGCGGGACTATGATCTACTCGGCACTGCCTGAGATCTTGCCGTTAATCCTTGCCAGGGATCCTGTCGGTCTTGCAATTACGTTGCCGCAAGAGTTGCACGTGATCTCGGTCGTGACGTGGGAGTATACGACCTGCTGCTCGCCGCACTCGTTGCAGTTGACCTTGTTGAACTTGCTGTTTGGCTTTGGGGTGGGAATGTGCGTCCTCTTCATGCTGCCACCAACTCGAACCTTTTAATCCTGATGCCGTACTTGTTGAACTTTTTTTTGCACAAGGTGCATGTCAGCATCGGGGTTACCTTCTTTGTGACCTTGGCCGGCTTTGCCAGCTTTGGGAATTTCTGGCCGCCATACCCCTGCTTGCGCTCTGCATGCCTGCGCTCGCCTCTTGCCGAGCCGCGTCTCTTTCCTGCCTTGTAGATCGAGATCTTCTGCTCTGTGTGGGTCTTGCACTTTGGGCAGTACTTGCGTACCACCTTGGGTATGTTCATACCGATTAGGCCGCCCCTGCCGTAATTTAAGCATTGAATCGTAGCAGCCCGGGCTTGAAGTGATTTACGATTTTAGGCATGAATTACATCTGCAAAGGTTTCTTTGGCGGTAAAATTCACGCCTGAACCTCCAGAGCAAGCTGTCACATTGAATCTATAATAGGCTCAAGCCCCCATTTGACTTGTGACAACCAAACTTGCCAGCGCAATCTCGTCCCTTAATGCAGTCGCAATGGGCGATGCCGCAGCCGATCTTGTACTGACAGACTGTACCGTCGTTGGCGTCTATACCCGGGAGAACATTGCCCGGTCACAGATTGCCATAGCGGGGGACAGGATCGCGTATGTCGGCCCAGATGCATCTCACACCGTCGGCCCCAAGACCGTACAGATGGATCTGGCAGGAAGATACGTCACGCCGGGATTTGCAGACCCACACATCCACATCGACCAGTTTGTGCTACCCGAGGAGCTGGCAAAAAAATCACTATTGTGCGGCGTCACAGCGCTGTTTTCGGATCCCATCGATATTGTCAGCGTGGCAGGAAATGCCGGCTTTCAGGAGTTTCTCAGGGTTTGCGGCGACCTGCCGGTCAGGATTTTCAACGTGGTTCCGGGAGGGCTGCCGGTCGACCCGAGGTTCAGTCATGGCAAGTCACTGACTGCAGCCCAGGCAAGATCTGCAGTAAGGAATCCAAACGTTTTGGGGCTGGGCGAGGTCTTCTCCTGGACCAAGGTCACGATGCGGGATCCCAAGACAATGAGGAGCCTGTCTGCGATGCTCGAGGCCGACTGCATCATCAATGGGCACACGGCGGCCGCCTCGGGGAAAAAACTCAACGCGTACGTCGCCTCGGGGATTTTGTCATGCCACGAGCCGATTGACTTTGATCAGGTGATGGAGAGGCTGCGCCTTGGCATGTGGATTATGATCAGGGAGGGTTCCATACGCAGGGATCTCAAAGAAATAGTTCCCAGGATTCTCTCACACGGCACATACACTGACAGGCTCATGTTCTGCTCAGACGGCCTTGACCCGCATGACATCGATCATTATGGCCACATAGACCACTGCGTACGCGAGTCTGTAAGGCTCGGAATAAACCCGATCGACGCAGTTGCAATGGCATCCAAGAACTGTTTTGACTATTACAACATGGCAAAGGATCTGGGCGGCATTGCACCAGGCAAGCTTGCAGACATTCTGGTCCTTGACGACCTAAAGGGGTTCAGGCCGACCAAGGTCTTCGTCGGCGGAAGACTCGTAGTATCGGGAGGCAGGATTGTCGCAAAGTTCAAGCCAAAGAAGATCCCAAGACAGATGAGGGACACGGTAAACCTCAGAAAACTCTCAGAAAAGGACTTTACAGTAAAATCAGACGGGGTGACCGCAACTGTAAACACGATCCACATGCTTACCGAGATCATCACAAAGCCTGGGATCGCAGAGCTCAAAACAAGGAACGGAAATGTCCTGCCATCGCCAGATCAGGACATCTGCAAGGTCGCAGCCTTTGACAGGATCGGGGGGACGGGCAGGGGCACCGTGGGCTTTTTGAGCAACCTTGGCGCCGATATTGGGGCGCTTGCCTCCACATGGAGCTTTCATGAAAACGACCTGATGGTTATAGGCTCCAATGAAAAGGACATGGCAGCAGCTGCCAACGAGCTCGTAAGATCCCGGGGCGGCATGGTGGTGATCAGCCGGGGAAGAACAATCGCACGCATGCCGCTGCAGTTTGGAGGAATAGTCTCCACCGACCCGTTTGACGAGGTTGCCAGAAACTTTGCGGACATCAACGCATCGCTTGCAGATGCCGGATCCAGGTTCAGGCATCCGCACCTCGTGCCATTGTTTTTGCCCTTCCTGGCACTGCCTTCGGTGCGCATTTTGCACAGCGGAATCGTGGATGTCAAGAAAAGATCGCTCGTCTCCCCCCTGGCCTGATAGTCTGCCGCATAGCCCTGATTTTAGGCACAAAAAACTAGCTGTTTTTACGCGCCTAGGCGCCCGTCATGCAGCAAACCGTGGCCTGAAATAATATTAAATAGGGCTATTCGTAAATTTAGCTGAAATATGGCTTCAATTCAACAAACACCGAATGGACCAGTTTTGGTTCTCAAGGAGAGCGCACTCCAGCAAAAAGGAAGGGATGCACAGGAAAACAACATTGCAGCGGCAAAGCTGGTTGCAGAACTAGTCAGAACAAGTCTGGGCCCGAGGGGGCTAGACAAGATGCTAGTTGACTCCTTAGGGGACGTGACAATTACCAATGATGGCGCTACCATTCTCAAGGAAATCGACGTCCAGCATCCGGCGGCAAAGATGATGGTAGAGATCTCAAAGACCATCGATAATGAAGTTGGAGACGGCACCACTTCATCTGTAGTATTTGGAGGCGCGCTGCTGGCAAAGGCAAGCGAGCTAATCAAAAAGGACGTACACTCCTCGGTAATCATCGAGGGATACCAGGCAGCGGCAGAAAAGACCCTTGAAATCCTGGGCGAAATATCCAAAACGGTAAGGCCCGATGACAAGGAATCGCTCGAAAAGATCTCAACTACAAGCATGCAGTCAAAGCTGGTATCCGAGGACAGCAACATGCTCTCGCCGCTGATAGTCGACGCCGTCCTGAACATCGTAACCAAAAAGGGTGACGACTATTCGGTAGACCTTGACAACCTCAAGGTCGAAAAGAAGGCAGGCGCATCAATCCAAGATACCAAGCTGATCAGGGGCATAGTTCTGGACAAGGAGATCGTCCACAGCGGCATGCCTACCAAGATCGAAAGGGCAAGGGTTGCACTGCTCAACACGGCACTGGAGATTGAAAAGACCGAGATGAGCTCAGAAATCAGAATCACCGACCCGACCCAGATGCAGATGTTCCTAGAGGAGGAGAACAGGATGCTCAAGGAGATGGTCGACAAGCTTCATGATGTAGGCGCAAACGTCGTCATATGCCAAAAGGGAATAGATGACATTGCACAACACTATCTCTCAAAGAACGGAATCTTGGCAGTAAGGCGTGTCAAGGAAAGCGACATGACAAAGCTGGCCAAGGCGACCGGCGGCAGGGTATCGACCAACATTGACGATATAACGGAAAGAGACCTGGGGATCGCAAGCCTGGTCCACCAGTCAAAGGTAGAGTCTGACAAGTGGGTCTTCGTCGAGGGCTGCAAAAACCCCGACTCTGTGACCGTGCTCATCAGGGGCGGCTCACAAAGGGTGGTCGACGAGGTAGACCGCTCAATCCATGACGCGCTGATGGTGGTAAAGGACGTAATCGAAAAGCCGGCAATCGTAGCTGGCGGCGGGGCACCGGAGGCATATGTTGCAACGCAGCTCAAAGAGTGGGCCGACTCCTTTGACGGCAGGGAGCAGCTTGCAATCAAAAAGTATGCAGAGGCCCTTGAGACGATTCCGCTGACCATCGCAGAGAACGCCGGAATGGATCCAATCGATACCATGGCAAACCTGAGATCAAAGCAGAGCCAGGGCAAGAAATGGACCGGAATCGACGCAAAGAACACAAAGATTGCCGACATGCTGTCTCTTAATATCGTAGAGCCCGTCGCAGTCAAGGAGCAGATCATAAAGTCGGCAACCGAGGCCGCGACGATGATTCTGAGAATCGATGACGTCATTGCAGTCTCCGGCGCACCCGGAGGCGGCGGATCGCCTGGCGCGCCACCTGCAATGCCGGGAATGTAGGCCCCATCAAGACTTAACCACACCCCCCTTCTACCTTTTGTTGTGAACAAGATAGGAGTCGATCTCGGCGGCACCAAGACTGAGGTAGTCCTGCTTGACGAGGATCTGGCCACGGTATGCAGGAAAAGGATTACGACGCACAAAGGCAGCTACGATGAACTCGTCGAGTCGGTCGCAGGCCTGATCTCCGAAATCCGTACCGGCCAGTGCAGCATTGGGGTCTGTACCCCCGGTGCAGTCTCAAGGCAGACGGGCCTGATAAAAAACAGCAACACGCAGTGCATCATCGGAAGACCGCTTCGGCAGGATCTGGAGAAAAGACTGGGACAGAGTGTCGCGATGGAGAACGACGCAAACTGCTTTGCGATGGCAGAGGCCACGATGGGCGCAGCGCAGGGGTACGGCGTCGTCTTTGGCGTGATCATGGGAACCGGGGTGGGGGGCGGCATCGTAATTGACGGCCGGATTCACCGGGGCCGCACAAACATCGCGGGGGAGTGGGGCCACCACCTGCTACATGAGGGGGGAAACCCCTGCTACTGCGGACGCAGGGGATGCACAGAGACGTACATCAGCGGCCCTGCACTGGAGAGGAGATGGACGGAGCTTACGGGGCTTCACCAGTCCACCGAGGATATCGTATCTGACCTGTCAGGCCAGCATGCCAAGCAGTGGAAGGGCGAGTTCCTGGAGAACTTTGGAACCGCGCTTGCAAACGTCATCGATATACTGGATCCGGATGTGATAGTCCTTGGCGGCGGCGTATCCAACGTATCTTTTCTGTATGATGAGGGACAGCGCGCGGTGTATGAGAGGGTCTTCAGCGATCTGGTCGACACCCCGGTGCTGCAAAACAGGCTGGGCGACTCTGCAGGGGTCTTTGGGGCCTGCCTGCTCTAGGGACAGCCTTCCATCCTTGCAATGTGGCATCCGTCCGTCATGATGTCGATTTGTACCTCGTCGGGAACCGTCTGCGAGTGGCAGAACCTACACTCCTCTGCGGTCACCCGGGCACCCTCCTCGCCGACTGAGGCAAGCCATTTTTCTGCGTACCGAATTGCAGCCTCGACGTCGTTTTTGTCAGTTATGACATCAAAGTGCATCACATGCCCGTCCCTTGCTATGACGTGCGTGTCAAAGACGTGAAATTCCATGATTGGGACTCGTGTGTTGCGGCTTAATTAGCTTGTTTCATCTCATCTGGCACGGAGCTGGCCACTTGTCCATCGCAATCCGTAGTACGCACGCCAATAATTGGAGCATGACTTTGGCGTGTCGTGCCTGTTTTGACACAAAATGTTTGATTTTCAGCCGTACGTACTACGGTGTCGGATCAGGATGATGATATGCCGGCTCGCGGTATACCTCATCGACAATCTTTCTGACGACTTTCTGGGCGTCGGGGGGAAGCCTTCTAATGTCCACGCAGCCGTATCTGACAGCACCGAACAGCGTAGCCGGTGTAAAGTACTTGTTCTGCGCGTGCGGGGCAAACGTGTTCTTCCATCTCTTGCCAGATGATAGAATCCGTTCGAGTCTCTTATTCACAGTACGCCCCTCAACCCCCCTTCCACTTTGACCGCTATCTTGCCCATGTCTTAAAAGCAGCTCGCGCAGATACGGCGGAGTGATATCATGCAGTTTCATAACGGTGACTATCTGCCTCTTATCTTAAAAACAGTCCACCCCATATCCGAGTCTGCAAAATAGGTCAGAGCCAGGCGTCGCCACCCTTGCAGGACTCACTGCGGCATGCCTGAGGCACTGCCGTGATGCCGGCGGTTCCTGCCCGGACTGGCATTCCTGCCGGAAAGCTAGCCGCAGCACTCGCCCTTGGGAATCTCGTGATCATGGGGACATTTTCTGGGATGATCAAGCATCGTGCACAGCGCGTCTGTGAACTGCTTGTTCATGTGGTGCTCGATTCCGCAGACCATCTCCTCGTCGATCTCCACCTTTAGCGCGCTGTCCATGAGGACCTCCAGGAGCCTGCTGTTTCGCATCATTCCTGCGCCTATCTCCTCGCCATCCTTGGTGAGGCTGACGCCTGCCTTGGTATAGTTTACCATGTTCTGGCCGCTGAGCTTTTTCAGCATCTGAACGACGCTTGGCTGCCTTACGTTGAGCATCTTTGCAATGCTGCTGATCTTGACATCCTCCCCGCGCTCCTTGATGTGCCAGATTGCCTTGAGGTACATCTCCACGTGCTCTGCCTCTGCCGTTCCGACAAAGAGAACCTCGTCGTTTGACGCATCCATGATTATATCTCCTTGGAGTCTTTTAATAAATATTCGAAATACTCCCTTGCAAATCCCGCCAGGCCCGCATGATCTGCCCAGATCGCCACGGCCTCAGAGGTGTTCGTGCCTCCTATCTCCGAGCCCAGGAGAATCACGACATAGCGCCTGTCTGAGATGATTCCGCCCCCAAACAGCCCCTTTTTTACCTTGACGGTCGCAACCCGAGATGCTGCCTTTAGTGACTCCTTGTACATCTTGTCTGATGTCAGGATTGTTATGTTGACCCCCCTGTCATGCAGCAGCCTCAGCTTTGGCAGTGCCTGCCTTACCAGCTCCTGGCTTGCCTCAGGCAGTGCAATCATTACCTCGTTTCTACAGTTGTCTACCATCTCCAGGATTTTGGCGGCGATGTTTATCGTTCCTGACAGCACCCAGATGTCCGGTTTTTCACTGATCCCGCTTTTCTCATAGAGCGGGACGAGTTCATTTACAACGATGCCTTGATTCCTGGCAAACTCCTCTTCCATCCTCTGCTTGGTGGCCTCAAGGCCGGTGGACGGCGACTTTGCAAAGTATTTTGTCGGCCTCGAGTCATCAGAGCCGATCCACCCCTTCTCCTCTAGCGTTCCCAGTACTTCGTAAATCTTCGAGTATGGAACCCCGGACTTTTGGCTGATCTCCGATGCCGTCTGCTCGCCTGATGTCAGCAGTGACGAGAACGTCCTGATCTCATAGCCTGTCAGGCCGATCTTTTCCAGGGACTTTCTGGCCTTGTCTGAGATGCTCATCCGATCTAGTCGATCGGCCTTGATATTTAAATCCGCCACGGCAGTATCCTATATTACCCCGTTGGCTGAGTGGGAAATGCATTATATACTATTTCCTGAGATTTCCAAATGATACAATGGCACTAATACAGATTTCCAACCAATCTACCAAGTCGGTAGGCAAAAAATCCACCATAAGATTCACCCAAAGCATCTGTCCGGACTGTAACATGATCCTGGACGCAGAAGTTTTTGAAAGAGACGGCAAGGTCTTCATGTCAAAGGTCTGCCCGACCCACGGCGAATGCGAGGAGCTCTATTTTGGCTCCTATGAGCTGTACAACAAGTTCAGCACCTACTGGGTCGACGGCAAGGGCGCACATGCCCCCAACGTCATGATCGACAAGTGCTCCTGCCCGAACAACTGCGGACTGTGCTCAAACCACCTCTCTCACAGCGGCTTGGCCAACATGATTGTCACAAACAGGTGCGACCTGACATGCTGGTACTGCTTTTTCTATGTAAAAAAGGGGCTCGAGGGCGCATACATGTACGAGCCGTCCCAGGATCAGGTCAGGGCGATGATGAAGACCCTCAGGGCAGAAAGGCCGATCCCGGGAAACTCTATGCAGATTACCGGCGGCGAGCCGATGCTAAGGGAGGATATTACCGATGTTATCAGAATAATGAAGGAGGAGGGCGTTGATCACATCCAGATGAACACCAACGGAATCAGGCATGCGATGGATCCAGAGGCCGCACGCGACGTAAGGCTGGCAGGCTGCAACAACCTGTATCTCAGCTTTGATGGCGTCACTGCAAGGACAAACCCAAAGAACCACTGGGAGATTCCGTACGCGCTGGACAGCTGCAGAAAGACCGGAACCACCGTGGTGTTCGTCCCGACCGTAATAAAGTCAATCAATGATCACGAGCTGGGCGGAATAATCAGGTATGCACAAAAGAACATGGACGTGGTTCATGCCGTCAACTTCCAGCCGGTATCACTGACCGGCAGGATGGGCAAGACGGAGCGTGAAAAGTACAGGATCACGGTTCCCGACTGCATCCAGCGAATCGAGGAGCAGACCGGCGGCGAGGTGACAGTCGATGACTGGTTCCCGGTGCCCAGCTGCATGCCGCTGACCAACGTAATCGAGGCCTTTTCAAGCAAGCCAAAGTACGAGCTCTCAATCCACTTTGCATGCGGTGCGGGAACGTACGTGTTCGAGGACGAGGAGACCAAGAGGTTCGTCCCGCTCACAAAGTTCTGCGACATCCAGGGGATGCTGGAGCTCTTCGAGGACAAGGCAGAGGAGATCCGCTCGGGCAAGAACAAGTACTTTACGATGCTCGAGGTCGTCAGAAAGCTCTCAAGCTTTGTCGACAAGAAAAAGCAGCCGGCAGGCCTTGACCTGGCAAAGATGTTTGGAAATATACTGATGAAGAGGTCGTTTGACGCAGTCGGCTCCTGGCATGTCAAGGGACTGTTCCTGGGCATGATGCACTTTCAGGACAAGTACAACGAGGATCTCGAAAGGCTGCAGAGGTGCGACATCCACTATGTCACGCCGGATCTTCGAATAATCCCCTTCTGCGCATTCAACGTGATTCCGGAATGGTACCGGGACAGGATCCAGAAAAAGTACTCCATTACGGTAGAGGAGTGGGAGCAAAGGGAGGGCGTAAAGCTCGAGGACGGGCTGTATCGGGGTCTGATGAGGCGCGGGGCCGGCGACGAGCTTGCCGCGGGCTGTGCAAAGAGCCAGATGTTCCACGAGGCCGCCCAGGCAGTAGTGTAGAAAATCCACACCTTCTCTTTTTATTGGAGCAAAAAACACCCCTAGTTGATTCATATAATATCTGCAAGCAGCTCCCTGCAATGATCGAGCCTGATCCTCAAAAAATAACCGACATCCTGACCCTGCGCTATGATCCGGACTCGGAGTCAACGCTGCCCCCGATCGGCTGGTCTGATTTTTCCTCCGATGCAAGGGATGTCGAATCGGGCATTGAGCTCAGAATCAAAAGCAGAATCAGGGATTTTCTGGCAAAAAACAAGACCGACAGGATCACCGTCGCACTCAGCGGCGGAGTGGACTCGGTACTTGCGCTGATTCTGACGCGTGAGGCATCTCCGGATCTTAAGATCCAGTGCATATCGTTTGGATTTTCGGAAAACGATCCGGATGTCAGGGCCGCCTCCGAGGTTGCCCGACTGCACAACGCAGACTTTGAGCGGTTCTTCCTAGACAACTTCTATGAAGACCTGCCAAAGCAGATTGCCGTCATCGGCGAGCCCAAGATCAACTATTACTGGTACCGCGTGGCAAAGACTGCAAAAAGATATTCTGATATTTTAGTTACCGGCGACGGCGGCGACGAGCTGTTCTCCGGATATGTGTTCAGATACAAGAAATTCCTCGATATCCTTCCGCCAGACTCCGACTGGAGACGGCGCGCCATCACCTATCTGGACTGCCATAATCGCGACTGGGTCGAGGATCAGGATCAGATGTTTGGCAGGGCTGCAAACTTCTCATGGGATTCCGTATATGAAAGGCTGAGGCCCTTCTTTGAGAACCCCCTGCCCCCGCTTGACCAGGTCTTTCTGGCAGACTATAACGGAAAGCTGATGCATGACTGGAACCCGTCCTACGGCAGAATCTACAAGAGCCTGGGCATGACCACCTTGCAACCCTTCCTGAGCCGGGACGTTATAAGATACGCATTTACGATACCGAGCGCCCGGAAATACGACCCTAGCTCCAACGTCGGCAAGCTGCCGTTGCGCGGCATCCTGCAAAAGAAGAACTTCACAGCAGATCCCACAAAAAGGGGATTTACTCCCGACTATCCTCTGTTCTGGAACAACCACGGCAAAAAATTCGTCCAAGACTTTCTGCTTGACGGTTCCCGCGTCGTAAGGGACGGCTGGATCTCGCCATCCTGGATTCAAAAGGCCCTCAACACAGTAAATGAGGCAGGCGACCTGCGATACATGAACAAGCTGCTTCACGTCGCGGCCTTTGAGGTGTGGTACAGGCTGTTCGTTACCGGGGAGATCTCTGAGGACGCCAAAATCTGAACTATCTGCCAAAAAGCCCACCCAGCCTTTTCCTTATCTCCCTTTTCTGCAGATCCCTGACTTTTTGCCTGTCCTCCTTTGGAAAAAGCCTGTAGTATCCGGTGTCATCCGGCCTGAATGTAACGTACTTCCAAAGCATGTTGCACGCGCCGCGCCTGCCGATGTTGTCGTTTCTTACCAGCTCCTGCAGAGTCCTTGCCAGCACGTACAGCGGGTGGAATCCGATTGCCCTCATTGACTGTCCAAACTCTACAAAGTTGTGCTTGTGGCCCAGCTGATCTGTGTGCTCGAATCTTGCACTCTTCAAGACCAGGGTCTTGTATCCGTTTACCAGCGCCCTGTACACGGTCTCCGTCTCGTATCCTACTATCTCCGGGTATCTGTCGTAAAACCTGAAAAAATAGTCCTGCCTTACAAACCTGCCTCCCCCGTGCGGAAAACTGATCCGCTCCTTGCCGTGGTACCCGGAGGCGACGGCGATCTCCGGGCTCTTCTCCAGCTCACCCAGTATCTTTTCGGCGTACCCCTCCTCAAATATTGTATCCCCCGCCGCAATCATGTGATAGTCAAACTGCCTTTGCAGGCACATGTTCCACAGTGAGGGGATCCTCGCATAGTCCTTGGTAGTGCTCTTGGTTTGAAGAACCTCTATCTTGTCGCCGTACCGCCCCTTGAACTCCTGTAGAATGCCGCCGGTCCTGTCGGTGGATCCGTCATTGACCACCAGTATCTTTTCGGGAGGGCGGGACTGGCCGACCAAGCTGCTCATCACCCTCCCGATGGATTCCTCCGAGTCTCGCACGCACAGGAAAGCATAGTACCCGCCTTTCATGATACAACCATGGGGGAGGCCTGATTTTTAAAATTACTTCCTCCAACAGTCTTCCCAGAAGTAACCGACTCGTGGCGGTGCAGATGGCCATATGTGGCTCTGCAGGCAGCCTTGAACCATCTCGAGTTGAGCCGTCTTGTAGGTTGCTTCTGGGAAGACTGTTCAGACACGGAGGCCAGAAACTTCGCTCATGGCAATCTTAATGTTCCAGATGCGGCTGGTTTTCTTCATGGCGAGGCCAAGGATTAGCATACTTTTAGCCGGCTGGGGCGGTTTTGGAGGCACCGGAGTAATATCCAGCCTGCGAAACAACGATGAAAAAAGGCCCGTAAGAATAATCTGCACCGACATTGCAGAAAAGCCCATCCTGCGCGAGCAGTCTGACGCGTTTTACATCCTGCCCAGGGGGAACTCAAGAAGCTACATCCCCCAGCTGGTGGAGCTGTGCAAAAAAGAAAAGGTTGATGTCATCCTGCCCGGAAGCGGTCCTGAGATACTTTCCATATCAAAAAACCTGCCCCTGCTCAGGTCCCAGAACATCGGCGCTGCGCTGGACGAATACTCAAAAATCAGGCCCCTGATGGACAAAGAAAGGGCGTACTCCATCCTGTCCAGGCATGACCTCCCCGTTCCAAGGCACATCCATGTAAAGTCTGGAGACCGGCTGATCCCCGCAATAAAGAAACTGGGGTTTCCCAGAAACACCGTCTGCTTCAAGCCCTCGCCCTACTCGAAATCCGGGGGCGGTAGGGGATTCAAGGTTCTTAGGGCGTCTAGCTCCATCCATGACGTCGTTTTCGGAGGGCCTGCCTGCAATCAAATAGACTATGACTCTGTCGTAAGGCTTTCTAGAACATCAAGGCCCCTGAACCTGATTGTAATGGAGTACCTGCCTGGAACCGAATTTAGCGTCTATACGTACTCGGAAAACGGAGACATGATCTACTGCGTACCCAACATTCGTCAAAGACTGGAGCAAAACTACTCGTTTGAGGCCATAACGACGGCAAATCCCCGGATAGAGGGCATCTGTAAAAAAATCGTCAGGCTGTTTGATCTGAGCTACAACACCAACATCCAGATAAGGCTGTCCAAAAACGGGGATCCGAAGATCATTGAAATCAACCCCCGGATGGGCGGAAGCATCGTCCTGCCCAAGGCCGCCGGAATCGACATGCCGTTTTTCTCCGTAAAGCACGCCCTGGGCGAAAAGATCCCAGCGGGCAGAAAGTACTCGCAGACTAGGATGATCAGGTACTGGAACGAGCGATTCGTGTCAAAAAGCCGCTCTTTTACCTTGGACTAGCCTTGCTGCAACCGATTCCAGGTCTTCAAAGGTGTCTGTGATGCCCTTCAGCCCCGAGTCGTACCTGTATGATCCCTTTATTCCGTATGTTTTCAGGCCCAGCCTTTTTCCCGCAACTATGTCTGATTTTAGGTTCCCCACGACGACCGTCTCTGTTTTTTTGCACCCTGTCTTTCTGATTGCGAGCCTGTACAGCCCCTCCTTTAACCCGGCATAGTCCGCATATCCCCCATCCCCCACGTCCTCTTCACACAGGACACGATCCACAAACTCATGCAGCCTGCACCGCCTCAGAATCTCCTGCACGCCGCCCTCCCCCGTCCTGGCCGTAACTATGGCTATCTTCAGCGAGCCGCTGATCCTTTTGAGTGCCGAGTACGCGTCGGGCTTGGGTCTTAGAAGCACGATGTTTTTGTCATCTCTTAAAAACTCCAGCCTTGAGCTGGCGCACCTTTGCGCCAGTTCCGGGTCGTTCCTGACTGCCCTTTTGAATATGTTCCCTGCAAGCATCCCGTTTTTCCTCCACCGCATGATTTCACTAGACGCCGGGGGCCTTATCCTGTAATCCTTCAAAACACGCCTGAACGACTCTATGTCTGCAAGCTTGTTGTCCAGTATGGTATCGTCCAGATCCAGCAGTAGCAACCTGTAGCCCCCCATCCGGATCCCCCGCCGCCTCTATTCCTTTACCTCGTCAACTGACTCTATTGAGGCAATCAGGTCTCTGACCTCCTTGATCTTTTCCCTGTCGGCTTTTCCCAACTGGATGTCGATGAGCAGCCCAAAGATCTTTGCCATGGTTGGATTCTGCCTCATGTACACGTCCTGCTCCACGCTCATCTGCGTCTTCCTGTGCCACGCCCCGATCAGGACGGCCACCGGCACGTACACTGCAAGGAAAAACAGCGTAAACAGCCACAGCTGGTCAAATATATTGTCCAGGAACTCCACCCTTTCGACCAGCAGCCTGTGGAAAATCAGGATAAAGTTTCCAAACGATAGTGCAAAAATCAGGTAAAACGCGTGACCGTTTCTAAAATCAAGCCACCTTCTCCGTCCCCACGTACTGGCCATGAATATACATCCGCATTGCGTGATAAGAAGAAACTAGTCTAATATTTTCTACTCAGCTCCCAAAAATTTGGAATGCTATCCCACGTCCTCCCTTCCGGCACTCTCTAGCAGGCTCCTGTACGCCCTCAGCTGGCTTTGTGCCCTGGAGTTTATCGCGCGATTCACCTTTTCTTTGGGGGACATGGGATATTCCTGCCACCACTCTGGATGTGTCAGGATGTACAGCCTCTCGTATTTCCGCTCGTTTACCACGTCAAAAATCCTCTCGTGTCTCCAGTAGCCGTTCGAGTCCGAACAGTATTTGTAGTTCCTCTTTAGCTGGTCGCTGTACGCATTAAACATGGAGCCGATCTTCTCCTGATCAAATCTTAGCAGGTTGTGCGCCTCGGGGTTGTGGAACGAAAACGCATTTATCTTTACCTTGAACGGCCTTTCTATCTGGTCTTTTTCAAAAAGAAGCTTTTCTTCCAACTCTTTCCTGCCCTCGATTTTTGTGAAAAACTCGCCTTCAAAATGCAGCCCGATCCTGTGTCCTAGCTTGGCTATTTTCTTGATTTTTTCAAAAATACCCCTTTCAAACAGGTTGTAAAACTCACTGTGTATTCGTACAAAAAACGTCGAGGCGATACCGTACTCTCCTTCAATCTCTGCAATCTTCAGCGCCCTGTGAACCGAAAAGTCAACGTCGTGTCTTAGTACAATGTGCGGCTTTTTGGGAACCCTGTCACCAAGGAACGCGAACTCATAGCCCTCTTTTGCAGTCCTTAAAATCCTCCTGTAGTGCTCCTCGGTAAAGTCCTCAAAGTCCCTCCTTAGTTTTTCCGCATCGGCGCCTGTCATGACTTGCACCCCTCGTTGAAAACCGGGGCATATGCCCCGCTGCCGGATTTTCTGATGAATTTACGTATCTCTTTTTCATACCATGTCTTGGATTTTAAGTTGGGAAACTCGTTTTGGTACAGATCTTTGATTCCGGCAATGTCTGATTTTTTGACTTTGTTCCTGATCAGTCCCACGGAGTTAACCCTTGTAAACTGCTGGCAGTTGATCAGTGAAAACGGCAGGACATCCTTTGATATCAAGTTTCCCATACCCGGCATGGGGTACCTGCCTATCTTGCAATACCGGTGGATTTGATTGCCAAGACCAATGTTTGCAAAGCTGTCCACCTCCACATGTCCCCCCAGCATTGCTTGGTTGGCCATGATTACGCCGTCGCCGACCTCCACGTCATGGGCAAGGTGGCAGTATGCCATAATGTAGCATCTTGATCCGATCACCGTCTTTTTCTTAACAGTTGGCAGGTGTATGGTCGAGAACTCCTTGATCACGTTGCCGTCTCCTATCTCTATTGCCCCGAATCTTTTCAGAGAATCCTCGGTGCTTTTTTCTCGAAACGAGGCGCGCTGTGGCCCCGTCCCTATGACGCAGTATGGATAGATCCGGTTTCCCCCTCCGATCCTGACCCTGCCCCTTGTTATTACCCCGTGATCAATTATCGTATCGTTGCCGATCTGCAGCCTGCCCTCCAAAACTGTATTGTCCCATATTGTCACATTGTCCCCGATGCTGCCGCTAGCAGAGATTCTCGCATTCTCCCCGATCCTTACGACCTTTCCGATCTTTATTTTTCCCAAGTCATCTCGCCCCGTATTGTCCCTCAAGCTGTCTTGCCACGTTTTCAGGCTTGTGCATGTCGGGCAAACCCCTGACTACATTAAAGTCATAGTTTAGCACCCTCAGTCCCAGGGACAGCGCCTGCAGTCCTGTGGTGCTGTATGCCGGAATGGCCATCCCGCCGGCGTACTTTAGGTCGATGAGGCACTCGTAGCTTCTCAGCAGCTCCGGCATCTCCTGGTATTTTCTGGGCCTTTGATCCCTGGACTGGGCATCATAATCCAGCGAAATTCCGTGCTTTTTTAGCAGATCTGCAATGATTTCCGGCGTCTCCGTCTGCGTCATGAGGCATAGGGCCCTTCCGTTTTGCTCTATTGTACGTGCTGCAAACAGCTCCGTATCCACCGGATTCGGTATGTACGTAGAGTCTACAAGCTTTGTCAGATCCGGAGTGCTGACGAAAATCCCATCCGCGGATTCCTCATACCTGGCTCTTTTTTCCTGCGGTGTCTCCCTCAGGCGTGTCCCGTGATAGTGCAAGAACACGTCCTTTTGGGGGTATCTTTTCCTGATTTTTGGCACCAGCTCGTACAAGTCATGGACGTGAACGACATCATAGTCCCTTGAGATTTTTTCAGCGGTTTTGAGGAACTGCACTCCGGCAAGCGCCCTGTGCTCCTCGCCCCCGTAATGGGACAGGATTCCGAACCTGTCGAATCCCTTGCGCTTTATCACCTTTGTCTCGTGGCCAAACAGCCTTGACTGGTATCTTGCAGTGATGCATGCCACCCCTGCCTGATCCCATACGTGTAAAATTTTTCTCACGGCGCCTCTATCAGCGTTATCCTACAACGCTTTTAACAATTGCTTCCCTGCCAGCTAAACGAAACGTGAATGGAATTGCTGTTTTTGTCTTGCTACTGGGCATGTTCGAGACGCCGTGTCTCTTGACAGGTTTCTGCTCTTGCCTGATTTTTCAGCACATTTCAGCTGCCTGCCGGCCTTCAGAAGTTCCCCATAAAACGGCCTTCAGACCCGAAACGATTCAGAACGAGCTGCCTGCAGATCCACTTATGGTCGTGTGCACCACCACGAGCAGGCCACTTCTGGGAAGACTGTACGAACAAACCGTTATTTATCTGACGGGTGGGAGCATCCCATGCTTGGCCTCGGACGTACAGCCCTTCGCACAGGGCGCATGTCCAGACACGGATCACTCCTCCTGCTTGTGGCCATACTGGTGCTTTCTGCGTATACTCACCTGTGGAACCCGGCGGGATTTCCGCCGTGGCACGTAGATGAAGCAATCTACATAGTCCAGGCCTTGGACGCCATGGATCACAAGATACTGTCCGACATACACGACCACCCGTTTCTTGGCTGGACGGTACTAGCCGGATTCATGCATGTTACGGGATACCCTGACTCTGCAACATCGAAGGATGCGTTCTCACTCGGGATGTTTTACGAGGCCCCGCGCATCCTCATGGGGCTGCTTGCGATTCTGGACACCTTTCTGATCTACAAGATAGCCGAGAGGGGCTTTGGGCGCAGGGCAGCACCAATTGCGGCGATCCTGTTCGCGGTAATGCCCATATCGCTGACGCTCAGGCTAGTCCTGCTGGACTCGATCCTCCTCCCGTTTGTCCTCTCCTCCGTCCTGCTTGCCATGTACGCACGCGGCCCGGATCCAAAGAATAGTTCCGTCAGGGGGTGGAAGCCACTGCCGCCGTCCCCGGACAGGATACGCCTGCTGATCCTCCTGTCGGGCATCTGCATGGGGTGTGCTATACTGACCAAGCTCCCCTCGCTTGTAATGATCCCGCTGGGTTTCGTCCTAGTCTGGTCTGCAGGCAGGAGGCCGGGGCGTGTACTGCTGTGGCTTGTGCCCGTAATCCTTATTGCGGCAGTCTGGCCCGTGTATGCGACACTGGAGGGCGAGTTTGATCAGTGGGTGGACGGCGTCTTGTGGCAGTCAGAAAGGAACGCTCAGTCCAAACTGGACTGGCTGCAATCCATATCGATAGACCTAGTGCAGGGTCAAGATCCTGACATACTGACCCATCCTGCGATCCTGCTGTCCGTCGTGATGCGGGCGGCCGTGATAGATCCAGTCCTAGCATTGCTGAGCACGGCGGGACTCATCTTTGCGGTGACCGTGCGCAACAGGTTTCTGATACTGTGGATCGTACCCGTCCTGCTGTTCTTCGGATCAATCGGATGGGTATCGTGGTTTCACCTGGGAATGCTGTGGACTGCAATGTGCATTGCTGCTGCCGCACTGATCAGCTATGGAATCGAAAGGGTGTCGGCGGGAAGGTGGGGCCCGAGGGGGCAGCGCACGTTGTTGCTGGTGGCCGTACTTGTAATCGCGGCGCTCGGCCTGTCCACGTCGGCAACACTCGTACACTGGGACGCGATGTCTGCATACTCTGAAGCGGTATCCTTTACGCTGCAAAACTATGCGGATTCTGACGCGCAAATAGTCATGCAGGATGTTCATAAATCGTGGCTGTCAACTGTCTCCAACCTTACCGATTCAGACACAACAGATAATTTCTTTTACCACATATACCCGGAAAAAACCAAAAAGATCGTAATGGTAGACTTTGTCAGTGCAATCGAGCCGAATCAGCACGGATTGGTGGCCCAACCAAGCCATAGCAATGTGATGGCGTCTCCCAAAATGGATCAAAACAGGCGGCATGCTGAGATACATGACAGCGGCAGCAGGGTGGCCGAGTTTGAGAATCCGCCAAGACCGGACACACTGATACCGTCGATACTCCACAGGTACGGCGACCGCAGCGTGGTGGTGACATGTGATCCGACGGACATTATTGTCTATGTATACTGCAAACTCCACAAGTTTGCCGACCGCGGCGTGGTGGTGACGGAGTGGAACCCGCCAGGGTGGGCCACCATGTCCACGTACGGCCCCACCGGCCGGGCCCTCCACCTTGACGGTACCGCATATGTAACGCTTGCCGATACGCCCGGCCTCGATCTTGACGGAACCGATCCGTTCAGCATCGCGTTCTGGATCAAAATGACCGGCACCGGAGACCCCGACTCGTCGATCATATCAAAGGCCGAGGCGGCCCTGCAGCAGGGAGTCACCGTGTGGGGCCACCCCGGCGGCGGGATCTCGTTCCGTATGACAGACGACGCGTCGAATGAGATCGCCGTCGAGACGTTCACCGGCATGGCCGACGGCTACTGGCACCACGTCGTGTTCACCTATGACGGCTCCGGGGACAGGGTCGGACTAGACGTGTACGTGGACGGACAGATTGACAGTCTGCGCTGGATCAGCACGTCACTGTCAGGATCCGCCACAAACGATCATCCGCTTGCGATAGGCGCCGGCAGCACCGGCAGGGGGCCTGCGCAGGATATCATGCTGGATGATATCATGATATACTCTACACTGCTGCCGCCAGGCTATGTATCAGACGTGCATGAATGCCATGTGAATGCAGCTGCCGTGTCTGCCACTAGAGATGTCGGAACAGTCGGCACACCAGCCGGTGATCATGCGTGCATGGGAGACTACAGTGATGCTCTCTTGGTACACCTTGAGTTTGAGGGAGACCTGTCGGACTCCTCGGGCAGTGGAAACGGCGGCACGGAGCATGGGGACGTCAGGTATACATAGCTAGGCACAGAGCCTGCAAAAGGCCGGATCATCGCCTGCCCAAGTGCAGCAACAAGTCTGCAGATGGAGGTTGTCGCCTAATTCATCAAAATTCCTAAAAACCATGTGGTGTCGTCTAGATTAGGCGTACAAAGGAAGTGGAAATTCAGAAAAGTGTGCAGATTGAGTCAGGCAGGGGGAATTAGGCGACAACCTCCTGCAGATGATGCCGTATCCCGTAAGAGTTTACCCCTCAGGCGACGCTGTAGGTCAGAGCCTTGATCACGGTATCTGTCACGCCTCATTTTCAGGTGGGCAAGCCCTTACGACCGGCATTGTCCAGAATTTTTCCAGGAATACACAGCGCCTTTGATTACACAAAGCATATGTATGTGGTCACGTCCTCCTGCTAGCTAGGCACGAAAATCACAATCATGCATGCTAATTCGTGCCTGACTGATGGGGATAGGTGACCTCATACAAGCATATAATCATCACATATCTAGATAATTGTAATGTCCTGCACTAAAAACTACAAACCAGAGTGTCATTGGTGGCGTGCATGATTGGATCAGACAGTGAAATACGGGAAAACTTCAATGTGGGATCAAATGAACGGGGAGGTGACGGTAACAACAAAGATGACACGTCACCCTCAAAACCAGCTAGGGTCATACATGGCGTGCATGTGGTAAAATGCGCCAGTTGTAATAAGGAACACAATTTTAACATGTACTTTATGGTGTTTGACTATTCGTATCCTAGCGAATGTGTTGATAATGTATTTAATTGTGCGTTCAGTGCGCTTAGAAGGGACGGGGTAATGTCAGACAATGACCATTTTGTTATCCTGTTGAATGGCAATTTGGGCCATGGTACGCCAAATGACACGATAAAACTTTGGGTATATCATGCAGAGAGCGGTAAAAAACATAGATTTCTCGTTCCTGATTTAAAATCCGCATGATATAGCAACGAACAGAAGTCTTTGAGCCAAAACAGGGTTCATTCGAAAAGTATATTGATCGCATAACCGGCAAGCGTGGCAAAAGAAACAGATAGCCTGTCAGAGGCCATGCGCAAAGAAAGGGATGTCCGAGTCTACAAAAAGATCATGGCGTTGATGTTTGTGCCAGAAGACGACATAGGCGTGCCCGAGGCTGCAAGAGGGATCCGGTGCAGTGAGAATTCCGTGCGCAGCCGGCTGGCTAGGTTTTCGGAGGACGGCATAGACGGCCTCCGGGATCTTCCCCGTTCCGGATGCAGGCCAGGGGCGGACAGAAAAAAGATTGCCGCCATAATGGACCTGTCCATTGAATACAGCAGTACCGACGTCATGACGGTGCGCGATGACACAAGGGATGCCACCGGGATAGAGTACGGTACAACATGTACGAAGACTGATGCGCCAGTACGGCCTGTCGCGCCGCAAGGTGCAAAACGTACATGCCAGCCATGCCGCCCCAGGCCCGGCATACCCATGGCAGCGATACCTTGAAAGGTATGAGGTCACCTACCCCCATCAGTCAGGCACGAATTAGCATGCATGATTGTGATTTTCGTGCCTAGCTAGCAGGGGGACGTGACCACATACCTTGAAAGCGTGCGTATTCCGTGCCTGAAAAAAGACGGTTTTACGCTGGTGTCATCTGATGAGGCATTCTTCGTGCAGGGCTCATACGACAGATACGTATGGGGTCCGGTCGGCACCAGAAGCGTGGCCTCGTATTCGGGGGATCACACAAGGGTGGCCGTGTTTGGAAGCATCGCAGAAAACGGCAGGAATCTGTTCAGGACGCTTGCGGGATCGTCTACGTCGGTGCAGTTCATACAATGTCTGGAGGCGCTGCGCGAAGTCTGGCAGGGTTGCAGTCTTTTGCGACAGGTGGAGCGTGCAGAGTCACTTCCGTCGCAGAATATCTGGCGGGCCATCCCGACGTCAGGCTGATAATGCTCCCAAAGGGATCGCCGTACCTCAATGTCGTGGAAGAATGCTGGAACCTGGGCAAGCATGTCGTTTTCAGGGGGATAGTGTACAGAAAGGTCAGTGAGCTGCGGCATGCCATATCCGAATATTACAGGACGGTGTCGTTTGCCCACCTTTGCATGTACAAGTACATTTACAGATCGCCGGTCAAGGCCCTCAATTACTTGTGACCATTATAGCAACGGGCAGAAGTCTTTGAGTCAAAGTTGGTCATAACTACACGTAAAAAACCTCAATTATTTCTGCTCGTTGCTATACTATACCAGAATTGATCAAATATTTTCAACGTTGTAAGGCGCCGTCATGCGTGCGCCGGTCCCTGCCACACCCGCACTCGTATGAGGTCACGTCCCATTGTCGGCCAGGCATGGAAATCATAGCTGTACATACCAATTCGTGTCTGATTGGTGGGGGTAGGTGACCACATACCCGCCCTTTGTAGCAAGGGTGCCGAGGAGCACCCACCAATTTCGTTTACGCCTAAGGTCTATTGTTTCACTGTATCGTATCTAGATCTTTTGGTGAAAATTTCTTGTCCTTTTTATGATTGGCTACGCATAGTTACTATTCCTTCCAAACCGTTATTTATCTAACGGGTGGGAGCATCCCATGCTTAGCCTCGGACGTACAGCCCTTCGCACAGGGCGCATGTCCAGACACGGATCACTCCTCCTGCTTGTGACCATACTGGCGCTTTCTGCATACACTCATCTGTGGAACCCGGCGGGATTTCCGCCGTGGCATGGAGACGAGTCATCCTACATAATGCGGGCCTTGGACGCCATGGATCACAAGATACTGTCCGACATACACGACCATCCGTTTCTTGGCTGGACGATACTGGCCGGATTCATGCATGTTACGGGATACCCTGACTCTGTAACATCGGGGGATGCGTCCTCGCTCGCGATGTTTTACGAGGCCCCGCGCATCCTCATGGGGCTGCTTGCGATTCTGGACACCTTTCTGATCTACAAGATAGCCGAGAGGGGCTTTGGGCGCAGGGTAGCACCAATTGCGGCGATCCTGTTCGCGGTAATGCCCATATCGCTGACGCTCAGGCTAGTCCTGCTGGACTCGATCCTCCTCCCGTTTGTCCTCTCCTCCATCCTGCTTGCCATGTACGCACGCGGCCCGGATCCAAAGAATAGTTCAATCAGGGAGTGGAAGCCACTGCCGCCGTCCCCGGACAGAATACGCCTGCTGATCCTCCTGTCGGGCATCTGCATGGGATGCGCCATGCTTGTCAAGATCCCCTCGCTTGTAATGATCCCACTGGGTTTCGTCCTAGTCTGGTCTGCAGGCAGGAGGCCGGGGCGTGTACTGCTGTGGCTTGTGCCCATAATCCTTATTGCGGCAGTATGGCCCGTGTATGCGACACTGGAGGGCGAGTTTGATCAGTGGGTGGACGGCGTCCTGTGGCAGTCAGACAGGAACGCTCAGTCTAAACTGGACTGGCTGCAGCAATACACGCCGATAGGCTTGGTACAGGGCCAGGATCCTGACATACTGACACATCCTGCAATCCTGATGATGGTTGTCATACAGATGTTCGCGATAGATCCGATTCTGATGTCTCTGGGCGCAATGGGACTCGCCTTTGCAGTTGTTGTCACGCGCAACAGGTTTCTGATACTGTGGGCCGCACCCATCCTGCTGTTCTTCGGATCAATCGGATACGTAGCATTGTACCACTTGGGAGTGCTGTGGGCTGCAATGTGCATTGCCGCAGCAGCACTGATCAGCGACGGCATCAAAAGGGTGTCGGCGGGAAGGTGGGGCCCAAGGGGGCAGCGCACGTTGCTGCTAGCGGCCGTACTTGTGGCCGCGGCACTCGGCCTGTCCACGTCGGGCGTGCTTGTACACTGGGACGCGATGTCTGCATACTCTGAAGCGGTATCCTTTACGCTGCAAAACTATGCGGATTCTGACGCGCAAATAGTCATGCAGGATGTTCATAAATCGTGGCTGTCAACTGTCTCCAACCTTACCGATTCAGGAACAGCAGGTGGTTTCTTTTACAACATATACCCAGAAAAAACCAAAAAGATCGTAATAGTAGACTTTGTCAGCGCAATCGAGCCGAATCAGCACGGATTGGTGGCCCAACTCGGCTATAGCAATGTAACGGCGTCTCCCAAAATGGATCAAAACAGGCGACATGCTGAGATGCATGACAGCGGCAGCAGGGTGGCCGAGTTTGAGAATCCGCCAAGACCGGACACGTTGATACCGTCGATACTCCACAGGTACGGCGACCGTAGCGTGGTGGTGACATGTGATCCGACGGACATTGTTGTCTACATATACTGCAAACTCCACAAGTTTGCCGACCGCGGCGTGGTGGTGACGGAGTGGAACCCGCCAGGGTGGGCCACCATGTCCACGTACGGCCCCACCGGCCGGGCCCTTCACCTTGACGGTACCGCATATGTAACGCTTGCCGATACGCCCGGCCTCGATCTTGGCGGGACCGATCCGTTCAGCATCGCCTTTTGGATCAAAATGACCGGCACCGGAGACCCCGACTCGTCGATCATATCAAAGGCAGAGGCGGTCCGGCAGCAGGGAGTCACCGTGTGGGGCCACCCCGGCGGCGGGATCTTACTCCAGATGGCAGACGGCGCATCGTATGAGATCACCGTTGACACGTTCTCCAGTGTATCGGACGGACGCTGGCACCACGTCGTGTTCACCTATGACGGCTCCGGGGACAGGGTCGGACTAGACGTGTACGTGGATGGGCGGATCGACAGTATGCGCTGGATCAGAACGTCACTGTCAGGATCCACCGCAAACGATCATCCGCTTGCGATAGGCGCCGGCAGCACCGGCAGGGGGACTGCGCAGGATATCGTGCTGGATGATATCATGATATACTCGGCACAGCTGCCGGCAGGCTATGTATCAGACGTGCATGAATGCCACGTGGATGCAGCTGCCGTGTCTGCCACTAGAGATGTCGGAACAGTCGGCACACCCGCCGGCGATTATGCGTGCATGGGAGACTACAGTGATGCGCTCCTGGCACACCTTGAGTTTGAGGGAGACCTGTCGGACTCCTCGGGCAGCGGAAACGGCGGCACGGCGCACGGGGACGTCAGGTATACATAGCTAGGCACAGAGCCTGCAAAAGGCCGGATCATCGCCTGCCCAAGTGCAGCAACAAGTCTGCAGATGATGCCGTATCTCGTAAGAGTTTACCCCTTCCCGGAGATACGGTGTGGCAGGCGTGATCATGAAGGCTCTGGCCGGCAGTGTCGCCTGAGGGATAAACTCTTACACTGTCGGTCAGTCTTCCCAGAAGTACCGCATCAAACTATCATAGGCTCGAAACAATTCAGATGAGGCTGGGGACGTGAACACATACCAATCAAACATATGGCGTTAGCAAAAGATCCTACAAAAACTTATCATAACACCAAAAATGTGACGAATGCATAGATGGTTTGTATCTGTTTGGAATATTAGATGACGGGGTAGGCAACAAAAAGTTAGAATTACAAGTTTTTCTTGACAAAGACAAAAACATTTTACATCTCATTTCAGTCCGCAAGATCAGTCTTCCCAAAAGTAACCCACAAAGCGATTCTAAAACTTGAAGCAGTTCAAACCAAGCTGCATACAGATCCGCATATGGCCACCTGCACCGCGATGAGTCGGGTACATTTGGGAAGACTGTCGGGTATGAGTTTACCCCTCCCTATAGTTTAGGTTGAGTACGAGGCCAACTTTTGATCACCATCTGGATCCATATACGTCAAGACCACACCTGTATTCATTGCCTGATTCAGAGATCAAGATACTGCGCGACGAGCTGGCCCGCGTCATAGCCGAATCAGACAAGAAGGATGGAATCATCGCAGACAGGGATCGGGCAATAGTCGGGCTTGCCGAACAGCTGGCCGAGGCCTCGGTGACAATCCTGATGCAGACAGCACAGATCAACTGGTTCAAGCAAAAGGGGCCCGCCCCAGGGTGGCCAGAGGGCGAACCCCGGGGAGGGACGGCACCTGACGCGCAAACCGCGGCACTGGAAGCAGAAAACCAGCAGCTCAGACAGCACATCAGATATTACGAAAACCCTCACACCCCCTCATCGCAGAACTCTATTCCTACCCGGCAGAAAAAGGCCGCCGCGGCAAAGGCATCAGGTAATGTACCGGCACCTGCAAAGGCAAAGCCGGGCCGCAGACAGGGACACGAGGGGGTCTCACACGCCAGAAAACCGACCTTGTTTGTAAAGCACTGCCCCAAAAAGTGCGGCAAGTGCGGCAGCACCAACATGAAGAAGCCGAAAAAGATCTTCTCCAAGCTTGTGACCGATACCCCCAAGAGGCCCGAGCCGGTCACGACACAGCACACCGCATACAGGCGCAAATGCGCCGACTGTGGCAACATGTGCATCGAAGACGACAGGTCATGGAACGTGCCGGGAACCGAGTTTGGACCAAACATCACGGGGATGATGGCCGCAATACGCGTGGCACCTGCCTCCATACAGGCCACGGCCACACTGTGCTCAGAAATCCTAGGCATAGAAGTGTCAGAGGCAGGCGTGCTGCAGTGCCTGAGGGCCGGCGCCAATGCGATAAAGCCCGGCGTAGAGAGCATCAGGCAGGCCATCAGGGATTCTGATTATCTGCATATTGACGAGACTGCCATGCCATACAACGGCAGGACGGCCCGCATATGGGTGGTCGTGGGCAGGAACAGGGACGGCACCGTCGCCGGCGTCCACACGCTGGCCGCACCCAGTAGGGGCAGGGCCGTAGTTGACATGAACTTTCCGTATTATGACAAACCGGTCACAGTCGACGGGTACGGCGTATACGCCGCATTCAAGACCAGGCAGTGGTGCTGGGCACACATACTCCGGGAGGCCAGGGAGGCCGGCAAGACCTCCCGGAAGGCCCACGCGCTGTATGGTACACTCAAGAAAAAGTTCATCCATGCCAAGGGGCTGGGGCCGCCGGAGGAGGAGGGCGCCGCCCGGCACGACATGCTGGTGGCAGAAACGCGCGGGCTGGCCGAGGCATTCGGCAGGGAGGCCGGATGCGAGAGCTTTGCCACAAAGCTTGGGAACGCCTCGGAATTTCTCTACACGTTCACATTGCATCCAGGCATGGAGCCCACCAACAACCTGGCCGAGCGCATGCTGAGGCCGTCCGTAATTGCGCGCAAGGTATTCCAAGGACTCCGTACCATGGAAGGCATGGAGATGTTCACCGTATTGATGACGTGCGCGATGAATTGGCGCGCCCGGGGGTGCGGCGTGAGGGAAATGCTCGTCAAGACCCTGACTGGCAGCGTCGCCTGAGGGGTAAACTCGTACGACTGTCGGTGGACTAAATTATAAATATACATCAAAATGACACGTATCATGATTTCAAGGGTGGCAGTATTGTCGGCACTTCTCACACTTTTCATTGTTTTGGTTCCTGTATATGTCCAAGCGGACTTGCCGCCGCCGTCCGCACAGCAGATCAACGCAACCACACCCGAGGTAATGCACCATAGCGTGTTGCTCTTGGATCATCTTGACGTTAATTTTGATGATGGCTCTGATGGGAATTTTGTATTTGCATATAGTATCAGCCAGCCAAAAACACCAGAAATCATGACCCACGGCATAGTCGACGGACACTATCAGATCGTAATGGATGTGGTTAGGGAGTGGACCTATATAGGTTCAAGTACATATGCCCACATATCGTCGCCCCCGATTGATCCACGCACCACAGAGTTTCTAGTAGACATACTTGGCAAAAACATCAAAGGTGAAGGAGGCGAGGCATTGGCTGGCGGGACCGTAGGCTACGGCATTATCTACGATCTTGACAACAACGAGGAAAAATCGATCTTGGTGAGAACCCACACAAGAGACAACAAGCCGTCGACTGTCTTTAGCTATATAAACGATACAGGTTCAGTCACGTCCCCGACTGTAACACTAAATGACATAGCCCTTACCAACACATGGAAATCCGTTACCGGCGATGTAAAATCCATGTATGAGGATAATGGCCTTGGTGACTATGACTCTGACGTGGAAAGCTGGAGGCTGTATCTGGGCGGTTCCACATACACATCTCAGATCAACGGGAGGTCAAACTCCTTTACCGGGCAATTTGACAATATCTTGATCACACCAAAAGTAACAAACAGAGATCTGCAAAACCAGCTGACTGGCATGCAAAAGTTATTGACCGACGTGCTGGAGCGACTGGATGCGTTAAGGCACCTCACCCTTGAGGTAACCCAATCCATACCTGATGACATCACGACACAGGTAACGTCATACAACATGACGCAGATAAACGAGCTGTTTTCTGCAACACTCTATACGCCACACAGCCCTGTTAGCGCAATAACGCTAGAGTTCACCCGTTCCCCGATTACGCCAGTGTTCGTGGAAATATCTGCACAGCAAGACAGATTCAGGCTGGATCTTGACAGTGATGTCACTGCCCACATGATATCCTTTTCCCGACCGGTAACATACGAACAGGTAAGCATAACAGTGGATAATGTCCAGCACGACAACGTACTCGAGGTTGGACTTGCGTACCCGTGATCCTTTTTTTATGCTCGTCAGATCCGCTCCAAACATATCGCTAGAGGTTTCGACCTTGTGCATATTTGCCAAAAATGACGCAAAAGCTGCCTGGTTTTTTTGATCTGCGCCGATTACGCATAAGGTCTAATATTCACTAAATCACGACAGGATTAAGTCGGGGAGCTGTTACCCGAATGAACATTATATGACTTAATAGTTGGGCCTCATCGAGTTCAGACATGAAGAAAAACGTCGTGGCCGGACTGGGCGAGATCGGCGCTCCGATTTTAAAGCTGATTTCAAGGCACTTTCTGTCTGTCGGCTATGACGTTGATGCCTCCCTTATGAAGACGAGGCAGTTCTCCAGGCTGGAAAAGGTGCCGGTCTCCTTCCTCCACGTCTGCATTCCGTTTGATAAAAAATTCGACTCCAGCATAGCATCGCTGTACAAAAAATTCCGGCCCGAAATCATCGTAATTCACAGCACCATCCCGCCCCACACCACGAAAAGACTGCAGAAAAAACTTCCCTGCCCGGTTGTATATAGTGCCACCCGCGGGGTCCACAAGCGAATGTTAATCGACCTTAAACGCTACACAAAGTTTTTTGCAGTTGAAAAGACAGGCCCCAAATCCGAGTGGGCCGCCAGAAGATACTCTGCCCTGCTGCAAAAATGCAATGTAAAGCCCAGACGGATGAGGGATCCGGTGACCCTTGAGCTGGCAAAAATCATCGTCGATACCACGTACTATGGGTGGCTGATCAACTATGCGCAGCTGAGCAGCATGATTGCCCAAAAATACGGCGTCGACTATGACGAAATGTGGAGCTTCTCAGACGACATTCACAGGCTTTTGGGAAACCGGCCGAAAATGTTCCCAGGGTTCATCGGGGGCCACTGTGTCATTCCGAACCTGAGGCTGATTGACGAGGATGACTTTTGGCAGATTGACAAGATAAACAACGCCTATGCAAGAAGGGTGAAAAACGCAAAGTCCATCGCCAAAAAGTATGTCAGGAGCAGACAGTCCTACGATGGCGCATAATCTGAGGCTGTCGGGATCTTGTGCCACAGTGCCGGGTGCGAGTCTGCATGCCCCGTGCCAAAAAACAGCGAAGTGAAACGTGCCAAAAAACCGAGCAAAGACATAGACCGGGCAAGAGACACGGTGACTCCAACATGCCCAATAACAAGACAAAAAACAACAATCCCGGCATGTGGTCACCTACCCATATCAATCAGGCACGAATTGGTATGTGTGATTATGATTTCCATGCCTGGCCAACATGGGATGTGGCCTCATATTGTTACACATCGTGGTTTTCGACCTCCTGTCTTGCAGTGTCAGGATGTCTCCCACGCACATGTTTCATATGAAAATTAGTTCCGCCTAACATTTGTATCCTTCTCCATCCATTCCGGGTCGCTTTTCCTGATCGCTTTTGTGGCCTCCCTGCCCCGGAACGCCATCCTGGGCGTCTCGGTGCGCCCCATGTCAAGCGACCAGTGCGTCCTGCGCTCGTTGTAGAACTCGATGAACTCGTCTATCTTGGCAAAGTCCGCCAGCTCCCTCTCAAGCGTCCCAAACCACCTCTCCAGCTTGTAGTTGGTCTGCGGATGGTACGGGCGCGAGTTGAGCAGCATGATGTTGCGCTCCAGCAGCTCGTCCTCAAACAGCGTGGGCGTCCAGCTGCCCCTGGGGGTGCCGCGCCTGGCCGACGTAAAGCAGCTGCCGTTGTCCGAGAGTATCTGGGCCGGCGTCCCGAACTGCCTGATTGCCTTGCGCAGCACCAGGACTGCGTTCTCCGAGGTCGCGTGCTCAAAGACGCCGAACCCGGTTATGCACCGCGAGGAATCGTCAAGATACGCCTGCCAGATTGAGCTTTTTCAGGCGTGGATCCCTCATTTCGTGCCAGTCTGTGTGCCACATTGCGTTGGAATACATGCGCTCATAGCGCAGCCATTTGGTGAGGACCCCAAAAAAGAAGGAACGATCTGCAATGCACACTTTTTGAATAAGGAGGTCGAATTACAAATATGACAAAGAAAATATGGAGTACGCAGGACAAGATAGGGATAGTCATGGAGCATCTCAATACTAACATCGAGACGGCAGAGCTGTGCCGTCGCCACAACCTCTCCCCCAGGACGTTTTACCAGTGGAGGAAACGCTTTTTGCAGGGCGGACGCGCATCGCTGTCAGGCAGCGGCCCTGCAACGGCCGAAGGCAGGCTCCAAAAGGAGAACGAGTCGCTCAAAAACATCATCGGCGAGTATGCCATAGCCAATGCGCTTTTAAAAAAAACCTTGGAGGCAGGCAAAAGGTGAACATTGCAATACTGCCAAGGGAGAGGGGCTGGAGCATGGACAAGACACTGCAGTACAGCGGTGCCTCCAGAACTGCGTGGTACCACGTAAAAAAGCCGCAAAAGCCGACAGAACCGGATCCGCAGACGGTCTTGCTTGTCAGGGAGATTGGCAACAAGAGGCCCACATACGGCACGCGCCGCATGGCAGCCCAGATAAGACGCGAGACCGGCGTGCCGACAAACCGCAAAAAGATACAGCAGATATACCGCAAGATAGGCTGGATCACGCCTAAAAAGACCAAAAACGACATAATAAGAGCCGGAAGAAGGGACAGGTTCAAGCCCACAGGGCCAAACCAGCTGTGGGAGACTGACATCACGTACGTCTGGTGCGGCGTTGACGGGTGGTGCTACTGCTTTAACGTAATTGATACGTTCACCAGGAAGTGGATAACATACGTCTTTGACACGCAGGCCACCGCACAGGTCGCAGTCGAATCGCTGACAAAGGCAGTCTCCACGATTTCGGCAGACGAAGCGCGCGGCCTGCTGGTCAGAAGTGACAACGGCGTCCAGTATACGAGCCGCGAATTCAAGGAAAGCATGAAGGCGCTTGGGGTAAGGTGCGAATACATCTGGCACAACACGCCCGAGCAGAACGGACATGTCGAGTCCTTCCATAAGACCCTCAAAAAGGAGTACGTCTGGCCGCACGACTTTGCCAGGTTCCAGGATGCCGAGGTCGTCCTGGCAGAGGCGTTTGCGGACTACAACCAGGACAGGATCCATTCGGCGCTGGGATACCTGACACCAGACGAGTTTGTCCGAAAAACCCAGAAAAGACAGGAGGAGGTGCCTCAAAAATGAGCGATCAGAGTGTGCATAAAATGTCGCCAAAATCGTTCCTACTCATAGGGATCCACTCCACATTTGAGCTGTCCGGATCTTCCGGGCGAGCTGTCCGTGATTCCCTCGGCCTTCATGATCCTGTATGCGGTATAGTAGCTTATCTGCATGCCTGAGGCCCTCATGCGCAATGCCAGCCGCTCCGCACCCGACGGCATCTGGGAATATGCATCAAGGACCGCCTTGACATCCACGGGATCTGCATCCCTGCCTGGCCTTCCGACTTTGCGCTGTGGCAGAGCCGTGCCGGAGCTTCTGAACCTGGCCCATATCTTCCTGACGTATCTGTCGCTGATGCCCAGCTCCCGGGCTATCTGCGTGGCCGGCACGCCCTTTCTTCTCTGCCTTTCTATGTACCGGAGCGACTTTTTCCCCAGTCTTTTCCTCGCATTTTTTGATCGGTAGAGTCTAAAATAATCCTTCAAAGTACGCCTGATCTTAGGCGGAACTAATTTTCGTATGATAGACCAACTCCAACTAGTCGTGCATGTTTATATAGCAAATTCGCGATCTTTATAGCATATACAGAAAAGGTGATTGCATGTCTCAAATTTTAACCGATGAACAACAAGAAATGTATAATTTTGGTTATTATGCACGTTCGACATCCGAATCTAGACAAACCTTTGTTGTTACTCTTGAAGACGGTGAAGATGGTTGGATTGTTGCAAGATGTCCAGAACTAAACGCCGTAACGCAGGGAAGAACTATTGAAGAAGCTGAAAAGAACATGATCGAAGCCATCGAGGTATCACTAGAAGACGAACATAAACAATTTAGTATTTCTGCCAAGCGACTATATGAGTGACTGAATTACCTGTTATTTCTGGCGGCGAGGCAATTAAAATTTTAGCTAACAGATTCGGGTTCAAAATAAAAAAACAACGAGGGAGCCATGTTAAAATGATTCATCCTGATGGAAGAAAAACCACCGTACCATTACATCCAGAATTAGATCGGGGCACTCTAAAATCTGCATTAGGCTTTGCACAAGTGGATATAGAAGAGTTTAAACGACATATCTGAATTAAAAAAATTATGTCTTATACCGAAGAAAAAGAGACAGATTTTGTTGTTGTAAAAGAAGATTACAGTAGATTTCTTTGTAAAGATGGAACATTAATCAAAGCAAAAATTGTAGTTAAAAAAATATTTTTTCATCCACAAAAAACACCAGAAGGATATCCTGTTGGGGTTGGATTAGACACTTCTAACTCGGTATCTGCACTAGTGCCTGATGCTCTAAAAAGAGATCCGTCTGCCGAGTCTTGGAATCCGCAAATTGATAAAGGTGAAGAAATTCCATTTGACGAACAGCAAGTGCAAACACAAGAATACGTAACTCCTGATGGTTTTCGAATAACAGTAAGGCCCGTAGTTACAAAAATCCTGCGATATGGCAAATATAATGCTCGTCGTGAACCTGTATATAGCGTAAATATTCAGGCCATTACCAACATAGACAAGATGGAAAGTACTGCATAATCCTCAGATTCCTAATCATCAGACCTTGTGCGCAATCGGCGTAGATCAAAAAAATCAGGCGGCCTTTGCGTCGCTTTTGGCAAATGCGCACAGGGTTTCGTGACATCCCATGATCCATTGCTCTTTTGGCGGTCAGGATTCGTTGATTATCCTGATGATTTTTGACCGGGTTTCAAATTTTAGGCATGGCTGTGCAACAGCAGATAACGCGTCATACCACAAGTCCAAGGGTGTGAGGGAGACGCTGGAAAAGTATGATGATGAGATAATAACACTAGAGTTCTTGCTGCCATACACGCCGGAGCTCAACCCAGTCGAGATACTGTACAGGGAGATAAAGCGGAGGCTGTTTGCCAGGATATTTGAGACACTTGATGAGATGGAACGATCCGTGCGAAGGCTGTTTGCCAGGCGCGAGATCCTTCCGGTAAAGATGTTCCAATGCCTGACGTGCTGACTGCCGCCGCAGCAATCTGCCGCATTCCTTGATGCCGGGTTTATAGTGACGATTGAAAGTCTTTCATCAAAAAACGCATTCCTGCATAATTCACACCCATACGTTCCCAAAAACTTCTAGTCGTCACCATAGTACGCCTTGCGAAGGCGTGAGCGCTTTGCCTGGCAGGAATTTGTTCTGTGATGCCGCGAATTCTGCATGTTTTCTCATGCGCGTGCGTGTGGTTTGCCTGATTCTAGATCTTTGGACCCAAAGCAGCTGTCAGAACCATCCGTTTTTTTATGTGTTGACTACAGCTTGCCAAGCAGCCAGTCGGCGCCGGGGCTGCGGCCCGCAGAATCCCGGAGCGTCTCCGCGGCCTGCCCGGCGCACATGCGCTCCCTGGACATCGTTGCCAGAAGAGCCGCCGCATCCACCTCACTGTATATCGCGTTGGGCCTGTCGGAGAACCTCATGCCTATGGACGAGACGGCTGCCTGGTACATTTTGCGCTCCCTGTGTCCGCACAGCTGAGCAGCCTTGTCCCGTTTTGGCATGCAGGTACTGCCGGGCCCCGCCTATAGATCTGGTTCATCAGAAAAACATGTCATTTTACTGCATTTTCAGGCCACAATCGGAGCTACTGTGCGTAAACGAAATTAGTGGCGTTGCCCCCGGCACCCGGGCTACAAAGAGCGGGTGTGGCAGGAGCCGGCGCACGCGTGACGGCGCCTCACCACGTTGAAAATATTTGATCAAGCCTGCAAGTGTTTTCAGTCGGTTGATTTAGATCCGGGATCCATTCCGGCGCACGCGTGACGGCAAAGTCCGAGACCGAGCTGATACGACGGCTGAGGAAGAGGATCAGGCAGGACGGCAGGAGGCACGAGAAGGATCAGGATAGGATGGAACAGCTGGAGCAGCGGCTGGACACTGAACGCCGGATGTGGCCCGCAACCTGGAATGACGACAGGCGCTCCGCGGACAACGCCGCCCTCATGCACAGGCTCGAGGTGCTCGAGGACATAATCGGCGGCGGGTCCCTGCAGCCCACCACGTCGATGGACCGCCGCCAGTTTGACTATACATCCGCCCGGTTTACGAATCTTGCCAAAAAGCATACAGGGGGTAGTCCTGATCGCCGCGTCTGATGCAGCACATGGCGGAGACAAGACCGAAAGGCCTGAAGGCGTACGGGAGGGAAAAGGATCCCGCGGGTCGGGGGCCGGGATGCCGCGTCACCCTAGCCCGATTCCCTTGAGAATCCCAACGAGCCTTTCGGCGGCCACGACGTTGTCCCAGCTGTCCCGTACGAACCTGCGCCCGTGCCTCCCCATCTCCTGCGCCCCATCTGCGTCGCCCAGCAACTGTGAAATTCTTTCTATCCATCCCACATGATCCCCCTGTCTGACCAGAAACCCGGTCTTGCCGTCCAGCATCGTCGCCGATATGTAGTCGCTATCGGTGGCGATCGCCGGCACCCCAATGGACATTGCCATTTTCAGCGAGTACGGCGACATTTCTATGGCGCTGGCAAGGCCGTAGATGTCGATCGAGGATAGGTACTCCCTGAGCCTGTCGGGGTATTCGAGCGCCCCCAGCCACTCAAAGTTGTCGTATCCGGCCAGCTGTTCGAGTACCCTGTCGCGGTACCGTCCGTCGCCGGCACAGTAGAACGTCACGTGCGGGAGTGCCTTGACGACCCGGCGCAGGACCAGCATCTCCTTTGCCTTGAACCACTCGTTGGCATACTGCAACAGGCCCACGCACGGATGCTTCAGCGCCATGCCCCTGCCATTGCGTCCGTCGCCGCTCCAATAGTCCGTATCTATGCTGGAATAGGGGAACGTCGCCACGCTGCTTCGAGGGTAGTGCTTCCTTATGGTATCGGCTATGGAGTCGGTCTCGGCAAGTATGACCGAGGCCCTCCTCAGGCAGGGATTCATCATGCGGGCCCGTACGGCATGATATATGCTGCGATAAACCATCCTGTCCTTTCTTTCCATTTCCCGGTACGACCAGTTGTCCCAGAAATACACCAGCACCGGTATTTTTTTGCAGGCTGCAACCGGCCCCAGCTCGTTTGGCAGGTCAGGCACTACGGCGTCGGGTTCGAACTCGTCGAGCAGCCGCTCAAAGCGCCTTTTCTTTGACGTGTTCAGTACCGGAAGCCTAGCCATGACGTTTCCCAGATACTCCCTGCGTACGACCCTCCTGCACTCGATGCCGCGCTTTTCCAGGTTTTTTATGAGCTTGTCCTGCAGTATCCATTTTGAGTTCGAGCCGGGCGTGGAGTCCTGGCCTGTGGCAACAAAGAGCAGCCTCATGGCGGGGCTTGTTCCCCTTGGTTAATAAGCCGTGTGCAGGTGTATTGTGGTGGCGATCAAAAGTTCTTGGACACATGGGGGATGAGCTGCGCAGGAAGGGCGCTTTTTGACGATCAAAGGCCTTCAATCCTCAGCATGGGCGTCCATTGCTGACTTGTTTTAAATAGGATAGACAGATTTCTGAATCTGCATGAATGGCGTCTCGGATCTGCTCACGGTAGAATGGAGGAACGACAAGGTCGTGATGGTTGATCAGACGAGGCTTCCCGGCGAGCTGGTCTTTGTAGAGTATGACGATTACAACCAAGTCGCCGATGCGATACGGACCCTGGTGGTCAGGGGCGCGCCCGCAATCGGGGTCTCCGGGGCGTTCGGCCTGGCCCTTGCGTCACTTCAAAGCAAGGCGGCCACCAGGGACGAGCTGATCTCAGACCTGCAAAAGGCAAGACAGGTCCTCCATGACACCCGTCCTACGGCAGTCAACCTCGCCTGGGGACTGGATCAGATAATGAAGGTTGCAGACCGCGCAAGCTCCGTCGAGGAGATCAGGACATCCCTAGTCGCCGAGGCAAAAAGGATGGCAGATCAGGACGTCAAAATCAACAAGGCCATGGGAAGACACGGCGCCGGGCTGTTCGAAGACAACGATACCATAATGACCCACTGCAATGCGGGCGCGCTGGCCACCGTCGCATACGGCACGGCCCTGGGCGTCATTCGCGCCGTTCGCGACAGCGGCAAAAACGTCAAGGTGATAGCCACCGAGACGAGGCCCGTCCAGCAGGGCTCCCGGCTGACTGCCTTTGAGCTAAAGCATGACGGGTTTGATGTCAGCCTCATTCCTGACACCGCGGTGGGCTATTCGATGGCCAACGGCCTGGTGACCCGCGTCGTCGTGGGCGCCGACAGGGTTCTTAGAACCGGCCACGTATTCAACAAAATCGGGACATACCAGGTGGCCACCATGGCAAAACAGCACAGCGTGCCGTTCTATGTGGCAGCCCCCATGTCCACGTTTGACATGAAGAGCGGCCCCGACGATGTCGTCATAGAGATGAGAAAGGCGGCCGAGGTCACCCGGACAGGCGGCAAAAAGACCGCCCCTGACGGCATCAACGTCATAAATCCGGCCTTTGATGTCACCCCCCCGGGGCTGATTGCCGGGATTATAACCGAAAAGGGCATAGCGGGGCCTCCTCTTGAGGAGAGCATCAAAAAATTATTCGAAGCTAATTTTTAAAAAGTTTTTATTGTTTTCAGAATTGCCCTACAATGTGAGTGCGGTAACCCCGGAGGCAATTGAGACATCGCTAAAGCAGTGCATGGATCCAGAGGTCCCGCTGAACATCGTGGAGATGGGCCTGGTCTACGGAATCGACGTAAAGCCCACCAACGACGTCAACATCAAAATGACGATGACCACGCAGGGGTGTCCGCTGCACGAGACGCTGGTCCAGGATGTCACCCGCTATGCCAGGAAGGTTCCCGGCGTAAACAGCGTCAATGTGGAGATTGTATGGGATCCGCCGTGGACCATGGACAAGATGACAGACGGCGCAAAAGAGAAGATAAAAAACATGGGCACGGGGCTTGCAGCGACGCCTGCCCCGATCAACTACGAGACTGCAGCGCCGCAGGGCGTAGGAAAGCTTGTCAAGCAGGAGGACGGCTCGATGGTACTGGCCAACGAACACGAGCAGGGATTCATGGTAAACCAGGCAATAGTTGACTTTTGGAAGTCATGCAACGGCCAGCGAAAAATCACGGAACTGGTAGACGTGTTTGCACGGCAGACCGGCCTGCAGAGAAGCCAGGTTGAAAAGGAGGTGATGCAGCTGGTGCAGCAGCTGCGCGACGGCGGCCTCTTGGTAATTCCTAGCCAGCCTAGCGCCCCAAACGTTGACTTTAAAAAATAAAGCTCGAGCTTGCACCGTCAAAGCTGATCGTAACTCCTGACAGGTACTTTATTCTGTTCTCGATTACCGACTTTACAAAGCTCCCGATCTCCTCGGGCTCTCCCAGCCTTCCCATGGGAAGGGTCTTCTCATATTCCCTTACATCCTCGATTAGCTCCCTTGTCCTGTCCGTGTTAATCGGCCCCGGCGCGATGTTGATGCAGCTGATCTCATCTTGCGCATAGTCCCTGCTGAGAATTTTGAACACCTCGGAGAATGCCGCCCTGTATGCGCATGAAATTACTAACCTTGAGCTTGGCTCCTTGATGACGCTTGAGCTTATCAGGAAAACATACCCGCCGTAATTGATTCTGATGTTCTGCAGCATGACTGCAAACCCTAGGAACAGCTGGTTGTGGTACTTTTCCCAGTCCTCCCTTGAAACCTCCCCGAATTTTTTGGGCGGAGGGCCGCCCGTGTTCAGCACCAAGACGTCGGCCTCTTTGTTTTTCTCACAGAACCGGATTACGTTTTCGATGTCGCCGGTATCTAGCTCCGAGCTTGACGTTGCAACAACCTCGTATCCAAGGCCTGAGACTGCCCTTGCAATAGCCCTTCCTATTCCCCTTGAGCCTCCTATGACAATTGCCCTCATAATGGCACATTGCCACATTAAGGATAAAAGTGGTGCCGGACAACATAAAATATGAGGATTAAAAACTTCATAAGGCGCAAGACCCGGGAGGTTCTGTTCAGGCCCGAGTTCAAAGACGGCAGATACAAGATCTTGGGCAACTGGCTGCTGCTTGACGATGCCGATGCCCTGTCGCTGTCGCGGCTGGGAGTCTACGAGCCTGACAACACCAGATTCATACAAAAACTCAAGCCAAAAACCAGCATGGACATAGGAGCCAACCTTGGGTATTACACACTACTCATGGCCGACAACTCGGAGAAGGTCTACTCATTTGAGCCCGAACCTGAAAACTTCAAGCGCCTGTCCGGCAACGTAGAGTTCAACAACAAGGACAACGTCATCCTGTTCAACCAGGCCCTGGGAGATCAGACCGGCGAGGTTGACCTGCACCTGTGCCCCTACAACGCTGGAATGCACAGAACTTACGAGTCAGAATACTGCCTGGGCGGAGACATTGTCAAAGCAAGGATTGGCAGGCTGGATGATATCGGCGAGATCGACGGACAGGTCGACCTCGTCAAGATGGATGCGGAAGGGGCCGAGCCCAGCATCCTCAAAGGAATGACGAAGATTCTGGAACAAGACAATGTAATCCTGGCGGAGTTTCATGCCTATGCATTACGAGATGCAGGCCATGATCCTAGGGACTTTCTTGAGTATGCCAAGTCATTTGGCTACAAAGTAACCGACATGAAAAAGAATCCTGTTGATGCAGATAAGCTAATCGAGAAAACCGACTGCTGGAACTGCCCTAATGAGGCATTGCTGTTCAGCAAATAGCTTACAATCGCCTGTTTGGCCCAACAGTTTTTTTACGCACGGGATTGGCCTGTGAACGCTATTTCCTTCCTGCAGGCAGTGCGCGTACACCGAGTCAGCTAGATCTCTTTGATTTCCGTAACTATTCCCTGCACGGAATCCATCCTGACTATCGCCTTTTTCTCGCCCCAGCCCAGGGCGACATACCAGTCCCCCGCATCCTCGTGATACCTTGTCTCCAGGGTCTTGATATTCTCGGGCTTTGCGCCGTACTGCCTTGCAATTCCCGATACTGCAAGTGCCACTGCGTCTTTTTCCTTCTCCAGGCGCCTCCTCATCAGCCCTATTCCCGGACTCATGGCTTGTCATTGCAGAGTCCGCTAATATAGCTAATCATTTGCCTGTAGCGGGTAAAAAGCTTCAATTTCCATACATTGAAAAGCAGGATCCGATTCAAGCCACCCGTTACGCAATGCTCAGAAAAATAAAGGCGGGGCAAAAACTCACCGGCGCCATCGCTGGCCGGATCGACCCTTTGATGGCCTTTGCAGGCCTGCTTGCCGTGCTTGGCACCGTGGTCGTCCTGTCAGGCGGCGTGTGGGATGCCGTCTCCCACATTTCCAACGAGCCGGAGTCTTTCTGGACGGTACAGCACCTGGTCGTGTACCTTGGGGTTGCAGCGTCATCGGCTGCCGCCCTCGTTGCACTTGCCGTGTCCAGGGCAGCCCTCCCGCGCCGGTTTTCGGCGGGGGTCAAGATACTGGCTGTCGGCGCCGCCTTGCAGGCCGTCTCCGGATTCGGCGACTCTGTATCCCATGATGTTTTTGGCATAGATGGGCTGGTGTCTCTCTCCCACCAGCCCCTTGAGCTGGGCCTGGTACTCGTCTCACTGGCCGGACTTTTGATTTTAAAAAACCTTCAAAGCAGGCACGCCAGGAGGCTGATCCCGTTTTCAATCGCGTCATTTATCATAGCTGCCATGTGGCTGGGATTCAACCTAGTGCTGCTTGTCGGAGGCACCCTGATGTGCCTGCCCGTCTATGAGGCGTTCTCATCAGGCTGTGCCATACTATAGTCCCTCAATCTCCTGTACGATGCAACAACTACCAAAATGACTCCGGCAAGAATCATGATTCCCGGATACCGCAGTTTTTCTGCACCGGTCTGGCCGTACTCTACCTCAAAATATACCGCATTGCTTGAAAGGTTTGTCGCCTTGACGGAGAAAACGCCGTCCTGTTCGATATCAAAATAGTTTATCGCCATCCTGGTCTCTACCTTCTTGTCCGCAATGATGTTCTCGCCGGGATCTATGACCTGAACAAATATCGGCTCTCCCCCGAAATTCGGAGAGTAAACCCTGAAGAATCCAATGTCCCCTGCCTCCAAGTACTGCTCGCTGGATCCCGTTTGGGCGATATCCAGTATGAACGACTCTGTGGTCTTTTGAGCCCCCGCAAACAGGAATGCAGTAACCCCTATTCCCATGACTGTGACTGCCAGTCCAAGCCTGAATAGCGTAAGGCGCATAGCCCGAGTGTGCAGCCTGCCCCATTAAAATTCTAAAGCTGAAGGAAGGTTGATTCAAAGGGCTCGGAGGGCTTCGATCCCTCGACCTGGCGGTCCGAAGCCGCCCGCACTATCCTGACTGTGCTACGAGTCCAATCAAGTAAGAATTTGACGGGCCTAAATACCTGTCTGGTCGCACAGTCATCCGGGGCGTGCCCCCCGGAGGTACCGGCAGAGGGGGGGGGGCCTTTTGGCGGCAGCCTTGTCACTGCAAGGGCATGTAGGGGAGGTCATGGCGCATGACATGATCGCATGGCCTTGTATTTCCTGGCAGTGGGCGTCGCTGACACTGCATCTGTGTTGAAAACAGCCTTGAGATGATGACCGGCGGCCCTGTTACTTGGGCGAATCAGCACACGCCAGAGCCGTATCCTCCACGACCATGGGCCGTAGACTCGGAGTCAAGCCCAGAACCCCCTGAGGCTTCGCTCGGGTGCATGCTGCCAGTCATGAGTTCTTGAAGATCATATGCCTGCCTGTGGGGCGTCTGACCGTGAAATGTTTCAAGAGCCCCTGCCTGCCAGCATGCTGCCATTGTACCGGGAGTAAGAGTTTACCCCTCAGGCGACGCTGCCAGTCAGGGTCTTGACGACCATCTCCCTCACGCCGCATCCCCGGGCGCGCCAGTTCATCGCGCATGTCATCAGTACGGTGAACATCTCCATGCCTTCCATGGTACGGAGTCCCTGGAATATCTTGCGTGCAATTACGGACGGCCTCAGCATGCGCTCGGCCAGGTTGTTGGTGGGCTCCATGCCCGGGTATAGCACGAACGTGTACAGGTATTCCGAGGCGTTCCCAAGCTTTGTGGCAAAGCTCTCGCATCCGGCCTCCCTGCCGAATGCCTCGGCCAGCCCGCGCGTTTCTGCCACCAGCATGTCGTGCTGGGCGGCGCCCTCCGGTGGCCCCAGCCCCTTGGCATGGATAAACTTTTTCTTGAGGGCCACATACAGCGCGTGGGCCTGCCGGGAAACCTTGCCGGCCTCCCTGGCCTCCCGGAGTATGTGGGCCCAGCACCACTGCCTGATCTTGAATGCGGCGTATACGCCGTACCCGTCGACTGTGACCGGTTTGTCATAATATGGAAAGTTCATGTCAACTACGGCCCTGCCCCTGCTGGGTGCGGCCAGCGTGTGGATCCCGGTGACGGTGCCGTCACCTTTTCTTCCCACGACCACCCATATGCGGGCCGTCCTGCCGTTGTATGGCATGGCAGTCTCGTCAATATGCAGATAATCAGAATCCCTGATGGCTTGCTTGATGCTCTCTACGCCGGGCTTTATCGCATTGGCGCCGGCCCTCAGGCACTGCAGCACGCCTGCCTCTGAGACGTCCATGCCCAGGATCTCAGAGCACAGCGTGGCCGTGGCCTGTATGGAGGCAGGTGCCACGTGTATTGCAGTCATCATCCCCGTGATGTTTGGTCCAAATTCTGTTCCCGGCACGTTCCATGACCTGTCGTCCTCGACGGACTCGTGGCCGCAGTCGGCGCATTTGCGCCTGTATGCGGTGTGCTGTGTCGTGACCGGCTCGGGCCTCCTAGGGGTCTCGGTCACAAGCTTGGAGAACATCTTTTCGGGCTTTTTCATGTTGGTGCCGCCGCACTTGCCGCACTTTTTGGGGCAGTGCTTTACAAACTCGGTCGGCTTTCTCTTGTGTGATACCCCCTCGTGTTCCGATTTGCGGCCCGGTTTTGCCTTTGCAGGTGCGGGCACGCCGCCTGATGCCTTTGCGGCGGCGGCCTTTTTCTGCCTGGTCGGAATCGAGTTCTGCGAGGAGGGGGTGTGCGGGTTTTCGTAATATTTGATGTGCTGTCTGAGCTGCAGGTTTTCTGCCTCCAGCATCGCGATTCGTGCCATGGCCTCGGCCAGCTGTGTGGCCAGCTCCCCGTTTCTTGTGGCAAACTCCCTTTTCATCTTGCCAATCTCCGCTATGAGGCGGGCTATCTCGTCGCGCAGTATCTTGACCTCCGAGCCTGATGACATGCGTTTTTCTAGGTAATGCTATCTTATAGATCGGGTGGTCAGGAAGAATTCACCAAGTAGGTGAAGGGGTAAACTCATACGTACCGGGAGCCCACAAGGCCTAAAATGCAACACACCCTGCAGTACTTGAGCTCCAGTCAGGCGGTGCTGGCATTGTGCCTGCCTTTTTTCAATTAACAGCAAAAAATTCCCGGAGGCCAGATCCGGACTTTAAGACATGTTCTGGTTCATGGCGGTGCGGACGGCCGCATGCGAGCCTGCATGATGCCCAATGGGCTGTTTCGAATTTGGAACCGTTTTATGGGGCACTTTTGGGAGGACTTGCATTGAAGATCTCAAAAAAGGTGGCCGGCGTCGAGTATGCGATTCGAGACATCGTGTCTGCTGCCAGGAGACTTGAGGCGCAGGGAAGGCGCGTCGACTATCTAAATATCGGCGATCCCGTCCAGTTCGGGTTTCAGCCACCTGACAACGTAAGGCAGGCCCTGATAGATGCAGTCAACGGGGGCCAGAACTACTATTCCCCGTCCGAGGGGCTTCCCGAGCTGTGTGGGGCAATAGCCGACAAGGAGAACCAAAAGGGACTCTCGATCTCAGGCGACGACGTTCTAGTCACCAACGGCGTCTCTGAGGCACTTGACATGGTAATTGCCTCCGTAGTCGAGGAGGGCGACGAGGTTCTCCTCCCGGGGCCCTACTATCCGCCATATGCGTCCTATGTAAGGCTGCACGGCGGGGTTCCCGTCGAGTTCGGGGTGGATCTTGACAACTCGACGCCGGATCTTGACGATATCAGATCAAAGATCACGCCCAGGACCGTGGCAATATGCCTGATCAGCCCCAACAATCCCACCGGTGTCGTATTCAGCGAGGGCTCACTCAGGGATCTGGTGGATATTGCCAACGAGCACGGCCTGTACGTCATCTGCGATGAAATCTATGACCAGATAATCTATGATGAAAGGTTCTTCGGAATAGGGCGGGCCGCCGGGGACTCTCCGGTAATAATACTGAACGGGTTCTCAAAGGTCCACCTGATGACGGGCTGGAGGATAGGGTACGTCGCATTCAACCGGTCCGCACAGCTTGAACCCTTAAAGGAGCACCTTCCCAAGCTTGCCAGGGTCAGGATCTCGACTAGCACGCCCGTCCAGCATGCGGCCCTAGAGTCGCTGCGCGGGCCGCAGGACTATGTGAAAAAATTCGTCTCCGAGCTGAAGACAAGGCGCGACTTTGTGGTGGGGCGGCTAAACGAGATTCCCGGACTGTCCTGCCCGCTGCCACGCGGTGCGTTCTACGCGTTTCCAAGGATTGAGAAGAATCCCTGCCGGTCTGATTACGAGTTTGTCCTCAAACTGCTCGAGTCCAAGGGCGTCCTTGCCGTCCACGGCTCCGGGTTCGGAACCGCCTACGGCAGCGGGCACTTTAGGCTTGTATTTTTGCCTGCAATGCAGACCCTAGAGTCTGCACTGGCAAAGATCGACGACTTTATGCGTCAGTAGCTCCACTTGGAGATCCTTTCTGGCGTGATCTCGATGATGCAGTTGGTATCCTCTAGCAGCTCCCGGGCCGACCTGTCGTTCATGGTTTCAAAATAGCGCAAAAGAATCCTTGTTGCCAGCCTGGCAACCCGGCCGCCTTGCAGGATGAGGCTGGCCCTGCCCCGGCCCGTCACCCCGCAGATGTCAGGGGAGTTTATGCCGACATCCACACAGAATGCGACCCTGTCGTTTTTTTGCAGGTTTTTAGCCTTGACCGTCCGCAGGTTGGTCCCTATGTAGATTTTTTTCCGGCTGTACATGTACCATACCGGCACGATGTGCGGGGTGCCTTTCGGGCCGATTGTGGCCAGCCGCAGGATCTTCTGCTCCTTAAGGAATCTTGCTGCCGTCATACCTGAACAGTCCCTTTGCCATCAGCACGCCCCCCGCGCCGATCATGATCATCGAAATCTTCTCGTTTGTAAACTCCTGATTCGTCAGAAAGTCCAGCACAAACTCGGGCCCCCACAGGATCAGCTGCCGCACCATTACGATTGCCGCCATTATCACAAACATGGCGCCCATTGCCGTGTACCAGTTCCTGCCCCTCCTGTTGTAGATGCGGCTCATGGGCCTATACTATCTTGATGCCCGGGTTCTTTATCCCGTTTCTGATCATGGCGTTTAGCAGCAGCGGCGTTGCAATCTCTGCCATGTATGACAGCGAGCCCGGGCCCAGATGGATGGGGCGCAGTCCCCTGATCTCCCTTATCAGGCCGTCTACCACTCCGACTGCCTCGCTGCCGTCCCCGCAGACAAAAATGTCATAGTCAAGCGCAAGATCCGGGTTTGCCAGCTTTTTCTCCGAGATAACGTGAAACGCAGAGACGAGGTTTGCCCTGTTCTTCATGTATTTCTCCACCATCTGGTGGGCAAACGGCCTTGCCTCCTTTATGGGAATGAACTCAAAGCCCGCGTCCGTTTTTGTCATCGGCACGATCGGCGATACCACCACGCAGTCCTCCCTTGCAAGCGGCAGCAGCTCCGAGCAGGTCGAGTCGATGTTCTCATAGGCTATCGAGAGAACCAGCACGTCGCTTTGTCTTGCGACCGACGCGTTGTCGCCTCCGGTTATGGTTCCGTTTATATCTCCAAACGCCTTGCTGGCCAGCCTGGAATACTCCTCCGCGGCAGCCGAGGCCCTTGCCGCATCCCTAGAGCCGACAATTATATCGTTGTTGAGGCACCACCTGAGGGAAAACCCCCTTCCCATTCCTCCCGTCCCGCCAATAATTCCAATCTTCACAGGATCCACTCTGACAATGTTATTATTATCTCTATTTGACTTTACAGGCAGTTTGGGATCCATAATATTCCTCAGACACGGCCAGGCCGAGAACAACGCAAAGCGCATCTTGGCAGGCAGAACCGGCGGCGTTCCGCTGACCGATACGGGAAAGAATCAGGCCCGGGGGGCAGCCGAGTTCCTGGAGCATCTGGACATATCTGCCATATACTCGAGCCCGATTGAGAGGGCGCAGGACACCGCAGAGATCGTTGCAGGGCACAACTCCCTGGACGTGAGGACCGATGAGCGATTAATCGAGCTTGAGATGGGCAGGTTTACGGGCATGGGATATGACGATGTATTATCAAACCACGGGGACGTATTTTTGAAGTTCTACCAGGGGAGCCGGGAGGTTGCAGAGAACGGCGTTGAGACCTTTGATCAGGTAAAATCCAGGGTCAGGGACGTGGTAGGACATGTCTCAAGGGAGCATCCCGGTCAGAACGTGGTCCTGGTCACCCACATGGATCCAATCAAGGCCATGCTGTCTACCGTAATCGATCCTAGTCCGAATGTACTTTTTGAGCTGATAATCGCAACCGCATCGCTGAACATCTTTAGGGAAAGCAACGCAAAGTTTTCACTGTCTGCAATTAACCTGATGCATCCGTCAAGATTCGATCAGGCCTGGTAGCGGAAAATCTAAGAGTTTGCCCGACCCGAAAATACGGCGCGGGGCGCACGCTGATCAGGGCCTTGGCCGGCAGTGTTGCCTAGGGGGCAAACTCTTACCGGAAAATCTTCAAAACCCTTAAATAGAATTTGCAGGCCACGACAAACTAACCGTAATGAGGCGTATAATCGTACTATTCCTAGTGTTGACAGTAATGATTGCAATGCCGTCCGTACAGATGGCGTTTGCTGCAGGCGACAATCCGGGCGAATACCTGGATCGACGCGTTGAGATCTGGAACCTGTTCTTCAGGATGATGACAGTTGCATTTACCGTGGGCGCCGTAGTATCTGGTACCATGGTCTGGCAGATCTGGAGGTTCAGAGAATCAAACCCAAAGGCAAGGCCGACCGAATACGAGGGTAAGGACTGGTAGGCATGGGCGGACACTCCAACTGGCCAGAATGGGTATACATAGGCGTAGTCGTTGCGATTCTGTGCTGGGTCGGCGCCGAGGCCTGGAACGTGGAGAGGATTGTAGAGCATGTGCCGGAGGATGCCGAGACCATCAAGGTCGTCGGACAGCAGTGGTTCTGGACATTCGAGCACGAGGACGGCACCAAGGAGCTGGGCGAGCTTCATGTAGAGGTGGGCAAGGCATACAAGTTTGAGATCACCTCTACGGACGTCAACCACTCCTTTAACATTCATGACTATGTGGTATTGCTTGACGCGATTCCGGGCAGGACCAACACCGTATGGTTTGCCCCGATGGAGGCAGGCGAGCATGACATCCAGTGCAGGGAGTACTGCGGACTCATTCACTATAACATGCGCGGCAAGGTAATCGTGGAGGATCCACACGTATGAGAACAATTTTAAGCAGACCGGAAGGTTTGCAGTCCGGGGAGGTTTTGCTTACATGGTGCTAGAACTACAAAGGCCAAGGCCTGTCTGGCAGATCATGTTCTCCACCCACCATACCGACGTGGGCCTGCTCTACCTCATCACGTCCCTGGCATTCCTGTTCATGGGAGGCGCCCTGGCCCTTGCAATCAGACTCGAGCTGTTCCTGCCGGGTTCACAGTTCATTGCAGATTCCATGACCTTTAACAGGATCTTCACGGTTCATGGAACCACGCTGATCTTCCTGTTTATCATCCCGTTTGCGTCTGCAGTCGGCAACTACTTTGTCCCGATCATGGTAAGGTACAAGGACATGGCATATCCCAAACTCAACGCCATCGCATTCTGGATGATTCCCCCGGCGGGGGCGCTCATCTGGCTGGGCTTTGCGGACTTTACGTGGTACGCAACGCCCCCCTATTCCATAATCAGCGCGCCGGGCCCTGCAGCGGACATGTGGATCTTCGGGCTGAAGATACTTGGAATCTCGTCGATTCTGGGCTCGATCAACTTTATCGTTACAATCCTAAAATGCAAGCATCCCGACATGTCGATCGGCCAGGTTCCGCTGCTGGCGTGGTCCTTTCTGTCCTCATCGCTGATCATTCTCGTGGCGATTCCGACGTTTGCAGCAGCACTCCTGATGCTGCTTACAGACAGGCTGGGCGTCTCCGGGTTCTTCAACCCCGCCATGGGCGGGGATCCGATAGCGTATGCCCACCTGTTCTGGTTTACGTTCCACCCCGAGGTATACGTCCTGGTAATTCCGGCCATCGGCATGATGTATGAGATCATACCGAGGTTCTCAAGAAAGCCGATCTACAGCACCAGCTCCGGAATCTTTGCATTCGTACTGCTCTCGATCGTGGGATTCTCGTCCTGGGCGCACCACATGTACGCCACAGGCATGTCCTTTACCGAAAAGACGGTATTCATGGTGGGCACGCTGGCGGCGGTTCCGGCATCTGCGATGCATGTCTTTAACTTCCTTGCCACCATGTGGAACGGCAGGATAAGGTTTGCAACGCCGATGATGTGGTCCGTCGGCGGCATAGCGCTGTTCTTCTCCGCAGGGGCAGGCGGCGTGGTCAACAGCGCAATGCCGCTGGACTTTGTAACCCATGACTCCTACTGGGTCGTGGGCCACTTTCACCTCTTCGTCATGGGAACAATCGCCTTTGGCTCGATAGGCTATGCATACTATATGTTCCCGTATGTGACGGGAAGGATGTACATGGAAAAGCTGGGAAACGTGCACTTTATCCTCTCGTTTGTAGGAACGGTCCTGGTATTCTTCACCCAGCACGTCCTTGGCCTCTTTGGGATGCCGAGAAGAATCTACGACTATCCGGCCATCCCTGAATGGATTGCAATGAACCAGATAGCGACAATAGGGGCCATGCTGATCGGCATAAGCATGGCAATCTTCCTTGGCAACCTGATATACAGCTCTGCCAGAGGAAAGCCGGCAAACATGGACGACCCGTGGGGACTGGGGGGAAGGTACTATTATCCGTACCAGTCAAAGAACCCGAGCCACTAGGAGAGACAAGATGAGCCAAGAACACGCCGAGCCAATCTACAGGACAAGCCCTGCCCGCGTCGGCAAGATGATGGCAATCATGCTGGGGATATGCATCGTGGGTGGCGTGATATTCTTTGGAATGTGGGACTATTGGATCTCCGAGGTTCCCCCCGTCGTCCAGAGCGGCACGGATGATCACGACGCCCCGGCACAGGCCACGGGTGAGACCATCAACGTATCGCTGTCCTTTGTAGAGTCTGACAACCTGCTCACCCTAGGATTCAATGCACTGCCAGGCGAGCCTGGCAGCAACCCGACCATTCACGCCAATGTAGGAGATGAGATTGTCTTTGATGTGGTCAATGACGGAGTAACATTCCATGCATTTGGCGTTACCAGGGACGACGAGGGCTGGGAGGGGATCATTTCCGGAACCGAAATTGGCTCAGTAAACAGCCCGCTGAGCGGCGGCGAGTCTGGAACATCAACGTTTGTCCCGACCGAGGCTGGCGAGTACTATTACATCTGTACGGTTGCCGGCCACAGGATACAGGGCATGGTGGGCACCATCGTTGTAGGCGAGGCAGACGCATCATCAAGCGTTGCAGCAGATCCCACCGGCGTGAGCCACGAGTTTGCACTGGACTTTGTAGAATCTGATGATTTCCTAACCCTGGGATTCGACGCACTGCCAGGCCAGGACGGACACAATCCTGACTATGTGGTAAGCTCCGGCGACGAGGTCACCTTTACGGTAACCAATGCAGGAAAACTGCTCCACTCGTTTGGCGTGGTGGCCGCACCGGAGGACTTTGGAGGCTCGCTGTGGGACTCTGAGATCGGCTCGATGAACAACCCACTCAGATCCGGCGAGTCCGGATCCGTTACGTTTACGGCAGGCGCGCCGGGCAATTACCACTATATCTGCACCGTCCCCGGACACGCACAGCAGGGCATGTCAGGATCATTTGTCGTAGAATAGTATTGATCCTAAAATACGCATCACTTGCAACCCTGATCGTACTGTATTCCCTGATGTTTCTTGGCGGATACATATCTGCCGCAGGCCTAGGGCTGACATGCCCCGACTGGCCCCTCTGTCCCGACGGCCTGGTTCCAAGCGAGGAGTACCTGATAGAGTACATCCACAGGCTGGTTGCAGCAACGACGGGGGTTCTGGTACTGGCAATTACCGTGGGAAGCTGGCTTGCCAGGGACTCGCATGCTAAAATCAGGGCAACCAGCGTCCTGGCATCCGTACTTGTGGTGACCCAGATAACGCTGGGCGCACTCGTCATTGATACAAAGCTTCACGCCGTCCTGGTCGCAATACACCTGGGCATCGGGATACTGCTGTTTGCAATGGTGCTGCTGACTACGATCTTTGCGTTCAGGCTGGGCAGGCCCCCCGCCGAGGCCGGGGCCTAGCGCCTTTTGAGCCCCTTTGGCAGGTAGATGTACCCGATGACTATTGCGAACATTGCAGCGCCTGCCGTAATCGCTACTATGAAGATGTATCCGAACGGGTTCTGGGTGCTCATGTTGAAGGTGTACGTCAGCAGGCCCTTTTGGCCCTTGTCGTACACGTCCACCTTGAAGATGTGGTTTCCGCTGGTCTCAAATGTATAGTCCGTCTGCCAGTGGCCCCCGTCGATGTACTGCGGCGGGATGGTCCGTATCAGCTCGTTGTTGAAAAAGATCCTGATCCCCATGTTAAAGCGGTCCACCTCGTTGAGATCCCTGTCTGTCAGCCTGAAGAGGATCTGCGACGTCTCGCCTACCTGTGGGAACTCTGGCAGCGTTGCCACCTGCATGCGAAAGTCCCCTATGGTCTGCTCTGCCGAGTTGAACAGCGAGTGTGCACCGGCTCCGGGTACTGCGGCCATCGATACTATCATGACGCATGACAGCAAAAAACACGAAGCCTCTTTTTTCATACGGTTCTCAGATGGGATCCGGAAGAATATATTACAACACAATTATCGCGCAAAAAATTGTCAAAACCTTTAAATGCTCACTGTCAAGAACACCAACCGTTGACTGTAGTGAGCAAATCAATCGACATCAAGACCCCCGTCGATACGGTCTTTACGTATTTTGCAAGGCCCGAGCACGTCTCTGATCAGATGACTGACAAGGGCGTAGGCATGACCGTCATTCCCATGGATATCAAGGAGGGGATGGGGGTCGGCACGACATTTAGAATTATCAGCGACTTTGGCGGCAAGAGGCTGGAGTGGGACTGCAAGACGACCGAGTTTGTCCGGGAGGAAAGAATCAGCGCGGTACAGATCGAGGGCCCGTTTAAAAGATGGGAGATTACCAACCAGTTCGAGTCGCTAGGCGCGAACCTGACGCGGGTTACAATGACCGTCGACTATGAGATGCCCTTTGGGCCGCTAGGCGCAATCATGGACAAGGCAAAGTTTGCAAGATCCGCAGAGAGGGGGATGGAGACGTCACTTTACAAGGTAAGGGGCCTGCTGGAGGGAAACGGCTCGATTCCCGTATATATCACGCTGGATGCATACCAGAAACTGCTTGCAGAAAAGAAAAAGATGAACAACATCCCCGTATCGACTGTCCTCAATACCATCATCGAAAAATACGAGCAGGCAGAGGCACAAATCCAAAGCTAGTCTTTCCTCTTTATATCAAGATTAATAACGACTCTGGCGCCCGCTAACCTTGTCGGGTCTATGGCTCAGCCAGGCTAGAGCACCGGACTCTTAATCCGGCTGTCGGGGGTTCGAATCCCTCTAGACCCGCCTGTTTTCTTGCATCCCCTTGAGGCGATATCGCAGTCACCCACCTGCCGGATCAGTGGATCCGGCAGCCTGCCATTGCCCACCATATGCATGGGGGCTTCCTTCCATGTGTGCTGCCTGCCGGATTCTGGCTCTGCTGCCATGCCGGGCTCGTACATGAGCGAAAAGTCAAACGGCTCTGCATTGTGATGGATCCCCATTACAGCCACGGGGTCATATCCATGCAGCCCAACAAGAAGCCAAGGGGGGGGGGGGCAATCTTACAAAGAAACAGCGGGCGCAGAACAGGAGGATAGACAGCAAGAGGGTGATAGTAGAGCACGCCATAGGGCGCATCAAGCAGTACAAGCGGATGCGTGATCTGTACGACGGGACCGCCGAGGAGTTCGACAGGGAGTTCCAGGTGACGGCCGGGCCTGCCAACTTTATGCTGCTGTGGGACAAGCGGAACAAGAAGCTCATGTATGAGTTCTGATACCACGATACGGAGCGCATTGCGGCGCCACACGATGCCGCACGACATTGTCGTTTTTACCAGCTGTAATGGCTCGTAGCTACACTATATACGGACTGTGCCGCCCTCATGCACGTCATGTGATGCCGTCAGCCTTGCATGTATGGCCGGTCACCGTCGGAATATTTCGATCCGGTCGTTTACGCATAAGGTCTAACGATCATCAGTATAGGAACTAACTGCGGGATCGCCTAACAAATGGATGAAGATGGTACTGGGGGAAGGCCCCGAATGGATACATGTCCACCCATCCTTTGGAAGTGGATCAACCCTAGCGAAAGCAATGCACCATGTCACGAAATCCAGGAAAATGCTTGAAAAGAGTTCACATGGATACTGACAGTATTATCATTTTGACTTAATTAGTTGTGTGTTGAATAATCTAATCATGTGAGACCTGCATCCCCAACATCCGAAACTGATACACTATCAGTAGTGTTGTGTGCAGCCCATAGATATGGATCTCCCAATTGATTAGTATAATCTACATACCATTCTAATTTTGACAAAATTGTTCTACGTTTTAGAATGACTGGGGGATCTCCTTGTATCACAAATTCATTCCAAGGTTCAAAAGGCTGGTCTTGTATGTAGCTTGTTAATTCCATTTTCTTTGCTTTCTTCATATCTTCTGGTGTGGGATTTGATGTGGGTTCTTTTTTCTTTCCTCTATTGGTAAATGAAACAATCATTTGTCCTCCAACCATGAATGTTGGATCAGTGGATATTTTTTGATTTGGCGGTATTTTTTCATCAGGAACTTGCATAATGTTAGCTGGGATATTCACCAAGCGTAATGTTCCTTGTACTTGGGAATGATCAATTTCATATGTGTTATACTGAATCTTTTTAATTCGAAATAATTTATCAACAAGATCTTTTGGGTTTATTCGAACCGACATTTTCTAGACTCTTGTTTTCTTTGTAAGTAAAATTACTTGTAGGTTATCATTATATAACCTGTCAGCGTTATCTATTGCTTCCAGTATATGAAGCACATCATTTGAAGATTGAATTTCTTGTTCGTTTTCATGAATTTGTTCTCTTGTTTGATTATTACTAGCTCGTTTGAAATAATTTATCTTAAATGGAATTTGTTCAGTTTCTGGAATGTCTTGGTTTATTGCTAATTGTTTTGCTTGAATCATTGCCTTGTCATAACCACTTTCAGTTAATGCAGAATAATTGCATTGTTTTGCTTGAATCATTGCCTTGTCATAACCACTTTCAGTTAATGCAGAATAATGCACATAGGACATACATAAGATTCAAAATTGCCTACATGTTCCCCATACATTTTGAATGGAGCACTTTTTTTCTGTAACGATATAAAACATCTAGGACAACCTATATCGCCACTACTGTTTCTAATGGGAGACTTGTTCATGATGTTAGTGCGCTATATCTTAATAAATACTTACTAAAGTAAGTTGAAAGTAAATCATTCCTGCTCAGGTTCTGTGCAATCTTGGACACCTGAAATGTGGATCTTCTCAGGATTGAAATCTTGTGCCTAGGCAGAATCCTTGCCCAAGCTGGCGTTCTGGATTATGGTCTTCCACTTGTTCGTGCCGTCCACGCTTATCAGGGCCGATTCTGCCGGTGTCTGGCCGTTCAATGAACCGTGCTTTTTTGTGAAATTATAGTAAACCCTCATTCCATCAAGGATTGCAGTGTAGGTCTTTTTGAGGCCTCTGAATACCTTCTCACGGTCTCTAATCTCGCCGTTGAGCCTGCCCCAAGGGAGGATGCGGCATGGTGGCGCCGGATTCGGCATACGGCCCGTACTATAACTGCCGCCTGATTGCAGGCAGTGGTTGCGCGGCCTTGCATCGTCCCTAGAAAACATCGAGAAAACCCTGAAAGAAAAACCCAAGCGGCCAGATTTTTTCTTGGCCGAGCCTGTCACTCCAACCCATTTCGTCCCCTAGCGCAAGCTACGGATCGACTCGGCGGATGGGTGTGCAGGATGATTCCCTGCGTAACGGATCGTGTTCTGAAGGCTGCCGATTCCAGGCACAAGCCCTATTTTGATCGGCATTCGTTGGTAGCAAGATTCGCGTCTGAGCTGCCAGAGCCTGGCCTGTTGCGTTACGCAAGCCTTCTCAGCCACTCCCTGAAAAACGCATCAGAGATGACATAGACATCACCCTCTTTTTCCAGCAGTCCCCTCTCTTCTAGCGTCTTGACTGCCTTTGCCACACTAGATGGGGATCCAAGGGAATATCTTGCCCTAAACTCTGAAGAGTAAATCTCCCTGTCATCATCAGAATCTGCCATGGACAAAAGCAGAGTCCTCTGCTTTCCTTTTACAGAGTCCCACAAGAAAGCATACGCATAGTTTTGGTTCTTTAGCACCTGCTCTGTCGCGTCAGAAGTTATCTTCTCTGTGACATGATCCGTCTTTCTTGACTTGCAAAGATTCCATATTTCATGACACATCTGCTGCGTATAATATGGGTGTGACTCGCTTATCCCCAATATCTTTTTTGTTACATCGTCGGAGATTTTGATTCCGGTTTTTTTGAGCTTGTCCCTGATGAATGCTGCAAACTCTTTTTGCGGAATCTTGCCGAGGTTGAATGATTTTCCAATCCGGAACAGCGCCTTGTTTTTGTCACTGAATATCTGGTCCATGAGGTGCCTCTGGCTTCCCATAAAGACGTATGATACGGACTTGTGGTTCTGGATCTTTGATCTTAGGTTTTTTTCAATCTCTGCTCCATCAAGCCTTGTTATCTCCTGGAACTCATCAAATACGACGACCATCCTTTTTTTCCTCTTTTTTGCAACCTTTTCAGGCAGGTCATAGAGATTGGTCAGTACAGAGTCGACGTCTCCTTTTGCCTTTGAGAGTTCCAATTCCACACCACCACCGCTCTGCAGATCAGAGGTTCCTTCCGGCCTTATGACCAGTTTTACCGGAGGGATGAGATCCCTTATCAGCCCTACTATCTCGTCAAGCTTTCCTGCCTTTGCCTTTGCAATCGAGCTTGCAAAAATGTCTGCAAGCTTTTCCTTGCTTGTTGCAGGATACAAGTCAACGTACACGCAGATTACCTTTTTTTTCTCAAGCTCCCTTATTGCCTTGAGGATTAGCGATGTCTTGCCGTATCTTCGAGGCGAGAACAGTATGATGTTGGTTCTGCCTGCCAGATCAGATACGAGTTCTGCAAGCTCGTCTTTTCTATCTGCAAAATACTGGCCGCTCACTATGGTACCAAAGACAAAGGGATTTTCTTCCAATGATTGCATGCTGAGGCATGGAGTTAATAAGATTTCGCTATTTGGCGAGTCGCTATTTGGCGAAATATGTCGAATGGTATTTCATAATTTGCCAGTGTCCGTAGTACACGCATCAAAAATTGCAACATAATTTTGACACATCGTGCCTATTTCGATAAGAAAACCCCCTTATCTGACATCATACTCCTCCCCTGCCTGCCCGTCAATAGCGGTTTCCCCCTCGGGCATCTTTCTGACAAATGCCTGCGCGGGCGTCTCCTGGTTGTCCCAGTCCAGCGACCTGTGGGGCCTGTAGTCAACACATAAAAAAAACGGATTGTTTTGACAGCTGTTTTTGGCCCAAAGATCTAAGATCAGGCAGACCACACGCACATGCACTAGAAAACAGACAGAATTCGTAGCATCAAAGGGTAAATTCCTGCCATGCAAAGCATCCACACCTCCGCAAGGCGTACAGGAAGGACCCACAAGGGAGAACGCGATAGGCTGCTGCGGTCAGCCCGTCAGGCATCGAAGCAGCCTTGTCGGAAGGAACCCAGGATCTGACGTTAAGATGGGCTCAGCCGCTACACGGTAAATATCATTTCAATCCGGAGAAGATCCAGGTTTCATGCCCCGAAGATTGCACAGAACCTTTTAACGTCATCCAAGTGTGGGATCCAAAAGGTAGTTTGCCCTCCATTATCTGGCATGATACTCCTCCCCGGCCTGCCCGTCTATGGCCTTTTCTCCCGCAGATGTGACAGGTCGGGCTCTGGAAGTTCAGGCGTGAGCTTTACCGCCAAAGGGACCTTCGCAGATGTAATTCGTGCCTAAAATCATAAATCACTTCGAGTCCGAGCTGTTACCCGGTTAGCAGTGTCGCCTGAGGAGTAAACTCCTCTACCGGCCACCCACGATCCAATTATATCCAAAAACCATGACAGCATATCGAGTCCAGATGTCCAGGCCCCACAGATACACAGTCAATCCGGAATTTACAAACCTTGAAAAATTCGTCTGGGAGGGCCTCAACAACATCGGCAGATCCATACCGCAGATAGGGCGGGAGGAAAACCCAGTCATTTCCGGCGACGAATCCAACACAAAATCAATGAACAGCCCAATCTGGCACAGCAAGGCCGAGCTGGATGAATATGTGGCAAGATCACTTGGGATAAACCAGGACGACTATCCAAAGCAAAAGGGAAAGAATCCGTTCTACAAGGCAGTTGCCAACGAGGTGGGAAGACTGCGCAGGGCGGGAATCTTGATAGACTGGAAGCACCTCCAAAAACGAAACACGGGGATGGGGGTGTGGAGGCTCGACAAGCAAAAGCTTGAGACATACGCGGATAGGCGTGCAAGGTCGGAGATAAAAAAGAAGAACTTTTACTCTTCGGGGTCAGAGTCGATGGTATACGTCAGGGCAAAGCAGGATGCCTTTCGAAGCGAGCTCTTGGCAGAATATGGAAAAAAATGCGCCCTGTGCGGGTTCATGATGCCCGAGTACACGATAGGCGCCCACATCGTCCCCTATTCCGTGATGCGCGTCCAAGAGCCCCAAAACGCCATGAATCCTTCCAACGGGCTGCTGCTTTGCAGGTTCTGCGATGTCGCCTTTGAGAATGGGACAATAACAGTTGAGCAGGATCTGGGCATAAGCATATCCGAGCTGCTCAGGGATCGAAGGGAGGAGATCATAAAGAGGTGGATTGCGCCGATACCTCCCGAGCTGCGCATAAAAAAGAGTGCCAAGTACCCACCGGATTCAAGATTTCTGAAATGGAAAAAGGATCTGCTGGAAATAAAGGAAGGCCATGACAGAGGGTGATCTCAAAAAGCCTGCAGTAAAATTGAGAGCATCCAAGGTGATCAAGACAAAGAGCATATGCGGATCAAAGGAATATGGCGATGGCCCAAGGGTTCTGATAACGAGGTACTATCCCAGAGGCGTCAAAAAAACCCACTTTGACAGGTGGATGAGGGAGCCTGCGCCCAGCCGGGAACTGTTGCGCAGATACAAGAACGGGCAAAGTCAGCTGGGCGGATCCTGCGCTGCCATTCAAGCTCGGGCTGCAGGAGAACCAAAACAGCATCAATACCATCAAGTCACCGAAGGCAGAATCAGGACATTTCCATGTAACTCTGCTGTGCTATGAGCCGGCGGGCGCCCTGCCACAGGCACCTGCTAAAAGAGATCATTGGGAACCCGGGCCTTCTAAATGCCGATTTTGTGCGAGTATGCTTATTGCCACAAGTAGCGATGGGAAAACATGCCGCATGCAAGCTTGCATCGCATCCTGATTCTCCAGTGTGGATGCTTTCCCACACCCACTCGGCATTGTCGGGGTTTTTTCTAATCCATTTGTAAGCCCACCGCTCAAGTCTGCTGGCCGGGCGCATGCAGACCCACGCCGTAAGAGTCTAGCCCCCCTAGGCGACACTGCGGGTTCGGGCCTTGATCACCGATGCCTACACTGCTGTATCTTCTGGAGTGGCAAACTCTTACCCCCACACCGCCGCATTTGCTTTTATCGCCTGACTAAAATAGCCCCCAAAAAAAACAGCACTTAGATTGAATCGGCGACTGGCAAACTTCTCCAAGACTGCCGGGCCCGGGATTTTGTTTGCATGTACTGCCATAGGCGTATCCCACCTAGTACAGTCGACCCGTGCCGGCGCCGAGTTTGGCCTGATGCTGATCGGCTTTGTAATGCTTGCCAACATCCTAAAGTATCCGTTCTTTGAGTACGGCTCAAGATATGCAAGCGCGACGGGCACCAGCATCATTGACGGATACCAGAAACTGGGAAAAGGCGCGCTGTGGCTTTACTTTGCAATCACGGTCGCCTCGATGTTCTTTGTCACCGGTGCCGTGGGATTTGTAACTGCCGGGTTCTTCCAGAACCTGTTCCAGGTCGGGTTTCTTCAGGAATGGACCATCGTCATCTTGTTTGCAGTATGCGTCCTGATTCTGGCCGTAGGCAGGTACGGCGCGCTGGACGGCATCATCAAGATCATCGCCATCGTGCTGCTGATCTCGACAGTCTCTGCGTTCTTGTTTGCGGTATGGAACGGCCCGGCCACCCCCGTGGAGGGGTTTGCCCCTAGGGAGCTGTGGGATGATGCGGGAATCTTCTTCCTGCTGGCACTGATGGGGTGGATGCCGACTGCACTGGATCTTTCCAGCTGGAACAGCCTGTGGACCTTGGAGAGGATGAGGCAGACAGGATACAGGCCAAAACTCGGCGAGACCCTCTTTGAGTTCCGGATAGCCTATGTCATAACTGCCGCACTAGCAGTGATGTTCGTCACGCTGGGCTCCCACATCTTCTTTGGCTCCGGCGAGGAGCTCTCAAACAACAACGCGGACTTTGCCCAGCAGATAGTCACGCTGTACACGCAGACCATTGGCCAGTGGAGCTATATCATCATCTCGGCATCTGCCTTTACCGTGATGTTTGGAACCATAATAGCAGTCTTTGACGGGTATTCCCGTTCCCTCAGGCGCACGACGGAGCTGCTGTTTGCAAGGAGTCACTCCGTCAGGACCAGGCCCAGGGCGGTGAGCGCCGCGTTCCTGTTGGTGCTGGCAGCCGGCTCCCTGATCGTCGTATTCTGGTTCGGAAACAACCTGCGCGAGCTGGTGGACTTTGCAACGGTCCTCTCCTTTGTGATTGCGCCGGTAATCGCAGTCTTTAACCTCAGGCTGGTGACGGGCAGGCACCTTGAGAAGGCCTTCAGGCCCCCCATTCCGTTGAAGATCCTAAGCTACGGGGGCATTGCATTCCTGGTGGGCTTTGCCGCAGTCTTTGTCATCACCCGGTTCAGCTGATCTCCTTGGCCCTTTCTCAGCATGAACCGGCGGTTTTCTTGTGAGCGGTTTGAGCAAAACGCTGCGCATCCATGCCGGAAAGCAATATCGTGGACGGTTCATAAAGGCCGCGTGAACGTCCAAATTTTTTACCAGCTTGCCAAGCCAGCTGATAGATGATGTGATTTTTGCAAGTATTTTGATCCGTACGAGGTCAAGTCCCCTACGGGCCATGCATGAAAATCACTGTTGCATGTAAATTCATGCCTGATTGGCAAAGGGGATGTGACCTCGTACGCTTGTCAATATGTGCGGCCACCTGTCCTTAACCAATTGGGCATGGCTTTGTGATTGCCATGCCTATAGCAACGGTCACAAGTAATTGAGGGCTTTGACCGGCGATCTGTAAATGTACTTGTACATGCAAAGGTGGGCAAATGACACCGTCCTATAATATTCGGATATGGTGTGCCGCAGCTCGCTGATCCTTCTGTACACTATCCCCCTGAAAACAAAATGTTTGCCCAGGTTCCAGCATTCTTCCACGATATTGAGGTACGGCGATCCTTTCGGAATCATTATCAGTCTGACGTCGGGATGGCCCGCCAGATATTCTGCGACATCAGTAGATCTGTGCACACTCCACCTATCGCAAAAGACTGCAACCTTGCCAAACTTGATGCGCAGCGCCTCCAGACATTCTATGAACTGCACCGACGTAAACGATCCCGTAAACGTCCTGAATAGCCTTCTGCCGTCTTCTGCGATGCTTCCAAACACGGCCACCTTTGTGTGGTCCCCCGAATACGATGCCACGCTTCTGGTGCCGACCGGACCCCACACGTATCTGTCGTATGCGCCCTGCACGAAGAACGCCTCATCAGATGACACCAGCGTAAAACCGTCGTTTTTCAGGCACGGAATCCGCACGTTTTCAAGGTATCGCTGCCACGAGTATACCGAGCTTGGGGTGGCATGGTTGACATGTATGTTTTGCACCTTGCGGCGCGACAGGCCGTGCTGGCACATCAGTCTTCGGACATGCTCTATGCTGTATTCTATCCCGGTGGCATTCCTTATGTCATCGCGTACCGTCATGACATCGGTACTTTTGCATGCAGTGGACAGATCCATTATGGCTGCAATACTTTCTCTGTCCACCTTTGATCTGCATCCGGAACGGGGAAGATCCCGGAGACCGTCTATGCCGCCCTCCGAAAACCTCGCCAGCCAGTTGCGCACGGAATTCTCACTGCACCGGATCTTTCTTGCAGTCTCGGGTACGCCCATGTCGTCTTCTAGCACAAACATCAGCGCCATGATCTTCTTGTAGACTTTGACATCCTTTTCTTTGCGCATGGCCTCTGACAGAATGTCTGTTTCTTTTGTCATACATACTGCGCCAGTTACGTGATCATTATACCTTTCGAATGACCTTGTTTTGGCTCAAAGACTTATGCTCGTTGCTATAGTGAGGGGATGTCGCACCATGCCTTGGATCCTATCTGGGATTATATTTGCAGCGGCCCCTCCATTGCAGTGCACGCCAAGAGCCTTTACGCTTGGCGCAGGACTGAACACTATCCTGTCCACGTCCCAAACCCGTATTCATGACATATTTTATAGTGGCCGTGTATCTCGTCTTGCCACCTCCCCTTGATGGACAGCCGGCGAAGGGACTTTTCCATCATGGCCATCTTTGCCGAGTATTGATAATCCCTCTCGATCAGGTGCTCTACAAATGGCTCCCTTGGCAGCGCGCTGCTCTTGTCCAGGTTGCACTCTGCACATGCGAGAACCAGGTTCCATGCATTGTTGTCAAATATGTAAGACCACGGGATAAAATGATCCACGTGGACGCTGCCGGCCTCCAGTGTTCCATTGCAGTAAAAGCAGTGCCCAGAGTGTTCCAGAAAGGCCTTCTTGTACTTTGTGAGCGGGCCTCGTTTGGCCTCCTCGTCGTCGATCTTTGCGGCAAGCATGGGAAGCCCGTGGTTTACGCGTTCGAGATAGCGGATCCATTCTGCAAGGAGCGCGCGCGTCAGCAGTCCGTAGTTCTGCCTGAAAAAGTCATGCGCCTCGGGCCTTAGGAATATCTTTTTTTCCTCGTCGTCATAGTCATAGAAAATGTTGGTGTCACGCGTCGTCTTTCCGACTACGATCTTCTGGAACCTCTGTACGACCATCCCCTTCTTCTTCTTGGCCGGGCCAAAGATGTTCTCAAGTATCTTCTTCCTTGCTATTCTCAGATCGTCTTGGCTAAGCCGCTTGAACTTTTGCGGGGGCTTTTCCCCAAACGTATCCTCCAGTATCTGCATCACCACGGGGGTCTTTTTGGTGTGAAAGTCCTGCTTCATCCTGAATCTGTATTTCTGATACCAGTAGTGCTTGAGAAACTCCCCGGCAAGATAGTCGTAGGGTATCTCGCTGGTTCTGCCCGTGGCCGGGTTGTTCTTGCAATAGTCAAGGATGGTCTTTCCCAGGGCAAACTTGTACGTGTTGTCCTTTTTCCCCTTGGATATTATCGACAAAAAGGCCGTTTTCATGCTCATGTCAACCTCGGGAGGGGGCACTCCTTGGCTCCTGGACATCCCAACTACGGGCGCACTCACCGGAATGTCCGGATCTTCCAGCCGCATCAGCGTGGTCCGCTTTTTGCTGCTCCAGTCCGCAATGATCCCCTTTTTACGGAGCTTTATCAGCTCCCTGCTTGTGGTTATTCTCAGATCATCTGACTTTCTGCCTTCCCCCCACAGGGAGGGCGGTAGGTGCAGCTGGCCTGCCACCCATTCATCCAGATCACTCTTCTTGTGCCATACCGGACGATCGCCATACGGCAGCTGCCGCTTGTCGCCTGCATGATGTCTGCTGCCAAGCTCGTCTATCGTCTTGCCCCCGTGCTTTAAGCGATGCAGGATTATGCCCGGGACGGCCATGCGTTGCTCGATGCTCAGGGATTTTGATGCCATACGGTATGGTGGTAGCTGCATGAAATAAGAGTTTCAGGCCCAGGCGTATCCCGTTGTCCCTGCACTGGGTAAAAACGGACTCTGCAAGCCTATCTTACCTTTCTGACCAGCGTGAACCGGCACCGCTCGGGATCGATCTCCTCGTGCATCTGCACGTTGCTGATGATTTTGACCTGAAAGTCAAGCCATCTTGAATACATCCCACGGCGCCCCTCGTCGTCCTCGACCGTCCCCTCTTTTTCAAAAGGCACCTCAAAGCTGGCAATATACCTTGAGGAGATCCTGTACATCTCTTCTGTCATTTTTCTGGCGTGGGCATCATCCAGACAGCTGAAGAACTTGTGGGTAAACACAAAGTCAAACCGGCCCCCTGCATACGGCGTCTCCAGAGGGCTGCCCTGCCTGAACTCAAATGACGGGTACCTCTCGATGATCCTTTCGAGCGTCCGGGGATCCTGTGTTATTCCGGACACATCCATACCTTGGGAAAACCCTGAAAGATCCTCCGCATAGCAGCATCCTGCATACAGGATCTTCGTAGTATTCAGGGAGGCTGCCAGATCCCTGACGAATCTGGAGAACTCGTTGGTTTTCATAGTTCGTGACTGCACCTGCAGGCTATCATTTTAGTATCAAAGGTGCAGTCGTGCGGGCCCTCTGACCTTGCAGTCGTGGGGATCTCCCCCATGCAGTCGTCATGGCGGCCCTTTTTGCAAAACCAGCAGATGTCCGGTGCCCGGCTGCCGGTACACGAGTCCATCTTGGCCATGGCCTGTCCTAGACGTATGTAAGCCACGGAAGGAACCTGTCGTCCCTGCCCATGGCCGCGTCCATGAATGATTCCTGCAGCGTCTTTGTGATGCTGCCCACCCTGTCGTTTCCAATCTTTACTGCATCAATCTGGGTTACTGACTTTACCTCCGCTGCCGTCCCGCTCATGAAGATCTCGTCGGCATCATACAGGTCGTCGCGCTCCAGATCCGTCTCTATGACATATCCGCCGTTCTCCTCGATTATCTGAATGATGCTGTCCCTTGTAATGCCCTCCAAGATTCCAGCCGACGGCGGCGGAGTGAGTACCTCGCCATTTTTTACGATGAAGATGTTCTCCGCACTGCCTTCGGCAACCTTTCCGTGATAGTTTAGCATTATGGCCTCGTCATACCCGTCATTTAGCGCCTCGACCCTGGCCAGCGCCGCGTTTGCATAGTTTGATGCGGCCTTTGCCCTCATCGGCTGCGCCCTGGAATCGATCTTCAGCCAGCTGGATACCTTGCATCTTGCGCCGGAGAACTTTCCGGCCCTTGACTCGCCCATCCTCCACTCCCAGCAGGAGACCGACAGATCTACCTTGTTGGGCGACGGGGTGAGGCCCATTTCACCGTATCCATAGTATGCAAGCGGCCTGATGTAGCATTCCCTCAGCTTGCTGGCCTTCACCGTCTGAATTATGGCCTCGGTCACCTGCTTTTTTGAGTACCGCATCTTCATAGAGTACAGCTTTGCAGACTTGAAAAGGCGATCCACGTGTTCGGACAGCCTGAATATAGCAGGGCCCTTTGGAGTATCATAGCACCGTATGCCCTCAAAGACCGAGGTTGAATAGTGCAGGGCATGGGTCAGGACATGGACCTTGGCATTCCTGAACGGCACCAGCCTGCCGTTCATCCAAATCCTGCCGGTCTCTTTCATGTGGTGAGAAAAGACCCTGGCAATTTAAGTAATTGTCTTGTGCAATAGGTACTTTAGCAGCCGTCTGGTATTTCTGATGTGGAGCCGGTCTTTGCATTTGCCGCAATCGCCCTGCTGATAATCGGTCTCGTTGGACAGGGATTTGAGATGAGGAGGATCAGACAGTCTGCCCTGCGCGATGAGGATGCCGCCTCGCCGAACATATTCACAGACAAGCGAAACATAAAGTGGTATGCAGTAATCGGCGCAGGCATGGCGCTGTGGTACGTGGGCGGGGGATAGATCCGTGCGGATCACGGGCCCGCATCCGGCCTTTCAGGCACAACCCTGCCGTCTGACATCATCATTGATTGGCGTTGAGCGGTTTTCCCTGGTTTTTGCAGCCATCCTGGATAGTGCAGTTTGCGCTCTGGCCCGCCTTGTCAGATAGCTTTTCTGAGATACCTGGTCTGAATTGTTCCGGATTTGGAATCGTTTTATGTGACGCTCCTAGGAGTACTGTGGAGGATGTCTATTGAAGCTTGATGTGATCTATCACGATGACTGTCTCCGACGACTAGGGAAAATCCCCGACAAATCAATAGATCTTGTGGTGACCTCACCCCCATATGCGGACAACAGGAAGGGTGCATATCGGGGCATTCCGATCTCCGAGTACACAGGGTGGTTCCTTCCCATATCGATGGAGATCTTCAGGGTTCTAAAAAATGACGGATCGTTTGTACTCAACATAAAGGAGCGGACCGTGGACGGGGAGCGCGGAACATATGTTGTAGAACTCATCCTGAAAATGCGACATCAGGGATGGTTGTGGATCGAGGAATACGTTTGGCATAAAAAGAACTGCTATCCGGGAAAGTGGCCTAATCGGTTTAGGGACGCCTGGGAGAGGTGTCTGCACTTTACAAAACAGAAAAAATTTAGGATGTACCAAAATGCTGTGAGGGTTCCGGTGGGGGAGTGGGCAAGCAAGCGATTTGCTAACTTGTCTGAGACGGATATGATGCGAGATGAGGCGAAAAACGATAGTGGCTTTGGCAAGAATGTATCCACCGGACGGGACGACACGCTGCATATCCTACCAACGTGATACACCTAGCCACAGAGTGCAGAAACGTAGGGCACAGCGCAGCGTTTCCAGTGCCGCTTCCAAGCTGGTTCATCAGGCTATTTACCAAGAAAGGCGATGTTGTCTTGGATCCATTCATGGGTTCGGGGACTACGGCAGTAGCATCCATGCAGCTTGGCAGATCGTTTATTGGAATGGAGGCAGAAGAACAGTTTTACAAGGAATCGATACAAAGAATACAAAGGGCAGCAAAGACAACAAAGAATTTCAAGGTAAACAACAACTCTACAAAATATCAGTTAACTATGCTGGCGGGTAAAAGTTCTTGAAGTATTTCATGATCAGATACTCTTGCCTACAGCAGATGGCCCCAAGAGTTTGTGATTGCCAGTATAAATAAGAAATTGACGGCTCAGTCTTCCCAAGAGTAACCCAGAATGGCCAGTTTTGACCGAAACAGATCAATAAGGGGCCGTCCTAGAAGGCACTCATGCACCACCAAAAGAACCAACTGAGACGTGATGCTCTTAACAACCCGCGCATATGTCAAGCTATACTGGAGACCGTCGGCGAAGGCATGGCCCCGTGCGTCGGGGCCTCGGACAGGCACAGCGCCATCTATACTGCAGGCGACTTTAGCAGGTGTCTGACGCGCGCGTCCGTATCCAACGGGCAGGTGGCCGGCTGCACGATGTCTGCACGCGAGGTGCCGACGGCCCCGGGACTGCTCCGCAATCCCACCGACGAGTGGATCCGCAGCGTCGCCATAAGGTTCGAGCCCGGCCAGATCCTATACTGATGATCATTGAAAATTTCGCCTGATTACACATCTTGTAAAGGTTTATAGCTCCCCACCATTCCCAGTCCTAGATAATCCTTCTGAAATTCGAGAATTTCTTCAACAGTGTTGTTATTCAAGATTTGAATTGTTTTGGATTGTACGTATTTTTCGGTAGTCTGTAAAGTAGTTTTATCCAACAATTCACGTTTCATAATATTTGATGGAACAGCTAGTTCGTGTCCCAGCTGTCCAATCTTTTCAATTAGTTTTGGGCATTTGATTTCATTGAATATTGCAATTATTGTGGTGGCATCTAATATTTTCAAAAGTTATCCTAACAAAGCTATTTGCCTATCTTTCATCTTTTTAATTACGTAATCCTGCGATTTGTTTAATAATTCTGCTGCCCGTTGAGAACTGATTTTTTGTTTCTTAATCAGCGATAAAATGTGATTTTCCATGTTTGGTTTAAGACTTTCATATTCAATGGACTCTTCAGTCATATCAGGATGTGCAGAATAAATGTAAGCAAGCAGTTCATTACTAATCATGTCGTTGAGAAATTTTTTGTATTCGTTTAAGGCCTCTATGATCTTTTTGTTTTCATGTTTGGATATCTCCTGTGCTATTTCCTTGCCGGTTTTAGTTAAAGCAATTTCTCCATGGCTGCTAGTCAAGACGCCTATTTGTTCCAAGTATTGTTCTTCTTCATCTACGACTTCACTATGTGAACCATAATTGTCTGCGTCATAGCTGCTTTGTTCTTTAATTTCTTCGATTTTATCGGAAAGAAGATACATCATTTTTTGGAGTTTTAGTCTGCTCCTGATGGGTTCGTTGCTAGCATTGGCCAGTAAAATAATGAATTTATGCAATTCGTCCTCATCCTCCAATATTTTCTCTTTGATTCCCATGTTTTGTTGTCTCCTGTGGCAACTAATACCAATGGGTATAATATAATAATCATCAAATTATTTGTAATAGTTTGGACTTGGAAGTGATTTACGATTTCAGGCACAGATTCTATTTGATCGACCCTGCCAGGTCGTGGCAGACAGTTACCGTGCAGAGAATCTCATTGCAGGGGGCCTACAGGTTTGCAGGCACACTGCCAAACGGCAGGGTTGTGCTTGAAAAGCCGGATGTGAACCCGCATCCGGCCCTGATCTATATAGATCAGCTCTAAATATCACAGGGGCGTACACAGTGTATCGCGTGTTATGGGTAACGCCGGACTAATTCTAGATCAAGCGTCCAAGAAAAAACCCACTATGGCACTACGGGGTAAAACCTTGTAGAGCCATAAGCATTTTTAGATAAACTGAATCCTTGATTTCTCCGAGTGTATTGCCCGTATTGCCTTTGCAATGTTCTCGCCCGAGTCCTCGATGACAAAGATAATCCTAGAGGTCTCCTCCTGCGCGTCCATGTTCAGGATATTCAGGCCCGCCTCGCCTAGCTTCGAGCTTGCCCTTGATGCGATCTGCTGCACCCTCCACATCTGATCCCCTATCAGCGTTATAACCCCCCTGTTGTAGGTTATCGACGCAAGCGAGTCAAAACCCAGCAGGTACTTCTCGTTTCTTCTGACATAGTCGCCGTCCAGGAACAGGATCCGCGTAAACTCGATTCCGTCCCTTGTAAACGGCGACAGAATCACGTACTCGTTGTACCTCCTTTCGTGCTCCAGCGAGGACAGCAGGCTCTGCGCAGAGTCCCTCTCCATCCTGATTATCGCGCAGTTTCTCTTTCCGGTTACAATCTTGAGGGGATGGCTGTCGTCGTTTTCGGGATTCCGCTCTATGGTGGTGGTCTTTTCCGGATCTCCCATGTTTGTAACGGTGATCGGCACCTCCACCCCGTTTTCCAGAATCTCCTTGATCGCTATTGGATCAAGGACCTTCATGCCAAACATTCCTGCCAGGCGCGCCTCGTTGTAGGATAGCGTGTCGACATCGGTCAGGCTCTCAGAGACAATCTTCGGATCTGCAGATACCACGGAGCTGTCCTTCTCAAAGTCGATTCTCGTGTCGTATTTTTTATGGAACAAAATCCCCATGTCCGCTGCCGTCCTGTCAGAGCCCCCCCTCTCATATGTCGTGACTGCCCCGTCTGCGGTCTTTCCTATGAATCCGCCCATGCAGACGACTTGGTTTTCGGCTACCAGCCTTTCGGTGTGCCCCATGCTTTCCTGCGACTTTGATGCAAGAAAGTTGGTGGATTCTATGTTGCCATCCGTGATTATCGGCCAGTTCTCAAAGTCCACTGCCGCAGACGAGATCCCACCCGACCTTAGGATGAGGTTCATCACGTTTGACATCAGTATCTCGCCGGAGAACCCCAGCGCCTCCGAGCGCGTCTCGTCTGCAAACTCTGACCTGTCTCTTGCAGTGGCCAGCGCACGTCTTGCCAGGCCGAGGAATTCTTTGACCACATCCCTGCAGTCCTGCCTGAACTCGTCACTTGCCATGTCCAGGACTCTTTCATACGTCTGCTCCACCCCCTCCAGGGACGGCTCCCGGCCCTGTTCTGCACGCCTTCCAATCTCCAAGACAACATCGGTCAGTGATCTTTTCCTGCCGTCAACTATCGTAAGCGGCGCAGAGAAGACCGCAATTACCTTGGAGTCCTTTTTTAGCTCGTTGATCCTCCCGATTATCCCCGGAACAAGCTCCCCGAACGGCCCTATCGCACTTCCCCCGAATTTTGCAACCACCAGTTTTTCCATTTTCTAGCTTTTTCCCGTCACATCTTTTAACCGTTCTTTTTAGCGCTGCTCTGCCGTTTTTTTGATTATGCCCCATGCCCTCTTGGCGCCGTCCGGCACTGCCTTCCCTCTTGGCGCCCCGATTTTTTCCTCGATGATTGAGTCCAGCCTGAATATGTCATCAAATGCAAACCCCTGCTCCCTTGCATTGTCCTCCTGCTCGAAGTGATTCCTTATCGGGATGAAGATGCCAGGAGTCCCGTATGCGCCCGCCTCGTCTATGGTGGACTTGCCTGCCAGTGATATCACCAGGTCAGAGGCATAGATTATCTCGTGAAGGTTTTCTACAAACCCCAGATTCCTTGCGCCGTCGAACCTCTCTTTCAGTGACGGGCCCGGGACCACTACCACATCATAGTCTTTTTTCATCCTCCGGATTGCATCCAGGGACCTCTCAATCAGGAACAGGCCCGCCCCGGTTCCCCCCGTGGCAATTACGATTGTTTTCCTGCCAAAGCCCAGCCTTTCTCTGAGCTGATCCCTTGAGAGCCCTGTCTGGCGGACAATGGGCCCCGTTCTGTGTATGTTGCCCTCGTCTGCGCCCTCCTCTGGCACAATGACTGCATCGCACTTTGAGATGATCCCCCTCATCGACCTGTTCATTTTCCGCTCAATCAGTGATCCAAGGCCCCTGGTGAATCTGGTCTCAAGGATGTCGGTGATCAAGACCGACGGGATATTTTGCTCCTGTGCAATTGTCAGTGACGCAAAGTCCTCGTCGCCGATCACAACATCCGGGGTTTGGCCTGCAATGATCCCTGATGATATTTTTTTGCAGTCTCTGTAGTACCGGTAGTACTGCCACAGCCACCTCATGGGTTTTTCCAGCGAGCCGTTCTCCACTGTGAACTGCGGGGGAGTGTACCGGTCGGCCACCTCGAAACCTGATTTTTTTAGAAGCTCTGCTGCGGCATCGCCGGTGACAAATTTTACTGCATTTTTGAAAAATTCTGCGACAGCTGTGTCCCTTGTAGCGTGCCCCAGTCCTATCGGGCTTGAAAAAAACAGGAACCTCATCATGTCCTTGCAGCATTTGTCTAATTTGTAGATTGTTTCGAAATCCGTTCTCAAAGTTTAAATGGATTTTAGCAAGCTAGTCTGCTGGGCCCGTAGTCCAGGTCGGTTATGACGTCGCCCTTACACGGCGAAGATCCGGGGTTCAAATCCCCGCGGGCCCATGTGCTTTCTTGGGATCGGTAGGACACAGCCGTGCCTATGGCATGGAAATTATCAGGAAAGACAAAGACGCGTCAGGATGATCATCCTGCCGTTTTTAATTGCCCAGAATGAACCATTCCGTGGCCGTCATCTCTGGAATTGCAGGTGGCAGGAGAGGGCTCAATCCCCAACGCGGTCAAGGGCGCGATCCCTTTGAGATTTGAACTCAATGCTGAAAACCACCGTGCTAGGTTTATTATAGAAAAACACGGTATAATTTTTGAATATGTATAACACGATACTGGTTCCGCATGCCGGAACTCCCGCAGGCGATGATGCCCTCAAACATGCAATTCATGCCGCAAGGAACACCCCTGCAAGGATAATAATCCTGCACATTGTTGAGGAAATGCAGCGCCCAATGGCATTCGCACTGGCAGAGTCCGAGCAAGACAAGCTGCGAGAAAGCATAGACGAGGCAAATGAATCCATACGAGCAGAGGCAGAAAAAGAGATGGCAAAGCGTGTCCAGCAATGCAAGGATCAAGGAGTGGGTGCAGAAGTCAGAGCAGCCATTGGAGATGCAGCCGAGATAATCCTGGACTATGTCAATAAAGAAGATGTAGATCTTGTGGTGATAGCAAAGCGAAGAAAGCTCAAGGGCGTCAAGAAGCTACTTTCCATGGGAAGCGTTTCACGCAAAATAGTTGAAAATGTCTCATGTCCCGTACTCATGCTGGATACAGAAAACATATAATCGCCGCTCAAGGCACCATGGATTTCATTCTACAAAATGAGTCCTGACAAGATCGTCATAGTATCTTATTGACTTCATGTTTACAAATTCCAGCATTCCGTATCTGGACAGCTCCCTTCCAAACCCGCTCTTTTTTATTCCTCCGAAGGGAATCCTGGGATCTGATACCAGTACGTTGTTTACAGAAACCATCCCGGCCTCCAGCCTGCGGGTAAACCCCTCTGCCTTGACCAAGTCCTGCGTCCACACGCTTGCACCCAGTCCAAACTCAGTGTCATTTGCAAGCCTGATGGAGTCAAACTCGTCGCCTACTATGGTAATTGACGCAACAGGCCCAAACGTCTCCTCAGAATAAACCCTCATGTCTTTTGTTATGCCTTTGATTATCGTGGGCTTGAAAAAATACCCGCTGCCTCCCACCTGATCCCCGCCGGTTAGGATCTCGGCCCCCTTGCCCCTTGCATCGTCAACCTGGCCTGAAATCGTCTCCATCGCTGATCTGTTTACCAGGGGGCCTATGTCGGTCTCGTCTGACATTGGATCGCCTACAGTCAGCCTCTCGGTGTTTCTTACAAAATTTTCGATAAAGTCACCTGCTATGTCCTTTGAGACGAAAAAACGTTTTGATGCAACACAGCTCTGCCCGCAGTTGATAAAGCGGCCCTTTACCGCACCCTCTGCAGCCTTTACTGGATCTGCATCTGAGCATACTATGAAGGGATCGCTTCCTCCTAGCTCCAGGACACATTTTTTGAGGCCGGCCGCTGCCCTTTGCCCGACCTTGATTCCGACGCTTGTACTTCCGGTGAATGTAATTGCAGACACGTCTGATTCTAAAAGGTGCTCGGCCACCGAGGAGTCGCCGACTGCCGTCTGAAACACCCCCTCCGGAAGGCCCGACCCCACAAGAAACGACTCTAGCTCTATGCCGCACTGCATCGTTGCGCTAGCCGGCTTGAGAACAATGGTATTTCCTGCCATGAGTGAGGGGGCTGCAAAACGCAGCGCCTGCCAAAAGGGAAAGTTCCAAGGCATGATGCTGCCAATGACCCCTAGCGGCTCAAATGCAATCACGCTCTTCCTGGCATCTGTATTTAGCGCCTCATCGTGAAGAAACGACTTTCCATTGTCCGCGTAATATTCGATTGCCCAGGCGCATTTCTCAACCTCCCCGATGGACTCCTTTAGCGGCTTTCCCATCTCGGTGGTGGCAATCCTTGCAAGCGATTCCTTTCTTTTTCGCAGTTCCTGTGATACTAGATGCAAGGCCTCAGTTCTTTTGTCAAAGTCCCTCTTCCACTCATTGAAGGCCTGCTTTGACCTGATGATCAGCCCTTCAACCTGTGACCTTCCCATGACATCATAGTCTGAAATGGTCTTTCCAGTAGCTGGGTTTACCGTGGTTACCTTTGAGGCCATGTAGACATGAAACCCATCGAGTTTCTTTATGAATCTAGTCACTGCGTCAGTCTTCAGATGTAACCCGACCCATGGCGGCACAAACGGCTGCATGAGGATCTGCAGGCCCGCTTGGCTTGGACCGTCTTAAGTTTGGAACCGTTTTGCGGGACGCTTTTGGGAAGGCTGGTTTTTTCTCAGCCAGGTAAAACATGCCCGGATCGGATGTCTGGGGGGAGGGGTACTCGAATCAGAGATAAATCATCAGGTAATAGGGTAGCCCCTGCCTAGTTAATTTTTCGTGACCGTCTGATCTATAAACTATCAATACCAAGAAAATACATGCCTACAGCCTCGGAATTCAATGCATTAAGCAAAGAGATGGCCTGCGCCAGGGCGGAGCTTCAGAAGACGCAGGAGGAGCTTGATATGGAGAGGATGGCATCTGCCATAAGGCAGGCCGATGATGCCGCACTAATCTAGATGCAGGCGTCACAAATCAAGCAGCTCAAACACCGCATCGAATTTTATGAGAACCCGCACACCCCGTCATCGCAGAACTCGATTCCGACCAGGCAGAAAAAGGCGACTGCGGCAAGGGAATCGGGCAGGGCACCGGCAAGGCCGGGCCAAAAACCCGGACACAGAGGCGTATCACACAAGAGGCGCCCGACCCGGTACAAAACGCACGTACCTGACATGTGCGGCGCGTACAACGGGCGCGACCTGACAGATCCGGTTCCCGCCGGAACCAGGATGGCTACTGACATCACCCAGCCCCATCTGATCTGCCCGGCATCCCTCCCCAGATCTTGATCCGATCAGCACATATTTGGTAACAGCTAGGGCTTCGTGACTTGCGATTTTAGGCACGAATTACATCTGCGAAGGCACCTTTGGCGGTAACATCCACGCCTGAACTTCCAGAGCCCGAGCTGCTGCCCTAGATGAGACAGCCACTACTGCCACCAAATGGTATTTTTGACTATAATCATGTTAAATGTTAATATGTAAACACCAAATCACACCAACCATGGATATGAATAAAATTCTTGTACCTGTAGATGGCTCCAAAAAATCCTTCGAGGCCCTAGATCGTGCACTAACCCTAGCGGGATTCACCCATGGCCAGGTTATTGCAATACACGTAATCCCACACATTCCGGCAGGCGGTTCTAGAACCAAGGACTTTAACAAACACGTTCATCAGGATGCCGAAATTATTCTAAAAAAGGCAGAAAAAAGGGCAGGAAACAAGGATGTAAAATTCAAGACCAAAATTCTAAGGGGATCCCCCGGGTACGAAACGGTCGCCTTGGCCAAGAAAGGACATTTTGATCACATTGTAATGAGTACGACTGGCAGTGGCTCTGCCATGGGGGACATGCTGGGAAGCGTTTCTAACTTCGTACTGCACAAATCAAAAATCCCGGTATATCTTATCAAATAATTGAGGGATGGAAAAAGATGACAGAAATTTCCTCTTTAATGAATGAGCCAGTCACAATAGAAGGCGTGGAATCGCTTTCAAGCGCCATAGCCAAACTGTTGAGCAAACAAATCAGCCGCTTGCTTGTAACTGAAAGTGGCTCTCACGTCGGCATCATTACTGAAAAGGACATTGGAAACTTCCTGCTGGGTGACGATTCTGAGAAAAATCTAGATGACATCCCAGTTTCAAAAATAATGAAAAAAATTGTCTTGGTTCCAGCCTCCTCCACTGTTCCAGAGTGTGCCAAAGTCATGCTAGAAAAAAATATTGGATCCCTGGGAGTATCTGCAGACAACAAGCTGGTAGCTGGAATAATAACAAAGACCGATCTTGCGCGTTATTATGCAGAAAATTATTCTGGCAAGCACAGGGTCGGAGACGTGATGACAATATCTTACATTCGACAAAGTTCCGATGATTCCCTAAAGGATGTCGTATCTGCCATGGTTGCAAACAGGATATCTAGGATTTTCATACAAGACAACAATAACATTGAGGGAATTATCACATTTCGTGACCTGTTCAGAATCGCATTAGAGCAGGGCAATACCGACTCTGTATTGGATAACTCTGATCCTGTAATATCTGTAGTTTTTACACGAAAAGGATTTCTTTCAGAATCTGGTTTTGGCAATACCATACACGCAAGTGACATCATGACCAAAAACATAGAATCCGTCGACTTTGAGGAGGATCTTGTAATTGCCTGCAAAGCCATGATTCAGGAAAAAATTAACGGCGTAGGTGTTAGAATAGAAAACAAACTGGGTGGAATAGTGAGCAAAACCGACGTACTAAAGGCAATCTTCATAGATGGCAATTCCCAATAGCTGAGATCTACACCTGATCACCTGTCAAATGCAAATTTCCTTCAGGTATGGAAAAGCTTGAAAAGCCCTAGTCTCGCCTGGCGGCCTGCGGATTCTATGGGGGATGGTCTGGGCAAGGATATCCCTGTTGCAAGAGCCGGCAGTGCAGAAATGACGGGATGCTGTGTTTTTTTGTATTCCAAAATCGGCTGGCATCAAACACGTGCAAAAAATGAAGGATCCAAACCCGTCCCCAAGTGCTGGGCCTACAAGGACTTTCCACGACCAAATGCATGGGAAGCTGAACCTATGGAATACTTTACGGTGAGCTGACGTGTGCTCCCGTCTGGGTGCTACTGCAAGAATCGCCGAACCCTCTTGAGAACATCGGACACAGATGCTCTTCTGGAACCTATCGCTATTGTGGCAAGACATCCTGCCAATAGCAGTGTATCCAACTCCGTCCTGCCCCCTCCAGCAAAGCTCTGCGCCTCCTTTGCCAAAAATATTGCACCCAGCACTACAATTGAAAGTAATGACGCTGATATCCTTGCTAGACCTCATGCGTAATCGGTCCAAATCTAGGATTATTGCGAACAAATTCATCTCATTCAGGTCGATTACGCATAAGGTCTATCACAGACGGGCTTCCGGCCTATGCCAAGTCCTCAAGGAAGGCATTCGAAAATGGCACAAATCGCGTGAAGCATATTCACCCGGCAGGCAAGCGTGACTGTGAAAGATAGAAAGGCTCAATGGCGAGATTCGAGACCGTGAGAAGGTGTTTCGTGGCCTCAAGACAGACACTGCAATCCTTGACGGAATGAGGGTCTACTATAATTTCACAAAAAAAGCACGGTGCGTTGAACGGGCAGACCCCGGCAGAGTCAGCACTGATAAGCGTGGATGGTACAAGCAAGTGGAAGACGATAATCCAGAATGGCAGTCTCAACAGGGCTACGGAGTGATTTTTTGAGGGGATTCCATATCCCCAATTTTACACAGAATCTCCGTCCATATTCTTTATATGTGATCTTGAACAACTAATAACATGGGCAAGGTATTCGCTCCGGCACTTTTACTGCCTCTTCTAGTAGCGGTTCTGGCATTTGGCTCTGTGTATCCTGCATTGGCAGATTCAGGGGACAAATCCTACAAACAAAGCTGGGCCGTGCCAATAGGCCAGGCAGAAGGAACACTGGAGATTTCACAAGACACTAACATCGACGATGTCCGAGACCTTGCAATTTCAGAAGAGCAGGCACGACAAGGTTATGATGCTGACAGGGCCAGACTCGCAAAGGCTGTAAATGACTCTGGCCAGTACTTCCTTGTATGGAAACTAGTTGACTATACCGAGTCCAATACAAAGATAAAGTATATTCTTGATGCAGGCACTGGAGAGCAACTGATTGAACCAATTGTCAAGGAAGTCGGTTCGTGCGGAGGCCACAAAACGACTAAAAGCGCATGACCGGTTTTTTCTAACCTTGTGCCAAGCTCCCAACTGTCTCCCAAAAAAGCAGCTGAATTCATACGAGCTTGTTTTTGGATCCAAAATAGCAGGATCAGTCAAGCCTGTGTGGCTCTAGGAGATTTTCGAGTTTTGTCTCATGCCTGCAAACCTTGTAGTTTTTGCCTCCTGCACTGTTTTGAAGCTGGCCAAAAAATACTGCATGCCGTAGTACGTACAGTTGAAAACGGATCATTTTTTATCGAAATAGGAACCATATGCCAAAATCATGATCCATTCTTTGGCGTGCACACTGCAGGTGCCGGTTGTGTGGGGGGAGACGGGTTTGACAGCGACTCTGCCCGGAGGCGCAGCAGAACACGCGTTCGATGACAGGGGAGCATATTGTTGTCGACCCCATCACCTGATGATGGGATCACAGTGGAATGGGAATCTTTATTTTTTTGAAATTGAGCAGCAGCTGTGCCTTTGCAGTCCACCTGCGATCCAGTAAATCGAGAAGGCCAGCACTCCAACGGAGATCAACTTTAGCTCCAGTCCCTGCATTGGGAAAACCGACAGGCCTCCGACTGCGCCCAAAACCACGGCCAGTGGCGCCGTGCATGCGGGACATCCCGGGGTAAACGCCGAGAACGCGCCTCCCAGAAACGCGGCCCCACCCGATTTTGCCGAGTTTGCCATCCTTATTCTTTTCACCTTAAACGCAATCATCGCAATGTTGATTCCGCCAAGCGCTGCAATCACTGCGGTCAGTGCGATTGAGGTCGCAATGTGGCCCCCATACTCTTCTGATGCCGCATCTATATGGACGGGCAGCATCGACATTGTCAAAAAAAAGTATGCCGTACCCAGGCCGGCTGCGGCGACGACTGCAATGACTGCATATTTCCTGATTGTCAGCACGTTTGAAATCAGCTGCAGCCTGCCTGCCATGTACACGCTGTTGTACCTGACTGTATTTTAACCATTTTTCAGATGTAGCTTGCTGCATAACCGTGCCTGAGCGCGTAAAAGCGGCTGTACGGGGTCACCTACCCTCATCAGCCAGGCACGAATCAGCATGCATGATTGTGATTTTCGTGCCTAGATAGCAGGAGGACGTGACCACATACAAGCGGCTAGTTTTTTTTGTGCCTAAAATCAGGGTCATGCAACAGGCTATTTGGATGGCAACCATTATTACTGCTCAGGAAACCCACTGCACATGGCCGACCTGACAGATGAGGAGACATCCATCCTGGTTCAATATGCCATACAAAGGTACGAAAACGAGGAGGAGCTCCTAGCAAGGCTAAGGACCGTACTTGACGAGAAAAAAATCCAAAGGGCCGTTGACACCTTGATTGGAACCCAAAGAGTTAGGCGCATCGGACCTGAAACCCTGCAGAACAACGAGAGCCATACCGAAATGCCCGAACTGCCTGACTCCCTAAGGGAAATAATAAAAGGCCTCTAAAATCCCCTTAATCCTTGGGGCCTGACTGCCTCTGGATGCTGTCGCAGCCAGCTTAGCTGCTTTAGCATTTCCCCCTTGTCCTGCGGGAACGTTCCCTTGATGTTGTATGCATTAGATCCGTGGTTTGCCCTGAAGACAACCTCGTCTCTTACGTCAATCTGCTCGATAAGATCGTAAAGCTCGCCCAGTGCCTCGTCGTCGTTAATCCTGGCAAACTCGCCTCCATACTTATCAATGAACTCCTCCTTTATTCCGTTCTCCAGGTAAAGTGTCAGTGCGCCTACGTAGTTTGGCGCACACGCGTTAATGACATCCGCGGTTCCCTTGATGTGCTCCTTGGAGTATTTCCTTCCGCCCAGCCCCAAGATCACCATGCAGGACATCACGTATCCTGCATCCTTTGCCTTGTTTACTGCCTTGACTATGGTCTTTCCAATTGCGCCCTTTGTCACCTTTTTCAATACGACATCAGAGCCGCTCTCGACTCCCAGATACAGCATGTCCAGACCGGCCCTGTTCATGCGTTGCAAATCCTCGGGGGATTTTTTCAGCAGATTCATCGGCATGGCATAGCAGGAGATCCTTTCAACAGACAGAAACTTCTCCCTGATGTACCTTACAATCCTTATCATGTATTCTGTATCCAGATTCAGCGCATCCCCGTCTGCCAAAAACACCCTTCTGGTCTGGGGCATGTGTTTTGCCATCAGATCGATCTCTGCCCTTACCTCGTCCCACGGCCTTTCTGCATACTCTTTGGATCTATACATGTCACAAAAGGAGCACTCGTTGAACGAGCAGCCTAGGGTGACCTGGAAGATCAGCGACCTGGCCTCTGAGGGCGGCCTGTAAAGCGGATGGTCGTAGTTTAGCTCCATCATATCTGACTGGTGTCTGCCCTTTGGATTTTTATGTCTAGTGCCGGGTGCAAATACCTTTAGTGCCTGAGCGCCGCCCATAGGTAGCTCATGTCCAATGTTCTACATGCAAAACGGCTTCTCTGGCTCGTTTTTGCAGGCTCCCGGGGAGGAGTCAACCGCCTTCGGATAATCGCCGAGCTGAGGAAGAATCCCATGAATACCAACCAGCTGTCAAACCAACTGCAGCTGGACTACAAGGCAATCCGGCATCATATCGGGGTACTGGAGAAGAACAACCTGATAGAAAAGGAGGGTGAAAAATACGGGGTTACCTATTTCATTTCCACATTCTTAGAGGCAAATATGGGGGCATTTGAGGAAATTGCACATAAGTTGGATAAAAGTAAATAAGCACAGAGCGGGGGCTGATCTCTAAATGGAATCCACCTCTGCAATCATGTCCATAGTCTCAATTGCAAACATCATAGTCCTGGGAATCCTGATTGCAACCTTTGGCAGGATATATGTCCGAACTAAGGCACAGCTTCCCATGGGAATGGTGGTGGTTGCAGGAATGCTGATCCTTCACAACATAGTCGGCGCGATGGCATACTTTTCAATGGAGATGCTGTTTTCTCACGACATATTCCCGTACCTGTTGGGCGTCGGCATAGCGGAGCTGGCAGGAATGCTGATCCTCCTAAAAATTACACTGGACTAGTCCGTGGCTTATTTGTAATTACAAGACTACGCAAATGACCTTCAGGCACCCCTTTTTTTCCTATGCAGCTAGTCCATGGTTTATTTGTAATTACAAGACCACACCCTGTGTGGATTCAAGGTCAAGGGAATACCTCAGGCTTAACAAAAACATCCTGATCGCACTTGCAGCCTCCATTACAATCTCTGCAGCCGTGGCGCAGGCCCTGGCTCAGCAGCATGACTATCTTAACACCATCTATACGCTCATTGCAGATTACATCGTATATTTCTCCGTGTTTGGCGGACTGTTCTATCTGGACAATCGCAAGAAATACCGGCTGGACTCCGGCGAGACTGACAACGCCCGTCTCCGACATGACCTGATCAAGATTATCATCTCTCTTGGAGTCGGGGAGGTCATCTACACGATTGCCAGGGGGTTCTCCCAGTATTACCTGCTGACAATAGGCCATGATCCGTACCTGGCATCCATTATAGCACAGGGACTCTCAACCATAGTATATGTGATAATCATAAATCTTAGTGTGACGATTACAAGGCTGTTCAGGGATGACCACTAGCATTTATGTCGACGGCTCCGGCGGTCCGAACTCCGGATATGGCTATTTCGTAAAAGAGTCCGGAAGGTCGTTTTACGAAAAAAGTCCCGATCTTACGAACAACCAGGCAGAATACATGGCAATAATTTCGGCCCTCAGGGATTTTGAGGGCTCCGACGACGAGGTCATCATCTACAGCGACTCTAAGAACACCGTATCCCAGCTAAACCACGAGTTTGCAATCAACAACGAGCGTCTCCGTACCCTGGCCCGGGAGGCATGGGAGCTTGTCGGAAAGTACCGGAATCTAAAGCTACAATGGGTTCCGCGAAAGGAAAATCCGGCCGGCAAGATGCTTGGAAGCTGATGCGGAGATCGGGGCTTTTTCATGAATAGCTTTATTATGGAAAATCAACGAGTTTCCCTTGTTCGGCATGGCATCCTCGGTTTTTCTTTCGCCAAAATCCATTGCAATTATCGGCGCGTCCGACAAGGAGGGAAGCGTGGGGCGTGCCATTACATCAAACATTATGAAGGACTACAAGGGGGCCATTTATCCGATCAGCCCTACTAGGCCCAAGGTTTTCAATAAAAAGGCGTACAAGAGCGTCTTGGATGTCCCAAAACCCATTGATCTTGCAGTTGTCGTGACAAAGAACACAGTCGTTCCTGCGGTCTTGGAGGAGTGCGGCAGGAAGAAAATCAAGGGCGCAATCGTAGTCACCGCCGGCTTCAAGGAGGTCGACGAGGCAGGCAGGAGACTAGAGCAGGAACTAAAAGACATTGCCAAAAAATACAAGCTGCAGATAATCGGACCCAACTGTCTTGGGGTGATGAACCTTGATCCCAAGACAATGATGAACTCCACCTTCCTCAAGATCACCCCAGAGTCAGGAGAGATTGCCCTAGTCTCGCAGAGCGGCGCAATCTGCGCTGCCCTAGTCGAGGATGCAAGCGCACAGGGCATTGGGTTCTCTGCCGTAATCTCCATGGGAAACAAGGCAGATCAGACCGAGATTGACGTCCTCAAGATGCTGGCAGCCCACAAGCAGACCAGGGTCATCGTAATGTATCTTGAGGACATGGGGGACGGACAGGAGTTCCTCAAGGTATGCAAAACCATTACCAAAAAGCACAAAAAGCCGGTTCTGGTTCTCAAGTCGGGGAGGAGTCCGGAGGGCGCAAAGGCTGCAATGTCCCATACCGGGGCCCTGATGGGCTCAGATGAAATCTATGACGCACTGCTTGCACAGTCCGGGGCAATCCGCGTTGATACGATGGGGGAGCTGTTTGACTATGCTGCTGCATTCTCAAAACAGCCGCTGCCGTCAAAGGGCGACCTGGTAATCGTCTCAAACGCGGGAGGCCCTGCAATCATCTCGACTGATGCATGCTCTAGGCTGGGAATCAAGATGGCAAAGATCGAGTCCATCCGGCCGAAAATCGACAAGGTCATCCCCCCGTGGGGGAGCTCCAGGAACCCCGTTGACATTGTGGGTGATGCCGACTTTAACCGCTTTCGCGGAGTGCTAGACGAGGTTCTAAAGCACAAGAATGTCGGCTCTGTAATCTCAATGTGTACGCCTTCTGCAACCTTGGACTATGACAAGCTGGCGCAGGTCATCGTAGAGATGTCCAAAAAATACAAGAAAACCATGCTTGCCAGCCTGATGGGACGGGACGAGGGGGCCACAAACCGGGAAATCCTGGCGGCCGGGGGCGTTCCCTATTATAATTATGCCGAGGGCGCAATCCGTGCCCTGAGCGCGATGCTGAGATTCTCCAAGTGGGCAGGCACGCCGACCGGCTCTGTTAAGAAATTCAAGGTAGACAAGGACAGGGCGGCCGAAATCTTTGCCAGGGTAAGAGGGGAGGGCAGGTCAAACCTGCTAGAGGAGGAGGGCCAGGCGGTTCTCAGGGCGTACGGACTTCCCCTGCCAAAAAGCCAGCTTGCAAAGGACGCAGACGAGGCAGTCAGGGCTGCCAAAAAAATCGGCTATCCGGTCGTAATGAAGATCGCCTCGCCGCAGATCATCCACAAGTCCGATGCCGGCGGAGTCAGGGTAAACCTGGCCGGAGAAAGGGAGGTTCGCTTGGCATACAGCGCAATTATCAAAAACGCCAGGGCCTACGACAAGAACGCACAAATCAAGGGGGTCCTGATCGTTGAGATGGTAAGTGAGGGCAAGGAGATGATCATCGGCTCGAAGCTTGAGCCCGGATTCGGTCCCGTCATAATGCTCGGCATGGGCGGAATCTATGTCGAGGTTCTCAAGGATGTGACGTTCAGGCTTGCACCTGTAACTGGAAGGGAGGCAGATGGCATGATTGCATCGATCAAGACGCAAAAGCTCCTTCGGGGCGTCAGGGGCGAGAGGCCATCGGATCTTGCGGGCCTCTCCGAATGCATCCAGAGACTCTCCCAGCTGGTCACTGACTTTGGGGAGATCAAGGAGCTTGACATGAATCCTGTGCTTGTCATGGAAAAAGGAAAAGGGTGCAGGATCCTAGACGTGCGCATAGGCATCTGATCACTCCTTATCCAGTGAGAGTTTACCCCTCCAATGAGATACGGCGTGGAAGTCGTGATCATGGCGGCCTCGGCCAGCAGTGTCGCCTTGGGGGTAAACTCTTACCCTTATCCAAACCGCATCCCGTACTGCCAGCGTGAGACCGCACTACAAAAGGCTCTCTGCAAGCCATACGGTATGCACGATGCTGATGCCTACTGCCACGGCCATGCCTGCAACCGCATACCTGAGGCATGCGACCGCGTGCCTGGTTCTTGCCAGCAAGACCAGGGGCAGGCCCATGGCTCCCCCTGCAACACTCATGCCGGCGATGCTGCCTGCTCCAAACAGCGCCAGAAAGTAGATCACGGCCTCAAACCCGCCCGCTGTTGAGGCCATCAGCGCCACCAGGCCCCCGCTGCCGGCTAATCCGTGGAGGCATCCGATCAGATACGCCCTGTGGCCGTGACGGTGATCTCCGCCGTGGGTGTGGCGGTGCGTGTGCGATGTGCCGTCCTCGTGCGTGTGGGGATGGGCGTGGCCCCGGCTCCAGACGCCCCGGTTCCTTGCCACCAGTACTCCGAGGGCTATCAGCACCAGCCCGACGGCAAGTTCTGCACCTGCAAAAAGCCCGTCAGGAACGCTCAGCGACAGGCCCGCAATCAGCAGGCCTACCAGTATTATGCTGGAGGTGTGTCCTGCCCCCCACATCATCCCCCTCAGCGAGGAGGCCACGGCCAGCCTCCTCAGATCGGGTCTCCTTGGGGAGACGGTGCCGATGCGATTCAGCGTGGAGACGGCGCTTAGATGATCAGGCTCAAAGGCGTGAACCAGCCCGACTGCCAGGCCTGCAAACACCATCAAAACGGGGTTGCCCGCATGCAGCGCCTCTACTATGCCGTCAATCAACCTGCCGCCGCACCCCGTGACGTCTCATGCTGCCCTGCAAGACGGCGGGCCTGACTGCAGCCGTACCATGGTGCGTACAGTTGAAAACCGAGCATTTTTTATCGAAATAGGCGCGATGTGTCAAAACCATGATTCCATTTTTTTGATGTGCGCATTACGGCAGGAACGGTGCTCAGAAAATGCCCGGTGCGCACCTGCAGTACCACGGCCCCGACGCTCATCAATCCCTCCTCGGGATCTCGGCGCGCGGGCCGCCAAAGCTGTATGTGTTTCCGGTACCACGATAGTCGTGCGGCCTTACGGGGTCGCCGCCGTCAAGGCCCCTCTTTGTCAGCGACAGTCCTGCAAGCAGCTCCACGACCAGCCTCTGTCCGAGTCCAGAGGTTATGCCCCCGTTGTACGAGCTAGAGTCGCTGACATCATATGCGGGTGCAATCTCCACCAGATCCATTGCAAACCTGTCCGGATCAAACGACTTTGAGAGCAGGCGTATCATCCTGATCCCCTCCCTTGAGGTGAGCCCGTTGGGCTCAGGCTCCCCGGTTCCCGGCGCGTATGCCGGATCAAAGGAGTCGATGTCCCAGCTGAGGTATACTGCGTCGGTGCCGTCGTTTGCCCTGTCGGCTATCTCCTTTGCGATATAGTCTATCCCAAGCTCCTCGACGTCTAGCATCGTAAACCATTGGAAGTCCTGGTCGGCCATCCACTTGTACAGGTCGGGGCCGGGCCAGTATCCCCGGGGGCCCACAAGCGAGTAGTTCCTGCCCTTGAGGCATCCGATCTCCATTATCCTCCTGATGTGCGCCCCGTGGTCGTACTTGAATCCCGTCAGCCCCTGCGGGGCGCAGTCGGCATGGGTGTCAAAGTGAATCATGCCTATGTTCTTGAACTTTTTGGCAAAGGCCCGCACGTTTGCATACGTAATGGAGTGATCCCCGCCGAGCATGACAGGTATGCCGTCTGCCTCTAGGACCTCCTTTACCTTCAGGGTCATCCGCTTGTGCGACTCTACGACGTCGCCGGGCGAGACGACCACGTCGCCATAGTCTACGGTCCGGAAGGTTCCAAACGGGTCTGCACCGGTCTCTATGTTGAAGCGCTCGTAGGGGGGCGAGGGGATAGTGGAGGCTGCGCGTATGGCCCTTGGCCCGTACCTTGCCCCGGGCCTGATGGTGGTGCCAAAGTCAAACGGCTCGCCTATGATTGCAACGTCGGGCTTTGCCTCAAGCAGCTCCTTGTGCGTCTTTACCCAGGGCAGGTGCAAAAACGTGTTGATTCCAACAAAGGGGGCAACGTCTGCACCCTTGTAGTCATCACCGTAAAACTCCATGCCCATGTGAATCAGATCCAATACATGGCGTTAGTAATTAAAGATTACAAGTAAAGTACGAATCGGCCTTCCTCATAACCTGCAACGGCTGCAAAATACAAAAAACGCGCCATGTGTAATGTACGATTCAACTATAAAAATAATACATGGGAATCATTTCTGTGGCCAAAAAAAGCGCCGGACAATTTTTGGAGGAGGCCATGGCGGCAATACACTACGGCCAGTACAAAAAGGCAATCTCAAGGCTCAACAGAGCACTCTCCCTTGATCCCACCAACATGACGGCGCGGCTTTACAGAGGCACGGTACTGTGCCGGATCAAGGACTACAAAAGCGCGATATCATGCTTTGATGACATCATATCTGCCGATCCCAAAAACGCAGACGCCTGGCACCACAGGGGACGGGCGCTTGAGGGAATGCGGAGATACGGGGAGGCAATGCCGTGCTTTGAAAAGGCCCTGGAGATCGATGCAGTACACCCGGACTCGGCCACATCTGCTGCCATGTGCCTGAGCAGGCTGGGCCGCAACGAGGAGGCACTTGTGGCAATAGATGTGGTTCTGTCGGGCCGCCCAAACGACGCGGCGGCGCTACACGGCAAGGGCCTGATCCTTGGCAGGCTGAAAAGGACGCCTGAGGCAGTCGGGTTCATAAACAGGGCAGCGGAGGCAGACGCAAGAGAGTCCGACAGGCTGTACGAGGAGGGCCAAAGGCTCACAAGGCAGGGAAGGCACGAGGAGGCAGTCAGGCTCTACACCAGGGCTCTGGAAAGGAACAACAAGAACACCCGGGCACTTGTGGCCAAGGGGTGGTGCTTTGACTTTGCCGGGTTCCCAAACAGGGACATCTTTGAGTTCTACGACAGAGCCATACGGATAGATCCCAGGTGCACCGAGGCGCTGATAAACAAGGGACTGGCGCTGGACAAGACCGGACTGTACAAAAAGGCCATACGGTGCTTTGAGAGAGTCCTGGAGTACGACCCAGAAAACGTCAGGGCGACATACAGCAAGGGCGTCTCACTGTTCTCACTCAAGCAGCCGGGGGCGGCAATGTTCTACTGCCGGCGCGCCCTGGAGATCGAGCCAGAAAACACCATGGCACTGTGCAGCATGGTGTGGCTCCTGGAGCACTCCAAGCGGCATGCCGAGGCGCTTGAATACTGCGAGAGGGCCCTGAGTGTCAGCCCAGATTACGTGTATGCGATAAGCTACAAGGCAAAACTGCTCCTGGCGCTGGAAAGATACGAGGAGTCCATAAGATGGTACGACAGGGCCCTCGGCCTTGACCCGGACAACCAGACTGCCATGTACCACAGAAACATGGCCGCTGCAAAGCTTGACCGGGTGAAGAGGGGCCCGGTACTGGAGGGCCTGACGAGATTCCTGCGGTTGGGCATCCCCCGCAGGGGGCAGGGCAGCGCGCCGGCTTGAATATTTTTATATCTGTTTTGGGATATGATACGTGTTGTCAGTCAGTACGCCGGAGGACATCGAGAGGGAGTCAAGGAGGGCCATTGCGGCCCTGTACGGAAGCGTCAACGACTTTAGGGTCAACGAGACGTTTCAGATTCCCGAAAAGGGACCCAGGCAGGCATGGGATGTCCAGGTCAACTTTATGCTGGACTCGCTAAAGTACACCGTCGACCTTGAGATACAGGAGGAGACGGGACACATAACCAACGCCAGGCTGATTGATACGATGACCCCGCTCTGACAGCTTTTGCGCTTACAGCGTCAGAATCTCCTTGGCCGTCTTTATCTTGGTGAACAGGTTGTTGATGTAGGTGTCAGCAAAGCGCTCAAAGCTTGGAACCCCGTGGAAGGTCTTGAGGTTGCTTTTCTGCTTCTGGTACTCCTCCTGGAGCCACGCAAAGTCCGACTCTTTGAGGTTGATGATGTGGTTCTGGGCATTGAGCTTGGACTCTAGAAGGTTGACGATAAAGTAGCTGACAAACCTTGTAAAGCACTTTATGCGGTATTTTTTTTCGTACTCTGCACCAAGCCTCTGGTGGTTCTCTGACAGCCAGGACTGCACGTCGGACCGTATCGTGATGGTGTTATAGTGGCCCGACAGGTCCAGCCTTATGTTGTGCAGCTCGATGGAATAGTACCCCTTCTTGACCTCGTTCATCATTATGATAAGCGTGCTGGGCAGAAACATCCCGGGATAGTTCCTGTCGGTGACGTCCTGCAGCTTTTTGATTATAGCGGGCTTTAGACCGACCGTAGAGTATCCCTTGCCTGGCACACATAAAGGATGGACTTGATGCTTATAATATTTTCAGAGGCGATCCGGACTATTTCTTAAACTCCTTTACCAGCCTGGCTACCACCCATACCGAACCCATGATCATGCATCCCATGCCGAGGCCGATGTAAAACGAGTCCTGATCCCCGGACTGGCTGAGTCCGACGCCGAGTATGATCAGGATTACCGCAAACGCATATTGCTTGTCCACGGCCTGTATAGGGATTCCTGGATAGATAAGGTTTTGATGCCGTCACATGGGGGGATGCGCCTGCCGGCCCGGTACCCTCCGTACCGGTATGCTGTGACCACATCTGCCATGCCATCAAAAACCCCATTTGGTAGGCGGCCCGGCATCCTCTGTACCGAGGCGCTGCGGTCACGGGATGAAAAAACCCTAGTCGCCTTGCAGGATCATGGCGGTACCCCGATTCCACCGGCAACCTCGTTTTATCTGCAAAATTTACATGAAATACTTGGTTAAATGTACTATACGTACAAATTTTTGTTCATAAAACGTATTTTACCTGTTTTTTTCAATATTTATATAATTTTTTTAGGCTAGGAGATCGATGGTGGAGATGGACGGCTTTGGCATTGCGGTTGCAGCGTTTATCGTCATTACGCTTGCAGTCGGAGTCTTTGCAGGCAAGCTGGTCAGAAACAGCGGAAAGCGCCTGATAGTTGCCGGAAAGAGCCTGCCGCTTGCCATGGTCGGCACCATGCTTGCCGCGCAGGCAGTAGACGGAAACTCGTCGCTTGGCAACGTGGCACTGGTCTTTGAGTTCGGGTTCTGGGCAGGGGCCGTCATTCCAATAGGCCTGGGCTCGTGCCTGCTGATTACTGCGGCATTTTACGCCAAGCCGCTAAACAAGATGACCATGATTACACTGCCTGACTTTTACTTTAGAAGATTTGGAAACGGGGCCGAGGGGATATCTGGAAGCCTCATGATAATCAGCTTTTTGGTGCTCGTTGCAGGCAACCTTGCCGCAAGCGGCTTTATCCTAGAGGTGGTCTTTGGAATAGACTATTTCTGGGGCATACTCATCTCCGCGCTGGTCGTAGTGGCGTATACCATAGCAGGCGGGCTGTTTGCATCGGCGTACACGAACCTGTTCCAGGTGTACCTTGCGATAGGGTCGTTCTGGGCCGGATTCCTGTTCTTTGCAGGCGGCTTTTCGGACGTCCCGTGGGACGTCATATACAACAACGCGCCGCCGGAGTTCCTGGATCTATCGGGGTTGTTTGATGTTGCCAACGGAGCACTGATCAACTGGGGCGCAATCTTTGCGCTTGGACTTGGCGACATCATCGCCCTTGACTTTATGGAGAGGGTGTTTTCTGCCAACAGCCCAAAGACCGCAAGAAGGGGGGCGCTGATGGGCGGCGCGCTCACGCTGTTTACCGTGGTTCCCACCAGCATGCTGGGGATAGTGGCCTTTTACTACCTTCCAGGCGACACCATGCCTGATCTGGCGCTACCGCTGCTGTCAACGGAGTTTATGCCCTTTGCGATAGGGGCTGCCATACTGATGGGGGTGATAGGGGCCTCGATGTCCACTGCAAGCGGGGGGCTCCTGGCCATATCAAGTGTCATCTCAAGAAACATGATGCAGCGAATAATCAGACGGCGGTGGATGGGAAAGCCGAGCTGGAGCGACAGCAGGCTGCTGGTTATGACCCGCGTGGTGATTGCTCCCATGATGGTAGTGGGCGCGTCCATTGGCTACTTTGTGCCTGCCCCCGGAGTCTACCTTGTTCTGGCATTTGACATCATGTTTGCAGGGGCGTTTGCCCCGCTTACCTTCGGCCTGTTCTGGAAAAAGGCAAACATGCCTGCAGCCATTGCCTCGCTGCTGGTGGGTTCAGGTCTGAGGCTGGCGTTCTTCTTTACGATGCCTGAGGATCTGGCGGGGCTGGACACCATGATTCCGCCGGTGGTCTCGTTTGTCCTGTTCATTATAGTGGCACTGGCAACGCAGGACAGGTATCCCGGAAAGGCCCGACACGACGTGCGGGACTATGTACCGCCCGAGGAGGACATCATTACAGGCGAGGATCTGAAGCACTTCAAGGAGGGAGGCGAGTCCGTGTCTGGCCCAATGCACGACTCTGGCCCTCCGGGCTCCGACGAGGGCATTACAGAAAAGACTGCCGTATGAGGAGAACGGTGCAGCATGCCGTTCTGAAAACAGGCTGACCTCAACATGTTTTAATATTTCAGAACAGAAACAATGTGGTGAGGTACCCCGATCTGCTCAACGCCAACGTCTCGCGCGTGGGGCTGCAAGAGTCACAAAGATACAACCTGGTATCAGGACAGCTTGTCGCAGACATCGTCAGTACGTCGCTTGGTCCGCGCGGCATGGAAAAGATGTACATCGACATACTCGGGGAGGACACGCTGACGGGCCACGGCGGAGCATTTTTGAGAAAGATTGACGTAGACCACCCGGCGGCAAAGGCAGTAATAGAGGCGGTAAACACCGTCGATACCCACGTGGGCGACGGTACGACGTCGGCTGCAGTCCTCATAGGGGCCCTGCTGAAGCGGGCCGAGGGACTGCTAAAGAGGGGAATTCCTACGGCTGCAGTCGTACGCGGCTACGAGATGGGTCTGAATCTTGCGCTTGAGGCGCTAGGGGAGATAGAGATGGCATCAGACAGGGGGGATCGGGAGGTGATGAGGAGGCTGCTTGCCACATGCCTTGAGGGAAAGGCAATCTTTGAGCTGCAAGAGGAGGCCGACGTCATCGGGATTATCATGGATGCGGTGTGCTCGGTGGCATGCCTGAAGACCGGAAGGATTGACGTCGATGACATCAAGATAGAGGAAAAGCCGGGAAACGCAGCCGACCTGCAGCTGATCAGGGGCACCGTAATTGACAAGACACTGGACGGCCCTGCAATGACTAGGGACGTACAAGACGCAAAAATCCTGCTGGTCAACGAGCCGCTAGAGCCGATGCGGGCAAAGGCAGAGTCCGAGATCGAGATAACGTCGCCTGAGCAGATGGGCAGGTTTCTTGGACAGGAGGACGCAGATCTGCTGGCGGCGGCGACAAGCATCGCAGACTCGGGGGCCGACATAGTCATATCAAGAAAGGGCGTAAGCGAGCTGGTCCAAGAATCTCTTGCAAAGAAGGGAATAGTATCGATGAGGAGGGTAAAGTACAACGACCTGTGGTGGCTTGAAAAGGCAACGGGGGCAAGGACATGCAGGGACATTGAGAACATATCCCCCGACGAGCTTGGATTTGCAAGGCGGGTTTACGAGAGGAACGTGGGCGGTGACAGGATGGTCTTTGTAGAGGCAGGCGGCAGCCCAAAGTCTGTGACCCTGCTGCTGCGTGCAGGCTCAAAGCGGTACCTTGACGAGTTTCACAGAAACGCCCTCAATGCGTTTTACGTGCTGAGGAACTTCATCGAGAACCCGCGCATCGTTTGCGGGGCAGGTGCCTCTGAGATGATAATATCCAGAAGAATCAAGGAGGCGGCAGCAGCGGTTGCAGGCAGGGAGCAGATCGTCATTGGGGGGTTTGCAGACGCCCTAGAACAGATACCGCTGACGCTGGCGCAAAACATAGGGATGGACGTGCTCGATGCCGGGACGCTGCTACGCGCAAGGCACGCGGCACCGGGCGGCGGGGTAAGGTGGTACGGGGTGGACTCGGCTGCCCGGAGGATATCTGACATGTCGTCGTCGGGGATAATAGAGACATCAGACGTAAAGCGGCAGGTCTTCAAGACCGCAGTGGAGGCTGCCAACATGATACTAAACGTGGATGATGTCTTTGTGAAGGACATTATCGACAATACGCACTGCCACATAGACGGAACCGTACACGCCCACCGTGACGGCGGAAAGGCCCACAACCACTTTGAGCAGGAGGGGCTGGAGCAGAGGCAGATGCACCACTACTACTAGGCTCAAGACCATGCCGTATTGCAACGAGAAAGGCAGAACTGTACGCACTACGCAAAGCGGTAGATCTGCGAGTCCGCCGTCCCGAAAGCCTTGTATGTGAGTTCCAAGCTTGCCCTCAACAGGGTGTAATGGCAGGTTATAGCTTCGTCCATCTCTGCACTCTTGCTGTAGTCTGATTTTTACTTGGCTTTTCTAGGCCATCTATCTTGGACCTTGTGTGCAGTCGTTGCAAACCAAAAAATCAGGCAGCCTTTACGTCATTTTTGGCAAATACGTACAAGGTCTGTTGGGGGCCTGAACCCGCTGTGGATTGCACTCCCTCCCGATCCATCCACCTCAAGTCATAAAGGCCCAATTAAATCAGGTCTATCCATCGCGGTGGGGGCGGGGCCATGGGTGATGCCGTAACAAAGGCGTGGGGCGGCACAAGGTGCTGCTTGGGGGCCCAGACGTAAAGCGGTGGTGCGACAACCTCGCAAGGGACAGCGTGGCGACCGCCGAGGTCAGGATGCACAGGCTCGGCGTCTACTGCGGAAGGGCCGGCACCACGCCGAGTGGCCTCGCAGGCCGGAATCGATGACGTAGGGAAGGTCGAGGATCTGTTGACGGACTATGCATCACTTCATGATGGCAGGAGACGCGTGCCCTCGTATATAGGAGGCGTGGTGCGCATGCCAAAAAACGGTTCATAGTTTTGACATATCGTGACTATTTCGGCAAAAAATGATCGTACGAGGTCACGTCCCCTTGCCGGCATGCACTAAAACCATAGTTATGCATACTAATTCGTGCCTGACTGGTAGAGGCAGGTGGCCTCGTGCAAACGATCCATTTTCAACTGCACACACTAGGAGGTGATCTCGTACTTGTGATTTAGAATATTTATACAAGCTAGGCGGATCTCAACCATGGCAAAAGTGGAGCAGATCAGGCCAATCAGGACCGGGAACGAATACATTGAAAGCCTTCGAAACAGGGATCTCAAGGTATACCTGTTTGGGGAACTCGTAAAGGAGCCCGTCGATCACCCGATGATTCGGCCGTCAATTAACGCAGTAGCCGAGACCTATGACCTTGCGGTAAGGGAGGAGGATCTTGCATCTGCAGAGTCGTCAATCACCGGACTACGGGTAAACAGGTTCCTGCACATTGCAGAAAGCGCAGAGGATCTGGTCCTGCAAAACAAGATGCAAAGAAAGCTGGGACAGAACACCGGCACCTGCTTCCAGAGGTGCGTCGGAATGGACGCAATGAACGCGCTGCACTCTACGACTTTTGAAATCGATGAAAAACACGGAACAAAATACCACCAGCGATTCCTAGAATTCGTCAGGATGGTCCAAAGCGAGAACTTGGTCATCGGCGGGGCCATGACCGATCCAAAGGGCGACCGGAGCAAGGGTCCTGCCGAGCAGGAGGATCCCGACCTGTTTACCCGCGTCGTCGACCGGGACGACAGAGGAATCTACGTCTCCGGCGCAAAGGCGCACCAGACCGGATGTATCAACTCCCACTGGATTATAATAATGCCGACAATCCGGCTGACCGAAGGCGACCGGGACTGGGCGATAGTCGGCGCATTTCCGGCCGATGCCAAGGGACTGACCTACATCTACGGACGCCAGTCGTGTGATACCAGAAGCATGGAGGAGGGCGACATTGACGCAGGAAACGCAAAGTTCGGAGGCCAAGAGGCGCTGATCGTCCTGGACAGGGTGTTCATCCCGTGGGAGAGGGTCTTCATGCACGGCGAATACGAGTTTGCCTCGATGCTCGTCGAGCGGTTTACCTGCTATCACCGGCGCAGCTATGTGTGCAAGACCGGGCTCGGCGACGTGCTGATTGGGGCGGCGGCCACCATTGCAGACTATAACGGGATTCCAAAGGTGTCGCACATCAAGGACAAGATTATCGAGATGACCCATCTCAACGAGACCATCTTTGCAGCAGGAATCGCATCATCGCACCAGGGACACAAGATGAAGTCCGGCGTGTATCTCAACGACGACATGCTGGCACAGGTCTGCAAGCACAACGTTACAAGGTTCCCGTATGAGATCAGCAGACTGGCCCAGGACATTGCAGGCGGACTGGTGGTGACGCTTCCCTCCGAGCAGGACTTTAGGCATCCCGAGGCCGGTCCGCTGCTTGAAAAATACCTGGCCGGACGAAAGGGGGCAGATGTTGAGAACCGGGTGAGAATCCTGAGGCTGATTGAAAACATGACGCTTGGTAGAAACGCGGTGGGATACCTTACAGAGTCCATGCACGGCGCAGGCTCCCCACAGGCGCAAAGGATCCAGATACAGAGGCAGATGCAGATAGGATACAAAAAGAACCTTGCAAAGGCCCTGGCTGGAATCACAAACGATCCAGACGAGTCTGCCGAGTCCTCCGAATACTTTGGCAGGATCTTTAAAACTAAAGGGTAGCCTTACCCCTTTTTGTCCCCACTTTCGGATTCCGGCCCGTCCGTACCGGACTCGGAGCTGTTCCCTGCATGCGGCCCGTCACCTGAGGCTGTTTTTTCAGAGTGTTCAGAGTCCTTTGGTATGCCGTCGGTGGGGAGCTCTGCCGGGCCGTCGTTTTTTGCCCCGGTTGAATAGTATCCTGGAGGCACCTCCTTCTTCCTTGCCACCTGCCTGACTATCATTATCCCCACTATGATTGCAATTATGATATAGTTTAGGGGAATCCCGCCTATCTGTGTTGCAAAGATTTTCGTGACAAGACCCACCTGGGGTATGACGTATACTACCGTTCCGATGTATTCCTCTGCCGTAATTGGAAAGTCCGTGCCTGGAATCGATGCCGGATTTGCATCTCCCTGGGTCCTCACCGTGTATGGGTCGTCATCCACTATTGCGACAACCCTGTGCACGATCACCCTGTCATGTCCAGTGGGCCTGTCAAAGACAATAATGTCCCCTTCCTCCACCTCCTCGAACGGATCATTTCCCTGCACGACTATGACGTCATATATCTGCAGCTCCGGAACCATGCTCCCGCTGGACACCACATAGAATGGATTCTGCGTCCCAAATACCGTGGTCAGTCCCACCCAGATGGCCGCGACCCCTATTGCCACTATGACGACATCCTTTATGATTGCCCTTGATTTAGAACCGGAAGCCAAGTCTATTCACAGACTATCCTGTCACGCTATATCTTGCTGCCGCATTCTTCACAGAACTTGGCATCTGGCTTGTTGGAGAATCCACAATCCGGACACCTTCCCGGCTCGCTTGCAGGTGGCTGCGGCGTTTGTGCATCTCCCAGCAAAACAACCTCTCCTACCGTCTTTACCTTGCTCCATGGAACCGAAACCTCGGTTCCATCATCTCTGGCAATCACCATAACTACAGTCTGTGCAGAGTCTACTCCGACCTGCTTTGCGGTTCCAAGTTTTCTGGCGTTCTCGTCAAATACCACCATGCCTTCGATGGAGTTCACAGACGCATCTGCCGGCTTTTTTGTAGAATCCACTTGGGCATGCTGTTCTTGGACTATCGGTTCTGGCGCGGATTCTTGTGTCTGATGCTCTGTCTGGGCTTTGTGCACCTGTTCTGTCTTGACGCCTTCTGCCTGGATCGGTTTGGCCAAGCCGATACCCTGCCCATCATCTGATTTTTTAAATTCTCTGTATTCTGCTATTGTGGAATTACAGGTGCTGCAAACGTACTTGCCCTTCTCGACTAGTACGAGGTTCTCTGCCACCTCCTCGTTTGGAGATTCGTAGCTAATCTTTGGCGGGCCTTCGAACTCCCTTTCACATGTGTTGCAAAAGTGCTTTGAAATTTTTTCAGGATCAATGCGTCCGACCGGGGCCAGGAACAGATCCGGGCCTCCCAGGTTCCCCCTTGCCTGCTGCTGGTCGGAAATCTGGGCCATGATGTAGCCTCCGGAACCGCGCAGCTTCTTTAGTCTCAACTCGGAGCTCATGTGTGAAATCTTGTCTTAGGTCATTTAAGTATATTTCAAACAGGCCGGATTTCGGGGGATCCTGACTCTGGCCGAGTCAGACGTGCCTTACGAGGCGCTTGCCCCGTTTGCAGTTTTGCCGGATCTGATCCAGGCCAGTGCATTTCGCTTGTCTGGACTCGTTTAAACATATTTAGGTATGAATCCACCACCACCACTTATGGCCGTATCACACGTATCGGATGCAAAAACCTGGGAAACCGACGTCATCAATTCCAGCGTTCCTGTATTTGTGGACTTTTGGGCAGAATGGTGTGGTCCCTGCAGGATGGTCGGACCAGTCATTGAAGAGCTGGCAAATGACTATGATGGCAAGATAAAATTTGTCAAGGTTAATGTCGATGAGGCAAACGAGCTGGCCTCCAAATACAACGTATTTAGCATCCCGACCTTGGTTGTTATCAAAAATGGCGAGATAGTCAGCCAGCAGGTGGGGGCTGCATCCAAGGAATCCTATCAGGGAATGATAGACAGGGCACTGGCATAGACCACCTCCTCTTTTTACTATTTTATGCTCAAAGTCGTTAGCTGGGCCGAATTCCACATCTAAAGTAATTAATATCACAGAATCGGACTTGGGTCATGTATAACGCAGGTGGATCAGTTGACACGCTCAACATGCTGTTTGACAAGCTTGACGCCCTCTTCAACGAGTCCCAGGGCTACTATGAGACATTTCTGGATACAAACAATCTGTACAAGCAGGGGAAGATCTCTGACAAGGAATTCTTCCAAAAACTGGGAGACTATGTGGTTGCATACTCCGCACTGGAGTTTCTTGCAATCAAGGTGCTCTTTGAGGTCAAAAAGTCCTTGGGCTCGGGTGGCGGACAAACACAGTCTCCCGGACTGATGCCCGGCATGGGACAGCCCGGCATGATGGGAGATCCCGGGGGCATGGCACCGCCGAGGGCCGGGACGCCTGAGAATCCGGTGGGCGGCCCGCCCGGAATCGTTTCTGCCGACCGGGGCTTTGGCGAGCCCGGAACCCTGCCGACCCCTGATCCGGGCCTGATGCCGAGAAGACCTGCAGCGACTCCCTCTGGAGATGGATGCAGCGCGTGCGGTGCAGAGCTCAGACCAAACGCCAAGTTCTGCACAAAGTGCGGAAATAAGATCCAGAGCTAGTCCTGAGTGATGCCGCAGTCCGGACAGAACTTTGCCGTAGCTGAAATCCTTGCACCGCACTCTGAGCAGAACTTTCCATCCCCGTCCTGCTCTCGGTTCTGGTTGCCGTACATTCCAAGCACCGCGCCGGTCGGCTCGTACTTGTCGTCGTCGATGATCCGAACCGGCTCAAAGTCCTCCTCGGTCACAAAGGTCATCATTCTTGGCACCGATTTCTCCTTGTCCTCGGGATCCGGCACCGAGTCGCCCAGCCAGAACGCAAACCTAGTCAACGTCAGCTCCGGGGTTGAAAATGCCAGCGTGTGGGCGGACATGTAGTCCTGTGCTGCCTTTTTGCCGTCAAATACCTTCATGATTCTGCTATTGTGAGTTTACGTATAATAGTTTCTAGGCGGATCGGGAGGTAAGAGTCTGCCCGCTAGGTGGCGCTGCAGGTCAGGGTCTTGGTTACCATCAGACTTTATGCGTAATCGGCTCAGATCTGGGATTATTACGAACAAATTCATCCCATTTAGGTCGATTACGCATAAGGTCTAATACAGAATCTTGAGGAATGGTTTTTGCCGAACTTTTTTGCAATCCTAAATTGGTGATTCTTTCTCTTGAGTTAGAAATTTTAGTAATTTGGTCTTTTGGAATTTCTGTTGGAGTCAACCACACTATATCTCCACCAAAATATTCGGGATTTTTTCTTGAGGGAGTTCCACCCCCGATTAATCCACATAAATTTTCTAATTTTGTTTTAACCCATCCTTTTGGGAGATTCCTTGTATCAAATTCTGTGTTCTTCTGATGATGACTGCTCATTGTTTTTCTGGAGATTGGCTCTTGTTCCATATCTGAATCTGCCCGCCATAGATCCCCTCATCGTACACTATCGGCGGAACCTGTGCATAGAATCCGCTTCTGCCGGAACTAAACGTCTTTGGAGCCAGCGGCACCTCGTACTCCTTGCCATCAGGCATCTTTATTGTGGCAAATGCCATTTTTGGTTTTTCTTCAGACATGCCTATACCATCACGCTTGTGCAAATAACTCTTACCAACCTGCTGTTTTCGAAGGCGACAGGCAAGCAGGCAAAGCCGCCATTTCAGAAAAAATCGGCAACTGATCGGGTTCTACTGGAGACGGTTTGCGATTTCAGGCATAAATTCTGTTTTGATCGGCATTCATTAGTAAGAAAACCCATGCCTGAACTTCGAGTACGGTCTGTTGCCATAGCCGGTCACTAGGGGACATTCCTTTCAGACCACGTGTTTGTTTTTAAGAAAACAGTCCATTGTAGACGGAATGAAAGACGGGGCAGCCATGCTAAGAAAGTCGCTCAGAAAAGAGATGGACAGGCTCAAGAGGGCAAGCGGGGCAAACGCGGACCTCGAGGTCCTGTGGATTCCAAGGGCCGACTCTGCAAAGGAGGGCGAGGTCATAGGGAGCAAGATCTACATCTACTCCACGGGCCCTGCAGAGGCCCCGGAGACCCTGCGGCGCGAGTCCCTTGACGCGATGGTGTGCAGTGCCACGGCTCCGTACCTTGAGCTGATCAACACACTGCCCTCCGTGATATCCGAGGAGGCATACCGGAAAAAGGAGGGAATGGTTGAGTCACTGGCCGGAATGGTCGGGCGCCGCCCCTGCCGGGCCCCTTCTGAGAAGGACCTTGCCCCTGCTTAGCTCCCTTGCGACCTTCCACCAGTCCTCAATGCATGCCACGAGATCCTCCTCGCCGTCGACCAGCCTGCTCTCGTATGGTTTTTTGCCGCCTGCCTGCAGCCGCACCATCCGGCCGTCCCCCATGATTACCTTTTGAATGGCCTCCCTGATGGCGCTGATCTCGTCGTCTTCGGCACCTGCCTGCCCGGTCTTTTTGCCCTGCGGCACCCTCTGTCTTTCTATCCTTATCTTCACGGGGTCTATCCCGTACAGCCGCGCCTGCCCCCTCCACATCTCAAGCAGCATCTCCTTTCTGTCCATTGATCCCGCCTTCTCCTCCGCGCCGGGGACAAGGAACGCCAGGCTGCGCCCGTAGGCATCCCTCATGTCCGATACGAGCTCGTCGGCAAGCCTGTGCTTGTTGGTCGTATACTTTGCCTCGATGTCTCCCTTGTGGCCCATGAAGAACTGGCGGTACGCGTGAGTCATCGCGCCCTTGCTTTCTGCAAGTAATAGCTGCGTGTCAAAGTACGCCCGCAGGACGTAGGGCCGCTCCTTGATAATTATGCCAAAGGCGTTCCTGATTCCGGCCGTGATGGTCACGATCCTCAGGTGGCGCGTGTCGCCTCCTGACTTTGTCCTGTACCCCTTTACGAACGTGATCACGGGCGAGTCGGGCCCCACCTTCTCGCCGCCCGCGATCCTCTCCCTGAGGTATCCCTGCAGGTACCTGCACCCTGCCTCGGGCAGGAACGTAAAGTACTGGTGTCCGGCCTTGCTCAGCGCCGGCCTTACCGTTATCCTCCAGCAGGCATCCGGGCAAATGAGATATTCTCGCCGTCCACCTCCAGATCCGGGATGTCCCTTATGCGGAGGCCGTCCTCGCCATGATGGTTGCCAAGCACCTGCGGCCGCACTCCGGCAAAGGCCATCATGGATATGGATACGCGCTCCCTTGCAGGCGCCGAGTCAAGCACGTCCTGGATTTTCTCGCGGGTCGGAATCTCCTCGTCTTCCAGCGTCACGGGAATGTCGGCGTTCTTGATCTTTATCCTCCGGACAAGCTTGATGCCTCCTTTCTTGGCTCCTTGTCTGTGGGGCGCTGTATGTCGATGTGCGTGCCGTCTACAATCACGGTCAGATCCGGGACGATCTTCTTGACTTCCTTGATCGTGCGGGCGTTTCGTATCTTTCGCGATAGTTGAATGCAAGCCAGGTCGCGGCGCAGTATCTTGAGAAATAATGTCGCAATACCGACCTGCATACGGTGCTCTGTCTATGCCGAAGGCGCATACGGGTTTCCGTACTTGCATCAGCGACATCAGCAGGGCGTGGCGGTAGGCTTGCACCGGTTTCCGGGCAACGTCTTCTGAGAACAGGGGGCCTTCTGTGTGCTTTTTGGCATCACCGGTCATGTCAAACTGGCGGAGGTTCATCGACGTGGTGGGCTGCAGGGACCCGCCACCGATTATGTCACGTCGAGCCTGTGCATGAGGGCGGCGTTGTCCGCGGAGGCCTGTCGCAGAGTCCTGCTGTTCCAGCTGTGATCCCGCTCCTGCCTCCTGCCGTCCTGCCTGCTCTTCTTCTCGTACTCTCTGATCTCCTTCCAGTACATCCTCTCCGTCCTGTCCCGCGCCTTCTCCTTCCTGTCCTGCCTGCTCGTGCCTCTTGATCCTCTTCTCATACTTCTTGATCTTCTCCCGCGCCTTCTCCTTCCAGTCCTGTACCTTCTCCTTCTCGTACTGCTCGATTCTCTTCTTCGGCGTATCTGTCGGTCTCGGCTTTGCCATTACTCGCGAGAATGCGGATCTCAATCGTCTGAAAATAGCGTGTTTTGATCAAATATTTTCGTTGTAAGGTACAGTCGCGCGTGCGCCGGCCCATGCCTCATTTGTAGCCCTTCGCCGCTAATTTCGTTTACGCATAAGGTTGCAAGCCAGGAGCGCAGCGCCTTGAGAATGTCCTCATGAGCACTTTTTGCCCTCAAGAGGCGATACGTAATCCATGCATGTCCTCCACTTTCCTTACGTCGTCGACTCCGGCCCCAGAGCCTTGGGTGTGGTGTTTGTCCTCTCACAGTCAGCCTGCGGCCTTACCTCGGCTGTCACGCTGCCTCTGCGATGTTGTCGATCTCTCGTTGGGATCCTCAAGCAACTTTCTGTGACGTCCCCACGCCTTTTTCACGGATCACTCATGATCTCTCCATTTTGCAACGGATTTTTTCGGTTTAAGGGGGGATTTCATCGCTTGAGATGGATGGACCGGAAGGTGTCGGAGCCCGCAGCGGGTTCGGACCCCCGATCACGCAAACGGTAGAAAGCGATTGGAACGCTTACAGTATTCCTACCTCATTTTTTGTTTTTAAAAATTACAGAAGATGAAAATGAATTATTTTTTAACCGATTGATTTAATAGCGTTTCAACCGACAACTACTCAACTTGGGCATCTATGCAGAATATCTTACAAGGCTCAAAAATTTTGAGGAGGTTACCGAGGAACGAAAGAAGGTGCTCTCGAAGATTTCCGAGCTTAGGGACGGCAGGGACGTCTTGGTGTTCGCCTCAGACCTTTCCAAAGGCAGGGCACCGATAGGAATCGAGTACACAGACCTTCTTGCAGTTCAGGACCAACTGGAGAACCTGTCAGGGCAGGCAATCGACATAGTGCTGGAGACTCCGGGCGGCCTGGGCGAAGTAGTGGAGGACATTGTAAGTCTGGTTCGCGGAAGGTACGAAAAAGTCGGAATGATAGTTCCGGGATACGCAAAGAGTGCGGGAACGATCCTTGTGATGGCAGGAGACGAGATTCTAATGGGCAAGGGATCTGCCCTTGGCCCGATAGACGGACAGCTGCAGCTGGCAAACGGCAAGCGCTTCTCTGCGGACGCGTTCTTGGAGGGACTCGAGAAAATAAAGGGCGAGGTGGAGGAGACAAAGAAGCTAAACCCCGCATACATCCCGATTCTGCAAAACATATCGCCGGGAGAGATTCAAAACTGCAAGAACATTCAGGACTTTTCCAAGCACCTGGTTACGGAGTGGCTTGCCAAGTACAAGTTCAAGTACTGGGACAGGCACTCTGACGGGCGCGGCGTTACAGAAGAAGAGAGATGCAGCAGGGCCAAAAAAATTGCGACAGACCTTTGCTCACAGTCAAGGTGGCTCACACACGGACGCTCTATCAAGATAGACGACCTGGAGAAGCTCAAGGTAAAAATCACAGATTACAGCAAGAATGAAGAGCTGAACGAGGCTGTAACTCGCTACTACATCCTGCTGAGAATGAGCTTTGAGAGCTCTGCGATATACAAGATCTTCGAGACGGCCGACTCGCAGATATACCGCTCTGTGGCTCCTGTGCGGCCTGCCCCACAAAACCAAAAGAGCCTCATCATAGACGGTTCGTGCACAAAGTGCAAGCATAAACTTAAAGTTCAGATCAACCTAGAAAAGAACATGCCATTGGAAGAAGGTGCGATAGCATATCCGGTCTCGACGGATTCCATCGACTGTCCCGAATGCGGCGAAAAAACAAACCTGCTGCCGTTCAGGCAACAGATCGAATCGCAGACTGGAAAAAAGGTGGTTGAATAAAATGGCCAGAGACGGATTTAAAATAATCTTTGAGCACATGGACAAGGAAATGAAAGGACAGGCGGAGCTGCAAGCAGATGCGATCAGATGCGCGCTAGAGCAAAGCGACGAGATAAAAAAATTGATTGAGATTATCAACGACGCGATCCCGGCTGACGAACCCCTCCTCTATTCCAGCTCATAGGTTTCAATTTTTGGTTTGAGGTCTTGTCGGGTCGTACTTTGTGTTCATGGTCGATACAATATTCATCTGGAATGTGCTTGCCAGCTGTATCCATGATGCATGCAACGCATCTCCTCTTTCCAATGTACATTAGACCTTATGCGTAAACGAAATTAGCGGCGTTGCCCCCGGCACCCGGGCTACAAAGGGCGGGTGCAACAGGAGCCGGCGCACGCGTGATGACACCTCACCATGTTGAAAATATTTGATCAAACTTACAATTGTTTTCAGCCGGTTGATTTAGATCCGGGATCCATTCCCTCACAAGAGTAATGGCAAAGTCCGAGACCGAGCAGATACGACTGCTTAAGAAGAGAATCGAGCAGTACGAGAAGGAGAAGGTGCAGGACAGGAAGGAGAAGGCCAGGGACAAAAAGAAGATCAAGGAGTACGAGAAGAGGATCAAGAGGCAGGAGAAGAGGATCAGGAAGGACAGGAAGGAGAAGGCACGGGGCAGGAAGGAGAGGATGCAGTACAGGAAGAAGATCAGAGAGTACGAGAAGAAGAGCAGGCAGGACGGCAGGAGGCACGAGAAGGATCAGGATAGGATAGAACAGATGGAGCAGCGGCTGGACGCTGAGCGCCAGATGTGGCCCGCAACCTGGGATGACGACAGGCGCTCCGCGGACAACGCCGCGTTCATGCACAGGCTCGAGGTGCTCGATGACATAATAGACGGCGGATCCCTGCAGCCCACCACGTCGATGAACCGCCGCCAGTTTGACTTTATATCCGACCGGTTTACGAAGCTTGCCAAAAAGCACACAGAAGGCCCCCTGTTCTCAGAAGACGAGGACAACTTGCCCGGAAACCGGTGCAAGCTGTCCTACCGCCACGCCCTGCTGATGTCGCTGATGCGCAAGTACGGAAACCCGACACAGGAGCAGCTTGCGGTATTCTTTGGCATAGACCAGAGTACGGTATGCAGGTACCTCAGGTATTGCGACATGATATTCACCAAGATGCTGCCCACGCCGGACGCCGTATCGCGAAAGATACGAAACGCCCGCACGATCAAGGAAGTCAAGAAGATCGTCCCGGATCTGACCGTGATTGTAGACGGCACGCACATCGACATACAGCGCCCCACAGACAAGGAGCCAAGAAAGGAAGCATACTCGGGCAAGAAGAAGAGCTTTACGCGCAATGTCCAGGTGCTGGCCAGCAAGAGTGGGCTGACGTTGTATGCAAGCGAGTCGGCGCCGGGAAGCGCGCACGACCTCACCATGATAAGGGACAACCCACCGGATCTGGGAATCCTGACTGCCAGGATGCGCAGCAACAGAAAGCACCCCGAGGACGAGAAGGTAAAGATGTTCTCGGATCTGGGATACGTGGGAATCAAGGAACTGTATCCCGGGGCCATATCCATGCAGCCCCACAAGAAGCCAAGAGGGGGCAAACTTACAAGAAAACAGCAAGCGCACAACAGGAGGATAAGCAGCGAGAGGGTGACGGAGTAGAGCACGCCATAAGGGGCATCAAGTGGTACAAGCGGATGCGTGATCCGTACGATGGGACGGCCGAGGAGTTGACCGGGAGTTCCAGGTGACAGCCGGGCTTGCCAACTTTAGGTTGCTGTGGGACAAGCCGAACAAGAAGCTCATGCATGGGTTCTGATATCACGATACGGAGCGCATTGCGGCGCCACACGATGCCGCACTATACCACGGTTTTTACCAGCCAGACGGGCCTGCAGCTGCACGGTACGCGGACTCTGCCACCTTCATACGCGTCATCTGATGCTATTTACAGTAGTTGAAAATGTACCCCATAAATCCGTCTAGCCGGGATCATGCCGCCGTCGCCCCACCCCGATCCTGTCGGCATCCGGCGCACGGAGGCAGCACGAATACAGAACCACGGCATACATCAGAGTCAGCAGCGCCATGACGCGGGTCTTTGGGTCTCCCGAGTGCCCTCATTGTCAGCCATATGTTGCATACTGCAAGCGACATGTAAAACAACAAGCACACGCAGGACAGGATTCCTGCTGGTGGTCCGCGGCCATGACGCTCTTGGCACAGCGGTATCCGGTCTCTATGCCCCACCTGTTCCGGTACTCTCTTGTCACATGGCAGAACAGCTGCCGATAGCTGCAGCAGCGCACCGTGGTCGCAAACACGTGGTATCTGTCAAAGACGTTCTTTGCCTTGGACTTGAGATCTTCTTGATGACCGGAGCGTGCAAGCAGATGCGACTCAGATGCGCGTCTAGAGCAAAGCGACGATGATAAAAAAATTGATACTGAGATTATCAACTTGACGCGATCCCGGCTGCACGATGGCCCTCCTCTATTCCAGCTCATAGCGTCTTCAATTTTTGGTTTGATGAATGCAAACCCGGGTTCGTACTATTGCATCCATTACATGGTCGATACAAGAACCCCCTGTCAATCTGGATGATGCTGCGCCTTGACCCGAGCCTGGGCGTAATGCCCATGATCGGCGCATTTTTTGAGCATATTACGCATCAGATCGGCTCTGTTCCAATGTACATCTAGACCCCGTATATGCGTAAACGACTTTTAGCGGCGTTGCCCCCGGCAGTTCGGGCTATCAAAGGGCGGGTGCAACAGGAGCCTTTGGCGCACGCGTACGATGAACTCCATCGGAGTGAGATATCCAAGCGAGGAGTGTATTCTATCATTGTTTTCAGTCCCGGCCTGATTTATGACGTCCGAGGCGTCCATTCCCTCAGCCAAGAGTAATGGGGCCACAGGTAGTCCCTCTTGATGCTTCCGAGCAGATACGACTGCTTAAGTGGCCGTTTTGTTCTGAGCAGTACTGTATGCTAGGAGAAGGTGCAGGATTCCCAGCTGTTTTAGGAGAAGGCCAGGGACAAAAAGAAGATGGAGTACTGAGAACCGTTGTCTGATCGCAGAGGTCAGCATGCTGAAGTCCGGATCTGCAGGATACCGGATCGAGGAAGGCCTGAATCGCATTCTCCTTTTGCGCCGTGGTATCAGGAAGGAGTATGGATGCCATCTACAGCGAAGAAGGCATCAGAGAGTACGTTGAAGACAGTAGCAGGCAGCCGTCCCGGCAGGAGTCCACGTATGTAATGTCTGCCTGCCACAGCCGGTTGGGGGCATCTGGCCTTGTAAGCTTGCGCGAGGCCCGTATTATGTCGTTTTTGGTCTTTTTGGGCTCGATCCAGCCTATCTGGCGGTAGATTCGCTGTATCTTTTTGCGGTTTACGCGCACGCCAGTCTCGCGCAATATCTGGTTTGCCATCCTCCGGGTTCCATACGTCGGCCTTTTCTTGCCTATGGTACGTATGATTGAGACCGTCCCAGAGTCGGCTTTTCTGGTCCGTCTGTCGACGTCCTTCCTGGCGTAATACCAGGTGCCCTTTGAGACGCCGCAGTATTTCAGGGCCGTGTTGAGGCCCATCTTCTGGTGGCAGATCTGTACGGCATTCATCCTTTGCTCAGCTCCATTGTTTTTTTTAAAGCGTCACAGGCCACTGCATACTCGCCTATGATGCGTTTGAGATTCTGGTTCTCCTTTTGCAGGGCAGCCGCTACCTTGTCATTCCGGCCCAGGATGGATGCCTTGCCGCCCTCGACGAACCTGTCCATCCACCTGCCAAACGTGGTGGGCGCGATGTTGTGCTTGCGGCACAGCTCGGCAGTGCTGATGCTGGTCTTGATGGACTCCATCACTATGTCTGTCTTTTCGGCCAATGTGAACTTTTGTTTTTTCATGCCCCGTATGCCCTCCTGTCATATACAAATTCTACGCATTTGGGTGGTTCGAATTTTATGGGGTCCTCACCATTGTCGCCCTCGGTCACCATGCGGCAGGCCGTATGCACGTCGGCGCCGGCCTTGGATGTCAGCTTGCATGTCATGTACTGCTCATAGTTGATGGTGCCCCTGTCGCGCTTTGACTTTACCAGGTGCTTTATGTCGGTTTTCTTGTCGTATCTGGGCAGCTTGGTCTCGTCTATGGCAAGGACAGGCGCCTTGTGGCTCCTTTGGAGGGAGCAAAGCTGCCTGCCCACCGCCTCGGCGGCCGTGTAATGCAGCATTGCATCGCACCTTTTCTCCATCGTGGACAGTCTTGCGTGCCCCAGCTTTGCAAGAAGCCAGGCCGAGCTGGGCACCGCGGCCCCGGCGCCTTCTGATGCAAGAAGTGCAAGCTTTTGGGCGGTATAGTGCGCACATGCGGAACGCTCCGACATGGATGCAATCAGGCGGGAGGCGTCTTCCAAGCCCCACATGGCGTTGTGTCTTGAGGAGAACTTGATTTTCAGCATGCCTACTGCGGTAACCAAGAATTTAAATCCGGCCTCACCGTACCTTGTGTGGTGTTTCTGTTGGGTTTGGTTCATTATCAAGGTAGACAGGAACACCGCTGTTTATAGCTCGATTGGTGAAAAAATCATGTCAACTTGTTCAAAACATTCAGACACTTAAAAAGGGGGTACATTTTCAACTACTGATTTACTTTGCATGCACGGTAGACTTTCAATCGGAATGTTTCGATCCGGTAGATTACGCATAAGGTCTAATCACTCCAGACAAAACGAAGAAATTTGTGTTGTCATTGTAGCTCACAGAGCCAGATTCGTCTACATACATAATCGGCATATGGTTATTGTCTTTGCACCCCTGTTATTAATGCCCAGATGCATACGGATCTGCAGACAGCCTAATCCGGATTGTGTCAAACCTAGAGCCGTCTTATGGGGAACTTTTGGGAAGGCTGGCAACAGACTATTCAATCCGGATTGAAGATTTTCTTATTATGATGCAGTGTGCAGATGAGGCAATGATTTTGAATACGAAGCAAAAACTGCTGGTTTTGGGAATGGCGGCAGCCTGCCTGTCCGTCCCCGGCTCTGCACATGCGAATCACGGTGTGGGCGCGGGATCCTGGAACCACGACGATGTGGGATATGCGTGTCTCAGCTCTGTCAATCTCATGCCTGTCGAATCCAGCACTGATCCGTGCGATGACTTTGCAACAGCCGTGGATGTCTGGAACTCCATACCATCATCAAGTTTGGAGTTTGACGAGGTTTTGTCGAGCACGGCAAACATGACTGTTGGTGCATCCAGCCTGTATTCCGGGACATGGGCCGTCAACCAAGTCGTGATACAGGGGGGAACCACCATAGTGGATTCTGACATCCGGTTCAACTACAATGTGCATTGGGGTGACCGCGCCGGTGCAGATTGGTGGAAGTTCTGGGTCAAGGACTACCTGTCCACTGCAATCCATGAAACGGGCCACGCGATCAGGTTGGTACATGATCCGAACTCGGAGCTGATGCGCGGCAGTCACGGCATCGGCGAGATATACCGGACCCCGTCAGAACACGACGTAAGTACTGTGGAGGGGAAATATCCATGAGCCGCCGAATCATACTTTCAGCAGTGGTGGCGGCGGTGCTGCTGCCGGTGCTCCTGCTGTTCGTGCCAGGACAGACGTATGTGGAACACACGCAGACGGCGTTCCCACACACTGACAAGACGGTTGCAATACAACACTCCGATGAGGTTGCATTCACGCTTCAGGAACGAGTGAAACACAGCGATCTGGTGATCGAGGGCGTGGTGAGCAACATGGCCTCTGTGAAGAAGCAGATGGATCCGGCCGATGACGGCTACTGGGTCTTCACGATCGTCACGGTGAAGGTAAGCGATGTCTTCAAGGGCGAGACGGATGAGGGAACCGTAGACGTACAGCTGTATGGCGGGGAAACTGACGACATGATAGCTGTGTTCGATAGGCATGACGTCGGGATCAACGACGATGTCATAATGTTCCTAGAGAAAAATCCGGACGGCATAGCCGGTGACAGTTATGCCCTGGTCGGCCCCACGTCTGGAATGTATCTGATCGAAGGAGACTCTGCCAAGCACTACCACGAGGAAATGTCGCTGACGGCGGGGAGCCTGAGGGATGCAGTCAAGGCAGCACATGGCCTCAACTGAGGCATTCCTATTTTTTTCTATGCACATAGATCCTTTCCGCTACGAGTCCCATGACCACTATGAGCAGGCCCGCTACTAGGGCGCCTGTCAGCGACAGGCCGGCATCCGAATCGGCGCCGGGATCCACCTGGACGCTTGCAGTCCGGAGTGCCAGCGGCACCAGGCCTGCAATGCCGATCACCACGAACTTCACGCCGCCTAGAATCCGTCTCAACAACCTGTCCTCGTCCTCCTCTTGCATGCCCGGCAACGCAAGCAGTCCTTTGGGTATTCCAAAGTGCCTGTGTTCGATGCCCTTCTTGGTGATCCTCTTGTAGGTAATATCGACTAGGCCGATTGACTCCATCTTGTGCAGGTGATGAACCACCAGGTTTGGGCGCAATCCCAGTTTTTTTGCAATTTCGTTTACGTACATCTCGCGGCTGATCAGCGCCTTGACAATGCTGCGGCCAGACTCGTTGCCAAGTATCTCCCCCAGCACCTTCAGTGACTCGTCCGAAGAAAAAACTTTGATCCTGAGATCCTCGTCCTTGCCCACGCCTGCATGCCTCAGTCTTCCCATATGTATCTGACCCGTGGCGGTGCAGACGGCTACGTACGGATCTACAGGCAGGGGGTCATGACTTCAATTCTGCCTAGGGGCTATCCTAGCATCTATGTGTCGTGTTTATAAGGATTCCACGCGTAATAGCTTGTTGCATAACTCCGACTAGAGCCCAGCCAATTCTTCCGGATCACTACCGGCGCTCGGTTCCTACACGGCAGCCACCGCCTCTGCGATCCACTTGTTGTACAGCCATATCCTCAACTTTACCTCCTGCACTATATTGGACCACTTGAGGGCCTTTACGTCCTCGCCAAACATGCGCTTTATGGCCGATATCACGATCTCGACGATCCATCTGATGCCAAAGCCGATCGTGCTCTTCGGGTACCGCAGGTTTTCCTGCCTCTCCTCCTTTGATAGACTGCCCACCGGCTCCTCGGGGCCGCCCCCGAGCTGCCATCGCACCAGCCGGCCCCACTTGTCGCCGCTGCCCCTGCCCCTTGCATTGCAGCTTGTCAAAAGCCGTATGAGCGGCCTTATGCAGCACCCATGGCACTCGGCCGCGTTCTTCCTTGAACAGTATCCACCGTCCGCAGGCAGGATCCTGCCCGGCATGCTCGGATTCTCGCCGGTACTGATCAGGACCAGCGACGAGATCCCGTCTGCAAGCATGTTGTAGATCTTGACTGCGTCCGCGGCATCGGGGCAGTCCTGCTGCTACGCATCTTCCCTGATGCTCCTGGTCGCCTCCTCTAGCAGTGTCGGCAGCTCCATGCTGTCGCCGACTGCCTCGTCTGTGACGGCTACTGCCAGCACCTGCCTGATGTCTGCGTCGATCATCAGGTGCACCTTGACGAACCCGCGCCTTACCTTCCATTTCCTGCGTATCCACTCTCCCCGGTTGTGCTGCCTGAGGCCCGTGGCGTCGGCTATCATGACCAGGTTCCGGGATTTGTCGCGCACCGTGATCATTCTCTGCAATGTTGACGTCAAGCTTCTGCATCACCCTGTATATCGCGGTGTAACACGGCGAGTCCATGCCCTTCAGCATCTCCCTGATCATGCCTGACAGCTGCCTGTATGGTATCATGAATGCGGTCCTGAGCGCAGCCATGGCCATTATCATGCCTTCTGCGTACAGGAACGGGGCGCCTTCCTTGTGGCGGTTGGCATTCTTCAGATCCTTCTCCCAACCCGAGTCGTACCTGACGGCTAGGCCTGCGCCCCTCTCTACGTACTTCGTTGTCCGTGCGTGTCAACTCGTGCCATACAGGGCACCCTCATGATCCATTGTTTTTTCGTATGTGGTCACGTCCCTTGCTAGCTAGGCGTGAAGATCACAATCATTCATGCTAATTCGTGCCTGACTGGCGGGGGTAGGTGACCTCGTACGTTTTTTCGGTCAGGATTAGTAGATCATTTCAGTAGACCTTATGCGTAAACGAAATTAGCGGCGATGCCCCCGGCGCACGGGCTACAAATGAGGCAAGTCAGGGCCGGCGCACGCGCGACTGTACCTTACAACGTTGAAAATATTTGATCAAAACCACAACTATTTTCAGACGATTGATTTAGATCCGGGATCCATTCTCGCATAAGAGTAATGGCAAAGTCCGAGACCGAGCAGATACGACTGCTGAAGAAGAGAATCGAGCAGTACGAGAAGGAGAAGGTACAGGACAGGAAGGAGAAGGCGCGGGACAAAAAGAAGATCAAGAAGTATGAGAAGAGGATCAAGAGGCACGAGAAGAAGAGCAGGCAGGACAGGAAGGAGAAGGCGCGGGACAGGACGGAGAGGATGCAGTACAGGAAGGAGATCAGAGAGTACGAGAAGAAGAGCAGGCAGGACGGCAGGAGGCAGGAGCGGGATCAGGAGAGGATAGGGCAGCTGGAACAGCAGCTGGACGCCGAGCGCCGGATGTGGCCCGCAACCTGGGATGACGACAGGCGCTCCGCGGACAACGCCGCCCTCATGCACAGGCTCGAGGTGCTCGATGACATAATCGGTGGCGGGTCCCTGCAGCCCACCACGTCGATGAACCTCCGCCAGTTTGACTACATATATGACCGGTTTACGAAGCTTGCCAAAAAGCACACAGAAGGCCCCCTGTTCTCAGAAGACGAGGACAACTTGCCCGGAAACCGGTGCAAGCTGTCCTACCGCCACGCCCTGCTGATGTCGCTGATGCGCAAGTACGGAAACCCGACACAGGAGCAGCTTGCGGCATTCTTTGGCATAGACCAGAGCACCGTATGCAGGTACCTCAGGTATTGCGACATGATATTCACCAAGATACTGCCCACGCCGGACGCCGTATCGCGAAAGATACGAAACGCCCGCACGATCAAGGAAGTCAAGAAGATCGTCCCGGATCTGACCGTGATTGTAGACGGCACGCACATCGACATACAGCGCCCCACAGACAAGGAGCCAAGAAAGGAGGCATACTCTGGCAAGAAGAAGAGCTTTACGCGCAACACCCAGGTGATTGCCGACAAGAAGGGACTGGCGATGTATGCAAGCAAGTCGGCGCCCGGAAGCACGCACGACCTCACCATGATAAAGAACAACCCACCGGATCTGGGAATCCTGACTGCCAGGATGCGCAGCAACAGAAAGCACCCCGAGGACGAGAAGGTAAAGATGTTCTCTGATCTGGGATACATGGGAATCGAGGAGGTGTATCCCGGGGCCACATCCGTGCAGCCCGACAAGAAGCCAAGGAAAGGCAAGCTTACAAAGAAACAGAAAGCGCAGAACAGGAGGATAAGCAGCAAGAGGGTGACAGTAGAGCACGCCATAGGACGGATAAAGCAGTACAAGCGGATGCGTGATCCGTACGACGGGACCGCCGAGGAGTTCGACAGGGAGTTCCAGGTGACGGCCGGGCTTGCCAACTTTAGGCTGCTGTGGGACAAGCGGAACAAGAAGCTCATGCATGGGTTCTGATACCACGATACGGAGCGCATTGCGGCGCCACACGATGCCGCACTATACTGTAGTTTTTACCAGCTGTAATGGCTCGTAGCTGCACTATATACGGACTCTGCCGCCCTCATACACGTCATGTGATGCCGTCAGCCTTGCATGTATGGCCGGCCACCGTCGGAATATTTCGATCCGGTCGATTACGCATAAGGTCTAGTGATTTTCAGTCAAATTCCGAACTTCAGGCAGAATTATGCAACAAACTAGATCAGGGTTAGCGATTTGTATTAGACTTTATGCGTAATCGATTCAGATCTAGGATTATTACGAACAAATTCATCTCGCTCAGGCCGATTACGCATAAAGCCTAATTATATGAAAATTATGTCGCACCGGTACATTGTAAGATCTTACTTTGAGGCATATCGTTTGCGTTCCTTGGGCGGCAGAAACTCAAGGAGCTCATCAAATGATTCCGTATGGTGATCTATCCTTTCTTGCGCATAATCCAAGGCGCGCATCACGTTCTCTATCTTGGCCTTTGACGGATCGTTTTTTGGCGCTATGTATATGGACTCTTTCCCAGCCTGGTAATAGAGATACTTTGCACCCCTTGAGGTCTTGACTGTCAGCGCCATCGTGTTATCGTATAATGTGACACCTATTTTAACCATTCACAGTCTTGCTATCTTAAATTACGACATCTATATATGCTACTATCGTATAATAAGATAGCATGAGCACATTCGAAAGTCTAGACTATTACTGCGATTCTATCCAAAATGCACCCAAGAATGAAATAGGGGATTGCGGCACACCATCCAAGAATGAAGTCGCCGAGAGGCTGACCGATATGGGAAACAAGAAACAGACAACACGCCACACTACCAAACATAAAGTCTCAAAAAAGCAACGAATGCTGGCAAACCCGGAGATCAAAAGATGGCATGACAATCTGGCTCGAGGCTCGCCGATCACAGCAGAAGTGAGGCTTCGACGCCTAAGCAGGTTCTGTGAGATGCACGACATGACGCCAATGGAACTGGCGGATCTTGGAACAAAGGATCAAAGAACGGTTACGAATCTCCTTGAGGATCACATCACGCTGATGGAAGAAAAAGGCTATTCTCCGGGATACGTGGAAGACTTTGTCAAGGCAGTCAAATCATGGCTTGGGCACTTTGATGTGCAAATAAGGCGCAAGCTAAAGGTATCCAATCCTGACTATACGCCCACGCTACAAAACGAGAAAGTGCCCAATGCGCAAGAGATCTCCGAGGTCTTTGCAAGAGCGTCACTGCGCTCCTCGGTCATGATGTCGCTGATGGCCAAGTCGGGACTAAGACCGGAGGTTTTGGGAAACCATGACGGGACAGACGGTCTGAAGATGGCCGACATGCCAGACATCGTAATCCATCAGGGTACCGTCAAATGCATCAGAACGCCAAACCAGGTCGTTATAAGACCCAGCCTGTCCAAGGCAAGGCACCAGTACTTTACATTCCTGACATCGTCGGGAACAAAGAGACTGGTGGCATACCTTAACGACAGGCTTGCGGCAGGAGAACCGCTCCACGGGGACTCGCCCATAATAGCACCTGACTACATATACAGAACAGGCAGGGGAGCCAACAAAACAAAGGTATGTGGTCACGTCCCCCTGTTGACTAGGCATGAAAATCATAGTCATAGATGTCAGTTCGTGCCTGATTGGCAGGGGTAGGTGACCTCGTACAAACAAAGGCATTTCTGCCGACACGACAGATAAGCAAGGAGATACGCAAGACATTCCGTCCGCGGTTCCAGTGGAGGCCATACATACTTCGCGCATACTTTGATACCGAACTGCTAGTTGCCGAATCCAAGGGAAAAATCGCGCACGACTTTAGGGTGTTCTTCATGGGACACAAGGGCTCAATGGAGGCAAAATACACGACCAACAAGGGAATCCTTCCGGAGATACTAATTCAGGAGATGCGCGAGGCCTTCAAGCGCTCCGAGGAGCTACTTGACCTTGAGGCGCAGGATGCCGACCCGATCCTAGAGCAGAAACAGGACATGCACGATATCATACATGATGCCACGCCAGAGAAGCTTGGCCTGATGCTAGAGATGTTCCAGAAACTGGACATCGGCAAGATGGCAGGCCGGCCCAGCGGGCAATACCTAGCGACAAGATAGACGCATTCCTCAAGCGCGGCTGGAGGTTCGTCGCGGGTGGACCGGAAGGGATTTGAACCCTTGATCCGATGCATGCCATGCACCTATCCTACCAGGCTAGACGACCGGCCCAAATCAGAAAATTCTGACTGATAAATCCTGTGGGAATTGGCTATTAACGTTTAGCGGTTTTGGAAAATTTCTGTTTGGAGTCAACATAAGATATTTAACCATTAGAAACGTCGTTAATCAGTGGTAGTAGACAACAAGGCAACCATAACTTATATTCAAACATTAAAAGAGGATCTGGGAATCTTCCGAATTGTTCCAAACGAGGGTGGGGTTCCTGACTTTCGTGCAGGCCAGTTCATCACCCTGGGACTGCCAAACCCCGCAGAAGACAACAAGATAGTCCGGAGGGCATATTCAATTGCGTCACATCCCGAAAACAAGCAGTACATAGAGCTGGTCATCAGATGGGTAAGAAAGCCACTTCCGGGAAGGTTCACCACCCAGTTGTTCAATGCAAAGGAGGGCGACGAGATCAGCTGGCTCAAGCCCTCGGGCCTCGCACTGGACATCAACGATACGCTTCCGGACGGCTCAAAGGACGAAAGGCGCATAGTGTGCATCGGGGGAGGAACCGGCCTGGCACCGTTTGTTAGCTTTGCACAGCATCTACACGATATTGAAGACAAAAGGGAGATCATAGTGTTGCACGGGGCAAGCTACGTAGACGAGCTCGCATACAAAGGGCTGCTCAGCGACCTAGAGATTGAAAGCCAGGACAGAGGCAAGGACAAGTGGAACTTCAAGTACAGGGCTGCAATCAGCAGACCCCAGGAATGGTTTAACAGATCATGGTCAGGCCAGGTGGGAAGGGTCGAGACGTTCCTGAGAACCAGGGAGGGAGGCAAGTCGCCGCTAGAAGAGCTGGCAGGCGAGGAAATAACCAAGGACAACACGATGTTCTATGTATGCGGATGGCAGGGAACCATTGACGGGGTCATGGACTTTCTAAAGCCAAAGGGATTCGTTACGCAGCATGACAAGCGCGGGGACGGAAGCTTTGAGGTAAAGTACGAGTCATACGGCTAGACTAGAAATTCCATATACTCAATAATTGAAATAGAACGGGTTTTTAGAAAATCTGGAATGGCAACTGCGCTATACCTTGCACATATGAATCCCGTGACAAAGGCACACGTGGAAATCATTACCGAGCTAAAGGCAGAGGCAGACAGGGTCAAGATCATGCCCGTAACATTCAGGGACGGGACAAATGAAATCAACAGTAAAAGCTTTCCGTTCACGTTTGGACAAAGAAGGGAGATGATAAGCGCAGTCTTTGATGATGGGGTGGAGGTGACAGACGACTATACGTTTTTTGCGCCCTTTAGAAAATACATCCCTCCGCTGCTTGCACCAAAATCATGGCAGCTGCGCAGGCAGATCCTGAGGGGAGTCAGGGGGGACTATTTTACGTACACCGGGGACAGGGTGGAGGGATACATGCTAAAGATCTACAGGCTAAATCCAAGGGTAGGCAAGAGAAAATCACTTTCTGCAACATCAGTCAAAGACAAGCTGTACCGGGCAGCCGTAGGGATGGAGGCGGACTGGAAAAACGACGTTCCAGTCAGGGTTGCAGGTATAATTGAGGAGAACTGGGACACGGTCAGAAAGTTTGCAAGCATTGAGGACAGGACCACGCGCATCGTCGGAATGAAGTTCCCAAAGGACGGATACTAGGTAAGAGCTTACCCACTCCCGAAAATACGGCGTGGTGGGCACGGTGATCAAGGCCCTGGCTGACAATGTCGCCTATGGAGTAAACTCTTACGATACTAGCACAAATAGGTTAATTACGACTGAGTTTCCAGTTGTTTTATGATACTGCCGTTCTCAAAATACATGTGGCTGGACGGTAGATTCGTGCCAAAGGACAGGGCCCGGGTTCCAATTACAACGCACGCCATACACTACGGAACGTCCGTGTTTGAGGGAATCAGGGCCTACTGGAACTCGAAGAATCTGTTCATCTTCCGGCTAGACGAGCACATCAAGCGGTTCAGAAGATCGGGGGAGTTTTATGAAATGTCCCTGAGATATACCGATCAGCGGGTTAAAAGCGCAATCATCGGCCTGTGTAAGAAAAACAGTATCAAAAGGTCAGCCTACATCAGGCCCTTTTACTTTATAGGCGAGTATGGGATCAGTCTGCACGTTACAAAAAAGGCCCCTACCCACCTGGGAATCTACGCGTTCCCGTTCGGCGACCTGTTTAGCAAGAAGGGAATTGCCGTCGGGGTGTCCTCGTGGAGAAAGTTCTCAGACACCTCAACGCCTCCACAGGCCAAGATGGGCGGAAACTACCTGAACTCAATCATTGCAACCCAGGAGGCAAAAAGGGGCGGCTACGACGAGGCATTGCTGCTGGATCAGAACGGCAACGTCAGCGAGGCTCCAGGCGAGAACATCTTCATCGCAAAGGGTGGGGAGATCATCACGCCCCCTATAAGCTCCTCTGCCCTGGAGGGGCTGACCAGGGATGCAATAATGAGGGTCGCAGGGGATCTGGACATCAGAGTCAGCCAGCGGGAAATCCCCAGAAGCGAGCTGTATACTGCAGACGAGATGTTTCTGTCAGGAACCGCAGCGGAGATCACCCCCGTCAGATCGGTAGACCGGAGAAGGATAGGGAGCGGCAAGGTGGGCACGATCACAAAAAGGCTCATGAACGAGTACGACGGCATAGTAACGAACAGAAATGAAGGCTATGCACACTGGCTTACGGCGGTGTACTAGATGAGGATTGCACAGATAGGAACAGGCGGGTGGGGCAAGAACCATGCAAGAATCCTGTCGCAGCTGGGTGTCCTGTGCGCGATCTGCGACGCAGACCAGCAAAGAGGCAGAGAGTATGCGCACAAATACTCCGTCAGCCAGTACAGCTCAGCTGATGAGCTGCTAAACAGCGAGGAGTTTGATGCAGCGCTTGTGTGCACGCCGACATCGACGCACCATGACATTGCAACGCAGCTGCTTGATGCAAAAAAACACGTGTTTGTCGAAAAGCCGCTTACATACGACTCTGCAGAGGGCGAAAGACTGCTGGAACTTTCCGCAAAAAACAGGGTCGTCCTAACGTCAGGATATATCGAGCGGTTCAATCCTGCAGTGGACATTGTAAAGGACTTTGTTGCGACAAAAAAGTATGGCGAACTGGTCATGCTAGAGTTCCACAGGGAGAACAGGATGCCGCTGCACATCAAGGATGTCGGAATCATCTACGATACTGCAGTACACGACATTGACACTGCGATGTGGCTGTTTGAGGAGGCCCCGAATGTGGTTTTTGCCAGGGCCGGGCAGATAAAGCACGAGCATGAGGATTTTGCGTCAATCATGCTGGGATTCGAAAACGACAGGGTCGCAATTATCTCATCAAACTGGATTACGCCGACAAGGATAAGAAGGCTCGATGCGGTGTGCACGGACGCCATAATTTCGTCGGACTTTATCACCCAGGAGGTCAGGGTGGAAAAAAAGGAGGAGACCGAAGTGCCAAGAAACGAGAAAAAGGAGCCGTTACTGCTGGAGATTCAGAACTTTATAGACGCCATAAGGGGTGAGGCCGAGCTTAGGGTCAAGCCCCGGCAGGCGGTAAACGTGACAAAAATCGCCGAAGCTGCACTTTTATCAAGCAAAAAGGGAACCCCAATCTATCTGGAGTTAAAATGAGAAAAGAACTGCTGGAGATCTTGGCATGTCCTATAGACAAGCACCACCCGCTGGAGCTACACGAGTGCAAGACAAGGGGGGACACAATAGTGGAGGGCGCGCTTTACTGCCCAAAATGCTCCAGATTCTTTGCAATAATGGAGGAGATCCCAATCATGATGCCCGATGACCTGCGGGACAGAAACCACGAGATGGGCTTTCTTGAGAGCAACAGGGAAAAACTGCCGGATAAGATAATAAAGCAAGCATCGCCATGGCATCTGTAGGATCTTGGTAACAAACTTCGTCTCAGAGACTGCAAAAATCGGGGATGGCACACAGGTATGGCACTTTAGCTATGTCGGGGACAGGACGGAGATAGGCAGCAACGTCAAGATCGGCTCCCTGGTACACATAGACTATGACGTAAAAATCGGGGATGACTGCAAGATCGAGGGGATGGCATACCTGCCGCCGTTGACAAGGGTCGGAAACAAGGTGTTCATCGGTCCCGGTGCGACCCTGACAAATGATCCGTATCCGCCATGCGATAAAATGACAGGCGTCACGCTTGAGGACGGGGTAATCGTAGGTGCAAGGGCAGTAGTCAGGGCAGGGGTAAGAATCGGAAGGAGCAGCGTCATAGCGATGGGGGCAGTAGTCACAAAGGACGTGCCTGAAAACGTTGTCGTTGCAGGGGCTCCTGCAAGGATAAAGTACTCCCGGGAGGAATACGACAAAAAGAGAGGCAGCTGGGCCGGATCATAGGGGGTCAGGGGGCCTTCCAGGCCGTTATGCTAGAGCCGATCTGATCCCGTGGCCCATGGGTGCGTATCTCATATCCTAGCTCTTGCAGAAACTCCGGATAGACGGGGCTTACGTGATCCTCGTTCTGGTTGCCATCAAAGACCGTGTCGTCCTTGGGAAACCTGCCGTAAGGCATTCCCAAAACGATCAGGTTCTTGCAGAGTCCTTCAAGCTTTTTGAGGGTGGGGACAATGTCGTGTCTTGGCAGGAGATCTATGCCGTGCCAGAAAAAGACGACGTCAAACCTTTCAAAGTTTAATTTTTCAACCTTGCGTACGTCGCCGCAGATGACCCTGTAGACGTCGGTGTTTGGGAACCTTTCCTTTAAAAAACTGACATTTTCTGGAAATATCTCAAGAATCGTGATGTTTGAGAATTTATTCTCCTCGAAAACATCGACAAAGTGCTGTCGTCTTTTGTTTGCGCCAACATACAGGACGCTGCAAAAGCCAGAGGAGAAAAGATCCGGAATCCACTCGCTGATGAGCCTTTCACGCTCAAGCTGGATGCTGTTTTTTGCCATAGGATATGTCGTGATTTCCCAGGCAGGTGCTAAAAGTGTATTCTAGGAGATGAGGCCCTTTTGAATCATGGAACAGAGCTGTTTTCCCGTACAAAACTCCACGCCGCCGGAATTCAGCAACTCCATGATTTTTGAGTACATCCTGCCGCCCTTCATGCGCAATACGTTGTCATGCCAGATAATCGTAATGACCTTGCCGTCTCGCTGCAAAAGCTGCCTGAAAAAGGCAAGGATGTTGTCCTCGGTTATCCCCATGCACGAGAAAAGATATGCATCGACCACGGTGGGGGGAAACTGGATTATCTCGTTTTGATAAAATCCAAAGTCGTCGTCGACCAGCTCGGACTTGGAGAACTTGAGCGAGGAGTCATATTGAAACCCCAGTTCCCTGAGCCGGGAGGGCAGTGCATCGTCATAATTGAGATAGTGGACGCGGTTTCCGATTATTTTGCTCCTGGCTATGCCGGACAGCCCGTCATACTCGCGTTTGATGTTAGATGTATCATAGATTGAGCCAGGATCCAGATGCAGCCCGATCTCCCAGCCGGAACCCTCAAGCTCGTTGATTTGATCCTTGTATTCGCGAAAGTCCCCGCCCTCGTACTTTGTCCTAAAAAAGAACGTCGAACGGCAGTCGTATTTTTCCTCAATGGACATGATTTCATCAAAGTTGTTGTAGGGGTTCACAGAGTCCAGATTCTCCAGAACCGACTCGTCAAAGCGATCCCTTCTGTCCAGAATGTGTTGCTTGGGGGGCCCCGAATGCCTCCAGTCAACGTCATGGCTCAGAAAGACGAACTTCATTATAAAAAAAACTCAGCAATAGTAGTTTAAGGATTGCGACGGCCAGAGCTTGGCTAGGCGGATTGTCCGGTTGAAAGTATTTTTGGATCGGGGGACTCGTACACGCTGTTCTCTGTGGTGTCAGACTTTAGAAAGACGTTGGCGCCGACAAATGTCTTTGGTGCGATTTTTACGCGCTGCTTTACCGTGCAGTCAAGCCCCAAGGTTGAGCCGGAGCCAATAGTCACCCGGCCGCCCACGTATACATGGCCGGTAAGAAAGCAGTGATCCTCTATTCTTACATGATGGCTGACAACATTGGAAGACAGCATCCCCATATCATCCCCTATGCAGACATGGGGCTGGAATACGTTGTTCTCAAGAATGATGCAGTTCTCCCCAATCGTTGTTGTTTTAGGCAGTATACTAGAGGGGTGGATATAGTTGACAAGCGAGTATCCATGCGACTTGGCCCGCTCGAAGATTTTTTTGCGCTTTTGGTTTCGCTGCGAATAGCCGACTACGATAAGCATCTTGAAGATGTCGGGGGGATACCTGTCCAGTACGTCATTGAAATCGACTATAGGCAGTCCGTTGAGCTCATCGCGGACGGGACTATCCTCGGTAAAGGCTACAATCTCAAACTGTCTGTCCTCGTCTATATAGTCATACAATAGCTGGGCTAGCTGGCCGGTTCCAAAGATAACGATTTTCTCCAACAGGGATTTTATCTGTAAAAATTATAAAAAGTGATCTCCGAATTAGTGTGTTGCATGACCTGATTTTATGCATGAAATGGTACGAGGTCACCTACCCCTACAAATCAGGCACGAATTAGATGCATGGTTGTGATTTCCATGCCTAGCCAGCAAGGGACGTGACCACATACATGAAATGTTATGTTTTTACGCGCTCAGATACGGTTGTGGGGCACACTATCCGAGTCAGACGTGAGGGAGCAGACGGGGGTTCAAGCTAGTCTTGCACCATCCTGCTGAACATCCACTTCTTCATTTTAGACAGGATTGCTATCCAGAGGACTACGAGGCCGATTGCGATCATCCCCTTGACTGCCGAGGATATGATCTGATCAAGGTCGCCAAATCCGGAGATGTGGATTGGTCCCAGGATTGTAACTATGATTCCTCCTCCCAGAAGCATCAGGGCCCACATGCAGAGGATAAATCCGTACAGCTGCCTCAAATCCGTACACCCATCAGATATGCAGATATCACGGCAAGGACTCCGGAAAAGGCGGCAAGCCTGAAGATGACATGCGAGACCTGTATGTCGGTAAGGGGCATCCTAGATACGATTATCCTCAGCAGCGTAATCGGGGCGCGTGGATCCCTCTTGGCCCTTAGCTTGAAATCATCGGTGGCAACCACGGGCTTTAAGTGTATGGTGCGATGCTCGGCAAAGCGCTTGACGCTTGACAGAAACAGGAAGGAGTTGACTATTGCGGGCAAAAGGGCCACTGCTGCTACAATCTCAACGCCACCTACAATGGCCAGTGTGCCGTACATGGCCCCCAGGGTCAGGGCCCCCGAGTCCCCCGGAAATATGCGGCTTGGATTCCTGTGATACCTGTAAAAGGCCAGCGATACAAAGACCAGGGGAAGGCTGGCCACTGCGATCTCATGGTTCCCGACTATGAACAGGGACAGCGACAGCGACATGCTGGCAATAACCATGAACCCACTTGCCACGCCGTTGAGGATGTCAATTGAGTTTATGGTGTTGCCGGTTATGGGAATGATCAGGACAACAACCCCCAGATAAAGCAGCGGGATCTTTACATCCCCGAACAGGGGAAACGCAAGGTCAGTCTCGTATGTGCCCAGGAGGATTATGGGTACTGCAGCAGCTGCCAAGGCCAGGGGCTTGAACCACCCACCCATTACCTTTTTGTCATCGATATATCCTACTATGAACGCCAGAAGGCTCGTAAACATTATGGCCAAGATCGAGACATTTTGAACAAAGCCAAAAAGAATCGCCTCTGAGACTAGGATCCCGGCAATGATGATAATCCCGCCGGGACGGGCCACCTGTGGCCTGTCTCTTTTGTGGACATCGGGAACCGTGGAGTTGTGATTAGTCAGGTACCTGATCAGAGCGGGGGTCAAGCCATATACGACGGCAAATGCGGCAGCAGATGCGGCAACAGCACCAATGATGTATTCGGCCAATTATCTTACCCTACGCAGCTGAGACTTTATGTTATTTGCAAGGGTTGAGCCGATTTTATCAATTTCTGCCAATTTTTTCACCGGGGTCTTTCGCAGCCCGGCGATATCTTTGATCCCGTGCCTGAACAATGTCCGTGCCCTGACCCGGCCTACACCCTTGACCCCGACAAGATCGACGAGATCCGGGCGGATCCCGTATGTCAGGCGCGTGCGCAGCACATCGAGCTCCTCTAGCAGGTCGGCGCGCTCGAACTCCTTGGCAATCTCCCTAAAGCAGTAAAGCAGCCAGTCCCCGGTCTCGACCATCCTGTGCATGTCCCCGGACTCTATGCCCAGGCTGTCAGAGAGGAAGAGCTCGGTAGACTCAGCTATCCACGAGTCAAGGGCCAGAAGGCTGCGGTTGCAATCGTACTCTGAAATCTGCTCCAGCAGCTCAGACGAGCCGTTCTCAATCAGCAGGCTTGCCCTTTCATAGTCCTTGCTTCGCAGGCTGAACTTCGGGAAGAACTCGTTACAGGTGGAGACGAGATGCAGGAATCCAAGGGTGTGTAGCTTGCCCCCCGATGCACCGTCCAGGGACCTTCTAAAGTAGGTGGCAGTCATCGGATCAATGTAAAGCTTGGAGGTCTTTTTGCCAAAGTCAGTGGCCGCGTACCTGTCGCCCTTTTTTATGAGCATCTCCTCGGTCACAAGAAAGCGCAGTGCAAGACGGATGGCAAACTTGAGGCCGGACTTGGTGGACTGGTGCCCCCCCAGCGTCTGCAGAAAAAAGTCCAGGATCTCCCCCTCCTTTAGGCCCGGATTTGTCACTATTACACTCAGCACGTGTGTTCTCAGGGACCTGTCATCGGTTATCTTGGACTCGATCGGCTCGGGTTCGCCGTTGACATAGTAGTCAACCAGATCGGATGCGTCAAAGCTTCCGGCGACTATAATCGACTCGCCGTGATCGTCGTACTGTGGGCGTCCGGCGCGCCCGCACAGCTGCTTGTATTCCAGGACGCTGATCGACTTGTTTGTGCCGGACTTTGCATCATACCTGCTTATACTGGAGATCACAACGCGCCGTGCGGGCAGGTTTACTCCTGCAGCCAGCGTCGGCGTCGAGGAGATCAGCCTTATGCTACCGCCTCGAAACTCGGACTCTACAATCTCGCGGCAGTTCTGGTTCAGGCCCGCATGGTGAAAGGCCACCCCGTGCCTTACCAGCTGTGCCAGCCGCTTGACAAGGTCGGTGTGCTCGCTTCTGGCAAGGATTTTTTTTGCCGTCTTTTCAAGGGCTTTTGCATCCTCCTTTGTCAGAAGCTTTGAGACGGCGTCGCAGGCCTTTGTGGCAAGCGACACAGAACGGGCGCGGGTCTCGGCAAAGAGCAGCGCCTGCCCGCCGTCCCTGACTGACTGCAGGCCCAGATCGACGGGCAGTCCCCTGATGGAGGTTTTTACCTCAAAGTTTTTGCCACCAGGCACGATTACCTCCCCTGCATCACACACCCATTCGGAGAGGGGTACGGGCCTCCAGTCGTTTTCAACCAGGTTGCAGCCCAGCCACTCGGCGATTTCACCAGAGTTGCTGATCGTTGCGCTAAGGCCCACAACCTGCGGATCGGACTCTAGCCGCCTGAGGCGGCTCAGAACCATCTCTAGGGTCGGCCCCCTGTCGGGATCCCCGATGAGGTGTATCTCGTCTGCAATGACTAGGCCGACATCGTCAATCCATTCGGCATCGTGCCGGATGACGGAATCCATCTTCTCGTTTGTCAGGACGAGCACATCTGCAAGCCGGAGGTTTTTTTCCAGGCCGTCAAAGTCGCCCGTCGAGATTGCGACCTTGATCTTTTTCCCCAGCGCGGTCTTTTCCATCTTCTTGAGCTCGGAGTACTTTTCAAAGGCCAGGGCCCGGAGGGGGCTGAGGTAGACTACCTTGCCGGAGCTCCTTGAGAGATAACTGAGGATTGCAAGCATGGCAATGAGGGTCTTTCCACTGGCAGTGGGTGCTGAGACCAGGACGCTTTGCCCGTCAAGCAGCCCGGCCCCGACGCTTTGCTGCTGCGGCGGGTACAGATCCCTGAACCCCTGCGAATCCAGGTATTTGAGCGCTCTTTTGGGAAGATCAAGCTTTGAGACTTTCATACTCGGTTATAATGACCGGGTTTTGATTCATAAATAGATGCTTCGCGGAGCATCCTTCTGAGGAATTTACGTGCATCCTCCTCGGTAAACTTGCCGGTCTTTTCCAGCTCCTTGACGAATATCTTTTCCTCTACTGCGGTCTTGTTCTCTCCCTCCAGTGACTTGAGGACATCCATGAACAGCTGCATCTTGGATACCTCGCTTCTGGGCTTTCCCTGCAGGACGCCTAGATCGACCTTGCCGGTGTTCACGTCAACGCCTGCATCCTGCAGCATGCTCTCAATCAGGAAGATGGCGCGCTCTGCATCCTCCTCCTCAACCTGGTCCTTCATAAGGAGCCTTGCGCGGGCAGTTGACAGGCGTATGATGCCTTCTAGCTGCCTGGGAGTCACGGTAATCATCTCCTCGGCCTCGACATTCCTCATCTTCAGATAGTACTCCAGAATCTTGCTTTCTGCCTCCTTTGTCAGGTCAGGAGTGGAGCGCTTTGCATATGCAAGGTATTTCGTAAGGATGTCGATGTCAATCAGGGACCGGCTGCCTGCCCCCTGTGGGGTGTGAAGCTCGATGATGTGCCTCGCTATTTTCTCATCGCGCTCCCTTGTCGGGATGTCCCTTACCACAAAGATCAGGTCAAACCTTGTCAGTAGCGGAGTGGGCAGGTTTACATTCTCGGTTATGTTCTTAAACGGGTCATACTTGCCGTACATCGGGTTTGCAGCTGCCAGAATCGACGTTCTGGCGTTGAGCGTGGCCACGATGCCACCCTTTGCAATGCTGGCAGACTGCTGCTCCATTACCTCGTGCAGTGCGCTCCTGTCCTCGGGCTTCATCTTGTCAAACTCGTCGATGCACACTAGGCCCTGATCCCCCAGGACGACGGCGCCTGCCTCTAGCATCATTATCCCGGTCTTGTCCCTGACGACTGCAGCCGTGAGGCCGGCAGCAGTCGAGCCCCTGCCGGAGGTGTAAAGGCCCCTGGGTGCAATGCGTGCACAAAACTTTAGCATCTCGCTTTTTGCAGTACCGGGATCGCCGACTAGAAAGATGTTGATGTCCCCGCGGATCTTGCTTCCGTCAGCCAGTGCGCGCTGGGTAGAGCCTACTATCAGTAACAAGATGGCCTCCTTGATTATTGTCTGTCCTTGTATGTGGGGCGCAAACGAGTCTATCAGTCGCTGGTAGACGTCGGAGCTTTTTGCCAGTGCCCTGATGATTTTTTCCTCCTCAGATGAGATCTCTTCCCTCTCGGTCTTTCTCTGGCTTTTGGCGCCCCGCCCTCCAAGGAACTCTATGTTGTTTCCGTCAATGCGCAGCCGGTATACGGCACTGCTTGTCTTGCTGATGCCGGAGATCGGCTCCTGTTCAATCCTTACTACCCCTGTGAGTATGATCCTGTCGCCGGGACGTGCGTTATCCACGAGATCCTGCTTTATTGTGACGTCGACATAGTGCGGAAGCTGTCCGGGGGGCAGGTCCTCTGGCAGTTCCTGCAGCCTGAGTATCTGAAAGTCTATGAACCGGCTGGAATCAGGCTTGAGTTCAAGCTCCCTGTGGGTACACTTTGGATCAGAGCACTTGGCGGGGGTGTTGACGCTCATGCCCTTTTGCAGGTAAATCTGGGTGACGTGACCGTCCGGGCACGTGTAGATTATCTCCCGGGCAAGTGGCTTGACCTCTGATGCGCGAACCACCATGCCGGAGACGCTGGTCACTTTGCTGATGACCTCGGCGTTGATCTGCCGCAGGCTTCGCTGCACCGGATAGTTTACAATCCTGACCCTGGTCTCATCCTTGATTTTTTCGGCATACTTTGGGAACCTTTCCTGAAGGATTTCATTGATTGCGCGCGAGAATGCATCAAGTATCTCGTCTGGTTGCTCGTTGAAGATGGATTCGATTTGGGGTTCTGTCACCAGGTCATTATAGTCAACGACGATGAACTTTGCGCGCTTTGGCATCATCTGATCTATCTCCTCCACATAGGAATAGAAGCCACCCTTGCTCCTGAACTGGGTAAGGAACTCCTTTACCTTGTCAGACAGTCCAGACTGTGAGAATGTCGTAGTCTCGGTGCTACTCGTTTTTATCACCCAGTATTTTCTCCTTGAAACTCTTGCTGTTTTCATAGATTGTGTTGTAGAATGCATGCTCCTCAACGGTCAGTTTTTGTGCAATTTCTGCGGTAAGCTTTGAGGAATCGGCCAGCCGGATAATCTTTCCCTGCCTCTTTCGGACCAAGGAGTTTAGCATGCTTCCGACCTTGTCGTTGTCTGACTCGGATAACCGCCTCATGTGTGCCCTGAGTCGGATGTAAAAATGGGAGTCTAGCGTTGCCAGCTCAAACTCCCCCTGGACGTTTTCCTTGACAATTGCCTGCTTTAGCTCCACGACCATGTCCTTGTCCTGAATCTCTGCATGGTTTTCAGACTCTAGGACATCGGCCACCCACCTAGGCAGATTGAGTATCTCCCCCTGCTTTCCCTCAACATGCACGTCTGAGACATCAAGCTTGACGTCATGGTTAAAGGAGACCTTGACGTCCTCGAGGTTAAATCCCACGGTGCTTGCTCTTACTATGTTGTCTATATCGGACATTGTAGGGATCATTACCCTCCTGAAATCAGTTGATGTATTGGATCGATCAATTCTGTTAACACTTTGGTGAGATCAATTGATCCTACTGCCTCCTCACGCATGAACAATAAATGGGAATCCCTTGCTTTTTTGATGCTGGTCATTAGGCGATTACCCAGAGTATATAGCCTAGGCTGACAGGACGGCCCCCGACATGTGACGGGCAGTATCATGGACGCACCGGCAGGAAGCATCTGCCGGAGAGGCGATTCACAACAAGTTTTGATCATGGGTATACGGGTAACAGCTCGGGCTCTGGAAGTGATTTATGATTTTAGGCACAAATTACATCTGCGAAGATCCCTTTGGCGATAAAATTCATGCCTGAACTTCCAGAGCCCGAGCTGTTACGTATACGGATATGCGCCAAACGGATCAAAATGATCGCAAAAATCACATCACTTGCCAGATTGCTTAACAAATTTGATAGAAAAACCCGGGATGTGCACACGGTTGTTAATTATGAATCACTTTCCGGGCCATTCGGCTACCCCGAGTTTGTGATGCCATTTATTAGTGGAGTTTTGGCAATACTTCACCATGGCATCAGACTTTATGTGGGTTGAAAAGTACAGGCCGCAAAGGCTACCTGAAATCGTAAACCAGAAGGATGTCGTGGGCAGCATTGAGGCCCTGATAAAAAACGCATCAGAGATGCCACACATGCTGTTTTCAGGATCTGCAGGTGTCGGAAAGACTACGGCTGCACTGTGCATTGCAAGGGAGGTGCTGGGAGATGTTTGGAGGGAATACACGCTGGAGCTGAATGCGTCTGACGAGAGGGGAATAAACATGGTACGCGAAAAAATCAAAAAGTTCTCCAGGTTTGCAGGTATTGATCAGATTCCGTTCAAGTTCATCATACTGGATGAGGCAGACGAGATGACGTCAGATGCCCAGACGGCGTTGAGGAGAATAATCGAGGATACTGCGAAATTTTGCAGGTTCATCATCATAGCAAACAACATCTCAAAGATTATTGATCCAATCCAAAGCAGATGCGCGATTTTCAAGTTTACAGCAATCCCGGAGGAGGAAGTAATTGACCACCTGGCCGCGGTTGCAAAAAAAGAAAAAGTAAAATCAGACAAGAAGGGGCTAAAGGCAATCTATGACTATACCGAGGGAGACCTTCGCCATGCGATCAACCTGCTCCAAGCAGCAGCAAGTCTAGGTGCGGTCTCGGAGGACGTGGTAAGGTCATCTGCAGGACTGACCAAGGCAAGCGATGTGGACGGCATCCTGAGGCTGGCCACGGATGGAAAGCTGTCACAGGCCAGAGACAAGATGATTGAGCTGATCAAGGTATACGGAATGTCAGAGTCTGACTTTTTAAAGTACCTCAATTCCGCAGTGTTCAAGTCCAAAGCTGGCAATCCAAGTCGGGCCCTGGAGATAATTGCAAAGTACGACTATAGGGTTCTAGTCGGGGCAAATCCCGAGATCCAGCTATCGGCCATGCTTGCCGAGCTTGGAGGTCTGAATGACTAGTACAAGGAGGGGCTAGAAAGTTTTTGGCAACGCAGAGGCCGTGTGAGATCCGGGCTGTCGCCCAATTCATCAGAATTCCTGAAAACCACGAGATGTTATGGAGACTGGACGCGCAAGAGTGTTGCCAAGAATCATAAAAGCGCAGAGAGGGGGATTCGAACCCCCGTGCGATTGCTCGCACAGGCTCTCAAGGCCCGCGCCCTACCAGGCTAGGCGACCTCTGCAAGCTTCAAAACGCAGCAGTGGTTAAAATTTGTTAAGGGATCGTGGGATTTTGAAAAAATAAGAAAAAAGAAGGTGTTTCTCTAGTCGTGCGCGTGTGGGTTCACAGAACCGCCCTGCATCTGTACATACGTACCTGCGGCCTTTTCATGATGCTCTTGGTATGACGGCTCAATGAGGATCGCCTTTTCAGGACATGCCTCTTGACAGGCCATGCACTGGGTGCAGTCATGCTCCCTGATCGGTTGTGATTTGTCAGTATAATCTAGACGTTCATCCTGCTCGGTCAGGCCGGTTCCCTCAAAGGTCTCGCCCATGCACTGTGCTGCCGGTATGTCTTTTTCGGTTCTGTACCATTGGAAGGTTTGGACGGGACACACACTCATGCATGAGCCTTGAGCAGTACACTCGTCCCAGTCGACTGCGACCGTAGTTCCGTGGATGCCGAGCGGAACCTGTTCCTCGCCGCGTGCCTCATATGCTGCCTTGACCTCATCGTTTGAAAATGCATTACCGTCGGTTCTGCCTTTTCCCCAGATGAAGTGTTTATTCTCACCGTCAGAATGGTTTGTCTGGCCAACAACTTCTAGATTGTCAACAAATTTCTCATCTATTGGCATGAACTAATTACTTTGAGGATATTATTTAAAGCTAGACAAAATTAGTCGAGACTAAAGCCGCATCGATCAGGGGTGAAAAAAGGTTACAAAATGAAAAATGTGGGAGGTGTCTAGTCGTGCGCGTGCGGGTTCTCTCCGCCCTTGAGCTCGGTATAGGTTCCAGCCGCCTTTTCATGTGCCTCCAGGTTCGATTGATCAACCTTGATGGCCTGCGGGGGGCATACGGACACGCATGCCATGCACCAAATGCAGTCATGCTCCCTGATTGGATCCGCCTTGTCGGTATAGTCCTTTCTCTCCTCCTTTTCGGAGCTGCCGGTACCCTCAAAGGTTTGTCCCACGACATCCTTTGCGGGGATGTCCTTTTCGGTTCGGTACCACTGGAAGACCTGTACGGGGCACGCCTCAATGCAGGCGCCATCGGCAACGCAAGAGTCCCAGTCAACTGCGACCATGGTTCCGCTGACACCCAGTGGTTCGTAGGTCTCGCCACGCGCCTTGTATGCTGCCTGAACCTCATCGTTGGTGGAGGTCTCGGCATCCGCTCTTCCGGGGCCCCACATAAAGTGGAATTGTCCGTCGGAGGTCTGGATCCTTCCTTTTGGTTCATATCCCTCCGGAAAGTTTTCTGGTATTGGCATGAATCAAATCTTGGCAGATATTATTTAAACCTAGGCAGGCCAATTGCGGTAAGAGTTTACCCCCTAGGCGACACTGCGGGCAGGGCCTTGATCATCATACCTACCATGCAGCATCTTCTGGAGGGGCAAACTCTTGCCCGATTGCCGCAAACTAGGTAAGATCCGCAGCACGGATCTATTCCTTACGTTCATATCGTTTGACGTCATGACGTATCGGGTGGACATAGTCAAGTATGACGTTTACAGGGGTCCGAATATCGGAGTTTACACCAGTGCGAACGATGATTTTGTTTTCATGCCAAACGGGTTTACCAGGACCAAGGCAGAGGCGCTTGCAAAACATCTAGATGTAGAGTACAAAAACATCTCAGTCGGAAATACAAGGGTTATTGGGGCACTCATGATAGTAAACAACCACGGCCTGCTTTTGCCACGAACCGCATACCCGGACGAGATTGAGTTTTTGGAAAAGACTGCAGGATTGAACGTGGAGGTCTTGGAGACAAAGCACAACGCGCTTGGAAACATGATGGCAGTAAACGACAGGGGGGCGATCGTATCGCCGCTGATTGAAAGGGAGAGCATCAGGAAAATCGAGCAGGCGCTAGACGTGGAGGTCATCCAGAGAAGGGTCGCCGGGTACAACCAGGTGGGAGCGGTGGTTCGTGCAAATTCGGAGGGGGGGATCATACACCCGGAGACCGATGAGGAGGATGTCAAGACGTTCTCGAACGTTTTAGGCGTGAATTTGGAGCCTGCGACCATCAACGGGGGGGTGCCATTTGTCGCATCGGGAACCTTGGCCAACAACAAGACGGTCATCGTGGGCTCCTTTACAACAGGACCCGAAATCATGATGCTAACGCGCGCCTTTGTCAGCTGAGGATCGCATGTGGATCGTCTGAGATTTTTTCGAGTTCCACCCGGGTCTCTGTCCCATCCTCCATGTTGCGCAGTACTGCCATTCCAGACCCCAGCTCCTTTGGCGCAATGATGACGGCATATTTGGAATCAGAGGCCATCTCCATTTGTTTCCTGAGCGGCTTGCCGGCAAGATCAATGTCGGTTGCAATATTGCGCAGCCGCAGGCTAGACGCAACGCCCATTGCGACCCTCTGCATCTCCTCATTGACGTACAGGACTGAAACCATCTCACGTCTTGTCCTTGGCCAGGCATCCTGTTCATCCATGGTAAGAATAATCCGCTCTACGCCCCCCGCAACCCCGGTTGCGCCAAGGTCTTCTCGCCCAAATGCGCCGGTAAGCGAGTCATATCGTCCGCCGCCTGCCAGCGCACCCAGGCTGGAATTCTCATCAAAGACCTCAAAGACGACCCCGGAATAATAGTCCAGGCCTCGCACTATTCCAAAGTTTATTCGCATATTGGAGACACCGCGGCCTTGCAGCGACTCAAAAAGGGATTTCAGGTAATCCCACGACTCTAGCTCGGAGACCTCAAACTGGGACTCTATTTCATGTATCGTTCCCCTGAGCTGGGAGAACTCTAGGATTTTTTCCAGCTTTGACTCGTCATATCCCTTGGCTTTGAACTCTTTGAGGATTTCACTCCTGGGTTTCTTCTGGGTTTTGTCTACGGCGCGCAGGATGTCCCCGACCAGCCGCTCCTCTGATGACGCAAAGACCCTGTTGATGTAGGATTCCACAAGGTTTCGATGGCTGATGTCTATTGTAATGTTTGAAAGATTCAGTGAGTCAAACAGCCTGGAGGTCAGCTCTATGATTTCGGATTCAGATTCAAGTCCGGGCTTGCCGTAGACCTCGACGTCCCACTGGTGGAAGTATCGATAGCGCCCCTTTTGCGGCTCGTCGTACCTAAAGACGCCCCCAAAGCTTGAAATTTTGGCAGGGAGTCTTGCCGACCTCTGCGATGTGATGTATCGGGTAAGGCCAACCGTAAAGTCAAAACGCAGTGCAACCTCCCTGCCGCCCTTGTCGATAAAATGGTATATCTCGTCTCGGACTGCAGATCCGGACTTGGCCTCCAAGACAGACAGTAACTCGACGGGGGACGGATCCATGAATGAAAACCCGTACAGCGAGGACAGCCGTCTGAACTCGTCTCGGATGTGCTCGATCTTTGACTGCTCGTCTGACTCAAAGTCCCTCATACCACGTGGAAGTTCCAGCATACTGGCAGGTTCTAAACTAATGATTTAGAGGTTGCGTTAAACAAACTAAAGCACATATAGACGATCCGGTGCATGTGACGTGTTTGCGGCAGGAAGCCGTCGTGTGGCAACAATCAAAAGTTCTTCAACGCATATGGGCATTAACTACGCAGGAGTATGAGACGTTATATCGAATCTTATCTGTAGCGGATGCCGTATTATCCATGTTGGGCCCAAGAGCTGAAGTAGCCTTGCCACGTATGAGGGCGTGCGTGAGACTGGCTCAGAGTAGGCGGACAACGAAATGCCACATCTAGGGCGAATGGGAGTTTTCCGCGCAGTTGGGCACACACTTTGATCAACAAGGAGGCGATATAATGATCAACATCGGAATAGACGTTCATCAAAATATGCGCGTAACAACCATCTAGGACGATACTGCAAAGATTCTGGAGCAAGCGGAGTTTCCCAACACGGACGACGGAATAAGAAAGTTCACCGGACAGATCAACGAGGAATATACAGGACACAAGATCCGTGCAGTCTGGGGCAGCGGGGAATTACTGGATCCTGCTGCATGACATGCTTGAGGATGAGCAAATAGGCACGCTGCTGGCGCATCCTGCCAAGACCAAGGCCATAGCACATGCAAGACTAAAGGGCGATAAAGTAGACTCGGTACTGGCAGATCTGCTCAGGATGGACATGGTGTACGAGTCGTTCGTGCCTGATATGGTACACACATCAAAAATTGGTATGTGGTCACCTACCCATATCAATCAGGCACGAATTGACATGCATGGTCATGATTTCCATGCCTGGTTAGCAATGGGACGTGACCGCATACACGCAAGAAGATGCTTCCTGTTGTTGAAGATCTTCTAATCAGCACCCTAGATTCTTCTCAAGCTCTTCATCACCTGAATCCATTTGCGCGGGCTTGGATTAGTGTACATGATTGAAGACCAATCACCTTCGTGTCAAAATATACACGACATCGCAAAATTATGATCGGTTATTTTGCATAGACACTAATTGGCAAATCATGTGACACGGTTACAAAATTGTTATAAACCTTGCCACCTAATAGGACGTAAGAGTTTACCCCCCAGGCGGCACTCGATTAGAACCTTCATGATCACGCCTGCCACGCCGTATCTCAGGAGAGGGACAAACTCTTACTAATAGGACGATATGGACAGGTGGATTTGGCCCGTGACGCAGGAGAACTGGGACGTCGTCCGCGATTATTCCATTTGGGCCGTAGACAAGGAATTCAAAACAAAGAGCATCAAAATCGACGACTATATCCTATTTTATGTGAAGGGAACCGGCCTTTTCCGTGGAATCTACCAAGTTGTAAGCACTTGGTACAAATCAGACAAGCTTGTATGGTCAGACGAGACCAAATCTAAAAGGAAGATCTACCCCTACCAATGTAAACTGAGGCCATTTTTGATCAAGGACGTGATCTTCAAAAACATCAGAGACAAGTTGGACTTTTCCAGCAAGTATGTTGCCAACCCCAACGTAGTTCTCATGGCTACGGGAAACGGGCCTGCAAACTTTAGCCGTCCCATACCAGAACAGGACATGAAAATCATAGCAGAACACATGACAACCATCATAAAATCAGACAAGGCCGAAGAGGGCTCCGAGCACAAGAAGATAATCGAGTTTCTGAGTGAGATTGGCGACGCGCTAGGATTTGAAACACATACGGAACAGGAATACACGCTTGTGGCTCCCGGATCTGTAGTGGATATGATATGGGAGACTCGGATTGGCAGCATGGGCACCATAAAATACGCCTTTGAGGTTCAGTCTAAGGGATCCATCAAGTCACTGATCAACAATCTTGTGCAATCGATGAATGATCCTACAGTGAAAAAGGTGGTGGCCGTCTCTGACACAAAACAGCTTGACAAGATTCGGGATATGGTGAAAAGCACTAACGCATACACAAACATGGCACAATCGATGTTTGTATTTCTGGATGTAAGGATGATCAGCGAGTTTATCACGTTGGTGCCGCAGCTAAACAACTTCAAGAAGATGCTGTCCGTCTAGCATATCTGCAGGATCCGCAACATGCATGCTTGTTGAAATCATTATTTACTGGCAAGATAGACAGATTGCAGTTGAGTTACAGATTCTTGGAGCACACAACTGATGCCATCATCGAGGTAGAGGCCCCCACGCTCGAAGAGGCGTTCCAGGTTGCAGGGGATGCAGTCATAGACACCACTCTTAATCCGGATGCGGTCGACGAGACAGAAACAAGGGAGTTTTCTGCAGAGGGAAAGGACTTGAGATATCTGTTGTTCAGCTGGCTTGAGGAGGTGATTTACCTGCTGATAACAGACGGATTTGCGATTAAAAAACTAGAGCCAAAGATTTCCCGGTCTGAAAACATGAAGATTGCCTGCAGGGCCACAGGAGAGCCGATTGATCTGTCAAAGCACGGATTCAGGGTGGAGATCAAGGCACCGACATTTCACGACATGGAAATAAAACAAAATGGCGGCGTCTACATGAGATTCTTGCTGGATCTGTAAGGTAATTATAGGCTGCAGTGAGGTTGGGCGACATGGAAGACGAGGAGCTTAAGCGGCTAAAGGAGAGAAAACTGCAGGAGATGATGGCCGCAAGCCAGATCCCGCAAAATGTAGGAGTCGTGGATCTTGACGGCTCAAACTTTGATCAGGTTACTGCAAGGGATGGTCTGACTCTAGTTGATTTTTGGGCAGAGTGGTGCGGGCCCTGCAAGCTTATGCACCCCGTTTTTGAGAGAATGTCAAAAAAATACAGGCAGGTGACCTTTGCAAGGGTCAATGTGGATCAAAACCAGCCAATCGCCATGAGGTTCGGAGTACAGGCAATTCCCACGTTTATTATGTTCAAAGGCGGCATGGAGGTTGACAAGATGATGGGTGCCGTAGGAGAGCCAGGCATACACATGATCATCAGAAAGCACTCCAAGGAATAGTTTGTAAATTATTATTGCTTGTCTACAGGAACAAATTACACGTCGTTTTTAATAAAAAATTTTCAGGACGAACCACTGATGAGGCCTGAGATGCTGTCGGTGGCGATACTTGCCGCATTCATGCTAGCTTTACCTGTCCACGGGGACGTATTGACGCTTGAGACCGACAAGCCATCCTATGACAGGGGAGACAAAATAGTTTTTTCAGGGATCGAGGAGGACGGCAAAAAACTGGTGACGCTGATCATCAGGGATCCGTCTGGAACCAAGGTTGATCTCAGGGGAGATCCCTCCTCGGACAATGACGGGAGCTTTGAGATATCACCCATAAGCGTCAGGGATGCATTTTACACCCCTGGAATCTACAAGATACAGGCGTTTACCGATACGCAATCGGTGGCAGATTCAACTGACATTCACATGGAGTATGACGGAAAGACTGTAAAAACGGTCAAGGTTTACGATTTGGAGCTGCAGCACATCGGAGACAGGGTGATAGACGAAAACGAGGAGTTTTCATTTGTTGCAGGCATTACGGATTCGTCAATCGTAGATGAGGAGTACAGCCTTGGAGGTAGTGCCCCGGTCGGGACGGCCATTGAGCCAAAGTCAGGCAGGTTCACCTGGACTCCAGCCGAATCACAGGGACCTGGAGCATACGTGATGGATGTCATAGTACGGGCAGGGGTTTCTGAGGACAGCGAGACCATAACCATAACAGTGAACGAGGTTGTAGAGCCCGTGATGGAGAATCCAGCCCCTAGTCCGATGGAGAAACCAGCCTCCAGCCCAGCCACGCCTTCTGATCCAGATAGGGCACATGTAGAGCCGCCGCTGGGAATGGCATCATTTGTGGATCCCCAAAGGGATCCGCAGCACTATGTTGACAGGTACAACAATGAAGGGATATACAGGGACTGGTTTGACGAGAGGTTCCCGCAGTACTCGTCGATTTACCAGGCAGTGGGGCTGGAGGAACCGCTGGGAATGGCATCATTTGTGGATCCCCAAAGGGATCCGCAGCACTATGTTGACAGGTACAACAATGAAGGGATATACAGGGACTGGTTTGACGAGAGGTTCCCGCAGTACTCGTCGATTTACCAGGCAGTGGGGCTGGAGGAGCCCAAGACAGGAATATGCGGGGAGGGAACCGCCCTGGTTGGCGGGGTCTGTACCGTCATGGAGAGTCACGGGCAGGCGCAGGATCAGATGTGCTTTTTGTTCTGGTGCTGGTAGCCGGCGCCCGTTCAGTAGCCGTAGGATGGGTCATTCCTGCGCTGGACATCGACGACAAAGTTCAGGATCTCCACCTGTTCGGCAGTTAGCTTGTGTATGAACCTGTTCAGGAGTTTTTTTGCCTCCTGCGGATGAGGCAGTGTATAGAACTCGTCCTCCTCGCTGATCTGTCTTCCAATCGTGACCCCCTGTACGGAGCATGCGACCTCCTGTCCGGATCTTGTCTCGTCCAGGGACTTTTTGTCGTCTTGCAATTGATGGACTATCCCTATGCGCCTGCCATTCTTGTTCATAAACTGCACCTTTTGCTTTAGTACGCCGGCATCGACCCTGATTCCAAACACCGCAGGATCGCTGTTTCTAAAAACATATCCCTTAAGGAAGGTAAACTTTGCAATGGGGGTTATTTCAGAGAATACGGCGTCCTCCTCATGCGCAGTATCATCTGCCACCCACTGGCGATAGGTATCAATCAGGTTGTAGATTACCCGGTCTTCAAAGAGCCGTACATGGCCGGCACTAGATTCCTCCCTGGCATCAGGCAGGATCCTTACGTTGAATGCAAGGACTACCCCGAGGTGTCGATCATTTTCCTTGATTGTCCTTGCCTCCACGACGTCGCGTCGCGTAACGGGGCCGACATCGGCCTTTGCGACGGGTACCCGCTCCCTTCTTAGCATCTCGGTTATGGCCTCAAGGGAGCCTATCGTGTCACACTTTAGAATTATGCCGTTGGACTCGGTATCTATGAAAACGGATCTCATCTCCTCCTCGATCTGATTTTTGAGCCGCTCAATCTCGTCAGGCCTTGAGGAGACATAAAGGGTACTCCCGGGCAGGACGCCTTCGAGGTCGGGTGAGGCGATTTTGATCCCTGCGGCGGCGACTATCTCATCGACGGGCTTGAACTTGTCACGGGGATCCCGCATCTCATCGAGGGGCTTGGGAAGTAAGATGGCCTTGGGCTTGGTTGCAATCACCGAGTCGCGCCTTGCCACGACCACCGAGTCGCTCTTACTCATGCTTCCGTCTATGAGAATGACGTTGGCAGTCTGGCCCAGCCCCGCCTCATCGTTGACCTCAAGTACGATGCCGCGGCTTGCCTTTTCCTCCTGGCTGAGTTTTTTGTTTAGGTATTGCTGGGTAAGGCCGACTAGCACGGTAAGCAGTTCGGGTATTCCAACGCCGGTCCTGGCAGAGACGGGAACTATCGCAATCTCCTTTTTAAAGTCCTGAATGCGGTAAAATGCCTCGGATTGGTATCCCAGAATCGAAAGCGAGCCCACCACGTCGTAAATTTTTTGATCCAAGTCGTCCCGAATGGAGGCATCCTGTTCCTTGATTACTTGGGAGATGAATCTGCTCTCAGATGCCCGCCATCCGGAGATCTGATCACACTTGTTCAGTGCCACAACAAAGGGAACCTTTCTGTCTTCTAGAATTTGCAGGCTTTCGCGTGTTTGGGGCTGAAATCCCCTGTTGACGTCAACGACTAGGATTGCAATGTCGGCAGCCGAGCCGCCCCTTGCCCTGAGGTTTGTAAAGACTTCGTGTCCCGGGGTGTCGATGACTAGGAGTCCGGGAATCTGCGTTTCGGCGGACTCTAGTTTTTTGTATAACGAACCGCAGGTCTCCTTGACCGTGTAGGTGGGAAGAAAGCTTGCCCCAATATGCTGGGTGATTCCTCCTGCCTCACGGCCCTGGACTCCCGTGCCGCGGATCTGGTCTAGCAGTGAGGTCTTGCCTGAATCAACATGACCTAAAACTGCCACGATTGGCTGACGGATCTTCAACCCAGATCACGAAAACGCTACCTTCGATTCGTGATCAAAACTTGCCTGAGAGTCTGATGCGTGGATGATATTTTCGCTAAAGCCAAGGCCAAAGTCCCCCCTGACAGAGCCGGGTGCTGCCTCAAAGGACTTTGTCGCGCCGATCATGGTTCTGGTGGCGGCAATCGCACTATTGCCCTCAATAATGGCGGCAACCACCGGGCCGGATGTGATAAACGATGTCAGTTCCCCAAAGAACGGCTTGTCCTTGTGCACATCATAGAACCGCTCTGCCTGCTCTTGTGTAAATTGGAACATTTTGAGCTTGAGTACTGCAAACCCCTTTCTTTCAAAACGCGCGATGATCTCACCTACGAGTTTCCGCCTTACTGCGTCAGGCTTTACTATGAATAATGTCTGTTCGGCCAAATCTACCTCTTTTGCCTGATTCCGCCCTTGACGTATTTTTTGGTCCACTTCAGCTTTCTGGGATCACGTTTTAGCTCCAGCATGTTCTTTTTGCACTTTGAGGAACAAAACCAGAGTACGGTGCCGTCATTTTTTATCAGCATGGTGCCAGAACCCTTTGCCACCGGCCTGTCACAGAAACTACATGGCTTTACTAGAAGACTCATTTCCAACTTTTCCTATTTGATCTTCTTTGCTTCCCTTTCGGTTTCCCTCAGCATCAGGATATCGCCCATTCTGACGGAGCCCTTTACGTTTCTGGTAAGAATCCTGCCCCTGTCCTTGCCTGACATTATCTTCACCCTAACTTGGATGACCTCGCCTGCAATCCCGGTTCTTCCGACAATCTGAATGATTTCAGCTTGGGTCACTTCTTCGGTTTCTGTGCTCATTGATCAGTCTTGCCACCTTTAGTTTTAGCAATTGATGAAATGACTTGATCAATGATGTGTTGGGCGTCGCCGGAATCTAGGATAGCTGCTGCCGCAGACGTAATATCGATTCCAAGAGCCTTGCCTAGATCCTGCTTGCTTGGAACAAACACATACGCTGCGTTTTGCTCCTCGCACAGGATTGGCAGGTGTGCTACGACCTCTGGGGGCTCTACGTCCTCTGCTATAACTATCAACTTGCTTGAGCCCCTCTCGATTGCCTTTGTTGCCTCATTGGTGCCTTTTTTGACCTTACCGCTCTGAGTGGCAACGCGAAGCGCCTCATAAATCGGATTTACAAGGTCTTGGGGGGTCTCAAATTTTACATAGTAAGCCTTACCCATAATACATCACCCTAAGGGATCATCTCCATTCCACATCTGGACGCAATTGGTTTTAAAAGTGTTATTCGGCGATCAGTCATCCCAGAAGTAACCCAAAATAGCCCGTTTTGACCGAAACAGATCAATTAGGGGCCGTCCCAGAAGGTACTCATGCACCACCAAAAGAACCAACTGAGACGTGATGCTCTTAACAACCCGCGCATATATCAAGCTATACTGGAGACCGTAGGCGACGGCATGGCCTCGTGCATCGGGGTCAGACAAGCACAATGCCATCTATACGGCAGACGACTTGGGTGCCTGACGCGAGCGGCCGCATCCAACGGGCAGGTGGCCAACTGCACGACATATGCACGGGAGGTGCCGACGATCCCGGGGCTGTTCCGCAACCCCACAGACGAGTGGATCCGTGGCGTCGCCGTAAGATCCGAGCCCGGCCAGATCCTAGACTGTCTTGCAGGTACCGTGTGCCGGCAGCTGGAACAATCGAGGGAGATGAAACTGATCAAGGAGGGCCAAAAGCTGGACATGGCAATAGACATGCACCTCATACCGCGCTACGACAAGAAACACGGTAAGGAGCTGGTCCACTCGAAGAAGAAAAACGGGACGCACGTCTTTGAGCGGTACATCACTATGCAGTGTATCGTGGCGCACTGCCGCCTCGTACTGCCTGTACTGTACATGCCGGCCCTTGAGGATACGGCCGATTTCGTGCGTAAAATCATCGATTCTGCACACCTTGCAGGAACCGAGCCCGCAGTCGTGATGCTGGATCGCGAGTTCTTTTCAGCATCCGTCATCTGAGCTGGATGCGACAGGAGTCATACACATTATACCGTGCAAGAATACGGATACGGTCGTTGCCACGCTCAAGGAAAACGATGACGGAAAAAGAAGAGAGGTCGAGTCGGTCACATCCTAGACGTCCGGATCCGCACGGTACACGATGGTCATCACAAAGAGAAAGAAAAAGCGGTCAGACAGGATCAAGGAGGAGGAGCTGCTGGCACACGAGCGACTCATCGGATTTGCAACCAACGTGCTAGGAATAGATCCGGACGAGTACAGCCGCAGGTGGGGAATAGAGACAGGATACCGGACGATAGAGAACGCAAGGGTTAGGACCCACTGCAAGAGCCCGGTCGCAAGGATGCCGTACTTTACTCGGCGGCAGTCTTCAACGCGTGGGTCATGGCAAACGCGATGATGAGGGACATAACGGGGATCATTACCGAGGATCCCCTGATCAACCAGCAGTGCCTCAATGACGTGATCAAGTGCCGTACATCAGACTATAGGATGCTGCTCAAGCACCCTCCACCGGTGCCTCCCTGAGTTACTTCTGGGAAGACTGACGTGGTAGGTACGGTTGAAAACTGAGCTTTTTTATCGAAATGGGCATAATGTGCCAAAATTATGATCCATTTTTTTGATGTGCGCATTGCGGTGCAGATGATCACATGCGGGTATACAGGCAGCCAGACGTGGCGTTTTGATTGGAGTCGTTTTATGGGGGTCGTTTTATGGGTGTTGTTTCCTAATTCGCCAGAATTCCTGAAAACCGTTGAGATGCCACGTGGATCAGTCGTGCAAAAGGGCAAAAATTCAGAAAAACATACAGATCGAGTCAGGCAGGTGGAATTAAGAAACAACCCTCGTTTTATGTGGTGCCTCTGGGAAGGCCAGAGATCAGGGACTTGGCTTTAGATACATAGTTTCTCATCAGATCGTCCAGCTTTTCCTGGGAACCTGCCTCGGCATATACCCGAACAATGGGCTCGGTGCCGCTGGGTCTGATCATCACCCATTCCCTTGGGCCAGACGAGATCTTTATTCCGTCGGTGGTGTCAGAGCCGGGAAACTCGGAGCTGAGGCAATCAACAAGCCGCGCTGCCTGCTCCGGCGTGCACTGGATCTTGTCCTTGGTTGTGTATGAGGGTGGCAGGGTGCCCATCAGATCGGCAACAGTCATCCCAGATGAGGCCAGTAGATCAAGCATTAGTCCCAGTGCCATCACGCCATCGCGGACTTGGTTGTGCTTTCCGTACATGAACCCCCCGTTTTCCTCAAAACCCAAAACTGCGCCAGTCACAACCATCTTACGGGAGATCTCCACACTGCCAACCTTTGTTCGAATCACAGAGGAATCGAATTGTCTTGCGATGGCCTCAATGGCGGTGCCTGAATTCAGGCAGGTTACAACCTTGGAGCCGGGGCTGTTTTGCAAGATATGACGTGCAAGCAACAGTGCGGATCGGTCTCCGGTCATGACTTCCCCCTTGTTATCGCAGAAAATACTCCTGTCGCCGTCGCCGTCAAAGGCGATTCCCAAGTCCGCGCTATTCTCCCTGACGGATTCGGATAGTTCGGACAGGTTTTGCGGCGTGGGCTCAGAACCCCTACCCGGAAAGCTGCCGTCGATGTTCCCGTTTATTGCAACGATGTTGCAGTCCAAAAGGCGGCAAAACTCGGGTGCGGCCACTGCCTGTGCACCGTTTCCCAGATCCAAAACAACTGTAAACTGCTTTGATTTGATTTTTTGAGAGCTTATTTGTGAGACGATGTTTTTCAGATAGACGGGGATGGCACCAGGCTCCTCTGAGGTTTTTCCAAGGGCATCAGAGTACGGACTCCAATTTCTTTTAAGGTAAAGATCCTCGATGATCTTTTCATCATCCCGGGAGATCTCTACGCCGTCAGACGCACAGGGCTTGATTCCGTTGTACTCGGGAGGGTTGTGAGATGCAGTTACCATGATCCCACCTGCGTACCCAAGTTTTTTTGTGGCAAACTCCAAGCACGGGGTAGGAACGAGACCTGCGTTGCTACAGTCCAGACCATGGGCGTTCAGAGTGGCACATACGGTTCTGGCAATCAAGGGGCTAGATGTTCTGCCGTCATAACCGACCAGGATTGGCCCCCTTCGGACAAATGACGAAAACGAGGAGATTAGATCGTGGATCATCTCCAGGGTGAGATCCTTGCCAAAGACCCCCCGCACCCCATTGGTTCCAAACAACTTTCCCATGTATCGTCTCAACAATAGATAAATTTGTCTTTATTGGCGTCTCCATGCGGGAGTTGCCAAGCCTGGTCAAAGGCGCAGGGCTTAGGACCCTGTCTTTCAGGAGTTCGTGGGTTCGAATCCCACCTCCCGCATACATCAAACCCCAGTGGTTGAAAATGTACGCTTTATGTGCCACCTGTATGGTGGTACTTACATCCATCCGCGGCTCTGCACGTATGGAATTCTGCATGCCAAGGCCCCATGAGACGGAGGCCACAAGGAACAGCAGTACACTTCATCCATGGTAAAAACCCCCGCCGGTAACACGGTGATGTTCCTTTCGTCTTCTGATCCGTGCCTAGGCCGGGCTGTGCTTTATAGCTAACGCTAGCAACACGCACGTACCATTGTGCGGGTGGTGGGGCAGGATGTGATCCTACGCCGTCCCTGCCAGCTCGGTTATCCTCTTGATCTTCTTTTTGTACAGGGCGTCGCTGCGCGACGAGGACAGAGTCTTTGTCGTCAGCATGGGCCAGATTATCCTGAGCATCTTGTTTGCAACATGCGTTATCGCTATGACGTGGATGTTGCCGTTCCTTTTGCGAACCCTCTCGTAGAACTCCTTCATCCTGTCGTCGTACTGTACGGCGACGTTGGCTATCTGGATCATCAGCCAGTTGATCCTGCGATTTGCATCCTTTTTCATGTGGCCGTGGTACTCGCGGTCACCCGACTGGTACACCCTTGGACACAGGCCGGCCCAGGACACAAGATGGTTCGGTGATGGAAACCGAGTTATGTCGCGAATTGCACAGAAGGCCTTTTTGTCGCCGTAGGACACAAGATGGTTCGGTGATGGAAACCGGGTTATGTCCCCGATCTCTGCTAGCAGCAGCATTGCAGCAAACGAGTCTATCCCCGTCATGCTCAGCAGTATCCTGGCATATTCGCTGAGTCCTGCCTGTCTTCCTATGTCCTCCCCTGCCTGGTCTATCTCCGCAAGCCATGCCTCGTACATCCTCAACACATCATCGATGTCTTCCTATGTCCTCCCCTACTTGGTCTATCTCTGCTGTGACAGATGCAATACTCCTGGTGCAGCTTGCCAGTATTCTGTTGTCGTTTGGCATGTCCAGTTTTGTCTCGGAAAGCTTTCGTATGGCCTTCCTGGAGTACATCGTGGATGCGTCTATGGCTATGTCGTACTTGTCAAGCCAAGCTGTGCAGCCCGTTTACGACTGAGGTCCTGTCCTGTACAAGCCGTATCCTGTACCTCATCAGCTCCCTGACATCCCTCATGTCTGGAGGGGACACGTAGCAGCGCGGCATGATTCCGGCCCTGAGCGTTTCGGCTATCTTCCTTGCGTCTATGGGATCAGTCTTTACACTGGTCTCCGATATTATCTTCATCTTGAGGGTGTTTGCCAGCAGTATGGGGATGTGCTGCTCCTCGAATGCCCTGAATGTCTTTAGCCACATGTTACCCGTTGACTCGCATGCGGCCTGGCACTTTTTGTACTCTTTTTTCAGCCTTGCTGCAAGCTTTGCCTCCTTGTACGTGTTGTCATACGAGCCCTCCTCTAGCACGTGTCCTTTGGAATCCACAACGCACACCGCATTTTCTCTTTCCAATGTCTATTCCTATGCTTTTCAATCCTTTTCTCTCAACCTCCTTCCGGATATGGTTTGATAGATCAGAAGCTGCAGTCATCCATCAGTGCGCGTAGCACAGGAACACAACAGCGCGGATATCCCCATTCAACTGAGTGCACAAAGCACATGAAAATGAAGGGGTTGATCCATCACCCGGACTACGGCGGGGGTGTTTTTATCATGTGTTCAACTACTAAACCTGGTTGAAGAATTAATAAGGCAATTTTGCAAACCATACCACGTTGAAAACGACGGTGGGAATTACGGTGGTTGGAAAAGACAGGGAGGGGATAGTCGCCGCATTTACGAACTTTGTGTTTGGGCAGCAAGGCAATGTAGAGAAGGTCAGCCAGAATGTTGTCAAGGGCCTGTTTGGAATGTACCTAGAGGCGTCATTTGGTAAAAAAATCAATGTCAAAAGTTTTGATCAGGAGCTGCAAAGACTTGCCAAGACGGAAAGAATGGAGGTCAGCACCCACCACGAATCAGAATCGCAGAAAAACATTGCAGTCTTTGTGACCAAGGAACCCCACTGCTTGGAGTTACTGCTAAAAAACCAGTCCAAGCTAAGGGGCAAGATTGCAGTCATAGTGGGAACCGAAAAAACGCTAGAGTCGATGACCAAAAAGGCAGGGGTACCGTTCATCTGCGTAGAGGAGCGCACGCAGGCCAAGGCAGAATCAAGGCTGATTGACATTTGTAAAAAATACGAGGTGGGCCTGATACTGCTGGCAAGATACATGAGGATTCTTACGCCAAATTTTGTGTGGCGGTATCCAAACAGGATCATCAACATTCATCCGTCGTTGCTGCCGGCATTTCCCGGTGCAATTGCATACGAGCAGGCGTTTGAAAGGGGGACGAAAATTATCGGGGTGACATCACACTATGTTACAGAGAACTTGGATCAGGGACCCATAATCTTCCAGGACGCGTTTGATGTTGGCTCCAGTGACACACTGGAAACAATAAAGAAAAACGGACAAAGGCTGGAGGCTACCACGCTTTTCAGAGCGGCCAAACTACACCTAGAAAACAAGTTAGAAGTGAATTGGAGAAAGGTCCACGTCAAGTTCAAGTGATTCAATGAGGGGTATTTCTGCACAGTTTGATCCCGAGCTGAGGGGAGTGATAAAACAAAAAAAACTGACTGCAATCATTCCGGTGGGCTCCATTGAGCAGCACGGCCCGCACCTGCCGATCTCCACGGACTCGGAAATTGTCACCGAAATCGCAAGCAGGATAGGCTCCAAAATCAATGCGCTGGTACTTCCCACCATAACATACGGTGTATCGTTTGAGCACGCACCATTCTTTCATGCAAGCGTAAAAAAGCCAACACTGCAAAAACAGATCACAGAAATCTGCGAATCGCTAGGAGACGCCGGGATAAGGAATATTTTTATCATAAATGGACACCATGGGAACCAAAAGGCTGTTTACCAGCTGGGCAAGAAAATATCAAGCAGAAGACTCAGGGTGTTTGAATTCTCATACTGGCATTTCATGGAGAGGTGCTTTGATCATGCAGGCTTTGTCGAAACGTCATTGATGCTGGCCATTTCAAAAAACGTCAAAATGGGGCTGGCCGAGAAGGGCCTCGATGAGAGGCAGTTCAGCGGGGCGGAGCTGGAAAGGATCGGCAGGCTGGCCTCAAAATCGTTTCCAAAGGCGACTAAAAACGGCATCTGGGGGGATCCAAGAGGCGCCACAAAAAGGGACGGACGGCAGATACTGTCAGAAATCGTCAGAAACCTGGAAAAAAAGTGTCAAACATGCCTAACAGGGCAAACGACCAAGTTACACCAATGAAATTTTAATATAATCCCTGTCTATGAACGTCAATAAGTGAAATAAATGTCCGTAGATATGGCAGTAAAAGTACTAGATGAGAGTATCAGCAAGATAGTCTTGATCAAGCTCAAGGGCGGCAAGACCATCCGCGGCAGCTTACTCGGATTTGACCAGCACATGAATCTGCTACTCGACCAGTCAGAAGAGATCCCTTCTGAGGGCGACGCAAAGAGCCTGGGAACCATAGTTGTCAGAGGAGACAACGTGGTAATGATCTCCCCACCTCCATCATCATAGGGTGGATAACCATGGTCAAAGGCACAACCTCAATGGGCGGCTTTACCAAGAAAAAGGTTCACATCAGGTGCAGGCGGTGTGGCAAGAACTCGTTCCATAAAAGGCACCACAGGTGCGCCAGTTGTGGCTTTCCAGAGGCAAAAATCCGTAAATACTCTTGGATCAAGTGGTACACATAGATGCAGGAATTAGCAATCCTACTCAGTTCTATAGCGGGAGCAGCATCAGCGGTCGCTGTAAGGAAATTTCCAAGGAATGCGACCAAGCTGCAAAGTATCGGGGCCGGCGCTCACATCAAAAATCAACAAAGTTCGCTAAAAATTGAAAAGGACATACTGAACAAGACCATTGCAAGGCTGTACGAGGACGACTCGGGTTTGTCAAAGATTCAAAGAGACAGGCTGCTACTAAAGTACCAGCACCAGCTCGGGATAATTTTGGCAAGGCTGGAAAAACTAGAGGCTGCAGGAAAGCATCCGGATCTGGGCCCCGTCGGCGACGGTCTGATTACCCTGATGGATCAAAAGCTGTCGCAGTTAGACAGCAGGCTGTACGAGCTATCATCAAAGATTGCAGTCTCAAACCGGCAGGCAGCAGAGGAAAAAAAGGCGGCTGTCGGGGACGCCGAGAAACCAAGCCCGGTCAAAAAAATGCAAGAGGCGCTCAAGTTTGGCGAAGGGGGAAAGACCCATGCAATTGAAATTCCAAAGATGCGGAGGCCGATGGAGATTACAACACTGACGACGATACCTAAAAGCGCTCCAAAATACCCATTTGAGGAAAAGCCGCAGGCAGGACAGATCATAGAACCGCAAGAAATTCAAGCAAAGCCAAAGGCAGCCGGCCAGAAAGAAAAGATCCTTCAAGCTGGAGCAGGGATGTCAAAGCCCGAACACAGGCTGCCGGAACCAAGGGCACTGCCGGAACTAGGGCAGGAGGATGCCTCAAAAACTGCCGGCGGCGCAGAGGATGACGAGGACGACCTGGAAAAGATCAAGGGGGATATCTTGAAGACGCTGTCCAAGCTTGAGCAAGCCGAGGTGGAATAGTTGTCATATGATGATGCAGTCAATGCATTATCAAAGGACGCGCTGAGATTTGTCAGAGACGGCCAGGTTCTAGGGCTGGGAAGCGGCCGGGCCGCAACTGCCTTTGTAAGGGCGCTGGGAAGGCGCATCAAAAGTGAAAATCTGAATGTTAAGGGGATCCCGACATCGCTGCAGATCAGGATCACCGCAGAGGAAAACGGCGTTCCGCTAATCGAGGCCAATCAGGCCAGTGGCATCGACATAGTCTTTGACGGCGCAGATCAGATCGATGCCAAAGGGTTCCTAGTCAAGGGAGGGGGCGGGGCCCTGCTGCGGGAAAATATCCTGATCAGCTCGGCAAAAAAGGTAGTCATCATGGCAGACAGGACAAAATTTGTAAAAAAGATCAGCATGGCGATTCCCGTAGAGGTCCACCCAAGTGCAAGAAGGACGGCGGCAGCGGCAATCCAGGGGATCGGCGGCAAGCCCAATCTTAGGACACTGGACAGGGGATATCCGTTCTTTACGGAAAACGGAAACATAATCTTGGATTGTAACTTTGGAGTCGTGCAAGACCCAAGGCGGCTGTCACAGCGGATCATCGGCATTGCAGGAGTCATGGAGGCAGGCATATTTGCCAGGAGGCCTGACGTAGTCTACAGGGCCAAGGCAAACGGAAAGTTCGACATCATGTAGAGGCCGGGCGCCTCACCAGCCTCCCGTGACCCTTTTTGCCGGTTACCTCAAAGTCCTCTGCCACGATTTCGCCCCTGACTAGAGTCTTTACCGGCCAGCCCCTAAGCTGCCAGCCGTCATACACGGCATAGTCAGAGAACCCCCCAAACATCGCGCCATCTACCTTTTTCTCCAGTTTCAGGTCAATGATTGCCACGTCTGCATCAAACCCCCTCTCAAGGGAGCCTTTTTGGGGATGCATTCCGAAGATACGGGAGGCGTTATAGCTGGTCAGGCCGACAAGACGCTCCAGTGAGATCCTGCCTCTGTTGACACCCTCGCTTAGCAGGATCGGCAGCACGGTGCCAATCCCGGGAAAGCCGGCAAGGGCCCCCCAAACGTCCTTTCCGCCGAGCTTTAGATTCAATCGGTTTGCAACATGATCGGTGCCAATACAGTCAACCTCGCTTGAGGATACCGCATCCCACATGGCAGAGACATCGGATTTTGAGCGTATCGGGGGCATTACCTTTGCAAGATATCCCTGCTGCTGCTCATAGGAGAGCGTAAGATAGTGGGGGCACGACTCTACGAAAACCCTGGTTCCGTTTTGCTTTTCCTTTCTTATTTGCTCCAGTGCAGCCCGGGAGCCGACATGGACGAAATAGACGGTGCATCCAAACTCCCTGGCGTGTCTTGAGACCGTGGCAATGGCCTTTGCCTCAAACTCTGGGGAGCGACTCTCAGACCATGCAGACAGGCCGTCCCGGTTTTTTTCCCTTGCGGTCTTGATTCCGCATGCACATGACTCGTAATCCTCGGCATGGACGAGGACCGGGCATTTCAGCTCTGCTGCCCTCTTGACTGTACTGCGCACGACCTCATCGGTAACGTTGACATGCGCGTCATAAAGTCGGCCCGAGCCCGGATCCATGTCCATGTAGACATGCCCGATATCATCGCCAAGGTTCATGTACAGCTTGAACGAGGTGATCCCGTTGTCGGTACAATGCTTCATCTCGCCGATTTGGTTTTGGTTGAAGATGGAGGCGTGGATTGTATAATCGACATAATGGGACTGTGCGCTTGCGGCAAGCTGTGCAGAAAGATCCCTTTCGTAAGAGCCCCCAAGGCGGAGCATGCGCATCATTGTTGTAATCCCGCCTATTGCCGCAGCGTGTGACTCGGTGGCAGCTGCCTTTTCTATCGGGGAATAGACACCGTAATGGACGTGGGTGTCAATCGGTCCGGGAATGGAGACTAGGCCCTTGGCGTTGATTTTTTTGTCACATGCAGGCACGTCACTAGTCAGGGCGGCCACCCTACCGCCATCGATTACAATGTTCCTGTCGATCACGCCGGAGGGCAACACGACGTGCGAATCCACGATTACAGAGTCAGCCGTCATCTTGACTCTTGTGGGATTTTATGGGTATTATGCGTTGAGTAAATGAATAAAGCACGGGGCGTGGGCAGACATTCGGGGCCGGTGGTTTAGGAGTATAACGCCGCGTTCGCAACGCGGAAGTCGGGGGTGCGAATCCCTCCCGGTCCATCAAAATATTGTACCTTTTATGCGTTCCAGGAACATGGAGATCAAGATGAAGCTTACGATGGAGGAATTCGAGAGGGTGGGGCAGGCCGCCCCGCTTGACCTTTTCAACCAGGGGATCAAGGCGGAGATGACGCGCGAAAAATACTGATCTGGACCCCGTATTTTCGAACCACTTTTTGGGCGTTTTTGCGTAGTTCTGGCATCATCTGCCTGCCTCCCTTTGGTGCCGTACGATGAACTCCATCGGAGTGAGATATCCAAGCGAGGAGTGTATTCTATCATGGTTGTAGTCCCTAAAGGCCTCCTTTATGACGTCTGAGGCGTCCTAGGAGCCAAATTCATGAGGCCACAGGTACTCCCTCTTGATGCTTCCGTGAAACGACTCTATGTGGCCGTTTTGTTCTGGCGTCCTGTATGCTATGAGCTCGTGCCTTATTCCCAGCCGTTTCAGGGACTCCCTGAACATGCGCGACGTATACTGAGAACCGTTGTCTGTCCGCAGGGTCAGCATGCTGCAGTCCGGATCTGCTGCCGTAGTCAATTCATAAAAAAACGAACAATTTTGACAACTGCTTTTGATCCAAACATTAAGATCAGGCAAACCATCGCACATGCATGGGAAAACAGGCAGAATTTGTGGCATCTAGGGACAAATTCCTGGGCAAGCAAAGCACTCACGCCTTTGCAAGGCGTACTAGACCCGACAGTATGGAACACGACAGTTGTTGCTGCTGCAGTTAATTCGTGCATGTGGAGTTTGACATACTGCCACACAAGACCCGACAGTATGGAACACGACAGTTGTTGCTGCTGCAGTAGTCAGCCCATCAAATATCGGAACATCTTTACCGGTAGGATCTCTCCGCTGGTAAACAGATTCCGCACGGACTGCTCCATCTCATCAAGCGTATCAAACACCTTGGCAGACAGCCTCCGCTTTATCTCCCTCCACTGTATCTCTACAGGATTGAGCTCCGGCGTGGACGGCGGCAGGTACTCCAGTATTATCTCGCCCTTGTACTTTTCCAGCGTCTCCCTTACGCCGACAGACTTGTGGTATGACGCATTATCCAGGAATATCAACACCTTTCCGTACTTTTCGTGCACATTTTCCAAAAAGTCGCAAAAGCTGTCGGTGTTGGTCTTGTCATAGAACATATAGTAGAATATGTTAACTGCCAGCACGCCGAACATGTACCGGCGCTGCCGTGACAGCGTCAAGGGCGCCGTGACGCTCATGCCGCGCCTGATCCACCCGTGTTTGGGGCTGTTTGAGGTCTTTTGTATGGATGACTCGTCTTCTGCCAGTACCGTATACCCTTGCGCCTCCTTTTCCCGTATCAGCTCCTAGGATGCCTCCTTGAACTCGTTCTGCTTTTGTTTTGAGACGGCCTTTGGGTTCTTGGGCCTCGGCTTCCTCCATGAGAACCCAAGCTCGCGTGCCAGCAGCCGCGTGCCGCTCTTGCTGTATTCTATGCCGAACTTCTTTTTGATGTGCCGTCTCATCAGGCCCGAGTCCCACAGGCTGCTCTCAAAACCGCACTCCTCGGATCCTGACTTGAGATCCGCCGCAAGCTGTTTCAGCTGCGACTCACTCAGCTTGTGCTTGCGTCCCCTGCCTGGCCGCTCGTGCCTTGCACGTATTCCCTCGTCCTGTGCGCGGATGAGCCACTTGGATATGGTGGAATGTGCCCGGTCGAGGTTCTTTGCTATCTGTTCCACACCGAGGTCGTCCTTGCGCTGCATGTATGCAAGCAGCCTGTCGCGCTTTCTCTTGTCTGTCTCCTTTTTGTATGCCTTGTGCAGGTAGGAGCGTGACGTATTTGGCAGGAATTTGCTCCCTGATGCTACGAATTCCTTTCTCTGTCTGTCCATGCATATGCGCATTCCTTGCCTGATCTTAATGTTTGGATCAAAAATAGTTGTCAAAATTGTTCTTTTTTTTATATATTGACTACGATACCGCATCGAGTACGGCCTGAACCGCATTCTCCTTTTGCGCCGTGGTGTCAAAGGAGTATGCAAACCACCTGCGCGAAAAGGCATCAAGTACGTTGAAGCAGTAGCACCAGCCGTCCCCGTCGCAATCCACATATGTAATGTCTGCCTGCCACAGCCGGTTGGGGGCGTCGGGCCTTGTCGGCCTGCGCGAGGCCCGCATTATGTCGTTTTTGGTCTTTTTGGGCTCGATCCAGCCCATCTGGCGGTAGATTCGCCGTACCTTTTTGCGGTTTATGCGCACGCCAGTCTCGCGCAATATCTGGTTTGCCATCCTCCGGGTTCCGTACGTCGGCCTTTTCTTGCCTATGGCACGTATGATTGAGACCGTCCCAGAGTCGGCTTTTCTGGTCCGCCTATCGGCGTACTTCCTGGCGTAATACCAGGTGCCCTTAGACGCCGCAGTATTTCAGGGCCGTGTTGAGGCTCATCGTCTGGTGGCAGATCTGTACGGCATTCATCCTTTGCTCAGCCCCATTGTTTTTTTTAAAGCGTCACAGGCCACTGCATACTCGCCTATGATGCGTTTGAGATCCTGGTTCTCCTTTTGCAGTGCAGTCACTGCCTTGTCATTCCGGCCCAGGATGGATGCCTTGCCGCCCTCGACGAACCTGTCCATCCACCTGCCAAACGTGGTGGGCGCGATGTTGTGCTTGCGGCACAGCTCGGCAGTGCTGATGTTGGTCTTGATGGACTCCATCACTATGTCAGTACTTCCTAGATGTACTTTTGCAGACCCGACACGGCACCTCCGCTACTTTCCGCGATCGTTTACAAACGAGTCGGCCGCATCGACAATGCACGCGACAAACAGCATCATGGTAAACCCCTTCCCTCCTGCAAATCCGTCCCACTTGGATTCCACGTCTATGAACACGGCAGTCCTCCACAGGTTGTACAGTATGACAGACATATAGAACAGCAGCAGCCTGACGACCGGGGAATTGCTGCACGTCTTGCCCATTATCCCCTTGATCACCCTGAACCCGGTCTCGATTCCCCACCGACTGCGGTACTCCTCCGGTATCTGCTCAATGACTGCCTCTGCACTTTTAGCAGACATGTTGGTGGCAAAGACCAGATACCTGTCGGCTATGGTCTCTTCTGCCTTGTCCTTCTTTGCTGCTGCCGTGCCGTCCTTTTCTACCTCGTCCTTTTCCACAATGACTAGCCTGAATGTGGCGCTCTTGCCGTCCTTGTTGGTCATTGTATATTTTGATACCGCACCGCGTTCTCCGCGGTCATGCTCCTCTATTGCCGCCACTATCCTCCTGTTCTTGACGGCAGGCATGATGTAGCTGCCCGTGCTTGTTTCTGCAGCCCTCATGCAGTCCACGTTAAAGAACCCGCGGTCATACAGGAACGTCTTGATCCTCATCCCTGATCTGGACGCCTTGCGGATCATTTTAGGCACGAAATCGGCCAGTTTTGCCTCTTTTGGAAGCTGCAGCGAGGAAAGCACGAGGTCAGACCCGTCATCTGATCCTATTCCGTGCATGGTAATGTGCGAGAGAAACGTCGACGTGCCGTTCTTGGGCTTTGACTTTCTGGCGATATCCTCCAGGCCCTTGCCATAGTATTCCACGTCGGTAACGTCCACTGCCACGACGTCCGTGTTGTGCAGCATGCCTGACCTGCGGGCGCACCTTACCGTATGCTGCAGCATGGAGCTGCACCACTTTTGCGCATCATCCAGGCTGACGCCCCGGATCGCCTTTAGGATCCAGTCCGGACTAGGCGTACGGCAACTATACGCGCCGCCCTTGGAGGCAGCCCCGTCGTCATGCTGCTGCCTGCTGCATTTTGAGGCCCGCCTGCGAAGGTGCGTCACGGCAGATTCTGCAAACATCCTCCTCTCAGACATGAAATATAGAACGCGCAGTGCGTCGATGTGGTCATACACTGCGTTGCGACTCTTTGAGACGGCCAGCCCGAGCTTGGGAAACCGCCGTCGCAATGTTTTAAACTGTCTCGATGTTATGTCAAACTGGTGTGCAAACACGTCGTTTTGTGTTACTGACATGATGATGGTTGGCACACCGCCTGATCTATAGTATGATGGTCAAAAAATCTCGGCAAATTGCGTAATTATCGTGCCTGCAAAAGTACATCGAGGAACTACTGATGTCTGTCTTTTCGGCCAATGTGAACTTTTGTTTTTTCATGCCCCGTATGCCCTCCTGTCATATACAAATTCTACGCATTTGGGTGGTTCGAATTTTATGGGGTCCTCACTACGCCTTTCCGAGCTGTGCAAAAAGCCCGACAGACTCAGGATGCATAAAGTGGGAGGAGGTTCTGCTGGAGTAATGATGCGTGATCGGCAATACGCCAGAGATGATCTGATGGGGGAGCCTTGCGCAGCTTGCCGTGGTTAAAGGAACAACCTCTTGGAGCAGATTTTGTAAATCAAAACTGTCAGTAATGCCATGCTGACTGCAAGCAGAGCCAGCGCGGCTGGATTCTGTAAAATGTATGACGGGCCAAAGGACAAGGAGTCTAGATGGATTTGATGCGCCAGAGACAGCGAGCCTGCTCCGGCCAATACCAGCCCGCAAAAACCAAGTATCAGCCGGGGATAAAAAAAAGAACGTGTCAGCATGTGTTACCACACACCGTATTCGAAATCCATCTCGACACTATACCAGATTGTGCCCCCGTGAGGATTGTCAAACGCATGGTTGCCTCTTCTGTCTCCATGGCCGTTCAAAAACACGGTTTCGGTCACGTGTCTAACCTCGCCCTGTTGGAACTCATGAGGGATAAAGCACCAATGCATGTAAAACGGGCTTGCTTCCCACGTCACATCAACTGTGTCTGGTCTGATAGGTGCCTGAAATAAAGCATGGTTAAGCGTCGCACATCCGGAATATATATCGTGTAGTGTCAGGGTGGGCGGCGTGCCATGCTCTCTGTCATACAGATCAATTCTTGCACTGCTAGGTGTAGAGGATCCAGAACCTGCACCTGCCGCTTCACTGGGAATGTCGGTGAAAACCTGGCGTATGCCAAGACCGTTGTTTACCAGTTTGTAGGTCGAGTTATCAATTGCAGTTATCCTGAATTTTTCAGATGATATTTTTTCGCCGTCGATCCGGGTTGTGGGCTTTACTGCATATTTATCATCGGTAATTTCACGCACTATTGTTGTGACAGAGTATGTTTGGTTTGCAATAGGACGTTCGGCTACCGTTTTTCCCGGATCAGCGGTTAGCTCCTTCATGTATTGAATCATGACTGGATCATAGATGGGTTCTGTTTGACTTGGTTCATGAACGGAATCGTCTTGTCTTGGTGCATGTGCGAATGCGCTATTCATCCCCACAGGAGCCAACAAGGTTAGTGCCAAGAGAGATGTTGTGTATTTTGTTTTGCTGTTCATGCTCTCACCAGTCACTATACGCCTTTGTTATATAGCAATTGATATCAGCTTACGGTATGCCTTTTGCGCACGAAACGAGCAAGGATCCGGGATCTGCCCACGCAGGACAAAGCAAAGAAGCCTTACTTCCCAGAACGTGTTACGAAACGGGATGGAGCTGGTACGCAAGATTGCAGCCGTGGTCTTTCTCCAGGTCACCCTGTGGAAGATGATCAGGAGACATGCAAAATAGCGCAAAACAGATCCGCCGGCGGAGACCGCTGTTTCACGGGCGATCCTTCCGACACCCCTTGACGAGTACGGGATCCTACTGCTCGTTTCGTGCGCAAAAGGCATACCGCAAACCGATATCAATTGCTATATAACAAAGGCGCATGGTGACCTGTAAGAACATGGGAGAGAAAACAAAACGCATAATATCGCTTCTTGCACTGGCACTTCTGATTCCGATCGGATTGGCAAGCGCGCAGGAGGTATCGGGCGGAGAACAGGAGCCGGCAGGCCCTGTCGGAACCGTGGATGAGAACAGTCCTGAACAGGACAATGTAATATTGAGGCAGATAGAACCGCAAGAGTTTGTGGGCCAGCACACGACCGACGTAAGACCCATCTGCAGCTACCTGTATGTCAAGTACACGTATTCCAGCGACGGGTTGGAGCACATGGGGATAGACCACGTCTTTCGTGAGGAAGTCCTTCCGATCCCGGACACGGTATCCAACGAGGATGTTTCGCGATTCGGCGACGATCCAGTTACAAGCCAAAACTATACGCTGAACCTGATCCATGGAGACGATATTTCCGCGTTTGACAGGATCCTAGTTGACGGCGCGGAAGTATCCACGCATATGTTCCAGCAGTGGGAGATCGTAAAGACCGAAAGGGATGACACACAGCCAACCAACATGAGCTATCGGCAGGTATCGCACACCGAGGACTGGGCATCAACATAGATGGAACTTGGACAGTGCAGGACGAACACTATATCGACTACCTAGGAGGAATTTGCAACCAGTACCACATCAGGGCATGGGAGATCAGCAACAGTTCTATGATAGGGTCTGCGCACAAGGAAGTCACGAATATCAAGTTTCCATGGGACAGCATCGACATTCAGCACATCTACAGCTCCGGGCCCAACTATACGGAATATGACATCGATACTATTTTAGGCTTGTATCATTCCCTGAGTGGATTTGATAGTGCAGAAGATGAGGCCGCAGGTGAGTTCTCCGGCAGCTGCTGGAGCACGGCACAGGACTCGCATCATCTTGGAAACCAGTACCCTAGGAATACGATAAAGAACGACACTGTGGAGAACACCGCCCATAACGACGGATACGCAACAGTCATAAGCTGTTCATGACCCATTTTTTTTGAATTGCTGAGCAAGCGGGGCTTTCTGACATGCAGTCTGGTGGCTACACTACCATTCATCACGACCTTTCTCATAATCGCTCCGCTTAAACCGTGGGTAGCGCTTTTTCTCTTGCCGTATACGCTGATAGTCTCGTTCTTTGGCATTTCTGTTGCGGCGGTATCGCTTCTGAACAAATCGGATCGTTTCACGCTGACATGCTCTTTTGGGATATCGGTTGCATGCTCAGGTTCAGTATATGCCTACGAGGTAACCTCGATTCATTATTTTTAGTCAGCTTTTGTCTTTTTTCATACTCAGGTTCAGTATATGCCTACTCGGTACTTTCGTCCGATGCACTCTATTAGGTTTGCTAGTGCACGATTCATGCCGCCTGCAGACTCGAATGCCTCGCAGGTTCTGGGCCACATACTGCCCGTGGACTCGCAGACGGCCTGGCAGTTCTTTCCGCCGTAATTGAGCTCTGCCTTCCTGGCAAACAGGCATGCCTCCTTGGAGGTGTTATCATATGCCGTCTCTTCCAGGATCCTCTTTTTGCCGTCCATAATGCACGCTACGCATCTTCTCTTTCCGATGCCTGTTCCTATGCTGTACTGCATCTTTTCTCGCTTTCCTCTTTTTGGTGGATCAGATGCTGCACATGTCCATCGGCACGCCGTGGTGCATGAACACTGCAGCTCGGAATTACCGCATTCAGAAGTCAGCGCGCAGGGCGCATGGGAAGACAGCGGTTGATCCACACCACCACCGCTACGGGCCCGGGCGTTTTAACCCGTGTTCAGAAGTATCACGTCAAATTATCCCAGGCTTGAAACAATTCAAACGGGGCTGGCTGCAGATCCGCATGTCGTCTCCTGCACCATCACGAGTCTGTTGCTTCTGGGAAGGCTGATCCGGCCACTTTGATTTATATGTGATTCGGAAACCGCTTTTTTACTAGAGAGGCTATGATGTGACATGAGCAATCCGGGCCAATTATTAATCACGTATTCAGATACCAGAAAACAGTCAATGCGTGATTATGACAAAGACAATTGTGCAGCCTTGAACCACCTGATCAAACTAATCATGATAAAAAACAACATTGCTTTGGAAAAAATATCCAAGCCAGAAGACAACATTGCCGATCTTGTGATTAGTTTCTCTTCCAAGGATCAAAAAAGCTTGGATGCCTTGCATCAGGCAACCAAAGAATTGGTAAAAAAGAAGGTTGGCGCAAAGACAATTGAGATTGCATCCTAAGCCCCCCGTCTGACTAATGCTAATTGGGGAATCAGATTGGAAAGGTGGCTGTATAGAATCAAAAATTACGAGAAAAAAGACAATGAAATAATAATTGACAATCTAAAAGACAGCAAATACATAATTGAAAAAGTACGTTATCGCGACATAGAAGAGGATCCTGGAAAAATTAACTCTGTAGAGTTTAACATCGAATTTGAAGATGACGAGCATAAAAACACTGCTTGTGAACTGATGTCTTTTTTTTTCGCCAAAAGAGATTGAACATGTGCACAAAAAACCCCTGAGACTTAGATCCAAGCTACGACGCTATGCCAAGCGACGAATCATCGAGGTTCTTGCAATATATCTTGGCACTGTCGGAGCATTGCAATCACAGGCTGTAACTCTGGTTCAGATTGAGAATAAACTGGAATTTTCACTACAGGACGGATTTTGGCTGAATTTTGTATGGGCCGGACTACCGGCTGTGGCGTATTTTGTTGTGGGCTTGCGAAATCTTGAGAAACGTTATCTTGTAGATGATTGATTCGTTGGAGTGTATAGCATCATTCAGAATAGACTTTATGCGTAATCGGTGTAGATCTTGGATTATTACGAACAAATCCGTCTCATTCAGGTCGATTACGCATAAAGTCTATTTCAGTCCGGCGAAGATCCAGGTTTCATGTCCCGAAGATTGCACAGAACCCATCTGCAGCATGTTCATATATGCGCGGGTTGTTGTCAAGATCGCGGCACTGTCTGGATTTTTGTTTTCCCAACGAAAACCACGGGGCCGCACCGTAATTGATCTGTTTGCATTTGCCAGTGTTGTCAGGACGGTCTGAATTCCTTGATTTTCTGCCTGACTGGGGTACTTTTCACTTAGCTGGAGTCCGGCAAAGGTAATCACGTGACAACTCCCCTATTACAACGAGTTCGTCGAGTTCTGCAGCGAGCACAGAATGCATTACTCGCTGGCTATTGAGACGCCGAGGCGCCCATGATTGCGTTGAACTAGGAGGCTCCAAAAACGATCAGGAAAAATGGCCCAAAATGGGTGAAGAGGGACATCAATGACTGGCGAACATGATTTTCACATAACACATTGTCTGGCCAGCAATGGAGCATGACCTCACACATCACGCGACAGTCTTTTTAGTAACATGTCCATAGTCCTACCATGATCAGATGCCTTGCTACAGCAGGGTTTTTCCTCGTTCTGGCTGCGGCCTTTACTGCCGTAGCACATGCGGAGGTACCGCCCCCGCTAAAGCAGCTTGCAGCCGGCGTCTCTGCTGAGGACATCCAGTGCAACCATGACAGGATCCTTGTGATGCGCGACGGTGGCTCCCCTGCGTGCGTGTATGCTGAAACCGCGCAAAAAAAGGGCTGGCACATGGTAAATGTAGCAAGCACGGCACCGTCGGTTACCGACTACGGTGAAGTCCACGAGGCCGTCATAAATTCGATTCTGATGGGAGATGTAGGAGAGCCGCTAACACTCAACGTGACCATGATCAACCACACCCCGGAAGGCTCGTGGTCTCCCTCCCTTGGACAATTTGTCGACAAGAACTTTTCGCTGAGGATAAGAGCGCCGGACTCTTTTGAGGTGGACGAGCACCAGGAATACTTTAGAGGCATAACGGGAGCAAATTCATGGCCACCTGACTATTCGGTATATTTCGGGATCGATGAGAGTGCCGACAGGCTTGACATGGAAAGCCTGACATTCACCCCCACCGAGGCCGGCATATACTCAATGAACATACAAAACAAGACTGCGACGGAGAGAGTCGGGCATTACTACATCTGGTTTGTAATCGGCGAGTCGGACTCGTATTGGTCCTACGACGAGCCCCCAAGGCCGGCGGCCCCGCATGAACCCCAGACACGCAGAGCCAATCCCGACGTGACCATGACTGCCGTGCAGCTTACCGACCCCGAGGTAAGGGAGTTTTTGCAGAAGCTGTCTGCAAGGCACGGTACTGAGGTCACACTTGACAACGTACCGCAGTACATCTCCGAGGACGACGATGTCTACCTCATGAAGAGCGCCGAGAATGTAGACGACAGGTGGGAGGAGATACTACTGCTTTTCAGGGACGTACCATACCATGGATAGATGGTTGGGTTTTTTTGCTATCCTGCTGGCAGTGCCTCTTAGCGACCACGCCCTTGCAACCGACATGTTTGGCACAATGGGACTTGTGAACATAGAAGATGTCAGAGGGGACGGCTATTTACAGTAGTTGAAAATGTAACCCCCTTTTTAAGTGTCTGATTGTTTTGAACAAATTGATATGATTTTTTGTAATAGGTTAGCCCCTGCCTAGAGTTAAAGTCACACCCACCGTCTTTTCAGGCATGAAAATCACAACTGCAGGCAGATTAGTGCAGGATTGCTAGGGGCAGACGACCACGTACCCGGGGTTTCTGACCAGCGCGTCCCTGATCATGTCCGTAACGTTGCACCCCCGGAGGCGCCATGTCTCGATGCACGTCAATATGTTACCGAACATCTTCTGTCCGTCTTTTGTCCGCAGTCCGAACCGTATCTTGCGCGCGATCACGCCGGGCCTCAGCGTGCGCTCTGCCAGGTTGTTGGTGGGATCCATCCCAGGACGCGTCGTAAACGTGTAGAGAAACTCCGAGGCGTTGTCAATCTTTGTGGCACAGCTGTCACATCCTTCCTTCCTGTATGTGGCGGCAATCTCGCGTGTTTCTGCCACCCGACTGTCGTGCTGCCTGGCAGCCTCCTCCGGCGGCCCCGGCCCCTTGGCGCAATGCATCTGCCACTTGAGGCGCTCGCCTGCGGCGCGAACCTCCGGGGAGTCCGTTTTCTCGCTTTGGGCATCTGCCTCCCGGATTATGTGGGCCCAGCACCGCTGCCTGTTCCTGCCAAAGAACTTGTCGTATCCGGGGTATCCGTCAGTCACCCCGACTCTGGGCACGTATGAAAAGTGCTCATCCAGTACGGATGCCCTCCTGCTGTCAGTTGCCACCATGTGCGCGCCGACGGCATTGCCGTCCTTGACGCCCACTGCCACCCACATGTAGCCGCTCTTGCCGTCGTATGGCATCCCCGTCTCGTCCATGTGGACGTGGTCGCATCCTGCAATGTCTTTTTTGATGTCCTCCACGCACGGATCAAGCTTCTTTGTAACGGTCTTGAGGCAGTTCTGTATCATCGCCTTGCTTACATCAATTTTAAAGATCTCCTTTACGATGCGCCTGATCGTGCCGACGGATGCCGGCATGGTGTACAGGGTGCCGATATAGGAGGCAATGTTGGGTCCAAACTCGGTGCCCGGAACGACCAGCCCGCCCCCGTTTGTCGTGGTGGTGGCGCCGCACTTGCGGCACTTGCGGCGGGTAAAGTAGTGCTGGGTCGTGACCGGCTCTGGGATCTCTGGAATGTCAGTAGCCATCCTAGTTCCGGCGGGAACCGGATCTGTCAGGTCGCGCCCGTTGCACGCGCCGCACATGTCAGGCACGTGGTTCATTTCCCGGGTCGGTGTTCTCCTGTGTGATATGCCCTCGTGTCCGGGCCTGCGGCCCGGCCTTGCCGGTGCCCTTCCAGATGCCCCTGCCGCGGCTGCTGCCTTTTTCTGCCTGGTCGGAATCGAGTTCTGCGAGGAGGGGCTGTGCGGGTTCTCATAATATGTGATGCGTTGTTTGAACTGCTTGATTTGTGCTGTCTGCGTCGCGATTTGCGCGGCAGAGACGGCATTGTCAGATTTGCGTCCCGCCTTCTCAGCGGCAAGCTCCTCCCGTGTCCTCTGATGTTCCTTCTGCTCCTTCTGAAGCTTGCCTTGCGTCCTCTGATGTTCCTTCTGCTCCTTCTGAAGCTTGCCTTGCGTCCTCTGATGTTCCTTCTGCTCCTTCTGAAGCTTGCCTTGCGTCCTCTGATGTTCCTTCTGCTCCTTCTGAAGCTTGCCTTGCGTCCTCTGATGTTCCTTCTGCTCCTTCTGAAGTTCCGCTTTTTCGCGGGCAAGCTCATTGCATAGTTCCTTGAATTCCGAGGCTGTAGGCATGTATTTCCCGGGTAATGATAGTTTATAGATCAGGTGGTCAGAAAAAATCAACTAGGCAGGGGCTAACCTATTACGATTTTTTGTCCAGTCGATCTATAAACAACGCCGTTCCAGTCTACCCTGATGGGCAAGCAGGGCAGACCGAAACACCGGACAAGCTACGGCCAGAGCAAATTCAAGCTGCTGGTTGCCGCAATGGGTCTGCTGCAGATCAAGTTCTCCTCAAGGCACAACGCCATGTGGGGCTTGGCCGACGCCGCCCAAGACCTTCTTCAGCATGGGAGCAACCATGCATTCTGTTATTGAAAACCTTGCAAAAATGCAAAAAGACGGAATCAAACCCACAGAAAAACTGGCTCTGGAAATATTGGAAAAACGATGGGATTCCTCCCCTTATAGAAGTCAAAGAACCAAGGAAGATCAAGACAAGGAAACCTCCAAGGATATGATCAAGACGTATCTTGAATGGGAGGAAAATAATCCAAACACGCCAGTGGATGTCGAGCCTAAATTCAAAATCAATCTAAATGACGTTACAATTTCGGGTAAAATCGACAGAGTAGAGAAAACGCCGGAGGGCGAATACGAGGTAATTGATTTTAAAACTGGAAGCGCCCGCAAAAGCAAGAACACAATCAAGGATGACATTCAAATGAATGTCTATGCCTTGGGAACTGAGAAACTATGTGGAAAGCTTCCAAAGAAAACATCCCTGTTTTACATAAAGCACAACAAGGTTGTCCCCCACATCATTGAAAGGGAAAAACTGGATGGATTCAAGAAAAAACTTGGAATTACAATCGATGACATATTTGACGAGAAATTTCCTGCAAGTCCAAACACTTTCAAATGTTCAAGATGTGATTATGCACCAATTTGCGATGAAAAAGATGCCGGAAATTAAGAATTCTCGGCAACAATTCTATTGGCCGTTCCCTCTACCATGTCATCTAACATTATTCTTAGCGTGCTGCCCTTTTTGTAATTTGGCTCGTATGGGCCTACTGTTGATCTTCTTTCTTTTGCAAGCTTGAAGCCCTTTGCAACATTATTTTTTGTCAATATTCCAATTCCAACACCATTGAAATGTGTCACTGCAGAAAAACAGGGGACATCACCCGTACTGTCACCCAAGTAAATCACATTCTCAAATGGAATTCTTCTAGAGTCCTTCTTCACCCTGTCATTAACTAAGAATGGGTTTGAACGTAGCTGTTTGTCTGTAATCCCTTTGTTTATGGCATAAAGAAATTTGGTTTTCTCTGTGAACGAGACAATTGATTTTACGCCATTAATTTTCTTTGTTGATTTGTCAGTGGAAAATTTGCTTCCAAAAACACCTTTGAATTCTTGTGCAAACTTTGTACCTCGAATTAAATCCTCGATCCCTGATGAGATGATATATGCCTCTAATTTGATATTAAAATTTGCATATTGTTTCTTTTTTAATTTTGACTGTAACTGAGAAATGAAGCATGGCACTCCGTCATATGGTTTAATCTTCTTGCCCAATTTTACCAATTCCTGACAGGTATCGTGTTTGATTGCTCCCTCATTCATTAATTCCACAATTCTTGTCATCCAGGCCAATGGGGGATCCCATCCATCTTTGATGAGCTTGTCAATTTCTTTCCAGAAAATCTTGGTTTTGATACCATTTGCCTCTAAAAGAAAATTTGTTGTATCCGGCGCCAAAGTCTCATCACAATCACAAATTATTGCAATGGTGTTCTGCATATATTCACACTTGGTAGTTTGGATAAAAACAATGTGTTTCCAAATTAGAAAAAAAGACTAATTTTGACTAATAGACCTTTATGCGCATTTGCCAAAGATGACGTAAAAGCTGCCTGATTTTTTGATCTGTACCGATTACGCATGAAGTCTACTGATTAATGAATAGTTAATTTACTGCTAGTCGTAAACCGATACAGGCATGGTGTTTAAAAAAGACATTTCCGATCTGACATTTTCAGACATCGAGTCGCTGCAGACCGACAAAATAGCAGAAAGCCACATGCTTGACTACAAGCAGGAACTCATTGATGACAAAGATCTGCTAAGGCACGTTGCGGCTTTTGCAAACACGGGGGGAGGGTACATTGTATTTGGAGTAAAAGAGTCCGGCATGGGAGGCCATCCCGAGTCAATCCCGGGCATTGATGCGTCTGCGATCAACAAGGAAAGAATGGAGCAGATCATACTTGGAAATATCCTGCCGCGGATACACGTAAGAATGAACACGATAGAGCATAGAGAGGGCGGAAAGCAGGTATTGGTTATGCAAATACCTGACAGCCAATACAAGCCACACTACAGCAGCAAAACTAACAAGTTTTACAAGAGGTTTGAGTTTGAGGCGGCCTGCATGACGGAGCAGGAGGTATCTGACGCATACAAGAGCCGGTTTCACGCAACGGAGGAAGTCGAGGGATATCTGGACAGCATAGAAGACATCCTTGGTGACGAGACGAACATACTTGGCGAGATTATCGTAATCCCGTCTTCAATTGACAGGAGGATGATCGATACGGATGATTACGAGAGATTCGAATGGCTCCGCCCCCGGACCGTCAATCCGGAACCCTCTGGTTGGAACTATGCGGCATCGCATAGTTTTGTGCCCGGATTACCCGAACCGTTATCTGATGGCATAGAATGTCGTCGCGAAACAGATGGGACTGGGCTTAAACTACACAGGAATGGCTGCATACATTATTCCGTGGATTGTGGACAAGAATACGCCGATGAGATTTGGCTGCATGATCGCTTGCTTGCTGTCAGAATACTGCACACACTGAAATTTGCAGTATTGACGTTATTAAGATACAACTACTTTGGCGATGTAAGGATAAGGGTCAGGCTGAGATCCCGCCATAAACATGTCGAGATTTGGCGTAACTCTGAACCTTCCCCTGGCGCGTTGGGAAAATTCAAGCAAGATAGAGGCATCCAGGTCGACCGGGAGCTTTCCACGGGGTATCTGGAGTCAAACCCCTGCAGGATCACCGCGTCAATCATGAATGAGGTTTTCAACAGCTTTGGCATATGGCGATGTCCGCTATTTGATGAGAACGGAGACATCAAGATGGATGAGTTTTTGATCATATGATGGTACGAGGTCACCTACCCCCATCAGTCAGGCACGAATTAGATGCATGGTTGTGATTTTCGTGCCTAGCTAACAAGGGGACGTGACCACATACATATGATGTATACCACAGTGGATATCATTGCCGGGGGGCCTGACTCCTAGTGGAAACGGAATGGCATCCAAGCTTGTAGATGACAGTGCCCAGTATGCCGATCTGATAATGAGCGTCGGCGTGCAGGGAAACCCAGTCAAGGGAGACCGGCCCCTGACCCCGATCGAGGTCGCACGGCAGATTGAAAGAATGATCAAGGAGAACAACGAGCCCCTGCACGAGACGGCGCGGCGGCTCGGCTTGGGCAGGGGCAAGACCGGCGATGCCTACCGGAGGGAGGATACTACACAACTCAGGTGCTTTCTGAACCTCCTGAGGCTTTCCCCGCGCAGCAGCATGGCACTGGGATTTGGCAGGTCGGATCCGGGACGAATCGCCTTTTCCACTGCAGCAGAGATAGCAAAGCTGGAAAGCCACCACGAGCAGGACATGGTAATCCAGTCCTCCATGGATCACGGCATAACAAAGGAGGAGGCACAGAAGATAGTCCGGCTGAGAAGGGAGCACAGGGACATCCCCATAGGGGAGTGCATAGAGCGGATCCTCAAGATCAGGCCGGTAAAAACGGTGGTCAACGTGGCATGCTGCACGCTGGATCAGGGGCTCTACGATCCCGTGGCCTCCGATACGGACGGGATTGCAAAGGGGCTGTCAGGCCTGCTCGGCGGAAAGATCCACGGGATAAGGGTCAGGGGCCGGATAATCATGATACGCATGGACGACGATTCGTTTGCAGCACTGAACCGCGAGACGAAGAGGCATCAGGTGACGCTCTCCCAATACGTGAACTCTCTCATAGCGAAGCTGGCATAAGACGAGTGGCCGGTGCAGGTATGTCAGCATGCCAAACAGGCGCAACCGTGACTGTCTTATCCTGCTTGACTGCAGTCCATCACGCAAAGGATGTGCGAGACGATCATCGAAAAGACAGGTGATTCCAAATCCGTAGTTGTAAGGTCAAGTCGCGGCACCCTGCAGGAGATAATCTGGGAGATGGAGTCGCGGCACAGAAGGGTACACGACGATGTAGTGTTTGTGGCAGACAAAGGGGGAGATCGACGTCCTTGCCGCCATATACGATACAGGCGCAGAAGGCGGCATCCGCAGGATATTCAGGCGCAACTCTGTCGAGGCGTATGAGGTGATGTCCGGGGACGCGACATGCGTCATGTTTGCGTCCAGCCTGCAATATGACGCCAATGCAGACGGCTGGTTTGCCGTATATGTTGGTAGGTGCAGGTTCAGCCATGAGACGCCGGGGATAATCGACACGGGCAACGGCATACGGTGCAGCCTGTCGGCGCATGCAAGCTATCCAGACATAATCCGGTTCATACGCGACGTGGATCCGTAGCTTGTCCTTGTGGACTCGTCAGGGAGCAGGTGTGCCGCAACCCTGGCCGAGCGGATACGGGAGGAACTAGGGATAAACGGAGGCGTCCTGAGGCTGTACTATATACGAGACGGCATACCCAAATACCAGTGCTGGAGAAAGAGAAGATGACCACGCGTAATTCCTCCAACCAAAAGACGTTCAAGAACACGTTTGCGCCCCACATAAGAAATGAGACGCTGGATGTTCAGGCCATAGTGGCAGGGCTGCGGACAACACTCATCCACTCCGAGGATCTGCCCGAAGAGGTACAGGATGCAGTAGAGGCCGAGCTAGAAAGGCTTGCAAAGACCAAGCAGAGCAGGGTATGATCCACAGTCTACAGATGTAGATGTTCATGGCAACCGCCGGTAACGGCCTTGGTTCTGCCGGTGTGCCGTCTCACAATGCAGCCGCGTTTCAAATTTTTCGATGAGAATACCATGCGGTACAGCATAAAGCCGGTTTCGTTCCCACATTGTGTGGTGGCTACGATGATTATAATGGCAGGCATCCCGGGCTCGGGCAAGACCACGCTTGCAAAGGCGCAATACCCCGGATTCGAGAGGGTCTCCCTTGATGACATATGGCTACTGCCCGCAGGGGAGAGGCGCAGGCTACTGGAGGCATCGCGCTCCCATGCCGACATTGTGCCCGACACGAGCAGAGGGCGGCGCATGGAGCATGTCCTGATAGGGCATGTACTGGAGAAAGGCAGGGACATCGTGGTCAACGACACCAACACGACGGCGGAGATACGCTCAGCCCACATAGCACACGCCTAAGTACGGCTACGACATACACGACGTCTCCTTTTACAACTTTGATGCTGCCGTAGACAGGAACCGACAGCGGAGTGGAAGGGAGCGCGTTCCCGATGCGGCAGTCGCGGCCAAGCGCAGCGAGTTTGAGCCGCCCAAAATCGAGGAGGGTTTTGAGTCTGTCCGCGTCATATTCTAGATGAAAAAACGCCGCATCTCCCAGAATCCGTCCCAGGCGGCACAAGCCCGCCGGCAGACCCGCACAATCTCAATCCCCGCAAAACTCGATATACGGGCTCAAAATTAAGATTTAACGCTTGAAGAGCGCCTGCATTTTAATCGCATGCCTCCTGGCTTGAGGGGGAGGGAGCACCGCAGGCTCTTCCGTACATACGAGAAAAAATTTGACAGGTACGACCTTTACCTCAGGGTGCCGGTATACAACGTGGGCAAGGTCTACGTTATAATGGACGCCTCCCCGGTACACACGGCTGGGGTGATCCGTGATTACATCAGAGAAGAGGATCGCCTGAGGGTCACGCATGTACCGACTGCAACGCTGGGGGTCAGCGCCATGGAAAATTACTGGAACAAGTTAAAGAGGGATGTGTTGGTCTCCGAGTATTATTCTGCGTTTGAGGATGTGAGGCGTGCGCTGCCAGAATATCTGAGGACGTCTCGTACTCAGCTTGACGTCAGAAGATTCATCGGTGGGGGTTTGATACTGTTCAAGAGCTTGCATGATCTGCAGTATGTCTGCCGGGGGAGTGGGAGTGCTACCACGTACGAGCTGGCAGTCAAAGCAATCAAGCAAACACATCAAATGAAGGCGAGCAGTCTGAAAGTCCAAACATGGGAGGCATTCATCCCCTGAGGGTGGCAGAAACCTCCGGTCAACCATTCTTTTGTTCTGCCATGGCTGCCAGCTTTCTCAGTTCATCGTCATCCCACCTTGACAAACTCTCCAGCTCCTGCTTTGTAATGCCGTAGCCTATATCCATCGCAGCCTTTAGCGCTGATTTTCTTACCTCCGCATCGTCGTCTGCAAAGCAGTCACGGATTTCTTTCTCGGCCCCTGCCGCCTTTAGATGTCCCAGCGCGCCCAGCGCGCAGGATCTTACCGCAGCACTCTGATCCTTGGTCAGTCTCCTTAGCGGCTCAGCTGCACCTGCAGACTTTCTGTTTCCCAAGATTAACGACGTAAAGGCCCGTACGTTCTTCTCATCATCATTTAGCGAGTCAATCAGCACCCTGGAAATGTCGTTTTTGTTCAGTACAAGCGCGCTGAATGCCTCCCCCCTGACCTCGATATCCGGATCATTTAGCAGGGAGATTGTTTTTTTGATCACCGGTATTTCCGCTGTCTGGGACACTGACTCTAAAATGTCGATTTTTTCCTGTTTTGGGACCTCGTGGATTTCTTCAATACTGCGCATTCCTTATGGCCTTATGGGGCCCGCTATTTTTCATAAAACTTTCGTATGAGGTCACGTCCCCTTGCTAGCTAGGCACGAAAATCATAATTGTACCTGCCAATTCATGCCTGATTGATAGGGGTAGGTGACCTCGTACAAACTTTCCTTTTGCGCAAAAAACCCATTTTAACTTTAAATTATCCTCAAACGCTAGTATGCCTATGTCAAACGAAGCAAGAGACACCATATTCATAGGCAAAAAGCCGTTGATGGCATATGTCACATCGACATTGATTCAACTGGCAAACCTGCCTGCCGTGAACATCAAGGCTAGGGGTCTCAGCATTGGCCGTGCTGTAGACGTAGCTCAGATCATCTCACGAAAGACGGAAAATGCCGGATACTCTATTGGCAACATCAGCATCGGTTCTGAAACCCTAGAGTCCAAGGACGGCAAGTCAAGAAACGTTTCCACAATCGAAATTGAAGTGAAGAGAAACGCAGTGTAATTGCGTACACTTGAATTTTTTTTATCTTTTTGACCCTCCGTACCTGTCCTCTAATTCCCTGAACTTGCCCAATCCGACGATGTCATTGAACTGATCAAAGCTCACAACCCGCCTGCCTGCCTTTGCCGTCGTGCCGGTTTTTTTCAGCTCGGCTAGAATCTCCACCGTCGCGTATGTGTTTGCGTACAGTACCGACAGCGGATACAGCACAACATTGAATCCCATCCTGTAAAGCTTTTCTGCGGGACTAATCGGGGTTGCCCCTCCCTCTATCATGTTGGCAACAAGCGGCGCGCTAATCGACCTTCCGATTTTTTTCATTTCGTCCACGCTTCTGGGGGCCTCGACAAAGATCGCATCTGCCCCGGTTTTTTTATTCTGCAGCCCCCTCTCAATGGCAGCATCAAGCCCCTCAGTCGCCCTGGCATCGGTTCTTGCGACAATGACAAAGTCCTTTCCCTCCCTTGCATCTAGCGCGGCCCCGAGCTTTTCGGTGTACTCCTCCTGTGACGTGACCTCCTTTCCCTGCATGTGGCCACAGCGCTTTGGCCACCTCTGATCCTCTAAGAACATTCCAGATGCACCTGCAGCCTCCAGCTCCTTTACCAGCCTCCACACGCTTAGCGCATTGCCGTAACCTGTATCTGCGTCTACGATTACCGGGACAGAGGAGGCCCTGCATATCCGTCTTGCATTCTCGATTGTTTCTGCCGCTCCTATGAACCCATAGTCGGGCATGCCAAGCAGCGCAGCTGACGTCCCGTATCCCGTCTGAAACATGGCAGAAAACCCGATCCTGTCTGCAATCTTTGCACTCATTGCGTCAAAGACCCCCGGAATCACAAGCGGCTTTTTCTGCCTGAGCATCAAGCGAAGCGACTTCACACTGTCTGGTACGGATTGAGTTATTTATCGCTTTAAAACCAGCCTTGCCCCCTGCCCTGCAAGCACCACCTAAAATCCGACATAGGCCGTAGTCGTCTTTGCGTGCCAAATCCCTGGACGCCCCGCCGGAAGACCCATAGCTCATTGACAGGAACAGCCTCCATGTTGTGTGATGTGTGTTGGGCGAGCCGAGCACCTTGCACTGCTTGATGACAAACTTCCAGCCGTGCATTCCTGCCCGGAAATCAGTCTATTTTGATCTCCCTGCCCTTCCTCTTTGTAGCCTTTTCCTCTAGCTTGCCAAGCTCGGTCTTTAGGAATTTCCTGTACTTTCTGGTTTCCTCCTCGGTCATGTTTGCAACATTGGAGCTTAGCATTGATCCCATGGTGGAGATCTTCTCTAGCAGATCCATTGCAACAAACCTTCCTACGTTGCCTATTCTGAACAGAACGTCGGTATGCTTTTTGACAATGTCGTTGATTTTATCCACATCCTCTGCAGTGGCCCTCCCCTTCCTGGTCAGCTGGCACTTTCCCTCCTTTGTCTCCTCGATCAGTCCCTCGTCTAGCAGGCGGCCTAGCAGCGGATAAATCAGGCCGGGAGATGGCTTCCAGATTCCACTGCTTTGCTCTACCGCATGGTCTATGATCTCTTTTCCTGTATGCGGCTTTTCTTTTAACAGCTCTAGGATAAAATACCTAGAGAATCCCCTTGGCACCGAAGAGCCTACCCTTTGAAACCAGTCTCCAACCATCACTAGTGATATCACTAGCGATAATATTAACCATTCGCCGGGTTTTCAGGATCTTGCCGCCCGGACGGCACTTGCCGGCTAGGGCCCTGACCATCATATGACCACCGCGCCATATAACGGGGCAGGGGCAAGCTCTTGCGGCATTTAGGCACGAAATATTACATATTTAACTCTGCGATGTCAAGACTGACTCAATCATGGTCGACTTTATCGAATATGACTTGATTATCTGCGGCTCCGGCCTTGCCGGGCTGCGTGCTGCAATCTCTGCTGCAAAAAAGGCACCGCACCTGAAAATCGCAGTCGTATCAAAGGTGCAGGTAATGCGCTCCCACTCCGTCTCTGCAGAGGGCGGCACTGCGGCAGTATTGTTCGAAGACGAGGGGGATACCATCGAGTCGCACATTTATGATACCGTAAAGGGAAGCGACTTTTTGGCCGATCAGGACGTGGCCGAACGGCTCTGCAAGGAGATGCCAAGGGAGGTATACCAGCTGGACCGGTGGGGAATGCCCTGGTCGCGGCGAAAAAACGGCAGGATTGACCAGCGCGCCTTTGGCGGGTACAGCTTTCCCAGGGCGACCTATGCGTCTGACAAGGTCGGGTTCTTTGAGATGCAGACCCTGTACGACACGTGCCAGAGGTTTGAGAACATAGAATACCTCAACGAGTGGTTTGTGACCTCCATCGTACACAACGGCAAAAAGTTCCAGGGGGTAACTGCCATCGAGATGTCGTCTGGAACGTTTTATGCAATCAAGGGCAGGGCGCTAATCATTGCAACCGGCGGCGCCGGCAGGCTTTACAGCTTTTCAACCTATGCGCTGTCCTCGACCCCCGACGGCCTGGACATGGCGTTCCGGGCCGGTCTTGCGCTCAAGGACATGGAGTTTGTCCAGTTCCACCCTACCGGAATCCTGCCCTCCGGAATTTTGATTACCGAGGGCGCCAGGGGGGAGGGCGGCCACCTGATAAACAGCGAGGGCGAGCGATTCATGAAAAAATACGCGGCCGGAAAGATGGAGCTGGCCCCGAGGGATATCGTCTCCCGATCCGTCATCACCGAAATCAACGAGGGCCGCGGATTCAAGCACGAGACCGGGGTCGACTGCATGAAGCTGGATCTCAGGCACGTCGGAGACGAGGTGATCAGGGAAAAACTCGGGGGCATCAGGGAGATCTCAATCAAGTTTTCGGGAATTGACCCTGCCGAGGAGATGCTGGATATCCGGCCCGTATGCCACTATATGATGGGCGGAATCCACTCGGATATTGACGGGGCAACCGAGCTCCGGGGCGTGTGGACCGCAGGAGAGGCTGCCTGCAACAGCACCCACGGCTCCAACAGGCTGGGCGCAAACTCCACTTCCGAGTGCATAGTGTGGGGAAGGATCACAGGCGAGCTTGCAGCCGAGTACGCATCCGGCCAGAGCTCCGGCGACGAATGGCCGCACCACCTCGTTGCAGCAGAGGAGAAGAGAATCTATGACGGGATCTTCCGCGGCCACGGTGATGCCAACCCGTACGAGGTAAGGCAGGAGCTGACCGACATCCTAAACGAAAAGGCGTACGTCTACAGGGACGAGGCCGGCCTCCTGGATGGCCTGAGGCGGCTCCGCCATCTGCGTGATATGACGTGGAAGCACGTCGATGACGGGGCAAAAGAGTACAACACTAACTTTACTAATGTCATGGAGCTAGACTCTATGTTTAGGGTGGCTGAGGTTGTCTTGGTAGGCGCAATCAACAGAAAAGAGTCCCGCGGAGGTCATGCCAGAACCGACTATCCAAAGCGGGACGATGCAAACTTTTTGCACCACACCCTTGCATACCATGACACCGCAGAGCCCATAATGAAGACGTTTCCGGTGACCATTACAAACTACCAGCCTGTGGAGAGAAGGTACTGATGGCAGACAACGACAGGAGAAAGGAGGGAATCCGGGGGATGGCCAACCCCGGCCGCTTTGGGATAGAGCGCGTTGCCTACTGGCTGATGCGCCTGACCGGCCTGGGCCTGCTGGGATACTTTATAGCGCACATTTATGAGACAAGCAACATTCTGCAGGGAAAGATGGGATGGCAGGAGTTTCTGGACATGACACAGACGACGGAGGGACACGTCTTTATGACACTGGTAATCGGAATGTGCGTCTTTCACACGGTCAACGGGATACGCATAATGCTGGGCCACGGCGGCGTAGGCGTTGGAAGGCCGGCAAGGCCCGACTATCCGTACGAGCCCGCATCCCAAAACTACAGGCACAAGATAGGCATCTATTCTGCCATAGTCCTTGCCGCAGTTGCCATGATGTACGGCATGGCAGTAATGTTTGGTGAGCCGCATGCGTGAGAGCATAATAATGAAAGTCCACTACGGCACCGCCCTGGCAGCCGTGGCATTCGTCGCAGTCCACATCCTGATGAGGCTCACGCAGGGCGGATACGCCGAATCCCTCGAGTACGAGAGCGTGATTGCAAACTATCAGTTCATCCCGTATGCCGGCATGCTTGAGATAATCTTGGTGCTGCTCTCAATACACGGCTTTAACGGCCTGCGCGTGATCCTGCTGGAGCTAAGACAGGGCAGGGTTTATGAAAAGGCAGTCTCGTATGGGTGTGTGGCCGGCATGGTGGCATTAATAGCATACGGTTCTAGGACAATCATTATGACCAGCATGGGGATGGTATGAGCATGGCACAGGCATCTGGCATCGCAGAGGAGCAGGCAGACTCTCATGTCTCCCCGTCGCAGAACGTCACGCTTCGGATAGCGCGGTACAACCCCGAGGTCGATGACGAGTCCCGGTTCATGGAGTTTAGCGTTCCGTACGAGAGGTGGACCACCGTGCTTGAGGCAATCCTAGAGGTCAAAAAGCACCTTGATCACTCCGTTGCGGTCCGCTATTCGTGCAGGCAGGCAACATGCGGCTCCTGCGGAATGATAATCAACGGCAAGCCGAGACTTGCGTGCTTTACCAAGATAAGCGAGCTGGAATCCGACGTCGTGACCGTAGAGCCGATGAATAACTTTCCCATAGTCCGTGATCTGGCCGTAAGGTTTGAGAGGATGTTTGACTCCCACCACAGGATCAAGCCGTACCTGATCCGCGACGGCGATGACGAGGCAGACTACGGCACCCGGGAGCTTTTGCAGACCCCGGAGGAGCACGAGCGGTACATCCAGTTTGCAAACTGCATAAAGTGCGGCCTGTGCAACTCGGCATGCCCGACGATGGCCACCGACTCGTCGTTTGTCGGCCCGCAGGCCCTTGCCCAGGCGTACCGGTATGCCGCAGACAGCAGGGACAAGGGAAAAGACGAGCGACTCAGGGTAATCGACGAGTCCCATGGAATCTGGAGATGCCACTTTGCGGGCTCTTGCAGCCAGGTCTGCCCCAAGGGGGTCGATCCCGCAATGGGAATCCAGCTGCTCAGGGGATACATGCTGGGATTCGGGGGATAGTCTTAGGCCTTTTTTGGGTTGGGGCTGTTGTTTACCTGGTTGTTGATCTGCTCTGCCATAAAGTGGTTTGAGACGTTTACCTTTACGTCATCGACGCCGTCTATCCTTAGAAGGTTGTCGTGAATGTCCTGACAGATCTTGAATCCGAACACCGCAGGACAAAACGGGCTTGTCAGGTGCAGATCCACCCTGACATTGGACTGATCAATGTCTACCTCGTCAATTAGTTCCAGCTCTGTGATTGTGGTGTTGATTTCCGGATCAACTATCTGGGAGAGCTCGTCGAAAATCTTTACCCTCAGCTGCTTGATGTCTTGGGACATAACGGCCAAATCGTCTATGCTATATATAACCATTCTAGAACGTATGGTGATGTATCGTTCCCGTCTTGGCGGCGACCTGGGTGATATAACCCTGGATTACGTCTCCTCTGTATCAGACGATGCCGAGATTGCAGGCTATGACATCATCGGAAGCCAGGCCCATGTCATCATGCTGCATGACTGCGGCATCATATCGGGGCCAGAGGCAAAGAAAATCCTCGCGGCACTAGAGGAGCTAAAGGGGGAGAAATTCGATAGGGGGCACGGCTCTGAGGATATCCACGAGCTGATCGAGGCACTGGTCATCAAAAAGGCGGGGCCTGCAAGCGGCGGCAAGATGCATACCGCACGATCCCGGAACGACCAGGTGGCACTTGACATCCGCATGAAGATCCGCGACGACATCAATGTCCTGTGTGGCTGCCTGCTTGATGCTGCAGAGGCGCTGGTATCGGTGGCGCAAAAGCACCAGAAAACCGTCATGCCGCTGTACACCCACCTGCAGCAGGCCCAGGCAGGCACGTTTTCCCACTATCTGCTTGCACACGCCGACGCGCTGCTCCGCGACCTTGGAAGGTTCTCTGACAGCTATGCCCGCCTCAACCAGAGTCCACTTGGGGCGGGGCCCGTGGGAGGCACCAGCATTCCCATTGACAGGGACAGCACGTCCCGGATGCTGGGCTTTGACGGCATAGTCGAGAACTCCATTGATGCCACTAGCACCAGGGACTTTGTCGCCGAGTACGTGGCAAACGCGGCAATCATGATGACCAACCTCAGCAGGCTGGCAGAGGACTTTGTCATCTGGTCTTCTGCGGAGTTCTCCTTTGTCGAGCTGTCCGACGAGTTTGCCTCCCCCTCCAGCGTCATGCCGCACAAGAAAAACCCAGACATTTTGGAGCTGACGCGTGGAAAGGCTGCGGGCGTCATTGGCAGCCTAGTGGGCGTTCTGTCTGCCGTCAAGGGGCTGGCCACCGGCTACGGGCGTGACCTGCAGCAGATAAAGCCGTCAATCTGGTCCACGTCAAAGACCTCGGTTGCGGCCCTGCTTGTAGTCAGGTCGATGCTCCTTACGCTGTCCGTCAACGAAAGGAGGATGAAAAAGGCAGCAGATGGCAGCTATCTGATCTCCCTAGATGTTGCAGAAAGGCTGGTCCAGAACCGGGTTCCCTTCAGAACCGCGCACAGGATAGCAGGACAGCTCGTTCAAAAGGCGCATCTTGGAGGCAAGCAGCTGTCAAGGCTCGCGCCGGGGGAGATCAGAGCCTGTGTCAGGGATACTGGCGTAAAATCAAAGCTGGTATCTGAAATAGTCCGGTCTACCACCACATCCTCGTCACTGCGCGGGCGCGTATCCCGCGGTTCGTCTGGATACGCAGAGCAAAGGCGCATGATTGCACAGCGCGTAAAAAAAATCGACCAATGCCGGGCACAGACTGCCAAGCGAGACGACGACGTCGGTGCTGCCATCAAGCGGCTGCAGCAGAGAGTCTCAGAGCTTGTCAAATAGGATCGCCAAAAAGACCGATGATAACAAGCGGCCGGCATGACCCGTGCGAGCCGGCGCCGAGCCCGCCCGTTTCTGAACCATGTCTTCCTGCCTGGGACGGGGGGGGGGGGATCATGGCCCGTCACCACGGGCTATGGCAGGGGGATCTTGAGGAAATATCCGGGATTTCTCCGATAGTTGGGGCCATCAGTAAGCATGACAAAAGTCCGATCAGGATATTTTGTTCGGAGATTTCGCTTACGATCAGCGAAATGCTTGACAAGTTCATTAAATGCCAATACCGGACATTGCCTGTGAGCATAACATGGCAACAGCTGGCGATACTGGACTGTTGTGTTTGTTTATACACGGAGGCGGGGATCATCAGGTTAGGGGAGGAGCCAACCTGCAAAAGATGGCGTATTTTTGCCGGTGCCTGAACCGGGACATCAGCTACTGCCGACTCTTGTCACGGGCCGCTCTCCGTTGTGCTCACAGGAAGACGGCAGAATCTGCCGGGCTGGCTGAGCAAGACGGCTGCACCTGGCATACCTTTGGTCTCGCCGGACAGGGAACCGTGTTTTAGGGAAACTTGAAAAAACGCATGCGACAGGGCAGGCATCATCGCGTCAGGCCGCCGGCCGGATCCGCAATCCTAGAACCTTACCAGCTTCTCCAAGTTCTCCTTTGATCCTATGTCTCGCCTGTACTCCAAGTCGCCTGTTGTGTAGTTGTCTATTGCAAAATTGACTGCCTCAGAGGCAGACTCGATTGTATCTGAAACGGCCCCAAAGGCTGCAACGCGTGAGTTTTTCACCGTCATGAAGCGATTGTGCCCCGTCTTGACGCACGAGGCGTAAAGCACGCGAACGCCACTCTTTGATACCTCACTCTCATCAATGCTAAAAGGGCGGGGCGTGGTATCGGGGCCGGGATAAGACGGCGTGACCAGGTATTTGACCACACTTGCCTTTTCAATGAACCTTGTGCCGGATTCTGACAGCGTCTTGTCCCAGATGTGTATGAGCAGCTCAGAAAACGAGCCCTGGAGAACACTTAGAACGTTGATCCCCTCCGGATCGCCGAATCTCCCATTGAACTCCATGAATCTTATCCCGTGCTTGGTCTTGAAAAATCCGCCATTGAGGACTCCGTTGAACTTGAGTCCCATGCTCCGGATCTCGTCGATTATCCTCTGCATTATGTGCCGGCAGTCATCCAGGTCGTCGTCGGTCATGAATGGGAGCTTTTTTTCCGAGTTCGTAAAACAGCCCATGCCGCCGGTTCCGGCCCCCCGGTCACCCTCAAGCCTGAACGGATAGTCATAGCTTGCAGGAGCGAGCACGAGTTTTTCCCCGTCGGTTATGCCCATTATTGTAAACTCTATCCCATGGAGCTTTTCCACCAACAGAACCTGCTGGCCGTCGTGCAGTAGTGATCCGGCATAATCAATGCAGTCCTGATAGGACTGCAGGTGCTCGGGCATGACCTTCACGCCTTTTCCTCCCGTCAGTCCCTGTGGCTTGACTGCCATCTCCAGGTTCTGCGACGCAAACGAGTCAACTGCGTCCCTTAGTTCGACTGCATCTGAAACCACAATAAAAAACGGCGTAAACTTGGGGCATGTTTTCTTCACCATCTCGATTGAATACACCTTGTCCCATTCTATTCTAGACGCCTCCCTTGTTCCGCCGATGACCTTGATGTTGTTTTCCAACAGCATGTCAACGACGCCGTTTGCCAGAGGCTCATCGGCACTGACAAAAACATAATCAACCTCATGCGCCCTGGCAAAGTCCAGAACCGTCTCGGGATTGCTTGCATCCCCAATGGCGTAGCTGCCACCTGACGTTTTGACATAATGCACGATGGACGGGTTTTCATGGGACATCACCGCATAGACGCCCACATCCTTGGCCAGCTGTTCGGCAAAGGCGCTCTCACGTCCGCCACTGCCTACAATGAGAAATTTTTTCATCCTCTGTACCGTTTTGGGATCCGGGGGTATTTTTTTGTGTCGCATTTGACGATGTGAGAAAACGGGCGTGAAAACCCCCATTGCCGGACTATGATTTGCTTGCTGATTTTTTGTGAGGGAACCAGGACAACTTTACGGGAGGCCACGTCCCCATAGTACGTACGGTTGAAACAAACATTGTACGAGGTCACCTACCCCTACAAATCAGGCACGAATTGGCATGTACGGCCGTGGCTTTCGTGCATGCCGGCGGGGGGACGTGACCTCGTACAGAAGAAGGACTTTGCGCGCAACACCCCAGGTGATTGCCGACAAGAAGGGACTGGCGATGTATGCAAGCAAGTCGGCGCCCGGAAGCACGCACGACCTCACCATGATAAAGAACAACCCACCGGATCTGGGAATCCTGACTGCCAGGATGCGCAGCAACAGAAAGCACCCCGAGGACGAGAAGGCAAAGCTGTTCTCTGACCTAGGATACGTGGGAATCAAGAATCTGTGCCCAGGGGCCACATCCGTGCAGCCCGACAAGAAGCCAAGGAAAGGCAAGCTTACAAAGAAACAGAAAGCGCAGAACAGGAGGATAAGCAGCAAGAGGGTGACAGTAGAGCACGCCATAGGACGGATAAAGCAGTACAAGCGGATGCGTGATCCGTACGACGGGACCGCCGAGGAGTTCGACAGGGAGTTCCAGGTGACGGCCGGGCTTGCCAACTTTAGGCTGCTGTGGGACAAGCGGAACAAGAAGCTCATGCATGGGTTCTGATACCACGATACGGAGCGCATTGCGGCGCCACACGATGCCGCACTATACTGTAGTTTTTACCAGCTGTAATGGCTCGTAGCTGCACTATATACGGACTCTGCCGCCCTCATACACGTCATGTGATGCCGTCAGCCTTGCATGTATGGCCGGCCACCGTCGGAATATTTCGATCCGGTCGATTACGCATAAGGTCTAGTTCTTTCCAGATGGAATTGTGGAAAAGCTTGAAGGCGAGGTGGAAGATGGATTAACAAGATTGCAAGATGAGGAGCTGCCTGCAATGGATCAAATGATAGCAGATCTGAGAAAGTCATTACAAAAAGTACTATAGACTTTGCGTCATCGGTGCAGATCAAAAAAATCAGGCGGTTTTTACGCCATTTTTGGAAAATACGCACAAGGTTCAACGAGCCTGATTACAATCACTGTTTTTCTAGATTTCACGGAGGGTTTTTTTTGCAAGCTCGAAAACTATGCAGAATTGTGAATTCATAGCTGCTTGTTTTTTCTGCCTGAGAGATGATCCGAAATTAGAAGCCGTAAATGCCCGGATTTTTCCGTACGTTTTCCAAGTGGTTTTACATGCAGATAACCTGCACTTGTAAGCATTTTAGCCGATTTAATGTAGTTTGTTTATGCATGATTCAAATTTTGCTAATTTCGGATCACTTCTATGAGAACAATGCTTACACGCTGGTAGATATCATCGCGTGGACAAGCAACAGGGGAATAGAACCAAAAAACGTAATCCAGATCGATGTCGCCAATACGATTGAAAATATCCTAAGAAACGACTTTTCTAGGCAATGAGAGGAGCGCCCATGTCCACATCAACCCTGATCCCTAGCAACCCTGCTAGTATCAGGGATTCAGGCATGGACAGATCCTACAATTTACTACAAAATAGTAGAATAAAAAACAATAGGATGCGCCTTGAACAAATGATGTGCCAAGCACTCAAACAGTCAAATTGCACAACAACACGATTGTGAATATTGCAAAGGCGATTCCTCGGACCGTCATATCCAACACTCGATGTCATCTACTCTTTTCCCGCCTATTTCATTCTTGGTAAAAACCCATAGTGGAAGGCGGGTCTAGTGGGATTCGAACCCACGACAGCTGGCTTAAAAGGCCAGTGCGCTAGCCTGGCTGCGCTATAGACCCCGTAAACAACCACCCCCTTATGCGTATAATTAGTCTTTTACAGAAATACGATCGGCGCCGCCTGTGCCACCTCGCCAGACGTGCACCTATACTATGATCACTCCGCCGGCGACCGGCCACTGCAGGGCCCCTCGCGCATACAGCCCCTGTCTTTGCGTTCAGGCGTGGCCATGTAATATATCAACCCCTTAGGAAACTTTTAAACACTCGACCCTAGTTTTAGGTTTCGTGCCCTTGTAGTATAGCCCGGTCTAGAATTCGGCCCTGTCACGGCTGAGACGCGTGTTCAAATCCCGCCGAGGGCGCCATTCCTCTTTATTCAAATCCCTGCAAGGGATCTCCTCATGTCCGTCCCCGCTGGTCATTGTCTCCTAGGGCAGCCTCAAGATCCCCGGTTATCACGTACGAGCCTTCCATAGATCTTGCTCTGAGGACTCGTCTGGATCCTGAGATTGATTTGACGACTTTGACGACTTTGACGCCTGAGAGTTGATTCGAAATTAGCAGATCCTGATTATTTGTGAACGAATCTGCATAAAACGGTTCAAAATACCAACAAAATGCAAACTATCTGTGAAATTACTTGAAAAATTCATACGGCTTCTAATTTCGGATCATCTCCCAGGAGGGAAAAAACCAAGAAAAGGATCCGCACCTTTGCCGATTACATAAAGCCAGAAAACTTGGAAATTCTGGGAATCGTCTCATACAAGCCATCATACACGCTAAATAACGAGGCACCATTCGAAGACCAAATGGCCAGATACCTGATGAAAAAGTGGAAAGTCATACAGGAAGGCGGCTATGAGGGAGCGGTTTTCCTGTTAGACGAGTTTCATACGATCAAGAATGTAAAACAGAACAACTGGCACATGCTTACCGATTTTACCGGGGCGATAAACGACGTACAAACCAGGGGTTGCCGATATTCGCTTGTTTTATGCGGACTTCCAATTCTGCCAGAAAACGTCAAGATAGCACGCTCTTATTCGGAGAGGATGTTTGCATCTGTGCCAATAACCAGTCTAGATACTGCAAGTGCCAGGAAGGTCATCTCAGGGCCACTCATCGATACCGACTGGAAATTCTCTGATGAACTAGTGGACTCGATCGTACGAGACACGGACGGATACCCGTATTTTATCCAGTTCTTCTGTAGCGAGATTATAAATCGCATAAACAGGGAAGAGATTGATGTTGGCTACGAGCAGGTTTAAAATTCAATAAAAGACAGTCTGTGGCTTGATTTTTTTGATTATCGTATGAAAGCGTTAAGCAGTGGACAGAGGCAAATTTTATACTCAATGGCTTCCATACCGAAGGGAAAAATTACCTTCTCATCTATCTACAACCTGGTGAATATGAGCAAGGGAACATTCTCAAAACATCTAAAACGCCTTGAGGAAAAGGGCCTCATCTATCGGCCCGAACGTGGAATATACCAACTCCTGCTGCCGATGCTACGAGAGTGCCTTCTGAGACGAGACCCAAATTAAATATCCGAATTCATAAAAGTAACCTAGAAGCAACTCAAATCGGCAAAGTCGGCAAAGCGTGGTTTCAGATACTTAAACATGATCTCAAAGATTCTTAGACCGGGATTGTCGCCTAATTCATCAGAATTTCTGAAAACCATCGAGTTGCCATATGGATCAGGCGTGCAAAAGGGCGGAAATTCAGAAAAACGTGCAGATTGAGCCAAACAAGTGGAATTGGGCGGGTACGAGGTCACCTACCCCCACCAGTCAGGCACGAATTAGCATGAATGATTGTGATCTTCACGCCTAGCTAGCAAGGGACGTGACCACATACTTGGGCGGCATCCCACCCCTTTGATACCGTGCGCTTGCCATATATCAGAACGTCCATAATCATGGATGTTATAATATATATTAAAATAGGATAAAAAGTGAATATTATAATACAAATTGAAATCCACCACGCTGTTTCAAAAACTGCAAATAGACAAAAAGGAGCTCGTCACGTCCGCGGAGCTAAAACAATACTGCAAAAAGGGGGGCTTTGACTATGATCTGGCGATTAAAAGCCTGGTGAGGGGCAGGCGCCTAGTGAGGGTTTTTCGCGGAATATACTATGTAAGGGCGCCAGACGAGATTGTTTTGGGAAAAAGCAGGTACAGTCATCTTGAGCTGGTGGCAAGGGGACTGGATCTGAAGAATGTGGAAAACTGGTATTATGGCCTTTATACTGCGCTCAAGCTCAACAATATGACACACGAGACATTTGTAGTCAGCGACGTCATAAACGACTCGATATTCCGGCAGAACCCCATGAAAATAGGCGATCACAGGTTCAAATTCACAAAAATTTCAAAAAAACTAACAGGTTTTGGAATAAGAAGGGGAGGGGGAGGAAAAATCAGGTATTCGGATCCGGAGAAAACAATCCTTGACTTTATCTATCTGTGGCGGCAGAACGGAAGATCAAGCAAAAGAATAGTGTCCGACGTGATTGACTGGAGTCAAAAAATCTCAGAAAAAAGAATGAAAAAATACTTGAAAAATTACCCGAAAACAACGAAGGAAACAGCATGTGAGGTACTGCATGAGAGAGAATCTGATTGACGCGGTAGCCGACAGGCTTGGCGTTCCTCAAAAGGAGCTGCTAGAAAAGGACATGATCCTGCATGAAATTTTGTACAGACTTTGTGATGACGAGTATTTTCTGGAAAACTATGTCTTCAAGGGCGGAACGTGCCTTGTAAAGTCATACATTGGATACCACAGGTTTTCTGAGGATCTAGACTTTACGTGGAGGGATCAGCCCGCATTTGAGGGAAAATCCCGCAAAGAAATTTACAATAGGGCGTCTTCTGAGGCCGGCAAACTGGGTGGGATGCTTGAAAAAATCGCGGATGAGTTCGACTTGGAATTCAAAAACGACCAAAAGGACACCGGTTACTTTCAGTTCGGAGGGGGAGGAAAAATGCTCACGGTTTTTGTGTGGTATCGGTCAGAAATTGAGAGCAGGCGCTCCATGATTAAAATCCAGGTAAATTTTCTAGAAAAAATCCATTATGGCACTGAGAGGCGAAAATTATCCGGCATGATAAGCGGAGACGAGAGCCTGAAACTTGTCTTTGGCAACCACCCGTATCTTGAGGAGATACAGTGCTTGGCATACAGACCGGAGGAGATACTGTGTGAGAAAATCCGGGCTATAATGACCAGACGTGGAATAAAGGCGAGGGATTTTCTTGACATCTTCCTAATCTGTGAGAAGATTGGAATAAGATTACCCGATGTTGCAGAAAATGCGGTTTCCAAGATAAACTACTCTGCAAAGATGAACAAGAAGCATCGCAACAACTTGGAAGGTAAAGCAGAGTCACTGAAATCCGGCGAATTGTTTGCGTGGGAGGATGAAGAAAACCGCCTACTGCTTGCAGATATTGACAAGGAAGGATTCATGGCGTTCAAGGGTGAGTTGGAGGCGTTTTTACAGGAATCAATCGTGCCTAATTTGAAAAGAGACTGAATGTCGATTGCGCAGGACATGCGGTTGGCAGACGCCGAGTACAGCGTGGTTATGAACTCCTATCAATCAGGCATGAATTGGCATGTATGGTTATGATTTTCACGCCTGGCCAACAGGGGGACGTGACCACATACACGTTTTGCACCCTGCGGCGCGACAGGCCGTGCCGGCACATCAGTCTTCGGACATGTTCTGTGCCGTATTCTATCCCGGTGGCATCCCTTATGTCGTCGCGCACCGTCGTGACATCGATCCGCTGCGTGTAGTGGACAGGTTCATTATGGCGGCAATCCTTTTTCCGTCCGCCTCGCCTGCATCCGGAACGGAGGATCCCGGAGGCCGTTCATGCCGTCCTCTAAAAACCTCGCCGGCCGGTTGCGCACGGAATTCTCACTGCACCGGACCACCTTCTTGCAGCCTCGGGCACGCCTGCATCGTCCTCTGGTACAAACATCAACGCCATGATCTTTTTGTAGACTTGGCATCCTTTTCTTTGCGCATGGCCTCTGACAGGCCGTCTGTTTCTCTTGCCATGCCCACTATCCCGGTTACGTGATCATCATACCTTTCGAATGAACCCTGTTTTGACTCGAAGACTTCTGCTCGTTGCTATATGTCATATGTTCAACAGACTAAACGCAACAGAATGCTTAACTTTAATAAATGTGATTTTTTTCATAACTCATGCCTGCTTGTGCCAGAACTGTTTTCGCAATGAATTTTCTTTGTGATAATCTAACAGAGCCATTCAGAAAAGACCAAATGCATTTTACCTTGTTGATTGTCCCATTAGCTGTTCTTAGTATTATTGGAATTCATGAATCTTTTGCACTAGAAAAAGATGTGTTATTTGAAGACACATTTGATGATACTGCAGATTGGTCATTTTGGTATCGAAATAGCGGTGATATTTCTGGCTCTAATAACAACTATTCATTTGTAATTCAGCAAGATGCTTCTAATTCATACGCTATGATTAGTGGAGATGGATATGCAACAGACTCGGGAATACAAAAAACCATCAATCTAACGCCAGATCCCACTAAATCGCTAGTACTAACATTTGATTTTCTAGCCAGCTCTGCCATTCAATACGCAACTACCAACTCAGCAATATCAATTTATGATGCTGTTACAAACGAACTACTGTATAACGAATTTACAGGACCGCCAATACTAAACACAAACTGGCAACACTATTCAAAGGATATCACCAAAATTGTACGTGAAGCAAAAGAAATTACCATCATTTTACATCTTAGTGACAATTGGTCTGCAAATCACCGTCAAGTAAATCTATATGATAATGTAAAACTCGAATACAAATTAGAGCTCCCTGACAAAACTAATGGATATCAAGACATTTTTCCAACAAAACCAAGGCCGGGTTTAGTTGAATTTACAAGCAATAAAAAAATAAACGATGGCGATTTTCATCATATAGCCCTTGTAATTGATAGAGAATCAAATCAAACAAAATTGTTCATAGATGGCAGTTTAGATTCAACACACGGCATATCTAATGTAGGCCATATTGGTCAGCCAGCAATTGGACTTGACATAGGAAACACTGGTTGGCCTAACCAACCTGCCTCAATGTTTGATGGAATAATGGATCAAATCAGAATATTTGATCATGCGTTGTCGCAAACACAAGTAAATTATCTCCTCACAGAAGTAACCATCCAACGCGAGAATTTGCTTTTGGAATTGTTATTTGAAGGCGACAATATAGCAGACACCAGCAAAAAAGGAATATCTGTCAGTCCCAGCAATCTAAAATTTGTTAATGGCAAGTTTGGTAAGGCTGTGCTGTTTAATGGAAATAACGACATAATACGAGTGGCAAATGACGGATTCCTGCATTTTGATTTGAGCAGCTTTAGCATTTCTGCCTGGGTAAAGATTGAACCCGAACAAAAGGGAGGACTTTTGTTGTATGACAAACGAAATAACGATGGTACGTATAGGGGATGGCATATCAAAGCAGATGAGCATGTGTCTGTAAGCATCAATGATGGACGGCCAGTCCAAATTACTATACCTCCAGATCTATCTGAACCTCCTCTATCTATTCCACCTGATAGGGACATTCTCAAAGAGAACAAACAACTACGACTAGAAAATGAAAAACTCAGAAATGAAACACGTTTGCTGTATGAGAGAATTACCGAACTTCAAGATACAATTTTGGAGCAAATTAAAGCAATGCTTGAAATACTTAGGATGAAGTATGAATAGTAAAATCTCTACAATCGTAACAGCTCGGGCTTCGGAAGTGATTTATAATTTTAGGCACAAATTCTGTTTGATCGGCTTCTTTGATGGCAAAATTCGCGCCTGAACTTCCAGAGCCCTACCTGTTACCTGTTTTGTCTATTTTGCAGACTTTGCAGACTTTGACGACTTTTGGCGCCTGAAGGCCATGTTTTGTCTGAAGATTTGACAAGCCATCTATCCATTCACATGATTTTTAATTATGGACACTCCTCTGGCCGGCAGGCACGTAACCTCACACGTCAGTCTGAAGTACACGATTCATGGTGGTGGAGACAGCTACATGCGGATCTGTAATGTGCACACCAAAAAACGGATCATGGTTTTGACATATCGTGCCTATTCCAACAGAAAAATATTCGATTTTCAACTGTACGTACTATGAAGGCAGCTTGGCTTGAGATACTTCATGGTTTGGAGCCGTTTTTTGGGTTACTTTTGGGAAGGCTGCCCGTTCTGGATCCCGCTCCAACTATTAATAGCCAGAACAGGACATATGCAATAGGAGAAGCGGAGAAATCATTATGAAATCCGAATATGAATACATCATGTCGGCACGTGATCAATTGGGAGAACACTTGCGATGCTGGATCGCAGTGGTAGGGGAAGTGATAGTTTCAACAGGCGATAATGCCAAGGAAGTCTATCAAAAAGCAAAAGAACAACACCCGGGCAAAACCCCATTTATCATGAAAATTCCTAAAGAGACCGTAATGCTACTTTAGTCCCAACCCTGTCCTCCCGATTCAGAAACAGATCCAACATCACATTGCACTACGTCAATTATGATGATCCGATAACAAATTCAACATACAAGACTTTATGCGTAATCGACCTGAATGAGATGAATTTGTTCGTAATAATCCCAGATCTAAACCGATTACGCATAAAGTCTAACAGGCCAAGATTATGATAATCCAGAAGATTCTTGGCACTACTCAATTCAGTATTCGGCAACGAATATTACATAATCTTTTTTTATTTTGATATGAAGCGTAAAAAATTGTTTTTTGTAGGGGCAGGATCTATGATAGCTGGAATTATATTTTCTCTTCAACCGTACAATCCGGGCAGATTTCAAACAGTTCATGAGTTTGCCATTCAATGTCATTTACGCTCAGATCATTTTCTTGAGGTATTTGGAGGGTCATTAGCAGAATTAGACTGGTGTCTTCACAATACGGGGTTATCCTTAGCACTATATACGATAATCGGAATAGGTGCATTCTTAATTTACAAATCAGGGATCAGACAATAAGACTTCGGATGAATCTGTGAGATCAGCCGACAACCAACACGGAGAAATCAGCCGGAGACGGACACAGGATCTAAACAGTCTTTCCGAAAGTTCCCCCTAAAACGGCTCCAAGTTTGACGCGATTCAGATCATGCCGCCTGCACCGCCGTGAGTCGGGTTGCATCTGGGAAGACTGAGCGGATCAGCCATCCTTAAAAGCAGGAAGACCACAACGTAAGGCATGGCCAGGACAGGGCAGGTCGACGACCTGACCCCGGAGGAGATCAGCGCCATTGACGACTTTTATGCAAGCGACGAGGGCAAGGTGACATTCGAGCCTCACGAGGATGTCATAAAGCGGCTACATGATCAAGAGTAATGACTCGGTGGAAAACCGTCCTTGGGAAAAGATTCCCAAAACAGTACAAAAACCCCGATGTGCAGATCAAGCAGAGGGCAGATCACGCGATTGAAGAGCTAAAAAACCCCGATAGCCCGGAGGTGGCGACGTGTGGATCTGCAGGCAGCTTGGTTTGAGTTGTTTCGAGTTTTAGAATCGCTTTATGGGTTACTTTTGAGAAAGACTGTTAAATTAACACAATTTGTATTTCCTGCATTTTTTCATACGACAGTCCAATGACTGCACCGTACGAGGTCACGTCCCCCCACTGTCTATAGTGACGATTAAAAGTTTTTGAGCGCATGTGGGCATAAGCTACGCAGGAAGGCGCCTTTTGATGATCAAAGACTTTCAATCGCCACTATAGGCATGGAAATCATAATTGTACGTGCCAATTTGTGCCTGATTGGCGGGGCAGGTGACCTCGTACACTGCACCTATCAAAACCAAGGAAAACCTCCACATGCAACCACAATCTCGCTGTGGGTGCCATCTTCAATCAGCCGAGTCCAGCTGAGGGCGCTTTACCTTTTACCTCTCCTAGGACTTTATCCAAGATTCCCTCGTTGGCAGCTGCGACAAATGACAGCCTGGTCTCGTAGCTCAGATCCGAGTCAAGCGGCTCAAGGTTCCCGTCCAGAACCAGGCCTCCGGCCTCCTTTGCCAGGATGTATCCTGCCGCCAGATCCTGGACTCTTATCTTCCCGCGAAGGTCGATGTAGACGTCGATCAGCCCCCTTGCAAACATGGCCATCTCCAGCGCATTGGCGCCAAAGTGTCTCGTGTGGTTGTGGCTCTCAAAGACCGGATCCAGCATCCTCATCAGCTCGCCGTTTGCGCCCGACGTGTTTACCCCGACGATCCTGTACACCGGCTCCCCGTCGTGGACCCTGATCTGCTCCCCGTTGAAAAAGCATCCCCTGCCCCTTGAGGCCCAGTACGTGTCCCCGTTTGAGAGGTCTGCGACGACCCCGTCCGTAATCGAGCTGAGCCTGTCTTCTGTGGCAAAGGCAAGCGAGCAGCAAAAAAACGGCACGCCTCTGACTGCGTTTGCAGAGCCGTCGATTGCGTCCATTATTATATATCCACTCGGGTTCTCGGAGAGCTCCACCCTCCCGCACTCCTCGCCTAGGACCACGCATTCAAGGCCGACCTCTCTTAGATAGTCCAGTACGGTCTTCTCGGCTAGGATGTCGATGTTTCTTGAGACGTCTCCCCCCGCGCCTATCCCGTTGTGGCCCGCGGCCTCCTCGGTGCCCGCCAGATCCTTTACGCCGTCATAGACCATCCTTGAGGCATTTCTCAGTATCTCGACTATCTCCATGCCACACCGATTTTTTTTCGTAATTTAAAGTGGAGTTTTTGAAGGCATAAATAACAAGAAGTGGGCCTAGCGTTGTGAGCGGCAAGGATCAGTCGGTTGTAAGCAGGGATGCCCTGATGAGCACAAAGCCCGGAAAGCAGATCATCAGGCAGGGACTGTTCAAGTCAAAGGGCTACAAGATGTTCAGCAAATACAAAGAGGAGACCGAGGGCGCATTTCCAGACTTTGCCCGGCGGTTCGCGCGTGACCTGCACAGCGAGATAAGGTCAGACTCCAGCCCCAACTCCACCCAGCAGGCGTTTGCCGAGGAGGTGGGCTCGACCGAGATCACCCTTCAGGCATCCGAAATCGCCCCAATAAAGTCAAGGCTTGAGGACGCCGAGGTCCTAATGGACAGGGTTCAGAGAATACTTGACTCCAACTTTGTAAAAATGACGTTTCCCGTCTTCAATGCGCTCTTTGATGCGGCATCCCGGTATACGGGCAGCCGCGCAGAGCTAAAGCAGGATGTCGTAGAGGGCCACATCCTTGCAATTGACCTCAGCGAGCCCATGGACAGGATCGTAGACAGGGACGAGGACCTGGACTATCTGGACGACTACAAGCTGATGAATCCGTACATCCTCAAGCTTGCACGCGATAAAATCTCCCGGGGCGGGGACGCCGTCCTCGGAGAGTTCGAGGAGGGATTCAGGGACGCGCGTGCCGGCCAGTACCTGGATGAGAAGCTAAAGTCCAAGCCGACTGGCATCACCGAGGAGGAGATGGCCACCTCCTACAAAAAATACCGCGCCGTAATGGGCACCGCCGGAAGGAACATGGCCCTTGCCGAGCGCCCCCTGGGGGAGATCTTCTACCTGGGCATGGCACGCGCGGCAGAAGGGGTGGGCTGCGGAAACGAGATCGAGGACTCGATCAAGGGCGGATCTGTAAAGATTCCCTCTTGGCCCCTGTACTATTCCCTCCTGGCAGGCGACGTCCAAAAGGGATTCGAGCTGACGCTGGAAAAAGGCGGCCTGTACCTGCAGGATGCAAGGCTGGCTGCCAAGCTGCTACCTGATGATTTCTCACATACGGAATTCCTGGAATTCCTGTTTCTGACCGTGGAGCATTACAACCAGTTCTGGTACAACAAGCTCCAAAAGGCCGGCATGTGGCAGGAGCTTGCCTCGGGGCTTCCCCGGTGATCTGCCGTGATGTGGTCTGAAAAGCACCGGCCCCAAACCATAAGCGACATGGTGGGAAACGAGGAGGCACGCTCGGCCGTCGTGGAATGGTTTGCCAAATGGAAAAAGGGGATCCGGCCGATCCTCCTAGTCGGCCCCCCGGGAATAGGCAAGACGACCATTGCAAACATCGCCGCAAGGCAGTTCGGATATGACATGGTCGGCCTCAACGCCAGCGACGCCAGAAGCAAGTCTAGGATCAACGAAATCCTGTCCCCCGTCCTTGGAAACGTCAGCGTGGTCGGGGTGCCGATGATCTTCGTAGACGAGGTCGACGGCATACACGGGCGCTCTGATTATGGCGGAGCCGACGCCCTGATCCGGATTCTAAAGGAGGCGACCGTCCCCATAGTGCTGGCTGCAAACCGTGACGACTCTGCAAAGATGAAGGGCATCAAAAAGGCGGCAAAGACGGTCCAGTTCAGGCCGCTTCCGCCCCGGCTCCTGCGCGTATACCTGCAGAGCGTCCTCAAAAAGGAGGGCGCCACCCTGGGACCCGGGACGCTGATCAGGATTGTCAGCGAGTCGCGCGGGGACATCCGCTCGATCCTCAACTCCGCGCAGGCGCTAGTCTCCGGGTTTGATCCCCCGACAGAAAAGTCATTTGAGGCCCTCAACGTGGAGGAGGGCGTCAACGCGTTCTTCAAGTCCAGATCAGTCGAGGAGGCCAGAACCGTCCTGTACTCGCTGAGGATCGATCCCCGGGAAAAAATCAACGCGTTTTACTCCAGTATTATAACAAGCTCCGCTTCAGGCGGCGACATGCAGAGGATGCTGGGGGTGATATCTGAGGCAGACATGCTGTACGGCAGGATCATCAGAACCCAGAACTGGAGGCTGCTTCGATACCTTGACTCCATCCTGCTGAACCTGTACAAGGCAGGCACCGCCATACGGTACACGCAGTACAACCTGTCCTGGCCGCTGCTCAACAGGATAAGGTGGGACGGCGCCAAGCTAAGGTCGCTCTCGCAGGTCCTGGGGAGGATGCTTCATGCATCCCAAAGCTCGATTGCGACGTTTTACCTGCCGTACATCCTGTTCTGCATGAAAAACAAAAGACTAGAGCTGGACCTGGAGGCATTCGGGGAGCTGCTGGAAAAGGAGATGGAGCTGATAAAGTGAGCTGGCGCAAGATCACCATGAAGTTTCCCGGAACCTGCACCGTATGCGGCGAAAAAATCGAGGCCAGTGAAACCGGCCTGTGGGCCAAGGGCCTGGGCGTAAAGCACGAGAGGTGCGCCGAGCCCCGGGAGCTTGCCTGCATCGTCTGCGGCGGCCCTGCCGGCTGCGCCGGCTGCGAGCTCAACGAGGACTGTGACCTGGAAAGGGTCTCACAGCTGTGCATGTGCAAGGGATGCAGCGATGCCGGGGATCCGTTTTCTGCCTACCTGTCTTCTGTCAAAAAAAAGTTTCACGCTCTTAACACCTAAAGCCTGCCCTGCGGGAAATCCCCGCACTGGATCCCGGCCGTAAAAAAGCAGTTGAAAAAAAAGTTTTCAGGCCAGCTGGAAAACAGGCCGGCTATCCCCCGACTAAAATTAATATAGGATATAGAATGCCTCAGATCGCGGGGCATGCATTCAGAAAAGATCGACGTCTATTCCAACAAAAAGAAAACCGCCTTGCAGGGGGGCGGACAGGATCGCATCGCCGCACAGCACGGCAAGGGCAAGCTGACCGCCCGAGAGAGGATCTCCATCCTGCTAGACGAGGGGACCTTTACCGAGGTTGATCCCCTGACAACCCACCACTATCACGAGTATGACATGCAGAAGAAAAAGTTCTTCGGGGACGGCGTCGTGGGCGGATACGGCAGGATAAACGGCCGACAGGCCTTCGTTTTTGCATATGATTTTACGGTCCTAGGAGGCACCCTCAGCCAGATGGGGGCCAGGAAAATCACAAAGCTGATGGATCACGCAGTGAGGACCGGCTGCCCGATTGTCGGCATCATGGACTCGGGGGGCGCGAGAATCCAGGAGGGAATCATGAGCCTCGACGGGTTTGCAGACATCTTTTACCACAACCAGCTTGCATCCGGCGTAATCCCGCAGATCACCGCAAGTATAGGGCCCTCGGCAGGCGGCTCGGTATACTCTCCTGCAATGACTGACTTTATCGTGATGGTGGACAAGGCCGCAACGATGTTTGTCACCGGACCCGACGTCGTAAAGACCGTGCTAGGCGAGGAGATTACCGCAGACGAGCTGGGCGGCGCGGTATCCCACGGCTCCAGGAGCGGCGTTGCCCACTTTGTGGCCCAAAACGAGTACGAGTGCATGGATTACATCAAAAAACTGCTCTCGTTTATCCCACAGAACAACACCCAGCAGGCCCCTGCCGTAAGGACAGACGACGATCCCAACCGCCTGGACAACCGGCTCATCGACATCATCCCCGAGAATCCGCTGCATCCGTACGACATGCACGAGATAGTCAGCTCGATCGTCGACAACCACGAGTTCTTTGAGATACACGAACTGTTTGCACAGAACATCATAGTGGGATATGCAAGGATGGACGGCCAGACAGTCGGCATCGTCGCAAACCAGCCCTCGGCGCTAGCAGGCGCCCTGGACATAGACTCCTCGAACAAGGCTGCACGCTTTATCAGGTTCTGCGACTCGTTTAACATTCCGATTGTAACGCTTGTAGACACCCCCGGCTACATGCCCGGCTCCCACCAGGAGCACAACGGCATAATCAGGCACGGAAGCAAGCTCCTCTACGCATACTGCGAGGCGACGGTCCCAAAGATTACGATCGTAGTCGGCAAGGCCTATGGGGGCGCATACATTGCAATGGGCAGCAAGAACCTGAGGACCGATGTCAACTATGCGTGGCCTACTGCGCGCTGTGCCGTGCTCGGCGCCGAGGCCGCAGTCAAAATCATGAGCAGGAAGGATCTTGCACGCGCAGACGACCCCGAGGCGCTAAAAAAGCGGCTGACTGACGAGTTTGCCGAAAAGTTCGACAACCCGTATGTCGCCGCATCCCACGGGACCGTGGACAACGTAATTGATCCGGCAGAGACCCGGCCCATGATAATCAAGGCCCTGCACATGCTCAAAAACAAGCGTGACAGGCAGCTTCCCCGAAAGCACGGAAACATAAACCTGTGATGAGGCATGATAGGCAAGGTACTCATCGCAAACAGGGGGGAGATAGCACTCAGGGTGATCAGGACGTGCCAGGCGCTTGGAATCAAGACCGTCGCAGTCTACTCGGACGAGGACTATGGTTCACTGCACGTCAAAAAGGCGACCGAGGCATACCATATAGGCGGGGCGGCCCCCGCAGAGTCCTACCTGAACCAGGAGAAGATCCTCGAGGTAATGCTGTCATCCGGCGCCGATGCCGTGCATCCCGGCTATGGGTTCCTCTCAGAGAACGACGACTTTGCGCGGCTGTGCGAGAAAAACGGCATCAACTTCATAGGGCCCACCGCGGACTCGATGAACCTTTGCGGCGACAAGATGCGCTGCAAGGCCGCAATGCTCAAGGCCGACGTCCCTACGGTACCTGGCAGTCCGGGGATAGTGGATACTGCCGAGGGGGCCGAAAGGGTCGCAAACGAGATAGGCTATCCCGTGCTCCTAAAGTCCGTCTATGGCGGGGGGGGCCGCGGAATCAGGCTGGTCACAAATGATCAGGAGCTGCGGGAGGGCTTTGCGACGGTGACATCAGAGTCGATATCTGCGGTCGGCAAGTCCGCAATCATAGTGGAAAAGTTCCTTGAAAAGACAAGGCACATAGAGTACCAGATGTGCAGGGATCACCACGGCAACGCGGTGCACCTCTTTGAGCGAGAGTGCTCCATCCAGAGGAGAAACCAGAAGCTCATAGAGCAGACGCCGTCCCCCGTCGTGGATGCGGCAAAGAGGGCCGAGATAGGCGAGCTGGTAGTCAGGGCAGCCGAGGCAGTCGACTATACCAACCTGGGCACCGCCGAGTTTCTGAGGGCCGACTCTGGGGAGTTTTACTTTATCGAGATCAACGCACGGCTGCAGGTGGAGCACCCGATATCTGAGATGGTATCTGGGCTGGACTTTGTAAGGCTCCAGCTGGACATTGCAAACGGCGAGCCGCTGCCCTTCAAGCAGGGCGATCTGAGGATGAACGGGTACGCCATAGAGTGCAGGATAAACGCAGAGGACACCTTCCTCGACTTTGCGCCCTCGACGGGGCCCGTACCCGCAGTTACGATTCCGTCAGGGCCAAACGTCCGGTGTGACACATACCTGTATCCGGGATGCACGGTCTCGCCGTTTTATGACTCCCTGATGGCAAAGCTGTGCACCTGGGGGCCGACCTTTGAGGAGGCCCGCACCCGCATGCTGGCAGCCCTGGGGGACTTTTACATCGAGGGCGTCGAGACGTCGATTCCGCTCTACAAGACCATACTGGAGACCGACGAGTACAAAAACGGCCTGCTGTCAACTGACTTTTTGAAGCGATACGGCATAATCGACAGGCTGGCAGAGGACATAAAGTCCGATCAAAGGGAAAGGCAGGCGGCAGCCCTGGCGGCTGCGATAATGTACAGCGAGTACCTCAAGAGCAGGGTGACCTCCGGCCCCGACGACGACCACCGGTGGAGGAGCGGACTGTAGGCGGGCAATCATGGAGTACGGGATTCAGGACATAGAGGGGGTCTTTGACGGGCGGATAGTCAAGAGCTTGGGCAGCTCGGAATATGTCATCAGAATAGACGACCGCGAGCAGGGCCTGAGGATACTATCTGCGGACTCGCGCGGCATCGAGTTTATCCTAAACGACGAGTTCCACAAGGTAAGGTATCTTCAGGGCGGTACCGCCCAAATCAGCATGGTAGTAGACGGCGTGCCGATGACAGTCAGCATGCACCCCGGCATGGACAAAGTCGTCTACAAGAACTCTGGAGGCGCGGGCGGCGCGGGCGGCGCACAGCTTGCCCTGAAGAGCCAGATTCCAGGCAAGGTCGTATCAGTCGACGTCGAGGAGGGCTCCTCCGTCAAAAAGGGCGACGTTGTATGCACCCTGGAATCGATGAAGATGCAGGTCGGAGTCAAGGCGCACAGGGACGGCAGCGTAAAGTCGATCAGGATAAAGCAGGGCGGCAGCGTCGCAAAAAACGATGTCATCCTAGAGATAGAATAGGGCCTAGTTTTGCCTTATAAAGTCCTTGATCTCCTCATAGTCAGGCTCCCTTAGCGGATCCTCGGAGACCCACCTGTATCCGATGGTTCCGTCCCCCATGACTACAAACACGGAGCGCTTTGCGGCGTTGTACCCCTTGATGTGGAGCAGATCCGGCATCAGGACTCCATAGTCCCTGATCGTCTTGCTTGCATAGTCTGCAAGGACCGGGAAGTTATAGTCGTGCTTTTGGGCAAACGCCTTGTTTGCAAACGGCCCGTCGTTGCTGATTGCAACGACCTGCGCGCCGGCCTCGGAGATCTCCTGTAGCGAGTCCCTGAACGTGCACAGCTCCGTCTCGCAGACCGGCGAGCTTGCGGCCACAAAGAACGAGATCACTAGTTTTTTGCCCCCAAACTCCCCAAGCCTTCTCATCTTCAGCTCGGTATCTGGAAGCTCAAAGTCCGGGGCCCTGTCTCCTATTCCTGGTGCCATGCAGATCAGGAATCTCTTGTCATATTAAGGACTTTGGAATCCTGCGATCGAATCTGCATAGTTTTATATACCAATTCAGGGGTGCAAAAGCTGCTTTGGTCGGGGAGGTAGCAGGCAACTACAGTCAGGTACTGCTCATGTTCGGCTTTGCCGTCGTTGCAACCGCTCCCGCACTGCTGATCTCCCGCATGATCGCCCCCAGAAAACTCAACAACCCAGTCAAGTTCCTGCCCATGGAGTGTGGCCAGGTTCCAAAGGGCGAGGGGCGCACCCACTTTATGATGCAGTATTATGCGTATATTCTCATGTTCGTGGTATTTGACGTGATGGCGATCTTCCTTTACGCCTGGGGCAGCACTATTCTCAACCTGCCCAAGGCAGCAACGCTTCCGATCATCGGGTTTCTGGCAGTAATGTTTGCGGCCATGGCATTTGCACTGTACCAGTCAAGGAGGCGGAACATTTGGTAGGCGGCGGGGAGGCATCCTCATGACTATAAAGGATCTGATTACACCGCAAAACGCCAACGTGTTTGTAGGCAAGCTGGGGGACATTTTGGAGCGGGCAATCGACAAGCCGCTGGGCTATGCCATCAACTGGGGCAGGATCTGGTCTCTGTGGCCGGTTCATATAGAGACTGCATGCTGCAGCGTGGAGTTTGGCGCAGCATCAAGTCCTAGGTACGACGTTGAGAGGTTTGGAATCATCGAGGCGTTCGGCTCCCTGAGGCAGTGCGACCTGATAGTCGTCCAGGGGACCATTACGAGAAAGATGGCCCCGCGGCTCAGACTCGTCTATGATCAGATGCCCGAGCCCAAGTACGTTATTGCCATGGGCGCCTGCGCGATAACCGGCGGCCTGTACTTTGACTCGTACAACGTGCTGCCCGGAATCGACGGGGTCATCCCGGTGGACGTATACGTGCCGGGATGCCCGCCCAGGCCCGAGACCCTCATCCAGGGCTGCATGCTGCTGCAAGAAAAGATCAAGAGGATGAAGGCCAGAAAGCTTTCGGTCTGACCAGTCAAACCGTCACCGCCTGTGGAAGGACGGGGGTTGTCGCATAACTCCCAGTACTTTGCCGGATATCAGCAGATGTGAGGCGCCGATGCAGGCCTTCTCTGCCAGAGAAGCAACAGACGCGATCAGGAAAAACGACCCAAAATGGATGGAGAGGGACACAGATGACTAGCGAACCTGATTTTCATATAAGACAACAAACCAGCTCAAGACAAAATAATAAATACCCATAAAAAATTGTGACATTAATTGAACAGTAAAATTTTAATCGCGATTGCGGCAATCCTCGTAGCAGCCGGCGGCATATCGTATGCCATGACGCTGGGCGGCCCGGCCGACCAGCCCACTGAGGCAATGCCTAAAGTCGTAGATATTTTGGATATTGGCGTGCTGCTTCCGGCAACGGGAGACCTGTCAAGCCACGGCCAGGACAACCATGTTGCCACAAAGCTGGCACTGGAGGACTTTAACGAATACCTGGAATCAAAGGACGCCGACTGGCGCATGAACCTGGTGATTGAGGACACCCAGACCGATCCGATTATCGCGCTAGAGAAGATCCAGTCGCTAAACGCCAAGGGGGTAAACCTCATACTTGGCACGCAGACAAGTGCCGAGCTGCGCAACGTAAAGTCCTATGCCGACTCTAACTCGCTAATACTTGTATCGCCCTCATCCACGTCCCCCAAGCTTGCATTTGACGACTCTATATTCCGCCTAGTGCCTGACGACACCAAGCAAAGCAAGGCCCTTGCCAGGCTCTTGGATCATCACCAAATCAAGGTCGTGATTCCCGTGTATAGGGCAGACGTGTGGGGAGACGGACTGTACGAGGCCACCAAAGACTCTTTTGAGTCAATTGGCGGCATGGTCGATTCGGGACTGAGGTACTCGCCTGAGGTAACGGTATTTTCAACCGAGGCAAGCCTGCTCTCTGATACGGTGGACTCGTATCTGAGCCAGGGATATGCCAAGGACGATGTTGCCGTCTTGATGATTGGATTTGCAGAGGTCGTCCACTTTATGAATTCTGCCAGCTCTTATGATAATCTGTCAGAGGTCAGATGGTTTGGCTCTGATGCCTCCTCCAACGATGACTCGATAACCGATGATCCAATATCCTCGGCATTTGCCCAAGAGACGGGGTTTTTGGCAACCCAGTTTTCGGCATCTGATAATGAAACATTTGAACGCGTAAAGGCACATGTAAAACAGCAGATAGGCTCCGATCCGTCAAACTATGCCTATTCCTCGTATGACAGCCTGTGGATTCTGGGACTGACCGTAGAGCAGGCGGGATCCGGCGATACGGAGGACGTTTTGAATAACATAGTGTCCGTCGCATCCGATTACGAGGGCGCAATTGGTGATGTGGAACTAAACGAGTATGGGGATTTGGCCATATCCGATTATGAGTTGTGGGCCGTAGGCGGCGACGGCATGTGGCAGACGGTTGGGCGCTACATGTCAGACTCTGATAGCATAGTTATACGTTGAGTCTCTTATCTGTAAACTCTGTCACAAAGTCATTTGGCGGAAACAGGGCAGTAGACGACGTTACGCTGGATATCATACCAAACAGGATAAACCTGCTGATCGGCTCCAACGGCTGCGGCAAGACGACGCTGGTCAACGCGATATCGGGCAACACCAAGGTCGATTCGGGGAGCATAATATACCGCGGAGACGACATTACGCAAAAAAGCATCCACTACAGATTCAGCGTGGGCATAACCAGGACGTACCAGACCCCGAGGCTCTTCTCCAACCTGTCGGTCCTGGAGAACCTCATGATGGCGCACCGTAACGAGGGCGAGTCGTTCGGATCCGCACTGCTCTTGAGGCACAAAGGCCAGGAGGACGCAATAAGGAAAAAGGCACTTGACGTCCTGGACTCGCTTGACCTGTCAGGCCTGCAAAACAGACTGGCATATGATCTCAGCGGGGGCCAGATCAAGCTGTTGGAGATTGCAAAGACCATGATGGGCTCCCCCGGAACAGTGTTGCTTGACGAGCCGATAGCCGGCATAGCGCCCAAGCTTGCACACAGAATATTTGGGATAATATCCAAAGTATGCAGGGATCAGGGCACCACCTTTCTGATCATAGAGCACAGGCTGGATATCGCACTGCGGTATGCAGACTGGGTATTTGTCATGAACCAGGGCAAGATAATCGCACAGGACTATCCTGACAAGATACTGCACAACAAGACGGTAATAGACTCGTACCTGAGGTAAGTCGCTCCTGGCAGTTTCAATAAAGTCCCTGCACTGCGGATATGGAAAGAACCATGTCATACACGACGTTGATTTTTCTGCAGAAAACCAAATCACCGCGATTGTAGGCGCAAACGGCTCGGGCAAAAGCACGCTGCTCAAGTCAATATGCGGCCTGTGTGACGTGTATGGCGGGACAATCCGCATTGGCAAAAGAGACATTACAAAAGTCCCGACGCACAAGATAATCCACCTCGGCGTCTCATACATGGCTCAGACAAACAACGTGTTCCCAAACCTCAGCATACGCGAAAACCTGGTCGCGTCAGGCTCCGACCCCGATGCCGCCTTTAAGCTGTTCCCCGCGCTGCGCGCACACAAGAAAAAAAAGGCAAGCCAGCTCAGCGGGGGCCTGCGGCAGCTGCTGGCAATGGCAATGATAGTCTCAAAAAGGCCCCGGGTGATACTCTTTGACGAGCCGACTGCCAGCCTGTCACCCAAGAACGCACACGCAATACTGGAGAACATACGCAGCATACAAAAAAAACTGGACAACTGCATCATACTGGTGGAGCAAAACGTGCACGGCGCACTGGAGTACAGCGACAAGGTATACCTCATGGCATCGGGGGCCGTCGTGTACTCGGGCGATCCGAAAAAGCTGTCCTCTGACTCGGATCTCGGCAAGAAATACCTGGGGCTGGATGTGAAATGACGGTATTGCTGGTCGATGCAGTAATCTACGCATGCGTCCTGTCGGTTCTGTGCGTGGGCCTCACGCTGACGTACAAGATCACAAACGTGCCGAACTTTGCACACACCACGTTTGCGGTGCTTGGAATGTACATGGCGCTGGTTACGACCAAGATGTTTGGCTCCACGCCGTACCTGGCAATCCCGCTTGCCTTTGTCCTGTCGGGTGCCACGGCGCTGTTCCTGTATTACTTTATAATCCGCACGCTGCAGAACAAAAAGGCCTCGTACCTGTCGCTGATCATATCCACGCTGTCCTTTGATATCTTCATGATCGGAGTCCTCAACATCGTAGCAGACTATATGACAAACGAGCTCCAGATTACCTCTCGTGAGTTTACGCTGAGAAGCTTTGACTGGATTGTCATGGACGTGCCGATGGTGCTGCTTGTCTCCTGCGCGGTGCTGGCCTGCGTGGTCCTCGGGCTGTACTACCTGCTGTACTTTACAAAGTTCGGCATATCCATGAGGGCCACAATAGACAACCCCACGCTTGCATCGGCGTTTGGAATCAACACGAACAGGATCTTTTGCACGTCCTGGTTCCTGTCTGGCGCCATGGGCGGCATAGCCGGGGTCCTGATGTCCGTGTGGTTTCAGGGGGATCCAAGCCTGTCGGCCATAATGATTCCAAGCGTGTTTGCAGGCAGCATAGTCGGGGGCTTTTCTAGCATATATGGCGCGATACTTGGCGGAATAGTAATCGGAATATCTGAAATACTGGGCACCAGCTACCTTGCGTCCGTGCTCGGGTACTGGGTAGTGCCGTACAGGCCGATCATCCCGTTTTTGTTCATCATCGCAACGCTGCTGGTATCACCAAAGGGCATATCCAGCATAATACACAGGATCAGGGAGTAGGAGTGGCATGCTGGGCTCGGAGATAATATTCTTTGCAGACCTGATTGCGATATTTTCAATATACCTGGTAATCAACTCCAGCCTGAACCTGGAGTTCGGCTTTGCGGGGATTCCGAACTTTGGCAAGGTACTGGCGGTGGCAGCCGGCGCCTTTGTCATGGCCATAGTTCCAGCGTACATCTATGGCATGCTGCTTGACATCGATGCAGATCCGATAGAGGACAACTTTGAGGTAATACACCAGATAAACTCCCACGTGGCCGCGCATCCGGAGACCGCGGCACTCGTGTTTGGGGCGACAGTTGCCATTGCAATGGCTGTGGGAACGGTGCTAGGTGCCGTATCTGCATATCCTGCAATCAGGCTGCGGGGGGACTATCTGGCAATCACGCTTTTGGCATTCGGCGAGATAATCAGGATCGTGGGCATGAACCACGAGGGGCTGGTCGGGGGCACCCTCGGCGTGGCAGTGCCGGACTTTGCATCCTTTGTCGCAGACGAGTACAGGTTCCTGGCGTACAGCCTGTTTTTGCTGGGCGTTGCCATAACCGTGTACTGTGTTGTGCACAGGTTTACGGGCTCCCCGGTGGGGCGCCTGCTCCGGGCGGTACGGGACGACGAGACTGCACTGCAGTCGCTGGGCAGGGACACCGTACAGATAAAGATAAAGACGCTGATGCTTGCAGGCCTCATCGGCGCCCTGGGGGGCCTGCTTTACGCGTCATATGTGGAGGGGGTTGTGGCCTTTGGGTACAACAGGCTGAACTGGACGTTTCTGCCCTTTGTCATGGTAATCGTCGGCGGCATGGCAAACAACAAGGGGATGCTTGTGGGCACGCTGGTCTTCGTCGTGATCAGAAAGCTGATCATATTTTATAACGACTCGTTTTCGGGGTTTCTGCCCTTTGATATAATATGGCTTGACTATCTGCTGCTGGGGGGCATAATGATCATAGTGCTGATGTTCAGGCCGCGGGGAATAATACCTGAAAGGCCGGGGCGGGGCTGAGTCTGGGGCGCCGACCGGCAGGCACGCGGCACGGCAGGCGGCCCTGCCCCAGTTGATGGTGCAAGCCACCGGAATCCCCCCGATCAGCTTCACGCCTAAAAACCTAAAATAACGGCTAAAATGACTGGTGGCTAGGAAGACTGCGTAATGAGTTCATCTGATCATGCTAAAGAAACCGAAACTAAACCCGAATCCAAGCCTGCACCCGAATCCAAGCCTGAAGCTAAACCCGAGACTAAACCCGAATCCAAGCCTGCACCCGAATCCAAGCCTGAAGCTAAACCCGAGACTAAACCCGAGACTAAACCCGAGACTAAACCCGAGACTAAACCCGAGACTAAACCCGAGACTAAACCCGAGACTAAACCCGAGACTAAACCCGAGACTAAACCCGAGACTAAACCCGAGACTAAACCCGAGACTAAACCCGAGACTAAACCCGCAGCAAAACCGGAAACTCCTGCCAAGCCTCCACCCAAGCCTGCAAAGGAGGAAGAAAAGCCGCTTCCGGAATTTGAAAAAGGACTGTCAGAGAAGGTCGTTTCCCGATTCGGGGAAAGGGTAGAGGTACGCTTTGTAAAGCCTAACCGGGTTGGCCTAAAGGCGGCACGCCAGGACGTCAAGGAGGTCGCCCAATATCTTCGTGACGAGCTAAATTTTGATCATGCAGAATCCGTCACCGGCGTTGACTATCCACAAGGCAAAGAGATTGAGGTCGTGTACCATCTGGGCTCTTATACCGACGATTCCCTGTCCGGGCAGGTTCTGGAATTGGCTACTAGGGCCCCCAGAGAGGAGGTTCCAAGTCCCGGAAAAGACTCGACGACCCTACCAAGCCTCAGGGAGGTCTTTTACAGCGTAGAGTTCCACGAGAGGGAATGTTTTGAAATGTTGGGCGTGTTTTTTGAGGGCCATCCAGACAACAGGAGGCTGCTCCTGCCCGAGGACTGGGCAGACCTGCCGCCTCTGAGAAAGGACTTTGCAATCAAGGGAAGATAAGATGACAGCCCAGCTACCACCAGGACTTGCACTTGAAAAAGTAGACGAGAGAATCATGACACTCAACGTCGGGCCGCAGCATCCTGGTTCTGGCCACATGAGGATCATTGTACAGATTGACGGCGACTATATCGTAGCATGCGATCCCGACCCGGGATACGTCCATCGCGGGGAGGAAAAAATGGCCGAGTACAGAAACTATATCACAAACATCCCGCACCTGGAGAGGCCGGTAATCCACGACTCCTGCAACGTGCTGTACCCCTACTGCCTGGGCGCCGAGGATCTCCTGGGAATCGAGGTTCCCGAGCGAGCAAAGTATGTCCGGGTTATCGCATCAGAGCTGAACCGCTGCGTCTACATCCTGTACTGGCTTGCAATATACGGGATCTTCCTGGGACACTCTACGATGTTCATGTGGCCTGCCGGGGACAGGGAGTTTCTGATTGATCTCCTGGAGAAAATATCCGGCGCAAGGGTCACCCATGCATACTTTGTTCCAGGCGGCGTCAGAAACGATCTTCCGGCAAACTTTGAGGACGTATGCCTGAGACAAATCAGCTACTTTGAGAAGCGCATCAGGGAATATGCAGACATCTTCTATGACAACCCGATATTGATCTCCAGAACCGAGAATACCGGCGTCCTCTCCAGGCAGGACGCCATCCGGCTCGGGACTACAGGCTCTGTACTGCGCGCAAGCGGCGTTGACTTTGATCTCCGAAAAAAGGAGCCCTATGACGCATACGAAGAGATGGACTTTGTCACCCCCGTGCTCAAGCAGGGCGACTCTTACGCAAGATCCAAGATCCCGTGGCTTGACATGCTGGAGAGCTGCAGGATCATCAGGCAGGCACTGCAAAAGATGCCAAAATCCGGCTCTGTACGCGTAAAGCTAAAGCCAAACCCAAAGGGGGAGCTCGGCTCCGTCTACCGGCGCGTAGAGTCAGGACGCGGCTCGCTGGGCGCCTATATCGTCTCTGACAAAAAGGCAGAGCCATACCGGGTAAAGCTCAGCGTCGGCTCCTTTAGGAACCTCATTGCAATGCCGTATCTCCTCAAGGGCGAAAAGCTTGGCAACATGCCCTCGGTTTACTGGAGCCTGAACTACTGGCCGGTGGAGGCAGACAGATAGATGTCAATCATCGCGCCAAGGTTCAGCCTGGGATACTTTCTAAAGTCCATACTTGACAACCTGTTTTGGGTCATACTTGTCGTATCACTGATCGGAATCCCGGCAATCCAGGTGGCACTGATCTACATGGAGCTGCCAGTCGTCGGCGGCGAGCTGGTCTCCCCGTTCCTTGCATTTACGCTGATATCGGATCCGTCCAGGGCGGTTCCGCTGCTCAAGGCAATCATAGAGTCTGACTTTTTCAGGATCGCCGCGTTCCCCGGATTCGGCTTTGCGGCACTGCTGGCAGCAGGTACCATCTTTGTGGAAAGAAAGATGCTGGCAAAACTGCAGCTCAGGGTGGGGCCCTTTTACTGCGGAAAGATCGAGGGCATCTTGCAGCTGATGGGAGACGGCCTAAAGCTGGTCTCCAAGGAGATCATCATCCCCGCCAAGGCAGACAAGCCGATCTTCTGGACGGCCCCGCTGATGTTTGTAGGTACTGCCGCGGCATTTACCGCACTAATACCTGTCGCCCCCGGCGGCTGGGTGGTCGCAGACCTTGATGTCGGACTCCTTGCGGTCTTTGCCATCATTGGGTTCTTCCCGATTATAACAGTCCTGTCTGCGTGGTCTGCAAACAGCAAGTTCCCCTTCATCGGGGGGATCAGGGCGCTCCACCAGATGGTCTCCTTTGAAATCCCGCTGATACTGTCGCTCTTGGGCGTAGTCATAGTCACGGGAACGCTGAACCTCACCGAGATTGTGCAAAGCCAGTCCTTTATCCCGTGGATTGTATTTCTGCCGATAGGCGCAATAGTGTTCTTTATAACGATGCTTGCCGAGCTTGAGAGGATCCCCTTTGACCTGCCGGAGGCAGAAAGCGAGATCGTGGCAGGATGGCTGACAGAGTTCTCCGGCATGATGTACGGCCTAGTCCAGCTTGGAACCTATCTAAAGCTGTACGCGTTTGCGGCGCTGTTTGTCGTCCTGTTCCTGGGCGGCTGGCAGGGGCCGATGCTGTGGCCGCCGTTCCCCGAGGAGATAATCACCGACGGCATCGAGGCGGGCCCTGTAACCGTAATAATCCCGGGCCTGCCCGTAGTCAGTCAGGAGATGATCAACGGCACAATCTGGTTTGTGCTCAAGACGGTGGGGGTAATCTTCTTCATACTGCTGCCAAGAGGCGTATTCCCGAGAATCAGGATCGACATGCTGCTGCAGCTGGGCTGGTTCAAGCTGATCGGCCTGGCGTTTGTTAACATGTTTATAGCACTCGGATTGCTGTACGCTGGAGTCATAGGACCGGGAGGGATGATCTGATGGGAACGGCAACGGGAATTATCAAGGCGCTCAACTCCGGGATCAAGCACCTGGCAGTCAAGCGGTTCACGCTGAGATACCCCGAGGAGAAGCTAAAGTTTGTAGGGGACGGATACCAGTTTGATCCGACCACCGGCGTGGGCATTGCAGGCCTCAAGGGAAGGCACATGCTGTTCCACGACCACTGCACAGGATGCTCGCTCTGCTCTATTGCGTGCGAGGGCGTGGCCGAGGCAATCGGGATGGTCAAGGTGCCAGAAAAGTGGGGCCAAAACAAGAAATCAATCATGCCACAGATTGATTATGGAAAGTGCGTCTTCTGCGGGCTGTGTGTTGACGCATGCCCGTTTTACGCGCTATACATGAGCAACGACTATGAACTGTCCTCATTCACAAAGGAGGGGCTGATCTACACGCCTGCCCAGCTGCAGGTAAAGCCGAACCTTTCACAGGACGTGGAAATCAAGATAGATGACAGGGGTGCATCCCATGGCTGATGCGGCGTTTCTGGCGCTGTCCGTCCTTACAATCGGCTCTGCCATAGCCGCACTCGAGCTGCGCTCGCTCATTTACGGCTCAATCGCACTGATGGGAACCCTGGGAGGCATTGCGGGATTCTTCCTGCTGCTTGACTCCCCCTTTGTAGCAATGTTTCAGATTGCCGTATACGTCGGCTCCATTGCCGTACTGATTCTGTTTACCGTCATGCTGGTAAAGCGCGAGCTGATCTTCAAGAAGATCGAGGACAGGCGGAGAAAGTTTGCCGGACTCGGCCTGATGCTGGTCTTCATGGTGTCCCTGGGCGCCGTCATACTGGACTCGGGAATCAAGACCGTCACGACCGACGAGCCGCCCGTTGACTTTAGGGAGATCGGCGTCGACTTTTTGACCTACTACTGGCCCGCACTGATTCTGATGTCCCTGATACTGGCCGCATCCGTAATCGGCGCACTGGTACTTGCTAGAAGAGAGGAGGAGATAGAGACTGGTCAACGAGCTGACTGACTTTGTCATCGTCTCAATAGCCCTTCTGGGAATCGGAATCTACGGGCTGTCCGTCAAGCGCAATGCAATCAGGATGCTGTTTGCAGTCGAGATCATAATCAACGCGGCAAACCTCAACCTGGTCGCCTTTGGACGGTTTCTGCCACACAGCGGGGGGCAGACCATGGCGCTGTTCTCAATCGCAATCGCCGCAGCAGAGGTCGCCGTGGGACTCTCGCTGATTATTGTCGCCTACAGGATGTACAAGAATGTCGACATTGCCGAGTTCAGGAGCCTGAAGGGATAATGGAATACGCATTGCTCCAGGCAGTCTTCTTGCCTCTACTGCTGTCTCCTGTGGCCTACCTGATCGGACGCAGGGCGGGCCCCGGCCCTGCAATGTGGTTCTCGTTTGCAGTCCTGCTTTACTGCACCGTAATCATCATAGTTCCGGCACTTGACGGAACCTACGAGGAGCACTATCCGTGGACGTCGATGTTTGGCGAGTTTGGCCTCCTGCTTGACGGCCTTGCGTCCCCGTTTGCAATCATGATTTACGTCCTGTCTACGATACTGGCGCTCTATTCCAGGCCGTACATGATCCACAAGTTCAGGGATCAGTACGAGCAGATGCAGCACGAGCTGGCCGCGTCTGCCGGCCAAGCTACTGCCGCAATTGATCAGGCCGACATGGACAGGTACGTCAGCGCAAAGTCCGGCACGTACTTTGCACTGTACCTTGTCTTTGCAATGGGAATGCTGGGAACCGTCCTTGCAACCAACCTGATCCAGTTCTACATCTTCTTTGAGGTGATGCTGATTCCCGGCTTTTTCCTGATCGCATTCTGGGGCGACGGTCCTAGGAGAAGGATAGCACTGATGTTCCTGTTCTGGACCCACGTCGGCGCAGTCGTCCTGCTGCTCGGCTTTCTGATGATAGGCCTCAGCATAGGAAGCTTTGACTTTGCCGACATCTCCGAGTCGGCGATTCCACAGGACGTCCTGCTGGTGTCCGCAGTTGCCATAGCCATAGGACTCGGCGTAAAGCTTGCGGCGTTTATGTTCCACATCTGGCTGCCATACGTCCACGGTGCGGCGCCGACGCCGATAAGCGCGCTCTTGTCCCCTGCCATGATCGGAATCGGGGCATATGGCATCTTTAGGCTGATAGTCGAGTTCCTGCCGACCGCGTATGCGGACCTCTCAATCTGGTTCCACGTCTGGGGCCTGGTGACCATGCTGTACGGCGGCGCCATGGCGCTCATGCAAGACGACATCAAGCGCCTGCTTGCATACTCGAGCATCAGCCAGATGGGATACCTCCTGTTTGGAATCGGCACCTACTCGTCAATGGGACTGGCCGGCGCCGAGATGATGTACGTCACGCACGCACTTGGAAAGGGTATCCTCTTTATGACTGCCGGAATCCTGATAGTCAGGGTCGGCACGCGCTCGATCTCCAGACTAGGCGGGCTTGCAGGAAGGATGCCGATAACTGCAGTCTGTGCGGTAATTGGCGCACTGACCATAATGGGCGTCCCGCCGACCAGCGGATTCATGGGGGAGTGGATCCTGTTTTACGGCGCGCTGGAGACTGCAATCGAGGAGGGCTCGACCCTCAGGATGGTTACATTCGGACTCGGACTGGTCGCGACGGCCCTTACAATGTCCTACATGCTGTGGATGTTAAAGCGCGTGTTCTTTGGAAAGACTCCCAGCAATCTGACCGGCGTCAGGGAGGCGCCCTGGTACATGACTGCCCCGATGATGGTCCTTGCGGGATTTACAATAGTGCTGGGAATCCATCCGGATATCTTCCTGGAGCAGATAATGCCATACATGAACGGGGTGCTGGGGGCCTAGATCATGGCAGCAGAGACTGTGGCACTGCCCTTTGAGGTGACGGCAAGCGCGGCCTGGGCCGTATGGATCCTTCCGTTTGTCGCGGCGCTAATCATGCCGGCAGTCGGACGGTTTGCCCGGGCCGGAACCGGATACGTCGCAGTGGCATTTGCACTGATGAGCGCCCTGTCTGCGGCCTCGATGCTTCCGGCCGCACTGTCTGGCGGCGAGCTGCACGATCAGATTCCGTGGATCAACGCGATTGGCCTTGAGGCAGGCGTCCTGGCAGACCCGCTGGCCGTAATCATGGCAAACGTCGTGGGCTGGATCTCGTTCCTGATCATGATTTACGGCACCGGCTACATGAAGGGCGACCGGGACATCATGCGGTTCTGGTTCTGGATGATGTTCTTCATTGGCTCCATGCAGCTTATCGTGCTTTCGGACAACCTGCTCCAGGTCTTCTTCGGATGGGAGGGCGTGGGGCTTGCGTCGTACATGCTGATCAGCTTTTGGTATCGCGACAAAAAGAAGGACTATGTCGGTACCGAGGGCCATACCGCGCTGGGCCTGGCAGCATACTACTCACCGACGCATGCCGGCATGAAGGCGTTCATCATGACCAAGGTCGGCGACGTGATGATGCTGGCAGGAATGTTCCTGATATTTGCGTATGCCGGGACGTTTGGGTTCAGGGAGCTTGCCGCCGATACTGCCTGGGCAGTCTCGATGCAGGCAGAAGGGTTCCTTGTACCTGCCGCCGTCCTGCTCTTTGGCGGCGCGATAGGCAAGTCCGCGCAGTTCCCGCTAAACGAGTGGCTGCTAGAGGCGATGACGGGCCCGACGGCAGTCTCTGCACTCATTCACGCAGCAACGATGGTCAAGGCAGGCGTCTTCCTGGTTGCAAGGATCGGCCCGCTCTTCTTTGCGCTGGCCGCCGCCGGAATCATGATGGACCAGTTCTTTGAGATCGTCGCCTGGGTTGGAGCCATTACCGCGCTGCTGCTTGCCACCCAGGGCATGGTCAATCCCGAGATCAAAAAGGTCCTGGCATACTCTACCGGCTCGCAAATCGGCTACATGATGATGGCGCTAGGCGTCGCAGGGCTGTCCCACCAGTACGTCGACGGCTATACCGCGGGATTCTTCCACCTGATCTCACACGCGATGTTCAAGGCGTCGCTGTTCATGGCAGCAGGCTCGCTGCTGCACGTGGTCGGCTCCCGGTTCATGACCGACATGGGGGGGCTGCGCAAGCACATGAAAAAGACCTATGCGTTCATGTGGGCTGCAGGCCTTGCCCTGATGGGCGCCCCGTTTATAACAACGGGCTTTTGGAGCAAGGATGCAATCTTTGCCGCAGTATATACGTCCGGAAGCGAGTGGGCCCTGCCCCTTTATGCAATCGCCGTACTGACTGCAGTCATTACGGCATTTTACACCACTAGGATGATTGGAATGGTCTTCTTTGGCAAGCCCAGCAGGCACATTGAGAGGATGGAGTCAGAGGGGCGCCACATCCATGAGGCGCCGCTGTCGATGTGGGTGCCGTATGGAATCCTGGCGGCGCTTACAATAGGCATCGGACTGATCGGGCTAGGGTTTGAGCAGGAACTGCACCACCTGTTTGACGTATACCTTGATGATACGTTCCATATCCACTCCGAGCACCATCCACCCGGGGACTCGATTCTGCCGGGATTCCTGTCGGGCCTCAATCCCGTGGCCCTAGGCTCCTCGCTTGCCGCGTTTGCCGCCGGGATCGGGCTTGGGTACGTCTTTTATATCGGCAGGCTCGCAGATCCGGCCAGGTTTGTAAACTCTAACATATTCTTCTATGCACTGCACAAGCTGATGCTAAACAGATGGTATCTTAACGCCATGGTATACTGGGGATTCGTCGTAGCGCCGCTGTGGCTTGCAAGGGGCCTGTACAGGTACTTTGAGAGGACCGCCATTGATGCCGGCATGAACCTTGGACTCCAGAGGGCTACCGGCTGGGGCGCAAAGGTCGTGCAGGGAACCCAGACCGGAGTCGCACAATCTTATCTATTCGTATTTGGAGCAGGACTGCTGTTCGTCGTCCTGATATTGATGATTTAGGGGTGCCATGGGATGATAGGGATTGACTCAACTCCGATGATTATAGTGGCGATTCTCGGCGCCGTAGGCGTAATCCTGCCCCTGATCAGCATCGCAAGGGGGGAGCGGGGCTCCAACTCGCTTTATGCCGCAATCGCGTTTGGCGCCCTCATTGCGTCTGTTGCGTTTGTCGGGTACCAGATCATCAGCAACAACGTGGCGCCTGCGGCGCTGTTCTCCGAGGATGTCATCTCTGATGACATGTTCGGCGGCTTTTTTGCAATCGCAATGCTGATAGTTGCCATCATGACGACCGTCGGCTCCTTTAACTACATGCGCAGGCACAGGCATCATGCCGTCTACTATTCGCTGATCCTGCTTTCGGCCATCGGCATGGTCCTGGTCGCCTACTCGACGGATCTGGTTATGCTCTTTGTGGCCTGGGAGCTGATGAGCATTCCGACATATGTCCTGGCCGGGTTTGCCAAAAAGGATCCGCGCTCCAACGAGGGGGCACTAAAGTACTTTTTGTTTGGGGCCCTGTCGTCTGCAATCATAGTGTACGGGATATCGCTGGCATACGGAATTACGGGCTCTACCAACATAGCCGATGTCGTCGCAGGCTATGCGGCCGTCGATGCCAGCATGCTGCCGCTTGCACTGCTTTCGGTCGGGCTGTTCATTGCCGGATTCGGCTTTAAGATGGGCCTGGTCCCGTTCCACATGTGGCTTCCAGACACGTACGAGGGGGCGCCGCCGCCCATCACGGCACTGCTTGCGGCAGGCACGAAAAAGGCAGGGTTTGCAGCAGCAATACGGGTTGTGATCCTTGGAACGGCGGCGCTGCAGGTTGACTGGGCCCTTGCACTGGGAATCATCGCCGTTATGACGATGACGATTGGCAACGTGGCCGCAATCATGCAAAAGAACCTCACGCGAATGCTGGCCTATTCCAGCATAGGCCATGCGGGCTATCTCCTAATCGGCCTTGCAGTGGCCCCCTTCTCGCCGACCGGCCTTCACGGCTCCCTCCTGCACGTGATGAATCACGCCGTCATGAAGGGCGCGGCCTTTATCGCAGTCGGGGGAATCGTGGCGGCCCTGGCAGTCACCCACCTTGACAAGCTCAGGGGACTCGGCAGAAGGATGCCGATCACCTCGCTCGGCCTGCTGATCTCGCTGTTTGCACTTGCAGGCGTGCCCCCCCTCAACGGGTTCTGGAGCAAGCTCATACTGTTCGGCGCGGCGCTAGATGCCAGTACCGCGGCGCCATGGACGGCGTGGCTTGCAGTCGCAGGCGTGCTCAACAGCGCGCTGTCCCTGGCATACTATGGCTGGATTATGAGAAAGATGTACTTTGAGGGCGAGCGCGAAAAGCGCGTATCTGAGCCCCGGTCCGTCATTGCCGTAATGATCTTCTCGATAATCTTCATGGTGGGATTCGGCGTATATCCGGAACCGCTGATCCAGTTTGCAGAGATGGCCACCCCCTCGCTGCAGGGCCTCATGCCTTAAACGAGGTAAACTTTATCAGGTTTTCCAGGTTTATCTTTGCGCCGCTGTCCGGGATTCTTCTCAGTCCGGAGCGCGCCTTTTCGGAGTATTCCTTGAGCAGATCCTCCATCTTGTTGAAGACATCCCTAGGATCCGCGCTCTTTTTGATTAGCAGGTTGAACAGCTTGTCCTCGTTCTTCCAGTCCAGCAGGTCGTCCCTTATCTGATATGCGATTCCGACGTTTCTTCCATATCCGGTCAGCGCCTCGATCTGCTCCTCTGCCGCGTCTGCAATGATCGCGCCGGTCCTGGCTGCAACCTCAAATGCCGTCGCAGTCTTGTACTCTATGACCCTTAGATAGTCATCAAAGGTAACGTCCTCGCTTGCCTCCAGTCTTGCCTCGATCATCTCGCCCTCGCTCATCAGCATTGCAGTCGTGGCCAGATCCTTTGTAATCCTTGCATTGTCAAGCCTTGCAGAGATGCCCAGAATCAGCCCCAGGACAAAATCCCCGGTCAGAATGCTCGTGTTGTAGCCGTACTTTATGTGGAATGGATCCTTTTGCCTTCTAAGGGTCTCCTCGTCAATGATGTCGTCATGAATTATGGACTCCATGTGCAGAAACTCGACTGCACATGCAGCAGAGTATACGTTGTCATCCGTCCTTCCCACGCTCTCTGCTGCCAGCACCGAGATTACCGGCCTGATCCGCTTTCCGCCCTCTAGCGAGTACTTTAGGGGCTCGATGAACTCAGACTCTGAATACAGATCCAGCTCCCTGCCTAGCGCAGTGTTGATTTTGTCAATATACCTTCCATAAGTTTCCAACAGTGGGTTAATCTCGATGTTTTTCCTGTCCAAGACTGCCTGATCAAAAAACTCTGTTATTGGTAATTAAATCTTGGCGATCCCGCCAGGAGCTTGCCCCCTAGACTGCACTGCAGACCGGGACACTGATCACCGTGTCCCCCCATGCCGTATCTTCTGTAGGGGTAATCTCTTACCACGCTAATGCTGGCAGATCCGTATGGTGACCCAAATGCGTTTGTTTCAGGCACAAGGCACGCGCGTGAGTTGATGCAGGATGGCCTGTCTCGTATTATGGGCGGCCTCTTGGCAGCTATGGAAGCCAAAGTCGTCTGGGATATCAAGCTGGGAATAAAACCTTCAAAGAGGTTTTGGTCTTTTTTCTTGGAGTGCCTGACCTGCTCGTTAGATCCGAGGCGGGTTGCCATGCCTTGCATTCCAAAGGTTCCAAAAGATTTTATGGTTAAAACGAATCGTTCAAGCAGCGCTCCTGTAGTGTAGTCCGGTCAAGCATTTAGGCCTTTCACGCCTGAGACTCGGGTTCGAATCCCGACGGGAGCACACACCAGCTTTTTCAAAAAAACCACCCTTTGATCGATATCTGCGGATTGGGAATGCCGTTGAGTTCATAGAGCGTTTTGCAGTCTGGCATCGGTTGGAAAGCCCGCAGTGGCCTTACCTTCGGTGGCAAGAGCTTGCCCCAGCCGCCCATTGGGCAAGTTCCTCATGATGCCTCTGATCCATGAGCCACCGATACCCTAGAAAATGCATGTCATCCGCACAGCCCCGCCGGGCCACAAAGATTTTTTTACCGGCCTCATGGCATAGCCGTATGGACGAACTAATACAAAGGATAGATGAAATAATCGAGGAAAAAAGCCTGTTAAAGCATCCGTTTTACGAAATGTGGTCGGCAGGTCAGCTCACACGTGACTCCCTGTCTGGCTATTCAAAGGAATACTTTCAGCTTGTAAAGGCAGTTCCCGGATTCATGGAGCCGATAATCAGGCAAGCCCCCGAATCCGTTGCCGGGGAGCTAGTTGAGAACCAGGCAGAGGAGGCCGCCCACATCTTGCCGTGGAAGGACTTTGCTGCATCCTTGGGGGTATCAGAGTCTGAGCTGGACAGCCATGCCGGCCTTGAGAAAACCAACCGGGCAGTGGACTCTCTGGGCTCCCTCATGACTACCTACGAGGGAGGCGCATGTGCAATGTATGCATTTGAAAAGGAAATCCCGAAAATCAGCCAGACCAAGCTTGATGGCCTAGCAGAATTTTACGGGCTGAGCTCAGAGCAGGCTACTGAATACTTTAAACTTCACGCGGAGGCCGACATAAGACACGCTGCCTCCTGGCGAAACATTCTGGAATCATCCGTAACTTCTGAGGATCAGCTAATAGAGATTGCAGACAGGTCAATTTCCGCACAGAATCTGCTGCTTGACGGCTGCCACGAGGCATACTGCTGACCAGTACTTGAGCATGTACGCTCTGTCACCTGCGTGGTGGCACTTTCACCCATCCATGTCTCTGCACGCATGGAATTCTGCATTCCGGGGCTGCATGAGACGGCGGCCATAGGGAATGGCAGCACATTTTCAATTTACTGCTGGCCCTCATAACATTTTATACCCAAGGCGGCAAATCATTTTTCTGGGGCCCGTAACTCAGCTTGGTAGAGTGACCGACTCATAATCGGTGAGCCAAGGGATCGAAGCCCTTCGGGCCCATCTGACTCATTCTCAAATCCGAGAATGAGAAGGCAAAAAAAGATGGAAAAGCGGACAAAAAAGGAAATTTCTTCAAAAAAGGTAGCAATGCAAAAGCAAAGGGGACGAGTCCCGAAAAAACGATGACGAGTACCGACAAGACTGCAAACAAAAAGGTACAAAGTCAGAGCCGCAAAAGGAACGCCGGCCAGCTCAAAAAAAAAAGACGATAAAGAATGCACCTAGTGGAACAAGAATAGCTACACAATCCTCAAGATGCCTGTTGGAAGATGACGACGGGCCGGTCTCTTCTGGGAATGTGGCGTATATGCGCCTCCACGGGATCGCGACATCGTTCATCTCCAGCAGCTTCTTGACCGGCTTGAAGTACCCGCCAAACGAGACTGGGTTGAGGTATTTGGGATGCTCAGGGGCAAGCCTGGTACGCTCAAGCAGCTTCGAGAGGCTCAGCATCAGGTCGCGCACCCATGCCGGATCCTCCCGGCCGTACTGTACAAGCTGCTCTGCGCGGCCCTCAAGGTCTCCCTGCAGTATGTCCTCAAATATACAACAGAGCACCTGATGCAGCGTGCGTGTGTACTTTTCGCGCGTCTCCTCTGTCTTGATCCCCTAGTTGAACAGGGCCCAGCGGGACCGCCTGTTCCACCAAGTCTTCTAGTGCAAGCTTCATCCCGGTTTACATGTTCCTAGAATGCATAAAAGGTGCAATATTGTAATGGACTGGACGGGATTTGAACCCATGACCCCCCGCGTGCAAGGCGGGTATACTACCAGGCTATACTACCAGCCCACAAGGGTAGTGGACGACGTGTGGATTTTAATTGTTGTCTTTGAGAGTAAGAGTTTGCCCGCTAGGCTACACTGCGGGCTAGGGGCTTGATCACCTGCCATACCATGCCGTATCCTCTAGAGGGGGTAAACTCTTGCCCTTTGAGAGGCGGTAACGATTTTATTTGAAGTGCCCAAGGGGACTTTATGGTGTTACTAGAATCACAAGTCAAGTTAAAGCCGGGAGATGCGGCTCCGAGCTTTGAGCTAATGGGAACCGATGACGCAAGACATTCCCTAGACAGCTACGGGGACTATGACGGGCTGTTGATAGTCTTCATGTGCAATCACTGTCCGTATGTAAAGGCCAAAATAGAGGCCATAAAGGAGATTGACGAGAAGTTCAAGGACAGGGTTGCAGTCGTAGGCATCAACAGCAACGACTCTACGGGCTATCCAGAGGACAGCTTTGAGGCAATGAAGGAGATTGTAAGGGAGAAGGGGCTCGGATTTGACTATCTTGTAGACGAGTCACAGGAGATTGCTAGGAAATACGGCGCCACGTGTACTCCGGATCCGTTCCTGTTTGACAAGGATCGCAGGCTGGTATTTCATGGAAGAATTGATGATGCCATGCGGCCAGAGGATACGGCCTCTGAGAAGACCATGATTCAGAACATCGAAAGACTCCTGGCCGGCGATGCCATAGAAAAAGAGTTTGATCCCTCCATCGGCTGCTCCATAAAGTGGAAGGAAAACTAGACTTAAATGACTGCGGACTAGTATCAGTCCTGTGGGCTCGTAGCTCAGCTTGGCTGGAGCGTTCGACTGATAATCGAAAGGTCATGAGTTCGAATCTCATCGGGCCCATCTGACTCGTTCTCAAATCTGAGAATGAGAAGGCAAAAAAAGAAAGAAAAACAGACAAAAAAAGAAATTTCTTCAAAAAAACACACCAATGCAAAAGCAAAGGGGACGAATCCGAAAAACAGGATGACGAGTCCCAAAAAAACAATGACGAGTACCGACAAGACTGCAAACAAAAAGGGTACAAAAAGTCAGAGCAGCACAAGGAGCACCAGCCAGCTCAAAGAAAATGAAAATAAAAAAATAAATAAGAAAAAGACGATAAAGAATGCACCTGGTGGAAGAAGAATAGCTACACAATCCTCAAGATGTCTGTTGGAAGATGACGACGTACGTCGGTGGTACGAAAACATGAAGAGATCCAGCCAGCTTAATGCCGCCGTACGCCTGAGGAGGCTTAATCTGTTCTGTTACAGGTTGAAGACAACGCCTGCAACCCTTGCCCGGACGGGAAAGGAGGATCCCAAAAGGATAGAGGACATGCTGATGGATCACGTATCCTGGATGGAATCACAGAATTTCTCTTCCGGATACATAGACGGCATGATAAAGTCAATCAAGGGATGGCTGGTCCACAACCGAATAGAAATCAAAAGCAAGATAAAGATATCCAACATGGGAATTTGTCCCACGCTTGAAAAGGAAAAGGTGCCAGAGCAGGAGCAGCTGCACCAGATGCTGGAAAACGGCAACGTGCGCCAGAGGGCAATATTGAGCCTCATGGCCTTTTCGGGAGTAAGGCCACAGGTACTGGGACTTGCCGACAGGAGTGACGGGCTATGTCTCAAGGATCTGCCCGAGCTTGTCATAGAGAATAAGGGAAAAAGAGTCAGATTCACAAACATGCCCACAATGGTGGTGGTCCGACAGTCCCTGAGCAAGACCAGGAACAAGTACGTGACGTTTTTGATAGAGGAGGGGTGCCAGCACCTGCTGAAATATCTCGAACACAGGATATCTGCCGGGGAAAAACTCTGTCCGGACTCTCCTGTCATAACGCTTGAGAGGCAAAACTCACGCAAAAGACGCAGGGAGGATCCGGATGTCAAGACATTCGTGGTCACAGCATCCATATCCCGTACGGCAAAAAAAGCGATGAAGCCGATAGTAGATTCAAGGCCATACACGCTGCGATCCTACTTTGACACCCAGTTACTGCTTGCCGAAAGCCATGGCTGCATGGCAGATGCCTATCGGGTGTTCTTTATGGGGCACAAGGGGGACATCGAGGCAAGATACACGGTAAACAAGGGCCGTCTTACAGAGCATATGAGAGAGGACATGCGCAGGGCATATGAGCAGAGCGGACTGTTTCTCTCCACTGACCCTGACAAGACGGATGAAAAGCACAAAAAAGACATGCTTTGTAAGCTATGGCGCAAGCAGGCAAAGATGTATGGAATCAATCCTGACAACATAATCAATTCAAAGCCGGATGCCCCACAGCCCAATGCTGCAGACAAGCCAAAAGAGTCGGCTACGGTACCAGGCAATGACGAACCGTCCGAATGCCGGATCATAGGGAGCGATGAGGAACTGGTGTACTATAGCTCAAACGGTTGGGAGATTGTAAAGGAGCTAAGCGACGGGCGATTCCTCATGCGCAGGTCTGGCAAGGGTTCAGGCAGCTAACGATGAGCAAACCCCTCTGACTCCTGCCAAGTTCAGACCATCCCACGTGTTTTCATGGTTTTGGATCATGTGCGTGGCAGCTTCCACGGTTTGTGAGCCCGCACGGACTTTCATGGCTTTTCAAATCCCCGTAATTCACAGGGTTTTCATCCCTGTGATCCCATGGGACTTTCACTACTTTTCAAATCCATACTTTCCATACTTTCACTACTTTTCAAATCCATACTTTCCATACTTTCACTACTTTTCAAATCCATACTTTCACTATTTCTGATTCAACATAGTGTAACTTTTCACTCCTCCAAAATGTACATAGTGTAACTTTTCACTCCTCCAAAATGTACATAGTGTAACTTTTCACTCCTCCAAAATGTACATAGTGTAACTTTTCACTCCTCCAAAATGTACATAGTGTAACTTTTCACTCCTCCAAAATGTACATAGTGTAACTTTTCACTCCTCCAAAATGTACATAGTGTAACTTTTCACTCCTCCAAAATGTAGCTTTTAGCTGTTTTTGGTTCTACAAAATGTAGCTTTTAGCTGTTTTTGGTTCTACAAAATGTAGCTTTTAGCTGTTTTTGGTTCTACAAAATGTAGCTTTTAGCTGTTTTTGGTTCTACAAAATGTAGCTTTTAGCTGTTTTTGGTTCTACAAAATGTAGCTTTTAGCTGTTTTTGGTTCTACAAAATGTAGCTTTTAGCTGTTTTTGGTTCTACAAAATGTAGCTTTTAGCTGTTTTTGGTTCTACAAAATGTAGCTTTTAGCTGTTTTTGGTTCTACAAAATGTAGCTTTTAGCTGTTTTTGGTTCTACAAAATGTAGCTTTTAGCTGTTTTTGGTTCTACAAAATGTAGCTTTTAGCTGTTTTTGGTTCTACAAAATGTAGCTTTTAGCTGTTTTTGGTTCTACAAAATGTAGCTTTTCACCCACTCAAAAGCTACATTCTCACTATTTTTCCCGCATGCAGTTTCCGGCACTCGGCCTCGAACCTCTCGCATTACTTCACTAGACACAAAAACGAGACCAGCCAAGTCTCCTCCGGATACCCTTCCGGGTCTCCCATCCACCGTACACGTCAGGCCCCCTCCGGGGCCTGAAACCAAACTCCCCCACAAAGGTCTTGAACGTCACATGTCGGACAGGCCGGATCAGAAATGTCAAAGTCATGTGTGGTTACCAAAAAAACCAAACCATAAACTCCCGGGCCCCCAGCGGGGTTCCTGATCCCCGGCAATCTTCTGGGACGTCAGAGTCGTCCCAGTCCCCCATCTTTACCCGAGTGAAGGATTTCCTCAGACTCCATTGAACCAGACGGTCGTTTTTGGATCGACGAGATAAACCATCCCACGAACCAGGAAATTACCATGATTAATCACAGATGATTAACCTCAAAACTTCATAATAATCATGTCTGAAGAAGGGGCCGAGACTATCAGAAAATATGACAGGAACCAAAAGCATGAAAAACAAAGCTGTAAACAGTCACAGGGAGTACGTAGGGTATAACATGGCAAAGTGGAAAAAGATGGGGTTTGGCAGGTGTTACGTATGGTCCAAAAGCCTCAAAACACATCAGATTCGCGCCTCCCTTGGGGATGAGGAGAAAAAAGACGAAGGTCGGTGTCTATTTGATACTGAATTTTCCAGGGCACTCATCTTGTGGGAGGCCTCTCCGGCGGGGAGCCTTCAAGCTTTTGTCTGCATTCCCTCATTGCCTCATCAAAGGCCCGTTCATGCCGGTCAATGTCTGTAAGGTCCTTTTTTGAGACTCTTTCTACCGGATGTCAGCACGATCTTGTCGCCAAGGTCGTAGAACCGTATGTGCTCGCCTGATCTCAAACCTAGGCTTTGTACCATCACGGACGGAAAGACCACAAAAAATGAAGAGTTGCCCTTGATGGAGTCTTCGCTCATGTATCTTTTCCATGCCATCCGCAAATGCCGGAGATTCATAGGACTCTGGTGCCAAAGGTGCCAAAAAATGGCGCCAAAGGTGCGTTTGGTACCTGTCACATAGGGGCCAAAGGTGCCAAAAAATGGCGCCAAAGGTGCGTTTGGTACCTGTCACATAGGGGCCAAAGGTGCCAAAAAATGGCGCCAAAGGCCCCAATCTCTGAGGGCCAGTAACGGACTTTCGACTCGCATTAATACACAAAACACGAAAAACGAAACCAAAAACTCCTGGGCCCCCAGACGGGGGCCCTTGACCCCCCACAACCTTCTGGGACGTGAGTCGTCCCAGTCCCTTATCTTTACCTGAATGAAAAATTCCCTCATACCCCATTGAACCAAACGACAGTCCACAGATCGACGAGATGAAATCATCTTCCTGGACTGAAATTATTAGACCTTGTGCGTATTTGCCAAAAATGACGTAAAAGATGCCTTATTTTTTTGATCTGCACCAATTACACACAAGGTCTATTGGTGAAAGAATGGTTAATTTACTGTTTTAGCCACAAAGCAATACAGGCATGGTGTTCACAAAAGACATTTCCGATCTGACATTTTCAGACATCGAGTCGCTGCAGACCTACAAAATAGCAGAAAGTCACATGCTTGACTACAAGCAGCAACTCATTGATGACAAGAATCTGGTAAAGCATGTTGCGGCTTTTGCAAACACGGGTGGCGGATACATTGTATTTGGGATAAAGGAATCGGGTATGGGAGGGCATCCCGAATCAATTCCAGGCATTGATGCGTCTGAGATCAACAAGGAAAAAATGGAGCAAATCATACTTGGAAATATCTCGCCGCGAATACACGTAAGACTGAACGCAGTGGATCATAAAGAAGACGGAAAGCAGGTACTGGTTCTGCAAATACCAGACAGCCAATACAAGCCACACTACAACAATAAAACTAACAAGTTTTACAAGAGGTTTGAGTTTGAGGCGGTCTGTATGATGGAGCAGGAGGTATCTGACGCATACAAGAGCCGATTTTACACAGCAGAGGAAGTTGAAGGATATCTGGCTAACATAAAGGATCCATTTGATAACGAAATGGGCATACTTGGTGAGATTATTGTAATCCCGTCTTTAACTGATAGGAGGATGATCGATACGGATGGCTACGAGAGATTCGAATGGCTACGCCCCCAGACTGTCAATCCGGAGCCCTCTGGTTGGAGTTATGCGCCGTCGTATAGCTTTGTGCCCGGATCCCCCAAACCATTCTCTGACGGCATAGAATGTAGTTCTGAAGCAGCTAAGACTAGGCTTATGCTACATAGGAATGGCTGTGTGCATTATTCTTTGGACTGTGGACAAAAATATGATGGTAGGATTTGGTTGCATGAGCGCTTGCTTGCTGTCAGAATGCTGCATACACTAAAATTCGCAGTATTGGCATTATCAAGATACAACTACTTTGGCGACGTAAGAATAAGAGTCAGACTGAGACTCAACTCTAAGCATGTCATGTCTATACGTAATTCTGAACTTCCCCCTGACGCGTTGGAAAAATTCAAGCAAGATAGAGGCATCCAAGTCAACCGGGAGCTTTCTACAGAGTATCTGGAGTCAAACCCCTCCAAGATCACCGCCTCAATCATGAATGAGGTCTACAACAACTTTGGCGTATGGCGATGTCGGCTATTTGATGAAAATGGAGACATCAAGACGGATGCGTTTGATCGGTGATGCATGAGGGAACCAAAATAATTTGATGTGGAAGGGATCTTCCCTTGAACCAATAGGCGTGAGCTTGCGTGCAACTGTGATTTTCGTGCCCAGACAGTTAGGTAGACGTGACCACATACTCGACCCACAATTGAAAGGCTATAAGGAACAAGGATTATCCAAATCCATGGTCAAAGAGGTAATCGGCGGCAGGCCCGTGGATATCGAAAAGGAAGGCAGCGGGATCAAGATAGTCTTTCACCCCATTGCAAAGGGCGCCAAGCACCCTGATGCGGCAGTATTTTCGATAAAGCTAGGCAAGAAGGATATAGACACGCTCAAAAAACTGCTATAAACATACTGCCAAAATCATAAAAGATACTGCAAAATAGGGTTTTTATACGTCCATTTTTTATATAATTTATGAGCGAATCTGAGGCAGGCTCGGTAAATTACAGTTTTGATGCCATTCGCGGAGTCCAGGCCAATCGCGTATACTATGTAGCAGTGTGCCCGATGAAGACAATCCCGAAACTATTCATATTCAATGAACATGAGATTCCTGCAAAGATACGGGCCCAAAGGACGCTGCGAGAATCTAGGATTCCAGCCCTCAAGGACTATATTCTGAGCAATCCAGACGAGTACATCTTTTCATCGCTAACGGCATCAGTTGACGGAAACATGAAGTTCATTCCTGCACAGCATCTGGGTCCTGACGGCAAGATGGGCAAACTGCTCATTGACATGGAGTCGCGACTGCTCATAAACGACGGCCAGCACAGGCGCAAGGCAATAGAGGAGGCACTCAAAGAAAGGCCCGAGCTTGGAGGCGAGTCGATATCGGTGGTGTTCTTTGAGGACTCGGGGCTAAAACGCTCCCAGCAGATGTTTGCAGACCTGAACAAGAACGCAGTAAAGCCATCAAAATCACTTAACATTTTGTACGATAATCGTGATAAATATTCCCAGTTCGTTGTGGAAATGGCAGAGAGCCTGGAGATATTCCGAGACAGGGTTGAGCTTGAAAAAACCACCATAGGAAAACATGCCAAGGAGGTCTTTACACTTGGAGGGATATCCGATGCCACCAGGAAGCTCCTTGGCAAGGAATCAGTACGACGTCCCAGCAAGGAGCAAAAGGAGACAATCCTGGAATTTTGGAAGACTGTATCTGAGAATCTTCCAGAGTGGCAAATGCTGATCAAGGGCGACATATCCCCGGACGAGCTGAGGGCCAACTATGTCAACGCACACACGAACTGCATGAACTCGCTTGGAATGGCAGGAAAGGAGATAATCAAGCAGTATCCGGACAGCTGGAAAAGAAGGCTCCGACCCCTGTCAAAAATCGACTGGTCACGCACAAACCCCATGTGGGACGGCAACCTCATACAAGGAAAAAAGATGGTTCGTACGACCATCGGGATCGCGCTGGGAGCATGCGCCATACTTAGGGAATGCGGAGCTAAGATACCAAAGGCACTGGGGCAGTATGAGAAATGACTTCCGTGTTTGACTCAAAACCACTTGAGAAGATATACGAGGAGATTCGCACTGTATACCTCAACGATTCCCGCCCGTGGGTTTTGGGATTCAGTGGGGGAAAGGACTCGACCTGCATGGTGCAGCTTGTCTGGGGGGCTCTATCCGCACTACCTGCAGAAAAACTGGATAAAAAGATCTATGTCGTATCCTCTGATACCCTAGTAGAGTCGCCACAGATCGTAGAGCGCATAACCACGTCGCTGGACAAGATGGAAAAGGCCGCAAAAAAGTCATCCATTCCGATATCGACCAACCTCCTGAGACCCCCCATTACCGACACGTTCTGGGTCAGGATTCTCGGCCTCGGATACCCAGCGCCCACCTCAATGTTTAGGTGGTGTACCGACATGCTCAAGATTGCAAACGCCGACCGCTTTATCAAAAACAAGGTATCCGAGTACGGCGAGGTCATAGTGCTGCTGGGAACCCGCAAAAGCGAGAGCTCTACCCGGCAGCAGAGCATGAACCTGCTGGAGATTGAAAACAGCGTTTTGAGCCACCACAAGAAATTTGCCCAGACGTACGTGTATACCCCCCTGGTGGACTTTGAGACCGACGACGTCTGGAACTATCTGCTGCAAAACAGGAATCCATGGGGGGACAACAACAGGGATCTTCTGGCCCTGTACCAGGACGCCAACGCCTCAGAGTGCCCCCTCGTAGTGGATACCAGCACGCCGTCGTGCGGCAGCGGCAGGTTTGGCTGCTGGACTTGCACCGTGGTGGACAAGCAAAAGTCGCTTGACAGCATGATTGAGAACGGTCAGGAATGGATGGAGCCACTAGCCGAGCTGCGCCACGAGCTAAAGCTTACACAGAATCCCGAGACATGGCCCAAGGTACGCCAGATAACGCGCAGAAACGGCCGGGTGGATCTGAAAAACGACGGATCCGACTATACGCCGGGCCCATACACGCTTGACTTTAGAAAGGAGTATCTACAAAAGCTGCTCAAGGGCCAGGTCAAGATACAGAAGCATGATCCTGACATGGTCCTGATTTCCGAAGAGGAGATACACGAGATACAGCGCATCTGGAGGATGGAAAACGGCGACTGGCAGAACACGGCATACGGGATTTACCATGATATAACGGGAATCCAGCTGGAATCCGTCACTGACGACACGGGGGGATTTGGCCACGACGAGCAGGCACTGCTTGAGCAGGTCTGCACCAAGCACAAGGTCCCGTACAAGATCGTAAGCAGCCTGCTAAATGCCGAGGTAGAGCTGCAGACGGGCTCGACGCACTCCAAGATATTTGATAGAATCAAAAAGGAGCTTGCAAAGGAGTGGAGGGAAGACATCGACGAGATAAGGGCAGAGCTGTTCGAGCACAGGGATGCGGAGGCAAGGGTGAGGCCAAATGCGTTTAACTAGGCTGATACTCGATGACGTTGGCGCCTACGGGGGGCACAACGAGTTCGAGTTTCCTACCACGTCTGACAGGCCCATTGTCCTGTATGGCGGGACCAACGGCGCCGGCAAGTCCACCCTCTTTGAGGCGATCCCCCTGTGCCTGTACGGACAGAGCAGCATGGATGAAAAGATGACAAAAAAACAGTATAACCAGAAGATCAGACGGCTCTTTCACAGACACAAGCACAAAAAGACCCAGGCCGGGGAGGCCTCCGTATCGCTGGAGTTCGAATATGCGCAGAATGGAAGGATCCTCCAGTACAAGATAACCCGAAACTGGCAGAACAATGACGGCCGTATTGACGAGTTTCTGGCCCTGTACAAGCAGTCTGATGCAGGCAAGGGATATGTCAGGGTGGATGCCGTGGGCGACTCCCAGATCCAGATGATGATAAACCAGATGATCCCCAGGGCGGTGGCAGGCATGTTCTTCTTTGACGGGGAAAGAATCAAGGACATTGCAGAGGAAGGCGACGAGCACCTTTACATAAAATCATCCTTTGACAGCCTGCTGGGACTTGACATATCCGACCGGCTCCGGGATGACATCGGCACGCACATACTGCGAAACTCGGGCGAGGAGGACAAGGAAGTACTTGCAAGGATCGAGGAGATGAACAGGGAGAAGGACGAGGCCGAAAGAAGGCTGGAGGAGATGCAACAAAAGCGCACATTTTTGAGCGACGATATCTCCAGCAAGAAAAAGGAACTAGATGGAAAAGAGGAGAAGTTCTTCAGGGCGGGCGGCAGCCGTGCAAAAGACCGGGAAAGGCTGGTAGACGAGAGAGATGAGATTTCCAAGTCCCTAAATTTTGTGGAATCCCAGATAAGAGACATGATCAAAAAAGACCTGCCGCTTGCAATAGTGCCAGATCAGCTAAGGCAGGTCAGGGAAAAGATCCAAGAGGACGAGGACAGCATCAAATCCAACCTTTCAGGCGATACGGTGAGGGCAGCCTATGACCACATGATAGGAGAGTTTGAGGCGCATCTGGACATGGACGACCCGGAGACCAAAAGGGCGCTGGTAAAGAAGCTCCGGGACATTGCAGATGCAAGGACAAGCTTGCTGTCTGACAAGAGACGCCTCACCTTTGACTTTTCACTGTCTGAGATGGCAGCGATGAGGCAAAGGATTGACAGGATACTGGATCAGGATCACGAACGCTGGTCGGCACATCATGAGAGTCACAAGCACTATGCAGACCGGCTAGACAGGATATCTGCGCAGCTGGATGTTGCCCCACAGCAAGACGAGGTGGGCCCCCTGTATTCGAGTATAAAGGAGATCGCGCTGGAGATGGGGGAGATGGAGCAGGAATGCCATACGCTGGAGATGCTAGAGGTGCAGGAAAAATCCAAAATCGTCCTGCTAAACAGCAAGATACGAAAGCACCTTGCGGCAAAAAGATCCAACCATAGAAACCAGCTGGGACTGGAGTTGGCCCCGAGGATACAGGATGTCCTGGAGGAGTATTCTGCCAGGCTGCGGGCAAAGAAGATCACACTACTGGAATCCAACATACTGGAGGGGATCAAAAGATGCTTTCACAAGTCAAGGCTCATCACTGCCGTCTCAATTGATCCCCAGACATACAGGATCACGCTATACAGCAGGGAGGACGAGATCTCCCGGGACACCCTGTCGCAGGGCGAGCTCCAGCTGTACGTGACTGCAATCGTGTGGGGACTGGCCAAGACGTCAGGACGCCCGCTGCCATTGATAGTGGACACGCCGCTTGCCAGGCTGGATGTGGAGCACAGGGAGAACCTGATCCGCAACTTTTACCCAGAGGCATCACACCAGATAATCATATTTTCCACAAACACCGAGGTCGTGGACTCGTACTATGAGATGATAAGGCCGCATGTCTCACAGGCCATGCTTATCCAGTATGATCCCGGGAGCGATACGAGCGTTGTAAGCGACGGATACTTTGGGAGCAAGGAGGGCAGCTATGTTGCAGTTTGAGAACATCAAGGCAAGCTCACGCACGACCCATCTGTTTGGCATGCTCAGGTACAGCACTGCCGTGGAGCCTGAGGCCTGGGCCCGCCTGTCCCTGTGCCTGTCCATAAAGCAGAGGGGAATTCCCAATCCTGACGAATACAACAAAAAGGGCAGCGAGTTTGAACCGGCAAGGCTGTTTGCCGGAGATGAAAACATGTACCTTGCCCTCATGATCAACCGCCTAAACCAGGACGGGCTGGATCCGGATACGTATCTCGGAGAGATGACCAGGGCCCATCTCAACCGGGGGGCCATATCGCTAAAGCAGAGGATCGACGGCCTCTCTGACGTATACGGATTCGTCAGGGAGATGAATCCCGGCAAGTTCCGACTTGCGGACGGATAAAATGCAGTCTTTCTCCGAGGCCAAGTCCGGTCAACCCGTCTATCTGGACTCGCATGCAACTACGCCGGTGGACCCGCGCGTCCTAGACGAGATGATCCCGTATTTTACGCAGGTGTTTGGGAATGCATCAAGCCTGGATCACTCGTACGGCCATGACGCATCACAGATTGTCCAGGCATCTCGGGAGAAGATCGGCCGTGCAATTAACGCACACATGGATGAGATCATATTCACGTCAGGCGCCACGGAATCAGACAACCTTGCACTGTGCGGCGTCATGATAAAGAATGCGGATCGCGGGAACCACCTGATCACGTGCGTTACAGAGCACAAGGCAGTCCTGGATACGGCGAGGCGTCTTGAAGCCGGAGGCATGGATGTGACATACCTGCCCGTTGACGAGTTTGGCATGGTTGATCCCAAGGCAGTAAATGACGCGATAACGGACAGGACAGTCCTGATTTCGGTGATGTTTGCAAACAATGAGGTTGGAACGATTGCAGACATTGGCGAGATCGGCAAGATAGCGCACGACAATAACGTGCTGTTTCACACGGATGCGGCCCAGGCCGTCGGCCACATGGATATCGATGTGCAAAGACTCAACATTGATCTTATGTCGTTTTCCTCCCACAAGATTTACGGACCCAAGGGAGTTGGCGCACTCTATGCAAGGGGAGTCATGCCGCGCGTAAGGCTGGATTCGATAATGCACGGCGGTGGACAGGAGAGGGGCATCCGTTCCGGCACGCTAAACGTTCCCGGAATCGTGGGCTTTGCAAAGGCCCTGGAGATCGCCAATAAAGAGATGGAGCAGGAAAACGACAGGTTCAGGAGCTGGACAAGTCAGATGAGGGACAGGTTTGCGGAGATTGGCGGGATTCAAAATGGGCATCCCACGAATAGGCTGGCCCACAACCTCAATGTCAGGTTTGACGGAATCGATGGCAAGGCCATCATCAACTCTGTATCCAAGAAACTGGCCATCTCTGCAGGCTCTGCATGCACGACCCAGGCAGTGGAGCCCTCGCACGTCCTCTTGGCACTTGGATTAAGCGAGGAGCAGGCCCACGCCTCGATCCGAATCGGATGTGGACGGTTCAACACCCAGACTCAGATCGAGGAGGCCATCGATACGATTGATTCATCCGTACGTGCCCTTGCAAAGATTCGAGCCTGATATGAGAGTAAGTGATATGGACAAGCGATATCTATACAGATTGACTGTGTGCTCTTTGGCCAAGCGGAACTGAACCTGCTTTTAGCTGTTCACAGTCACCATTCTTCATACTAAAAGATTATAAAAAAAGGCAGGCACCAATTGTAGGATGGCAACGGACAGCAGCAGATCCTTGTTCAGCAAGCAGATCAATGACATATGCGATCAGGTGGGGGTATCAAAACCGGACGCCTTTCCAAGATGGATATGCCAGAACATTCTTGGCATTGCTGATGATGAAAAGATTGACGAGGCAGTCTCAATTGGAGGTAAGAACGATTACGGAATCGACATATTCCATGCAGAGGAAAGCGGCGACATTACAGAGCAGTACATATGCTGGGTTCAGGCAAAGTTCAGTGAAAACCTGGATCATGTTGCCAGGCGGGAGGACATAGAATCGTTTGCAAGTACGCTTGGCCATTTGATGGATTGCCCCCATTCTGCCAATCTAACCTTCAAACAAAAGGCCGTTGAGTTTGCAAAAATGGTGAAAAAGTATCCCCACATGCGAAAAAAAATGATCTTCGCCGTTGCAGGACATCTAAACAGTCAAGCTCAGGAATTGCTTGGAAATTCCAGGTGGAGAGAAGAAAAACTTGGAAATGAGCTGGATTCCAACATTGATCTTGAGATACTTGATTTGGATAAAATTCTCTCTCGTATGACGATTCCCCATACTCCGACAGTGACGATTAAGTTTGATGGCAATGTGATAGAGCGCATTGATGAGACAACTAGACTTTATGCGTAATCGACCGTGATTAAAAATTCCGTAGGCTTTTCCAAACGCAAATGCGCTGATCGGATCAAATTACCGCATGCATCTCGTGTCATGACGCACGTAAAAGCCAGTTGCGCCAAAAGAACGTGCGCAACCATGCAGCACGGCAATGTGCCCCGTTGACAAGTCAGAAAGAATGGCGGTCCGTACCGCCGTATGTCATGTGTCTGGCAGCAGATGCAGCTGCTGCAGCAGCTGGCCATAGTATTTTTTCCTTTTCAACATCGTCTTGAGGTTCTCAAGACCCGTGATTATCTGCATGAAATAATTGAGATCCTTGGCAGTTCCGCCAAACGGCATGGTAAGAATGCCATATCTTTTGAGCCGCCCTATGTGGTGCTCCACCCTGACGCGAACCCTGCTTATCTGCTTGCGGCGCCTCTTTTGCGTTGCAGTAAGATCCCCGTCCCTGGGCTTCTTTGGGGGCTGCCTGTGTATGGCGCCCGGAAGCATCTTTTGAATGCCCTCAAATCCCAGGTCGCTGTAAATCACAAACGCCTCTTCCGGATCGTCTGCGTTTTTTGCATTCCTCATTGATCCGGTGTGCCTTCCAAAGTCCGGGCCGCCCCCTGCGTTCATCACGCCCTTGTCGTTGACGCTTCCGTCCACAGTCTTGCCGCAGTGCAGTATGAGGCCGTCCAGGTTCGAGGTAATTATCGTGTTGAACATGTGCCGCTTTTTTCTTCCCGAATATCTGGTCTTTCTTGCGGTCCTGTCCCCGGGCCTGTCTACCGGAGTCAGGGTGCCGTCAATCAGGAGCGTCTTTTTTGGGATCAGCACCTCCTCCAGCTTGCCTGCCGGGGTCTTGCAGATGATGCTTGTTAGCTTTTCGGAGGCAGGCAGGAGCCGGCGCAGTAACACGGCACCGTACCGGAGGTACCTGGACATTGTGGACTGGTCGACGTCAAACGTTGCGGCCAGATGATGTTGCGTTGCCTTGGTCCTTATGCTCATGAGTACTGCAAGCAGCGCGTGCCTGATGTACAGCTTGCACCGGTTTCCGGCATCGCCGCCTCTTACGTCGTCCTCCCAGAACAGGGGTCTGTCCTCGTCGTCCATGACTTCTTCCGTAAAGCGCTCCAGTATGATCGTAAATGACTCCTTTGTGCATCCCGTGACGTTGCGAAGGCGCACCGGATCGCCGATTATGCCGTCTGCAACCTCGATTGCGTGCATCCGCAGAGGCGTCCCGCCGCGCACGACTCTTTTTGTCTTGTTTTCTTCGGACTGCCACAGTGAGTCCTCAAACGCAAGCTGCTTCCTCATACGCTCGTTTTGCTTGGACATCTGTTTGTTTTGCTTGGATACCTGCTCGTGTTGCTCGACTAGCATCTCGTGTTGCGCTTGTAACGCTTGAAATGCTTGGAGAGTCTTGTCATTTGAGCCCATACAGTTAGGGAATCATACAGATCTTTAGGGTTGTTGGTGTGCAAATAATGATCTATTGTGTCGTATTTTTAGATCAGATGGGCCGATTACGCATAAAGTCTACTGGCAAAAAGTCAATCATCGGATATGTGGGAGCAAATGATCTGATTGCAATTGCCAAAGACAACAAAGAGATGTTGTTCCTAGAGAACCCGAGACAGACGCTTGGAAAAAGTGCTCCGACTCACAAGGCCATACTCAACACCCTAAGTGATCCGGACATGAGAAAGAAGTTTTGGAAGCTAAACAACGGCATTACAACCACTTGTACGGGTTATAGCTCTACAGATGACCAGTCCGCATACAGCATAGAAAACTTCAAGGTTGTAAACGGAAGGCAGACACTGTACACACTAGAGAATTCCACAAAACCGATAGACGACGTGTTTCTGTTGGTTAGCATACATGAAACGGTAGACGCCAAGGAACGCAACCAAATCAGCGAGGCCACAAACACCCAAAACCCAATAAAACCAGCAGATCTGGTAACGAACTATCCGGAGATGACAGATCTTGTATTGCAGTGCAGGGAGAACTTCAATGACTTTTACTTTGAGAGGCAAACAAAAGGCTTTGCGGCTGCAACAAAATCCACGCAAAACCGCGTTACAAAAAGACGCGTTATGGAGAAAAGCTCCGTTGCAAGGGCATACTATGCGTATGCGATAGATCCCAACGAGGCGATGATGCCTGACAAGATTCTGTTTTCTGTAACAAGCGATGCCAACTACTATGACAGGATCTTCAAAGACAGGGACATCAGGGAGTTGATAATACCCCACATATTCTTGAAGATGCTAAGTGAGCTGCATAAAAAGTGGTGCCGCGAACTAAAGGACGACCAGTCAGACAGGATATCAAGGAACAAGGGAATCATCAGCAAGGACATTGTAAAATACTATATCCTGAGGTTCGTTCACGAATCCATGCTGGATATTGACGAATCGACTAGGCAGTCAGTCAAGGACAGGCTGATTGAGGAGTTCAGAGGGTTGGAAAAGAGCGATAAGAATCCAGAGATTCTTGAAGGCGTTGCACAACAGGCCTATAACGCATTCATGACCAGTTTTGATATGGCCATGGACAAGACATGGCCGCCTGAGCTGCTTGAGAAGGTAAACAGTGACAAGTACAAGAAAGACGAGCGTGACGTACCAAGCCCGTATGAGATAATGGATGCGTTAAAGCGAAATGGCGAACGGTTGCTTCCGCACCTGCTGCGCATGAGGGAGCATGCAATAAGCCAAGTGGGCGACAAGGTTCAAGAAGAGCTTCTCAGACTTGTTGAGTAATTTGCCAATCAATCCTGTAAACGTGTGAGGCCACTTCTTCTTACCGGATAGGTGCAGAAATCACAACTCCATGCAAACCCATGCATGGTTGGTTAAGGGTGGGCGACCTCACACCTGTAAACTTTTAGGCCTTTCAAGAATCCCACCTTGATCATGTTACATATCTTCTTGGACAGCACAGTAAGTATCCGGCTCGTTAGAGATTTTTAAGCTGATTTAATAGCTGGCAGTTGGACTTCTGACATATGACAAGCTACTTTGTTCTGGTAGATAGACGTGACTCTGAAAAATTTCGGCGATTTCAGATGGCACAGTTTACCGAAAATACCAAAAAAATTCTAAATGAACACGATGCTGCATATATCTGGGGATTTCATGAAACACAAGTCAGAGATACACTCTGGAAGAGAATCATGCAAGACGATCTCGTATGTTTCACGGTTCCAACAAGCAGCTTTAGGGTAATAGGACGCGTCTACAAAAAATTTACAGACAACAATACTGGAAAGCAGATGTGGCCAGATGATCTTCGCGCTCAACAGTTCACGTATTTTTTACTCTTTGACAAGCTACAAAAGACTTCACTGCGATATAATGAGGTCACAGATAATGCAATGCCGAAGCTTATCGGGCCATTGACTGGAATATACCAAATTAAAAAAGAGTTTCAAAATGTTCTAAAAATCCAGATGGGTGAAGCTATTCACAGAACCTCAGCAAAACCTAAAACATTCGTAAATCCCAAGATCCCACAAAAAAGCAAATATGAGGTAAACAGGTTTCTCCGTAATCCAACAATCGTGAAAAAACTAAAAGAAATTTACCAAAATAGATGCCAGGTATGCGGATTTGGCTTCGAGTATGAAAAAGGCAAGTTTTACTCCGAGGTTCACCACTACAATCCCTTGGAAGAAAATGGCAACGATGGCATGGATAATATGATAGTAGTATGTCCAAACCACCATGCCCAGTTTGACTATAAGATGATTGCAATTTCATTGGATGAAAGTAGCATTGTAGATAAGAAGGGAACCAAAATAGGCGAGATACACTTTAAGCAAAACCACAAACTAAGCAAACAAAATCTTGCAAGCCAACTAAGGATGGAATAAACCATGTTGTTTGAAGAGCTGGACATAAAATCATTTTATGATTCTAGAAAGACGGATGTGTATAATGAATTCTTTAATGCAGTCCTTCCACATTCGAAATACTATAGGAGATTCGGCGGTGTTTTTTCTGCAAAAAGGTTTGCATTAATGGCCGAAGGATTACAGGATTTTATCAAGGAAAACAACGGAACTATGGAGCTTGTCATAATACCAATGTTTTCTGAGGAGGACAGGCATGCAATCATGCGCGGTATTGATGTTCACGACATCATTGCAAAAAACTGGATCAATGATCTTTCAAAAATCAAAGAGAAGTTTCTGGAGGATCATAAAAAAGCATTATCTTGGATGATTGCGAATGAATTTCTTACCATAAAATTGATTCTGCCAGAACATGATGATGGAACTATATTTTCCGAGTCGGAAATAAAAGATCAGGCAATATTTAGAAAAGAGATTGGTATATTGTATAACAAAGACGATGACAGGCCAATCTCTTTTCATGGAACCATAGATAGGGAAGACTCCCAGGTGGGTGAGCTTTACTCAATAGACGTAGCTAGACACTGGGTTGAAAGTGAGAACGAACAAATTGATTCAGATCATGAGGAATTCACAAACTTTTGGAGCAATGAATCACACCAGCTTGGCTCGATAAAGTACAAAGTTGTGCCACTATCAAAAAAACTAAACTCGTATTTCAGGCAGATCTCCCCTAAAACCAAGTCCGATATACCTCAACTGAGAAAGCTTCCTGTTCTAAGAGACTATCAAGAGCAGGCAGCAAAGACGTGGATGAATAGCTCTGGAAAAGGCATTCTTGAGATGGCAACTGGGACGGGCAAGACATTTACTGCAATCGAATGTATTAACAAGATAGCAGCCAAAGACGATAAAGCTCTTGTTGTAATCACGGTTCCCTATAGAAATCTTGCAGATCAATGGAAAAAGGAACTATCCAAATGGGGCATAACATCAACCATTCTTGAATCTAGATCATGGAAGCAGATACTACGTGACGAGGTTTCATACATCAACAAATGATCTGGACCCCGTATTTTCGAACCACTTTTTGGGCGTTTTTGCGTAGCTCTGGCATCATCATTTGCCTGCCTCCCTTTGGTGCCGTACGACGAACTCCATCGGAGTGAGATATCCAAGTGAGGAGTGTATTCTGTCATGGTTATAGTCCCTAAATGCCTCCCTTATGACGTCTGAGGCGTCCTGGAAGGAGTCAAATTCATGGGGCCACAGGTATTCCCTCTTGATGCTTCCGTGAAACGACTCTATGTGGCCGTTTTGTTCTGGCGTCCTGTATGCTATGAGCTCGTGTCTTATTCCCAGCTGTTTCAGGGACTCCCTGAACATGCGCGACGTATACTGAGAACCGTTGTCTGTCCGCAGGGTCAGCATGCTGCAGTCCGGATCTGCTGCCGATACCGCATCGAGTACGGCCTGAACCGCATTCTCCTTTTGCGCCGTGGTATCAAAGGAGTATGCAAGCCACCTGCGCGAAAAGGCATCAAGTACGTTGAAACAGTAGCACCAGCCGTCCCCGCCGCAGTCCACGTATGTGATGTCTGCCTGCCACAGCCGGTTGGGGGCATCTGGCCTTGTAAGCTTGCGCGAGGCCCGTATTATGTCGTTTTTGGTCTTTTTGGGCTCGATCCAGCCTATCTGGCGGTAGATTCGCTGTATCTTTTTGCGGTTTACGCGCACGCCAGTCTCGCGCAATATCTGGTTTGCCATCCTCCGGGTTCCGTACGTCGGCCTTTTCTTGCCTATGGTACGTATGATTGAGACCGTCCCGGGGTCGGCTTTTCTGGCTCGTCTGTCGGCGTCCTTCCTGGCGTAATACCAGGTGCCCTTTGAGACGCCGCAGTATTCCAGGGCTGTATTGAGGCTCATCTTCTGGTGGCAGATCTGTACGGCATTCATCCTTTGCTCAGCTCCATTGTTTTTTTTAAAGCGTCACAGGCCACTGCATACTCGCCTATGATGCGTTTGAGATTCTGGTTCTCCTTTTGCAGGGCAGCCGCTGCCTTGTCATTCCGGCCCAGGATGGATGCCTTGCCGCCCTCGACGAACCTGTCCATCCACCTGCCAAACGTGGTGGGCGCGATGTTGTGCTTGCGGCACAGCTCGGCAGTGCTGATGCTGGTCTTGATGGACTCCATCACTATGTCTGTTTTTTCGGCCAATGTGAACTTTTGTTTTTTCATGCCCCGTATGCCCTCCTGTCACATACAAATTCTACGCATTTGGGTGGTTCGAATTTTATGGGGTCCTCACCACAAATTTGAAGGTGAAAAAATATCTGTGGCTATTGTTTCACATGATTTATTTTCAAATGATTACTTTGTCAAACAGATAAAACGTTGTAAGATTACTACAATGCTGGTTGCAGATGAAGCACACCACTTGGGCACCGCCATCGCGCGTAATGGGCTTCTAGAGGACTATGTCTACAGGTTAGCGCTTTCGGCCACAATTGAGAGATATTTTGATCAGGACGGAACGGATTTTCTGCGTGAATACTTTAAGGGATCGACTGGAGTGTCAAGTGTTGCGTCTTACCCACTTGAAAAAGCAATAAAGGAAGACAAGTTGTGTGGATACAACTACTATCCGTTTTTCACAGATTTGACAGAAGATGAATACCATGAATACAGGTCTATCACACATAAAGCAGCTAGGTTGTTAAGTTCAACCGATTTTGAAAAACGGAAGAAGGGCGAGGGGCTCATCAAGATGCGTGCAAAAATCATAAGAGATGCAACCAACAAGCCCGCAGTTCTTGAGAAAATATTAGCGCAGATGCCTAAAATTAAACATCTACTGATATTCTGTTCTGAGAAACAGTACGATACTGTCGAGAAAATCCTGAGCAATTCATCAAAACACAGGAAGGATAACAGAACAACCATGTTCAGGAAAATTACTTATGACAATCCAAAACTAAAAAAAGACAGAGTGAAAATTCTTGATGGTTTTGCTAATGAAGACTGGGATGTATTGCTATCTAACCGCGTGTTAGATGAAGGGATGGACATTCCACAAGCGCGAAGCTGTATTGTCATGGCATCTACTGGAAACCCAACCCAATTTATTCAAAGGCGTGGCCGCGTGTTACGCCCATACAGCGAGCCATACTTGGATGGAAGCAGAAAAACACATGCAGACATTTATGACATATTGATCAAACCGCAAATTGACAAGTTTGCCGATCGGGATTCAATCCGGCTTGAGATCAGCATGATTCGGAATCAGTTCTCAAGAATAAAAAACATGAGTGAGCTTGCCCTGAATAAGCCACACTGTATGAACGAGATTAAAAAATTTACCTACGGGCTGCCGGCAGAGTGTTTTTCAGCTACTAATAAATAACTACAACCATTCACGTGTGACACAGCATGGCAAAGATTAATCCGCACATTCTAAATACATTAAAAGAATACCTCGATGAACATCCTGACATTCCAAGCGAAATGGGTGAGTTGGTTAAAAGGCTGTTAGAAATTGAAAGTACTGTTAGAAGTTATGCAGAAACAGGCGGTATTGACAAACTATATGATCAACTGCTAGAAAAGTTTGTAGACAATCAAGATTTTGTAGTATGGTGTAAAAATTATGTCAAGCGATAAAGAACAACTATTCATAAAAGAAATACAAATTTCCAACTGTGGGAGATATTACGGTGACGGACACACGATTTTATTTTCCAACTCGCCGGGCAAAAACATCAACATAATAATTGGTTGGAGCGGCAGAGGAAAATCCACAATTTTTGATCTAATTTATTGGTGTTTTTATGGTGAATTTAGAAACAGCAAAGAAGAGCAGAGCACAACAGATTATGGGCTTGTTAATGACGACGCTTTGAGTAATCTTCCAAAAGGAAAAAGCGTTACAGCTTCTGTCGTGATCTCATTGCATGACAAGCGTGGTGAAAAATATCGTCTTACCAGAGAAGTCAAAGCAGTCTGCAACAGAGAATCTGGATCCACCAAATTCGAACAGCTAAACAACTCTCGTGTGTCTGACGGAATTGATTTTGATACATCTGCCAAGCTAGTGTTCAAAAATGATCATGGAGATATGCAAATAGAGGATAATCCAAGCACTATTGAAAATAAGATCAGTCAATATTTCCCAAAACACCTGTCCGACTTCTTCCTGTTCGATGGAGAAGATCTGATTAAATTTAGAACCCAAGGACATGCATCTGAATTGATAAAAAATGGAATTACGAAGATATCAGGTCTTGGTTTGGTAAGCTATCTGATTAAAAACTCAAGCAAAACTGCAGATAACATTCAAAGATCTTATGGCGGCAAAAGCGCACAAGCTGCACCGCATCAGGCAGAAGTCGATCGATTGAAAGGAGAAATTAATGACATTAACGAAAAAATAAGAATGAATACTAAGGAGCTTGACAAGCAAACTGTCTTCAAAGACAAAATCATTGCGTCTATTGCTAAAAGCGAATCTAGCCAGAAATTAGCAAAGGAGAAAAAAAAGAATGAGGCTTCCATAAAACATACAAAGCAAAATATCCGAGATATAAATCAGGAATTCAAGGAATTTCTCTTTGAGAATATTCCATATGTTCTCCTAAGGGACACACTAAAAAATGCTGAAGATATCTTTGCCCAACTGGAACGTGAGGATAAGATACCACCATCAATTTCTAGCAGTGCGATTGATAAAATCCTAAACTCTGATCCATTACGATGCGTATGTGGGAGAGAATTTGAGAAAAAAGACGCAGAGGGTGAACCATGGAGAATATTAAACCAAATGAAAGATACGATCATAGCGGATGACTTGTCACAAGCAATTTCGTTGGGGCGCAACTTGCTAAGCCAGATAATGGACAATACAGAAAACCAAAAACTAAAAACTAAATTTAGCAAGCATATAGAAAAAAGGAGGCAGGTGAGAGACGAGCTAAACCTACTAAAGGAAAAGGATGAAAACTTGGAGCTAAAGATCAAAGAAACTGCAATCATGGAGGGCGGTGACGACCTCATAACTAGAAAGAAGGAATATACTGACAAAATAGACAAACTGCATGCAGAAATTGTGTTAGATAAAGATAAGCGCGATAATTTAATTGAAGATTTAGATGTTAGCGAACAAAAGCTCCAAAATGCCATGGAAAAAGCAGGCAAGTATGATAAGGAGTTAAACAAGATTTCTCTAGGTAAGGCAGTAAGTAAATTTGCCCAACAATTAGAAAAAAGAATTGAAGAGATTTTGAGAGAAAAGACAGAGCAAGCAACTAGCAAATACTTCCTTGAAAGCGCCCCAGAAAAAGAGACGTTTGATCATGTGGAGATATCACCTAATTATGACATTACGGTTAAAGATGAAAAAAACAAAATCCCCTTGCTCTCAAAGGGTCAAGCACACGTACTTGGATTATCATATGTCGCAGGAATCAGAGAAGTTACAAGCACTAGCACATTTTTAGTTATTGATTCACCACTTCATAACATTTCAGGCTATGCAAGAAATGACATAGCTATGGCATATTCACAGTACCTACCTGGCGTTCAAATAATTCTGTTAGTTACTGACACAGAATACCTACAAGGTGATTCCAAGGGGGCAGAACCAGTACAAAAAATCTTGCGGAACAAAGGCAATATCGGGCAAGAGTATGAGATTCAAAAAATCACCACAGAAAATGGAATAGATAGCAGGAAAGTAACGGTGCAAGGATAATGTCAGAAGCAACATCACGGAAAAAAATCGACTTGTCTGCAAGGAAGATTTCTGCAGGGTGGCCCAAGGTTGGATATGACGGCAACGAGAACAACAAGGCCCTTCAGTTCTATGCAAGAAAATCCGGAAAGACAAAAGAGAGGAGATCCATGTTTGTCGGCAAGAAACTAGCTGACATCTTTATCTATGCCATGGCGTTAGGCAAACATGCAGGACTGAAAGAAGATTATGGAAAACAGGGCGACAGACGAGATTCTATAGACATGGAATACATTGCAATTCATCCCGAATACCTGTGGATGATGTTATCTGTAGCATTAGAGGAGGCGAAGAATAACGGAGAAAATCCATTGGAAATATTTGATGATCCAAGAAATAAGATAATAGGTGTGTGCGAACAGTATGCAAACTACGGTATCAAGTTGCTAATATCTATGGATGAGGGTGCAAGCACAGCAGATCCATACAAGGACTACGAGGAAAAGCTCGAAGAATTACTAGAGAATAATTGACTGTAACATGTCCTATCTGTGACGATTCCTTTGAGTCTCAATCCAAGCTCATGTCCCACTTTGAGATACATAAATCCAAGTCAGTTTTGCAGAGAAAACCCGTCGAGACAGACATGGCCACAAAAAAGCAGAGTTGCAAAAAAATCAACATCCGGAAAATCTTTGGTGAAGAAATCTTCGAGAGATTAATTTCCGATAAAATCAAAAATGTAGAAAACACCGAAGAGATGGTTAACAGGAGACAGTTTGTAGAACAGATAAAAAAGATGGTGTCAAAGCACCCTTTTATCTATGCGCCGTATTTTATTGAGGATGTATTTGTTGGGCAAAATGCAGCATTCATACTAAAAAAATATGCAATTCCAAATACTGTAGACTGGCAAAACATAATGCAAAAAACGCTAGGATTGAAGGGCAAAAGGTACCGCCAGCAGGCGTACAGTAATTCGCTTGAAATGAACATGAAAATACCCACATGGAAGAACAAATATGAGACGTTCAGGGATAATTGCACATTTTTTGCTGGTGAACTTCTTGAGCTTCTTTTTTACAATCTTTTCTGTTCATCAATTCTTGTTATTATGATGGATCATACAAAAACTGGAGCAGAGCATGGTGATATAATACTGCGAGCTAGAGAAATCCTTGGAGATAACTTTGACATTTACAAAGTTGTTGACGAGCCACTAAAGAAGAGAATAATTGAAAGATATTTTGGAAGTGATTTTGAACGTATTGGTGAGGAGATTTTATCCGAGATGATTCGCGAGGGAATTCTCCAAAGGAAGCGAGGTAACTGGAAACTGCTGATCGGCACGGTTTCAATAGACAAAATAAAAGATGAGATAGTCAACGAGCTTAGGTTCAATCCAGACATCCACAATGAGACACACATCAGGGATAATGTGACGGCTAGGCATCCTAGCATACGCCTAATCTTGAATTTGGATGTGTGGAAGACGGCATTGTTTGAACTCGAGGATGAAAAATTGATCCGTCTAGAATCTAGGACAACCAGCAAAAGCTCGGCACTTGTCTTTCTCAATAAAGATTATCTACGAATCCAACAGAAGCTGAGTGGTCTTGACAATCACCTGCCAGAGTTTCATGGTCGAAAGATCTCTCCACAGGTGTTTATAGACGAGCTACTCGAGCTGGAACGAGGTGACTTTGGCGACAGAGACGATCAAGTAACCCGAATTGCAGGCCTAGTACTTGCCGAATCGATAAAGATGCGCGCACCACACGAATCCTTACCCGAGTTTGACTTTTCTACCGACATAACAAACTACAATTTCAGGCCCGAGCAGCTCCAAGTAATGAAAAGGATGAATTTTGTAATGTGGACCAACATATTTCATTGCAAAGTAATGCTGGAAGAAAAGCTTACGGTAAAAAAATACAAGCGTCTCAAACATAATCTACCATCAGAGGATCAAGGAATCGTAGTAACGTTTGTAGAGCCCACGTTAGGTGTAAAGCAAATTCTTGAACAGGACAAATCAATTCAAATAATTGACAAGGATGATCTAAAATCATGGGCATCAATAACGCCTACAATTCCTGCCAGGAAGGGATCGGTTGTCAGGTTACATTACGATCCAGTATCAGACATGGAAAGAAGAGTAGCCAAAGTAAACATAATAGACTATGAAAGCGGATTGGCATCAGTCACAGTTTTGCCAGAGGTTAAAGAAGTCACAGTTATGGCAAGGGCGCTTGAGGAAATCGAAGTGTATAGCAACCAAGTTGATGACTTTGCTGTAATTACAGATAATTATTTTGAATTTCTGACCTGGCTTTCTCAACACTCCGAGAAACGCGATTTTATCGAGGCAATTTTTGACGGGAATGTGAAGGATCTTAGAAAGATCACGCTAGATAAGAAAAACAACATCTGGGAGATCGAGCTAGCTAACAACACGGTAACGATCGAGATGGGAGAAAACAACGCAAACAAAATAGCCAAATGTAGTTGTTATCATGGACTTGATTCCGGCATCCCCTATACGTTTTGTAAGCATCTGATTACCGCACTGGACAAAATAGGACGGGAAAGGAGTTACTTTGACGAAACATGGAATAGTGAGAACAGTTTCAAGAACGCATTAACAAAGATCCTCGCAAAAAATTTTCAGTCTTAGCACATAGTGAAAAACAAACATTCTTCGACATATATGGGCATGAATTATAGTGAAAAACACAAGTTCGTAAAAATCCTAGACTTGGTTAAGACGCTCCATGACATCTTGATCTTCACGAACTTTTGTTTCACACATAGTTCATGCCCACATGTGTTCGAGAACTCTTAATCGTTACTGCTTTTTGAGAAATTTATTGGTCTTGTAAAACCTCATTCCGATTATGTCGGCTTAATTATTCAAGGGACAAGACATTATGGCTTGCCCGAATCATGGGCTGAAAAACTAGAGTTGTTTAAGCAAACACCAGAATGAATACTGACTTTTTTGATGTTATGGTCCCCTATAGTATTGAATGAGTGGAGGATATTTTGGATCATCAGGAGTCATGTGACGCTTGACAATAGGTAATGCCATCTTTCCTTCATAGTATTCTTTGTCAATGATTATGATTTGTCTTCCTTTGAGTTCATCTTCAGCTAACTCGAAGACAAAGTTGTAAAATCCTTTGAATATGTCCACATTCTCTCGTTCGCTGATGTTTTTCATTGGCGTGTCTATGATCAGAAATGTAGGAAGTAATGTTCCCTTCTTGGCTGCCAGCCTGTGTATTGCCAACGCATAGCACGATTTGAAGATGGTTTTCTTTCCTCCGCTTCCAAGGTTAGCAAAATGTGTGGTGGTAGGATCGTCAGGCTTTGTTGACGATATGATTGGAATGTAGTTTTTGGGCGAAATCTCTACTTTATGATCTTCTCGCATCCCAGGAAAGTTCACTTGCTTGAGCGTGTCCATGAAAATCTTTTCAAGATCTTTTAGAAGCGATTGTTTTTCTAAGGCCTTTTTCTTTTCGTTGTCCAATTCATCTTTCTGTCTTTCAATTTTTACGGTTAACTTGCCAGCTTCTTTCTGAAATTCATCCACTTTTTGCGGCAATGGAAGAAGTTGTTTTAGATATTGCAATTTTCCTTCAAGCATACTTTTGTTTTTCATCAACTCTTTGGTTTGACTAAGATATTTTGAATCATAATCGTGTTGCAGAGATTCTAATCTATCATCCAACAAAGATTTTTCTTTTCGCTTGTCTGCTAACTTATTTTCAAGAGTTCTTTTTTCTTGTGTCAGTTGCGCAATTGATGAGTCAATTTCTTTGACTCTTTCAACCAAGTCTGAACCCATTGTCTTGAGATTTTCTACAGGTTCGCTATTGGGTGGTCTGTGACATAACGAACATATGTCAACTTCTTTGTCGTTGCCTAGATGCTGTCCGCACTGTGGACAAGTATCAAAGTGCAAGTTTCTGAAAACGCCGCGAGCAGCATTTGTCCTATCAATCTTCATGCTAGCTGTGATGTATTCAGATTTCAGTCTATTTTGATTTGTGATTTGGAAAGAGAGATCCTCGATCTTTTCCTTTATGCTGTCTGCCAAATTACTTACTTGTCTTGATTGTTCTTTCAATTCATCAATGGGGTGGCTTTTAACAAAGGTTTTCTTGTGTACGGCAGCAAGTTCCATGTTGATTTTTTTCAAGTCTTTTTCGACGGTTTGAATGTTTGCCTGAAGATCTTTGGTCAACTCAATTCCCGTTTCTTGCAATATGTCACGTAGTTGATTCATTGTGGAAGTTACCGCAGTTTTTTCACTTCGTAAAGCAGCTATGTCAGTCTCAAGTTTTGTAACTTTTTCAAAATGAAAACCAAAGATAAATCGAACGGCATCTTGGCTCTTATTGCGTTTGAATTGGTCATCCCCATTGTAAAGATAAAAAAATGAGCTGTCAATTCGATCTTGATCAAGATAGCAGTACCACATAAGGTCACGGAAACTAAGCCGTACCATCTCGCTCTCTATGTTGTGTTTGCTTTTACGAACAAATGGAGGCTCAAGGCCTGCTAGATAGAAAAGAAGGTCCGACATTGATTCCACCTTTGTGTCAGGTATGAGGAATTTTTCTTTCTGTCCTCTGATTGGGATCTGCATAGCCATAGGTTCTCCTTGTGGAGGTTCTCTCCATGCGGAAATAACGGAGTTTTCTCCTTTCGTTCTGTCTAACCTCACTGAATACTTTCCTATATCAAGTTCGAGACTTACGCTAACAAACTCCTGTTGCATTGCGGGTGTTTCTTTAAGATCTCCGCCAAGACAAAAATTAATCAGTCTTGGCATAGTTGACTTTCCTGCTCCAATTTTTCCATAAAAATAAGATATTGAATCAGAGAATGGTATTTCGTAATCTGCTCGTTTGGTTCTAAGAATTAACTTGCGGAATTTTATTTTCATAGGTCTATCTTCTCCCCAAATTTCATGTCATGAAGTTCTGGTACTAATTCATACATTAAGTCTTTTAGTCTAGTTGCGCTTAGTCTTCCAAAATTTGAGTAGATTATATCAGAACGGTTAACAAAGTCGTCCATTCCTTCATATTCGCCAAGTTTCTCGGCGGTTTCTTTGCCCTTTTGAGTAATTTGTATTTCGACTGCTTTATTGTTGGTTGCTACTTGTATCAGTCCTTTTGATTCCAGTATTGCAAGATATTGATAGTAACGATGATCCCATGGGCCGTATCGGAATCTAACCATTTTAGATTCCACACTTGTTTTTTCGTGTGGTCGGATATTTGGATTGTCAGTAGAATTGAATTTACTTAGAGCACACTCCAAAACCGTAGGATATCTTAGCAAAAAGTCTAGTTTTACCAATTTTGTTATTCCTTTGACCTGTTTCATGTTACGTCCTCCTAGTTTTGATAGCAGTATCAAGATACGAGATGTATGCAGTTCAAAGTTGCTATCCAAGTCAAGAATCTGTTTGATTATCTGAAAGCTCAATTTGCATCCTCCATTTTTTGATTGTTGAACCAGATCTTACAATCTCCAGTCAAAATGCCGATTATGCCCTTCAATACCTCGTATTTTATTCCAAAAACATCGCGTGCTCTAGTTCTGGCTATGCCTCTGAGCCGGCCCTCTAATGATTTTAGCATGTCGGTACCGTATAATGCATCGTCATTTTTTGAATCAGTTTCAGATTCTGCCGCTTCGTTTTCTAATAGGGTTTGCAAATGATCAATTTCTTGTTTGATTGCTTCTGGTTCACCATTTCTTTTGTTGTATTCCTCAAAGAAGTGATTCTGTGCAGAGTAAGCCAAGTTTTTCATACTGTTGATTTCCATTATGCCTATTCCTCCTGCTGCCATTTTTTGTTCCATTAATTCCACGGTTCCAGTCTTTAACTGAAACTCTGTAGGGTTGTTTGACACCAAGTAGACAATCCGTTCATTCTCTACAATTTCTCCGATTGTTTCAGGGAGGATTTGTTTTGATTTGACTTCCCGCCGTAATTGTTTTCCTTCGCCATCTTCAACAAATGTAATATAGTCTTTGATAGAATTCTCTGTTACCTTGGATGATTTCTTCGAAATAGCTAGGACCAGCATGTTAAGTAAAGAAGATAATTTAGGAACAGAAAGATTAGAACACTTTTCAATTTTAGACAAATAATCAGTTGTTATTTTACTTTCTATGTCATCAAGTGACGGTCCTTTCAAAATTTCTGTTTTTGACAAAACCGAAACTACATCCGTTTTATTTATCGAATTGCTATCAGAGAGTTTTTCAACATACTCCTTGACATCAGAATTCAAATCGTTTGGATTTTCTTGTAATGATTTTATTATTCTCTCCAGGTTTTTGGTTTTTTTAAAACCAATATTTGAAACAAAAATAAACTTTTCAAAAGTGTCAGGAAAACCCTGATTTAGGTTAATGAATCTGTTAAGACTTTTAATTACATCGGGATCATTATAGCTAAATTCTGGTTTTGATTCAGAAGTTTTGATTTGAATTGAAACAAGTTTATCGTTGCATAAAACACCTAGAACGTCATCTGCAAGTTCACAAAATAATTGTTTATACGTAATTTCTTTTCTATACATTTGGATAGCAAGTAATATCGTATACAAATGCTGGTATCTATATCGTCTTAGAACATCATCGCCGGTTGCAGGAACTTTAGCAATTTCTTCTATTTTGTCCACATCTATCACTCATCAATTACAGGGTAGTTAAAGATAGATCCACGATGGAACTGGAACATCTTGGTATATCGTGCATTAGTATCTACCGCAGACGTTCCAGTTCCGGCTACTCAGTAATCTGGGCGTGAAAATTCCACTCAAATTTACTACTCGTACCTAATTCTATGGGCGACCTAAACACATGCTGGAGTACATTTGACAAGGTTATTAAAAAATGGGCGATACTGTACTGTAAATGACCCTGGAGACGAGCAAGGCACTGTTTCACGATCAGCTGGAGCAGATACGCAACCAGACCGGGCCCTCGCTACGATCAGTGATTTACATGGGGCCATGACAGAGAAGCCTGATTCACGCCTAAGACTTGGACTGCAGATGCTGCAACATTTTATGACGTTTTTGTTTTTCTGGCCCACTCATTCAACTCTGTTATTACTGTGTTACGGTAGTTTGTTGCAGGGTTTTCGTGGGATGTTAGCATGTACTCCCCCCACAGGTTGCCGCTGCCTTTTAACACATCGCGTATTGATGAGCTGCCTCTTTTGTTTTCTGTGTCATATACATATCCCGCATAGGTTGAGTCAGGCTCCAGCCAAGTTATCTGCATATCCGGAATGAACTGTGGCAGGTTTTTGACAATGTTCATGCTTGCATCATGGGCTATGCGTCCCAGCATAGAATCGATCACGATAAAATGATTTTTTTCCGCAATGTCACGCATGGCTACAATGCATGACACGGCAAGGCAGTATGTGAGCCCTGCACCGAGCACCGATGGCGGCCTTCCGGGATCCGAGGGACTCTCTGGATCGCATACTGTCACGGTACAGTCTGATCCGATCTCTACCTTGGAAAAGGGATTATGTGGTGTCAGTCGCAGAAAATACTCGGTGGTTTTGTCAGCAACTGTATTCCTGAACCTCTCTAGCAGGGCATCCCTGTGCTGACCGAGTATTTTTTCGATGGTTCTTGCCAACGCACTTATGTTGTGACGTGATTGCGACTCTGTTTTTAGATCCATGTCTTTGAGTAGTTCGTCACGTGTTTCTCTGATGTGTCTTATGGCATCTCCAACAACTGAAAGGCCGGATATCTTTTCCATTCCGACTCTTATCTTGTTTTTGCCATCTGAATCAAAGAAGGAGCCCAGCAACTCATCGTCAACGAGAAAATACCATGACATGTACTCTGGGAGCACGTCCAGTATGGCATCACAGGCACAAGGCAATTCTGTGCACACATCCCATTTGGCAGATTGTTTTGTCCTACGGACAAACTCCAGAGCAGGTGTAATTTCAATGCCTGCAGGCAGGATGCCTCCCACATCGTCCCGGCGAACAAGCCGTGAAGATTCCTGCCTCTTGATAAAATGCACCCTGCGTTTTATTGCATATAGCGGCTCGTCCCCCTCGTAAAGATGGACCTCTACAGACGTCTCGTCCTCATCGCCAGGATTCAGTGACTGCAGCACGTCGCGGTTGATGATGCACATGTCACGAGGGTTTTTCTCAGATCTGAACTTCCCATAAAGGCACCAGTAAACGGCATCCAATATTGTGGTCTTGCCCCTTCCGTGGGCGCCCGTGATTACCGTAATCGTTTTTTGCGAATCCACGGATAATTCAACTGCAGCAGTGTCCTTGTATATTCCATAGTTTTTCAGCATGATTTTTCCTAGGCGCACGCCTGTGTTAGGAACCATGTTTGTTGCAGAACTCCTGTATGTCTTCATTACCGGCATGTCTTGTGAGAATTTTGCCCAGATTGGTTTTGTAGTTTTTGCCGTCTGCCAGATCCATCTGTTCCTCTGCCTTGAGAACCTCCTTTAGTATGTCCTTTATCCTGTCTGGGGCATCGTAGGCATCTATCTCTTTCAGAATGAGATCATTAACGGGCACAGCATGACTATGCAAGCATGTCTTAAAAACTATAGTCGGCGCTTGCATAGCCTCCTCCTTGTACCAGATCCGGATTCGGCTCACCCCGGTTTTTAACTACCTGTACCTGAATTCTTCCTGATCCGTCTTACGGTTATATCCATGGACTCTGCCATCCTAGCGTTGGTGAGGGTGCCCTTTCTCTTTTACCGTACAATCCATCGTACCTAGCTTTCCTTTAGTTTCATGCTGTTTGGGCGCCCAAGGCCCACGTATTTGCGCGGCCTCTGCCGCTAGACCCACACACCCATGCCTCCGCTGCGGGCAGGCTTGCTCATCTTCTCCTGGCCGACCTTGTATACTCGGAAAAGGGATGAACAACTTTTCGGACGAGATAGATTATAATCATGATCTCACTAAATTGAGAAGCAATCATGAAATCTTTTGATGCCAAAAGCAAGCTTGGAGCGGGAATCCTTTACATCATAAATTCAGGTATTGTATTTGAGACAAAAATCAAGGCTTGATTTTGCAGATTCCATTGACAATTCTTAGAACGCACTAGGCTGGGCTCAAGCATGGGGTGATGGCAGAACAGGTAGGGAGAGTAGCCTAATGCTGTGGAAGGCGCTGAAACTCTTGAAATTGCCAGGGAGCTGATTCGAAATTAGCAAATTCTGATTATTTGTGAACGGATTTGCATAATGATGGTGCACGAGTACCTTCTGGGATGCCCCTAATTGATCTGTTTCGGTCAAAATTGGCTATCCTGGGTTACTTCTGGGAAGACTGCATGTAAGAGTTTACCCCTCAGGCTGTACTGCTGGCCGGAGCCTTCATGGTCACGCCTGCCACGTTGTATCTTGGGGGGGGGTAAACTCTTACCAATAAATCAAACTCGGGGGGACAGTCTTCCCAGAAGTACGTGATTCATGACTGTGCAGATGGCAGTGGGCGAATCTGCAGGCATCACAATTTGATTTGTTTCAAATCCGGGGCCGTTTTTGGGCTACTGGGAAGACTGGGGACGGTCATGCCGGCACACATCCTGAATGCGCGGGGACTGACAATCTAGCAAGTAATTTCATGGATTACGTACGCCTTGCCTGCATTTGGATCGGGTTGGCGTACATTATGTGCCCATTTGATCAAAATTTGCTAATTTCGAATCAACTCTCAGGGATCGTCGCGTGTCGGTTAGGTGTTGAGAAACCTCAGACAGAGTCGCCGGAGCCCCAGGGAAACATGGACAGGGATCGTCGCGTGTTGGCTAGACTGAGGCGCAAGGGCTGGTCCGTGCTGCGCTTTTGGGAGCATGACATCATGGGCAATCCTGACAGTAAGAGCTCACCCCCTCCAGAAAATACGACGTGGTAGGCACGGTGATCAAGGCTCCGACCAGCAGAGTCGCCTGAGGGGTAAACTCTTACGACTGCATAGGGTCTATAATTTATATGACAGCGCAAGAGTTCTGGTTACGTTGTATGATAAATCAGATTTTGCAATTACGTTTGTAATACAAGGTAAAGAGTTTGCGATTATAGTCATGCCGGATGAAATTATAAAAAATGCTGTAAAAAAAGCACAGGAAAAATCTGGCAATAAAGACAAGCCGGACGATTTGAAGGTTAGAACGGAAGAAGGCAAAATACTCGATCAGAACAAGAGTTTTAGCGATCAAGGAATCACAAACCCAACAAAACTATTTCTTGATAAAGGTCCGGGCCGCGGTGGAAGAAGATAGCGATTTTAGAACCAAAGGTATCCAGAATAAAATTCACCAAGGCCGTCCAAGAGCTAGAATCTGTACAAAAGACCTATGAGGAAATTTGGAGAGTGCGATATGCGCAATACCCAACAATACTGTTAGATGTTCTTTTTGCACGAGGAATCACGCTTTTACTGAATCTGGAAAATTGGGATTTCCTTCCTCCACAAGCTACCTTGATCAGTACGGATCTGCAAAGTAAGACAACACGGTCGCCCGGACACCACATCGTCCTCAATAAAAACACAGGCCGATTGTGGTTTTGCAGTCCGGGATTCTCTGAGTATCATACGCATTACCCGGAAGACAGGTGGGATCTCATAAGGGGGACTTATCTAGGAAGCATAACGGGCATAGTAAAACAGGCATGCAATATGATTGGCAGGACAAATCGTAATGAATGATGCGAGCCTTGCTAAAGTTTCACGGATAAAAATTCCAAGACAGGTCATAAACGAAACCTTTGATTTTTTGCAAAAACACGGTGACAAACATGTGGAATCTCACGCGCTGTTGGTTGGAAAAGAAGCGGCGAGGGTGTTCAGCGTGTCTGCCGTATGGTTTCCAAAACAACGCGGGACATCTTGCTCCTATGAAGTGCCGGAGGAGGAAGTGTTTCAAATTAACAAACGGCTAAACCTAGAGAGAAAAACGGCAATCTGTCAGGTACACACACATCCCTGCGGTGCGTTCCACAGCGGCATAGATGATGATGGATCGGCATTAATGTTGCCGGGATCTGTCAGCATCGTGATACCGAATTTCGGGTTTGTTCCACGCGAAGAACTAAATCGGTGGGAGGTGTACAGGCTTGAGGACGGCATATGGCAGCACGTATCAGAGCGGGAGGTGAAACGCTTATTTCGCGTCACGTGACACCCAATGAAGAAGGCATAGTTCAAAAGAACATTACGGCAATGTCGATGATATCCAAATATGAGTCTGCCAGCATTAGATCGCTGCTAGACTCGTTTAAAGTCAGGGTGGTACTCTCAGAAAACGACACGAATGAGAATTATGAATGTGCGTGCAATGTCACATTAAACCTCCTTACAAGGTTTTTAAATTCGGTACATTATGCAGGTCCGAAAAGCATTCTAAGAATGCCGCCGTCTTGCAGGTCAAAGATTCGCTGTGACGACGCGAATGGTGACGACGCGTCCATGCACCTGATATTTGGAAATCACAAACCAATGCCTAATTCGTTGTATGTTTCGTCCTCTGGCTGGAGCGTTTACCTGTCTCAGGACAGTCCGTGCGGTTGGAAGCCCTTGGTCATAAACCGCCTGGCAGCAGCGTATGCTGGAGGACTGGCGGTGGGGGAGGTTTTAAAGAATGTCTTGGATGATGCCCCATCTGAAAAAATAGATCGGTTCGAATATGACTTGGTTACACACGGCAGGTCGGTGCAGCCCGTTACGAAACCTCCGGTTCCAAAAATCCTGGATCTTGGTGATTTGACGATTGTGGGTTGTGGGGCAATAGGACAGGCACTGTGTTTTGGTTTGGAATCCATTACGTCTCTTGCAGGAAGGATGACCCTGATCGATCATGATATGTTGGAGACCTCAAATGAGCAGAGATACGTCCTGGCGTTCCCAGAGAACCGGAGGGAAAACAAGGCATTGCATATGTGCAAATTCTTGGCCCGCAACAACCCCCTCCTGAACTTGGTTGGGGTTCCAATGAGCTATGAGGATCACGCAAATGCCGTCAATATGCCCGTAGGAAGCAGAGCCACGGTGGCTGTGGACAACATTCTTACCAGATTGAACGTGCAGGCGGGATTGCCAAGAGTACTCTGGAACGCATGGACAGACGTGTCTGACGCAGGGTTGAGATACGGGATTGGCAGGCATGCTCTAGATGACAGGTACGAATGCATCTGGTGTGCCTATTTTCCCACAGGTAAGCAACCTACGGAAATGGAAATGAATTCAATGCTGACGGGGTTTTCACATAAGGAGATACAACGGAAGCTTGATCAGGGTGAAAAGTGCACTAGCAAGGATTTGAAACGAATTCACAAACATACTAGCATCCCAATGAACATATTGATCAAAAACAAGAACCGCCCGTTTGCGGACGTGCTACACGGGGAGTGCGGCGTATATGCGCTAGGGAATCGAGGAAATGACGCCACAGCCCCTGTGCCACATGTGCCGTTTCTTGCTGGGGTGTTCCTCGCATCCCAAATCGTACTGGAATCACTACAGCCGTCACCGTCGCAGGCAAGTCCCACCCATCATTATTCCAGCGTGGATTTCGACGGCATGGGGTTTCCAAGACCCGATTGCGCGGTAAAAAAACTGAGAAATCCAAAATGCCTATGCAATGATCAAGACTACAAAGACGCCTATGCCGAAAGATGGAACTGATATGTTCTTGTACCTGTGCCTGTCCATGGGTGCATTGCCGTGGAATCTGACTGCCGTCAAAACTAAACAGTGGTGTTTAGCCGTGTGGAGGTTCGATTATGTCATCCATGATTTTTTTGCACACCGTGTTGTAAAATTCTGATGTCACAAAACATACACTTCGCCGAACCATACTGCTTTTTATCAAGCCGATCCGGTGACACATGACTTGACTTTCTTCTCGCAGTTCAATACTTTCAAGATGACTTGGCAAAATTCTGATCAGATACTTGTCAGGGCTCATGTTGCTAGTAATTCCCGCACACAAGACAAAACCACTGCTGTCGTTAAAATCCTGCCGAGATATTACCAGTAAGGGACGGGTTTTTCTTTCCCTCTGGTCTGCATACCCCGGATCCGCTAAAATGATTTCCCTTGGAGCAAGTTCATGATAAGCCATTTGCAAACAACGTGGTTATTAGCTATTATTCTCAGTCGTCCCACATTACCCTGGTAAACTGTTCCATGTCATCTTCAGCATCCTTTATCGGTTCATTCTCCCTTATACCCAATGAGACCAAGGGTTTGTCCTTGGATATGTTGCTTGATTGAATAAACCTTTTCGGAATGGTTTTCACCTCGTACGTCTTGTCTGCATCATACGCATTCTCCATGGCATGTATCGTATTACACGTTTTTTAAACCTAGTGAGGATTCCAGTCTTCCCAGAAGTAACTCAGGGAGGCACCGGTGGAGGGGGCTTGAGCAGCGTCCTATGGTCTGATGTACGGCACTTGATCACGTCATTGAGGCACTGCTGGTCGATCATGGGATCCTCGGAAATGATCCCCGTTATGTACCTCATCATCGCGTTTGCCATGACCAATGCGTTGAAGACTGCCGTCGAGTACACAAAGTACAGCATCCTTGCGGCCGGGCTCTTGCTGTGAGTCCTAATCCTTGCGTTCTCTACCATCCGGTATCCTGTCTCGATCCCCCACCTGCGGCTGTACTCGTCCGGATCTATTCCGGGCACGTTGGTTGCAAATCCGATGAGCCGTTCTTGTGCAGGCAGCTCCTCCTCCTTGATCCTATCTGACCGCTTTTTCCTTCTCTTTGTGATGACCATGGTGTATCGTGCGGATCCGGCCTTCCTAAAAGTGACCGACTCGTGGCGGTGCAGGAGCATGCGGATCTGCAGGCGACCTCATCTGAGTATCTGAGTTGTTTCTAGCCTGGGATAATCTGATGTGGTACTTCTGTGAAGACTGTTGTAGTGATTTGGTTGTTGATGCAGACAGGCTACTACATCCCGGCAGAAAGGTTTCATGGCTTGCAAATGCCGGTTTCGTGATGATATCAGCTGGCAACGTTGCTTGCCTCCTCGACGGGTGGTTTGGAACCGGCCGATCTGGCAAGTTCGGCGGCTTTTGCAATCTCCTCTACGGCCTTTTGGATGTCCCTCATTGTGTTTTGCTTTCCGATGGATACCCGAATACACTCGTCTGCAGCCGTCTCGTCCAGACCCATTGCCAGGAGCACGTGCGAGGGCCCCATGGCAGATGACGAGCATGCGCTTCCGGAGGATATCGCGATGTTCTTTGCGTTTGTGATCACGGCATCGGCCAGCACTCCCCTGATTCTGATATTGGACGTGTTTGGAAGGCGCTCTGCAGTCTCGCCGTTTATCGTAATATCTGGAACGGCCTTTTTTATCCTGCTTTCAAAGTTGTCGCGCAGCATCATGATCTTTTCAGATATCCTGCTGTCCTCAAGGCGTATCAGCTCGCACGCCTTGCCAAACCCGACAATTGCAGGGGTGTTTTCCGTCCCGCTGCGCACGTTTGCCTCTTGGCCTCCCCCCAGAATTGAGGCATGCAGGGTCTTGCGTATGGGGCGCGTTGCAATCAGGGCCCCGCATCCCTTGGGACCGTACATCTTGTGGCTGCTGCAGGTGGCGGCGTCTATTCCCAGATCCATTATGCTTACCGGGATCTTTCCCACCGCCTGCGTTATGTCGCTGTGCAGGTATGCCCCTGCGTCATGTGCGACCTGGGCCAGCTCCCTTATCGGGTTTATCACCCCGGTCTCGCTGTTTGCCATCATTATGGACACCAGGTCTGCGGGATAGTCCCTGAGGAATGCCTTGAGGGCCTTTGGGCTGATCGTGCCGTCCAACCCTACTGGAATGGGCATTATGGAGATCATGTCCCGCCTGAACATGTCCAGGCAGGGCTCTATTACGGACCTGTGCTCTGTTGCCCCGTACAATATCCTGCAGTCATGGAGCATGTACTTTCCAAAGCTGCAGAGTATCAGGTTGTTTGCCTCAGTCGCACCCGAGGTAAAAAACACGTCCATGGCGCTGCATCCGACGGTAAGGGCCAGATCCTCGCGTGCCTGGTCCAGCATGTCTGCCACATCCGCGCCCTCATCGTGCGCGCTGGACGGGTTTGCAAAGTGCTCTGTGTGCATTTTGTTCATGGCATCAACTACGCGCTGGTCTACCGGCGTGGCAGCGTTGTAATCAAGATACACCAATGAGAAGACATGCAATGCCGCACATTATAAAGATGAGGCAGCGTTTCAGATCAGAATTTTTGTGAAATTCCAAAGTTCGAATACTGCACAGAAGAGTTCGAATCCCAAAACGCGCTAGTTCGAATACTGCACAAAAGAGTTCGAATCCTTTTTTGTGAAAATGGTTATATTCCGTTTGTCAGGAACAAATACTGTCATGGAATCTGCTCATGGAAACTCAAGAGTTCGAATCTCATCGGGCCCATCCTTGGATTCATGTGCGGTGCGCGAAAGCTGGGACGAGCTGGATCCGGTGCAAAAGCAAAGCTGATTCAAAGGCATACAACGGCAAACCCTCACAGAAGTCGGCGGGTTCGAAACGGACACCTACCGAAACTGCCGGTGCCACGGACGGGTTCCGTGCAAGTGCAGATGAAAAATCGGCCTCAAATGTAATCCGCTCTTGGAACAGGATGGTGGCAAATCCTGCAAAACAACTGCTTGGCAACGACGACGTGCGCAGGTGGTATGACAACCTACACAGTTCAAGCAGGCTGCTTGTGTTCTTTGTGTCTGTCTTTGTGTATAACATGTGGGCCATCGAGCGCAACAGGGATGACATATGGTGCAAGAGAAGAGTATGTGGTCACCTACCCCTATCAATCAGGCATGAATTGGCAGGCACAATTATGATTTTCGTGCCTAGCTAGTAAGGGGACGTGACCTTATACAGAGAAGGGACTTTACACTGTTGCCGGTCGCATGCGCGCTTCTCATGGCTTCTAGGAGAAGCCCTGCAGAATACGGGTTTGCCGATCCGCCACCGCAGAGCCGCGGTGGCTTTTGCGAGGTTGTATTTCCGTCTACTGCTTGAAGTACACGCGGTGACATGTGGATCTACAGGCAACTTAATTTGAATTGTTTCGAATTTGGAACCGTTTTATGGAGTACTAGACTTTATGCGTAATCGGTTCAGATCTAGGATTATCACGAACAAATTCGCCTCATTCAGGTCGATTACGCATAAAGTCTACAGTTTGTAATGATGAGGCAAACGTGCTTCGGCAGCGTCCTTCAGGGTACCGCTTTTGATGTCATGTATCATCGCTTTGAGATTTTTCTCAAAGTGTGGTGAATCCCCCTCGCTTGTGGTTATCAATCTGTCTACAAGGCCTAGGTTTTTGTATTCTGTCAGTTTTTGATCCCATCTTTTTGAATATTTTTTATCACGTAGAAGACCAAGGTGTTCGACGTAGAACTTGCCATTAATCTTAAAGTCTGGCTTTATTTTGGATTGCTCGTACAGATCCATGGGTTCATATTCAAAGTCTATGTTGGATTCATCAAGCATCTTTGCAATCATCCATTCGATCTTGGAGCGCACCTCTAACACTCTGCCGTCTTTTGTACGGAGGTGATACGACCTGAATGGAGAATTTTTAAACCCGAACATCAGGGTTTTTTTGTCCGTAATCGAGGAATTTCCAAACACACGATTCAGCATATCTGGGAGGCCACCTGATAGATCACTTTTGATCAGCAAGTGCAGTTTTGTCTTGGTTCGTGTCAGTCCCGTATACAGCAGCTCACGGGACACGAACTGCTTGATATCAGATATGATGAACAGAACGTGGTCGAACCCGCTCCCCTGAGACTTGTGAACAGTTATGGCGTATCCAAGATCAAACTTCAAGTCGCCGCTGTCGCCTTGTTTGCTGTTAATCTCGTCACGAATCCTGCCGTCGTTCACATAATCGTATTTTTGTCGAAGATCCTCGAGCTCTTCAAAGTAGGGTGAACCGTCATGCCTTATGTATCCAAGCGATCCGTTGGCCAGTCCAAGATTCCAAAACTCCTTTCCGTTTTGGGTTACTTTAAGATAGATGTTTTTCTCGCATATCACTTTGTCACCGGGAACAAAAGGATCCTTGTAAGCATTGCTTATTGGCGTTGTAGATGAGCTGTTCTGATCGGTACCCGTGGCGGCAAGCCGATTTAGTATTACGGTTCCAAAGTCACGCACCCTTCTTGGTGCCAGCATCTGAATTCTGTCTAGTTTGATCTCCTTTTTGTTGTCATTGCAGACGATATTGCTAATAGCATCTCGAATCGATGTATTATCTGCGCATGCTGCTATTTCGGAGAGTATTTTAGTTATGTTCTGTTCAAGTTCGTACATATCCTCAAAATAGCAGATCTCAAGTGTTTTGTCAGTATGGGTAAGTGCCTGCTTTATCTCGCACAAGGAGGGTTCCTTGTCGTGTTCAAACAACCCAGCCAGAGATCCCAATGCGGTGTTAGAATCAAACCTAAGGTTGTCCTCTAGCCGGATGTGGTTGTTATCGCGATGTTTGTTTTTCAGGTAGTGTATGGTGTCTACAAACGGGATCCCGTATCCTATCGGAGGTAACTGCTTTTCATCACCTGTGATTATCAGGTGTTTTAGGCTGGCACGATCTATGGTTAGTAGCAGGACGGCCATCTGAGCCTGGTCTACCATCGAGGCCTCATCGATTATCAGGACGCGTGGTTTTAGCTTTACCTGTTTAACAGAATCTTCAAGATCAGCCAGACACTCAAGTCTATGATCTAATACCTTCTTTAGATTGTATTTGTATTTATCACGTACTCCTTTTTCAGAAGTACTGTTCGCAGAATACAGTAGTTTGTGGATTGTGGATATGGAGATAGAGTTTTTTGTTGCTGCCTCCATATCTGGACAATGATCCTTTATCCGTTTCTGGATGACTAGGGATGCCTTTCCTGTGGGTGTGACAACATAAACCGGCTTGACGTTGTTTTTGGCAAAATGGCAGATCAGCTGGACTATTGTGTCTGTCTTACCGCTACCTGCTCTCCCAGACAATACAAATAATCCGTGGGCAAAGATATTGCGGTACATATCTTGCCGCCTCTGGATAGACATGTCTGATAATTTTTCACTCAGATGCGGTGTAAATTTTTTGGATGGTGTGTCAAGTTCATAGCATTTGTCTAACTGTTTTTTTACAAAATATTCTGTGATTGATTCCAACTTTCGAATGCTTTTCAGCTGGTAGGTTACATCACCATCCGTACTAGGATGCGGACATATATCGAATCTGTCTGCAAATGTAGGCATGCCTTCAAGTGATCGAAGCTTGTTCCGGCCGATGCTGAGTTTCTTGTGTATGTAATACAGTGGATAATTCTCTAGCTGCTCTACTACGCTGTCTCTTGAAAGATACGTAGAGCCAGATTTGTCTGCATGATCCTTTAGAATCTTCGTTACTGCAGCTCTCAACCGTTCTGGAGAATCCGAGTTAAACCCGTAATACCAGTCGGCATAACTAGGATCTGGAATCATGGCTATATCGATTTGGTATAGTGACGGTTCGTCTTCCGGCTCGATCTTTGAGTTTTCTAGGATCATATACGGGTCATGTTCCATATCCTCTACAGTATGTATGTCCAACAATCCTATGACATGGTTAAGCTGGACATCAGAAAAGTCAAACCTTGAGAGAAACTCCAATTCTTTTTTCTGGTTTTTTATGATCCTACACACCCTGACCATCCTTCCATTCGATTCCTGCATGTCGGGTGGAAGCCTGTCCAGATTTTCAAAGTCATCTTTTATGATGTTTCGCATCTCCGATGCAAGATCTGGCACAAGCTGTTCGTCAAAATCTTTTTCCAAGATCAAGCGCAACGCGGTGTCAAGACTAGGATACCTTCCACGCTCTTTCCATGCAATCTCAAGCATACGATCAAGCTGCATGTCAATTCGGTCTAGCCGTCCGGAATCTATCAATCCGTCCTTTTTCATGGATCTTAGCGATCTTCTCAGGAGGTACAGGAGGTATATTGCCTTGTCATGCGAGATGTGTTTTGAGACATATTTGAAATCAGGGATCATGTTAGACTCCTCTATGGGGATCATCATGTCTTCCACAGCAGTCCCTCGAACATCCTGTGCAGGTACCGGCACCGCGCCATCATCATGAATGTCACTGTTGTGACTGTCGTACCACTGTAGGTATTCTTGGTATGGTAGTACAAAACTGCATTCCGGATCTAATCGGATCTTGAACTGCCACGCCGACTTGGGAAAGTTTTTCATGTTGGGACTGCTACGCATACTCCGTAAGAACTCATCACTCATGTCATAATCCTGTGGTTTTGTGACATCGGATATCAGCCCCGCACCCACTAGAAGATACTTATGATCATCTCCAGTTAGGGGGTTGCTGTAGTTGCAGTAAGTAAACACTAGTGATTTTTTGTGTTTTAGCTCGCCAAGAAACAAGTCCGTTTTGCTGGCCAACTCCTTCAAATCAGTAGTTCCTCGATGTACTTTTGCAGGCACGATAATTACGCAATTTGCCGAGATTTTTTGACCATCATACTATAGATCAGGCGGTGTGCCAACCATCATCATGATACCAACACAAAACGACGTGTTTGCACACCAGTTTGACATAACATCGAGACAGTTTAAAACATTGCGACGGCGGTTTTCCAAGCTCGGGCTGGCCGTCTCAAAGAGTCGCAACGCAGTGTATGGCCACATCGACGCACTGCGCGTTCTATATTTCATGTCTGAGAGGAAGATGTTTGCAGAATCTGCCGTGACGCACCTTCGCAGGCGGGCCTCAAAATGCAGCAGGCAGCAGCATGACGACGGGGCTGCCTCCAAGGGCGGCGCGTATAGTTGCCGTACGCCTAGTCCGGACTGGATCCTAAAGGCGATCCGGGGCGTCAGCCTGGATGATGCGCAAAAGTGGTGCAGCTCCATGCTGCAGCATACGGTAAGGTGCGCCCGCAGGTCAGGCATGCTGCACAACACGGACGTCGTGGCAGTGGACGTTACCGACGTGGAATACTATGGCAAGGGCCTGGAGGATATCGCCAGAAAGTCAAAGCCCAAGAACGGCACGTCGACGTTTCTCTCGCACATTACCATGCACGGAATAGGATCAGATGACGGGTCTGACCTCGTGCTTTCCTCGCTGCAGCTTCCAAAAGAGGCAAAACTGGCCGATTTCGTGCCTAAAATGATCCGCAAGGCGTCCAGATCAGGGATGAGGATCAAGACGTTCCTGTATGACCGCGGGTTCTTTAACGTGGACTGCATGAGGGCTGCAGAAACAAGCACGGGCAGCTACATCATGCCTGCCGTCAAGAACAGGAGGATAGTGGCGGCAATAGAGGAGCATGACCGCGGAGAACGCGGTGCGGTATCAAAATATACAATGACCAACAAGGACGGCAAGAGCGCCACATTCAGGCTAGTCATTGTGGAAAAGGACGAGGTAGAAAAGGACGGCACGGCAGCAGCAAAGAAGGACAAGGCAGAAGAGACCATAGCCGACAGGTATCTGGTCTTTGCCACCAACATGTCTGCTAAAAGTGCAGAGGCAGTCATTGAGCAGATACCGGAGGAGTACCGCAGTCGGTGGGGAATCGAGACCGGGTTCAGGGTGATCAAGGGGATAATGGGCAAGACGTGCAGCAATTCCCCGGTCGTCAGGCTGCTGCTGTTCTATATGTCTGTCATACTGTACAACCTGTGGAGGACTGCCGTGTTCATAGACGTGGAATCCAAGTGGGACGGATTTGCAGGAGGGAAGGGGTTTACCATGATGCTGTTTGTCGCGTGCATTGTCGATGCGGCCGACTCGTTTGTAAACGATCGCGGAAAGTAGCGGAGGTGCCGTGTCGGGTCTGCAAAAGTACATCTAGGAAGTACTGAAATCTACATATCTAGATATTTCTGGTTTTTTTCCATATCCTATTGAAAACGGCCAGGAAAATATCGTGAATGGATCTATTTTATGTTCGAGTGGAGGTATGTCTGCAAAATTTGGATCTAGATCTGCAAACGGGTGTTTGTCTTGAATGGTACAGTTTGCATCACCCTGTAGGTTTATGGACCAGTAGCATGGAGGCACGTATCCTGTCTTGCTTATCTCCTTGATGGACATGCCTTTGAATTTCTCCTCCTGATCCAAGTCTATCCTTCGTTGGAGTCTTGTTGAAAGAAGGGAATAGTTTCCGGTGCAATAGATGTTGCTTCTCGGATCCTTGCAGACGTGGCCATTCCATCCAGAATCATGCCACGCTAGTCTGATGGACAGATGCTTCGTCAATGTTTGTAGAATATATCTAGATGTAATTAAGGTAACTATACTTGTAATCATAAATTCTTGAAGGCCAATTACTGCCGGTAAGAGTATCTGATCGTGAAGTACTTCAGGAGCTTTTGCCCGTCAGCATACCAAGATTATAAGCAGACGGCATGATGATCAAGTGATGTCCAATGAGCAGATGAAGGCACAGTTCATGAAGGAGATACAGGACATTTCCAAAGAGCACAACATAAAGGACTATCAGGCATTCCCACGGTGGGTGTGTGCCAACATCCTGGATATTGACAGCGAGCTTGATGTTGATGAAGCGGTAAGCATTGATGGCCCCAACGACTATGGTATTGACATACTATACATTGACGATGGAGACGAAACTAACCAGTCCGTGTGGATTGTTCAGTCAAAATTCAGCAACACGCTAGACCATACGGTGGATCGAGAGGAGATCCTGTCTTTTAGAGAGACCCTGAGATATTTGGAAAACTGTCCGGGAGATACCAATTCTGATTTTAAGCAAAAGTCCAGAGACTATAACATACTACGGCAAGAAAACCCCGGCTTGAAGAAGATAATGCTTTTTGCCGTCACAGGCCACCTAAACGATCAGGCAAGGCAGCTTATTCAGGACGAACGCAACAAGCTTTCCCAGGACACCGATATCGAAATACTAGATCTGGGTGAGGTTCTCTCACATGTGCAAACTCCCAGTACCCCAGACATCAAAGTTCACTTTAATGGCAACATAATAAAGCGCCCCGATCCCACCACCAAGAAGGAATCAATCGTAGGGCATGTAAGTGCACATGAACTGATCAAGTCCATAAGGCCGTACAGGCGCTCCGTTTACCTGGAAAATCCGCGTGAACACCTGAGCATGTCGTCAACAAACAGGGAAATCCTAAGGACCGTTACTGATTCGGAGAGGAGAAAGAAGTTCTGGAAACTAAACAATGGCATTACTGCCGTATGTGATGGCTTTGAGGAAACCGCGCCTAACGAGTTCATCGTCAAGAACCTCAAAGTCGTAAACGGAAGACAGACGACATTTGCCCTGGAAAAATCACCAGAGACAATAGATGGCATATTTGTGACACTGATCATACATGAGACGGCAGACGACGACGAGCGCATACTGATAAGCCAGACTACAAACACACAAAACCCGATCAGACCCATCGACTTGATAGCAACTGCCAACGAGCTGCGTGATCTTGTGTCACAGTGCAGAATACGCTTTCCTAGCTTTTATTTTGAGAGGCAAACCAAGGGATTCGATTCTGCATCTTCACGCATACAGAACAGTGTAACGCCATGCAGACTCTTGGAGAAAAACACCACTGCGAGGGCATATTATGCATACGCAATTGATCCCAACGGTGCCATGATGCCAGACAGGGATCTGTTCTCGCTTACAGAACGCACCGAATACGACAGGGTGTTTTTGAACCGCAGGATCGAGGAGATGATAATACCGCACATATTCCTAAAGACCCTGGATGAGCTGTGTGGCAACTGGCGCAAAAAATCCCGAGCCGGGGATCCTAAAGACAGTGTCAAATACAAAAGACAGGCCCAGATATTTGGCAAGCGGATTACAAAGTACTTTGTCTTGCGATTCATAGGAATTACAATGTCGGAAATAAGAAACGATCAGCGGCAGTCCGTTGAGGAAGAAATCATCAAGGTGTTTCGGGATCTGGGGATGCGCGACAGGATTCCAGAGTCGCTTCTTGACGTGGTTGAGGCCACATGTACAAGCTTTATGCTCTGGTTTGACTCGCGCAAGGGGGACACGTGGCCCACTGCACTATACGAAAAAACCTCTGCGCCGGGATACAGGATGGATGAGAACGAGGTTCCTGCACCATACGATATCATGTATGGGCTAAAAAAACACGGTAGCAAGATACTGCAGTCACTTGATGATGAGAGAAGGCGGCGCATGGAACTTGATGATGGCAGAGATGCGATAAGGTCAAAACTCTTGGGCTTTGTGCCAGAGAAGTGACTGCCATACAAAGCCATGCTGCGCAATTGGAAGGATTTCCGGCGATGCTTCTAAGCTCTAACAGCTTCGTGCCTAAAAACCCAACACTGAAATTTTAATCGGCTAGGCGGCCTTGGGCTTTGGTTATGTCCAAACCCCCCCTTGCAGCAAAATTCGCGCCTGTATGCTGTAGTAACCTAGTCTATTACCAGTATCTCCTCTCAATATATGCCGGTTCAGAAAAGCGGTAACTCGTATGAAGTTCGGCCTGTATGATGCCATTGGATGGAACCTTGGGGTGCAAAACAACACGAGTGCACCACAAGGCTTGGCATGCAGATGGAGGTGGCCTGAGGTGAGCTGTGCGGCGACCCCCTCGCTACGATCAGTGATTTACATGGGGCCATGACAGAGAAGCCTGATTCACGCCTAAGACTTGGACTGCAGATGCTGCAGCATTTTATGACGCTTTTGTTTTTCTGGCCCACTCATTCAACTCTGTTATTACTGTGTTACGGGAGTTTGTTGCAGGGTTTTCGTGGGATGTTAGCATGTATTCCCCCCACAGGTTGCCGCTGCCTTTTAACACATCGCGTATTGATGAGCTGCCTCTTTTGTTTTCTGTGTCATATACATATCCCGCATAGGTTGAGTCAGGCTCCAGCCAAGTTATCTGCATATCCGGAATGAACTGTGGCAGGTTTTTGACAATGTTCATGCTTGCATCATGGGCTATGCGTCCCAGCATAGAATCGATCACGATAAAATGATTTTTTTCTGCAATGTCACGCATGGCTACAATGCATGACACGGCAAGGCAGTATGTGAGCCCTGTACCGAGCACCGATGGCGGCCTTCCGGGATCCGAGGGACTCTCTGGATCGCATACTGTCACGGTACAGTCTGATCCGATCTCTACCTTGGAAAAGGGATTATGTGGTGTCAGTCGCAGAAAATACTCGGTGGTTTTGTCAGCAACTGTATTCCTGAACCTCTCTAGCAGGTCATCCCTGTGCTGACCGAGTATTTTTTCGATGGTTCTTGCCAACGCACTTATGTTGTGACGTGATTGCGACTCTGTTTTTAGATCCATGTCTTTGAGTAGTTCGTCACGTGTTTCTCTGATGTGTCTTATGGCATCTCCAACAACTGAAAGGCCGGATATCTTTTCCATTCCGACTCTTATCTTGTTTTTGCCATCTGAATCAAAGAAGGAGCCCAGCAACTCATCGTCAACGAGAAAATACCATGACATGTACTCTGGGAGCACGTCCAGTATGGCATCACAGGCACAAGGCAATTCTGTGCACACATCCCATTTGGCAGATTGTTTTGTCCTACGGACAAACTCCAGAGCAGGTGTAATTTCAATGCCTGCAGGCAGGATGCCTCCCACATCGTTCCGGCGAACAAGCCGTGAAGATTCATGCCTCTTGATAAAATGCACCCTGCGTTTTATTGCATATAGCGGCTCGTCCCCCTCGTAAAGATGGATCTCGACAGACGTCTCGTCCTCATCGCCAGGATTCAGTGATTGCAGCACGTCGCGGTTGATGATGCACATGTCATGAGGGTTTTTCTCAGATCTGAACTTCCCATAAAGGCACCAGTAAACTGCATCCAGTATTGTGGTCTTGCCCCTTCCGTGGGCTCCCGTGATTACCGTAATCGTTTTTTGCGAATCCACGGATAATTCAACTGCAGCAGTGTCCTTGTATATTCCATAGTTTTTCAACATGATTTTTCCTAGGCGCACGCCTGTGTTAGGAACCATGTTTGTTGCAGAACTCCTGTATGTCTTCATTACCGGCATGTCTTGTGAGAATTTTGCCCAGATTGGTTTTGTAGTTTTTGCCGTCTGCCAGATCCATCTGTTCTTCTGCCTTGAGAACCTCCTTTAGTATGTCCTTTATCCTGTCTGGGGCATCGTAGGCATCTATCTCTTTCAGAATGAGATCATTAACGGGCACAGCATGACTATGCAAGCATGTCTTAAAAAACTATAGTCGGCGCTTGCATAGTCTCCTCCTTGTACCAGATCAGGATTCGGCCCACCCCGGTTTTTAACTATAGCAACGGGCATAAGTCTTTGAGTCAAAGTAGGTCATAACTACACGTAAAAAACCTCAATTATTTCTGCTCGTTGCTATACCTGTACCTGAATTCAAGAATGGATCCACATCTTCCTGATCCGTCTTACGGTTATATCCATGGACTCTGCCATCCTAGCGTTGGTGAGGGTGCCCTTTCTCTTTTACCATACAATCCATCGTACCTAGCTTTCCTTTAGTTTCATGCCGTTTGGGCGCCCAAGGCACGCGTATTTGCGCGGCCTCTGCCGCCAGACCCACACATCCATGCCTCCGCTGCGGGCCAGGCTTGCTCATCTTCTCCTGGCCGACCTTGCATACTCGGAAAAGGGGCGAACAACTTTTCGGACAAGGTAGATTATAACCATGATCTCACTAAAAAATTGAGAAGCAATCATGAAATCTTTTGATGCCAAAAGCAAGCTTGGAACGGGAATCCTTTACATCATAAATTCAGGTATTGTATTTGAGGCAAAAATCAAGGCTTGATTTTGCAGATTCCATTTACAATTCTTAGAACGCATTAGGCTGGGCTCAAGCATGGGGTGATGGCAGAACAGGTAGGGAGAGTAGCCTAATGCTGTGGAAGGTGCTGAAATTCCTGAAATTCCTGAAATTGGGCCGTGTGGGAAGGTGCTGAAATTCCTGAAATTCCTGAAATTGGGCCGTGTGGGAAGGTGCTGAAATTCCTGAAATTCCTGAAATTGGGCCGTGTGGGAAGGTGCTGAAATTGTAACAGGCCGGGCTCTGGAAGTTCAGGCACGAATTTTGCCATCAAAGAAGGCCGATCAAACAGAATTTGTACCTAAAATCGTAAATCACTTCCAGAACCCGATCTGCTACCTGAAATTGCTGAAATTTCCAAGAGTGGGCCGTGCTGTGGTGGTTGCTGAAATCAGGAACCGGTGTCGTCTTTCGTAAACCCAAGAGGCAGTTTTAGACCCTTTAAAAATTCCTGATGGTCATAATGCATCACAAAAAAAGAAGAAATTGGGATCAATCATGACCGTTCAAAAACACGGTTTCGGTTCCGTGTCTAACTTGCATGTTCTGTGATGGATATGGAGTCAGAGATGGATGCCCCGCCCCGTTTGGGGTGGCCGTGTTTCCGGCAGATGCTTTTGCTATGGTGTCAAGATATACCAGTCCCGCCGAGACGCTGACGTCAATGTCAACGCTAGGATACATCACACCCAATTGCTCTCGGATCTGATCCAGTCTGTCTTCCTGCGACGGGTGGACTGATATCTCCAGAACGTCGCCTACTTTACCCAAGACAGTGATTTCCAAGCCTTCAAGAAACTCCACATGATTTTCCGGTATGTGATCTTCGTACCCAAATCCTATCAGGTTAAGCTCGTCATAAGCCTGTCCGAACTCTGCGGTTATCGGGGTATCGCCAGGTGCTAGTCTAAGCATGTCCCGTGTAATCTCTGGGTGTATCTTGTATGATTCCAGATTCGCGATATCAAACGTATTGCCTGTTGGGCCGACATCTGTAAAGTCCTCTTTTCCTGGTATGATCTGCACATATGCACTGTCAACTCCCAACATGACCAAAAGTGTAGCTGCCAGCACCGGCATTAGCGCTTTTTTAAAAGTCATTGCTATACTTCAGTAGTTGAAAATGTAACCCCCTTTTTAAGTGTCTGATTGTTTTGAACAAATTGATATGATTTTTTGTCCAGTCGATCTATAAACAACGCCGTTCCAGTCTACCCTGATGGGCAAGCAGGGCAGACAGAAACACCGGACAAGCTACGGCCAGAGCAAATTCAAGCTGCTGGTTGCCGCAATGGGTCTGCTGCAGATCAAGTTCTCCTCAAGGCACAACGCCATGTGGGGCCTGGCCGACGCCGCCCATCTGGTCGTGGCCATGTGCGAGCACTCCAAATGTGCAAACGAGACCGTTCAAAAGCGCCTGTACCTCAAGATGGAGAGCGCCAGGGTCGCGGTGCCCACCTCGGCCTGGCTTCTCGGGAAGCTGAAATCCATGAGACCGTTCACGATGGAGAAAAGGTGCGATGCAATGCTGCATTACACGGCCGCCGAGGCGGTGGGCAGGCAGCTTTGCTCCCTCCAAAGGAGCCACAAGTCCCCCTGTTGCCGCACTCCTGGCAGTCAGGATTTTCAGATATCTAAGAAAAAAGTAAATTTTTTTCTTGTTTGTCTTCTCTTAGGTTTTGTTACATCAAATTTTGGGAAACCCTGTTTTTCTAAAACACCCTTGCTTAATTCTATTTTAAGAAAATCACCATCATCCTCTAATTTTTTTACAGCACAACTGTTGAGTAATTCTTGAAAATCAAATGACGGCAATGTGATGGAAACTATACGCCTAAAAGCAAAGCTACTTTATCCACTTTGAGAGGTTTATGAGATTTTCGTAGACCGTGTACATCTTTACGTATTTGTCTGATTTTAGTAGGAGTGGTAACCACAGTGCCACCAACGCAATATTTAGTGCTCTGGATTTCAGTATTTGTGATAAAAGCTTCTGTTATGCCGTCAACCTTCACTAGCACATCTCGCAATCCTTTACAATCATGTGGCGTGCTAGCACATCGGAGTAATACGGTGCCGTCAACGAGTGTGTTTTTATGCATGGAAGTTGCCTCGATTGTTTTTAGACAAGTCAGGCCCATAAAACTTTCGATGTTTGCTTTTAAACTGAATTTCCAGATTAGGCTTTGCGTAATCGCCGCAGATCAAGAAAACCAGGCAGTTTTTACGTCATTTTTGGCAATTATGCATGAGGTCTATATTAGATTCCCAATATGCAACTATTGCACTTTCAGAGTAGGTAAATTTTTCAAGATAGTCGATGTCTTTTTCCCATTCATTAATTGCTTTTATTACCAGTTCTACATTTCCTTCAGCAAACTCATATCCTCCTGACGCGGTTCTAGTAGACGTCCCAGCTTGCTCAAAAACATATCCTATTTTTCCATCATGTATTTTGCTTTCTTTCGTCCACGACGCATTGAAAGGACAAAATGTGTAATTGTATTCATCCGAATAATAGATGGTCATCGGCACAGATATTATTGGAATTAGAGTCAAAAATAAAATCCTGTTAACTTTCATCATAACAAAAGAAAAGGAACTAGATGGCCTCATTGAGTGCCTTGTCCAATAGCTTGCCATCCCTATGCCTGTCATTGTATGCCTTGCCGTCAACAACCTTGTATTTTCCGTACTTGCCAAGCTCTACAAAGTAGAATCCGTCATCACCAAAGACGGGATCGTCTTTGCCGTGTCCCACATGAAGTATGACTTTTTCACCGATTTCAAACTGTGGTTCAAAGCCGTGCATGTAGAATTTGCCGGATTCATACACGCCGCCCAGGTAAACGGTAAACTGGTCGCCTTCCTTCAATTTGAGATCTGGAGTGATATCCTTGGCTTTTTCATCAATCTCAATTATTATCGGTACAAAGCCAAGCTGGTTTTTTGATTCGTCACTCCAATCAATCGGATCCCCCACAGAACGAACCGTTCCCTTGACTGTTAACACCACTGTGGACTTGGTTTCACTGATTTCTTGGGTTGCCAGCATGACGTCGGTTGGGGCAACAGCAATGTTTGGATTTGCCCCTGTGATGTCAGATTGCACATAAACATAACTCTCATCAGACGAACTCAATGATGCTACCATGCCAATTGAAACAGCAGCGATGACAACAATGCTAGATATGACTAATTTTTGCCTGTTCATTTTTTTCTCCTATGCATAATGATCATTTATGTCATTTAGATCCTCTGTTCTAAGCTGTGATTGATCAGAGTTGTACCCACTCTTCATCGCATAGTACGTCCACTAAATAATGGATAATAAGTAACAGGATAGCCCCTGCCTAGGCAGCAATCAGACATACATTTGCCTGCAGTTGTGATTTTCATGCCTGGCCGGCAAGGGACATGGCATCAACCCTGCATAGGGGCTATCCTGTTACGATAATAATACTGCCACACCGTGCCTATTTTGACACAAGAATATTCGGTTTTTATCTGTGCGCACTATGGTATGACCGGGGTTGTCTCCTAATTCCACCTGCCTGATTCAACCTGCATGTCTTTCTGAATTTTCGCCCTTTTGCACGCCTGATCCATGTGGCATCCCAACGGTTTTCAGGAATCCTGACGAATTAGGAAACAACCTCAGTATGACCGTCCCAAGCGCCCCAATGCCATACATGGTGGCAAGCCTGCAAGGTGGCCAAACCTGTGTGTGATCACGCAATCTGGGTTTCGCCGAAAATAATGTTGGTACGAGGTCACCTAGCCCCTCAGATGTGGGAAGTTTCGCTTGGGTAAGAGTCTGCCCACCCGTGCTTTTATACGCACGGCGATCTTTTATGAAATTCAGGATTCTGGATGGATTTAAATAGGATAAGTTCAGATCAAACTAACATGGCAAGCGCAGTAGACGGATGGCCGGTATGGATTCCACTTATTGTAGGTTTAGCACCAGGTTTGGTATACTGGTTGGCAATTACCGCAATGAAGAAGAGACGTTAGACGCCTATTACTATTCTTTTTATTCTGTTTTCTAGCGCAGTTGGGTTAAACCTGCTAAGCTACTTGTTTACATTATGATATGTCCTACAAAATTAAACCCCCAGGATCTATCTTAAAGCATGAATGCCCTGCTATTTGCAGTTGTTTTGACGATGATTTTTGTCCCTGCACACCCCTCGTTTTCCCAGGCCGTGGACAGCGATACTGCGATATCCGTAGTCACCACCAGCGACGTGCCATACGTCTATCAGAACTCGGAGGGATACACCACGGTCGTAGGGGAGGTTGAAAACCGTAACCGCCTTACTGCCATGTCCGACATTGTAGTAGTTGCCACCTTCCTTGACGCCTCCGGAAACGTGCTGGATATAAGCAGGGGGGGCCCCCTGCTTACGGTTGTCGGCGCCCAGTCGACCTCCCCTTACGTCATAACCTCCACCGTCAGGGATCCGGACATAGCGTTCGTCTCCGTTGACGTTGCGGCGTTCAACTCGTCCCCCTCCAAGGAGGACGGACTGGAAATCGATCACATAGACGTCTTGCATGCCGAAACGCTAGAGTTCTCCGCCACAATCTCCAACTCCGGCAACTCCCCGTCGACTGACACCAGGGTCTATCTGGCATACTATGACGTGTTTGATCCACCGAGGCTCTTGAGCGTCGAGACAATCGAGGCAGGCGACATCCCGATAGGCCAGACACTGGACATTGAGTTCTCCGGCATCCCAAGCCCCCGGGCGGTGGGATTTCAAGTACTTGCAGAGTCTGACACCATGACGTCAAGTCCGCTAGACATAGACATTCCGGAGCAGCAGCTGATTACACGCATGGTGTCGATCTCTGATCTCTCAGTATCCGATGATCAGGGAAGGCCGGCATCAAGCGTTCCGGCCGGAGCCGAGGTCAGCATAGGAAGCAGGCTGCTGTTCCAGTCTACTGCCAACGACCGAATCCAGTCATATGTGTACTATGTGCAGATCAAGCAGTCAGGCGTGCCGTACGTGGAGTTCATAGGAAGCACCGCGGGAACGATATACAACACCCCGTCATCGGACGTCTCGGTCCTGTGGACTCCTGCAAACCCCGGCCTGTACTTTGTCGAGACCTTTGTCTGGGATGCCCAGAACGTGCCCATTGCACCAAAGGGCCCGGTCTCGCTAGTCCTGGTGCGCTAGTAGGTTTATTTTCAGACAGGACGCCCACTAGCATATGGCCCAGTTTGAGACCGCAGCCATGGGGGGAACGTTTGATCTCCTGCACAGGGGCCACCTTGAGCTGCTCGGCCGGGCGTTCTCGGCATCGTCCCTTGTCATCATTGGGCTGACAAGCGACGACTTTGCGGCCCGGCGCGGCAAGACGACATTTCACAACTATGTGCAGAGGCTTGGGAACCTGTCCGCCCTGATCAGGAAGCATTTCCCAGACGCAAAATACCAGATAAGGCGCCTTGACGATGACTTTGGGCCCGCCGTGCTAGAGGAGGGGGTGCAGGCGCTAGTCGTCAGCGACGAGACCAGCAGCCAGGGACGGGTTCTCAACGACATGCGAAAAAGGCGCGGCCTTGCCCCGGTCAGGGTCATAGTCGTCCCAATGATCCTAGCCAGGGACGGGCAGCCCATATCCAGCACGAGGCTGAGGAACTCCGAGGTCGATTTTGACGGGAATCCGAGTTGACCCGGAGCTCCTCTAACTTTGAGCTATGCAACTAAAGCAGGATTCTGAGACCCATCACCCGTGGCAATCATCGACAGGATGCTCAAAAAGCTAGACGACGACGTCTCCTGCATGCAGAGGGGGCTGCAGCCAGACAGCCTGGCACACTGGTACGGAGTCGTGATCCGGGAGGCAAGGCGGCTTGCCCCCGCCCACCTGCAGGACAAAATCAGCGTAAGGCAGGATCCCATACTTTTGATGAGGTTCAACCTGGACGTGTCAAAGCGCGCCGTCAGGTACCTGATGATGGCAGTAGACGACAATCTCGAGAGGATGCCCTACACCACGAGGCTGTACTTTCTCAGGGTCCAAGAGGCGCTGGCCGGGGAGGCTGACAGGTCCCTGGCATGAATCACCCCTTGGTTATCTCCACATCCCCGGCAGAGGCTGCCGTCCCCACGATCCTATGCCTGTGCTCCAGGACGGACTGGACAAAGTCTGCGAACCTGTCTGCATTGCCGCCGTCCTTGAACATGATGCTGTGCGCGGATCCGTCCCTGACTGCGATTACCACCTCGCCTCCAACTATGTTCAGAATCTTCGTGATGCAAGTCTCCCTGCCCCGGTCCCGGTAGATGAGGCCGGCAAGCTTTTGGGCCTCGTACCCGTCCTCGCAGCTGACTCGGATCCTCACTTGTCCTGCAGGAGAAACTCCCCCAGCCGGTCCCTGGCCGCCTCCCTCCTCTCCTGGTGTGATGCCAGGAACTCGTTTATCCTGTCAATCAGGATCGCCTTTAGCTCCCCCGTCAGCATCCTGCCTGACTTGTAGTCGTCATGGATTGCCCTGAGCCTAGAGTCGTCGGGCTCGAAGAATATCCTGAGATACTGGTAGGACACGTCGACGTCCGGATCCCCGCCCAGCCTCCTGTGCTCGCCGACGTCGGGCCGCCCCCCGGAGAAGGCGTACCTGTTTATCTTTTTTCTGACCGTATCCGGTGCATCGGTCGTGTATATGGTCCCGTTCTCGTCTGAGGCAGACATCTTCCCGCCGGGCCCCTGCAGCGAGGGAATCATGATGTTGTGGATAAGCGCCGGCTTTGGCCTTCCCATCCTGGGTGCCGCATCCCTTGTCAGCCTAAAGTGGGGATCCTGGTCGACTCCCAGCGGAATCAGGACCGGCCTGTCCTCCATGAAGCACGGCGCGGACTGGAGCGCCGTGTAGAAGATCATCCCGATGTTGGTCTGGCCGGTAAACCCGAAGGTGGCCTTTGTGTTGGAAAAGTTGATCCTCTTGGCAACCTCGGCCGCTATCGGGTAAAGCGTCCGGATGTCCCTCGTGTTGATTATTATCCTCGTCTTCTCGGGCCTGAATCCCAGCGCGATAAAGTCAAGCGCGTTCTCATATGCAAGATCCCTGGTCTCACCCAGCGACAGGCCCTGCTTTGAGAAGAACTTTTCGTCGTCTGTCAGCTGAAAGTACATGCTTGCGCCGAATCTGTCCTGCAGCCACTTTGCAAAGACCCACGGAACAAGATGCCCTATGTGCGTGTGCCCGGAGGGGCCCCTGCCCGTATACAGAAAGAACCCGTTCCCCCTCCGGTACTCGTCTAGGATCCGCCCCAGATCCCTGTGCGAGAAGAACACCCCGCGCCTGAGCATAAAGTGGTCCTCCCCCGCCGCCTCCCTGATCCTCCCGAGCAGCTCCTGTGAGATCTTTTGCGTTCCAAACTGCCGGGTTAGCCTGTCATAGTCGATGTTCCCCTCGACATGCCAGGGGGTAACGACAAAATCATCAGCTGGCATCCACAGAATCTTGGGTTAAGGTTTAAAAAGTCTTTTTGGGACTTTTTGCTATTGTCCCGGGTCCTGCACGACATTGAAAAAAAAATCATCAGGGAGCTGCAGGACTCGGCAGCATCAACGCCTGAAAAGCTAGGGCAAAGAACCGGGCTGTCCGCCGACCAGGTCAGGCGCGGGGTCGAGTGGCTCCGGCTCAAGGGCCTTGTTACCGTAGATGAGACAGTCGAGGTCGCCGTCTCCCTTGGAAAAAACGGCCTGGACGCGCTGGAAAACGGACTGCCCGAGCGCCGGCTGCTGGACCTGGTCAGGGGCGGGGCGCAGAAAATCGCCGACCTGCAAGAACAGCTGGGATCCCTCTTTGGCCCCGCAATGGGGGCCGCAAAGCGCAGCGGCTGGGTTCAGGCGGCAGGCGGCGAGGTGTCCCTTGCAAGATATCCCGGCAGGCTGTCCACAGAGCACGTCCTTGAGCACATAGGCAGGGGCGCGGTCCGGCCGGACACGATGCCCGATCCGGGATCATACAACCTCCTCAGGGGGCGCCCCGATTATATCGTGGAGAGTATAATAAAGTCAAGGACCGTCCGGCTTGCCGATTCTGCCAGGGGCATCGATCCCGACATATCGGGCGGCATGGACGTGGAGGCCGAGGTTCCGCCCTCATTTGCCGCAAGGCGGCACCCCCTAAAGGAGACGATTGGGGAGATCCGGGAGGTCTTTGTCACGCTGGGATTCTCCGAGATAACAGGCAGCCTCTCGCAGCCCAGCTTTTGGAACTTTGATGCGCTGTTCACCCCGCAGGATCACCCCGCGCGCGAGATGCAGGACACCTTCTATCTGGACGGGCCAAGTGCCGGGCGGGTCGCCACCGCACAGCAGGTCAGCAACGTCTCTGCATCCCACAGGAGGGGATGGCGGTACCGCTGGGACGCGGGGGAGGCAAGAAGAATGGTTCTGCGCACGCACACGACCTGCGTCACCATCCGTCACCTGGCAGAGAGCAGGCCGGAGGAGGCCCGCGTGTTCTCGCTGGGCAGGGTGTTCAGGAACGAAAAGACCAGCTACAAGCACTTGGCGGAGTTTCACCAGGTGGAGGGCGTGCTGGTCGGGGCGGGATCTACGCTCCGCGACCTGATGGGCATTCAGAGGGAGTTTTACAGGAGGATCGGGATTACCAAGGTAAAGTTCTGGCCGACGTTTTTCCCGTATACAGAGCCCTCGCTGCAGACCATGGTATACAATGAAAGGCTTGGCAGGTGGGTGGAGCTGTTCGGCATGGGGATCTTCAGGCCCGAGGTCACGCGGCCGCTGGGAATCACGAGGCCCGTGCTTGCATGGGGCGGGGGCATTGAAAGGATCGCGATGCTCCGGTACGGGCTTGACGACGTCCGCGAGCTCTACAACAACGACCTTGGCTGGCTGAGGGGTGCATCACGATGCCGGTAGTCGGGCTGAGCCTCTCGCGGATGCAGAAGCTCCTGGGGGGCAGGGCCTCCGGGAGGGCCATCCTTGAGACGCTGCCGTTTCTGGGCCTGGACATAGAGTCCGAGTCCGGCGACGACGTAAGGGTGGAGTACAGCCCCAACAGGCCCGACTATTCGACTGACTATGGGATATCTATGGGACTCGAGGGGCTGCTGGGCATCAGGAGGGGGGGAGTGGACCTGAGGATCCGCAAGGGCAGCTACCGGATCAGGGCGGACCCGTCCGTCTCCCGAGTGCGTCCCTGTATCACGGGAGTCTGTGCGCTGGGACGCACAGTTGACGAGGACATGATAAGGCAGCTGATCTCCATGCAGGAGGACCTGCACTCTGGGATAGGCAGGAGGCGCAAAAAGTCCTCGATAGGAATCCATGATCTTGGCGCGGTATCGTTTCCCCTGCGGTACACGACGGTGCGCCGCAGCCACGAGATGACCCCGCTCAACGAGGCCGGGCCGATGAGCATCAAGAGGATCCTTTCGGACACCCGGACGGGACAAGACTATGGCCACCTGCTGGGCAGCTCGGGATCCGTCCCCGTTATAATCGACTCGCAGGGAGGAACCGTCTCGCTTCCGCCCGTAATCAACGCGTCTGCGACTGCAGTCACGCCCGGGACCCGCGGCCTGTTCGTCGAGGTCACGGGCATGGACAGGGAGGACGTCGAGGACGCGCTGTCGGTCGTGGCCGTCACCCTGCAGAGGGCCGGATTCGGGCTATACCAGGTGAGGATATCGGGCGCCGGGAACTCGACGCCCTCCCTTGCAGGAAGGAGGATGCTGCTTGATCCGGGGCTAGTCGGCCAGTCGCTGGGACTGCAGCTGCCGCCGCCTGCCATCATATCATCGCTCAAAAAGTCCAGGATAACTGCAGTGCGGCGGGGCAAAAGGATCCAGTGCATGATTCCGCGGTACCGATTTGACATCCTGGGGCCGATGGATATTGTAGAGGAGGTCGCCCTGGGATACGGCATTGAGAGGATCCTGCCTAGGCTCCTGCCGTCGCAGACGGTTGGCAGTGCCGGCCACACGGCAAGGCGCCTGCGGATGGTGGATGACATGCTGACGGGACTCGGGTACACGGAGGCCCTCAACTCCAGCCTTACCAGCACGGACGCCCTGTACGGGCCGGCCAACCGCCCTCCGGAGGGCGCCATATCGGTCCTTGACTCCAAGAGCCGGGAGCACACGATCCTCAGGGACTCGATACTGCCCGGGCTGGTGCGGAACCTGTCTGCAAACATACACCAGGCATACCCGCAGAGGCTCTATGAGACCGGCACGGTCTTTGCTGCCGGGAGCCCCGTCTGCGAGCGGGTCAGCCTTGCGGCGGTAGCTGCCCACGGGGATGCCAACTATTCGGAGCTAAAGTCCGTGCTGCAGTCTGCGCTTCGTACCGGCTTTGGCATCGCCGTCGAGACCCGGGCCTCCAATGATCCGCTCTTTGAGGACGGCCGGTCCGCAGACGTGCTGGCCGCAGGCAGGAGGGTCGGAACAATAGGCCAGGTCAGCTCGGCCGCCCTTGAGCGCCTCAGGATCCGCGTCCCCGTCGTGGGCTTTGAGGTGGTCCTGACTGGATTAATATTTGATTAGCGGCGTGGATTCATTGCCCAAAAGAGCAGTGCACGCAGACGGATCAGGATGATGCAGATCGTATCGATTCCGGTGATTCCTGGTTCACCCAGGCGTGCTACATCTGGGCAGCCCCGGCAAAAGAGCCGAGGGAGGATGATGGCTATGCCGATGATCCTGCGCGAGTCAGAGCCGGGGGACACTTTTTTGAGCGTATCACAGGCGAGACTGGCAGTCTTGCACCCGGCCTCCTGCTGTCGCCTCCGGCATCCATGTCACTCCTGCGCTGCCTTGCGGCGCATTTTATCTGCCGCCCCGTGGGTGCCTGCATCCGTCGCTTGATCGGTAACGCGCAAGGCATTTACCCGCCTTCAGATCTTAGGCGGAACTAATTTTCATATGATACACTGGCTGTTTTCAGAAAAACAGTTAAACGCAGAAAACCCCCAACAGTATTTCATGGCAAACTACTGGCTGGCAAAGCAGGAGCCGGGCGGGCCGCGGGGATACAGCCTTGAGCAGCTCAAGGCCGACAAGAGGACCGTCTGGGACGGCGTCCACAACAACCTTGCGCTCAAGCACATGAAAAACATGAGAAAGGGAGATCTTGCACTGTTCTACCACACCGGCACCGAGCGGCAGGCGGTAGGAATCATGGAGGTTGCAAGGAACCCGTACCCGAACCCCGAGGAGGACAATGAGCGATTCATCGTAGTCGACGTACGGTACAGGGAGCACCTCAAGAACCCGGTAACCCTGGATCAGATGAAAAAAGAGCCCAAGTTTGCAAGCTGGGAGCTGCTGAGAATCTCCAGGCTCTCGGTCATGCCCGTACCCGTGGACATATGGAACAGGATACTGCAAATGTCCAAAGGACGATGAGAAAAGGCGCGTGCCCCGCCTTTGGCGGACTTGCAGGGTGACACCTATGGCCTGGAATCCCCGTGAATTCTGTTATAATGCTCGATTGACCCCTGCAGCGCCTCTCTGGATACCAGGCCGCCGGACCGTATCTTTCCAAAGAGTTCGGGGTAGATGAACTCGCGCTCTGAGTACTCTAGTATCCTGTCGTACTCCCCTGCAAAGTAATGGGGTATCTCCCCGGAGCCCAGCGTCGACTTTACCGGAAAGCCGTAGGCGTGTGCAAGAACGTCGTGTTTGAGACCCTTGATCTGGTAGTCGTTGAGCGACAGGTGCAGCTGGAGCAGGTCCACGACCTCGGGCCTGTTTATTATCCTCTGGTACAACTGCTCTTCTTCTGCAATCTGGTGGTGGCGCATCCTGCTGTACAGGAAAAACAGGTCGAATCCCAGGATGTTGTGTCCGATTATCTTGAGCCTGTCCTCGGCCGATCCCCTCTGCAGATCCACCACCGTGTTGTAGAATTTCCGCAGTATCTCCTTTTCTCCGGACTCCCACTCCTTTAGCCTGAAGGTGTGCGCGTTGTTGACCCTGTACGTTATGAGAATGACCTTGCCATCAAACGGCGTCAGCCCGCCGCGCTCGAACTTCCAGTACAGTTTGCGGTTCTCCGAATCCCTGGACAGCACTCCCGAGTCGACCTGCCGCTTTAGCTCAAAGTACTCCTCGGAGGTAAAGCTTGGCGCCGTCTCTATATCCACGAACAGGTCCACCATGGTATTTCTATACAATACTGCTTGAATTTATGTGATTTAGGCAATAGACTTTATGCGTAATCGGTTCAGATCCAGGATTATTACGAACAAATTCATCTCATTCGGGCAGATTACGCAAAGTCTATACATTGAAAATCCCTTTGAGGATGATTCCTGAGTTGGGCCACATTTGTGAAGACTGATCAAATCATAGCCTGCTGCACAACCTCGATTTTAGGCACGAAAAACCGGCTGTTTTTACGCGTTCAGGCCCCGGTTGTGCAACAAGCTAAGAACCAAAGCAAGTTTATTAATAGAAACTCGTGCAACAAACCGCATGGAAAGTGTCAAAAAGGACAAAGATGTCACAGATGCAGAATACATCAGAAAGATAGCAAAACAATGCATAAAGGACAACGAGCTGATCTTCAAGGCACTGTCTAAAATATGACAGAATACCTCACTGTCCAGACCATACTACACTTGCACTGTGTTGTTAAGGAACATTTTCATGAGGACATATCTACTGGTAAGATTGACAGAAACAAAATCCAATCAATTATAGACAAACCCAAGAGGGTAATTGCTGGTCAGGAAAGTATATCCAACAATATACACAAAGGCCGCGTGCATTATGGAGGCATTTTGCAGAGAGCACATATTTGCAGATGGAAACAAGCGAACTGCGGTACTTGCAATGTTTACATTCCTTACTATTAACAACCATAACATTGCACTACCGTTCAGTACGGTAAAGTATACTGTGAAGATTGCGCAACAAGTCGAACAAAGGCCGGAAGACATAGATGCGTTGATCACAGATATCAGCGAGTGGATCGAGGCGCGATCATCGACAAACATTAAAGGTCACAGAAAGAAAATGATACGATATGTGATCCTGCCGTGGATTGCATTGCTACTGCTGCAATTGTCGATGGTTGGAATTCCAATACACTACCTGATACTGCGGGATTGGTTTCAGACCAAGACACATCCAGAATACAAATACCGCCTTTGGTTTGCACTAAAGTTTATCATAGTGGTTCCTGCAAAACTAAAGCAGATTACAAGACAACAATAAGTGGCAATTAAAAGATCTTGAATACATATGGGCATGAAATGCGCAGGAAGACGCTTTTTGATGATCAAAGACTTTCAATCACCACCATAGTTCCAAGACTGATATCCATGTTGGGTGCCTACCTATCATGCTCTGGTGTCATTCCCTCGTGCTTGAAATTCTCTACCTGCTGATCAGACCGACGGGTGCTTGGCATGGGAGGCGGGGGTTTGCTCCTAGAGATCTCGGAATACCAAATCTGCGTAATAGACCAGACCGCTGCAGCACATAGGCGCGAATTCTGCCGCAAGTGGGTTTGGATGTGACTGAAAACCGGGGCGGCCGGGATAATTTTGACATATCGTGGCCGTTTCGATAAAAACGATCGATTTTCGGCTGTACGCACTGCCTGGATCCCGCCCACAAACACATAAAATCCGCATATCGGGAGATTCTGCATTGATTCAGCTACCCCTGCAGATAGAGTCAGGCATCGCCGCCATCTTGGCAATCGTTGCCGCAGTCATAGTCAGCGCAGTCTTTTACGGCATATCTCAAAGAAAGATATCTGCAATCAACAAGAGGCTGCAGCCGCTGAGCGGCCTGGATCCGAAGATACAGTACGACGTATCAAGAATCGAGACTGACCTAAAGGCGGCATACGAGGATCTGACCTCACTGAAGACCAACCTGCCGCATACAAACGAGGTCACGTCCGTACAGGAGAACATGCAGAGGCTCTGCTCTGACTTTACAATTCTGAAGGAGGACATAGCCGATCAGATGAACAAGTTCAAGCTTGGGACCACCGAGGATCTGAACAAGACAAGGGACGAGATGATAAAAAACGCGACACAGACGATTACAGAGCACGCAAGCAGCCACCTGGCACAAAACAGCGTATCCAGAGATGAGTTTGAGGATCTCAAGGAGCGAATCGAGAAGATGCTGGGCGCCGACGAGGTCACAGAGAGGATGGAGATCCTGGAATCGCTGTTTGACTCGCAGCAGATCAGGACGCTGAACTGGCAGTGCAAGCTGATTAAACTGCTAAACGGGGGGCTGGCGCCCGACGCTGAAGAGGATCTCATCATATCGGAGGGAATCCCCAAGTCCAGCTGCGACAAGTTCCTCAAAAAACTGGCAGACGGCGGCATCGTCGAGACAAAGAAGATATCCGCGTTTTACCTGGTACCCGAGTACGAGTGGATCTACAGCTATGTCGACAATCCAGACTGGTTGCAGAATAGGCTGGAGAGCACCATCAAGAAGGAGAGCCAGTACCAGGACTACATAAGGGACAACCTGCACCTGGTGGAGGACGGGCTGCTGCTAGAAAAGTCAGAGTACAACCTAGAGACGGGGCCGGTTGACTTTTTGTGCAGGGATGCAAACGGGGTGGCAGTACTGCTGGAGCTAAAGTATCCTTCGGCTACAACCGCCGTAAAGCGGCAGATAATGGGATACAAAAACGACTATGAGCAAAAATCCGGCAGAACCGATTCCAGGTTCATCGTGGTCGCCCCGCAGGTTCCAGAGAAGCTAAAGGGGCTGCTTGCCGCAGACGGCATCGAGTACCGGGAGGTCGACTTTTAGTGAATCCCGCCAGAAGGTCTGCATGCCGGCATCACGGCGGCTCTGGAGTCCGGGCCGGCGTCCCCTGATCCCGTTTGGCACCCCCTGCACTGCGCCGCCCATCCGAGGGGGCCATGGTGACGATCAAAAACTCTGAACACATGTGGGCATGAATTATGAGGGAAGACGCTTTTTGATGATCAAATGCCTTCAATCTCCAATATATGAGACCGCGGTGTGAATGACGTGCCTGCATTTGCGGTCTCAACATGCCAGACATCCTCTCACTGCATTATGCCATAGTCCATATCGCAACTATGAACATGATTGCATGAATGGCAGCAAACAGGAGTGGAATCCATCTTTCTATATCCGTCACCTTTGTGTATGGTTTATTCCTGCTTTTTTCCGTCAGGGACCACTCTTGCCTGAAAAGTTCTGCAGGCAGGTGCCGTTCAAGCTCGTGGATCAATTGGAATTTTGCATCGTTCAGATCGCGGTGTGACTTGATGATCTTGTACCAGAGCCACGACACTGCTACTCCTATGACAAGGACCGGGATCGTCCAGTACCACTGGCCTAGGAGCAACGGCTGAAATCCATACACAGCTACCAGTGCGGCGCTCAGTGTAAGGAGGTAGCGGCTGGCAGACACCCGCCTGGCACTGACATTATCTGCGGTCTGGACGTATGCCTTGTATTGCTCAAGGATTATGGCAGTGCAGGGATCATCACACAGTTTCTTGTCTTGGCGGATCAGGTTCTCATGCAAGTCAGACATGCGTTATCGTGCCTCTTCAAGGTGTTCTGGGCCATTCCGTATTGATCCGAAGGTCTTGCTGGCCCATAATACTGGCGTGTATTTTTTGCAATCCCTGCAGGATCGACTCGGCAGTAAAAAGCACGACTCCTTGCAGATGAGGGAGTATGGCATCCTTGCTCGGCCAACCAGTGACCACTTTAGCACTTTGTTATTTGCAGGGATGACAAATATGCACTCCACGCATCATTCCCCCAAAATATCAGCAATTTCGGCTGTGTTCCAGTAGGTGATTGTATCAAACTCATGCATGGCATTTGGGATCCGGTGCATCCTGTAGCGGTGAAGCCGTATCCCGATCACCTCTTTGTACTGCCGGTGGGCCTCATGGATCTCCCAGCTGACGGCCTTGCTTCTGCATGTGTTTCTTCCGATTGCCACGATTACCGCACTGGACATGTATATCAGATCGCTGACTTTACTCTTCCATCCATACTCAAACGGCTCTTTAACAGAATAGTCTCTAAACCAAAATGGAAACCGCTCATCTTTTGCCTGCATTCTAAGCAGGTTTACCATGTGTTTGTCAACTGCATCAAAACTGATGAAAACGTTCCTCATGTTTTTCCGGATGTCTTTACGTCCTATCCGTTTTTGAATGTTTGTGGCAAGACTGAAGGCAGTATTGGGACAGTCCAAAGACGTAGCCACAGTTTCACATGGTGCAGATGCAGATCTCAGGCCTCCAGCTTGCGAATGACCTTTTTGAATTCCGCAAACAGCTCATCCAGGGTCGGGGTAAAGTAGACTCCGTCAAGGCCGTTTTTGTGGCCTATCATCTTTTCTGCGATGTTATAGTTTACCAAGTTGTCCATCTTGAGTACGGCGTTGAACCTCTTTCTGAATCCGTGGGCTATCTGCACGTCATAGCGGCCGTCGCACTTCTTGATATTCCGCTTTTTGATACCGCCCTGTATATGGCGGTTCTGGCACCATTCCATCTCGCTGGGATGTGGTGCTTCTTGCTGCAAAGACCGGCGTGTCCACTTTGAATGTCTCCCCGTGCTCCTTGCAATGGTTGTGGTATTTCTCTAGCACTCTTGATGCCTGCGGCGTGAGAAAGGCCCAATACTCTTCCAGATGGCCCGCATAGATCCTGACTGCGTTGCATTTGCACGGCATTCTCCAGGATTGACGCAGGGAACTGCTTCGTGATAGTCACATCAAATTGGAGCTTGCTCACAAGGTTACGCTGGTCAAAAACTACAGATTCTGCCCGCCAATATCATGCAGACGTCTTGGAGTATCCAGAAATGTATGCCTGTCCGTTCTGGTTTTCTATTATTTTGATGGCAGGTGTGTTCATAATTGTCAGTGCTGAGGCGTGGTGTATTGAGAGAATGATGTCTTGCAGATCATGATCTTTTTCCATCTCTACTATCTTCAATCCAGTACTTTGGCATACTGGCATGGGTATGTGTCTTGAATGTGACTTGGTCATGTTTTGATCCGTTAAAAGGCGTATGATGTCATTAATTTTTTGCTGGACTAGTTCATGGCCGAGTTTTAAATCATCTTTGAACATGGAACCGGACAGGTAGTCTAATGCAAGCTCCTTGGACCAAGATATTGCCTTCTTGCAGTTTTCAACTAGTGATGGTGGATAACGTGATATGATCGGCCCCACACGTTGATCTTGCTCCTATCATTTTTCATCTCCTTGCTTGCATGATAAAATTCTGACACGATCCCAGATGCGGCCAGACCGTTTATCTGCGGATCGATAGGCCCCAGGCTGGATTGCTTTCCCATCAATATTTCCTTGCACGCACAAGCTATAATCGTCCCGCCGGACATGGCAAGTTGTGGGATAACCGCCCTCATGTCTCCGTGAAGTTTCTGATTAAGATAGTCTATGAGAGATTCCGTAGCTGCTATATCTCCCCCGGGGGTATGCAGTATTATGTCAAGACCTTTGGAGACATCCAGTCCTCGCATCACACTCATGAACCCATTTTTGTCATTGTCGTTAATCGACATCAATGCGGCAATGCTCCTGACAGGCTTTTGTAGCCATCCAGAGTAGTACAGTATCGTGTTTCGGCCTGTCTTTTCGGACATTTTCGTAAGATATCTCCTTCTCACTGTATCATATTTGGTGTCTGGAGCTCTTTCCTCCAGTACCTCCTTTTGAATCTCGCTAAAACTGGGCATCGTGTTTTCTAGGAATGAGAGCTTAGGCTCAGGCCATCTAAATCCAAATCATCATCGTCATCATCATAATAATACTTGGAATTCCTGTAGTACCTTTCAGGCTTGTACTGAATTTCAAAGTCTACGTCTTCTGTCATGTTAACTTCAACTGCTGTGGCTTTTAGGGTTATCTACAGCATCTGCAATCATGCCCAGAATGAGACCTGTGATTCCTCCAACAAGTGCGCCATTTTTCCTGTTCCGTTTCATTGCCACGGCACCGATCGCGGCACCCACAGGAGCTGCCATTACGGCATATGGAACGCCCACATCATCTTTGAGATGCCCGATCGGGTCGTTGTGTGGGTCTACCCTGTCCACATGCGCCGTTCTGTCACTTTTGACATGAACATTGTTAGGACACCTTGTACCAAAGAACTCTTGGCATTCACTTGTGTCTATGCAATCAGGCAGAACGACGTCTTGTCCGTAATCGACACCAGTGCTGTCTATGAACCTTCGTGCATCACGTGGAGTAATCATAATGCTCATACCTCGCTGAATTATATAAAGTTCTGCGGTTGCCACGATCGTAAGAGTTTATCCCTCAGGCGACACTGCTGGTCGGAGCCTTTATGATCACGTCTGCCACGCCGTATCTCGGGGAAGGGGGGCACTCTTACCTCACAACGCAGTTGCGCGTAGAATCCTTAAACATGACACATGGATAACAGCTCGAGAGGCATTGTCCAATTTTGGTACTAAACCTATAAATATATTCATCACAATAATTGGACAAATGTTATATACTAAAATCAGACACGCAGAAAAAATTCGAAAATTGTACAGGTTACAAAGTACAATGGCGTCCAGGCAACACAAGGAAACAGGTTCCAGACTCGGTTTTAAGAAATACAGCAGGTACTATTACGAATTAATAAAAAAACTGCATGAAGAAAAGGTGTTAGATGAAAGAGGCGTTTTCATCGATAATACAATCAATCTGTGGCTAGCAGAATTGTCTATGGTTTTATCAAAAAGGGAAACAGAAGTTCTAGGCAGCAGGATACCATTTTTGATATATCTGAATTTATTCCTAAACCTAACTAAAAAAAACCCAAGGGACATACATGATGAACTGAAACTGCCACGTAGCTCAACATATTATGCAATTGAGAGGCTAGAGTCTCAAAATTTGGTTGAAAGAGCAAATTCCAAAGTCATAATATCAAAAAAACATGGGTTTTTTAGCTGGCTTACAAAATATGTTGAATTATGCCTGTCACATGCAGACGTTACAAAGGAAGTTTTTATCCTATTTGATGTGGTACCAGCATATGTAGATGGCCCTCAGGCATTTTACACAGTAAATTATGAACCGGGAAGGCCTATGGGGGCCTCAGACATGATAATTAGAACCAATGAGCCATTCATAAGATTTTGGAGATATGTCATAGATAATGTAAGGTATTTTTTTGATTATCCTAAACGAATCAAAGTATTGCCAATTGAAACAAAAAACGAAATTGTATGGATAGGCAAAACGCCATACAATAAAAATGCAATAGAGGTATCTGGATGACAATATTTTATGTTTTCAATGATAAGGAAATAGATCTCAGTAAGCCACAAAAACATGTCAAGGATGAGTTTGTTGATAGTTTTGACAGGCCGGAATTAAGTGCATTTTTGAGATCTGAGTTATGTACATTAGATGTGCTTTTAGCCGTTACACAAATGAATGACGGTTATTACAAGAAAAGATTGGTGTTAAAGGGGGGACATTCGGTCAGGAATTTAGTACCTTTAAAAGATCACAGATTTTCATTTGATGCGGATTTTAACACAAACTCAGTGAAGGGGATCACCTATGGAGATGTTTCAAATATAAAACAAGATCTCTATAGGTTTGGACAGAGTAGAGGATGCACTATCAGGACAAAGATAACACAAGACAGTGTAATGCTGTATTTTTTAGAGGTAGGATATCACAAATTTCTAAACAGGGGGTTGAACATAGTTGAACGACCAAAAATCGAAGTTTGCAAACAATGCAGAACGCACGAAAGACCAATCCTAAGCCGAATGAATACCATGATTGATCTGGAATTATTAGGAATGGAACCGCCTGAACTGCTCCATCTTGATTTAGAGGAGCAACTAGCTAACAAACTTTTTGTGATTGGCTCAAGGGGCAGGCAGAGAAACCACTTTGATGCATATGATATATACAGAATATGTAAAAATAACAAAATTGATTGGAATAAGGAAAAAAGAATTTTTTCAAATATCATAAAAAGAACTGGCAAGTCACTGTCAGAATATTCATCAGAGTGCATATCGCAATTGGATGCAATAAAAAGAAACGACGGTAAAAGGACAAGCTTTCAAAACATCGTATTTGACAACAACTCGTTTGAATTTGATAAACTATACTGATGGTCATTGAAAATTTCGCCTGATCACACATCTTGTAAAGGTTTATAGCTCCCCACCATGTCACTCCCGGCATGAACAAGACGAAAATCCTCACGGATGCCATGCATGTCGAAAAGGATCTCAAGACTCACACCAGAATCATGGCGGTGCGCTCCGTACTGCTTGGCAACACCACCGCACATACTGCGGAGATTGCCGACGTGACACAGCGCACCGTACAGATGTGGGTTGAAAGGTTCGAGCTTGACGGCATCGAGGGCCTCCGTGACTCCCCCAACAGGGGCAAAAAACCAAAGGTTCCGGTCGGCAGGATAAAAAAGATCGCCACGAGGCTGCGCAGGATGGAAAAGCTCACCCCGAAGAAGCTGTGCAACTGGGTGCGCCACAGGCTGCATGTCACATACAGCGTGGGAAGCATCAGGAGGATCCTGCGCGCGATGGGGTTTTCGCTAAAGACATCAACTACCAAGCTGGCAGATGCTGCCGACGCAAAAGCTGTAAGACGGTGGCAAAGAGAGGCAAAAACTGCGATAAAGCTTGCAAAAAGGCGCGGATTTAGGATAACCGTACAGGACGAATCGATATTCGTCAGTACGGGAAGGGACGGCAAAAAGTTCTGGTCGCCCGTGGGGGACAGGATCGAGGTGGAACGATCCGGCAGAAGGGAGCGCGTCGTGGTATACGGGACGATTGCAGACGACGGAACCAGGCTGATGCGCACGTACGACAGGTTCAACAGCGCAAACTTTGTGCATTATCTTAAACAGGCGCACAAAAAGTGGGGAAAGGTCCTGATGGTGATGGACAACGCAGCACAGCACAAGACCAAAAAGGTCCGCAGATACCTAAAGAAAAATCCCGACGTTGTCTTGCTGTACCTGCCGGTAGCTAGGCCGGAGCTGAGCGCCATAGAGGCAGTCTGGAAGGATGCCAAGTACAGGCTGGTCACGTCTGCCTTTTACGACACGGTGGATCACCTCAAAAAGGCCGTCTCGGAATACTTTAGGACGTGTTCCATCAGGGTTGACATCTACAAGTATCTTGAGCGCAGCTTGTAAGGGAGGCGAAATTTTCAATGGTCATCAGTATAGTTGACGATGTGAAATTACTGTACCAGTTTAAAGGCTGGTAGCTTGCTCGTATTATTATAAATTTGCAAATAACGGTTCTGTGTAATCTTGGACACCTGAGATAGGGGTTGTCGCCTAATTCACTTCAGGCCGCCTCCGCCGGGTGTTTGCCTTTCTGAGCCGGCACGTCAGCCTGTGGCCTTCTGCCTCCTCTGCACCGAAGATGCCCTCGATCAGCGAGCGCATCTTGTAGGCCTTGCCGTCAAACATCTCGGCCGCCTCTTTCCTGAGAGTTGATTCGAAATTAGTAAACGTGGATCATGTAACAGATCATGATTCTGAAGATCAGCCGTGGTTTTGATTCTGAAATACAGGATGTCTTGGATGTAAATCATGCCTAGAATTACAAATCACCTTACAAACACGATCTGTTACGAAAGATCGGATATGCGGCTGACTGTACCTGAACCGTTTCAAACGATTCTCAGCTTGAAGACAATCACGCGCCTGTTTTGCCCCTTGGAGTTTGGCCGCATCTCCGTGTGATGAGATACATATTCCAGTCTGTGCCGGTAAACGAGCCGGTTGGGCCACGGCTTTTCGAAATACAACAACTTAAACCCATTAGATTTTGCATATCTGATGCTCTTGTTGTTTCTTTTCATTTCTTGGTTATACTCTCCCTCTCCCTCATAATCCACAAACCCATTCTTTTCATCTACGCGATCATCGTATCCTCCCATCTTAGCTGAAAAGTAGGATTTAATCAAGATGACAACCTTGTTCTCATTGGACGGGCGTATTCCGCCGGAGTTTCTGACATTGAATCTCTTGTACAGCTGTTTTTCCGTAAATTCCTCACCGATGCGTGGAATGATGGAATTTCTGGTATTGTCTGGTGCGCCGCTTGATGGCTGCTTGGACTGGATGTTGACTCTGTCGTCTTTAGGTACAACGACACCTTGATTCCTCATCTTCTGTGTAGGTATAGCTTTACCGGGTTTATCCAAAACACCGTATTGCTCTAGCAGATCCTCCACTGGCATGTTGATTATGGCATCGGCTGGATCCTCTCCCTCATCGTCTGCCTCACCGTAGTCCAAATCAGCATCTCCCTCATCGTCTGCCTCACCGTAGTCCAACTCTTCCTCTTCCTCTTCCTCTTCCTCTTCCTCTTCCTCTTCCTCTTCCTCTTCCTCTTCCTCTTCCTCTTCCTCTTCCTCTTCCTCTTCCTCTTCCTCTTCCTCTTCCTCTTCCTCTTCCTCTTCCTCTTCCTCTTCCTCTTCCTCTTCCTCTTCCTCACCTCGGAAAATTCTCTGCAGATATTTTTGCTCCTCTAAGTCCAACTCGGCCTCTTCCTCACCGTAGTCCAACTCGGCATCCGTGGCGGCTTTATCATGAGGGTCATGATCATTATCGTTACCGATTACGCCGTTAGCTGAGATGATGTATTCCATTAATCCGTCTCTGTCCACCAGTTTTATTCCTGTGCTTTGTGCCTGGTTATGCGCGGCAGACGTGAACCATGAGTTTGTTATTACCCATCCCTCGTCTGCACGGTAATGCGCCATGCTGGCATAAACTTCCTGTACTGCCTTGTTTCCTATATTACTTGAGTGTCTTTTTGTCTGCACTGCTATCCTTTTGCCGTCTTTTTCCATAACAAGATCAGCCCCGTAATCCCCTGTCGCAGACGTAATACTTACATTGTAACCTAACACATTAAACACGATCTGTAATAGCTCTTCAAATTCTGAACCCGTCATAGAATCCATGTATTTTGCGCCAAACCGTACCAGTGCATCATCTCTCTTCTTCCTCTCCCTTCTTTCCCTCCTCTCCTGTCTACGCCGAATTGAAATCTCACGCTGTTCCTTCATCCGCTTCTTGGCACTATCGTAGATATACAGCCCTGCCAGAAACATGAGAAAGGAGAACAGCCAGATCCAGAAACCCGTCAAAAACCCTTGGTTGCTGGCAACATACACGGATAATATCCAGACTAGTACGGATGCGACTATCATCGTCTCTCCCACGTTCTTTTCGGTGTTGTCTTCAGGCATTGTTCATAGTACCACCCGGGCCGTCACAGTTGCAGAGAACCGTCTTTCCCTTGAAGTGCTTTTTGTAATGTTTCAGCTCCTTTTCGATGTCTGAAAGCTGTGTGTAAAACTCGTCTTTTTTGGCGATACCTGCGTTAGTCAGTGGTGCATTGTCTGGTGTCTGGTGTCTGGTGTCTGGTGTCTGGTGTCTGGTGTCTGGTGTCTGGTGTCTGGTGTCTGGTGTCTGGTGTCTGGTGTCTGGTGTCTGGTGTCTGGTGTCTGGTGTCTGGTGTCTGGTGTCTGGTGTCTGGTGTCTGGTGTCTGGTGTCTGGTGTCTGGTGTCTGGTGTCTGGTGTCTGGTGTCTGGTGTCTGGTGTCTGGTGTCTGGTGTCTGGTGTCTGGTGTCTGGTGTCTGGTGTCTGGTGTCTGGTGTCTGGTGTCTGGTGTCTGGTGTCTGGTGTCTGGTGTCTGGTGTCTGGTGTCTGGTGTCTGGTGTCTGGTGTCTGGTGTCTGGTGTCTGGTGTCTGGTGTCTGGTGTCTGGTGTCTGGTGTCTGGTGTCTGGTGTCTGGTGTCTGGTGTCTGGTGTCTGGTGTCTGGTGTCTGGTGTCTGGTGTCACAAGATGCCTTATTTTTTCCGCCATTATATTCTTGCCCTTCATCTTAGTTTGTTGCAACAAACTACTTCATCTTACCCTTTTTTTATTCCAGTATGGGGAATTACATCCCCTACAGTTTCCGGGCAACTTATTCTGGGTGGTCCACGTGTGATTGCATCTTTCGCAGGTATGTTTCCACATTGTTACTGTAACTGGTTTGTTCACAGAGTGCATGCTAAACAATCCAGTTATATAGTTTGTCCTATATAGTGATAACTATATATGAAATGGACACTATAGTATAGCATGAACGCAAGAATGCAAAGAGCAAGGCAGATCATGGAAACTCCCGGCCACGCTACTCAGATTATCGGCACCAATAACTTCAGGGTCAGATCGCAGTCCGATCCATCCAAGTTCTACACCGTATCCCGGACCGGCAACGGACTGGTCTGCGAGTGTCCGGACCACCGGAACAGAAGAGCAGACTGCAAACACATCAAAGTAGTACTGGATCTTGCCAGAAAGAACGTTTTTGGCCACAATGGATTCAGGATAATGCAAAGGTCAAAGCTCAGATTGTGCAAGTTCTGTGATTCGGGCAACATCATCAAGAAGGGATTCAAGAAGAACAAGTCTGGTAGTTTACAGAGATTCAGGTGCAAGGGCTGTAAAAGGGAGTTCACTACAAACTTTGGATTTGAGAAGAAACAATATGACGAGAACGTCATAACCGGAGCATTGCAGATGTACTATACGGGAATGTCGGTACGGGATATCGCAGACCATTATGAGATGATGGGAACCGACGTGTCCTTCAAGACCATATACAACTGGGTTGACGAATATTCCAAGCTTGCGGCCAGATACCTCAACGGTATAGTTCCGTGAGTCGGCAGCTGGTTCCGTGCCAACGAGGTGTGGGTAAAGATATCCGGAAAACAGTGCTATCTGTTCGCCTCGATGGACGATGATACCCGCTACTGGCTGGCCTCCGACCTGGCAGATAACAAATTCCAGCACAATGCGGACAGCCTGTTACAGCTGACAAAATCACAGGCGGAAAATCCCCAAGGAACTTCATCACGGACGGCCTGCCAGCCCATGCCAAGTCCTCAAGGAGAATATTCGGAAAGAGTACAAACCACGTGAAGCACATCCATCTGGCAGGAAAAAGAGACCGGGACAATAACAACAAGATGGAGAGACTCAATGGTGAGATCAGAGACCGTGAGAAGGTGTTCCGTGGCCTCAAAAAGACGGACACCGCCATACTTGACGGCATGAGGGTCTACTATAATTATACAAAAAAGCACGGTGCACTGGACGGCCAGACCCCGGCAGAATCGGCCCTGATAAGCATGGACGGTACAAACAAGTGGAAGACGATAATCCAGAACGCGGCCTGAGCAAGGACTCTGTCTAGGCACAAACCTTCAATCCGGAGAGGATCCACATCTTAGGTGTCCAAGATTACACAGAACCGCAAAAACCCGTAGACGGAAATGTAACCTCCCGGAAGCCATCCTGATCCTACGGCGGGCCGGCAAACCCGTATTCTGCAAGGTTTCTGGCCGCCATGATAAGCGTGCCTGCGACCAGCAGCAGCGTAAAAGTACGAGGTCACCTACCATCATCAGTTAGGCATGAATTAGCATGAATGATTGTGATCCTCGTGCCTAGCTAGCAAGGGGACGTGACCACATACGCGTAAAATCCCTTTTCTTGCACAAGTCAACGTGCCTCTTTGTGCACCTGAAGAACCAGCCTCCTCTCCACGGCCGTGATCTTGTACTGCCTTCGTTCGGGACGTTTGGTCGCGCGTATCGTACCGGTCTTGCGTAACTCTGCATAAGGCTGCTGGATGCGCCGTTTGGTCACGCCAAGCTCTTCGGCCACTGCCACAGCCGATCTTCCCAGGACAGGCGGACATAATTTTCATATAATGCAGGACTGCATCCATTATAGTGACATCGCTTACGTTTTACGGGGGAGTCGACGAGATCGGCGGCAACAAGATACTCGTCGAGGACAAGGGGACCCGGGTGTTCCTCGACTTTGGGATGCAGATGGGCAAGGTGAACAAGTACTTTGCAGAGTTTGCCAACCCCAGAAAGCTTGCAGGCATGGGGGACATGTTCGAGTTCAACCTGCTGCCTGACATCAAGGGAATATACCGCAGGGACTATTCCAGGCACATGGGATACGGGGATCACGACCAGGAGACGTCGATAGACGGGGTTCTGCTGTCCCATGCCCACGTTGACCACTGCGCCTACATACACTACCTGAGGCCGGAGATCCCCGTGTACTGCTCGGACGCAAGCAAGCTGATAATGCAGTGCTTCCAGGACACGGGTGGGGGCGAGGAGTACATCACGTACAAGGAGGACTTCAGGACGTACAAGAACAGCAGGGGAGGGATAAGCAGGGCAAATAAGAGCCCCAACAGGGAAGAGGTTGCGAGGAAGATCAAGATCATCAACCCCTCAAAGCCGCTTAAACTGGACTCGATCTCCGTAGAATCCGTCCCCATAGATCACTCGCTGCCGGGCGTCTACGGGTTCCTAATCCACACGTCCGAAGGCAGTATAGGATACACGGCAGACATCAGATTCCACGGGAGGCGGCGCCGATACAGCCAGAAATTCGTGGACAAGTGTGGTGCCGAGGGTTTGGACTATCTGTTGTGTGAAGGCACTAGGATAGACAAGAGTGACAGCAACACCGAGCTTGACGTAGAGAAGAGCGTGACCGACGTGATCAATGGAACGGAGAACCTAGTAGTATGCACTTACCCTACTAGGGATCTTGATAGGCTCCTATCGTTTTACATCTCGGCCAAGGCCACGGGGCGCGACCTGGTAATCGACACCAAGCAGGCCTACCTGTTAAAGCTGTTCCAGACCTCAGACGAGTGGAAAAGCGAGTACCCTGCACCTACGGATCCCAACATCAGGGTGTTCATGTCCAGAAAATCGTGGGGACTGCTGGACAAGGACAGGAATGTCTGGCCGGAGAGCCAGGTCCAGAAAGACTACAAGGGGTGGGAGCGCGAATTCCTGGACTATCCAAACTATGTGGATTACAGGGACGTCAGAAAGGATCAGAGGAGGTTCATCTTCTACTGCTCGGACTTTCAGCTGCAGAATTTGATCGACGTGAGGCCGGAGGAGGGATCTAGCTATGTCCGATCGTCCACGGAGCCGTTCAACGACGAGATGGAGATTGACCAAGAGCGCGTCAAACAATGGCTGGTTCACTTTGGACTGCTCTCTGAGGACAAAAAGTGGACGACCGCCCACGTCTCGGGACACGGCACGCGTGACCAGATCAAGGACGTCATCGACGGCTCCTCGCCGGATAAGCTGATCCCGATTCATACGGAGAAAGCCGATGAGTTTAACAAACTGCACGGCAATATCGAACCGGTCAGTCTCAATAAGAGGCTCGAGATCGACTGAGCAGGATCCGGCCGGTGCGACTTGCGCCCCAGAGGCGGCAATACGTGCAGTGCATCATGCCTTTTGATGATCAAAGACATTCAACCGCCACCAGTCTTGTATTGCAAAGAAGACTGCCTGACCATTACTCCGGATAAAACCAAGTCGTCTCCTGAAATTTACAGCTAGTGTAAAACCTGAATAAAGTCTATTCCTTCGTTTTTATCGGGTCTTTCAAGCTGCGTTTTATACTTGTCTAGAACATAGTGTCGCAAGACACCGTCCCTCATCGCGTTTTGCCTGTGGGCCTTTTGAATGTCAACATCCAAGAACACAACGTTTACCTTTGCCCCGTATCTTTTTGCCACGGAGATGTGTCTTTGGCGTATTTCTGCAGTCAGGTTCGTGTCATCTATCACTATGTTGTTTCCCCTCCTAAGCTCGTCTTCAATCATCCGGTCTTCTATCTTTCTATTGGAATTCTTTATCTCATCAAGGGAGATTCGAACGTGTCTGGGTAGCGCCATCTTGCACCAGGTGGTTTTTCCGCTTGCCGGAATCCCCACCATCATCACCATCTCCATCAGGGTAGGTCGCACCAGGTGATAGAAAATGTTTGCCAAGCAGAGTGGCGGCCGCCTCAGATCATCCACGGTTCCACAAGATCTTCTGCCACCAGCTTTGCATGCTCTCATTTCGTTCTTTTTAGCTTATCAATTATCCCCGAACGACGAATCCCCCCTTCTGGATAAGAGGCGGTTCGCTGGAGGACATTGGGGGCCTGCCGCCTCCGGCGGAGACATCCAAGGCAGTCAAGAGACAGCTGTTCCTGCACTTGTCCCCGCAGACGATCTGACTGCAAATCCTGCAAAAAACCCGGGATCCTTTTTCTGAAAAAGACAAGTCAGTAGTTCCTCGATGTACTTTTGCAGGCACGATAATTACGCAATTTGCCGAGATTTTTTGACCATCATACTATAGATCAGGCGGTGTGCCAACCATCATCATGTCAGTAACACAAAACGACGTGTTTGCACACCAGTTTGACATAACATCGAGACAGTTTAAAACATTGCGACGGCGGTTTCCCAAGCTCGGGCTGGCCGTCTCAAAGAGTCGCAACGCAGTGTATGACCACATCGACGCACTGCGCGTTCTATATTTCATGTCTGAGAGGAGGATGTTTGCAGAATCTGCCGTGACGCACCTTCGCAGGCGGGCCTCAAAATGCAGCAGGCAGCAGCATGACGACGGGGCTGCCTCCAAGGGCGGCGCGTATAGTTGCCGTACGCCTAGTCCGGACTGGATCCTAAAGGCGATCCGGGGCGTCAGCCTGGATGATGCGCAAAAGTGGTGCAGCTCCATGCTGCAGCATACGGTAAGGTGCGCCCGCAGGTCAGGCATGCTGCACAACACGGACGTCGTGGCAGTGGACGTTACCGACGTGGAATACTATGGCAAGGGCCTGGAGGATATCACCAGAAAGTCAAAGCCCAAGAACGGCACGTCGACGTTTCTCTCGCACATTACCATGCACGGAATAGGATCAGATGACGGGTCTGACCTCGTGCTTTCCTCGCTACAGCTTCCAAAAGAGGCAAAACTGGCTGATTTCGTGCCTAAAATGATCCGCAAGGCGTCCAGATCAGGGATGAGGATCAAGACGTTCCTGTATGACCGCGGGTTCTTTAACGTGGACTGCATGAGGGCTGCAGAAACAAGCACGGGCAGCTACATCATGCCTGCCGTCAAGAACAGGAGGATAGTGGCGGCAATAGAGGAGCATGACCGCGGAGAACGCGGTGCGGTATCAAAATATACAATGACCAACAAGGACGGCAAGAGCGCCACATTCAGGCTAGTCATTGTGGAAAAGGACGAGGTAGAAAAGGACGGCACGGCAGCAGCAAAGAAGGACAAGGTAGAGGAGACCATAGCCGACAGGTATCTGGTCTTTGCCACCAACATGTCTGCTAAAAGTGCAGAGGCAGTCATTGAGCAGATACCGGAGGAGTACCGCAGTCGGTGGGGAATCGAGACCGGGTTCAGGGTGATCAAGGGGATAATGGGCAAGACGTGCAGCAATTCCCCGGTCGTCAGGCTGCTGCTGTTCTATATGTCTGTCATACTGTACAACCTGTGGAGGACTGCCGTGTTCATAGACGTGGAATCCAAGTGGGACGGATTTGCAGGAGGGAAGGGGTTTACCATGATGCTGTTTGTCGCGTGCATTGTCGATGCGGCCGACTCGTTTGTAAACGATCGCGGAAAGTAGCGGAGGTGCCGTGTCGGGTCTGCAAAAGTACATCTAGGAAGTACTGAAGTGGCTGCTGGGCTCCTGCCTGGGCCAATAATGGCAGGTTTTGAGCCGCCTCTGCCGTATCTGTACAGCCAGGCAAGGGCTGGGCAATTTTGATATACAGCGTCTCTCCAACCGAATGCATGGCAACAGCTTATGTTTTAATAAACTGTGAACTGGGCTCCGAGGAGGCAATCATCCAGCAGTTAAAGGGTCTTGAGGGCGTCAGGGAGGTTCATGGAACCTTTGGCGCATACGACATCCTGGCCAAAATCGAGTCCGATACGGTTGAAAAACTCCGAGAGACCATCACCTGGAAGATCAGAAAGATCGAAAAGATCCGCTCAACTCTGACCCTGATGGGCATCGAGGGCCAGACATAACCACCCCCTTTTTCTTGTCATGCTGCACTTTATTTTTGTCATAAGGGAGGAGGAGCTAGAGGAGCGCCAGGCAGAATTCGAATACGTCAGGGAGATGGCCAAGTTCTTCCAGTCTTGGATCCGGGAAAAGTTCTCAAAAGATTTCAAAGTCCAATCCGACATCATGGTTACGCATCCCGGCGGCGTCCTCCGGCGCCTTGACACCCACTCCCTAGTCGACGACCACCGCTCCCGCGGAGCGGACACGTACCACTTTTACCTTGCGCACTTTAGGCCCTTCTGGACCGACTGCACCTGCGAGGGGTATCATGCCGAAAACTTTGGCATGGTCTGGTGGCAGAGGCCAAAGAGCGGCCAGGATCAGCTGTTCCTGGCAGAAAAGAACTGCACCGTCGTCTCACATGAAATCGCACACGAGATGCTCCGGCAAAACGGAGTCAAAAAATTCGTCCCCGCAGTACACGACGTCTGGGTCAGGCACTTTTATGCCGGCCTAGCGTTTGAGCAATATGGCGCCGACTTTCGGCCCACCTCGGACAAGCCAAAATTCCTTACCATAGACACGGCAAGCCTCTTTGATGCGTGACTATTTTCAAGAAAACAATCCGATCCACGTCCGGCGGCCTAGATCAGAAACTCTGCGGCGTTTCTGCCGTCGTCTGTGATGCTTATCCACCTGTTCCTCCCTATCTTTTCGGTCCTGATGAACCCCCACGTCTCCTCAAGGGGCTGGATGATGTTTTTGTCAAGGCTTGCAAACCTTGCCATCGAGTGGTTGCCCTCCCTAGCATTGACCTTTATCAGCCCCTTCTCCTCGGATATCCTGGCCATCTCCTTTTTTGTCAGCCTGCCCCCGCGCTCCCCTATGATCCCCAGTGCCGCAACCAGCCTTGGATCCGGAGTCCGGATCGAGTACGGGGGGACGTCGTGGATCTCCTTGATTCCGGTAGAGACGGGCTGTATCTCGTCAAATCCGGGATAGTGCTCGGCCTCTGCATAAAACGGATGTATGCTGGAGCCGTCGTTGAACATCATGCATGCCATCATGGTTCCGATGGCCTGGATCTTGCTGCCAGATGCCAGGTTCACATAGACATCGTTTCCCTCCTCCCGTCCCAGGATGGTCTTGACTGCGCGGATGATCTTGAACAGGTCACGCCTGTCGTGGGATTCGGTAACCACCTCGACCCCCGACTTTTCAAGCCGTCTTGTGATCTTTGAGACAAAGGGTATTGCCTTGTCGTCACTCTTGTTGTCGTGCACCATCAGCCACACCCTGTCGGCCTTTTCCTGTATGGCAGGCAGGACGACCCTGTCGACCTCGTATCCCACCGGCGCAACATGCACGCGAAGTCTTGCAATCCTGGTCATAATAGTATCCCAAGTATGCATACTATTGACATGTTATATAATAATTTCTAAATCTGCGTTGATCCATGAAGATACAGGTACAAAGGGTAGCGCTTGACTCGTGCGTGGTAATTGACCTGATTGAAAAGCCGGGCATCGCCTCGGCGCTCAGGGCCCGCCTCAGGGGCAAGTCACTAGAGGTGGTTCTATGCGATATCGTGCTGCGGGAGGTCCAAAGGGTCAGGGGACTGTCCCCAAAGACGGTAGTCAGGAGGATTTCTAAAATCCTTGGAAGAAAAATCGAGCTGGCAAAGGCCAGCGAGCAGAACAAAGCCACTGCACGCGAGGTTACCTGCCAGTTTCAAGCCTGCCACAACGGGGACAATGAGATCCTCAGCCTGTGCCAGGCACGGGACTTTGTCCTGGTGACGTTTGACAGGATGCTTCTCAGGACATGCCAGTTTCTCGGCGTCGCCGCATTTCATCCGTCAGAGGCGGGGGGCATATGACGATGAGCCAGATGTATCCCAGGATTATAAGGGAGTTTGAGGATGATGACGAGCCGATGGTGTACGGGGGCCGTTAGGATGAGGGCCGCCAGAGACATCCAGATGTCTTTTGCAAAGACTGTACATGGCCGCAGTCCGGGGCCCAAGGCTGGAGTGCAGCAGCCATCATCGGCGGGGATGGCGGGGCCTACGCCCGCCAATGGCACGGAACAGACGGACTCGCACAAAAAGAGCCTGTCTGAGGCGCTTGTCAACTCGTTTGGGGGATACCCGATAGGATACGGCATAGGCATTGTAATCCTGCCAATGTCCATGGGGTGGATCCGGGAGGATCCGCTGACTGCCAACCTGGCCATAACCCTAGTCTATGCCTCAGTCTCCTTTGCAAGAAGCTACCTTCTGAGAAGGGTTTTCGAAAGGCTGGGAATCGATGACAACTTTATACGGATGGGCATAAAGCTGGGCTGCAAAATAAGGTCAGGCTTTGGAAGCCGACGATCCCCCCTTTGTGGACATGCCGGAGGTGCTGGAAGTGATTAGGGCCCGCAGGCTGTTCCTGGTACCCGTCATGGCAATACTGTTCACGTCATGGATACCGTTTGTAGGGATACCTGCATGCATAACCCTGATTATGTGGTGGTATGTACGTAACCAGGCCGACATACACAGCTATTTCCTGGGGAAAAACTATAGAAAGAAGGAGATGAGCAAGGAGGAGACAGAAAAATGGCGGTAAGGCCCCTCATGCCAGCCGGACGGCAGGCAGCGGAAGAATGCCACCAAATCAATGGTACGAGTCACCTGCCCCTGTCATTCAGGCACGAACTGGCATGTATGACTGTGGTTTTCATGCCTGGCCAGCAGGAGGACGTGACATCGTACAATCAATAGACCTTATGCGTAATCGGTTCAGAACTAGGATTATTACGAACAAATTCATCGTACGAGGGGGGTTGTCGCCTAATTCATCAGAATTCCTGAAAACCATTGAGTTGCTATATTGATCAGGCGTGTAAAAGGGCGAAAATTCAGAAAAACGTGCAGGTTGAGTCAAATAAGTGGAATTAGGCGACAGCCCCGCTCTGATCGGTTGATGGGCATAATTTACAACTATAGTGACGATTGAAAGTCTTTGATCACCAAAAAATGCATTCCTGCGTAATTCATGCCCATATGTGCTCAAAAACTTTTAATTGTCACTATAGATTTTGCGAGGCCGCGTCCCCTTGCCGGCCAGGCATGAAAATCACAACTACACGTAATTTAGGCCTTGTGCGTATGTGCCAAAAAAACGACGTAAAAGCTGCCTGGTTTTTTTGATCTGAACCGACTACGCATAAGGTTTATTCTATTCCGGAAATTTTTTGCCAAATTTGCTTGTATTCATTGCCTGACAAAATAGAATTCTCAGGCAAAACCGAGTTCCATTTTCTGTCATCTAGTCCCTTAATCCATGTCATTACTTCCGAAGGAATAGAGTTTTGATAGTCTGATTTTTCATCTTTGTAAATTGAACCCATTTTTTTAGAAAGGCTTCGCGGTACGTTGTTTAGCCTCATCAAGATTGCGTCATCTGAATCAACTCCGTAGAAAATCATCGAAGGCAAGTTAGCGAGTTGTCGCTGTTCTTCCGGACTATGATCATACGATATTCCCGAAGTTGGCAACTTTTGAATTGCAGACAATCCCCACGTTGCGGCGCTCGTAACTTTGCTGTAGATTGCCCTGACACAGTCACTAATTGAATCAGTGTCTGTGCCTCCAAAATATGTTTGGGCAATTTCAAATAGGCTTTTTCCAGAAACCCAGTCAGATATTATCCCGCTGAGCGACTCGCGTGTAAGTCTTTTTCCTGATGCTTTGATGTCAGATAATTGCTTTCTTGTTTCAGGAATATCATTTAACATGATTCCAGTTAAGTTAGACAAGACCTGAGAATCCCTAGAGAACAGTTTGCTGCCAGCCCATTCGGATGATTCAATACCAAGTTGATTTACCTTGGAGATTGTCCTCTCAATTGTTTCAGGAGCAAACCCTGTCATATCAGATAAGGTTGTAAGCTCTTTTCTGTCATCTAGCCTTTCAGCATAGTCTTTTACCGCATCAATTAGTTCAGCTTTTACCTGCGATGACAGTTGAGAGAATCCATAGGTTCTCTCCAAGTTGATGTTGATTTCTGCAATAAAGTTTTGTAGATTTCCAGATTGCTTGTACATGTGTGCAATGTATTGCAAAAACGACGACCACTCAGGTTCGTTTGCATGTGCAATTAGATTTAGCCTGTCTCCTTGATTTTTTACAGCATCAACCATCTTTTTGAGAACAGAGACCAGCTCTTCGGTCTGTCTTTGAACGTATTCGGCCGCATTTGCTGCTTTCTCAGAGTCCTTTTTGCCGACTGCTATGCCAATAAGGCCTACTGAGCGCTGGTCAATTCTTCCTGCCCTGCCTATAAGATTCCAAAAGTCAATAGAGGACATTGCTCCGTATGGATGGGAATAGCTGTTAAGCAGAATTGCGTTTACTGGGAAGTTAATTCCCTGAGCAATGGTGGTAGTAGACACTAGAATCTTTAGCGATTCGGTCTCCATTAGCCACTCTAACAGCTCCTTGATGTCGTCTGGAAGCCCTGAATTGTGAATTCCAATCCCTTTTCTGACATAATCCACTAGGGGAAAGGACTCTCCGAGTTCTGCTGCAATGTATCTTGATACAAGATCCAGATTAGGGTCATCAGTAATTTCTGGAAGAATGTCTGCCAGCTTTTCTGCAATACGCCACGTCTGACGGATGGTGTATCCAATTACAAGAATGTTATGTGCTTTGTAGAGCTGCGATGCAACAAGGGAGGTCAAGTTTTGAAGAGTGGCAACTTTTGTCAAACTGAATTTTTTGCTTGTTGACTTGCCAATCTCAATTTCGTTCTCTAGCATCAGGGTGGGGCTGTAGGTCATCAGTGGCTTGAAGTATGTCGTAAGATCATTTCTACTCCCATCTGCATAATACATTCCAACAACTTTGTCATTTGGCTGCCACCACTCAAGTTCCATGCTGATTGACTGTGGATTCATAGGATCAAGCCAGCCTGCAACTTCCTGATGATTCTTTACAAATGGAGTCATCAAAAGCATGTGGGATTTTTCACAATCATTCTGAATGTTTGAGATTAGCATTTCAAGATTTAACCCGCGATTTGGATCAGAGAGGTTGTGCGCCTCATCAATAATTGTGAGGACTAGACTCCTTGCAAGGTCTTTTTTGTCTGGATGGCGTACAAGCAAGTTGAGTTTCTCAGGGGTTGTGACTAGAATATCAAAAGAGTTTGAATTAAGAACATTCTCTTCAAATGCATCAATCTCTAGTGCGCCGCTCATCTTTTCAACCTTGATGCCCAAAGGCTCTGGCCCCAAGTCACGTCTTAGCCTGGAGGCAATCTGGTTGACGAGCGCCCGTGTAGGCACAACGTATGCAATCTTGCCGCCGATCTCAGAGAATTGGTTTAGTGCCTGCAGGATTCTAAATTCGGCAATTATTGTCTTGCCGCTTGAGGTTGGAAGGTTTACAACTATTGCCTTTAGGGCAGGATCTAAGAGTCGCTGTTCTAAAATTGCAACCCTTTGTGGGTATAGCAGCTCATATACGGGTCGCTTGTTTCCTACATCTTGAGTAACCAGTTGGATGAATTTTGTTGCCTTGGAATTAATCTGTCCTGAAATATTCCAGATGGAGTTTTCAATCATTTTAGAAAAGGCAGTCTTTAGCATCCTTAGGAGAAGATCCAGCTCAAAGATACTGGCATTCTGACAGTATCCAATCGCAGTATCAAAATGATAGTTCAGCCTGCTTCTAAGATCTCGCGTAGAGCCACCATTAATCATGTATTGGCCCATCAGATCTACTGTCTTTGCCAAGTGATAGTATGCGGCAAGCTCTAATGCAGCTGATTGCTTGTATTCATTGCCAACTTGTCCTAGGAATCTTTCTTCGTATTCTTTTTGGTCTTCTCGAAGTTTGGCGATGTATTTGGCTGTCTGTGACAAGTCCTCCCAGGATTCTTTTCGGATCAAATGGATAATTGCTTTGTAGATGTCAGACAGAACTTTGAAATCCCACGGAATGTCTTTATCAGTATTGAGTTCTAAAACATCCTTGCTTTCAAGCAGGAATCTCTTCATGTCCTCCCACTTTTCGCCAAGATAAGAATAGGAGAATAATTTTAGAACATGTTTGATTTTGTCTGCAGGTTCAGAAGGAACAGGGATTACCTGTAGTAGGTTAAAACAATCATTGCAAATTTTATGAAAGTCCTGTTTTTGTTTTAGATGTTCTCTGTCAAAGGAATATCTCCACAAATCAACTATGACAAACTCAAAAGCGTCGATTACTTGCTGAATCTCCTCGTAATCCTTTTGGGAAAAAGTTTTGTCATGTTCAAGATACTTGTGAATCTTTATGCTGTTGACAGTTTCAAGCACCTTATCATACAATTCACCATCGATTGCCTCTAGAATTGGATGGCTAATTCTCAACTTGGGCCTCCCATGGTCTTGGCATAGTCTGGTTTCAAAATAGGAAGGTATAATGAAAGCAATTCAAGGTATACTGCATCATTCATATTTAATACAACTTTTTCGTAGACGCCCTTTAGATCTTTATCATCAGGTCCAGTCCCACGAATCATCACTCCAAAAATTTTGTACTCACTGTGTCTATAATGCGCAATGAATGCAGCTCTCCAAGATCTTACATGCCCATGATCTGGGCCCAACGGCTCCACTTTGTGTCCAAGCCACAAAATCAGCTCCTTGCGTTTTTTCTGACTAGTCTTGATTTCGTCTAACTGATTTAGCAGTCCATCTTTTCCTGCAACGACACTTGGCGGAGACGTCTTTTGATCAGAAGTCTTTACCTCTCCAAACAAAAACAAAGCCTTATCGTCAACATTGAAAAATCCCACCATGTCAGTTCCAGGCAAATTTGAGCTAGAATCTTTTGCGTCTCTGCTGTCATTGTATGGAAAAACAGAATCGCAATAGTCCTCTAAAAAACATTCAGAAATTTTTTCGCCAATTTTCCAGTCCAAGGGAATTTCACCACTAGTAAATGCAGATTTTATCAGTTCAGGATCAAATCCAGTTTGAGAGACATCTTCAAACAATTTCTGAAGATTCAAGGAACCTGCTGCATCAAAGAATTTTCTGTTTACCCTGTTTTTTAGATAGTCACCAAACTCTGGATTTTTTAGAACTAATCCACGATACTGTCTTCGTCCGTCTTGATACTCATAGGCAGTTCTCTCTATCAGTGGCATTAGTCAATTGTGGGATTTTTTGTTTACATAAAGTATGAGGTTGCCTCGCTTTACAATAGACGGAACGTACGAGGTCACCTACCCCTGCCAATCAGGCACGAGTTGGCACCTATGACTATGATTTTCACGCCTAGCCGGCAGGGGGACGTGACCCCGTACGCGCCTTTTATTAGATCGGCCCTTGCAGTCCGATGAGAATCAAGATACCGCTGTCCTGCCCGGAGTGCAACGGAAGGATGTATGCCGTATGCTACGAGCCTGCAATACGCCTGCTGGAGCACCGCTCGTGGCAGTACTGCAGGGAGTGTGGATTCGTACGGGACATCAAGGACTTTAAGAAACAGATGCTCTGTGCCTGAGGCCTTCCTCCGGCACCTTTTGCAGCCCCGCAACCGAGTTTTGCGCGATGCGGCCCGTCTGCCTCGAAAGACCCGTGCGCGACACAAGCACGTGCCGTCTTGGCTGAGGATGTGAGCCCAAAAAGCCCCGCCTGATCCGGGCCGAGCCCGGCTGCGGGATTATAATCGGAATCGCTGTACGCAAGAATGCGTCTTTTGACGATCAAAGACTTTCAATCTCCACTAGAAATCATCTACTCGTGAAAATTGGCCTGAATGATTTAGCAAGAACTTCTTCGAGCTATTTCATCAATGATTGTTTTTAGCATTAATCTAAGATCGCTGTCTTCTGAATAATCTTTTGAATACATCCCGTAATTAGTCCGTCTTCCTCTTGCAAGTTCATATGTTTTCTTTGATGTGTCCTTTGATGTGTCCATTATTCCAATGCAGTGTCCTCCATTACTTCGTACTGCAGAAAAACATGGAATGTCGCTAGGCCCGTCCCCCATGTAGATCATGTTTCCAAACGGTATTCTTCTTTGCTCGTTCTTTACTGCATCATTTACCAAGTACGGATATTTGCGCAGATTTTCCTTGTCTACTCCTTTGTTGATCGCATAAAGATATTTTGTCTTTTCTGTAAATGTAACTGTTGATTGTATTGCATCATATTTTCCAGTTTTAGGATCCACATGATACTTTGATGCAAAAACATCTTTGAACTGTCTTGCAAACGAACAGTTTTCTACAAGATCTTCTATTCCTGCTGAAATTATATATCCCTCAACATTAGACCTTATGCGTAAACGAAATTAGCGGCGATGCCCCCGGCGCACGGGCTACAAATGAGGCAAGTCAGGGCCGGCGCACGCGCGACTGTACCTTACAACGTTGAAAATATTTGATCAAAACCACAACTATTTTCAGACGATTGATTTAGATCCGGGATCCATTCTCGCATAAGAGTAATGGCAAAGTCCGAGACCGAGCAGATACGACTGCTGAAGAAGAGAATCGAGCAGTACGAGAAGGAGAAGGTACAGGACAGGAAGGAGAAGGCGCGGGACAAAAAGAAGATCAAGAAGTATGAGAAGAGGATCAAGAGGCACGAGAAGAAGAGCAGGCAGGACAGGAAGGAGAAGGCGCGGGACAGGACGGAGAGGATGCAGTACAGGAAGGAGATCAGAGAGTACGAGAAGAAGAGCAGGCAGGACGGCAGGAGGCAGGAGCGGGATCAGGAGAGGATAGGGCAGCTGGAACAGCAGCTGGACGCCGAGCGCCGGATGTGGCCCGCAACCTGGGATGACGACAGGCGCTCCGCGGACAACGCCGCCCTCATGCACAGGCTCGAGGTGCTCGATGACATAATCGGTGGCGGGTCCCTGCAGCCCACCACGTCGATGAACCTCCGCCAGTTTGACTACATATATGACCGGTTTACGAAGCTTGCCAAAAAGCACACAGAAGGCCCCCTGTTCTCAGAAGACGAGGACAACTTGCCCGGAAACCGGTGCAAGCTGTCCTACCGCCACGCCCTGCTGATGTCGCTGATGCGCAAGTACGGAAACCCGACACAGGAGCAGCTTGCGGCATTCTTTGGCATAGACCAGAGCACCATATGCAGGTACCTCAAGTATTGCGACATGATATTCACCAAGATACTGCCCACGCCGGACGCCGTATCGCGAAAGATACGAAACGCCCGCACGATCGAGGGGCTCAGGTAGATCGTCCCGGATCTGACTGTGATTGTAGACGGCACGCACATCAACATACAGCGCCCCACAGACGGGGAGCCGAGAAAGGGGGCGTACTCGGGCAAAAAGAAGGACTTTACGCGCAACACCCAGATGATGGCCGACAGTGAGGGACTGTCAATACATGCAAGTCGGCGCCCGGAAGCACGCACGATCTTACCATGATAGGGGACAACCCCCCGGATCTGGGAGTCCTGACTGCCAGGATGCGTAGCAACAGAAAACACCCCGAGGACGAGAAGGTAAAGCTGTTCTCGGACTTGGGATACGTGGGAATCAAGAAGATATACCCCGGGGTCATATCCATGCAGCCCAACAAGAAGCCAAGGAAAGGCAAGCTTACAAAGAAACAGAAGGCGCAGAGCAGGAGGATAAGTAGCAAGAGGGTTACAGTCGAACACGCCATAGGACGGATAAAGCAGTACAAGCGGATGCGTGATCCGTACGACGGGATCGCTGAGGAGTTCGACAGGGAGTTCTAGGTGACAGCCGGGCTTGCCAACTTTAGGCTGTTGTGGGACAAGCGGAACAAGAAGCTCATACATGGGTTCTGATACCACGATATGGAGCGCATTGCGGCGCCACACGATGCCGCACTATACTACGGTTTTTGCCAGCTGGAATGATCCGTAAATATATGATATGCGGACTCTGCCGCCCCTGTACACGTCATGTGATGCTGTCAGCCTTGCATGTGTGGTAGGTCTGCCGTCGGAATATTTCGATCCGGTCGATTACGCATAAGGTCTCCTGTAGGAAGACACCGGCAATGGTGCGACATAATTTTCATATAGTATACTAATCTCGTGGCGGGGCAGTAATTAAAATAATTGCCCCATCCGTAAGGCGGGCCTGATACTGATGTCATCACGGCCAGCGCACCCGCCGGCTCCTGTGCAGGCAGTACGTCACAAGGCCCTAGCACTTTGTCACAGAGTATATGTTGTTCTCAAAGTTGGCGGCCTTAAAGTCAAGCTTGTTCTCGGGATCCCCTGATCTTGACTTGCTGAGCGTCTCTAGCTCCACCATGGCATCCCCCCTGAACCCCACAGACGAGCCGTAAACCGCATCGGTCAGCATCGTGCCGTGGTCGCCCTTTTTGATGTCCTCCACCATGTTGTAGAACTTTGTTGCGTCCCTCTTGTTGACCTGCTTGCCGGTGGCCTTGTTTGTGGCAACTGCGATGTACATCCCGTTGTTTTTTACTGCGACTGGAACCTTGTGGTTCTTTCCGGACTCTCCGGGAATCGACTCGCTTATCAGGACCTCGCACTTGTGGTACATGCTTGAGATATACGCATAGAACCTGTACTGCGCAAAGTGGCCCGCCTCGTCCGCCTCGCAGCCGACGAAAATCCTGTGCAGCAGCTCCAGGGCCTCGTCATTCATGCTCTGGAGCCTGTCGTCGATCCTCCCCCTCTCCAGCAGATCCGACTTGCACTCCCTTGCGATTAGCTCCAGGATAAAGTCAGGCAGGTTGTAGTTTTTCAGCGCGGCCACAAACGCGCCTGCCTGCGACATTCCAAACTTTGGAAAACCCTTGTTGACCATCAAAAATCCACCTCTGAATCCCTAGCTTACAAAAAGGGCTGTTTTGCATATAATTGTTAAGGCATAAATCTGCCATGTTTGCGCACAAGCCTGTGAAGACACAGACAACGCCGGATCTTGTCTCTTCGGCCTACAAGAGGATCGAGGAGGGGTCTGCCTGCTACAGAAAGGCGGTAGGACGTCCGCTGACGCTGGCCGAGAAGATCCTCTCCGGCCACCTGCTTGAGGTGCCCGGCGGCAGCCTGGACGGGGGTACAAACTATGTGCTGCTGAGGCCCGACAGGGTCGCACTGCAGGACGTTACCGGGCAGATGGTAATGCTCCAGTTCATGCTTGCCGGCCTTAGACAGACCACCCTGCCGACCACCGTCCACTGCGACCACCTCATCCGGGCCCGGGTGGAGGGCGAGGCCGACATGAAGGCATCGCTGGATGAGAACAGCGAGGTCTTTAGGTTCCTACAGTCCGCCGCCAGCAAGTACGGCGTGGGATTCTGGAAGCCGGGCGCCGGAATCATCCACCAGGTAGTCCTGGAGAACTATGCGTTCCCTGGCGGGCTGATGATCGGTACCGACTCTCACACCCCTAATGCCGGGGGTCTTGGAATGCTGGCCATCGGAGTCGGCGGCGTCGATGCTGCAGAAACCATGGCCGGAATGCCCTGGGAGGTGCTGTACCCGAAAAGAATCGGCGTCAGGCTTACCGGGAGGCTAGGCGGCTGGACGGCACCCAAGGATGTCATCCTCAAGGTGGCCGAGCAGCTGACCGTCTCCGGCGGAACCAACTCCATCGTGGAATACTTTGGACCCGGGGCAGAGTCCATCAGCTGCACCGGCAAGGCGACCATAACCAACATGGGCGCAGAAATCGGCGCGACATGCTCGGTGTTTCCATATGATAAAAGAATGGAGGCCTACCTCGATGGAACCGAGCGCAGACGCATTGCGGAGCTGGCAAACCAAAACAGGCATCTCCTGGCAGCCGATCCGGAGGTGGAGCAAAACCCGGAGCGGTTCTACGACCGGGTGATCGAGATCGACCTATCGGCACTGGAGCCCCACATAGTGGGGCCTCACACCCCTGATCTTGCACGCCCGATATCCAGGCTAGAGTCCGACGTAGAGTCCCGGGGATATGTCAGTGAGATCTCCGTGGCGCTGATTGGAAGCTGCACCAACTCCTCGTACGAGGACATGTCCCGTGCAGCCAGCCTGGCCGAGCAGGCAAAGGCCATGGGCATAAGGTCAAAAGTCCCCCTGCTGGTCACCCCAGGCTCCGAGCAGATCAGGGGCACGATCGAGCGCGACGGACAGATGCAGTCCCTGGTGGACATAGGCGCCACCGTGCTGGCAAACGCGTGCGGCCCCTGCATCGGCCAGTGGAGCAGGCCGGAGCTCAAGGAGGGGCAGCCCAACACCATTGTAACCTCGTTTAACAGGAACTTTCCGGGAAGAAACGACGGCCAGAGGCAGACCCTGAACTTTATCGGCAGCCCCGAGATGATAATCGCCCTGGCACTGGGAGGAAGCCTCTCGTTTAACCCGATGACTGACGAGCTTGCCGCCGCAGACGGGACGAGGTTCAGGCTTGATCCGCCGGGGCCCGCCCCGGAGGTTCCAGCCGGCGGATTCAAAAGGCCGCAGGGGGTATTCGTGCCGCCCTCCCCCGATCCGGACTCCGTTGAGGTGGTAATCGATCCGGCAAGCAGGCGCCTGCAGAGGCTCGAGCCGTTTCCGGCGTGGGACGGCGGGGATCTCGTTGACCTGCCTCTGATGGCAAAGGCCAGGGGAAAGTGCACGACCGATCACATCTCTCCTGCCGGCGCGTGGCTGTCGTTTCGGGGCCACCTGGACAATCTCAGCGACAACATGCTGCTGGGCGCCGTCAACGCCTTTTCCGGTGAGGTCGGCAGGGGGACAAACATCCTGAGTGGCAGGGTAGAGCCGTTCCCTCAGATTGCAAGGCAGTACAAGCAAAGCAGCATCAGGTGGGTCATCGTCGGCGATGACAACTATGGGGAGGGAAGCAGCAGGGAGCACGCCGCAATGACGCCGCGGTATCTCAACTGTGCGGCAGTAATCACAAAGGGCTTTGCCCGAATCCACGAGACCAACCTCAAAAAGCAGGGCGTCCTTGCCCTGACCTTTGCGAACCCCGGCGACTATGACAGGATCCGGGAGTCTGACAGGATCAGCCTTGTCGGCCTGCAGGGACTTGCGCCGGCAAGGCCAGTCAGGTGCGTTGTAGCCCATGCCGACGGGGACCGGGAGGAGATCCCGCTGAGGCACTCCTATAGCGCGGCCCAGCTTGAGTGGTTCAGGGCAGGCTCGGCACTCAACGTCCTGAGAAACAAGCAATAGACGTGGGGCCGACCGGAATCGAACCGGCGACCTACGGGTCACTACAGCTCCAAACTCACATCATCTTTTCCATCAGCAGTTTGAATTCTAACCTCTGGAGCCCTTAGCGGTGATCTCTGCGTAGACACTGTCGCCCTACCAGGCTAGGCTACGACCCCACGTATTACTGGCAGGCGTACCTGAATTTTAAGTTATATTTGCAGGCCAGTCTTCCTAGAAGTAACCGACTCACGGCGGTGCAGTAGGTGACATGCGGATCTGCAGGCAGTCTCATTTGAATTGTTTCGAGCCGGGGATGATTTGATGCGGTACTTCTGGGAAGACTGGCAGGCAGTCAAAACCGTGCCTGAACCCCTCTGAGGCCACCAGGGCATGTTGCAAGGATTTCGGCATCCGGTATTGGCGGGCCTGGGCGCAAGAACCTGAAAAAAGGCTAGGGTCTAGTCGTCATCGGCAAGATCATCTAAAAGCTTGGAGTATTTCTCCATAATCTCTTCGGTGATTTTCTTATCTTCGGGACTCGTGTTTTTTCATTCTCTGGGAAATATAAAAAGACAACCGTTCCATGACTTCTTGATTCAGGGTAAACACTTGATCCTTGATTCTTCTTAGGTAATAGGTTAGCCCCTGCCTAGTTGATTTTTTCTGACCACCTGATCTATAAACTATCATTACCCGGGAAATACATGCCTACAGCCTCGGAATTCAAGGAACTATGCAATGAGCTTGCCCGCGAAAAAGCGGAACTTCAGAAGGAGCAGAAGGAACATCAGAGGACGCAAGGCAAGCTTCAGAAGGAGCAGAAGGAACATCAGAGGACGCAAGGCAAGCTTCAGAAGGAGCAGAAGGAACATCAGAGGACGCAAGGCAAGCTTCAGAAGGAGCAGAAGGAACATCAGAGGACGCAAGGCAAGCTTCAGAAGGAGCAGAAGGAACATCAGAGGACGCAAGGCAAGCTTCAGAAGGAGCAGAAGGAACATCAGAGGACGCAAGGCAAGCTTCAGAAGGAGCAGAAGGAACATCAGAGGACGCAAGGCAAGCTTCAGAAGGAGCAGAAGGAACATCAGAGGACACGGGAGGAGCTTGCCGCTGAGAAGGCGGGACGCAAATCTGACAATGCCGTCTCTGCCGCGCAAATCGCGACGCAGACAGCACAAATCAAGCAGTTCAAACAACGCATCACATATTATGAGAACCCGCACAGCCCCTCCTCGCAGAACTCGATTCCGACCAGGCAGAAAAAGGCAGCAGCCGCGGCAGGGGCATCTGGAAGGGCACCTACAAGGCCGGGCCGCAGGCCCGGACACGAGGGCATATCACACAGGAGAACACCGACCCGGGAAATGAGCCACGTGCCTGACATGTGCGGCGCGTGCAACGGGCGCGACCTGACAGATCCGGTTCCCGCCGGAACTAGGATGGCTACTGACATTCCAGAGATCCCAGAGCCGGTCACGACACAGCACTACTTTACCCGCCGCAAGTGCCGCAAGTGCGGCGCCATCACCACGACAAACGGGGGCGGGCTGGTCGTTCCGGGCACCGAGTTTGGACCCAACATTGCCTCCTATATCGGCACCCTGTACACCATGCCGGCATCCGTCGGCTCGATCAGGCGCATCGTAAAGGAGATCTTTAAAATTGATGTAAGCAAGGCGATGATACAGAACTGCCTCAAGACCGTTACAAAGAAGCTTGATCCGTGCGTGGAGGACATCAAAAAAGACATTGCAGGATGCGACCACGTCCACATGGACGAGACGGGGATGCCATACGACGGCAAGAGCGGCTACATGTGGGTGGCAGTGGGCGTCAAGGACGGCAATGCCGTCGGCGCGCACATGGTGGCAACTGACAGCAGGAGGGCATCCGTACTGGATGAGCACTTTTCATACGTGCCCAGAGTCGGGGTGACTGACGGATACCCCGGATACGACAAGTTCTTTGGCAGGAACAGGCAGCGGTGCTGGGCCCACATAATCCGGGAGGCAGACGCCCAAAGCGAGAAAACGGACTCCCCGGAGGTTCGCGCCGCAGGCGAGCGCCTCAAGTGGCAGATGCATTGCGCCAAGGGGCCGGGGCCGCCGGAGGAGGCTGCCAGGCAGCACGACAGTCGGGTGGCAGAAACACGCGAGATTGCCGCCACATACAGGAAGGAAGGATGTGACAGCTGTGCCACAAAGATTGACAACGCCTCGGAGTTTCTCTACACGTTTACGACGCGTCCTGGGATGGATCCCACCAACAACCTGGCAGAGCGCACGCTGAGGCCCGGCGTGATCGCGCGCAAGATACGGTTCGGACTGCGGACAAAAGACGGACAGAAGATGTTCGGTAACATGTTGACGTGCATCGAGACATGGCGCCTCCGGGGGTGCAACGTTACGGACATGATCAGGGACGCGCTGGTCAGAAACCCCGGGTACGTGGTCGTCTGCCCCTAGCAATCCTGCACTAATCTGCCTGCAGTTGTGATTTTCATGCCTGAAAAGACGGTGGGTGTGACTTTAACTCTAGGCAGGGGCTAACCTATTACCTTCTTAGCATTCGCCTTGACTCCAGGTTCTCTTCTTCCGGATCAATGCAAGTCATATCCGTTGTCGCGCAAAAACTTTTCTGCTGCGACAATTCCGGCCCTTCTATTGCCGTCCATGAACGACTGCTTCAAGGCAGCTGCACCCATGACGTGGGCGGCTATTTCAAGCAGGTCCTGCCCCCTGTCTCCGGAATTGCCGGCGCCATTTATCATCGAGTACCTCGTCCATGTTTTTTTTGGATGACTTTGATACGGGCTTGCCGGTTCTTTTCCTCTCTCTTAGAACCCACTCGTTAACCTCAGTCAGGTACTGCTCGTGAACCTTCATCACCATACCATCTGAGACCAGCGGTATTTTCCCTTGATGGCTGGATTTAAGGCCTGACTGCCTGGCCGAAGACGTGCCGCTGTTCCGCATGGCCGCCGCTTCATGTAGCCCTGGCATGCAGAGCCGCATGCGCGCAGGATCACCGATGGAGGCGCGGCCCGAGGCGGGCTTAATACACGCCCGTCCATAGATGGCTAGCTTTATTTGCCAAAGAGCCGGACTTGTACCATGGTCAGGCCAGTCATCCTGGGATTAGCGGCGGTTCCAGCTATTGTTGCAGCGGTGATTGCAGTCCCGATGCTGACGCAGACAGAAATCCCATTTAGCGCCGCCAATCCAAACGACCGGCTGGAGCTGGAATACACAAAGCATCAGATAAGGACGGTCTCCTTTGGCCTCACAGAGCGCGTGGGCTCTGAGAAAAGCGAGATCCTAAAGGTAGGGCAGGACGGGGATGCGACCTATGTCGTAATAGAGTCGGGTCAGAGCCTGCCTGAAAAAAAATTCAGGCTTGACGGCGAGCAGATGCTCCGGCTGACGGCGCTGATAAAGGAGACGGGAATAGTGTCGATTCCGACCGAGTCCTTCCCTGCCAGGGACGGGCAGACCGAGTATCAAAAGTCCACACTCAAAATCAACCTCAACGGGCAGCAAAAGCAGATCAACTGGCCTGATCAAAACGCCACCGACAGCTTTGTACCTCCCCTGATCACGCACCTCGAGGAAAAGCTCGACGAGATTGTGGATCTGGCCGGTGAATAGGTACAAATACGGAGCGGCCCCAGCTAACCCTATGATTCCGCTGGCAGGTGAGAATACCGGGGCGGGGGGAATAGTCGACGACAGCCTGGACTCGGTCGCAACGACCCGCGGAACCTCCACCCTGAAGAGGGGGTTTGCGCACATGCTCAAAAACGGAGTCGTCATGGACGTTACGACCGTCGAGCAGGCCAGGATTGCAGAGGAGGCAGGCGCCGTATCAGTCATGGTCCTAGACAAGCTGCCCTCCGATGTCAGAAAGGCAGGCGGGGTCGCAAGGACCGCAAGCATCAGGGTCATAGAGGAGATCAAGGACTCTGTCACCATACCTGTCATGGCAAAGTGCCGGATCGGCCACGTCTATGAGGCCCGCGTCCTGGAGGAGGCAGACGTCGACATGATCGACGAGTCCGAGGTGCTGACGCCGGCAGACGAGTCCCGGCACATCTGGAAGTGGGACTTTACCGCCCCCTTTGTCAACGGCGCAAGGTCGCTAGGCGAGGCGCTGCGCAGGGTCGACGAGGGCGCCGCGATGATCAGGACAAAGGGCGAGCCCGGCACCGGAAACGTGGCAGAGGCCATCACCCACATCAAGAAGGTAAGAGACGGGCTCCGCGCCGTCGGGGCGGTGCACGACTCGGGGGACAGCCAGGAGCTGGTCAGGATGGCAAGGGAATTTCGCGTGTCCTACGGCCTGGTCGAGCAGACGGCCCGGGCCGGCAGGCTGCCCGTCGTCAACTTTGCCGCAGGCGGCATCGCCACCCCCGCAGATGCGGCATACCTGATGTCGCTGGGATGTGACGGGATCTTCGTAGGATCTGGAGTCTTTGCATCCGAGGACGCCGCCGAGCGCGCACGCGCAATCGTCCTGGCCGCGACCTTCTGGGACGAGCCGGACCGGGTAAGGGAGGCGCAAAGGATGATTGACGAGAGGCAGTCGATGCTGGGGCTGGATGTCAAGACGCTTGAGCTGCGCATGCAGGATCGGGGTGGCTCGGCGTGACCATGAGGCTCGGGGTCCTGGCAGTCCAGGGAGACGTTGCCGAAAACATCTCCTCGCTGGAGGATTCTGCAGGACAGCTGGGCCTGGAGGCCGACGTCAGCGCCGTAAAGACCCCCGGACAGATCGAGGGCCTAGACGGCCTCGTCATCCCGGGCGGGGAGAGCACCACGATGGGGCGGCTGTCCCTGGCCAACGGGGCCCTTGAGCAGATCAGGCAGAAGGTCGCCTCGGGCATGCCCGCGCTTGGAATCTGCGCCGGGATGGTGCTGCTTGCAGGCCGTGCAAGCGACAGGGTCGTGGGGAAGACCGGACAGCCGCTGCTTGAGCTCCTGGACATAGAGATTGAAAGAAACTCCTTTGGAAGGCAAAGGCAGTCCTTTGAGGCAGACGTCTCGATGAATCCTATAGGGATACAGAGCTTTCGGGGGGTCTTCATCCGGGCACCTGCGATACTGTCTGCGGCGCCGGACGTCGAGCCGATTGCAAAGCTGAACGAGAAGACAGTCGCAGTCAAAAGGGGGGGCATAATCGGGACGTCGTTTCATCCGGAGCTGACAGAGGATCTGGCAGTACACCGGTATTTTGTAGGCCTGGTCAGGGACTCTGGGCAGCGGGCATGCTAGGGGGGATGCTGGCCGATCTGGCCGCCATTGACGACATTCTGTTCGTCATACGGGCAGACGGCGCCACCAGCGAGATCCGCAGCAACGGGCTGGGCGTCTGCGAGCGCGGGAAATACGTCAACGTCGGGGACAATGACGGGCCGTGCCACATGCACATAAGCCGGGAGCTGGTCAGGCGTGCGGAGTTTGCAGTAGAGCAGAGGCCCGGGCGGCTCAGCTTCTCCGTCAGGTTCTACGATGAGGGAGGCCGGCGCGTCCTGGCCGCGTTTTTTACCGGTATGTACGGTGATGACGGGCAGCTGAGGCCCGGCCGGAAAAGGCTGTTCGATGATCTTCGTGCAAAGTACGGCAGTGCGGTGGCCTTTTAGTGCGTCACTGCACCGAATGGACGCCGGATCTTCCCGCCTTGCAGGCGGGCGCTTGCGGCGGGTCGCAGATCCGTAAAGCACCGCGATCCCGGCCGTGAGTTTCATGGGGCCGACAGGCTGCAAGCCGGATTTTGTGCGTGGGCAGGGGATCATAGGCGGCTTTACATCGCGCCGGGCACGAGCTCCGTGAGCCGTCTTGTGGCGGCCTGGCGACTTTTTCAGGGTTTTCTAGTGGGTTTTTTACAAAAATGATCTGAAACTAAATTAAAGGTATGTGGTCACGTCCCTTGCTAGCTAGGCACGAAAATCACAATCATGCATCTAATTCGTGCCTGACTGATGGGGGTAGGTGACCTCGTACAATTAAAGAGTCTTTAATTATTTATCTGGTAGATAAAACCCATGGTCAGACAGAAGGTTGCAGCCAAAATAAATCCGGACGTGCTAAAATGGATAATTGACAGCAGTGGCTGGAGTAATCGCGAGATTGCAAAAAAACTAGAGGTTTCCCCCAAGACAATCCTGCAGTGGAGGTCGAAAAAACAGGCAATAGACATACACGTGCTTGAAAAACTGGCCGAATGCGCCAAAAGGCCGCTGGCGGTCTTCTTCTTGCCAAGACCTCCATCAGAGCCTCCACTGACCGACTTTCGAAGACTTGCCAGCAACAAGCCCGCCAAATTATCCCGGGAAACCATCCTGGCAATTCGAGTAGCAAGGTATCAGCAGTCCGTCGCCTACGATCTGCTAAAGCAGCAAAGGCTCTCCACTACCCCGAGGATCAAGTCGGTGATAAAAATCAGCGATGATCCAGAGGCAGTAGCAGTTCAAGAAAGAAAACGACTTGGTTTTGACTCTGAGGACGGCCTGCTGGCTCCTGATGCAAGAGGCCACATCGGTAAAAGATACAGCAAGCTCAGGGCAGTATTGGAGTCTCTGAATATTTTCGTCTTCCAGGCTAGCTTTCCAGTAGATGAGGTGCGTGGCTTGACACTGTCTGATGCTTTACCTCGTGCAATAGTAATCAACTCTGCAGATGCATACCCTGCAAGAATCTTTTCACTCATGCATGAATATGGTCATATTCTGCTCAATGAAGGCGGGATTTGCGTACCCAAGTATGGGCAGACTAGTATGTCTGCAAGTAACCAAGAGCGAATTGAATCCTGGTGCAACAAGTTTGCAGCAGCAGTTCTAGTTCCTGCAGATACGTTTCTTGACAGCTTCCATAAGCTAGATGGGAAACAAGGCAAACCCGAGTCAATAGTTGATGCGCTTTCTAGACAATTTCGAGTTAGCAAGCAAGTAATCATCGTGCGTATAATAAAGTCATTTCCCAAACATCCTGATTTGCATTACTATGCAGGCGAGTTGAAATTACTACAGGTGCCTTCATCCCAAACAAGGGGTGGTGGCTTTGCCAGACCCGTCGACCTGTGTCTCAGCCGCAGGGGTAAAAAGTACATATCGCTGGTCCTGGACTCTCGGGAGAAGGAAATCATCAACACCAGTGATACAATTGATTATCTTGACCTAAAACTCAAGCATTTTGACGCCGTACAAGAACGACTGTAGAAAAATGGTCTTTGTCTATGTGGTTGACACTAGCGCGCTTGTCGATGCCAGCATTCGATATCCTCAAGACACATTTCCAAATGTCTGGAAAAGGCTATCCGGCATAGTCACAGATGGCAGATTGATTTCCCCGTCTGAGGTTCCCAAGGAACTAGAAAAAAAAGACGATGACGTCCTGTCGTGGTGCAAGACCAATTCCAGGATGTTTGTGGACAACAACAACGAAATCGTGAAACTTGTCGATGAGGTAATGTCTGAATTTAAGCAACTCGTTCCTGTAAATTCGGTTAATGCCGTCGCCGATCCATTCGTTGTTGCACTGGCCCGAGTAATCCAAGCCCAAAGTATCGATGATTCCACACCTGCTGTCATAACACATGAGAGCAGACGAAGCGACATCAAAATCCCTGCCGCCTGCACTCGTTACAACATTACAGACATGACCCTGCTTGGAATGTTTAGCACTGAAGGCTGGCAATTTTAGTCTAGAAAGACGCACATCTGCAAGGATTTTCTGCACTACACGAGCTTTGCGTATGTCGACGAGCAAAGGCCCTTGAGGCATCCCATGATCAGGTGCCCGTGCCGGCAGCAGATGGCCCTCGGAAATTCATGATTGCAAGCATGATTGTGGATCCCCCCCGGCCTGCACCTGCGCATGCCGCCGGTTCCAATGGCCTTCCTTGGCAGGGGACAGGGAGACACAGAGAAGCGATCCGCAATTAAATTACGAATGGCAGGTTGCAGTTGCCTTCTGCCGTGTCTCTCAGGTCGCAGCGGCTATCCGTCCCAGTATCCTCGGGCTGACCAGCCCGCACACGATGCTGCCGGCCAGATCGTACCTTCGGAGCCGGTTTCTGTAACTGCAGCTCATCATCTTGAACGTCTTGATCCTGCGCATGACGTTTTCCACGAACACGCGTATCTTTGAGTGTATTCTGTTGTACTCTCTTTGCTCGTCGGTCAGCCTGCCGCCAGGACTCTTCTTGATGGGAAGTATCACCTCGGTTCCTGCATAGACGTGCTGCGCACCCTGGTATCCGAGGTCCATATAGTGCCGCAGCTTCTCGCCGTCACTGCCGCCGCTCGAGAACGTGGGATGCTTCATCTGGCATATGCTGATGTCGTTGACGCGCCCCGGCGAGTGCGGGGTCTTGTGAGCTGTGTTGCCGCGTATGCCGATCGTATACTGGGCCTTGGCCGTGTGCGTGCCTGCCTTGCCCGAATAGTGCGACTTTTCCATGTCCTTTCGCCCGGGCCTGCTTATCTGCTGCTTGGAGGCGTCAGTCATGGTAACCATATGTGTCTCAAAAACGAAATTCAGATGGTGCCAATATAAACGGCAGTGCAAACAAACAGATTACTGTAAAAAAGAGGAGATGCATGAAAAAGGCGGTGCAGCAGTATGTCGGCCTTGACGTGCACAAGGAGTCCATCCAGGTCGCGATGATAGACAAGGACGGCAAGGTGCTGAGCAACACAAAAATCAGCAACAAGGACAGCGAGGCAAGGGGGATATTTGCAAAGATCCCGGAGAACGCCAGATGCGTCATGGAGTCATCCTCCGTGTGGTACGGGCTGTTCAGGTTCATTGCAGACGATCTCAAAAGAGACGTGATCCTCTCAAACCCGTTTGAGACCGGGGCAATTGCGACATCAAGGAAAAAGACCGACAAGGTCGACGCGCAGATCCTGGCAGACCTTCTCAGGGGAGGATACATAACCAAGTGCTACGTTCCGTCCGGCAAGACGGTACAGAACAGGCAGCTGACCAGGCACCGCGCAAAGCTGATACAGTCAAGGACCGTACAAAAAAACCAGATACACGCGATACTGCTGCAAAACAGGATACGGATAAGGGGGGATCCGTTCTCGGCACCGTGGATCGCAAGGGTGAGAAAGCTGGACAACTTTAGGATAGACGACAGGCTGGGAGTAATTGACTCTATAAACGACAGGGTAGCACGCACAGACCTGCGCATCAAGGACGCAGTGGCCGACAGTCCTGATGCCGTCCTACTGACATCGGTTCCGGGGTTTGGCAGGTACACTGCGCTGACCCTTGCATCAGAGATAGACGGCGTTGACAGGTTTGCCGACTCGCACAGGCTGTGCGCGTATGCCGGACTGGTGCCGTCGGTGAGAAACTCCGCAGACACCGTCCACCATGGCAGGATAACAAAGAGGGGCAGCTCCATGATGAGGTGGCTCCTGGTGGAGTCGGTGCACAGCCACGTAAGATACACGCCGCCAGCCTCGCCCATATCCGTCTTTTACAAGAGGATTGCAAAGAAGAGGGGCAGCTCCAAGGATGCGGTGGCTGCCGCATCCAAGCTGTTGCGCATATCATACTGGATGCTAAAGAAGCAGATGACCTTCGAGCAGTGCATGGGGGATGCGTGAAATGAATGTCGTCATAATTCAGTCTTCCCGGAACTCCCTGCAAAACGGCCTAAACCCGAAACGGTTCAAGCAAGGCTGCCTAGACCCGCATATGGTCGTCTGCACCGCCACGAGCAGGCTACTGGGAAGGCTGAGAGTCGCCTGGCTTGACTGGGACCCTTATGACGCCGGTACGCGGTCACGTCCCCCCCGCTGTCCGGGCATGGAAATCATAATTGTACGTGCCAATTTGTGCCTGATTGGCGGGGGGCAGGTGACCTCGTACCTTTTCTCCCTGGCCTTTTATGCACCCGGAGCGACTTTTCCTCCGGTCTTTTCCTCACATTTTTTGATCGGTAGAGTCTAAAATAACCCAAGTACACCTGATCTTAGGCGGAACTAATTTTCGTATGAAACAGCATATGTTTTGACAACCTGCTTAATATATCATGATCACGCTGATCAAATACAGTTCCTATATAACATCAGCATTATGAAAGGCCATCAACCCACACGCAGTGAACTTGAGGCCACAACTGCATCCATTACACGCAGAATGGGTACTCCGTACACACTTAATAATCACACCCAATTTAACCATGATATCATAATGAATGTTTTACACGCTGTTGTGAGGCATGATGTATGCCTGCCGATGTCCAGCAGTCCTTGGGGGGGGGGGGTCGATATGCCTGACTTGGCCCTGATGTATGCCGTGACTTTTTCCTGCTCATGTCCAAATAACCATTGGAGGGGGGGAAGGCCAACCAAGCCCTGCTGTCGGAGCAGGAGGACGACCCCATCCGGGAGGCTGTGATATATTGGCGTCCAGTCATGATCCTGGCGGCACGAGGGGGGCCGGTACGCGGCGGATCTGCATCCATACGTCCTGCGACAGGCAGTCTGCGCAGGACGGCAAGCCGGGCTACACGGGAGGGAACCGCGCCCCCGAGTCAGGAGGCGGTGGCCTGCCATAGCTGTCGCACGGCATCATCCGTTCCATCGCGCCCCGGCAGGAACAACTTTCATACACTTGGTGTTTGTTGCGGCCGCCGTCCTGGGCCTTGCCGCCGCCGGGGCCCTGCAGGAGGGCGCATACGCGCAGCAGAGCGAGATCGAGGTAGTTGCCGTTGGCCAACTGGGCGATGACCCCTCTAGACTGCTTAACGGTGCCCGCGGCGTGGACGTCTTTACCATAGACGGTAACACCTACGCCGCAGTAACCTCGGAGGTCGAAGGCGGCCTCCAGATCGTAGACGTCACCAATCCCACGAGTCCCACCCCCATCAGCAGTCTGAGAGATGATGGTGCCACTACGGAACTTGGTGGCGCTTACAACGTGGACGTCTTTACCATAGACGGTAACACCTACGCCGCAGTGGCCTCCGGCGGCGACGACGGCCTCCAGATCGTAGACGTCACCACCCCCAGCAATCCGGCCGCCTCCGGCAGCCTGGGCAATAGCAACACTCTGGAGCTTAACAATCCTCGCGGCGTGGACGTCTTTAAGATAGGCGGTAACACCTACGCCGCAGTGGCCTCCCGCGACGACGACGGCCTCCAGATCGTAAACGTCACCAATCCTGCCAGTCTGACGGCTGCCGGAAATCTGGACGATGACAATTCCCTGAGACTTGGTCGTGCCGTCGACGTAGCCGTATTCGAGATAGGCGGTAACACCTACGCCGTAGTCGCCTCCTCCAGCGGCAACGGCCTCCAGATCGTAAACGTCTCCGATCCTGACAATCCCGACCCCACCAGTAATCTGGGAGACAACAACTCACGGTTGCTCCGCGGCGCCAACGCCGTGGACGTCTTTGCCATAGGCGCCAGCACCTACGCGGCAGTCACCTCTCTCAATGAGAGCGGCCTCCAGATCGTAAACGTCACAAACCCGGCCCAGCCTAGGCCCGTCGGAAACCTAGGGGATACCAAGGACGCCGACGGGCTGCGGCTTGAAGGCGCCTTTGACGTGGACGTCTTTGCCATAGGCGCCAGCACCTACGCGGCAGTCACCTCCTTCAACGACGACGGCCTCCAGATCGTAAACGTCACCGATCCTGCAAATCCCACAGCCGCCGGGAATCTTGGGGACGGGGGATCCAGGGAGCTTGACGGCGCCTCCGGCGTGTCCGTCTTTAAGATAGGCACCAACACCTACGCCGCAGTGGCCGCCTTTGAGGACGACGGCCTCCAGCTGGTGAGGCTGGGAGCGGATACAGAGGCTCCCAACAGCCCGCCTGTTGCGCCTGACGAGGCGGAAACCACTGTAGAGGACACGCCTGTAACCATAACGCCTGCCATATCGGATCCCGACACATCGGACACACCGGTGATATCGGCAGTAGACGACCCGCCAAACGGGACTGCCACACATGATGGTACTGCCATAACATATACACCTGATCAGGACTATGATGGCACGGACACCTTCGGATATACCGTATCTGACGGAACAGACACGGCGCAGGGCACGGTAACGATAACCATAACGCGCGACAACAACGATCCGGTTCTGGGTACGATAGGCGACCAGAACGCGACGCCAGACACACAGCTGACCATAACGCCCACGGTAACTGATACTGACACGACTGACACGCACACTTATTCTATATCGCGCGGCACGCTGCCGGCAGCTGCTGTATTTTCCACCTCTGACGGCACCCTCATCTGGACGCCTGTTCAGGCAGATGCCGGGCAGACCCACGAGGTCACCATAACCGTAAATGACGGCCGCGGCGGCACCGACTCGGAAACCTTCGATATAGCCGTGGCCGATACCGACCCTAACACGATCGAGATAACCCCAACCGGGAATCTGGGATACGCAGACGGGACGATTCTGCTTTTCACCGCCTCCGGCGTGGACGTCTTTACGATAAACGGCAACACCTACGCCGCAGTGGCCTCAACCGATGACAGCGGCCTCCAGATTGTGGACGTCACCAATCCCGCCAGTCCCGCCGCCTCCGGCAATCTGGAAGATGGTGGCTCTAGACGGCTTTCAGGCGCCGCCGCCGTGGAGACCTTCATGATAGACACCAACACCTACGCCGTAGTGGTCTCCAGCCTTGATGACGGCCTCCAGATTGTGGACGTCACCAATCCCGCCAGTCCCGCCGCCGCCGGAGGACTGGGCGACAACAGCACCCTGCTGCTTTCAGGCACCCCCGGCGTGGACGTATTTACCATAGGCACCAACACCTACGCCGCAGTGGCCTCAACCGATGAGAACGGCCTCCAGATTGTGGACGTCACCGATCCCGACCGACCCGCCGCCGCCGGGAGCCTAGAAGATACGACTTCTATACGGCTTTCAGGCGCCCAAGACGTGGAGACCTTCACGATAGGCACCAACACCTACGCCGCAGTAGCCTCCTTTAAAGAAGGCCTCCAGATTGTGAACGTCACCAATCCTGCCAATCCCGCCGCCGCCGGAGGACTGGGCGACAACAGCACCCTGCTGCTTAACGGCGCCTCCGGCGTGGACGTCTTTGAGATAGGCACCAACACCTACGCCGCAGTAGCCTCCCGCACAGACGACGGTCTCCAGATTGTGAACATCTCCAATCCTGACAATCTCACCGCCGCAGGCAGTCTGGGGAATAACGGATCTAGGGAGCTTAACGGCGCCCGCTACATAGATACCTTCATGATAGGCGACAACACCTACGTGATTATAGCGGCACGGGATGACAACGGTCTCCAGATTGTGAACGTCACCAATCCTGCCAGTCCCGCCGACGCAGGAAGACTGGCCGATAACAACGACTTGCTGCTTGACGGCGCCTCCGACGTGGCTGTCTTCACAATTGGCACCAACACCTACGCCGCAGTAGCCGCCTATGATGACAACGGCCTCCAGCTGGTGAGGCTGGGTGCTGAGGCAGAGACTCCCAACAGCCCGCCTGTTGCGCCTGACGAGACGGCAACCACTGCAGAGGATACGCCCGTTACCATAACGCCTGCAATATCGGATCTGGACACGTCGGACACCCTGGTGATATCGGCAGTATCTAACCCGCCCAACGGGGCCGCCACCCATGACGATGATACCATAACCTACACTCCCGATACAGACTATGACGGTACGGACGCCTTTACATACACGGTATCTGACGGAACGGACACGGCGCAGGGCACGATAACTGTAACTATAACGCGCGACAACAACGACCCCGTCCTCGGTACGATAGGAGACCAGAACGCGACGCCAGACGTCCAGCTGACCATAACGCCCACGGTAACTGATGCCGACACAACTGACACGCACAGGTATTCGATATCGCGCGGCACGCTACCGGCAGCTGCCGCATTCAATACCTCGGACGGCAGCCTCGTCTGGACGCCGGTTCAGGCAGATGCCGGGCAGACCCATACGGTCACCATAACGGTAAGTGACGGCCGCGGGGGCACCGACTCGGAAACCTTCGATATAGTCGTGGCCTCCTTGGATCTGATCGATGTGACCCCAGTCGGAAATCTCAAAGACGACGGCTCCAGACTGCTTGACACATCCTCAGGCGTGGCCGTCTTTGAAACAACCGATGACGGGAACGCCAGGGCATACGCCGCAGTCACCTCCTTTACAGAAGGCCTCCAGATTGTCAACGTCACCAACCCTGCCCAGCCTATGGCCGTCGGAAACCTGGAAGACACCGAGGGCCAGGACGAGCTGCTGCTTGACGGCGCCTTTGGCGTGGACGTCTTTACGATAGGCAGCAAGGCATACGCCGCAGTCACCTCCGGCCTAGACGAAGGCATCCAGATCGTGGACATCACCGATCCTACCAGTCCCAACCCAGTCGGGAACCTGAACGATACGGACTCCCTCCTGCTTGGCGGCGCCCATGACGTGGACGTCTTTACAATAGGCGGTAGCACCTACGCGGCAGTCATCAACACCTTTGATGATGATAACGGCCTCCAGATTGTCAACGTCACAAACCCTGCCGACCCGAGGGCTGCCGGAAATCTGGAGGACGATAACGACCTGCTGCTTGCCGACAGTCAACACGTGGACGTCTTTACGATAGGCACCAAGACCTACGCGGCAGTGGCCTCCGAGACGGACAACGGCCTCCAGATTGTGGATGTGTCGGATCCGGCCGCCCCGGCGGCTGCCGGAAATCTTGGCGACGACGGATCTAGGAGGCTTGGCGGCGCCCACGGCGTGGATGTCTTTACGATTGGACATAGAACATACGCGGCGGTGACAAGTGGCGGTGACGACGGCCTCCAGATCGTGGACGTCACCGACCCGGCCGCCCCGGCGGCTGCCGGAAATCTAGGGGATGACAACTCCCTGAAGCTTGGAAACGCCTATGGCGTGTCCGTCTTTGAGATGGGCGGCAGCACCTACGCTGCAGTGGCCTCCTTTGGGGATGACGGCCTCCAGATTGTGAACATCTCCGATCCCGACAATCCGGAAGCGGCCGGGCAGCTGGAGGACACCAGCGATCTGCTGCTTGCTACCGCCTTTGACGTGGAAGTCTTTACAATAGGTGCCGCCACCTATGCGGTGGCAACAGCTAGGGACGACCATGGAATCCAGATAGTGAGGCTGGATGCGGCAGATGCCACAAACGCCCCGCCGGTGGCACCCGCCGAGACGGCTACCACGCCAGAGGACACGCCCGTGACCGTAACGCCTGCCATATCAGATCCCAACGTATCGGACACACCGGTAATATCGGCAGTAGTTGATCCGCCAAACGGGACTGCCATCCATGATGATACCACCATAACGTACACACCGGATCAAGACTATGAAGGTACGGACACCTTCGGGTATACCGTATCTGACGGAACAGACACGGCGCAGGGCACCATAACGATAACAGTCACGCGCGACAACAACGACCCCGTACTGGGAACAATAGGCGACCGGACCGTGGTGGCAGGCGTACAGCTGAGCATAACTCCTTCCGTGACCGACGCCGACACGACCGACACGCACACGTATTCCATAAAGCGCGGCACGCTGCCGGCATTTGCCGCATTTTCCACATCTGACGGCACCCTCGTCTGGAGGACGACCCCATCCGATGGCGGAGAGACTCACAAGGTCACCATAACGGTAAGTGACGGCCGCGGCGGCACCGACAAGGAAACCTTTGACATAGTGGTGACCCCCGCAGATCCGATCGTGGTGACCCCAGTCGGGAGTCTGGGAGATAGCAGCACCTTGGAGCTTGACAATGCTCGCAATGTGGATATCTTCACGATAGGCACCAAGACCTATGCCGTAGTGGTCTCCAACGCAGACGACGGCCTCCAGATCGTGGACGTCACCGATCCCGACAACCCGGCAGCGGCAGGCAAGCTGGAGGACACCGAGCCGGACGGACTACTGCTTGACGGCGCCTACAACGTGGACGTCTTTACGACAGGCGGCAAGACCTACGCCGCAATAGCCGCCTCCTATTCAGACCACGGCCTCCAGGTTGTAGATGTCACCGATCCCGACAACCCGGCAGCGGCAGGCAATCTGGAGGACAACGAGGATGCAGATGAACTGCTGCTCCGCGGCGCCCAAGGTGTGGATGTCTTTACGATAGGCGCCAAGACCTACGCGGTGGTGGCAGCCAACGCAGACGACGGCCTCCAGATTGTAGATCTCACCAATCCTGCCAGTCCTACTGCCGTAGGGAAGATGCACAATACGACCGCCCCGCTACTTGACGGCATCTACGACGTGAGCGCCTTCACGATAGACAGCAACACCTACGCCGCAGTGGCCTCATTTACTAGAAACGGCCTCCAGATTGTAGATCTCACCAATCCTGCCAATCCGACTGCTGCCGGGAATCTGGTCGATGACGGTTCTAGGGAGCTTGACGGTGCCAGAGGCGTGGATATATTTACGATAGACAGCAACACCTACGCCGCAGTGGCCTCCATTGACGACGATGGTCTCCAGATCGTGAACGTCACCGATCCCGACAATCCGACTGCTGCCGGGAATCTGGTCGATGACGGTTCTAGGGAGCTTGACGGCGCCTCTGACGTGGATATATTTACGATAGACAGCAACACCTACGCCGCAGTGGCCTCACAGCACGACGATGGTCTCCAGATCGTGAACGTCACCGATCCCGACAATCCGACTGCCGCCGGGAAGCTGGGAGATGGAGGCTCCCGGGAGCTTAACGGCGCCCACGGCGTGTCAGTCTTTACGATAGGAACCAAGACCTACGCCGCAGTGGCCTCCTACTTAGACGACGGCCTCCAGATAGTGGAGCTGTCAGTAACAGATGATGTAAGACCCGAGTTCGCATCCGCTACCCTGGACGTGGACTTGGGTGTCATGACGGTCACCTTCAGCGAGACCGTGGACGTCTCGGCTACCAGCCTGTCCCTGCTGTACGTCAGTGACACAAACGAGACAAACACCGTCTCGCTGGCCGGCGCCGACTTTGATGATGCTGCGGCCGATTCGGATACCATACAAATAGATCTTGCAAGCTCACAACGGGCAGCGATCGATCTGATGACGGCCCCGCAGCTCGACATCGCCGCAGGTGCCGTATCTGACCTGTCTAGAAACCTGATAGACGCCGCGGCCGACAACACGATCACGACGGCCAGCCCGGACAGCCCGATACCCTCCGGAAGGCTGCCTGACAGTGCAAGTCTGATACTTGAAAAGTCCCGCAGCGTGGATACCTTTACAATAGGAAGCAATGTCTACGCCGTCGCCGTCTCCAACGCCGAGGACGGATTCCAGATTGTCGACATCAGCAGGCCCGACAAACCCAGGGGCCTCGGCAATCTGGTAGATTCTAACCTGCCTCAACGGCTGCTTGACGGCGCCCGCGGCGTGGCAACCTTCACTGCAGGCGGCAAGACCTACGCGGCAATAGCCTCCCATGCCGACGACGGCATCCAGGTATTCAGCGTCTCGGATCTTGCGCATCCGCAGTCTGCCGGAAGGCTGGAAGATAACGGCTTCCGCCTGCTTGATGGCGCCACCGGCGTAACCACCTTTACGATAGGCAGCAACACCTACGCGGCAGTCACCTCACAGCACGACGGCGGCCTCCAGCTTGTAAATGTCACCGATCCCAGCAGTCTGACGGCACCCGGAAGGCTGGAAGACGGCGGCTCCAGACTGCTTGCTGATACCTCCTCTGTGGACACCTTCAAGAGGGGCGGCTCTACATATGCAGTAGTGGCCTCGTGGGGAGATGACGGCCTTGAGATCATAGACGTCAGCAACCCGTCCAGTCCTGCAGAGACGGGACGGCTGGCAGACGACAGTGACATGCTACTCAGGGGAATCCGCGCCGTGGATGCCTTCGAGGCGGGAGGCTCTGCATACGTGGCAGTGGCGTCACATGGTGAAAACGGCCTCCAGATCGTGGACGTCTCGGATCCTGCCAATCCGTCACCTGCCGGAAAGCTGGCAGACGGCGGCGACCGGCTGCTTGGCGGGGCCAGCGGCGTGGAGATATTCTGGGTGGGCCAGGCCGTCTACGCCGCAGTGGCCTCCCAGTCTGATGACGGCCTCCAGATCGTGGACGTCTCGGATCAGGATAATCCTGCAGAGGCCGGATCCCTGAGGGACGGCCCGAGACTATCGCTTGATGCGGCCCGAGATCTGTCCGTGTTCACCCGCGGTGGGGCCCAGTACGCCGTGGTGGCCTCTGACACGGAGGGCCTCCAGATTGTAAAGCTTGCAGAGAGCACAAGGCCCGCCTTTGCATCGGCAACCCTTGACAGGAACACGGGGGCCATGGCTATCACGTTTGCCGATGTCATAGATGTCTCTGAGACAGACCTGTCAAAGCTGTACATCAGCGATATAAGCGAGACAAACGCCGTCTCGCTGGGAGGTGCCGGCTTTGACGACACGGCAGCCGACTCCGATACGATACGGCTGAGGCTCACAGGCCCGCAGCTGGCAGGAATCGCCCCAATCGTGACTGTACAGCTGGATATCGCAGCAGACGCCGTATCGGACCTGTCCGGAGGCCATATCAGGGATTCACCGGACAACCCGATTACGACGGCCAGTCCGGACAGCCCGATCTTCTCCGGAATGCTGCCCGACAATACCCAGCTGCTTCTTGGCGGCGCCTACGGCGTGGATGTCTTTACGATAGACGCCAACACCTACGCGGTAGTGGCCTCCAGCGATGAGAACGGCCTCCAGATTGTGAATATAACCGATCCCGACAATCCGACAGCGGCCGGACGGCTTGCAGATGCCACCGACCTGCTGCTTGACGGGGCCAACGCCGTGGCCGCCTTTAGAATAGACTCGAGTACCTACGCCGCCGTGCCCTCCGGCAGCGAGGGCGGCCTCCAGATTGTAGATATAACCGATCCCGACAATCCGACAGCGGCCGGGAATCTTGAAGACACCGAGCCTGCAAACCCGGGTGAGGACGAGCTGCTGCTTGGTGGAGCCGGCGGAGTGGAGATATTCCAAGTGGGATCTGACGTCTACGCCGCAGTGACATCCAACACCGAGGGCGGCCTCCAGATTGTAAATGTTACAGATCCCGACAATCCGACAGCGGCCGGACAGCTTGCAGATGCCACCGACCTGCTGCTTGACGCCCCCCTCGGCGTGGATGTCTTTCTGATAGGCGGCAAGATCTACGCGACTATGACATCGACATCCAACGGCAAGGCCGGCCTCCAGATAATAGATATAACCGATCCCGACAATCCGACAGCGGCCGGGCAGCTTGCAGATGCCAACAACCTGCTGCTTGAGGGAACCATTGGCGTGGATGTCTTTATGATAGGCACCAAGACCTATGCCGCAGTGTCCTCCGTTGTTGAACACGGCCTCCAGATAATAGACGTCTCTGATCCCGACAATCCGGCAGCGGCAGGACGTCTTGCAGACACCACCGACCTGCTGCTTAGAAACGCCCAAGGCGTGGACGTCTTTACGACAGAAGATGGCACCTACGCGGCCGTCACCTCCGAATTCGGCGGCCTCCAGATAATAGACGTCTCTGATCCCGACAATCCGGCAGCGGCAGGACAGATTGCAGATGATACCGACCTGCTGCTTAGAGTCACCTACGACGTGGCCGTGTTCCTGAACGGCGGGGACACGTATGCAGTGGTGACAACCGACATGGAGGGCCTTCAGATTGTAAAGCTTGCAGAGGTTACAGATGCGACGGATGAAACAAGGCCCTCCTTTGAGTCTGCAACCCTCGACGAGGGCACGGGCGCCATGACCATAACCTTTGATGAGACAATAGACATATCGGCTACAAACCTCTCGCTGCTGTACGTCAGCGATGTAAACCAGGCAGACACGGTACCGCTGACAGGCGCCGCATTTGACTTTGGTTCTGCTGACGTCGAGACGCTTTCACTCACGCTTGTAGATTCCCAGATACAACAGGTGATCCCGATGGGAACCCCGCAGCTCGATATTACGGCAGGCGCCGTCTCAGACATACTGGGCAACCAGATAGCAGACTCGCCGGACAACCCGATCACGTTAACCGCAGACGACACAAGGCCCTCCTTTGAGTCTGCAACCCTCGACGAGGGCACGGGCGCCATGACCATAACCTTTGATGAGACAATAGACATATCGGCTACAAACCTCTCGCTGCTGTACGTCAGCGATGTAAACCAGGCAGACACGGTACCGCTGACAGGCGCCGCATTTGACTTTGGTTCTGCTGACGTCGAGACCCTCTCACTTACGCTCGTCCAGGCCCAGCTGGACGAGATAGTCCCGATGGGAACCCCGCAGCTCGATATTACAGCAGGCGCCGTCTCAGACATACTGGGCAACCAGATAGCAGACTCGCCGGACAACCCGATCACGTTAACCGCAGACGACACAAGGCCCTCCTTTGAGTCTGCAACCCTCGACGAGGGCACGGGCGCCATGACCATAACCTTTGATGAGACAATAGACATATCGGCTACAAACCTCTCGCTGCTGTACGTCAGTGATGTAAACCAGGCAGATACGGTACCGTTGATAGGCGCCGCATTTGACTTTGGTTCTGCTGACGTCGAGACCCTCTCGCTTACGCTCGTCCAGACCCAGCTGGACGAGATAGTCCCGATGGGAACCCCGCAGCTCGATATTACAGCAGGCGCCGTCTCAGACATACTGGGCAACCAGATAGCAGACTCGCCGGACAACCCGATCACGTTAACCGCAGACGACACAAGGCCCTCCTTTGAGTCTGCAACCCTCGACGAGGGCACGGGCGCCATGACCATAACCTTTGATGAGACAATAGACATATCGGCTACAAACCTCTCGCTGCTGTACGTCAGCGATGTAAACCAGGCAGATACGGTACCGTTGATAGGCGCCGCATTTGACTTTGGTTCTGCTGACGTCGAGACCCTCTCGCTTACGCTCGTCCAGACCCAGCTGGACGAGATAGTCCCGATGGGAACCCCGCAGCTTGACATTTCTGCGGGCGCCGTATCTGATATATTCGGCAACCAGATAGCAGACTCGCCGGACAACCCGATCACGGTCACAGGCACGACATCCAACAGCCCGCCGCTGGCACCCGCCGAGTCGGTGACCACCCAGGAGGATGTGCCTATAACCATAACGCCTGCCATATCAGATCCCGACACATCGGACACCCCTATAATATCTGCAGTTGATAACCCGCCAAACGGGACTGCCACACATGACGATGCCACCATAACCTACACACCGAACCAGGACTTTGATGGTACGGACACGTTCGGATATACCGTATCTGACGGCACCGACTCTGTACAGGGCACGATAACTGTGACCGTCACGCGCGACAACAACAATCCCGTTCTGGGTACCATAGGCGACCGGGCCGCCGAGCCGGACGTCCAACTGACCATAACGCCCACGGTAACCGATGCCGACACGACTGATACTCACACGTATTCCATCACGCGCGGCACGCTGCCGGCAGCTGCCGCATTCAATACAACCGACGGCACCCTCGTCTGGACGCCCGTGCAGGCCGATGCCGGGCAGACCCACACGGTTACAATAATGGTTGATGACGGCCGCGGCGGCACCGACTCGCAAACCTTTGAGATAGTAGTGGCCGACGGGGACGCCGTCACACTGACTCCGGTCGGGAGCATAGGCAACGGCCCGCAGCTGCTGCTTGATCTCCCGCGCGGCGTGGACGTCTTTACGATAGGCGGCAACACCTACGCCGCAGTGGCCTCCTCCGTCGATGACGGCCTCCAGATAATAGACGTCACGGATCCGGCCAGTCCAACCCCGGTCGAAAATCTGAGGGATACGGACTCGCTCCTGCTTGACGGCGCCCGCGCCGTGGATATATTCACGATAGGAGGCCGGACCTACGCCGCAGTGGCCTCCACCGCCGACGACGGCCTCCAGATAATAGACGTCACGGATCCGGCCAACCCCACACCTGTCGGCAGTCTGGGAGATGCCGTGGATGCGGAGACTGAAGGCGCCGTGGTGGGGCAGCTGCTACTTGACGGCGCCCGCGACGTGGATATATTCACGATAGGCGGCCGGACCTACGCCGCAGTGGCCTCCTCCGTCGACAACGGCCTCCAGATAATAGACATTACGGATCCGGCCAGTCCGGCAGCGGCCGGACAGCTGGAAGACACCGAGGACTCCGACGAGCTGCTGCTTGACGGCGCCCAGGGCGTGGCAGTCTTTACGATAGGAAACAGAACCTACGCCGCAGTGGCCTCCTTTGCCGACGACGGCCTCCAGCTTGTAGACGTTACGGATCCCGCCAGTCCTGTCGCCGCCGGCAGCCTGGAGGATACGGGCTCCACGGAACTTGACGGGGCCAGCGACGTGGCAGTCTTTACGATAGGAGGCAACACCTACGCCGCAGTGGCCTCCGCCTCCGGCGACGACGGCCTCCAGATTGTAGATGTTACGGATCCCGCCAGACCTGTAGCCGCAGGGAGTATTGCTGATGGCGACTCACTACTGCTTCTCACCGCCCGCGACGTGGCAGTCTTTACGATGGGAGGCCGGATCTACGCCGCAGTGACCTCCTTTGCCGACGACGGCCTCCAGATTGTAGATGTTACGGATCCCGCCAGTCCTGTCGCCGCCGGCAGCCTGGAGGATACGGGCTCCCTGAGGCTTGCAGGCGCCACCGGCGTGGCCGTCTTTACGATAGGAGGCAACACCTACGCCGCAGTGACCGCCGAGTACGATGACGGCCTCCAGCTGGTGAGGCTGGAGGCCGCATCCGGCATCTCGCAGTTCATATCACTTGTAGGAGACAACCCGCTTATACACGAGCTGGGCACCCCGTACGTCGATCCGGGCGCCACGACGGACGACGGCTCGCCGGTCACTGTGGATTACTCGCAGGTCGACGTCGGCGTGCACGGGGACTATCAGGTGATCTACACTGCCATTGGCGGCGGTGGCAGCACGGAAACGGCGATCAGGATAGTGCAGGTGCGCGACACCCTGCCGCCGGCCTTTGCATCGGCTACCCTGGACGAGGGCACGGGGGCCATGGCCATAACCTTCAGCGAGGCCGTCGACATATCGGCTGCAAACCTCTCACTGCTGCATGTCAGTGATGTAAACCAGGCAGATGCGGTCTCGCTGGGCGGTGCCGCATTTGACTTTGGATCTGCTGACGTCGAGACCCTCTCGCTTATCCTCCTTCGGGCCCAGCTGGACGGGATAATCCCGATGGGAACCCCGCAGCTTGACATTTCTGCGGGCGCCGTATCTGATATATTCGGCAACCGGATAGGTGGCTCGCCGGACAACCCGATCACGATCCCGGGCCGTATCCAGACCGATGACGACACCGATGGCGACACAGTCCCGCCGACCGGCCGCAGCAGCGGAGTCGGAGGCGGCGGGGGAGGAGGCGGAGGCGGCCGCACCGGCATCGGGACCACACTGCCCGGTGCGGAGGCGGCGTACATAGCCTCCATATCATGGGACTGCGCGGTCGGATTCGTAACGATCGCCGCCGGGCCCGCATCCGATGATCTTGCCGTCTCTGTTCGCACCACGGAGCACAGCGTCACTAGGACTACGGGGGCAGGCCAGACGCCGGAGGGATTTGCCGTGTTTAAGGCGCCGATGCACGAGAGCGAGTCATACATCGGCGTCAGCGCAATCCTGCATTCCGGAAGCAGCGTAAGCTCCGACTATGAATCGGTAAACGTCGATGCCTGTGCCGGCAAGCGCACATACGATGTTCCGGTGTACATACCTGCAAGCACGGTTACGCAGACAGCAGGCGGGCCGGGCGATGCGGCGGTTCTGCCGCCCGTAACGCCGGAGCCTCCCGCCCCGATGCTGCCCGAGCCCGAGCCCGAGCCCGAGCCGCCCGTAACGCCGGAGCCTCCCGCCCCGATGCTGCCCGAGCCCGAGCCCGAGCCCGAGCCGCCCGTAACGCCAGAGCCTCCCGCCCCGGTGCAGCCCGAGCCCGAGCCCGAGCCGCAGGCAGCCTCGGAGCCCGGCGGCGCGTGCCTGATAGCGACTGCCGCATACGGGACCGAGCTGGCTCCGCAGGTGCAGGCACTCAGGGAGATACGCGACGGTGCGCTTCTCTCGACTGGCTCGGGATCCTCCTTTGTCGCCGGGTTCAACACTGTATACTATTCGTTCTCGCCTGCAGTAGCCGACCTGGAGCGCCAGAACCCGGCATTTCGCGAGGCCGTAAGGATTGCCATATATCCGATGATCTCGACGCTGTCGATAATGTCGCTTGCAGAGGAGGGCTCGGAGGCCTCGGTGCTGGCGCTGGGCGCCTCGGTCATCGCCCTCAATATCGGCATGTATGCAGCAGCCCCTGCCGCCGTCATCGTGGCTGCCCGGCGGCTGCGGGGCTGAGACGCAGTATCTGCCGGGCGTCTCTTGCCATACCAAGTCTGGCACGGTCGCGTGGGCAGAATCAGACCGGGACAAATGCGCCCGGATCAGATGCCAGAGGGCAGGTTCGGCTTTTGAGGTAGCTGATCAAGATCCAAGCAGGAGCGGACTCGCAAATCCCGCCTGCCTTCTCATCTTGCTTTTGTAAAGATATACGGCGTATCCCTTTGCTGATCCATCGTCCAGCATGTCGGCAGCACGACTACGCCTTTCACATCAAGGCCTGCCTCGTCTATGACAAAGCCCCACCCCCACTTTTCTTTATTTGAGAACCTCTTTAACTGAAAGCTTCCCATGAAGACAAACGCAGACTCGCCCCTGAGCCTCTCATGGGAAAAAATCCTTGCAACGATGCTCTTTGCAAGCATCTCCCCCATCTCGGGCAGCCCGCCTATGAAGAATGCCGGCCTTGTCAGTCCCAGGGAGGCATACTCAAACTCGTTTGCGTCGGCATGCCTTACGCCAAACCTTACGCCAGAGTCCTGTGCGATTCGCTCCTGCAGCTCAGACAGGCTCCGGTCGATCTCTATCCCATACGAGTCCAGCCCGACGACCTGTCCGCAGTATGCAATCCGCCCGTCCCCGGAGCCGACATCGACGATCTGCTCCATCCCAAGCCTCCTTGACTCTAGCGCAACCTCGCATGCAGAAAGGATCCATGTCGGATAAAACGGCTGGTTGCTCACGTCGTGCTTTGTACTGCTGATCCAGTACTCGTTAATGTCCCCCTCGTACACCGTGCAGGGAACCCCCAGGATTTCCATCTCATACGAGTTGTAGTAGATGGGGTTATTTCTGGCAAAGTCGTGCAGCTTTTCCAAAATGGAGTCGTCAATCGGAATCAGCTCCGAGGACGCCCTTGGAATCGCCTCGCGTATGTGGCCGTTGCCATCGTACTTTTTTACAAACTCGGCCTTCAGTCTTGAGGCCGGGCTGTCCTTGGGATTCTCCATGAGGCATCCCTACTCCAGGTTGTGCATAGACTGCAGATCCCTCTTGAGCTCCGCGAGGGCCTGGGGAACCTCGACTGCTATGGGGTCGCGCAGTGACAGCCCACCCGCCTTTTTGTCGTTCCACACCCTGGAGTTGAACCGGACCACCTCCTCTGTCAGCCCCGAGACGTCTTTTGATTCCTCCGCACGTGCCTGCCGCTCCAGGTGGATGCTGCTTTTCGAGTACAGCGTCAGCCAGAGATGCTCCGTGATAAACGGCGTAATCGGGGCCAGCAGCTTGAGGATCGTAGAGAGCGTCTTGTGCAGCGTGTATATTGCGGCATCGCGCTCCTCCTCTGAGAACCCCTCCCCGTAGGCGCGCTTTTTGACCATCTCTATATAGTGCGCGGCAAACAGGTTCCGGGTAAACTCCCGTATTGCGACTGCGGGCACGAAAAAGTTGTACTCGTCATACCCCCTGTTGCACTCCCTGATTAGGCCGTCCAGCTCGGAGAGTATCCACCTGTCTGTGGCCGTCGGGGTCGCCTCCCTGACTACCGGAAAGCCAGACAGGAGCCTCGAGACGTTCCACAGCTTGCTCAGGAACTTCCTGGCCGACCTTATCTTCTCCTCGCTGCACCTAAAGTCGTATCCGTGGTTGACCTCGCTTGCGCTCCAGAACCTGAACGCGTCTGCCCCGTTTTGCTCAATCACCGGCAGGGGATCGATGGCATTTCCCCTGCTCTTGCTCATCTTCATCCCCCTCTCGTCAAGCCCGTATCCCATGATCCACGCCTCGTCCCACGGCCTTTTGGATGTCAGCTGGGCGCACCTTAGGAGCGTATAGTACAGCCATGTCCTGACTATGTCCTTTGCCTGCGGCCTGATTGATGCCGGGTATACCTTCCCAAAGAACTCCATGTCCCTGCCATACCTTGAGACGAAGAGCGGGGATACGCTGGAATCCATCCACGTGTCAAAGGTTCTCTCCTCCCCGGCAAACTCTGCGGCGCCGCACTTTGCACACCCGTCAAGCGGACACCTTTCCTTCCAGGGCCGGTAGTACCTTCCCGGCTCCGGTACGTGCGGATGGCCGCATCCCTTGCAGTACCAGATGGGAATCTCCGTTCCATAGTACCTCCTCCTGGAAATCGGCCAGTCGATGGAAATCGAATCCAGCCAGTTCATCAGGATCTGCCTGTGCATCTGCGGATAAAACGTGATTTGCAGGCCCAGCTCCCGCACCATTTCAACGGAGTCCCTCTGCTTGAGGTAGTACTCCTCCATCGGGATTATCTCGATTGGGGTCTTGCTTCTCTCTGATACCGGCGTCCTGTGGGAGATCTCCTCGATCTTCTCGACAAAGCCGCCTGCCTCCAGATCACCGATGATCCTCTCCCTTGCCTGCCTTGGTCTGAGTCCCTCATAGTCTCCGGCGGCCTCCGTCATTTTGCCGTCCAGGCCGATGGCCACGACCTCCTCTAGATTCATCTCCCTGAACAGCGCGACGTCGTTCTGATCGCCGTAGCTGCAGACCATTACGGCCCCGGATCCAAAGTCCTGCCGCGCCGAGTGGTGCGCCCTGATCTCCACCTCCGCGCCGGTAACGGGGACTATTGCCCTGCATCCGACAAGCGCGGCGTACCTCTGATCCTCCGGGTTGACAATGACTGCCCTGCATGCACAGAGCAGCTCCGGCCTCGTGCTTGCGATGATGATCTCCCCGCCCGAGTCCCTGACCTTGAATCTCATGTGGACCAGCCTTGCAGGCAGATCCTGGTAGGTGATCTCTGCGTCTGCAATGGTCGTTCCAGAGGTCCAGTCGTAGCTGTTCGGCCTGGTGGCCAAGACGATCCTTCCCTCCCTCCACAGCGTTATGAATGTGGACTGCGTCAGCGCGCGATACTCCTCGGAGTCTGTCCTGTAGTGGCCCTTGAGATCCCCGCTCAGGCCGAGGCGAGTCATGATCTGGATCATCTCCTGCTCTAGGTCGTCTAGGGCCTCCCTGCAGAGATCTAGGAACCTTCCCCTCTCTGTCTCCCTCATCCTTATGCCGTGCTTTTTCTCGGTGTACAACTCCACGGGCAGCCCGTTCCTGTCGATTCCGATCGGAAAGTAGACGTTCTTGCCGCCCATGCGTGCTGTCCGTGCAATCATGTCGATCTGCGAATAGTGTGCCGCGGCGCCTATGTGCCACGGGCGCCCAGAAGGATACGGCGGGGGCGTGTCTATCGCATAGTTGTCCTCTGCAGGCGTGAACCTGTAGAGGTCGGACTCTTGCCATCTCCTTAGAACCTGCGCCTCCAGTCCGGGATTCCATGCCTTTTCGGTAATCTTTGGGTCCATCTTCTACTTTCTTGCGACCTTTGAGATGATGTGCGAGCCCTTGCTGTATCCCTCGTAGATGTACACGCCTACTGCCTCCACGTTTGCAGGCAGCATCGGTGATAGTATCTTGATCAGCTCAGCTGCCAGGCTCTCGACTGTCGCCTCCCCCTCTAGGAGATACGTGGTATGCTTTGGGACCTGCAGGTCAAAGACCCCCTTTGGGCCCTCAAACCCGATCCTGTAGTGCGAGCCGTCCTCGGATCGGAGGTACCTTTCGTTGATGAAGAACTTGTGATCAAACGTATCGACGGCATCCTTGATGATCCTCTTGGCCTCGCCAAAGTCTACCAGCAGGTTGTTTCTCATCTGTCCGACCAGCTCCACCATTATTGACGAGGTGTGTCCGTGCAGGATGGAGCACTTTTCTACCAGCGGCAGGATGTGCGCATAGTCAAACGCAAACGACGGGTCCTCCAGAAATATCGATCCCGTCTGCGGCGCCTTGTCATAAAATACGATCTCCTCCAGCTCCTTGATCTGCGCCGCATACTGCGGATGGCCGATTGCCATGATTTTCCGGTCCGGGAACATCTCCTTGATTGCCTTGTACTTTGCAACGTCCCCGTCTCCGTCTATCACCTCGATTAGCCCGTCCCCCGTCTTAAAGTCGACCCTGATTTGGGGATCCGTGCTGATCGTGGCGTCGTACTCGTACTCTGTATTCAGAAACGACAGCATCTGCGCAATCGACAGCTCCGTTCTTGAGCGCATAAGGTTGTTGTTCTTATCCCGGTATCGAAAGTCCGAGTCTACAATGGCGGGACTGGCAGTCATTTGGAGATCCTCCCCGCATTCAATATATAAATTCTGAAGGGTTACAGCGAGTTTAGAATCCTTGCAAGGGCGATGTCGTTTTGCGTGATGCCGCCTGCATCGTGCGTTATCAGGTCTACTGACAGCCTGTTGTACACGTTGAGCCATTCCGGGTGGTGGTTGATCTTCTCAATCTCCATTGCCGCCCTAGTCATGAACCCAAAGGCCTCGCCAAAGCTGGGAAACTCAAAGTCCTTGTGCAGCCTTCCGTCAACGACTGACCACCCCTCAAGCGAGGGCAGCTCCCCGGCAACCTCCTCCTCTGATAGCCTAATCATGACTGCCGATACGCCTGAAGCGTTATAACCATTTGCAATAATTTTAGTAGGGCGGGCCTGCCGTGGCTGCTGTGGACTCTGACGTACGGGCGCTGCTTGAGAGGGCGAGGCAGGCGATCTCGGAGGCGGTTCATCAAAAAAGGATCGGGGTTGCCTTCTCCGGCGGCGTGGACAGCTCCCTTGTAGCAAAGCTCTGCCATGACATGGGATATGATGTGACCCTGCTGACAGTTGGGTTTGCAGGCTCCCGCGACATCGACTCTGCAAGGGAGGTAAATGGGTATTACGGATACCCGCACGAGATCCTGGAGATCACGCATGACTCCTTTCGGAGGGTTCTTCCGGAGATCAGGGGGCGCATCCGAACCGACAACCTGTCCTGGATTGAGAACTCTATTGCGTTTTACTATGTCTCAAGGCTGGCCCGGGGAATCCGGATTGGTACCGTGGTCACCGCAAACGGAATTGACGAGCTGTTCTGCGGATACAATGCGTACAGGGACGCCTTTGCAGGCGGCAGGCGGCGCATCATGGAGCTGATCGATGAAAGACTTGAAAACGAGCTCGGAATGTTTGAGGCCATAAATTCTGCGGCCTCAGAATTCGGGGTCTCCATAATACAGCCGCTGCTCTGCCCGGAGTTTGTAGAGTTTGCAAAGACCGTCCCGGTTGCACAAAAGATTACGGGCAGCGACGACCTGGTGAGAAAGCACGTGATCAGGCGGCTGGCGTCGCAGTGCGGCGTTCCGCAGGCCGCATGCGAGAGGAGAAAAAAGGCGCTGCAGTACGGCTCGAAGATTCACAGGGCCCTGATGAGGTCTAGGAGAATTTCCTAGCAGTCCTTTGCACGGACCTTTGCACGTTTGAGATGATTGTCCGCGACGCCCCCAGGTGGTTCTCGGGTACAAAGATTGCACGGATCTCCCCCTCTGCAAGCCTTGAGGAGATTGCCCCGTCCTGGATGACCGCACGCATATAGTCGCATCCTGCGTCCCTTGCCTCAAATGCAACCCTTTGCACGTCCCTGTATGCCACAAGCCTTGGAACGCCCTTTTTGATCAGCGCCTCTAGGACAAACTCGGCAAAGATCTGCCCCCCCGTGACGTCGAGGTTCTCCCTCACCCGCCCCTCGTCTACGATCAGGCCGTCGACGATCCCCGTCATCGTCTCTAGCATCTCGTCTGCCAGTATTGCAGCAGTAGGCAGGATGAACCTCTCGTTGGCCGAGTTTGAAAGGTCCCGCTCGTGCCATAGCGGTATGTTCTCAAACGCAGGCCCGAGCTGGCCGCGCAGCAGCTTTGAGAGCGACGAGACCCTCTCGCTCTTGATTGGGTTTCTCTTGACGGGCACCGCACTGCTTCCCATCTGCCCCCTCTTGAACCGTTCGGCGACCTCGCCGATCTCGGTCCGCTGCAGGTTTCTGATCTCGACTGCCATCTTTTCCAGCGTGGCCCCGATCAGGGCAAGCTCAAAGATGTATTCGGCATACCTCTCCCTAGGGACTACCTGTGTGGCGACCTCTGCCGGGTGCAGCCCCAGTCTTTTTGCGACTCTTGCCTGCACGCGCAGGGCCCCCGAGCCCATCAGGGAGCCGGTTCCGACCACGCCTAGCGTCTTGCATATCAGAACGCGCTTTTTGATCTCCTCGATCCTCTCAAGGTGCCTTGACATCTCCGCTGCCCAGTTTGCAAATTTTAGTCCGAACGAGATGATGCTTGCATGCTGTCCGTGCGTCCTGCCTACTGCCGGAAGATCCTTGTACCTTGCCGCCATTTTTGTCAGCATCAGCGAAATCCCGGCTGCCTTTGGCTGGATGATCTGCAGGGCGTCTCGCATCTGCATGGAGTTGCTCGTGTCTACAAGATCGTTGCTAGTCAGTCCAAAGTGTATCCACGGCCTTGATGAGGCCTTGCACTTTTCGCCTAACGCCTCGACTAGCGCCGCCGTATCGTGATCACTTTTTGCCTCCAGCTGCCTGATTCTTTTTGCAGTGATCTTTCCGGAGCTTGCCACCCTGAGGATGTCGCGTCCGGCCGATCTTGGGATCATTCCAATCTCGCCTTGCGATACCGCAGCTGCCCCCTCGATCTGCAGCTGGTAGTCTACCTTGCTTTGTTCGCCAAAGACTGCAGCCATCTCTTTTGTTCCGTATCTTCCGCCGTCGATGGGTAGGATCGCCAATGTCCAAGGTGGGGTCTTTATTGAAAATAAATCTACTGTATGAGGTATCTGTTGCAGCAGACTACAAGATACGGCGTAGCAGGCGTGATCATGAGGGCTCCGACCGGCAGTGCCGCCTGATGGTTACACATCTTGTGAAGGTTCGTAGATCTCCACCATGGCCACCCTGACATGGGCAAGACGAAAATCCCATGGATGCCATGACGGTGATAGACAATGTAGTACGGCACAAGACCAAGAAGGTTCGCAGATGCCTGAAGAAAAATCCAGGTGTTGTCCTGCTGTACCTGCCGGTAGCTATGCCGGAGCTGAGCGCCATAGAGGCAGTCTGGAAGGATGCCAAGTACAGGCTGGTCACGTCGGCCTTTTACGACACGGTGGATCGCCTCAAAAGGGCCGTCTCGGAATACTTTAGGACGTGTTCCATCGTGGTTGATATCTACAAGTATCTTGAGCGCAGCTTGTAAGGGAGGCGAAATTTTCAATGGTCATCAGTATAGCTAACAAGGGGACGTGACCACACACGACGTTGAAGGCGCTGAATCGGAACGCGCACTCGCATATCTTAAAACTTCACTTCTGCCGTCTGTCGGCCCTGATTTGGCAAAACCAGCCGTCCTTTCATCAGTGCTGTCTTCTGGAATCCTGGGGCCAGAGTCATAGACCTTTCTGGTTTTTGATGGCATCCCAACTAGGATCCTCCTTTTTGACCCATAGGAATTTTTTCTGCAATGCCGGGGTGTATAGTTTTTCCCATTCGGCATCGACCTCATCTGTCCAAGCTTTGAAGACTATTGGATCGATGTAGTTTTTAAGAGACGTGCCCAGGTTGTAGTCCCTTGTCTGCTCAGACAAGTCAATTTGTAATCTTAGTTTCTCAACCCTCTCCCTGTGTCTTGTTTTTTGTTTTTTGATTTGTTTATTCAGTGTCTTGATTCTCTTTGCCTTGTTCTTCTTTTTGGCCTCTGTTTTTGGTTCAGATGCCTTGACTTTTTTCAGCGTTTCCTGGGTTTTGCCCCATGTTTTGTTTTGTTCAACTTTTTTCAGGGTATCGCGTTTTTTCTGCAATGATTGCTCAAACGTCTTGGGAATTGTCCTTTTGTGGTTGCACATGATTGCAGCCTCCAGGTTGGCCAGCTTTGCATGGTAAATCTTTGCACTTGGACTCTCCTTCCCTATGTCGTCATGTTGGCAAAGATAGTCTTTGACCTTGGTTGTTGCCAGGCATGTTCTGAACACTTTGGCAGTTAGCCCCTCTACAATTCCAGAGAAATACCTGTTGACATCCCTGGATGTAACTTTGTCAAAAATATCCTCGCTTGGTTTTTTCTTTTCGATTGATTTTCGGAGGTTTTCTAGAAACTGCCTGTCGTCTCCTTCCACCTTTAGCGTTTCTTGCCATCTTACACTGTCCTTTCCCAAAAAGTCAAACTCTATCTGATCAGATGTGATCTTTACGTGCTCCTTCCTAAGCGTTGTCGCGCCGACTGTGTCTGCCTCATCTTCACCCTTCTCATCTCCTACCCTCATTGCGGTTCTATAAATCAAATAGCATGCGGTGGCAACCTTGCCTTTCTTTGCATCCTTCATGTCTCTGACCATTGCCTTCCTGATTTTCCCTATCTCTTTTCGAAGTTTTGCTGCTTTTTCATATTTTTCCCTGTCTTTGCCTTGTTTTAGATCGGAGCTGTCAGAAAGCCAGACGTATTTCGTCTTCTTGGTGAGAAAGTCCGTCCATCTTGCCAGCCACATGGAATCCTGATCATGCCTGATCTCCTTCCAATCGCCTTTTGGTTTTGGCGCCTTTTTTCCAAGATTTAAAATCACGTCCTTCTTGGCAATTCTGGGCTTCCATTTGCCTCTGAGCGGATGTTCTCCCCTGCCGATAAAAATTCCAGGCGGCTCGGCCATATAGTTCCCAACCTCGACTTCAACCAGCCTTCCGCCTTTTTTTAGCTGCATTTTGGCAGTTCCATATTCGGCTTTGAGCTCTTCTCGTAGTTCTTTTCTCTTTTTTGCCTGCTCTTTTTTTTCCTCCTTGGACATCGCCTCCCTGCGATATTTTTCCACGTCTATCAGCTTGTAGGCCTGAGAAAAGTCAATATCCCCATATGAAATTTTTTTGAATTTGGGGCCCAACCTCTCTGCAAAATCTGCCGTAAAATTCCTTTGGAAAACCTTGTCTTGGACATAAGGCGTGTCCTTCTTTTTTGCCCACTGGTACACCATCTCTTCCTGTTCTAGATTGAGCTCGACACTTTCTCCCCTGATCTTTATCTTGATCCCCTTGGATTCAAAATCGGGTGGAAAAAGGATTCCATTATGTTCTAATTTTTCCCATTTTGCCATTCTCTTCACTCTGAAATTGTAGACTTTGACAAAAACTGAATTTCATTCGTATATCAAGTTAACGTAGGCATGGCATGTATGAGTTTACCCCTCAGGCGACGCTGCCAGTCAGGGTCTTGACGAGCATTTCCCTCACGCCGCACCCCCGGGCGCGCCAGTTCATCGCGCACGTCATCAATACGGTGAATATCTCCATGCCTTCCATGGTACGGAGTCCCTGGAATACCTTGCGCGCAATTACGGACGGCCTCAGCATGCGCTAGGCCAGGTTGTTGGTGGACTCCATGCCCGGGTATGGCACGAACGTGTACAGGCATTCCGCGGCGTTCCCAAACTTCGTGGCAAATCTTTCGCATCCGGCCTCCCTGCCGAATGCCTCGGCCAGCCCGCGCGTTTCTGCCACCAGCATGTCGTGCCGGGCGGCGTCCTCCTCCGGCGGCCCCGGCCCCTTGGCGCAATGCATCTGCCACTTGAGGCGCTCGCCTGCGGCGCGAACCTCCGGGGAGTCCGTTTTCTCGCTTTGGGCATCTGCCTCCCGGATTATGTGGGCCCAGCACCGCTGCCTGTTCCTGCCAAAGAACTTGTCGTATCCGGGGTATCCGTCAGTCACCCCGACTCTGGGCACGTATGAAAAGTGCTCATCCAGTACGGATGCCCTCCTGCTGTCAGTTGCCACCATGTGCGCGCCGACGGCATTGCCGTCCTTGACGCCCACTGCCACCCACATGTAGCCGCTCTTGCCGTCGTATGGCATCCCCGTCTCGTCCATGTGGACGTGGTCGCATCCTGCAATGTCTTTTTTGATGTCCTCCACGCACGGATCAAGCTTCTTTGCAACGGCCTTGAGGCAGTTCTGTATCATCGCCTTGCTTACATCAATTTCAAAGATCTCCTTTACGATGCGCCTGATCGAGCCGACGGATGCCGGCATGGTGTACAGGGTGCCGATATAGGAGGCAATGTTGGGTCCAAACTCGGTGCCAGGTAACAGCTCGGGCTCTGGAAGTGATTTATGATTTTAGGCACAAATTACATCTGCGAAGATCCCTTTGGCGATAAAATTCATGCCTGAACTTCCAGAGCCCGAGCTGTTACGGTGCCAGGGACTACCAGCCCGTCCCCGTTTGTCGTGGTGATGGCGCCGCACTTGCGGCACTTGCGGCGGGTAAAGTAGTGCTGTGTCGTGACCGGCTCTGGGATCTCTGGAATGTCAGTAGCCATCCTGGTTCCGGTGGGAACCGGATCTGTCAGGTCGCGCCCGTTGCACGCGCCGCACATGTCAGGCACGTGCGTTTTGTACCGGGTCGGTGTTCTCCTGTGTGATATGCCCTCGTGTCCGGGCCTGCGGCCCGGCCTTGCCGGTGCCCTTCCAGATGCCCCTGCCGCGGCTGCTGCCTTTTTCTGCCTGGTCGGAATCGAGTTCTGCGAGGAGGGGCTGTGCGGGTTCTCATAGTATTTGATGCGCTGTTCAAGCTGCTTGATTCTTGCGGCATCCTCGGCATGTTGCATGGCAGATGCTGCCCTCTCTATGTCAAGCTCCCCCTGCGTCTTCTGAAGCTCCGCTTTGACGCAGGCAAGCTCCTTGGACAATGCCTTGAATTCCGAGGCTGTAGACATGTGTTTCCCGGGTAATGATAGTTTATAGATCAGGTGGTCATAAAAAATCAACTAGGCAGGGGCTATCCTGTTACGACCGAAGGATCTGAAGGCGTACCGGGAGGGAAAGGGATCCGACGGGTCGGGGGCCGGGATGCCGCGGTGGCCCCGCGTCACCCTGGCCCGATTTCCTTGAGAATCCCAACGAGCCTTTCGGTGGCCACGCCGTTATCCCAGCTGTCCCGTACGAACCTGCGCCCGTGCCTTCCCATCTCCTGCGCCCTATCTGCGTCGCCCAGCAGCAGCGAAATTCTTTTTATCCATCCCATATGATCCCCCTGTCTGACCAGAAACCCGGTCTTGCCGTCCAGCATCGTCGCCGATATGTAGTCGCTTTCGGTGGCGATCGCCGGCACCCCCATGGACATTGCCATTTTCAGCGAGTATGGCGACATTTCGATGGCGCTGGCAAGGCCGTAGATGTCGATCGAGGAGAGGTACTCTCTGAGCCTGTCGGGGTATTCGAGCGCCCCCAGCCACTCAAAGTTGTCGTATCCGGCCAGCTGTTCGAGTATCCTGTCGCGGTACCGTCCGTCGCCGGCCCAGTAGAACGTCACGTGCGGGAGTGCCTTGACGACCCGGCGCAGGACCAGCATCTCCTTTGCCTTGAACCACTCGTTGGCATACTGCAACAGGCCCACGCACGGATGCTTCAGCGCCATGCCCCTGCCATTGCGTCCGTCGCCACTCCAATAGTCCGTATGTATGAGGTCACCTACCCCTGTCAATCAGGCACGAATTGACATCTATGACTGTGATTTTCACGCCTAGACAGCAGGGGGACGTGACCACATACGTCCGTATCTATGCTGGAATAGGGGAACGTCGCCACGCTGCTTCGAGGGTAGTGCTTCCTTATGGTATCTGCTATGGAGTCGGTCTCGGCAAGTATGACCGAGGCCCTCCTCAGGCAGGGATTCATCATGCGGGCCCGTACGGCATGATATATGCTGCGATAAACCATCCTGTCCTTTCTTTCCATTTCCCGGTACGACCAGTTGTCCCAGAAATACACCAGCACCGGTATTTTTTTACAGGCTGCAACCGGCCCCAGCTCGTTTGGCACGTCAAGTACTACGGCGTCGGGTTCGAACTCGTCGAGCAGCCGCTCAAAGCGCCTTTTCTTTGACGTGTTGAGCACCGGAAGCCTCGTGATGACGTTTCCCAGATACTCCCTGCGTACGACCCTACTGTACTCGATGCCGCGCTTTTCCAGGTTTTTTATGAGCTTGCCCTGCAGTATCCATTTTGAGTTCGAACCGGGCGTGGAGTCCTGGCCTGTGGAAACAAAGAGCAGCCGCATGGCGGGGCTTGTCCTGTTTGGTTAATAAGCCGTGTGCAGGGTACAACATAATTTTCATATAATACACTACGCGATCATGGTATATGGATCAGCATCGTCAGTATTGTTTGACCTATTGTGGGGGGGGGGGCAGGTGATCTCATACCGAGGGAGGGTATGTGCCTAATGCGTGTAATCTCCCTTACCACAACATATCCAGATTCATACGCATCCGCAAAGCCAAGATTTGTTCACCTGTTAAACAAGGGACTGGCAAACCTTGGAATTGATGTCTTGACGATCTGTCCGCATTCGGGTAATGCTGCAAAATCTGAGACTATTGAAGGCGTGGAAGTTAAGAGGTTCAAGTACATTCCCAAAAGATTTGCACTAGGGAACTCTATTTCGGAAAAATCACAGATCAAGTCCGCCTATTTTGAGATCGCAATCATGGTCACGGTATTCTTCTTTACTACGCTGGTTTCATGCATGAAAAACAGGCCAGATATCATCCACGGTCAGTGGGCGTTTCCCAGCGGTTACATTGCATGTCTTCTGGCAAGGATGTTTTCTGCAAAGCCCGTCATAACAGCACACTATGGCGAAATCCCACCATTGCAAAAATTCCCGTTTTTGAGAAAAAGAGTGGTCAGCATGCTCAACAAATCCCACAAAGTAATCGCCAACAGCAACTACACGAAAGGAAAACTGATGGAGATTGGCATAAAAGAAAAAAAGATCACAATCGTCCGTCCTATCCCAAATTTTGTATCGCATGAGCCCGACAGGGAGTTTCTTAAAGAGTTCAAAAGCAGGTTTGCACCGCCGGATCATAAGATAATATTGTTTTGTGGACGTCTTGTAGAGCACAAGGGCGTACAATACCTGATACGATCCATTCCCGCAGTCAAGACAAAGAACATACGCCTTGTTGTTGCAGGCGACGGGATTGTAAAAAACAAGCTAAAAGAGCTTGCAGAAAGCCTAGATTTGGGTGACAGGATAACATTCTACGGCAAGCCAACTTACAGGGAGCTGGGCTTGCTGCACGACATCAGTGACGTTTTTGTGTGTCCGTCAATAATAGACTCCCGGGGACTTACCGATGGACTGGGCCTTGTAGTTCCAGAAGCCATGGAGTCCGGCCTGCCGGTGGTTGCCAGCTCGGTTGGTGGCATCGTGGATGTCATACAGCATAAGAACAACGGCGTGCTAGTCCCAGAAAAGAGCCCTGATTCCATAGCAAATGCAATTGATGAGATTTTTACAGATTCGAAACTGCGTAGTACGATGATCCACAATGCGAGGGACACTGTCAGGAAAATGTTTTTGCCAAAAGCTATCGTCGAGCAACACATGCAAATCTTTAGAAGCGTATGACAACCTATAGTGAAGAGCATAAGTTCCTCAACAACGAAAAGCATTTCCCTGTGTAGTTCATGCCCACATGTGTTGAAGAATTTTTGCTCGCCACTCCCATATGAAATCGTACCCGATCCTACCGTGGGCCCTTGCAGGTGTCGTGTTCCAAATCAGGATGATCTTGTCATGCAGAGCATCCTCTTATACTTTCGCTGCGTGAGATCCTTGTTCTGCGTCCGGTACTCCTCTCCGGTGGTCAGCATGTGCCAGATTACTTCCGTCATGTGCCTTGCCACTACAACCTTTGCCTTTTGCCATCCTCTCTTCTTCTTGACTCTGTCAAATATCTCCTTCATTCTGGGATCACTTCTCACCGCGACGGTGGCCGAGTTGACCATCACCCGGCGCAGCCATGCAGATCCCTGCTTTGTTATGCCGCCTCCCCTGTGCCTGTCCGCGCTGTCCCTGCGCGACGGAACCAGGCCGACGTATGACACGAGCTTTTCGGGGGTGGCAAACCTCTTGATGTCGACTAGCTCCGATATTATCGTCTGTGCAGTGATGTGGCTTATTCCCGGCATGCTCATCGCCAGCTTGGCCCTCGGGTCGGCCTCCGATACCGACGCAATGCGGCACTCCAGATCCCTTATCTGATCCCTCACCCTTGACAGGTCGTCCAGGTACATCAGTAGTTCCTCGATGTACTTTTGCAGGCACGATAATTACGCAATTTGCCGAGATTTTTTGACCATCATACTATAGATCAGGCGGTGTGCCAACCATCATCATGATACCAACACAAAACGACGTGTTTGCACACCAGTTTGACATAACATCGAGACAGTTTAAAACATTGCGACGGCGGTTTCCCAAGCTCGGGCTGGCCGTCTCAAAGAGTCGCAACGCAGTGTATGACCACATCGACGCACTGCGCGTTCTATATTTCATGTCTGAGAGGAGGATGTTTGCAGAATCTGCCGTGACGCACCTTCGCAGGCGGGCCTCAAAATGCAGCAGGCAGCAGCATGACGACGGGGCTGCCTCCAAGGGCGGCGCGTATAGTTGCCGTACGCCTAGTCCGGACTGGATCCTAAAGGCGATCCGGGGCGTCAGCCTGGATGATGCGCAAAAGTGGTGCAGCTCCATGCTGCAGCATACGGTAAGGTGCGCCCGCAGGTCAGGCATGCTGCACAACACGGACGTCGTGGCAGTGGACGTTACCGACGTGGAATACTATGGCAAGGGCCTGGAGGATATCGCCAGAAAGTCAAAGCCCAAGAACGGCACGTCGACGTTTCTCTCGCACATTACCATGCACGGAATAGGATCAGATGACGGGTCTGACCTCGTGCTTTCCTCGCTGCAGCTTCCAAAAGAGGCAAAACTGGCCGATTTCGTGCCTAAAATGATCCGCAAGGCGTCCAGATCAGGGATGAGGATCAAGACGTTCCTGTATGACCGCGGATTCTTTAACGTGGACTGCATGAGGGCTGCAGAAACAAGCACGGGCAGCTACATCATGCCTGCCGTCAAGAACAGGAGGATAGTGGCGGCAATAGAGGAGCATGACCGCGGAGAACGCGGTGCGGTATCAAAATATACAATGACCAACAAGGACGGCAAGAGCGCCACATTCAGGCTAGTCATTGTGGAAAAGGACGAGGTAGAAAAGGACGGCACGGCAGCAGCAAAGAAGGACAAGGCAGAAGAGACCATAGCCGACAGGTATCTGGTCTTTGCCACCAACATGTCTGCTAAAAGTGCAGAGGCAGTCATTGAGCAGATACCGGAGGAGTACCGCAGTCGGTGGGGAATCGAGACCGGGTTCAGGGTGATCAAGGGGATAATGGGCAAGACGTGCAGCAATTCCCCGGTCGTCAGGCTGCTGCTGTTCTATATGTCTGTCATACTGTACAACCTGTGGAGGACTGCCGTGTTCATAGACGTGGAATCCAAGTGGGACGGATTTGCAGGAGGGAAGGGGTTTACCATGATGCTGTTTGTCGCGTGCATTGTCGATGCGGCCGACTCGTTTGTAAACGATCGCGGAAAGTAGCGGAGGTGCCGTGTCGGGTCTGCAAAAGTACATCTAGGAAGTACTGAAATAGGCTGGATCACGCCTAAAAGGGCCAAAAACGACATAATAAGAGCAGGAAAAAGAGACAGGTTCAAGCCCACAGGGCCAAACCAGCTGTGGGAGACTGACATCACGTACGTCTGGTGCGGTATAGACGGGTGGTGCTACTGCCTTAGCGTAATTGATACGTTCACCCGGAAGTGGATAACATACGTCTTTGACACGCAGGCCACCGCACAGGTCGCAGTCGAATCGCTGACAAAGGCAGTCTCCACGATTTCGGCAGACGAGGCAAGAGGACTGCTGGTCAGAAGCGACAACGGCACACAGTATACGAGCCGCGAATTCAAGGAGAGCATGAAGATTCTGGGAGTCCGGTGCGAGTACATCTGGCATAACACGCCAGAACAGAACGGACATGTCGAGTCCTTCCACAAGACCCTCAAAAAGGAGTACGTCTGGCCGCATGACTTTGCCAGGTTCCAGGATGCCGAGGTCGTCCTGGCAGAGGCATTTGCAGACTAAGACAGGATCCACTCGGCACTGGTACACCTGACGCCGGACGAGTTTGTCCGGAAAATGCAGGAGGTGCCGCAAAAATGAGCGATCAGAGTGTGCATAAAATGGCGCCAAAATCGTTCCTACTTACAGGGGTCCACTCCAGCCGACACGCATCCGGCAGGCGTGAGAAAGGCGGAATCACGCCGACTCTCTGCCCTCGGTGCATGCTCTTATGTATCCTGCCAGCCTTTTGCCGGTCTGGCTGATTGACATGTTTTCCATGTAAGGCCGCCTTCCCTGCTCGGCTATCCTCCTTCTGAGATCTGCGTCGTTTTTCAGCAGCAGTATGCCTTTGGACAGATCTTCATGCGACGCACTGCGTACCAGCAGGCAGTTCTCTCCGTCCTCCAGTCCTGCCTCGGCCGTGACATCCGTCTTCATCGTAATCAGCGGTTTTGCCGATGCCAGGATCTGGTGGACCTTGTTGGTCAGTACCGTACGGCTTTTCCTGCTTGTGCCAAACGTCCCGAGGCACACGTCGCTGCCGTCAATGCTGTCAAGCAGCCTCTGGGTGGAGACCATGCCGAGAAACCTCACGTTGGCCATGTTGTTTCTTTTGGCATACTCCTCGATTTCCTGCCTGTCCTGCCCGTCGCCGCAAAAGACAAACGTCACCTCGCTTAGCTGCTTGGCAGACCTTATTATGGTTTTGACCCCGTGGAGCGGGATGAACTTGCCAAAGTACAGCACTACGAACTCGTCGCGCTGCTCCTTGAACGGCAGCGGTTCAAAGAGCGGCTCGTATGCTGAGAGCCACAGCTGTCCGAACTTCTCCCTGGGCAGGCCAAACTCCGACATGAAATACTCTATGGCAGCGGTGCTCTCCAGAATTACAAGATCGGACCACCTGCATGCGGTCTTGTCGATATAGCGGATGATTCTGGCCTTTATCGAGTCCTTGTCCATCTTTTTGCGATCGTTTGTCAGCGTATCGTAGATTGAAAATGCCGGAAAGTATATGATCGGCTTCCGGCAGACCAGCCTGGCAAGGGGGAACGTTATGATTCCCCTGTACGGGATTATCATAATGTCGTAGGCCATCCTCCTGTGCCTCAGGAACAGCCTGAGGAACGACCCAATGACAGAGGCGTACGTGCGGCAGTCCTCCCTGCACTCGATGACCTTGAATTCCTGGGATCTGCAGATCTCGCCTATCAGATCCCCCCCGGGGCCGGACGGGATCCCGTTTGTCGAGCTTTGGTAGGAGCCGAAGAGGCATATCCTCATAATGTCAGATGCGGCATGGCGGTAATAATTTTTACGTCACGCATTTGCCGCAGTCCACAAGATAGCACGCCTCGTGATGTCCAAAAAAGCGGCGCCCTGCGGTCACACAGCCGCCCCGCCACGATACGAGGACGTGGCAGATCCCGGCGATCTGCACCACAAATCATGAAATGTGGATCCTCTCCAAATTGGGCTTGGTTATTTTGCCGTATAATTTACAGAAAATCAGCCAAATAGGCCCTGCCGGCAGATCCCGGCGATCTTTCGAATAATCTGGTTCTGAGAACAGCTCCATCATGATTTTTTCAAAAACCCTCTTTTTTGATTTCTGCAGGCGACAAAATGCCAAAAACAGTCCCGGCCTTTGCCTCCTTGTGTAATGGAACTGCCTTTTAGAAATTTGCACAAGCAAACATGACAGCCCTAGGTTCGCCGGTGCCACAGAAAGCACCCCAAGGCTTGCAGATGGCAGGTGACCAATGGTACTGCAACGCGCTAGGCTGACAGGGGACGCGATGCAGCATACGTCAGAGACTCCTGGGTGCAGTGGAGTCAGCTGCAATGTTCCATACGGGAGTGGCAATTCCAGATTCATCGCGTCAAAAAACCCGCAGAAACACTACAGGGCAGGAAGGCTTGCAGTGAAGAGATTCTTTGGCCGGCCCAGGGGCGGGTTTCGCAGTGCAAGGATCAGGCATAGAAGGGCTGCGGCAACTGCCCCGGGTCTGCCTACCGGGCATGTGCCATGACGTATTGGAGAGTTTTGGGACAAGTTCTTTATTCTAGCCTGGGCTTGATTTTGGCGGTTCTTATATAGTACTCTAATGTGTTTCTGGCATTACGAAGCAGCGAATTTTTCAAAAGCGGTCCGAGCGTCCTGGCCACGGCTCTTGCCAGCATGTTTTTGTGCGTGTCATGTGTAAATGAATACAAGACATGGTACACATGCCTGCATACTCTGATCTGCACTGCCTTTCTCCGGGCGTTGTTTTTCAACGCATCGTAGTACCGTCTCTGATCGTCGCCGCTAAGATCGGACACGACCGACAGGATGATCCTGTCCCTGTCCGTCCTCCTCTTCTCTGCATCAAACATTGCTTGCCCATCGTGCCTCCTGTATCCGTATATGATCTTTGGAATGTGATGAAACCTGTACTTGTACACTATGATCAGCCTCGTGTTGAACTCTACGTCTTCAGATCGCCAAAATCTTTCGTCAAAACCGCCCGCCTCCTCAAGAATGGATTTGTGTATGAGGGTCACGCCACCGCTGCCGAAAAGCCCGTAAAAAATGGACACGCCCTGCTCAAACGCAGTCATGGAATTGTCCATGTCATACGCAAGCGTCCTGCCTGTTGGCCTTCCGTCATGGCTTAGTATCTGCAAGTCAAAAAATGGTATTATCTTGGTAGATGATGAGGAATTGAGCATTTGGCCTGCACGTACCATCTGCCCTATCGCGTCTGGATACATGATGTCATCAGAGTCCAAGATGGTAAGCCACTCTCCTGTCATGTTATCGATTCCCCTGTTCCGGGCCGCCGCGATACCGCCATGCTTGGTGTCTATTATTTTGATCCTGCCTGAGTATTGCTTCAGTATTTCAAGCGAGCCATCCGTGGATCCGTCATTTACGGCTATGATCTCGGTGTTCTTATACGTCTGATTCAATGCAGACTCTATGCACTCTGTCAGATATTTTTCACTGTTATGTACGGGGATCACTATGGAGACTTTGCCATTCTTGTTGCTGGTCTGCATCGTTGGATCGTTATTTTTATCAATATTTAATACATTGATTGAAAAGTCGCATGTGCAGACAGCCCACATCAGAAGTGGCGTTCGTTCTCCAAAGCCAGTCAGCCATGCCCATCCATGCATGATCCATTCGGAACTGCCTTCTCCCCCCTGGCCGCACACGTTTCGTACCGTCTGTCGACCTACTTTGGATATCTTCACATGCGGTCAATAACCAGCTAAGTGAAAAGTACCCCAGTCAGGCAGAAAATCAAAGAATTTAGACCATCTTGACAACACTGGCAAATGCAAACAGATCAATTACGGTGCGGCCCCGTGGTTTTTGTTGACGCAAAAATCCAGACAGTGCCGCGATCTTGAGAACAACCCGCGCATATATGAACATGTTGCAGATGGGTTCTGTGTAATCTTCGAGACCTGAAACATGGATATTCTCCGACCCTAGTCACCATTACCCATTATTTCCATTGGACTGTTCCGGTTTTTGGTTCTGTGTAAAATTGGGGATATGGAACTTCACCGGATTCGGATTTTCCTTGGTTTGGTGGCCAGATCTCTAAGCCAGAGATGTTTGGAAATATGCATAATCTTGGACGCCTGAAAGGGGGGGATTATTTTACGCCTAGAAAGTTGAGGACCTGATGTTGTACACCACATGCAATTGCAGCCATGCCGGATCTAACTGCCTGCCGTTAGGAGGCAGGCGGATTTAATATTTTTTCTGCCTGTAATTCCTGCACTGCCGCATCTACGTTGTTTTGGCTAAAGTCGGCATTAGGTTTTAATTCAGTTATTATATCGAAAATTCTGTTCGAACATTTTCCATCCTCGTAGGATGCTATATAATGCACAGATGCCAGCAATTCCATCTCTCTTGGGGTTTTGCCATCCAATAATCTGTGGACAAACTCGATTCTTGAATCAAGTTCCGGCACTGTTCCAATCGATGCAAGGTGCTTCTTCCCGTCCTCTGTCAGCACCATATTGAATTGGGTTCTTCCCGGGGTGGACAATGACCTTGGTTCTATGCGGATTTGGCCATCTATGACCATGCCCTCTGACATGTACTTTACCTCCTCCGAGTACGGTCCGTAGCTGTTCCACTGGTACAGAAAAACCTTGCGCCCCAGATTCACAAAGTAGAGTATTTTTTGCAGTGCCTTTTTGCCCTGGATTTGGCCGAACCTATCGAGGGCCTTTAGCACCACATATGACTTTGGGAGATCGCTGCCAGTTGCCTTGTTGTCCAACGTATCATACGTGGTAGAGCCTCCCGTATTTATCCTTTGTAATGCAGTACTAGGTACGAGTTTACCCCTCAGGCGACGCTGCCAGTCAGGGTCTTGACGAGCATTTCCCTCACGCCGCACCCCCGGGCGCGCCAATTCATCGCGCACGTCATCAATACGGTGAACATCTCCATGCCTTCCATGGTACGGAGTCCTTGGAATACCTTGCGCGCAATTACGGACGGCCTCAGCATGCGCTCGGCCAGGTTGTTGGTGGGCTCCATGCCTGGATGCAATGTGAACGTGTAGAGAAATTCCGAGGCGTTCCCAAGCTTTGTGGCAAAGCTCTCGCATCCGGCCTCCCTGCCGAATGCCTCGGCCAGCCCGCGCGTTTCTGCCACCAGCATGTCGTGCCGGGCGGCGCCCTCCTCCTCCGGCGGCCCCAGCCCCTTGGCATGGATGAACTTTTTCTTGAGTGTACCATACAGCGCGTGGGCCTTCCGGGAGGTCTTGCCGGCCTCCCTGGCCTCCCGGAGTATGTGTGCCCAGCACCACTGCCTGGTCTTGAATGCGGCGTATACGCCGTACCCGTCGACTGTGACCGGTTTGTCATAATACGGAAAGTTCATGTCAACTACGGCCCTGCCCCTACTGGGTGCGGCCAGCGTGTGGACGCCGGCGACGGTGCCGTCCCTGTTCCTGCCCACGACCACCCATATGCGGGCCGTCCTGCCGTTGTATGGCATGGCAGTCTCGTCAATATGCAGATAATCAGAATCCCTGATGGCCTGCCTGATGCTCTCTACGCCGGGCTTTATCGCATTGGCGCCGGCCCTCAGGCACTGCAGCACGCCTGCCTCTGACACTTCTATGCCTAGGATTTCTGAGCACAGTGTGGCCGTGGCCTGTATGGAGGCAGGTGCCACGCGTATTGCGGCCATCATCCCCGTGATGTTTGGTCCAAACTCGGTTCCCGGCACGTTCCATGACCTGTCGTCTTCGATGCACATGTTGCCACAGTCGGCGCATTTGCGCCTGTATGCGGTGTGCTGTGTCGTGACCGGCTCGGGCCTCTTGGGGGTATCGGTCACAAGCTTGGAGAAGATCTTTTTCGGCTTCTTCATGTTGGTGCTGCCGCACTTGCCGCACTTTTTGGGGCAGTGCTTTACAAACAAGGTCGGTTTTCTGGCGTGTGAGACCCCCTCGTGTCCCTGTCTGCGGCCCGGCTTTGCCTTTGCAGGTGCCGGTACATTACCTGATGCCTTTGCCGCGGCGGCCTTTTTCTGCCGGGTAGGAATAGAGTTCTGCGATGAGGGGGTGTGAGGGTTTTCGTAATATCTGATGTGCTGTCTGAGCTGCTGGTTTTCTGCTTCCAGTGCCGCGGTTTGCGCGTCAGGTGCCGTCCCTCCCCGGGGTTCGCCCTCTGGCCACCCTGGGGCGGGCCCCTTTTGCTTGAACCAGTTGATCTGTGCTGTCTGCATCAGGATTGTCACCGAGGCCTCGGCCAGCTGTTCGGCAAGCCCGACTATTGCCCGATCCCTGTCTGCGATGATTCCATCCTTCTTGTCTGATTCGGCTATGACGCGGGCCAGCTCGTCGCGCAGTATCTTGATCTCTGAATCAGGCAATGAATACAGGTGTGGTCTTGACGTATATGGATCCAGATGGTGATCAAAAGTTGGCCTCGTACTCAACCTAAACTATAGGGAGGGGTAAACTCATACCAGTACTAGACCAATCTGTCATCAATAATACTCAAAGTTTTTCCTTAAATAATCTTCAAGGTCACGTTTCCTTTTGGCGGCGGTAAAGATCCTGTGGACGCTAAAATGCCGGGCGATGGCACGTACAATCCTGGATTTTTTTTCTATTGGCTCTGTCAGGTTGGTTTTGGGATCGTAGATGAGGATGGTGTCCACGTATTTGTCAGCCTGATCGGCCAATATGTTCGAGTAGGGCTGTAGCTTGTATGGCAGACTGGTAGATCGATCAAAGATGACCTCATCGGCGTCAATGCCAATGTCGCTCAGATTTGCCTTCACGCTTGATTCTACTGCATTATGGTATCCAATGGGTTCTTCTTCCTTTTCTGGCGAGTCTGCATTCATCTTTCTCCTGATTGTTTCAGAGTTGCTCACTTCCTTGTACGGGATTCTTCTTTCTATGTCACGAACTATGTCTTTGAGCACCTGCTTGTCGGTTGTCTTGATCTTGCTAAGAAACCACGCATCATCACATGCTGCAAATTTTTCAAAAGCTGACGGATCATCAAACTCTTTGATGGTCGGATAGCCGAGCTTGTTCTCCCTTACAAGATCTTCTGTAACCTTTGTTGCCATCCCTTCAAAGGCCCGTTTGGTTTTGTGCAGATAGACTTGGCCGAACATGTGATATCTCGCAGATATAAGCTGCTCTGCAGCAAAAAACCCGCCATCAAGTACCACCATCTGGCCGTCTTTGACCAGCAGGGAATCCAACAACCTGTCAAGATCAAACAGCCCGTATTTTACGCCGGCATAGTGAGAGTCCCTAAGGAGGTAGTCAAACTTGTCCACGTCAAGCTGCCCGGAGATGAGGCTTGTCAGAAACGGTTTCTCGGGATCGGGCTTTCCCTGGATCAGGTTGGCCACCTGCTGTGGGTCTGTTTTGGATGCGCGTATGGCATCAGAAAATCTTTTCATGACAAATGCCTCCGAATAGTCCTCGTGTGATTCCGGAAAACTCCTGTCCAGTGCGTGAGAGAACGGCCTGTGGCCCACATCATGGAGCAAGGCGGCAAATCGGACAAGACGAATGTCATCCTCCTTGACGGATAGCGGTATGTTCAGCTTGGCTGCATTGTGCTGGATCCTTCGGAGTGCCCTGTCGACAGTATGCATTGCTCCCAACACGTGGCCGAATCTCGAATGCTCCGCCCCGTGATACACAAAATAAGAGAAGCTTAGCTGCTTTATCCTTCTAAGCCTTTGGAATACTGGATCCTGTATTATCCGTAGCTCCTCGTCATATACTGGAATAAACCCGTGTACGGGATCACGGAATTCTTTACGAGGTGTTGTCATTGCTTACGTGTTGGATTAATCTTGTGGGTATAATTACTGATCACTGCGCATCTCATCCATATGTGAGATCAATTGATCCAACATATAACATGAATTATGCTTTGGATGCATCATGATCCATTCGGTTATAAAATAATAAAAAATAGTGGCAGGGATATTGTAGGCGTTCCGATCGCCTTCTGCCGTCGTTGTGCTAGGCAGACCCGGACCCGCTGCGGGTTCTACAACCACTAGACCCGCCTTCCACTATGGGTTTGAGTTCCCCTCTAGCACGACCTTGCCGTTTGGCAGCGCGCCTGCGAATCTGTAGCCGCGCACAATCAGTACTTCGGCCTGCACGCTGTCTGCAACGACTTGGTCTGGCCCGTCTTGCCGGTGCATGTTAGCGCCTCTAGCATACGGCCAAGCTGTTCAGGCGTCGCCTCCTCTAGCGCATGCTGTGCTGCTGCTTTTGCTCGAGTATCGGATCTGCGTTGACCTGATCCAGGTGCTCCTCGGATCTGAGAAATGCCTCAGTAACCATATGTGTCTCAAAAACGAAATTCAGATGGTGTCAAGATAAACGGCAGTGCAAACAGACAGATTACCGCAAAAAAGAGGGCACGTGTGAAATCAAAAGCAGTGCAGCAGCAGTATGTCGGCCTTGACGTGCACAAGGAGTCCATCCAGGTTGCGGTGATGGACAAGGACGGCAAGGTGCCACTGTTTGTCGACAACGCGTCGTATCACAGGGCCGCACTGGTCAGGGAGCAGCTGGCAGAATGGAATGGCGACGTGGTGCTAAAGTTCCTGCCGCCGTACACGCCGGAGCTGAACAAGATAGAGGGGCAGTGGCGCGGGTTCAAAAAGGCGACTGCAAACCGCCTGTATCAGACCGTCGACGAGATGCAAAAGTCCATACGCGTCATGTTGCGCAGGGGCGAGATCAAGATCTGCGAAATGAGCGATTATCTCAGCTAGATACTACAGCATGTCGTGAAACTACTGCTGTTAAACCCGATCATCATCAAAAACGGTAAAAGAATCCAAGACCCCGTCCCATCAGCCTGGATTGGAATATGATCCCTCAAAACCAAAACAGACTGTTTGTGATTATCTTCCCAGGCCGATCGCTTTAAAGTCAATACCTGAAAACTTTTCTGGCTCAAAGATCCTTCGCGCATCTATGACCCTTGGCCTTTTCATGATCTTCCTCAATTTGTTCTCGCCCAGTCTCCTGTACGTGTCCCATTCAGTCAAGATTAGACAGCAGTCTGAATTCTTTAAACACGACGCAACGGATTTTGAATACTCGATCTTTCCATCAAAAATTTTTTCAAAATTCGCCATTGCCATGGGATCGTGAACCTTGATTTTTATTCCCCGTCTTAACAGCAACTTGGCAATCTTTACTGAAATGGCCTCTCTGATGTCATCTGTGTCTTTTTTAAACGCAAGCCCCAAGATTGAGACGGTTCTTCCCTTTTTGTAAACCCCCATCTCTTTCATTAGTTGAACAATCTTTTTTGGCTGTAGATCATTTACGTTTTTTACTGCCTCAAAAAACCTGTCTGAATCAGACTGCTTTTTTGAATAGTGGATCAGCCCCTTCAAATCTTTGGGCAGACAGCTGCCGCCGAATCCAGGACCTGCTTTTAAAAACAGCGGTCCTGTGCGTGGATCCTTGCTAATCGCATACGTTATGGCATTCACATCCGAATTTGGAATATTTTGGCACACGTTTGCAATCGAGTTGATAAAGCTGATCTTTGTTGCAAGAAACGCATTGTTTGCATATTTGATCAGTTCGGCATTCGAATAGTCCGTATGAATGACCTCGGGCATCTTTGAATAAAATTTTCTGTAATATCTTTCAAGCATCATGCCATGGGATCTCTCGTCTTCTCCTATTAAGATTAGATGGGGCTTTGACAAGTCCTTTATGGCAAATCCCTCCTTCAAAAATTCCGGATTTACCACCAGAACTAGCCTGTCTTTCTCAATCAGCGTTTTGACTATGGGCCGAATGACATTCTTTGTGGTCAGCGGCGCCAGCGTGCTTTTGACAACCAGCATGTGTCTTCTTTTTTTGTCTTTCAAGGCCGAGTTTATCTGGGAAACTGCCTTCTTTACAAACGAGAGGTCTATCTCTCCGGACACTTTTGACGGGGTTCCTACTGTAAGAAACGTGATATCCGTCTCCCTTATCGATGAGATGTCCGTTGTAAATCTTATCTTTTCATTTTTTATGGATTTTTTTAGAATATCTTCCAATTGTGGCTCATAAAAGTCTGGAATCCCCTTTTTCAACCCGTTTATCTTTTCATCGTTACTGTCTATTCCCACCGTGTAAAACCCTTTTTTGGAATTGACCGCTGCCAGGGATAGGCCAACAAACCCCAAACCCACTACGGAAATCTTGTCCATGCCTGCCATGTTGTATTTGAACCATGATCTTGCACAATAAATAAATATCACCTACGAAAAATTTACCCGTTTTTTGATCCTGTTGATTTTTCAGACATTTGTGCAATCCTTGCAACATCTGCTGCTTTTTGACCGTTCCCTTGCTGGAGCTGTTTTTTCATAACGCATCTGAAAAATCGTAACAGGTAGGGCCCTGGAAGTTCAGGCACGGGTTTTGCCGTCCTGGAGGTCTCCCAGGATCCGAACTGCTGCGTCTGGCGTGTGTATCGTCTGCACCAAAATCCGGCAGGATTGCAGGCAGATCAGCGGGGATCCGACTCTTGCTGGATCCAAACCCGCCCGGTATTGGGCTTGTCGCACGTATCCCTTGACTGCTGAAAAGGGATGGAGTGTATGGGAACAGCCTTCCGCCTTTTGGACAAAGCGCCCCACCTCCCAACTGCTTGCATGACGGGCCCGCCTTGGCGGCCTGACTAGAAGCTGTCTTTCAGGATCCGGACGATTTTTTCGGATGCGCCACCGCGCCCGTATGGGGGGGGGGATCTACGTGCCCTGAGAGACGGCAGATTCGCAGCATCCATCATGGATTTCTGTATTTGTGGAGGCGATGTTCCGGCCATCAACGCATAACCGGATGCGATCGACTCTGGACGATCGGTGGTTTTTCGGATCACGACTGCCCTTTTTCTGATCGACGGTGCGGTTACCTCTTCTTGAATCCCGCCCGAGTCGGTGACAACGAACGAGGATCTCTTCATAAGTTCCAGCATGTCAAAGTATCCTGCAGGATCCAGCAAGGTGAATCTTTTTGATCTTTTCATCTTTTCCAGGAGGCCAAGATGAGTCAGCCGCTTTTTTGTTCTGGGGTGAACGGGAAAGACAAAGCGCTGCTGTTTGCAACCAAGCAGTGCGCCGATTATCGAGGACAGGGATGCGTCGTCATCTATGTTCTCTGATCGGTGCAGGGTCAGCAGGGCATAGTCGTCGATGCCGATGTCAAGAGTGGACTTTGCCCGGGAGATCCTTGCATACCTTTCAACAGAGTCAATCACCGTGTTTCCCGTCACGTGGATCCTTCCGTGGACGCATTCGGCAAGCAGGTTTGCCCTAGAGGTCTTTGTCGGCGCAAACAGAATCTCCGAGACGTGATCGACGCAGATCCTGTTGTGCTCTTCTGGCATCCTCCAATCGAAGCTCCTCAGCCCGGATTCGACATGGCTTACAGGAATCCTGGATTTTAGCGATGCGACAGCGGAGGCCAGAACCGTGTTTGTATCCCCCTGCACTATAACGGTGTCAGGTTTTGCCTTGTCAAGTATTTTGGAAAGCCGGATCATGATCTCGCCCATCTGAACGGCCGGGACGGACTTTGAAACCTGCAGGGAATAGTCGGGTCTGCGCAGTCCGAGCTGCTCAATCAAGTCCATGCCCATCAAGCGATCGTAGTGCTGTCCGGAGAATATCAATGCGGAGTCTCTCTTGCGCAGCCGGCTTATGACCGGAGCAAGCTTGATTATCTCCGGCCTGGTTCCCACTACAACGGCAGTCTTCATAGAATAAGTATACAAACCCGGAACTTGTTATTAATTTATGCCAGTTCAGAAACCCCGATATTGTCGGATCATTTGGACAGGCACACGGGACGCAACCCTCACTCAGACATTGACATTTTTTTGTAATCCTGCAAAACTTTCACATATGATTCTGGAGTGCCGACATCCAGCCTTTTTTCGTAACAGGCCGGGCTCTGGAAGTTCAGGCACGAATTTTACCATCAAAGAAGGCCGATCAAACAGAATTTGTGCCTGAAATCATAAATCACTTCGAGCCCGATCAGCTACTCAAAATGGCCGCCTCAGAATACTTTAGGACGTGTTCCATCAAGATTGACATCTACAAGTATCTTGAGTGCAGCGTGTGAGGCGAAATTTTCAATGATCATCAGTATGGTTTTGATTAGTCGCCTCTCAGCCTCGGAGCTTTGCGGTGCTTTTGAGCCTGCTGAAAAAAGCAGGCCGGAGACTCAAAGCATCTCCCTCATCAGATCCACAAGGGACTCGGCCGCCTTGTCGTTTGTGAGGTTCTCCAACGTGTGCCTTTTTCCGCGCGCCGCTATCTGCTCCCACTTTGGATCATCCGGAGAGGCCAGGTATTCTTCGAACCTTTTTTTGTAGTTCTTAGAGTCGATAAACACGGCGTTCTCCCCGTCACGGAATCCCAGATGTCCGCAGTCGCTTTCCTCTGAGACCTGCATGAATGTCAGGCATCCGGCAGCCGTGGACTCGTAGTACTTGACGGCGGGAAAGTACCTTGATGCAGCTATGGCTGCCCTGTACCGTGACAGGTGTGTAATAAAGTCCGGATGTCCGCCGTGCACACACGGCCCCGAATAGTCAACATATGGCAGGTTTTTGCATTTTCTCCTCAGTTTATACTGATGCCAGATATAGGCCTCCGTGGGTCTTAAAACACTATTTTTCAGCAAATTGATGATCTTCATCCCCCCCTAGCCTGCCGGTGAGCAGGATCTGATCCTTCTTCCTGTCTTTGAATGCAGGCCCCCTGGGCAAATCGGGCTCGACGCCGTATGTTATCGTCTTGTATTTGAAGCTGCTTGGAAAGTACTTGTAAAAGTAGCTCCGTGGCATAAAGTTGAAACAGCAGTCGATCTTCCATTTTTCGTGAAATCCAATCAGATCCCAATGTCTTATACGGTGGGGATCGTGCGTATGGGCGATCACCGGAATGTCAAGCTTTCTGACGTTTTCCAGGTGGGGCGTGCTCATGTCGCTGTTGGTGCACAGTATGACGTCATATCTGCCCCTGAGCTTTGCCGCATCAAAGCTCCGTTCTGCGGGAAAATAGCCCATCTGCAGATGCCTGTTTCTTTTCAGGGCGTGAAAGAAAAAATAGTACCTGTTGTTAATGGAGTTGCTTTTGTTATAGTATCCCCACGACGGCCTGTAGATAAAGGCCGCCCTGATCTGGTTTTCTTCGGATTCGCTCATTTTGACCTCCTTGGCTGGGAATCCTGCCTTTTTATATTAGACCTTATGCATAATCGACCTGAATGAGGCGAGTTTGTTCGCAATAATCCTAGATCTGAACCGATTACGCATAAAGTCTATTTTACAGCCTCATGCGAAGTCTAATGCCTCTGGGTTTCATCTGAATTGCAATCCCAGCTGCAACTTCAAGCCGTTCGACCATGATGATCTGGCGTAGTATCTACGTCAGCCATCTGTTCATCTTTACCATCTTTATCTCGCCTCTGCGCAGCATGACGCGTATGGACTTTTGCAGCTCGCCGACGGTCCTGTACAGGCGGTTTGCAGTCGCCTTTTTGACCCCACGCCACTGCCCCTCTATCGGGCTCAGCTCCGGCGTGTACGGCGGCAGGAATTAGGCGACATCCATCCATGGTAAAACGCCCGCCAGTAACATGGCAACGTTCCTTTCGTCTTCTGATCCGTGCCTAGTCGGCCGGGCCGTGCTTTATAGCTAACGCTAGCAATACGCACGAGCCAGTCCTGTCGCACCTGCCAGGGTGCGGCCGATCATTGGGTGGGTGGGGGATGGAAGGTGGTAATCCTATGCCGTTCCCACCAGTTCTGTCACCCTCTTGATCTTCCTGTCGTACAGTGCAGCATTGCGCGATGAATACGCAGTCTTTGTCGTCAGCATGTGCCAGATTATCCTGAGCATCTTGTTTGCAACATGCGTTATCGCTATGACGTGGCTGTTGCCGTTCCTTTTGCGGATCCTCTCGTAGAACTCTTTCATCCTGTCGTCGTGCTGTGCGGCGACGTTGGCTATCTGGCCCATCAGCCATTTGATCCTGCGGTTTGCATCCTTTTTCATGCGGCCGTGGTACTCGCGGTCCCCAGACTGGTACACCCGGGGACACATGCCGGCCCAGGACACCAGATGATTCGGTGATGGAAACCGGGTTATGTCGCCGATCTCTGCCAGCAGCAGCATTGCAGCAAACGAGTCTATCCCCGTCATACTCAGCAGCAGCTTTGCGTCCTCGTTCAGTCCCGCCTGTCTTCCTATGTCCTCCTCCATCTGGCCTATCTCCTCTGTGACCGATGCAATCCTCCGGGTACAGCTTGCCAGTATCCTGTTGTCGTTTGGCATGTCCAGTTTTGTCTCGGACAGCTTCCGTATGGCCTTCCTAGAGTACATCGTGGATGCATCTATGGTTATGTCGTACTTGTCAAGCCAAGCTGTGCAGCCCGTTTACGACTGCGGTCCTCTCCTGCACCATCCGTATCCTGTACCTCATCAGCTCCCTGACATCCCTCAGGTCTGGAGGGGCCACGTAGCATCGTGGTATGATTCCGGCCCTGAGCGTGTCGGTTATCTTCCTTGCGTCTATCGGGTCAGTCTTTACGCTGGTCTCCGATACTATCTTCATCTTGAGGGTGTTTGCAAGCAGTATGGGGATATGCTGATCCTCGAACGCCCTGAACGTCTTCAGCCACGTGTTGCCCGTTGACTCGCACGCGGCCTGGCACCTTTTGTACTCTTTTTTCAGCCTGGCTGCAAGCCTTGCTGCCTCCTTGTACGTGTTGTCATACGAGCCCTCCTCCAGTACGTGTCCCTTGGCGTCGATGACGCACACTACACATCTTCTCTTTCCAATGTCTATTCCTATGTTTATCAATCCTTTTGTTTCACCTCCTCTCGGATCATGGTTCGACGGATCAGAAGCTGCAGTCATCCATCAGTGCGCGAAGCACAGGAACACAGCAGCGCGGATATCCCCATTCAACTACGAGTGCGCGAAGCACATGAAAATGAAGGGGTTGATCCATCACCCTGACTACGGCGGGGGTGTTTTTATCATGTGTTCAACTACTGCTATAGTGACGATTAAAAGTTTTTGAGCGCATGTGGGCATAAGCTACGCTGGAAGGCGCCTTTTGATGATCAAAGACTTTTAATCGCCACTATAGGAGAAGAATTCCTGATACACATGACTGATATCATAACGTGGCCCAACTTCTTCTATGTGGCCCCTCAAAAGACAGGAACGACTACGATGTACCATGTTCTGAGGGGGATCCGTGAGATGTATGTACCTTCCATGAAGGAGATGGCTTACTTTACACGCCGTATCACCAAGAAGCAGTCCTTGGGAATGTTAAACATGGTTTTATCTGGAGCTCGGTCTTTTTTAGAGGTTCGCTGCCTGCCGGACCTTGAAAGGTTGTTTAGATTTGCCATGATTTTTGACCATACCCGACTAATGTTGAAAAATCAGGTTTTTAAGTGGAACTGGGACATTAACTGGTGTTTGTTCCCCTTGGGACCAGGTTGTGGCCGATGAGGCCAAGGAGCTGATATCCCGTAGATGTAGGTTCGTCGGCATACTGCCCAACGGCAAGGTGGTGCTGGAAAGGCAGGACGTGAACCGCAGTAGGTTCACATCTGCAAAGACTGGATTTAAATTGTCTTGGGAGTCATCCTGCAATCAATGCCACCAATTGTCCCCAAAAAGGTAGGCGGCTCACAGTATGTCATAGAGCCTGATTCTACAAATGACATGAGGATCCCCGTCAGGATATATGCAAGCGAGGATCTGATCTCAAAAATGATGACGGATCGAACCCTGAAGCAGGCCGCAAACGTCGCATCCATGCCCGGAATCGTAAGCCACGGGGTGGTACTGCCTGACGGCCACGAGGGATACGGGTTTCCTGTCGGAGGCGTCGCGGCCATGGATGCAGAGGAGGGAATGATCAGCCCCGGCGGCGTGGGATACGACATCAACTGCGGGGTCAGGCTGCTCCGGACAAGCCTTTCTGAAGATCAGGCCCGCGCAAGACTAAGGGATCTGGTCACTGACCTGTTCGGATCCATTCCCTCGGGCGTGGGCTCCAAGGGGGCAGTAAGGTTGAGCCGCTCCCAGCTAGACGAGGTCCTCGTCCGCGGAGTCAGCTGGGCAATCGATAACGGGTACGGGACTGCCGGCGACAGGGACGTCTGTGAGGAGAATGGCGAGATCAGGCAGGCAGACCCCGGCAAGGTCTCTGACAGGGCCCGAAAGCGGGGTGCGCCGCAGCTTGGAAGCCTCGGCTCTGGCAACCACTTTTTGGAGATTCAAAAGGTGGCAGAGGTTCATGACGAGGAGGCGGCCGGACGGATGGGGCTTGAGGAGGGCTCCATTACCGTGCTGATCCACTGCGGCTCCCGCGGGCTTGGCCACCAGGTATGCAGCGACTATCTCAGGATCTGCGAGCAGTCCATGCGGAAATACGGCATTGATCTGCCAGACAGGGAGCTTGCATGCGTTCCAAACGCGTCCGAGGAGGGTGAATCGTACAGGAAGGCCATGTTTGCGGCGCTGAACTTTGCCTGGAGCAACCGCCAGATGATTACGCACTGGACGAGAAGGTCGTTTGAGCGCGTCTTTGGGATGTCCGAGTCAGACCTGGACATGAGGCTGGTATACGACGTATCCCACAACATTGCCAAGGTTGAAAAACACAGGGTGGATGGAGGGGAGAGAAGCCTCGTCGTGCACAGAAAGGGTGCAACGCGGGCGTTTCCTGCCAATCGCGAGGAGGTCCCGCAAAGGTACCGCGATATCGGCCAGCCCGTGTTCATTCCCGGCTCCATGGGTACTGCAAGCTGGGTGCTGCTCGGCCAGCCCGGATCCATGGATCTGAGCTTCGGCTCCACAGCGCACGGGGCAGGCAGGACGATGTCAAGATCAAGGGCGCGCAGGAGCTTTACCGAGCACGACGTCAAAAAGTCCCTGGGCGACAGGGGCATCTACATCAAGGCGCTGACCAGGGACGGCGTGGTCGAGGAGACTCCCCAGGCCTACAAGGACGTCGACTCCGTCGTGGACGTCTCGCACGGCTTGGGAATCGCAACAAAGGTCGCCAAGCTAACCCCGGTTGGAGTGATCAAGGGTTGAGCGACGACTCGGAGCTGGAGCGGCTAAAGGCAAAAAGGCTCGAGGAGATGCGAAACAACATCTCCTCGCAGCAAGGCCCGGAGCCTGCGCCTGCCGGTGAACGGCCCGGGCCTGCCAGCCATCGGGATGTTTTGCTGAGGAGCTTGGGCTACCGGGGCGAGGAGGTCCTGCGCAATGCCGAGGCGCAGTATCCGCACCAGACACCCGAGGTCGTCAGGAAGCTCGGCCAGCTTTTGGCATCCGGGGAGATCGACGAGCAGATTGACGGCGGCCAGCTCCTTGCACTGTTTCGCTCCATCGGGATAAACGTCAGGATGGATACGAAAATCAGCGTAGAGCAGGACGGAAGGCTAGTGTCGCTGTCTGACAAGATAGGCATGGAGAGCAACGACGAGCCATGACCCTGTTTGAGGCAGGCACCACCCGATATGGTGACGATGTCCTGCAGATCAAAAAGGCACTGTCGCACCTGGAGACTAGTTGCGGCGCACCTGGCACATATGTTCTGGGCCCGCCCGTATCAAGGTTCGGCTGGACCTTCTTTCAGATTACAATGAAGCCTGCACTCATCGACGGCATAGAAAAGAAATTTGCAGAGATGATCCGGAGGTACCGGGAGGGAAAACCCGAGGAAAGACTCGTCAAATTCCTGTCTGACTTTTTTGAGTCGCGCGGCTGTAAGATAAGACTAAAGATTGTAGAGTACTAGACCCTTCTTCCCCTCTTGCCGCCCTTTTTTCTCGTCGTGTCGTGCGGGATCGGCGTCACGTCGTCAATCCTCCCGATCTTGAACCCGCCCCTTGCAAGGGCCCTGATTGCTGCCTGCGCGCCCGGGCCCGGAACCCTTGAGCCGACCCCGCCGACTGCCCTCACCCTGATGTGAAAGCCCGCAAAGCCCTTTGTGCGCGCAGCCTCTACCACCTGGTTTGCAGCCTTCATTGCGGCAAACGGCGATGACTCGTACCTGTCTGCGTTTACGTGAATCCCGCCCGAGCTGATCGAGACCGTCTCGGCGCCGGTAAGGTCTGTCATGTGGATGATTGTGTTGTTGTAGCTGCTGTAGATGTGGGCGATTCCCCACTTTTCAACCTCCTCCTTTTTTGCCTCGGGGACAGCCTGTGCCTTTTGCTCTACTATGTCCCTGGCCTTTTGCTCTATGTCCCTCGTCTCCTCGGCTATGTCCCTCGTCTCCTCGGCCGGAACCTCTGTCTCTTGAACCTCTACCTGCGCTTCAGTCTCTGACAATGCTAACACAACTCCCAAGGGGCTTAAAAAACATTGAGTCACGGTTAACTTGCTGCACAACTGTGCCTGAACGCGTAAAAACGTAACGTACGAGGTCACCTGTACCTGTCAGTCAGGCACGAATTAACATGCACAGCTATGGTTTTCGTGCCTGCCAGCAAGGACGTGACCTCGTACGCGCATGAGGCTGTAAAATATAAAAAGACAGGATTCCCAGCCAAGGAGGTCAAAATGAGCGAATCCGAAGAAAACCAGATCAGGGCGGCCTTTATCTACAAGCCGTCATGGCCATACTATAACAAAAGCAACTCCATTAACAACAGGTACTATTTTTTCTTTCACGCCCTGAAAAGAAACAGGCATCTGCAGATGGGCTATTTTCCCGCAGAACGGAGCTTTGATGCGGCAAAGCTCAGGGGCAGATATGACGTCATACTGTGCACCAACAGCGACATGAGCACGCCCCACCTGGAAAACGTCAGAAAGCTTGACATTCCGGTGATCGCCCATACGCACGATCCCCACCGTATAAGACATTGGGATCTGATTGGATTTCACGAAAAATGGAAGATCGACTGCTGTTTCAACTTTATGCCACGGAGCTACTTTTACAAGTACTTTCCAAGCAGCTTCAAATACAAGACGATAACATACGGCGTCGAGCCCGATTTGCCCAGGGGGCCTGCATTCAAAGACAGGAAGAAGGATCAGATCCTGCTCACCGGCAGGCTAGGGGGGGATGAAGATCATCAATTTGCTGAAAAATAGTGTTTTAAGACCCACGGAGGCCTATATCTGGCATCAGTATAAACTGAGGAGAAAATGCAAAAACCTGCCATATGTTGACTATTCGGGGCCGTGTGTGCACGGCGGACATCCGGACTTTATTACACACCTGTCACGGTACAGGGCAGCCATAGCTGCATCAAGGTACTTTCCCGCCGTCAAGTACTACGAGTCCACGGCTGCCGGATGCCTGACATTCATGCAGGTCTCAGAGGAAAGCGACTGCGGACATCTGGGATTCCGTGACGGGGAGAACGCCGTGTTTATCGACTCTAAGAACTACAAAAAAAGGTTCGAAGAATACCTGGCCTCTCCGGATGATCCAAAGTGGGAGCAGATAGCGGCGCGCGGAAAAAGGCACACGTTGGAGAACCTCACAAACGACAAGGCGGCCGAGTCCCTTGTGGATCTGATGAGGGAGATGCTTTGAGTCTCCGGCCTGCTTTTTTCAGCAGGCTCAAAAGCACCGCAAAGCTCCGAGGCTGAGAGGCGACTAATCAAAACCATACTGATGATCATTGAAAATTTCGCCTCACACGCTGCACTCAAGATACTTGTAGATGTCAATCTTGATGGAACACGTCCTAAAGTATTCTGAGGCGGCCATTTTGAGTAGCTGATCGGGCTCGAAGTGATTTATGATTTTAGGCACAAATTCTGTTTGATCGGCCTTCTTTGATGGTAAAATTCGTGCCTGAACTTCCAGAGCCCGACCTGTTACTGCAGAAGACTGGCAGGATCGGACTCGGGTTCTCCGGCTGCATCTTCAATGAAGACAGGGGATGCGATTCAGACGAGAGCGTAAGGCCCATCAGGGAATACGGAATGAAGCCGAACATCAGGATGAGAGCCGATGCCGTCCGCACCAAAATGAAGCGCAGAAGGGAGGCCGTCAGGACGTTTGGCCCCGAACCATACAAGACGCGCGGGATGATGGGGGGAATCTTTGGCGCAGAGGAGACAGGGAACCGCAGGCTGACGTGCCGGTTCATAAAGGCGCCTGCCCGCAGAAGGTTCGGCCTGTGCAAGGCCATGGGACGGAACCTCGAGGCGTCAAACAGGTTCGACTGCGCCGCAAGTCTCTGGATACCGGCGGAGGCAGCATGAGTGAATTAGGAAACAACCCCTGCGTCATGACACGAGCTGCATGCAGCAGCTTGATCTGATCAACACACCTGTGTTTGGAAAACCATGCGGAATTTTTAATCGCGGTCGATTGCGCATAAGGTCCAGTTGCCATACGGGGCAGGTCACGGTATGATGCGAGTCCGGATGGGATCGTCTCCGGTGGGAGATGGAGTCAGTCCTTACCGTATGCTGACTTGTGGTCACACACTCGTAGCAGTTCTATTGCTCCAGCTTGATATTGAATAAAGTATATGTATGGGGTCACCTACCCCTGCCAATCAGGCACGAATTGATATCTATAGCAACGAGCATAAGTCTTTGAGCCAAAACAAGGTCATTCGAAAGGTATAATGATCACGTAACTGGCGCAGTATGTATGACAAAAGAAACAGACATTCTGTCAGAGGCCATGCGCAAAGAAAAGGATGTCAAAGTCTACAAGAAGATCATGGCGCTGATGTTTGTGCTAGAAGACGACATGGGCGTACCCGAGACTGCAAGAAAGATCCGGTGCAGTGAGAATTCCGTGCGCAACTGGCTGGCGAGGTTTTCGGAGGGCGGCATAGACGGTCTCCGGGATCTTCCCCGTTCCGGATGCAGACCAAAGGTGGACAGAGAAAGTATTGCAGCCATAATGGATCTGTCCACTGCATGCAAAAGTACCGATGTCATGACGGTACGCGATGACATAAGGAATGCCACCGGGATAGAATACAGCATAGAGCATGTCCGAAGACTGATGTGCCAGCACGGCCTGTCGCGCCGCAAGGTGCAAAACATACATGTCAACCATGCCACCCCAAGCTCGGTATACTCGTGGCAGCGATACCTTGAAAACGTGCGGATTCCGTGCCTGAAAAACGACGGTTTTACGCTGGTGTCATCTGATGAGGCGTTCTTCGTGCAGGGCGCATACGACAGATACATGTGGGGTCCGGTCGGCACCAGAAGCGTGGCATCGTATTCGGGGGATCACACAAAGGTGGCCGTGTTTGGAAGCATCGCAGAAGACGGCAGAAGGCTATTCAGGACGTTTACGGGATCGTTTACGTCGGTGCAGTTCATAGAATGTCTGGAGGCGCTGCGCATCAAGTTTGGCAAGGTTGCAGTCTTTTGTGATAGGTGGAGTGTGCACAGATCTACTGATGTCGCAGAATATCTGGCGGGCCATCCCGACGTCAGACTGATAATGATTCCGAAAGGATCGCCGTACCTCAATATCGTGGAAGAATGCTGGAACCTGGGCAAACATTTTGTTTTCAGGGGGATAGTGTACAGAAGGATCAGCGAGCTGCGGCACACCATATCCGAATATTATAGGACGGTGTCATTTGCCCACCTTTGCATGTACAAGTACATTTACAGATCGCCGGTCAAAGCCCTCAATTACTTGTGACCGTTGCTATATGACTATGATTTTCACGCCTAGTCAACAGGGGGACGTGGCCACATACAAGTATATGATTCTATGTTTGCGGCCCAACTCATAGGAAAACGTTCTCATTCCGGATTTGTATGTGCCAAGGGCAGACGGACTATCAGATGTTGCAAGGACGGTAATTGCATCATCTACACTCTGTCTTATTTTACTGTCCAGTTTTTTGTACTGCCTGATGAATCTTTCAGACCAGATTAACTCCCACATTCCTATACTCTGTGCAGTTCATCAAGCAGCTCTTGAAGGGTTCCTTTTTTGTGTCCTTCGGGATGGGCGTAAAACTCTTTGATGTCCCGTATCTCCTCGTCAGACAATGGCGGGGATTCTAGCTGCTTTGTTCCAGACATGCTTGTTGTTCCACTGGCATATAAAAAAAAGATTGTGCGTAGTGGTTCTGTGTAATCTTGGACACCTGAAATGTGGATCTTCTCCTGATTGAAAATTTTAGCCTAGACAGAGTCCTTGCTTAGGCCGGCGTTCTGGATTATCATCTTCCTCTTGTTTGTACCGTCCACGCTTATCAGGTTCGATTCTGCCGGGAACCGGATCTGCCAGGTCGCGCCCGCTGCACGTGCCGCACCTGTCAGGCACGTGGCTCATTTCCCGGGTCGGGCGCCTCTTGTGTGATACGCCCTTGTGTCCGGGTTTTTGGCCCGGCCTTGCCGGTGCCCTGCCCGGTTCCCTTGCCGCAGTCGCCTTTTTCTGCCTGGTCGGTATCGAGTTCTCCGATGACGGGCTGTGCGGGTTCTCATAAAATTCGATGCGGTGTTTGAGCTGCTTGATTTGTGACGCCTGCATCTAGATTAGTGCGGCATCATCGGCCTGCCTTATGGCAGATGCCATCCTCTCCATATCAAGCTCCTCCTGCGTCTTCTGAAGCTCCGCCCTAGCGCAGGCCATCTCTTTGCTTAATGCATTGAATTCCGAGGCTGTAGGCATGTATTTTCTTGGTATTGATAGTTTATAGATCAGACGGTCACGAAAAATTAACTAGGCAGGGGCTATCCTATTACGCTATTTTTAATAACCGCACCCGACTTGTCACTATAATGAATGTACTATGTGCTGTCATGCGGCAGGCAGTTCCTGTCAAATCCCTCGTGATTGGTGGTGGTGGGGTGGATCTAGCTGATTTAACCATGTCTGCACTATTTTTCTGTCAAAGACATGGTGATTGTAGGGTGGGGAGGAGGATCAGTCTTGGCCCCTACGTCGCGGTGGCAGGATGGCCTCACCGGGACGGTCGTGACGCACTAGTACATGATCCGGACTCTGGCGGCATGGGGGCATGCACGCAGGAGGGCCATACTAGCACGGCTTGCAGGCGGCTTGTACGGGACGGCAAGCCGGGCGATACGGGCGGGAACCGCGCCAAGTCAGGGGGAGGTGGCCTGCCATAGTCCCAGCATGGCATCACCCATTCCATCGGGCCCCGGCAGGAATATCTTCCATACACTTGGTGTTCATTGCGGCCGCCGTCCTAGGCCTTGCCGCCGCCGGGGCCCTGCAGGAGGGCGCATACGCGCAGCAGAGCGAGATCGCAGTAGTCGCCGTCGGCAATATGGGAGATAACAGTACCCTGCTGCTTGCCGGTGCCCACGGCGTGGATACGTTCACGATAGGCAGCAACACCTACGCCGCAGTCGTCTCCGACCGTGAGCACGGCCTTCAGCTAGTCGACATTACGGATCCCGCCAGTCCGGTAGCGACCGGGAATCTGGCAAACAACAACAACCTGCTGCTTCAAAGTGCTCGCGGTGTGGACGTCTTTACGATAGGCAGCAACACCTACGCCGCAGTAGCCTCCAATCATAATGACGGCATCCAGATTGTAAACGTCACCGATCCCACCGACCCCACTGCTGCCGGGAATCTGGGGGATGGTGGCTCCAGAATTCTTAGAGGAGCCAACGGCGTGGCAGTTTTCACACTGGGCAGCACGACCCATGCAGTAGTGGCAGCCTTCGACGACGACGGCATCCAGATTGTAAATGTAACCGATCCTGACAGCCTCAACGCAGATGGGAGACTGGGAAATAATCCCAGCAGGGAACTTGACGGCCCACGCGCTGTGGATATATTCACGATAGCCAGCAACACCTACGCCATAGTCGCCTCCGACGCAGACGACGGCATCCAGATTGTAAATGTAACCGATCCAGACAATCCCGACGCCGTAGGTCGCCTGCGGGATAGCGGCTCTAGGAATCTTGACAACACACGTGGAGTGGACGTCTTTGAGATAGGCAGCAGTACCTACGCCGCAGTTACCTCCCGCTTTGATGGCATCCAGATTGTAAATGTCACCGATCCTACCAGTCCGACTGCCGAAGGTAGTCTGGATGATACGACCTCCACGCTACTTGCTGAAGCTCGCGGCGTGGACGTCTTTGAGATAGGCAGCAACACCTACGCCGCAGTTGCCTCAGATGGAGAAGACGGCATCCAGATTGTAAACGTCACCGATCCTACCAGTCTGACCGCCGAGGGCAGTCTGGCTGATACGGAATCCACACTACTTGACGGCATCCAGGATGTAGATGTCTTCAAAATAGGCACCAACACCTACGCCGCAGTGGTATCCGGCAACGATAACGGTCTCCAGATACTGTGGTTGGGGGCGGCAGCAGATGCTCCCAACAGCCCGCCTGTGGCACCTGCTACGACGGCCACCACTGCAGAGGATACGCCCGTTACCATAACGCCTGCAATATCGGATCCCGACACATCGGACACACCGGTGATATCGGCAGTCGATAACCCGCCCAACGGGACTGCCACACATGACGATGATACCATAACCTACACTCCCGATACAGACTATGACGGTACGGACGCCTTTACATACACGGTATCTGACGGAACGGACACGGCGCAGGGCACGATAACTGTAACTATAACGCGCGACAACAACGACCCCGTCCTCGGTACGATAGGAGACCAGAACGCGACGCCAGACACACAGCTGAGCATAACGCCCACGGTAACTGATGCCGACACAACTGACACGCACAGGTATTCGATATCGCGCGGCACACTGCCGGCAGCTGCCGCATTCAATACCTCTGATGGTAGCATCACCTGGACGCCTGTTCAGTCAGATGCCGGGCAGACCCACACGGTCACCATAACGGTAAGTGACGGCCGCGGCGGCACCGACTCGCAGACCTTTGATATCACCGTGGCCTCCTTGAATGTGATCGAGGTGGCCCCCGTAGGAAATCTCAAGGATGGCGGCTCCCTACTGCTTGATACGTCCACAAGCGTGGCCGTCTTTGAAATAACCGATGGCGGGAACACCAACACCTACGCCGCAGTGACCTCCTTTGCCGACAACGGCCTCCAGATTGTGGACGTCACGAACCCGGCCCAGCCGAGGGCAGTCGGAAACCTGGAAGACACCGAGCCTGCAAACCCGGGTGAGGACGAACTGCTGCTTGACGGTGCCTTTGGCGTAGACGTCTTCACGACAGGCGGCAAGACATATGCTGCAGTCGCATCCTCCAATGACGGCGGCCTCCAGATTGTGGACGTCACTGACCCCGCCAGTCCCGCCGCCGCAGGAAGCCTAGCCGATAACAACACCCTGCTGCTTGACGGCGCCTCCCGCGTGAAGGTCTTCACGATAGGCGCCAACACCTACGCCGCAGTCACCTCCTCCTTTGCCGACAGCGGCCTCCAGATTGTGGACGTCACCGACCCGTCCGCCCCGGCAGCCGCCGGAAACCTGGAGGACGACAACGACCTGCTGCTTGCCGACACCCAATACGTAGACATCTTTGAAACAAACAGCAGAACCTACACCGCAGTGGCCTCCGAATCAGACAGCGGTCTCCAGATTGTGGACGTCACCGACCCATCCGCCCCGGCAGCCGCCGGAAACCTAGAGGATGACGGCTCCAGGCTGCTTGACAGCGCCCACGGCGTGGATGTCTTTACGATTGGACAAAGAACATACGCGGCGGTGACAAGTGGCGGTGACGACGGCCTCCAGATTGTGGACGTCACCAACCCGTCCGCCCCGGCAGCCGCCGGAAACCTGGAGGATGACAACTCCCTGAAGCTTGGAAACGCCTATGGAGTGGACGTCTTTACGATAGGCGCCAACACCTACGCCATAGTCGCATCCTTTGCCGACGACGGCCTCCAGATTGCAGACATAACCGATCCCGACAATCCGAAAGCGGCCGGGCAGCTGGAGGACACCAGCGATCTGTTGCTTGCTACCGCCTTTGACGTGGACGTCTTTACAATAAATGCCGCCACCTATGCGGTGGCAACAGCCAGGGACGACCATGGAATCCAGATAGTGAGGCTGGATGCGGCAGATGCCACAAACGCCCCGCCGGTGGCACCCGCCGAGACGGCTACCACGCCAGAGGACACGCCCGTGACCATAACGCCTGCCATTTCGGATCCCAACGTATCGGACACACCGGTAATATCGGCAGTCGATGATCCGCCAAACGGGACTGCCACACATGATGATACTACGATAACGTATACGCCTGATCAGGACTATAACGGAACAGATACCTTCGGATATACGGTATCTGATGGAACAGACACGACACAGGGCACGATAACTGTAACCGTAACGCGCGACAACAATAACCCCGTCCTAGAGAAAATAGGCAAGCAAACCGTGGTGGCCGGTGCACAGCTGAGCATAACGCCCACGGTGACTGACGCCGATCCGACCGATACGCACACGTATTCCATTCGGATCAAGGATGGCACGCTTCCAGTATCTGCAATATTCACGTCATCTGACGGGAGCCTCGTCTGGACGCCGGCTCCGTCCGATGCAGGAACCTACAAGGTTACCATAACCGTAGATGACGGCCGCGGAGGCAGAGGCTTGACGGCCTTTGACATAACAGTGACCCCCGCGGATCCGATCGCGGTTACCCCCGTCGGGAGTCTGGGAGATAACAGCACCTTGGAGCTTGACAATGCTCGCAATGTGGATATCTTCACGATAGGCACCAAGACCTATGCCGTAGTGGTCTCCAACGCAGACGACGGCCTCCAGATCGTGGACGTCACCGATCCCGACAACCCGGCAGCGGCAGGCAAGCTGGAGGACACCGAGCCGGACGGACTACTGCTTGACGGCGCCTACAACGTGGACGTCTTTACGACAGGCGGCAAGACCTACGCCGCAATAGCCGCCTCCTATTCAGACCACGGCCTCCAGGTTGTAGATGTCACCGATCCCGACAACCCGGCAGCGGCAGGCAATCTGGAGGACAACGAGGATGCAGATGAACTGCTGCTCCGCGGCGCCCAAGGTGTGGATGTCTTTACGATAGGCGCCAAGACCTACGCGGTGGTGGCAGCCAACGCAGACGACGGCCTCCAGATTGTAGATCTCACCAATCCTGCCAGTCCTACTGCCGTAGGGAAGATGCACAATACGACCGCCCCGCTACTTGACGGCATCTACGACGTGAGCGCCTTCACGATAGACAGCAACACCTACGCCGCAGTGGCCTCATTTACTAGAAACGGCCTCCAGATTGTAGATCTCACCAATCCTGCCAATCCGACTGCTGCCGGGAATCTGGTCGATGACGGTTCTAGGGAGCTTGACGGTGCCAGAGGCGTGGATATATTTACGATAGACAGCAACACCTACGCCGCAGTGGCCTCCATTGACGACGATGGTCTCCAGATCGTGAACGTCACCGATCCCGACAATCCGACTGCCGCCGGGAATCTGGTCGATGACGGTTCTAGGGAGCTTGACGGCGCCTCTGACGTGGATATATTTACGATAGACAGCAACACCTACGCCGCAGTGGCCTCACAGCACGACGATGGTCTCCAGATCGTGAACGTCACCGATCCCGACAATCCGACTGCCGCCGGGAAGCTGGGAGATAGAGGCTCCCGGGAGCTTAACGGCGCCCACGGCGTGTCAGTCTTTACGATAGGAACCAAGACCTACGCCGCAGTGGCCTCCTACTTAGACGACGGCCTCCAGATAGTGGAGCTGTCAGTAACAGATGATGTAAGACCCGAGTTCGCATCCGCTACCCTGGACGTGGACTTGGGTGTCATGACGGTCACCTTCAGCGAGACCGTGGACGTCTCGGCTACCAGCCTGTCCCTGCTGTACGTCAGTGATACAAACGAGACAAACACCGTCTCACTGGCCGGCGCCGACTTTGATGATGCCGCGGCCGATTCAGATACCATACAAATAGATCTTGCAAGCTCACAACGGGCAGCGATCGATCTGATGACGACCCCGCAGCTCGACATCGCCGCAGGTGCCGTATCTGACCTGTCTAGAAACCTGATAGACGCCGCGGCCGACAACACGATCACGACGGCCAGCCCGGACAGCCCGATACCCTCCGGAAGGCTGCCTGACAGTGCAAGTCTGATACTTGAAAAGTCCCGCAGCGTGGATACCTTTACAATAGGAAGCAATGTCTACGCCGTCGCCGTCTCCAACGCCGAGGACGGATTCCAGATTGTCGACATCAGCAGGCCCGACAAACCCAGGGGCCTCGGCAATCTGGTAGATTCTAACCTGCCTCAACGGCTGCTTGACGGCGCCCGCGGCGTGGCAACCTTCACTGCAGGCGGCAAGACCTACGCGGCAATAGCCTCCCATGCCGACGACGGCATCCAGGTATTCAGCGTCTCGGATCTTGCGCATCCGCAGTCTGCCGGAAGGCTGGAAGATAACGGCTTCCGCCTGCTTGATGGCGCCACCGGCGTAACCACCTTTACGATAGGCAGCAACACCTACGCGGCAGTCACCTCACAGCACGACGGCGGCCTCCAGCTTGTAAATGTCACCGATCCCAGCAGTCTGACGGCACCCGGAAGGCTGGAAGACGGCGGCTCCAGACTGCTTGCTGATACCTCCTCTGTGGACACCTTCAAGAGGGGCGGCTCTACATATGCAGTAGTGGCCTCGTGGGGAGATGACGGCCTTGAGATCATAGACGTCAGCAACCCGTCCAGTCCTGCAGAGACGGGACGGCTGGCAGACGACAGTGACATGCTACTCAGGGGAATCCGCGCCGTGGATGCCTTCGAGGCGGGAGGCTCTGCATACGTGGCAGTGGCGTCACATGGTGAAAACGGCCTCCAGATCGTGGACGTCTCGGATCCTGCCAATCCGTCACCTGCCGGAAAGCTGGCAGACGGCGGCGACCGGCTGCTTGGCGGGGCCAGCGGCGTGGAGATATTCTGGGTGGGCCAGGCCGTCTACGCCGCAGTGGCCTCCCAGTCTGATGACGGCCTCCAGATCGTGGACGTCTCGGATCCGGATAATCCTGCAGAGGCCGGATCCCTGAGGGACGGCCCGAGACTATCGCTTGATGCGGCCCGAGATCTGTCCGTGTTCACCCGCGGTGGGGCCCAGTACGCCGTGGTGGCCTCTGACACGGAGGGCCTCCAGATTGTAAAGCTTGCAGAGAGCACAAGGCCCGCCTTTGCATCGGCAACCCTTGACAGGAACACGGGGGCCATGGCTATCACGTTTGCCGATGTCATAGACGTCTCGGAGACCGACCTGTCAAAGCTGTACATCAGCGATATAAGCGAGACAAACGCCGTCTCGCTGGCCGGCGCCGGCTTTGACGACACGGCAGCCGACTCCGATACGATACGGCTGAGGCTCACAGGCCCGCAGCTGGCAGGAATCGCCCCAATCGTGACTGTACAGCTGGATATCGCAGCAGACGCCGTATCGGACCTGTCCGGAGGCCATATCAGGGATTCACCGGACAACCCGATTACGACGGCCAGTCCGGACAGCCCGATCTTCTCCGGAATGCTGCCCGACAATACCCAGCTGCTTCTTGGCGGCGCCTACGGCGTGGATGTCTTTACGATAGACGCCAACACCTACGCGGTAGTGGCCTCCAGCGATGAGAACGGCCTCCAGATTGTGAATATAACCGATCCCGACAATCCGACAGCGGCCGGACGGCTTGCAGATGCCACCGACCTGCTGCTTGACGGGGCCAACGCCGTGGCCGCCTTTAGGATAGACTCGAGTACCTACGCCGCCGTGCCCTCCGGCGGCGAGGGCGGCCTCCAGATTGTAAATGTTACAGATCCCGACAATCCGACAGCGGCCGGGAATCTTGAAGACACCGAGCCTGCAAACCCGGGTGAGGACGAGCTGCTGCTTGGTGGAGCCGGCGGAGTGGAGATATTCCAAGTGGGATCTGACGTCTACGCTGCAGTGACATCCAACACCGAGGGCGGCCTCCAGATTGTAAATGTTACAGATCCCGACAATCCTACAGCGGCCGGACAGCTTGCAGATGCCACCGACCTGCTGCTTGACGCCCCCCTCGGCGTGGATGTCTTTCTGATAGGCGGCAAGATCTACGCGACTATGACATCGACATCCAACGGCAAGGCCGGCCTCCAGATAATAGATATAACCGATCCCGACAATCCGACAGCGGCCGGGCAGCTTGCAGATGCCAACAACCTGCTGCTTGAGGGAACCATTGGCGTGGATGTCTTTATGATAGGCACCAAGACCTATGCCGCAGTGTCCTCCGTTGTTGAACACGGCCTCCAGATAATAGACGTCTCTGATCCCGACAATCCGGCAGCGGCAGGACGTCTTGCAGACACCACCGACCTGCTGCTTAGAAACGCCCAAGGCGTGGACGTCTTTACGACAGAAGATGGCACCTACGCGGCCGTCACCTCCGAATTCGGCGGCCTCCAGATAATAGACGTCTCTGATCCCGACAATCCGGCAGCGGCAGGACAGATTGCAGATGATACCGACCTGCTGCTTGGAGTCGCCTACGACGTGGCCGTGTTCCTGAACGGCGGGGACACGTATGCCGTGGTGGCAACCGACATGGAGGGCCTCCAGATTGTAAAGCTTGCCGAGGTTACAGATGCGACGGATGAAACAAGGCCCTCCTTTGAGTCTGCAACCCTCGACGAGGGCACGGGCGCCATGACCATAACCTTTGATGAGACAATAGACATATCGGCTACAAACCTCTCGCTGCTGTACGTCAGTGATGTAAACCAGGCAGATACGGTACCGTTGATAGGCGCCGCATTTGACTTTGGTTCTGCTGACGTCGAGACCCTCTCGCTTACGCTCGTCCAGACCCAGCTGGACGAGATAGTCCCGATGGGAACCCCGCAGCTTGACATTACAGCAGGCGCCGTCTCAGACATACTGGGCAACCAGATAGCAGACTCGCCGGACAACCCGATCACGTTAACCGCAGACGACACAAGGCCCTCCTTTGAGTCTGCAACCCTCGACGAGGGCACGGGCGCCATGACCATAACCTTTGATGAGACAATAGACATATCGGCTACAAACCTCTCGCTGCTGTACGTCAGCGATGTAAACCAGGCAGATACGGTACCGCTGACAGGCGCCGCATTTGACTTTGGTTCTGCTGACGTCGAGACCCTCTCGCTTACGCTCGTCCAGACCCAGCTGGACGAGATAGTCCCGATGGGAACCCCGCAGCTCGATATTACAGCAGGCGCCGTCTCAGACATACTGGGCAACCAGATAGCAGACTCGCCGGACAACCCGATCACGTTAACCGCAGACGACACAAGGCCCTCCTTTGAGTCTGCAACCCTCGACGAGGGCACGGGCGCCATGACCATAACCTTTGATGAGACAATAGACATATCGGCTACAAACCTCTCGCTGCTGTACGTCAGTGATGTAAACCAAGCAGATACGGTACCGTTGATAGGCGCCGCATTTGACTTTGGTTCTGCTGACGTCGAGACCCTCTCACTCACGCTCGTCCAGACCCAGCTGGACGAGATAGTCCCGATGGGAACCCCGCAGCTCGATATTACAGCAGGCGCCGTCTCAGATACGGCGGGCAACCAGATAGCAGACTCGCCGGACAACCCGATCACGTTAACCGCAGACGACACAAGGCCCTCCTTTGAGTCTGCAACCCTCGACGAGGGCACGGGCGCCATGACCATAACCTTTGATGAGACAATAGACATATCGGCTACAAACCTCTCGCTGCTGTACGTCAGTGATGTAAACCAGGCAGATACGGTACCGTTGATAGGCGCCGCATTTGACTTTGGTTCTGCTGACGTCGAGACCCTCTCGCTTACGCTCGTCCAGACCCAGCTGGACGAGATAGTCCCGATGGGAACCCCGCAGCTTGACATTTCTGCGGGCGCCGTATCTGATATATTCGGCAACCAGATAGCAGACTCGCCGGACAACCCGATCACGTTAACCGCAGACGACACAAGGCCCTCCTTTGAGTCTGCAACCCTCGACGAGGGCACGGGCGCCATGACCATAACCTTCAGCGAGGCCGTCGACATATCGGCTACAAACCTCTCGCTGCTGTACGTCAGTGATGTAAACCAGGCAGATACGGTACCGTTGATAGGCGCCGCATTTGACTTTGGTTCTGCTGACGTCGAGACCCTCTCGCTTACGCTCGTCCAGACCCAGCTGGACGAGATAGTCCCGATGGGAACCCCGCAGCTTGACATTTCTGCGGGCGCCGTATCTGATATATTCGGCAACCAGATAGCAGACTCGCCGGACAACCCGATCACGGTCACAGGCACGACATCCAACAGCCCGCCGCTGGCACCCGCCGAGTCGGTGACCACCCAGGAGGATGTGCCTATAACCATAACGCCTGCCATATCAGATCCCGACACATCGGACACCCCTATAATATCTGCAGTTGATAACCCGCCAAACGGGACTGCCACACATGACGATGCCACCATAACCTACACACCGAACCAGGACTTTGATGGTACGGACACGTTCGGATATACCGTATCTGACGGCACCGACTCTGTACAGGGCACGATAACTGTGACCGTCACGCGCGACAACAACAATCCCGTTCTGGGTACCATAGGCGACCGGGCCGCCGAGCCGGACGTCCAACTGACCATAACGCCCACGGTAACCGATGCCGACACGACTGATACTCACACGTATTCCATCACGCGCGGCACGCTGCCGGCAGCTGCCGCATTCAATACAACCGACGGCACCCTCGTCTGGACGCCCGTGCAGGCCGATGCCGGGCAGACCCACACGGTTACAATAATGGTTGATGACGGCCGCGGCGGCACCGACTCGCAAACCTTTGAGATAGTAGTGGCCGACGGGGACGCCGTCACACTGACTCCGGTCGGGAGCATAGGCAACGGCCCGCAGCTGCTGCTTGATCTCCCGCGCGGCGTGGACGTCTTTACGATAGGCGGCAACACCTACGCCGCAGTGGCCTCCTCCGTCGATGACGGCCTCCAGATAATAGACGTCACGGATCCGGCCAGTCCAACCCCGGTCGAAAATCTGAGGGATACGGACTCGCTCCTGCTTGACGGCGCCCGCGCCGTGGATATATTCACGATAGGAGGCCGGACCTACGCCGCAGTGGCCTCCACCGCCGACGACGGCCTCCAGATAATAGACGTCACGGATCCGGCCAACCCCACACCTGTCGGCAGTCTGGGAGATGCCGTGGATGCGGAGACTGAAGGCGCCGTGGTGGGGCAGCTGCTACTTGACGGCGCCCGCGACGTGGATATATTCACGATAGGCGGCCGGACCTACGCCGCAGTGGCCTCCTCCGTCGACAACGGCCTCCAGATAATAGACATTACGGATCCGGCCAGTCCGGCAGCGGCCGGACAGCTGGAAGACACCGAGGACTCCGACGAGCTGCTGCTTGACGGCGCCCAGGGCGTGGCAGTCTTTACGATAGGAAACAGAACCTACGCCGCAGTGGCCTCCTTTGCCGACGACGGCCTCCAGCTTGTAGACGTTACGGATCCCGCCAGTCCTGTCGCCGCCGGCAGCCTGGAGGATACGGGCTCCACGGAACTTGACGGGGCCAGCGACGTGGCAGTCTTTACGATAGGAAACAGGACCTACGCCGCAGTGGCCTCCGCCTCCGGCGACGACGGCCTCCAGCTTGTAGATGTTACGGATCCGGCCAGACCTGTAGCCGCAGGGAGTATTGCTGATGGCGACTCACTACTGCTTCTCACCGCCCGCGACGTGGCAGTCTTTACGATGGGAGGCCGGATCTACGCCGCAGTGACCTCCTTTGCCGACGACGGCCTCCAGATTGTAGATGTTACGGATCCCGCCAGACCTGTCGCCGCCGGCAGCCTGGAGGATACGGGCTCCCTGAGGCTTGCAGGCGCCACCGGCGTGGCCGTCTTTACGATAGGAGGCAACACCTACGCCGCAGTGACCGCCGAGTACGATGACGGCCTCCAGCTGGTGAGGCTGGAGGCCGCATCCGGCATCTCGCAGTTCATATCACTTGTAGGAGACAACCCGCTTATACACGAGCTGGGCACCCCGTACGTCGATCCGGGCGCCACGACGGACGACGGCTCGCCGGTCACTGTGGATTACTCGCAGGTCGACGTCGGCGTGCACGGGGACTATCAGGTGATCTACACTGCCATTGGCGGCGGTGGCAGCACGGAAACGGCGATCAGGATAGTGCAGGTGCGCGACACCCTGCCGCCGGCCTTTGCATCGGCTACCCTGGACGAGGGCACGGGGGCCATGGCCATAACCTTCAGCGAGGCCGTCGACATATCGGCTGCAAACCTCTCACTGCTGCATGTCAGTGATGTAAACCAGGCAGATGCGGTCTCGCTGGGCGGTGCCGCATTTGACTTTGGATCTGCTGACGTCGAGACCCTCTCGCTTATCCTCCTTCGGGCCCAGCTGGACGGGATAATCCCGATGGGAACCCCGCAGCTTGACATTTCTGCGGGCGCCGTATCTGATATATTCGGCAACCGGATAGGTGGCTCGCCGGACAACCCGATCACGATCCCGGGCCGTATCCAGACCGATGACGACACCGATGGCGACACAGTCCCGCCGACCGGCCGCAGCAGCGGAGTCGGAGGCGGCGGGGGAGGAGGCGGAGGCGGCCGCACCGGCATCGGGACCACACTGCCCGGTGCGGAGGCGGCGTACATAGCCTCCATATCATGGGACTGCGCGGTCGGATTCGTAACGATCGCCGCCGGGCCCGCATCCGATGATCTTGCCGTCTCTGTTCGCACCACGGAGCACAGCGTCACTAGGACTACGGGGGCAGGCCAGACGCCGGAGGGATTTGCCGTGTTTAAGGCGCCGATGCACGAGAGCGAGTCATACATCGGCGTCAGCGCAATCCTGCATTCCGGAAGCAGCGTAAGCTCCGACTATGAATCGGTAAACGTCGATGCCTGTGCCGGCAAGCGCACATACGATGTTCCGGTGTACATACCTGCAAGCACGGTTACGCAGACAGCAGGCGGGCCGGGCGATGCGGCGGTTCTGCCGCCCGTAACGCCGGAGCCCCCCGCCCCGATGTTGCCCGAGCCCGAGCCCGAGCCGCCCGTAACGCCGGAGCCTCCCGCCCCAGTGCAGCCCGAGCCCGAGCCCGAGCCCGAGCCGCCCGTAACGCCAGAGCCTCCCGCCCCGGTGCAGCCCGAGCCCGAGCCCGAGCCGCAGGCAGCCTCGGAGCCCGGCGGCGCGTGCCTGATAGCGACTGCCGCATACGGGACCGAGCTGGCTCCGCAGGTGCAGGCACTCAGGGAGATACGCGACGGTGCGCTTCTCTCGACTGGCTCGGGATCCTCCTTTGTCGCCGGGTTCAACACTGTATACTATTCGTTCTCGCCTGCAGTAGCCGACCTGGAGCGCCAGAACCCGGCATTTCGCGAGGCCGTAAGGGTGCTTGTGACCCCGATGATCTCGACGCTGTCGATAATGTCGCTTGCAGAGGAGGGCTCGGAGGCCTCGGTGCTGGCGCTGGGCGCCTCGGTCATCGCCCTCAATATCGGCATGTATGCAGCAGCCCCTGCCGCCATTTTCATTGCGATAAGGCGATTTTGGTAGAGCCGTCTCTGGCGCGGCTCAGCAACGAAGCCTTCCCAGATCTGGATCATTAGACCTCATGCGTAATCGGTTCAAACCAAAAAAAACCAGGCAGCTTTTACGTCATTTTTGGCAATTACGCATAAGGTCTAGTATGTGCGCCCAGCACCCCTGTATGTACTCGTATCTGCTGTGGTATTGCGCGTATCCATTGCAGGCCAGCGGCACCGAAAAGAACCGATAGGACTCGTCGAGTATCGCTCACCCGCGCGTTGGTGCCACTTCGAGGGATCCTCACTAACAACTGTAGCCCACACGTGCGAGGATCTGCTGCCCGTCACCGGAAACGGCATTCTCGTCTATGTTCAGGCGCTTTGATCCGTCCAGATCCAACATGATCTGCTCGGAGCTCGACCCATGGGCCTTGAGGCCACCATGATCGCGTTGCAGACGGCCGTCTTGCACAGGCAGCGCCAAGCAAGTTGAACCCCATTGACCACTGCAGGTCTGCGATGATCTTGTTCTTGTTGGACTTGGCTGTGGGGCGAGCCAGTTCATCGCGCAGTATCCCGGTCTCTGAATTAGCCAGTAAATACAGGTGCTGTAAGAACATGTGGATCCGGATGGTGATCAAAAATTGGCCTTGTGCTCGGCCTAATCGATTACCTGACATCATCAGGGTTAGTCGACCAAGGATCTATAGAATATGTTTCAGTTTGTCCATCAATTTTTAATTTCCACAAATTGATTAAATCTCTGCCTAAGAGAACATAGTTTTTTGGCATTGCAACCACCTCAAAACGATCAAACTTTATTTCTCCAATTTGTATGGCTACGAAATAATTGAAATGCTTTGATTTCATCCCGCTTACAGATTTCACAATCGTCTCTCCAGTCTTTTTCAGTTTCAGTGTGGTGACTAGGTAATCCGGTATTACAGTATGGCTTGCACCTGTGTCGATTTTTCCTTTTTCTGGAAAAGACCTACCGTATTTATTCCATACAACTAGATCTAGGATCAGAGAGCTGGGGTTGTCATTCCTGTCATGCCTAAATTGTAGTGTCAATTGAATTCGGGAGTGTCTATTAGAATAACCTGCTTGTGGTCCGTAACCCTGTCTACGTACATGTCTACATTGCCAAACTTATCATACATTTCGTCAATTAACGCGTTTCTCTTGTCTCCGATGGCTTGAAATTTCCCATTAACAAATGCGGCAAATTTATTTTTGTACTCGGGATTATCCAAATGGGATCTGAGAAAGCGTTCAAACGCATTTTTATTTTCTACATTTTCATTGTCTGATGGCCCGCCTGGAACTGCAAAAATATCCGTTTGTGGTTCTAACGATTCTTTGTGGCACCCATAATTACAGAAAGGCAACTCCTCTTCAAGCCAAATTTTTAGATCATGCGGGCGAATATCATGCTTGTCTAAATCCCACCGTATGACATCGTGGTCTTTTCTTTTACTAGATTCATCATCCAATCCGTTCCAAATTCGTTTAATCAATTATGTCATCACCAAACTTGTCTCGAAGATCCTGCATTTCAATTTTTAATGAGTTGGCTCCACTACTTAGTTTCTCGATGAATTTTTCTACCTCTTTTAACTCAAGCTGAAAGCTATATGTTTCATCAATATTTGAGTAGTGAGTATGCACGCTTACAATCAAAGAGGGGATGACTTTTGTAATCCCGTTGTCTCCAGAGATGGGCCGGAACTCGGTTACAGTATCGATCCCGTGAATGTGCGGGTGCCCAAATGACTTCAAAAATCTCGAGGTAACACTGGTAGATACTTTATCTAAATCAGTTTTATTGTGAATTTTTTTCACAATCCCCCTTAACATGCTCTTTTTATCATTATCTAATTTTGACGTGTCGATGATTTTAAAAATTTGTTCCGGATTACGTTTTCCTATAGTGAAATTATAAAATGCATTTGCTAATCTCGGAATGTCATCTATCACAAAACCATTTCCTAAAATCTTTTCTAATTTAGACAGGTTTGGTTCCTTGTATGATATTTCGTCACTAAAAAAATCACCAAGCTCAATAATTTTCTCGTTGGAAATTCTGTCAAAAACATCTAATTCAGATTGGGGATTAGACACACTTGTAAAAGACGATTAATCCTTTAATACTTTGCCTATTCTTCCAGGTGAGTCTACTCCCCGGGCGACACTGCTGGCCGGAGCCTTCATGATCACGCCTACCACGTCGTGTCTTGGGGAATGGGCAAGCTCTTACTCTTTCAGTTCTCCCAGAAGTTCCCCATAAAACGGTCAAGTTCGAAACAACTCAAGTCAAGTGCCTGCAGATCCTTATGTCACAATCTGCACCGCCACGAATCGGGTTGCATCCGTGAAGATTGTGCAATCCAAAACAATTTCAAGCCGACGCATCCACATACAGAGCGAGCATCCTGATGAGACCAGAATTTGAGGGGGGATTTCATCGTCTGGGAGCCGTGAAAAACGCATAAAGGTCTGTTGTTTCTACCCCTGCTGTAGGACATAACCCGGGGCGCCGTGTTTTCCGCCCGGCTTTTGCATTTGGTTTTTTGGCGCATTTGGGCAGCTGAGAATGGATGGGATCTTGGTAGGAAGTATGAGGCACGGCTACATGCGGGGCACAGATGGCACGCGCTAATTCAACAAGGGCACCTCACATCAATCTCTGGATTACAGCTTCAAAAACGACTTTGAGGCCAGCCTTACGTCTTCTGCCTTGACGGTCTTTCTGCCTGCATGAATCGACATCTCCACCGCATTCTTTGCTATACCTGAGGCGGCATCCTCGATTACCCTTCTCAGCTCGTCTGCGGACTCGTCGCTCACCCTGCTTGCGCCTGCCTTTTTGAGAATCCTGTACATCGCAGACAGTCCGAGCTCAGATGACTTCATTGCCTGATACCTTCCATTTTGGGGATAAAACGTACTGAGTGAAAAAATACCACAAAGGAATCGATTAATACAGACTATTTTAGGGGGCGATCCCAAGCCGTATCATGGCTTGGCAGTTTGACGCCCACATCCACCTGTCTGATCCCGCATATGCGCAGGACATGGCCTTTACCCTGGCGGGCATGGCAAAGATGCAAATCAAGGCCTGCTGCGTCTCTGTGGACAATGAAACCTCCATGCAGACGTTGAGCCTTGCCAAAAAAAGCGACCTGGTGCTGCCGTTTATAGGCATCCACCCAGAGATGGCCGGCGATGATCTGGACTCTATGGCATCGAAAATACACCGGCACCATGACGCCCTTTCGGGAATCGGAGAGATTGGACTGGATCCATCATACGCGGACTCGGAGCCCGGCTCAAGGCGACAGATGCTGGTCTTTGAGACGCTGCTTTCTCTGGCCGAAAAATACGACAAGCCCGTATCGATTCACTCCAGAAGGTCGCTGGATGAGATTTACAGGATTCTTCCGTCATACTCTGTTCGGGGAAAGCTGCTTCACTGGTTTGATGGTAGCAAAAGGCAGCTGCGGCAGGCAATGGATCTTGGCTGCTATGTCTCCTTTGGACCGGTGATGGTGTATGCAGGCGACAAGCAAGCCCTGCTGAAAAAGGCAGACCCTGAAAGGATCCTGGTTGAGACCGACGGTCCGGTCCCCTTTTCAAGGTGCTTTGAGCGCAAGCCTGCACAGATCAGCTTTATCCCAAGCGTGGTATTTTGCGCATCAAAGGTACTTGGGATGTCATATGAGCAGGCCTCCTCCGTGCTGAGTGAGAACTCGGCCCGCTATCTTGGCATGTGTGGGCCAGGTTGAAGGCCCGGGCCTATGGGCGCCATGGCCATCACCCGGAGAAGACAGTCGGGCAGGAAGCAGGAGAACCTGCCGGTGCCCGAGCGGCTCATCGACTTTTCTGCCAACATGCCCGGAACAGATTCAGACTATAGCAACGAGCAGAAGTCTTTGAGTCAAAACAGGATCGTACGAGGTCATGAAACTGGTTTAGGAACGTGACCTCGTACAGGTTTGCGCGCGTCCAGATCCGCGTCGGCGGCTGCGACGTCAAGGCGTACGGGTATCACGCAGTCGTCGGGGGAAGGAGCATGGACGAGATACTGGCGGCAGTCTCCAAGCTGAAAAGGTACGTAAGGAAATGAACCTCTCCTCCGAATACCTGGCAATCTTCCTTGCGGCCGGCGTCATCGTCCCCGTCGTGCTGGCGGCGGCATTCAGCTCCGGGCAGTTTGACATTGACCGGCTTGACCTGCAGGTGAGCGCCGAGGCCAGGCGCCTGTCCCTGTCAGGCGACGTGCTCCTGAGCTATTCGCTGCACAACATCGGCAACGTGGACATAACCGGCCTGTCTGTCAGCACCCCGTCTGACCTGGCAGTGGATCAGCCGGATTCCAGCCTACCAGCAGGAAAATCGTCCGGACTGATATCGGGAATAGTGGACGGCGCCGAAGGGGCCACGCACGTGACCCTCATAGTGGATGCGTCGGGGACCGACGGCAGCACCATAGTCAGGACCAAGGTAGTCGAGATACGGTGAGCCCGTCCCCGCCTGCATGCCGGACAAGAAAATCAGGATTCCGGCCGCAGATCGGATCGAAGATCGCCCACCCCTCTCCCGACCGTGGGGTACGTTCCCAGCACCGGCGCGCAAGAAACGACAAACCCTTAATTATTCAAGGGTGGAAGGCAGAACATGAAGACGGTTCAGGTCTACAACGTCAAAGTCACAGAACATTCTGAGGGGTTTACTGGGCAGTGTCTGGAACTTCCGGGGGCAATTAGCGAAGGAAAGACCCTAGGTGAACTACAGGCCAACATGAAGGAAGCCGTAGATCTGGTTTTAGAAGAGATTGAAAGATCCTCCAAATCAGGAACGATTACCATCGAAATAGTTCGAGACTAGGCAATGAGTCTGTACAACCATGATTGGCGCAAGGTCATAAGAGCTCTGGGCAGGTTCGGCTTTGTGGTGACAAGGCAGAGAGGGAGTCACCTGATTTTGAAAAAAGACGGAAAAATAATCTCCGTTCCAAGACACTCTCCAATCGCAATGCCAACACTGCGCAGCATTCTTGCCCAAGCTGGAATCCCAGAAGATGACTTTGTAAGTATGAGGTCACCTACCCCTCACAATAGGGTAAACATTACTGACGGTGCTGATCCTTATACTATGATCGCGTAGACTAGGCATTGTGAAAGGTCAGCTCTCCGCATGCTACGAGATCAAGGCATCTACAGCATCGCCCACGGAGACGATAAAGAATCTAAAAAAGGACCTCAAGGAGCGTGACAATATCATTGAGGAGCAGGGCAGGACCATTGAAAGGCTAAACAAGACACTTGAAAAGCGCGACAAGACCATCAGGGAGCAGGACAACCGGCTCCGGTACTACGAGAACGAGAACTCGCCCCCGTCGGCAGACTCGCTGGAGTGGAAGAGGCAAAAGGCGCAGAGGAGAAAGGAGAGGGCCCGGCCCGATGCTGCAGCCGGGGATGACGGCACCGGGGAGGACAGAAAAAAGCCCGGCGGCCAGAAGGGCCACAAGGGCGTATCGCGCACCCACCGGCCCACTAGGGTACAGAAACACTGCTTTCCGGGTGGACGGGCGCCGGAGTGCAAGTGCGGCACCACCACAGAGATCATGAAAAAGCCGCAGGTGCGCGACATGATAGGATTCAAGATAAAGTACACCGAGACGCGCCACGAGACACAGAGGGCAGTGTGCCCGAAATGCGGCACCATGCATACTGCCCCCGACGGCCTGCCCCGACGCGGCAGCTATGACACGAGCGTGGTCACAGCCGTCACAAAGCTGCGCAGCGAGGGCGTCCCACACAACAGGATCCCGGGTATAATGTCAGATATCCTGGGCGTGCACATGTCAAAGTCAACTGCAATCAACAGCATAGGACGCGTCTGCGACGCCGCAAAGGCGCCTGCCGAGGCCATCGCAGAGGAGGTAAGAAGCTCAAAGACCGTCTGCATAGACGAGACGGGGATCAACCTGGCAGGCAGGCTGGGATGGGCGTGGGCCATGCTGTCGGCGGTGGGCGTGTTCATGATATATGCAGACACCAGGAGCGCCCGGATCCTGGACCAGTACATGGGCGGGTACGGGGGCGTCGTCACATCGGACGGATATCCCGCATACAAGAGGTTCGGGCTGCTGGGAAGGCTCCAGCGGTGCTGGGCGCACGAGCTGCGGTTCCTCCTGTATGGCTCGCAGAAAAAGGGCGCCCTGCTGTTTGCAGGAGTCCTGTACCGGCAGATGCAGCAGCTGTTCAAGGATGCCAGGGAGTGTCTTGAGGGCTGGGACAAGCTGTCCGGGGAGGATCTCCGGGAGCTCGAGGAGAGGACGGGGATAAGCAGTGCCGACGGACTGATGGGGCGGCACTCGCCGGAGCTGCGCCGGCGGTTTGAGACCAACATGCAGAACATGCTGTTCGGATACGTTGATGCATGGGGCGGCCCGCTGGAGCCCCTTCTCAAGAGGATGCACAGGGCCCTGCCGTGCATGTTTGCGTTTCTGGAATACGAGGGTGTCGAGCCGACCAACAATGGTGCAGAGCGGGCGCTGCGCCCCGTCGTACTTCAATTCAAGATAAGCGGCCAGATCAAGGGCGGCCTGGTCTGGACGGAGAGGCATGGATGGCTCAATACATGCGTGTCGACATGGAAGCTGCAGGGCAAGTCCATCATGGATGAGGTGGCCAAAATAATCTAGGGGTAGGTGACCACATACCTTTGTAAGACTCTTGTAATCTTTTTCTGTGACCGAACCATCTTTTCTGCCGCCATCACGCCGTACTTGAAATCCCAGCCAAGTGAAACGTGCCAAAAATCGGGCAAAACCGAGGCCGGACGGGAGGGCACGGCGTCCCGGCAACAAGACAAAAGCGGCAACCCGTCACGTCTTATCTGACAGGATGCCATCGCGTTTTTTTCGATGTCTTACCCTGCCGTGCGACTGTACGAGGAATTTCAGGATGCTCTGATCATTGGCGTATATGTACCGAACTGTTTTTTCAAGACTGGATTCGGTTCTTTGCGCCATGGCCGTATGCGGTACTGGCGCCACTGCCGGTTATAACTTGTTCGGGGGAAGGTCCTGTCAACTCATGGCGCAACCGTTCCCGGCGTTGACCGCCGGGTGATGCAGGAGGGTGTGGCGGCTGTCCAGCTTTTGAATCCTCCGTTTCTGCGTTTATTAACAAAACCCTGTTTGGGATGGCACGTCAGATGGAGATATCCACGGCGACGCCAGGCCTGCCACGTCAAGGCTGTGGTGGGTCGCGCACGTGTTCTTCTGGGTGATATCGGGGCTGGTATGCTATCTTGTGTGGAAGGAACGCAACAATGATGCCGTAAAAAAACACCTCATCCACTTGCTATGGATTCCGATTGTCATTTACGGAGTCTTGATGGTGTAACAGGTTAGCCCCTGCCTAGGTAGCAATCAGGCGCGAATCTGCCTGCAGTTGTGATTTTCATGCCTGTCCGGCAAGGGACGCAACTCCAACTCTAGGCAGGGGCTAACCTGTTACTATTTGATGCGTTGCTCGAGCTGCCTGTTTTCTGCCGTCAGCGCCGCGATTTGTGCGGCAGAGGCGGCCCTGTCGGATTCGCATCCTGCCTTCTCGGCGGCAAGATCCTCCTGCGTCTTCTGAAGCTTGCCTTGCGTCTTCTGATGCTCCGCTTTTTCGCGGGCAAGCTCCCTGTATAGTGCCTTGAATTCCGAGGTTGTATGCATGTATTTTCTTGGTATTGATAGTTTATAGATCAGACGGTTGCAAAAAATTAACTAGGCAGGGGCTATCCTATTATCTATGTGTCGTGTTTATAAGGATTCCACGCGCAACTGGGTTGTGAGGCATGGCCTTGGCTGGGGGTCTTTCCTGACAATCACAAGATGAAGGTCGGACATTTATCTATACGAGGATCTCCCTCAGCACCATTCTTCATCCATTTATTAGAACTGTTCTGCAGTTACTAAACGAGGATCTCCCTCAACTAGGATAACGCAGATTAAAGTTCTAACCGTAATGATGACGACACTCATTTCACATATCCCAATGCATGGCGGATCGCCGGGAGGGCGGCAGGGCAGGAGGTGAGACAACAGCACGTCTCCTTTACGCACCCCCTATGCACTGATTGAAGGTCATCTGCTTCTTTAGCATCCAGTATGATATGCGCAGCAGCTTGGATGCGGCAGCCACCGTAGCCTTGGACCTTCCTCTCCTCTTTGCAAGCCTCTTGTAAAAGACAGATACCGGCGAGCCTGGCGGCGCGTATCTTACGTGGCTGTGCACCGACTCCACCAGGAACCATCTCATCATGGGGCTGCCCCTCTTTGTTATCCTGCCATAGTGGACGGTGTCTGCAGAGTTTCTCACCGATGACACCAGTCCTGCATACGCGCACAGCTTGTGCGAGTCGGCAAACCTGTCAACGCCGTCTATCTCCGATGCAACAGTCAGCGCGGTGTACCTGCCAAATCCCGGAGTCGACGACAGCAAGACGGCATCCGGGCTGTCGGCTATTGCGTCCTTGATGCGCAGATCAGCGCGTGCCATCCTGTCGTTTATAGAGTCAATTATGCCCAGCCTGTCATCTATCCTAAAATTGCCCAGCCTTCTCACCCTTGAGATCCACGGTGCCGAGAACGGGTCTCCTCTTATCTGTATCCTGTTTTGCAGCAGTATTGCGTGTATCTGGTTCTTTAGTATGGTTCTTGACTGCACCATCTTTGCGCGGTGCCTAGTCAGCTGCCTGTTCTGTACCGTCTTGCTAGATGGAGCATAGCACGCAGATATGTATCCTCCCCTGAGAAGATCTGCCAGGATCTGCGCGTCTACCTTGTCGGTCTTTTTCTTTGACGTTGCAATGACCTTGGTCTCAAACGGGTTTGAGAGGATCACGTCTTGCTTGAGATCGTCTGCAATGAACCTGAACAGCCCGTACCACACGGAGGACGACTCCATGACGCACTTGGCGTTCTCCGGGATCCTTGCAAACGCCTTCCTTATCTCGCTGTCCCTGTTGCGGATTCTTGTGTTGCTCAGCACCTTGCCGTCCTTGTCCATCACTGCAATCTGGATGGACTCCTTGTGCACGTCCAGGCCGACATACTGCTGTTGCACCGCCTTTTTCATACGTATCCTTTTTTTTGAGGCAATCTGTTTGTTTGCATTGCCTTTTATTCTGGCACCATCTGAATTTCGTTTTTGAGGCACATATGGTTACGCTATTTTTAATAACCGCACCCGACTTGTCACTATAATGAATGTACTATGTGCTGTCATGCGGCAGGCAGTTCCTGTCAAATCCCTCGTGATTGGTGGTGGTGGGGGGGTGGATCTGGCTGATTTGGCCATGCCTGCCGTGCCTTTTTACTGCCGGGATCCAGGTGACTGCTGGGTGGGGGAAAGGATCGACTCTAGCCCCGCCGTCGGGGAGGCAGGACGGCCTCGTCTGGTTCCTTACTGTATGGGGGCCGGTACGCAGCTAGACGGCATATGCACGACCCGCCGCAGGTGGCTTGTACAAGACGGTAAGCCAGGCTGCATGGTGGGGATCACACTCGAATCCGGAGGCGGTCTACCATAGCTGTCGCACGGCAGCACCAGTCCTGCCGGTTCCAGGCATGGACTGTCACCCTGTACCTAGTGCTCATTGCGGTTGCCGTCTCGGGCCTGATATCCGCGGACGGTCTGCAGGAGGCACACGCGCAAAGCCAGCCCGTCAATGTGACCGCTACCGGTAGTCTGGGAGATAACAACGCCCTGCTGCTTGGCGGCGCCAACGGCGTGGATGTCTTTACAATGGGTGGCAAGACCTACGCGGCAATAGTCTCCAGAGTCGATGACGGTCTCCAGATAGTAGACGTGTCAAACCCCGCATCGCCTGGTGCCGTCGGACAGCTAAGCGACACCGACTCCCTGCTGCTTGACGGCGCCCGTGCCGTGGACGTCTTCAAGATAGGCGCCAATACCTACGCCGCAGTAGCCTCCTCTGATGATGACGGTCTCCAGATTGTAGACGTGTCAGACCCCGCATCGCCTGATGCCGTCGGACAGCTAAACGACACCGACTCCCTGCTGGACGGCGCACACGACGTGGACGTCTTCACGATAGGTGCCAATACCTATGCTGCAGTCGCTTCTAATGAAGACGACGCCCTTCAGCTTGTAGATGTCACCGATCCTGCCAGTCCGGCCGCCGCCGGGAATCTGAACGATACGGGCTCCAGAGAGCTTGGTGGCGCCTTCGGCGTGGCCGTCTTCAAGATAGGCGACAACACCTACGCCGCAGTGTCCTCCTATAACGATGACGGCCTCCAGATTGTAGACGTCACCAACCCTGCCAGTCCGGTAGCGGTCGGGCGACTGGCAGATGGAGCACTGCTTTTTGGCGCCCGCTATGTGGACACCTTTACAATAACCGACGGCAGTGGAATCAACACCTACGCCGTGGTGACCATCGAGCACAGCGACGGCGAAGGCGGCCTTCAGCTGGTCGACATCACCGATCCGACCATGCCTACGGCCGCTGGTCGACTGCTAACCGACGGCTCCAGTCTGTTTAACCTCCCAGAAGGCGTGACAGTCTTTAAAATTGGACAGAGCACCTACGCAGCGGTGGCTTCTGATGACAGCGACGGCATCCAGATTGTAGATGTCTCCGATCCTGCCGCTCCGGCAGTGGCAGGCCATCTGAGGGATGGCGGTGATCTGAAGCTTGCCGGTTCTTGGGACGTGGATGTCTTTACCATAAACGGCCGCACCTACGCCGCAGTCGCTTCTAATCGCGACGGCCTCCAGCTAATGAGGCTGGAAGACAGCACGCCGCCGGCATTCGAGTCCGCCACACTGGACAGGTACGCGGGGACCATGACTGTAACCTTCAGCGAGGCCATAGACGTCTCTGAGACCGATCTGTCCATGCTGTATGTCAGCGACGATGGCCAGACAAACGCCGTCTCGCTGGCAGGTGCCGACTTTGACGACACGGCAGCCGACTCGGAGACGATATGGCTGATACTCACACCTGCACAGCTGGCAGCGATCGTTCCGATGGATACCCCGCAGCTTGACATCGCAGCAGGCGCCGCATCTGACCTATCCGAGAATCTGATAGATGCTGCAGCCGACAACCCGATCACGACGGCCAGCCCGGACAGCCCGATCCCCTCCGGAAGGCTGGCCCACGACAGCACCTTGCTGCTAGACTTCCCCCGCGGTATGGATACCTTTAGGATAGGAGAGGACATCTACGCGGCAGTAACCTACAACGGCGGGACCAACTCCGGCCTGCAGACAATCAACGTCACCGATCCTGCCAGTCCGACTGCCGTCGGGAAGATCAAGTCCAGAACTGCTTTCTTTGGAGATACTCCCATATTTCTGAGCACTGCCCAAGAAGTGGACATCTTTACAATCGGTAACAACACCTACGCGGCGGTGGTCGCCTTCCGTTCTGAAGCCCTGCAGATAATCAACGTCACCGATCCCTCAAGTCTGGTCGAGGCCGGGCATTTGTCAAACTCTGGTTCAGACGTGCGGTTAAGCGGTGCCACAGACGTGGGCATTTTTACAATCGGCAGCAGCACCTACGCCGCAGTCGCCTCCTTTTCTGACAACACCCTACAGATTGTAAATGTTACAGATCCCGACAATCCGGCAGCGGCCGGGCAGCTGACAGACACCGACGATCTGTTGCTCAATCAGGCCTCTGACGTAGCCATCTTCACGATAGGCAGCAGCACCTACGCCGCAGTCACTTCATCCTTCGACGACGGACTCCAGATTGTAAATGTTACAGATCCCGACGACCCTGTTGCGGCCGGGAATCTGGCAGACACCACCTCTCTGCAGCTTCGCGATGCCACGGCCGTGGACGTCTTCACGATAGACGACTCCACCTACGCCGCAGTGACCACATTTGGCAACGAGGGCCTACAGATTGTAAATGTTACAGATCCCGACAATCCGGCAGCGGCCGGGAATCTGGCAGACACCGACGACCTGCTGCTTGACGGCCCCAGAGACGTGACCGTCCTTACCATAGGCAGCTCCACCTACGCCGTAGCTCCCTCCGCCAATGACGGCGGACTCCAGATTGTAAATGTTACAGATCCCGACAATCCGGCAGCGGCCGGGAATCTGCCAGACACCGACGACCTGCTGCTTGACAGCACCCGTGGCGTGGCCGTGTTCATGATTGGTGGGAGTCCGTACGCCGCAGTGTCTGCCGACACGGAAGGCATCCAGATAGTAAAGCTTGGCGAGGTTATAGACATGACTTCCAACAGTCTGCCGGTGGCACCGGCCGAGATGGCAATCACTCTAGAGGACACACCCATTACCATAACGCCGAATATATCGGATCCCGATACATCGGATACCCCGGCAATATCGACAGTATCTGATCCGCCAAACGGGACTGCAACACATGATGATACTACCATAATTTACACCCCGGACCAGGACTATGATGGTACGGACACCTTCAGTTATACCGTAACTGACGGCACCGACACGACACAGGGCACCGTAACTGTAACTGTCGTGCGCGGCAACAACGACCCCGTCCTGGGAACGATAGGCGACCGGGCCGCTACGGTGGGAGTCCAGCTGACCATAACGCCTACCGTAACTGACGCCGACACGACTGACACGCACACGTATTCCATCACGCGCGGCACGCTGCCGGCGGCTGCCGTGTTTTCCACATCTGACGGCAGCATCACCTGGACGCCGGTTCAGGCAGACGCCGGGCAGACCCACGAGGTTACAATAACGGTAAACGACGGCCGCGGAGGCACCGACTCTGAGACCTTTGACATAGTGGCGGCCGAAGTGGATACCACCCCCCTGATCTCGGCTACCCCTGCCGGGCAGCTGCGTGATGGCGGGCCCAGACTGCTCACTACCGCCACAAGCCTGGACGTCTTCACGATAGGCGATAAAACGTACGCGGCAGTCGCCTCGTATGGTGACGACGCCCTCCAGATAATCAACGTCACTGATCCAGACAGCCCATCCGCCGCCGGGCATCTGGCGGACACGAACTCATTGCGGCTTGATGGTGCATACGGTGTGGATGTATTCACGATAGACGATAAAACGTACGCCGCAGTTGCCTCACATGGTGACGACGCACTCCAGATTGTAAATGTTACAGATTCCGACAACCCGGAAGCTTCCGGGAGTGTGGAAGACACCGAGCCTGCAGGCGGGATCGACGATGAGCTGCTGCTTGAGAAATCCCGCGGCGTGGCCGTCTTTGTAATAGGTGACAAAACATATGCGGCCGTTACATCCTCCCGCGACAGAGGCCTCCAGATAATCAACGTTACCGATCCCGACAACCCGGCGCCCGCCGGGCAGCTGAAGGATACCGCGGGCGCCGGCGGGCTTTTGCTTGCCGGCCCTTGGGGCGTAGACGTCTTCACAGTAGGAGGTTCCACTTATGCCGCAGTAGCATCATTTGCCGACAACGGCCTCCAGATTGTAGATGTTACCGATCCCGACAACCCGGCGCCCGCCGGGCAGCTGAAGGATACCGCGGGCGCCGGCGGGCTTTTGCTTGCCGGTTCCGTAGGAGTGGACACCTTTACGACCGCACACGGCACGTACGTGGCGGTGGCCTCGGAGAAAGACAACGGCCTCCAGATTGTAAACGTCACGGATCCGCGTAACCCGGCACCCGCCGGACATCTAGCAGATACAGAACCTGCAAGCGATGGTGACGATGAGCTGCTACTTGAGAAATCCCGCGGCGTGGCCGTCTTTGTAATGGGCGATAACACGTACGCCACAGTCACTTCCTTTGCCGACAACGGCCTCCAGATTGTAGATGTCACCGATCCCGACAACCCGGCGCCCGCCGGGCAGCTGAAGGACACCGCGGGTGGCGGCGAGCTGCTGCTTGACCGTGCCTTCGGCGTGGACATCTTTGCAGTAGGCGGTAACACCTACGCCGCGGTAGCCTCTCGGGCCGACAACGGCATCCAGATAGCGAGACTGAGCGACATCACGCCACCGGCATTCGCATCCGCGGCACTCGACGAGGGCACGGGCACCATGACGATCACCTTCAGCGAGACCATAGACGTCTCCGAGACGGATCTGTCGATGCTGTACGTCAGCGACACGGGCGGGATCGACGAGGTAGCCCTGACGGGGGCGGCCTTTGACAGCAACGCCGCCGACTCTGCCACCATATCGCTTACGCTTACCCAGGCCCATCTGAACCGGATCATCCAGATGGGAACCCCGCAGCTTGACATAGGAGCCGCCGCGGTATATGATCTCTTCGTAAACCACATAGGCGCAGTGCCTGACAACCCGATCACGGTCACCGCCGATACCGTAAGGCCCACATTCGCATCCGCGGCACTCGGCGAGAGTACGGGCACCATGACGATCACCTTCAGTAAAACCATAGACGTCTCCGAGACGGATCTGTCGATGCTGTACGTCAGCGACACGGGCGGGATCGACGAGGTAGCCCTGACGGGGGCGGCCTTTGACAGCAACGCCGCCGACTCTGCCACCATATCGCTTACGCTTACCCAGTCCCATCTGAACCAGATTGCCCCTATGGTGACGCCACAGCTTGACATTAAAACAGGTGCCGTATTGGACCTGGCAGGAAACGACATAGACACGGCATCGGACAACCCGATCGACATCACAAAGCCCGAGTTCATATCTGCACGCCTCGGGAGTCTGGAAGACACGTCGTCCACGGAGCTTGAAGGCGCCAGCGGCGTGGCAGTCTTTACGGTAGACACCAACACCTACGCCGCAGTGGCCTCCTATGACGACGACGGCCTCCAGATTGTAGATGTATCGGATCCTGACAATCCGGCCGCCGCCGGCAGCCTGGGAGATGACACCACCAGGCTGCTTGAAGGCGCCAGCGGCGTGGCAGTATTTACGATAGGCACCAACACCTACGCCGCAGTGGTCTCCGAAATCGACGACGGCCTCCAGATTGTAGATGTATCGGATCCTGACAATCCGGCCGCCGCCGGCAGCCTGGGAGATGACACCACCAGGCTGCTTGAAGGCGCCAGCGGCGTGGCAGTCTTTACGGTAGACACCAACACCTACGCCGCAGTGGCCTCCTTTACAGACAACGGCCTCCAGATTGTAGATGTATCGGATCCTGACAATCCGGCCGCCGCCGGCAGCCTGGGAGATGACACCACCAGGCTGCTTGAAGGCGCCTATACCGCGGACGTCTTTACGATAGGCACCAGCACCTACATTGCAGTGGTCTCCGAAATCGACGACGGCCTCCAGATTGTAGATGTATCGGATCCTGACAATCCGGCCGCCGCCGGCAGCCTGGGAGATGACACCACCAGGCTGCTTGAAGGCGCCAGCGGCGTGGCAGTCTTTACGGTAGACACCAACACCTACGCCGCAGTGGCCTCCTTTACAGACAACGGCCTCCAGATTGTAGATGTATCGGATCCTGACAATCCGGCCGCCGCCGGCAGCCTGGGAGATGACACCACCAGGCTGCTTGAAGGCGCCAGCGGCGTGGCAGTCTTTACGGTAGACACCAACACCTACGTTGCAGTGGCCTCCGAAACAGACAACGGCCTCCAGATTGTAGATGTATCGGATCCTGCCAATCCGACCGATGCCGGCAGTCTGGGTGACACAAGTGATCTGCTGCTTGATGGCGCCTACGCCGCGGACGTCTTTACAATAGACAGCAACACCTACGCCGTAGTGGCCTCCTATGACGACCACGGCATCCAGCTAGTGAGGCTGGGCGCGGAGGCAGAGACGCCCAACAATCCGCCGGTAGCTCCTGATGATGCGGCAACCACACCAGAGGACACGGCTGTTATAATAACACCTGCCATATCGGATCCGGACGTGGCCGACACCCCGAGAATATCGGCAGTCGATGATCCGCCAAACGGGGCCGCCACGCATGATGATACCACGATAACCTACACCCCTGATACTGACTATGAAGGCACCGACACCTTCGGATATACGATATCTGATGGAACAGACACGGCGCAGGGCACGATAACTGTAACCGTAACGCGCGACAACAACGATCCAGTCCTGGGTACCATAGGCAACCAGGCCGCGACGGTAGGCGTGCAGCTGACCATAACGCCTACCATAACTGATGACGACACGACCGACACGCACACGTACTCGATATCGCGCGGCACGCTGCCGGCAGCCGCCGTATTTTCCACATCTGACGGCACCCTCGTCTGGACGCCTGTACCGGCCGATGCCGGGCAGACCCATACGGTCACTATAACGGTAAATGACGGCCGCGGCGGCACCGATTCTGAGACATTTGACATAGCCGTGGGTGATGCTCCGCCCACACTCACGCTGACCCCGGTCGGGAATATAGGAGACAACCCGCAACTGCTACTTGACGGCGCCCACGACGTGGACACGTTCCAGATAGGCACCAACACATACGCCGCAGTGGTCTCCGAATCTGACAACGGCCTCCAGATTATAGACGTCACCGATCCCGACAATCCTACAGCCGCCGGGAGTCTGGGAGACACCTCGGACGAGCTGCTACTTGTCGGCGCCCGCGGCGTGGACATCTTCAAGATAGGCACCAACACATACGCCGCAGTGGCCTCCAATCATGATGACGGCATCCAGATTGTAAACGTCACCGATCCCGACAACCTAACCGCCGCCGGCAGTCTGAAAGATGATGGCTCTAGGTTGCTTGACGGTGCCGTCAGCGTATCCGTCTTCAAGATAGGCGGCTCCACCTACGCCGCAGTGGCCTCCCACAATGAACACGGCATCCAGATTGTAAACGTCACCGATCCCGACAATCCTGCCGCCGCCGGGAGTCTGGGAGATGGTGCACAAACGATTCTTAATGGCCCCCGCAGTGTAGATGTCTTCATGATAGGCGGCAGCACCTACGCCGCAGTAGCAGCCGAATCTAATAGTAACAACGGCCTCCAGATTGTAAACGTCACCGATCCCGACAATCCTGCCGCCGCCGGGAATCTAGGTGATGATACATCTACGCTACTTCTCGGCGCCCGCGGAGTGGACACGTTCCAGATAGGCGCCAACACCTACGCCGCAGTGGCCTCCAACAGAGAGCACGGCCTCCAGATTGTAGATGTCACCGATCCCGACAATCCTGCCGCCGCCGGGAATCTAGGTGATAATCCATCTACGCTACTTCGCAACGCCCGCGGAGTGGACACGTTCCAGATAGGCGCCAACACCTACGCCGCAGTAACCTCCAACAACGAAGACGGCCTCCAGATTGTAGACGTCACCGATCCCGACAGCCCCACCGCCGCCGGGAGTCTGGGAGATGATGGTACTGGCGGTACCCTGCTGCTTGACGGCGCCGGCAGCGTGGCCGTCTTCAAGATAGGCGCCAACACCTACGCCGCAGTAACCTCCAACAGCGATGACGGCCTCCAACTGGTGAGGCTGGACGAGGCAGCAGAGACTCCCAATGCCCCGCCTGTTGCGCCTGCTGCGACGGCGACCACTGCAGAGGACACGCCTGTAACCATAACGCCTGCAATATCGGATCCGGACACATCGGACACTCCTACAATATCGGCAGTAGAGAACCCGCCAAACGGGACTACCATTCATGATGGTACCACCATAACTTACACGCCTGATGCTGATTATGAGGGCACGGACACCTTCGGATATACCGTATCTGACGGCACCGACACCGCACAGGGCACGATAACTGTAACCATAACGCGCGACAACAACGACCCCGTCCTGGGTACCATAGGCGACCGGGCCGCGACGGTAGGCGTGCAGCTAACCATAACGCCTGCCGTAACCGACACCGACACGACCGACACGCACACTTATTCCATAGCGCGCGGCACGCTGCCGGCAGCCGCCGTATTTTCCACATCTGATGGTACCCTCGTCTGGACGCCGGTTCAGGCAGACGCAGGGCAGACCCACACGGTTACAATAACGGTAAACGACGGCCGCGGAGGCACCGACTCGGAGACCTTTGATATAGTCGTGTCCGGCACGGACACCGCCCCACCCGCCTTTGAGTCTGCAACCCTCGACGAGGGCACGGGCGCCATGACCATAACCTTTGATGAGACAATAGACATATCGGCTACAAACCTCTCGCTGCTGTACGTCAGTGATGTAAACCAGGCAGATACGGTACCGTTGATAGGCGCCGCATTTGACTTTGGTTCTGCTGACGTCGAGACGCTTTCACTCACGCTCGTCCAGGCCCAGCTGGACGAGATAGCCCCGATGGGCACCCCGCAGCTCGATATTACGGCAGGCGCCGTCTCAGATATGGCGGGCAACCAGATAGCAGACTCGCCGGACAACCCGATCACGGTCACAGACACGACATCCAACAGCCCGCCGCTGGCACCCGCCGAGTCGGTGACCACCCCGGAGGATGTGCCTATAACCATAACGCCTGCCATATCAGATCCCGACACATCGGACACCCCTATAATATCTGCAGTCGGGAATCCGCCAAACGGGGCCGTCACACATGACGATACTACCATAACCTACACACCGGACCAGGACTTTGATGGTACGGACACCTTCGGATATACCGTATCTGACGGCACCGACACGGCACAGGGCACGATAACTGTGACCGTCACGCGCGACAACAACAATCCCGTTCTGGGTACCATAGGCGACCAGGCCGCGACGGTAGGGGTGCAACTAACCATAACGCCTGCCGTAACTGATGCTGACACGACCGACACGCACACGTATTCCATAACGCGCGGTACGCTGCCAGCAGCTGCCGTATTTTCCACGTCTGATGGTACCCTCGTCTGGACGCCGGTTCAGGCAGACGCAGGGCAGACCCACACGGTCACCATAACGGTAAGTGATGGCCGGGGCGGCACCGACTCGGAGACCTTTGATATAGTCGTGGCCGGCAGGGACATCACCTCGCCCGCCTTTGAGTCTGCAACCCTCGACGAGGACACGGGCGCCATGACCATAACCTTTGATGAGACAATAGACATATCGGCTACAAATCTCTCACTGCTGTACGTCAGTGATGTAAACCAGGCAGATACGGTCTCGCTGACAGGCGCCGCATTTGACCTTGGTTCTGCTGACGTCGAGACCCTCTCACTTACGCTCGTCCAGGCCCAGCTGGACGAGATAGTCCCGATGGGAACCCCGCAGCTCGATATTACAGCAGGCGCCGTCTCAGACATACTGGGCAACCAGATAGCAGACTCGCCGGACAACCCGATCACGGTCACAGACACGACATCCAACAGCCCGCCGCTGGCACCCGCCGAGTCGGTGACCACCCCGGAGGATGTACCTATAACCATAACGCCTGCCATATCAGATCCCGACACATCGGACACCCCTATAATATCTGCAGTCGATAACCCGCCAAACGGGACTGCCACACATGACGATACCACCATAACCTATACGCCCGACTCTGACTTTGATGGTACGGACACGTTCGAATATACCGTATCTGACGGCACCGACTCTGTACAGGGCACGATAACTGTGACCGTCACGCGCGACAACAACAATCCCGTCCTAGGTACGATAGGCGATCGGGCCGCAACACCGGACACACAGCTGGTCATAACGCCTGCTGTAACCGACGCCGATCCGACCGACACGCACACGTACTCGATATCGCGCGGCACGCTGCCGGCAGCTGCCACATTCAATACAACCGACGGCACCCTTGTCTGGACGCCCGTGCAGGCCGATGCCGGGCAGACCCACACGGTCACCATAACGGTAAGTGACGGCCGCGGAGGCACCGACTCGCAAACCTTCGATATAGTCGTGGCCGATACCGACCCTCCCGCGATCGAGATAACTCCAACCGGGAATCTGGGAGATAACAGTACCTTACTGCTTGGAGGCCCCTACGATGTAGCCGTCTTCATGGTAGGCGCCAACACCTACGCCGCAGTGGCCTCCGATGATGACAACGCCCTCCAGATTGTAGACGTCACCGATCCTTCCAGACCCACCGCCGCAGGAAGCCTGGGAGATAACAGCACCTTGAAGCTTAACAGCGCCCGTAATGTGGACATCTTCACTAAAGACGGCAGCACCTACGCCGCAATCACTTCGTTCACTGACAACGCCCTCCAGATTGTAGACGTCACCGATCCTGCCAGTCCCGCCGCCGCAGGAAGCCTGGGAGATAACAGCACCTTGCATCTTGAAGGCGCCTTAGGCGTGGACGTCTTCACGATAGGCGCCAACACCTACGCCGCAGTGGCCTCACACTACGAGTACGCCCTCCAGATTGTAGACATCACCAATCCTGACAGTCTTACCGCCGCCGGCAATCTGCAGGATTTGGTGAGTGGCGACACCTTGCATCTTGAAGGCGCCTTCGGTGTGGACGTCTTCATGATAGGCGCCAGCACCTACGCCGCAGTGGCCTCCTTTGATGCCTCCGCCCTCCAGATTGTAGACATCACCAATCCTGCCAGTCCAACCGCCGCAGGAAGTCTGAGAGATAACAACACCTTGGAGCTTGGCGGCGCCTACGATGTAGCCGTCTTCACGATAGGCGCCAACACCTACGCCGCAGTGACCGCCTTAAATGACGACGGCCTCCAGATTGTAGACATCACCAATCCTGCCAGACCTGTTGCCGCCGGGAATCTGGGAGATAACAACACCCTGCTGCTTGACGGCGCCTTCGGTGTGGACGCCTTCACGATAGGCGCCAACACCTACGCCGCAGTGGCCGCCTTAAATGACAACGGCCTCCAGATTGTAGACGTCACCGATCCTGCCAGTCCCGCCGCCGCAGGAAGCCTGGGCGATAACAACACCCTACTGCTTGACGGTGCCCGCGGCGTGGATACATTCACGATAGGCACCAACACCTACGCCGCAGTAGCCTCCGATGATGACAACGGCCTCCAGCTAGTGAGGCTGGGAGCGGATGCAGAGGCTCCCAACAGCCCACCTGTTGCGCCTGACGAGACGGCAACCACTGCAGAGGATACGCCTGTAACCATAACGCCTGCCATATCGGATCCCGACGCATCTGACACCCCGGTAATATCGGCAGTCGAGAACCCGTCAAACGGGGCCGCCACACATGATGGTACCGCCATAACCTACACCCCGGATACTGACTATGATGGTACGGACACCTTCGGATATACCGTATCTGACGGCACCGACACGACACGGGGCACCATAACGATAACCGTAACGCGCGACAACAACGCCCCGGTTCTGGGAACAATAGGAGACCAGGCCGCCGAGCCGGACGTCCAACTGACCATAACGCCCACGGTAACCGATGCCGACACGACTGATACTCACACGTATTCCATCACGCGCGGCACGCTGCCGGCAGCTGCCGCATTCAATACAACCGACGGCACCCTCGTCTGGACGCCCGTGCAGGCCGATGCCGGGCAGACCCACACGGTTACAATAATGGTTGATGACGGCCGCGGCGGCACCGACTCGCAAACCTTTGATATAGTAGTGGCCGACGGGGACGCCGTCACACTGACTCCGGTCGGGAGCATAGGCAACGGCCCGCAGCTGCTGCTTGATCTCCCGCGCGGCGTGGACGTCTTTACGATAGGCGGCAACACCTACGCCGCAGTGGCCTCCTCCGTCGATGACGGCCTCCAGATAATAGACGTCACGGATCCGGCCAGTCCAACCCCGGTCGAAAATCTGAAGGATACGGACTCGCTCCTGCTTGACGGCGCCCGCGCCGTGGATATATTCACGATAGGAGGCCGGACCTACGCCGCAGTGGCCTCCACCGCCGACGACGGCCTCCAGATAATAGACGTCACGGATCCGGCCAACCCCACACCTGTCGGCAGTCTGGGAGATGCCGTGGATGCGGAGACTGAAGGCGCCGTGGTGGGGCAGCTGCTACTTGACGGCGCCCGCGACGTGGATATATTCACGATAGGCGGCCGGACCTACGCCGCAGTGGCCTCCTCCGTCGACAACGGCCTCCAGATAATAGACATTACGGATCCGGCCAGTCCGGCAGCGGCCGGACAGCTGGAAGACACCGAGGACTCCGACGAGCTGCTGCTTGACGGCGCCCAGGGCGTGGCAGTCTTTACGATAGGAAACAGGACCTACGCCGCAGTGGCCTCCTTTGCCGACGACGGCCTCCAGATTGTAGACGTTACGGATCCCGCCAGTCCTGTCGCCGCCGGCAGCCTGGAGGATACGGGCTCCACGGAACTTGACGGGGCCAGCGACGTGGCAGTCTTTACGATAGGAGGCAACACCTACGCCGCAGTGGCCTCCGCCTCCGGCGACGACGGCCTCCAGATTGTAGACGTTACGGATCCGGCCAGACCTGTAGCCGCAGGGAGTATTGCTGATGGCGACTCACTACTGCTTCTCACCGCCCGCGACGTGGCAGTCTTTACGATGGGAGGCCGGATCTACGCCGCAGTGACCTCCTTTGCCGACGACGGCCTCCAGATTGTAGATGTTACGGATCCCGCCAGTCCTGTCGCCGCCGGCAGCCTGGAGGATACGGGCTCCCTGAGGCTTGCAGGCGCCACCGGCGTGGCCGTCTTTACGATAGGAGGCAACACCTACGCCGCAGTGACCGCCGAGTACGATGACGGCCTCCAGCTGGTGAGGCTGGAGGCCGCATCCGGCATCTCGCAGTTCATATCACTTGTAGGAGACAACCCGCTTATACACGAGCTGGGCACCCCGTACGTCGATCCGGGCGCCACAACGGACGACGGCTCGCCGGTCACTGTGGATTACTCGCAGGTCGACGTCGGCGTGCACGGGGACTATCAGGTGATCTACACTGCCATTGGCGGCGGTGGCAGCACGGAAACGGCGATCAGGATAGTGCAGGTGCGCGACACCCTGCCGCCGGCCTTTGCATCGGCTACCCTGGACGAGGGCACGGGGGCCATGGCCATAACCTTCAGCGAGGCCGTCGACATATCGGCTGCAAACCTCTCACTGCTGCATGTCAGTGATGTAAACCAGGCAGATGCGGTCTCGCTGGGCGGTGCCGCATTTGACTTTGGATCTGCTGACGTCGAGACCCTTTCACTCATACTCCTTCGGGCCCAGCTGGACGGGATAGTCCCGATGGGAACCCCGCAGCTTGACATTTCTGCGGGCGCCGTATCTGATATATTCGGCAACCGGATAGGTGGCTCGCCGGACAACCCGATCACGATCCCGGGCCGTATCCAGACCGATGACGACACCGATGGCGACACAGTCCCGCCGACCGGCCGCAGCAGCGGAGTCGGAGGCGGCGGGGGAGGAGGCGGAGGCGGCCGCACCGGCATCGGGACCACACTGCCCGGTGCGGAGGCGGCGTACATAGCCTCCATATCATGGGACTGCGCGGCCGGATTCGTAACGATCGCCGCCGGGCCCGCATCCGATGATCTTGCCGTCTCTGTTCGCACCACGGAGCACAGCGTCACTAGGACTACGGGGGCAGGCCAGACGCCGGAGGGATTTGCCGTGTTTAAGGCGCCGATGCACGAGAGCGAGTCATACATCGGCGTCAGCGCAATCCTGCATTCCGGAAGCAGCGTAAGCTCCGACTATGAATCGGTAAACGTCGATGCCTGTGCCGGCAAGCGCACATACGATGTTCCGGTGTACATACCTGCAAGCACGGTTACGCAGACAGCAGGCGGGCCGGGCGATGCGGCGGTTCTGCCGCCCGTGACGCCGGAGCCTCCCGCCCCGATGCTGCCCGAGCCCGAGCCCGAGCCGCCCGTGACGCCGGAGCCTCCCGCCCCGATGCTGCCCGAGCCCGAGCCCGAGCCGCCCGTGACGCCGGAGCCTTCCGCCCCGGTGCAGCCCGAGCCCGAGCCGCAGGCAGCCTCGGAGCCCGGCGGCGCGTGCCTGATAGCGACTGCCGCATACGGGACCGAGCTGGCGCCGCAGGTGCAGGCACTCAGGGAGATACGCGACGGTGCGCTTCTCTCGACTGGCTCGGGATCCTCCTTTGTCGCCGGGTTCAACACTGTATACTATTCGTTCTCGCCTGCAGTAGCCGACCTGGAGCGCCAGAACCCGGCATTTCGCGAGGCCGTAAGGATTGCCATATATCCGATGATCTCGACGCTGTCGATAATGTCGCTTGCAGAGGAGGGCTCGGAGGCCTCGGTGCTGGCGCTGGGCGCCTCGGTCATCGCCCTCAATATCGGCATGTATGCAGCAGCCCCTGCCGCCGTCATCGTGGCTGCCCGGCGGCTGCGGGGCTGAAATCCGCCGACTACTGCAGAGCAGCTCCTCCCCATTCGATGTTTGAACCAATTTTTTTAAAGGCATTGGTGCCGCATTCTACCCATGTTGCGTGCAGACCACATATTGGAGAAAAAATCCGCATTATTTGGAATTGTGTTTACGGTAGTCGTCGGTTCCTTGGCAATTCCAGTGATCGTACCGCACGCGTTTCATGGGTTTCACGTATTTCACATTCTGCTACACGTTGCAGGAATAACCCTGTCATCGTTTCTTACGGTGATTGCCGTCACTGCATGCTATCGGTTGCGCACGAAAAGGATGGGCCTGACCATGACTGCCTTTATGATATTTTGCGGTGCAGAATCACTGGCACTGCTTGAGACGACCTGGCCTGGCCTGTATAGTGTGGGAATGGTATCTTTATTAGAGGTGGGCCACCTGCTAATGATCACCTCGATGGGGCTACTGGCCCTGGGAGCGTTCAGAAATGACTAGCGATAGAAAGTTACAACTAACCGAGATAATCCAGAAAAACCCCGGCCTCAACTTTCGGGATCTGATGAGGGCCACCGGAATGAAGAACGGCGTGCTCAGCCACCACTTGGGCCACCTGGAAAAGCTCGGATCAATCTCCGTAGTCCGGGGCCCCAGGCAGTCAAGATTCTATCCGCCCAGCTTCTCAGAGCAGGAGTCAAAGATTGTCAAGGCGCTAAGGCGCCAGACGCCAAAGCTCATCCTCCAGTCCCTGATTCTGCACGAGCCGCTGGAATTCAAGGACATAGTCTCGTACACCAAAAAGTCCCCGTCCACTGTCTCTCTGTACCTGTCCCAGCTGGTAGATGATCAAATCATCAAGACAAGGCTCGTTGAGAGAACCAGGACGTACTGCATCGATGACAGGCATACCATTGACCGCCTGATAGACGACTATCAGCCGGGAATGCTGGACAGGCCGGTATCCGGACTAGAAGATATTATTAGTTCGTTGTAGGTACTATCCTCGTGAAGTGTATACTGGGGCTTGGCATCCTGCTTGCGTTCGTACCCCTAGCATATGCGGAGGTATACATTCCGGAATCCGAGCTGGCCGGATACTTTGACTCCCGTGGCACGTATACTGTGGTGGGCGCCATCAAGAACGGCGGGGATGACTGGGTTGTCCCAAGCGTCACAATCTCCATTGACGGCCTCCGGGCACATGACAGGGAGTTTACGTTTGCGCCGGTCGGCCCCGGATCCGAGCTGCCCTTCAAGGTAAAATTCCCGAATCTTGCCCTAGATGATCCCGAACTGCTTGAGCCGGAGCTAAGCTACCGGGTTGCCCCGCCGGAGACCACGCCTGATGTGCAGGTAATCTACGACGATACCCTGATCCTGCATCCCGACGGACACAAGACCGGCAGGATAATCAACAGCGGGGACAAGCCCGTTCACCACATCAGGGTCCATGCATTACTGTACTCGTATGATGGAACCCTGCTGGACATGGGGCAAAGCGTGGAGATCTTTGAGACAGTCGAGCCCGGAGGAATCCGGGAATTCAGCATGTATCCAGATCCCTCCGTGGCCGACTTGGTCGGCTCGTACAGCTGCTTTGCGCTGATGGATACGTCGGTAATCGCCGTGGACTCGGTACGAAACAGCCTGCCCTATGCCTTCAGGTATGACTCGGGCATATGGCTGTACGACTTTGGCTTTGATGATGGCGGCAAGAGGCTATCGATGACCGGCTATAACGGCCTTCCGCTGGGAATCCAGGCAAACTTTGAGTTTCCGCGAAGCAGCGATTCTGAACGGTTTCAGGTATTTCTGGAGGATGAGCCGCTCGAATCCAGCCAGAGCATCGGCGAGATGGGCAACTGGCACCTAGTATTTGAGATTCCTGCCAGCAACGTTGACACCATAAGCATTCTGGGGTTCGAGGATCCTGGTACGGTAACCCCGCTTGATGACATGCTGATGCCGGACTCCGGCCCCGATGCCTCGACTAGCGATGATGTCTCGGCAATATATCTGGCGGCAATACCGATCATTGCAGCCATCGCCGGCATTGCAGCCTACAAAAGGCGGGGCTAGGCGGCCGCCTTGGTACATTTTTCGAATGTACTATGATACTCATATACGCAGTACCGGAAAACCCTTACATTGTACAGGTCAAACAAGGCAATCCTGCTGCTGCTCTCCGCGGCAGTGGGCCTGAGCGTATTTGCGTACATTGACAGCCAAGCGACCGGCGGTGATCATGATCCTATCCAGAATTATCTTGGCATGCAGGACGTTTGGGCCCATGACGGCGACGGCGACGGATTCGACGATGATACCCTAAAGCCAGTCGTCGATGACGCATCAAACGATCCCTTTCCCGGCTCCGGCCGGGACTTTACATCCACGCTGACGCACGCCAAGGTCGTCGGCAGCCCAGCATCAAACAGTACCGGCATCAACGCCACTGCAAGCTTTCTTTGGAGTGAAAACCAGGAGCGACTGCAGTATGAAATAAGGTTTACAAACTCCTCGTACCCACTGCTGCTGGACAAGTCCGCAGGCGACGGTTCGGCAGAATCCGTTACCAAGATCCACATCCACGTGGGAGACTCCTCGTCCAACGGATACCACGCGCTCAACATCTTCGGCGCCCCTGCAGAAGACGATGCGGAGATGGAGGTTCACCTGGATGACCTGGAGATCCACGGGGTATGGGGGGATATTGACACGGGCTCGCTGACCTCCGATACCGCGCGCAGCAGGCAGCTGGCAGACATGCGCGACGAGCTGTGCTCGGGCGGCCTGTATTTGCAGGTACACACAAGCTGGAGTGATCAGCTCGGTGCAAAGGGCGCCATCAGGGGCCAGATCGACGTGGCCTCTGAGCTGTGCGACTTTGACCTGGGCAGGCAGGAGTTTGAGTCCTTCCTTGGCGGCGCCCAGGTGGTACCGCCGTCGGACAACCGTGGATCCGGTACTGCCGAGCTGCACTTTGATGAGGATCGAGGCTCGCTGCACTACAGGATCAAGCTGGCCGGCTTTGACATTGCCTCCAATGCCACTGCCACCACCGACGACGACCTGGCAGCCCTTCACATCCACCGTGGCGCCGCAGGCGCAAACGGGCCCCATGCGCTCAACATCTTCGGCGCCCCATGTGCCATCACTGCCAGTCCATTTGATGCCGTCTGCGACGACGCCCAGATGGATGTGGACATCGCCAACGGAGTCATTACCGGCGTCTGGGATGATACGGACAGGACGACGACCGGCTCTGAGGCCGGACGCTCCAAGAACCTTTCTGACATGATAGGCGAGCTTTGTGATGGGAATCTCTACTTCCAGGCCCATACCCCCACCGGCGGAAACATTCGCGGCCAGATCAACCTGGCAGACGGCCAGCTGTGCGACTATCCCGGCCATGACGACTTTACTGCCGCCCTGGACGGCACCCAAATTGGCGGCGGAACCGGAAGCCACGCAACGGGCACTGCCGGCCTGAGATTCAACACAGGCGGGGACAGGCTGCAGTACGAGATTGACCTAGACGGTCTGGACACTGACGATGTCCAGACCCTTGCAACGACTGCCGATGATCTAACCAAGATACACCTGCACAATGCCGCCTTTGGCAAGAACTCCACCGTACACCTGCTCAACATCTTCGGACCCCCGGCATTCGATGACGGCGACTTTGAGCTGACGCCTGGAACCGGCCTCATTACCGGAATATGGGACGATGCCGACGAGTCCTTTGCGCCCAGCGACGGTGGGAGAACCAAAAAGCTGACTACTAGCATAGGCGAGCTGTGCGCCGGCAGGGTGTACATCAACATCCACACGACCGCGTTTGAGCGCGGGGAAATTCGCGGCCAGATCGTTCCGACCCCTGACAACGTAAGATGTGAGTTTGACGTGGCAGAACGTGACTTTGCCGCCGAGCTTGATGTCGCCAACATCGCCGCCGCCGGAGACACCACGGACGCCCCCCCAACTGCGACTGCCCACGCCGACTTTTTCCTCAATGACGACAGGACAAAACTGCATTATGTGATTGATCTTGAGGGCATTGATACGACCACCGAGCAGACCCTGGATACGGCTGACGACGACCTGACAAAAATCCACGTACACATTGGGAATGCCTCATCCACTGGAGCACACGCATTTAACATTATATCGCCATTCGGGGATGCCAACAACCTGAAGATCAACAACGGAACCACCACCATCTCTGGCGTATGGGATCCCTCCGATCCTGTGGGCATGGAACCCGGGGACTCCAAGCCGCTTGCAACCCAGTACGACGCTCTTTGCAGCGAGGGACTGTATCTGCAGGTCCATCTTTCCAGCGGAAACATCCGCGGACAGATTGTTCCCGACGAGCGCAGCACCGCATGTGATGCACCGTATGTAGTCAGCGCAACGCTGGTAAGTCCTACCGCCGTCAATATAGTCCTGTCCCAGCCGATCGACCCGTCCTCGCTGGCGGCAGGCGACTTTACCGGATTGTCTCTGAACGGGACTGCCATCAGCTCGGTTTCCTCCTCAACTACTCCTGACAACAGGGGCGTCGTCACGCTGACCCTCGACGGGGTCTCTGCAGGGTTTGCCAGTGACGGAGAGGTCAGCATCGCCTCCACGCTTACAAGCGCAGTCGGCATCGCGTTTGACACCGGCACAAACCCAATAACCATCAAAAACGCACTGGCAGGCGTTCCACTTTACGTGACTGGCACCAACTCCCAGATCGTACTGGCAGACGGCTCGACGCTGGACACCGTCGTCGTGTCGCCTGATGCGGACTCTCCGACCCTTGACTTTAGCGGACTGTCTACCACCGATACTGCAAGCGGCAAAACCAGCATCATGCTGTCCGGCCCCCTGACTGCCAGCTCATCTGGCACCTCCGGCCAGGAGTCCAAGGTGGAGTTCCCGTCTGGGCTGACCGTTACCGGAAACGCCGCAACCTTTGACGGCGTCTTTGAGCTGCCAAGCACACCCGCCTCGTGCAGCTATGGATTCAGAGCTGCAGAAAACTGTGTTTCCTTCGGCGATGGCGACTCTGAGCTGGCCTTTGACGGTCCTGTAAAGGTCACCTTGATCAACCAGGCACAAAAGATTCCGTTTTATGCATCGCTTGGCCAGCCTGCAGTCAAAATCACTGCCTTGTGTGATGCCGCAGGCACGCCCGATGTGGGCGGGGCGAGAGTTGCCAGCGGAGGCGCAAACGGGGAGTGTGCAATTGATGACGGCTCGGACCTGGTGATCTGGACTTCTCACGCAACCGTCTTTGGCGCCGGCAGCGGCACTGGTTCCTCGGGAACCTCAGGGTCTCACCACGGCAGCGGGGCCAGCGGCGGCGGAAAGATCGTCGGGTTTGGCACGAACATGGTCTCATACAATGTCTGTGATCAAAACCATGACGGTCTGATACGCGCACTGGCCTATGGCCTGGCAGGCAAGGAGCTTGCGATGCGCGTAAGCGACATCCAAAATGTCTATCAGGGCACGGACATCACAGACAAGATTCCGCCGTCAACCTACCTGGACAGGACAAGCCCAGACTATGACTATTTTGTATTTGAGGCCGCAATCCCACCTGGAACCGACAGGGTCTTTGTATCTGTGGCCGAGGTCGGCAAGGTCAAGCCGCTCTCCACATATCTTTCATTCTCTGGCCGTGGAGATCAGTGCGCCGACACCGTATTCCCAGTCGATCTGAAAGACGGGGAGGCGGACTTTTTGCCAATCGAGCCCTTGGACCAGCTGTCGCCGGTTGTGGCCTTTGCAGAGGCCTTGACAGCACAGCCAAATGACGACCCGATTGACTTTGAACTGCCTGCCGTGGCCCGGGACATCGAGCCATCTGGTGCACCACCCCGAGATGAAATCAAGGTACTCGTCCGAACCTCGACCAAGCAGATGCTTGACGAGGATACGCCATTGATTGAGCAGCCCGTAATTGCAGAGCACGTTGTGGCCGTAGATCCGCCCGCAGCTGAGGCGCCCGTGCTTGCAGCTCAACCCGCAGCCGTAGATCCGCCCGCAGCTGAGGCGCCCGTGCTTGCAGCTCAACCCGCAGCCGTAGATCCGCCCGCAGCTGAGGCGCCCGTGCTTGCAGCTCAACCCGCAGCCGTAGATCCGCCCGCAGCTGAGGCGCCCGTAATTGCAGAGCCCACTGTGGCAGCTGCACAGTCCGAGCCAATCTCTGCCCATATTTCCCGAGTCGACTGTGGGCCTGGCACCCATCTGATTAACGGAATATGCAAGATATCAATTCAAGCCCCGCAAATGGCCAAGGAGCAAAAACAACTTGATCTCTTCGAACAGCTACTCTCATGGTTGGGATTTGATTAGAAAACACCTTCTTCTGCTGGCGTGGATTGGCCTGGTATCGGTGCCTGCCTCGTATGTTTTTGCAGACCATGGCTCCGGCGGCGGATGCAGCGGAGACTGCACCCCGCCCACCCTGGGCGAGGATAACTCCGGGCGAGTCTTTGTAGATGACGGATTCGGTCTGAACGGGCAGTTCTTTGACGTCTCTGGATTCCAGCAGGACTTGACGAGTCAAGACATTGAGATCGGCAGGCCAGTTGATGTCACCATCCGGGTATACGAGAATGAGGGGGTTCAGAGCCTTGTCCATGCCGGATTGACGCTGGGCGCCAAAACGGAGCTTGTCGGTGCCACCAATATGGAGACATACCAGGCAGAAATTCTCTGGGACAGAAACATCGGGGGCGGCGCGACCGTCCAGGTTCACGATAATGATCGGGTGCTGGGCGACGTCGGCGTGTCTGCAGAGCTGGGCGATGATGCCTTTGGAGGCCCAGAGGCCATCACCGTCCTCACATTCACGTTCACGCCGCTGTCATACTTTGAGATCAACCCGATTGTCGTCAACGTATGGGATCAGAGCAGGAACAGCTGGAAGAACTACTTCTATAACGCGGCAGAGATAGTAGGCACTGCAGACTCGATCCTGGGAGACGTCGAGCTTGAGGATCCAGAAAGGCGCGTCCTGAGCATTCCCGGATGGATAAGGACCAGTGCGCATGCATGGTCGGAGGGAATCATCGACGATGATGCCTTTGCGCAGGGAATCGCATACTGCATAGGGCGCGGCATCATCAACATCCCAGACCTGCCGGTGTCATCTGCAGAGACCCTGCCGTTCGTGGATCCTGCAAGGGGGGCCCAGTACTACCTGGACAGGTACTACAACGAGCCGGTCTACAGGGAGTGGTTTGATGAGAACTTTCCGGGACATACCATTGAGGAGGCCGTAGGCATAACCGGCGCCAAGATCCCCTCCTGGATAAGGGACAGCGCGGGGGCCTGGGCCGATGGCATGATACCTGATGCCGCATTCGCAGCCGGAATCAAGCATCTGATCGAGCACGGCATAATCCGGCTATGATCCGGGGCGGCCCCAGCCCCTGTCTGGGATCCCCGCCGTCTTGCGGCCCAGACGGGAAACGACCCCCCCTCCAGGCTCCACTACGCCTATCTCGATGAGCCCCACCCCGCTTTTCTCTGCCGCCTTTTTGACTTTTGGGATGTTTTTCTCCGGCGCCGTAAAGACCATCTCGTACTCCTCGCCGCCAAACAGCGCCAGATCCTCGACTGGAATCCCGTTTCTTTCGGCAAAGATGCACAGGGCCTTCTCATAGGGGAGCCTGGTTACGGAGAACCTACATGCACTCTGCCTTGACATCTCGTTTAGGGTCATGGCCAGCCCGTCGCTGGAGTCCATCGACGATGACAGGTACCTTGCCGCCTTTGTGCCAAACTCCAGCCTTGGCCTTGGGTTGCAAAAGGCGTTCCTGTACCTTGCGTCAAGCCTCGGCCTGCCTGATTTTTTCCCGTTCAGCAGCAGATGCAGTCCTGCGGCCGTGTTGCCAAAGTATCCTGTGACAAAGATCCTGTCCCCCGGCTTTGCGCCCCCCCTTGGAACGATTCTCCCTGCCGTCCCGTACAGCGATACGCTGACTGACACCTCCGCCCCCCCGCTTGTATCGCCGCCCAGTATCCCCACCTTGAACTCCCTGGACGCCCTTTGAAGCCCCACTGCCAGCCCGGCAAGCTGCCTCCTTGGAAGCCCCCTTGGAATCGTCACTGAGACCGTGCCAAACTCCGGCCTGACGCCCTTGGCGGCAAAGTCGCTGACGCATGCGGCAACTGCCTTTCTTGATACCTCGGACATTTTCATGCCGGGGGGAACATCCGTGCTCTGAACCAGGGTGTCCACTGCCACCACGGTGATCCTGGAGCCGCGCCTGAAGACCTCGACATCCTCGTGCGGCCCCGTCCTGCCCAGCTTTTTTCGCAGGATCCCGATTATCTGGTCTTCATCTAGCTCTGTCATGGCACCTGCCCACCAGTTTTTTTACCCCTTCCAGGATCTTCCCTGCCTTTTCCAGGTCGTTTGACTCTGCAGAGACCCTGATGACGTCCTCCGTATTTGACTTTCTCACCAGCACCCAAGAGTCCTCGTCGACTATTCCCTTTACCCCGTCGATTGTCACGGCCTCTGAAAACTCCGACCGCATCCGTTCTGCAACCTCTCCCATGACCGCATCATGCAGCGGGGACTCTACTGCCACCCGGTCTCTTAGCTGGTGATAGCCCTGCATAAACTCCAAGACCTCCCTGATCTGATCACTGCCCAGCATCGACGCAATCAGGCCGGCAGTCAGGATTCCGTCCCTGCAGTAGTTGAACTCGGGCAGGATGAACCCGCCGCTGCTCCCCTCACCCCCCGCCTGGGATCCGGTCTTCAGGACTGTGTCGATTACGTTTGCCTCCCCAACCCCTGATCTTGTCACCTTCCCGCCCCTCTCCCTGACGAACTTTTCAACCGAGACGCTGGTATCGATGCTAAAGACGAACCTCCTGTGTCCCATCTCCAGCGACTTGGCCACCCCCAGCCCCAGTGTTACGTCTGGGGCCTGCCTTGCCCCATCCTTGACCACGACCAGCCTGTCCCCGTCCAGGTCAAACGCAAAGCCGATATCGCCCCCCGATGACCAGCCTACCAGGTCATCGAGGCCGTCACTGGTGGGATCAGGCCCCCTGGTTGATGTCCTGACTGACTCGTTGATGGCCGTTACCTGGCAGCCCAGCCTTTCTAGCAGCACGGGCGCAGTGCCTGCAGCCGCACTGCCCCCCAGATCCACTACTATCCGGGGCCTGCCGGAAATCATGCCGATTATATCGCGGGCCTCCTCGATATAGCCTGACTCAAGATAGCTCTGCTGGCCTATTGCGCCCCGTCTGGCCTCCTGCCTTGTGAGGACGGCATCCAGCTCGCGCTCGTTGATCCCCCTCCCGTCGACTATGAACTTCAGACCGTTCCACTCAAGCGGGTTGTGCGATGCCGATACGACGACTCCGGCCCCGAACCTCCTTGCCTCCCTGAAGACAACCGGCGTCGGCGCAACCTCTAGGGAAAGCACGTCGATTCCGTTTTGCAGCAGTGCAGAGGCTGCAGCCTCCTGCATGATCGGGCCTGACGGCCTGGTGTCCCTTGCGATAACGCACCGGCCGGACTTTACCAGGTGTGAAAAGCTGCCGGCAAACTCAATCACGTGACTCAGTGCCAGATCCCTTCCAAAGACTCCCCTGATCCCGGAGATTGACTTTTTCATATGAAAGACCCGGCAAGGCTTTTTATTAACTCTGACTGACTTTGTACTCGTGCCTCGGTAGCTCAGCCTGGCAGAGCGAACGCCTCGTAAGCGTTAGGTCGCGGGTTCGGATCCCGTTCGAGGCTTTTTTAAAACTAAAACAGGGCAACAGCTCGGGCTTGAGGTGGTTTACGATTTTAGGTGCGAGTTACACCTGAAGGTCTCTTTGGCGGCAAGACTCACACCTGAGCTTCCAGAGCCCGGGCTGTTACAAAACAATGGTTAGGATCCTGACTCGCAAAGGGACTCAATGTCGGTCTCCAAGTCCTTGCCGAGTCCTACCCACCATCGCATGCCTTCTTCTGTCATTCTCCCCGTGTTATCCCCAAAATTGTCCTTTATAGATCTGTCGGTTGACTTGGACTGCTGTATGGATCCATCCCTTGTCAAAAAACCCTGACATCGATCACCAATAGATCCCAAGACGGCTGTGGTTTTTACCCCGGTCCGTCATTTGGGACAGGCTTGCGTAAAAAAACCGGGTCGCGTCAGTGCGCGCACCAAAAACCGGATCGTGGACTTGGCATGTCGCGCCCGCTTTGATAAAAAAGCGATCGGTTCTCAACTGCACCGCACTATGGCAGGCTGGGCTGGCTTTTAGATGGCCATGCACCGATCAAGGACCTAGCTCTTCTGGGACTCTTTGCCCTTTAGGTGCCTTTTGTAAAGATTGCTTGCCACCGCACCTGCCGCACACGCCCAAAAGATCGGCCATCCAGCCGGATCCTGCTGTGCTATGGGAACGACAAACGCGTAGATCGTCCCCCCCACCAGACCAAACCCTATCAAATCCAATGCCTTGTACATGGTATATGCCAGTACTGGCCATCAAAAAGATATATTGTTTTACTGTTTCTGCTATCTGTTGGACAAGTATCTGCTGGTGGTTCTCGTGTTCCTGATCGGGGGCATGGGGATTGCAATTACAAAGGATCCACCCGTGCTTGTGCTGTTTTATACCATGCTTGCAGGGGCCATAGGCGTCATCATTTACAGCGCGATGAAGGGCAGAAGGGCAGCCCAGAGGGAAAACCGACGAAGAAAATACAAAAAGTAGGCCTAGAGGCCCAGACCGAAGGACTCTGCTATTGACGAGAACTTTTTGTACGATTCCAGGTACTGCCTTCCCTTTGGGGTGATTACGTACGTGTTTTTACCGTCAAACTCTATCTTGTTGATCAGCTCTGCGCCGGTCAGATTTGCAATGAATTTTGATAGTCTTGAATGCGAAAGGTTTGCCTTTGTTAAAAGCGAGGTTGTCTTGATTCCCTCCTGGCCGGACTGTTCGGCCGCCGTAAGCAGATCTGCTACGATCTGCACGCTTGTTCTGTAAGCCATTTCTAGTGATACTGGCCAACTACTGCGATATAACGGTATTGGCAGACATCGAGGTATAGTTTACACTGGGAGGCATTGTCAGCCGGGGCCTTGATCACCGTGCCCACCACACCGTATTTTCAAAGGGGTAAACTCTTACGGCATAGAGATCAGGTAAATATAACATGAACCCGTCTGTTTAGCATTGCCTGCAGACGCCGCCGCCCCATGGAATGATGGCTTTATGGGGATTGCGTACCGGTACTTTGATCTCAGGATGAACGTGGCCCCGCTCTTCGAGGAGAGAAGTCCTGCAGCGAACCTGTGGCATGAGACGATCTACTGGTGGCCCGACCATTCAATAAGGCTGCGGTTCGTAGAGGAGGACCGCAAGTACTGGTTCATCCTGGGATCGGACTCTAGGCGGCCGGACTCCAACCTGGCACTTTACAAGCTGCTTGACAGATCCGAAAACTACGAACGATTCAAGAGGGGACACGGCGGCGAGGCCTATCTCAGGCTGGGCGTCTTTTCTAAGAAGTACAAAAAGGACGTCAAGAACGACGCACTCTGCAACTGCGGCCACGAGATGTATGATCACGGGGAGACTGCAGAAGAGGAGGACTGTCTTTATGAGGACTGTAACTGCAGGAGATTCGAGAGCTTTGAGGTAAGATTTCTCAAGAAGAAAAAGACGGTAACGGACATAAAGTTCCTGCAAGAGTCGGAGGTAAGGGACGACGCGCTCTCATGGAACTGCCTGAACAAGAACAAGTACTGGCAGGGCTAGCTGCTCCTGCTCATGTCCACCCTGACATGATCTCCCGGATACTGCTCGGCAATCTTCTTTGAGTAGCACTTGCCGCAAAGCGGTCCCTCCACATTCCACCCATCCATCGGCATGTAGGTCTGTGCAACCTCCCCATCGCACGCTTTACATTTGACCATTTTGAGTCTGCTCCAGTTGTTCTATATAAAAATCATCTTGGAGGGGCAGTGCGAGGTCGCCCACTGGCAGACCAGGCGTGGGCCTGTGTGGTGAAAAGCACAGGCTCCCCGACGGCGGGGTGGCATCCCCCTGCACAGCTCATGTCCATGTTGAGGAGCCTCTAGTCGCCGTCACACAGCTGTGATTTTCACGCCTGGCAGGCGGGAGCAGGGGTTCGTGATTCATGCCATGCTTTGCAGACACCTTTATCCGTCGGGTGCATGTTCGTACCCCTTGGAGGCCGGGACTGCCAATCATGAATTACTTTTCACGCACCTAGACCCGCACCTGTCACGACGCTGCCTCTGATCCGCCGGGCCCCAGTCGTCACCTGCCCTGTTCTTGATAATGCCTGCAAACCCCCAATCTCCTTTCTACGCCGTCGCACTAGTCTGAGCCGTCATCCTTCTCACCGTCATACCACCTGGTATTGCACCTGTTGCACTCCCAGTCCGGTATAATGCCCATGCCGCAGCATCCATCCAGGCTGATTTTCTTTTTGGCCATGAGCTTCTCGGCGTCCCCGTCAATGAGCACATGTCCGTGGATGGTCCTGCAGAGGTCGGCGCTACGGCAGTTGGGGCAGTACGGGTTCCACTCGTTTCCACACCCGTTGCAGTGCCGGGCCGGATCAGCAGTCTTCTCCGGCCAGGCGAATTTCTCCTCTGCCATGCTGGTCGAGGCGGGTCTCCTGAAAAAGGAGGATGGCGAGAACCTGCCGGGCCGGATCTTCTTTTCGGCCACGAGGCGGTCGTACTCTGCTTCATCGGCAGGAGATCCGTAGGTAATCGGGCCGGGCTCCAGAACCACGTATGGGGGTGGTTTGGAGTCCTTTGCGCCTGCATCTGGCCTGTAGACAATCTGGCATGTATCACTGCTACCGCATTTGGGGCAGTAGAGGCCCCACTTTTTTTGGCAGTCGTTGCAGTACAGGGCGGGGCTGGTCGGGGAGACGCCAGATCCGCCCAGGTGGATTCTCCCTTGGGCTACAAGCCTGTCGTGTTTCTCCCTGTCTACTAGACGCACAATAGAGGAGAGGTTAAAGTCGTTCCAAGAAGGCGGCAGAGGATCATCATCCCTGTATTCTGGCGGTACGGTAAGGGGGAACCTGAGACCGTCTCCAGAGCATGCTGCAAGGCAGTCGTGCATTTCCCTGTCTACTGGCTGCACGACGGGGGGAAGCCAGATGCCATATTTGTAATGGGCCACAAGAATGTCGTACTCTTTCTGGCTCGCAACGGGCACGTATACGATCTCACAGGTGTTGCAGCCGCCGCACTTTGGACAGTCAGTGGCAGGCATGTCCTACCCCAAATGGCCTCCAAGGCATTCCAAGCCGCGCATGCTCAAAGAATGCCCGGCCACATTTCCAGTCTCCATCTAACAAACCTACAAAGGGCAGCCGACCCGCAAATATTAGCCTGCCTTGCAGCCCAGTAACCCGACGTAACAGGTTAGCTCCTGCCTAGAGTTGGAGCTGCGTCCCTTGCCGGACAGGCATGAAAATCACAACTGCAGGCAGATTCGCGCCTGATTGCTGCCTAGGCAGGGGCTAACCTGTTACAACCCGACTTGTGGCGGTGCAGACGGCCATGTGCGGATCTGCAGGAGGCCTGATTTGGGCTGTTTTGCATTTGGAGCTGTAGCACACACGTCAAAAATTGCAACATGATTTTGACATATCGTGCCTATTTCGATAAGAAAATACCCGATTTTCAACTGTGCGCACTGGGGTTGTTTCCTAATTCCAGTTGCCTGATTCAATCTGTATATTTTTCTGAATTTTCGCCCTTTTGCACGCCTGATCCATGAGGCATCTCAACGGTTTTCAGGAATTCTGACGAATTAGGAAACAACCTCGTGCGCACTGTGTCTTGTGTTGCACCTTGGTGTAGAACAACGCCCGACTCGGCTACTCTAGCTTGCCCTTGGAAAACATGCGTGCAGCATTTTTGATGATCGCGTCATCGAAGATCTTCAGACCCCCCTCCATTACGCTCATGGCCCTGTCTGGATCGGTATTTTTCAGGCGCTTTGCGTATGCAATGCATATCTCCGAGTCGTCCCGGTAGTGCTTTGCAAGACAGTCGTCAATTGACTCGTCATTTAGCTTTTCCAGTATGTACATGTACATACGGATCTTCACTACTGCATCATAATGCTTGCTCCAGCTGGACTTGCTGGGCATGCGGTCGGGCAGGTACGGCTCCAAGAGACTCTTCCAGTATTCATAGTCGTCTCTGTCTGCGCATATGCTCTCTAGCGCCTCGTGGTAATGCTCTTGAAAATAATCGGGATCATTTTTGATGTATTTCTCAAACATGTACGACATGTATGATCGCTTTTGCTCATGTGTCGGGGCCTGTAGCTTTATGCATGATGTCATGCGGTGCATGGCATTGACAAAGCAGTCGCCGTAGTACCCATCAGAGTCATCGATCATGCCCATGTTGTCTGCGATGACCTCGGACAGATCCTGATAAATCCGGATGGCCTCAAGATAGTCCTTTTCTCTCTCCTTTGACTTTGCCAGTCTGGTAAACTTGCCATAGTTTATCTCGTTGCCGTACTCTATCAGGCCATAGGAGTCGGCTGCCTTTTCGTACAGCTCATTGATCTCCGGATAATAGTCCCTGTCCGGCGCATCACTCCCCGTCTTTGATCCCATGATCTTCGTGATTTGCGTATGTTTTAAGCGTTATTTGTCTGTCAGTAGCAAGAGTTTACCCCCCCCTCGAAAATACGGTGTGGCGGGCATGATGATCAAGGCCTTGGTCGGCAGTGTCGCCTATAGGGTACGGGCTCACACAAAAACCCTGAGATGCTATATATTTAGCAAGGTGGGCAGTTACATAATAACCCGTTTCTGCGTGATGAGATGAAAAAGAAGATTGGCGTTGCAATTGTGGTGGCTATAGTCATAGCTGTGGCAGTCTCGGCAGGCTATGGAACACCTAAAGTATACGACAAAGAGCCGGTACGGACAGCAGCGGAGGCGACCCAGGCAGATGTCGTCATGCCGACTAAGGTATCCAGGCCGGGATGCGAGCTGGAGGACAGGTGCTATGTTCCCTCGTCCATTGTGATTCATGCAGGCGAGTCTGTTTCGTGGCTAAATGGTGACTCTGCGTTTCATAGCGTGACCAGCGGGGTCTATGGGGATCCCACCGGCCTGTTTGACAGCGAGTACATGGATCCGGGGGATGTATTCACCTACACCTTTGACGAGTCCGGAGAGTATGCCTACTATTGCACACTGCACGAGTGGATGTACGGTACCGTCCTGGTCAACTAGGAAAGGTGAGGGAGGGAGTCGAACCCCCTTGTATAGGTTTTGCAGACCCACGCATAACCGCTCTGCCACCTCACCGCAGTCAAAAAGCGCGTGATCAACAATTAAACTCTTTAGATTGTGGCGAGTAGCACAATTAATAACTCACACTGGGCACAACATGCCATAACATGTGTACTCGCAAGCAGGTCTGGGAAATCATGAATGACGAGACACGACGAAGCATAACTGGCCTTGCACTGATGACAATCATGGTTGCGGGGGGGGGGCAGTCCTTGGCATCCCAAGTGTCATGCCGGCTGCCGAGGCAGATCATCCAACGGCCGCGGTAGGATTCGGGGAAGGTTCCGGATTATCGCAGGATTGTGTAGAAACAGTAGACTGTTTTACGCCGGTAACCGTTACCGTTGACGTTGGCGGGGAAGTCGTGTGGACCAACAACGATTCTCTAGTTCATAACGTGGCTTCCGGCGGACAGGATGATATGGTAGCAGGTACCGTCGGCCCTAATTGGCCAAACGGCGAAGGCGCTGAGGGAAACACGGGATTCCAAAGTTCATTTATGAATCAGGGAGATGTGTTCAAACACAAGTTTGATGCTCCCGGAGAATACCCATACTTTTGCACCCTTCATCCTTGGAGGGCGGGTATGGTCATTGTGGAGGCCGAGCCGGCAGCAGGGCCAGCTAACGCAAACCTGTTTGTCTCCGCAGAAAACTCTATGTTTGAAAACTACATCGCAGGACCTCAGGTAATACAGGTAGTAGTCGATGATCCCGGCATCTCGGATACCGACGAAGCAGAAGGCATTCCGGATGTCGAGGTAAACGGCAACGACCTGCTGATGACACAGGCAACCGACGGCAGATGGTACGGCTACTTTGCAAGCAAAGAACATGCAATGGCAGCCGATGCCAAATCCACAACGGCGGGAACGGGATTGGACTATGGTTCCTTCTGTAGCCCTGATACCAAAATCTTGGGAAGCAGCATAAGCGTAACCGATACCGACGGCATTGCAATACCTGTTCAGACAGGAACTGGCATTGATAGTAACTGTGCAGGCATTGACGTTACTGCTGGCCAAGCCATCAATGTAATCAAAGAACCAAAGGCCATCAACACTCATAGCGGTGCAGATGGAATAGGCCAAATCGGATTGGCAGACGCCAATCTGTGGCCCTTCATTCAGCTCTACACATTCAACCTAACCGGTAGCATAGTTGTCGACTATAACAAAGGTGGCGGAACCCAATCGGCGACATTCACCTTTGATACCGCTGGCGGCTTTGCCGGCCTAAATCTTGACAGAACCATCTATCCGCGAGGATCACAGGTTCACGTAACAGTCACTGATACGTGGTTGAACATCGACCCGACAGACGAGGACTCGTGGACCTGGGATACCGACAGCGGCGATGCATACTATGATGTATTCGGAAAAGACAGTGCTGACAACCCTAACGGCATTCATGCTAACGGTACACTGCTCATCAGTCCAATAACTTCCGGCGACGACCTCATGCAAGAAAATGCTACCTTGCTGCTAGATGTTAGCACACATGGCAGTACTGTTATGGAGCTTCAAGGAAATAATGATGCCAGAGTAGAGGTGTCGAGACTCACCAACCCGGTAACACTTACCGAGAGTAGCTCATACAGCGGCATCTTTGGAACATATGACGAAGCAGACACTTCAATTCTTGCAATTCTCGACAACGCAGAGAGGGGCAACTCTGCCACCATCGACTATAGCAACGATCCGCAGACGGTTCTTGTGGGCTTTGACTTTGCAACAATCGACATCCAGCCGGTCAACGAAGACTGGAGCTCCGGTGAGGAGATTCCAGTAGTGCTGGTTGACGGCGATGCAAACAAGAACAGCAGGGCAGACGAGGATCTGATCATATCCGATCCGGATACTGCACTGATCCCAAGCCTTGTGACCGGAAGCCCGTTCACGCTGGGCGAGGGTGATAGCCCTAGGGCATTCTTGATTGCGACCGTTGAGACTGCCAGTGAAACTATTGTCAGAACCAACACTACAACTGCAAATGGCGCAGTAGAGTTTGATGTTCAAACATTCGGCGATCGGGGAATTGTCTCAGTTGACTCAGCGACAGATGTTCGTGGACTGTTGATTGGCTTGAATGCCACCATGGGAGACCTGCGTGGCACAATCCAGAACTCCAATCCAGACAGCTGGGATGCTGAGCATTTCAAGGGATACAACCTGTTCAACTATAACGTTGATTCACTTGATCAAGACATCGCAGATATACGACTGGTGGATGTAACGGATATGGCCGCAGGTGTTCTTAGCGGAGCTCCTAGCGTTCAATTGGCCACTGGCAGCTATGGCTTGAAAAACCTGAGCGTTGGTGGTTTAGATGACGCCTTGTTTGATGCCACTATTGGCAATGCAGCCAACATAGGAATACTGTACACTTGGACGACTCCTGCTACAATGGCAGGTGACTATCCGATAGTCGCCGACTTCATGTCATTCGGATTCACGGATGACGGGGACACGGGATCCGAGAGGGTCGCCAACCAGATAATACGACTCGAGCTTGAGGAGGACGCTGACAACCCTGCTACCTTCGTAGGTACGCTAGAGTACATCATGGTCAACCAGCTCAACATCCTTGATGCAGACACGTACAAGATAACCACGGATTCCGATTCACCAACCTTCATCGTAATGGAGGATCTCACAGACGAGGACTCGCCAAGGATCAACTATCTTGACCTTGGAGCCGATGGAGTTTCGACGCAAATATCAGACCAGCAGCCGGCACCATCCCACTCGGGAATAGTGACGCTTGACTCGGACACCTACAAGGTTGCAGACACTGTAACAATCACGCTCGCAGACGCTGACCTGAACGTGGACAGCGGCCTTCTCGACATCTTTACAGTAGTCACAGCGGAAGATGATACGGCATTTGACATGGTAGGCGCGCCAGGTCTGCCAAAATACTCATTCGGTTCGCTTGGAAGGCTGCTGGACGTCACATTTGCTGGCCAACAGTGGCTCAAGTCCACAGCTGGAGAGTACACGTGTGATGCACATCCTGATGGCATAGATGATGGCCTGGGCGCGACAGGAATTCACATGATTGAGACCGGAACAGATACCGGCACCTTCGTCGGTGACTTTCAGATCCCGGCTGAATACTGTGCAAGATCAGGCAGCACTGCATCATGGCAATCCGTAATCGGTACCGACATTGAGGCCAACTATGTTGACTTTAGGGACGCATCCGGCGAAATCATCGAGGTCGGTGATTCGGCAGGTGTCAGAGCCAACACCGGTACAGATCATACAATAGCCGAGGTCGGATTCGGGGAAGGTTCCGGACTATCGCTGGCATGTGTAGAAACAGATGATTGCTTTATACCGACAACTGTCACCATTGGTGCTGGCGGGGAAGTTGTATGGACTAACAACGATTATTTAGTTCATACGGTATATTCTGGCACAATTGAGGATATGAGGACAGACACCGTTGGCACTAATTGGCCAAACGGCAAAGGCGCTGCGGGAAACACAGGATTCCAAAGTTCATTTATGAATCAAGGAGATGTATTCAAACACATGTTTGATGCTCCCGGAGAATACCCATACTTTTGTACCCTGCATCCTTGGAGGGCGGGTATGGTCATTGTAGAAGACCCGCTTGTCAACGGCGGCGATTATCCAAACTGCGGACCTGATCAAGTTATCCAAAACGGTCAATGTGTTGACGCTTTTGATGGAGAAAACAGAGCAAGTGCAAATCTTGAACTAGGCACGGATCAGGACACGTATGCCGATGGATATACCATAACCTTGACCGGCAAAATCAACGTTGAAGACATCATTCCTGTACCTGTTACGATTTATGGACCTCAAGGCGTTCTTGCAAGTATTGATCAAATAACTCCAAATGTTGACGGCACATTTGAGACTACCTTTGTAGCATCTGGAAGTCTATGGTCTGACGGTGGCGAGTATGTGATAACTGCCATTCATGGCATTGACAAGGCAACAACTACCTTTAACTTTGGCGGCAGTACTGGTGATAGAGATAAACCTCCTATAGAACCCAAGAACTGCGCCAATGCACGAGCTGATGATCAATGCGGCACCAACACTGCAGATAAACTTCCTATAGAACCCATCAGATCTACGCAGTCCATCGGCCGCAGTAGCGGAGGCGGCGGAGGCGGTGGTGGAGGTGGCGGCGGCAGTAGCACCGTCACGTCTTCCTCGGACGGCACGGATCCTGCATACATAGCATCCATATCGTGGGACTGCGCCGCCGGACTCGTCACGGTCGCCGCCGGACCAGTCTCTGATGATCTCTCGGTCTCGGTGCGCACCACTGAGAGCGGTTCCACCCAGGCTACGGCGGCAGGCCAGGCGGCTGAGGGATTCGCGGTGTTTACGGTGCCTATGCACGAGACTGAGACATACATCGGAGTCAACGCAATCCTGCAGTCTGGAATGGGTATGAGCTTTGACTCAGAGTCCGTAAACGTGGATGCCTGCATCGGAGAGCGCGCCTACGATATTCCGATGTCCGTGTCCGCCGACACCGATGGGCAGGCAGTCGACGAGCCGCGTGATGTGGCCGATGAGGCAGCCAAGCCGCAGACGCCGGTAGAACCCCAGATAACGACGCAGCCAGAAAAGCCCGACATCGCCACACAGTCCGAGATTGAGCCCGAGGCCGTGACGCAGCCAGAAAAGCCCGACATCGCCACACAGTCCGAGATTGAGCCCGAGGCCGTGACGCAGCCAGAAAAGCCCGACATCACCACACAGCCCGAGATTGAGCCTGGGTCCACTGCACAGCCCGGGTCGGAGCTCGAATCGCAGGCCAGCTCGGAGCCCGGCGGCGCATGCTTGATAGCGACTGCCGCATACGGAACAGAGATGGCGCCGCAGGTGCAGGCGCTCAGGGAGATACGCGACGGCACGCTGCTCTCGACGGACTCGGGCGCCTCCTTTGTTGCCGGATTCAACTCCGTATACTATTTGTTCTCGCCTGCAGTGGCAGACCTGGAACGCCAGAGTCCGGCATTCCGCGAGGTCGTAAGGATTCTGATCACCCCGATGATCTCGACGCTGTCGATGATGTCGCTTGCAGAGGAGGGCTCGGAGGCCTCGGTGCTGGCGCTGGGCGCCTCGGTCATTGTTATCAATATCGGCATGTATGTGGCAGCTCCTGCGGCCGCCGCCATTATCGCGGCAAGGAAGAGGACTTCCATGACTCAAAATCGGTGAGACCCAACCGATTGCTTTTCAGGGCAACCAATGATGCCGGCCCAACCATGGATCCAAGATGCACCGGAGTCTGCTGCCAGGGCATTCGCCGAGCCACTTGACAATCTTACACGCATGTGGTTACCTGCCCCTATCAATTAGGCATGAGTTGGCATGTACAACGTGATTTTCGTGCCTAGATAGCAAGGGGGCGTGACCACGTACGCTAGCAAGTATCGTTGGATCCGGGCCTAGTCAGAACCAAAATCGGCCTTTATGGGGAGGATTTCAGCATTGAGAGATTCAGCAAAAGCATAGGGACAATGGAAAAAGACCGGGCCAAGGACGAATCAGCTGCTGCCCCAAGATCCGCCCAGTTTAGCACGGTATCTGACAGTGTCTTACAAAGAATATCGGATGCAATGAAATAATGTAGGGACCCGAGTTTCGTGAGCCCATGCACTGGTGATGATGACCCACGCCAGCCTGCCAGCTCCGGCAGGGTGGATCTGTTCTACCCTAGAACGCTTGGGGTTTTCACGACGAGTCTGCTACCGGGGGGGGGGGGGCGCAAGGCTTGGATACGCCGTCGATCAGCGAGCTCCATGGGCGGAAGACCATCGTTTACTGCAATACTAAAGGCTGCAAAGGCAAAATGTGAAAAATGCCAGGCCTCAGAAGAGCTGACAATAAACCACAAGGTGCCTCTCGTACAAGGAGGAACCAACGAGGCTGAGAACTTGCAGGTTCTGTGCAGAGCATGTCATGACAGGTTTCATGGAATAATATCCAAAAAGAAACTAAGGTGACGGTAGCCCGCCGTCCTAACTCCACCAGGGCTCCCTGTAGGGATTAAGATAGCACTGCAGGCGCTCACTCCATTCCAGCGTTGACAGATCAATGCCCCCGAAGGTCACCGCATCAGACGGCCATATGCACGGCCCTCCAAGATGCCCGTATACCAAAAAGGCAAGTATCATACGGCCGTATGTCACCCCTATGAAAAAGCCCAATACAATTCCAAAAATTAAAAAGAAATAGGGTCTAGTCGTCATGCCACCGACACTGCGCATCTTGTCTTATTGCTCATGTTCGTGACAGAGTGCGTCGCACTGCCTAATAAGAATCCTTGATCGCAGGTATTTCTAGGCACCCATAAAACGTAAGAGCTTACCCGCTAGGACAGTCTTCCCAGAAGTACCACGTCAAATTATCCCTGGCTCGAAACAATTCAAGTGAGGCTGCCTGCAGATCCGCTTGCCACCTCCTGCACCGTAGTGCGCACAGTTGAAATCCGAACACTTTTTATCGAAATAGGCACGATAGGCTTTATGCGTAAACGAAATTAGCGGCGTTGCCCCCGGCACCCGGGCTACAAAGGGCTGCCGGAAGACGGAGTCCAGATTGGATTCCAAGTACAACTTCAGGTCCTATTTAAAGCGCCCAGGGAACTTTTTGTCCGGAACTTTTTGATCCTTCCGCATCCGTTGTGACAGACCCGTTGCATCACCACACATCCTTTGTACATGCCAGAACCGGCGCCGTGCAGGCAACACATTGACAGACGGCACCTGCAGGCAATCAGAAACTGTTGCATTCGGTGCCGTTGACTGGCAGATTCAGCCGGATCCTTCGATATGAGGCTACGGGTTACGCCGTCCCGTAGGCGCCAGACGGATCAAAGTGCCATCGGGGCTACGGGTACGACGGCCGTCTGGTTCCAGCGTACCGCCCCCTTGCCTGCACCTGCTGCAGGCGGCCACACCGGCGGCGGCCCGGGACACTCAAAGACACTGTATCTTGTACCGTCCGTATTGACAAGCGAGGACAGCAGGTGCGCGTCATCCTTGGCCCCTGCAAAGATATCCCAGCCCGGATCCCGCAGGTATTTCAAGAGTCCACCGGCAGGATGTATGTTTTGCTTGCGGCATGTCATCGAGAACGTCAGCAGCGCAGAAGCCGTCTTTCTTCCCCCGTCAGTTACGATCTTGTGGCGCGCATTGCGCTGTGGTATGATCCCGTCGCGTATGCATCGCTCCGTATCGTTGTTGTGCGGCGGCATTCCCGGACGCGCTAGAAACGTAAACATGTTGGGTATGGCGTTTAGCAGGTGTGTACGCACGTGATCGTCCTCATACGGGCTGATTATTTTGTATGCCTCCCTTGAAAGCTCCATGTATGTAAGCGACGCAAGCGTCTTTGATCTTTTTTACCTCCCTGTAAAATTCCAGCAGCAAGTCATACCTTTTCCCATCATCGCCTTCGGGCATCTTTACTGCAAGCTTTTCTGCATACGCCAGAAGGTGCCTCCAGCACCTCTGGATTATCTCAAAGAACAGCTTGTACTGGGCCAGCCCGTCGACGACTGTGGGAACCCTGGGATCCAGCCATCCAAAGTGCGTGTGCAGTACCTCAGAGGACCGGGAATCTGCAAAGACCACAAAGCACGCCCCCGCACAGTTGAGCACCCAGACGTACCCCGTGTGTCCGTCGCCGCGCTTAAAGCCGGTCTCGTCCATCTGTATCCACGGCCTGCCCGCAATGAATGTCTGTATGCATTGTATCATGTTTTGCCGGAGTGCCTCTGCCACTGCGTGCCGGGCGGCAGTCACGGTATTTGGGGCCATCTTGAATCCAAACATATACTGAAAGTACTCTGCAATGTCCTCGTCTATGTTTCCCTTCTCAAAGAACATCATGATTAGAGAGAGTGAGACGGGCCCAAGTGACGTGCCGCCTAGAAACGGGGTAGCTGCGACATGCACGGTATTGCACTGTGGACACACCGCGTTTTGGATGATGGCATTGGCAGTAATCATGCGCATGGAGTCATCCAGATCGTTGACAAGCTTGTGGATCGGCTTGAGCATCCGTAACTGGATGTTGCACTTTGGGCATATTTTGAAATCAAGATCGTACCTTAATGTCATGGATGGCCGGTTGCCGTGCGATGTACCATGGTGTCCGCACGGAGGGCCGCGTTTCTTGCCCCTGGCCGCATCGCCGGGACTGCCGCCGGGATCCTCGCCCCTTTTCTCCCTGAACTTTTTTCTGGCATCATTGTATAATGACGGCGTGGACGTGGGCATGTTGGGACTCTCGTACAGGGCAAGCCTTGCCTGAAGCTCAGCATTCTCCTTCTTGACATCCACATTCTCCTTCTTGACAATAGAGAGTTCTTTTTCCAGCCCGGAGATCTTCTCATCTTGCTCCATGATCATGACAAGTGCCTTTCCAGGATCCGTACAGCGTGCAAGCACGGCTTTGGAGTCCATATGTTACATCAGACAGGCAAGATCAAAAAAGATTTCCATCGAAATTCTTTGACCAAGATGCCGATATTATGTCACTCCCGTAAATTCCAAACCTGCAATGTCTGATCACAAATGTCTGATGTTCAGCCATGTTCGCAGGGGCATCTGATCATAAGATGCTGCCCAAAAATGTTTGACTGTCAGTATAAAAAGGACCTGAAGTTGTACGGTTGACTCTTGCCCCTATACCTGCCGGCAGATCATCTGATGACACTAGTCCCTCAACTCGTAAAGCTTCATGCTTCCATGTTTTCTAGAAATCATATAATCCCTACCCTGATAACTGAACGCGTAGGGCTGGCCGTCCTGCATCAACTGTTCCTTGATTTGTATTGTGTCTCCACTGACCTGTACGGGGTGGGATCCCTGGTCAGAGTCCTCAAAAAATCCGTCGCATGTGAACTCCTGCAAAGAGTTTCTGGCAGTCACACCCTCTTCAATAAACGTTGTCGCAGATCCGCTAAGCACCTTGGAAATGTATGACTTCCTTGGTTCGACGTATACAAAATTTGACTGTGACATTTCTAGTTCTAATGGCGCTGTACTGATTAAAAACTTTATCTTAGACTGGAACTGGGACGTTTACGGTAGATGATTCTTCGTGGGTACGAGGTCACCTGCCCCCCGCCAATCAGGCACAAATTGGCACGTACAATTATGATTTCCATGCCCGGACAACGGGGGGACGTGACCTCGTACAAAAAGTTCATTGTCGTGACCGGCTCCGGAATTCTCGGTGTCTAGGTCGTCATCTTGGTTCCTTCAGGGACCGGTTTTTCCAGGTCGCGCCCGTCGCACTTGCCGCACCTGTCAGGCACGTAGCTCATTTCCCGGGTCGGGTGCCTCTTGTGTGATGCGCCCCTGTGTCCGGGCCTGCGGCCCGGCCTTGCCGGCGCCTTGCCCGGTTCCCTTGATGCGGCCGTCTTTTTCTGCCTGGTCGGTATCGAGTTCTGCGATGACGGACTGTGCGGGTTCTCATAGTATTTGATGCGCTGCTCGAGCTGCCTGTTTTGTGCCGTCAATGCAGCGATCTGTGCGGCATCATCGGGCCTGTTTTATGGCAGATGCTATCCTTTCTGTGTCAATCTCCTCCTGCGTCTTCTGAAGCTCCGCCCTGACGCAGGCCATCTTCTTGCTCAATGCCTTGAATTCCGAGGCTGTAGACATGTGTTTCCCGGGTAGTGGTAGTTTATAGATCAGGTGGTCATAAAAAATCAACTAGGCAGGGGCTAACCTATTACACTGCCAAGTACCTCAACGGCATCGCTCCAAGGGCTGGCAGCCGGTTCCGTGCTGACGAGGTGTGAATAAAGGTTGCAGGAAAGCAGAACTGTCTCTTTGCCTCGATGGATGACGATACTAGATACCGGCCGGCCAGCGACGTGACAACAAAGTTCCGGCACAATGCAGACACCCTGTTACATCTGACAAAACTGCAGGCCGGCAGATCCCCCAGAAACTTCATCACGGATGGTCTGCCTGCATACATAAAGTCAAGCAAGAAGGTGTTTGGAAGCAAAACAAGCCACGTCAGGCACATCCACCTCAAGGGCGACAGGAACAACAACAAGATGGAGCGTTTGAATGGTGAGATGAGACCGTGAGAAGGTCTTCAGGGGATTAAAGAAGACGGACACGGAGATCCTGAATGGGGTGAGGGTCTACTACGACTTCAAAAAAACACGGCTCCCTAAACGGCCAGACCCCAGCAGAGTCGGCCCTGATAAGCGTGGACGGTACAAACAAGTGGAAGACAATAATCCAGAACGCCTCACTAAGTAAAAATTCTGTCTAGTCGTAAAAATCGAATCTGAAGAAGATCCATATTTTGGGCCTCGAAGATTACACAGAACCATTCTCTGGATCACTTAAATATTTCAGTATTGAGGAAGGGTAATGAATGCGGTAGCGGCTGCCCTTGCGTTGCTCTCTGTCGCAGGCGCGGGCATGCTGTCGCTTGACGCAATGGCAGAGGTGCCGTCTCTGATGGCACAGCATGAGGCGGGGGTGCCGATACACGAGATACAGTGCCGGGATTCAAAGACGCTGATGGAGACCGCACGCGGAACACCTGCCTGCATCAGTGAGGACTCGGTGCAAAAACTGCTGCAAAGGGGATGGGTGCCGGTAACACAGGCAGCAGAACGCCATGACCGGCAGCAGCCGGAGGCGGCAAAAACCGGAGGAGGCAACAGCATCGACGGCTCCGATGCCGGAGAAGGAGAAGGCGACGGCTTTGTGGTGCTGAGTGCCTCGTCTCCCGTGGAGTTCGTCGATGACGGGCGGGAGATCAAAAGATCCACAATTTCAAGACACCCTGCTCCGTGGCCCTGGTATGAAAGAATCATGGGCAGCGACATAACCCCCGACGATGTCGGCCCCGACAACCAGATAAGACTGCCTGCAACGCAGCATGAAAAATACTTCATAAAACCCGGAGTAGGTTTCCACATTGGGGACTGGATGCCCACATACATTCCCGACGGACAGAGACTGCTGTTTGCAGAAACCGCGTGCTATCCTTCCGGCAATTGTGGTCTGGGCATACGTTTTGTTCCAACCGACTTTGTCTTGCATCAGAATGTAACCGATCATGACCTGCAGGTTTCCAAAGGGTTCAGGGTCTGGGCGCATTATAGCACTGTGCCACTGGATGAGATCGAAGACAGCATAGAATATCTAAAAGAATCCAGAGAATCACAGCATGGTAATTATGGTGGCTTTAGAGAGATGACGCGTGATGGCAAGACTGTTCTTGCCTACCAGGGCGGTAATTCGTTAAACCACTATTCAGCTGGTTTTGCCTATCATGTAAATGAGCATGTCGAGTTTGGCGTAGCGTCTAATTATCATACACTTGATGAATTGCTTCCAGTCTTCAACAGCATAGGAAATTGACCGGATTTCTCATACTGTTCTTTACTGTCTTTGCATTGTGGGTCATCGCATATGATCAAGGCGCATTTGGAATCTTTGACTGTGCTGACCCCCGCTGCCATGTGTTGCAGCAGACCAGTCGTCCTGCCCCCATCGAAGGCATAGAGTATCAGCTGGATTCGCCGGATCGTGGATAGACAGGACAGCATGTGATAATGCCGCAGTAGCTGCCGGATGGCTCGTTGCAAATAGACTACCTGAAAACGAGGAACCCGAGTGGGTCGAAGCAGGAGTTACAAAAGGACATTTCCTAAACGTTGGATGCGTCGCCGTCTTGAGCACCTATTACGCTTTTAATAATGCAATTGGCGGTATGTCAAATTACCAAGAATACCTGGTAGCAAACGGCCGCGTTGATCTATAGTGACGATTAAAAGTCTTTGAGGTCAAAAAAAAAACCAGCAGCAACACATTTTGATCGCCATGTTCCATGTATTGCATGGATGCTGAACTGACGGAGGAGCTCAGAGCGGCATCAAAGACAGAAAAGGATCCCCCGGTCGTGCTCAGGATAGCAGCAGTCAACGCAGTCTGTGTACATGGTGAGGACGTAGGCAGCACGGCAAAACTTCTCATGCGTACCCCCAACTGCATACGGCAGTGGATCAGCCGCTTTGAGGAAGGGGGACATTGATGCCCCCCGGGATCACTCCCGCAGCGGAAGGCCGCCCAAGGTAAAGCCCGAGATCATCTCCGAGATCATCGATGATGCCCACGACGGCGTGATCACACCCAGGATTCTGGCCGTCGAAATACGCGACAGAACCGGCGTGCAGTACCACCCGTCCTCTGCCAGGAGGCTGATGAGGGAGCAGAACATGTCGCCCAAGACGCCGGAGCTTGTGCACAAGAGCAAGGCAGATGTCTACACCATACGCAGGTGGCAGCGCAACGCAAAAAGGCAGATTTCACGCCTGGAAGGGGAGGGTTTTACCACCGTAATCCAGGACGAGTCGATCTTCGTAGACGCCCCGATCGTCGGGCGCAGGTACCGGTCTGCAGTAGGAACGCCGATCACGGTTACATACAGGGGGAACCGCCGCAGGACTGTGGCCTATGGCGCAATTGCCACGGACGGACGCCGCTTCCTCCGGACGTATGACAAGTTTGACGGCCCGACATTCCTCAGGTATCTCAAGGAGCTCCGCAGTCACTTTGGAAAGGTCCCGGTAATAATGGACGGCGCGTCTGCGCATACCACCCGGGATGTAAAAAAGTTCGTGGCAGACAATCCGGACACCGTAAGGGTCAGGTATCTGCCGGTTGCCACCCCGGAGCTCAGCGGCATGGAGGAATACTGGCACCGGGCAAAGCGGGACGTCCTCGTCTCCGAGTACTATGCAACATTCGAGGAGATGAGAAAGACGCTGTCAGAATACCTGAGGACTACCAGCTTCGCGGATGATATTATGTCGTATATCGGGTCGGATCCGGGTTGATCAAAAACTTATGGTCGTCACTATAGGCGACGACATATCAGTAAAGATACAAAAGTATCTGACAAACAATGTCCAGGTGTATGTCACGACCCCGGACGTGACAAGCCAGTACCCACAGGCGCAGCTTGGCATGAATCCAGCCGATGCCTACTATGGCAACTTTGGAATAGAGGGAACCGTCTCTGCCACAGACGACTATTCGTCAATTCCGATGAGCAAGTTCACCGGCATGAAAATAAAGCAAAACGGCTCCTGGGAAAACCTTCCCGCCTCAGCCTCCCTGTCCCAGCCGTCCGTCTCGGAGGGGCACATCGGCAAGGAATGCCGGGGCAACTCGTTTATCGCAGGAACCGTGACATCGCTTGACTGCAACAACATCGCAACCAGAAACCAGGTTCCCACAGCCCAGAACAGGGCAATAGACGTGGCCACAAACGACAGGGTCACAGTCGACATAAACGCAATAGACACCGACGGCGACTATCTGACGTTTTATCTTAAAGAGCATCCCACAAAGGGAAGCCTGAGCCACACCAACGTCACCGAAAAGATCCCGACCACAAACGGCACGTCCATCCGGCTCGAGTACACTCCGGCAAGCTCCACGCCGGAATCTGACACCATAAGGTACACCGTCACGGACAAGAGAATCGGCCACACAAGGGACCTGTGGGACTTCAAATGATACATCAACTGGCAAACCTGCGCTTGTTCAGTTTAATCGAATATCTCCATCGACTATCTTCTGCATCTCAAACTGATCCCCCTGTCTAAAATCGAACTTTAGCGTAAGCTGGCCTGCCCATATCAAACTAGGCGTGGATCAGAGAGACACAATCCTCCGCCGCTAAAGGGCCCGGGCGTTTTAACATAGATGGGAAGACTGGCCTAGGAGGTAAACTCCTACGTCTGGACTGTTTTGGAAGGGCTGGGGTTTCTGAACGGATTTATAACCACCCGTGAGAGGCTTTTGTACATGAGCGAAGAGCAGACACAGCAACTAGTGCAGCAGCTGCAAATGCTTGAGCGGTACGCCGTTGACCTGTCTCAGAGGGAATCTACACTGGCAAACATCTTCAAAGAGGCCCAGTCTGCGATTGAGTCTGTCAGGGCGCTAGGGGAAAAGGATCATTCTGACACCCTGATCCCAATTGGGGTGGGCGTATTTATCAAATCCAGGGTATCATCCAAAGACAGCGTCGTGCTTGATGTTGGGGCGGGAGCCGCGCTTGAGAAGGACAGGGATTCGGCATTAAACTTCCTAGAGGCAAAAGTCAAGGAAGTCCAGGTTGCCATCCAAGACACCTCTGCAAAAAGACAGGAGGCCATGGGACGCCTGGAACAGGGAAGGCAGGAAATGCGCAAGCTTCTTCAGGCAGATTCGCATCAGCACAGCTGAGGAACAGCAAAATGTTTGAGAAACTGACGAGTGCATTTTCGAGTGCCTCAAAGAGTCTTGGAGAAAAGGAGCTAAAGGAAAAAGACATTGAAGACGTTTTGCTTGATCTTGAAATAGCACTCCTTGAATCTGATGTCGCAGCAGAGGTAGTCGACTCAATCAAGGCTGATCTAAAATCTAGACTGATTGGCGCAAAAATCGACAAAAACTCAACTGAGACATTCGTACGCGACAGCCTCATCCGGACCATATCCGGGCTATTTGATGGCGCGGGAAGGGTGGATCTCTTTTCAAACATTGACAGCTTTAAAGAAAGAAACGAGCCCTACGTCGTGCTTTTTGTAGGCATTAATGGAACCGGGAAGACTACCAGCCTTGCCAAGGTCGCACACCTGCTCCAAAAGTCAAAATACTCCGTTGTCGTGGCCGCCGGAGACACCTTTAGGGCAGGCGCAATTGAGCAGCTAAGGGAGCACACAAAACGGCTGAATCTGAAAATTATCGCCCAAAACTATGGATCAGACCCCGCAGCCGTAGCCAGAGACGCGGTGCTGTATGCAAGATCCCACAAGGTCGACTGTGTTCTGATCGACACTGCCGGCAGGATGCAGACCAGCAGGAACCTAATGGATCAAATTGAGAAAATAACCAAGGTCGTAAAGCCTCACCTCAAAATCTTTGTCGGCGATTCCCTTGCCGGAAACGACACCGTAAACCAGGCAAGGGAATTCCATGAGCATACAAAATTCGATGGCTCTATTCTGACAAAAAGCGATGCAGACGCGCGAGGCGGTGCCGCCCTGTCCCTTGTAAGAATCACCTCCACGCCTGTCATGTTTGTAGGCGTTGGGCAGGAATACGATGATCTCAAGTCTTTTGACAAGGAGATGTTCTTAGAAACCGTGTTTGGAAACATAAGCGGCGTCGATCTAACCCGAGCGGTACCCGAATCACAAGAACAACCCCCCGAGCTACAAAAACCCACAGAGACACAAAAACCCCCCGAGCCCGAACAACCCACAGAGCCCGGACTAAAAGAGACTCCCGAACCACAAAAGGAGACTGATGATCCGTTTGATGGAATCAGTGATGATGATATTGCAGACTATGCAGATCTCTACGATGTACCTGCCCCCGAATCCGACAACGATGCCAAAAAGATGGCAAAGGCTATCCGTGACTGGATAGAAACGGGAAGGCCTGATCCTAGCGGTGATGGTGACGACGGCGACGGCATCTGTGATGCTGGGAGGGAGCAGGAGGAAAAGCCTAAAAAGAAACGCGGCCTATTTGGATTCCTCAAGAAATGAAGCTCAAAAACAAGGACCTGCTTACGCTGGGCGAACTTGACAGGAAGGAGTTTTCCTATCTGATAGATTACGCCATGAGGCTAAAAAAGGAATTGAAGAAAAGCGCCGGGAAGAAACCGCTTGCCAACAAGACGCTTGCCATGATCTTCCAAAAACCATCCACCCGGACACGCGTCAGCTTTGAGGTCGGCATGTTCCAGCTAGGCGGCCATGCGGTAAGCCTCTCGTCAGCTGACATGCAGCTGGCCCGCGGGGAAACGATAGGAGACACCGCAAGAACGCTATCTGGCTATGTAGACTGCATCATGGCCCGCGTCTATGATCACAAGTCACTGATCAGCTTGGCTGAGAATTCCTCGGTCCCCGTAATCAACGGACTGTCCGACTCGTTTCATCCGTGTCAGATTTTAGCCGACTTTATGACAATAAAGGAAAAAAAGGGGAAGATCTCCGGGCTAAAGATTGCATGGGTCGGGGACGGAAACAACGTCTGCAATTCCATGATCTACGGATGCGCGCTGGCCGGATCCGAAATCCACATTGCAACGCCGAAAGGATTTGAGCCAAACAGGGCCGTGATAGAAGAATGCAAAAGATCCACCGATGTAGTTCTGACTACTGATCCTGCAAAGGCCGTCTCTGCTGCCGACGTCGTCATAACCGACACCTTTACCTCGATTCACAACAAGGATCCCGGACGCTTGAAAAAATTCCATCCAAAGTACCAAATCAATGATACCCTCATGAAAAAATCCGACAAGGACTCCATTTTCCTGCACTGCCTGCCTGCAACACGCGGGGTCGAGGTCACACCGTCAGTCATCGACGGGTCGCGGTCCGTCGTATGGGCTGAGGCCGAAAACCGCCTGCATTCTCAAAAGGCACTTTTGCTTTCACTGATTGGCAGCAGGACTGCCCATGCCAAGTGAGCCCCTTGTGGCACTTGTCGTGCGAGGTCACATGCCCCTGCCCAACCGGGAATGAAAATCACAGTTACGTACAGTTCCCATCCAACTGGTTGTAGGGCGGTGGCCACATACTTCTGATCTATGGCCTGCCAATACCCGGGAAAATACGCGCCTTCAAGCCTGAAGTTCAAGGCACTGCGCGCCGAGCCGGCCTGCGTCACAGGGGAATCCTCAGAAGGCGCAAAAGGGGCCTGCCGCACAAGTCGCGATGCTGGCAGCAGGAAGCAAACAGCTCAAACGGCAAATCTCGCACACGCCACCCTTGCAGAACCTGATTCTGATCAGACAAAATGCAGTCAGGATCGGCTCATCAGGGCACCGGCGCCCACAGGGCCAAGGCAGGGCCACAGGCACAGATGCGCAAGAGTTTGCACTCCTCCTGAAGATATGGGGTGGGGGGATGCGGTGATCAAGGTTATGACCTGCAGTGTCGCCTAGGGGGCAAACTCTTACTTTATTTTTCATCTAACGTTTATAAGAGCAATTCCGAGTTTTTGGCTATAGATGGCCTATTCAAAAATCTTGAGAAGACTTCGGGAGGAAAAGACCAATTACAAAAAACGTGCCACCATGCTAGTCGGCAGGCATGACTTTATCACGGTCAACGTCTCCAACGAGAACACGCAGGTGCAAATTCTCAAGCCGGAGATAACCGGGGACAGGGTCATAGCCTCAGCACACTCTAGATCCCTGTTGCAAAAAGGCTGGAAAGGCTCAAGAAAAAGCATTCCGGCCGCGTACCTTACGGGTTATCTGGCAGGCAAGAAAGCTATCGGTAGTGGCGCAAAGGATGCGATTCTTTACACTGGTACAAGGAAATACACCCAAAGAATGGCAGCTGCCCTAAAGGGCCTCATCGATGCCGGCCTCAAAGTGCCTGCCGATTCTGAAACGTTTCCTCCAGAGGGGAGAATCAACGGAGAGCATCTTACAGTAAAAAACGACATTTCGCAAGTAAAGTCCGCTATAGATGGCGAGGTAGGATAGATGAGCCAGACACAACAGCGCGAGCGTAGAAAGCCCAGGGAACAGGAGGAGGAGGTCTGGATTCCAAAGACGATTCTTGGACGGAGGGTGTCTTCCGGCCAAATCACCTCCATGGAGGAAATCCTGGAGGCCGGACTGAGGATACAGGAGGCAGGCATCATCAAAAAGCTGCTGCCTGACTTGCAGTCGGAGGTCGTAGACGTCGGAATCATCCAAAAGATGACATCAAACGGACAGTCTACCAGATTCAAGGCAATCGTTGCTGCCGGAAACAGCAACGGCTGGCTGGGAATCGGCCAGGGCAAGTCAAAACAAATGAGAATTGCAATTGAAAAGGCCACAAACGCAGCCTTTCTCAACGTAAACCCGATCAAGCTTGGGTGCGGCAGCTGGGAGTGCAGGTGTGATCAAAAGCACTCGGTTCCCTTCAAGGTAAAGGGAAAGGGCGGGAGCGTCACGATTGAGATCCTGCCCGCACCAAGGGGCCTGGGACTGGTTGCCGGCGGAAAGATCAAGAGGCTGCTGGAGCTGGCGGGACTAAAGGACGCCTGGACCACCGCAAAGGGATCGACGGCGACCATGAATTCCACCTCAAAGGCCGTACTGCAGTGTCTTCGGCTGACATTCAGCCAGGGATGATTGGGATGGCAGGCGCATACCTCGTAGTCAGAATAAAGGGACTTGCCGACGTGCCGCACTGGGCAGCTACCACCCTCAGGCTGCTCAAGCTGGAGCGCAAATACCGCGCCACCATAATTCCCGCAAAGGACAACACCCTGGGAATGCTCAAAAAGGTCCAGCACTATATCGCATGGAAGGAGCTGGACGCCTCCCTTGCCAGGGATCTGCTTGACAAAAAGGCAAGAAAATCAGGATATCACAAGGTCTCCCAGGACGACCTTGATCAGCTGAAACTCGGCAGCATAGACGAGCTTGCAGCATCGCTTGCCGAGGGCAGGGTCTCGATGTCAAAGCTAAAGCCGCTAAAGCCGTGGTTTGCCCTGGCCCCCCCGAGGGGCGGGTTCAAAAGGAGCACGAAAAGGCTCTACGGACAGAAGGGAATCCTCGGGCAAAACAGCGAGCTGGACGTCATAGTCAGGAGGATGATCTAAGATGGCGACCCGACTGCGCAAGACAAGGAAGAACCGAGGCTCTAGATACTGCGGATGGGGGCAGGTCGCACAGCACCGCGCCAGCGGACACAAGGGCGGACTCGGCGTATCCGGCCAGCTAAAGCACCACTACAGCTCCATGCTAAAGGAGGATCCAAAGCACTTCGGCCACGGCTCCACCCGTCCCCCCCACCCGAACGTCACAGGCAGGTGGGCAGGCGTGCGCGATCTGGATGATCTGTTTGCCGCCTTTGGAAAGACCGAGGGCGGCAAGAAGATAGTTGATCTTGCCGGCAACGGAATAGACAAGCTTCTCGGCGGCGGCAGGGTTTCAAACGCTTACACCGTAAGGGTTGACAGGTTCACCGCATCTGCCCAGCAAAAGGTTAAACAGGCAGGAGGAGAGGTGCTAGCTAGGGATGGCTGAGGGCACGGCAACGGCAATCATTCGAAAGGTCGTCTTTAGGGCAGAGCCGTACCTCCCCCAGGTTCCAAAGCCAAAAAAGAAGCTGCAGCTGCAGACCCGGCTCCTGTGGACCGGAATCGCGCTACTCATCTACCTTGTGATGGGCCAGACACCGCTGTTTGGCGCCACCGCGCCGGACTTTGACTTTCTGCAGTTTGCCAGGGTGATCTTTGCGTCCCAGCAGGGAACCCTCATAGAGCTGGGGATAGGGCCGATTGTAACGGCAGGGCTGCTCATGCAGCTGCTGAGGGGCTCGGACATCCTCAAGTTTGACTTTAAAAAGCCAGAGGAGAGGGGAATCTTCCAGACTGCCACCAAGATGGTCACCTATGTCGTAATCGTCGTAGAGTCCGTAGTCTACGGCATTGCCGTATACGGGCCGCAGATTACCGACCCCGGGGTGATCTGGATACTGGTGGGGCAGCTGATGGCCGCCTCTGTCGTCATCATGTTCTTGGACGAGCTGATCCAGAAGGGATGGGGCCTGGGCAGCGGGATAAGCGTCTTTATCATGGCCGGGGTGGCCCAGACCATACTCTGGAACATGTTCAGCCCGCTGCCTGCAGGAGACGGCGGCTCCATTGGCATCATGACGTACCTGGGACAGTCCCTCTACGCAGGGGATCTGTCCAACGTGATGTTCCGGGCAAACCAGCTGCCCAGCATATTCGGCCTGTTCCTGACTGCTGCCGTGCTGCTGATACTCGTATACGTGCAGGGCATGAAGGTGGAGATACCGATCGTCTCCACCAAGTACAGGGGGTTTTCGGCCGTATACCCGATAAAGCTGATGTACGTCTCCAACATCCCGGTAATCCTGGCCTCCGCGCTCACCGCAAACGCCGTATTCATCGGGCAGATGTTCTGGGCCAACTTTAACCCTAGAAACGCAAACGAGTTCCTGAACATACTGGGACGGTTTGATCCGACCAGCCCGTCGACGCCGATCGGCGGCCTGATCTACTATGTTACCCCCCCGAGGGGGCTGGACGTTGCGGCGCTGGATCCGCTGCGGGCCGTATTCTACGTGCTCTTCATGATGGGCATCGTCCTTGTATTTGGAAGGCTGTGGGTGGAGCTGGGCGGCCTCTCGCCCAAGAGCGCCGCGCAGAACCTGCTTGATGCAGACGTCCAGATTCCGGGCTTTAGGCGCTCAAACAAGCCCGTCGAGTCCATGCTAAACAAGTACATCCCCTCAGTCACGATTATAGGCTCGCTGATTCTCGGCGCGCTTGCGGGAATCTCCGATGTCCTGGGAGTCTTTGGCTCCGGAATCGGAATCCTTCTCATGGTCGATATCCTGATAAACTACTACAACCAGCTTGTCAAGGAACAGGTGGAGGTTGTCATGCCGCGGCTTGGTGCGTTGCTTGGCAGAAAGTAAGAGGATCGTAATGGTGGGAATACCGGGGGTCGGAAAGACAACCCTGGTCTCGACCATTGCAGAGACCCTGAACAGGAACAACCACAGCGTCAGCGTCCACAGCTTTGGAACCATAATGTTTGAGGAGGCCAAAAAAGACGGCGTGACCAACAGGGATAGGCTGCGAAAGCTCCCGATCGAGGATCAGAAAAGGTACCAAAATACCGCGGCCCAGAAAATCGCGCAGCTGACCGACGAGGTCGTAATCATTGATACGCACGCGTTCATCTCGACTGCCTCGGGCTTTAATCCCGGGCTTCCGGAGAACGTCCTCAAGATCATAGAGCCGTCCGTCCTCATATCTGTGTCTGCCAGACCCGAGGAGATCTACAACCGCAGGATGAAGGACGAGAAGACAAGAGACCGGGACAAGATCACCATAGACAGGGTAAAAAAGGAGCTGTCCTTCCAAGAGTCCATCGTCTCGGCATGCTCGGTGCTGTCGGGGGCCCCGATCAAGACCATACTCAACGCGGAGGGAAAGATTGAAGAGGCGGCAGCCAACGTAATAAAGGCAATAGGTGTATGAGCGTGGAGTTCGGATTCGTATTGCTGTTTGTCGAGAACCTCCTCCTGCAGTTTGACTTTTTTGGCGGGGAGCAGGGGGCGCTGGGCAGCGACGACCCGATGGTCAAGGGGATAATCGCATCCATGCTTGGAATAACGGGATTTGGGATTCTACTGAACCTCTTCAACTCCGCCGTAAGAAAGAAGATGGTCGACTCTGTCAAGCTCAAGCGGATCATGAAGGAGACCCGGGCCTGGCAGAAGGAGAGGATGGCCGCGTTCAGATCCAAGGACCAGGAAAAGATTGCAAAGCTCAACCAAAAGTCCTCGTACATGAACAAGATGAACATGGAGATGATGCAGATGAACATGCGCCCCATGATGATAACCTTCGTCCCGCTTATCCTGATATTCTACTTTGTGCTACCGCAGCTGTTCTCATACACGGTGGCCCTCTCACCGATCCCCCTAAACGTAATTCCCGGGGACTTTTTCCAGCTGACCTGCACCGCAGAACAGGCAGCGGATCCCGAGCACGTGTGCGAGACCGAAAACGCGCTGTACCTCTGGGCCTGGTACTTTCTATCATCCATTGCCTTTAGCGGAATCATCATGAAAGTCACCAAAACCTCCATGGATCTTAGTTGAGCAGGTCCGTGATCATCTCCGGCCCGCCTGCTGTGGGCAAAACGACTCTTGCCAGGGGCCTGGCCTCGGAGTTTGGCCTGCAGTATGTCGGCGGAGGCGACATTCTCAAGGACATGGCCCGGGAGCAGGGGTTTGATGCCGGCGGCGACGACTGGTGGGACACGCCTGACGGCATGGAGTTTTTGAACCGACGTGATGAGAATCCCGAGTTTGACAGGGCAGTTGACGGCAGGCTCTCGGAGCTGTGCAAAAAGGGGGGCGTGGTCATCACAAGCTATACCCTGCCCTGGCTGGTCGACGGCGCAATCAAGATCTGGCTTGAGGGCTCGCATGAGAACAGCGCAAAGCGCATGAGAAACCGCGACAACATGGCGGAGAGGGACGCCTTTGAGATAACAAGGGAGCGGTACGACAGGAACAAGACGCTGTACAAGAGGCTGTACAACTTTGAGTTCGGAAAGGACGCCTCGGTCTTTGACGGGATAATCAACACGGATGATCTTGACGCCGACCAGGTAATGATGGCCGCAAAATCCCTGGTAAAGAGGCTGTCATGACGCTAAGGCAGCTGGAGGGCCTAGTCGAAATCGATCAGGACGTCACCAGCGAGGAGTTTGGGACGTACTATGACAAGCGGAGCATCGAGCAGCTGCTAGACTATGGGATTATCCTGCTGGACAAGCCTCCGGGCCCGACCAGCCACGAGGCCGTCGCCTGGACCAAGCGAATACTGGGGCTGCCAAAGATAGGGCACAGCGGGACGCTGGATCCGCAGGTCTCCGGCGTCCTGCCACTGGGGCTGGGCGAGGCGACCAAGGCGCTGGGCGTGCTGCTGCTCGGGCCAAAGGAGTACCACGCGCTGGGAAGGCTCCACTCGCTTCCGGCAGGTGAAAGGCTTGGCGATATACTGGGCATGTTTCGGGGGGAGATATTCCAAAAGCCCCCGCAGCGCTCGGCCGTCCTGCGGCAGACGAGGACCAGGCGCATCTACGAGCTGGACCTGCTTGAGCAAAAGGAGAGGCTGATCCTGCTCCGCGTTCTGTGCGAGTCTGGGACCTATATCCGAAAGCTGCTGTATGACATGGGCGAGGTACTGGGATCCGGCGCGACCATGATCGAGCTGCGCAGGAGCCGCGTGAACCAGTTCCATGAGAGCCAGGGCCTGGTGACGCTGCACGAGCTGGCAAACGCGTTTGCGCTGTGGGGGGAGCAAAAGGATCCCTCGAGGCTCATCAGGCTGATCCGGCCCGTCGAGTGCGCACTAAGCGAGCTAAGGTCGGTGGTCATCCGCGACTCTGCAGTCGATGCGATGTGCCATGGCGCGCAGCTGGCAGTACCGGGGATACTGCAGGTCTCGCCCGGCCTCAAGCGGGGCGATCTTGCCGCCGTCTACACCCAGAAGGGGGAGGCTGTAGCCCTGGCCGAGTGCGTGATGTCCGAGGCAGAAATCCGAGATGCCGCCAGGGGATATGCGTTTCAGACGCAGAGGATCATCATGGCCCCCGACACGTATCCCAAAAGCTGGCGAAGCAAGTCAGGTCACAGGCATGATTCCGGCTAGCCTGAAGATTGCACTGGTCGCCGGAATGCTGGGAGGCATGGCAGCCGCACTGGTCCTTGCAGACGTGCGCGCAAACCAGGGCGTCGAGTACGTTGAGGGCCCCTCGCTTGCAGTCCTGACCGACGCTGCCGACTATCAGAGGGGGGATGCCGTGGACATCAGGATAGTCAACTCCGGTAGCGTGCCTATCCGGTTCCATGACGACTCCTACGGCCTCAGGATTACAGGCCTGGCAGGGATGCCGATTTTTTCCCCGCAGGCGGAAGGGGGGGCACCGCCTGTCCTTGAGCCGAGGGAGGAGCGCAGCATATCCTGGGACCAGACCGGCGGCGAGGGCGAGCAGGTGTTTGACGGCATATACAGGATCTCGGTCCACGGCCTTGATCCAGATGGGAACAGAGTCGAGCACGCAACAACAATCAGCGTATATGAGATTGATCTGACGTTTGGAAGCTAAGGCATTATATAATCAGGATCAGTCCTTACCTTGTCGAAAGACGTGCCGAGGTCGCCTAGCCTGGTATGGCGCGCGCCTGGAAATGCATACCATAAAGCGCGTTCTCGCAAGGGAACGGGAGTTCGAATCTCCCTCTCGGCGCCATCACTACACCATCGACTCGACAATCTCCGAGAACCTCCACGGGCCGCACTCGTCCACGTCCTTGTCGTACTGCAGGAATCCTTCTGAGCCTAGCTGGCCTACAAGGAATGCGCAGAACGGCAGCGCGCCCGTAGCCCCCGGGGAGTTGTAGTTGAGGATGTTGAGGGACCTCTCGCGCCTTTCTAGTATCACGTCGGGCTCGAACTTTCCATCCCCGTTGATCACCGACGAGCGGATTCCCGCAAACCCCTTCCCTGTGAACTTTCTGGGGCTGATTTTTGGCAGGAATCTCCGGACCCTGTCAACCATCGCAGTCTTTGACAGTGACGAGGTAATCTCGCTTAGTGCCAGGCTCTGAAACTGGCTGTCAAAGATCGCCTTTCTCGCACCCGAATCCAGCATCTCCAGCACCTTTGGGACGAACTCCTTGATGTTCTCGATGCTGTCGTACCCGTACGGGCTAAAGACCGGGACAGCGTTGGGGCCTATCTCGCAGCTTCCGTCGACCCGGATTATCCAGTGCGGATCCAGGAACGGATACTCGGGGAACTCTGGCACCGAATAGACGCTTGCAGACGTCAGGTTGTTGTATTCTTTTGGAGCCATCCAGTACTCGCCCCTGAAATGCACGTCCGTATAGTCCCGGGCAGCCCCAAGCTTGTGTGCAATGTCCATCGCCTCTCCCCCCGCCGCGTTGATCACAAATCCTGCATGTACCGTCTCTGAGTTGCTCAGCGATACCTGGATGTCATCCCCTCTCTCCCTTACCCCGATGGCCTTGCTGTTGAAAACAAAGCCTGCCCCCGCCTTTTGGCTGTCCTCCTTTAGGGCGCCTGTAAGCTGCCCATAGTCTACGGATCCGTCCCTTGAGCAAAACATTGCAGACTCACATGATATCTCCGGCTCCCTCTCCCTGATTTGGTTCCCGTCCAGGAGCTCCATGTCATCCTCGGTCAGGCCGTTGGCCCTTCCCCATTTTATGTACTTTTCTAGGATCTGGCTGCCTTTCTCGTCAAGCGACACCTCGATGACGCCGTCCTCCCTGAAGGGGAGTCCCTTGATGCCGGCATAGGTCTTCCACATGTCAAACCCCGCGTATGCTGCCTTTGCAAAGATCCTCTTCTTTTCTGGGTTGTACAGGTATGGTGCATGCACCTTGCCCGTGTTTCTGCTGCTGGTATGCCTTGCAACGTCTGGCTCCTGCTCGATTACGACAATCCTCTTTTCAGGGTTGAGGTGTGCAAGAAAGTACGACAATGAAGTGCCCAGTATGCCCCCGCCTATGATGGCAATGTCTGCCTGCATACTGCCGCTGTGCGGCGTTCTTAGTTTAACCTTTCAGTCCTGGGGGGGGGGGTTGCCCAATTTTTTCCCGCAGGCTGGCCCGTCTGCCCCCAGATGTGGGCAGTTTCGGAACGCAGGATGGGACATTTTTGGCCAGCTTTGCACTGTGTTATATGGAAATAATGTCCGCCATTGTATGTGGTCACGTCCCCTTGTTAGCTAGGCACGAAGATCACAATCATGCATCTAATTCGTGCCTGACTGATGGGGGTAGGTGACCTCGTACACCGGGATTATTCGTGCCAAGGTGTGCAAGATCTAGTCTGACCATTCAGTATTCTGTACCACATGCAATATTTTGGCACTTTGTTTGGGACTAAGTTAACGGGAGCTGATTTCTCCTGGAAAGTGTCGGGAGCTGTTATGGGCGTTCTAAATTCGTGTTTTCCACTTATTCTCACCCTGAATCCTGATTCCTACCCTATCTGCCGGGGCTTTTAATGCGTTCTGGATGATGGTCTTCCATTTGTTATTCCCTTAGATCTCTATTCCTACCATCTGCAGGTGTATCGTCATCTGATCCTACGCGATGTCTTATGCAGTTACGGTACAGCTTACTGCCTGTACTGATTATTTGGAAGTCCCAACGTATGTGGGCTAGGACGGTTGCCGGAGCGAATAGACGTGGAATATCTCGGGGAGCAGGCTGATGCAACCCTAGAGTCCATGCGGCAAGAGATAGTTGGTATCGACGGCCCGATAGCATTATCTGTCGTGAAGAGACTGGAAGCTGTAAAAGACATGGCCGTCCTCAAAAAGGGCAACGGGATTCCCGTACCAGACATGGCTGTGGAGGAATCCATAACATCTGCCGAGCGGGCGTTTTTCAGATCACGGCATGGGGCCCGAGGCAGGAAGGATCCTGGCCCGGGCGCTCGCAGATGCCGCCAACTCTTACCGCCGTGCCCCCTACAAGGTTAATATCCTGTTTTTTCCAACGAGACCTGTGTTTCCCGACCGCTGTACCGTAAAGGAAAAGGGAAGGCAATGCGCCAGCCCGCCGGAATTCGTCATTTCCGTAACTGTGGGGTCTGGTGAGTACATGGTTGGCGTTACATGCGGCCGCCACAAGCGCGGCGTCTCTGAAAAAATAGAGTCCCTTCAGCAAGAGGGAAAGATCCCAGACGGCAAGATCAGCTTTGAGCCGCTAAAGGCAGTAGGTACCGACTGCATCAAGGGAAGTGCCGACGATCTCATCCAAATCGGCTAGTAGCCGACGGAGTAGGCCGGCTCTTTGTTTGCAATTCCAAGCCTCAGATTCCTGACCGCAACCTCTGCCATCCTCTCCCTTGTCTCCCTCGTGGAGCTTCCTATGTGCGGGGCTAGGACAACGTTTTCCATCTTGCTCAGGGGGTGGTTCCTGCCGATGGGTTCTGCCTCAAACACGTCTAGCCCCGCGCCTGCAATGATCTTCTGCCTTAGCGCAGTCACCAGGTCCCCCTCATCGACGATCCTCCCCCTTGCGGTATTGATCAGATATGACGTCTTTTTCATTTTTTTCATCAGCGGGAGGTCGATGATCCTGTCCGTCTCTGCCGTGTGTGGAACATGCAGTGACAGCACGTCGCTTTTTGAAATCAGGTTCTCGAGTCCGACGTATCTTGCCCCGAGCTTGCATTCCTTGGATCTGCCCAGCCTGGTCCTGTTGTGGTAGATTATCTTCATGTCAAATGCAGCCGCCCTCCTTGCCAGCCCCTCCCCGATCCTGCCCAGGCCAAGGATTCCAAGGGTCTTTCCCCTGACGTCGACTCCCACATAGTCGTAGGCGCCGTAGATCTGCCTCCAGTCCCCCCTGCGAATAATCCTGTCTCCCTCCGTCGTCCTTCTCAGAACGTCCAGTATCAGCGTCATTGCCAGCTCTGCTGTGGCGTCGGTGAGGACCTCGGGCGTATAGCCTACCCGTATTCCCTGCTTCCTTGCATACTCTATATCGATATGATCATAGCCGACGCTGTACGTACTGATGACCCTCAAGTCCGGGGCAGAATCGATCACCTTTTTGTCGATCCTGTCATATGGAAAGCAGATGATGCCCTCCACGTCCCTTACCCCTGAGATCAGCTCCCTTCTGGGCATTGGAATCCTTCCAGCGTGAACGCTGATCGAGAACTTTTTTCTCAATTCCTGAAGCGCAGACGGATGCAGTCTCCTTGTGAGCAGGATCTTTTTCTTCAATGTTGTATCTGGCCTACCTCAAACCATTTATAATATTTCATGGTTAAAAAAGTGAAATGACCTCTGACGATTTAGAAGAGTTTGCAATCTGCGTTGAATGCGGGATTTCTATTGAAAAGTGTGTATGTGTATGTCCTTATTGTGGGGAGCGTGACAAGTGCGAGTGCGCACTGTTTGATGCTGCCACCGGTGGTTGATTGGAACATCATTAATATCTGATAAAATGGGAATGATGGGTGTGAGTGTAGATTTTTCTTGGCTGATTGGAGGCCCGCAGGGCAGCGGCGTAGAGTCTGGCGCCAACATCTTCTCCAAGGTATGTGCCAGGCTGGGCTACCAGATATTTGGCAAGCGCGAGTTTTACTCTAACATAAAGGGAGAGCACAGCTATTTTGTTGTCAGGGTGTCGGATCAGCCCATCGCATCCAACGTAAACGAGGTAGACCTCATGACCTCATTTGATGCCGAAACCATCTTCAGGCACCATGCCGAGGTCAAAAGCCCGGGGGCAATCATCTATGATTCGGAGCTAGAGGAAGTCACGACCGACAGGGTCCTGACTCTGGACTCGCAGTTCCGCGACAGGCTGCATGCGGACATGACTGCTCACGACAAGCCGTTTACCGTCAAATCCGCCCTTGAGATTGCCCAGGCGCGTGGCGTGACCCTGTATCCCGTATCCTTTAGGGGAATCCTGGCCAGCCTTGCCGAGGAGACCCAGAACCCCAAGCTCAAGAACCTTGTAAGGATGTTCAACGTAATCGGCGTCTCCCTGTCCTCCGGGCTGCTGAGGATGCCTCCTGCCGAGCTACTAGACTCCATAGGCGACATATTTTCCAAAAAGCCGCAGATTGCCGAGCTAAACAGGAATGCTGCCAGGTACTCTTACAACCTTGCAGCTGCCCGGTTCCCCGACTTTTCAATCAGCCTGCCCGGAACCAAAAGGCAGCCGGGAACCATCCTTGTACAGGGATACGAGGGAACCTCGATTGGGAAAATCGTCTCGGGATGCAGGTTCCAGTCGTACTATCCGATCACCCCTGCCTCCGACGAGAGCGTTTACCTTGAATCCCATGAAATCTTGGACGTTGACGGCCACAGCCCCGGCTCCACTGCGGTAATTCAGACCGAGGATGAAATCTCCGCAATCGGCATGGTCATTGGCGGGGCGCTGACGGGAACCCGCTCCTCGACGTCGACATCGGGCCCGGGCTTTGCCCTGATGGCAGAGGCCCTGGGATGGGCGGGAATCAACGAGGTTCCACTGGTGATCACCCTGTATCAGCGGAGCGGCCCGTCCACCGGCCTGCCGACAAGGCACGGCCAGGACGACCTGCTTTTTGCAATCAATGCAGGCCACGGCGACTTTCCAAAGCTCGTCTATGCGTCCGGGGATGTCGAGGAAAGCTTCTATGACACTGCCAGATGCTTTAACTATTCGGACGTCTTCCAGATTCCCGTGATTCACATGATGGACAAGTTCCTAGCAAGCTCGGTCGTAACCTGCAGAAGGTTTGATCCCTCCCGGGTATCCATCGAGAGGGGGAGGCTGCTGGACTCCTTTGACGGCGAACAATACAAGAGATTCGAGCTTACAGGGGACGGCGTCTCCCCGCGCTCAAGGCTGGGCATGGATAACGGCATCTTTTGGAATACCGGAGATGAGAGCGACGAGTCAGGCCACATTACCGAGGATCCCGTCCTGCGCGTGCAGATGATGGACAAGCGGATGTCCAGGCTGGACTTGATCCTGCAAAGGATCCCAAGGGACGAGCAGGCCGTATCATACGGCGTTGAGGACTTTACGGTGATCTCCTGGGGCTCCTGCAAGGGCCCGATAATGGATGCAGTCAAAATGCTGCAGGATGACGGAATCCGGGTCGGGTTCGTGCAGATAAAGCTGCTCCACCCATTCCCCTCCGAATACGTCGCGTCCCTGCTGGCACCTGCCAAGACAATAGTCGACGTCGAGGCAAACCACTCGGGACAGCTGGGAAGGGTGTTCAGGCAAAACACCGGCCGGGAGGTCGACTATCACATCCTCAAGTATACCGGCCGCGGGATGACAAGCACGGAGATCTATGGCTCCCTTAGGCGCATTGTGGAGGGCGGGGCTGAAAAACGCGAGGTATTGATGCATGGCGCCTAGTCTTTCTGACTACAAGACGGATGTACACAATGACTGGTGTCCCGGATGCGGGGATTTTGGGATTGTAAATGCCATACAGATGGCACTGGCAGAAATGGGCATACGGCGCGACAAGGCGGCCCTGTTCTCCGGCATCGGATGCTCGGGAAAGACGTCGCATTATGTCAACGTGTACGGGGTGCACACCCTGCACGGCCGCGTACTTACGTTTGCACAGGGAGCAAAGATCGCAAACCCTGAAATGACCGTCGTCGCGGTGGGCGGGGACGGCGACGGTCTGGGGATTGGCGCCGGCCACTTTGTGGCAGCCGGGCGCCGCAACGTGGATATGACCTACATTGTCTTTGACAACGGCGTCTACGGCCTGACCAAGGGCCAGGCCTCCCCCACCCTAAAGCTGGGGGAGAAGACAAAGTCCCTTCCATTCCCAAATACGAACTATAGCGTAAATCCGCTGGGCCTTGCCGTGACCAGCGGCTTTACCTTCGTTGCCAGGGGGTACTCGTATGACATCAGGCACCTCAAGGACCTGATTGTCCGGGCCATCAAACACAAGGGGCTCTCGTTCCTTGACGTGCTGCAGCCGTGTCCTACCTACAACGACATCAACACAAGGGACTGGTATGCGGGAGCCGACCTGATGGAGGAGGCACAGGAAAGGCATTCGAGGATTTACAAGCTGGAGGAGACCGGATTTGACGGCATGGTGCGTGAGGATGATCAGACCGATCTTGACGAAAAACTGGCCCAGGCACTAATCAAGTCCCTAGAGTGGGGCAGCAAGATTCCGATAGGGGTGTTTTACAAAAACGACCACATCGCCCCCTATACGCGCCGCATCACAGAAAGAATCCCAAATTACCTGGAAAACCCCCCCGCAAGGCAGGTAATCTCCGAGGACAGCTCCCCTGTCACCAACATCGAGTCGATTCTTGACTCGATGGAGGTTTGAGCACCTGCCGGGCACACGTTTCCGGCCGTATCCTGACGCGCTGGTTCGCACGCATGTGGGCAATGCGTCGGGACTGCTTGTCATGGATAGGGTAAATCCGGAGGCCTTTGGGATTGCAGGCCGGGAACGCACTGCACATACGCCGGCCAGAATTGTCGCAAGCGACTGCCAGACGGCAAGCCGCCTGTCCTCCAAGATGGCGTGTCCAATCCTTTTGGCGGATCTTATCGTCTTGGAATCATAATGCCTCATCTTTGCCCAAGCCACACCAGGAACGGGTTTACATCGACCGTGGTTGCATCATGGCCCCGGCTTGCCGCACACAATGGTGCGGTGGTACCCACGCCGCAAAACGGATCAAGTACCGAGCTGCCGGCAGGACATTGCGATATGATCTCATCGACAATCTTGACGGAATATGTCGGGGTAAGGCGCAGCCATCCGTGTGAACTTGTGAGTATAGTCGCTTCTCTGCTCCAGCGCCGCCGTCATCGATTCCTTCCCAGCAGTCCACTTAATACAGACCGCGTCTCGTCTCTCAGCGCGGACTGGTTGCGCGTAAAGAGCCCGACCAAGTCATATCCTGCAACGTGGTGCATGAAGTCAAACGTAGACGACGTCGGATCCGCCAGGATTGTTTTCAAACATACCTCGTCGCGGCCGGCCATAAGAGAATTCCTCCAGCTGGAAATTTAAGCATTCTAGGTTCTGGGAACTGGCAGCTCGATGGGCGCTGGTTCTCCCGTGAAAGTGCCGGGCGCTGGAAATCTTGTGGTAGCGGGGAGTAGATTTGAACTACTGATTTGCGGGTTATGAGCCCGCCGGGATGACCTGACTTCCCCACCCCGCTAACATGGCATATAGTTTCCATAATATTAAGTCAGGCATGGATCGGAAAACGGTTTGACTGAAAACCCACACCCCGGGCCCCTCGCTGAAATTAACCGTTCATGCCAGTCCAACGGGACTCGAGGATCTGCAGGCGGCATGAATCATGCATTATTGCTCCAGGATCGTAACAGCTCGGGCTCTGGAAGCCGTCCCTGATTTCAGGCACGAATCTGCCCGGGAGGGGGCCCTAAGGCGGCAAAGCTCACGCCTGAACTTCCAGAGCCCGAGCTGCTGCCCAGGATCCCCTTTTTTCTCTTGTATTCCTCCTCGGATATCTCGCCGTTGACGTATCTTATCTTCAGTGCGTCAATCGGGTTCTGGGAGGATGCCGCAGGCCCAGGACTGTTCTTTGAGGCCTTTGTATTGACCACGCCATGCCTGAACGCACAAAAGCAGCTAATCCTACGTGCCTAAAACCAGGGTTGTGCAACAGGCTATGCTTACCCAACAAGTTATAGGCAAGCCTGCCCAATTCTAGTAACCCTTGAACATCAATGAGGCAAACAGGATTTTTCGAAAATCTATCATCAGGGGATTCTTTGAGCCCCAGCTGATGAACCTGGACTTTAGAAAATCCAGCGTAAAGCATCCGGACATCAAGGATGATGGCCTGATGCAAAGCGACCTGCTGCACGTCTTTTTTGACATCGAGACCGGCTCTGACTATCCTGACGGCGATGAGTGGTTCATTGTAGAGATGCTGTTTCCCCACGATCTAAAGATCCCAGATAACCTCAAGGGGCCAGACTACTTTACAACCGTTTCCGTGGGGGATGGAAGGAACTTTTGGCATCACAGGGAGCTGATTCGCTACAAGTACGGCAAGTCCAAAAAGCTGTCAGAGTCCCTTGAGTTCCTAGAGGCCAAGTACAAGGAGTTTCATTCCATGCTGGAGCCCTTGGAAAAGGATCTCACGTAGAGGGCCCTATCCACCGGTTGTTCTTGAACAGATATTCGACATCTAGCGCATTGGCCGAAAAAATCCTCCACCTGACTGACTCTGAATCGAACCTGTAGGTGACCTGGTTTACCTTTTCAGGAAGCCTTTCTGGAACTAGCTGGTACGGGATCAGCTCCAAAACAAAGTCCATTTTCTCTATGGCGTTTCCAAACCACTGCTTCTCACCAACGTCTACGATGAACCTGATTGACGGCATTCCCTTGAAGATTATCTCAATCTTTAACGCATTCCCGGAGCCCCTGCGCCGCTTCATCTCCTTGAATAATGCCTTGACCTTCTCCCACCGCCTGAACTCAAACCACCTGAAAAACTCCTCACTGAACCGAACCGGAATTACTATCTTGAGATAGCTTACAAAATCGTCGTCGTCTGGCTCGATCTCCTCCTGTGTGACCCTGAACTTTGAGTTAAAGTATCCGTATGCGACCTCCGACTCCCAGGGGGAGACCCCGTAATATGTGCAGTTTACCTCAAGGGGCTGCTCACTCATTGATTTGATGGGCTGAAATTTCTAATTAAAGGTTCCAACATTGCCATGTCGTATCTGAAAATTACTTTGCTTTTTAAGTGGCATCGTACCGTTCTCTTGACTGTTCGTCAACAACCGTGGTTCCCTTTGGGGGCATCTTGCGCCTGAAGGCCCGCGCGGGGGTCTCTAGTGTGTCCCAGTCAAGGGATCTGTGCGGCTTGACGTGGCTCCACCGGGGTTGTTTCCTAATTCGGCAGTCCAGTATAATTTTCTAAATTCTCCCCCACATTGATCAGAACGGGTGCAGGTTCTCTAACGAGCAAACACAAAAGGCGCAAGGAGTACGACAAGTACTACCATGCTGCTCACACCCAAGAACCGGGATTTCTCCCACCCAACATGGTTTCTTTGATCTTGGGGAACCCATATCCCGTCAAGAAGGCCAGTTCAGAACCCGGACGACCGATAGTCCACAGCCGTGACAGGCCTGCATGCCTGTGCATTTTGATGGTGTGTCTGAGCCTGACGTACCGTGACACGCAGTACCTTGCACAATATCTAAAGCTGCCCCGCTGGAACGACGAACCGGTGCCAGACCACGTCACTCTGCAAGCTCATGCCAAAGATTCCCCACAAGTGGCTTGAGGAGGAGGTATCTGAGACTGCACGCAGATGCCTTGCAGGGTTTGACACGTCTGCACTCAAGCTTGCAGCCGACAGCACCGGTGTCGTTACTGACAGATACGACAAAAAGAAGAGGGAAAGGGATCTCATGCCAAAGAAGGCGGGCAAAAAGGCCGAAATTACGCACGAATCGGGCGCAAAAAAGGCCAAAAGAAAGAGAAAGGCCAAGCCCTACAAGGAATGTCCAAGGTGGCACGTGGCATGCGTGCCGGACCTGCAGGTAATCCTGGCATGCAGGATTACCCCTGACAGGATGGCAGACATCGCCGTTTTAAGATCACTCTTGCAGAAGATTGGCAGGATCGGACTCGGGTTCTCCGGCTGCATCTTTAATGCAGACAGGTGATACGACTCGGACGAGAACGCAAGGCTCATCAAGGAATACGGAATGAAGCCAAACATCAAGCTGAGAGCCAATGCCGTCCGCACCAAAATGAAGCACGGAAGGGAGGCCGCCAAGACGTTTGACCATACATCATACAGGACGCGCGGGATGATGGAGGGAATCCTTGGCGCAGAGGAGACAGAGAACCACAGGCTGATGTGCCGGTTCAGAAAGGCATCAACCCGCAGAAGGTTCGGCCTGTGCAAGGCCATAGGATGGAACCTCGAGGCGCCAAACAGGTTCGAATGCGCCGCAAGTCTCGGGACACCGGTGGAGACAGCATGAGTGAATCATGAAACAAACCCCATTTCATTTGGCTGCAGCATAGGTTACAATGCTAGACCTTGTGCGCATTTGCCAAAAATGACGTAAAAGCTGCCTGATTTTTTTGATCTGTGCAGATTACAAAGTCTAAGGATTAAATTGGAAAAACTGTCCAGTACAGCCAGATGCTTTTTTCCACAATCATCGGGGATCTCCAGTCAAGCCTCAGGTCTGATCTGGCGCAGATCAGGTTCCTTCTGAAAAAGAACCCGGCACTGGGATACACCAGGATCACCGAGATAGGGCACAGGGTCGGGGAAAAGTACGGCATCAGGCTAGTCGTAAACTTTCCGCACGAGGGAAAAATCGAAGAGTACGGGATGTATGGCAAGAGGGACCTGAGCCTGATCATCGACCAGAAAAAAACAAGGTTTCCAGTTGACAGGGAGGAAATCAAGAAAAAGGCTGCAGGGCTGATACGGGATGTAAGGACGGAGGATGCGTACATGTACGAGGGCAAGGAGGGCGTCAGGCTGCTGTTCAAAGACGGCAGGATAGATGTCCTGCCCCACTCGGTCCACATCTGGTGCGAGTTTACAGAGGACGTGACGCAGTTCTGTGACTGGCTGCTAGAGACGGTATACCTGCTGGGGCCAAACGGTGCCTAGCCGTCCTCCAGGGCATCGATGATTTTTTGTGCCTCCTCATGCCCCGGCTCCAGTTTTAGAATCCTCCTGCAGCATTCTAGCGCGACATCATGCTCCTTGAGGTGCACGTGGACGTTTGCCTTGAGGTGCAGCGCCCCTACGTCATCGGGCTGGATCTCCAGCGAGCGGTCAAAATACCGCAGTGCCCTTTGCGCATCCTCCACGATATAGTATATGGTACCCATGATAAAGTGATAGTCGGCATCGTCTGAAAACTTTGATGCCAGGCCGTTTCCAAATGCTATTGCATCCTCGTACTCGCCCTGCTGGATAAGCTTGCGCAGCTTTCTTTTTGGGAATCTAAACAGTGCCATGCCTAACCAAGGTACATCAGGATGATACGGCGATGACTCCGTTTTCAATCAGCCACGTAATTCCATTCACAAAGGCATTGTCGTCAATGAGTCCAAGATGCCAGGCCTCTGCGCTATCCTTTACCCAGCTTGGAACGGAGCTTGCGGCATTTCCTGCCGCCTCGGTCGGCGGGATTACAATGACGTCGTTGTTAATCAGCCACTCGATTCCCCGCAAAAATGTAGAGTCATCAGTTAGCCCCATGGACCAGGCCTTTGCACTGTCCTTTATCCAGCTTGGAAGATTGGTTTTGGCATCTGCAGGCGGAACTATATTCTCGGCACCTTCAGGCGGAACTACAATGCTAAACTGATCGTTTTGTTGAACGGTGATTGGTACCAGCAGATAGTCACGCGTGGCGAGATCCGGTACGACGTACTCAGGAGCCAGGCCGTACACCATTATCAGGTAGTTATTCTCGCCGGCAGGCTCTTTTGCAACCATGGTTCTCTCGGCCAGTCCTGAGGGGGAATACAGGAATTTTCTTGCATCCTCATCGGCCAGGCTTCGGAGTGGCGGGAGCGTGATGTCCTCATCAACTACCATTATGTCATACTGAACCCGGTTCAGAAATTCAGCCTCGTTATAGATGTTCTTGAATTTTATCCGCCAATCTATATCACAGCCCTGTTTTGGCTGCTCGGGCTTGTACAATACCTCCAAGCCGTAAATGCCAAATTTCTCAGTGGATTTCTTGAGAGTGGCAAACTTTAGCTGGTCAAGATCCGGGCATCCTAACGATTGCTGGATGTATTTGCCGCCCTGTATGTCGACAAATGGATCCTCTTGTACGTTCTCCTTGTAGTCAAGCAAGACAAAGGCATACTCCTGAGGAGGTATGCCGGTATTAACATGGGTAAATGTACTTGCCTTTACCGGAAACGGGAACTCGTCTACAACCCAAACGTGGCTGTGCGCGCCGCCGGTCTTCCATCCGACACGTACGGTGTCAAAGGTTCCGGCAGGAACCGTTACAGATTCGGCTGCCTGTGGGATTATTTGCTCGCCGCCGATGTTTCCAATCTTGCCCCATGACGGCAGGCTGAACGCTTTTGGCCCCTCGCCGCCCTCGCCGCCATACGATGTCGCAAATGCAGACAGCCAGGATACAGAGGACTTGATTGCGCTGCGGTAGGTTTTCAGATCATCAGATCCTCCGGTTGGCTCTACTGTGACCTTGCCAAACTCAAACTCCCCCTTGTGGACTTTGCCGCTGTCATAAACGACTGCCTGTGCCAGCCATTTTGTCTCAGAGCCCGCCTGCCGGTCGCCCTGAATCCAAAAATCGACCTCAAAGAAGGTACACTCCTTATAGTCAACATGGCAGAGGCGGTATGAGAAATAATCCCCCTGCTTGAGTCCCTCACCCAGCCACCACTCTCCGGGAACCTGGACTCCGCCGCCAATCTGCTGTGCATGTGCCACCGACATTGTTGAGAATAAGAAAACTGTTACCCCCAGTACCAAGACAGAAACGACGGACTTCAAGTGTTGCTTTTTAGGAAAAATCCCTAGTTAAATCTTGTTCATGTTTTGCATATATAGGCAAATATAGAGGCGTGATGAGAGCCTAGGCATGTGTGACTGCCCCAAGGTTCACCTGTACGAGGTTGAGTACAAGCTAGAGGGCATGATCGTGGTTCCCACCCACAAAAACTGCGGCCACGAGCTAAACGGGGGGCAGGCAGAAAAACTGCAAAAGGATCTAGTCAAGCTGTGGGGGTTTGAGGAAGACGAGGATGAATAAAAAAGAGGGAAAAAAAGTCGCGGTTTAATGCTCTGCGTTCTTGCAAAGATCGGCCTTGCAATCACAAGTAGCATCACAATAGCACTCGCTTTGCATAGAACAGTCACATTCGGTGCCGTTTTCGGCCTGTGCTGCACATCCACATGCTGCGTCTGACATGATTGGTATAATACACACTTGTTTTAAAAGGTTGATACGGGGGGTTCTGTGTAATCTTCGAGACCTGAGACAGATCTTCTTTGGGTTGAACTAAGCGTTGGCAGATCCGTATGTACTGTCACAGAGTGGTTTGCACCGTTCCACCCCGTTTCCTCTGTTTCTGTGCCTTCATGCTGTCCACGATGTCCGGAATGTTTGGCTTTGACCCGCTAAAATAATCCTCGATTGTATAGATCTGAACCCTCTGATACTTTTCTCCCAAAGCAGTCTTCCCAGAAGTACGTGATTCATGACTGTGCAGATGGCGGCGGGCGAATCCGTAGGCATCATAATTTGATTTGTTTCAAATCTAGGGCCGTTTTCTGGGTTACTTCTGGGAAGACTGCAAAGGAGTAGTGTATATGCCGCCCTTGACGGCGGCCTCCAACATCTTCTTTGTCGGCTTTTTCATGCAGATGAATATACCAAATGCCGCGTTTTCACTTTGTACCGTTCCAACCAAGTCCCTGACCATCGCGGGATTTATCTGGTTACCACCCTTGACTGATGCGACTATCTTCTCGTACTTCGGTTTGTTGTTCCCGTCCAGACCTACCATGATTTGCCTCCTGTCATCAATTCCCCTGTCACCTACCTGCTTTTCGTTGGAGTGAAGCTTTTGTATGAGGCTTATTGCCCAGAGCTCGAACTGGAACTTGTTTGTGTCTGCCAATTTTTGTGCAGCTTCCAAAGACTGCGGAATGCCGACTATTTTCGGTTTTGTCCCGAATGAGTCATACAGTCTTTTTTCAATCAGGCTTACGGCCAGATGCGTAATGTCTATTCCAATCCAGCTACGTCCTAGTTTTTCAGAAGCTATTACTGACGTGCCGCAACCACAAAACGGGTCGAGGACGACATCTCCCTTTTTTGAGCTTGCACTGATTATCCTTTCAAGTAGTGCAAGCGGCTTCTGGGTAGGATATCCCAACAATTCATTTCTGTATCTCTCTGTAGCCCAGATGTCAACCCACCAATCCTCCAATAATTTTCCCTTGGATTCCATCTTGGTCTTTTTTTCTTGGCTTCCAGACCCCGATGACCCAAAAACTTGGCCTGTGTTGTGCACCCCACTCTTATGCGGTATTCTTGGAGGTTCGAAATTATATGTTGCGGATTTGGTGTAAAACAAAATTATGTCGTGTTTTTTGGAATATGTGTTTGGTGATTTTCTAGGCCCTGTATAACACCATACTATCTCATTCCTAAAATTGCGTACATCGAATATTGGTACAACTTCAGGTCCTATTTAAAGCGCCCAGGGAACTTTTTGTCCGGAACTTTTTGATCCTTCCGCATCCGTTGTGACAGACCCGTTGCATCACCACACATCCTTTGTACATGCCAGAACCGGCGCCGTGCAGGCAACACATTGACAGACGGCACCTGCAGGCAATCAGAAACTGTTGCATTCGGTGCCGTTGACTGGCAGATTCAGCCGGATCCTTCGATATGAGGCTACGGGTTACGCCGTCCCGTAGGCGCCAGACGGATCAAAGTGCCATCGGGGCTACGGGTACGACGGCCGTCTGGTTCCAGCGTACCGCCCCCTTGCCTGCACCTGCTGCAGGCGGCCACACCGGCGGCGGCCCGGGACACTCAAAGACACTGTATCTTGTACCGTCCGTATTGACAAGCGAGGACAGCAGGTGCGCGTCATCCTTGGCCCCTGCAAAGATATCCCAGCCCGGATCCCGCAGGTATTTCAAGAGTCCACCGGCAGGATGTATGTTTTGCTTGCGGCATGTCATCGAGAACGTCAGCAGCGCAGAAGCCGTCTTTCTTTCCCCGTCAGTTACGATCTTGTGGCGCGCATTGCGCTGTGGTATGATCCCGTCGCGTATGCATCGCTCCGTATCGTTGTTGTGCGGCGGCATTCCCGGACGCGCTAGAAACGTAAACATGTTGGGTATGGCGTTTAGCAGGTGTGTACGCACGTGATCGTCCTCATACGGGCTGATTATTTTGTATGCCTCCCTTGAAAGCTCCATGTATGTAAGCGACGCAAGCGTCTTGATCTTTTTTACCTCCCTGTAAAATTCCAGCAGCAAGTCATACCTTTTCCCATCATCGCCTTTGGGCATCTTTACTGCAAGCTTTTCTGCATACGCCAGAAGGTGCCTCCAGCACCTCTGGATTATCTCAAAGAACAGCTTGTACTGGGCCAGCCCGTCGACGACTATGGGAACCCTGGGATCCAGCCATCCAAAGTGCGTGTGCAGTACCTCAGAGGACCGGGAATCTGCAAAGACCACAAAGCACGCCCCCGCACAGTTGAGCACCCAGACGTACCCCGTGTGTCCGTCGCCGCGCTTAAAGCCGGTCTCGTCCATCTGTATCCACGGCCTGCCCGCAATGAATGTCTGTATGCATTGTATCATGTTTTGCCGGAGTGCCTCTGCCACTGCGTGCCGGGCGGCAGTCACGGTATTTGGGGCCATCTTGAATCCAAACATATACTGAAAGTACTCTGCAATGTCCTCGTCTATGTTTCCCTTCTCAAAGAACATCATGATTAGAGAGAGTGAGACGGGCCCAAGTGACGTGCCGCCTAGAAACGGGGTAGCTGCGACATGCACGGTATTGCACTGTGGACACACCGCGTTTTGGATGACGGCATTGGCAGTAATCATGCGCATGGAGTCATCCAGATCGTTGACAAGCTTGTGGATCGGCTTGAGCATCCGTAACTGGATGTTGCACTTTGGGCATATTTTGAAATCAAGATCGTACCTTAATGTCATGGATGGCCGGTTGCCGTGCGATGTACCATGGTGTCCGCACGGAGGGCCGCGTTTCTTGCCCCTGGCCGCATCGCCGGGACTGCCGCCGGGATCCTCGCCCCTTTTCTCCCTGAACTTTTTTCTGGCATCATTGTATAATGACGGCGTGGACGTGGGCATGTTGGGACTCTCGTACAGGGCAAGCCTTGCCTGAAGCTCAGCATTCTCCTTCTTGACATCCACATTCTCCTTCTTGACAATAGAGAGTTCTTTTTCCAGCCCGGAGATCTTCTCATCTTGCTCCATGATCATGACAAGTGCCTTTCTAGGATCCGTACAGCGTGCAAGCACGGCTTTGGAGTCCATATGTTACATCAGACAGGCAAGATCAAAAAAGATTTCCATCGAAATTCTTTGACCAAGATGCCGATATTATGTCACTCCCGTAAACTCCAAACCTGCAATGTCTGATCACAAATGTCTGATGTTCAGCCATGTTCGCAGGGGCATCTGATCATAAGATGGGGGTTGTCGCCTAATTCCACTTGTTTGACCCAATCTGCACGTTTTTCTGAATTTCCGCCCTTTTGCACGCCTGATCATATGGCATCTCAACGGTTTTCGGGGATTCTAGCGAATTAGGCGACAACCCCCATAAGATGCTGCCCAAAAATGTTTGACTGTCAGTATAAAAAGGACCTGAAGTTGTACGAATATTGAATCCAATATGATCTTGAGATAATGACTCGCCGTTGGGTCACAGTGCAGGTATAGGCTTCCCGATTCTTTTAGTACCCTGTGCAGTTCCAGCAGTCTCACTGCCATCATGACAAGATACGCCATCAGGTCGCTTGTTCCTACCACATCCCTCAAACCACTTATGATGCCCCCTATTCTGGTATCCATCAGTTGCGCATACACAATCTCGGACTCGCCCGTCCACGTCCATGTGTCCTCAAACGCCTGTATTTGTGCAGGTGCATCACCATTACCACCTCCCTTACTCTTAAAGATCACGTTATAGTTTGCCTTCGAGTTAAACGGTGGATCCAAGTATACTAGGTCAACCGATTCGTCTTTGATGTGCTTTCTCAGTATGTCAAGGTTGTCGCCGTAATACAGGGTATTGTTTTTTTGGACCCCCCCATTAGGGGAGATTCGCCGTTGGAGTTCATCTCAGCGTACTCTCACTTTGTTCCAGTATGGCGACTTGCATCTTTTACTGTTGCAGTTCTTTGGAGATTCGTTTCTGCTGTACCATATTTCCCCACACCTGTTGCATTCGTGACGCCAATACGCGCCGTCTGCCTTCATACTCATGCACCATCTAGACCAGGCGGTCATATAACTGATTCCCATATATACCCAAAAGGTATAGTATATATGTGGGTTTTACCCACATAACAACATGAATCAAAAAGAAACGAGGGCGATGATGAACCGCGTGCAACGTGACCATTCCGGCGATGGAATGATCTCTAGCTCGTCTGAGCCCTCATCTTTTGATTCTCATTGTTATATTTTAATTTTCAAGGTGGGTTGGGCAGTAAGAGTTTACCCCTCAGGCCAGCCAAGTGAAATGTAAACGGGATTGTTATTTTTGTCCTGTCACTGGGCCTATTTGAGGCGCCGTGTTTCTTTCCCAGCTTTTGTTTTTGCTCGATTTTTCAGAACATTTCACCTAGCTGCAGGCTGCACTGTTAGTCGGAGTCTTCATGATCACGTCTGCAACGTCGTATCTCGGGGGAGGGGTAAACTCTTACCAAAAATTGATCTGTAGATTTTTAAGATCAATTGATCGCGTTTGTTTGTAAAGAAATTGACTGAACCATTGTATGAGTGTGGAAGTGTGCTTACGCCAAAAGGATGTGGGTAAATCATAGCAACAAAAAACAAAAAATTCCGAGATCCAATACATGATTTTATTATTGCAACTCCAGAAGAGGTTGCCATTATTAACACCCCCATGTTTCAGAGAATGCATCATATCAAACAGCTAAGTCTTGGATACTACGTATATCACGGAGCAGAACATTCACGGTTTGGCCACATGATTGGATCAATGCATCTTGCAGGAAAGGCATTTAACTCAATGCAAACGAATTGTGAGCAGTTATTTGGAAAATTTGATGCGACAGAAGAGGATAAAAAAACGATCAGAATTGCTGCTCTTTTACACGACGTTGGCCATCCGCCATTCTCGCACTCACTTGAAAATTTATTAGATGACAAACATGAGAAATATTCTCAAGCACTGGTGGATCATTACTTTGCAGATAAAATAAAAAAAGCAGGTGTGGAAATCGAGGATGTAAAAAATCTAATTGACGGTGCATATCCGTCAAGGACATACCTTAGCAAGATTGTTAGCGGACAGTTGGACGTAGACAGGCTAGACTATCTGTTACGGGACTCCCATTATGCCGGTGTGACTTATGGAGTCTATGACTTGGGAAGAATAATTGAGCAGCTATGCGTGGTAGATGGAAAGTTTGTAGTACTGGAAGGAGGATATGAAGCCGTAGAGCAGCTAATTTTTGCAAGATACCAGATGTACCAGCAAGTCTATTTTCATAAAACAAAAATGGTTTTTGAATTAATGCTAAGAGAGTGTGGTAAAATTCTTAAAGAGAAAGGATTGCTGGATATCCCAACGTTGGATGATTTACAAACAAGCAAAGGACAAAAAGAATTTCTCTTGCGTGATGACAGATGGTTTCTAAATAAAATCTACCAAGAGGACAATCCACAGGAGGCAAAGGTGATTGCAGATATGATCAAAAAACGATGTCCATACTGGGAGACATACTCTCCAAGCAAGGATCGAAAACCATCATAAGAAGCAACCACTGGACCAGAAAATACTGTAAAGGCACTCAAACCGATCCAAACTGCTGTTTTGAAGAACCTCAACGATATTGATATACAAGATCATGAATTTCTGGTGGATCAAGCGGGTCGTTCCCCTTACAATTTAGAAATGAATTATTCTGTAGAAAGCGAAAGGGAAGAAGATCAAGAAGGTGACGGAAGTATCATGATTTATTATAAAAACAATAGATATTCTGAGCCAATTGAGAAAAGATCCCACGTGGTACACGCACTGGCGACAAACAAGCCGTCAATGATGAGGGGTTTTGTCATTCCTTCCAAATACGATAAGGTTAGATCGTTTCTTAATAAAATGGGGTATGAAATTCCACAACGTGAGGATTGAATAGTATTATAACCATCACTTATTATATGAAAATACATGACTAGAGGTTCTATGACGGAGGTGGCCGGATATGGGTTATGAGCAGTTTACGAATGAGGACATAGTTTTGCTGTTGATCAAAAAAGCGACTCAATATCAGGGAACAGACCAGAGAGGAATCCGTGGCAAAAAGGCACTTCAAAAGAGCCTTTATTTTCTTAACCAAAGGAATCCTCTTTTTAATTTTCGGTGGGCCGACTATGGCCCATTTTGTGGAGAAATTCAGCAAATTGCCGAAGACTTGATAGAAGGCGGCAGTGTTGAGGTGTCAGAAATTCCAACTAAAAAGAAAGGTGCCGTAATAAAAAACATGACGTTTTCTGGAGAAAGATCTTCTGAGATTGACATTCCTTCTGAAATTGAAGACGATATGGATTCCATCGTAAAGTTTGTGGCAGGCAAAAGCCCCAGGCGTTTGGAATTACTAGCGTCGGTGCATTTTTGGGCCCTAAAACAGCTGGTTGTATCAGATGGTTATTCCAGCGAGTATGTCTTTGAAAAGTTAATGGATCTAAAGCCAGATGCAGGTTTTACTCGCAGTGATGTAAAACAGGCCATAGAAACACTAGAGATGCACGAATACCTAGACAAAGCTAGTGTTTTGGCATAAGTGAATTCATTCACGTCATATAGCAACGGTCACAAGTAATTGAGGGCCTTGACCGGCGATCTGTAAATGTACCTGCACATGCAAAGGCGGGCAAACGACACGTACGAGATCACCTACCATCATCAGTTAGGCATGAATTAGCATGAATGATTGTGATCTTCGTGCTTAGCTAGCAAGGGGACGTGACCACATACAACGTAGTATCTATCCTAACCATTTGTTCATCTTTACCACCTTGATCTCGCCCCTGCGCAGCATGGCCCGTAAGGATTTCTGCATTCCGCCGACGGTCTTGTAAAGGCAGTTTGCAACTGCCTTTTTACACCCGCGCCACTGCCCTTCTGAGTTATTCAGCTCCGGCGTGTATGGCGGCAGGTACTTTATCACCACATCTTTTTTCCACTTGGCCATCTTTCTCTTGAGTTCTGCTGACTTGTGGTACGATGCGTTGTCTACAAACAGCAGCACCCTGCCGTACTTGCAACGTAGCGTCTTGAGAAAATCAAAAAACGTACCCGTGTTGGCCTTGTCATAAAAGAGACAGTCAAAGCCGTTCTTTGAGAGGGCCCCTATGGCATAGAACCTCTTTCTTGACAGGCTGACCGGCGTGTAGACCGGCTCCCCTACCGGGTACCAGCTGTTCTTGACGTTCCACCCGAGGATGAACAGGGCCTCGTTCCCTATCATTACCGTATACCCCCTCTCGGTGTAATACCCCACGTACCGCCTGGCCTTCTCTTTGAACTCCCTTTTCTCGTCTTCTGTGGCTGATTTTGGGTGTTTTGGGCCCCCGTAGTCAATTCATAAAAAAACGAACAATTTTGACAACTGCTTTTGATCCAAACATTAAGATCAGGCAAACCATCGCACATGCATGGGAAAACAGGCAGAATTTGTGGCATCTAGGGACAAATTCCTGGGCAAGCAAAGCACTCACGCCTTTGCAAGGCGTACTAGACCCGACAGTATGGAACACGACAGTTGTTGCTGCTGCAGTTAATTCGTGCATGTGGAGTTTGACATACTGCCACACAAGACCCGACAGTATGGAACACGACAGTTGTTGCTGCTGCAGTAGTCAGCCCATCAAATATCGGAACATCTTTACCGGTAGGATCTCTCCGCTGGTAAACAGATTCCGCACGGACTGCTCCATCTCATCAAGCGTATCAAACACCTTGGCAGACAGCCTCCGCTTTATCTCCCTCCACTGTATCTCTACAGGATTGAGCTCCGGCGTGGACGGCGGCAGGTACTCCAGTATTATCTCGCCCTTGTACTTTTCCAGCGTCTCCCTTACGCCGACAGACTTGTGGTATGACGCATTATCCAGGAATATCAACACCTTTCCGTACTTTTCGTGCACATTTTCCAAAAAGTCGCAAAAGCTGTCGGTGTTGGTCTTGTCATAGAACATATAGTAGAATATGTTAACTGCCAGCACGCCGAACATGTACCGGCGCTGCCGTGACAGCGTCAAGGGCGCCGTGACGCTCATGCCGCGCCTGATCCACCCGTGTTTGGGGCTGTTTGAGGTCTTTTGTATGGATGACTCGTCTTCTGCCAGTACCGTATACCCTTGCGCCTCCTTTTCCCGTATCAGCTCCTGGGATGCCTCCTTGAACTCGTTCTGCTTTTGTTTTGAGACGGCCTTTGGGTTCTTGGGCCTCGGCTTCCTCCATGAGAACCCAAGCTCGCGTGCCAGCAGCCGCGTGCCGCTCTTGCTGTATTCTATGCCGAACTTCTTTTTGATGTGCCGTCTCATCAGGCCCGAGTCCCACAGGCTGCTCTCAAAACCGCACTCCTCGGATCCTGACTTGAGATCCGCCGCAAGCTGTTTCAGCTGCGACTCACTCAGCTTGTGCTTGCGTCCCCTGCCTGGCCGCTCGTGCCTTGCACGTATTCCCTCGTCCTGTGCGCGGATGAGCCACTTGGATATGGTGGAATGTGCCCGGTCGAGGTTCTTTGCTATCTGTTCCACACCGAGGTCGTCCTTGCGCTGCATGTATGCAAGCAGCCTGTCGCGCTTTCTCTTGTCTGTCTCCTTTTTGTATGCCTTGTGCAGGTAGGAGCGTGACGTATTTGGCAGGAATTTGCTCCCTGATGCTACGAATTCCTTTCTCTGTCTGTCCATGCATATGCGCATTCCTTGCCTGATCTTAATGTTTGGATCAAAAATAGTTGTCAAAATTGTTCTTTTTTTTATATATTGACTACGGCTTTCTGCATGAAAAGCCGATCCTGTGCAGTATCTTGTATACGCTGGAGACGGCATAGCCTACCTTGTATTTCTTTTTGATGTGCACTGCAAGCAGCGGTGCGGTCCACACCTCCGACTCTCCGCAGCTGCGCGGGCCCGCAATCAGGTCGGCGCGCACCTGCTTGAGCTGCATGGACAAGGACGGCAAGGTGCCACTGTTTGTCGACCCCGCAATCAGGTCGGCGCGCACCTGCTTGAGCTGCCCTGCATCCAGCCACATCTTGGTGCCGGGCCTCTTGATGTCGTACCTGCCCTGTATGCCAAGCTGCATGGCCCGTATCAGCCAGTCGCGTATCGTAGAGTACCCCCGGCCGAGCTGCCTGGCTATCTGGCGTATCGAGTCGCCTTTTTTGCGCCGTATGTAGGCCATCAGCCTGGCTGCGGCCTTGGAGTCGGTCTCATTTTTGTACCTCTCAAGGAGGGACGGGGCCGAGACGTTGGGAAGAAACTTGCCCCCTATTGGTATCATCGAGTCGTCTGGTTTCATGCGTATTGTTACGTTGTACCGGATCTTAGATCCTTTGGTGAAAATTTCTTGTCCTTTTTGTGATTGGTTACTACGCATAGTTACTATACCTCGTAATCGCGGCAGGTTTACGCACGAGGCTGGCAATACTCTTAATATCCTTGGCAACGATGGTACATCATGAGCTCCACAATACAGAAAAAGACCTACACCATCATCATAACGCCTGATGAAGTCGACGGGGGTTTTGTCGGTAGGTGCGACGAACTGCATGCCAATTCACAGGGAGAAACATATGGGGAGATCATAGAGAACATGAAGGAGGCAGTAGAGGCTTCAATAGATGATGGTACAACCGACTTTAACATGTTGATTGTTCAGGATCACAATTGACTAAGATTCCTAGGGTCTCAGGTAACGCAATGATAAGATATCTAACCAAGAAAAGGTTTGCCGTATTATAGCAACGAGCAGAAATAATTGAGGTTTTTTACGTGTAGTTATGGCCTACTTTGACTCAAAGACTTCTGCCCGTTGCTATAAGGCAGAGGGGAAGCCACGTAAGATTGCGAAGGGAAGACATGTTCACAACCATTGGTGTGGGAAACAACCCGCTAAAGATTGGAACGCTTATGGGAGTGTTAAACGACATAAGGATTGACAGAGACGAGTTCATCAGGGATCATAGTAACGGACTCGTAAAATAGACGGCCTGGGATGAGTGCTTGGCACGGGTGATTTTTCCCACGCGGACAGGTAATAGGCCCAATCTATTCTGCCAAACATATGCACGGAAATAGAAACTCTGCAAGCAGATAATACTTGAGCATGTCAAAACAGCGAAGCACAGCACTATTTGAGGAATCCATTAAATCAAAATACACCAAAAAGAACTATGCATCTCACCTGAACCAGCTCATAAAGTACGTGGGAATGGATTCCATCGATCAACTGCTGTCAGTCCCACATTCGGAGCTGCAGCACATGCTGGAGAATTACCTCATAGAGCTAAAACAGACGACAAATCCCAACTCAGTACCGTCAAGGTTCCAGGGAATCAGGCATTTCTGCATTATGAACGAGATCAATCTCAACTGGGACATAATACGCAAGATGTTTCCACAAAAACAAAAGGCCCACAGTTTGAGGGCATACACCGCAAGTGAGGTAAGGGAGATGCTGTCCAGTGCAGCAAGCTTAAGGGACAAGGCGATAATCCACTTTCTTGCGTCAACCGGCTCAAGGGTTGGGGTATTTGATCATGTTCTCTCTGTCAGGCACATGCGTAAAATGCCGCATGGCTGCACGGCCGTGTTGCTTTATGCAGGAGACATCGAGGAGTACTGGGCGTTTCTCACGCCGCAGGCATCAAGTGCACTAAAAACGTATCACGACTATCGCAGGCGCGGCGGCGAGGTGTTTTGCAAAGACACACCGGTTTTTGCAACACGTAGATTCCCGCCAAAACAGCTTGGCTGGAGCGGTGTCAGATCGGTAGTATACAGAACAATATCGAAAAGCAAGATAGTCAGAGACAAGCACGGAGATCGCTATGATGTGCAGGCAGATCATGGATTCAGGAAGAGGTTCAACACAATCCTAAAGCTGGACAACGCAATAAACTATAACGTTGCAGAAAAACTCATGGGACATAAAAACGGCCTTGACGGGGTGTATTTTACACTTACACTTGAAGAGCTGCTTGCGGAGTTTAGAAAAGTAATGCACAAAGTCAAGGTCTAGAATCACGACACGGCTTCTGGTTGCAGGATGTATATGCGACATCTAACCGCATGCACGGAGAACAGTGTCTTCGGCCTAGGACTCAATGCCAAGATAGCGGGTCGAGTTTTCCTGCAACATCGAGGAAAGCTCGTCATATGGCATCCCAAGCGCCTTTGATGCGCAGAACACCACGCTTGGGATGACAGTACTTCCTAGATGTACTTTTGCAGACCCGACACGGCACCTCCGCTACTTTCCGCGATCGTTTACAAACGAGTCGGCCGCATCGACAATGCACGCGACAAACAGCATCATGGTAAACCCCTTCCCTCCTGCAAATCCGTCCCACTTGGATTCCACGTCTATGAACACGGCAGTCCTCCACAGGTTGTACAGTATGACAGACATATAGAACAGCAGCAGCCTGACGACCGGGGAATTGCTGCACGTCTTGCCCATTATCCCCTTGATCACCCTGAACCCGGTCTCGATTCCCCACCGACTGCGGTACTCCTCCGGTATCTGCTCAATGACTGCCTCTGCACTTTTAGCAGACATGTTGGTGGCAAAGACCAGATACCTGTCGGCTATGGTCTCTTCTGCCTTGTCCTTCTTTGCTGCTGCCGTGCCGTCCTTTTCTACCTCGTCCTTTTCCACAATGACTAGCCTGAATGTGGCGCTCTTGCCGTCCTTGTTGGTCATTGTATATTTTGATACCGCACCGCGTTCTCCGCGGTCATGCTCCTCTATTGCCGCCACTATCCTCCTGTTCTTGACGGCAGGCATGATGTAGCTGCCCGTGCTTGTTTCTGCAGCCCTCATGCAGTCCACGTTAAAGAACCCGCGGTCATACAGGAACGTCTTGATCCTCATCCCTGATCTGGACGCCTTGCGGATCATTTTAGGCACGAAATCGGCCAGTTTTGCCTCTTTTGGAAGCTGCAGCGAGGAAAGCACGAGGTCAGACCCGTCATCTGATCCTATTCCGTGCATGGTAATGTGCGAGAGAAACGTCGACGTGCCGTTCTTGGGCTTTGACTTTCTGGCGATATCCTCCAGGCCCTTGCCATAGTATTCCACGTCGGTAACGTCCACTGCCACGACGTCCGTGTTGTGCAGCATGCCTGACCTGCGGGCGCACCTTACCGTATGCTGCAGCATGGAGCTGCACCACTTTTGCGCATCATCCAGGCTGACGCCCCGGATCGCCTTTAGGATCCAGTCCGGACTAGGCGTACGGCAACTATACGCGCCGCCCTTGGAGGCAGCCCCGTCGTCATGCTGCTGCCTGCTGCATTTTGAGGCCCGCCTGCGAAGGTGCGTCACGGCAGATTCTGCAAACATCCTCCTCTCAGACATGAAATATAGAACGCGCAGTGCGTCGATGTGGTCATACACTGCGTTGCGACTCTTTGAGACGGCCAGCCCGAGCTTGGGAAACCGCCGTCGCAATGTTTTAAACTGTCTCGATGTTATGTCAAACTGGTGTGCAAACACGTCGTTTTGTGTTACTGACATGATGATGGTTGGCACACCGCCTGATCTATAGTGTGATGGTCAAAAAATCTCGGCAAATTGCGTAATTATCGTGCCTGCAAAAGTACATCGAGGAACTACTGATGAAGCTGATCTGCGCAGGCTTGCGCTCAAAGCACCTTGAAAAGGGGACCGGGCCGTCGGTCTCGACTAGGATCCTTTCAGGGTCTGCCTTTTTCAGCAGGGCCTGCTTGTCGCCTGCATACACCGTCACGGGTCCAAAGGAGACATGGCAATCAAGGTCCATTGCCTGCCGCAGCTGCCTTTTGCTGCCATCAAACCAGTGAAGCATCTTTCCCCGAACGGTATATGACGGAAGAACCCCGTAAACCTCCTCCAGTGACCCCCGGGAGTGAATCGATACTGGCTTGCCGTATTTTTCTGCCAGGGAAAGCAGCGTCTCAAAGACCAGCATCTGCCTCCTCGAGTCCGACTCCGAGCCCGCATACGCAGGATCCAGCCCGATCTCCCCGATCCCAGAAATGCCGTCATGATGCAGGTGTATCTTCGATTCCATAGAGCCCAGATCATCGCCGGCCATCTCTGGGTGGATGCCTATGAACGGCAGCACCAGGCCGCTTTTTTTGGCAAGACCCAGCGTCTGCAGGGAGGTTTGATTGTCCACCGAGACACAGCAGGCCTTGATCCGCATCCTTTCCATGCCTGCCAGGATAAAGGCCATGTCCTGCGCATATGCGGGATCAGACAGGTGGATGTGGGCGTCAAACTGCCAGGCCATGGTACAGATGGGGATCGCCCCCTAAAATAGTCTGTATTAATCGATCCCTTTGTGGTATTTTTTTACTCAGTACGTTTTATCCCCAAAACGGAAGGCATCAGGCAATGAAGTCGTCTGAGCTCGGGCTGTCTGCGATGTACAGGATTCTCAAAAAGGCAGGCGCAAGCAGGGTGAGCGACGAGTCCGCAGACGAGCTGAGGAGGGTAATCGAGGAGGTCGCCTCCGGAATAGCCAAAAACGCAGTAGAGATGTTGACCCACGCAGGCAGAAAGACCGTCAAGGCAGAAGACGTAAAGCTGGCCTCAAAGTCGTTTTTGAAGACATAGTCCGGGGTTTCATGGATGTGGGGTTTTTTGAACCAGCACGCAACCATCTGCGCCACATATGCGGCCGGGCCGTGCACCAGATTCCCTACGGGGTCTTGCTCATCATCAGCTGTCCAAATGTGCCAAAATCAACGACAGGGGCCGGGCAGAAGATATGATACCTCAGATCATGCCCAATAACAAGACAAAGGCAGCAATCTCACTCACATTTTGCTTGGATGCTCAAATTAGACCCCCTGCGCATGTCGCCTCATGCACCGCCGTGAACCGGGCACCTCTGGAAAGGCTGCACATCTAGGAATATTGATATTTGACGCTTGTTTTTTCTTAGTAAAATGGCTCGGCAGACAATCTTGGTTAAAACAAATCCAAAAGTGGTAAGATGGATCATAGATGACAGCGGGCTAGATGTTGCGGAGCTGGCAGAAAAGATCAAGGTTGCAGAGTCCGATGTTGAGAGATGGATGGCCAGCAATGTTGAAATCGAAATGAAGAAACTGGAAAAGCTCTCAAGGGTTTTAAAACGTCCACTGGCCACGTTCTTTTTGCCAGAGCCTCCCAAGGAGTCAAGGATACCTGACTATCGAAGGCTGCCGGGCCAGGAAGAGATCCGGCTTTCACCGGATACGCGCGCGAAGATCCGAGATGCGCGTCACCTGCAGGAGATCGCAGAAGATCTTATGAAGGCACAAGGGATGGACGCGGAACCCAGGGTAGCTGCAGTCACCGCCCAGTCATCGCCCGAGAGGATCGCAGAAACAGAACGCAGAAAACTGGGACTTGAATCAGGCGCACTATCCATGCCGGAGGCAAAAACCCCTAGAGAGATCTACAACGCGCTAAGGCAGACGATCGAGTCCTTGAACATATTTGTCTTCCAAGCAAGCATGCAGATAGAGGAGGTTCGCGCAATAGCACTATCCGACAGGCTTCCCATGGTGATAGTTGTCAGTTCAAAGGACATTGTAGAGGCAAGGATATTTTCACTGCTGCACGAATACGGCCACGTCCTGCTAAGGAAGGATGGAATGTGCATTCCCCAGACAGTGTACGAAAGTGGATCCTATGATGATCTCCAGCGCATAGAGGCGTGGTGCAACAGTTTTGCCGCCTCGGTTCTCATGCCAGATGGACCACTCCTAAAGGAATGCCGCAGGCTGGAAGAGCGCGGATTCGAAAAGGAGGAAATCATCTACAGGCTGGCAGCCAAGTTCAAGGTAAGTAGGCAGGCGGCTGCTGTCAGGCTAAGAAACCTTGGAAAAGATGATCCTGCATCCGGTTACGGCCTACTTCAGAAGATCAAAAACAGCGAAACTAGGCGATCCGCAAAAAACACGGGCGGCGTGGAAAGAACCCGCCTGTGCATCAGCAGCAAGGGAAGGAAGTTCATTTCACTGGTTTTGGAATCCGAAGTTAGGGATATAATCCACATCAGCGATGTTGCCGACCATCTTGGGATCAAGTTAAAGCATTTGAAAAAACTCGAGGAACAGGCGCTCTAAAATTGTTAAACGCGTATGTCATGGACACTAGCGCGTTGATTTCTTTGGGCAGGGATTATCCGCGCAGTGTCTTTCCAGGTGTGTGGGAGAGTTTTGAGGCACTGGTTAAGCAAGACAGAGTGATATCATCAAGGGTGGTTTTGGACGAAATCTCTAGACAGGATGATGACATACACGAATGGTGCAAAAATAACAAGGGCATGTTCAAAAAGGACACCGACGAAATAAAAAAGAGCGCCATGGACATAGTACGAAAGCACTCAAAACTGCTGCACGCCAACAAAAATAGAGATGAGGCCGATCCATATCTTATTGCGTTGGCATCATCGCGCATCAACAGCAACATCACCGGCGATAAATGGATGATCGTAACACAGGAAAGAGACAGGCCAAATAAAATCCCAAGCGTGGCAAAAGAGTACGGCATAGAGAGCATAGGGATCGTAGAGGTCTTTAGCAGAGAAGGCTGGACGTTTTACAATAGACCTTATGCGTAATCGGTTCAGATCTGGGACTATTACGAACAAATTCATCGTATGTGGTCACGTCCCCCCGTTGGCCAGGCGTGAAAATCATAACCATACATGCCAATTCGTGCCTGATTGGTAGGGGCAGGTGACCTCGTACAATTCATCTCACTAGACCTTATGCGTAATCGGTTCAGATCCAGGATTACTACGAACAAATTCATCTCATTCAGGTTAATTACGCATAAGGTCTATTCAGGTCGATTACGCAAAGTCTATTAGGCGACAACCCCGGTAATAACAACAGGTGGGTAAGGTCTGTTGAGCAATCAATAGGATCTTGGCCGAACCGATGATGCCTGTTGGGCAGGCTGGGAGAAGTAGGTCGAGAGTCACCATATTATCTTGTCATTCCAATCCCATTTTTCGCGGTACTTCAATTTGTTACTGTACGCATCGTAAAACGTCGTGTCTCTATGAACGAGAAATCTCTGGGTTGCGCTTGCAATGTAATCTGCAACCTGAAGCATGGGCACACTTCTTGAGTCTTCATGATGAATAGACTTTATGTGTAATCTATTCAGATCTAGGATTATTACGAACAAATTCATCTCATTCAGGTCGATTACGCATAAGGTCTAATATTTGCAGTAAAATCCACCTTCAAATTTTTTTGCTTTATTCTATCATGAATTTTACTTTTACAGTATAGGAGCTCTCTTTTTTGGAACAATCTCATCTTTGTGAATGTTTGATGAAGCCAGAGTTACATAACCTATTGTTTCGTTTTTGTAATTAACAAGGTATGTTGTACCCAAATGCGCCTTTTGATTCTTCAATGCTCTTTTTTCAATAAAGTTTTGTAAAAATTGAGAATCTTGACCTTTGTTATCTGTGCAATCAAGACATGGTTTAGTTTTTGAGTTTATTTGTGGAAAACTAAAAGCAGTTGTATCAATTACATCTTTTCTGGAAGAGCCACTCACAAAATTGTGAAAGTATGCAGGTAATTATTTTTTGCTTTGCTGAGGAATTGGCTATGAGCAATTATTGCGATAAAATTCTTCAGATTCTGCCATGAATTGCCGTTCTTTTTTTGTAGATTTGCTTTTTTGATATTTATCAAAGGACTTTGCATTTTTATCCTTTAGAACTATAGGATCATTTGGATTCATTCCAACATCGTCTCCAGTAGAGGGACTTTCTATGCTCTTTATTAAATTAAGCATTTCATTATCCTGTTTCTTTTATAGATTCCGCCCGGATCAGGCATTTTGATCAGAAAGGAGGTGATAACATGATCAACGTAGGAATAGACGTACACAAAAAGACATGCGTTGCAGCAGTGAAGGGCGACTCTGGCAAGATGCTAGAGCGATCCACGTTTGAGAACAGCGTTTCTGCAACAACGAATTTTGTAACAGACCTCAAGGCACAATACCATGGACAGCTGTCAATCATGGCAGTATGCGAGTCCACTGTCACGCAGAGAAAGTATGAGGATGCATCGCATAGCAACATCGTCCTGATTCGGAACATCACGCTGGCAAGGGTCCGCGGTAGGATTAGGTACGATTTCATATGGGAGATCTCCACCATGGCCCTTCTGACATGAACAAGACGAAAATCCTCACGGATGCCATGCGTGTGGAAAAGGATACCAGGATCCATACCAGAATCCTAGCGGTGCGCTCCGTACTGCTTGGCAACACCACTGCACAGACCGCAGAGATTGCCGACGTGACACAGCGTACCGTACAGATGCGGGTTGAGAGGTTCGAGCTTGACGGCGTTGACGGTCTCCGTGACTCCCCCAACAGGGGCAAAAAGCCAAAGGTCCCAGTCGGCAGGATAAAAAAGATCGCCACAAAGTTGCGCAGGATGGAAAAGATCACCCCGAAGAAGATGCGCAACTGGGTGCGCCGCAGGCTGCATGTCACATACGGCGCGGGATGCATCAGAAGAATCCTGCGCACGATGGGATTCTCGCTAAAGACATCAACTGCCAGGCTGGTAAATGCTGCCGACGCAAAGGAGGTAAGACGGTGGCAAAGGGAGGCAAGAACCGCGATTAGGCTTGCAAAAAGGCGCGGATTCAGGATAACCGTACAGGACGAGTCGGCATTCGTCAGTACGGGAAGGGACGGCAGAAAGTTCTGGTCGCCGGTGGGGGACAGAATCAAGGTGCAACGATCCGGCAGGAGGGAGCGCGTCGTGGTATACGGAACGGTTGCAGACGACGGAACCAGGCTGATGCGCACATACGACAGGTTCAACGGCGCAAACCTTGCGCGTTATCTCAAGCAGGTGCACAAAAAGTGGTGAAAGGTTCTGATTGTGATGGATAACGCATCGCAGCACAAGGCCGAAAGGGTCTGCAAATACCTGAAGAAAAACCCCGACATTGTCCTGCCGTGCCTGCCGGTAGCCAGGCCGGAGCTGAGCGCCATAGAGGCAGTCTGGAAGGAGGATGCCAAGTACAGGCTGGTCACGTCGGCCTTTTACGACCCGGCAGATCACCTCAAAAGGGCCGTCTCAGAATACTTTAGGACGTGTTCCATCAAGGTTGACATCCACAGGTATCTTGAGCGACGCGTGTAATCAGGCGAAATTTTCAATGATCGTCAGTATAGTCAACAGGGGGACGTGACCACATACTATCATTTCAATCCAGAGAAGATCCAGGCTTCATGTCCCGAAGATTACACAGAACCATATGGGGTTTCGGAATGCGCGGCGATCACAGGCTCTGCAGGATAGAGTCACACGTACTGCGGACCGCCCCCAAGTCCCGCCGCAGTTTCTCCCGATCGCCTTCAAGGTCAAATGCAACCCTGAGGATGTAGATGAGATCGGGTCTCTTGTGTATCGAGTCTTTTAGCGATACAAAGTTTGCGTGGTTTATGCAGCTAAGGTACATGTAACAGTCAGCCAGCATGGAGTTTTTGATGAAATACCGGGTTTTTTCCCGGATGATTCTTGAGTGGTGGCTGTGCTTGACTTTGTCAGAAAAGCCCACGGTGGACTTGCACATTCGCTCCAGGAGGGACGTAGTGGCTCGCTCGACGCCTATGCAGTCGTTGACTATGGAGGCCCTGTCAGAAACGGGGCTCGGGGCAAGGTTTCGAAGCCTGTCCAGACAGTGGGCAGGCGTGGGCCCCTGCAGATTCAGCGCAAGCAGGGAGTTTGCAAGGTAGATGAGCGAGGACTTTGCCCAGCACGGAGCAAACACGTCAGAACCAAGCCCGTCCCCTGCCCTGGTGACGCAGAAGATGGAGTTTATCAGGCAGTCTCTTGCATAGTCCCGGAAGATTGCGGTGCGCCTGTCCCGGACCCTAGAAAGAAGCATCTGCAGCTCCCAGGAGGGATCCTGCAGGATCCTCATGCTGTCATAGCTGACCAGTGTGTCAGAGTCAAGATCATCCAGCGATCCGTGGCCTATCCTTACGGATGCGTCATTTGCAAAGACGACCTCGTCTGGCTTGTTTGAGCCGTCAAATATGGTAACGTCATATCCGCATGCATCAGAACCGCCGCTTTGACACCCTCCGACACCCACTGGATGCCCAGTGGATAGCAGTCTCAGCAGCTCCCCGTCGTCCATCAGGTAAGCTACGGCGGGGCTTTCTATAAATGAGGCAGCCGACTAAATTTTACCATTCGATGTACTCAAAGCATTTCCTTTAAATTAAGAGCGGTGGGATCCTTGATCAGTGCTCCTATAGTGTAGTCCGGTTAAGCATACAGCCCTCTCAAGGCTGTGACCCGGGTTCAAATCCCGGTGGGAGCATCCCTTTTGTGTCACAGGCATGTCTAAAAAATCGTATAGCATCAGATCCTCCGTAAAATCAGGCGTAAGCAGGAAGTTTGGATGGATGTTTTACGCCTAGAAGGTTGAGGATCTTATGTTATACTTTTTTAGTAACATGCCTATAGTTCTTCCATGATTAAACCCTTTGTCGCAGCAGGATTCTTTCTCGCTCTGGCTGTGGCCCTTACTGCCGACGCACACGCTGAGGTGCCGCCCCCGCTAAAGCAGCTTGCAGCCGGCGTCTCTCCAGAGGGAGTTCTGTGCAGGGAGGGGCTCGCGCTGGTCGTGCGCGGCACAGACAGCGCCATGTGTGTGTGAGTACAGAGACTGCCGAAAAGAAGGGGTGGACCGTAACCATACCTGATGCCGGCACCGCCGAGTCCACGCACCTGCTGCTGCAGGCAGGTGGCCTGGCACCGGCCGAGATTTCGGACTATTCTGGGATCGTGGCAGCAAACAACGGCTTTGCAGTCGACTTTTACTCGCACGCTGCCGGACAGGAGGACACAAACATCGTATTCTCACCGTGGAGCATCTTCAGCGCCTTTGCGCTTGCACACGAGGGGGCGGGGGGAGGCACGAGAGACGAGCTCACAGATGCGTTCGGGTTTCCGGAGGAAAAACACGTGCAGTTTGGCTCGGCAATGGCGGATCTGAACAGGCCAGATGCCGAGTACAGGCTGTCGGTTGCAAACGCGCTGTGGCTTGCAGAGTGGCTCGAGCCGCTAGAGGAGTACGTGCAGACCGCAAGGATATACTACGACAGCGGCGTGGAGAAGGTGGACTTTGGATCCGGTGATGCGGTCAAGACGATTAACGGGTGGGTGTCAGATAACACCGGAGGCAAGATAGACGAGGTTCTGGCGCCCGACTCCGTCGGCCCCGCAACGGCTATGGTCATAACAAACGCAGTATACTTCAAGGGCGACTGGGTGTATACCTTTGACGAGTCCGGAACAATCGAGGACGGCTCGTTCTGGGTTACCCCCGACAAAAAGGTGGCAGTCCCGATGATGTACGGAAAGGAATATTACAGGCATGCGGACGTGGGCACGCACCAGGTCCTTGAGATGCCGTACGTGGGCGACCGCATCTCCATGCTCGTGCTACTGCCAAACGAAAAGGGCGGGATAGACGAGCTGGAGGGGCTGCTGAGCGCCGAGAGCCTCGAGGAGTGGAGGGGGGATCTTGTAGGACGACAACTAGAGGTCTATTTTCCAAAATTCAGTCTTGACGTCTCATACAATCTAAGAGAGGACCTGTCCGCGATGGGCGTGACCTCGCTCTTTGAAGGGACGGCAGACCTTTCTGGCATAGCCGGGGACGGGCAGCTGTACGTGTCAGACGCAGTCCACAAGGCGTTCATAAACGTAAACGAAAAGGGGACAGAGGCAGGTGCTACAACTACAATAGAAGCTACGGTATCAGGGCCTCAACTGTTTATAGCAAATCACCCGTTTGTCTTTGTCATACAGGACACGGAGACGGGCAACATACTGTTCATCGGAAGGCTGTCCGACCCGTCTCAGGGCGGCATGTGAGCCGGCATGTGGTACGCCACATGGGCGTGCCGACATACACTGCCCTGCATGACTGCTAGACTTTGCGTAATCGGTTCAGATTTGGGACTTACGAGCAAATTCATCCCATTCAGGTCGATTACACATGAGGTCTAGTGCAAACTATGGATGCGCAGATATTCATGAAGGCGACGACTCGTCCTGGCCGCCTTGATCTACGTCATGCACATAGATCTCATGCGTATTTGCCAAAAATGACGTAAAAGCTGCCTGATTTTTTTGATTTGCACCGATTACACACAGGGTCTAGTGCCCAGCTTGGATGATCACCCGTCTTGGAGATCCTGGCCTTGCCTTTGTGCAGCATGGCATGCACGGGCGTCATCGGGTGTCTCAAGAGTTTATGACTGCCATCATGGCACGTGCCTTTGGCCAAAAAAATGGGTCTAGTTGCTTCCTATCAGGAATACAACGTTTGCGGTGGCCCTGACGTCTTGATCCGATGAAAAGATTGGTGCAGACTTGGCTACAAATCCCGCAGCTCTGTCCGAGTCGGCATATACGGCCACAGGCGGGGAGGTGCCAAATTCCGAGAGCGAGACTGCCTTGACGCCGATGATCTGGTGATCAAGTGGGGCAAGCGCACTCTGGGCCTTTGCCCTCGCATTGATCACGGCCTGTCCAAGGAGCTCGTCCCTGACTTTAAGCTGGGTCTCAGGGGACAGTGAAAAGTACACGCCGTCCACCCTGTTTGCGCCGGCGCCTACTGCGTTATCGATGATGTCAGCAGCAGAGTCCAGCAGGGACGTCTCCACGCTCAGCGTATTGACCACCCTGTAGCCGACCAGATCCTGCCGGTACGTGTCGCCGTCCATGTATCCCTCGTAGACGGGATGGATGCCCAGCTGGGAGGTGCCGAGATCGCCTTCAGATACGCCTGCCGACCTTACTGCAGAGACGACTGCGCTCATTGACTCGGAGTTTGCGGCAAGTGCCTCCTTTGCGGTTTTTGCCTGCGTTTCAACGCCAAGGGTGACCGTCAGGAGATCAGGATCCACCGCGGCAGCTGCGATGCCGGTAACGGAGATCACCTTTTCCCTTGAGGGGAATGGGACCGTGACCTGTGCCAGTGCCTGGTTTTCAACAGAAACAAGACCCGCTGCAAAGGCCAAGACCAGCATGACGCAGGCCAGGCCCGCAGCAGGAACTATTTTGTTCATTGGAGGTGGTTTTGGCTTTGGGTATTTATGAAGTTCGCAAGCAGCACCGTAGGGACGGGGCGGAAATTTTCTTTAAATAACTAGCGCCGTATTTTTGTATGTGGGGCTGCGAGACATCATCCTAAAGGAGGAGTACCGCTCAGACAGGGACGACATCGTCACGGAGTTTTTCGTGCCATGCCTGAGCAACTGCATAGAGTATGACAGGTGCATAGAGTTCGTATCGCTCAAGAGCCTGACCACCCTGGCGCTGGGATTTGACAACTTTATCAGCCACAAGGCAAGGATGAGGATAGTGACGGGCCACAGGTTCGGGGCATACGATCTGAACATGATATCGAGGCTGTATGAGACAGAGAACCTGTTCAGAAGCAGGAACATACGGGACGCCAAAATCAAGATGCTAAAGCAGGTCGTAGACAACCACCAGCTGGAGATGAAGATAGCGATTCCCAGCTCCGAGGATGTCGCAGGCTCGTTTACAGAGAAAATCGGAATATTCATAGATGACAATGGCGATGCCGTCGCATTCACAGGCACGTCAAATGAGACCTTCAGTACGCAGAGCAAAAACTTTGAGTCAATTGACGTATTCACGTCATGGAACGACAAGTCCAGGGTGGAGACCAAGGTCAGGGACTTTGAGGAGCTGTGGGAGAACAATACGAGGTACCTGGAGGTCTTTGGCTTTGAGAATGCAATCAGGCGCAACCTCGTAAAGTACTCGTCGCGCTGGGCACTGCAGGACTAGGGACCGGCCTTGGCCCGGAACCTGTTCTCCAGAAAGCTCATTCCAGATATCTTGTAATAGATCACCTCGCCGCGCCGCTCGATGACGGCAAGTATCGGTTCCTTGCCCATCTGGGTTATCTCGGAGATTTTTTTCTGAAGCAGGCCGATTCTTTCCTGCCGGCCCTCGTTTAGCGCAAACACCAGATACCTTGCGCCCTTTTGGCCAAAATGCCCCCTCTCATAGACCCTAAAGTCAGAGCCGAATCCGAACCCGTCCTTTACCACGTATCCCCTTGTTCTCAGATCCCTGTAGACCAGGAACCTGGTCAGTATGTCCCGGTCGTTTTTCTGGTAGACTCGGATCAGGCGATCAAAGTCTAGGGTCAGGCCTCCCCTTTTCAGGGTCAGGCGGCCGATGTAGACAAGATAGAGCGCCTCAAAGCTTGCCAGGACGAACCGGTTTTCCTCAGGCTCGCCGTATCCCCTGGCTTCCAGCGCGTGGCGCATGTCGGGGTTTTCGATGAGGATCTGCCCCCTGACGAGCTTTCCTTCCACCTGCGGCTCTTCGGATGACAAGATGTACAGTGGTGGGTGATTTTCCATATAAGGCTACATTATTGCCGCAATGCGCGCACGTCCGGCTGGCCTGTCGCACGACCCCGGTTTTAGGCACAAAAGACCAGCTGTTTTTATGCGCTCAGGCACGGTTGTGCAACAAGCCACGTCCGGCTAACCGTTAAAATATGGGCCTCGGAGTCTTATGATAAAATGCACGGTGCAAACTATAGAAGGAGCAACGGACAGCCCTATGCGCGAAAAAAGTACATCAAGGGCAAGCCCCAGTCAAAGATCGCAAAATATCATGGCGGAAAGAGGGGCGACTATGACTATGTCGTTCAGCTGCTGATCAACGAAAAGATCCAGATCAGGCACATGGCCATAGAGTCGTGCAGGCTTGCCGCAAACAAGCGTCTGGAAAAGACAACCGGTGAGGGCGGCTACTTTTCAAGACTGAGGATTTACCCGCACATCCTGCTGCGTGAGAACAAGATGATTGCGACGGCAGGCGCAGACAGGCTGCAGGAGGGGATGAGAAGGGCCTTTGGAAAGGCGGTAAGCCTGGCAGCAAGGGTCAGAATAGGCCAGTGCATCATGGAGATGGAGGTAAAGGAGGAGCACGTGGATGCCGCATCAAAGGCGCTCAAGGCAGCATGTGTCAAGCTGCCCGGGACGCCGTCAATCAAGGTCATTCCAATCAGCAGGAACTAGGGATTTCAGCTCGGACAATCTTAAAAAAACCCCAAGCTTGATCAGTAGGATTTTAATAGCCAGAATCAGGATTGACGGATGGGCAGTTGTAGTATAGTTTGGTTATTATTCGAGCTTGCCAAGTTCGTGACCCGGGTCCGAATCCCGGCAACTGCACCACTAGCCTTCAGGCCCGGCCGCCAGCCCCCTTTTGATGATCTCAAGGGCATTTACTGCCTTGTCCGGCCTTGGCAGCTGAATCATGAACACGTTGTCCTGTCCAAGCTTTGACTTTGGCGAGGACAGTGTCAGGATGGACGTCCTTGCAAGCAGCTCAAAGAAGCTCAGGGACTCGTTTGCGTTTACAATGATCCTCTCTACAAAGCCGCCCCTTGAGAAGGTCAGGACTATCTCGACAAAAACGTGTCCCAGGCCGTCCTGCAGTATGTTCAGGTCGGTGTTGATTGAGAGTGCCTGCCCTGCCACCTTTTGCAAAATGGCGTCAAACCTTTCCTCCTCAAGCAGTATGCAGGGGGTCGGCCTGCCGTCAAAGTCAAACGTGGTTATGCCGTCATGGGCCCTCTCCAGCAGGGAGTCCAGGTCATCAGGCATCCTTTTCCCCCACCTTTGGGACGATCTTGTCGCTGGCCTTTACCAAAAACGGGGAGATAAACGCGGTGATTATGGAGATTATCCCTATCAGCGGGAAGAGAAATGCGCTAACTGCACCGATGTCCACGCCGGCCTTTACGATGACAATTGAGAACTCGCCCCTGGGCGCGCCCAGCGTAAATGCGGCACGCAGCGACTTGGAGCGCTTTTGCCTGAAGATGATGTTGCCCAACATGTTGCCGCCAAACTTCATGCCTGTGGCAACGGCAATCAGGCCGATTGCGACGTAGATATAGTTGCCAAGCTGGCCGATGTCCATCAGGGCGCCCACGGATACGAAGAATATCGCAACGAACATGTCCTTGATCGGGCTGGAAAGCAGCTTGGATACCTCGGCGGACTTTGACTCGGCGACCAGGACGCCTGCAAGAAACGCGCCAATGGCAACGGAGAGCCCCACCACGTTTGCCAGTAGCGCGTATCCAAAGCACAGCCCCAGAACGCTGAGCAGGAGGATTTCGCGGTTTTCAGCAGCTGCCACCTTGTCGATCATGGGCGGGAGGATCCGGGTCCCGATCGTAAAGGTTCCGGCAATCAGGCCCGATGCAACGAGCACCACCACGATGATGCCCTCCACGGAAACGGAGCCGACTAGGGCAATCGACTGCAGCGACGAGATCAGGATGACTGCGATGACGTCCTCTACAATCAGGATTCCCAGCACCATGATTGACGACTCTTTACGGATCTTTCCCATATCCTCCAGGATTTTTACGATGATTGCAGTGCTAGATATGGAAAGGGCGGCCGCAATGAACAGGGAATCCATGAAGTTTAGCCCAAACATGCTTGCGGCATAAAAGACGACTCCCAGGGTCGAGAACAGCCCGATGGTTCCAACGCCTACGGCCACCTTACCAATCGAGCGGATCTTTGCATACGGAAACTCGATTCCAATGACGAACAGCAGCAGGATTACGCCGATCTCTGCAAAAAGATTAAGCGCAGAGATGTCAGATAGAATCCCAATCCCCTCTATGCTAGAGGGCCCGCCCTCTGGCAGAAACCAGGACCAGAGGGGTGAGAGGGGGCCGATCAGCATCCCGGCAAAGAGGTAGCCGATGATGAGAGGCTGCCTGATTTTGAAGAATGCAAGCGTGACGATTGAGCCAATAATCATGATGATTGCCAGATCCGTGACAAACGTGGTGTGGGGCAGCTCCGGCTTTAGCTGCTCGACTATGGTGCTTACGCTCTGATTCAGAGAGTTCTGAATCCCAAAGGAATCAATTTGCAGGGTTGTGTTTATCACCTAATTGACTAGAAGATTTTGTTTTAAATTATTTGCCATTCCGGGGGGGGGGGGGGCTGTCGCCTAATTCCACTTGTTTGACCCAATCTGCACGTTTTTCTGAATTTCCGCCATTTTGCACGCCTGATCATATGGCATCTCAACGGTTTTCGGGGATTCTAGCGAATTAGGCGACAACCCCCATTCCGGGGGGTGCCGGATCAAAGCTCTTTATGCCCAAGTAATCCGATACAGGCTGCAGGGTGATGAGTGGGTCATCTGAAACTTGTGTGGAGATATGACCTGGGGTATCTGACTGCAGGTAATTTGATAATAACCCGGTTATTAATAGTACGGTACCATACGGTAATACATGATTCAGTGTGAATACTGCACAAGAGGCTTCGTCGAGAGCTCAAACGGGCTTGTCGAGAAGACATTCCACGAGATCCTGCACGAGCCAGAGGTTGTAAACCAATAACCACTTTTATCTCTTATTTTTGACCACTATTTTTTAATCTAAACAAAGCGGTGTAAAAGTATGGCTACAAAAAAGGCCGCAAGCGCCAAGCCGGCAAAAAAGGCCGCAAGCGCCAAGCCGGCAAAAAAGGCCGCAAGCGCCAGGCCGGCAAAAAGGGAGCCTACTCCTGCAGCGATGCTAAAAAAAGTGGCCTCAATATCTGACACGGCCAAGCAGCTATCAAAGGAAATCAAGGTAGTGGGCAAGATATTTGCAGACAACCAGAAGGTTCTCATATCAATGAAGACGATGATGGATGCTATTGCCGTATCACTAGAACAGATCCAAAAACAGTCAAAGCAGATCAGCATCCTAGAGGACGACAGCGGCAAGCTGTTTGCGGGACTAAACCAGGTGAGGGGGCAGGCAGACATCATTGCCAAGATAAACTCCCAGACGGCAAGGCTAGAGGACGAGGTTTCCAAGATTCAAAAGTCGGCCCCAAAGACGGCGGAGCTGGCACAGCAGGTCGGCGACAGCATGGACTCGATACGGAACAACTCGCAGATGATCATGAAGATTGCCCAGAGAATAGACGGCGTCAGGGATCAGCTGCGGGAGGTGTCCACAAAGACAGAGTCACTGGCAGGCATAGGCGACGAGATCGAGTCGTTAAAGAAAAGCATTGAATCCGGAATCGACGCCTCGGAGCTAAGGGCAGAGCTGGAAAAAATATCGCAAAAGGCAGACGCAACAGAGTTCCTCAAGGGGGAGCTGGTAGAGATCAACAAGACTATCAGGGGCATATCAGAAAGGGCAGAGGGCATCGACGGCATAGAGGATGTGATTGGCGGGCTAAGGCGGGAATTTTCGGCCATTGCAGAAAAGGCGGCGCCGATACCGTCAATATCTGCAGAGCTGGACGCAATCAAGGACAAGATAGAGAAGGTATCGCAAAACGCCGGAAAAATAGACGCAGTCGAGGGCCAGGTAGAGTCGCTGGCCAGGAGGGCAGACGCCGCGGCACTAGTAGGCGAGGGCGTAAAGTCGGTCCAGGAGGGCATGGGTGAGCTCAGACAGAGCCTGGCAGACAAGACAAACACAATTGAGCAGAAAATTTCTGCCCTTGCAGGGGCAGTCAGGAGGACAGACGAGTCATCCTCAAGGGATGTAGTTGTGCTGCTAAGGCTGTCCGAGTTCCAGTCAAAGATCAGGATGAATGCCGAGTCAAAGTACGGGGAGCTAAGGGACATCGAGGGCATGGCAGAGCAGACCCGCGACATTACCAGGCTGTTCGGGGAGACGTACAGGGATACGGAGGGGGGCGTGGAGATGCCCTCAGATGTCCAGCAGTGGGCGATATCGAAGATATTTGACTGTGCAGACAGGTGGGAGATCAGATTCTCAGACGTGTTCAACATACTGTACGACAGGATAGGCAGGGAAAACCTCAAGGAGATGATCCGGATCCGCCAGATCAGGGACATTTACGGGATAAGGGCAGTAGACGAGATCAGGGGGGAGCTGGGAATCCCCTAGACTGCGTCGGTCTCGTCGTACTTTGCAAGCTGATCCTTCTTTCGCTTCAGAACCGCAAAGATGCCGATGATTGCCGCAATCCAGACCGCGCTGAAGATTATGTTAGAGACGCTGACATACATGTACGGGGTGGCATCCATGATGTTCTCCCGGATCTCGGATGCCTGGTTGTCGATGTTTAGCATCGCAGTGTGATACGAGGAGCTGTCCATCGGGACGGCTGCAATCTGCTCGGCATAGTCTATCATCGAGCCCAGCTCGGCCTGTATTCTCCCAAAGTCGGTATCGGCGGTGGGGAACAGCCACACGGGGTTGCCCTCTGCCGGAAGGCTTGCCTTTGCGTCCCTGAGGTGCTCTATGATGATGCCGGTATCGGCAGAGCCCACGACTGCGGCCATGTTTCCGCGCGCCAGATCCAGCGGATACACGTCAGTCGAATAGCCCTGCATGGCCATGTATGCGCCAAAGCCGATGATCGTAATGATGCCTACCATTGCAAGCTTGTATGAAACATTTGCCATCCTTTCTGCCCTGGTTGGGGGCAGGCTGCCGCTGGATTTATTTCTTTTAAACTTGGAGTGGGACAGGCTCAGGTACGCTATGTACATGAATCCGACCGTCTGAAGGCCTATAATCGGCGCAAAGAACGGATTGTTTGAGAAGATGGCAATCAGTATGCCAAGCAGGCCGTATACCCCAAAGAAGACCTCAAGCAGCGTCGTCTTGGTAAAGGGCAGGTTGTACGCCTTACTCTTCCAGTCGTCGCCGTTTTTGACGATGCCGTACTTTGGGGTCCGGAGGAACTCGTTTTTCTTGCCAAAGACCGCGTCAAAGACTGCGACCGTGTTGTTTACCGACATTCCTGCGTTGTAGACAAGCAGGGACGGGAGTACCTTTGACTTGGACTTCCAGGAGGAGTTGTACATCTTTTGCATGATGAGCAGGTATGCGACCGGACCCATGGCAAGGTATGCCGCGATAGTCAGCGCCGGCAAAAAGCTTATCAGATAAAGGTTGACGTCGGAGGCAAGCAGGACCGGCAGTGCCAGGAACTGGATCAGCATAAGCGGATAGACGATGTGGCGCGTAAGCTGGATGAACGCCTGGAACTTTGCCTCAATGGCCACCTTGCGCTTGACGGCAATGTCGGCCAGGAGCTTGATGGCGCACTGGATGGAGCCCTTGGCCCACCGAAACTGCTGCCGTTTGGCGGCGTTCATTTGGACGGGAAGCTCCGCATCGACTACTATGTCAGGCAGGAAGAGGCACCTCCATCCCCTCATCTGTGCGCGGTAGCTCAGGTCGAGATCCTCGACTAGGGTTGCGGTGTGCCAGCCTCCGGCGTCCTCTATGCATTGGCGCCGCCATATGCCCGCGGTCCCGTTAAAGTTCATGAACAGGTGTGAGTTGCTTTTTGCCTTTTGCTCTATCAGGAAGTGAAAGTCCAAGCTCAGTGCCTGCGCCTGGGTGATGGCAGAATAGTTCTCGTTGACATGGCCCCACCGGCACTGGACCAGGCCGATTTTCTCCCTGGCAAAGTGGGGAATGGCGCGCTGCAGGAACCACCTTGGGGGAATAAAGTCGGCATCAAAGATGGCCACAAAGTCAGTGTCGGTAGTCTTCATGGCATGCTTTAGCGCGCCTGCCTTGTATCCGGACCTCGTGCCGCGCCTGATGTGCTCTATGGCATATCCCTGCTTTTGATAGTTACGTACGGTTCTTTGCATCAGCTCTACCGTATCATCGTCAGAGTCATCTAGCACCATGATTCTCATCCTGTCCATCGGATAGTCCATCGCGCAGACCGCGTCCACTAACCGCGCTGCTACGTACTTTTCGTTGTAGATTGGAAGCTGGATCGTAATCGATGGCTCGTCAAGCTGCGTGGTGGGATTCTTGCCGTTTTTTTTGGATGCCAAAAACGTAAGATAGTAAAGGTTGCAGGTATACAGCGCGATGAGTCCTGCACATGCCAAAAAGACGTCAAAAACCAAGCTAGTGAATGGATTCATGGTTATCCCTGCTAGTCAGATGGTTTCTGGCTATAAATAGTTGAAAGCATGCTGCCCGGCAAGAGCCCTGCCCTTGGCAGCTAGAAACGGTTTTGCACGTGACTGTGATTTTCATGCCCGGCTGGCAGGAGGACGTAGCCCCAGCATGGCTGTCACTTTTGCTCGAAGATCTTGATTGCCTTTGGCGGACATACGCCCTCGCAGGCAAGGCAGAAGATGCAGTCGGGCTCTTTTGACATCAGCGGCTTTTTCTCAGAGGCGGGATTTCCGGGAGAGTCAAACCACTCGTACACGCTGACAGGACATGCCTCAATGCACGCGCCGTCTGCCACGCAGATATCATAGTCTACTGAGACAAACTCCCCCCACACGCCCATGATTCCGTTGCTGGTCCCCTTTCTGCCCCAGGTCTTGATTGTGTGGCCGCCCTCTGCTGCAAATGGCGCAGATGGCTTCATCTTTGACTTGTATTCAACGTCAATAGGCCCGGGCTTGGCGCCATCGGGAATCTCTACTACCTCGTCATCGGACTCTTCGACGACCTCCTCCTCCTTTGCGCCAAGCTGTGGCTTTGCGTTGGGCACAATCTTTGCAAGTGGGGTCATCTCGTCTAGTTTGTTTAGTGCAGCTATCTCGGGAATCTTTTCGTTTTTAATCATGGACTCGACCATCTTGTCTTGCAGTATGGTGTTGCGAAGCAGTGTGTCAATGATCATTTTTGCAAAGTGATCTGCCTTTTTTCGATAGTCCCTAACCCACTGTGGATCGCCGAACTTTTCAATCGGGAAGATCTGGTATATGATGTCGACGACCTCTCCGGTTACGACCTCCACGGTAACGCTGAGGTCTACCTCCTCGTATCCCCGTGCATCCGGATCATCCATGTTTCTCTCAGTCCAGGTATAGGTTGCAAATACCCTGTCGGCATAGGCATCCATCTCAAAGGTTTTCTTCAGTCCGGTGACAATGGATTTTATCTCGTCCGGATCAACTAGCTCAATCGGCAGCCTGTACAACCCTAGCTTGTAGCCGTGCAGCGGATATACCCCTCTCTTGGCAGTCGGGGACTCCATTGTGTATACCCGATCCTTGAGCAACAGCGACATTTGATTATGGTATTTTGGGATTATTTAAAAATCTTATCTACTCATGGAATGTACGAGGTCACCTACCCCTACCAATCAGGCACGAGTTGGCATCTATGACTGTGATTTTCACGCCTGGCCAGCAGGGGGACGTGACCACATACAAACCATCCATTTCTTTTATGAGTTTACTATGGGTCAAAACCTGCTAATTACGAATCGCTTCTCTGCGCACCTAGCCCGTATAACGTCTCACGGTTTTCAGGAGTCTGACGAATTGTGTGGCAGCCCCCGTGTCATGCGTGGGAGGCCGTTTCCTAGTTCCGCTTGCTTGACTCAATCTGTATGCCCTTCTAAATTTCCGCCATTTTGCACGCCTGATTCGTATGGCATCTCGAAGGTTTTCAGGAATTCTGGCGAATTAGGCAACGTCCAACCCCCGTGCGCGGCGGCGGGCAGGCGCCTAGGTCGGCACCGCAGGCGTGACTGCATCCAGCATCTGCGTTCTCTGCTCCTCTGGAATTGCGTCCAGTGCCTTTGCAAGGATGGAGTTTAGCACCGTCTGATCCTTTGGAAATCCAACCGACAGCATTATGTCGTGCCCTACCGGGCCGGCGTCGTATATGGGGCCCACTTCTGCGTTCTCTGCTGCGTGGGCTGCTGCCACCACGTATACCTCTATGAACACGTCTATGCTGCCGTCACCTAGTGCGCCAAGCGCCGTCGCGTGATCCTCAAAGGACGTATAGGCTATGCCGTTTTCATCTAGCCATTCCTCTATCTCGTAGTCCGCAATCGTTCCGACCTTGAGGGTCGCGATCTCTTCTGCGGCAACGGGCATCTCGTCGGATGTTATCATGTCCCATGACAATGTGGTGTGCGGCTCTGTAAAGTCCATGTATTCGGACCTCTTCTCGGTCATCCCGACCATGAACATCACGTCGGCCCTCCCGTCCCTGATGGCATCCAGCGCGTCAGTCCAGCTGTCCAGTTCCGCCGGGACAAAGTCTGCACCAGTCAGCGCTTCAAACTCTGCAATATACCCTTTCGTGATTCCCTGAACGCTTCCAGAACCGTCGACAAACTCTATTGGGGCCCAGCCGGGATCATATGCGACGCTGATTGCAGTCGTGCTGGCAAGCAACCGGGCCTCTTCTTCTGTAAGATCCAGTGATGACGCCTCTTTCGCCATCATGTTGCCGGTGCGTGCCACTTCCACCGGACCGTCTTCTGCCATGCCTGCGGTTGCGTTGGCTTTTACTGTCCCGACTGCTTTGCTGGCGTTCATCGCATCTTTGGCGTCTTCTATCGCGTTCTCTTCCATGGCGTCTTCCATCGCATCTTTGGCATGGCTGAGATCCTGACGGGTGATGACGTCGATGCCCCAGCCCCTGGCGATCAGTATGACCTTTGTGTCAGGCTTGACGCATGCTGGGGTGCGGTCATGGGACTTTAGCACGAGTTTGGTGAGGACCCCATAAAATTCGAACCACCCAAATGCGTAGAATTTGTATGTGACAGGAGGGCATACGGGGCATGAAAAAACAAAAGTTCACATTGGCCGAAAAAACAGACATAGTGATGGAGTCCATCAAGACCAGCATCAGCACTGCCGAGCTGTGCCGCAAGCACAACATCGCGCCCACCACGTTTGGCAGGTGGATGGACAGGTTCGTCGAGGGCGGCAAGGCATCCATCCTGGGCCGGAATGACAAGGCAGCGGCTGCCCTGCAAAAGGAGAACCAGAATCTCAAACGCATCATAGGCGAGTATGCAGTGGCCTGTGACGCTTTAAAAAAAACAATGGAGCTGAGCAAAGGATGAATGCCGTACAGATCTGCCACCAGAAGATGAGCCTCAATACAGCCCTGGAATACTGCGGCGTCTCAAAGGGCACCTGGTATTACGCCAGGAAGGACGCCGACAGACGAGCCAGAAAAGCCGACCCCGGGACGGTCTCAATCATACGTACCATAGGCAAGAAAAGGCCGACGTACGGAACCCGGAGGATGGCAAACCAGATATTGCGCGAGACTGGCGTGCGCGTAAACCGCAAAAAGATACAGCGAATCTACCGCCAGATAGGCTGGATCGAGCCCAAAAAGACCAAAAACGACATAATACGGGCCTCGCGCAAGCTTACAAGGCCAGATGCCCCCAACCGGCTGTGGCAGGCAGACATCACATACGTGGACTGCGGCGGGGACGGCTGGTGCTACTGTTTCAACGTACTTGATGCCTTTTCGCGCAGGTGGCTTGCATACTCCTTTGATACCACGGCGCAAAAGGAGAATGCGGTTCAGGCCGTACTCGATGCGGTATCGGCAGCAGATCCGGACTGCAGCATGCTGACCCTGCGGACAGACAACGGTTCTCAGTATACGTCGCGCATGTTCAGGGAGTCCCTGAAACAGCTGGGAATAAGACACGAGCTCATAGCATACAGGACGCCAGAACAAAACGGCCACATAGAGTCGTTTCACGGAAGCATCAAGAGGGAATACCTGTGGCCCCATGAATTTGACTCCTTCCAGGACGCCTCAGACGTCATAAGGGAGGCATTTAGGGACTATAACCATGACAGAATACACTCCTCACTTGGATATCTCACTCCGATGGAGTTCGTCGTACGGCACCAAAGGGAGGCAGGCAAATGATGATGCCAGAGCTACGCAAAAACGCCCAAAAAGTGGTTCGAAAATACGGGGTCCAGATCAAGTTCTAGTCCGTCATTGCACACTATGACGCCTCCGGTAGGCATGCTCTTCATCTGCTTTAGTGGGGGCTCTACGTTGGCACCTAGCACATAGACTGACGTTGCGGGAACTATCAAAGCCATAAAAACTGAGACTGTCAAACAAGCGCGGACGGATCTGTTCAATGCACTCTTGCTCTAGAACTGGCATATTTAAGCGCCTCTTTTCACCCAGTAGACGGAAATGTACCCGTATGAGACGTTATATCAAATCTTATCTGTAGCGGATGCCATATATTCCATGTTGGGCCCAAGAGCCGAAGTAACCTTGCCACGTATGAGGGCGTGTATGAGACTGGCTCAGAGTAGGCGGACAACAAAATGCCACATCGAGGGCGAATGGGAGTTTTCCGTTCAGTTGGGCACACACACTTTGATCAACAAGGAGGTGATACAATGATCAACATCGGAATAGACGTTCATAAAAAGACGTGCGTAGCAACCATCAAGGACGATACTGCAAAGATTCTGGAACAGACGGAGTTTTCCAACACGGCCGACGGAATAAGAAAATTTGTCGGACGGATCAACGAGAAATATGCAGGACACGAGATCCGTGCAGTCTGTGAGGCAACGGGGAACTACTGGATCCTGCTGCATGACATGCTTGAGGATAAGCAAATAGACACACTGCTGGCGCATCCTGCCAAGACCCGGGCCATAGCGCAGGCAAGGCTAAAGGATGATAAAGTAGACTCGGAGGTACTGGCAGATCTGCTCAGGATGGACATGGTGTACGAGTCGTTCGTGCCTGACAGGTACTATAGGGACCTGCGCGGCCTCTCAAGGGCCAGGATCGACGCAGTACGCCTGGGAACAGCCGAAAAGAACAAGATAACTGGTATGTGGTCACGTCCCCCTGCTGGCTAGGCGTGAAAATCATAGTCATAAATGCCAACTCGTGCCTGATTGGCAGGGGTAGGTGACCTCGTACGATAACTGCAATACTTGCAAAGTATGCGGCAAGGCCGCCCACCAAGGGCAAGTTTACCGTACAGGGAATCCAATGGATGCATGAGCTCTGCAGGGATGACGGGGACTGACATCTCGGAGATGGATAAAATGATGATAGGCACGGGACTGGACAGGATTGAAGTGACGCAGCAGCAGGCAGCAGGATTTGAGCGCAAGATTGCAACCATCTGCAGAGACGATCCCGGAACCAAGCTCCTGATGACGGTTCCCGGAATAAGCCACGTGATCGCACTTGCCATAATATCTGAAATAGTAAACATACAAAGATTTCCCACCACAGAAAAGCTTGCATCATACGCGGGCCTGATATCGTCACACCGCAACAGCGGCGAGACCGTACGGGGAGGATCAATAACCAAGACCGGCTCTGCATGGCTGCGATACGCCATTGTCAACGCAGCTACCGTAGCGGTGCAGCACGATAGCAGGATGGGTGAAAGGTACAGTAGAATAGCCAAGCACAGGGGAAGGCAAAAGGCCAAGGTGGCCGTGGCCAGAACGCTTGCAAAGGTGATCTGGCACATGCTGACCAATGAAACGGAATACCGCACGCAGAACAAGGAGCTCACGCAGAGAAAGTATAAAGCGATGGAATGCCTAGTGAATGCGTCTGACTGAAAAACGCACACTCGCAGTGGCCCGTGCAGGGAATCAGCACCGTTTGATATGGGGGTCACCTACCCCCTAGATTATCTTGGCCACCTCGACCATTATGGACTTGCCCTGCATCCTCCACGTCGACGTGCATGTCGTGAACCATCCGTGCCTTTCCATCCAGACCAGGCCGCCCTTGATCTGGCCGCTTATCTTGCGGTACAGCACGACGGGACGCAGCGCCCGCTCTGCATATCCATTACGAGGATGCAGAATACAGACTAGCCAGCGGTACAACACGACGGGGGCGAGTTCTCGTTCTCGTAGTACCTGAGCCTGCCGCCCTGCTCCCCGATGGTCTTGTCCTTTTCATTGATGGTCTTGTTTAGCTGATCAATGGTCTTGTCACGCTCCTTGAGATCCTTCCTCAGACTCATCGTCTCCGAGGTTAATGCTGCAGATGCCTCGATCTTGCGATGTGTGGGGGGTTGGCCCTTCATAATGCCTAGTCTACGCGATCATAGTATAAGGATCGTACGAGGTCACCTACCCCTATCAATCAGGCACGAATTGGCATGTAGGGTTATGATTTTCACGCCTGGCCAGCAGGGGGAAGTGACCACATACCATGGAATTGGTGTGGGATCCGAATAGTTCACCCCCCATCTGACATGATACTCCTCCCCAGTCTGCCCATCTATGACCGTTTCGCCCGCAGGAGGCATCTTGCGCTCATATGCCTGCGCCAGCGTCTCCTGGTTCTCCCGGTCAAGGGACATGTGGGGCCTGTCGTAGTTGTACCATTTCGTGAACAGATCCACGGGATCGCTTGTTCTCATCATTATATCCTCAAACTCGTGCAGCTTGCGCTGTATCTTGCCGTGCAGCCTCTCTACCTTGCCGTTTGTCTGCGGGTGGCGCACCCCGGCAAGAACCTGCCGTATGCCTAGGGCCTCCAGGCTGATCATTCCGACCAGCCTTGCGCCCTCCTCGGTAACCGGCAAGAACCTGCCGTATGCCTAGGGCCTCCAGGCTCTCCTCGAACCTGCTGCACCCCTTCCTTGCACCATGCTTGCACATCAAGAGGAAGTTCGACGTGCAATACAGCAAGAGCGGCACGCGGCTACTGGCACGCAATCTTGGGTTCTCTTGGAAAAAGCCGAGGCCTAGGAACCCAAAGGCCGCCTCAAAGCACAGGCAGAACGAGTTCAAGGAGGCGGCGCAGAAGTTGATACGGGAAAAGACGGCGCAGGGTTACACGGTGCTGGCAGAGGACGAGTCCTCCGTCCAAAAGACCTCAGACAGCCCCAAACACGGGTGGGTCAGTCGCGGCATGAGCGTCACGGCGCCCCTGTCGCTGTCACGGCAGCGCCGGTACATGTTCAGCGTGCTGGCAGTCGGCACGTTCTACTTTATGCTCTATGGCAAGATCAACACCGGCAGCTTTTGCGACTTTTTAGAACGGGTGCACCAGAGGTACGGCAAGGTGCTGATATTCCTAGACAATGCGTCATACCACAAGTCCGGTGGCGTAAAGGAGACGCTGGAAAAGTACGATGGCGAGATAATGCTAGAGTACCTGCTTCCGTACACGCCGGAGCTCAACCCAGTCGAGATACCGTACAGGGAGATAAAGCAGAGGCTGTCTGTCCGGATATTTGACACGCTTGATGACATGGAGCGGTCAGTGCGAAGGCTGTTTGCCAAGTGCGAACTCCTTCCGATAAAGCTGTTCCAATACCTGATGGGCTGACCGCAGCAGCCTGTCGCGTTCTCCCCTGTGGGTCCCCCCCTGTACGCCTTGCGGAGGTGTGGATGCCTTGCATGGCAGGAATTTACCCTTTGATGCTACGAATTCTGTCTGTTTTCTAGTGCATGTGAGTATGGTCTGCCTGATCTTAGATCTTTGGGCCAAAAACAGCTGTCAAAACAATCCGTTTTTTTATGTGTTGACTACAGGGTACGGCTATACAAAGGGATTACAGAGGCGCCTGCCGTCTAGTCAAAACCGCACTCCAGACATTATCCGGGCGGGTCGACTGCGGGAGCGGCGCGACTAGTCGCTAGGGCAGGTAAGCTCCCGCAGCTCGGCGTATTTTTTCTCCATTGCCTCGGCATGGACGGCCACCTGATCTAGGACAAAGCTGGACTTTGGGAAGAACCACCGGATCGCCACCCAGTGGCCGATTCCGTCCGCGTCATGGATCATGCCCTTGTCGGCATCGACGGCAAGCCTCTCGTCTACGGAGCGCTCACGGACTTTGAGGCCCCTTTTGGTTCTGTCCTCAAGCACCAGATCGGTGTCGGACTCTTTGACATAGTAGAAACTGCCACTTTTTAGAATTGGAAGATCCAGCGACAACTTACCTTTCTACGGGGTTGCCAATCATGTTGCCCCACTCGGTCCAAGAACCGTCATAGTTTCGAACCCTCGGGTATCCCAGGAGGTACTTTAGGACAAACCAAGAGTGGGACGACCTCTCGCCGATTCTGCAGTAGCAGATGACATCCTTGTCTGCTGTGACTCCCTTTGGCTCATAGTTTTGCCTCAGCTCCTCTACACCCTTGAACGTGCCATCTGCATCATTGACTGCGGTGGCCCACGGGATGTTGTTGGCGCCGGGGATGTGTCCTCCCCGCTGTGCGTGCTCCGTCGGATACTCTGGAGGGGCGGTGATCGAGCCGGTGAACTCTGCAGGGGATCTTACATCCACCATCACGGTATCGTCTTTTTCCAGTGCGCGCCTTGCATCGGCCAGATATGCACGAAGCCCCTCGTCTGGGGGCTGCGCCCGGTATTGTGAGGCCGGAATCTGCGGCTCCTCGGTCGTATACTCTTTATTTTCAAGCTCCCATTTTTTTCTGCCGCCGTTCATAATCTTGATATTTTCATGCCCATAGTACTTGAAGACCCAAAAGACAAACGCGGCAAACCAGTTGTTAAAGTCCCCGTAAAGAACCACCTCGGTGTCGGGGGTAATCCCGTTTTTAGACATCAGTTTCTCAAACTGCCTTTTGCCTATGATGTCCCTGGTTACAGGGTCGTTGATGTCGCGCTTCCACCAGATCAGGCTTGCTCCCCTGATGTGGCCCCTGCGATATCCGTTTTCGGGGTCATAGTCGACCTCCACCATCCTCCTGTTATCGCCGGGGGGGTTCTGAGACACCCACTCGGTATCGACTAGTACCTCCGGATGTGCATAACTCATGCATACCAGATTTTCATTTCTATACTTAATTGTTTTTACAGGCACAGCTAAGTGAAAAGTACCCAGGATGAAATCAACAGGAAGCTGAAACAGCGCTATAAAATCCTGGCATGTCCTGTACCCCAGCGTGGTGATGCCTGCAGCATGTATGGAGGGCATGACGGCTTATCTCAGGGAGCCCAAACCCCCTCCATGACGTCAGATCCGGGATACTTTTCACTTGGCTGAGGCAATGGCAAAAATATGATTTTTATGCCAAGGGAGAGTAGGAAAAACGCTTGAAATTAGGCAGGGTTGCAATAGTAAGCAAGGTAGGCTCCAAAGAGTCCGAAGAGGCCGCAGTAAGCGTTGCCAAGAAATTCCTAAAAAACAGGAGCAGGGTCTTTACGATATCCCCGGTTTCAGTCACGGGGGCCAGCAGGGTAGACTCCCTGGACGAGCTCAAAAAGGAAAAACTGGATCTTGCAGTCACGCTCGGCGGAGACGGGACCACGCTTAGGACGTTCAGACAGCTGGAAAACGACACGCCGATTCTTACGATCAACGTGGGCGGAAACAGGGGGATTCTGGCAGAGATCACGCTAGACGAGATCGACTCGGCAATAAGGCAGATCAAGGCCGGAAAGATAATACTAGAGAAAAGAACCCGCGTCGCGGCCTCATGCAACGGCAAGGAGTTTCCCCCCGCACTAAATGAGATCTATATCAGCAGGCAGAACATGACAAAGACCTCAGAAATCGAGATCAAGTTCCAAAACGATACGGTGAGGCAGAAAATGGACGGGGTGATCATCTCCACCCCCAGCGGCTCGACGGGGCACTCGTTCTCACTCGGGGGGCCGATACTGCACGAGAGTCTTGACGTGCTCATAATCACGCCCGTCGCCCCGGTATACAGGCTGGCATCGCTTGTTGTGCCCGACGAAAAAATCGAGATCCAGTGCTCCCACGACAGCAACATCGTAATGGATGCGCAGGTAGTAAAGTCGGCAGGCTTTGAGGACGGCATTACAATCAAAAAGTACAAGAGGCCGGCAGTCTTTGTCCGGCTAAAAAAGCGGGGACTGAGGCAGATGAGCAAGCTTGGATTCTAAGGTTCTGGATGCCAGCGCGTTTTATGCGGGGGTTCCCTTCGGGGCAGACGACAGATGGTATACGACCCCGCTGGTCTTCGAGGAGGTCAGCCACATCAAGAAAAACCAGGACGTATTGTACACGATGATCGAGGCAGGCAGGCTGCAGGTCAGGGAGCCCGGGGAGGAGTCAAGCGCCAGGGCGACAGAGGGCTCAAAGAGAACGGGGGACTTCCAGCAGCTGTCAAGGCAGGACATCTCGGTTCTGGCGCTGGCGCTGGAGATGGGAGCCCAGATAGTCACGGACGACTTTGCGGTCTCAAACGTGGCAAAATCGCTCGGGATTGCGGCCCTGCCCGTCATGACGGGCGGGATCAGGTACGAGGGCACGTGGATTCACTACTGCCCGGGATGCAAAAGGAACTTCAGGAACCAAAAGGAATGCCCGCTGTGCGGCACAAGCCTGAGGCGAAAGCTAGTCAGGAAGGGCTAGCCATGGAGGGTCTTTTGGCCCGATGCCTTGTAGTGCCTGCTTTTTGAGCCCAGCATCCTCTTGATTTTTTTTGCACGCTGGCCTCCCAGTCCCTCGACCTTGGCAAGATCGGCTGCCGTCGAGGTCATCACGCCCCTCGGGGTTCCGAACTTTTCCAGCAGCCTAACTGCCAGCTTCTCGCCGACGCCGGGAAGGCTGGCCAGAAGGGAGAGCTGCTGCTGCTGCAGGTCGGAGGATTTTTTTATCTTTTTGATAAAGGGCCCCCTTGCAGAGGCCCTCTTTGAGCACATCGAGACTAGGAGCTTTGCAGTGTGCGAGGCGCTAGGCGTCGGGACTATGGGTATCTTAAAGTCAAGCGCGACAGTTGAGACTGCGCCATAAAATATCAGGGAGTTCTCAGTCAGGTCTTCGATCTCCTCAACATTTCCCTCCATCAGGATTACCGGGTGCCCAAAGTGCTCCCTGAGCCTGCTGCACTGATCAAACAGCCTGCCGTCAAACACGGAGGAGAGCAGGTCCCGGATGCTTTTTCGCTCCACCACGGTCTCCGGGCCCACGATATAATCGCCGACGGGGAGGGTTTTGATCTCCATGCGCAGGCCGACTGAGCGCAGCAGGTCAGGAATGCCGCTCTTCTTTTCACGCTCGTCTACAACAATGCGGAGATCCCTCAGGTTCACAATTAGGCCTGCTCTTGTCTGCTAATATCTTGTTTGCGCCTAGTCCTTGGGCTGGTGCTGGCCCTGGTTTGCGGCACTGCCCATCATCTCCTTGAGCTTGGCCTCGTACCCGCGCAGGCTTTCTTGCACCCTGGCCTCCTGCTTTTGCAGGACGGTCGTCCTGGTCTTTGCCAGCTCCTTTTTCTCCTCCAATTCGGAGACAAGGGAGTCCCTTGTGGATCTTATCAGGACGGAGCCTGCATGCTTGTATACTGCGTCCCCGTCCCCGGCTTTTTTCAGCTCTTCTAGGGCCTTGTCGGTCTCGATCCTCTCGATTTCAAGCTGCTGCTTTTGGGCCATGATTGACTGCATGTTCTGCTGGGCCTGCTGAAGCCTCATCAGCTGCTCTTGCACCTGCGGCGGAAGCTGCGGGGTCGACATGCTTCGTTCAGGCCAGGTTTTCTTATATCTTTACCGATTCGATGGTGTCATTGCACGCCTGAATCAGGCGGAGCGTGGAGTTCAGGTTGGCGCGCAGGTGCGGAAGGTGCTCGGACTCTATCTCTATGCACATGGTCTCGTGCAGGCTCATTTTGGTCCGGGTGGGATGTTCGGGATGGTACTCGTTGTCTGTGCTCATCGAGTCAAAGATTGCCTTTGTATTGTCCCCGGCATCAACTGTGATCTTTGCATCAAACCTTGACGTCATATGCCGTTCCAGCTATCTTAAAGCCGCACTTTTTGCAGGAAAATATCCCAATAACATCGCGGCCAAAGGACTTGGAGCCGCATTCCGGACAGGTGCGTTCTGCCTTTAGGGTCCTGTGAACCTTGGTGTACTGCTTCCGGATTTTGATTCCGTACCTGGCGCCTAGGCCCTTGAGTGATTTCTTTTTTGCCATTCCGGTCACTTGACCTGCTTGATGGTTTCCCTTACCTTCTTGCCTGCCTCAACTGCAATCCTGCCGGCCTTTTTGACATCCTCGAGGGTAAGCCCGTCATGACCGCCCTTTTGCAGGGCGCAGATGTTGCCCTCAGAGTCGGTGGTAATCGTGATTCGGGCGTCCATGCAGTCCCACTCATCGGCGTTTGGATCCACTATGAGGTGCCCCCCAATTTTTGCCATGGTGATTGAAACTGGGACGGTCGTCGTCGGAACGTCCTGGCTGACCCCCTCCACAAGGGTCGGCACGCCGTCCCTCATCTCCCATTTCGGGGACTTTGCAGTCAAAAGGGCCGCAGTTGTCGCATAAGAGCAGGCATCAAAGAGATTCCCGTCGTAATCCACTACGGTGTTGTCGGCAAACACGCCGACCACGGAGACGTCCTTTTCAATTACCAGCTGCGATGTGTCTACCATGTGGGACTCTCTGATGCCCCTGTCCACTACTCTGGCCAGCTCGATTACTGCCTCGCCGGGTGGGCCGGTCTCTACGCTTGGATGTGACAGGGGCAGCAGCTCTGCGGTACATATGAAGACGCCCTTGTCACCCATGTCTGGAAACGGCTTGTCCGGCTGGATTTTTACTCCACAGATGACCTCAGAATCGCCCAGCCTGACCCTTGCCGAGCCCTCCGCCTTTGGAATGACGTTTGCCTCAATCACAATCGCACGCATTTCATCTAGTGCGCGTCCGTCAGCCCTCTGGCCCTTTTCCAGCAGATCCATGATACGCTGTCTTTTCAGGTCGTCGATGACAGGTGAGGATGTCATTGCGAGCCCTCACCGTTTGTAAAGAACCTGTCACGCAGTGCCTTTTTTTGTATTTCATAGACCTGCAGGCAGCCGTCAATTGCGGTCTCTATGCACTTTTCATATTCTGCGGGGCCAAGAACGCCGTCAAGCTGCATCAGGGTGATTTTTCCCAGGTTCGGCATATATCCCACCGGCATGTCTGCCTGACCTGCCTGATCCTCTTCGTTGTTTACATCCAAAACAATGGTATCTGCAACCTTTCCTGCCGCACACGCGCAGACCATGTCGCGCATGGGAATTCCGGCGTCTGCCAGCGCCACTGCCGCCGCATCTAGGGCCGCGCAGCGCGAGCCGCCGTCGGCCTGCAGGACCTCTATGTAGACGTCAACTGCAGTACGTGGGAACTTGTCTAGCATGACTGCAGGCGCCAAGGCCTCCTTGATGACCTTGGAGATTTCGATCTCCCTGCGCGAGGGGGCCGGGTTCTTTCTTTCAGTGACCGAGAACGGCTCCATGTGATACCTGCATCTGAGGATTCCGGTGTCGGTGTTTGCCATGTGTTTTGGATGCACGTCGCGCGGGCCAAACACCCCCGCCAGGATTTTGTTGTCGCCAAACTCAATGTATGCAGAGCCGTCTGCATTTTTCAAGACGCCTGCCTTGATTGTAACCCTTCTTGGCTCGCCTACCTTGCGTCCATCACAGCGAATTCCATTCTCATCTAATAGCACTACGTCTGTGTCTCGTCCACCCACTAGGATTCACCCTTTGATTCTAACATTTCTTTCACTTTGTCGGTAAGATTTGCAAGGTGTGCCTGCCCGTCTACCATCTCAATGGCCTTTTTGGCCTTTAATAACCCATTTGGATCCTCGCCGGCAACTACCACCCATCCATTCTGGCCTATTGTGACCCCGACATCGGTGGCCTCCTCAATGGCCTGGATCATGGTTCCCCTCTTTCCAATAAGTCTGGGAACCTTGCTTGGGGATATTGCAATCAGCTCGCCAGAGTCAATTCGTCCCAGATCCCTGTCTGCAATGGTCACAAGCGGATCCCGCGTCCTGTCAAAGTTTGCAATGCGTGCGGCGACCAGATCGCCGGCGGTTAGCTTTGTGGCCAACTCGTCTGCATGGGCAGAAAAGTCGCGGCCAAACACGTCCTGTGCTGGCAGGAACCCCACATAGGCAGAATTGATGTCAAGCTCCCACGACAGGGAGGTGTGGGATATGACCTTGCCAATTACCAGATCGTTGATTTTAGGAAAGTACTTTCCCGTCAACGGAATGACCTTGACGCCGTCGTCATAGATCTCCGAAATCCCGACTGCGGTGGCCACTATTTTGTCCCCTATCAGGGTAACGTTTTGCTCTGGCCTGTACGGGCCGGCGGTGATTACGTCCCCGGGGATGACGTACTTTCTTTTTGTGTTCTCCATTACTGCTGCACCTCCACCGTGGCGGTGCCCTTTGTAATGGATCCTAGCCTATCGATCACAGTTGGTCTTGCAGCTGCCGGTATTTCTAGTATTGCTTTGAGGGAGCCATTTGCCTGCCATTCCTCTTTTTTAAGCGACCCCACAGACTTTAGAACAGAATAGGACTGTGCTGCAAACTGTGCCGGAACGACAATCTCAAGGGACAGGTTTTCTGACTTTAACGGGATTATGGAACGGAGTTTGTCAACCAAGTCCTTGACCTGCTCGTCGACGGATCTTTGGGGATCAACGGAGACGCGCGCATCCTTCATCGCCTGCTCAATCCTGAGGGGGGGATGCGGAAGGTGGGATCTGGGATCAACGTAGGTTTTGGCTACAAATTCCACGATCTGCTTTCTTTTCTCCTCTGTCATCTTTCGCCGCTGATCAGTAGTAAGATTGAGATCCCCCTTTTGCATGATTTTCTCAGCTACTGCAGTCGGGTCGTCGGTCTGAAACGCCTTGAGGAGCTTTTCAGTTGACGCCCTCGTCCCCTTTCCAGAGTCACTGTAGATCTCATCGGAAACCAGTACGGCCGAGACGTCTTTTTTCCTGCCAAGCTTGTATTCCAGGGCAGGGTCGGGCTTTACAAGGATTTCAAACCTTTCTCCCTCAAATGAGTAGCGCACTACGGTTACATCTGCCATGATGACAGTTGTATAGCAGCTTGGTATTTATCTATGCGCAAAATCACGTTAGACTTTTATGGGGACTTTGGAGATTTTCGGTGAGATTTGTCCTCCCTAGAGATTATTGACAAGGATGAGCAAAAACTGTCCGTCAAGCTAAAAGACATTCCGCTGCAATATGCAAATGCAATCAGGCGTATTTGCCTAAACGGGGTTCCTGTATTTGCAATCGATACGGTGGATATCATCGAGAACTCCTCGGTTTTGGCCGATGAGGGACTGGCCCACAGGCTGGCCCTTGTTCCGCTAAGGACGGATCTGTCAGGATATGTCGAGCCCTCAAAGTGCGACTGCAAGAGTGAGACTGGGTGCTCTAATTGCAGGGTGATGCTAGTCTTAGACTCCGGGGACACGGATGCAACGAGGACTGTTCTGTCCGGCGAGCTGACATCAGAGGACGAGGCCGTCAGGCCGACCTCTGGAAAAATTCCGGTTGTAGATCTGGCCCCAGGCCAAAGGGTCAAGGTCGAGGCATATGCAAGACTTGGGAGGGGATCAGAACATGCAAAATGGAATTCTGCAAATGTCGCAACGTTGACGGAGACGGGCAAGGAAAACGAGCGAGTCCTCACGGTTGAGACTACCGGCGCATTAAGACCAGAGCAGATTGTCTTGTCGGCACTGACAGAGCTCTCGCACAGACTCAAAGACTTCAGGGCGACCATGGAACAAGTCAGCACATAACCTGCAACGAACATTCTGTTGCATAGCTCCAACTAGAGTCTAGTCGATCCGCCCGGATCATGACCGGCGTGCGTTCCTACACGGCAGCTACCTTTGCAACCCACTGGTTGTACGTACACATCTTCAGATTTACCTCCTGCGCCATATTGAGCCACTTGCGATTCAGGTTTCTCAGGCGATAAAACTCCGCGTAATAGGATAGCCCCTGCCTAGTTAATTTTTCGTGACCGTCTGATCTATAAACTATCAATACCAAGAAAATACATGCCTACAGCCTCGGAATTCAAGGCATTAAGCAAAGAGATGGCCTGCGCCAGGGCGGAGCTTCAGAAGACGCAGGAGGAGCTTGACACAGAAAGGATGGCATCTGCCATAAGGCAGGCCGATGATGCCGCACTAGTCGAGATGCAGGTGTCACAAATCAAGCAGCTCAAACACCGCATCGAATTTTATGAGCCCGCACAGCCTGTCATCACAGAACTCGATACCGACCAAGCAGAAAAAGGCGACTGCGGCAAGGGAATCAGGCAAGGCACCGGCAAGGCCGGGCCAAAAACCCGGACACAGGGGCGTATCACACAAGAGGCGCCCTACCCAGTACAAGACGCACGTGCCTGACAGGTGCGGCGCGTGCGGCTGATGCGACCTGACAGATCCGGTTCCCGCCGGAACCAGGATGGCTACTGACATTCCAGAGATCCCAGAGCCGGTCACGACACAGCACTACTCTACTCGCCGCAGGTGCCGCGGGTGCGGCGCCGTCACCGAGACAAACGGGGGCGGACTGGTCGTTCCGGGCACCGAGTTTGAACCCAACATGGCCTCCTATATCTGCACCCTGCACGCCATGCCTGCCTCCATCGGTTCCATCAGGCGCATCGTAAGGGAGGTCTTTGGGATTGACGCCAGCAAGGGAATGATACAGAGCTGCCTCAAGGCTGCCGCAAAGGCGCTCGATCCGTGCGTGGAGGACATCAAGACGGAGATTGCAGGATGCGACCACGTCCACATGGGCGAGACGGGGATGCCGTGCAACGGCAGAAGCGGCTACCTGTGGGGGGGTTGTTTCCTAATTCGCCAGAATTCCTGAAAACCGTTGAGATGCCACATGGATCAGGCGTACAAAAGGACAGAAATTCAGAAAACATGCAGATTGAGTCCGGCAGGTGGAATTAGGAAGCAACCCCATCTGTGGGTGGCAGTGAGCGTCAAGGACGGCGCGCCCGTCGGCGCGCACATGGTGGCGACCGACAGCAGGAGGGCATCCGTACTCGACGAGTACCTTTCATACGTGCCCAGGATCGGGGTGACCGACGGGTACCCCGGGTACGAAAAGTTCTTCGGCAAGAACAGGTAGAGGTGCTGGGCCCACATGACCTGGGAGGCAGACGCCCAGAGCGAAAAATCCGACTCTGGAGATCCGGGCCGCCGGCGAGCGACTCAAGGGAAGGCTGCACCACGCCAAGGGACTGGGCCGCCGGAGGGCGTCCGGTAGCACGACGGGCCGGTGGCAGAGACGCGCTAGATTGCCGCCATATGCGAGAGGAACGGGTGCAAGAGCTATGCCAAAGCTTGGGAACGCCTCGGGATTTCTCTACACGTTCAAGCTGCATCAGGGCATGGATCCCACCAACAACCTGGCTGAGCGCATGCTGAGACCCGGCGTGATCGCATGCAAGATACGGTTCGGGCTGCGGACTGCAGGCGGACTGAAGATGTTCGGCACCATATCTACGTGCTCTATAACTTGGCGCCTCCAGGGGCACAACGTGACGGACATGATCAGGGACGCGCTGATCAGAAACCCCGGGTACGTGGTCATCTGCCCCTATCAACCATGTACGGATCTGCCTGCATCTGTGATCTTCATGCCTAGATGGAAGGAGGACGTGACTTCAATTCTGGCTAGGGACTATCCTATTATGGGACGTGGTCCTGCGGTACCTGCCGCCGTACACGCCGGATCTGAACAACACGGAGGGGCAGTGGCGCGGGCTAAAGAAGGCGACTTCAAACTGCCTTTACAGGACCGTCGGCGGGATGCAGAGATCCCTGCACAATATGACGCGCAGAAGCGAGTTAAAGGTGGTAAAGATGAGCAAATGGCTGACGTAGATACTACGCATGGTCTTCTACACGACAGTGTCGTCCTCAGCCTTCCAAGTGTACGCGATTCACGATGCTGACATACGGATCTGCAGGCAGCATAATTTGAATCATTTTGAATATGGATCTGTCTTGTGGGGCACTTTTGGGAAGGCTTGATCTAGTTTTTATAACATTTTTTGAACATCTACATATGAACACTAGGCTTGGGGATGACGAGCATCCAACGGAAATTGGTTTAATGATTGATGCTGAGGAAGAAAGAGATGAGGAACTACAAAAATTTGCCAATGATCAAAATGTGGTGTTACTGTCATTTATTGGATCCTATGTAGCACGAAGATATAACCCAGCAACCTCTGCAATGGCTACTATGAATATAGTGGATGAGTTTGGAATAGAAACCATCCTGACAGATCTTAAGAAGAAGATTCCATCATTAAAAGAAAACAAGGCATATCTGTTAGTAAATTCAACAGGTGGTAACGTCAGTTCTGCATATAAAACAGCAAGAGCACTACGTGAAGCATTCAAGGACATTACGGTGTTTGTTCCCCATTATGCTTTGAGTGGGGGAACGATGTTGGCACTGATCGGAAATAGGATTAGAATGGGAATGATGAGTCAGCTTAGTCCGTTAGATGTCCAGCTGTATTATCGCAGTCAGCAGGTGTCCGTTAATTCGTTGTTTAGAGCCAAACAGGCTTTAGATGAAGAATTTCAAACAAAAAAACCCGAGGAGATTCCCTATCCTGACAAGCACATGGTAGAAAGTTTGGATCCCATAATATTACAGGAGTGGGGTGGAATTCAAAAAGAGGGAATGGTTTACTTGGAAGAGATCTTGAAAAGTAGCGGATATAGTAAAAAACAAACCAACGCGTTAGTTGACAAATTAGTTTTTCAATTTCCAACACACGGATATGTAATTCATCGTGATCATGCAAAGACACTAGGGATCAAAGTAGAGTTTGACGACGAAGATGATGACGCGTGGAAGAAAATGCGATACTGGTTATCAAAATATGTGGTTAGGCAGACTGATCGCCATTTTATTCGATACGTAATTCCAAAGAAAGCAAAAGAGGCCGAAAAAAATTCCAAAACAGCAAAGGGAATAAAAACAACAAGAGTTGCAAAAACTCGTAGAGCTAAGAATCAAAAATAAATAAAGTTATTTTTTTATCCATTTATCAAACACAATTCTTGCGTCATCATTTAGAATATTCTCCAACTGTGTTTTGAGTTTACGGTTTCCAGAATCCTGCGAGTGTGTCTTCATTGATTACCTTATGTAAAATAATTATTTAAGAATGTTTGGCACAGGCCGAACCGATTACGCATAAAGTCTATTGTAAAACCGGTTTTTCTTCCTTGTATGTAGATGGCATATCTGCCCATGATTTTGCCACTAGACTTTATGCGTAATCGACCTGAATGAGATGAATTTGTTCGTAATAATCCCCCAGATCTGAACCGATTAAAGTCTAAAGAATATTAAAAATTCAGAAAATAACATAGTTTCTGTATGCAACTGTTTATGATTTAAACAAAAAACATGGAATAGTTTTGCGCCACGTTTATCCAAATACGCATTGTGTTTAATGAGTGTTGAATCTAAAGTGTTTTATAGATTTTTTAATTGATTGAATTAATGGGAAACGAAATTGAAACAAGAATATGTGCAAACTATAGAAGTAAAGCAAAAAAACTTGGTCTTGAATTCCTTCAAACGTTTGGATTTTACCTACAGGTTTTGAACAATTACAAACAAGTGAAGATGTTCTCTATGCTTCTGATTGTGATTTAGTAACAAAATTACTCCGAAAAAAGGAATATCATACTCATTGATGGATGAGAATAAAGACTCATCCAAAATTAAGTCAGCACGGTTTTGAATTAGTAACTCTTCCATTAATTGCATTTCTAATTGAAAGTATGCAGAACAATTCAGAAATCATCACATCAACGTTAAATCCATTAAGCGGGTTTCTTAAGCAAAAAATAAAAAGAGAACCAAATAAAGAAAAGTATATAGTAAAACCAAAGATTGTAAAAGAGATAAAAAATTCTAGTTTCAAAGAATATTCGTTTGAAGGATCTCCTGACAAATATGATGATTTCATTACTTTTGTAAAAGAGGATTGCAAGGATGATTGAAGAAAAAATGGTCTTAATTACATTAAAAGATAAGAGACGTTGTTTGTATGTCACTAGGGACATAACAATTCTTGAAGAATGTGAAAATGTGTTAAAAGTACTACAAAAAGAAATTCTAGAGACGAAACAGCATTTTATTGATGGGCAAAATGAAGAGGAAGCTAACAAATTTTTATCTTTAGAGAACCGGTGTTCGACAATAACATGTGGAATCCATATCTTTAAACAATTAAAACAAAACAAGCCTTCTGAGGCTTGGGCTAGCCTTGTTGCAGCACAAAACCATGCTCATCGGAGTAATGCCGCATATGAATTATCAGGCACATTACAGTGTGAGATCATTATTCATTTTGACAATATAGAAACAGTTGTAATAGGATAACCCATGCCTAGTTAATTTTTCGTGACCGTCTGATCTATAAACTATCAATACCAAGACAATACATGCCTACAGCCTCGGAATTCAAGACATTAAGCAAGGAGATGGCCTGCGCCAGGGCGAAGCTTCAGAAGACGCAGGAGGAGCTTGACACAGAAAGGATGGCATCTGCCATAAGGCAGGCCGATGATGCCGCACTAATCTAGATGCAGGTGTCACAAATCAAGCAGCTCGAACAGCACATCAAATACTATAACCCGCACAGCCTGTCATCACAGAACTCGATACCGACCAAGCAGAAAAAGGCGACTGCGGCAAGGGAATTGGGCAGGGCACCGGCAAGGCCGGGCCAAAAACCCGGACACAGGGGCGTATCACACAAGAGGCGCCCTACCCAGTACAAGACGCACGTGCCTGACAGGTGCGGCGCGTGCAACGGGCGCGACCTGACAGATCCGGTTCCCGCCGGAACCAGGATGGCTACTGACATTCCAGAGATCCCAGAGCCGGTCACGACACAGCACTACTTTACCCGCCGCAGGTGCCGCGGGTGCGGCGCCGTCACCGAGACAAACGGGGGCGGACTGGTCGTTCCGGACACCGAGTTTGAACCCAACATGGCCTCCTATATCTGCACCCTGCACGCCATGCCTGCCTCCATCGGTTCCATCAGTCGCATCGTAAGGGAGGTCTTTGGGATTGACGCCAGCAAGGGAATGATACAGAGCTGCCTCAAGGCCGCCGCAAAGGCGCTCGATCCGTGCGTGGAGGACATCAAGACGGAGATTGCAGGATGCGACCACGTCCACATGGGCGAGACGGGGATGCCGTGCAACGGCAGAAGCGGCTACCTGTGGGGGGGGTTGTTTCCTAATTCGCCAGAATTCCTGAAAACCGTTGAGATGCCACATGGATCAGGCGTACAAAAGGACAGAAATTCAGAAAACATGCAGATTGAGTCCGGCAGGTGGAATTAGGAAGCAACCCCATCTGTGGGTGGCAGTGGGCGTCAAGGACGGCGCGCCCGTCGGCGCGCACATGGTGGCGACCGACAGCAGGAGGGCATCCGTACTCGACGAGTACCTTTCATACGTGCCCAGGATCGGGGTGACCGACGGGTACCCCGGGTACGAAAAGTTCTTCGGCAAGAACAGGTAGAGGTGCTGGGCCCACATGACCTGGGAGGCAGACGCCCAGAGCGAAAAATCCGACTCTGGAGATCCGGGCCGCCGGAGGGCGCCGCCCAGTGCGACATGCTCGTGGCCGAGACGCGCGCGCTGGGCGCCGCATTCAGGGAGGCCGGGTGCGAAGGCTTTGCCACAAAGCTTGAGAGCACATCGGGATTCCTCTACACGTTCGTGCTATGCTAGGACATGGATCCCATCAATAACCCGGTCGCGCGCATGCTGAGGCCCTCTAATTGTGCGCAACATACGCCAAGGGCTCCGTACCGAGGAGGACATCGAGATGTTTACCGTACTGATGACGTGCACTGAGCTGGCGCGTCTAGGGGACGGCATAAGGGAGATGGTCGTCAAGACCCTGACTGGCCACGTCGCCTAGGGGGCAAACCCTTACGTTCAACAGACTACAAGCATACATATTATATTTGGGTTCTAAAACGCATATTCAAATGACAAGTCAGATAACTATTCGGCTGGCAAAGGATCTCAAAAGGGCCTCAAGGGTAAATGAGGCGCCAATCTGGGGAAAACTGGCAGAATACGCTCTAAAACCCTCGATTGCCAGAAGAATCATCAACATCAACAGGATTGGAGAGCTGACAAGTGACGGGGACGTTGTCGTATTCCCGGGCAAAGTGCTGGGCACCGGAAGCATTTCACACAAAATCACACTGTTTGCATTTTCAATTTCACGCACCGCGGCAGGCAAGATTAACGGCGCCGGCGGAAAGATAGTATCACAAAAACACATCATAGAGCAAAACCCGACAGGTAGGGGAGTGGTTTTGCTTGGATGAAGACACCAAAATCTCGGAAGCCGTAGCTGACAGTCAAGAGGATCTACAAGGGCAGCCAGGTGATTCAATAACCGAAGACGCCAGGGAGACCGTAGCTGACAGTCAAGAGGATCTACAAGGGCAGCCAGATGATTCGGGTGATGAGAATGCCAAGGCGGCGCAGGTTGTAGTTGATGGGACGGATCTTATTGCCGGAAGGCTTGCGTCAAACGTTGCAAAAATGCTCCTGCAGGGAACAAGGGTCTCAATCGTAAACTGCGAGAACATAATGATTAGCGGTTCTAGAGGCAACATCGTCAAGGAATACAGGGACTTTCTAGAGATTGCAAGCATCCTGAATCCCAAGCACGGACCATACCATCCAAGAAGGCCAGATACAATGATTGCCAGGATGGTCAGGGGAATGCTGCCCAGAAAAAAGCCGTCTGGAAAAACCGCACTGAGCAGGCTGAGGACCTACATAGGGACGCCAAGGGAGGCAAGGTCACTGGAAAGGGTGGAGCTGCAAAAGGCAAAAATAACAAGGACGTCGGCAAACTATACGACCATGGCCGACCTGGGCAGAACGATAGGGTGGACCGAATGACGGTAAAGACAGAGATTTACTTTGCGACAAGAAAGACGTCTAGCGCGCACGTATACATCACAAAGGGCAAGGGAAAGATCAGAATCAACAACATTCCAGTGGAGATGATCCCGCAAGAGCACGCAAGGGAGACAATTCTGGCCCCGCTTGAGGTTGCAGGGGACATGAGGGGGAGGATAGACATCTCCGTAAGAGTGAGGGGAGGCGGATTCATGGGCCAGGCAGGTGCTGCGGCAACTGCGATCTCCAGGGCCCTTACCGGATGGACGAAATCCAAAAAGGATCCCAGGGATCACCCGCTTTCCAAATCAGCCAGGGAGGATCTGAGAAAAAGAATTTCAGAGTTTGACAAGTATCTGATAAGCGGCGATGCCAGGCGGAAGGAGCCAAAGAAGTTTGGCGGGCCCGGCGCAAGAAGAAGAAAGCAGAAATCATACCGTTAGACCGTGAAGGCCATAATCTTAGCAGGCGGCAAAGGAACCAGGGGCAGGCCCTACACCGATTACTTTCCAAAGGCCATGATACCAGTAGACGGAATGCCGCTGATTCAGTACGTCGTAGATCACCTCAGCGCGTTTCCAGTCATAGGGGAGATCATCATAGTTGCCGATTTCAAGGGACTGGGCGCACAGATACGAAACCACTTCCAGGGACAGAGGATCGCCAAAAGGTTGAAATTCGTGCAGGACTCCCAGAGCGGGACCGGGGGGGATCTGATCCATGCAGCCGGGGCGCTTGGAGGCGCCAGGGAGTTTATCCTGTGGTTTGTCGACAACTTTTGCGCCCTGGATGTGGACTCTATGAAGAGGCAGTTTGAGGCGCAAAAGAGCATGGTGTGCATTGCCACTAGGACCAAACGGAGTGAGGAGACGGGTTTTGCCAAGGTAGTCGATGGAAAGGTCGTGGAGTTCAAAGAAAAGCCCGTCATGGATCTGCCGCTGTCAGAGTGCCTGGGAATCTACATGCTGGATGCAGGGATCCTGAGTCTTGTAAGAAAGGCCAAAAAGGCAAACGTGGATTTCTCGTTTGACGTGCTGGAGGGCCTTTCAAAAGAGTCGCAGGTCAGCACCTACGACATCGGGGATATCGGGTGGCTGGACGTCGAGTCGCCGGTCATCATAGACAGGAACAAAAGACAGGTAAGGAGGATCATAAGACAGATGGGATTCTAGACTCCCTCTCAAAGGAGTCTATTTCCTGCTCGTACTGAAGGGTCAGGGCGATGTCGTCTAGTCCCTCAAGGAGGACCTTCCTTTTGTACGGGTCTATTTCAAACGGGATCGACTCTCCGGGTACTGAGACGGTCTGGCTCACCAGGCTCACCTCGACGGGCTGCCGCACTTTTTGTATCCTCTGGACGGTTTGGGCAGGCAGTGATACTGGCAGGATCCCGTTTTTGAAGCAGTTGCTGTAAAAGATGTCGGCAAACGAGGGGGAGATCACCACGTCAAATCCATAGTCCTGAAGGGCCCAGACCGCGTGCTCCCGGCTTGAGCCGCATCCAAAGTTATCGCCGGTGACCAGTATTCTCGAGGAGGAGTATTTTGGATCATTGAGTACAAAGTCCGGATTGGGCCTCTCCCCGGAAAGAAACCTCCAGTTGTAGAAAAGATACCGCCCAAAGCCGGACTTTTGGACCAGTTTCAGGAACTGCTTGGGTATGATCTGATCGGTGTCGACGTTGACCTTGTCAAGCGGGGTGACAACCGTCCTCACGGTGGCGAATTTTTTCACAGATCCCACTCCCTTACGTCCACAAAGTGCCCGGCAACTGCGGCAGCTGCTGCCATTACGGGGCTTACCAGGTGGGTCCTGCCTCCCGCACCCTGCCTTCCCTCAAAGTTTCTGTTCGAGGTGCTAGCACAGCGCTCCCCGGGCTGCAGGATGTCGGGGTTCATGCCCAGGCACATGCTGCATCCCGAATGGCGCCACTCAAAGTCGGCATCCTTGAAGATTTTGTCAATGCCAAGCTCCTCTGCCTGCCTCCTGACCATCTGTGAGCCCGGCACCACCATTGCCCTGACGCCCGGCAAGACCCGCCTGCCCTTGATCACGCGTGCGGCATCCCTGAGATCCTCAAGCCTTGCGTTGGTACAGGAGCCAATAAACACCCTGTCGATCGAAATGTCAGTTATCGGGGTTCCGGACTTGAGATCCATGTACTCCAGGGCCTTTTGAACGCCGAGTCTCCGGGATTCGTCACCGGGGGAAACGTCCTCGGGATACGGGACAGAATCGGTCACGTCGCAGGTCATTCCGGGATTCGTGCCCCAGCTTACCTGAGGGGCAATGTTGCTGGCATCAAGGGTGTATGACTTGTCAAACCGGGCGTTTGGGTCCGTCCTCAGACCGATCCTCCAGTCATCGACTAGCTCGTCATAGTCTTCGGGGGTGAACCTGCGCCCGCGCGAGTACTCAAACGTCTTTTCATCTGGGGCGATCAGGCCCGCGCGGGCCCCGCCCTCTATGGACATGTTGCAGACAGTCATTCGCTGCTCCATGGACAGCTCCTCAATTGCCTCCCCGCGGTATTCGACTATTGTTCCCGTTCCGCCTGCGGTTCCGATGTTTTTGATGATTGACAGGATTATGTCCTTGGCAGTAACCGCAAGAGGGTTCCTGCGCCTGCCCTCGACCCTGATCTCAAAGGACCTGGGCTTGCTCATCCACAGGGTCTGGGAGGCCAGCACATGCTCGACCTCGCTTGTTCCAATGCCAAATGCCAGCGCACCAAATGCCCCGTGGGTGGAGGTGTGGCTGTCGCCGCAGACGATCGTGGTTCCGGGCAGCGTCATGCCCAGCTGGGGCCCTATTACGTGCACGATTCCCTGGTCCGGACTGCCAATTCCAAACAGCCTTATTCCAAAATCCCGGCAGTTCTTGGCCAGTGTCTTGATCTGTATTTCCGAGGTCTGATCGACTATCGGCAGCGACCTGCCGGTGGTAGGCACGTTATGATCCATGGTTGCAATCGTCAGGTCGGGCCTGCGCACCCCCCGGTTGCTCACCCTCAGCCCGTCAAAGGCCTGTGGGGAGGTGACCTCATGGATCAGATGCCTGTCAACGTAAAGCAGCGACGGCCCGCCTTTTTTTTGGACAACGACGTGGCTGTTCCAGATTTTCTCAAATAGCGTCTCGGGCATCTTCACTCGGGCTTGAACTTGAACAGACCGCCTGCGGCAATGATCCTTCCGATAATCTCTGAGAACGGCTTCATAGGATATGCCTCGTTTTTTGTAATGTTGGTGATTTTATTTTCATCGGTGCTGATGTCAAGCTCGTCGCCTGCAGAAATCCTCCCGTACGTGTCCTCGTCAACCTCAATCGGCAGCAAAAACGCGCCGTCAACTGAGTTTCTGTAAAAAATCCGGGCAAAGGATACGGCAAGCACCGCCCGGATTCCAGAGTGGGACAGGGCTATAGGGGCGTGCTCACGGCTGGAACCGCAGCCAAAGTTTTTGCCTGCCAGGATAAAATCCCCGGGCCTCACCTTGGAATGAAAGTCTGGATCCAGTCCCTCCATCGCATGGGCCGCCAGCTCCTCATAGTCGTGTACCTTCAGGTACTGGCCGGGGATTATGACGTCTGTGTCGATGTTGTCTTGCTCGTACTTTATCACGTTTCCCCTCATGACAGATCCCTCGGATCGGTGATTCTGCCGGTTACGGCGGAGGCCGCTGCAACCAGGGGGGACGCAAGGTAGGTCTGAGAGTCCACGTGGCCCATACGTCCGGGAAAGTTCCGGTTGGTGGTGCTGATGCACACCTCGTCTTTTGCCAGGACGCCCATGTGGGCTCCACAGCAGGCGCCGCAGGTGGGCGGTCCCACCGTCGCGCCGGCATCCAGGAATATCTTGATCAGGCCGTTCTCCACTGCCTGCCTGTAGATGGAGATGGCCGCGGGAAGCACCTCGGTCCTGATCCTGACCCGGCGTCCCTTCAGGATTCTCGCGGCAGCCTCGATGTCCTCGTACTTTGCCCCGGTACAGGAGCCGATGTATGCCTTGTCCAGCTCGACTGAGGGGGCCTCCCTGACTATGGAGATGTTTTCCGGCGAGAACGGTCTTGCAACGACGGGCTCCATCTCGGATCCCTCGTATTCGAGGACTTTTGCATATTGTGCATCATCATCACCCCTGACCGGGACATAGTCTGCAGCCCCGCGTGCTGCCAGATAGTCAAACACCTTTTGATCAGGCTCTATAATCCCGTTTTTTGCACCGGCCTCTGTAGTCATGTTGCAAAGCGTCAGCCTGCCCTCTACTGACATTTCATCTATGCCGGTGCCGCCAAACTGCATTGATCGGTAGGCACCGCCGTCGGTTCCAATGTCTCCGATGATCCTCAGGATGAAATCCTTTGCCATCACGTGATCTGGCAGTCCTCCATTGAGTCTAAAGTACACGGTCTCGGGAACCTTGAACCAGATCTGGCCGTTGAGCAGCACGTATGCAATGTCGGTGTGTCCTAGGCCGCACGCAAAGGCCCCCAGTGCGCCAGTCGTGTTCGTATGCGAGTCACCGCCGACATAGACCTCTCCAGGAAGGACCATGGCCTCCTCATGGGACAGCGTGTGGCAGATTCCATACTGCCCCATCCCGTACTTGAAGTGCCTTTTTATGCCGTAATTCTTTGTAAAGTTTGACAGCTTTACGATGTTTTCCGCAGAGATCTTCTCGGCAGAGGGGACAAAGTGATCCTCGGCAACCCAGACACGTGCAGGATCCCAGAGTTTGTCGGTCCGAATGCCCTGCTTTTGCAGCCTGTCAAATACCTTGAGCACCCCGGGTCCGGATACGTCATGCACCATTACCTTGTCTACCTTGGCAAAGACCACATCGTCAGGGGCCAGGCTCCCTCTTCCGGAGGCGCGTGCCAAAATTTTCTCTACAACATTCACAATCCCAAAATCTTTGCCTAGTGATTAAAAGCTTTTCAGAAGGATAAAAAGACACGATGCTGGATCAGGTGCATGGCATTGGAGGCTCATCCGCTAGCTGTTGACAGAAGGTCTGACGAATTCCCGCTGCTTGACGACCTGGTTTTGGCCCTGGAAAAAAACGGCGTCAGGATGGAGGACGGCGACGTACTGGTCATATCAAGCAAGTATGTTGCAAATTCACAGGGCAGGGTCATAAACCTGGAAAATGTCAGATCATACCCGGACGGGGCAGGGATCTCAGAAAGGTTCCACATCCCAGAAAGACTTGCAGAGGTGGTTCAGAGAGAGTCGGATTTGGTGCTTGGGGGGATGGCCGGCTTTGTCATGGCGGCGATCGACGGCATACTGGCCCCCAATGCGGGAATCGATAGATCAAACTCAAAAAGAGACGAGGTCATTTTGTATCCAAACAACCCGTACGAGACGGCCGAGGAGCTAAGAAGGGGGATCTTCTTGAGGTTCCTGGTCAGCGCAGGGGTGATAATCACAGACAGCAGGCTGATGCCGGCAAGGGTCGGTACAGTCGGGGTTGCAATCGGGTGTGCAGGAATCGAGCCGGTCAACGACATGAGGGCACAAAAGGACTTGGACGGAAACCCGCTAAAGGTCACCATGCAGGCCGTTGCAGACAGCCTGGCAACGGTGGCAAACCACAGCATGGGCGAGGGCTCCGAATCAAGGCCGTATGTTGTGATAAAAAAATCAGACGCAAGGCTGACGACAAGAAGGATTCCTTCAAACGAGATTTCAATAGCGCACGATCAGTGCATATATGTGCGCAGTTTGAAAAAGCAGTCCAGTTTTAAATAAGGCCCAGGGTACAGAAGCTCCGTTGGAGTATCATACAAAATATCCAAAAACAATAGTCCTAGAGAAGGGCAGGAAGGAGAGGCTGGCTGCAGATTCCAGGCAAGGGGTAGAGCAGCTGCACGTCATTGCAAAGGAGAGATTTGAGAGGCTGTACCGTGTTTTTAGGGACGAGGGGTTTACCAGGGTAAAATTTGAGCACAAGCGGCCGCTCCAGCTGGGAAGCGGCCTTTCATTGAAGCTAGGCAAGCCTTGGGAGATGCATGTAAGGATGTCAAGGATGGACGGGGAAAGAGTCATGATCCATGCAGAGGTGGAGGTCTCCAGGGACTATATGCAGCATTTGTTTTCCCAGAGGACTCCGGTAGTTTATGAGGTGATAAAAATTCTGGAGGGAAACCAGATAGAGTGCAGAATATGGAACCAGAGAATAAAAAAATACGTCTCTGCAGTTATGGAAAACTACAGGATCAGGTTATCCACTCCGAGCCTGCCTGCGTTTGCATGGAAGCCCATGGTATTCTCAATCGGAACCGTGGGGCTGTTTTATTTGATAAAGTATCTTCTGACCATTTAAAAGTCAGACGCCAAGGCCTTCGGCTTTGGTCAAGTCAAGGTATACCTTGTCTCCGACGGAGAGGTTCATCACCTTGTACTCGTGCATGTCAAGCTTGATGGATGTGACGCCGGAGGCCATTCCGGGTCCCCCCATTCCAGAAAGCATCTTGTTAAGATCCTTCATCATGTCATTCATGTTTGAAAACCCCATTACCTTCGGGCTGCCAAACGGGCTTTGCGGCTGTCCTGACCCCTCCCGCATGTCCTTTGAAGACATTAACGACACTACGACATAGGGCTGTCCGTCAGGTGCAGAATCGATGCTCTTTACGACGTATTCCTTTCTCATGCCTGTTGAATGCAAGGTGCCCTTATAATTTTAATTGTATGCAGTCTTCCCAGAAGTTCCCCGTAAGATGGCTCCAAATTCGATGCAACTCGGTTTAGACTGCCTGCAGATCCACGCACCACCATCCGCACCGCCATGGGCTGGACTACTGGGAAGATGTGGGCCCGCGCCGGGTTCATGTCCGATATGAGACGACACATGACGGCAGAGGGCGACTGAGAAGCGATTCTTAATTAGCAGATTTTGACCCACTTGGGCACTAATCTATGCCTGACGGATCAAAATACCTGTAAAACCATAGACCTTATGCGTAAACGAAATTAGCGGCGATGCCCCCGGCGCACGGGCTACAAATGAGGCAAGTCAGGGCCGGCGCACGCGCGACTGTACCTTACAACGTTGAAAATATTTGATCAAAACCACAACTATTTTCAGACGATTGATTTAGATCCGGGATCCATTCTCGCATAAGAGTAATGGCAAAGTCCGAGACCGAGCAGATACGACTGCTGAAGAAGAGAATCGAGCAGTACGAGAAGGAGAAGGTACAGGACAGGAAGGAGAAGGCGCGGGACAAAAAGAAGATCAAGAAGTATGAGAAGAGGATCAAGAGGCACGAGAAGAAGAGCAGGCAGGACAGGAAGGAGAAGGCGCGGGACAGGACGGAGAGGATGCAGTACAGGAAGGAGATCAGAGAGTACGAGAAGAAGAGCAGGCAGGACGGCAGGAGGCAGGAGCGGGATCAGGAGAGGATAGGGCAGCTGGAACAGCAGCTGGACGCCGAGCGCCGGATGTGGCCCGCAACCTGGGATGACGACAGGCGCTCCGCGGACAACGCCGCCCTCATGCACAGGCTCGAGGTGCTCGATGACATAATCGGTGGCGGGTCCCTGCAGCCCACCACGTCGATGAACCTCCGCCAGTTTGACTACATATATGACCGGTTTACGAAGCTTGCCAAAAAGCACACAGAAGGCCCCCTGTTCTCAGAAGACGAGGACAACTTGCCCGGAAACCGGTGCAAGCTGTCCTACCGCCACGCCCTGCTGATGTCGCTGATGCGCAAGTACGGAAACCCGACACAGGAGCAGCTTGCGGCATTCTTTGGCATAGACCAGAGCACCGTATGCAGGTACCTCAGGTATTGCGACATGATATTCACCAAGATACTGCCCACGCCGGACGCCGTATCGCGAAAGATACAAAACGCCCGCACGATCAAGGAAGTCAAGAAGATCGTCCCGGATCTGACCGTGATTGTAGACGGCACGCACATCGACATACAGCGCCCCACAGACAAGGAGCCAAGAAAGGAGGCATACTCTGGCAAGAAGAAGAGCTTTACGCGCAACACCCAGGTGATTGCCGACAAGAAGGGACTGGCGATGTATGCAAGCAAGTCGGCGCCCGGAAGCACGCACGACCTCACCATGATAAAGAACAACCCACCGGATCTGGGAATCCTGACTGCCAGGATGCGCAGCAACAGAAAGCACCCCGAGGACGAGAAGGTAAAGATGTTCTCTGATCTGGGATACATGGGAATCGAGGAGGTGTATCCCGGGGCCACATCCGTGCAGCCCGACAAGAAGCCAAGGAAAGGCAAGCTTACAAAGAAACAGAAAGCGCAGAACAGGAGGATAAGCAGCAAGAGGGTGACAGTAGAGCACGCCATAGGACGGATAAAGCAGTACAAGCGGATGCGTGATCCGTACGACGGGACCGCCGAGGAGTTCGACAGGGAGTTCCAGGTGACGGCCGGGCTTGCCAACTTTAGGCTGCTGTGGGACAAGCGGAACAAGAAGCTCATGCATGGGTTCTGATACCACGATACGGAGCGCATTGCGGCGCCACACGATGCCGCACTATACTGTAGTTTTTACCAGCTGTAATGGCTCGTAGCTGCACTATATACGGACTCTGCCGCCCTCATACACGTCATGTGATGCCGTCAGCCTTGCATGTATGGCCGGCCACCGTCGGAATATTTCGATCCGGTCGATTACGCATAAGGTCTCATGTACAAATCATGTGTTTGATCGATAGACTGACAAAAAACCCACGGACGTTCCGGATGTTTGCAGGAATGACCGAGGCAGAGTTTGACCAGCTGTGTACCGAGGTGCAAAAGAAATTTCCAGATACCGAGAAGAAGAGGCTCTCAAGGCCCGACCGTGTGCGGGATATAGGCGCAGGCAGGCCCTTTGCCCTGGATCTGAGGAACCGCGTACTGCTGGTCTTGTTCTACTACAGGACGTACGTCTCCCAGGACGTGGCTGGCGCCATGTTCGGTATAGGACAGGCGTCGGTCTCGCGCTCCATAAGCCTGACTGAGCCCCTGCTAAAACAATGCCTGCCGATCCCCGAGAAGATCTACAAGGACTCCAAGAGGATCTCCTCAGTCGAGGAGCTGGCCGAGATCTTCCCGGGGATGGTGTGCCTGACTGACGCCTCCGAGCAGCCCACAAACAGGCCCAAGAGAAAGGACATGGAAAAGTCGCACTATTCGGGCAAGGCAGGCACGCACACGGCCAAGGTCCAGTATACGGTCAACATACACGGTGCCATAGTGCACAAGACCCCGCACTCGCCGGGGCGCGTAAACGACGTCAAGATATACCAGATGAAGCACCCCACGTTCTGGAGCGGTGAGGAGGACGGCGAGGAGCTGCGGCACTATATGGATCGCGGATACCAGGGTGCGCAGCACATCGATGCAGGGACGAAGGTTATACTTCCAATCAAGAAGAGTCCTGGCGGCAAGCTGACCGACGATGAAAGAGTACAACAGAACACACTCAAAGATACGGGTGTACGTGGAGAATGGCATACGCAGGGTCAAGACATTCAAGATAATGAGCTACAAGTACAGAAACAGGCTCAGAAAGTACGATCTGGCCAACAGTATCGTGTGCGGGCTGGTCAACCTGAGGATACTGGAACGGATAGCTGCTGTGGCCTGAAAAACACGGCAGAAAACAACTGCAACCTGCCACTCGTAATTTAATTACGGATTGCTTCTCAGGGGAGTCGACTGCTTGCATGGCCGCATACGCCTCGAACCTGCTTGTTCCCTTTTTGTGCTTTGATCGTATAAGGTACTTCATGTTGTCCTTGTCGTATTTGGGTATCTCGTGCCTAGTCTATTGCAATCATGACCGGGCCTTTTTTGTGAATGCCGCCCTTTTTAGCAGGACTGCAGTCTCAATCATGTCAGCGCAGATCTTTCTTATCCCCTCAAGACCCGCGGTTCTGACCTGCCCGTGAAACCATCTTGCGGTGGGCAGGTTCTCGCTGTCTTCAAACTCCAGCACCGCCTCTGTCGCAGTCTGGCCCGATCTGCACATGGAGGACAGAATCATCACAAACTGGGGTAGTCCGTATAGTGCGTTATGCTGTTTGGAGAACTTGATTCTGCCCCTGCCTATGATGTCTGCCAAGGTATTGGGTACCCTGTTGTCCATGTTGATGCGGTGCTTTTGCCCACTTTTGTTCACGCACTATGGCGGACAGGGGCGCCTTGCAGTTGATCTGCATGATCCAGATTTGCTTGCATTTTTGGTGGATTTTTTTATGCTGTCGTCTGCTAGGCGTGTTTAAAGTAGGTACATTTCCATCTACTGAACAATGCAAATTGCATAAAAATTAGGCCTAATTCTAAGAGGGCGTGAATTCATACACCGAATTTTCGTATGTTTATAAAAGGTTTCTAGGCAGTAAAATTGGATGTCAGCCGAACAAACTCCGGACGGTTTTTCATTGCAGCTTGGTACAGGCCTTCATCCAAAAGAATCTACAAGTGAGCTGTTCTTAAAAACTGCTACCAACCCTACATTTCCATTTTTACATATGAAAATAATCGAGGATGAAACAATTGGGGACGTTTCGATTGATATCAAAGTAAACAAAAAAATTTATGAGTTTTTGAAAACATTTGCTCAATCTGAAGACATTGTATTTTATTTTACAAACAATGGAGGATTATCTCAATGGACATTCGATATGATAGTCACCATGAAGATTCTCTCTGAATTAGAAATAATGCCAAAAATTGATAACTGGACAAAAACTGCACGAGAATGTTTGACTAAAGTAATGAACAATGAAAAGTTTGATCCTGTTTTTAACAATGAAAATGCATTGGCAAGCTCAAAAGAATTACTATCTTCATTTGAAATTTTAGATCACGTGGAAAAAACCGAGCTGCTTTTTTTGACAGCTGACGAAGCATTGAAAGAGAGAGTCATGGATTCGGGAACGCTGATTTACAGATTGGCCATGGCCATTTATCATTCTGATCGTGGCGTAGGCAGATCAATTCTAACTGCGATGGATGAGCCAAGCTCCGTATACCTTAAATTGATCAAAAGCTCCTCATATAGCAAGTGGGAATCAAAGTTTTCCGAAATGATGAGTCTGCCACTAGAATCAAGAATAAAAATTACCAAAGTGTTAACCGCGTTTACGGTTGCGTCTTACGTCTATCATAAAACAGTAAAAGGCGATAATTAATGGGTGATAAAACAAAGTTTTCAAACAGAGTTCGACCAAAGGATGTTGAAATTGTTAAAAATACCATTGGCGATGAATTGAATGTGCTCAACGCAGATGAAACTGCATGGGAAGGACTAGTTGATCCTCCTGTGGATCCAGCCGTTGAAGGCACTACACCACCACCTATTGACGAATTGCAGTCATTCCATCGCAGTGTTTTTATTGGATCTGTTTCTGGTTTTAGATACGCACCATCAACCATTCCAGACGAACAAGAAAGTGAAATTGAAAAAATCGTAGATAGAAAAATGGCGAAAAATATGCCGATGTTTCAACGCATCATGAGTTCTATGGTAGATAAGAAATTACAATCCTTGGAAATGTCTAACACCCGCCTACAAGGCGTGTTTGGTTCTAGGAATGCATCTCAACACAATGCCGAAACGCTAGAATCCACCATAAGAGACTCGTTTAATGACATGGATTTTATAAAGCAAGTATGCTATTTGGATACTGGCGATGATCTCCGATTAATCGTAATTCTTGAAAGTGAAGATCTTGAACCTGCTTTTAGCGCAATAATTGACAGAGTCATAGAACTAGAAGAATTGCTATGTGATATCAGCATAGAACCGTGGGTATTGCGTCAATCCGAAGTTGAACCACATCACTTAACCAACGCAAAAACCGTTTTCAAGAAATAAAGTGATTAAATGACGTCCATGTCTTGGCATGAATCACAAAGTAACCACAACAAAAACACATGTGATTTTCTTCATACTGAAAACCCTAGGCATATAGATTGGGAGGTAACCACACTGTTCTATTCTGCATTACATTTAGTTAACAATTATTTTGAAAAAAACAACATTGCACTACCAGAAACCCACAACGCCCGGGAAAAACTAGTAAAAAAAGAATTACCTTCCATACATCCACACTATCGCAAATTACATTCCTTGAGCCTCAGGGCACGATATACAGTAGGACATAAAATGCAAGATTCTGACCGACAAATTGCAACAAATAATTTTTCGTTTTTAAAAACAAACATTCCATAACCTATCACACACTACGTTTGACTGTATGAGACGCTGTATCAAATCTTATCCGTAGCGGACGCCATATCATCCGCGTTGGGCCCAAGAGCCGAAGTAAACTTGCCACGTATGAGGGCGCGTAAGAGACTGGCTCAGAGTAGGCGGACAACGAAATGCAACATAATCGAGGGCGAATGGGAGTTTTCCGTTCAGTCGAGCGCACACGCTTTGATCAAAAAGGAGGTGATATAATGATCAACATAGGAATAGACGTTCATAAAAAGACGTGCGTGGCAACCATCAAGGGCAGGGCTGCCAAGATCCTGGAACAGACGGAGTTTTCCAACACGGCCGATGGAATAAGGGGATTTATTGGGCAGATCAGAGAGAAATACGTAGTATCTAGCTAAGATAATCGCTCATCTCGCAGATCTTGATCTCGCCCCTGCGCAACATGACGCGTATGGACTTCTGCATCTCGTCGACGGTCTTGTAAAGGCGGTTTGCAGTCGCCTTTTTGAACCCGCGCCACTGCCCCTCTATCTTGTTCAGCTCCGGCGTGTACGGCGGCAGGAACTTTAGCACCACGTCGCCATTCCATTCTGTTAGCTGCTCCCTGACCAGTGTGGCCCTGTGATACGATGCGTTGTCGACAAACAGCAGCACCTTGTCGTACTTGCGGCGTAGCAGCATCTACAAAAAATATGGGAAGACAACGAAGGCCTGAAGCATTTTCTAAAATCCACCAGCACGACAAAATCCATACAGGTTTTGCCCTTCATACAACTAAACCAGGAATCGTTTGAGGGCACTCTGTCTGAGCTGGACAGCCTGATTACGGCTGTGAACGGAAACGACGTGGAATCCGTCAAAGAAATCCTTCAAACGAATCCGGAAAAACAACACGAATATGTCCTAGAGCTGTGCCGCCTCGCAGAAGAATACATAGAATCCGAAAGAACCGTGGTTGCAAACAATACAATCAACGTACTGGTAAACATACACGATGCTGTAGAAGATCCCTCTCGAGAAGGGATCACAAAACTACTTGACAAGTTTATGACGGGCAGTGAGATTCTCAGCAACCTGATGATGTTTGATGTTGACATCCTGTTTCCCATCACGCTTTCACTAAATTCGGATGTCGGAGAAACTATCCATAGGAGATATGCGCAAAACATGTCTGCGCCAAACTATGCTCCAATGATCATCAAGAAGTTTATCGACAACATCGCATCGATCAGCGACTCGGTTTGCCAAGACGTTGACGAGAATTTGGGAAAGCTGGGTGGATTGAACCATGTGGAACAGTTCTACTACGTATTGGAGCGGTTGATGGAAAGCAGTACGGCTGCAGAAAAGTTCGCCAAGAAGAGCACACTGAGGGAGGTGATAAGCCTCATCCATCCCAGTACTGAGGACAGATGGATGTCGGCATATATGAAACTGAAGCACCTTGCCGGCGAAGACAACAAACTGGCGTTTGTAGAAAAGATGCTTTCCGCAATCAAGACAGAAGAGGGGCAGAACATGCCTCCTGACAGCGAGACAGTATGCAGAAAGCTCATGGAGATGACCGCGGATGATTTTGCAGGCGGCGCGGCCAAATACACATACGATTCTCTAAAGAAGCCTGCACTAGACTATGCCGACACAGGCGGGAGGGCACTGGTCTCAGCGATCATATTAAAGGCATACACAAAACTGGATCATCCAGACAGGGAAGAGTTTGCCACCGAAATCCTTTCCTCGCTGATAGCACAAATCTCCCCAGAACAAATCTCTCCCATTGTAAAGATCGTCCGGGACGAAAACGTACCAATTCTTGAGTTTGCGCCGGTTGCAGACGCGGTTTTTTCCCTGCTACGCGACAACCCGTCACGCGAATCAGTCGATCTCCTGTATGCTGGCACCTCGGAAGACAAGTGGGAGGATCTTGAGGACAGGATAATCAACATACACAGTGAGGATGTCAGCCGAGTCAGCATCCTCTCGTCTGCATTTGATCTGTCGGCCAGTGCACCCGTGGAATTAAGGGCAAGGATTTTCAGACGGATTCTGCAGTCCTGCGAGCAGTTTGACCACGATGCCAAGTTGTCGATTTATCAGAATCTGGCGAAAAATCTGGATGGCCTTGGCAAAACCCCAATAGACGCGCTTGCCGACGGATTGCTGCAGGAGCTCAGGCCGGATGACAATGTACAAGTCGATGCGTGTCTGGAACTGATCAGCGGATGTTTTGGCAAAACCACGGAAGCCAAACAAATGGAGGTGATCTCCAATCTCCTAACCAAGGTGCAAGAATACATGCAGTCAAAGCCAAACTTTGCGATAGCCGTAATAAGATTTCTAATATCAAAAAACAAGGATATGGTCCGGGACGGAAGGGGCCAGTTTGTCGACTTTGCGGTCAAAACCCTTGAAAGTGAAGACAATGTCCCGGTACTGACAGAGATTTTAGACCAATTCGACAGCATTGAGTTTGGAGACAGGAGGGAATACGCATACGAACTTGTTGCCAAGTTATGCGAGTCGTCAAATGAAGACGTTAAGAGCAAAGCCCAAGAGATCATAAACGGATGATGGTTCGGACGCATGTGCCAAAAAAAATCAAAGTGAAAGCAGAAAGCCAAGGCAGAAAAGATGTCACAATTCATGCCAAATAACAAGACATCTATGCTAAAAACACCCGCTCGTAGGACGGCGATGTTCCTATGCTAGGCCTTATGCATAATCGATGCAGATCAAAAAAATCAGGCAGCTTTTGCGTCATTTTTGGCAAATACGTATAGGATCTATGGGTTTTGGAATGCTGAGAGTTCAAGTTCATCCTATGGCAACGGGCAGAAGTCTTTGAGTCAAAGTAGGTCATAACTACACGTAAAAAACCTCAATTATTTCTGCTCGTTGCTATAGGGATAGTCATGGAGCATCTTAACACCAACATCGAGACGGCAGAGCTATGTCGCCGCCACAACCTAGTCCATAGGACGTTTTATCAGTGGAGGGAGCGCTTTTTGCAGGCCGGACGCGCGTCACTGTCGGGCAGGGGCCACAAGTCAACAGAGGAGCGGCAACAAAAGGAGATCGAGTCACTCAAGAAAATAGTCGGGGAATACGCCGTGGCCAACGCGGTATTAAAAAAAACCTTGGAGGCAGGCAAAAGGTGATGGCCGCAACCGAGCTGAAGAGCAAGGGATGGAGCACACGCACGTCACTGCAGAGAGTTGATTCGAAATTAACAAACTCTGATTATCTGTGAACGAATCTGCATAAATCAGCTCAAAACACCAACAAAATACAGATTATCTGTGAAATTATCCAAAAAATTTGTTTGGTTTCTAATTTCGGATCATCTCTCAGGGGGACGTGACCACATACCAAGAATCGTATGTGGTCACCTGCCCCTGCCAATCAGGCACGAATTGGTATGTGCAATTATGATTTCCATGCCTGGCCAGCAAGTGACGGGCCTAGTCGATACCGCCTACAAGAGAATCACCAAGAAAGGAATCGAACACAGGCACTTTAGAATACCCAAGGGACTGCTTGCGTTGCCGGGCATGCAAAAGGAGGACGAGTATAGATTGCTGAAACGGATTCTAGGTGGCGTGCAGTTCGTGGTGATCGGCATTGCAGGCCTAGTGCCGCCGGCGCTCCGGACTGTCAATGTCAGGATGGATCCCGGCTCCGATTCGGATGCCGACCTGTCGCTGACAGGCGCCCTAGTGATGGGCCTGCTCATCGTGGTCATAGGACTCGTGGCAGAAAGGATCTATGTGCATGGAAAAAAAGTATGTGGTCACGTCCCCTTGCTAGCTAGGCACGAGGATCACAATCATTCATGTTAATTCATGCCTAACTGATGATGGTAGGTGACCTCGTACGAAAAAAAATAAGGATGCCTCAGTCGAGACCCTGTGCTGCCTTGACTGCTTCCCTCAGGCTCCCCGCCGCTATCGACATTTCCTCGTGGTAGTGCTTGGCAGAGTCTCCTTCGATCAGATACATTCCAGATGTGGGGCCGACCAAGGCATAATTATCACCAGTTATGCCGTCCGGATTTTTCTCCAGGAGCATTATGACATCATCATTGATCTCGACGTCATGTCTCTCAAATACAGCTATCACGTAGTATTCACGGCTACCAATTGATCACAAAAAGGACAATTTTTTTCAACCAAAGGATCCAAGATCTGCCAGTCCCATACATACACATGAAAGGAAAAAAGGAACTGCCGGCGGGAACGCAGTTCCTGTACGGGATAGCAAGCAAGGACAGGCTTTTTAGGATGCACAAGTCCGAGAAGAACGCCAAGGCGGCCATCAGGCTCCTGGTCTATTATATGAGAAAGTGCGGCATGAGCATATACCAGATTGCCGAGAAGCTGGACAGGCCGTATGGAACCATACGGTACTGGCTGGTGCGCGCACACGAGCACGGCCTGGAGGGCAGGTTTGACATAAGGCACGGCGCCCCGTGCAGGCTCGACAGGAAGCAGCTTGGGCAGCTGCGCGCAGACCTGATTGAAGGCCCGCAAAACTGCGGCTTTGAGGCGGCAACATGGACCGGACCGCTGGTCATCGCCCACGTCAAAAGGAGGTTCGGCATCACGCATGCGTCCATGGGCATATACGACCTGCTGCACAGAATCGGCTTTTCGTGAAGGCCGCGCCCAAAACACCCAAAATCATCCACGGAATCCGAGAAAGAGGAGTTCAAAAAAAAAGCTGGGCGGTGCACGGGGTACTATTCGAAGAAGGAATACACGGTAATGATAGGGGACGAGTCCTCGTTCATCCTGGGATGGAACGTCAAGAACAGCTGGTACCCTGTAGGAGAGCCTGTCTTCACGCCGTCCAACCTGTCAAAGGAGAGGTTCTATGCCATAGGGGCCCTCTCAAGGAACGGCCTTGACTGCCGCTTTTACAAAAAGGCCGACACGTACACGTTCTTCAAGTTTCTCAAGGCGCTGCGCCGCAAGTACGGCAAGGTGCTGCTGTTCGTGGACAATGCATCGTACCACAAGTCTACAGAACTCAAGAGAAAGATGGCCGGGTGGAACGGGGATGTGGTGATACGGTACCTGCCGCCGTACACGCCGGAGCTGAATAACTCGGAGGAGCAGTGGCGCGGGCTGAAAAAGGCGACTGCAAACTGCCTTTACAAGACAGTCGACGCGATGCAGAAATCCCTGCGCGTCATGCTGCGCAGGGGCGAGATAAAGGTGGTGGAGATGAACAAATGGCTGACGTGAATACTACGGCGGTGCCGTGCCCGGTCTGCAAAAGCACATCTGGGAGCTACCGAGTCCCCGATCTAGCCTGATCAAAAAGGAATACATGGTGGGCGGTATTCGGTTGGCTTTTTATCTGGAAATTTCTTAACAGTACCATGGCAATGCCGATGGACTATGATGGAGCGCGCACCGATGACTCGGAGCGTACCGACAACCCGACTGACTACAAGCGGACCTGCATTGGCTTTATAGAGGACATCTCCCGTGACTACAAGGCATGGGTTGACTATTACCGCCTGCCAGAAGACGAGGACAAAAGGCGCAGATCCGAGATTGACGCCACCATAGCCAGATCCAACGAATGGATTGCCAAAGTCGCAACCTCGATAAAATCAATAGACGTTGTCATGAACGACGGAATCCAGAAGATGGCCGAGGCCACGGCTGGGAGGCCCTTTCAGATCGGCGTGTTTGTAAACGGCAAGTCAAGCTACACCCTTGCAAGGCCCGGGATCATCGATGTCAATGTAAAGGCGGCAGGCCGGGGGGACAGAAAGACAAGGCTGGGATTCCACTTCAAGGACGACCGCTTTAGGATAGAGTCTACCTGCAGGGCATTCCTAGACGAGGACGGCCTGCCCGCCGGGGAGCACGACCTGATGGACATCCACCTCAGGCTGCACGCCGAGAAGGCAGCGGCACGTGACGTCATATCATTTACCGTGACTGTCATTGAGACCGAGAACGGGACCGAATACGACAAGCGCGGCGTCTCTACCATTGTTCACATAACGTGACCTCTACGGCGACCCGCCTTTCTCTTGCCCTCTCTTCCCCGGGATACTTTAGCTCGGAAATCTTTTGCGACAGCGGGCCGTCACCGACTATCCTTGCATCGCCCCGGATCCTCCTGCCCCCAAGCTGGACTGTGACGCCTGGGTTCTTTGCAATGTTCTTGAACCAGTCACTGTCTGGCCTGTGTCTTGAAAAGTATATCCTGCCGTCGTACATTACCGCCTTTAGCGTCTTGGAGTGCTCCCTTCCGGTAACCCTGCCAGTTGTAGTCAGAACCGCAATGAATGTAGAACCGTTCTCAGGGCCCATGCCCGGATATGCCCGGTCAAGTAATTTAACCCCATTGATGGAAATTTCTAATACTGCCTCAGATAAGCCAACTTCTGGATCCTGTACCATGTCTACAAAGCTAGCAGGCATGTCGCCTAAGATGACCGTGGCAGACACGTTTACCGGAAAGCGCGTAGTCGACCGCGAGGGCATCAGGTACGGCAGGGTAAAACACATTCACATCAACCAGGATACCCTGAAGGTCTCAGGCGTAACGGTTCATCAGGGATTCAGGAAGGACTACTTTTTGTCAGACGAGTACATTGACAGGTTCACAGAGGAGACCCTGCTCTTGAGCACCTCGCCGGTACGGACCAACGTCGACGTGACCGATATCGACGGACACAAGATCGGCAGGGTCAAAAAGATCCACAAGAATCCACAAACCGGCGATCTCGAGTCAATTGAGGTGCAAGACGGAATCGTGCACACCAAGGTCGTATCCAAGACCGAGATCTGGGGCGTGGGAGAGAAAATCATTCTCAAGGCCACCCGGGACGAATACAAGCAGATGGAGTAGGGATTTTCCGCTTCTATTATTTTTAAGAAAGCCTAGCCCCTGACCTGCCTTTCCAAGCATTCCTTGCAGGTTGGAACGCCCCCCTTGATTTCGATATTGACATTTGACGTATTGCACCTGTGACACAATCCCTTCATGGTCTGAGTCAAGACTCTACGCTTAAATTTTTTATGACGATCGTAACATGCGTGGCCGTCTCCATTACGATTGCACGCGTTTGCATGCAGCTGTGATCCTTGCGCTTGGCCGGCAATGGACGTGACCACACAATCGGCGATACCCGACACTTTTCAGACCCGTGTCATGCTGTGATCCCTACAGTAGAGGGCACATGTGGCCGTCATAACTCCAGATGAGGTAGACGGGGGTTTTTGTCGGGATCTGCGACGAGCTAAACGCCTTTTCGCAGGGATAGACGTACGGGGAGATGATGGAGAATATGAGCAATGTAGTAGAGCCTGCAGCAAAAGAAGCCGGCAGCGCTGATGATTTTAACGTGCTGGCTGCCCAAAAGTGCAATGAACCTTGTGTGTATTTGCCAAAAATGACGCAAAAGCTGCCTGGTTTTTTTGATCTGCACCGATTACGCATTAAGGTCTAATGACTGGTTCCGAGTATTTCATGCAGTGCAAGGGGGTTTCCTAATTCGCCAGAATTCCTGAAAAACATTGAGATGTCACATGGATCAGGCGTGCAAAAGGGCGAAAATTCAGAAAAACATATTGACTGAGTCAAATAAGTGGAACTAGCAAACAGTCCCCGTGCAATGACAAAATACCCTGCCAGAGGTGAACCACACTGGCAGGTGGCACCTTCGGCGTATGGCACATGCATGCCACTCGGCTGCCGCGATTCTGGCATGAGGATCACAAACAGGGAAAAGAGACAGCCCGTTTTACTGCGATTTGCCGCTACTGGATTCACTGCTTGGCAGACACAGCAGCCAAATGAAACGTGCCAGAAAATCGAGCAAAAACAGAACCTAGACGAGAGGCACGACGCCTCAATAACAAGACAAAAAACAGCAATCCCATTTGAGTTTCACCTAGCTGCACAACCTGATACGAATATATGCCGACATGATGGGAAAACACTACTTGGCCACACTCCGACAAATAGCATTTGTTACCGGAATAGCCATATCAATCTCAGTTTTCGGACTGTTTGTCTACTGGTTTCTCCCAGCCCTGATTTCAGGGGAGCAATGGGACAGGCTTGACCGTGAGGACATTACCGAGGAGAAGCTATACGAGATATTCTCCACACATCCCGGATATGTTGCAATGTATGAGAGGTTTCCCGAGGCCCAAGAGCAATTCGGCTTCAATCGACACAGGAATGGTGGCAGCATGATCGTAGGTACCATAAACATCGAGACGGGCAATACACTGACGCTGAGCATGCATTATGATTCGCACGGTTCCCGCGTAAACGGCCATGTCACTTGCCAGCATGCAACTGGAAACGAGCACCACCATGGCTATCAGGATCTCCTGTTTGCAAAGTCAATCATAGAGGCTACAGACTGTTTGGAGTAGGGCCTGCAAACAGCCCGGCCGGAGGCAATCAGCAGCATGCCAGATTCCAACCAATGTGTATTTAAGGTTCAATGCACAACAAAACCACATGCCAGCCGAACTGGATACCGCCGATGCCAGCCCGCAGCACGCCGTCCAGATCCAATCCGAGCGGCCCGCAGACTATTGGTACGAGCTGGGACGGTGGGCCGATCTAGGAGTACAGGAGGATCAGGACACCAAGCATCAGGGCATCGTATATTTTATGGTGGACGGAGAGGTGTCTGTCAAAGAGACGCCCACAGACCTTCGCGAGGCCAGGCTGAGGATAGACGGGCTGGGATATGGTGAATATAACCACTTTATCGGCTTTGTTAACCGGAAGACGTGGACAACGCTCCAGTTTGCTCATTATGACTACGACGGCTGGTATGCTGACGCTCCAATCGCCTCGGGACGTGAATGGGACGGATACACGTGGGGATGCCATACCGACAAGGAGTCGGTACTCAACACTGTGGGCCTGTTCTTTGAGGAGATGCGATGGTTTGACTCGCTCCCATTTACGATGAGGCGGCACACTAGGTGGGCAACAAGATAGTCGATCTCATCTATGACGACGCGATGGTTTGACTCGCTCCCATTTACGATGTGGAAGTACAAGGCGTAAGGTGTGGTGGCGACGGCCTCGACCATGCCGGGCCTGCGGTGGGCACTCCTGACTCTTGCCAAACGGGGGCGATTCCCTCGTCTGAGCTGAATTACCCCGGCACCTCATAGCAATTTATAACTGAAAAAACCGATCACATCATTGAACTCAATCGAGACCAGATCCGTCTCAAAGTTATTTGGTGATGTAAGGGCCGTAGACGACGTATCATTTGAGATCGGCGAGTCCGAGATATTCGGATTTCTGGGACCCAATGGCGCCGGAAAGAGCACGACAATGATGATCCTCACCACCCTTCTAAAGCCCAGCTCCGGGGATGCCCTGGTTGCCGGATATGATGTTGTAACCCAAGCAAACAGGGTGCGCCAGAACATAGGCTATGTCCAGCAGGAGACTACCGCCGATGAGTACCTTACGGGCCGGGAGAACCTGCTCTTGCAGGCAAGACTCAACCACATAGACAAAAAGCACATTGACGGCAGGATCGACGAGATCCTGGATCTAATCGAGCTGTCCGACAAGCAGCATGACGCCGTGATTACATATTCTGGCGGCATGAGAAAGCGCCTGGACATTGCCGGCGGCCTGATGCACAGGCCCAGGGTCCTGTTTCTAGACGAGCCCACCGTGGGGCTGGACATCCAGACCAGGCGAAAAATCTGGGACTATATCAAGCAGATTCACAGGGAGTACAACATGACGATCTTTCTCTCGACCCACTATATGGAGGAGGCCGACCGGTTGTGTGACCGGGTCGGCATCATTGATCACGGGAAGATACAGGCCATTGACACGCCTGCTTCCATGAAGAGCGCACTAGGCCAGGAAATCATCCAGGTTACCGTCGGTTCTGAGCCTGACTCGGTCATAGCTGCCATCAGGGGCGTCCCTGACGTCAAGGACGTCAAAACCCAGAATGAGAAAATCACCATATATGCCGCAAACGGAACCGAGGTGATCCCGCAGATCTTCCAGATCTCTGTGGATGCCGGAATCAAAATCAACTCCATCTCCCTCACACAGCCCACTCTGGACGATGTCTTTATCTCCTATACTGGACATGAGCTCAGGGACGGGGGGGAGTTCAACCGCAAGCGGGAGCATGCGAGGACAAGGAGGATGATGGCGTGATTATAGGCGATACGTACTCTGTCTTCTGGAGGGAGATGAAGAGGTACAAAAAATCACGCAGCGGCGTTCTGATACGCCTGATCCAGCCTGCAGTCTGGATCATAGTAATCGGAAACACGTTTGCGGGAACCCAGCCCCTGATAGAGTCCGTCGGCTTTGAGGGCGAGTACATAGAGTTCATGGCGCCCGGCGTCATAGTCCTGACTGCGATCTTTACCAGCATATTTGGCGGCGTCAACACGCTGTGGGACAGGCGGTACGGGTTCATGAACAAGGCTCTGACCTCGCCGATCTCCCGCTCGTCGATTGCGCTGGGCAAAATGCTGGCAATCTCCATGATTGCAGCACTGCAGGCAAGCCTGATAATCGGCATCGCCCTTGCAATAGGCGTCACCTTTGAGAATCCTGTCATGATTGCGCCAATCATGGCAATCGTGGTTTTATTCTCGCTGGGCTTTTCGGGGATATCTGTCACGGTAGCTGCCACCGCAAAGTCCCAGGAGACCTTCTGGGGAGTCATAAACTTTCTCGGCATGCCCCTGTTCATGCTGAGCCCCGCGCTGTTCCCGCTAGAACTGCTGCCTGACTGGCTGGAGGCCCTTGCCAGGCTCAATCCGGTAACCTATACCGTACTGCTGGTCCGTGAGATGATGACCGGGGTGGGGGAGGGCGTCTCTGCTGCCCTGAGCATCGGCATCATCGGAGCCTTTGTTCTTGCAATGGTCCTGATAGCAAGCTATGTTTTCAGGCGTGACGTCAACAAGCCATTCTGAATTCTGCCAAAAAATTGACCAAAAATGCAAAAACTACTGACTCTTGCTGACTTTCTCAAACTTTGAGACCCCATACCGTTGAAGGCAGCAGTACCCGTCATTGCAGTGGTCTTTGGAGTCTTGCTGGCAGGCGGCATTGCGCCCGGTGCCTATTCGCTGTTCAATTACGAGTATGTCTCGGATTTTGGAAGGTTTGGAATCCACACCGAGGACAGGTTCTCCCACCCCCAGTCGATAGCGCAGGACGGGGAGGGAAACCTGTACGTCAGTGACCTGGGCAACAAGAGAATTCAAAAGTTCGATTCCGAGGGCACCTACCTGGATCAGTGGGGCAGGAGCGGCAAGGGCAACAGCGAGTTCCACGAGCCTGCCGGAATCGCAGTACATAAGGGCCTGGTCTTTGTCGTAGACCGGGATCTGCACAGGATGCAGGTCTTCGATCTTGACGGAAGGTACGTCTCGCAGTGGGGCGAGCGCGGAGGCGGCGACGGGCAGTTCTCGTATCCCACCGACGTCGCAATCGGGCCAAACGGCACTGTACATGTCGCAGACTTTGGCAACCAGAGAATCCAGTCCTTCTCACCGTCAGGCGACCATATAATCTCAATGGGCGCCGCCGGCCCCGACAGCGGGGAGTTTCTGCACCTGGTAGATGTCGCGACCGACTCTGAGGGAAACGTGTATGCGGCCGACAAGGGAAACGGAAAGATTGAAAAGTTTGACTCCGGGGGGAACCACACTGCCACGATAAGGTTTGATGCAAGCAACTGGAGGTTTGCCCCCTATTCGATAGCCGTGGCACCTGACGATTCGCTATTCATTTTAAACTCTGCTGATAACCGAATCCTGCACCTGGAACAGGATGCGCACAGTATCCTTATGGTACATGAAAGGCTGGGCCCGTTCCAGAACTTTCTTGCCTCCGGCTCTGACATTGCCCTGAGCAGTGCGGGCCACCTGCTCACCGTGGATTCGCTGGGACACAAGGTATTCAAGCACAACACCCCGTTTGTCGTGGCAGCCGAGCCCTCTGCTGAGGGGGAATCCCGGCAGGCCGCTGAGGATGCGGGGGAGGCCGCGCAAGGGGAGGAGGACCCGGGCGCAGCATATGACGCGTGCGGCCTGGATGTTGCAAGCTACAACGTGATTACAGGAACCGAGTCAGATGATGTCATAGAGGGAACAGACGGGGACGACCTGATCTTTGCCCTGGGCGGCGATGACATTGTATCGGGATACGGCGGAGACGACTGTATCTTTGGAGGCGACGGCGACGACATAATATTTGGAAACGAGGGCTCTGATGGGATATTTGGCGACCGGGGGGATGACATCCTGAGGGGCTCCTCCGGCGATGACGTAATCTATGGAAACTATGGGCTGGATTCCATCGACGGCGGAGGCGGGGTTGACGCCTGCATGTCTGCTGACACGTCCGATCAGGACATGATCTCAAACTGCGAATAACACCCAACTATATAGTGGACTGTACGATACCGTTTCCTCGTAATCTATTATTGAAATATGTATATCTGGATCATTCTGACTCTCTTCAATGACTTTTCGCAAACTGACAGCCGTGTTTGCCATATCTGTGCTACTGGCCGTTCTGCCTCCGCTAAGCGCCGGTGCGCTGGAGGCTCCAGAGCTGCCGAACCCCTCACAGGAGTTCAGCATCGTCGGGGCAGGCGCCTCGTTTCCGTATCCTCTGATTGACCTGTGGAGGGTGGAATACAACAAGGAGTTTAGCAACGTGGATCTGAACTACCAGTCAATAGGCAGCGGGGGCGGAATCACGCAGCACATTGAAAAAACCGTGAATTTTGCCGCCTCTGACAAGCCGCTGGGCAGCGAGGCAAGACTGGCCCCTGGAACACTGCACATTCCCGAGGCCATAGGCGGCGTCGTTATAGCATACAACCTACCGGAGTTCCAGCAAAGCGGGCTGAAGCTTACCGGCGATGTCCTTGCAGACATCTTTCTAGCCAAGATTACAAAGTGGAATGATCCCCGCATTGCCGAGACCAATCCCGGCGTAAATCTGCCTGATGAGGACATAGTTACCGTCCAGCGCTCGGACGGCTCGGGGACTACGTTTGTCTTTACAGATTATTTGACAAGCGTCAGTCCCGAGTTTGACGAGGCCGTGGGAAAGGGCAAAAGCGTCCCCTGGCCTAGCGGTCTGGGCGGCAAGGGCAACGAGGGAGTCGCATCCCACGTACGCGATACGCCATATGCGATTGGATATGTCGAGCTGGCCTATGCGTTTCAAACCGGCCTGAACTATGCCTTTGTTGAGAATGCCGACGGCACCGCATTCATCGAGCCGTCCCTTGATTCAATCTCTGCGGCATCTGCCGGCGTCTCCACGAACCTGCCTGATGCAGACGGCGACTGGAGCGGGGTTACCCTAGTCAGCGCGCCGGGTTCTGACTCGTATCCCATTGCCAGCTTTACGTACCTGCTGATCTATGACGACCTTGCGCAGGTTGTTGATTCCAAGGAAAAGGCAAAGGCCATAATCCACCTGATCAACTGGATGATCACCGACGGGCAGGAATTTTCACCAGATCTGCTGTATGTTCCCCTGTCTGATCCTGTTGTCAAAGTCGGACAGGCCGGACTGTCGATGGTCACCTATGACGGGGAGATTTTATGGGAGCGAGGCACTTCAGAGCCTGAGTACCAGATCCCGTCCTGGATTAGGGACTCTGCAAATGCATGGGGTCAGGGACTGATCTCAGACGAGGCGTATATCATGGCACTCCAGTGGCTGGTAGATAACGGCATACTCAAAATCTAAGCCCCATTTTTTTTCATTTTGTGTTTGGAGTAATACCTGAAGAAGACGCCGCATGGGAAGCAGAAAAGATTGCGGCTCACAGGTACACGGCTTGCTATAGTATGACACCCGTCTGAGTATGAGTTCACCCCTCAGACTACACTGCTAGTCGGAGCCTTCATGATCACGCCTGCCACGCCGTATCTCGAGGGAGGGGTAGACTCGCGCAGGAACAGCTAAGTGAAATGTGCCAAAAAATGTATCAGGTCGGGCTCTGGAAGCTGCTCATGATTTTAGGCACGAATCTACACGGGAGGTCTCCCCAAGATAGCAAAATTCACGCCTGGACTTCCAGAGCCCGACCTGCTACCAAAAAATCGAGCAAAAACCGAAACTGGGTAGGAGGTACGACGCCTCAACAACAAGACAAAAACAGTAATCCAGTTTACATTTCACTTAGCTGTACAATGCCATCCTTCTATATAGACTCCATACCGCTCTGAATCTATATTTTATGATTGTAAAGTGTATGGCAAGCCGTTATAGAGCAATCCCCCCGTCTTCCATCTGATGACTAACAACAACGCAATAACCACACTATCTGGCATTGTCGCCCTGGTAGTTGCCACATCGCTCACATCTGCCGCATTTGCATCTGAGGATCCAAGATACAAGTATGCAGACGGGCTAAGGCCGATCGTTACATTCGAGTTCAAGGACGGAATGGAGACCCTTGAGTTCCCAGTTTATATCATGGAGGATGATTTTGTTGCCAACGCCGGCTCTCCGGGCTTTACGCTTCAGGGTACAGTTGACACTGCCCCCCACCTGCACGAGGCCCTAGATGAGGCCTTCAAGCACAGGCAGAGCCTCCAGATCCAGTGGGACTACAAGTACTTTGACGTTCAGATCGACTTTACCCGGGACGATACGGTTGTAGAGACCATCCGCTATCATGACTGCAAAATCGAGGACTATGGAATAGTGACAATCGATGACGACTATGAGTCATATGCAGGCGGCAAGAGCGGGTTTGGGGTGCTAGACGACATAGAGTTCCTTTGCGGAGGCGTCAATTTTGAGCACCGCGAGTCTGCGCACTATGATCCAAACCTGGTGACGACCTTCGAGCAGCCGTCCTGGTCCGTCTCTGAGGACGTCAGAACCTTTGTCGAGTTCGAGTTTGATCAGGGCGCGGAGCGGATCGAGTTTCCGGTATTTCAGATCATCTCCGGATTCGAAGAGTCGACAAGCAGGCTGGCACCTGAGTTCAAGGTCGAGGGCCTTCTCATGGGGCATCCGCTGCTTTCAAAGGCAATCGACAACGCCAGGAGGATTGGGGGAATCGCAACTGCATCCAACATTGATTTTGAGGCGACAGTCGACTTTGTTCAGGGCGGGACCAGCCTGCGTGGGCTGGAGTTCCAGGACTGCCGCGTGTCTGAATATGAGATCAGGACACAGTTTGACAAGGAGGAGGGCTGGACCGGCAAGCGCGGGTTTGCCGTTACTGAGGACATACGTGTTCAGTGCCTCGGCCTTGAGGGCGCCAACCCCAGGTTCTCAGACAACTTCCCTGGCGGTTATACCTGGCAGAACCACTACCTGGACTATGCGGCTCCTATGCGCGAGCACCGAATGGCCGACAACATGCAGGTACGTGCCACGTTTGACTTTGACAATGGAAGGGAGGTGTCCTACTTTCCGGAGCTTGATCAGCATAACGTCCTGGCAAGGGCCAATCCCACGTTTACCCTGACCGGACTGGTCGGCGATCACCCGCTACTGTACGAGCGCGTCGACGAGAACCTTGACATCTCATTTTCTACGGGGGCCCATAACTTCCTTGACATGTTTGGAGTGGGCGTCGAGATAATCAGGGACGATGCCGTGATCAGGGCATTCCAGTACGCTGACTGCCGCGTCCTTGACTATGTGGTCAAGACCGAGGAGGACAACGAGGGAAGCTATTTCAAGTCGTTTGCACTGACAAACGAGTTTGACTTTGAATGCCTGGGCTATCGGCCCCTCAATCCAACGCATGATGCGCTGTTCGAATACGAAAAGCCGCAGCTGAAAAGCTCGCTTGACTATGAGGCAGAACAGCTGGCTCTTCGTCAGGTGCGGCCCCTATTTGGATAGGCCCATCCACTTATTTTTTAATTATTGACTCTATGTTCTCGTCGATAGCTGCCTCTGCTATGTCGCTTGAGTACTCTGCGGTCCTTCTTATGTCCTCCAGGACGAACCTGATGACGCCTGCATTGCTTGTAGAGTCCTTGATCCCCGACATGATGCTTTTTTCCTTGCTGATTACATCCTTTACCTTGTCTGCGACCCTTTCTGCCATTTGGTAGTCCTTTTTGCTCAGTGCCGTAACCGCACTGTCGAAGACCTGCAGCGCCGACTCGCTCGTACTGATGATTTTTTTTAGCACCCTGCCGTCGATTTTTGTCTCCAGAAACTTTACACGCTTTGCAATCAGCACGGCGTGATCTGCAATCCTCTCTATCCTGCTTATGACCGTCCTGTACCCAAGACAGTTTGATGCCCTCTCCAGCCCCACATCCTGTAGCACCCTGGCATTCTCTATTGATATCACTAGGTTTCTTCGCATGTAGAGGCTGAACCTGTCAACCTCGTCATCCATGGCTATGATCTCCTCGCTGTGTGGAACGTCGGCCTCTGCTAGCGCCTCCATGGCCTCCCTGTGCATGTTTACAGACATCAGGTACATCCGCCTTAGCGCCGTATCAAAGGACAGCTCCGGCAGTCTTGTCAGCACCTGGACTATGATCGTCTCCGAGCTTGATTCGACTATCTCGGTTCCAATCATTGCAGACCTGACCAGATCCCTTATCGCCCTTGCATGCCCTGCCTGGATTCTCATCCCCTTTGAGCAAATCTGGATTGACTTGTACCCCCTCAGGTACAATGCGATAATCTTTCTTTTCACCGACTCTGACGTGTCCTTTTGGCTGATCTCTATTGTCGCCTTGGTTTTAGTCTCTGCATGGCTGCTACTGCCTGGAAGCAGCGTCAGCGAGCTGTTTGGGTTCTTCAGGATAGTCATGTGCTCCCCCACGCCGACCTTTAACTCCTCGATCCAGCTCTTGGGCAGCGAGATGATGTATGTAGAGCCCCCGCTCAGCTGCAGTCTTCGCGTCTGGCTGTTTTCCAACTCCACTGGCATGGGTTTTGTCTAGCTCTGGCCGAAATTACAATTTGGTTGGTGATCTATATAGCAATACAATCTTCGTATAAAGTATAGTCAGATCCTAGATATCGACTAGTCCTGCCGTAAAGGTATGGCGGCAGTATCCCGGCGACGCAGTCCGTTGCCTGATCGCATCTTCAAGATGGGTGCCATGCTTGCAGGCGTGTTTGTCCTAGTCATGATTGTCCTGATGGTCTTCCAGCTGGCCACCGAGTCCTGGCCCATATGGGAGGAGGACGGCCTCTCGTTTATCACAAAGACCGACTGGAACGCAGTCGAGGGGCGGGAGTCTTATGGCGCGCTGCCGTACATCTTTGGGACGCTGGTAACTGCTGCCCTGGCCATGGCCATAGGCGTACCCATAAGCATTGGGATTGCAATGTTCCTCTCAGACGCGCCGCCTAGGATTGGCGCCCCGCTGGGGTTTATAGTCGAGCTGCTGGCAGCCGTGCCGAGCGTGATCTACGGGCTGTGGGGTCTGTTTATCTTCCGGGGGTTCTTCCGGGACAATATCGAGATGCCGCTTTACAGGACCTTCGGGGACACCGTATGGTTTTTGGACTCTAGGCCGTTTGGGCTCGATATCCTGTCTGCCAGCATAATTCTGGCAATAATGATCATTCCGACCGTCTCTGCCGTGTCCCGGGAGATAATGAAGGCGGTTCCACAGCAGCAAAAGGAGGCCGCATACATGCTGGGTGCCACAAAGTGGGAGATGTTCAAACTGGCGGTGTTTCCATACTCCAAGACCGGCCTGATCGGGGCCTCCATCCTGGGGCTGGGACGTGCCGTCGGCGAGACCATGGCAGTCACCATGCTGATTGGCAACGCAATCGGGGCAAGGGCCATCGTGGATACGATATTCAGCCCGGGCCAGTCCATTGCAAGCCTGCTTGCAAACGAGTTTGCAGAGGCGACCCCCGGGACACTGCAGGTTCCGGCACTGCTCGGACTGGCGCTGATACTACTCGGGCTTGCGATGGGAATCAATGTCGTCGCACACGTGCTTGTCACCAGAATGCTAAAGGTAAAGGAGGGCGCAATAAACAATTGACTGATCAGGTGCGGCGGCAGTTCTACCGCTCGCTGTTTCGGCAAAACGTAAGGAATCGGCTGGTTGTCGACAAAATAGTCCGGTCGATAATCTTTGCATCCGTAGTAATCGCAATCATTCCCCTGGGCAGCATTCTCGTAGAGGTCGTTCAAAACGGCATAGCCGCGCTCAGCATTGAATTCCTGACTGCAATCCCGGGGGCTGCCGGCAGCGGAGAGGGCGGGATCGGGCCTGCAATCCAGGGCACCTTCATAGTGGTGGGCATGGCCAGCCTTATCGGCGTGCCCATAGGCGTCATGTCGGGCATATTTCTTGCAGAGTTTGGCGACAACAGGCTTGGAAGGATAGTGCGGTTCTTCAACGATGTATTCATGGAGTTTCCCTCCATAGTGATCGGAATCTTCGCGTTTTTGCTGATAGTCCTGCTGCTTGGACACTTTTCAATCTGGGCGGGGGCCTTTGCACTTGCGCTAATAATGTTCCCCATAGTCGCCAGGACTACAGAAGAGTCCCTCAAGATGGTGCCATATACGTACAGGGAGGCAGGAGTCGCACTGGGCCTCCAGCGATGGGTGATCACCACCCGCGTTGTGATCTCTGCTGCAAAAAGCGGGATGATCACCGGAATACTCTTGGCAGTGTCAAGAATAAGCGGCGAGACTGCACCCCTGCTCTTTACGATACTGGGCAGCAGCCAGTTCTTTGGCGGATTCAACGTCCCCATGGACGCGCTGCCTCTGAGGATCTGGGTAATGTCGCTGCTTCCATACGAGCAGGCCCAGCTGCACGGATGGGGCGCCGCACTGATCCTGATCTTCATCATAATGTGCATCAATCTGGCAGTGCGCTTCTTTGTGCTGGGCGACAACTCCAGATTCGGCGCCGCGGGCAGAATAGTTTTTCTTAGGGCGATGGGAAGAAGATGATGTCATTGAAGGCAGAAACCCAGACACTTGATCCCAGGACAGTAGAGTCCAGCCCGTCACTGAACAACGGCTCATCGAGTGCAGACGGGGCCAGATACAAGATGATCGCAGAAAACGTCACCGTATCCTACGGCGGCATCGCCGCAGTCAGGGACGTTACCATGAAGTTCAAGGAGCGTTCCGTGACTGCGCTGATCGGGCCGTCCGGATGCGGCAAAACCACCTTCCTCCGGTGCCTGAACAGGATGCATGACATGACAAAAAACGCGACGGTGGACGGCAAGGTAATGATTGACAACATCGACCTGTACTCCAAGGAGATCGATCCAATCTACCACAGGCGCAAGGTGGGCATGGTATTCCAAAAGCCAAACCCGTTCCCGACAATGTCGATCTATGACAACGTCACCGCGGGCCTGAGGCTAAACGGGATCCGGGACAAAAAAATCCTGGACGAGATAGTCGAGGACTCACTCAGGATGGCCTACCTATGGGACGAGGTAAAAGACGACCTGAAAAAGTCTGCCATCGAGCTGTCCGGCGGCCAGCAGCAGAGGCTCTGCATTGCAAGGGCTCTGGCCATCCAGCCCGAGGTCCTGCTGATGGACGAGCCCGCGTCTGCCCTTGATCCGATTGCAACCCAGAAGATCGAGGAGACTATCACCGAGCTCAAAAAGGACTTTACGATAATCATAGTAACTCACAACATGCAGCAGGCCGTCAGGGTTTCTGACTATACCGGGTTCATGTATCTTGGCGACCTGATCGAGTTCAGGGAGACAAAAAAACTCTTCACGGATCCAAAGCATGAGTTGACTGCAAAATACGTCCAGGGTCAGTTCGGCTAGATGGCGCGTCTGATTGACGAGTCCCTGCAAAAGCTGTCCTTTATCATGGCAGAGATGGGCGACATGGTAATCGAGTCAATATCACTTGCGGTGGATTCGTACCTTGACGGGACCAACACCAAGGACAAGGTCCACTCCCTCTCTGATGCGATACGCGAAAAATACTTTGAGGTCGAGGATCTGACCTTTGACATGCTGCTAAAGTTCCAGCCGGTAGCCGACGACTTTAGGTTCATCCGCTCATCGACTGAGATCTCTTATGCCTTTTCCAGGTTCGGCCGGTATGCATACGACATAACCCTGGTCCGGGACTCGTTTGGCGACGTAACAGAGTGCAAGAACGCCTCGCTTGTAGAGTCCTCAAAGAAGGTCAAGCACATGATCAAGGACGCGGTTCTGTCCTTTGCCGAGCTAGACGTGCGCAAGGCAGTCAAAATACGCGAGGATGAGGAGTTTATCGACAAGATCTACCGCGACCGCCTTCCAAGACTCATAGAGTCAAACAATACAAGGTGCGCCCTGGCAGAGGCGCTTTTACTGAGATATCTTGAGAGAATCGGCGATCATGCCGTATTCATGAGTGATGCGATAAACTATATCGTGACCGGCAAGCACAGGCCAAGCGAGGAGCGCATCGCGTCGCACACCAAGGACCGGGCGCCCTGATTGCCTGCACGGCCGCCGGCGCCCCTGTCCGCCCGGGGAACAGGCTGACAGGCATCGCCCCGATGCACCCCATGTATGCGGCTCGATGCAGGCCAGCTTGTGCTGTGGTGGATCTGTGACGCCGGCAGGCCGGAGCCGTATCAGAGGCCCAGCGGATGGATGTTCGCCTACGTCTGTGATCTCTGGCAGCCAACATCTGATCAAGTACCGAACTCCGAGCCGATCCACTCAAAGACTGGTACATTGGAATGGGGAAAATGTTCTAGCTTGCCGTGTTCGCGCTTGCTCATATATGCCATTGCAATCGTAACATAGCCGATCACGTCCTTTTTCTTGTATGCGAAAAGCCACGTCTGGCCAATTTTATTGGCCTGATCATCAAAAGCCCCTTTTTCAAGTAATCTGCGTACTGCTGCTTGCGGCATTTGAAGAGATTCAGATCAAAACTGATCCTGTCCAATCTATGAATGTGTACGTCCTTGTGAAAATTAGTTGAAAAGATGGGAAATTAGATGCTGTCTGGCTATCTATAGCAACGAGCAGAAGTCTTTGAGCCAAAACAGGGTTCATTCGAAAGGTATGATGATCGCATAACCGGCATAGTGGGCATGGCAAAAGAAACAGACGGCCTGTCAGAGGTCATGCGCAAAGAAAAGGATGCCAAAGTCTACAAAAAGATCATGGCGTTGACGTCTGTGCCAGAAGACGACGTAGGCGTGCCCGAGACCGCAAGAAGGGATCCGGTGCAGCGAGAATTCCGTGCGCAACTGGCTGGCGAGGTTTTCGGAGGACGGCATAGACGGCCTCCGGGATCTTCCCCGTTCCGGATGCAGGCCAGGGGCGGACAGAAAAAGGATTGCCGGTAACAGGTCAGACTCTGGAAGCTGCTCCTGATTTTAGGCACGAATCTACGTGGGAGGCCTCCCAGAGATGGCAAAATTCACGCCTGAACTTCCAGAGCCCGAGCTGTTACAAAAAAAGACTGTTTAAATTAAGGTATTATCAAGGTTGATTGAAAGAAAATGACTACAGAAAACGAGCTTATACTCAAGGAGATCAGGGAACTAAAGGAGCAGGTCAGCCTGAACTGTAGCAAGTTGGACACAATTGATAAAAAAATATCCGAGATGCAGGAGCAGGTAAACAGCTTTTACACCGCCTTTGGTAGGGAGATAAACAGGATAGAGAGCCATCTGAAAATGGTTCCATACCGGCCAGAATAGCAATATCCAAGCTGAAGATAACCGGTATTATCCTTGGGGTAATAATAGTAATTGTACGAGGTCACCTACCATCATCAGTTAGGCATGAATTAACATGAATGATTGTGATCCTCGTGCCTAGCTAGCAAGGGGACGTGACCACATACTAGTAATTTGGTTCATGCAGCTAAGTGAAAAGTACTCCAGATCCTGCGTCATGGAGGGGGCTTGGGCTCCCTGATATAGATCCCCATGCACTCCTTGAACACCAGCATCGTCATGACATTCTGCACCCCGGGCCCCTCGCTGAGCAGCGCCCTGGCAATTATCCACTCGCTGAACAGTATCATCGAGTAGTAAAAGCACCATGGCGGCCAGGTCGACGGTCCGGGTCTTGGCCCTGCACTCCTCTAGCTTGGCGTATCCGGTCTCTATGCCCACCTTGACGAGTACAGCTCGATCTTGATCCTAGGACAGTTCGTTGCAAACCCGATGAACTTTTTCTCCGGCTTTTCCTCCCCTGCCGCGTCTGTCTTCTTGTCTCCATTCCCGGACTTTTTTCTCTTCGTTATTGCCATGAAATACGCAGCCGAGTCGGTATTGTTCTCGATTATATTTTTGGATACTGCGGGCCTGTCCTTGTGTGCAAACTCGTTGAGTGCTGCGACCACGTTGCCCGTGTTCCTGCACGGCATCAGGAACTTTACCCCCCTCTCCTGCAGCATGGCAATCACCTCGACTGAGAACTCGCGGTCAAGCAGCAGGAGGCGCACCTTGATGCCGGCCCGCTCAAGCCGGTCAGGGATCAAACCGGCCGATTCAGGCACGGAATCGAGCCTTTTTACGTACAGTCCGCCCAGGGTCAGGCGCAGCCCGTCGTCGACGCACTGTACGGTGATGTACCGCTCGACGTATGTGGTTCCGTCCTTCTTCTTGGAGCGCGACAGGTTCTCGTCGGGCCTTCTGTCATAGCGGGAGATCTTGTGTATGTCCATTGCTATTGTCAGCCCCCTCTTGGGAATCCTTTTGACCCTGCCCAGTCTTTCACACTGCCGTTTTATCTGCGCAAGGCCTCCTGCACGGCCTCCGGGTTGGTCGCCTTGAGATTGTAGGCATGCCACCTAGCAGAGGGACCAGCTCCGCTTGTACGCGTCGCGGCGTTGATGCATCCTCCCACCGATGCGTCCCAGAAGGCGCCGCACACCATTCCGCGGCTCAGGTCGTCGATCCCGTATGTGGCGTTGTGTTTCCCGGACATTCTGACGCAGGAGAACATGTTCCTTCCGCCATCTGCAACATGTTCACATATGCGCGGGTTGTTGTCAAGATCGCGACACTGTCTGGATTTTTGTTTTCTCAACGAAAACCACGGGGCCGCACCCCGACTGATCCGCTTGCATCTGTCAGTGTTGTCAAGACGGTCTAAATTTCTGTACGAGGTCACCTACCCTCATCAGTTAGGCATGAATCAGATGCATGATTGTGATTTTCGTGCCTAGCTAGCAAGGGGGCGTGATCACATACAGGGACAGGATGGTCGCAGTACACATGGCCTGCGTGAGAAAGTGCAGCCTTGGAAAGACACAGGCCTCCTCATAATGTCAATCGGCTGGGCACACAAATGGGTGAAGCGCTTAGAAGGAAGGCATAGAGGCCCTTCGGCTTTACCTTGGGCGACCTATCGGCGTGCGGTCGATCCTAGCCCAGCGCCACTCTTCTTGAAGCGCCGCACCAAGCGGCATATCCGGCCTGGCCGGAGTCGTTTCGAGTGGAGCCGTTTTACTGGACGCTTTTGGGAAGACTGTATATACAGACTATTTCCGGCATTGTACATGGATATTTTGGGGCTAATACAGGACAATCTTCTCACGCCGATCATCCTGTTCTTCCTGTTTGGCATTATTGCAGCCAGGATAAAGTCTGACCTGAGAATACCTGCGGCAATCTCGGAGTTTCTGCCCATCTATCTTCTTGCCGCAATCGGCATTCACGGCGGAATCGAGATGCGAAGCACCGGGTTTGAAAACATGCTTATCCCGATGCTTGCCGCAATCGGACTCTCCCTGCTCTTTACGATGAACCACTATCAGATTCTGCGCCGGCTGGGGAAATTCAACCTCTTTGACTCCTACGCGCTTGCCTCGACCTATGGCGCGGTGGGGGCCGTGCACTTTTCTGTGGGGCTGTCCTTTTTGAGGAACCAGGGGGTAAGCTCCGAGGGATACATTGCGGCAATCCTTGCGGTGCTAGAGCCGCTTGCGTTCATCTTGGCGATATTTATGACAAACATGGCAGTGGCAAGGCAGATCAAGGCAAAGAGGCGCCCCTTTGCCGATTCCGGCCCTGCCGACGTCGATCTCGGGCTGGATCAAACCAAGACAAAGCTGTCCCGGGTGCTGCACGAGTCCATTACCGGAAAGGCAATCGTAATCCTCCTTGGCAGCATCGTGATAGGCTACATCATAGGCAAGGACGGCTTTGAGCCGATCAAGATCGTATTTGACGACATGTTTACCGGGGCGATAGTGATCTTCATGATTGAGATGGGCATAATCGCAGGCCACAGGCTCGATGACATCAAAAGGGTGGGCGTATTTCTTACCGCATTTGCCATAGCCGTACCCCTATTCAACGGAACCATCGGCGTCCTGGTCTCCACCGCACTGGGGCTGAGCATAGGAGGGGCAGTCATGTTCGGACTGCTGATGGCCAGCGCCTCGTTTATCGCAGCTCCTGCGGTCTTGCGCCACGCCATACCGCAGGCAAAGCCGAGCCTGTACATAACGTCTGCCCTGGGAATAACGTTCCCGTTTAACATAATCATCACCCTGCCGGTCCTCTTTACGATATCGACGTTTGTCCATGCCGGAGAGGGGACGATAAACTTATTCAACCTCGTTGCGGGGGGTTTACAATGAAGTTATACGGCGCCAAGCTGCTTGCCGTCACCTGCGAGATTCTGGCCCGGGAGAGCGTCATCGACATCCTCAAAAAGCATGGCATCACAGGATATACGACCTATGAGGTAGACGGGAGGGGCGCACGCGGCCTGCGCGGACAGGGACTCAAAAACGAAAGGAACGTCAAGGTCGAGGCAATCATGAGAGAAGAAAGCCTGTCCGGCGTGGTGGAGGAGATATCCCGAACCCTCTTTGCAAACTTTGCCGTCGTGCTTTATGTCAGCGACGTCGGGGTGCTGCGGCCCGAAAAATTCTAGCAGCAAGAGTCATCTGAGCACAGGGCCGGCATCCTCTGACTTGCATCTGCGACCATTGATATCAGATCTGAGAGCCGATCGCTTGAGATGGCATACACTGCCCTTTTTCCCTCGTCCCTTGACCTTACAATCCCGCATCTTTTGAGCGTCCTGAGATGGTGTGAGACCAAGGGCTGATCCCTTTCGAGCCTTTCTACAAAATCGCTTACGCACAGCTCTCCGTTTTTTTGCAGCAGCTCCAGGATCTCAAACCTTGTCTCGTCACAGATGCACCTCAAAAGGTCGACCCCATTCATATCAATCTAGATTTATATAAACTGATATTTATATGAATTCATGCCCGAAAATGACGTGATCTTCGTCTGCGTGGAGAATGCCGGACGCAGCCAGATGGCAGAGGCGTTCCTTCGAAAGTATGCAAAAAACCTCAGGGTTGCCAGCGCCGGGACAAGGCCGGGCTCGCAGCTGGATCCGACGGTCGTCGAGGCGATGAGCGAGGTCGGCATAAGCCTAAAGTCCCAGAGCCCAAAGGGCATCTCAAGCGACCTGATAGCAAACTCCAAGACAAGGGTGAGCATGGGATGCATGGACAGGGAGTCCTGCCCCGCGCTGTTTGTAGACGGCGTTATAGACTGGAACATTGCCGATCCAAAGGGAAGATCCCTTGACGAGGTAAGGAGGATCCGCGACGAGATCGAGCTACAGGTAAGACGGCTTGCAGAGTCCATGCAGGAAACATAGGATGGACTCGTCAAACAAAAAGATCTTCGCCGCCGAGCTGATCGGAACCTTCATCGTCGTTGTCTGCGCCACCGGCTCCGTCGTACTCGATGCCCGGTACGGCGGCGCGCTGGGAATCTCCTTTGTCGCGTTTGCCCCCTTTGCAGGCGTGGCAGCCGGCGTCTACCTGTTCGGCAGGATATCCATGGCCCACTTTAACCCCGCAGTCACTATCGGCTATTTCATTACAGGACACATAACGAAGATCCAGATCCTGTACTATTTTGCAGCCGAGCTGATCGGCGCCGTGCTAGGCTCGCTGTTTGTCCTGTCTGCCATTGGACCTGATGCAAATCTTGGTGCCAATGCCCCCGATTACGCCCACCCGATGGAGCTGATTTTCCCCGTGGAGGCCCTTGCCACCGGGCTGCTGATGGCCGTGATCTTTGCCGTCGTGTACACCAAGGGCCTGAGGGGATTCGGCGGAATCGCAATCGGGGGGATCATAGGGCTGGACATCCTCTTTCTGGCCTTTGTCTCGGGGGCGTCCATGAACCCCGCACGCGCCCTTGCGCCCGCCCTGGTCTCGGGCTTTTTTGACGACTTGTGGCTGTACTGGAGCGCCACGTTCGTTGGATCCTCCGCCGTCGCCCTCATGTTCAGAAAAAAATTCGCCCCTGTGAGGCAAAAACCACCGTTTACGAATAATAAAGGCTAGCCCCCGGGTCTATCATTGTCAAAATCCAAAAAGCTGTTCTCTGATGCAAGAAGGGTGATCCCATCCGGGGTGAACAGCCCGGTTCGGTACTTTGAGCCGTACCCGTTCTTTGTAAAAAAGTCAGACCGAAGCTCGATCTGGGATGCCGACGGCAGGCACTACATCGACTTTTGCAACGGATACGGCGCGCTGCTCCTTGGCCACCGGAGGAGGGAGGTGATCTCTGCCGTCACAAGGCAGCTGTCCCGGGGGACGCTGTACTGCGCGCCGACCGAGCAGGAGATCCAGCTCTCAAGGCTGATCAAGAACAACTTTTCATCCATGGACAAGGTACGGCTGGTCAACACCGGCTCTGAGGCCACAATGACTGCAATCAGACTGGCCCGGGGCTTTACAAAAAAGAAAAAGATTGTAAAATTCGAGGGGTGCTATCACGGCGCGCATGACTCCGTGCTGGTCAAGGCCGGATCCGGATCCGCGCACAACGGGATTTCCGTCTCAGACGGGGGACTAGACGAGGTATCCAGGAACACCCTTGTCGTGCAGTACAACAACTCCCAAGAGCTCAAAGACGTCCTTTCAAAGGATACGGACGTTGCCTGCGTCATCGTGGAGCCAATCCTGGCAAACATGGGCCTGGTTTTGCCCAAAAAAAACTTCCTTGCCGACGTACGAAGGACTACGAAAAAACACGGCGTTCCGCTGATTTTCGACGAGGTTGTGACCGGCTTTCGAGTCTCTCCAGGGGGCGCACAAGAGTACTTTGGAATAAAGCCTGACATCACAACGCTTGCAAAGGCGTTAGGCAACGGGTTTGCAATCGCCGCCGTCGGGGGAAGGCGGGACATGATGGATCTGCTCTCCCCCGCAGGCAGGGTCTACCAGGCAAGCACCTTTGCGGGCAATCCCGTGGCGGTCTCCGCGGCAGTCAGCTCGATTCAGACTATGAATAAAATAAAGAACAGGATGTACCCGAAGCTCGAGCGGTACTGCGCCCGGCTCTCAAGGGCAATAGGTGATGCCGCAGCAGACCTGGGGATTCCACACCAGATCAACTCTGCGTCCTCGATGATGCAGATATTCTTCTCAGAGATGCCCGTTGTCGACTATTCCAGCTCAAAGGCAGCAGATGCAAAAAAGTTCCAAAGGATGTTCCGCTCGCTTCTCGGGCAGGGCATATTTGTCGCCCACTCGCAGTTTGAGACCGTCTTCCTCTCTGATGCGCACACCGGTGCGGACTTGGACAAGGCAGCCGATGCATACCGGGCGGCCCTCAAGGCGGTGAAGGGTTGAACTTCAAGGTTGGCACCCGCGGAAGCAGGCTGTCTGTGGCCCAGACAAACCAGGTCATAGGACAGCTACGACAGAAAAACCCCGGGCATGACTTTGCCGTGCGGACCATTACCACAAGGGGGGATGCCGATGCGCGTCCGCTGTTTGCCATAGATCAGAGGGGAATCTTTGAAAAGGAGGTGGACAGGGCAGTCTCCGACAGGGAGGTGGACTTTGCCGTTCACAGCCTAAAGGACATTCCCTCGCAGCTGCCTTCGGGCTTGAGGCTGGCGTGCGTTCCAAGGCGGGAGCAGGCCAACGACATCTTCATCTCAAGGAGCGGCGATACCCTGGAGTCGATCCCGCCGGGATCAACGGTGGGTACCAGCAGCCTGCGCCGCGCAGTGCAGGTATCCATAAAGCGCCCCGATCTTGAGGTAAGGCCCGTCCGGGGCAACATCGAGACCAGAATCCACAAGTCCCAGAACGGTGACTTTGATGCCATAGTCCTGGCAAAGGCCGGCGTCTCCCGGCTGGGAGTAGACATAAAGTATCACGTGCTGGACACAAAGGACTTTTCCCCCTCGCCCGGCCAGGGAGCCCTGGCAATCGTATGCCGCGAGGATGACCGGGACATGATGGATATGCTCAGATCCATCGAGGATCCTGACAGCAGGCTGGAGATAGAGGCAGAGCGTGCCCTGTCCGGCGTCGTAGACTCTGGATGCAGGTTTCCCGTGGGCGCCTATGGGCAGGTCACGGGCAAGACGCTGACCCTGCAGGCATCTGCCTTTTCGGCAGATGGCAAGGCGTCCATTTTTGTAGAAAGATCCGGTGCCAGGGAGGATGCAGTTGCAATCGGGAGGCAGGCAGGCAAGGAGATGCAAGACGGCGGGGTCGGAGACCTTGCATTAAATTGGAGGCAGAATGTAGAGGAGTGGAACAGGAAATGAGCGGCAAGGTATACCTGGTCGGCGCCGGCCCCGGCGACCACAGGTTGATGACAGTGCGGGCAGTCGAGCTGCTGCAAAAGGCCGACGTGGTCCTCTATGACAGGCTTGTCGGCAGGAGGATAATCTCCATGATTCCCAAGACTGCCGAAAAGGTGTATGTAGGCCGTGCGGTAGGCGATGATGCGGCGCATCAGGATGCCACAAATGACCTGATGGCAGGGTATGCCAGATCCGGACGGCACGTCGTGCGCCTAAAGGGCGGGGATCCGTTCATCTTTGGCCGCGGGGGCGAGGAGGCCGAGTTCCTAAGGGGCCGCAAAATAAAATACGAGATAGTCCCCGGAATAACCTCCGGGATCGGCTCTGCAACGTATGCCGGCATTCCGCTGACCCACAGGAGGCACGCATCCTCTGTTGCCTTTGTGACGGGCCACGAGGATCCAGAAAAGAAAAACGAGGCCGTAAGGTGGAAAAGACTGGCAAAGTCCGTAGATACCATCGTTATAATGATGGGGCTGTCCAGAATCGACACCATATGCAGGCAGCTGATCGCCGGAGGCATGGATGAAAAAACGCCGGTTGCGGTAATCCAGGACGGAACGACCCCCAGGCAAAAGATGATCACGGGAACAGTGGCAAGCATCGCCTCCAGGGTCAGCTCAAGCAAGATCAGGCCTCCTGCCAACATCATTGTGGGCAGGGTCGTTGATTTGTCAAAAACGGTGGGCTGGAGACGATGCTAGAGGGCAAGACCATAGCAATCACCCGCCCAAGGGAGGACTCTGAGGAGTTCATCAGGCTGATGAAGGGCCACAACGCCAACCCCGTGCCGCTGCCAACGATCCAGCTTGTGAGCAGGGGGGAAAAAATCGTAGGCGAGTTCCTGAATTCCATTGAAAGTTACAAGCCTGACTATTCCGTATTTATGAGCTCAAAGGCGGCAAAGCTCCTCTTTGATACTGCAAGGGACGTCTCCCGGCTAGACGAGCTGGTTCTGGCCGTGTCTGGAACCATCGTCGTGGCAGTCGGACCCAAAACCGGGGCTGCCCTGGAAAAGTACGGCATCAGGGTGGCCCACGTGCCGGGGACGTACTCCTCGGTCGGCGTCGGCGAGCTGTTCACCGGGCTTGGCGCCGTTGGCAAAAAGGTAATCGTGCCCCGGAGCGGCGCTGCGACCCCGTTTCTCAGGGAGCTTTTGAACAAAATCGGGCTGGACGTCAGGGAGGTGCACCTTTATGACGTCTGCGCGTTTAGGGACACCGCCCAGTGGAACGGGTTTAGGCAGCTGTTTTCTCAGAACAGGCTAGATGGCATGGTCTTTACAAGCGCCTCGTCGGTCCGCGCGTTTTTTGAAATCATGGAAAAGGACTATTCCAGGGAGCAGCTGCTCTCGGGCCTGGAGGCAGTCAGGATCGTATCCATCGGCCCGTTTACGGCCGACGAGCTAAAAAAATTCAGCGTGCAAAACGTCATCTCCGAGGTGCATACGGTTCCGGGGGCCTTTGATGCAGTAAAGGGCATGTTTTCGGCTTGAATTAGTTAGCTCTACCTATTTTTCCTCATGTATTTATAACATAGAAGAGTCTTGACTTTCATGGCAACAGAAAACCTCGAGATCGACTATTCAAAATACGACTTTAAGGACTCGACTGAGATGTATGTCCATCTCAGCAAAAAGGGCCTCTCAAAGGAGACGGTAATCGGAATCAGCAAGATGAAAGACGAGCCGGAATGGATGCTTGACTTTAGGCTGAGGGCATACGAGCAGTTCATGAAGTTTCCAATGCCCAGCTGGGGAGGGGATCTGAGCGCGATTGATTTTCAGAATATCTACTATTATGCAAAGGCATCTGACAAGACGGAGAAGAGCTGGGACGACGTTCCAGCAGACGTAAAAAACACGTTTGACAAGCTTGGAATCCCAGAGGCCGAGAAAAAGTTCCTTGCAGGCGTCGGCGCCCAGTACGAGTCCGAGGTCGTCTACCACAACCTGAGGGAGGACCTGCAAAAGCAGGGCGTAATCTTCCTGGATACGGACTCTGCGCTAAAAGAGTACCCAGACATCTTTAGAAAATACTTTGGAAAGATCATTCCACCCGAGGACAACAAGTTTGCCGCACTCAACAGCGCAGTATGGAGCGGCGGCTCGTTTATCTACATTCCAAAGGGGGTCTCAGTCGACATGCCCCTGCAGGCGTACTTTAGGATTAACGCAGAGAACATCGGACAGTTTGAGAGGACCCTGATTGTCGCAGACGAGGGCGCCAACGTGCACTATATCGAGGGGTGTACCGCACCGGTCTACTCCTCAGAGTCGCTGCACTCCGCAGTAGTGGAACTCGTAGCCCACAAGGACGCACACCTGAGGTATACGACCATCCAGAACTGGAGCAGCGACGTGTACAACCTAGTCACAAAGCGCGCATATGCATACGAGGGCGCCACCGTGGAATGGATAGACGGAAACATTGGAAGCAAGCTGACCATGAAGTATCCGGGGATCTACCTTATGGGGGAAAAGGCGTACGGCGAGACGCTGTCCATAGCCTTTGCAGGCAAGGGCCAGCACCAGGACACGGGCGCAAAGATGGTACACCTGGCGCCCAACACCACCTCAAAGATCACATCAAAGTCTGTAAGCCGGCTCAACGGAAGGTCTACCTATCGCGGACTGCTCAACGTTGCCAAGGGCGCGACAAACGTAAAGAGCACGGTAAGGTGCGACGCCCTGCTACTAGATGACACCTCCAAGACGGACACCTACCCGTACATGGAAATCAACCAGGAGGATGCGACCATCACGCACGAGGCAACGGTCGGAAAGATCGGAGACGAGCAGATCTTCTACCTCATGACGAGGGGATTCTCCGAGGAGGAGGCGCTGACCCTGATTGTAAACGGATTCATGGAGCCGTTTGTAAAGGAGCTTCCAATGGAGTATGCCGTGGAGCTGAACAGACTGATAAAGCTGGAAATGGACGGCTCTGTGGGATAGCCCCTAGACCGGTTAGACGTGATATAATGTCCCAGGTCGCCTTGTCAACGATTGACTCAGGTCACATAGACGAGATATCATCATCGAGAAACGAGCCCCCGTGGCTGGCCCAATACAGGAAGGACTCCCTCTCTGTCTATGAGGATCTGCCCATAGAGACGTCCCCGCTTTACAACAAGTACACCGATGCCAAGCGAATGGATCCCGAGCAGGTCTCGCTTTCTGTGACCTCCGATGCAACCGTTCCGCCCTTTCTGAACAGGCGGCTTGCGGAGCTTGAGGGCGAAAACCACATAATTCAAATCGGAACCAACGTCGGCCGCATCAGAATAGGCGACGAGCTGAGCTCAAAGGGCGTCATCATATCATCGATGAGCGACGCGCTAGCAGATCATCCGGATCTGGTAAGAAAGGCGCTTGATGCATCTGACTCTAGGGAGGACAAGTTCACCGCGCTAAACAACGCGGCCTTTAACACCGGGATCTTCGTCTATGTTCCAAGAAACGTCCGGCTGGAGAGCCCCATTCACGCCCTCTCGTGCCTGTCCGTGGACGGCGTCTCTGCCATATCCCGAAATGTAGTCATTGCCGGGGAAAACAGCAAGTCTACGATAGTCCAAGAGCTGTACTCGCCTGAGGCACCAGGGCAGCAGGCGTACCTTGAGCTGCTCAACGTCATGGCCGGTGCCGGTGCGCAGGTTGACGGGACCACGCTTCAGATGTTTGATCAAAGCTCGGTCAACTTTTCGACCAGGAGGACCGATCTTGCCGGGGATGCAAGGCTGAACTGGTACCTGGGGCTGTTTGGCGCCCTTGTCTCAAGGTATAGGACCGACTATTACCTCAACGGGGGCGGTGCGTCTGCCAACGACTCTGAGGTGGTGTTTGGAAACGGCGAACAGTCATTTGACCTGCAGACCAACGTCAACCACGAGAGCCGGTTCACCGAGGGGAGGGTCATCGAAAAGTCAATCCTCCAAGACAGCTCAAAGTCGCTGTTCAAGGGGATGATCAGGATAAAGGAGGATGCATCAAAGTCAAACTCGTACCTTTCCGGACGCTCGATCCTGCTTGACAAGGACGCAAAGTCCGACGCGATTCCCGGCCTTGAAATCTTCACAAACGATGTAAAGGCCACGCACTCTGCCTCCGTGGCCCAGATCGACGAGGAGCAGATATTCTACCTCGGGACAAGGTGCCTCAGCCGCTCTGAGGCCGAGCGCACCATTGTGGAGGGCTTTCTAGAACCGCTGTCCCGGAAGATGTCCATCCAGGTGCGTGCGTGGATTGCATACCTGATCGAGTCAAAATGGGAGGGGCGCGAGCTGTCCATTAACACCGACGAGGAGCTCAAGAAATTCACGGAAATCGAGGAGACCCGCTACAACGAAAACTCGGAGATCGAGCAGCACTACAAGTACAGGTGATCGGACTGGGCGAGTGGATCAAGGCATGCACTGCTGATCAGGTGGGCGACGGGCAGCTCTTCGGCTTTGTGCATGACGGCAAGAGGATACTGCTTGCCAACCTGGGCGGCAGAATACACGCCACGGATCTCATCTGCACCCATGCCGAGGCGGATCTTTCCACCGGATTCCTCTCAGAGGAGGGTGTGCGCTGCCCGCTGCATCTCTCGGTCTTTGATCTGGAGGACGGCAGGCCGCACAACCCCCCCGCCGAGGAGGCACTCAAGGTCTACAATGTTAAAATAGAGCAAGACGGGGTCTACGTGGAGGTCTAGGCATGCAGAGCGCAGAGTTATCAAGCCAGGTAAGAAAGGACTTTCCAATCCTGGACAGGACTGTACGCGACGGCAAGCCGCTTGTCTATCTTGACAACGCCTCAACCACGCAAAAACCAAACCAGGTCATTGATGCCATATCTGGCTATTATCAGAATCACAATGCAAACATCCACCGCGCAGTCTATGCGCTGGCAGAAGAGTCTACTGAGGCCTACGAGTCTGCAAGGGACAAGGTTGCCGGGTTCCTCAACATCGGCGACAGGCAGGAGATCATCTTTGTGCGCGGTACCACTGAGGCAATCAACCTGGTCGCATACGCGTGGGGAAGGGCCAATGTCGGGGAGGGCGACGTCATCGTAACGACGGAATACGAGCATCACAGCAACATCGTGCCATGGCAGCTGCTTGCCCAGGAAAGGGGCGCAAGGCTCGAGTACATTGAAATCGATGACAACGGGGAGCTGAAACTGGAGCAGCTGGACGGATATCTCCGGACCGGAAGGGTAAGGCTTGTCACGTTCAGCCTGATGTCAAACGTGCTGGGAACCATAACCGATGCCCGGGCCGTCATATCAAAGTGCAGGGAGGCAGGGGCGCTTGTCCTAGTTGACGGCGCCCAGGCGGTTCCCCACATGGGGGTGGACCTGTCCGCGCTGGGGTGTGACTTTTTTGCATTCTCCGGCCACAAGATGCTGGGCCCCACAGGAATCGGGGTACTGTGGGTGAAAAGGGAGGTACTTGAGACCATGAGCCCGTTTCACGGCGGCGGGGATATGATAAGGGAGGTCCACAAGCATGAGACGACCTGGAACGACCTGCCGTACAAGTTCGAGGCGGGAACCCCCAACATTGCAGACGTAATCGGCCTTGGCGCGGCAATCGACTATCTGGCACGAATCGGCATGGAAAACGTCCGGGAGCACGAGGTCGGGCTGACCCGGTACGCCCTTGACCGGCTGTCGGGGGTCAGGGGCCTGACGATCTATGGGACCCCGGACATCTCAAAGCGGGGCGGCGTCATATCGTTTAACTTCTCAGACGTCCATCCGCACGACGTAGCCCAGATCATGGATGCAGAGGGCATCGCGGTGCGTTCGGGGCACCACTGCGCCCAGGTTCTGATGGAGAGGCTCAACGTCGCTGCGACCTCGCGGGCCAGCTTTTACATATACAATACAAAAGGCGATATCGACGCGCTGGTCGGTTCATTAAATAAGGTAGCAGAGGTGTTCAAGCTGTGAGCAACGCGGACATTTACCACGAGATGATCATCGACTATTTCAGAAACCCCGTCAACTATGGAAAGATGGAGGATCCTGATGCTACCTACCATGATGCAAACCCGCTCTGCGGGGACAGCATTGACATTGATCTCAAGATCGACGAGGACAAAATCAATGACATAAAGTTCCACGGCAAGGGCTGTGCAATCTGCATGGCCTGCTCGTCTGTGCTGACCGAAATAGCCAAGGGCAAGAGCCTCGAGGAGGCAAGGCAGCTGACAAAAAACGACATATTGGGAGAGCTGGGACTTGAAAACCTACAGGCAGTCAGAATAAAGTGCGCGCTGCTGTCGCTCAAGGTCCTAAAGTTTGCCCTGTACTCCTACCTTGCCAAGCATGTTGAGGGCTCTGACGTTGAAAAGCTAAAGGAAGACGCGGCAAACCTGTACTGACATGTCAGACTTTGTCCCCAAGGTGCCCATATCGCTGCAGATACGGAGGATAATCTTTGAGAACTATAACGATGAGGAGGGCAGGTTCAACAGCGACGACATTTTCGACCATCTGAGGCAAAACGGCGACATTGATCCGGACTGGATTATAGATGATCTGGAGCCTGCAATAAACGAGCTCTGCGAGGCCGGTGCGGCCCGGAACATCGCCCAGAACCTTACTACGATCTGGCTCAGGCTGTTTGAAAAGCTGGAAAAGGCTCACTGCGGCTCGTGCGGCAACGACGTCTTTCTGGGGCCCTCCGAGGACAGGGCCTGTCCGGGCTGCAGGTCCGCACTCTGAGCCCTCGATGCGGCCTCCTCCAGGGAGCGAATCATGGGCAGCTTTTCGCCTGTAAGGTACAGGACCAGGGCCCCGCCTGCCGTACTGATGTGGTTGATCCTCTCGGCCAGCCCATATCTTTTCAGCGCGGAGGTAAGGTGCCCCCCGCTCACTATTGTGGTGGCCATCGAGTTTGCAACCCCCTCAAGTAGCGCCCTGGTTCCAAAGCTAAAGTTCTCCCTCTCAAAGAACCCCGCAGGCCCGCTGATGAACACCGTTCCGGCCCCGGCGATTATCCTGTTATAGTGCTTCACGGTCTTTGGCCCAAGGTCGTAGATCAGCTCCCTGGGGTTCAGCTCCCTTACGTCAAGCTCCACCCTTTCGCCGTCCTTGTCTATTGCCACATCCACCGGCGTGGAGAACACGTCCGGATACTCGCCAATCAGCGTGTGCGCCTTTGCGACCACCTCCTCCTCCCTTTTGATTCCCAACTCCGACCTGATCCTTCCCTGCGCCCTCATGAACACGTTTCCAATCAGCCCCGTGAGCAGGACGTGGTCTGCCCGCCCGTTTTTGATCAGCATCTTGATCGCCTCTAGCCTGTCTGGCACCTTTGAGCCGCCCAGAACAACAACATGGGGAGCCTTGGCCACGGTCATGATTTCGTCCAGGTTCCGAACCTCGCGCTCGACTATCCTTCCTGCACAGGCAGGCAAAACGTGCGGGAATCCCACGATCGACGGGTGCGACCTGTGCGCGCTGGGAAACGAGTCTAGGACGCACAGATCAAACAGCCTGGACAGCCTTTTGACCATTATGGTCTTTGCGGCCTCCTGCGGCGCAAACTCGTAGTTTTCCTCCGCACACAGCCTGAGGTTGTCCAAAAGCAGAATCTCCCCGTCCTTCAGGCCTTTTATCTCGTTTTGGGCAGCCTCCCCGATTACGTCCTCGACATACTTGATCTCCCTGTTTAACATGCCTCCGATGGCCTTTGCATGCCTGTCCATTCCGCTATAGTCCGTGTTTCCGACCCTTCCCTGGTGCGAGGCGACGACTACCTTTGCGCCCTGCAGGTCCCTGATTGTCTGGATTGCCTCCTCGATCCTCTTTGTTCCCGAAATCTCCATTGACTCTGGATCGATTGGGCAGTTCATGTCAACCCTCAGGAACACCGTCTTGCCCCCTAGGTCAAAATCATCTAGCGTGAGAAACTTCACAGGCTTTCTACTTTTTACCATCTTAAAATCTTTGAGCCGATCCAAAGCGGAGGACCGGGCCGGTGCAACATGCAGGCGCGAATCTTGTTGCAGGGGAATAGGTGTGGATGAAAGCCGAGGCTGCCAGACCTGCCACGATCCAGACATGGCCTGCCATACACCTGAGAAAAAAATCCAAGCTAAACCCATATACCTGCCGGCATCAGACGTAGAGGAGTGGGATAGTTGCAGAAATGGATTTTTGATATTAGATCAAGGCCGTTTCTGGCCTTATCTGCGGCATCGATTGCTGTCACCCTGCTGGTCTACACCGAGGTCACTGCCGAGCTTGATGACTCGATATCTGGATATTTTGAGTCAGTGGTGGGCAATTCGCCCCTTGACGTTATGATGCAGTATGCCACCGAGACGGGGGACGTCTTTAACATGCTGGTCTTTGCAGTAATCATAATCCTGCTGAGGCGGACCAGAAGAATTGGCATTTCCCTGATGATCCTGCTTGTAATCACGACCCTGCTGACCGGCTATGTAAAGTGCGGCGTGGACAGGGACAGGCCGGACGCTGATTATGAGGGCCCGGACTTTCCTATACCTATCAGCCGTGACACCTTTGCCCTGTTCTGCGAGGGGAGCTTTTTTGCGTCCTATCCGTCCGGCCATGCTGCCAGAACAATGGTGTTTGCCATAGTACTGGGCTATGCGTTATCACAGCGGTTCCCGCACGGATGCCATCTGATCCTGCTGTACCCTGCAATAGTGGGGTTCAGCAGGGTGTACCTCTTGGAGCACTATCCGATGGATGTAATCGGGGGAGTAGTCATTGCGGCGCTGCTTGCAGGCGCGCTTGCAAAGAAGACAAGGCTCTATACTATCTTCCAGCCATCAAAAGTCTAGGCCTTCTACCACGTCGGCGTTTATCAGTACAATCGCATAATGCGCATCATCATGGTGGTATGTCCAGTACCTGACACTTCTGTGCTGGCTGGCCTTTCTCAGCCCTATGTTAATCGACGTGGTAAGCGTGTATCCTATCCTCCTTGCCAGTTTGGCCTCCTTTGGCATCAAAACCTTGAATGCCTCCCGGCGATCCCTGAACCCCATCCTTACAATCTCGTCTGCCGCATCGGATGCCTCGCCTTCGCTTTTTACGTCAAATGTCTTGCAAACCGGCAGTTTTGAGGGATGAAACTCCTCCATGATTCTGCCACGGATCCGTTCTCTAATATTTCTAAGCCAAAAACCATGTTAATTTTCTTAACAGATAAGTCAAATCATGATTATACTAATAATTTAACCGTATCCTTGATCTGAATAATACTAGTTGGGAACGCTTCAAAAGACCGTAATCAGGCTACAGGCAAAAAAACAGGAGGCCTCTAAGATTAGGCGCCAGACTGAAAAACAGCTGAAAAACGCAAAATCCACACTGCGCCGCTCAAAATCCGGTCTTGCATCTGCAGACAGGAGGATCGAGTCGGCAAGGGAGGAATTATCCGACGTATCCCTAGTTTTAAGCCAAAAGTCCGCCCAAAAAGACAGCATTTTGAGGCTGATTGGCGGCGCCGAGCAGCGCCTTGGCCAGGAACGGGACGCAAAGGGGCAGGCCGAGCAGGACGCCGAGTTTGCCGATACTGACGACGAAAGGCTTGCCGCACAAAGGAGACTGCACGGGATTTTGGAGAGGATATCCGACATAGAACTTGAGATTAAGAACCGTAAGAAAACGGCCAAAAAACTGGAAGACGAAATCAGCAGCTGTTCTGCCTCTAGAGACAGGATTTCAAGCCAAATCAAAAAAACCAGTCAAACAAGGCCTGAACTAAGGAAACTGCTAAGATCCAGCACCAAGGACTCTGATGAGCTGTCCGTGCGAATGGAACGCTCATCCCGGCAGGAGATTAATGCCAAAAGGAGCCTCAAAAGGGCTGAAGAAAGGCTAAAGGATCAGCTCTCTAAAAAGCCTTCAAGCCCCAAAAAGACCGCACCCAGGGCCGTCAGGAAAACAAAGCCTTCAAGCCCCAAAAAGACCGCACCCAGGGCCGTCAGGAAAACAAAGCCTTCAAGCCCCAAAAAGACCGCACCCAGGGCCGTCAGGAAAACAAAGCCTTCAAGCCCCAAAAAGACCGCACCCAGGGCCGTCAGGAAAACAAAGACTCCAAGCCCCAAAAAGACCGCACCCAGGGCCGCCAGGAAAACAAAGCTTTCAAGCCCCAAAAAGACCGCACCCAGGACACCCAGGGCCGCCAGGAAAACAAAGCCTTCAAGCCCCAAAAAGACCGCACCCAGGGCCGCCAGGAAAACAAAGCCTTCAAGCCCCAAAAAGACCGCACCCAGGGCCGTCAGGAAAACAAAGACTCCAAGCCCCAAAAAGACCGCACCCAGGGCCGTCAGGAAAACAAAGACTCCAAGCCCCAAAAAGACCGCACCCAGGGCCGTCAGGAAAACAAAGACTCCAAGCCCCAAAAAGACCGCACCCAGGGCCGCCAGGAAAACAAAGCTTTCAAGCCCCAAAAAGACCGCACCCAGGACACCCAGGGCCGCCAGGAAAACAAAGCCTTCAAGCCCCAAAAAGACCACGGCCAAAAAAGCAACAAAGAAATCTAGAAAACGATAACCCTAGACATGCCGATGAATAAACGGGGTCTCATAATCATAGGAATTGGCGTACTGCTAGCCTCAATATCGTTTGGCATTGCGTTTACTGTGTTTCCTGATTCTGATCCCACCGTAAACAGCGAGCTGTTTGTCCCGAGTCTGCTTGAGGGAATGTTTGATCAAATATCTGATCAATCCGTGGTTTTTCCCGGCGACAGCTATGTTTTCAGCTATTCAGCTAAAAACTCAGGAGTTCCCCTGATGTGGGGGGCCCAGATTGTCGACTTTGAGTCAGGTGACGCAATCCAGGTGAGGGTATCTGACATCTATGGTGATGATCTTGGTTCTGTGCAGACCGGCGAGCCTGTTATTTTTGACGTGTTTATGACTGAAAACAACGGATCATATAACTTTGAAATTACAAACATCGGGGATCGCAGCATGGCTGTCATGATGATGTTCGTCGAGGATCCCGAAAACTCTGACATACTAAACGATCCTGACTCCCCACTGGTCAGCATTGTCGTGCCTCTGGCAATATCTGGCATTGTTCTGCTGGTGGGGGTTATAGTAATCATTGCGGGTGCAGTTTTACTTGTAATGGATTGGAAAAAAGAGAAAAATCGGCCTAGATACTATTAGGAAATTTTTTCCATTTCGCCAAACTTGCCTTTTGTAAGAGCAATCTCGCCCTTGAAGGAGTTGATGTATCCGTTAGTAATCTTGACTTTGTCGCCGTCATTTACCTCTTTAATGTCCTCTGCCCACAATGTGAGCTTGATTTCGCCGGCCTCGTCAACAAGGTATGCATCACAAACATCAATGGATCCGCCTGATTTCATATTTACAGTTCTTGTTTCGCCCTTTCTTTGTATGGTACCTTCAATGTCGACTTTGCTCCTCATGTTTTTTGCTTCTTCAGTCGTGACCATGAAATGACTGACTCCTAGCGCAATTATAAAGTTTAGTTTTGGGGGTTCTGTGTAATCTTCGGGACATGAAACCCAGATCTTCTTTGGGTTGGAATTTTGTGCCCAAGTAGAATCCTAGGATGGCGGGTGGACGGAACCCCATACGTCTACTAGTCCATCAGGGGACCGCACCGTAATTGATCTGTTTGCATCTGCCGGTTTTGTCAAGATGGTCTAAATTCCTTGATTTTCTGCCTGACTGGGGTACTTTTCACTTAGCTGACCAATATACGTAAACTCCCCAGTGAGAGTACGGCCATACATACGACAATGTCTCTGGATTTGGTTCTTCATTTTGTACAGTGTATGAAAAATCGTTGTTTATTCCAGCATGATCACGGAATGCCCCGGCATCGCACAGCCCTCCATAGTTGCTGCTTGGAACAACTTTTGTGAAATCGTACGGTTGCGATGCTGCGCCAGTCCAGGATGCATATTCGGCAGTCATATGATATCCGTTATTTCTCAGAATCTGCTGAGTGCTACTTAGTGTGCTTCCAGCATCATAGGTAGTTGGTGTTGGGTCTAGCATGTGTGGATCCAAGAAATTGCCACCGCACCAAGTAGGCCATGAGTCATGATGCACAGGTGTGATTTTACCATGTAATGTGTCTGGTATCACACTTGGTGTTGTTCCAACATGACCTCCATCGCTGTCAGAAAATAGCTTTCTGAACTCCCCTGATTCAAAATCAGTCATGATGTCATGAATTTGCTCATCGATGTCGGTTTCTAGCTCATTTACCTGGCCAACGGGACCGCCATCCACATCCATAAGACGGTCATTATACAGTACATATCTTTGTGATATTTGGATGTCCAATTCGCTAATGCGTGGATCGTTTTGAGCGGATTCCATGTCTATGTCAAAGTGATAATCTTCGTCTATTGAGATGTGTTCTTCCATGACATTGAACGCGTGAAGAATGTCTGATTTTTCATATGCCGTAGTTTTTTGCGTGTCGTCTTCAACGCCCCCCGGAGCTTCTTGTGCCACTGCATTTGTCATTCCCACAGGAGCCAGCAGTGCCGGTACCAAGAGAGGCATTACGGATGTTGTTTTGCTGTTCATGTTCTCACCAGTCACTATGCGCCTTCGTTATATAACAATTGATATCGGTTTGCGGCATGCTTCTTTTTTCGAGGCCGGGACGCCCAAAGTGCCGAAAGCCGGCAAGCATTTTTACCGTCCCGGACACACATGCCTTGATGAAGGCAGTCCACAAGGTGACGGTGCTGGTAGCGCTGCAGATAGTCATGACACTTGCAAGTTTTGTTATGATCATACACCTCGAGTCCCAGACGGCGCTTACCGGCAACATCGTAAACGTTGCCGGAAAGAACAGGATCCTTGCCAGCGCGGTCCTGGTGGAGCTGAATCACGTGTTGTTTCACAACCAGACGCAGGATGCACTGTCGGGATCGCTGGATGCCCTGCATGAGAACATCCGGTTTCTAAAGTCTGGGGGAACGTCATCGCAGCTGGAGATAGCCCCGCTCTCTGCACGGTTTGCAGGGGACTGGGACCGCATACGGGAAAAGGCGTCCCAGTACGGATCCCAGGTTCACGCGCTGATGGGGCAGGATGCGGTGCACTACAGGGACATCGAGGGGATAGAACAGACGGCCAGGGAGCTTACCGAGCTCTCAGACGCCCTCACAGAGAGGCTGGGCCGCGACGTCGATGCGCTGTCATCCCAGCTTGTGGCACTGCAGGCGGCGCTTGGCGTCATCAACGCGGCCTCGCACTTGCTGGTGATCTGGGTGGTATGGAGGATTCTTGACAGACACGCGCGACAGGTGGCCGGGGTCGAGAGGATGGCCGTCCTGGGCGAGTTTGCCGCAGTCATGGCGCACAACCTGAAAAACCCGCTGGCTGCCATAATGAACGCCTCCAACAGGATCCGGACGCACGGCGGCGGCCACGCAGTCATAGGCGGCGAGGCAGACAGGATAGACAGGTGTGCTGCCCGCATGTCGCAGCAGATCGACGGTGTGATGAGCTATGTGCGGACCAGGCCGCCCTCCATGGAGGAGTGCTCCGTGCTGGAGATGCTGGGGCAGGCAGCGGACATGGTGCAGATTCCGGGCAACGTGGATCTGAGGGCACTCGAAGGCGACGTGACGGTACGGTGCGACCGAGAGGGGATGCAGACGGTCTTTGCCAACCTGATACAGAACGCGGTGCAGGCCATCGGCGCCTCTGCCGGGCACGTCACGGTCAGGTGCGAGGAAGGCGGCGGCCACGCCACTATAACGTTTGAGAACTCGGGGCCGCCGATACCCAAAGGAGACCTGGACAGGATATTCGAGCCGCTGTACACCACGAAGATCCGGGGGACCGGACTGGGCCTGGCCGGCTGCAGGAACATACTGGAGGCCCACGGCGCGACGATTGCGGCATGCAACGATCCGGTAACATTTACAATACGCCTTGAAAAACATCCTGACACGTGATGGAGTCCAAGAAGATCCTGGTGGTGGACGACGATTACGATGTGCTCGAGTCGTGCCTGCTCATGCTTGCCGACGAGGGGCACCGCGTAGTCGACGCCTCAAACGGCTCGGAGGCCGTAGAAAAATACTTTGAGTTCGAGCCGGACATCGTGTTCATGGACATACGCATGCCGGGCATGGACGGATACGAGGCGTTCCTTAGGATCCACAGGCGCGACGGCGATGCGCGCGTCGTCTTCACGTCAAGCTACGCGCTCAACGAGCAGAGGCATGAGCACGTGCGGAGCATCGCGTCGGTGGGGATGATCGACAAGCCCGTGGCATGGCGCGACCTCAAGCGGATGATGGGAAGGCATTCTCGGTGACGCTGCATCACGGAGGGGTGCCAGAGTTCATGGCCGCGAGTCTTTTTTTGCAGTGATCCCCTGCCTCGTCAAAAAACCCCCGGTACCACGCGCGCATCTCCGGGTTCTTCTCAAACACCCTCCTAGTCCGCCCCGCGGCGTTCCTCCTTGCCTGCACGGATCTGGACGGGTGTGCATGGTACAGGAGGTAGGTGTAAAACCAGTACGATATCTGCTCTGCCAGATCGGACTCGGATATGACCTCAAAGTTCCTCCTGTACTTTGTGTGCACGAACGACATCAGCTCGTGTACCGGGCCGTCGGCGCGTCCTGCCGCGGGCGTGTCCAGAAACAGGGCCTGGGAGAGCACCCGCAGACAGTACACGTTGTCCCCCAGCGCGGACTTTAGCTCGTTCCACATTCCAAATATCCTGGGAAGCGTGCCCGCATACACCGATGCCATCCTGTCTATGCCGTTCCCGTCAAGATTCATCGCGTCAAGGCAGTACAGGATGCCGTGCAGCGAAAGCCTGTACTCCCAGGAATTCTTCCTCCCTGTCGTCTTTTTCTCCCTTACGGCCAGCCCCGTGTCCAGGATGCCGCCGGTGTACCTGCCCCTGTCGCGCCGCCCCACAAAGAACCGCCGGTACTCCATCTCCTTTCTCCGGACGTCGTTTATGTTGCGGAGCTCCAGCCTTGCCATGTCCCACGTGGTGCATGCGCCATGGGCCGCCAGCAGTCCCAGCATGTGCTGCACGCTGCTCTGGTACTCTGTCCTCGTCTTTGCAAAATGGCCGCATCGCGCATGCGCCATGGGCCTCGTATGGATCTTGTACGACATGAGGTTGCCGTAGCTGTGCCAGTCCTCCATCAAGGGGGGCATGGCATGTCCCGTATTTTTTCCTATGTGTCCGCGCACGATGCAAGGGTATTCCCCACCGGATCACCTTTGCCCTGCCGGTCACGGATTTACAGCGCATGCCCGATCTGTCAGGCCAGGCGGCTTTTGGCGCCCTAGCTCCCCTGCCCGAAAAAAAGAAGCATGCCGCAAACCGATATCAATTGCTATATAACAAAGGCACATAACTACCTGTAAGGACATGAACAACAGAGCAAAAAAACCGCACTGATCCTGTCCGGTTCGCTGATCGCCGCGGCGGTTCTGCCGCTCGGCGTGGCCAGGATGGCAGATGCGGCCGCAGACAGGGAGCAGACCAAGGAGGGATTCAAAAGCGACGTAAAGCAGTGGCTGCAGAGCCTTGGTGCTGACAAGCAGTCAAGGGCCGAAAAGACCGAGGAGCTAAAGCAGAGCTATAACGAGTTCCTGCTAGACACGATAGAGCACGTACGCGTCTTGACCGACACCGGCGATCTAACGCTTGAGGAGAAAAAGGCCGCAACGCAGTACATCGTGGATGAGACGATAAAGGACGAGCGGTTCAAGCTTGCAACGGACGGCGGCGACAGGCTCGATTCGGCGTTTCTGGACCTGCTTGGGATACAGACGGCCCAGGCCACGTGTCCGGCCACCACCAATCCTGCGTACCGGCAGCTGGCAATCGACATCGACGGCGGCACGTATGGAGGATATGCGTTTAACGGAGACAACGGCCTGTACCCTGTCCTGTACGAGGACGATCCGGGCAGCTGCGGGAGGACGTTTACACTTTCGTTCTACGACGAGGACCATCCTACATTTGACGCATTTTATGACGGCCTGAGATTCTTCCTGTTCAACAGGGTGTTTGACATCGAGTCATTCACTATCCGGAACAACAGCCAGATAATATTCGACGATTCCCGGAGCTCCGGTAATCAATATGGATGTCTAGCTGGGGCTGAAGGGTGCCACGACAGCGGCACGCTGAGCTACGCCCCGGGCCAGACGGTCTACGTAAGCAACACCTGGAACCACATGATGAGTATGTCTGATACAAACCCGTCCCTGGCAAAGGTCTCTGTGCCTTGACCCACTTTTTATTTTAGAATTGCCGTTTGGAGCCCACAGGCTGGTCCGATTCTTTACGGAGAAAAAGACAAACCTGCTGTATGTCATAATGCCGGCATACGGATCTTCAGTGCCACCGCTTTTGGATCTTTTTGGAAAGGTCAATCCCGTGCTGAACCCTGTCACACTGAACCCTGCAACCGTGGTTACGCTCATCCTTTTGGAATTGAGTAGGATATATGGAATATATGTTGACTATCCTTTCGAATTCTTTTTGGTGATAGTGATCTCGAACCTGTTGTTCTGGGTTCCAATGGCCCGCTATGTCATGATTCCGTTGCTGAACAGGGTGTTTTATCCCAAACGCAAGGATGGTAGGTGGACTAGACCCTGATTTTCACATCCTGTGCGTGACTCAGACTCGAACCCTTCCTAGTTAAGACCCAATCCCAGAACGGGCTTGTTGGGCAGCCTGTGCCTTATGGGTCTGTCAAATTCGACGGCACAAGAGTTTACCTAGCCAGCATTTGCACTGGTGACGGATGACGGTGTCATGCCTGCCCACAACCTAAACACAAGGTACTGGCATCTGGTGCGGACCGACCTTGCACACTCGGAGAAGGGATGAACTGCTTTTTGGACTATACACGTTTCCATTAGAAATTCAAAAATACGGGCGCCCTTGAAATATCGTTGCAGGGGTATCGAAGCCCGGTCAACCGAGGGGGACTCAAGATCCTAAAAATAGGAAATCCCCTCTCTTAGGAGTTCGTGGGTTCAAATCCCACCTCCTGCATACTTGACCTTCAAAAGTAAATTTCTGCAACTGTGGCTTTTGCCATGATCGCACATGTTTTGCAATTTGTGTTGTTCCCTGCGAGGGATCTACTCATGTCCGTCCCCACTGGTCATTGTCTCCTAGGGCAGCCTCAAGATCCCCGGTTATCACGACGAGCATTCCATAGATCTTGCTCTGGGGACTCGTCTGGATCCTGAGGCTGATTTGTCAAATTCGGGAGACTTTGAAGACTTTTGGCGCCTGAAGGCCCTGTTTTGACTACTTTGACTACTTTGACTACTTTGACTACTTTGACTACTTTTGGCGCCTGAAGGCCCTGTTTTGACTACTTTGACTACTTTGACTACTTTGACTACTTTGACTACTTTTGGCGCCTGAAGGCCCTGTTTTATCTGAAGATTTGACAAGCCATCTAGCCATTCACATGACTTTTAATTATGGATCACTTCTCTGGCCGGCAGGCACGTAACCTCACACGTCGTTTTCTGAGCCTCGACCCCTTAAGAGATATTCTCTAAACAGCGGTATTGGAAACCGGTATGCCCCGCGTCTGGGCCTGTGGATGAGGCCCTTTTCTTCCAAGCGCCTCAGATGGCTTGACAGTGTACCCTTGACGATCTTCGATGATTTCTGAATCGAAGAGAGTGTGGTTTCTTCCTTCTGTAGGGATGCTATGGCATGCAATACGCGTATCTGACCATCGCTCAATGGCTCCACCCGGCGATCAAAGAAATCACGCCACACCTTCTTTTTTATCAGATTTTTAACTGACCTGTAGTCATCCAGGTCTATGTCCTCCTTGCTGATGCGGCTTATGATCTCACTACAAAAAAACTGGATAAAGTACGGATACCCGTCCGTGTCCTGCACGATCGATGAGACCAGCTCATCGGAAAACCTCCAATTGGTCTTTTTGAGCGGCTCTAATATCGCTTTTCGGGCGCCGTCATCGCCGAGATTGCCTATGAGAAATGACGTGAACATCCTCTGAGTAGGAACGTGCGATCTTGATGTTCGCTGACAGGGCCGGGAGCCCGGACAAGACAAACGAGTACCTGCATCCCCTGGACTGCACCTCGTTTATTGCCCCGATAAAGTCTGTAAGCACATACCAGTCGTTCTGTTCCATGTCCTTGATGGCGTGGAACTCGTCTAACAGAAACACCGCGCCCTGGTATCCTCCCTCCTCTATGGTGCTCCATTTCTGCAACAGGTACTCTGTAATCTGATCCTCCAAGGATGCCTTGGCGTTGAGGGCATATGATGGCTCGTACGAAACCACCCCCAACAATCCTACGTTTGCCGGCTTGATATAATCTGCAGCGGCGCGAATCCTCCTCTTGGCCTTCTCCGTCTTGGAAAACGTCCCAATTACCCTGTCCAGATCGTACTGGATGGATCTGAAGAATTCTTCTGGTTTGGAGTATTTTGTACTGTACTGCAGCCTCACTATGGGCAGGAAGTCCTCGTCTATGCACATCTGGACTAGCCTGTGCAGGAGTACGGTCTTTCCAACCCCGCGGAGGCCATACATGAGGATGTTTTCCATCCTTCCCACCTTGAGGCCACGGAGCAGCTGCAGGAACCTGTCAACCTCCTCGTCCCTCCCTGCCATGTATGGCGGATACAGTCCTGCACCCGGCTTGAAGGGGTTGGTATGGTTAGACATTGCCTTATTGTGCTAGGAGTAACTGGGTATAAAACTGATGCAACGATCAGCAGTTCTGGGATCCAAAAAGCAGTTTGCCTCACTTGCCTGACATCATACCTCTCAACGAAGCGCAACCATGATTTGGATCAAACTCAGTCTTCCCAGTTCCCCGCAAAGCGGCTCCAAACTCGAAATTGTTCAAGCTAATTTGCCTGCAGATCCGCATATGGCCGCCTGCGCAGCTATGATACAGATGCGTCTGAGAGGACTGAAATCTGAGAAAAACACAAACCGGATCAACAGATACACGATCCCATGATTTTTGTTGTACAAGTACATCCAATGCTATCACTGGCACAGGTAAGAGATCAGCAAGAAGAATGCTTCGTAGAAAGGAAACAGTAGAGGCCAAAACAAGCCATTAGACCTCGTGCGTAATCGGTACAGATCAAAAAATCAGGCAGCTTTTGCGTCGTTTTTGGCAATTACGCATAAGGTCTATCTACTAGTCTAGATTACATTTGAATTATTTTAGTTGCAACTAGCTTATCTTCTGTTTTATCATAAGTGTACTTGATGGCGTATGACGAGTTTTTTACTTTAACTAACATGCTTAATTTTTTAATGTTAAGAAGTCTAGTTGCTGATATAAACGCCTTTTCTGCCGAAATAAAATTACCCAAAATTATCTTGGCTTTTCTCTCTCCTACTAGAATTAATTGATCATTAAAAAGTTTGTATGAGGTCACCTACCCCTCACAATAGGGTAAACATTACTGACGGTGCTGATCCTTATACTATGATCGCGTAGACTAGGCATTGTGAAAGGTCAGCTCTCCGCATGCTACGAGATCGAGGCATCTACAGCATCGCCCACGGAGACGATAAGGAATCTAAAAAAGGACCTCAAGGAGCGTGACAATATCATTGAGGAGCAGGGCAGGACCATTGAAAGGCTAAACAAGACACTTGAAAAGCGCGACAAGACCATCAGGGAGCAGGACAACCGGCTCCGGTACTACGAGAACGAGAACTCGCCCCCGTCGGCAGACTCGCTGGAGTGGAAGAGGCAAAAGGCGCAGAGGAGAAAGGAGAGGGCCCGGCCCGATGCTGCAGCCGGGGAGGACGGCACCGGGGAGGACAGAAAAAAGCCCGGCGGCCAGAAGGGCCACAAGGGCGTATCGCGCACCCACCGGCCCACCAGGGTACAGAAACACTGCTTTCCGGGTGGACGGGCGCCGGAGTGCAAGTGCGGCACCACCACAGAGATCATGAAAAAGCCGCAGGTGCGCGACATGATAGGATTCAAGATAAAGTACACCGAGACGCGCCACGAGACACAGAGGGCAGTGTGCCCGAAATGCGGCACCATGCATACGGCCCCCGACGGCCTGCCCCGATGCGGCAGCTATGACACGAGCGTGGTCACAGCCGTCACAAAGCTGCGCAGCGAGGGCGTCCCACACAACAGGATCCCGGGTATAATGTCAGATATCCTGGGCGTGCACATGTCAAAGTCAACTGCAATCAACAGCATAGGACGCGTCTGCGACGCCGCAAAGGCGCCTGCCGAGGCCATCGCAGAGGAGGTAAGAAGCTCAAAGACGGTCTGCATAGACGAGACGGGGATCAACCTGGCAGGCAGGCTGGGATGGGCGTGGGCCATGCTGTCGGCGGTGGGCGTGTTCATGATATATGCAGACACCAGGAGCGCCCGGATCCTGGACCAGTACATGGGCGGGTACGGGGGCGTCGTCACATCGGACGGATATCCCGCATACAAGAGGTTCGGGCTGCTGGGAAGGCTCCAGCGGTGCTGGGCGCACGAGCTGCGGTTCCTCCTGTATGGCTCGCAGAAAAAGGGCGCCCTGCTGTTTGCAGGAGTCCTGTACCGGCAGATGCAGCAGCTGTTCAAGGATGCCAGGGAGTGTCTTGAGGGCTGGGACAAGCTGTCCGGGGAGGATCTCCGGGAGCTCGAGGAGAGGACGGGGATAAGCAGTGCCGACGGACTGATGGGGCGGCACTCGCCGGAGCTGCGCCGGCGGTTTGAGACCAACATGCAGAACATGCTGTTCGGATACGTTGGTGCGTGGGGCGGCCCGCTGGAGCCCCTCCTCAAGAGGATGCACAGGGCCCTGCCGTGCATGTTTGCGTTTCTGGAATACGAGGGTGTCGAGCCGACCAACAATGGTGCAGAGCGGGCGCTGCGCCCCGTCGTACTTCAATTCAAGATAAGCGGCCAGATCAAGGGAGGCCTGGTCTGGACGGAAAGGCATGGATGGCTCAATACATGCGTGTCGACATGGAAGCTGCAGGGCAAGTCCATCATGGATGAGGTGGCCAAAATAATCTAGGGGTAGGTGACCACATACAAAAGTTTAGTTGGTGAGATGTGCTTCATCCAAAAAGTTCTTTAGATATCTCTTTTATAGCTTTCTTTGCGTTGGGATATGAACAAGCTATGACATCTTCGCCTTTTTGAAATTTATCGGTTTTTAGTATTGCTGCCATTTCAATCACCTTTTGTTATCAATATGGTATTATAAGATTGTAACTGATCAGGTTCTGGAAGCCTTTCCTGATTTTAGGCACAAAAGATTAGCTATTTTTACGCGCTCAGGTACGTGATGCAGCAAGCTACGTAATCGACAGGATCGAAATATTCCGACGGCGGGCCGGCTGCACATGAAGGCTGACGGCATCACACGACGTGCACAAGGGCGGCAGAGTCCGCGTACCGTGCAGCTACAAGCCTGTCTGGCTGGCAAAAACTGCAATGTCATGCGGCATCGTGTGGCGCTGGCTCTGCTGCACTGTCTCTTGTAGCCGGAGTGCCGGGGACACCACCGCTAACTTCGTTTACGTATAAGGCTTGGTTTTCTCATAGATTTTTGTAATAATTCTCAATTTTCTTTGCCATCAATGCACGTCTCTGTTCAAGAAATTCGTGGTAATCATCCAAGGACATTGTAAAAACAGACTCTGGAATGCAGTTTTGCTTCATGTTTTCTTTAAGTGAATCAAGACTGGTAATTCCCCCATAAGTTAATTTTCCGTTATTATAGCAACGAGCATAAGTCTTTGAGCCAAAACAAGGTCATTCGAAAGGTATAATGATCACGTAACTGGCGCAGTATGTATGACAAAAGAAACAGACATTCTGTCAGAGGCCATGCGCAAAGAAAAGGATGTCAAAGTCTACAAGAAGATCATGGCGCTGATGTTTGTGCTAGAAGACGACATGGGCGTACCCGAGACTGCAAGAAAGATCCGGTGCAGTGAGAATTCCGTGCGCAACTGGCTGGCGAGGTTTTCGGAGGGCGGCATAGACGGTCTCCGGGATCTTCCCCGTTCCGGATGCAGACCAAAGGTGGACAGAGAAAGTATTGCAGCCATAATGGATCTGTCCACTGCATGCAAAAGTACCGATGTCATGACGGTACGCGATGACATAAGGAATGCCACCGGGATAGAATACAGCATAGAGCATGTCCGAAGACTGATGTGCCAGCACGGCCTGTCGCGCCGCAAGGTGCAAAACATACATGTCAACCATGCCACCCCAAGCTCGGTATACTCGTGGCAGCGATACCTTGAAAACGTGCGGATTCCGTGCCTGAAAAACGACGGTTTTACGCTGGTGTCATCTGATGAGGCGTTCTTCGTGCAGGGCGCATACGACAGATACGTGTGGGGTCCGGTCGGCACCAGAAGCGTGGCATCGTATTCGGGGGACCACACAAAGGTGGCCGTGTTTGGAAGCATCGCAGAAGACGGCAGAAGGCTATTCAGGACGTTTACGGGATCGTTTACGTCGGTGCAGTTCATAGAATGTCTGGAGGCGCTGCGCATCAAGTTTGGCAAGGTTGCAGTCTTTTGCGATAGGTGGAGTGTGCACAGATCTACTGATGTCGCAGAATATCTGGCGGGCCATCCCGACGTCAGACTGATAATGATTCCGAAAGGATCGCCGTACCTCAATATCGTGGAAGAATGCTGGAACCTGGGCAAACATTTTGTTTTCAGGGGGATAGTGTACAGAAGGATCAGCGAGCTGCGGCACACCATATCCGAATATTATAGGACGGTGTCATTTGCCCACCTTTGCATGTACAAGTACATTTACAGATCGCCGGTCAAAGCCCTCAATTACTTGTGACCGTTGCTATAAAAGCTGCCTGGTTTTTTTGATCTGCACCGATTACGCACAAGGTCTAATGAAGGAAGATGAACAGGTTCTCAAATTTGATGCAGAATTCGGCACAACAAGATCTAAGACAAATTGAAAACAAGGTGACGCAAGATGCGGTTCTGCGTGCGATGATTGGGACATATTGAGAAAATCAGCGTAAATTCATAATGTTGTTTTCGGTTACAAATTTCTTTAATTTTGGCTCCACTTGCATGAATGCCTCTACCACGCCTTCGAATGTCTTTCTCTTTAGAACGCAGTCGGGGCTTATCCTCTCTTTTATGGATTCAGGAGCATTTGCCACCACGTATCCAAACCGCACTAATTTTAGCATGGAAATGTCAATCTCGCTGTCGCCTATGGCCATGGTGTTTTGGAACTTTATGCCACTCTGATACATGAAAGACGTCAGTGCATATCCCTTGTTGACTCCAGCCTTGTGCATATGCAAGAATCGCTTGCTTGCTTGAACCTCCACGTCTAGATGTTCGTTTGTGATTATCTTTCTAATCTTTTCCAACAAACGTTCTGGAACCAGATCAACAATCACCTCGGTTTCACTTGATACGCCTGCTTTTTTGAATGATTTTCTTTGATCCCTGTTTAGTTTTGCCCTTATCTGCCTGTATGCCTTTTCACAGGCATCTTTATCCCCTAATTTCTCTTTGATTTTGCATTTGTGTATGATTAATCCCCCGTTTTCTGCTATTGCGCGGTGCTGCGTTTTACACATGCCAATGACATCTACTACCTTCTCCTGTGGCCTGCCGGAAATTAAAAAGATCTTGTGGCCCAGCCGCTTCATCTCTTTAAACACGGGCTCACACCTGGTGTCGGGAAGATCTGATCTTTCGTCAGTTATCGTACTGTCAATGTCAAGAAAGCAGGAGAACTTCTTCCTCCCATCTGTTTTCTGCGCTTGCGAACAATTTTATTTTTTCTAATTAGGCCGGATCTGTGATATGCTTTTTTGTCTATTACCAAATCTGTGACTATTCCGTCTTTTACAACAAGTTGTTTTAGGAATGGAGAACCAACTATGTCATGGAGTGTGTGAGGCATGGACAATTTGTTATGAAAGGCAGCTTACTCTGCCCCTACAACCGTAGCAATCTTTGATACGTGCAGTGATTTGTTTTTGGCTTTTAGGTTCCTGACCGCACGTTTTATCTTTTCAAGTCCGTGCTCCGTGGTGACTATGGTTCCACCAACGCAGTACTTTATGCCCTGAATTTCTTCGTCAGTCAGATAGGCCTCTGTTACGTCGTCTACTTTGATTAGCGCATCGCGTAGTAAGGTGCATGTTGCGTGATCCTCAGAGCATCTTAGAAGCACCGTCGCATCCAATAATTTTTCCTTGCCGCTCATTTTGCATCTTCCCCTGAAGAGATATCAAATTGACTTTTCTGCATCAAGTACGTTTTTCTCCCGTAATTCATACGTGTATTGTTACAAGGAGGTAATAAGAAAGTGTTTTCCCAGATTACGCATTTTGATCTTTGGGACTTTGTGTTATAACTAGAAGTTGAAACACGTGTTGCCGTCTTCCCACGTTGTGCCACCAATACGAAGGCATTGTTCCCGTATATAAAACCGATGTAATAGACTTTCAGGTCGGGCTCTGGAAGCTGCTCCTGATTTTAGGCACGAGTCTACACGGGAGGCCCTCCCCGAGATGGCAAAATTCGCGCCTGAACTTCCAGAGCCCGGCCTGTTACCTTCACAGATGTAACCCGACTCGTGGCGGTGCAGACGGTGATGTGTGGATCTGCAGGTGGCCCAGCTTGAATTGCTTCGAATCTGGAGCTGTTTTGTGTGGTACTTTTGGAAAGACTGCCCGTATAACATAATTTATATTTCCAGCATTTTTCTATACAACAATCCAATGACTATCACTAAAACCAAGGAAAACCTCCCCGCGCAACCACAATCCCGCTCTGGGCACCGCCTTCAGTCAGCCGAGTCCCGCCGAGGGCACGTGCCTATGCAACTATGGCCTTTACCTTAGTTACAGCGTGCTTGGAGATTTCCTGATGCATTTTTGCGTACCCCTCCTCCCTGAACGAGAGGTTGCATCTAAAACACTTCCAAACTGTGTCTGCCACGCATAGAATAGGCCATTTTTGAATATAAAGATATTGCACGATTGATCTTTTTTCTTCAATTACATGATCAGCCCCCAAAAAAATATGCAATTTTTTCAACTATGCATGACCTTTCATGAAAATTTTCGGGGCTAGGATGCCAACGATGATTTAGGGCACTGTCATGTGGCAAGCTGGAACGGCTTTATGGTGCCATCTAGCAGGATGCCAACAATGATTTAGAGCGCTGCTGTGTGGAAAACAGTGATGGCGGATTTTTTTGAGACGTTTGCAGAGCACTCGTATCTTGGAATCTTTCTTGCACTAGTCGGCATAAACGCGGCACCACTTCTGATGCCGCCGTCCTGGATTGTCTTGGCGTCATTTCATGCGATGGATCCCGCACTCGATCCGGCAGTCCTTGCAGTGGTCGGGGCAACAGGAGCCACGGCGGGGCGCTTTGTCCTAAAGCACATCAGCGGGGTCTTCCGAAGGTTTGCAGGCCGGGAGCAAAGGGCCAACCTTGATACAATTGGAGGCTTTTTGAACAAAAAGCGCTACGGCTACATACTGGCATCCTTTCTCTTTGCCGCAACCCCGCTTCCCAGCAACATGCTGTTTGTGGCATACGGACTGATGGGGGCCAAAAGCGTAGGGCTGTATGCCGGCTTTTGGCTTGGCAGGGTCCTGTCCTACTATGTGATGCTTTCAGTCAGCAGCATTGTGCTGGCCCCGTTCCTGCAGTTGTTCGAGGATCGATACGTGGGCATTCTTGTCGCCGACGGCATAGGAATCGGCGCGGTGGTCTTTTTTGCATCCATCAACTGGGGGGTGTTGATTACGGAGAGAAAGCTCAGGTTTGTAAGGCCAAGACTGTGGAGGTTCTGATGAGCAGGCTGGACTCGATCAAGCGCGAAATCAGTACCCTGCCGCAGGGCGATCCCGCACATGATGCCTCCCACATTCTACGTGTCTACAAAAACGCAGAGCTGCTGTGCAAAAAGGAAAAGGTCGACCCCGAGCTGGTGCTGGCCTCGGTGCTGCTGCACGACATAGTCTCCTTTAAAAAGTCGGATCCCAGAAACAGGTCGGCCTCTGGCAGGAGCGCCGCCCGGGCCAGGCAAATACTGAGAAAACACGGCTACAGCCGGGGCGAGATTGCGATCATCTCTGACGCGGTACGGGATCACAGCTTTTCAAAAAATACGAGGCCAAAAACTATCGAGGGACGGATCCTGCAGGATGCCGACCGCCTGGATGCCATCGGCGCCATAGGGATTGCCAGGGCCTTTGCCGTCGGCGGCTCAGAGAACAGGTCGCTGTACAACTCAGATGATCCCTTTTGCAAGGGCCGCAAGCCCGATGATGGCAAGTGGACTCTGGATCATTTCTACCGGAAACTGCTGAGGCTTGAGGGGCTGATGAATACCGGAACCGGCAAATCCATTGCCCGGCAGAGGACCGACACTCTCAAGGGCTTTCTTGAGCAGCTAGGGCGGGAGATTTCCAGCTAGGTTGAGCGTGCCATGACCGGGGCCTAAAGCCAACAGATGCAGGCGGTGTTGGCAGCCCTGGCATAGTCAACTCATAAAAAAATAGATAGTTTTGACAATTGCTTTTGGCCCAAGGGTCTGGGATCAGGCAAACCGTACGCACATGCATGGAAAAACAGAGAGTTCGCAACATCAGGGAGCAGATTCCTGCCAGGCAAGGCACCCATGCCTTTGCAGGGCGTATAGCAACGAGCAGAAATAATTGAGGTTTTTTACGTGTAGTTATGACCTACTTTGACTCAAAGACTTCTGCCCGTTGCTATACTAGACCGGCAAAAGGGAACGCGGCAGGCTGCCGTTGCGGTCAACTGAAAAGCGACTGGATGATGACTGCAGGGAACGTACCGGCAAAAGGGAACGCGGCAGGCTGCCGTTGCGGTCAGCCCGTCAGGCATCGGAACATCCTTACCGGAAGGATCTCGCGCCTGGCAAACAGCCCTCGCACGGACCGCTCCATGTCATCAAGAGTATCGAATATCCGGGCAGACATCCTTCGCTTTATCTCCCTGTACCGTATCTCGACGGGGTTGAGCTCCGGCGTGTACGGCAGTAGACTTTATGCGTAATCGACCTGACTAAGATGAATTTGTTCATAATAATTCTAGATCTGGACCGATTACGCAAAGTCTAGTGTGTACTCGCAGTATTTCACCGTCGTACTTTTCCAGCGTCTCTTTCACGCCACCGGACTTGTGGTATGACGCATTGTCCAGGAATATCAGCACCTTGCCGTATCTTTCGTGCACCCTTTCTAAAAAGTCGCAAAAGCTGCCGGCGTTGGCCTTCTCATAGAACATAAAGTAGAATATGCCTGCTGCCAGCACGCCGAATATGTACCTGCGCTGCCGTGACAGGGACTAGGGCGTCGTGAGGCTCCTGCCGCGCTTTGTCCACCCGTATTTGGGGCTGTTTGAGGTCTTTTGGGTGGAGGACTCGTCTTCTGCCAGCACGGTAAATCCCTCTGCAGTCTTTTCCCTGATCAGCCTCTGTGCTGCCTCCTTGAACTCGTTTTGCTTGTGTTTTGAGACAGCCTTTGGGTTCTTTGGCCTTGATTTCTTCCAAGCGAACCCAAGCTCGTGTGCCAGCAGCCGCGTGCCGCTACTGTTGTACTGTATACCGAACTTCTTTCTGATGTGCCGCCTCATCAGGCGCGAGTCCCACAGGCTGCCCTCAAAGCCGCAGTCCCCGGGACCCGACTTGAGATCCTCGTCAAGCTGGCTCAGCTGCGACTCGCTCAGCTTGTGCTTGCGTCCCCTGCCTGCGCGCTCGTGTCTTGCGCGTATTCCCTCATCCTGTGCGCGGTTGAGCCACCGGGATATGGTGGAAGCTGCCCGGTCGAGGTTCTTTGCTATCTGTTCCGTACCGAGGCCGTCCTTGCGCTGCATGTATGCAAGCAGCCCGTCGCGTTCTCTCTTGTCAGCTGCCTTCTTGTACGCCTCGTGCAGGTAGGAGCGCCTTGTGTTTGGCAGGAACTCGTCTCCCGATGCCACGGATTCCTTTCTCTTTCTGTCTATGCATATGCGTATGCCTTGCCCGGTCTTAACCTTTGGATTAAAAATAGTTGCCAAAGTTGTCCGTTTTTTTATGTGTTGACCATGTCATCTACATTTTGGGTATTGTATTTTTTTAAGTGATTTTACATCAGCTTAGCTTGAACCATGCAGAAATGAAATGTCATTTCCCGCATCAGAAGATATGCCATAACCATATGTGACATGGTATGAGCGGTGGCCAATCATCGGCTGTGTTCCTTGAATCTTCCAACGAGGTCTAATCCAAGAATAAGAACTATCTATGTCTTGTGTGTTGGATCTTGTTTTGTTTCATATGATAGATGTTGGATCTTGTTTGCCCTTCTTGCACATGCGTCTAAACACCAGAACTATCATTGCACTCAAAGAGCCAATAACAAGTATAACCATACCAAGTTGAAATTTCATGTAAGGGGCTCCCAAAGATTGGACAAGATCATACATCACAGATGTGATGGTATTTTGCCTTGCCTCCTCTTCTGCATAATGGGAACGTAGAATCCAGTACTCTGGGTTCTCATCAGCTTGGCCTTGTGTCGGAATTCCAAGTTTGTTCATTTCTCGAATAATAGCATCAAGTTCAGAGTCTTGCGTGTCGGTGCGTGTGGTGTTAGTAGTATCACGTATACGCTCTGCTTGTTCTCCAAGTCTTTGTATTTTTTCATCTCGTGTCTCCTCCGCAAAGGCGGCGTTGCCCGAAAGCGACAGTATGGCCACTGCGATCAGGGAGGCGGCAATGACAGTTCTTGCGTCTTTTGCAATCATTGTTGATACAGTTCGAGGTAGTTGCATATAATTACTATGTCTATACTGTAGCACACTGTAGCACATTGTGTTGCATTGTGACACAAATTGCAAATGGCAGCCTGACTTCTAACCATCGTGCTCATCCCAGTCGGAGCCAGGCGCGACGCTAATCGTCACCGTTCCGTCACTCATGTCAAACGATACCTTCTTGCCGGGCACAAACTGGGCAAACAGCTGCTCCATCATGTGCCTGACAAACAGCGACCATGTCATTCCCATGTCGTGACTCACCGTAAAGATGTGCATCCCGTTTGCCACCGCGTGGTCATGCCATTCCAGTGGCCCGCATGTACTCCTCAAGCGTAGCAACTATGCGAGTAACCAATCACAAAAAGGACAGGAAACTTTCACCAAAATATCTAGATCAGACACGGTGAAGCAATACGCATGAAACCAGACGACTCAATGATACCAGTAGGGGACAAGTCTCTTTCCAACGTCTCGGCCCCGTCCCTCGAGAGGTACAAAAACGAGACCGACTCTAAGGCCGCAGCCAGGCTGACGGCCTACATACGGCGCAAAAAAGGCGACTCGATACGCCAGATAGCCAGGCAGCTCGGCCGGGGGTATACGATACGCGACTGGCTGATACGGGCCATGCAGCTTGGCATACAGGGCAGGTACGACATCAAGAGGCCCGGCACCAAGATGTGGCCGGATGCAGGGAATCTCAAGCAGGTACGCGCCAACCTGGTTGCGGGCCCGCGCAGCTGCGGATTCGAGTCGGAGGTGTGGACCGCACCGCTGCTTGCTGTACACATCAAAAAGAAATACAAGGTAGACTATGCCGTATCCAGCGTATGCAAGATGATGCGCATGCCTGGGCTTTTCATGGAGGCCTCGCCCAAAGCACCCAAAACCAGCCTCAGAATCCGAGAAAGAGGAATTCAAAAAAAAAAGCTAGGTGGTACGCAAGGCACCACTCGAAGAGGGGATACACGGCAATGACAGGGGACGAGGCCTCGTTCATCCTTGGGTGGAACGTCAAGAACAGCTGGTACCCCGTGGGAAGGCCCGGTCTATGCGCCCTCCAACCTGTCAAATGAGAGATTCTACTCGATCGGGGCCCTGTCGGCAAACGGACTTGACTGCCGTTTTTACAAAAAGGCCAAGTACACGCTCATCAAGTTTCTCAAGGTGCTACGCCGCAAGTACGGCAAGGTGCTGCTGTTTGTCGACAACGCATCGTATCACAGGGCCGGGCTGGTCAGGGAGCAGCTAACAGAATGGAATGGCGACGTGGTGCTAAGGTTCCTGCCGCCGTACACGCCGGAGCTTGACCCAGTCGAGATACAGTGGAGGGCGATAAAGCGAAGGCTGCCTGCCAAGGTGTTTGAGACGCTAGATGACATGGAGCGGCCCGTGCAGAGGCTGCCTGCCAAGCGTGAGGTTCTGCCAGTGAAACTGTTCAAATACTTGACGGGCTGGCTACAGAAAAATCGGGCCATTCACATGATTTTTAATCATGTGTCACCTCTCTGGACTTAGTCCGAGCTGCTGTGCGGCATCCCTTCAAAATACGCGCCATGCATGCTGATTTCATAAAAACAGGGGTATGGCCGTCCCATGATTCATGCCTTGGTATAATCATGGTACAGCACCTCGTTTAGGATTTTGTCGACTATCTGGTGCTGTCCCCCATGGTTGTCTATGGTTACAAGCAGCAGGTTGCCGCTTTTCAGGGGGATTGTGACCCTTCGCAGCTTTTCGTACACTGCCAGCGTGTATATGCCGTTGCCTATCTTGTCATAATGCTTCATCCTTGACTTCCAGGCAGCCGCCGCATGCTGCAGGGTCTCCTGCGTGTCCGAAGGCGACAGGTACATGCCTACGCCCGGCCTGCTCCTTGAGACGATCTGGTTTCCGTCCATGTCGCTTACGGCTACAAACCTTATGTTCTCGTCTATCTTCAAAATCCTCTCCAGCCTCTGGTTATAGTCAGGAGTCTGAGACATGCCTCACTGCAACTCTGTTGCAACATAAAGATCGATCAGGTCGTTCCAAAAATCTGTGAGATTTTCAGGGGTTTTTCAAACAGATTTTGACTATCCATAGTCTACGTATCGCCGGTGTCTTTTCTCGACCTCGCCGTTTGCCCCGTCCCTGATTCTCCTGATCTCCTGATCCCTCCTCCACCGGATGAACCTTGAGAGCTCCTCGAACCTCTCATTGTCCGGAAACGATCCGTAAAGCCCGTCTAGTCTCTCAAAGTACTCGACTGTCTTTTCCCTAAACTCCTCGGCCGTCGGGGCCCTGATCCCGTTTAGCCTGAACCACAGGGTGGCCCAGCTGGCCCCTGCCACGTGCGGGAGAAGGTCAAAGGCCCGCTCTATCTCGAACCGCTCGTCGTCCCTCATCGGCCCTCGTTTAGGAGCCTGGCGGCCGATTTTGCAAAGTATGTCACAATCATGTCTGCCCCCGCCCTCTTGATCGAGTGCAAAATCTCCTGCATTATGTCGTCCTCGTCAACCCATCCCTGTCTTGCGGCCCCCTTTACCAGCGCGTATTCTCCGGACACGCTGTAGGCTGCCACGGGAACATTGAACCTCCTCCTGGTCTCTGAAATCAAATCAAGGTAGGACAGCGCCGGTTTTATCATGACGATGTCGACTCCCTCGCCGACGTCGGCCTCGACCTCCCTGATTGCCTCCCTGGCGTTGGTATATGGAACCTGGTATGTCCTTCTGTCCCCGAACTTTGGCGCACACTCTGCGGCGTCCCTGAATGGCGAGTAAAAGCTGGAGCGGTGCTTTGCAGAGTGCGACATTATGCCGACATCTGAGAACCCCTCCCCGTCCAGCCCCCTCCTGATGCCTGCAACCTGTCCGTCCATCATCGCAGACGGCGATACGATGTCAACCCCCGCCCTTGCCTGGCTGATTGCAATCCTTGACAGGATTTCGTTGCTTGCATCGTTGTCAACCCTGTCTTTCCTGATGATCCCGCAGTGGCCTGCAGACGTATACTGACACAGGCAGACGTCTGCCATGATTATCATCCTGTCCCCAAAGCTTTTCCTTACCTCGGCAATTGCCCTCTGTACGATGCCGTCTTCTGCAAACGCCGACGTTCCGGCATCGTCCTTGCATGCCGGGATCCCAAACAGCATGATTGCCGGAATTCCCAGGTCCGAGATTGCCCCGACCTCGCCGCTCAGATCCTCTAGGGGAAGCCTCTCCACATCCGGCATCGAGTCGATCCTTGCCCTGGCCTTGAGGCCCTCCTGGACGAAGACCGGCGCAATAAAGTCACTGGGGGACAGCCTTGTCTCCCTGACCAGCTCCCTGATTTTTTCTGACGCCCTCATTCTTCGAAGACGGATAGCTGGAAACGACATTTGCTCAAGTCCCGCCCCCTGCAAATATAATCCTAGTCTACCGCTGTTCGTCTTTGTTATAGTCAAACAGCCTGCCTGCCACGTCCACCATGTCTGACTCGCCGCCCTCTGACGCCTTTCGAAGGTTGTTCATCGGGGTCGAGACGATGCTTTCCACCACCGCCTTTGTCAGCTCCTCGATGATCCTGATCCTGTCCTCGTCTCTCTCCCCGAGCATTTTCAGCGCCTTTTGAAGCTCCCTCTCCCTCCGGGCATCTATGCTCCTGAAGATCTCCCTGACTAGTGGTTCTGCATTTAGACGGTTCATCGACGCCTCTAGTGCGTCTAGCTCGCCGTTGATTATATTTTCAACGGTCTTTACCTTGCCGATCCGGCTCCTCATGTTCTTGTCTACCATCTCCGCTATCTGATCAAGGTTCATCAGCTTGACGCCTGAGAGCGTGGCTACCCGTTCGTCGACCGTTCTGGGGTTGGAAAGATCCAGGATCATCATGCCTCCCCGCCTCTCCCTGATGGCGCCGGCAATCCTCTCATGGGTTACCAGGGAATACGGCGCAGTCGTCGCGACCAGGATCACGTCATAGCTCCCAAATCCCGAGAGAATCTCCTCGAACCTCACCGGCGATCCACCCAGCGTTTCGCAAAACGCCCTTGCCCTCTGCATCGTCCTGCTGGTAACGTGAAAATCGTATCCCCTGCGTGCCAGTGACTTTGCAACCAGCGTTGATATCTCCCCCGTCCCGATCAGTAGGACAGTCTTTGACTTTAGCTCGTCAACGTTTTCCTCTGCAAGCTTGACTGCCATGGAGCCGACCGAGATTCCCCCCCTGCTGATCTCCGTCGTGTTTCTGATTTTCGCTCCGATCCGTATGGCCTTCTCAAACAGCGTGTTGAGGAGCTCCCCTGATGATCCTGCGGCTCTAGCGCCGGAGATCGAGCCCTTTATCTGGCCTAGGATCTGCTCCTCTCCTATCACCATGGAGTCAAGTCCTGAGGTCAGCCTCAGGAGGTGCCTGAATACGTCTGCGTTCTCCACGCATTCAAAGCTCTCATCAAACGCGTTCTCCTCTAGTCCAGCAAGCGAGGCCCATGTCCTCTTTATCCTTTGGATGTCACCGCCGCCCGTGGCGAAGAGCTCGACCCTGTTGCATGTCTGCAGTATGACGCACTCGTCTAGGCCCGAATGCCTTTTGAACCGCTCGTATGCCTCCCCCATGTTCTTGAAGGTGAATCTTTCCAGTACGTGAATCGGCGCATTGCGAAACGTGACCCTTGCATTGATTATGTTATTTTTCATCCCACTCACTCAGCATCCTCTCAACCTGCGCCTGGGCCCCCACGAGGTCGTCGTTTCTTATGAATCCTTTAACCGTTTGGTCGTTTATCACCCTGTACAGGAATGATCTCCTCTGCTGCTGGGTGCCGATCTTCTGCTTGGCCTTCTCCCTTGCGATCCCCTGCAGCCTGATCTGCGCTACATCCTCACTGCTTACGATCTTCCTGAGCACCCTTTCGGCCTTGATCCTTATCCTCCTTGCCATTGCGGGGCTCCTGCCACCGGTGGAGACGGCGACCTGTACGGCATCCTCGATGTTGATTACCGACGGGTGTGCAAAGTCGCTCACGTCCGGATCATCTGATGCGTATGCCAGGCAGCCCATTGACTTTGCCTTTTGAACGATTTTGCGGTTCAACTCCCTGTCGTCTGTCGTTGCCATTACGACGTATGGCCTGTACTCTGACAGGAACTCTGCATCCTTTAGCGCAGTTTTCTTGAACTTTATTTTTTTTGATCTTACATGCCTGTCAATCTGCTTGCCGGCATCGCTGCTGACTAGTACGACCTCGCAATCCTGAGTCAGAAGGGAGTTGATTTTTTTGAGTCCCTCCGAGCCCCCTCCCACCACTATGACCTGCTGGCCGTTCAGATGGAGATCAACAATCAACGATCCTTGGGATCTGAATTTCTATTTATAGATTCAAAAGTCCACGTGGCAAGATCACCTCCTGGATTATCCCTGCCTCCCAGTCCCCTGCAGACCTGTAGCGCGTACAGCTGAGAATGGATCATTCTTTGTGAGGCCGCACCCCCTTTGCTGGCCAGGCATGAAAATCACGCCTGCATGTGATTCGTGCCTGACTACTAGGGGAGGGTGGCCCGTACCATTTTTTTATCGAGGCAGGCACGGCATGTCAAGGCCATGACCCATTTTTTGATGCGGGCACTGGAACCCCGGGCGAGCATGCAAGGGACTCATCCGGGGGCACTGGGGCAGGGCACGCGCAAAAGCGAAAGACACTTGGACTGGGGGCTTTTTGGCATCAGGGATTGATGACTGCACGGCCGACAATTTTCCGCTCCCTGAGATCACTGAGGGCGCTTCCTGCGTCATCCAGGGAATAGTGCTTGGAGACAATCGGGTTGATCGAGCCCTTTTTTGCTAATTCCAGCAGTTTGACCATGTCGTCATAGCTCCCTGTATAGGCGCCTTGTATGGTAATTGCCTTCAGCGGAATGGTGACCAGCGGCAGCTCGATTGAGCCGCCAAACAGCCCCACCAGTACGATGCTTCCCCTCTTTCGCAGCACAGACAGGCCCAGCTTGGCAGTCGGGGGGGCATTTACAAAGTCGACAACGCTGTCTGCGCCCCTGTCGTTGCATATTGAGAGGATCTTCTGGCCGGTCTGCGGATCCTTGGAGTTTAGTGTAAAGTCGGCGCCCATGTCCTTGGCAGTCTGAAGCTTCTCATCATCCAGGTCAACGCAGATGACCTTGGCACCTGTGATGGCCTTGGCGATTTGTACTCCCATGAGGCCAAGACCGCCGGCGCCTATCACCACGAGGAATTCAGGCGAGTTGGCGTTTGCCTTTTTGATGGCAGTATATGCAGTCAGGCCGGAGCAGGCAAGGGACGCGGCGCCCTCTAGATCAACGCCGGACACCTTTGCAAGGTACTTGTAATCGGGCACAAGGACGTATTCTGCATATCCTCCGTTTTGGAAGACGCCCAGTGATTTTGGGGTATCGCACAGGTTTTCGCTTCCAGCCTTGCAGGCAGTGCACCGACCGCACCCGATCCACGGATAGATCAGGACCTCGTCGCCCACCGAGATGCCATGGACGTCTGGGCCTGTTTCATGCACAGAGCCTACGATTTCATGTCCGGGGGTGACGGGATACCTTACCCCCCTGTCGGTGACCTTCATGACGGTTCCGTCGCCTAGGTCATAGCCACCCTCCCACAGGTGGAGGTCGCTGTGACATACGCCTGCTGCCTTGACCCTGACTACGACTTGGTGGCCAGAGGGCCGGGGATTCTCGACTTCTTGAACCTTCAGCGGGGCGTCCGGCTCTGTAATTTGGGCGACCTTCATGCTCTCAAGGGATCGTCATTGCAATATAAGAATTAACTTTACGGCTTGGCATGCCGCATATGACTCGTATGAAAACTGCGAGGCCACAGCCGACGGCGGCAGGAACCATACGGTGCGTCCGCGCACCGGGTACACGGCACGCGGGCCCAACACCCGAACCGAGACGCTCCGGCGGCACGAAAGGAATCGCGACGGGCTTGAGGAGGCATGCCACCAGCACATCCTCGCGGGGGCGGATTTTTCGTCGATGAAGGCCAGGCCTGTCCCCACGGTGCGTGCCATGTCGCCTTTGATGCAGTCACTCAGGCTGACCTTCAAGGCATTCTGATATGATCTGGTATATGGGGGGGGACCGGCAGCGCCGACACGGCGGCATCCTGTCTGTAGTGGATGCTATGCAGCGCCACGTCAAAATACGGCCCTGGGCTGCACGATACGGAACGTGACGCAGATCCGTCCCCGGTGCTGGCAGTAATTGTGTCATGGTTTGGTGTGGTTCACCGCAAAAACCACGCCTTAAAGCCACGATTCTGGACAACGCCGGTGCGATGATTTATTTTTGGTAATACGTAGTCATTTGGCCGAGCAAAAAACAGATAATACGACCAGCATTCGTGCCCAAGTCGTGCCTAGCACAGATCCAATAAAACTGGCCAATAGCGTGTCAAAAAGTAGGGTCTATTTTCGACACGCCAGATGGAATGGAAGGAGGACATGTCCCAAATGCGAGTGCAGGGGGGGTCTATCGCACAGGAGATCGATTCCGGTGTAAAAGATGCTGGTATAGGTTCGACGAGTTTACTGGCACATATTTGGCAAGGATCAGGCTTCCACCCAACACGGTAATCCTTTTGCTGTATCTGTTTTCGGTAGGAGTTCCGGCATACAGGTTGCGATTTAGCATAAACGTCAGTCTTAGGTCCATAGAACATGCGTTCATGGTGTTTCGCGATGCCATATACGAGGCCGCAATCAGAGAGATGAAAATGCTGTCTGGAGACATAGAATTTGATGAGGCGATGTTCGGGGGACATCGTAAAGGAAAGCGTGGCTGGGGTGCAGAAGGCAAGACGATCGTATTTGGAATATATGCGAGAAGCGGACAGGTAATGACGTTTCCAGTACCTGACCGAAAACGCACCACTCTCCGGCCGCTGATCGAAAAGCACACCAAGGCAGGTTCGCTATACTATACAGACGAGCATACTGCATATGCGTTTCTCTCCACCAGGGGAATGCACAAGACGGTAACCCACAGCAACGACGAGTTTGTACGTGATGTAAATATCCACATCAATGGAATGGAGGGGTTCTGGAGCTATGCCAAACACTGGATGTACCAGTACCGTGGGATTCGAAAACGGTACTTTCCCCTTTATTTGAAGGAGGTAGAGTTCAGATTCAACCATCGAAACGAGGATTTGTTTCCAATATTGGCGGATCTGTTAGTAAATCGCTCGGCCAAATGACTACGTATTACCATGATATACTCGGTACGGCTTCCTGCCGGCTATGTGTCCGACGTGCATGAATGTCATGTGGAGATGGCCACTGGAGGCGACGTGACCTCCGATGGTCATGCGTGCATGGGAGACTATGGTGGTGCGCTTCTAATGCACTTGGAGTTCGAGGGCGACCTGTCGGATTCTGCGGGCGGAGGCGGCGGCACGGCGCACGGAGATATCAGGTATACATGATCAGATGCGGCATCCACAAAATACTGGATCATCATAAGTGTGGGGGCAAGTTTGCAGAGGATCCTCGGGCGTGGACAATCGAGGACAGCATGTAAGCTGGACTGCCGGTCTACAGAACCGCCTGGATACTGCCATCATCCCGCCCCATCTGATCTGTCCGGCATCCCTCTCCTGATTTTGATCCGATCAGCACATATTTGACACCAGATGGTAACAGCTCGGGCTTAGTGATTTTACGGTTTTAGTTGCGAACTACATCCGCAAAGGCCTCCTTGGAGGTAAAATTCACGCCTGAACTTCCAGGGCCCGGGCTGTTGCCAATTGGGTCTGACTTTACATGGCATAGGATACGCGGGTCAGGGAGTCAGCGTGATGCGCATAGTTGAAAATGGATCCTTTTTTTGTAGGAGCAGGCACGATGTGTCAAAACCCTGATCCGTTTTTTTTGATGTGCGCACCGGCAGCTGGGCCAATCTGTGAAAATCATGCCTGGTTTAGAACCCAGTCGTACCCCTTCTCGTCAAGCTCGTCGGCAAGGGAGGCGTCCCCGCTCTTGAGGATCTGGCCCCTTGCAAAGACGTGGACGTGATCAAGCTTGCTTAGGAACTTTAGAATCCTTGCATAGTGCGTGATTACAATCACGGTAGAGTCCTTTGCAGAGACCTCACTGATCGCCTTTGCGACTGCCTGAACCGCATCGATGTCCAGTCCAGAGTCCGGCTCGTCTAGGATCGAGATTTTCGGCCTGAGAACTGCCATTTGAAGTACCTCTGACCTTTTCTTCTCCCCCCCTGAGAATCCCTCGTTCAGATACCTGGAAAGGAACTCGTCATGCAGGCCCACCTTTGCCAGGTTGTCCTTGAGGTACTTTTGGAACTCTCTTACCGTGATGAACACCTCCCTGTCATCTCCCTGCAGCGCCTTGCTCAGCGAGTTGTAGGACGTCCTTAAAAAATGTGAAAAGCCAACACCGGATACCTCCGTGGGGTACTGGAACCCTAGGAACAGCCCCCTCTTTGCCCTCTCGTCTGCCGATAGCTCCAGAATGCTCTGCCCGTCTAGCAGAATGTCCCCCGAGGTGACCTCGTACTTCGGATGGGCCAGAAGCGTATAGGACAGCGTGCTCTTTCCAGAGCCGTTTGGCCCCATGATGGCATGAACCTCGCCGGGGCCCGTCTTGAGGTTGACGCCCTTGAGGATCTCCTTGCCCTCCCTGGATACGTGCAGATCCTTGATCTCCAGCACTGCCATAGAGTCCGCAGATCCCTTTCTCTATATAATACCCGCGAAATTTAGCTGTTCCTAATCAGCCTTCCCAGTTCCCCACAAAATGGTAACAGCTCGGACTCTGGAAGCTCAGGCATGAATTTTACGTAGCAGCTCGGGCTCCGGAAGCTCGGGTGTGAATTTTGTAACCGATAAATGTCGATCAAAGAGAATTTGTGCCTGAAATCAGAAACGGCTTTCAGAACCCGATCAGTTACGCATAATCTTGATCTCTAAATTAGGCAATGAACCTAGCGTGGTCTTGGCGCATGTGGATCCAAGCGGTGATCAAAGATTGGCCGTGCTTAGCCTGAACGATTGCATCCAATATCAGTCACCGTACCTGGCATAGTGCGCGTCAAGCTCGGCGTGCCACTTCTTGATGGCCTGTCTTACAGGCTCTACGGCTTCTGGGTCAAGCTCGCTCATTTCAAACTGACCATGGCAACGATATATGGCCAGCTGCCTTGCAGTCTCAAACTCACTACCGCAATTCTTGGGTGCCTTCCAAGCAGGGTTTTTGAAGACCTGCTCAGATAAACCTCTTGTTTGCATTCTTATCAATCACCAGTATTGTCATTTGGTTGTGCTTCTTTTTAGGCCTTAACAGGTTTCCCTCGTCGTCGCTGACTATCATACTCACATCATTGTACGGCTTGGAATCCTGACGCTCCGAGTCTGTCCATGTCCCTATGGCAGGCGTATGTCCCTCATCTATGGTTTTCCTGAAGGCCTCCTTGGAGGATTCGTCAAACGGCTTTGTATGGTGGGTGCGTCCAATTATCCCTACGGGTTTGCCGTCTATGCCGTGCACATCATAGAATTTCCTGCGATGTTCCGGGTTGTCAGCATCAAAGACCGAATTTGTTACATAATCCCACGTTCCTGTAGCGCCCATTGCAATGAGCCGGTTCATCGCCGGAAGGCCATTGGAGAACTCAGATGTCTTTATACTGCCGCCATGCCTGCTAGCGGGATCCGGTCTTGCAGACTAGCCCTTTTTGTAGTTCATCGCAGACCACTCGCCTCTACATTCTCAGTGAACCTTCTCCTTATCCGTTTTGTGCCAAGACTCGGTATGTGTTATATGGAAATAATGTCCGCTATTCATTGATGTCCCTCTCCATCCATTTTGGGTCGGATTTCCTGATCGTTTCTGTGGCCGTTTTGTCCGAGAACGCCATGATGGGCGTCTGGCGGTGGGCTATGTCCAGCCCAAAGTGCAGCCTGCGTTCGTTATAGTACTTGATGTATGCTGCCAGGCTCTCATAGTGACGGATTTCGGCCTCTATGCTGCCGTGGAATCGCAGTAGGTCCACATCTGGGAAGACGTGGACCGCCCCGGTTCACGTCTGATATGCGACGGCACGCAGACGGCAGAGGGCGACTGGGACGCCTATGATATCCCTACAATTATTTTTGTACGAGGCCCCCCTCGCCGGACGCGCTAATCCCTAACCACACCAAGAATGCAGACGAGTTTGGCAGGCTACACGGCAACGCCAGAGGGGTTAGCGCCAATGGGCGGCCTGAGATTGCCTGAACACACGATTTGTAAAGCCTAGAAATTTTTCACACCAGCAGCAAGAACAGGGAAGCAGGGATTAAAACCGCCTCGTTTTCCACCCGAAGATCATTTTTGGTTATGATGATTCCTCTTTTTGTCTTGGTTGCCTTTTTAAAATCAATCAGGCCGCCAAAATCGTCTTTTTTTATGTTATTTTGATACTTTACTTCAATTGGGATTAGCGAATCGCCATCCCTCACTACAAAATCTACCTCTCGTTTATCCTTACTTTTCCAATAAAACACCGAGGACTGGTAATCAAATCCCGTCTTTTTTCTAGCCATGTTAAATGCCATTCGGATGCAGTGGTCTGCCACCGTCTGCTCGACCAGAGGGCCTTTGAATTCTGCACTATCTAATAGTTTTATGCTATATTCATAGGGGCTCTTTTGAGAGATGTGACCGTTCAAAGCGTGAAAAAAGAAGGGATCCTGAAAGAATATTTTCTTTAAACCGTCAAATTTTGGCTTGTCCTCACTGGAGTTATACCTATAAAAAACTGAGAGGACAAACATGTCCGACAGGGTTTTTACATATTCCTCGACTGTGTGGTGGCTGCCAATATCGGAGTTTTTCTTTAGCGAGTCCCACGATACAGGATTGCTGATAGACTTTATTATGTTTGGGATCAGTTGAACCATATACGACGCATCTTTGTCTGCACGACGCAAATCCCCAATTGCAGAATCAACATAAATCTGATAAACAGAATCTTGAACGAACCCATTTTTTAAAAATTCGTTGATTGCTGCCGGAACACCTCCGGTAATCAAATAATCGTCAAGGTATCTGTCCAGTTCATTTTGGAAAGCAGACATTTCAAGCAGTGCATCGTCCGTCCTTCCATCTGCCAACCCCCTAATCGCGGAGAAGCGATTTTTTGCAAGAGTCAAGGATCTGTCCGAAATTTCCTTGGCTAAACTTTTATCGATGGTTGGGATATATTCACCAAACTTCATGGGGGGCATAATTTTATCCAGAGTTTCGTTTGTCGGAATCCCCCTTCTTCCTGGTAACAGCTCCGTGGCATGTCTTAGATCGATAGAATGAGAGCCGGTTGCTAGGACGGTGCAATTTTTTAATTTTCCCTGATCCTTTAGTTTTTTTATTGCCTTGTGCCAGTCTTTTACGTTTGAAATCTCGTCAAGGTAGATGAAACGGCGTTTCTTCCCGTCATGTTTTGCCCTATTCAAATACTCGTTTATTACACTAATAACATCTCGGGGACTGTTTTCAAGCTCGAATGAATAATACGCCACATTCCATTTTGGCACCATTTGTAACACCCGTTGAATCTCAAGCTTGGCCAAGGTAGTCTTGCCTACCTGTCTGGGCCCTTTCAGGGAATATACAAAATCTTCATCTTGAAGGGTCTTTCTGATTCTGGGATCCCATCCCAGGCTGGATTGTTTCCAAGCAATTATGTGAGGATCCTTTTCTATCGCAGTTTCGTCCTTCCACCAAGGGTTGTATTCCAAAAGCTCACTGGCATACATGCATTGTAGACTGCCAGACTCTTTATAAATAAAACCAATTTGACTGCCAGACTCTTTATAAATAAAACCAATTTGACTGCCATGTGCATTATAAGCAAGGAATTTTGCACTCTGATTTTGTATACGGACGAGGTTCCGTGCATCCGAAAATCACTTCCTGATGCCCGAGTCTTTCCCAGATGTGACCGACTCCTGACAGCGCAGACGGCGGCATGCGGATCTGCAGGCTGATCTAATACGGGGGTATTTTTCGCTTAGCTGAAGCACAGTCTTTCCAGAAGTCAGCGCGCAAGGTGCATGGGAAGACAGCCGTTGATCCACATCGCCACTGCTACGGGCTCGGGTGTTTTAACCCGTGTTCAGGAGTTCCCCACAAGACAGCTCCGAATTTGACACAATTAAGATTAGGCTGCCTGCAAATCCGTATGCCGCCTCCGTGAGCCGAGTACATCTGGGAAGACTGCTAATGGTACTAAAAATAAAAAATAGGGGGGATTATTTTCTGGCCAGAGTGGGCCTCAGCGCAACCTTGAGCTTGTATCTAGTCAGGATCTCCTTGCATCGGTTACGGATTGTAACCTCCGTGACGCCCGCAATGTCTGAGACGTCCCTTTGCAGGACGCTTTGCCCCAAAAGGACGGACGCTATATACAGATATGCTGCGGCGATTCCGTTTGGAGCCTTGCCGTCTGCAAGCTGGCTGTCCTTGGTCTTTTCTGCGATCTCCAGTGCAAATCTCTCTACTCTGACGTCTGTGTGGGTCAGGTTTGCCATCTTTGAGATATACTTGTCCATGGTGAGAACCGGTGCTACGACTGAGCCCATCTCCATCACCATAATCCTGTAGTATCTTGCGGCCAGCTTTGACTTGGCCTTGACGTCCTTTGGAGTGCAGATTGCCCTGGTGATCTCCTCCAGGGATCTGACCACGTCGCACTGCTTGCATGCCATGTATACCGTTGCCACAGAAATGCTTGTGACAGACTTTCCCTTCACCTCCATGTGCTCGTCTAGGCCTCTGTAGATCATAGATGCCGTCTCCAAGACGTTCCTTGGAAGGGAAAGGTTCTGACATGTCTCTGAGACCTTCATCAGAACGTTTGCAAGCCTCCTTTCTCTGGGCGACGATACCCTGACCCTCTGCTGCCATTTTCTCAGGTTGTGCATCTGGGATGCAACCTGGGCGTCGATTCTCTTTCCGCTAAAGTCCTTGGAGCTTATGGAGATCTCCGTCGTTATTCCCAGGTCGTGCTGGGACAGTGTCGTCTGTCCGGTAGCCCTTGCCATCTTCATCTTTTCTTCAAGACTGCTTGATATTGATTCTGGACCATAGTCTGCCATCTGTTCTGCCACGACAACGCCGCAGCTGGAGCAAATCCTCTCGCCGTTCTGAAGGTCGTCTACTAGCGCAGACTGACACTCAGGACAGCAGTGTGTTGTTTCTAGTGTGTTCATCTTTGTTTTCTCCTGAATTTTTTTTGTTTAACTGCAGGGGATAGTTCTGAGGCGAAAACCCTCTTGCCGGTGAACTTTTTTATGTTGTTGGTCAGCGAGGATGCAGATGCATATGGACTGTCCACTGGACCGATTAGCTCCATAACCTTTGCAACCTTCACACTGTTTTCATCGCAGAGTATCTGCCCTTCATCGACCTTACTTGAAAGCCTGACAATTACCCTGCCGCTACTGGCCAAGTGTGATATTTCGCCTACCTCCTGCAACTACCAATCAGAGCAAACTGATAGTTATCATATACTTCTGTCAATTTTACTTTAGCTACAAGCTAGAATTGATCTCATTTTGACTGTTTGGACCTCTTTGCAACCATCTTTTCTGAGATTTTGTCAAGAATTCTTGTCTTCGGGGATCCCTTTGGCAGTACGATGTATCCTGACCTGACGTACGGCCTCCTAGGAAACCTTACCGAGTCCTCCGACTCTACAACCTTGAACCCTGCGGCCCTTGCGGCGTCTGACAGCTCGTTTAATGACGGGTCAAAAACGCATCCGTCCCTGCCAACGCGCCTCCCCTTTGAGCGCGGCAGCGTCTTGTTGAAATAGTCCAGCCAGATCACGACATGCTCGTAATCCTTCATTTACGCATCACCTCCAATTCGATCATCTTAGCTACTTGTCCCCCCAGCTTTTATGTGCATTTCTGAGCCCTCCAACATGTCACCTGTGGCCGTCCTACATCATTAAGTTTTGTCCTTCGTGCCGTTCTCCCCAGTCGGTGCATGTATGGCTCCCACTCTGATTTTTGCACGTTTTTTGCAGTTGAAAATGTACGCCCCAAATTTCACCTCTGAAGTCGCACCTCCACCCATCCACGATCCTGCACGCATGGGATCCTGCATGCCAAGGCTCCATGCAACGGCAATGGGAGGCAGCAACACGTTTACAACTATTGGGATTTTGATGCCGTCATCTCCGGATGGTCCTTATCGATGTGCAAGACCGCTCCCACCGGCCGTAGATGGCCTTCAAGAACTTATGGTTGCAGGCATATGATTTGTGGACAGCCTGATTCCTCAAATATTGCAATCATGATTGATGGATCAAGTACCTTCAAAAAGTCACCACGAAGTTTGCCGTGTACTTTTTTTATGATGTGGCTGTGTGGGTTGTTTGACAGTTCAAGCCCTTTCTGCCAGAGTCTTGTTTTTGACTAGCGGAGGGACACGTCTTTTCATGTGTGGTTTTGAGTTATCGTACCTGGCTGATTCGCTAGTCACGTCTGGACGTGCATAATACACATAAGCAAAGATCTCCCTGGCACTCATGTCACTAAGGGACTACGTGCATGGGCCACGTCCTTTTACTGCATGAAAATCCCAGTCACATGCAAAACCATGTGGTTGGCAAGGGGCGGTGACCCCGTACCCCCGTATCCGGTCAGCAAACCAACATTTTTTCATTTTCCTTCAACTCAAACCCCACTGCCATGTGCCTGCACTCCTCGGCCAATCTGACTCTCCCCGTCACAAAAACTCCGACATCCTCCGGGCATCTGGCATTCCCATCTGCTCCCCTGCCATATGGCCATAATTGTCCGCATTATAGCTGGCCTGCTCTTTAGCCTATAGTGGCGACTGAAAGTTTTTGAGCACCTATGGGCATGAAATATGCAGGAAGACGCTTTTTGATGATCAAAGACTTTCAGTCGCCACTATAGTCCTGTTTGCCTGAAAGCAGAACCATCGTTTTTTGTTGCCCTGTCATGCCTTTGGCTGGCTCATCACGGGCATTAAATGGCAGAACCATCAATCTTTGCAGCCGGCCCTGCACCATTGGCCATTTTTTGCCTCAAACTCGCCATTCCTCCATCCTGATTATTTTGATATGCAGGTCAAAGTCCGAATATCGTACGGGGGGGGGGTTGTCTTGTAATTCCACTCGTTTGGATCAATTGGCATATTTTTGAGTTTTCCCCTTTTTTCACGCCTAGCCCAGATGGCACCTTGCGGTTTTCAGGGATTCTGAATTGGACGGCAGCCCCCGTACGAGGCCGCCTCCCCCCAAACAAACATGCAAGTTTGCCGCAGCTGTGACTTTTGCGCCCAGCAGGGGGCCGTGATCTCGTGCCGAATACCGCATGCCTGCTGATTGAACCCCCCACAGTGGCACAAAACTAGGCAGCATCGTAAAATCCCTGCTCCGAACGTGGAGGCTAGACCACCATCTTATCACTTTACCAAGACGGCATTTACCACGCCGTCTTGCCCTGGCCTTGAGACAATCCTGCATTTTCCGTCCTCCGTTTCAAGGACTGCGCCCTTTGTAATCACGCCACGGCGTCTGTAGTCGTTGTTTGTCGGGTTTTCCAATACCTTGAGAATCTTTGTCTTTTTTACCCTGCCGTCTTCGGTGACCAGGTTTGCAAAGTCAATTGTTTTTAGTGCCGTTTTGCTGTTGCCGCCCCTGACCCTTCTTGTAATTGTTACCTGTGCGCCCGTAAGTGCCTCGTTTGGGTACCTGTCTGTCTCGTACTTTCGCCTGATTCTTAGCGGATGACGGATGCCTCCGGTTATCTTGCTGGTTGCCAGGTTCTCTACGGATTTTCTCACGCGTTACCTCAAGTCCACTCTAATTTATACACAGCGGCAAATTCGTGCACAGAATGTGACTATGTAAGCGTGTTTTCCACCTGGTGCCCTGATACCCTTCTTACCTTCTTGAAGAGCTTTTGCTTGAGCGAGTCCGCATCCCCCTGGATCCCGAAATATTTCTGGAACTTTTCAGTCGTGGTGTATATTTTGAGCCTCCCGACATTTTGGTGCCGGATAAAGTCAAGCTGTCTGAGCTCCTTTAGGTGGGAGTATACCCCCGTTCCCCTAGTTTCCACCAGCTGCTTTGAGGAGATCGGCTGCATGTATGCGACATATGACAGCGTCTTGAGTGTGGCCTTTGGCAGGATTGGCTTTGACGCATACCGTCTGATCACGTCCGTATATTCGGGCTTTAGCTGAAACACGTACGTTCCATCCGGAAGTATGACCACCTCCAATGCCTTGAAGTTGGCCTTTGTCTTTTTCATAATCCGGCTTAGAATCTCCAGTGTTTTCGTTCTAGATTCGGTCCCTGACGCCCTTATGATCTCCTCTATTCTCAGCGGCCTTCCGGCCGAATACAGTGCGGCCTCTGTCCTCGCTATTGCCTCGTTCTGGCCGATTTTCTCCAGCTATGGCACCTCCTGATTCCCATGCACTGCCGGCTCTTGGCCTAGCAGCGTTATCCTGATGTCCTCGCCGGCCTGCTCCAGATCGACTTTTCCATCCCTTGCCAAAAACAATACTGCAAAAAAGCACCTGATCGAGTCCACCCCGTCCAGATCCGCCGTGATGTCCTGAAGCATTCCAAACCCTGCCGCCGTGATCTTCCTTAGCACCAAATCCTCGTATTTTTCAATGATGTTCTCTAGCGAAATAAAATACTCCTCAAAGTTCGGGGTCTCGACTGGCTCGAAGCTCATCCTGTTACCCCTTCTTGACTGCGGGTTTGCAATGGAGCCAATCAGGTTTTCAAGCAGTCCAAGCAGCTCGTCAAGTGTCACGGGATATGTTGATTCGTGCCTGTATGGCATGTTGACCAGTTCAATGTCCACATCCTTTCTCTGGCGCATCGGCTTTTTCTCCATTGCCGCCTTTTGCAGTGCAAATATGCTCTCCACCTTCATCCTGTATATCAGTGAAGACGACAGAGCCGCCATGCCTGCCACGCGGAGGTCTTTTTTGCCGCCCTTCTCCAGAATCCTGATCAGGAGCCTGAGAATACTGATCAGGTCAATCTCCCATACGTCCCGCTTTGCGATTGCTGACGTGTTAAACAGCACATTGACTGGGGCCTGGGAGATGCTGGTGGGGGAACCGTCTTGACTCATACGAGATTTTTCGTAGTGTTACATAATATATAGAAGCTCTATTTTTTTGTCCCTTCCAGTCAACTCTTATCTTGCGGTCAAAGCCTAGCAGTTGATCGCTTGTCCCCTAGATCATCTCCTTGATCATGCTATCAAGGAGTACGAGGTCACGTCCCATTGCTGACCAGGCATGGAAATCATAGATATGCATGCCAACTCGCGCTTAATTGCACAGTGAAAGACGGCCTCACACCCTCTCCATGCCTGCAGGGGGCCGGGGGGGGGGGGGACAAAATTACTAATTTCGTTTACGTGCAAGGTCTTGTGACGCAAAAGTTCTTGTAGTATTCCATGATCAGACACTCCTACAAGCAACAGGTGATCTTCAAGAATTTATGATTGCCAGTATGGCATATGGATCAGTACCATCATCAATATTTTACTGACTGTCAAGGGCACGTGGCCTCATGATTTTTTGATCTGTACTGATTGCAAAGTACAACAACAGCTGCAGATCACTGTAAGGGAGTGACTGCATGCAGTACCTGCTGCAGCAAAAACCGGGATAGGCAATTTTGTTGTAAGGTGAATTCTTTGTTTAAATAAGGCACGGATTTAGCCAGTCCATGTCAGAAGAGGATCACAGGCAGTACTACTTTGATTTTTCATTCTTCAAGGTCGATCCAAAATGGAGGTGGATGGCAGACTTGGCAAAGGAGGAATCAGCAAGGGAGGTCGAGATTGTAGTAAAAAACTCGGGAATCCGTGCAAGGACCTATTCGACCCTGGGCCTGAGGGATGATGCGGACTTTTTGTTCTGGTTTGCGGCAGAATCTGTCGAGGATATTCAAAGCGTGATTACAAAGCTATACTCGACGGTGTTTGGAAAGTATATCGTCCCATCAAGAACGTACCTGTCCTGCACCCGGCCCTCGATCTATGCAAAGAAAAGAAGACCAATGTCGTTTGTAGCAGGGGACGATCCAAAAAAATACCTGGTAGTGTATCCCTTTGTAAAGAGCAGGGAGTGGTATCTGCTGACAAAGGAGAAAAGGCAGGAGTTGATGGACGAACACATTGAGGTCAGCCAAAAATATCCAAAGATAGTGCTGAATACGACATACTCGTTTGGCATAGGGGATCAGGACTTTATGCTTGCATTTGAGATGGACAACCTGCGGGACTTTCAGGATCTGATTATGGATCTCAAGGAAACACAGGTGTCTAGGTTCGTAGCCGAAGACGTGCCGATGACGCCGTGCGTCAAAAAGGACATCATTCCGCTGATTTCAAGCATGGGATGAGTGGGGAGGACTAGATGCCGATGCCGCAAATCCCGGATAGACATAAATTCAAAAAAAAAACTCCAACCAGCCTAGGAGGCGATGCACGATGAAATACAACAAGCTGGGAAAAAGCGGAATCGAGGTCTCGGAGATAGGGTTTGGGGCATGGACCATTGCGCTTGACTGGTGGGGGAAAAAAATACCGGAAGACGAGGCACGAAGGATGCTAAAAAAGGCGTATGACCTGGGGGTTAACTTTTTTGAGACGGGGGACATGTATGGAGGCGGGAAGAGCGAGAGGCTGATCGGCGAGGTCTTTGGCGGCATGAGAGACGAGATAGTAATCTCGACAAAATACGGGTATGATTTTGAGGGGGTGGACCAAATAGGCCACAGCGAGCTGCCCCAGCGGTTCGATGAGGGGTTTACCAGAAGGGCATTGAAAAACAGCCTGGAAAGGCTGCAGACGGATCACGTTGACGTCTACGGACTGCACAACCCCAAACTAAACCACGTCAGAGACGACTCTATCTTCTCAACATTGGACTCGCTAAGGGGGGAGGGGAAGCTCAGGACGTGCCAGGTCGCGCTGGGGCCGGCAATAGGGTGGACCCGGGAGGGGGTGGAGGCCATGAGGCGCCCAAACATAAGTGCCGTGCAAACGGTCTACAACATTCTTGAGCAGACCCCTGGAAACGAATTACTGGAAAACGCAGGCAAAAGTGACGTGGGGATCCTAGTCAGGGTACCGGACGCGTCAGGAATCCTTACAGGCAAGGTGGGGGCAGACACCAAGATTGACGAGCGGGATCACCGCTCGGTACGCAAGGGGGAATGGATCAAAGAATCGCTGAAAAAGGTCGAGCAGCTGCGGCCCATTGCAGAAAGAAACGGCCTGGGCATCACGGAGCTGGCAATCAGGTTCATTTTATCTAAAAAGGGAGTTGCATCGGTGCTTCCCACCGTCGTAAGCATCGAGGAGATCGAGCAGTTTGCATCCATGTCTGATGGGGGATACATCGGGGGGTCAGACATGGGGGAGATCGACGAGCTGTTCAGCTCATGGCCGGAATACGAGCTAAAGTCAACCGCACAGACGGCATGACCTCAAACGACGTGGATCCCCGGGGTACGATTGAGCTGATTGAAAGGATGAAGCTTGCCAGGGTTGGCGAGCATGCCAGATTGGAAAGGCTTGCAAAAAAGATCAGAAACATGCAGGCGCTAGGGGAGGACGAGGTGGAGTATCTTGCGAGGTTTGCAAGGGTCTACAACGGCTCAGGGGTGACATCTAGGAGTAGGATTCTGCACGTAAGGCTGTCAGAGGAGGATCAAAGGCCAAGGTGCCAGGTCTGCGAGGAAAAGTCAGAGTTTTACTGCAACCAAAATGACGTGTACCTTTGCGCCGCGCACATAGTCGGGCACGATGAGAACGAGAGGTGATCAGGCAGGTATTGTCTCCTCCAGCGAGAAATCACCCTCTACAAAGTACTCCACGCGGGTCTTTTTGAACTCGCGTGAGCTGAAGAGTATCTTGTACTGATGAACGCCGATCTGCTCCTCGATCTGCGATGCCACGGCGTTTGCCTCATCGACGCTCTTGCAGTGAATCATGGAGAACACGTTGTAGGGCCAGTCCGGATAGGTCGGCCTCTGGTAGCAGTGGCTCACCTGCGGAAACGCGCCTAGCTTTTCCCCTACGGCCTCTATATCGCCCTCTGGTACCTTCCAGACAATCATTCCGTTGGCCGTAAAGCCTGCATCCCTGTGTCTGAGTATGGCCGCAAACCTCCTCAGGACCCCGATTTCCTCATACTCCCGGAGTTTTGCAAAAATCTCACGGACCGTCATCCCCAGCTTTTCAGAGTAGGCCAAAAACGGCTCGTCTACAATCTCAAGATCCTTTTGCAGCTGGCGGATGAACTCCTTGTCGTCCTCTGTGGGCTCGAACCTCTCATCCCTGACTTTTTTCTTCTCCTCGGAGGGCCTGACCTCGTGCTTTTTTTCCTCCACCATGTCCAGTTTTACGCCTATCTTGAACAGCCTGATCGTAGGCAGCATCCTGACCCTTTTGATTCCCGAGAGCACTGAGAACTTGTCCAGCTCCGTCTTGAGGTCAGAGCCGGGCGGGGTGGCCAGAGTAAACCACAGGTTAAACTCGTGCCTCCTCTCGTAGTTGTGGCTCACGCCGGGATGCCTGTTGATCTGGCCGGCCACATGCTCTAGTTTTTCAGGCTCGACCTCCATTGCAACAAGGGAGCTCCGGTAGCCGAGCCTCCTGGTATCAAAGATGGCGCTGAGCTGCCGTAAGACGCCGGACCGCTTCATCTGCCTTAGCTTGTCCATTACGACCTCGGGGGATGAGTTGAATTTCTTTGCTATGGCATGGTACGGCCTTTCGGTCAGGGGAAAGGTCCACTGGATCTCGTTTAGAATCTCCCTGTCCAGATCATCCATGGATGCCAATACTGGCAGAATTCAGCAGTTCAATTAAAAATGTAACGTAGGGCACGGGGACAACCGGTTGGGCGGGGCACGGGGGATGAGGCCGATGCCGAGACCAATCCCGGCGGAACCGGAGAAAAAATGCACAATCTCCAGCGAGACAATGACGGCAAGAATCTTGACGTCGGCAAGTCGGTCAACAAGGAGGGAATGGAGTAATGGGGTACAATTACGGCCAGAGGCGCGGCAGGGGGCAGGAGCTCAACGTAGGCCACGATGACAGTCTCATCGGCTATGCGCTCAGTGATCAGAATCTATCCTTTGAAAAACACGACGTGCAGGACGTGGCCGATATTGTGAACCGCCAGCTTGATGATGCAGAGAGGAGGCTGAGGCGCAGATGAGCAGCAGGAGGGAACCAATCGAGGACGACGGCGGCACGTCCAATATCGCGCCATATGCCACGCTAACCGGGCTACTGCAATTCTTGGGGCTGGAGGAGGCCGCGCCGGTACTGGAGGGCCGTATTCAGCAGTGCCTTGACGCGGCCAACCAGTCCGTTGATGCCGAGCTAGCGCCGTACCTACACGAGGACATACCGCTAAAGCCAGGATCCAACATGGTGCAGCTGATAGGCAACCTCGTGATCTACAAGGCACTCTCAATCTATTATCTGACAGTGAACCACAGCAAGGAGCAGTCCGAGCATCATATGCAGATTTACAAGAACCTCATGGAATCACTAGTTACAATGCTCAAGGCAGAGCGCAACACCAGGACAAAAACGGCGCTGGTGGCCGCCGAGGATCCCTTGCAGGACCGCGTACAGCTGCCCTCCCAGAGGGACGCGTTTATTCTGGATTAGTTTGGTTTATAACAACACTGTACGGGATGCAGTGCATGGATTCAGACCAGAGTGCAAGGCCGTCGTCAGCTTGGTATCTGGCACCGATATTCCTATAGTGACGACCATAAGTTTTTGATCAACCCGGATCCGACCCGATATACGACATAATATCATCCGCGAAGCTGGTAGTCCTCAGGTATTCTGACAGCGTCTTTCTCATCTCCTCGAATGTTGCATAGTACTCGGAGACGAGGACGTCCCGCTTTGCCCGGTGCCAGTATTCCTCCATGCCGCTGAGCTCCGGGGTGGCAACCGGCAGATACCTGACCCTTACGGTGTCCGAATTGTCTGCCACGAACTTTTTTACATCCCGGGTGGTATGCGCAGACGCGCCGTCCATTATTACCGGGACCTTTCCAAAGTGACTGCGGGGCTCCTTGAGATACCTGAGGAATGTCGGGCCGTCAAACTTGTCGTACGTCCGGAGGAAGCGGCGTCCGTCCGTGGCAATTGCGCCATAGGCCACAGTCCTGCGGCGGTTCCCCCTGTATGTAACCGTGATCGGCGTTCCTACTGCAGACCAGTACCTGCGCCCGACGATCGGGGCGTCTACGAAGATCGACTCGTCCTGGATTACGGTGGTAAAACCCTCCCCTTCCAGGCGTGAAATATGCCTTTTTGCGTTGCGCTGCCACCTGCGTATGGTGTCGACGTCTGCCTTGCTCTTGTGCACAAGCTCCGGCGTCTTGGGCTACATGTTCTGCTCCCTCATCAGCCTCCTGGCAGAGGACGGGTGGTACTGCACGCCGGTCCTGTCGCGTATTTCGACGGCCAGAATCCTGGGTGTGATCACGCCGTCGTGGGCATCATCGATGATCTCGGAGATGATCTCGGGCTTTACCTTGGGCGGCCTTCCGCTGCGGGAGTGATCCCGGGGGCATCAATGTCCCCCTTCCTCAAAGCGGCTGATCCACTGCCGTATGCAGTTGGGGGCACGCATGAGAAGTTTTGCCGTACTGCCTACGTCCTCACCATGTACACAGACTGCGTTGACTGCTGCTATCCTGAGCACGACCGGGGGATCCTTTTCTGTCTTTGATGCCGCTCTGAGCTCCTCCGTCAGTTCAGTATCCATGCAATACATGGAACATGGCGATCAAAATGTGTTGCTGCTGGTTTTTTTTTGACCTCAAAGACTTTTAATCGTCACTATAGGACTGATCGGCGGATTCATCATGTATTTTGGAATTAGGGATCGTGATCCGGGCAGGGCGAGAAATGGCATGGTTATCGGGATCGTGATTACGGTTATGTTCCTGATATTGATCATGTTTGCAATATACGCGTCACAACAAGCGATCATAAATTCTGGTGTCCGCGAACAATTGGAAGAGGCTCGCGAGCAACTGGATGCATATGACCCACGGCCCGAGCCCGAACCGTCAACGACAGAACAGGAAACACCAACACCTCAGAACCCGACACTAGACAAAATCATTGCTTATGATCCGTCACTAGCTGCGATGTTTTCTGATGCCAGATTTAACAGCCCAAATAGGGAGCCCTCTCATGACGAGTTTTGGATCAAGACGGAGGATGGCGTATTCACACAATTCACTCTCGAGTACATGGCCTCGCTGATTGATAATCAGTAGTTGAAAATGTACCCCATAAATCCGTCTAGCCGGGATCATGCCGCCGTCGCCCCACCCCGATCCTGTCGGCATCCGGCGCACGGAGGCAGCACGAATACAGGACCACGGCATACATCAGAGTCAGCAGCGCCATGACGCGGGTCTTTGGGTCTCCCGAGTCCCTCATTGTCAGCCATATGTTGCATACTGCAAGCGACATGTAAAACAAAAGCACACGCAGGATAGGATTCCTGCTGACGGTCCGCGGCCTGACGCTCTTGGCACAGCGGTATCCGGTCTCTATGCCCCACCTGTTCCGGTACTCTCTTGTCACATGGCAGAACAGCTGCCGATAGCTGCAGCAGCGCACCGTGGTCGCAAACACGTGGTATCTGTCAAAGACGTTCTTTGCCTTGGACCTTGGGATCTTCTTGATGACCAGCGTGAACGTGAACTCTTTGCCGTCTGACGACCTCATGGTATACCTTGATACTGCCTTTCTCTTGCCGCGGGCGCGCTGCACTATGGCCCTCTTTATCCCCGGCGTCTTGACTGCGGGCATGATGAATGCAAACCCGGGTTCGGATATGGCATCCATTACATCGACCGAAAAGAACCCCCTGTCAAGCAGGATGACGCTGCGCCTTGACCCAAGCCTGGGCGTAATGCCCAGAGCGGCGCATTTTTTGAGCATATTACGCACCAGATCGGCCTGTTTGTCGCCCTCGGTCACCATGCGGCAGGCCGTATGCACGTCGGCGCCGGCCTTGGATGTCAGCTTGCATGTCATGTACTGCTCATAGTTGATGGTGCCCCTGTCGCGCTTTGACTTTACCAGGTGCTTTATGTCGGTTTTCTTGTCGTATCTGGGCAGCTTGGTCTCGTCTATGGCAAGGACAGGCGCCTTGTGGCTCCTTTGGAGGGAGCAAAGCTGCCTGCCCACCGCCTCGGCGGCCGTGTAATGCAGCATTGCATCGCACCTTTTCTCCATCGTGGACAGTCTTGCGTGCCCCAGCTTTGCAAGAAGCCAGGCCGAGCTGGGCACCGCGGCCCCGGCGCCTTCTGATGCAAGAAGTGCAAGCTTTTGGGCGGTATAGTGCGCACATGCGGAACGCTCCGACATGGATGCAATCAGGCGGGAGGCGTCTTCCAAGCCCCACATGGCGTTGTGTCTTGAGGAGAACTTGATTTTCAGCATGCCTACTGCGGTAACCAAGAATTTAAATCCGGCCTCACCGTACCTTGTGTGGTGTTTCTGTTGGGTTTGGTTCATTATCAAGGTAGACAGGAACACCGCTGTTTATAGCTCGATTGGTGAAAAAATCATGTCAACTTGTTCAAAACATTCAGACACTTAAAAAGGGGGTACATTTTCAACTACTGATAATGTATACTAACCCCCTCTTTTTTCTTTGTACAACATCAGGCCCTCAACTTTCTAGGCGCAAGACATCCATCCAAATTTCCCATTCACGTCTGATTTCATGGAGAACTTTACGTTGTACTTTTCTTTGAATAAAAAGTCAAAATTTTTCATTGTAATTTTATTGTCAATAGCTATTCTAATTTCAATTAGTATGGTTAGGTATGAATACAGATATTCTATGTCTGAACCTGTCTATACAGGCAATCCTGATGAATGTTGGTTTGAAGACGACACTGGAAAAATGACTGCGTGTAAAATAGAATCAGTCAACTCAGCGCACAAACTTCTGGCATCTGGTTTTTTTCGCGTTGGGCCTTGGGCAATTGTTGGTTTATTGATTTTTTTTATCTATTATACGAAAGTTAGGTCGCACTAATTTGAAGAGGGTGGTTAAAAAGGACTACTTTGGGCTTTATAGACGCTATATGAAATCTTATCTGTATCCTCAGTCTTCCCAGAAGTACGCGATTCATGACTGTCCAGATACCGGCAAGTGAATCTGCAGGCGTCATAACTTGGTTTGCTTCAAATCCGGAGCCGTTTTCTGGGTTACTTCTGGGAAGACTGAACATTTGCTGACGGCGTGGAAAAGATACATGAGCGAAGGCTCCGCATCAAGGACAACTCTTCATTTTTTGTGGTCGTTCCGTCCGTGATGGTACAAAGCCTGGGTTTGAGACCAGGCGAGCACATACGGTTCCACGACCTTGGTGGCAAAGTCGTGCTGACACCCGGTGGAAAGAGCCTGTCAAAAAAGGACTTCACAGACGTTGACCGGTATGAGCGGGCCTTTGATGAGGCAATGAAGGAAGGCAGACAAAAGATCGAAGGCTCCCCCGCCGGAGAGGCCGTCCCTATAGCAATGATCAGAAGTCTTTGAGCCAAAACGGGATCATTCGAAAAGTATATGGATCGCCTAACCGGCGCAGAGGTATGGCAAAAGAAACAGACAGAAGCCTGTCAGAGGCCATGCGCAAGGAAAAGGATGTCAAAGTCTACAAGAAGATCATGGCGCTGATGTTTGTGCTAGAGGACGACGTGGGCGTGCCCGAGACTGCAAGAAGGGTCCGGTGCAGCGAGAATTCCGTGCGCAACTGGCTGGCGAGGTTTTCGGAGGACGGCATAGACGGCCTCCGGGATCTTCCCCGTTCCGGACGCAGGCCAAGGGCGGACAGAGAAAGTATTGCCGCCATAATGGACCTGTCCACTGCATGCAAAAGTACCGACGTCATGACGGTACGCGACGACATAAGGGATGCCACCGGGACAGAATACGGCATGGAACATGTCCGAAGGCTGATGCGCCGGCACGGCCTGTCGCGCCGCAAGGTGCAAAATATACATGCCAGCCATGCCGCCCCGAGCTCGGTATACTCGTGGCAGTGGTATCTTGAAAACGTGCGGATTCCGTGCCTGAAAGACGACGGTTTTACGCCGGTATCCTCTGACGAGTCGTTCTTTGTGCAGGGCGCATACGACAGGCACGTATGGGGTCCGGTCGGCACCAGAAGCGTGGCATCGTATTCGGGGGACCACACAAAGGTGGCCGTGTTTGGAAGCATCGCAGAGGACGGCAGAAGGCTGTTCAGGACGCTTGCAGGATCCTTTACGTCGGTGCAGTTCATGGAATGTCTGGAGGCGCTGCGCGCCAAGTTCGGCAGGGCTGCCGTCTTTTGCGACAGGCGGGGCGCGCGCAGATCTGCTGACGTCGCAGAATATCTGGCCGGCCATCCCGACGTCAGGCTGATAATGATCCCGAGGGGATCGCCGTACCTCAATGTCGTGGAAGAATGCTGGAACCTGGGCAAGCATGCCGTGTTCATGGGGATAGTGTACAGAAAGATCAGCGAGCTGCGGCACACCGTATCCGAGTATTACAGGACGGCGTCGTTTGCCCACCTCTGCATGTACAAGTACATCTACAGATCGCCGGTCAAAGCCCTCAATTACTTGTGACCGTTGCTATAATTTTGAAGTGATAGATGGGCAGCAGCGAACCATTTCTATCTGCCAATATGTAGGCGGTGACTTTTCAATTGACGGGATGGCATTTCATAATCTCCAAAAAGACAAACAGGAACAGATACTGAATTACACTTTAATGGTTTATCTGTGCTCTGGAACCGACAGTGAAAAATTAGATTGGTTCGAGACAATCAACATTGCAGGAGAGGAACTCACAAACCAGGAATTACGGAATGCCGTTTACTCCGGTTCGTGGGTTTCAGATGCAAAACGCTATTTTTCCAAAGACAGCCGCCCAAAAATCGGTGATGACTATCTGGGTGGTGTTGCAAACAGGCAGGATTATTTGGAAACTGCCATTAATTGGATTTCTGACGGACACATCAATGACTATATGTCAAAGCATCAGCATGACAAGAACGCAAAGGTGTTGTGGGAATACTTTAAGGCAGTAATAGACTGGGTTAAGACTACTTTTACTCACTATCGAAAGGAAATGAAGGGGGTTCCGTTCGGCACACTATACAACGAGTACAAGAATGAAAAATTTGACGCAGAGAGGCTGGAAGAGGAGACTGCCAGTCTGATGGAGGATGAGGATGTGACAAACAAAAAAGGTGTCTATTCTTACCTTCTGACCAGAAAAGAAAAATTTCTAAACATACGCGCCTTTAACACCAAGCAAAAAAGGGAGACATATGAAAGACAGAAAGGCATCTGTGACAAATGTGACAGACATTTTGAAATTGATGAAATGGAGGCAGATCACAAAAAGCCCTGGCATAAGGGCGGAAAAACCGTAACGGATAACTGTCAGATGCTCTGCAAGAAATGCCATGATGATAAATCAAGAAGCCGCTTTCGCGGCTAGGGCGCCATCGCTTCAATCTGGAGAAGATCCACATTTCAGGTGTCCAAGCTCACACAGAACAATCTGAAAGGCCCAGATTGCATGGCCTTCCTGATCCCGGTGAAATTCCATGTCCCGAAGATTGCACAGAACCCCGGCCCACAAGGTTTAAAATGCAACACATCCTATTAAGATTAGTTTCTGAGACTATGCTAGTTACACTAGCCTTTTTTAATTAAAATTAAGCTGATTGTCAACAAAAGTTGAAAATAAACCGATCAAAAAAAAAGTTTAATAGCCCTGTCTTATGATTTAAAGACATAATGGACAGCATCTGTGTGAGGACTCCACTCCATATCCAACAGCTATTAGAAACTAAATCCATGGAGAAAAGCATGACAGTAGGTCAGTATGCCGAGCATCTCGTAAGGAAGGGCATCTCCACAATCATGTATTATCATCAATTCCATGCAAACGGCGATACTCTAGGTGAGAAGGTCACCAGCTCATTGGTGAGGTATGGGATAAAGAGCGCCTCCAACATACGTCTAGGTGCTAGGATCAAGATCGATCCCATACAGTTGGCAGCCGAAGAGGATCAGCGCTGGGAGCAGATAGTAACCATGTACCAAGGTGCAGCTAAAACGAGCGGCACGACATTCCTGATAACCAGTCAGCTGAACGAGTTCATACGGGACGCCGCCAAGCAGTTACACAAACCGATGAGCCTTGTGTTTTTGACATATTTGCAGTTGGGTCTTGCCGTATTGGTTTGGCGCGGCGGCCGTAGTGAGGATCTGCCGCGAAAGGACATAGAGCGCATAGACCAAATACTGGATGACATCTACATGTCTGAGGCCGAGCTGGAGTTCACTGGACGTGGCTTGGAAGTATACATCGTCAAAAAAAAAGCAAGTCCCAAAATCCCTCATGGAGAGGCAATTAAAATGATCAAAGATGGTCCGTTGGCTAGACCACGAATCAACGCCAACCGAGACCGCCAAAAGCAACCTCCAAAACCAAGAGGTCAAGGAGGCTACCAATGACTATACTGATGGTCATTGAAAATTTCGCCTGATCACACATCTTGTAAAGGTTTATAGCTCCCCACCATGTCACTCCCGGCATGAACAAGACGAAAATCCTCACGGATGCCATGCATGTCGAAAAGGATCTCAAGACTCACACCAGAATCATGGCGGTGCGCTCCGTACTGCTTGGCAACACCACCGCACATACTGCGGAGATTGCCGACGTGACACAGCGCACCGTACAGATGTGGGTTGAAAGGTTCGAGCTTGACGGCATCGAGGGCCTCCGTGACTCCCCCAACAGGGGCAAAAAACCAAAGGTTCCGGTCGGCAGGATAAAAAAGATCGCCACGAGGCTGCGCAGGATGGAAAAGCTCACCCCGAAGAAGCTGTGCAACTGGGTGCGCCACAGGCTGCATGTCACATACAGCGTGGGAAGCATCAGGAGGATCCTGCGCGCGATGGGGTTTTCGCTAAAGACATCAACTACCAAGCTGGCAGATGCTGCCGACGCAAAAGCTGTAAGACGGTGGCAAAGAGAGGCAAAAACTGCGATAAAGCTTGCAAAAAGGCGCGGATTTAGGATAACCGTACAGGACGAATCGATATTCGTCAGTACGGGAAGGGACGGCAAAAAGTTCTGGTCGCCCGTGGGGGACAGGATCGAGGTGGAACGATCCGGCAGAAGGGAGCGCGTCGTGGTATACGGGACGATTGCAGACGACGGAACCAGGCTGATGCGCACGTACGACAGGTTCAACAGCGCAAACTTTGTGCATTATCTTAAACAGGCGCACAAAAAGTGGGGAAAGGTCCTGATGGTGATGGACAACGCAGCACAGCACAAGACCAAAAAGGTCCGCAGATACCTAAAGAAAAATCCCGACGTTGTCTTGCTGTACCTGCCGGTAGTTAGGCCGGAGCTGAGCGCCATAGAGGCAGTCTGGAAGGATGCCAAGTACAGGCTGGTCACGTCTGCCTTTTACGACACGGTGGATCACCTCAAAAAGGCCGTCTCGGAATACTTTAGGACGTGTTCCATCAGGGTTGACATCTACAAGTATCTTGAGCGCAGCTTGTAAGGGAGGCGAAATTTTCAATGGTCATCAGTATAGTAGGTTCCAGCCCATTATAAGATTTGCTAGGTGGTCAGCTAAGTGAAAAGTACCCCAGATCCTGCGTCATGGAGGGGGCTTGGGCTCCCTGATATAGATCCCCATACACTCCTTGAACACCAGCATCGTCATGACGTTTTGCACCCCGGGCCCCTCGCTGAGCAGCGCCCGGATAATTATCCACTCGTTGAACAGTACCATCGAATAGTAAAAGCACAGCATCCTGGCTGCCAGGTCGACGGTTCGGGTCTTGGCCCTGCACTCCTCTAGCTTGGCGTATCCTGTCTCGATTCCCCACCTTGACGAGTACAGCTCGATCCTGATCTTGGGACAGTTCGTTGCAAACCCGATGAGCTTTTTCTCCGGTCTGTCCTCTGCCGCATACACCGGCTTGTTGCCGTCCCCGGACTTTTTCCTGTCCGTTATTATCATCGTGTACGTGGCCGAGTCCGTGTTGTTCTCGATTATGTTTCCGGATACCCGGGATCTCTTATCGTCATCGAACTCGCTGAGTGCTGCGACAACGTTGCCCGTGTTCCTGCACGGCATCAGGAACTTTACTCCCCTCTCCTGCAGCATGGCAATCACCTCGACTGAGAAGAACTCGCGGTCAAGGAGGAGTAGGCGCACCTTGATTCCTGCCCTTTCAAGCTGGTCAAGGATCAAACCGGCCGATTCAGGCACGGAATCGAGCCTTTTTACGTGCAGCGCGCCCAGTGTCAGGCCCAGCCCGTCGTCGACGCACTCGGCAGTGATGTACCTCTCGGCGTATGTCGTCCCGTCCTTTTTCTTCTGGCGCGACAGGTTCTCGTCATGACTCCTGTCGTAGCGGGAGATCTTGTGCAGGTCTATTGCTATTGTCAGCCCTCTCTTGGGAATCCTTTTGGCCCTGCCCAGTCTTTCACACTGCCGTTTTATCTGCGCCTCAAAGGCCTCCTGCGCGGCCTCCGGGGTGGTCGCCTTGATCCTGTAGGCGTGCCACCTGGCAGAGGGCCCGGCGCCGCTTGTACACCCCGTGGCGTTGATGCATCCGCCCACCGATGCGTCACTGAGGGCGCCGCGCATCATGCCGCGGTTCAGGTCGTCGATCCCGTATATGGCGTTGTGTTTCCCGGACATTCTGACGCAGGAGAGCATGTTCCTTCCGCCATCTGCAACATGTTCATATATGCGCGGGTTGTTCTCAAGATCGCGGCACTGTCTGGATTTTTGCGTCAACAAAAACCACGGGGCCGCACCGTAATTGATCTGTTTGCATTTGCCAGTGTTGTCAAGACGGTCTAATTTTCTTGGTTTTCTGCCTGGCTGGGGTACTTTTCACTTAGCTGGTGGTATCTGAGCGCCGACTATGTGTGTGATGGCGAAAAAACCCACTCTACACGGGATGCAGAGCCCAAAAACGAGGAGGAGGACTCTTGAAGACCTCCATTACATACGCCTACTGTGAGGGCTGTAACAAGACGTTCCCGGCCAGCTATCATGGAGGTTCAAATCGGGGGCCACCACCAATGCCAGAATCATCTGTGCTGGCCTGGACGATGAAAGGCCTCAGGCTGTCAGTGGCATGGGCGCTGGTTTCACAAACTCCAAGGATCCGCAAACCGGCCAAAAAATCCTTTCAATGTGCATGGCGGGGGAGCTGTGCCGGCGTGGCCGAGTTGCAGGAGCTGGCAAAAAAGGGCTCGACTAACCCGACTGCCTCCAAACGCTTGCCCTAGATGCAGGCAGCGCCCTAGGTGATCCAGGTAGCGAAAAACTGCCGGCCGCGCAGTCATCAATCCCCGGCATCCAAAATCTCCAAGCCGGGTTTTTCATTTTTGTGCGTGTCCGGATGCAGTATGTCTGGATGGATGTGCCACATCCTTGTTCGGAGCTAGTCTTCTGGCTTGATTTGATCAAGCCGTCACTAGTGACTGCGGCCTCCTTGTGGCGCCTAGCTTGCCCGTGGCTCTGACACTAATCATCCCTTATCCATCCCCTCTTGATAATCCCCCGATCCTCGTCATTGCCTACTCCTGTGGCATACCTCCACACGGCACCTGTGCCTGCGCTCATCTTGCTCTTGATCTTCAGCAGCGATTCTGCCTCTGAGTTGAGATTCCCGTCTGCGCTTCCGTTCTCCATGCAGAACTTGCACTTGGCATCCAGGGCAATCGGGTCTGTCTCAACCAGCGGATATGCAGAGCATGCCAACGGCCTGTCCTGGTAAATCCTGCACATGTATCCACCGTGTCCTGCCCTGTCATCTGACTCTACATCCAAAAACGGGCATGTGTTTCCGTTATCCTCTCTGCCCATCATCTGGTACGCAATGACCTGCGTCGGCCCGCCTTTTTCAGAGTCTGAGACGCCTATCCTTGGAACAATTGAGATCGAGACTCCATTTTCTCTGGCCATCTTTTCAATCCTCTGCTTTTCCTCTGGCAGGATCAAGACTCCAATCTTCCCGTACTCCTTTGATGGAAAGTACTCCCTGTCAATGCAGCACTGGGAGCAGTCCTGGACGCAGTGAAACTCCATCCCATTGCTAGGGCTATTTTGGATAAAACCCCTTTGCATACAATACCGGCCGGGCAATCTTCACAGTTATATGTAATGCTAATCGAAGGCACCCATGGGAAAGCGCCAGGTCAAAAACGAAAGCGAGCTAAAGGAGATCAGGCTGCCCGAGGAGGGAGAGGTCTTTGGAAGGGTCCTCAAGATGCTGGGGGGAGAAAACGTAATGATCAAGTGCACCGACAATGTCACCCGGAGGGGCAGAATCCGCGGAAAGCTGAAAAGAAGGGTCTGGATCCGTGACAACGACATTGTGATTATCGCCCCGTGGGACTTTAAGAACAGCGAGCAGGGCGACATTGTCTGGAGGTTCACCCTGCCGCAGGTCGCATGGCTAAAGGAGAACAACCACATCCCCAAGGACTTTTAGCGTGAAAAAACTAATGGTCCCAAGCGAAGGAATTGAACCTTCGACAACCCGGTTTCTGTATGCCTGATATGCTGCTCATGGTCAGCCAGGGCCGACATCTACAGCCGGAAGCTCTACCAGGCTGAGCTAGCTTGGGACAGGTTCTCGGGCGCACCTTTGTATTAAATAACTATCGAAGGCCCAATCACGCTCTGGGGATCAGATCCTCCGATCCGCCTCAACAAGCGTTAAATACCAACCAGAAAACTTGGATCCGTGCCAAAACAGGAGTTCACAAACGGATACGTCTGCTATCCCTACAACCACACGCACGACTCGATCGAGCTAAAGGAGTCCTGGGAAAAGTCAAAGAACATAGAGTCCATGTACTTTGCCACCGCGACGTTCTCCGGCGAGAGCAAGCCCTACTTTGCCAATTGCTCCAACCACTATCTTCTGGCCCGGTTCAGGGACAGTGCTGTCCTTGCAGATGACGTGGAAAACCACAAGCAAAACGAGGAGTCTTTTGTCTTCAACATCGATGATGACTTTTTTGAGAGAGAGGTTGACGGGAACATGAACTTTGTGTCCGTGTACTATCTTGAATATGGAGAGTCCGGGGAGGACGTCTCTGAGATTGCAAGCGTGGTGGCCAAGCGTGAAAAGGTCGCGCGGGCGGGACTGGGACACATGGATCTCTACTGCAAGGAATCCCCGAAATTCACGTTTCCGTACAGCAAGAGCATCGTCGTGCTGGAGGTATCAAGCGAGAAGAGCCATCAGAGCGTCAACAAGTACTGTGAGAGAACGCGATCCTACGTGACGAGGAAGGGCTACTCCCTGACCAGCCTGGTTGGTCTATCCGTTCTTGAAAAGCTAAAGTAGAAGGGTTAAATATTCCGCGCAAGCCCGTGACCGTATGAGCAAGCCGGCAGACCTGGGTTCCCTGAAGATCGGTTCGTACATCCTGCTGCCCGTAGGTGATCAGGCGACGGGGGAGCCGTGCAGGATTGTAGAGTATGATACGTCCAAGCCGGGCAAGCACGGGGCAGCCAAGGCGCGTATTGTCGGCGTGGGCGTCTTTGACGCGCAGAAGAGGCCGCATGTGGGCCCCGTCAGCATGCAGGTACACGTGCCGCTGATCGACAAGCGTACAGGACAGGTCATCTCCATTACAGGCGACAACTACCAGCTGATGGACTCGGAGACCTTTGAAACAATCGACGTCTCGCAGGTCGACGACGAGGTAAGCGGCAGGATTGAGAACGGGCAGAACGTCGAGTACTGGAAGGTCATGGAGCGGACCAAAATCATGAGGATCAAGGGCTAGGCCCTGTCGTGGCACATTTTTTGCAGCGTATTGGCAACCTTGCATGAGACAGGCGCAGTGGACAGCCAAAAGGCGGAACATCCGTCCTTTGGAAATCAAAGGCGCCGGTACTCAATCCAAGGCAGGCCCGCGCCTGTGGGATTTCAGCGCCTCATGAGGCCTGCAGCTGAATCCAGGCATGCATGCTGTCGATCACAAGCTCTTGAACGGCATCGATCCTCCCCGGATGAACCTTCCGGCGCCAAGCTGCATACTGAAGTACTGACAGCGCATGCCCCATCCCCCAAGCATGGAATGATACTCGGAGGCCAGCATGTCCCTCTTACCGGTGCCAATACTTCCCATCGTACTGACCTCCGGCACTGCAGTCGGTATGTGCGTGGCCCTCAGGCGTCTCTCCTCCATGATGTAATCACGGACAGCCCCCGCCGTGTGTACCGGGGCATCCATAGTGCGTACAGTTGAAATTCGAATGTTTTTTATCGAAATAGGCCTGGTGTGCCAAAATTATGATCCATTTTTTTGATGCGCGCACCATTACAGCGCGGATCTTGCCCGTGCGGCTGGCCGGCGCCTTGGGAAAGTCGTACCGCAACAGGATGGCCCCTGGAGAGTTGAAGTCATGCCCCTTGCCGACCAGGCATGAAAATCACAACTGCAGGCAAATGTGTGCCTGATTACTGCCTGGGCAGGAGCTATCATATTACGTTGTACCAATCAAATTTTTTCTCGTATGTATGGAAGAGCTTGCGGTGCTCGATAGAGGTTGCCTCGCCTACGACAACTCTGCGGTGTCCTCCTCCGTACTGCACCATCACCGGCTTTCACCGGCGACTAGTACTTTGCACTTTGCCTGTTGGTGTGCCCAGCCGACTGGCCGCACGAGGAGGTCTGCTGTTTTCTCCCAGCTGAGGTTTTTTACGCCGACCATGCTTACTGCGGATATGCTGGCCATCACATGGTAACAGCTCGGGCTCTGGAAGTTCAGGTATGAATTTTACCGCCAAAGGAACCTTCGCAGATGTAATTCGTGCCTAAAATCGTAAATCACTTCGAGCCCGAGCTGTTGTGCCCATAGCCTATCCAGAAGTGCCACACAAAACGGCTCCCAATCCGAAACGACTCAAATCAATTCGCCTACAGATCCGCATGTCATCGTCTGCACCGTCATGAACCTGGTTACTTCTGGGAAGACTACTCTTTCAATCATCTTCAAATAGTGGCCTTTACAACCTCTATTCATGGAGTACGAGATTGAGAAAAAAATCCACATCACATGCCCTCACTGCGAAAAGGCAATCGAGGCCGACATTGAGGTCGAGCTGGAAGTCAAGGACAAAAAGCACAAGGACAAAAAGCCCAAAGAAAAGCCAAGTAGCGAGAAAAAGCCCAAAGAAAAGCCAAGTAGCGAGAAAAAGCCCAAAGAAAAGCCAAGTAGCGAGAAAAAGCCCAAAGAAAAGCCAAGTAGCGAGAAAAAGCCCAAAGAAAAGCCAAGTAAAAAACCCAGAAGCAAAAAGCCTGGAAAGTAGCCTGTAGGACTAAAATAACACCGTGTGATGTCTATGCTGGGTGCTGATGAGAAGCGGAAAAGCCGTCTGAGTTTTGATGAGGATTATGAGTGTTGAGGCATCTGTTTTTTTGTATGGGGCCATCTCTCCCTTGGCAATTGGGCATGAATTGCATGCAACTGTAGCTTTTATGCCTGGTCAACAAGGGGGCGCAGCCTTGTACGTTTTTTATTGACAAAAGATATCTAGCCTGGCTTTTTACCGAAAGGCATGAGGCTGGCAGCGCTGTTTTCTGGCGGCAAGGACAGCACGTTTGCCATACATGCGGCACGGCAGCTGGGCCACTCCGTAGACTGCCTGGTCGTGGTTCATCCAAAGTCCGCCGACAGCCACCTGCTGCACCATCCAAACGTTGAATTTACCATACTGCAGTCAGAGTCGATGCAGATTCCATTGCTGCGCTCTGATGCGCATAGCGCCGACACTGCCCACGAGGTGGGACTGATGCGCGACATGCTCAAGCGCGCAAAAGCCGATTTTGGCATAGACGGCATTGTTCACGGCGGGATACTCAGCGAGTTTCAAAGATCACGCTTTCAGGATGCCTGCATGCAGCTGGGCCTGCAGGCGGTCGCCCCACTGTGGAGAATAGATCAAAGCAAGTACATGAGGAGCCTGCTTGAGCAGGGCTTTGACTTTATAATCACAAGCGTCACCGCCGGCGGACTCGACGACTCCTGGCTGGGCAGGCGTCTTGCCAGAGACGATCTCTCTGACCTGGAAAAACTGTCGCAAAAGCACGCATTCAACACAAGCTTCGAGGGAGGCGAGGCCGAGACCTTCGTGGTAGACTGCCCCCTTTTCTCAAAGCCCATCGTAATCAAGAACGCCAGAAGGTTCTGGGACGGCTACAGAGGAAGATTTGAAATACTGGAGGCTGCATTAGACAACCATGCTTGACGGATTGAAAGGCAGCCTTCGCGCCGCCATTAAAAAAATTGTAAGGTCCTCCGGCGTGGATGAGGAGCTCATTGCAGAGCTGGCAATGGACGTGCAGAGGGCCCTGATTGTGGCCGACGTCGACGTCGAACTCGTGCTGGAAATCACGCAGAATCTAAAGCAGAGATCCCTCAACGAGACCCCCCCTCCCGGACTATCAAGAAAGGATCACATCGTAAAAATCCTTTACGACGAGCTGGCCGGGCTGCTGGGAAACGACACCGAGTTCTCGTTCCGGCCGGGAAGGATCAACAGGGTCGTAATGCTGGGAATACAGGGAAGCGGCAAGACCACCGCCACCTCCAAGCTCTCAAAGCTTCTTGTGGGCCAGGGATACAGGGTTGGCGTAATCGGTGCAGATACATATCGCCCCGGAGCCCTGGTACAGCTCCGTACAATGTGCGAGAAGGCCGGCGTGGAGGTATACGGCGAGGAGAACGGCAGGGACTCGCCGCAGATTGTCAAAAACGGGCTGAGGCACTTTGAGGATTCCGGCCTTGACGTTCTGATTATAGACACTGCCGGACGCCACAAGGGGGAGCAGGAACTGCTTGACGAGATGAAGCAAATCAACAGGGTCGCAGAGCCTGACCTTGCACTGCTTGTAATCGACGGCACCATCGGGCAGCAGTGCTTCGGCCAGGCCGAGGCCTTTCACAAGACGATCCCCGTGGGGGGCATAATCATAACAAAGCTGGACAGCTCCGCAAAGGGTGGAGGCGCCCTGGCAGCATCTGCTGCCACCGGCGCGCAGATCATGTACATAGGCACGGGCGAGAGGATAGATGATCTTGAAAGGTTCTCACCCACGCGCTTTGTCGGCAAGCTGCTCGGCATGGGAGACATTCAGGCCCTACTTGACCTCGTAAAGCGCCTTGAAAGCGAGGCCGATGATGTAAGAATGAAGCGCATCTCCAGCGGCAAGATGAACATGGAGGACTTTCTTTACCAGCTAGAGGAGGTCAACAAGGTCGGCTCCCTGCGCGGACTGCTAGACAGCATGCCCGGGCTCTCCGGAATGATCAAAGACGATCAGCTGGATCAGATGGAGGGGAAGATCGACAGGTGGAGGTTCATCATCCAGAGCATGACCAAGCAGGAAAAGGCGGATCCCGACCTGATAAAGTCATCCCGCCTTCAGCGCATTGCACGGGGCTCTGGCTGGCCGCAGAGCGACGTCAAGGAGCTGTTGAAGGGTTACAAGAATTCAAAGAACATGGTAAAGGCGTCCAAGGGAAGGCAGATGCAAAGCACACTAAGGCGCATGGGAATGGGCTAGCGCGACTGCAAATGCAACCGGTACGACATGGCCTTCCCAAGTCCGTCCTAGATGAGTCCAGAAAAATCATCAAGGCCTTTCCTCTGTGTGACTCATGCCTGGGACGGCTATATGCAAAAAAACTGCGCCTGGCCTCATGCAAGATGCTGGGCTCCAGAATCAGAGCCCAGATGGGCAGTAAAAAACCTGCCAAGTGCTACATCTGCAGGGATCTGCTCTCCGGTCTGGACTCGTACGTTGATCAGCTGGCATCAATCTCCGAGAAGACGCACTATGACAGCTTCCTGGTCGGGACAATCCTGAGGCCTTCCGTCTTGGATCGGGACGACCATGTCCGCTCTAGATTCAAGATGCGCGGCGCAGACAGCATAAAGACCGAGGTCACAAGGTCGCTGACCAGATCCTTCGCAAGAAGATCCAAAAAACCCGTTGATCACCTTGACCCCGAGCTTACACTACTTGTAAACTTTAGGACAGACGCGTGCGAGCAGCGCGCAAGGCCGCTGGTAATATCCGGACGGTACACGAAAAGCAGGCGCGGCCTGCCGCAAAAACAGCACCCGTGCGATGACTGCCGGGGCAGGGGATGCATCTTTTGCGGCGGCCACGGAATAACCGGCTTTGACAGCGTCGAGGGCATCGTCTCAAGGCTGTTTTATGAGAAGTTTGGCGTCCTCCGGGTCAGGTTTACCTGGATAGGGGGCGAGGATAGGGACAGCCTGGTGGGGGGGAAAGGGCGGCCGTTTTTTGCCAAGCTTGTCAACCCCCGGCTGCGAAATACCAAGCTGCCGGGAACCGTCCGCCTTGGGGCCATCTCGCTGCACGGACTAAAAAGGATCGAGCGGGTTCCCAGCAGTCCGATTGGATTCCAATCCAGGGTCACGCTGTACGTGCAGTCAGGCGTCAAGATCAGTTCAAGGCAGCTCTCAAAATTATGCACCCTGACCAGAAGACCGGTCATTCTGCATGACGGGGACAGGCCGGCTGAGAAGCACATCCGTGAGCTGGCCTACAAAAAGACCTCTCCTGACGGATTCTCCGTGACCCTGCTTGCCGACGGGGGCCTCTCCATGAAAAGGGTAGTCGAGGGCGACGGGGTCACTCCAAACATGTCTGAAATCCTAGGCGCCGAGTGCACCTGCACCCGGTTTGATTTTGAGGATATCACGATAAATGGTGCACTGACCAGCCGTGGTGATCCGGGGGAGCTCCAGGTCGGAGCCAGGTCGGGGCGGCATTCGGACTAGCCTTCACTGTAGATTGCGTAAAGAATCCATGGCGCCGCCGTCTTACGTCAAAAAGGCGTGTGACTGGGCAAGGAGCAAGTCCGCACCTACCGTGTTTCGGCGCGCCGTGGCTATTTTGGCAATTCATATGTTCCAATCATACTTGTACCGTTTTGATTCGTACAACATCAGGTCCTTTTTATACTGACAAGCCAACTTTTTTCCAAGAACTTTTTGATCATTTCGCATCATCTGTTGTGACAGACTAGATACACTGTTACTGACACATCCTTTGTACATGCAAGACTGACTGACGCCGTGCATACAACAGATTGGCATACGGCACTTGCCATGCAGTCAGAAATCATTACACCTGCAAGGCGTTGTCAATTGGCAGACTTGCCTACACAGCCGGATCTTCGGATATGAAGCTACGGGTTACGCCGTCCCGTAGGCGCCAGACGGATCATGTTGTTGTAGGAGCTGCTACTGCTGGTACGACGGCCGTCCGGTCCCGGCGTACCGCTCCTCTGCTACTGCCTGCGTCATCATCTGCGACAGGCCGCCACACCGGCGGCGGCCCGGGACACTCAAAGACGCTGTATCTCGTACCGTCCGTATTGACAAGCGAGGACAGGCGCATATCATCATCATCGCCTGCTTCTGCAAAGACATTCCAGTCAGGATTCCGCAGGTATTCCAAGAGCCCACCTGCAGGATGTATGTTCTGCTTGCGGCATGTCATCGAGAACGTCAGCAGCGCAGAAGCCGTCTTTCTTCCGCCGTCAGTTACGATCTTGTGGCGCGCATTGCGCTGCGGTATGATCCCGTCGCGTATGCACCGCTCCGTATCGTTGTTGTGCAGTGGCATTCCCCGATGCGCCAGACACGTAAACATGTTGGGCATGGCGTTTTGCATGTGTGCGCACACGTGATCGTCCTCATACGGGCTGATTATTTTGTATGCCTCCCTGGAAAGCTCCATGTATGTAAGCGGCGCAAGCGTCTTGATTTTATCTATCTTCCTGTAAAATTCAAGCAGCAAGTCGTACCTTTTCTCGTTATCGCCTTCGGGCATCCTTACTGCAAGCTTTTCTGCATATGCCAGAAGGTGCCTCCAGCACCTCTGGATTATCTCAAAGAACATCTTGTACTGGGCCAGCCCGTCTACGACTATGGGAGTCTTGGGATCCAGCCATCCAAAGTGCGTGTGCAGTACCTCAGAGGACCGGGAATCTGCAAATACCACAAAGCACGCCCCCTCACAGTTGAGCACCCAGACGTATCCCATGTGTCCGTCGCCGCGCTTAAAGCCGGTCTCGTCCATCTGTATCCACGGCCTGCCCGCAATGAATGACTGTATGCGTTGTATCATGTCTTGTTGAATCGCCTCTGCCACTGCGTGCCGGGCGGCAGTCACGGTATTTGGGGCCATCTTGAATCCAAACATATACTGAAAGTACTCTGCAATGTCCTCGTCTATGTTTCCCTTCTCAAAGAACATCATGATTAGAGAGAGTGAGACGGGCCCAAGTGACGTGCCGCTTAGAAACGGGGTAGCTGCGACATGCACGGTATTGCACTGTGGACACACCGCGTTTTGGATGATGGCATTGGCAGTGAGCATGCGCATAAAACCGTCCAGGTCGTTGACAAGCTTGTGGATCGGCTTGAGCATCCGTAACTGGATGTTGCACTTTGGGCATATTTTGAAATCAAGATCGTACCTTAATGTCATGGATGGCCGGTTGCCGTGCGATGTACCATGGTGTCCGCACGGAGGGCCGCGTTTCTTGCCCCGAGCCGCATCGCCGGGACTGCCGCCGGGATCCTCGCCCCTTTTCTCCCTGAACTTTTTTCTGGCATCATTGTATAATGACGGCGTGGACGTGGGCATGTTGGGACTCTCGTACAGGGCAAGCCTTGCCTGAAGCTCAGCATTCTCCTTCTTGACATCAGCATTCTCCTTCTTGACAATAGAGAGTTCTTTTTCCAGCCCGGAGATCTTCTCATCTTGCTCCATGATCATGACAAGTGCCTTTCCAGGATCCGTACAGCGTGCAAGCACGGCTTTGGAGTCCATATGTTACATCAGACAGGCAAGATCAAAAAAGATTTCCATCGAAATTCTTTGACCAAGATGCCGATATTATGTCACTCCCGTAAATTCCAAACCTGCAATGTCTGATCACAAATGTCTGATGTTCAGCCATGTTCGCAGGGGCATCTGATCATAAGATGCTGCCCAAAAATGTTTGACTGTCAGTATAAAAAGGACCTGAAGTTGTACGATTCGCCGATGACGTGACTGCCAACTTCAACATTTTGGCAGAGCATGGAAACATTCCTGAGGAGCTGTTTGATCAGGATCCCAAATACTGGAACGTCGTGATCAATATCTCTGCGTGCCAGTATGCCAAGAACTGCGACTCCAACCCGCTGAAGGAGGTATTGGAGAGCAGGGCGTACGAGCAAGATGCCGGCAGCATGCCAGATGTAGTATCAGACTGGCTGAGCCTGCTTCTGCCAGACGCCCATGCTTTGGATATGGCGGAGCATTCTTCCACAATTTACGGCGAGCCTTGGATCTGCACGTATGGCAACTGCAGGGTGACTGTAAACGTACTCGAAAGCATTGGAGAGCATAATGCTACTGCCCGACCTCCGTATGTGGAAGGACATGAAGGAATAGGCCATGGAACAAGCAATAACATGGACTTTAATGTATCTACATGCTCCAATCCGGACGGGTACAACGTAGTCCATGCAGTGGTCACAGTCGGCCCGTCTGAGGTATACAATTCATATAATGTGGGTTTGGGATGTACATACATACTAACTACGATAGAGGCCAGCGACAGAACGAGTCCTTGGTATGTGTGGCGCGTAGACGGAACTACAAATTCGTGGCAGCTCCCATGACCACGTCTTTTTTTACCATGAAAAAATCCACTCTATAATCCAAAAAGTAGTTCACCCCTTCTCCGAGGGTCAAGTAGGTCAGGATCAGATGCACGGGCCTCATGCATGCCATTGGAAACAGGGGTGTGTGGGTCGCGCAAAAGGGCTGGTAAATACGTCAGTCTTGCACGCCCCAACAACATGAAGCTAAGAAGTCAGGCGTACGGTGGATAGTACGCCAAAAGCAAAAGGGGGACATGACAAACGCCCAGATAGCCCAGTCCATGAACGTCTCGGTCCGCTGGGTACAGAAACTGTGGGCCCGGCACAGGTCAGGCACCGTACAGGACATATCGCACCCCGCACGGATGGGAAGGCCCCAGAACGGCATGCCCGGGCGCAGGGAGCACTCGGCGGTCCTCTCGGTGCGGCCCTCCGAGCACCTGGGTGCGGCATCACTGCAGGGGCGTATAAGGGAAAAGACCGGGATTAATATCCCGCGTCATACACTGCACGGCATGCTAAAGGACGAGGGGATGGCCAGAGACGAGCCCAACGGGCGCAGAAAACGCAGGTGGCTGCGCTGGGAGATGGAGTATTCCAACTCCATGTGGCACACCGACTGGAAGCAGATACACGGCGGAATGCACGACGGCAGGTGGTTTTTGTGCTACGAGGACGACGCATCCCGGTTCGTGACCGGATACGGCATATTTGACAACGCGACTACAGAAAACGCCCTCAAGGTGCTTGACGGGGCCATGCAGAAGCACGGCAGGCCCGCCTCCATAATGACGGATCACGGAAGCCAGTTCTATGCAAACGAAAAACAGGGCGCAAAGAGGGGGCACAGCGAGTTCGAGGAGAGCCTGGAGGCCCTAGGCATACGGCAGGTCCTTGCCGGGGTGCGCCACCCGCAGACAAACGGCAAGGTCGAGAGGCTGCACGGCGAGATACAGCGCAAGCTGCACGAGTTTGAGGATATCATGATGAGGACAAGCGATCCCATGGATCTATTCATGAAATGGTACAACTACGACAGGCCCCACATGTCCCTTGACCGGGAGAACCGGGAGACGCCGGCGCAGGCATATGAGCGCAAGATGCCTCCTGCGGGCGAAACGGTCATAGATGGGCAGACTGGGGAGGAATATCATGTCAGATAGGGGGGGGGGGTGAACTACTTTTCGGATCCCACATCTTTTGTATCCTTAAACAAAATTATTATCTAGGTTATGTTACTGCCATTATAAATCATTTATATTTTGTATGTGGTCACGTCCCCCTGTTGCCTAGGCGTGAAAATCACAGTCATAGATGTCAATTCGTGCCTGATTGACAGGGGTAGGTGACCTCGTACGATTTTTTGTATGTGGTCACATCCCCTTGCTAGCTAGGCACGAGGATCACAATCATTCATGCTAATTCATGCCTAACTGATGATGGTAGGTGACCTCGTACGATTTTTTTACTTTCGTATAGGATATGTGGTAACAGGATAGTCCCCAGCCAGAGTTGAAGTCACGTCCCCCCTTGCCGAACATCTTCTGCCCGCCGGAAGTCCGCAGTCCGAACCGTATCTTGCGAGCGATCACGCCGGGCCTCAGCGTGCGCTCGGCCAGGTTGTTGGTGGGATCCATCCCAGGATGCATCAGGAACGTGTAGAGAAACTCCGAGGCGTTCTCAAGCTTTGTGGCATAGCTGTTGGTGAGGACCCTGGGAAATGCCTGACTGCCAGTATAAATAGGATCTTATGATGTACTGGGGAGTCAGGAATACATGATATCTCGGTTGTGACGGATGCCGTAGGATCCTTTATGTTTCTAGGCCGACGCATCAAGCGTATGGTGGTGGATGGGACGACACTGCGCACGTGGTACTGGAACATCCGGCCGCACGACTATCGTGTGAAATGTCCCATATGCGGCCGTTCAAGACACGTCCAGAGTGTTTCATACGAAAATTAGTTCCGCCTAAGATCAGGCGTACTTTGAAGGATTATTTTAGGCTGTACCGATCAAAAAATGCGAGGAAAAGACTGGGGAAAAAGTCGCTCCGGTACATAGAAAGGCAGAGAAAAAAGGGCGTGCCTGCAACATCGTTGGTGACAGATACGACAAGAAGAAGAGAAAGGATCTCCAGCCAAAGAAGGAGGACAAAAAAGCCGATCCCAGGCACGAATCTGGCGCAAAAAAGGCCGAAAGAAAGAGAAAGGCCAAACCCTACAAGGAGTATCCAAAGTGGCACGTGTCATCCATGCCGGGCCTGCAGGTAATCCTGGCATGCCGGATTACTTTGGACAAGATGGCAGACACTGCCGTCCTAAGATCGCTCTTGCAGAAGATTGGCAAGATCGGACTCGGGTTCTCCTACTACATCTTCAATGCAGCCAGGGGATACGATTCAGACGAGAACGCAAGGCTCGTCAAGGAATACGGAATGAAGCCAAGCATTAAGCTGAGAGGCAGTGCCGTCTGTACCAAAATGAAGCACAGCAAGGAATCTGTCAAGGCGGATCCTAAATCATACAAGACGCGCGGGATGATAGAGGGAATCTTTGGCGCAGAGGAGACGGAGAACCGCAGGCTGATGTGCCGGTTCAGAAAGGCATCAACCCGCAGAAGGTTCAGCCTGTGCAAGGCCGTGGGATGGAACCTAGAGGCGCTAAACAGGTTCGAATGCGCCGCAAGTTTCGGGATGCCTGTGGAGGCAGCATGAGTGGATTAGGAAACAACCCCCCGGATACGCCCTCGTGCCGATCCCTGGAGTCCCAGTACACGCGCCCAGTGAGGCCTGCTGCCTCCGATCCATCATTGACCGTCATCGGTATCTGCCAGGAACGCCCTCATGCCTGTCCTGGAGGCGTCCCGGTACACGTTGATCATGGTGCTGATAAAGTCCTCCCCACCCCTCCAGAGGGGAAACCTTCCCAACTGCTTGGGAAGAACCGCGTGCACCTTTGGCACGAACGCATCACCCGGGTCGCACGCCTCAAGACTCCTGCCCCAAAAGACGTCGGGGTTTGTAGGCAGGGGCTCGGCAGCCAGCCTGCCATGTGCATCACTTTTCTGCCTTTCCTTGCGTCCTGTCTTGGGCCTTGCCTCGGTCTCTGCACCTGCCTTGGCCCCTGCCCGCTGTCTGATGCCTGCCATTTTGAGCATCTCCTCCCTTCCTGATCCGCGCAGCCTGAATATCAGGAACGGGTCGCGCTCGAACTCCTCGGCAAGCAGGAAGAATACGGCCATCGTGTGCTTGCAGGGGTTGGACCAGTCCGGACACGTACATTCTGTGTCAATCTCGGATTCTTTAGGAAAGAGACTCAGGTCGGCCTTCGTGAACGCCTTCTCGATGTCCTCCGGCATCTTGCCTGCAAGGAGCCCCGCCGTGATGTCCGGCCTCTCGCGTATGACCCTTGCAAGCCTGTTCCACCCCGGCCCGTCTATCGCGCCGACCCGTATCTCTACATCGTAGGGCCTACGCCTTGACCCCTGCACGGACGCGCTTGCAGCGCCACCGCGTATGTCAAGGGATCTTACCTGGCCGTTGCGTGCGTACGATCTGGCGCGGGATACCCTGCCTTCGCCGGCCTCCGAGGTGTCCAGCGTCTCCATCCAGCGCTCCGTCCACCAACTCTGCTGCGACTTGCGCCTGCCCGACTGTGATTTTATGCCGCCCTTGACCCTGATGGGCGGCGTATAGTCGTAAAAGTATGTCATATGCGCACTGCCTCCTTGCTCAGTGACAGCACCTTGCGGATGTCCGTATCGGACAGCTTTGTCAGCCAGCCCTCGCCACTGCCGACTACCTCCTCGGATATCTCCTGCTTGCGGCGTATTATCTCGTCTATTTTCTCCTCCATGGTGCCCGAGCATATCATCTTGTACACCTGTACGTTGCGCTTTTGTCCTATGCGGAAGGCCCTGTCAGTTGCCTGGTTCTCGACGGCGGGGTTCCACCACCTGTCAAAGTGGAATACATGGCTTGCCGCCGTCAGGTTGAGGCCGGTTCCCCCTGCCTTGAGCGATACTATGAACACGGGTGTTCCTCCCTTCTGGAACCGCTCCACCATGGCACTCCTCTGCCTTCTGGGAACGCTGCCGTGCAAGAACAGTGCCTCTCGGCCCGACGTCTCGCGTATGTGCCGCTGCAGGATCTCGCCCATCTCGACGAACTGGGTGAACACGAGTGCCTGCTCGCCGGACTCTGCGACCTCCTCGAGCATCTCCGTCAGCCTTGCAAGCTTGCCGGATCTGTCAGGTATGGCCGAGCCGTCCTTGAGCAGGTGCGCCGGATGGTTGCAGACCTGCTTTAACTTTGCCAGCGTGGCCAGTATCAGGCCCTTGCGCTCTATGCCCCCGACCTGCCTCATCTTGTCGTCCAGATCCGTCAGCACTGCTGCATACAGGGAGGCCTGCTCGCGCGTCAGCGAGCAGTACACGTTGGACTCCATCTTTTCTGGCAGATCCGAGATCACCGACCTGTCGGTCTTGAGCCTGCGCAGCATGAAGGGTGTAACCATCCTCTTGAGGGCATTTGCTGCCTCCTCGTCCCTCCTGACCTGTATGGGTATGAAAAAGCCGCGCTTGAACTCGGCCTGGGTGCCCAGCAGGCCCGGATTGAGGAACTCCATTATGGACCAGATGTCGCCGACGCTGTTCTCAACGGGGGTGCCCGTCAGTGCAAAGCGAAACCCCGCATTTAGCGTCTTGACGGCGCGCGCCTGCTTGGTATCGGAGTTCTTTATGTTCTGTGCCTCGTCTAGCACGACACCCCCCCACCTGACCTTCCTGACCGACTCGATGTCGCGCTGTACCAGCCCGTAGCTGGAGACTATCATGTCGTGTTTTTTGACCTCCCTTGCAAACGCGTCACCCTTCCTGCGGCGCGTACCGTGGTGGATCATGACTGACAGCCCCGGGGTGAACCGGGCCGCCTCCTTGTTCCAGTTGTCCATGACCGACGTCGGGCATACTAGGAGGACCGGCGCCCTCCCGCCGTCGGATCTGTACTGCTGGATCAGCGCCAGCACCTGGATCGTCTTTCCGAGGCCCATGTCGTCGGCCAGGCACCCCCCCATTCCGATCCCGTGCAGAAACGACAGCCACGAATAGCCGCGGATCTGGTACGGGCGTAGCGCGCCCTCGAACCCTGAAGGCTGCGGCAGCTCCTCCATCGACATGTTCCCCCTGAGCCTGTCAAGTATGCCGGAGATCCGGCCGTCCTCGCTGTCCACCTCGAGATCCATGCCTTCTGGCGCCGGACCCGCACCGATCCCCATCATGACTGCGTCGCGTACCGTTGCCGTCTTGTTACCTGCAATGAACTCTATGGCCCGCCGGATCTCGCCGGATCCCGTGTCTATCCACTGACCGCGGACGTTGACCAGGGGGGCCTTGGTCCTGGCAAGGCTGCGCAACTCCCTCAGCGTGATCCCTTGGTCTCCGACGGCCAGTTCCCAGTCGAACCTGACGATGGATTTCATGTTCAGCATTCCTTTTGCCTGCATCTTCGGCTTGGTGCCTGCGCGCGCCGAGATTCTTGCCTTGGGACGGCCGCCGACCCACCACGAGGGCAGCATGACGCCGTATCCAAGCTGTTCCAGAATTGGGGCCTCCTCGCGCAGGAACCTGTATGCACCGGCGGTATCTGTCCAGTATCCACCTGCCACCCCCTTCTGCCCACCTGATGCCCCGGTGACGATCTCGGCGAGCTGGCCCATGGATTTGAGCAGGAACTCCCTTGCCACGTCGACGTCCTTGTACAGCCCGGTGATGCCGGTCTTTTTCTTCCATATCTTGTCGGCCGGGACGATGAGGCTCGGATCGGTGCGTGACTGCACCATGTATCTGACGAACCACGGCCTGGATCCCCTTGCGCCATCCTCCGGCTCCTCAAGCCGGAGGCAGAACTTTAGCAGTGGATCTGCCAGCGTCGTCATCGCTTGACGCCATTCTATAATGCTCGTGATCAGGGCATCTGCCTCCTCGGATGCCCATATTGCGCCGTCTTGGGTTCTCAGGCCGTGGAGCCATTCGTCATGTATGCTGTCAAAACCCCTTTTCCCTTTGGGTTCGGCCGGCGTGGCAGCCGACGCAGATACCATGCCGTCTACCATGGTTCCGACTACCCTGCCTAGCACCTCCACCGGTGCGTCCATGGGCCGGGCCCCCGACTCGCGGCCAAGCGCGCGGGCGGCACCAGGCATGAGTCCTGCCAGGGCGGTGAGCCGCTCATAGTCCCTGCCTGTGAACACCGGCCTCCATACGGCCTTGTGGTGATCGTGGTGCGGTGCAAGATCCGGCAGGAATCGCTGGCGTGCCACCAGCGAGCCCGCAAAGCGCAGGATGTCTGCCCAGTATGCCAGATCCGCGCCGACGGTCATGCCGGTCACGGTGCTCCTGTTGTGCGCCACCTTGGAGAGTAGCCGCATGATGTCACTCCAGGGGATCTGGACTGTCTCGACTGCCCATCGTGCAAGACTGATCCTTCCCGTCCCGGGCTGTACTGCGGCGCCGTCGGAGGGAACCGGTATGCCGCCCCTGCTCGGAAGCCATGCGCCGGCATAGGAGGGATGCGGCCTGCCCTTCTTTGTACCGTGCAGGCCGAGAGCGTCCATGATCTCTTGCGCCGTTGCCGCGCCGGGGTGCCTGCCATTGTCTGTCTTCCTCGGCTTGCGCATCGTGCCGTCGATGGAGGCTTCGGCCCATAGCTCCAGCGAGCCGCCGACTGCGGCCGCATGCAGAACCATCATGCCGTATCGTGTCGAGACGGGACTCATAAGTATAATGCTGATCGCCTGGCAGTCGCAGGATGCGGAAAAAGTAGCATGTCCCCTTTCGGATGCCGCACTCCCGCGCCCATCACTCACTTTTGTACGATTGATATGCGGCAGTGCTCCGTCTCAGAGCCATACATGCCGCCGACGTCAAACTTTGCATCAGGCGACTTGATCCTGAGATCCTCGACTACGCTGTGTACCAGGGTCATGCAGAGCTGCCTTTCGGCGAGAATCATCTCCGAGAAGGAGCGCACATGCCGTATCGGTGCCACAAAGCAGTCCTCATCCGTTACGGCAAACGCCATGTGGTTCTGCGGCCCCGTGCTGTGGCGTCCGTCACAAGTCCTGCATTTCGGGCTTTTTGTAAACTGGATCTGCTTGTGCCACAGCAGAAAGTCCGTCGTGTCGCGATCCCTCTTCTGGCGGTTGCACCTAAAGCAGAGCGCCTGCATGTTGTCGGGGGCATCGGATCCACCCTGCGCTATGGGGACGATGTGATCAACGTCAAGCGGGGTCTTGGTTGCCGGGGTGCCGCATGCAACGCATACACCTTTTGATTTTGCCAAAATGTCGTACCTGAGGTTCGAAAGGGCCATGCGCTCGGGGGTGACCCTCCTACCAAGTATCCAATAATCCCTGTCGAGGAACTCCTCTAACCTGTGGTCGCACAGGGCTATCAGCTCGGCCCTCTGTTCGTCGGACAGCTCCCCGTCAAGCCGTAGCCTGTACGACTGGCTTCCCCTGTCGTACTCTGCTACCTTACGCTTCCTGACAAGGGTGTCATGCGGCCATCGCTTTACTATCTTCTTATAGTACTCCAGGTATGCCCTGTCCTGACCCACAAAGCTGCTTGCAATGTCGCCTACCGTAGCTGCCCCGCCTTTTGACTCTAGGATAGTCTTGATCATGAGTGGCTGATAAATGTGCGTCATGCGCATGCGCCTGCGTATGAAATGCCTCATCTCCTCATAGTCCAATGTAAGAACTGCCTGCGGCAGGTTAAAAAACACTGTGTGATCCAGCCGGACTTGACCTGCCCTTCCTTTGAAGGCATAAAACCCGCAATCTGGCCTGACCGCGGGGCCGCATGCGCGATGCCATTGTACGCATGGCACACCGGCCCGGCGCGCGTCCTGCTACAACTAGGGCAGCTGCACAAATGATAACAAATAACTAGTCCCGACTGTGAGTGACCTTCATGCCGATGAGAAAAAAGGGCAAGCATGAACGCTGGGCGGATCAGCGCGAAAAAAGACGAAAGAGCAAGAAATCAAAGTCAGGCAAAGCCCGCTCCCGATGAGGGCTGGCTTTTTACCAAACCAGAGTAGATTCCATGGATCCCCTGATTAAGGTTAGAGAGGCATATGAAAAAGGAGCGGTTCCTGAGAAGGCCTATTCGTTGATCCGGGAACGGTTTCCGATTGCCGTCTCTGGGATAAACAGAATCGAAAAGGCGTCTGGCATACGGTTTCCGGTGGCCTATGTCAACCCGTCGGTAACCGTCACCGCGCCTGACCCCCACTCATACCAATACGGCATACTCTTTGCACGAACCATTCCGCTGATTCATGAGGGTGGCCTTCAGGTCGTAATCCAGATTTCCGCACCCCTAGTCGCATATGGACTGAAGGGGACGGTTCATGCAATCTTGGCACACGAGTTCCTGCACTACCTCGAGCTGGTAAGAAAGGTCTCCAAAATGGAGGTGCTCTCCGATGAGGTATCTGGAAGCCTGTTTGAAAACGTATATGCGGATGAAGCCCGGCTTTTTGAGCCAAGGGCAGTCTTTGCAGACAGGACCCTGCTGTCACACATAACCAAAAAATTCCCGTCCGGCTTTCGAGACTACAGGCTGGAGGACAAGACAGTCAAGCTCTGGATTGATAACGGATTGCCAAAAAACACCGTTTCCCTTGATACAAACATTGCAAAGATCTCTGCTGACTCTTTGGCAAAAATACGGCTTGACTCCGCCCTTGTCGAAAAGATCGGCGAGCTGGAGGCAAAGAGTGCGAAAATCCGCAAAAGGAGGCTTTACTGATTAAACTCCGTCAGGCCGCATTTTCCACACGTGTGCCTGTCCTTGTGCTCTGACATGAATACTCCCTTTCCGCACCTAGAACATACTTTTCTTATTCTGGTTGTCTTGTCTCCCTCGACCTTGTAGTAACCGTAAACCTTTGGACTGGAGCCTTTTTTTGCCATTATTTGTCATTCTCCTCTGCTGCGGCAGCTTGTTCCCCTGCGGGTGACTCTGCGGCCACTTGCGTCTCCTCCTGTTTTTCTTCTGCGGGTGACTCTGCGGCCACTTGCGTCTCCTCCTGTTTTTCTTCTGCGGGTGACTCTGCGGCCACTTGCGTCTCCTCCTGTTTTTCTTCTGCGGGTGACTCTGCGGCCACTTGCGTCTCCTCCTGTTTTTCTTCTGCGGGTGACTCTGCGGCCACTTGCGTCTCCTCCTGTTTTTCTTCTGCGGGTGACTCTGCGGCCACTTGCGTCTCCTCCTGTTTTTCTTCTGCGGGTGACTCTGCGGCCACTTGCGTCTCCTCCTGTTTTTCTTCTGCGGGTGACTCTGCGGCCACTTGCGTCTCCTCCTGTTTTTCTTCTGCGGGTGACTCTGCGGCCACTTGCGTCTCCTCCTGTTTTTCTTCTGCGGGTGACTCTGCGGCCACTTGCGTCTCCTCCTGTTTTTCTTCTGCGGGTGACTCTGCGGCCACTTGCGTCTCCTCCTGTTTTTCTTCTGCGGGTGACTCTGCGGCCACTTGCGTCTCCTCCTGTTTTTCTTCTGCGGGTGACTCTGCGGCCACTTGCGTCTCCTCCTGTTTTTCTTCTGCGGGTGACTCTGCGGCCACTTGCGTCTCCTCCTGTTTTTCTTCTGCGGGTGACTCTGCGGCCACTTCGGCAGCCTGTGCCTCCTCCACCTTTTTCTTTGCCCTGTCTAGCCTTGCAAAGATCGTTGGATTGACCTGCTTTTTTGCCAGCTGCTCGTCCTCATACACGTAGAATGTTCCGGTCATCAGCGGTTTTCCTACGTGTGACATCATGTTGATCGGAATGACAACCTTGCCGTCCAGCTTGAATTCCTTTGTAATCATGTCTACTGCGTCTAGCTTCTTGAGCTTGCCCCCGAGGCCTGCAAAATTACAGACAAGCTCCCTCCTCGACAGGAACGTGTTGTTCACGTCACTTACGGCCTCGATCACGGACATGTATCCAAAATCCTCCCCACAGTGCATATAAATCTTGATTGAACCAGAACAAGAAATTTAAGAAATCACATCTGATTTTTTTTATGGAACGGTACATGCTTCACCTTGAAAACCGGCAGTACGTACCGAGAAACTCCAGGGATATAGTTCACAGGGCAAGGAACCTGTGCCGGGGCATTGCAGCCTCCATCCGTGTCTGCAGGGTGGCAAGCAGGTTTGTAGAGCTGGACGTCTCAGTGGAAAAAGAGGACTTTGATGCCGTTGTAAGGCGATTGGAGCCGATTGGAAGGCTGGACAACGCCAGGCATGTCGTCGAGGAGAGCATATCAAAGGACGACGGAATAAGGGATGGAATCTATTACTATAACCACGAGCGATTCTGGGAGGCTCATGAGGCCTGGGAGGGCGTCTGGAAAAAATGCAGGGGGGAGGAGAAATCCCTGGTTCAGGGTCTGATACTGCTTGCCGTCTCATTTGCACACTGTCAAAAAGACGACGACCTGATAGGGCTGAACATGCTGACCCGTGCGGAGGAAAAAATCGGCGATTACTCTGGCAGCTATCATGGAATCGACATTGACAGAGTCAAGGACAAGATAGCCGAGATGAAGGAAGGCCGCCGGCTGGTCAGGTTCGATGTCTGATCAGGTCAATTGCAGTCTGGACTACCTGCGCCCCCTCTAGCAGGCCTATGCTGCCCCTTCTTGCTTCTGCCTCGGTGACCCGCACCGTACCGTCGTTTTTGACCATGTCCCCTGAAACGAGCACCGGAACGGGATCGTCGCTGTGTCCCTTGTTGATGCACGGAGTGGAGTGATCTGCAGATATCACGACTGCCACCCTGCCGGGGTCGATGTTGTCTAGCAGCGTCCCGAAGAACCTCCTGTCGATCTCCTCGATGTTCTCCTTTTTGCCTACCGCATCCCCGTCGTGCCCGAACTCGTCTGGGCCCTTTAAGTGCACATAAATCGCATTCTGCGTCTCCATTGCCTTTGCTGCCACCCTTGCCTTCTCCTCATAGTCCGTCAGGCCCCCCGCCTCAAAGGCCTTCATTTGCAGTACCTGGGATATTCCCAGCTCCACCGGCATGTCCACGATGCACGAAAAGTTCATCGCGTACTTTTCGTTGATGGGCATCACGTCGGGATATCTGTTGCCTGCGTCCCTGAGCAGGATGCAGCTTAGCAGCTTCTTGGACTCTTTGGCGCGTTTTTCGTTAATACTGCTTTCCCTCATGATCTTGATTGACTGCTCGTTGAACTCGTTTACCACCGATGCCGTAAGCCTGGCACCGTCGTCCTCCTGCAGCGGCAGGCACTTTTCAACCGTTAGATAGTCCCCGACGGCCTTTGCGACCCCCATTCCACCGATGTTGCTGTATGCCGGATCCGTGTTGGTAATCTCCGATGAGAGCTCGTCTCCCTCCGATCTGATTCTGACGGTCACCCTGTGCCCTATGGTGGGGGCAACAACCACCGATGTATCTGGATGTGAGAACTTGATCTTGTCTTCGATTTCCCTTGCAATCCCGTCTGCATCATGCCTTTCTATGTGCCTTCCCGCCCGCCTGTCTACAATCGCGCCACTGTCATCCAGGGTGGCATAGTTTCCGCGCAAGGCCAGATCCCCGTTCTTAAAGTCGACCCCAACCCCGATTGCCTCAATGACGCCCCTTCCTACATAGTTCGCATGTGCAAACTTGTATCCTAGCATGTTGAAGACTGCGATGTCTGACTCTGGGGCGATTCCCCTACCAACAGAGACTACCTCCCCCTGCGCCCCGTTTCTTGCAAGCCTGTCCATGACTGGCGTGTCTGCTGCCTCCAGAGGGGTTCTGCCCCCCAGATCCGGGTGTGGCAGGTCGCCGACCCCGTCTAGCAGTACGTAAATCATGTGCATGCTGGAGTTGTCCGGAACTTTGATCCCCTCGGTGTTTTTTCAGCGGCAGGCACTTTAAGTCTTCATCTGCGTGGTTATGTCCGGCAGTGCCCGCGCACGGGGCCGCTTTGAAAACCAGCCTGCCGCTGAGAACCAGGATCTGCGGTACAGTGTATGCAGTTGAAAATGGATCATTTTTTTGTATGAGGTCGCCTGCCCCTGGATTGTTTTGGCCACCTCAGCCATGATGGATTTGTCCTACATCCTCCACGTCGACGTGCATGTGTTGAGTACGAGGTCACCTATGTTTTGACAACCTGCTTGACATAGTAGACATATAAAAAAATGGAATTATTTTGACAATAATTTTTGGCCAAAAAGATCAAAGATCAGTCATATCGTACTCGGATGTATGAAAGAACAAAAAAGAAGGAGCCATGTCAGAAAGGAGTAGACCTTGTGCGTAATCGATTAAAACCAAAAAAAAACCAGGCAGCTTTTGCGTCATTTTTGGCAATTACGCAAAGTCTAGTCCGATTTTTTGCCAAATACGTGGCGTGCCGACCTCCAAGAGGCATGCAAAAAAGAGACAGGCAACAGCAGAAAAAAAGACAGGCTGCATGCAGCGAAGGGACGGCCTGCCGTAGCATCACCTAAAAACCGAATATTCTTGTGTCAAAATAGGCAGTCTATGGGAAATTTTTTGGACAACCCTGATGTCACGCACGGCTTATTAACCCAGCCCGAGTAATCCTGCCATGCGGCTGCTCTTTGTCACAACAGGCCCAGACTTTGCGCCGGGCTTGCACTCAAAATGGACACTGCAGGGCACGCTCATAAAAAGCCTAGAGAAACGAGGCATTGAGTGCAAGAGGGTCATACGCGAGGAATATCTGGGAAACATCATCGCGAGGCTTCCGGTTCTGAACACGTCAAAGAAAAGGCGTTTTGAGCGGCGGCTTGACGAGTTAAAACCGGACGTCGTAGTACTTGACATTCCAAACGATCTTGGGACAGCTGCTGCCAGCAAAAAAATACCGGTGTTGGTGTATTTCTGGGACATTTGGTCGCACCTAGAAATGGCAAGGGAAGGCAGGATGGTTTATCGCAGCATGTATTTTGCTGCACGGGCACGTATAATGAATCCCTGCCTGAAAAAGGCCGTGGCCATACTTGCCGAGACCGACTCCATAGCCGATACCATAAGGGAGCACTATCCCCAGAGTAGTGTGGTGACGTTCCCGTATTCGAGCATAGACACGGACTTTTGGAGGGATGACGGAGGCGAGGACGTCATGGCACTGAGACATCCGTGCGTGGGCCTGCTACAGCATGCCAATGCGTGGTTCAAGGCAAAGGAGATGCTCACCCTGCCCAAGGTCGTCGAGGCGCTCCCGCATGTGACGTTTTACTGGGCAGGCGACGGGCGGTACCGCGACAGGATACTGGGGCCGCTGGCCGGATACGACAACTTTGAGTGGCTGGGGCCGCTGGAGGATCCCGCTAGGATTAGGGACTACCTCTCCTCGATTGACATCTATGGCCTTGCTAGCGGCATAGACATGTCGCCGTACTCGTTAAAGCAGGCCATGTCAATGGAAAAACCTGCCATTGCAACGGATGTCGGCGGCGTCTCAGAGACGATGCGGGATGGGGTGACGGGGTTTCTTGTAATGCGTGGGGATCATAGGGGGTGGATAGAGAGGATCATGCTGCTGCTGGGCGACGCAGAAAGGGCGCGGGACATGGGCAAGCAGGGACGCAGACTCGTGCGGGGCAGTTGGGATAACGTCGTGGCCGCCGAAAAGTTCGTCAAGATCGTCAAGGAAATCGGGCCAAAGTGACGGAGACGTAGCATGTGCAGTCTATCATACGAAAATTAGTTCCGCCTAAGATCAGGCGTACTTAAGGATTATTTCAGACTGTACCGATCAAAAAATGTGAGGAAAAGACTGGAGGAAAAGTCGCTCAGGTACATAGAAAGGCAGAGGAAAAAGGGCCTGTCCATTGGGCCAAACCATAGGTGTTGCATAATTCCACCCACCTGACTCAATCCGTATGTTTTTCTGAATTTCCACCCTTTTGCACACCTGATCCAGATGAATTCTCGGTGGTTTTCAGGAATTCTGGCGAATTAGGCGACAATCCAGCCCGTACCAAGCCGAAGACTCTGACGCACTTGGCGTTCTCCGGGATCTTTGCAAATATCTCTCTTACCTCGCTGTCCTTGTTGCTGATTCTTGTGTTGCTCAGCACCTTGCCGTCCTTGTCCCTCACCGCGACCTGGATGGACTCCTTGTGCACGTCCAGACCGACATACTGCTGCACCGCCTTTTTCATGTGTCTCCTCTTTTTTACAGTAGTCTGTTTGTTTGTACTGCCGTTTATATTGGCACCATCTGAATTTCGTTTTCGAGACACATATGGTTACACACATCAGAAATTGCAACATAATTTTGACATATCGTCAGTAGTTGAAAATGTACCCCCTTTTTAAGTGTCTGAATGTTTTGAACAAGTTGACATGATTTTTTCACCAATCGAGCTATAAACAGCGGTGTTCCTGTCTACCTTGATAATGAACCAAACCCAACAGAAACACCACACAAGGTACGGTGAGGCCGGATTTAAATTCTTGGTTACCGCAGTAGGCATGCTGAAAATCAAGTTCTCCTCAAGACACAACGCCATGTGGGGCCTGGAAGACGCCTCCCGCCTGATTGCATCCATGTCGGAGCGTTCCGCATGTGCGCACTATACCGCCCAAAAGCTTGCACTTCTTGCATCAGAAGGCGCCGGGGCCGCGGTGCCCAGCTCGGCCTGGCTTCTTGCAAAGCTGGGGCACACAAGACTGTCCACGATGGAGAAAAGGTGCGATGCAATGCTGCATTACACGGCCGCCGAGGCGGTGGGCAGGCAGCTTTGCTCCCTCCAAAGGAGCCACAAGGCGCCTGTCCTTGCCATAGACGAGACCAAGCTGCCCAGATACGACAAGAAAACCGACATAAAGCACCTGGTAAAGTCAAAGCGCGACAGGGGCACCATCAACTATGAGCAGTACATGACATGCAAGCTGACATCCAAGGCCGGCGCCGACGTGCATACGGCCTGCCGCATGGTGACCGAGGGCGACAAACAGGCCGATCTGGTGCGTAATATGCTCAAAAAATGCGCCGATCTGGGCATTACGCCCAGGCTCGGGTCAAGGCGCAGCATCATCCTGCTTGACAGGGGGTTCTTTTCGGTCGATGTAATGGATGCCATATCCGAACCCGGGTTTGCATTCATCATGCCCGCAGTCAAGACGCCGGGGATAAAGAGGGCCATAGTGCAGCGCGCCCGCGGCAAGAGAAAGGCAGTATCAAGGTATACCATGAGGTCGTCAGACGGCAAAGAGTTCACGTTCACGCTGGTCATCAAGAAGATCCCAAGGTCCAAGGCAAAGAACGTCTTTGACAGATACCACGTGTTTGCGACCACGGTGCGCTGCTGCAGCTATCGGCAGCTGTTCTGCCATGTGACAAGAGAGTACCGGAACAGGTGGGGCATAGAGACCGGATACCGCTGTGCCAAGAGCGTCAGGCCGCGGACCGTCAGCAGGAATCCTGTCCTGCGTGTGCTTTTGTTTTACATGTCGCTTGCAGTATGCAACATATGGCTGACAATGAGGGACTCGGGAGACCCAAAGACCCGCGTCATGGCGCTGCTGACTCTGATGTATGCCGTGGTCCTGTATTCGTGCTGCCTCCGTGCGCCGGATGCCGACAGGATCGGGGTGGGGCGACGGCGGCATGATCCCGGCTAGACGGATTTATGGGGTACATTTTCAACTACTGATCGTGCCTATTTCGATAAGAAAATATCTCATTTTCAACTGTGCGTAGTATCTAGCTGAGATAACCACCCATCTCGCAGATCTTGATCTCGCCCCTGTGCAACATGACGCGTATGGACTTTTGCATCTCGCCGACGGTCTGATACAGGCGGTTTGCAGTCGCCTTTTTGAACCCGCGCCACTGCCCCTCTATCTTGTTCAGCTCCAGCATGTACGGCGGCAGGAACTTTGGCACCACATCACCATTCCATTCTGCCAGCTGCTCCCTGACCAGTGCGGCCCTGTGATACGATTCGTTGTCGACAAACAGCAGCACCCTGCCGTACTTGCGGCGCAGCACCTTGAGAAACCTGATGAACGTGTACTTGGCCTTTTTGTAAAAGCGGCAGTCAAGTCCGTTTGCCGACAGGGCCCCGATCGAATAGAACTCCTCCTTTGACAGGTTGGACGGCGTGTAGACCAAGCCTTCCCACGGGGTACCAGCTGTTCTTGACGCTCCACCCAAGGATGAACGAGGCCTCGTCCCCTATCATTACCGTGTGCCCCCTCTTTGAATGGTACCTTACGTACCACCTAGCTTTTTTTTTTGAGTTCCTCTTTCTCGGATTCTGAGGCTGATTTTGGGTGCTTTGGGCGGGGGGCTTTCTGCATGAAAAGCCCAGGCATGTGCAGTATCTTGTATACGCTGGAGACGGCATAGTCTACCTTGTATTTCTTTTTGATGTGCGCTGCAAGCAGCGGTGCGGTCCACACCTCCGACTCTAATCCGCAGCTGCGCGGGCCCGCAACCAGGTCGGCGTGTACCTGCTTGAGCTGCCCTGCATTCAGCCACATCTTGGTGCCGGGCCTCTTGATGTCGTACCTTCCCTGTATGCCAAGCTGCATGGCCCGTATCAGCCAGTCGCGTATCGTAGAGTACCCCCGGCCGAGATGCTCGGCTATCTGGCGTATCGAGTCGCCTTTTTTGCGCCGTATGTAGGCCATCAACCTGGCTGCGGCCTTGGAGTCGGTCTCATTTTTGTACCTCTCAAGGAGGGACGGGACCGAGACGTTGGGAAGAAACTTGCCCCCTGTTGGTATCATTGAGTCGTCTGGTTTCATGCGTATTGTTTCACTGTGTCGTATCTAGGTATTTTGGTGAAAATTTCTTGTCCTTTTTGTGATTGGTTACTACACATAGTTACTACGCCACAGCATTCAAGGGCAATGCTGAGGCTCATCTTCTGGTGACAGATCTGTACGGCATTCATCCTTTGCTCAGCTCCATTGTTTTTTTTAAAGCATCACAGGCAACTGCATACTCGCCTATGATGCGTTTGAGATCCTAGTTCTCTTTTTGCAGGACAGATACTGCCTTGTCATTCCGGCCCAGGATGGATGCCTTGCCGCCCTCGACGAATCTGTCCATCCACCTGCCAAACGTGGTGGGCGCGATGTTGTGCTTGCGGCACAGCTCGGCAGTGCTGATGTTGGTCTTGATGGACTCCATCACTATGTCTGTTTTTTCATGCCCCGTATGCCCTCCTGTCATATACAAATTCTACGCATTTGGGCGGTTCGAATTTTATGGGGTCCTCACCAGGAGCGAAGAAAATAGATTGCATAGAACAAGCAAAACGTGCTGAAAAATCCTACAAAAAACGGAAAACTCGGCAGAGTGCTGATTCGAAATTAGCAGGTTTGGATCATGCATAAACGAACTTGCATCGATTAAAACAATGCCTACAAGTGACGAGTTGCCTGCATGTGAAATTGGCAAATGTACAGAAAAATCCCGGCATTTGCAGTTTCTAGTTTCGGATCACCCCTCTGGACAAAGTCATGCGAATACTGCCTCATCGAACACCTGGCTTGGCCTGTCGCTGCCTCTGGCGCCAATCCAGGTCAGCAAGTGATCCTTATGGGCAGCCTGTCTTGCTGGACAAGCCTGGCAATTATTGTATTGAGGGTGCCTGCCTTCATGCCACACCTCAATGCGCAAAACAGCTGGCCTCGCGAGTCAAACTCTGTGTGCTTTCTGAGCAAGTCTTCAACACGTATCTGACTTGGCAATCTGGGATTGTTTTTCTTGGCCAGCCTCAAAACCAACCTTCTCATCTGTGACTGATCCTTCTTGATCATGGTGGCAAGAAGCTTGTCGCCCTGTTCTTTGGGCACAGTCTTTGAATGCGCTACTTGCACATGCTGGCATACACCAATTGGTATATAATGATGCGACATGCTACATTGGTAAGATTTCCTCTTAAAATAACCGGATACTTTGTTATGCTGATCGTGGGTTAAAAGCTGTAAAAGTAGCGCCCCATCATATCATGATATTTTGCATGCCCCATCCCGGCTTTTCTTTTTTGCATGCCCCCCGACTTTCAAAAATCGCGCCTACGTAAACGTTTTAACGCACAAAACTTGCAAAAAACGCATGGGAGATATGAGAAAGGACTATGTTTCTGAGCGGTTTATGATTGTAAGCCCGACAGGTCCGATCATCAGGGACGCAAAAAAATCCCCATATCTGCCCGGAAACGAGTCCCTGACGAATCCTTCCGTCCTCTCCCTGGTGGCAAAGGACGGCATGCTGCAGCGCCTGCAGGACGGCGAGGGCGAGCATGTGGAGGGCTGGTCGATCCGCGTCTTTGAGTCAAAAAATCCCGTAGTCTCCATCGAGACCGAGAACACCTACAGTGAAAGGCCGCATTACAGCGAGCCTGCATACGGCTACCACTATATCGTCGTGGCCTCGCCAAGCCAAAAGGACAACTTTGCAACCCTGGACGCAGAGCAGTGGTCCAACATCCTCGTGGTGGTCCAGGACAGGCTGCGGTGGCTGTACACCCAAAAGGGGGTCAAGTATGTCTCGATCTACGCAGATCACGGGCAGCCTGCCGGAAATCTCAACCCACACCCACACCTCAACGTAGTCACGTTTTCCATGATCCCCCCTGTAATCGAGGAGGAGGCAGAGGCGTCGCACAGGATCCTCAATGAAAGGGGGGTGTGCTCGATGTGCCAGACCGTCAGCGAGGAGATCGGGGGTCCCAGGCAAATCCTTCAGACCGAGGGATTCGTCGCATTCTCTCCCTGGTCACCCTCGTACCCATACGAGTTTTGGATATCGCCAAAAAAGCACACCACCAGCTTTTCAAAGATAACCCAGAAGGAGATAAACGACCTCTCGCTGATCCTTCGCGCCACCCTGGGCGGACTCTCAAAGACCATCAAAAACGTATCATACAGCCTAGTCTTCCATCTCTCCCCCGAGAAGAAGAACAGCCGGCAGATACACTGGCACATCGAGATCTATCCAATCACAAAGCCCTGGTCGGGCCTGGAGCGCGGATACAGGATCTTCCTAAACGACGTCTCACCGGAGGAGGCCGCCGAAAAGCTGGGGGTCTCGTGCAGGCGGGAACTTGCGGGCCTGGTGGGAATAGTCTAGGCAGGGGCCTGTCCACTTTGGGGGATGCGGCGCGGGGGACATGCGGTGATCAGGGCCCGGGCCGGCAGTGCCGCATAGGGGCAGACTCCTGCCGCCCGGAGCCTGCGAGCGTTTATTAGATCATGGCGCAGCGGCATTACGTGGAATACGAGATCGTCAAAAACCCGATGGGGCTGGTAGAGTTCACGCTGGACCGGGGGGAAAGCGTCACCGCAGAGGCCGCGGCAATGGTGTTCACAAGGGGGAACATCAGGACCGAGACTAGGATGAGGAGGGGAGGATTCCTCAAGTCGCTCAAGGCGGCGGCGCTGGGCGGAGAGTCGTTTTTTGTCAACGAGTTCATCGCCGAGGAGGACGGCTGCAGGCTCGGGCTTACCGGAAACATGCTGGGCGACATCGAGGCCATCGACGTCAGCGAGGAGCTCATCGTCCAGTCGGGCTCCTTTGTGTGCTCTACTGCGGATCTGACGCTGGATACAAAGTGGCAGGGGTTCACAAAGGGGATCTTTGGCAGCAACCTGTTCATGCTAAAGACCCTTGGTACAGGCAGGATGTTTGTCAACGCGTGGGGCGGAATCCTGAGAAAGGAGCTGCAGTCAGGTGAAAGGATGTATCTGGACAACTATCAACTGGTCGCGCTGAGCTCCACCGCTGGGTACAGGATCACAAAGCACGGACGCCTCAAGACGACCCTGTTTGGCGGCGAGGCACTGGTAATCGAGATCACGGGTCCGGGGACGGTATACCTTCAGACCAAGAATATCATGGAGTTTGCAAGGGCGCTGATTCCGTTCCTGCCAAAGAGGCACTAGCATCCGAGATCGGCCCCACCGGCAGTTTCTGCCACGAAGAGTGATTCACAATTAAAAACCATGCGGGCACCCCTGTACTGGGATCGGCATCCTGTGGCATTGTATTTTTTTGGATCCGGCCTCGTCTGTGACGACTGCTGCTGGCACCTGCCCGGTGTCTGCGTCGATCATCAGGTGCAGCCTGACGAGTACGCGTCTTGCCTGCCATTTCTTGTATGTATGTTCGCCCCGGCTGTGCTGCTTGAGGCCAGTGGCATCTGTTGTCATGACCAGGCCACTGGATTTGTCGCGCACAGTGGTGTTGTTGTATGATATGTCGGCGAAGCTGCCGTATCCTGCATGTCGTGGTGTGACACGGCAAGCAACTGCCCCGAGCATTTCCCTGACCATGTCCGACAGTCGTGGCCTTGCTGCATGTCCACCACCCGCATCTCCGGGCGGGGGCAGGCCCCACATGATCCTAGCTCATGGTTTATTTAGAAACCACATGATTCCAGATCATGGCAGTCGAAAGGTACATCGCAGCTGCAAGCCTCGGGCTTTATGTCATGTTTGCAGGCGAGATAATCACAGTCTACAGCTTTATGATCGATCCTGCCACCGAAATGTTCGAGCCCGAGCCGAAGCTGCTGCAGTTCATCTCAATCGGCGTCGCGCCTGCCGTAATCATGACCGGCGTCGCGTATATCATGTCGCGCCGCTACGGCTCTAGGCCCATAGGGGCGATGATTTTCTCAGGCGGGATTGTCATGCTGGCTGGCATGGCCTATACGTATGCCATAGCAGACCAGATCCAGGACGAGTTCAAGCTGGACTCTGTAATGATGGTGCCTCCTGTGTTCATGGCAGTCTCGGTCCCCGTCATGGTCTTTGGGGCCCTGCTGTTCAGGGTCAGGAGGCGGCGCCCCAGAAAGGACTATCTCTGATGATCAAACCTCATCCCGTTTGACGTCCTGGAGAATCCCAGGCTTTCATAGAATCCTAGGACGCCATCAAGGCAGTCAAGGATCGTCTTGTAGCACCCACGGTTCCGGGCATAGTCCAGTGCGAACTCTACCAGACTTTTGCCTATGCCCTTGCCCTGCATCCTGTCTGCCACTACCACGTCCTCGATGTGTCCCACCCTGCCTCCTCCGTGGATGAACTTTTGCTCGATTAGAAGCGTGATGGAGCCCACAATCCTGCCGTCCATCTCTGCTACGAAGATCCTGTGGTTCTGGTCTGAGAGTATGGATGAGAGGATCCCCCGTGCCTTCCCCGGATCCAGATCGCTTGCCCTTCTGAGGGAGTCCAGCGACTCTAGGAACCCGTTTTGCAGATCCGCCTCCCTAATCTCCCTGATTATGACATCTGGCATGCTAGATCTTCCCTAGTTTCTGATAGAACCGCTGGTATGCCCTGCGGTACGATGCCTTGTCACCTATGTCGACAAAGCCCTTCTTTATGGTATAGCTGTCCACTTGCCTTTTCTGCGATACCGCCTTTTTTACCACGCTGTCCATCCCGTACGGCCTGTTTTTTGGGATGTATGAGAGCACCCCCGGGTTCATGACATAGCATCCCATGTTGATGTCTGCCTTGATCTCCGGCTTTTCGTTCCAGCCCGTGACCCTTCCTGACCTTGACGTCTTGATGACGCCGTACTGGATGTTGGTCTTGTACTCGTATAATCCCATCGTGATAAACGGCCTCCTTTTTTTGTGCTGCTTTATCATGCTTCGCAGGCTAAAGTCAAAGACCGAGTCGCCGTACATGCAGACAAAGTCCTCATCCAGTAACTCTTCTGCGGTCTTGAGCTGGCCTGCAGTTGCAAGCGGCCTTGCAGATGCCGCGTACTCTATGTCCACCCCGAAGTTACCACCGTCCTCAAAGTAGTCCTGGATTGTCTTTCTCAGGTAGCTTACGCACAGCACGACTGATTTTATGCCGTTTTTCCTGTTCCACTCAATTAGGTGTTCCAGCAACGGCTTTTCGCCCAGCGGCAGCATCGGCTTTGGCATGAATGTCGTGTATGGCTGAAGCCTTGTGCCCAGTCCCCCCGTCAGGATTACCGATTTCATAATAGATCCTAGTCCTGTGTGTATTTATGTTGAGTTGTGGAATCTTTGGGAGGTCCGCCTCACGGCGCCGCCCGCGCGGTGGTCAGAAATTGGTCCTATGCCCAACCTAAGCGATTACGATAGCAGTCTTTAATCTGCTATAGGCAATCCAAGCATTATCAACACATGCCAAGTACGAGGTCACCTATACTGATGACCATTGAAAATTTCGCCTGATTACACATCTTGCAAAGGTTTATAGCTCTCCACCATGACCCTCTTGGCATGAACAAGACGAAAATCCTCACGGATGCCATGCATGTCGAAAAGGATCTCAAGATTCACACCAGAATCATGGCGGTGCGCTCCGTACTGCTTGGCAACACCACTGCAGACCGCAGAGATTGCCGACGTGACACAGCGTACAGTACAGATGTGGATCGAGAGGTTTGAGCTTGACGGCATCGACGGCCTCCGTGACTCCCCCAACAGGGGCAGAAAACCAAAGGTTCCGGTCGGCAGGATAAAAAAGATCGCCACAAAGTTGCGCAGGACGGAAAAGCTCACCCCGAAGAAGCTGTGCAACTGGGTGCGCCGCAGGCTGCATGTCACATACAGCGTGGGAAGCATCAGAAGAATCCTGCGCACGATGGGATTCTCGCTAAAGACGTCAACCACCAAGCTGGCAGATGCTGCCGACGAAGGCGGTAAGACGGTGGCAAAGGGCGGCAAAAGACACGATTGCGCTTGCAAAAAGGCGCGGATTTAGGATAACTGTACAGGACGAATCGATATTCGTCAGTACGGGAAGGGACGGCAGAAAGTTCTGGTCGCCAGTGGGGGACAGGATCTAGGTGCAACGATCCGGCAGAAGGGAGCGCGTCGTGGTATACGGAACGATTGCAGACGACGGAACCAGGCTGATGCGCACGTACGACAAGTTCAACAGTGCAAACTTTGTGCGTTATCTTAAACAGGCGCACAAAAAGTGGGGAAAGGTTCTGATGTACGAGGTCACCTACCCCTGCCAATCAGGCACGAACTGACATCTATGACTATGATTTTCATGCCTAGTCAACAGGGGGACGTGACCACATACGTTCTGATGGTGATGGACAACGCAGCACAGCACAAGACCAAAAAGATCCGCAGATACCTAAAGAAAAATCCCGACGTTGTCTTGCTGTACCTGCCGGTAGCTAGGCCGGAGCTGAGCGCCATAGAGGCAGTCTGGAAGGATGCCAAGTACAGGCTGGTCACGTCGGCCTTTTATGACACGGTAGATCACCCGATACCTCCGCGTAGACTGCCATCGCCATACCCATCTGGTCACGTCGGCCTTTTATGACACGGTAGATCACCTCAAAAGGGCCGTCTCGGAATACTTTAGGACGTGCTCCATCAAGATTGACATCTACAAGTATCTTGAGCGCAGCGTGTAAGGGAGGCGAAATTTTCAATGATCATCAGTATAGTTTTGACGTGTTTTGACAACCTGCTTAACATATTGCGATCATGCTGATCAAATACGATGCCTGCATGGCATCAGTACCATGAAAGGCCGTCGACCCACATACCGCGAACTAGAGGCCACAATCGTATCAGTCACAGACAGAATAAGCACGCTAGAAAATAACCAAAAGGCAATGTGCAGGGTGATAATCGAGAAGGACAGGATAATCGAGAAGGACAGGATAATCGAGGAACAAGGCAGGCGGCTCCTGTACTACGAGAACTCGCCACCGTCTGCAGAATCACTAGAGTACAAGAGGCAAAAGGCGCAGCGGAAAAGGGAGAGGGTCAGTAACCGTGGCAACGGTAGCAACGGCAGCAGTAGTGGCAACAATAATGGCACCGGCAAAAAGCCGGGAGGCCAGAGGGGCCACAAGGGGACATCCAGAAGACACGACCCCCAGAAGATGGTGCTTCATACGTTCCAGGACAACGACGGGGCGTGCTCGCCGGTGTGCATGTGCGGGAGGGCCATGGACATAACTGCCCTGATACGGGACATCATCGACTTAACCGGTCCGGATGACAGAGACGCGGCACATAACCGAGCGTGCCACATGCAGACTGTGCGGCATTACGATATCAGCAGACGACGGACTCCCAAGGAGGGACAGGTACGGCAAGCACATGATCTCCCTTGTGTCTGCCTTGCGCGCAAGGCACATGCCGCTGCAGTCCGTGGCAGACACGCTCAAGGAGCTTTCCGGCAGGAGCATCGCCAAATCGACCGTAATCAACATGATCGGAGAGGTATGCGACTCTATGCAAAAGCCGTCAGGCGCGATCCTGGGCGGCATCAAGAGATCATCCAACGTCAGAATAGACGAGACTGCGGCCAGCATGAACGGCAGCTGTATATGGACATGGACTGCCGAGACGGACAACGGCGTGTTTGTCAAGTACAATACGAGCAGGGGCGCACTGTTCCTGTACAGGCACATGGAGGAGTATGGCAGAATAGTGACATCTGACAGGGGTTGTCGCCTAATTCCACTTATTTGACCCAATCTGCACGTTTTTCTGAATTTCCGCCCTTTTGCACGCCTGATCATATGGCATCTCAACGGTTTTCGGGGATTCTAGCGAATTAGGCGACAACCCCCATCTGACAAGTATTCGGTGTATGACAGGTTCAACGGGGAGGACAGGCACCAGCTGTGCTGGTCGCACGGGGGTTGTCGCCTAATTCGCTAGAATCCCCGAAAACCGTTGAGATGCCATATGATCAGGCGTGCAAAAGGGCGGAAATTCAGAAAAACGTGCAGATTGGGTCAAATAAGTGGAATTAGGCGACAACCCCGGTCGCACGAGCTGCGCGTATCAAAATACGCGGCGCAAAAGCAGGGCTCCCCGCTGTTTGCGGGAATACTGTACGAACAGCTTCGGCAGCTGTACCGTAGCGCCGTCAGGGCCGCAAGGAGGAGGAAGGACAGGGGCAAGGATCTGCGCAGAAGGTTCGAGTCCTGGCTGCGCAACATACTGTCCGGGTACCGGGAAGGCACGGACGACTTCGTCCTGGGCCCGGTACTGCGCAGACTGACAAGCTCGCTGCCGCACCTGTTTACGTTCCTGGAGCACGACGGCGTGCATCCCACAAACAACGCCGCAAAGCGTGCCCTGTCCGGCGTCGTCTTCCGCAAGATAAGCGGGCAGATCAAGGGAGAGGAACTCTGGATGAGGAGGTGGTCGCAGTTTATGACGTGCATACTGACATGGAAGGCAAGGGGCGGATCCGTAGCAGACGAGGTCATGAAACTGGTTTAGGAACGTGACCTCATACGACTTGACGGTTCCCGCTACATGGTCAGATCCCAGTCAAGGAACAAACTGCATGATGTCATTTCCACCGAGTCCGGCTGGAGCTGCTCCTGCGAGGATCACCGCTTCAGAAGGACGTGCTGCAAGCACATCCATGCAGTCGAGATCTCAATAAGGATTCACCAAAAAGTCAAGGATGATGTTGTGATTTCCGAGGTTGCCCTTGATTCGTGCAAGTATTGCAGTTCCACAAACATCGTAAAGATGGGCATACGTCACAACAGGCAGCATGATATCCAGATGCTCAAATGCAAAGACTGCTACAGAAAGTTCTCGCACAACCTGGGCTTTGAGAGGATGATGGCAACACCGGACCAGATAACGATGGCCATGAACCGTGACAGCTCGGACTCTGGAAGTTTAGGCGTGAGCTTTACCGCCAAAGAGGCATCCGCAGATGTAATTCGTGCCTAAAATCACAAGTCACTTTCAGAGTCCGAGCTGTTACCATGAACCTGTATTTCAACGGCGAGTCCTCAAGGAAGGTGGTACAGTCGATAGCCCTGACCGGAGTCAGGGTGTCGTACAGGACAGTCCAGAGATGGAACAACAAGTACGTTGAGCTCATGAACAGATACCTTGAAAAAATCACCCCGCAGGTAGGCGAGGAATGGAGGACGGACGAGCTGTACCTGAAGATCAAGGGAGACCGAAAGTACCTCTTTGCCATGATGGACAGCGAGACCCGGTTCTGGATTGCCCAGATGGTGTCAGAACACAAGGGAAACGATGACGTCTCACCAATGTTCAAAGAGGCAAAAAAGAGGGCAGGCAAAGTCCCCTTAACGCTAATTTCCGACGGGGCAGCAAACTTTCACCATGCCTGGAGGGAGCAATACCGCTCAAAAAACTTCCTGCACAAGGATACGGAACACCACAGGCACATCCACATGACGGGCGACATGAACAACAACCAGATGGAATCCTTCAACGGCGACACGCTGAGGGCTAGGGAGAAGGTGATCCGTGGGATCAAGAGGGATGACTCTGCAATACTCAAGGGGATGCAGATCCATCACAACTACATCCGCCCGCACTAGGGACTTGACGGCGACACACCGGCAGCAAGGGCCGGAATCAGAATAACCGGTGATAACAAATGGAAGACGGTAATACAGAATGCCGCTAAATCCGATCTACCGACATGTCCCACGAAGAATCATCTACCGTAAACGTCCCAGTTCCACTAATTCATTATCTTTAATAATCAGCCCTGATTTAACCCTCATATCAGAATGAATGCCTCACATGCTGTTATGATGCAGAGTACCTCTGCCAAAGTCACCCTGATCGATTGGGGGGGGGGTGACCTACCGTAGCCTCGACACTGCGACACCCGTCACATCGGATCGCCACCCTGTACTTGATGTTCATTGCAGCTGCCGTCTCAGGCCTAGCTGCCGCCGGTGGTCTGCAGGAGGCATATGCACAGCATCCCTTGGTTGAGGTAACTGCCACCGGGATGTTGGATAATAATAATTCTATAGAGCTTGATTCTCCCTACGCCGTGGACATCTTCACCATAGGCGGCAACACCTACGCCGCAATAGCCGCCCGGCTCGACAACGGCCTCCAGATTGTGGATGTCTCCGATCCCGACAACCCTGCACCTGCCGGGAAATTGGAAGACACCGAGGGCTCCAATGAGCTGCTGCTTGAAGGCGCCTTCGACGTGGATGTCTTTATGATAGGCAGCAACACCTACGTCGCAGTGGCATCCTTCGTTGATGACGGCCTCCAGATTGTGGATGTCTCCGATCCCGCCAACCCCTCCGCCGCCGGCAGTCTGGGAAATGATGGCACCCGGGAGCTTAACGGCGCCAGAGGCGTGGATGTCTTTACGATAGGCAGCAACACCTACGTCGCAGTGGCCTCCTTTGATGATGACGGCCTCCAGATTGTGGATGTCTCCGATCCCGCCAACCCCTCCGCCGCCGGCAGTCTGGGAAATGATGGCACCCGGGAGCTTAACGGCGCCAGAGGCGTGGACGTCTTTACGATAGGCAGCAACACCTACGCCGCAGTAATCGCCGAGACCGACGACGGCCTCCAGATTGTGGATGTCTCCGATCCCGACAACCCTGCACCTGCCGGGAAATTGGAAGACACCGTGGGCTCAGATGAGCTGCTGCTTGATGATCCTTACGACGTGGACGTCTTTACGATAGGCAGCAACACCTACGCCGCAGTGGCCTCCTGGGCCGACGATGGCCTCCAGATTGTAGACGTAACCGATCCCGACAACCCAGCAGCCGTCGGCAGCTTGGGAGATGGGGGCTCTAGGCTGCTTGACGGCGCCTCTGCCGTGAGTACTTTCACAATAGGCGACAAGGCCTACGCCGCAGTCACATCGACTGCCGACGACGGTCTCCAGATTGTAGATGTCACCAACCCTGCCAGTCCGGCCGCCGTCGGCAGCCTGAAAGATGGGGGCTCTAGGGAGCTTGACGGCGCCCTCGGTGTGAACGTTTTCATGATAGGCAGCAGAACCTACGCCGCAGTCACATCCTTTCTTGACGACGGCCTCCAGCTAGCGGAGATCAGCCAGATCCCGGCCAGCCCGGACAGCCCAATCCCATCCGGAAGCCTGCCCGACGGCACTAGTCTGCTACTTGAGAAATCCCGCAGCGTGGACACCTTTGAGATAGGCGGCTCCACGTATGCGGTAGCAGTCTCCAGCAGCGAGAACGGCACTCAGATCGTGGATGTCACCAACCCTGCCGCCCCGACGGCCACCGGGAACCTGGCAGACGACACCACCCGGCTGCTTGAGGGCGCCCGCGGCGTGAAAGTCTTCATGGCAGGCGGCAACACCTACGCCGTCGTCACAGCCCATGGCGACGACGGAGTCGAGGTAATCGACGTCACCGATCCGGACAACCCGGCCTCGGTGGGGCGTCTGGCAGACGACGGCTCCCGGCTGCTTGATGGGGCCACCGCCGTGACCACCTTTGGGATCGGCACGGACACCTACGCCGCAGTCACCTCCCAGCACGATGGCGGCCTTCAGATCATAGACATAACCAATCCTGCCAGTCCGGCAGCCGCCGACAAACTGGAAGACGACGGCTCCTGGCTGCTTGGCGATACCAGCGCAGTGGACACCTTTGAGATAGGCGGCTCCACGTATGCAGTCGTGGCCTCCTGGGCCGACGACGGACTCCAGATTGTAGACGTCACCGATCCCGACAACCTGGCAGCCGCAGGACAGCTGGCAGACGACAACGACCTACTGCTTCGTGGAATCCGTGACATGGCCGTCTTTGAGACGGGCGGCTCTGTATACGCCGCAGTGGCCTCCTGGGCCGACGACGGACTCCAGATTGTCGATATAACCGATCCCGACAACCCGGCGGCGGCAGGAAAACTGGCAGACGACAACGACCTGCTGCTTGACGGGGCCAGCGGCGTGGAGATATTCCGGACGGACATGAAAGTCTACGCAGCAGTGGCATCCCAGACCGATGATGGCATCCAGATTGTCGATATAACCGATCCCGACAATCCCTTGGGGGCCGGACTCGTGGGGGACGGCCCGCTGTACTCGCTTGACGCGGCACGGGATCTGGCCGTGTTTATGATGGGTAGCAACACGTACACCGTGGTGGCCTCCGACACGGAGGGCCTCCAGACGGTAAAACTTACCGAGGCCCACAACAACGCCCCAGTCCTGGGAACAATAGGCGACCAGACCGCAGCGCCCGATATACAGCTGGTTATAACGCCCACGGTAACCGATGCGGATTCAACTGATACGCACACGTACTTGATATCGCGTGGCACGCTGCCCGCAGCTGCCGTATTTGATACCGCGGACGGCAGCATCGTCTGGACGCCGGTTCAGGGCGATGTCGGACAGACCCACACGGTCACCATAACCGTTGATGACGGCCGCGGCGGCGCCGACTCGGAGACATTTGACATAGTCGTGGGCGAGCTGGCTGCCGTCGGCAGTCTGGGAGATGATACCAATCTGCTGCTTGGCGGCGCCCACGACGTGGACACGTTCACGATCGGACAGAACACCTATGCGGTAGTGGTCGCCGAAACAGACGACGGCATCCAGATTGTAGATGTCACCAACCCTGCCAGCCCGGTAGCTGTCGGGCATCTGAGCGACGACACCAACATACTGCTTGATGGCCCCCGCGGCGTGGATATATCCGTGATAGGTGGCAACACCTACGCTATAGTTGCGACCTACTTTGAGAGCGCCCTCCAGATCGTGAACGTTACCGATCCTACTGATCCTGTAGCTGCAGGTAGTCTGAAAGATACTAACAGCTTGGAGCTTGAAACCCCCCAGGCCGTGGCCGTATTCACGATAGGCAGCAACACCTACGCCGCAGTGGCCTCCTACCAGGACAATGCCCTCCAGATCGTGGACATCACAAACCCGGCCGCCCCGATGGCCACCGGGAATTTGAAAGATGGAGGCTCCGCGCGGCTTGACGGTCCACGTGACGTGGAAATCTTCACGATAGGTAGCAACACCTACGCCGCGGTCGCCTCCTCTTTGGACAACGCCCTCCAGATTGTAGACGTCACCGATCCTGCCGATCCGACTCCAGCCGGGAGGCTGAGCGATACGGGCTCCCGGGAGCTTGGCGGCCCCCGCGGTGTGGAAATCTTCACGATATGCAGCAACACCTACGCCGCAGTCGCCGCCTACAAAGACCACGGCCTCCAGATCGTGGATGTCACCGATCCTGCCGATCCGATGCCCACCGGCAAACTGGAAGATAGCAACTCCCGGAATCTTCAGAGCCCCCGCGGCGTGGCCGTCTTCACCACAGGTAGCAATATCTACGCCGCAGTGGCCTCCTTTCACGACGACGGCCTCCAGATTGTAGACGTCACCGATCCGACCGATCCGACTCCAGCCGGGAGGCTGAGCGATACGGGCTCCCGGGAGCTTGGCGGCGCCAGCGCAGTGACCACCTTCACCATAGGCAGTAACACCTATGCCGCAGTTGCATCCACCTCAGATAACGGACTCCAGCTAGCGAGACTGGGCGCGGAGGCAGGGACTCTTCCCAACTGTGTCCCCGTCCTGGGTGCAATAGGCAACCAGACCGCAACGCCGGGAATGCAGCTGACCATAACGCCTATGGTAACTGACGCCGACACAACTGACACGCACACGTATTCCATAACACGCGGCACGCTGCCGGCAGCTGCCGTATTCAATACCTCTGACGGCACCCTCGTCTGGACGCCGGTTCAGGGTGATGTCGGACAGACCCACCAAGTCACCATAACCGTTGATGACGGCCGCGGCGGCACCGACTCGGAGACCTTTGATATAGCCGTGGCCGATGAGGGTACCATTCCTCCCAACAGTTCGCCGGTGGCACCTAACGAGACGGCAACCACCGCAGAGGACACACCCATTACCATAACGCCTGCCATATCGGATCCAGACACATCGGATACCCCTGTAATATCGGCAGTAGAGAACCCGCCAAACGGGTCTGCCACCCATGATGATACCACCATAACCTACATTCCCGACCAGGATTATGTGGGTACGGACACCTTCGGATATACGATATCTGACGGCACCGACACGGCGCAGGGCACCGTAACGATAACCGTCACACGCGACAACAATGATCCTGTCATGGACACCATAGGCAACCAGAACGCGGTGTTGGACATCCCATTAACAGTAACGCCTAGGGTAACTGACGCCGACACAACTGACACGCACACGTACTCTATATCGCGCGGCACGCTGCCCGCAGCTGCCGTATTCAATACCTCTGACGGCACCCTCGTCTGGACGCCGGTTCAGGGTGATGTCGGACAGACCCACCAAGTCACCATAACCGTTGATGACGGCCGCGGCGGCACCGATTCGGAGACCTTTGGGATAACAGTGGCCGCCCGGGCCGTGATAATACTTAACGGCACCGACCCATGGCACCACGAGCTTGGCGATGACCCGTATATAGATCCGGGAGCCGAGGCAACCGACGGCTCGACAGTCAACACCGACGCCTCTGCTGTAGACGTAAACGTGGCAGGCAACTATACCGTAAATTATACGGCAACCGACACCCAAGGCGACATCATCATGGCCAACCGGACCGTTCAGGTGCGCGACACCACGCCGCCGGTCATCGATATATCGGGCAACCCACAGGTCACCACACCGCTGGGCTCAGAATATACCGATGCCGGTGCCACGTCCACCGACAACGATCCGAACTATGCAGACGCCGTCTCTGATGATGCCGCCTCGGTGGATACGTCCCGGCCCGGAACCTATACGGTGACCTACACGGCAACCGATGCTGCCGGCAACACGGGAACTGCCACGAGGACCGTGACGATACCTGTGGAGTACATAACGATGGGCGCCCTGATTCCGCAGACGGGTGGACTGGGCGGCCAGCTTGGAGAGCACCACACATTTGCGGCCAATGCCGCCGTCGATGACCTCAACGCCTACCTTGAGAGGAACGGCGCAGTCTGGCGCGCCGACCAGCTGGTCATCAATGATACGGAGGCTGCCGACGTGCAGACCCTGATCCGGTCGCTTGACTCGGCAGGCATAACGATGGTCTCCGGGCCCGTCCGCAGCTCCGAGCTGGACGCCATAAGGAATTATGCCGATTCCAACGGCATGATACTTGTCAGCTGCTGCTCGACTGCGCTCTCGCTTGCAATCGAGGGCGACAACATCTTCAGGCTGGCGCCGGATGACTCGCAGCAGGGATCCGTGATTGCCGGCCTGCTCGGCGACGAGTACGAAAAGGACGTCATGGTCGTGGTGTGGAGGGACGACATCTGGGGCGAGGGCATCAGAAACTCGGCTGTGACCGAATTTGAGGCGCTCGGCGGCACGGCAGACGAGCTGGGCAGCTATGATCCGGACGATCCCGACCTGGACGGCACCTTTGAGGCACTGGCCGCACGGCTCAGCACGGCCGTCTCCGGACATGTGGAGAATGTGGGCGCAGACCGGGTCTCCGTCCTGTTCATAGGGCAGGAGGAGATGTCCCGGTTCGTGGCAAAGGCGGCCGGCCATCCGGTGCTGGGTACGGTACAGTGGATGGGCTCGGATGCCTCCGTCAACAGCGCGGCGCTGGTCGATGCTCCCAGGGTATTTGAGTTCCTGAGGGATGCAGACTTTCAGGCGTCTGTCTTTGCAGAGGACTCGGACAGCCCCGCATACAGGTACCTGACGGATCTGATCGACGACGAGTTTGGCACCGCGCCTGCCGTGTATACCTACGGCATGTACGATACCATATGGGTGATGGGACTGGCACTGGAGGAGGCCGGATGGGACGCCGAACCTGAGGAGATAAGGGCCGCCCTCCCAGAGGCCGCATCCCGGTACGAGGGGGCAATCGGAGACATAAACCTGAATGCGGCAGGAGACCTGGACTGGTCCGTGTATGCCGTGTGGGGGATAGACGACTCGGGCTGGATGCGCCTAGGCGTCTGGGACGACGGATTCAAGCCCGACTCGAGGGGCGGCGGCAACGACGACGAGTGGCAGACTGCCCCGACCTTTGGCGTATCGCCGCAGACGGGCGGCCAGATGGTAAGCTGCGGATACTCCATGGACGGCATCTGCCGCGACGTGCTTGACTATCACGTCGATTACAGGCGCGAGTCAATACAGACAGACACAAAGCACGACTTTACGCTCAGGGCGCACTCTGTCACAGGAGTCCAGCAGTTCCAGATAGGCTTCGGGGTGCCCGGGGTCGGCTCGCCCATAGGCGACTCTGAGGCCGTCCTGACCGTCGAGCTCGGGCGCGACTATTCTGCAGACTCTACATACGAGATACTGGATGCCGTATACACGGATCCAAACGACGTCATAGGCGAGGCCGCCCTAGACGTGGAGCTTGTCGGGTGCATGTCCCCCGGGGATCCCACAAGATGCGTCGAGCTCTCAATTGAGGGGCTGCTGTTCCGCGAGCAGATGTACCACGAGCCCTTTGTCATATATGTGATGGACGTGCAGCGCTGGAGCGCGCAGAACTACATGAACGAGGGCCTGCTGGTACAGGGCGACTCTATGAACCCGGCGCCGCTGGATACTGCGGGGATATACAAGCGCGGGCAGCAGTACGAGGCGGCCGTCATACAGCTGGAGCGCACCGACAAGCTGGCAGACCTGTGGGCCGACCAGTGGGGCAACGAGTGGGCCCGCAACTCGCACGGAACCTGGTACAGGACCGTCCCCGACGCCTTTGAGCGCCACCAGGACGACATGTGGACGGTGATGAACAGGATGAACTCCAACTTTGCGACACTCGTGCAGGCCGAGCAGGACAGGGCCGTGCTGGTATTTGATGCGGCGCAGCTCGTACGGGAGCCCGGATCCGTGTTTGCATACGAGTATCCTGACATACAGCCCGGGGACGTGCGGCTTGAGCAGCTGGCCGACGCTCTGCTTGCAGAGCGGCTCAGGGCGCAGGAGATCATAGACAGGATGATGTCCATGACATACCACGTATCGGACTAGCCCGGCATGGATACCGGGCCGACAGAGCCTGCAAGGCAAAAGTGTATGGTTGCATACCTTCAGCCAACTAGGCATGTGTGGGTAACAGCTCGGACTCGAAGTCCTGGCGTGAGTTTTGCCGCCGGGGATCTTTGCAGATGTAATCCGCACCTAAAATCGTAAGTCACCTCAAGCCCGAACTGCTACCGGGCAGGGCCTAAAAGACGCCCCTGATTTTGTCAACGACCTTCTGTGGAGTCTCCCCGAAGACTAGCATCATCGGCTCCTTTCCCCAGTCACCCCTGTGGAAGATCACGTCCGGCGCAGACTCGGCACCTGCGATTGCCGACTTGATTCCCCATGGGACCGACGAGCCCTCCCTCCTTTTGGTACGGGCAGGCTCCGCGCCCCTGTCATAGCTTAGAATCGTCAACCTTTTTGATTTTAGCTTGTTCAGGGCTTTTGCGTCATATCTTACGTTTACTCCAGAGCGGATTTCTGGAAACCTCCTGCTGACCTCCAACACTGCGGATGCCACGTGCCTTGATCCGCCTAGTTCTATCCCGCCTGCAACGATTACCCCCTCCCCCGCCCTGACTATTCTTCCCGCAACCCCCGCAATGTCATCGGTCCGTCTTGGATTGTGCCTTGAGAAGACAAAGTTGGTCTGGCACTCTGGTATTGCCCTGTGTATGTTGCTTATCGTTACAAACTCTGCGATTCCGCCCGCAAGGTCGTCTTTAACATTGCTCTCTAGTCTCTGCTCTGCTATCCTGACACCCCTGCCGATTCTCTTTGCGCCGATGATTGAGCGTCTTGCAAACTCGCCTGCAAACCTTGCCGCCTTGAAGATATCTGCCCCCCCTGCTATGGATACTGCCAGTGCCGCCGAAAACGTGCACCCGCCGCCGTGGCTCTCGGCCCTGATCCTGCCTGACACGATCTTTTGTTCCCCTGACTTTGTCCTGACAAGGTCTGCAACGCCGTCTTTCTCGTCGATTCCGGTTATGACGACATTTTTTGTGCCCATCCTGACTATCCTGTCTGCCATTTTTCTGATGTCTGATCTTCTAGTCATTTTGATGCCTGAGACGGCTTCTGCCTCCTCCACGTTTGGAGTGATCGCATAGGCCAGCGGGACAATCATCTCCTGAAAGTCCTTTACCGATTCCTTTTTTAACAAAACCCCGCCCGTCGTGGATCTTATCACGGGATCAACGACGATCGGAGTACTTGATGACCTCAGGGCGCCATGCAGGACCGCAATGGTCTTTGAGTCATAGACCATCCCTATCTTTATCACGTCAACCTCAAAGTCCGACGTTACGGATTCAATCTGCCTCAGGATTGTCCTGGCAGGCACCGGCGTGGTCGTGTGGTATCCTGACGTATTCTGGCCTGTAATGGCCGTGACTACCGTGAGGCAGTAGCTGTCCAGCAGCTGCGCGGTCCTGATGTCGCTCTGTATTCCCGCACCCGCAGAGGGATCCGATCCACCTATTGACAAGACATTCATGGCCTTCCATTGCTGTAATGCCGGGTCTGGTATTTCAGTATCCATGTGAGATCTTTTTAAGCATTTTCCAGGATTTCGTGATCTGGGGCATGGCTTTCGCCAGGGTTGCTCCATTTCCAAAGGGATGATCGGACATGTATCCATTCGGGGCTTTCCCCCGATACCATCTTCATCCATTTGTTAGGCGATCCCGCAGTTAGTTCCCCGAGGCATTATCCTCATACCTGTCTGCCCGTCCGGCGACACATTCCTGGGCGTCTTGTTATAGTACAGCGCCATCCGGGTTGCCCCGCTGGTAACAGGTTAGCCCCTGCCTAGGCAGCAATCAGGCGCGAATCTGCCTGCAGTTGTGATTTTCATGCCTGGCCGGCAAGGGACGCAACTCCAACTCTAGGCAGGGGCTAGCCTGTTACCCCCGCTGTACTGCAACGCCCTGCGCGTGCTCCAGCCCCTGTCCTTCAGTTCGGTTATGACCGTCACCTTTTGCCTGCCTCCAAGGTTTTTTAATACCGCATTGGCCACGGCGTACTCTCCGACTATCTTCTTGAGCGATTCGATCTCCTTTTGCTGTCACTCCGTTGACTTGTGGCCCCTGCACGACAGTGAGGCGCGTCCGGCCTGCAAAAAGCGCTCCCTCCACTGGTAAAACGTCCTCGGGGAGAGGTTGTGGCGGCGGCACAGCTCTGCCGTCTCGATGTTGGCGTTTAGGCGCCCCCATGACTATCCCCATCCTGTCCTGTGTACTCCATGTTTTCTTGCTCATATCTGTGGTTCGACCTCCTGACTCAAAGTGTGCGAAAAAAAGCGTTCCTATTCTAGCGGGGTCCGCACCAGTCGATTACGCATAAAGTCTAATGACAACAACGCTTCCAAGGATTTTGTTTTCGTACCATTTCCAGAACCTACCTAACGCATCCATGCATGGTACTGATCAGGGTGGCAGATAAATGGTGCGAAAGTTAAAGGTGCCTAACTAGTCCACACTAATTTTTTTGTGCGTGTTTTTTGAAAAACCAGCACGAGCCAGCCCCTGATTGATGAGAATTCTCAAATACCGGCGGCGGTAAACAGAGTCGTTGATCATCGGAAAAATAAGAAAAGGTGAAAAAACAACCAGAATGAATATCGACATCATCTGCACAAACTGCAGCAAAAGGGTCCCGGGTGGAATAAAGGCATCAGAGGGATTTTCAAAAACCAGGGAGTTTCAAGACGAGGTCTGCAGGATGAGGAAGGGCTATCTGTGCGGAGCCTGCAGGGATAGGAAAAGAGTAGACTTTGCGTAATCGGTGCAGATCTAATTATTACGAGCAAATTCATCTCATTCAGGTCGATTACGCATAAAGTCTAGTGGGCGCATCTTGAACCCACTGTTTCAGCTAAGCACGCGGTCATACGGGAAGGAGATTGTGATTGTGAGAAAGGCATTGTCGGATTTGGAAAAAGAGTGCGGCACTGCAGGAGTGGTCATCGGGGAGCCGTTTGACAGATTCGGATGGACGTTTTTTAACGTTCAAATCAGCGAGGAGATGGCCGGAATCATCGAGGGGTCAGGCATGATGGAGGGGGCAGCCGGATACAGGATCGGAGAGCAGCTTGCCAACTTTGTCGGACACTATCTTGATACGCGGGGATGCAACGTGCGAATCAAAAAGATCGACTATGGGTGAGGTGCTTTACAATACGGCAAGTCCACCGGGGACACGTGTAGCGCAGCTGGCCACCAGCGTGTTCTGCTGGACACCAAAGGCCCAGGCGATTATCCAAAGGCGCCAGCCGTGCTGACAGGTAGCGTGCTGCATGACCCGGGTTTTAGGCGCAGAAAAACCTGCCGCCTTTACGCGTTCAGGCACGGCCGGGCAGCAAGACAAGGGCGGCAAGAGGGGCACAGCCTGACTCAGCCCCCGCTCGGGACGCGGCCTCCGGCCCTGCCTCCGGAAGGCAAAGAGGCAGGCACCCGGCGATCACGCCTGACTGGGATCGTACAGTTTATCAGCCCGCAGCATGGTGGCCACACGTAGGCGGATTGAAGACCATAGTAATCTTTGATTTTGATGGAACCATAGCAGACTCGGTACACCTCTTCATAGAGGCCATCAACAAATTTTCAGGCAGCTTTAGATACAAGAAGATCAAGGGGGACGAGCTGAGGATGCTACAAGGAAAGCGCCCCAGGCAGATCCTAAAGCATCTGGGGATCTCGCTGCTCAAGCTGCCGTTTGTCCTAAAGAGAGTACGCCGTGAGGTCAACAAGGGGGTGGCACAGGCAAGGCCGACAGTCGAGATCAAAGAAACGCTGCTGGAGCTAAAAAAGGAGGGGTGTGAAATCGGAATCCTGACGTCCAATACGGAGCAAAACGTCAAGGAGTTCCTCATAAACAATGACCTGGACGTCTTTGATTTTTTGTATTCGGGAAACAGCATGTTTGGGAAGGGAGGGATCCTCAGAGCAATCATACGCAAAAACAGGCTTCAAAAAAGCAGGATATACTATGTAGGAGACGAGATCAGGGATATTGATGCCGCAAGAAAGACGGGGGTCAAGATGATAGCGACATCGTGGGGATTCAACACCATGGAGGCGCTAAGGGGGGAGGGGCCTGACTTTACTGCAGAGTCCCCCGAGGATGTCAGAAACATCATCCTGGGCAAAAAAGAATAAACATATACCAATCCCGTCCCCCCGCAGCATATCATGAGCAAGAACTTTTGGCACGACATAGAGACGGGTAGCGACATACCTGAGATCGTAAACGTGATCGTGGAGATTCCAAAGGGCTCTCAGAACAAGTACGAGTACGACAAGAGGCACAACATGATGAGGCTTGACAGGGTCCTGTTCTCGCCGTTTCACTATCCCGGGGACTATGGAATCATCCCCCAGACGCTGTCAGAGGACGGGGATCCGCTGGATGCGCTGGTTCTGGTGACAAATGCGACATATCCCGGAATCCTAATCGAGGCCAGGCCGATAGGGCTGCTGCGCATGAAAGACGACGGGGCGCTGGACGACAAGATCATCTGCGTCTCAACCAACGATCCAAGATACCTGCACACAGCGGACATATCAAACATCGAGGACCACTACAGGTCAGAGATTGCGCACTTTTTCCAGGTGTACAAGGATCTGGAGGGAAAGAAGGTCGAGATACTGGGCTGGGAGTCGGCAAGAGATGCCAAGTCGGTGATTCTGGACTCTGTCAAAAACTACAAGAGCACCCTCAAAAAATACTAGGCAGAAACGCCAGGCTGTAGGCATTTTTCCCCGCGCCATGGAACGGAGACGATCCCGCGTGCGGCTGCCAGAAACGTGCGGCAGGCTGCCCCCAGCGTACCGGCCCGAAAACCACCGTCCTTTTTCCAAGTATTGGTTTTTTAGTGGCATGCAATGCCCTGAAGAAAATGGCAAAGTATCAGACGGGGCGCTGGGATCTAGCAGAGCTGGCAGTGGATCCGGGGGGTCCGGGGTTTGAGGCGCAGATCAGGGAGGCCGAGGAGCTTGCCAGGTCTTTTGGGGAACTCAGGTCTAGACTGAACCCCCGGATGTCGTCTAAGGAATTCATGGGGATCATTACAGACGAGGAGAGGCTAGTAGAAAAGATGGGCATGATCGGAGGCTTTGCGTCGCTCTCCTATGCGGCAGACACGCAGTCAGACGAGGCAACCTCGCTGATGACTAGGATCAGCAAGCTGGGCTCGGATATCTCCAACCAGGTGCTGTTTTTTGATCTCTGGTGGAAGCAAAAAATAGACGAGAAAAACGCCCAGAGGCTGATCAGGGGGGCAGGCGAGCTCCGAGGGCACCTCATGCACAAGAGGCTTGTCGCAAGGTACTCGCTGTCAGAGCCCGAGGAGCGCATAATCAACACGCTGGACGTCACGGGGGCCTCGGCCCTCGTAAAGCTGTATGACAAGATCACCAACGCGTTTGAGTACAGCGTAAGGGTAGGCGGCAGGGCAAAGACCATGACAAGGGAGCAGCTTACAAACCTTGTCAAGAGTCCAGATCCAAAGACAAGGGAGGCAGCTTACAAGTCGCTGCTGACAAAATTTGCAGACAACATGGGGGTGCTAGGCGAGATCTACCAAAACATAGCGCTGAACTGGGGGGACGAGGGGATCGAGATCAGGGGACACTCCTCTCCGATCTCAATCAGGAACATAGGAAACGACATAGACGACAAGACGGTCGACTCGCTGCTAGATGCCTGCAGGGCCAACGGCCAGGTCTTTCAGAGGTTCTTCGTCCAAAAGGCAAGGATGGCGGGGATGAAAAAGCTGCGCCGCTATGACCTGTACGCGCCGCCTGTGGCAGGGACGAGGGAGAGGAGGTACCCATATGACAGGGCAGTAAGCCTAGTCCTAGAGTCGCTAGAGGGCTTTAGTCCGAAGCTGTCGGACTTTGCAAGGAACGTCTTTACCGAGAACCACATAGACTCGCAGATCCGGGCGGGAAAGCGGGACGGCGCGTTCTGCAGCACGCCGTCGCCTAGGATCACGCCGTTTGTGCTTGTAAACTATACCGGAAGGACAAGGGACGTCTTTACCCTGGCCCACGAGCTGGGTCATGCGGTGCACAGCCAGGCCGCAGGGGGGCGCTCGATTCTGGTGCATGACGCGCCGCTGCCGCTGGCAGAGACGGCATCCACGTTTGCTGAGCTGCTGCTATATGACAGCATCTCGGAGGGGATGGGAGAGGATGAAAAAAGAATCATGCTCTCAGAGAAGATCGACGACCTGTATGCGACAATCATGAGGCAGTCTTTTTTCACACTGTTTGAGATAGAGGCGCACAGGCAGGTTGCCGGAACCACGACCGTTGACAAGCTGTCAAAGGCCTACCTGGCCAACCTGCAAGAGCAGTTTGGCAGCTCCGTGGCAGTCTCGGCTGACTTTGCAGCGGAGTGGAGCTGTATTCCCCACTTTTACCACACGCCGTTTTACTGTTATGCGTACTCGTTTGGCAACCTGCTGGCGCTGTCGTTGTTTCAGAGATACAAGAGGGAGGGCAGGGATTTTGTTCCAGCGTACGTCGAAATCCTGGCCGCAGGGGGATCAGTCAAGCCCGAGCCGCTGCTCGGGGAGTACGGATTCGACATCAGATCCGCAAAGTTCTGGCAGGAGGGATTTGACTATGTCAGGTCGCAGGTCAGGGAGCTCTCAAGGCTTGCCCGGACGCAGGACTCGGCCGGAGGGGCCGCCCGGTGACCCGGGGCCACGCCTGCCGGCCACATGTGGAAGATTCTGGCGTAATTTGGTCTAACCTTTAAATGAAAATTCTCAGTCCTGCTCTCAATGAACTCAAAACAGAGAGCCGGGATTCTTGCAGCATCGGCAATGGTTGCAATCATTACCATTGCAGGAGCCGCCGGAGTCCAAGAGTCCGGTGCTGCCAGGACCGTGACCTACGAGGTCACCGTTACGAATATCACGCCGGGCCAGCCGATCACTCCCCCCCTGCTGGTGACTCACGCCAGTGATGCCGGGTTTTTCACGGTAGGCCATGAATCCAGCGAGCAGCTGCGGCAGCTTGCAGAAAACGGCAATGCAGAGCCGCTGGTTCAAAGCATGACTGGAAACGACGGGATCCTGGATGTAATACAGGGCACCACGCCACTTGTTCCGGCAAACGATCCGGGACAGACGGGTCTTGCCCATTCTGAAACGTTTATGGTTTCTGCCAGCGGAGGCCACAAATACCTGTCGTTTGCAAGCATGCTAGTCTGTACAAATGACGGCTTTGCAGGAATCGACGGCGTCAGGCTGCCCTACTACCACGAAAAGACGGTGTATGCAAAGGCATATGACGCAAGGACTGAGATGAACACGGAGGACTTTGCTGACCTGGTTCCGCCATGTCAGGGCGCCATCGGGATCGCCTCAGACGACGAGGGAACCGGTGAAAGTAATCCAGAAATCTCAGAGGAGGGAATAGTCATCCCACACCCGGGAATCACAGGCGACGATGATCTCACGGATGCCCACATGTGGGGCGGCCCTGTCGTTAAGATAGACATCGTACGGATGGGATAAACCCCCCACCATTTATTTTTCTAGATCACGTACCTAGGATGTAGGATCCAGATAGTTCGCCCCCCGTGATCCGTCATTGGGGCGGGCCTGCCGTGCTTCTGCATGGCCCCGTCAAGCACCTTGAGGGCGTTTTCTGCAGTCGCGTTGCCAAATATGCCGCATCCGGTCACGAACCGGGATGCGTCGTCCTCGTAGCACAAAAACCGCCTGCCGTCGTGCATCCCGCCGTGTATCTGCTTCCAGTCCGTGTGCCACATGGAGTTAGAGTACTCCGTCTCCCAGCGCAGCCACCTGCGTTTTCTGCGCCCGTTGGACTCGTCTCTGGCCATCTCCTCGTCCTTTAGCATGCCGTGCAGTGTATGTCGTGGGATACTAATCCCGGTATTCTCCCTTGTGAGATCCTGCAGCGATGCCGCACCCAGGTGCTCGGACGGCCGCACCGAGAGGACCGCCGAGTGCTCCCTGCGCCCGGGCATGCCGTTTGGGGGCCTTCCCGTCCGTGCGGGATGCGATATGTCCTGTACGGTGTGGGACCTGTGCCGGGCCCACGGCTTTTGTATCCAGCGGACCGAGACGTTCATGGACTGGGCTATCTGGGCGTTTGTCATGTCTCCCTCTTGCTTTTGACGTACTAGACTTTGCGTAATCGATCTGAATGAGATGAATTTGTTCGTAATGGTCCTAATCTGAACCGATTACGCAAAGTCTACTATCCACCGTACGTCTGATTTGTTTAGCTTTATGTTGTTGGGTCGTGCAAGACTGACGTATTTGCCAGCCCTTTTGCGCCAGACCCACACACCCTTGTTTCCAGTGGCATACACGAGACCAGTGCATCTGATCCTGACCGACTTCACCATCGGACAAGGGGCGAGCTACTTTTTGGATTATAGATCCTTGGTGCAGGCTTTACAGCGGCAACTGCCTTGAAATCGCCCAATCGCTAAAACCCGATGACGGTACTTTGAGGAGTCACTGTCAGAGCAGGCACTGCAATACCATCCTTGAACGATTGACCAAAATCCTGCATTCTGTAATCTAATATACCAAACAAACCCAAAAAATGACGTTGGCGTTGGCAAGCCCACCGAGCTGATGCCTCGGCGAGTGGCCCCTACACGGGCCGTTCATGCGGGTTCAACTCCCGTCGCCAACGCTATAATCGTATGTGGTCACCTACCCCTAGATTATTTTGGCCACCTCATCCATGATGGACTTGCCCTGCAGCTTCCATGTCGACACGCATGTATTGAGCCATCCATGCCTTTCCGTCCAGACCAGGCCGCCCTTGATCTGGCCGTTTATCTTGAATTGAAGTACGACGGGGCGCAGTGCCCGCTCTGCACCATTGTTGGTCGGCTCGACACCCTCGTATTCCAGAAACGCAAACATGCACGGCAGGGCCCTGTGCATCCTCTTGAGAAGGGGCTCCAGCGGGCCGCCCCACGCACCAACGTATCCGAACAGCATGTTCTGCATGTTGGTCTCAAACCGCCGGCGCAGCTCCGGCGAGTGCCGCCCCATCAGTCCGCCGGCACTGCTTATCCCCGTCCTCTCCTCGAGCTCCCGGAGATCCTCCCCGGACAGCTTGTCCCAGCCCTCAAGACACTCCCTGGCATCCTTGAACAGCTGCTGCATCTGCCGGTACAGGACTCCTGCAAACAGCAGGGCACCCTTTTTCTGCGAGCCATACAGGAGGAACCGCAGCTCGTGCGCCCAGCACCGCTGGAGCCTTCCCAGCAGCCCGAACCTCTTGTATGCGGGATATCCGTCCGATGTGACGACGCCCCCGTACCCGCCCATGTACTGGTCCAGGATCCGGGCGCTCCTGGTGTCTGCATATATCATGAACACGCCCACCGCCGACAGCATGGCCCACGCCCATCCCAGCCTGCCTGCCAGGTTGATCCCCGTCTCGTCTATGCAGACCGTCTTTGAGCTTCTTACCTCCTCTGCGATGGCCTCGGCAGGCGCCTTTGCGGCGTCGCAGACGCGTCCTATGCTGTTGATTGCAGTTGACTTTGACATGTGCACGCCCAGGATATCTGACATTATACCCGGGATCCTGTTGTGTGGGACGCCCTCACTGCGCAGCTTTGTGACGGCTGTGACCACGCTCGTGTCATAGCTGCCGCGTCGGGGCAGGCCGTCGGGGGCAGTATGCATGGTGCCGCATTTCGGGCACACTGCCCTCTGTGTCTCGTGGCGCGTCTCGGTGTACTTTATCTTGAATCCTATCATGTCGCGCACCTGCGGCTTTTTCATGATCTCTGTGGTGGTGCCGCACTTGCACTCCGGCGCCCGTCCACCCGGAAAGCAGTGTTTCTGTACCCTGGGGGCCGGTGGGTGCGCGATACGCCCTTGTGGCCCTTCTGGCCGCCGGGCTTTTTTCTGTCCTCCCCGGTGCCGTCATCCCCAGCTGCAGCATCGGGCCGGGCCCTCTCCTTTCTCCTCTGCGCCTTTTGCCTCTTCCACTCCAGCGAGTCTGCCGACGGGGGCGAGTTCTCGTTCTCGTAGTACCGGAGCCGGTTGTCCTGCTCCCTGATGGTCTTGTCGCGCTTTTCAAGTGTCTTGTTTAGCCTTTCAATGGTCCTGCCCTGCTCCTCAATGATATTGTCACGCTCCTTGAGGTCCTTTTTTAGATTCCTTATCGTCTCCGTGGGCGATGCTGTAGATGCCTTGATCTCGTAGCATGCGGAGAGCTGACCTTTCACAATGCCTAGTCTACGCGATCATAGTATAAGGATCAGCACCGTCAGTAATGTTTACCCTATTGTGAGGGGTAGGTGACCTCATACGAACCCTACATTGCGAAGCTCCTTGATCTGCATTGCAGAGAGAAATGCGTACTTTTGCAGCCTGGTCATGCCCTCAACATAGTCATGCATTCCGATCAGAAATGCAGGAAGTTCCGAACACTCAATCATGCGCGACACCCGATCCCATACCCGTATGTTCCTCCACGGCTGAATTAAATGGTTTCATCTGGATTATCCGTCCCTTCATAACCAAGTATTGTAAGACTGCGGGGTATTTATTGCCGTTTTTCATCCTGTCTTCGCAGATGTAACCCGGCTCGTGGCCGTGCTGACGGTGACGTGCGGATCTACCTGCAGTCCAGACCGCGCTTTAAATCCGCATGAAGAACTTCAAAGCACTGATGATCGAGATACTGCTGTCAATTGCAGGGGGAATCATAGTTGTCATAATAGTGGATGTCGCTCGTGCAGCAATCAGGAAAATAAAAAGAGGCGGGGAGATATCCGATCTCCGAAGGTCTTTCAAGCAAATTAAGGTGCGCATAAAGCCTGTTCCGGGTGACAGTGGCAAGCTGTTTGGGAATAACGAATGGTTTGAACGCTTCCAGTCTGAGCTGCAGGGTGTCATAGTAGAGGTGACGCATTCTGAGAATCTAAGAACCGATCAACATCGAAAGTTGGTGCGCATGATAGACAAGAGGCTGTACGTGCTTGAGAATTTTCCATATGACCGGCCACCGGCGGAAGTCTATGGACAATTCTTTGCAGACCTGAAAGGACTCCGGTGGCTGGGCCTGGAATAGTGCCGCGTGCGGCGGTTCTGCATGTCATGTTCGTGATGCGTCAGGTTACATCCCGCTCACGGGTTCAGACGGCATTGCAGCCGAGAAAACCCGTACAGCCCGGACGGCGTTGAGTCTGTCAGTCCGTACTACAATGCCGTCCCTTAACTGTTCCCCGAAATCCCACTTTTGTAATCTAATATACAATGCAGGCCCAAAAAATGACGTTGGCGTTGGGCATTGGCAAGCCCACCGAGCTGATACCTCGGCGAGTGGCCCCGAGACGGGCCGTTCATGCGGGTTCAACTCCCGTCGCCAACGCTATAATCTATCCAGACATTCTATAAAAAAGTAGGGATCTGACAGTTGTACGAGGTCACGTTCCTAAACCAGTTTCATGACCTCGTCTGCTACGGATCTGCCCCTTGCCCTCCATGTCAGTATGCACGTCATAAACCACGACCACCTCCTCATCCAGAGTTCCCCTCCCTTGATCTGCCCGCTTATCTTGCGGAAGACGACGGCGTAACGGAGGGCACGCTCTGCGGCGTTGTTTGTGGGATGCACGTTGTCGTGCTCCAGGAACGTAAACAGGTGCGGCAGCGAGCTTGTCAGTCTGCGCAGTACCGGGCCCAGGACGGGGTCGTCCGTGCTTTCCCGGTACCCGAACAGTATGTTGCGCAGCCAGGACTCGAACCTTCTGCGCAGATCCTTGCCCCTGTCCTTCCTCCTTGCCCTGACGGCGCTGCGGTACAGCTGCCGAAGCTGCTCGTACAGTATTCCCGCAAACAGCGGGGCGCCCTGCTTTTGCGCCGCGTATTTTGATACGCGCAGCTCGTGCGACCAGCACAGCTGGTGTCTGTCCTCCCCGTTGAACCTGTCATACACCGAATATTTGTCAGATGTCACTATTCTGCCATACTTGTCCATGTGCCTGTCCAGGAACAGTGCGCCCCTGCTCGTATTGTACTTGACAAACACGCCGTTGTCCGTCTCGGCAGTCCATGTCCATATGCGACTGCCGTTCATGTTGGCCGCAGTCTCGTCTATTCTGACGTTGGATGATCTCTTGATGCCGCCCAGGATCGCGCCTGACGGCTTTTGCATAGAGTCGCATACCCCTCCGATCATGTTGATTACGGTAGATTTGGCGATGCTCCTGCCGGTAAAATCCTTGAGCGTGTCTGCCACGGACTGCAGCGGCATGTGCCTTGCGCGCAAGGCAGACACAAGGGAGATCATGTGCTTGCCGTACCTGCCCCTCCTTGGGAGTCCGTCGTCTGCTGATATCATAATGCCGCACAGTCTGCATGTGGCACGCTCGGTTATGTGTCGCGTCTCTGTCATCCGGACCGGTTCAAAGTCGATGATGTTCCGTATCAGGGCAGTTATGTCCATGGCCCTCCCGCACATGCACACCGGCGAGCACGTCCCGTCGTTGTCCTGGAACGTGTGAAGCACCGTCTTCTGGGGGTCGTGTCTTCTGGATGTCCCCTTGTGGCCCCTCTGGCCTCCCGGCTTTTTGCCGGTGCCACTGTTGCTACCGTTGCCACGGTTACTGGCCCTCTCCCTTTTCCGCTGCGCCTTTTGCCTCTTGTACTCTAGTGATTCTGCAGACGGTGGCGAGTTCTCGTTCTCGTAGTACCGGAGCCGCCTGCCTTGCTCCTCGATTATCCTGTTCGCTGCCTTTTGGTTATTTTCTAGCGTGCTTATTCTGTCTGTGAATGATACAATTGTGGCCTCTAGTTCGCGGTATGTGGGTCGACGGCCTTTCATGTTGATGCTATACAGGCATCGTATTTGATCAGCATGATCGCAATATGTTAAGCAGGTTGTCAAAACACGTCAAAACTAGGTGACCTCGTACTGACAGTTTACAGCTGACACCGGATGCTGCCGCATCCCTGCGCGGCATATCGGTTTCCGTCGTGCATGGTTTGAGCCTGACGGCAGAGACTAGCCGCGCGTACGGGTTGATCTCGAATCCCGCCGTCCTGCATCCTGCAAGGTCCGCCTCCACCAGCGTCGTGCCCACCCCTGCAAAGGGGTCAAGTATGGTATCTGCGTCCCCTGCAAACCTGGTGATTGCATCCGCCGCAAAGTGCTTGGAGAATCCTGCCACCCATCCAGTCCAGCGGTGCACCGGCTCGTCCCTGTTGGCGGCAAAGGCGGGATCGCAGAATCCTGCCGCGCCGTGCACCTGTCCTGCAAGCCTGGCCCCATGCCATGTACTGGCGCACTGTGCTTAAAATCCTTTCAGCGGAATGACTACAAACCCGTTGTTTCATGCAAGGTGTGATCACGGTATCCATTGGTGTATGACATATTTCAGTCATGGTGCAACACAGTCCAGTAAAAACACGTCATGTGCAAGCACAAACAGCAGAGGAGGAACTGCAAGAGCCCACAACCCTAATTGCATGCGATGTAGCGCGTCTTGGGTCGCCTTTTGCATTTTCATATCATCGATTAGATGATCCCTGTTGGCCTTTGAGATTGCCGGAAATGACGTATTCTGATCCGTATTCACGCATGCTGGCAGGTTTGCCATTCCACTTTGTTGAATGAAAAATTAATTTTGGCCTATTCAGAGCCCTGATACTTGTCACTGTTTGGATCCATTTGTTGTGAGTGGTTGTCCAGATCGGCCTTGTCTCCCTTGCCCTTGTATTTTTTACCCATGGTGTTTGTTCGTGTGAATGGTTTATAAGGATTCCATGGCGAATGCGCGAGGACGATAAGAACTGATGACTCTGGATCGCGCAATGCCGTGCTCCCGGCACTGCTTGGCGGGGATCCTGTGAGCCATTCCTCGCTTAAATTCTACGGCGCATCATGTCGGCATATGTCACTTGGAAGGCTTGCCGCAACGGCCCGTACCGTCAGCGGCAAGGCAGACCGCAGCTGGAAAATACTCGTTTACAGATTTGGCTACCTGAGGGTGGTGGCACTCGTAATCGTGGCCCTGTATGTGGCGCTTCTCTTGTCCCTCGGCCTTATCTGGGAACCTGCCGCTGAGCGGTACCTGATGGCCGCAAGCTACGGGATGGTTGTTTTTGCCGTCTGCATCGCGTGGTCACACCTTCTCAAATCATAATGCGATGGGATCCAGGGCTCAAGACTGCACAGGCCGCGCTTCCGGCCCGACAAAGAATCAGACCACGGATCATTCCCCGCTTAAATGCAAAGGCACATCATGTTGGCATTGTCACTTGGAAGGCTTGCCGCAATGGCCCGCACCGTCCGCGACAGGGCGTGCGGCACATGGTATATGTCGTTTGACAGGTTTCTCGTCCTGATAGCGGTGATGTTTAGAGCCCTTGCCCTGTCCACAATGTCCTTCTCGTCCCTGGTTCTGTCCTATGAGCCGCCGTGCAACTCCTGGTATGTGCATTGCGCGGCCGTGGCATACGGGATGATTCTTGCCATCATCTGCGTTGCGGCGGCAGTCGCCATCAAATCACCCCTCCCGAAATAACAGTGTATTATATGAAAAGTCGATCCGCTAGTCATCTGTGTCCCTCCATCCATTTTGGGTCTTTTTTTCTGATCGCATCGGTGGCCTCCCTGGCATAGAAGGCCCATAGTGGCGTCTCGTAACTGTCGATGCCCAGCGACCAGTACAGCCTTCCTCGTTATAGCCGATACATGAGAAGCAATCCGTAATTAAATTACGAGTGGCAGGTTGCAGTTGTTTTCTGCCGTGTTTTTCAGGCCACAGCGGCTATCCGTTCCAGTATCCTCAGGTTGACCAGCCCGCACACGATACTGTTGGCCAGATCGTACTTTCTGAGCCTGTTTCTGTACTTGTAGCTCATTATCTTGAATGTCTTGACCCTGCGTATGCCATTCTCCACGTACACCCGTATCTTTGAGTGTGTTCTGTTGTACTCTTTTTCATCGTCGGTCAGCTTGCCGCCAGGACTCTTCTTGATTGGAAGTATAACCTTCGTCCCTGCATCGATGTGCTGCGCACCCTGGTATCCGCGATCCATATAGTGCCGCAGCTCCTCGCCGTCCTCCTCACCGCTCCAGAACGTGGGGTGCTTCATCTGGTATATCTTGACGTCGTTTACGCGCCCCGGCGAGTGCGGGGTCTTGTGCACTATGGCACCGTGTATGTTGACCGTATACTGGACCTTGGCCGTGTGCGTGCCTGCCTTGCCCGAATAGTGCGACTTTTCCATGTCCTTTCTCTTGGGCCTGTTTGTGGGCTGCTCGGAGGCGTCAGTCAGGCACACCATCCCCGGGAAGATCTCGGCCAGCTCCTCGACTGAGGAGATCCTCTTGGAGTCCTTGTAGATCTTCTCGGGGATCGGCAGGCATTGTTTTAGCAGGGGCTCAGTCAGGCTTATGGAGCGCGAGACCGACGCCTGTCCTATACCGAACATGGCGCCAGCCACGTCCTGGGAGACGTACGTCCTGTAGTAGAACAAGACCAGCAGTACGCGGTTCCTCAGATCCAGGGCAAAGGGCCTGCCTGCGCCTATATCCCGCACACGGTCGGGCCTTGAGAGCCTCTTCTTCTCGGTATCTGGAAATTTCTTTTGCACCTCGGTACACAGCTGGTCAAACTCTGCCTCGGTCATTCCTGCAAACATCCGGAACGTCCGTGGGTTTTTTGTCAGTCTATCGATCAAACACATGATTTGTACATGGTTTTACAGGTATTTTGATCCGTCAGGCATAGATTAGTGCCCAAGTGGGTCAAAATCTGCTAATTAAGAATCGCTTCTATGGAGACAGGCTCTCGTGGTTCCATATCTCCCCCTCGATGCTCCGGTGGGGGCGCTCCAGCTTGCCGCTGGCCTGCGGGTGGTAGGACTCGGAGTTTATCAGCCCGATTCCGCAGTAGAGCAGCTCCTCCTAAGGTAGTGAACCTCCACCCCGGAAACCCCGATCGAGTATGATCTGCTCCTATAGTCAGATGCGGCTTCCAGGGCGCGAGCTGTTACGCGACATGCCAAGATTTCCTTTTACATGCACGTGAGGCATCATTTACTCTTGGCGCTGTCACGATACCACGGATCATATCCCAGCCTGTCCAGCATGTGTTCCCACGATTGGAATTCCCCCTCGTACTGCGATACGGTAAATTCAGAGTGCTCCTCAATGTCTTCTTTTGTGGGGGTGCGACCGACATCCAGTTTTACGCGCTCAAACTCTACTATCATGGATATCTTGTTTGGCGGATCCACCGTCTTTGCAAGCCTGACTAGTACGTCGATGCCGGTTCCAAACTCCTCCTCAATGTCAATCCTTGTAGCTCCTGTAGGCAGAAAATATTCGTGGCCGCCTGGGACGTGTTCTGATTCTTTTCTTACGATGCCTCGTCCAAGATCCCTCAGCATGTACGCACGGCGCTTGCTAAAGTATGACAAATCTGGATCATCATGTCCTCCGTTGTATGACGCACGAAGCCTTGCCTTGTATTCTATGTTTCTTGGGTTTCTTCGCACCCTGTAATTACAACAGTTGCAGTACCATCCAATCGACTCTTCAGTGGCCGGACTGCCGTCTTTGAGGCGTGCACCCCTGTAATCAATCCACACATCGCACATCTGGCAGTGCCCCTGTCCAGCGTTGTACCTGCCTCCTTGTGGCGGCTTTTTTACCCTGAATTTTTTGCATGCCCCCTTGCATATCCTCTTTGATTTCACGGAATACGGTTGATCGTGTGAATATATGAGAATTTGTTCAAGTACTGCAACCACTGGTTTGATGCTGCAACCACAACTGTTGGGTACACAAGATCATCTGTTTTTACGCGTTCAGGCACGGCCGTATGACAACTGTCAAATCAGGCAGTTTTAATAAACACGGCCCGTATCAGACATCGTGGCAATAGAGCGGCTGGGATGCGAGGAGATCGACCCCAGTCTCATATTCAGGAGCCGCTCGGAGGCAAGACAGCAAAAGGTAGATGTGGATGTGGGAGAGCTTGCCGCAAGCATAAGGTCGCAGGGCCTGTTGGAGCCAATACACTTAGTAGAGATCGAAGGGGGCAAAAGCTACGAGCTGATAGACGGCCAGAGGCGGTACCTGGCATTCTTGATGCTCGGGAAAGACAGCCCCCAAAGGTTCTCAAGGATTCCAAGCTTTGTATACAAGAACACCATGGAGGACTGGGAAAAAAAGACAATGTCGCTACATGCAAACCTCTCCCGGGCCCCGCTTACAGACAGCGATAAGATAAACGCGACTACCGTAGTCTACAATCACTTTAACAGCATAAGAAAGACGGCAGAGGCCACCGGGTTCTCAGAGTCTGCTATCAGGAGACACGTGCACGCTGCACGCCTGCCAGAGGAGCTAAGGGACAGAGTGGAAGAGGGCCACATCTCCGTCAGTACAGCCCTAGAGACGGCGGATCTGTACGGATACGATCCGGGAGATCCCAAAAAGGCAGACATGGCAGGCATGCTATCTGTGGCCGAGGCCATGCAAAAGCTTGCAGTAAGGCAGAAAAGACACGTCAGGGAGATAAGGCAGGAACACCCAGATAGGGACATGCACGACATAATCTCGGATGTAAAGTCCAAAAGACGCACCAAGTACGACATTACGGTTACGGTTGAATCCGACACCATGGAGAGGATCGACGCCTACAGGGAGAGAAACAGGACTAGGACGACTCTAACTGCCGCGGCGGATCTCATACAGGACGGTTGGCCTCAAACGAGATGTGATCATGCTGCACGACACCCGGCGGCTGGCAGGGCCCAGAGCTCAGCATGGGGACTAGGACGCACGGCCAAAGGTTCATGACTTTGGTGGAGGCGGCACCTGCAATGCGGGATCTTGCATAGGCGACCTGGTACTCCCTTAAAGTCCCGACTGGCAGGCTGGGGGTACATGCAGACCATACGCCGATAATAGAGTATGTCAGAAAGGCAGATCAAGGCATGTCGTGACCGACTATGCGCGGATGGCAGGGAGTGGTGCTGGCTTGCCATACGGGAGATCGGCACGGGTGCGGTCGCAAGCCCAATGGATGTCCGGTGAGGGCACGCAGAGGCCCAGTTCACGAGCTCTATAAACACAGCAAGTCCAAAGCCTCGCATGAGATATGATGGGCAGCCGTCCCTACGAGGTAAAAAGGACGTACAAGTATGTCGTCAGCTTTTATCCGCAGATAAGGAACACAAAGAACCCAGATGCCGTCCTGTTTCGGCTGACCCTGACAAAGAATGAGCTCAAAAAACCTGCAAAGATCTCCACATGACCTGCTCTGGAAGAATAGGATGCATCATGCCGATAAGGCCACCATCTTCTAATGCTGACAAGCATTGTGCAGAATACGAGGATGGAATGAAGGCTTTGCGCAGTACGGGTCAGGAAACACCACGTACGGCCACAAGATAGGATCATGCATCAACCTACATAAACCGGAGGAAAAACGAATGTTCTTTGACAGGTTTACAGAAAGCGGCGCGTCCGTATACCTAATCGGAGTAACCAACCTGTACACACAGCAAAAATTGCAACATAATTTTGACATATCGTGCCTATTTCGATAAGAAAATATCCCAATTTTCAACTGTGCACACTGCCTGTGGGTTTTTTGTCAACTTCTCGACTAACCTCATGGTTTGTACCGACTCGGTATTTTGATCCGTCAGGTACAGATTTGTGCCCAAATGGGCCAAAACTTGTCAATTGCGAATCGCTTCTCAGGCAAAGTCCACACCTAGATCAAATCCCTCCATATTCCCGTAAACTCGTCGCTGGGTACGACCGTCACTATCCTGATCTCCCCCAACGGCACAGGATCACCTGCCCTGTCATAATATCTGTAGGTGGCCTCAGACTCTGGCAAAAAGACAACCTGCCCTGATTCTCCAGGCAGCAGCACCTCCGTCTCCAGCTCCAGTCCGTCAATGTAGAGCCGGTGTGCGAGATCGTCGTCGTTGGTAACCGTCAGCACATACCAAAAGCCTGTCCTTGAGATGAGCGTGGGGTTTACCCCCTTGACCCCCTTTGTCGCAACTATTGCCAGCTCCCCGCCTATCTTTTGAAACGAGACGTGCTGCACGACCCTTTCTGGGTAAAAGATCTCCGCCTGCCTGACGCTGCCCTGGCCTATAAACACCACCAATATGGCCAGTCCGATCACTCCTGCCACCAGTCCTGCAGCAATGATGCCCCTGTCGGTCTTTTTCATGTCGGTGCGCCGGATCCTGATTGGCGCTCTGGCCTTTTATACCTCGTGTACAGAGCCGGATGCCTGCCGATCCCACAGCATCAGAACCCTGGCCGCGGGGATCCCATGCTGCAACCCACTGCAAGCCACACCAACACCACGGCAGCGTCTTACCTTGTCTGCACTGTCATCTGCCACGGTGGAAGGTGCGGTCTTGCCCAGTATGTGTCGGCGGCCGTCTTGGCCCGTCCTCCGGTCCGCGGCGTGTCCCGGTCTTGTACTTGTGTGGTGGCCCGCTGTTCCTGGTGCGGTCATGCCAGAACCCCGGAAATGGCTGGGGGCGTAGAGGCAAGCCGGGCCTCACCACTAAAAGACATTATACATCATGCCGAAAATCGGCATACCTCTATCCAGCCACTTTTTCTGGTCTTGAAATAGCGGTTCTTACCAGTCCTGTTTTTTTCCATCCCCTTCATTTCATAATGGCCGGTAACAACCCCGTCAATCCTCCTCACATGTGCCTTGATGCCTGCAACGTTGTACCTTGTAATCTGTGCCAAATCAAAGTCTGCAGAGATGATATGAAACACCTGGTCCGCAATGCCGGCACGGCTCTTTTGAACATCGCTGCCCGGCAGCAGGTATTCCAGAATGACCTGGCTGCTCTGATCCACCGTGCCGAACCTCTTGATCATGCCCCATAACTTTTCTGCTGCCAGATAGTACGATATGCCCTCTAGTATGATCAACGTCTGCCGGTTCCTCCTCCACCCGGCCTCGGCCAGCCCCCTCATCACCGTATTGGGCCTTGAAATGTCCGCCGTAATGCAGCAGATGCGTCTGCCCAGCGACGGATCAGTCCTCTTAATCAGGCCTGACTTTGCCCCCATGTTCTCAAAATCCACCTCAAAAACCCTCGTTTTTTGCGATGACTGGCAGACCTCAAGCGACAGGGGATCCATGCCTGCACCTAGGATTACCACCTGCTCTGCGCCTTTTTCAACGGTCTCCCTGGTCAGCCTCAGGATGCAGTCCTTTCTGTTCTTGATTACCTCCCCGTAGTGCGGCCATACCTGGTTGCATCTTGATAACAGCCCCCTGCCTGGGCCGAGCTCTAAGTCTTTTAGATATTTTTTGGCAAGCGCACCCCTGTGTATTTTTCCGTCCGCCCACAGCAGTGCCAGTGCGGAGGTAGAGGAGATCCCGTGATGCTGCACTGGAAGCAATTCTGACGATCCATATAAGAATTCTTTGAGTTCTAGCCTGTTGAACACATGATAAAAACGCCCCCGCCGTAGCCAGGGTGATGGATCAACCCCTCGTTATGCATGTGCTTCGCGCACTATTTGTTGAATGGGGATATCCGAGCTGCTGTGTTCCTGTGCTACGCGCACTGATGGATGAATGCAGCTTCTGATCTGTCAAACCATATCCAAAAGGAGGTGAAAGAAAAGGATTGAGAAGCATAGGAATAGACATTGGAAAGAGAAAATGCGCAGTGTGCGTCATCGACGCCAAGGGACACGTGCTAGAGGAGGGCTCGTATAACAACACGTACAAGGAGGCATCAAAGCTTGCTGCACGACTGAAAAAAGAGTACAAAAAGTGCCAGGCCGCGTGCGAGTCAACGGGCAACATGTGGCTAAAGACGTTCAGGGCGTTTGAGGATCAGCATATCCCCATACTGCTTGCAAACACCCTCAAGATGAAGATAGTATCAGAGACCAGCGCAAAGACTGACCCGATAGACGCAAGGAAGATAGCCGACACGCTCAGGGCCGGAATGATACCACGATGCTACGTGGCATCAGCAGAGCTGAGGGATGTCAGGGAGCTGATGGGGTACAGGATACGGATGGTACAGGAGAGGACCGCAGTCATAAACGGGCTGCACAGCTTGGCTTGACAAGTACGATATAGCCATAGATGCATCCACGATGTACTCCAAGAAGGCCATACGGAAGATCTCCGATACCAGGCTGAACATGCCAAACGATGACAGGATACTGGCAAGCTGCACTAGGAGGATTGTACACGTCACAGAGGAGATAGGCCAGGCAGGGGAGGACATAGGAAGACAGGCAGGATCGAACGAGGATGCCAAGCTGCTGTTGAGCATGACGGGAATAGACACCTTTGCTGCAATGCTGCTGATAGCAGAGATCGGTGACATAACCAGGTTTCCATCGCCGAACCAGCTTGTGTCCTGGGCCGGCATGTGTCCCCGGGTGTACCAGTCGGGGGATCGCGAGTACCACGGCCACATGAAAAAGGATGCAAACCGCAGGATCAACTGGCTGATGATCCAGATAGTCAACGTCGCCGTACAGCACGACGACAGGATGAGGGAGTTCTACGAGAGGGTCCGCAAAAGGAACGGCAACAACCACGTCATAGCGATAACGCATGTTGCAAACAAGATGCTCAGGATAATCTGGCACATGCTGACGACAAAGACTGCGTATTCATCGCGCAATGCTGCCCTGTACGACAAGAAGATCAAGAGGGTGACAGAACTGGCGGGAACGGCATAGGATTGCCACCTTCCATCCCCCACCCACCCACCCAATGATCCGCCCGCACCCTGGCAGGTGCGACAGGACTGGCTCGTGCGTATTGCTAGCGTTAGCTATAAAGCACAGCCCGGCCGACTAGGCACGGATCAGAAGACGAAAGGAACGTTGCCATGTTACTGGCGGGCGTTTTACCATGGATGCATAACCCTTCCTAAAATTTGAAACTTGACCAAAAATCACCCAAATTATCAACGGATCCTGACCGAAAAAGTAATGGAATATGAGGATGCCACGTATGGTACTTGACACACACGGACAATGCCAAGTACGTAGAGAGGGGGGCAGGCCTAGTAGTCAAGTACGACCCAGGCTGGGAGAATGATCTGAAGAATGCCAACCGTAGTATCTAGCTGAGATAATCGCTCATCTTGCAGATCTTGATCTCGCTCCTGCGCAGCATGACGCGTATGGACTTCTGCAACTCGCCAGCGGTCTTGTAAAGGCAGTTTACAGTCGCCTTTTTGAACCCGCACCACTGCCCCTCTATCTTGTTCAGCTCCGGCGTGTACGGCGGCAGGAACCTTAGCATCACGTCGACATTCCATTCTGCCAGCTGCTCCCTGACCAGTGCTGCCCTGTGATACGATGCGTTGTCGACAAACAGCAGCACCCTGCCGTACTTGCGGCGCGGCACCTTGAGAAACCTGATGAACGTGTACCTGTCGGCCTTTTTGTAAAAGCGGCAGTCAAGTCCGTTTGCCGACAGGGCCCCGATCGAATAGAACCTCTCCTTTGACAGGTTGGACGGCGCATAGACCGGGCCTTCCCACGGGATACCAGCTGTTCTTGACGTTCCACCCAAGGATGAACGAGGCCTCGTCCCCTGTCATTATCGTGTGCCCCCTCTTTGAATGGTGCCTTACGTGCCACCTAGCTTTTTTTTGAACTCCTCTTTCTCGGATTCTGAGGCTGATTTGGGGTGTTTTGGGCGGGGGGGCTTTCTGCATGAAAAGCCCAGGCATGTGCAGTGTCTTGTATATGCTGGAGACGGCATAGTCTACCTTGTATTTCTTTTTGATGTGCACTGCAAGCAGCGGTGCGGTCCACACCTCCGACTCGAATCCGCAGCTGCGCGGGCCCGCAATCAGGTCGGCGCACACCTGCTTGAGATTCCCTGCATCCGGCCACATCCTGGTGCCGGGCCTCTTGATGTCGTACCTGCCCTGTATGCCAAGCTGCATGGCCCGTATCAGCCAGTCGCGTATCGTAGAGTACCCCCGGCCAAGCTGCCTGGCTATCTGGCGTATCGAGTCGCCTTTTTTGCGCCGTATGTAGGCCATCAGCCTGGCTGCAGCCTTGGAGTCGGTCTCGTTTTTGTGCCTCTCAAGGAGGGACGGGGCCGAGACGTTGGGAAGAAACCTGCCCCCTATTGGTATCATCGAGTCGTCTGGTTTCATGCGTATTGCCTCACTGTGTAGTATCTAGTTCCACTGGTGAAAATTTCTTGTCCTTTTTGTGATTGGTTACTACGCATAGTTACTAAGCCTTGCGGGAGTCATGAGCGCATCCTGCATGACCCGCACTCTGCCTCCCAAAATGAAACCATATTATTACGGCAGGGGTATCGGCAGGAATGAGCCAGAAAAGCCCCGACGAGTCCGGGGCGGAGATGATTGTCAGAACCCTGCCCTCTGATGCCAATCCCGCTGGCAACGTGTTTGGGGGGGAGATACTCAGGCAGATTGATCTGGTGGCCGGACTGGTAGGTCAAAGGCATTCTCAGAAAAACACCGTGACTGCGAGCATGGATAAGGTGAGCTTTCTAAAGCCCGTATATGTCGGCAATGCCCTGATTCTAAACGCAAGGCTGACATACGTGCACAGATCATCGATGGAGGTCGAGATCAGGGTGGAGGCCGAAGACATGGAAAAGGCAACTAGGACTGTCACCGGCACCGCATATGTTACGCTGGTGGCACTGGATCTTGACGGAAAACCCACACCCGTGCCCGGACTTGCCCTCAAAACGGATGAGGACAGGCAAAAGTTCGAGGAGGGCAGGGCAAGGATGGACAGGCGCATCGCCGAACGAGAATCCTGATCCCGGCATTCTGCGCCGCGCCGCATCCCCCGTTTGACCCGCAGCCCCCTGACTGTCTCGAGGCAGTGCCGGGGCGCGTTTACAGGAATGAATGCGAGAAAGCCAAGGGCGCACTGCCGGCCAATCATGGCGGCCGGTTCCGCACCTGCTCTGCCCCGGGGAACGGCATCGGCACCCGGAATCGGGGCCCCTGCGATGCTCCGGTGGGGGGAAAGGCCGGGACAAACCCCGGATGGCGCAGTCAGATCCGGCCTGTGACTCGGAGGTGTCCAGAGACAGTCTGCCACCTCGGGCATATCACGGCGACAGCCTGTCTGGATCCCTCGGGTACAGCACGACCTCCCTTACGTTGTCAATGCCGACCAGCGTGGTCATCACCCTGTCAAGTCCCAGCCCCCAGCCCGAGTGCGGCGGCATGCCCCAGTCAAACGCCCTGAGGTGATCCCCGAACTGGGCCGGATCCAGGTTCTGCTCCTTCAGCCTTGACTTTAGGACCTCCGGATCGTGCAGCCTGGTCCCGCCAGATGACAGCTCGAGGTATCCAAACTGCAGGTCAAATGATCTGGACAGTGTCGGGTCGTCGTCCTTCTCCCTGATGTAAAACGGCTTTAGTTTTTGCGGCCAGTCGGTTAGGAAGAAAAACCCCGGATGCCTTTGGCCGACCAGCCTCAGGTGCGAGTCCATCAGGTCATCCCCGAACTCCAGCCTTTGATCCATGGAGTTGAGCTCATCGACCAGTCGGGAGTACGTTATCCGCTCAAACGGCGCGTTTGGGGCCCTGATTTGGTGCCCTATTGCCTCCTGCTCGGCCCGGCAGTTTTCTGCAACGTGCCTGTAGACCTTTACCATGAGCGACTCTAAGACGTCCATGACGTCCGTATAGTCCATGAATGCCGCCTCTATATCCACGCTGGTAAACTCGGTCAGGTGCCTGCCGGTATGGGAGTTCTCTGCCCTGTAAAACGAGGATATCTCAAAGACCCTCTCGAGGCCCATGGTCATCTGCTCCTTGTATAGTTGCGGGCTCTGTGCCAGGTATGCCGTCCTTCCAAAGTATTCCAGCGAGAACAGGTTGGCCCCGCCCTCGCTTGCACTGCCGATGATTTTTGGGGTGTTGATCTCGATGAATTTCTTGTCTGCCAGCGTCCTCCTGAGCGACTGCAGCACGTGGTGCCTCAGCTTGAAGATAGACGCCGTTTTTTCATTCCGCATGTCCAGCGCCCTGGAGTTGAGCCTGTTGTCGATGCTGCTCTCCAGCCTGCCGATGGGATCAATCGGGAGCGGATGCACTGCCCTTGCCAGGATCTCAACCTCGTCTGCCCTGATCTCAAAATCAAAGTCACGCGCCCTTGTCTCCTGAACGTCCCCGGCTATCTGCACGACGCTTTGCCTGTTGACCCCCTCGACCCTCTGGCCCAGCTCCCCCCTTGCGATAACCTGGATTATTCCCGTGACGTCCCTGACGGTCAGAAACGTCATTTTCCCCATCTTGCGAAGGTCCTCTATCCACCCGCATATGGTGACCTGCCTTCCGATAAGATCGGGGGTCAGCTCACCGATGTCATGTGACTTGCCAAACATCATTGCCCCCTGACCTCCTCAAACTCAATATCGATCTCCAGATCCCTTGCATTTTTTACTATTTGCTTTACCTTGTCTAGGTCAACTGGAAACTTGGGCGTCCATCTGCCCAGCACGACTGCCTTTGTCTTTTGGATCCCGCCCGGTGCCCAGACCGAGTTGATTGACAGGATTTTTGTCGGAAAGAGCAGATCCTCGATGAACCTTTTGTCTCCCTCCTCTGACTCTACGAGCCAGATCTTGCCTGGGAACTGATCCTGAATCAGGCGGTACAGCGTCCTGCTCTGCCGGATTGTCAGGATGTCGTTTTTTTCAAGGTGGATCACGTAATTGCCATCCACCTCCCTGCACTTTTTCAAGGAAAAGCCGTCGATCTCCGGGTTTTCCTTTGCCAGCCTTGCCAGAATAAAGGCCGCATCGATGTCTGCCCTGGTAAGCGCTCCTGACTCTACCTTTGACTCGCACTGCGGACACAACACCGCGTTTTTTGCATCAAACCCGCATATTGGCAGCATCATTGGAATCGATTTATCCCTCCGATTCTGCGGCATATATCCCTTGGTACAAAACCAGCCAAGTGAAAAGTACCCCGATCTGGCATCAGGGAATGGGGCTTGGACTCCCTGAGATAATCTGTCATACACTCCTGAAATACCGGGCATTGTCATGACGTTTTGCACTCCGGGCCCCTCGCTGAGCAGCGCCCTGGCAATCATCCACTCGTTGAAGCTCATCATATAGTAAAAGCACAGCATCCTGGCTGCCAGGTCGACGGTCCGGGTCTTGGCCCTGCACTCCTCTACCCTAGCGTATCCGGTCTCGATTCCCCATCTTGAGGAGTACGACTCGATCCTGATTCCGGGCCGGTTCGTTGCAAACCCGATGAACTTTTTCTCCGGCTTTTCCTCCTCTGCCGCGTCTGTCTTGTTTCCATTCCCGGACTTTTTTCTCTTCGTTATTACCATGAAATACGCAGCCGAGTTGGTATTGTTCCCGATTATATTTTTGGATACTGCGGGCCTGTCCCTGTGTGCAAACTCGTTTAGCACTGCGACTATATTGCCCGTGTTCCTGCACGGCATCAGGAACCTGACATTCCTTTTCTGTAGCATGGCAATCACCTCGACTGAGAAGAACTCGCGGTCAAGCAGCAGGAGGCGCACCTTGATGCCGGCCCGCTCAAGCCGGTCAAGGATCAAACCGGCAGATTCAGGCACGGAATCGAGCCTTTTTACGTGCAGCACGCCCAGTGTCAGGCCCAGCCCGTCGTCGACGCACTGTACGGTGACGTACCGCTCGGCATATGTCGTCCCGTCCTTTTTCTTCTGGCGCGACAGGTTCTCGTCGGGCCTTCTGTCATAGCGGGAGATCTTGTGCATGTCTATTAGCCTTTATGCGTAATCGGTTCAGATCTAGGATTATTACGAACAAATTCATCTCATTCAGATCGATTACGCATAAAGCCTATTATTGAAATTCCAATAAAGCGGATAGAATAGTAGTACGGGGTCACCTACCCTCATCAGCCAGGCACGAATCAGCATGCATGATTGTGATTTTCGTGCCTAGATAGCAGGGGGACGTGACCACATACGTTTTCAGTTATAGGCACTACGCATCATCAGGAAGTCTAGAGTACGGATCAAAAAGCCCCCGATCCGGGCCGAGTACGGCTGCAGGTCAATCGGAACTGCACGTATCCTAAACTTAATGAGGGTGCAAACGGAGGCAGTATACGATGCAGGATGGAGTAAAAACCGCGCTGGTTACAGGTGGCATGGGATTCATCGGAAGGTCTCTAGTCGACAAGTTAATCTCGGAGGGAAAAGAAACCCACGTTCTTGACAAGACTGCCGACGGGGCCCTCCTAAAAAGATGGAGTAGAGCCCAGGAATTTAGATTTTTTAAGGCCGATCTACTGGATGCGGAGTCTTTTGGGACGCTGCCGCGGTATGATGCGGTCTACCACCTGGCTGCAAATCCAGAAGTGAATCCATCCAAATCAAAGCCAGTAGATCACTTTAACCAAAACATTGCAGCCACGTTTAACCTTCTTGAAAGGCTAAAAAACGCAAAGCCCAATATCCTGGCTTTCACATCCACCTCCACAGTTTATGGCGAGGCCAGCCAGATTCCGACCCCCGAGAACTACTCCCCACTGGAGCCAATCTCAGTATACGGATCCTCGAAGCTGGCCTGTGAGGCACTGATAAGCTCCTATGCCCACATGTTTGATTTTAAGGCGGTCATCTTCAGGCTGGCAAACATAATTGGGCCAAACAGCACGCACGGGATAATATCCGACTTTGTCAAGAGACTGCAAGGCGATCCCTCCTCCCTTGACATACTGGGCGACGGAGAACAGAACAAATCGTATCTATATGTGGATGACTGCATCTCGGCAATACAGCTTGCCTTGAAGAAGGCCCGGAAAAAGGTTGAGGTCTTTAACGTGGGATCAGAGGACAGGATCAGGGCAAAAGACATTGCAAGGCTGGTCTTGGACGAGATGAATCTAAAAAAGACCAAAATTAATTACGCGGGCGGAGCTGACGGCGGCAGGGGGTGGAAGGGGGATGTGAAAGACATGATGCTTGATATCGAAAAGCTGAGATCCATCGGATGGAATCCCGAGCACTCTAGTAAAAAGGGAGTCAAGCTAACGGCCGGACTAATCCTCAAGGGCGGCAGGCAAGATGTATGAGGCCGCCTGCCCCTAGACTATTCTGGATGCCTCAGCAACGGCGGACCTGGTTCTGCGGCCTCCACATCGACATGCATGTCACGGGCCGCGAGATCTTGCTCGCCGGAGCAGGCCTCCCCTGATCCGGCCGCTTATCTTGCGGCGTAGCACGACGCCGCGCAGGAACCGCTCTGAGGCGCTGCCGGCGGGCCTGATGCCCTTGCATGATGGCGCTGTTCAACGAGTGGATGATTGCCAAGGCACTGCGATGACCGGGGTGCAAAACGTCACGGCAATACCGGTATTCAAGGATGGTATGACGGTTTATCTCAGGGAGCAGGCTCCCCTCCCCGGCCTCAGATCCGGAATACGTTTCACTTGTACTGCCTCTGAGAGATGATCCGAAATTAAAAGCCGTACGAATTTTTCAAGTAATTTCACAGATAATTTGTATTTTGTTGATATTTTGAATTGTTTTATGCAAATTCGTTCACAAATAATCAGAGTCTGCTAATTTCGAATCAACTCTCTGTTATGTCCTGGCCGCATCCTGCGGCGCCTCCCCGGCCTCAGATCCGGGATACGTTTCACTTGGCTGTGCTTTTGGGAAGACTGCCCGGCGCGGATCACCGATCCCAGCCAAGGTCACGCCCCAAAAGCTCATACAGCCGCTCGTTGTGAGGACGGAAATAGTCAACTAGCATCCTGCGCGTGTCGCGCCTCATCGGCGGATAGCTGCCCGCGTTGAGCCTGAAGGGATCGCCCGGCGCGGGCTTGTACCTCCCCATCCAAGGCAAGTCCGGCAGGGCGCCTACACCCACCTCAAACGGCTCGAGTCCCAGAAACCCAAAGACCCTGTCAAGCGTACCCTGTCTGTCGTCCTCCAGCTCCCCGGTCGTCAGGATCAGCAGCCGGTTCCTGTCAAAGCACTCATACCAGCGGATCAGCTGTTCTGCATAGCGACCCGTGCCAAGATAGGAATTGTAGAGGTCATGCCCGTCGGATCTGGTATCTGATGCCGCCTTTTCCCGCTCGTACGATGCCCTGCTGCCCTCTGCGACTATTGCGTCCTCAAATGTCAGCGACTCGCGCCCCTTTTTGAGCCGCATGTTGTACTCTGAATAGGCGCGGTCGACGGGGTTGCGCAGTATGGCCAGCAGCCTGACGTTGGGAATCGTGGCCCTGACCCGGCCCGGCACGTCCGGGAGGAACATGTAAGGGGGGGTGGCCTCGCCGGTCAGCATCTTGCGGCCTGTCTTCCATGCGTGATAGCGCTTGTGCAGTACGGTCGGAAAGTGGGCGCGGTACCACTGCATGCCGTACATGTAGGTCGTCGTGCTGGCAAAGTATCCTATCTCCTTGACCCGCGCCGGAAGCACGTTCGGATGCGTGCACATCAGGCCGTACAGCGACGTGGTACCCGACTTGGTTGCCCCTATGATGAGAAAGTCCGGCAGGGTACGGAGGAAGGACGTAATGGCGCTTGTCCCGCTCCCTTTCAGAATCATGTGTACCATCGGGTGCTTTGCGAGATTTATAAAATCCGTCCGCTGGACGCGTCTTGAACGGCCGCAAACCGGACACGTGATCTGGTAGCTGTGCAGTCGGCAATCGGCAAGCAGCAGATCACTGGCCTTGCTTTTTATCCTGCGTAAGAGGTGTTTGAAGGATGCTGGGCTTGGTGTAGTTGTGTGGAATCCAGAAAGTATCTTGTCCCCCTCTTTATCTGGCATGATACTCCTCCCTGCTTCTTCATCTATGACCGTTTCGCCCGGAGGCGGCATCTTGCGCCCAGATGCCTGCGTTGGTGTCTCTAGGATTTCTTCGAACCTGCCGTGCCCGGCATTTGTGTGCCTTTTCCCGTCTGAATGGGGTTGTCGCCTAATTCACCTCAGGCTGCCTCCACCGGCACGCCAATCCCTGCGGCACACTCCATCCTGTTTAGCACCTCAAAGTTCCATCCTATGGCCTTGCACAGACCGAACCTCCTGCGGGTGGCTGCCTTTCTGAACCTGCACATCTGCAGTGGCGCGGGGTCAGAAAGGCAACTACAGGCTGGCCGTATCAGACCGCCGACGAGGTGCAAAAATCCATACGCACCAATGCTGTGCAGGGGCGAGATGAAGGTGGCAGAGATGAGCAGCTGGCTGACGTAGGCACTACTCATACTTGACATCCCCGTGCGCCGTGCCGCCGTTTCCGCTGTCCGAGGAGTCCGACAGGTCGCCTTCGAACTCAAGGTGCATCAGAAGCGCATCATTGTAGGCTCCCATATACGCACAATCGCCGGTAAGCGCGTCGACGGCACCGTCGCCTCCGGCATCTGACACGGTAGCCATCTCCACGTGGCATTCATGCACGTCTGATACATGGTCGGCAGGCAGCCGTGCCGAGTATATCATGACATCATCCAGCACGGTATCATGCGCATGCCCCCTGCCGGTGCTGCTGGCGCCTATCGCAAGCGGATAATCGTTTGTGACGGATCCCTCCAGGAATGCGTTGTGCCGGCGTATGTTATCGAGCTGTCCGTCCACGTACACATCCAGTCCATTCCTTTCTCTGGAACCGTCATAGGTGAACACGACGTGGTGCCAGCGGCCATCGGCCACGCCGGAGAACGTGTTGATGGTTATCTGGCTTTTCGTCTCGTCTGTCATCCGGAGTGAGAGCCCGCCGCCGGGGTGGCTCCACACAGTGATACCCTGCTGCCGGGCCGCCTCGGCCTTTGATATGATCGACGAGCCAGGTTCTCCAGAGCCGGTCATCTTGATCCAGAACGCGATGCTGAACGGATCGGCTCCGCCAAGATCGAGGCCGGGCACGGTGGCAAACGTAACGTATGCGGTACCGTCAAGATGGATGGCCCGACCGGGCGGACTGTACGCGGACAGGGAGGTCCACTCGGGCGGGTTCCACTCCGTCACATCCACGCTGTGGCCGGCATACTCGTAAACCGCTGATGGTATCGGGGTGTCCGGTTTTGGGGGATTATGAAACTCGGCCATCCTGCTACCGCCATAGTATATCTCAACATACCGCTTCAGATCTGTTTCCTGGGGTGCCGTCGCATTGCCGACACCATGGTGGGCCCCCAGCAAGTATCGATTATGTTCCATCCTGTCTACAAATTCTATCATTACGATCTCTTTGGTTTTTTCCGGGTATGTGTTGCTAGCAAAGTTATCTGCCATGCCGGAATCGGTAAGATTGTAGATGCTTGATAGCCACGATTTGTTAATATTCCGCATGATTATTTGCGCGTCAGAATCCACATAGTTTCGTAGCGCAAAGGATACCGCTTCAGGATACGCAGATGTCGCATCCCAGTGCACAAGCACGCCAGATGTGGACAGGCCGAGCGCCGTGGCGGCAAGTACGGCTGCCAACAGTAGCACGCGTTGCCCCCTCGAATCCCACCTTCTTGCGTACACTCTTTCTATTCCTCCGCCGAGCAGTGCGGCGGCGGCAACACACATTGCAGTCCACAGCATGCCTAGGTGGAACCACGATACGTATCCAATTGATCCGAAGAACAGCAGGACTGGTGCTATCCACAGCATCAGAAACCTGTTACGCATGGCGGCCGCAAAGACAAGCCCTGCTACACCCAGCGATATCAGGACTGGATCTATCTCGAACAGCCATATCGTGCCCATCAGCAGGATCGCAGGATGGGTCAATATGTCCGGATCTTGGCCCTGTACTAGGGATATCGGTATGTATTGTTGCAGCGAGTCCAGCATGTGTTGGCCGGATCTGTCTGTCTGCCACAGGACGCCTCTTATCCACTGATCGAACTCACCCTCCAGCGCCGCAGACGCGGGCCATGCTGCCGCAATCAGGATCATGGATACAAGCCACAGCAGCATCCATCCCGGCCTTTTGCCGGCCGACCAGACCAAAGCAAGAACCAGCGGGATCATCACAAGCGAGGGGATCTTGACAAGCATGGCACATCCCATACAGACGCCCGACAGGAGAACCAGCAGGTGGGCCTTGTCCGGGGCTGGCTGCAGCGGCGCCCTCCCCCCTGTGACGGAATTGCTCTTTGGATCTGGGCCGCATGCGTACATGGCAAGCAGAACGGAGGACAGGACAAACGGGAGTAGAATCGAGTCCAGCAGAACCATCCTGAGCGTCAACGATACGGGCATTGCCGCAAACAGGACGGCTGCGATCGGTGCTGCCCTGCGCCCAAAGCCCCTCTCGACTATCTTGTAGATCAGAAAGGTGTCCAAGACAGCAAGCAGGCCCATGAGGATGCGCGGTGCCCCGTAAAGCATCCCAATCGAGGACGCATCCTCCGATGTGACAAAGGAGTCAGGATATCCGGTGACATGCATGAATCCGGCCAGTATCGTCCAGCCAAGAAACGGATGGTCGTGAGTGTTCAACAGTATCTTGTGATCTGAGACATCCAAGGCCCGGTCTATGTAGGTCGACTCATCCACGTACCAAGGCGGGAAACCCGCCGGGTTCCACAGGTGCGTATATGCAGAAAGCGCCAGTATTGCAACAAGCATGAGGAGCGGTCCGCGTCCTGACAGGTGCCCGTGCCAAAAGTGACACGTCCGAGAGGGGGAGGGGCTGTCGCCTAATTTGCCTCCTTGGCTCAATCTACACGTTTTCCTGAACCTCCACTCCAGCACTCCTAGGCTCGGATGAGATCGTATGGTTTTCAGAAATTCCGATGAATTAGGCGACAACCCCCGTCCGAGGCCAAGCATGAGCTAGCCCCGCCCATCATCCAAATAACGGTTTGGTAACAGATAGTTTGTTGGTATGTGGGGGAGGGGTTGGTAGCCTAATTCATCGGAATTCCTGAAAAACATTGAGATGCCAGGCGGATCAGGCGTGCAAAAGGGCAGAAATTCAGAAAAATGTGCAGATTGAGTCAAGTCGACGGAATTAGGCGACAACCCCCATACCACCCAATAAATGCACTTGCGGTGATAGCGCCACCACTAATGGCCGGTTCCAATTATCATAGATCCTATAGTGACGATTAAAAGTCTTTGAGGTCAAAAAAAACCAACAGCAACACATTTTGATCGCCATGTTCCATGCATTGCATGGATACTGAACTGGCCGAGGAGCTCAGAGCGGCATCAAAGACAGAAAAGGATCCCCAAGTCATGTTCAGGATAGCAGCAGTCAACGCAATCTGTGTACGTGGTGAGGACGTAGGCAGCACGGCAAAACTTCTCATGCGTACCCCCGACTGCATACGGCAGTGGATCAGCCGCTTTGAGGAGGGGGGCATTGATGCCCTCCGGGATCACTCCCGCAGCTGAAGGCCGCCCAAGGTAAAGCCCGAGATCATCTCCGAGATCATCGATGATGCCCACGATGGCGTGATCACACCCAGGATTCTGGCCGTCGAAATACGCGACAGAACCGGCGTGCAGTACCACCTGTCCTCTGCCAGGAGGCTGATGAGGGAGCAGGACATGTCGCCCAAGACGCCGGAGCTTGTGCACAAGAGCAGGGCAGACGTCGATACCATACGCAGGTGGTAGCGCAACGCAAAAAGGCATATTTCACGCCTGGAAAGGGAGGGTTTTACCACCGTAATCCAGGATGAGTCGATCTTCGTAGACGCCCCGATCGTCGGGCGCAAGTACTGGTCTGCAGTAGGAACGCCGATCACGGTTACATACAGGGGGCGCCGCCGCAGGACTGTGGCCTACGGCGCAATTGCCACGGACGGACGCCGCTTCTTCCGGACATACGATAAATTTGACGGCCCGACATTCCTCAGGTATTTCAAGGAGCTCCGCAGTCACTTTGGAAAGGTCCTGGTAATAATGGACGGCGCGTCTGCACATACCACCCGGGATGTAAAAAAGTTCGTGGCAGACAATCCAGACACCTTGAGGGTCAGGTATATGCCGGTTGCCACCCCGGAGCTCAGCGGCATGGAGGAATACTGGCACCGGGCAAAGCGGGACGCCCTCGTCTCCGAGTACTATGCAACATTCGAGGAGATGAGACATGCGCTGTCAGAATACCTGAGGACTACCAGATTCGCGGATGATATTATGTCGTATATCGGGTCGGATCCGGGTTGATCAAAAACTTATGGTCGTCACTATAGGCATGGATTAAAGAGACATAATTTGCCGCCGATAAAGGGCCCGGGCGTTTTAACATAGATGGTTACACACGGATCCGTATACATGAGGTTTCGATCCGAGGGCAGGCTCAACCCCTCCGCTGTCTGGTCCTTGAGATCAGCATGCGGTACATTAACAAGCGTGTGAGACGGCGCACGGGCCGGCTCGCAAACACAACCCCCAGCACCCGGGCTGCAAGCCTTCCAGCCGCGCCATCATGCGTACCGTACACGAACGAGGTCAGGATGTGATCGGTGTGACGGCACGCCGTCATGACAACCATCCTGCGTCCGATTCTCCTGCTGGCCTCGGCATATCTCCGTGGAAAGATGGGTATGTAGGCCAGTTCCCGGATTAACAAGCGTCCGATTCTCCTGCTGGCCTCGGCATATCTCCCCTGCTCCGGCCCGCTCAGCCTGTTGACTGTGAGCTCTAGTATCTTGCACCTCATGTTGTGCCTCTCTCTCGGGCTTGGCCGTCCCTGCCCATCGTGCTGCCTGTACCCATATATGATCCCCGGAACGTGGTGGAACCTGTACCCGTGATTTATGGTCAGCCTCATACAGAACTCCTGATCCTCGCCCCGGTCAAGGCTATCGTCAAAGCCCCCGACATCCTCAAGAATTGACCTGTGAAGGATGGAGACGCACATTTGTCCAAAGGACATGCTGAATATTGAAGCACCCTGCTCCATCGCGTCCATGGAGTTGTCCATGTAGTATGATACCGTCTTGCCGTTTGGCTTCCCGTCGGATCCCAGCATCTGGAGATCAAAAAACGGTATTGTTTTGGTAATCGACGAGGAGTCGAGCCCCTCGGCTGCCCCGACAAGCCTCTCCACTGCGTCAGGATACATTATATCATCAGAGTCCAGGACGGCAAGCCACTTCCCGGTCATGTGGGCTATCCCCGTGTTGTAGGCAGCCGCGCGTCCCGCGTGCTCTGTGTTGACTATCCTGATCCTGTCAGAGTACCGCTCCAGTATCTTGGCCGATCCGTCCGTGGAGCCGTCGTTTACTGCTATGACCTCGATGTTGCCGTATGTCTGTGCCAGTGCGGACTCTATGGACTGCATCAGGTACCTTTCCCCGTTGTAGACCCGGATTAGTAGCGACACCTTGCCGCTCTTGCCGATCCGTGCTACGCCACCTCCCTCCAGTAATTCTTTCTTTGATTCCATGCTAGACAGTGTTGTCACTCTGCCTCGTGTTACAGATATCTGTTTAGGTCAGTCCAGTAGTTGAAGATGTATCCCGTTTCTAAGTGTCTGATCGTTTTGAACCGATGGACATGATTTTTTGTCCGACCGATCTATAAGCAGCGGTGCCTTCGTCTATCATGATGGGAAAGCAGGGCAGACAGCAGCAGCAACAGCAGAAACATCTCCGGACAGGGTACGGCGAGGCAGGATTCAAGTCCTTGGTCACCGCAATAGACATGCTGGGAATCAAGTACTCCCCAAGGCACAACGCCATGTGTGGGCGTGGAAGACGCCTCCGGCCTGATTGCTTCCATGTCAGAGCGTTCTGCATGTGCAAACTATACCGTCCAAAAGGTACAACATCAGGTCCTATTTATACTGGCAAGCAAACACTTCCTAGATCCCTAGGCGGTTTAAATGGGACCTGATGTTGTACCCAATTTGTGCCTGATTGATAGGGGCAGGCGACCACATATCCCCGCGCTCATGAGCAAGTTCTTTAAGGTTTTAAATTGCCAGCATTGGAAGAATTCGCATGGGTGGAAAAATAATTACATATGATCTCAAGAAAGTAAAGGAAGGATATGTTGCACGTTGTATGGTCAGCGATAAAGTCACCGCATTTGGAAGTACCAAAGAGGAGGCAGGTGACAATTTAGTGAAATCTGTAAAAGATTATTTGAAAATATTTCCAGAGAAGGAAGACGAAATCTTCAATACACCTATAAAGGAAGTTATCCTCTAAAAGATTACTTGAATGCTCAAAGGTATTAACACTGATGATACTATAGATGCACTCAAAATGTTGGGGTTTAGTGTACATAATCCGGATGGTGCTACTACCATTTTTTGCATCCACACAATAGCACAGGAAGAAGTTTGGATCCCAAAAACAGATCAGGGATTCTTATGCGACGTACTTGAAGATATTTTTGATCCAATAAAACTGAGATTTGTATTCTTTCATTCTGTTTATATGAATACACCGCATAAAAGAAATCCTGGCGATCAGTACTAGTTTTTGGCCTAGAATGGTAGCAGGCCCAGTGGCGCGGGGTCAGAAAGGCAACTACAGGCTGGCCGTATCAGACCGCCGACGAGATGCAAAAATCCATACGCGCCATGCTGTGCAGGGGCGAGATGAAGGTGGTAGAGATGACCAGCTGGCTGACGTAGGCGTTACGCATACTTGACACCCCCGTGCGCCGTGCCGCCGTTTCCGTTGTCCGAGGAGTCCGACAGGTCGCCCTCAAATTCAAGGTGCATCAGAAGCGCATCATTGTATGCTCCCATATACGCACAATCGCCGGTAAGCGCGTCGATGACGCCGTCGCCTCCGGCGTCTGACACGGTAGCCATCTCCACGTGGCATTCATGCACGTCTGACACATAGTCGGCAGGCAGCCGTGTCGAGTATACCATGATATCGTCCAGTGTAACGTCCTGCACAGCCTTCCCTTCGGTGCTGCCAGCGCCTATCACAAGCGGATGATCGCTTGCAATGGAGCCCGCCAGTGATGAGCTGTGCCGACGCAGGTTGTCTATCCGTCCGTCCACGTATACGTCGAGTCCGTTCCTGTACCCGGAGCCGTCGTAGGTGAACACAATATGGTGCCAGCGGCCGTCAGTTACGCCGGAGAACGTGTTGACGGTGATCTGGGTTTTCTCACCGTCTGTCAACCGGAGCGAGATCCCGCCGCCAGGTTTAGCCCACATGACAATGCCCGGGTGCAGATCTTTCCCGGCCTTTGACATGATCGACGAGCCCGGCTCTCTGGGGTCGGTCATCTTGATCCAAAAGGTGATGCTGAACGGATTGGCTCCGTCAAGATCTAGACCGGGTGCATCGGCAAGCGTGACGTATGCGGTGCCGTCAAGGTGGAGGGCCCGGCCGGTGGGGCCGTACGTAGACAGGGAGGACCACTCGGGTGGATGCCACTCGGTCACATCCACACTATGACCGGTATACTCGTAAACCGCTGATGGTATAGGGGTGTCCGGTTTTGGGGGACCGTGAAATTCGGCCACTCTAGTGCCACTGTCGTATATCTCCAGATGCCGCTGATGTACATCTGCTTCCGGAGGCACAGTATTGACGATGCCGTAATGGGTTTCCAACAAGTGCCGAGCCTGCTCGATTCTGTTGATAGATTCTATCATTACGATCCTTTTAGTTTTTACAGGATGTATGTGCTTAGGGAGATCATCTGCCGTGCCAGAACCGGTAAGATTGTAGACGTTTGACAACAGCGATTCAGTAACCCCACGCATGATTATGTCTGTATCAGAATCCGCATAGTTTTGCAGCGTAAAAGACACCGCTTCAGAGTACGCAGATGTAGAGTCCCAGTGTACAAGCACTCCCGACGTAGAAAGGCCAAGCGATGCGGCCACAAGTACGGCCACCAGCAGCAGTGTGCACTGCCTATCTGGGCCCCGCCTTCCCGCAGACGCCCTTTCGATTCTGCCACTGATCAGTGCAGCAGTGGCGATGCACATCGCAGTCCACAGCATTCCCAGGTGAAACCACTCTACATATCCAATTAATCCGAAGAACAGCAGGACGGGTACTGCCCACAGCATCAGAAACCTGCTACGTATAGCGGCCGCAAAGACTAGACCTATTGCACCCAGTGATATCATGATTGGATCCACTCGAAACAGGGATATGGTGGCCATCAGCAGGATCGCAGGATGGGTCAATATGTCAGGATCATGACCCTGCACTAGAGCCACTGAAGTGTATTGTTGCAATACGTTCAGCATATTCTGACCGTATCTGTCTGTCTGCCACAGGACGCCTTTTATCCACTGATCGAACTCACCCTCCAGCGCCGCAGACGCGGGCCATGCTGCCGCAATCAGGATCACGGGCACAAGCCACAGCAGCATCCGCCCCGGCCTTTTGCCGGCCGACCAGACCAAAGCAAGAACCAGCGGGATCATGACAAGCGAGGGGATCTTGACAAGCATGGCACATCCCATACAGACGCCCGACAGGAGAACCAGCAGGTGGGCCTTGTCCGGGGCTGGCTGCAGCGGCGCCCTCCCCCCTGTGACGGAATTGCTCTTTGGATCTGGGCCGCATGCGTACATGGCAAGCAGAACGGAGGACAGGACAAACGGGAGTAGAATCGAGTCCAGCAGAACCATCCTGAGCGTCAACGATACGGGCATTGCCGCAAACAGGACGGCTGCGATCGGTGCTGCCCTGCGCCCAAAGCCCCTCTCGACTATCTTGTAGATCAGAAAGGTGTCCAAGACAGCAAGCAGGCCCATGAGGATGCGCGGTGCCCCGTAAAGCATCCCAATCGAGGACGCATCCTCCGATGTGACAAAGGAGTCAGGATATCCGGTGACATGCATGAATCCGGCCAGTATCGTCCAGCCAAGAAACGGATGGTCGTGCTTGTCGGACAATATCTTGTAATTCATGGCATCCAGAGCCTGCTCTATATAGACAGACTCGTCTACATTCCAGGGCGGGAAACCCGCCGGGTTCCACAGGTGTGTATATGCAGAAAGCACCAGTATTGCAACAAGCATGAGGAGCGGTCCGCGTCCTGACAGGTGCCCGTGCCAAAAGTGACACGTCCGAGAGGGGGAGGGGCTGTCGCCTAATTTGTCTCCTTGGCTCAATCTACACGTTTTCCTGAACCTCCACTCCAGCACTCCTAGGCTCGGATGACATCGTATGGTTTTCAGAAATTCCGATGAATTAGGCGACAACCCCCGTCCGAGGCCAAGCATGAGCTAGCCCCGCCCATCATCCAAATAACGGTTTGGTAACAGATAGTGTACGAGTTTACCCCTCAGGAGACAAGACTGGCCCGAACCTTCATGATCGTGCCTGCCACGCCGTATTCCTCGAGATGGGGTAAACTCATACACAGATAGTTCGTTGGTATGTGGTCACGCCCCTCTGAGAGATGATCCGAAATTAGAAACCGTACGAATTTTTCAAGTAATTTCACAGATAATCTGCATCTTGTTGATATTTTGAGTTGTTTTATGCAAATTCGTTTACAAATAATCCAGTACTTCCCAAGTGTACTTTTACAGGCACGGCAATTACGTAATTTGCAGAAGACCTTATGCGTAAACAAAATTAGCGGCTATGTCGTGCCGGGTCTGCAGAAGCACACCTAGGAAGTACTGAATCAGAGTCTACTAATTTTGAATCAACTCTCTGGTGCGCCCTGCACTAGATGCGTGGCGACGGGAGTTGTTGCACGGCTAGGTGGTCTGGTTCAACTCCCTTGATCCCTGCACATGTTGATCGGATCAGGCGGTGGATCAAAGGGCAAAGACGCCAGGGGGTGCCGGGCGTGCCACCGTACTGCCGTGCCATGACCGGGGCTTCCATCCGGCGTGGCTTCCCTGATCACGGCAGGGCGCTGCACGGCAGTGCTTGAGCGCGTAAAAACAGCTAGTATTTCGTGCCTAAAATCAGGGTTGTGCAACAGACTACCGCTACGCACGGCTTATTAACCAAACCGAGCAACCACCTCCATGCGGCTGCTCTTTGTCACAACAGGCCCAGACTTTGCGCCGAGCTCGTACTCAAAATGGACGCACCAGGACGCGCTCATAAAAAACCTAGAGAAACGCAACATTGAGTGCAAGAGGGTCGTACGCGAGGTGTATCTGGGAAACATCATCATGAGGCTTCCTGTACTGAACACGCCAAAGAGAAGGCGCTTTGAACGCCTGCTCGACGAATTCAAACCCGACGCCGTAGTGCTGGACACTCCAAATGATCTGGGACCGGTTGCCGCCAGCAAAAAAATACCGGTGATGGTGTATTTCTGGGATATCTGGTTGCACCGAGAAATGGCAAGGCGGGACGGGATGGTTTATCACAGCATGCATCTTGCGGCACGGATTCGTATGATGAATCACTGCATGAAAAAGGCAGCAGTCATACTTGCAGAGACTGATTCCATAGCGAGCGCCATAAAAAGGCATTGTTCACAGAGCAGCGTGGTAGCATTCCCGTACTCGAGCATAGATACGGACTTTTGGAGAGATAGCGCATGCGGGAGCTCCGTGGTACTGAGGCACCCGTGCGTGGGCCTGCTACAGCATGCCGGCGAGTGGTCCAAGACAATGGAGATGCTCACCCTGCCAGAGGTCGTCAAGGCGCTCCCCCACGTGATGTTCTATTGGGCCGGCGACGGGCGGTACCGCGACAGGATACTGGAGGTGATGGCCGGATACGACAACTTTGAGTGGCTGGGCCCGTTGGAAGATCCCGACAGGGTCAGGGAATACCTTGCCTCGATCGACATCTACGGCCTGGTCAGCGGCATTGACATGTCGCCGTACTCACTGAAACAGGCCATGTCCATGGAGCGGCCCGTCATTGCAACGGACACCGGCGGCGTCTCAGAGACGATGCAGGATGGAGTGACGGGGTTCCTGGTAGGACGGGGAGACCACAGGGGGTGGATAGAGAGGATCACGCTGCTGCTGGACGACACAGAAAAGGCGCGTGATATGGGAAGGCTGGGACGAAGGTTCGTACGGGACAACTGGGACAACAGAGTGGCCACTGAGAGGTTCATCAACATAGCCAATGACGTCATGTCAAGATGACCATACTTGACCTTATACGTAATCGACCGTAGTGCGTGCAGTTGAAAATGGAATATTTTTTTGGTGAAATAGGCACGATGTGTCAAAATCGCATTCCATTTTTTTATGTATTGACTACGGATCGAAAAATTCCGACGGCGGGCCGGCCATACATGCAAGGCTGACGGCATCACATGACATGCATAAGGGCAGTAGTGCGCACATCAAAAAATGGATCATGATTTTGCCACATCGTGCCTGTTTTGACACAAAAGTGTTTGATTTTCAACTGTGCGCACTAAGGTTTGATCAAATATCTTAGACGTTGTGAGGCGCCGTCATGCGCGTGCCGGCCCTTTGCAGAAGAGGTACCGGGGGCATCGCCGATAATTTCGTTTACGCATAAGGTCTGTTGATATATGCGCGGACTGTTCTCAAGATCGCTGCACTGTTTGGACTTTTGTTTGTGCAGTGAAACCACGGGAACGCGCCGCAGTTGATCCGTCTGCGTCTGCCAGTTTCACCAAGACGGTCTGGATTCCCTAGCTTTCTGCATGGCTGGGGTACTTTTTACTTATCTGGCGGCGGAAGAAAAGATATTATGCCAAGATCTACCCTGAAACGTCATGAGGGTGTGTATCTTTGGCTCCTACATCAGATCCACCAACGACATTCCGTCAGGAAGCACCGGCGATCTGATAAAAGAGATCTGCAGGTCGCAGGGCTTTAAAACGGTAGAGTGCTATGAAGATTATCACTCCTTCGGCTCGGCCATAAAGGCATACATCCGGCTGTTTCTAAAGCACAGGAAGATCGATTATGATGTAATGATAATCCCGTTTAAGGGTGGGGCGCGCCCATTCATGATTCCCTTTGCCAGACTGATTTCCAAAGGACCAGTAGTATGTTTTTGTCCGTTGTCGATCTACGACACGCTGGTGAACGTCCGCAAAAAGATCCCCAAAAACTCGCTTAGAGCTAGGTTCGTCCACTTTGCGGAAAAGACCGCCTGCAGGTGGTCGGATCTTGTAATAACGGAAAGCACCTTTCAGATCGAGTGCCTTGTCAGGGAATACGGCCTGCCGAGGGAGAAGTTCCGTCGGCTCTGGCCTGCCGCATACGAGCCGCTCTTCAGACCCCTGCCGTTCAAGAAGCGGACGGACGAGTTCGTTGTGCTGTATTTCGGAGGGTTCATTCCCACGTACGGCACCCGGGTCATAGCGGAGGCGGCCGACTGCCTGCGCGGCGAAAAGGGAATAACGTTCGTCTTCTGCGGCGGCGGCCAGGACGAATCCGAGGTAAGGCGGTACGCCGAGGATGCCGGCCTTTCCAACGTAAGATTCCTGGGAACGCTTCCTGCCCTGTCACTTGTACGGAAGATAAATGACAGCGACGTGTGTGTGGGGTTGTTTGGCACAAGTGACAAGTGCAAGGGATCCATGTCCAACAGGATCAACCAGATCCTAGCGTCGGCCAAACCACTGGTCACCATAAGCACGCCTACTACACGCGAGGCCGGCCTGGCCGACAGGGAGAACTGCATGCTGGTACAGTCCGACTCGCCCGGAGAGCTGGCCCAGTGCATCTTGCAGCTGCGGGACGACTGCGACCTCCGGAGGCGCGTGGCCATGCAGGGGCGGCGGCACTACGCTGAAAGGCTGTCGATTGATCGGTCGGGCAGGCAGCTGGGCCGGTACATAAGGGATGCATGCGGTAAGGAAGGACGTCCGGACTAAACGGTGATCCAAAATCAGAGACCGCGCAAATGTATGAGACGTTATTGTAATATATGAAAAGTCGGTCCGCTAGTCATCTGTAGTGCCAACATCAAAAAATGGAATATAATTTTGACATGTCATGCCTATTTCGCCAAAAAAATATTCGATTTTCAACTGCATGCACTGCTGTGGACTGCAGAGCCAAAAAAAAAACAGGCAGACTCAGATCAGCTCCCGCATCAGGTTTACAAGCGACTCCGCGGCCCTGTCGTTTGTGAGGTTCTCCATGGTGTGCCTTTTGCCGCGAGACGCTATCTGCGCCCACCTAGGATTATCGGGATCTGCCAGGTATTCCTCGAACCTTTTTTTGTAGTTTTTAGAGTCGATAAACACTGCGCTCTCCCCGTCCCGGAATCCGAGGTACCCGCCGTGGCTTTCCTCTGAGAACTCCATGAACGTCAGGCATCCGGCAGCCGTGGACTCGTAGTATTTGATGGTGGGAAAGTACCTCGTTGCGGTTATGGTTGCCCTGTACCCTGACAGGTGTGTTATAAAGTCCGGATGCCCGGCGTGCACGTACTGGATGGTGCCCGGCACGACCCCGGCATAGTCGACGTACGGCAGATCCCTGCATGTCCTCCTCAGCGTATAGGGGTTTTGGACAGGGTCGTTTGCGTTCCCCTTCCAGAGCGTCCCGGTGAGCAGAATGCGATCCCTTATCCGGTCTGCGAATGCGGGCAGGTATGGAAGGTCTGGCTCGACGCCATAGGTTATCATCCTGTACCCAAAGTCCCTTGGAAGGTACTTGTAAAAATAACTGGCAGGTATGAAGTTAAAGTAATAGTCCACCCGTATTTTTCATGGAACCCGATTAGATCAAACGTTTTGATGTGGTGTGGGTCGTGCGTGTGGGCAATTACCGGGATGCCAAGATTCCGGGCGCCGTTTAGCTGCGGCGTGCTGATCTCGCTGTTCGTACACAGTATGACGTCGTACTTTCCCCTGATCTTTGCCGTATCAAACACATGCTCTGCGGGAAAATAGCTCATCTGAAGGTCCCTGTTTCTCCGCAGCGCCTCAAAGAAGAAATAGTACCTGTTGTTGATGGAGTTGCTTTTGCTATAGTACCTCCACGACGGCTTGTAGATAAAGGCCACCCTGATCTGGTTTTCTTGCTTCATACGGAAACCAGTTCCGCGCCTCATTAGTATCCTTCTGCATCCTCAGAGAGGTGATCCGAAATTAGACCGTACGGATTTTCTAGGCGGTTTTGCAGATAGTTTTGTTCTGCTGGCAGTGTCTTGAGATGTCTTGTGCAATCATCGACAAACAATCCGAACTGCTGATTTCAAATCATCTCTCATAGCCTGAGATGTTCTCCTCAAAGCCCTGTGGCTGGCAGATCTCCTTTATCACCTCTCTGTGCTGCCCGACGGAGTGCCGTTAATCGTTCTGGCATAGGAGCCAAGGGGACACACCCTCATTACGTTCAGAGCGGATCTTGGGATGGTATCTTTTCTACGACCCGTGAAAACATAGTCAATTCATAAAAAACGAACAATTTTGACAGCTGCTTTTGATCCAAACATTAAGATCATGCAAACCATCGCACACGCATGGGAAAACAGACAGAATTCGTGGCGTCAAGGGACAAATTCGTGGCAAGCAAAGCACTCACGCCTTTGCAGTACAACTTCAGGTCCTTTTTATACTGACGGTCAAACATTTTTGGGTAGCATCTTATGATCAGATGCCCCTGCGAACATGGCTGAACATCAGACATTTGTGATCAGACATTGCAGGTTTGGAATTTACGGGAGCGACATAATATCGGCATCTTGGTCAAAGAATTTCGATGGAAATCTTTTTTGATCTTGCCTGTTTGATGTAACACATGGACTCCAAATCTACGCCTGCACACCATATGGATCCTGCAAAGGCACTTGTCATGATCAAGGAGCGGGATGAGAAGATCTCCGAGCTGGAAAAAGAACTCTCTATTGTCAAGAAGGAGAATGCTGATGTCAAGAAGGAGAACTCCGAGCTCCGGGCAAAGCTTGCCCTGTATGAGAGTCCCAACATGCCCACGTCCACGCCGTCATTATATAGTGACGATTAAAAGTTCTTGAGCACATACGGGTGTGAATTACGCAGGAAGACGCCTTTTGATGATCAAAGACTTTCAATCGTCACCATACAATAAGGCCAGAAGAAAGTTCAGGGAGAAAAGGGGCGAGGATCCCGGCGGCAGTCCCGGCGATGCGGCCAGGGGCAAGAAACGCGGCCCTCCGTGCGGACACCATGGCATATCGCACGGCAACCGGCCATCCATGACATTAAGGTACGATCTTGATTTCAAAATATGCCCAAAGTGCAACGTCCAGTTACGGATGCTCAAGCCGATCCACAAGCTTGTCAACGACCTGGATGACTCCATGCGCATGCTCACTGCCAATGCCATCATCCAAAACGCGGTGTGTCCACAGTGCAATACCGTGTATGTAGCGGCCACCCCGTTTCTAAGCGGCACGTCACTTGGGCCCGTCTCACTCTCTCTAATCATGATGTTCTTTGAGAAGGGAAACACCGACGAGGACATTGCAGAATACTTTCAGTGTATGTTTGGATTCAAGATGGCCCCAAACACGGTGACTGCCGCCCGGCACGCAGTGGCAGAGGCACTCCGGCAAAACATGATACAACGCATACAGTCATTCATTGCGAGTCGGCCGTGGATACAGATGGACGAGACCGGCTTTAAGCGCGGCGATGGACATACGGGATACGTCTGGGTGCTCAACTGTGCGGGGGCGTGCTTTGTGGTCTTTGCAGATTCCCGATCCTCTGAGGTCCTGCGCACGTACTTTGGATGGCTGGATCCTAGGATTCCCATAGTCGTAGACGGGCTGGCCCAGTACAAGCTGTTCTTTGTGATAATCCAGAGGTGTTGGAGGCACCTTCTGGCGTATGCAGAAAAGCTTGCAGTAAAGACGCCCGAAGGCGATGACGAGAAAAGGTACGACTTGCTGCTTGAATTTTACAGGAAGATAAATGAAATCAAGACGCTTGCGCCGCTTACATACATGGAGCTTTCCAGGGAGGCATACAAAATAATCATTACATATGAGGACGATCACGTGCGCACACACCTGCTAAACGCCATATCTGACATGTTTACGTGTCTAGCGCATCCGGGAATGCCGCCGCACAACAACGATACGGAGCGGTGCATACGCGACGGGATCATACCCCAGCGCAATGCGCGCCACAAGATCGTAACTGACGGTGGAAGAAAGACGGCTTCTGCACTGCTGACGTTCTCGATGACATGTCGCAAGCAAAACATACATCCTGCCGGTGGACTCTTGGAATACCTGCGGAATCCTGACTGGGATGTCTTTGCAGAAGCAGGCGATAATAATGATGATATGCGCCTGTCCTCGTTTGTCAATACGGACGGTACAAGATACAGCGTCTTTGAGTGTCCCGGGCCGCCGCCGGCGTGGCGGCCTGTCGCCGATGATGACGCAGGCAGCAGAGGAGGAGCGGTACGCCGGGACCGGACGGCCGTCGTATCAGCAGCAGCAGCTCCTATAACAACATGATCCGTCTGGCGCCTACGGGACGGCGTAACCCGTAGCTTCATATCCGAAGATCTGACCGTGTAGGCAAGTCTGCCAATTGACAACGCCTTGCAAGTGTAACAATTTCTGACTGCATGGCAAGTGCCGTATGCCAATCTGTTGTATGCACGGCGTCAGTCAGTCTTGCATGTACAAAGGATGTGTCAGTAACAGTGTATCTATACTGATGGTCATTGAAAATTTCGCCTGATCACACATCTTGTAAAGGTTTATAGCTCCCCACCATGTCACTCCCGGCATGAACAAGACGAAAACCCTCACGGATGCCATGCGTGTCGAAAAGGATCTCAAGATTCACACCAGAATCCTGGCGGTGCGCTCCGTGCTGCTTGGCAACACCACCGCACAGACCGCAGAGATTGCCAACGTGACACAGCGTACAGTACAGATGTGGGTTGAAAGGTTCGAGCTTGACGGCATTGACGGCCTCCGTGACTCCCCTGACAGGGGCAAAAAGCCAAAGGTTCCGGTCGGCAGGATAAAAAAGATCGCCACGAGGCTGCGCAGGATGGAAAAGCTCACCCCGAAGAAGCTGTGCAACTGGGTACGCCACAGGCTGCATGTCACATACAGCGTGGGAAGCATCAGGAGGATCCTGCGCGCGATGGGGTTTTCGCTAAAGACATCAACTACCAAGCTGGCAGATGCTGCCGACGCAAAAGCTGTAAGACGGTGGCAAAGAGAGGCAAAAACTGCGATAAAGCTTGCAAAAAGGCGCGGATTTAGGATAACCGTACAGGACGAATCGATATTCGTCAGTACGGGAAGGGACGGCAAAAAGTTCTGGTCGCCCGTGGGGGACAGGATCGAGGTGGAACGATCCGGCAGAAGGGAGCGCGTCGTGGTATACGGGACGATTGCAGACGACGGAACCAGGCTGATGCGCACGTACGACAGGTTCAACAGCGCAAACTTTGTGCATTATCTTAAACAGGCGCACAAAAAGTGGGGAAAGGTCCTGATGGTGATGGACAACGCAGCACAGCACAAGACCAAAAAGGTCCGCAGATACCTAAAGAAAAATCCCGACGTTGTCTTGCTGTACCTGCCGGTAGCTAGGCCGGAGCTGAGCGCCATAGAGGCAGTCTGGAAGGATGCCAAGTACAGGCTGGTCACGTCTGCCTTTTACGACACGGTGGATCACCTCAAAAAGGCCGTCTCGGAATACTTTAGGACGTGTTCCATCAGGGTTGACATCTACAAGTATCTTGAGCGCAGCTTGTAAGGGAGGCGAAATTTTCAATGGTCATCAGTATAGTCTGTCACAACAAATGATGCGAAATGATCAAAAAGTTCTTGGAAAAAAGTTGGCTTGTCAGTATAAAAAGAACCTGATGTTGTACACTGCCGTGAGTCGGTTACTTTTGGGAAGACTGAGGATACGGATAAGATTTCATATAGCGTCTACTGACTGTTGAAACCGGATATGCCAATTTAGGCAGATCATGTACCTTGCTGTGGTTTATTGTCTTTTATTGATATGGCCAGACCGTTTGGAACACTATAGAACGGACTACCGTTTTGATCATAGGCATTATCAAATCTAATTATTTCATCGATGGTTAGTTTAACTTTTACTTCTTGCCCTGTTCGTAAAATTCTATAGATGTTCCAAGGTTCGTGATTCTTATCTATGTGTACCTTGTATTTATTGTGAGATTTTTGTTTTTCTACATCATTAAGTAATTCTAGGCTAGGGGTTCCTCGTAAATGAGGTGGAGCATAAACAGACCATTTCGGCGAAGTTATGTCAAAACTCACTTTTTTAGGATTGTTAGGATCTCGCATTATTTTTGCCAGAAAAATTCTACCTTTGACTCGCACACCATCATCTAGATCATACTCATTCCAGTCCTCCTCTTCAACTTTGAACTCCATTTCTTCATAATCACTTGGCAATGGGGAAGAGTTGTCAGGATTAGATTGCGACATTAAAAATAACCTAAGTAGTATTAATCGAGTTTAGCATTAAAATGTTTCCGTTGCTTGTAGATGCAGATGTATCTGATTCTGTAACTATCGATACTGTTGAGGATTCTATTTGCGTAGTTTCTTCAGAAGTTTGTTTTTGAGTTTTGTCTATTATGTGCGTTTTTACATCATACGTCTGATCATTTGATCTACTTACGCTAATTTTTTGCATGTATAATGTACATGAAAATTTAATTAAAAACCTATCGGTCTATCCGGGGTTGTCCAATTTTTTTCCGCAGGCTGCCAATTTGCCCCCGATGTAGGCAGTCTCAGACGGCAATATAGAGCACTTGGCGGCCCCGGACAGCCAGAACGGCGCATACAGCAACGCAAATATCCATGCAGGCCATACCTTACGGTAGTGTTGCGGTCCAACAGTACGGATTCTGATAAAAATTATACCGTAAGGTTGTAGCACAACACGCGAGCGAACAGCTCTACAGTGATGGTTCCGTCCAGCTTTGCACGCAGGACGGATCCAGCCCTTTCCTTCATTACCGAGAACAGGGACTCTGCCTGACTCCTCTTGTGATAGGCCTGCCAGAACTCGTCTGGCCTGTCACGCAGCCACCGCAGCATCTTGGCCCGGGCGCTGAACCCGCGTGGCTTCTCATGCCCCTTTGCCGGCTTTATGACAGGTCCGCGGCCGCTCTTTGCAATCAACTCGCAGTTTTTGTACGAGTCGTATGCCGAATCCAGCGCCACGATTCCGTATCCGCCCTTTGGGATGCGGCTCATCATGCGGGCAAACTCCGGCGAGTCCCCCGACGTGCCCGGCGTGGCCTCAAATGACAGTATCTTGCCCCCGATTGCAGCAATTGCGTGCAGTTTTGCAAAGTCGTGTCCGGTCACCTCCCCATGTTTTGCGTGGCTCCAGCTCTTGTACTTGCGGAGGCCGAATCCCGTCGAGTCGCCGTGCAGGTCCGCTATGCGCTCGCCTTCGGACATGGCCAGTACGACCTCGTCCATAAAGTCCTTGCCCATTCTCCAGAGCATGGTCATCCTGTTGTGCAGCGTCGACTTGGAGAGCGTACGACTCAGGCCGCATCTCCTGAGATCGTCCGGGTTTGACTCCAGGTGCGTGACCATCCTCCTGTAGGACAAGCGATTCTCGATTCTGAGGATCGCAATGCGTATGGCAGACCACGCAAGGCCGGCATCGATTCCCGTTTCGGCGGCCATCTTCTTGGCCACCCTGCGTACGATCTTTCCCAGGTTCCTCCTTGTCCTCTTCTTGCGGGAGCTCTCCTGCCTGCGCTTTTGCTCGTAAAGGCGGTTATAGTCCGTGTCCTTCCTGAGAAGCAATCCGTAATTAAATTACGAGTGGCAGGTTGCAGTTGTTTTCTGCCGTGTTTTTCAGGCCACAGCGGCTATCCGTTCCAGTATCCTCAGGTTGACCAGCCCGCACACGATACTGTTGGCCAGATCGTACTTTCTGAGCCTGTTTCTGTACTTGTAGCTCATTATCTTGAATGTCTTGACCCTGCGTATGCCATTCTCCACGTACACCCGTATCTTTGAGTGTGTTCTGTTGTACTCTTTTTCATCGTCGGTCAGCTTGCCGCCAGGACTCTTCTTGATTGGAAGTATAACCTTCGTCCCTGCATCGATGTGCTGCGCACCCTGGTATCCGCGATCCATATAGTGCCGCAGCTCCTCGCCGTCCTCCTCACCGCTCCAGAACGTGGGATGCTTCATCTGGTATATCTTGACGTCGTTTACGCGCCCCGGCGAGTGCGGGGTCTTGTGCACTATGGCACCGTGTATGTTGACCGTATACTGGACCTTGGCCGTGTGCGTGCCTGCCTTGCCCGAATAGTGCGACTTTTCCATGTCCTTTCTCTTGGGCCTGTTTGTGGGCTGCTCGGAGGCGTCAGTCAGGCACACCATCCCCGGGAAGATCTCGGCCAGCTCCTCGACTGAGGAGATCCTCTTGGAGTCCTTGTAAATCTTCTCGGGGATCGGCAGGCATTGTTTTAGCAGGGGCTCAGTCAGGCTTATGGAGCGCGAGACCGACGCCTGTCCTATACCGAACATGGCGCCAGCCACGTCCTGGGAGACGTACGTCCTGTAGTAGAACAAGACCAGCAGTACGCGGTTCCTCAGATCCAGGGCAAAGGGCCTGCCTGCGCCTATATCCCGCACACGGTCGGGCCTTGAGAGCCTCTTCTTCTCGGTATCTGGAAATTTCTTTTGCACCTCGGTACACAGCTGGTCAAACTCTGCCTCGGTCATTCCTGCAAACATCCGGAACGTCCGTGGGTTTTTTGTCAGTCTATCGATCAAACACATGATTTGTACATGGTTTTACAGGTATTTTGATCCGTCAGGCATAGATTAGTGCCCAAGTGGGTCAAAATCTGCTAATTAAGAATCGCTTCTCTTGCTCGCAAGTCTGCCCTATCAAGTGTCCCCTTTGTCTCAGCCACAAGATACAGTGTGTTGTCTGATTCATCCGAACCCTCCTTGACTATTGCCCAATCTGGGTGGTATTCCCCTATAGGCGTGTCTACTGCGAACCACCTTGGTATCTTTATGAACAACCTGAGTCCGGTAATGCTCTTTAGAACCGTCGCAAACTTTTTTTCTACTTCCGACTCACATATGACCTCCCCGTATATCGTGTTGTCTGCCTTTATGGTCATGTCATCATACGCCTCAATTTCGTCCTCGAAAAGTTTCATGTCGTAACTATCGCCGGTTTTGGTATATTGTATCCCGTTTACAAGAAAGTCTGCCATGCTCTCCCGGATTATTATGGTGCAGGATGTCAGGAACCCATGTGGATTCTTAAATACCAGATTCAGCTTGTCTATTCCTGATAGAATCCTTACCACAGTCCTTCTTGTGAGATTGGTTTCTTCTGCAATGCGTTCTACCATATTTGGCACCGGAAACACGTTGTTGATTGGTTCCAGTTTTGAATTTGTAAACTTGGTAACCACCCCACGTCCATTCTCAATATCAAGATCCACCTTGTCTACCCTGATCCCTATTTTTTTCTCTGACATGCCACAGTTGATTTCTTCAACACATTTCTTTATGAGATCATCGGTGTCCACCCTGACCGAGTATAGTGTACGCGTTGATACCCTGTCCCATAATGCCTTGAACGCCGGACACAACTCGTGCCGGTCGGCCAGATGGAACGTCTTTCTTCTTCTCCCATCATCCGGCTTTGGTGCTACCATCAGGTCTCCATACTCATCAACATATTCCTGCTGTAATTTTGAGACGTACTCCATAGCTTTCGTTTGCAATGATCGTCAGCCGGTGTTGCTGGTCGGTAACCCTTCCGCCTGACTGATCCACCGGAAGCCTCATTCCCCTTCCTATCTCCTGCCTCTTTTTTATCATGGAGGCAGTCCTGTTGAGCGTGCATATGTTGAACACGTTTGGATGTATGAGGTCACCTACCCCCTAGATTATTTTGGCTACCTCAGCCACAATGGACTTGCCCTGCAGCTTCCACGTCGACGTGCATGTGTTGAACCATCCATACCTGTTCATCCAGACCAGGCCGCCCTTGATCTGACCGCTTATCTTGTCCTGCAGTACGACGGGGCGCAGCACCCGCTCTGCGTTATTGTTGGTGGGCTCTACGCCCTCGTATTCCAGGAACGCAAACAGGCCCGGCAGGGCATTGTACATCCTCTTGACAAGAGATTTCAGCGATTCGTCCTGCGTATCCCTGTATCCGAACAGAACGTTGCGCATCATGGTCTCAAACAGCGGGGCGCAGCTCCGACGAGTGCCTGCCCATCAGCCCGTCGGCCGCCCTTATCCCCGTCCTCTCCTCAAGATCCAAGAGCTTCTCCCTAGACAGCTCGTCCCGTCCTTTGAGGCACGCCTTGGCGTCCTTGAACAGCTGCTGTCCCTGCCGGTATAGGACTCCTGCAAACAGGGGGGCGTCCTTTTTCTGCCAGCCATACAGGAGGGCTCGCAGCTCGTGCGCCCAGCACCTCTGGTGCCTTCCCCCCGGATCGAACCTCTTGTATGCAGGATATCCGTCCGATGTGACGACGCCCTCGTACCCGTTCATGTACTGGTCCAGGACCCGGGCCGCCCTTGTATCACTGTATGTCATGAATATGCCCGCTGCCGATAGTGTGGTCCACACCCATCCCAGCCTGCCTGCCAGGTTGATCCCCGTCTCGTCTATGCAGGCGGTCTTTGAGCTTTTTACCTCCTCTGCGATGGCCTCGGCAGGCGCCTTTGCGGCGTCGCAGACGCGTCCTATGCTGTTGATTGCAGTTGATTTTGACATGTCCACGCCCAGGATATCTGACATTATGCCCGGGATCCTGCCGTATGGGACGCCCTCGCTGCGCAGCTTGGTGACGGCTGTGACTATACTCGTGTCGTAGTTGCCGCATCTGGGCAGGTCGCTGGGGGCAGTGTGACATGTGCCGCATCTCGGGCATACTGCCCTCTGTATCTCGTGGCGCGTTTCGGTGGCCTCGATCTTAAACCCCATCATGTCGCGCACCTGAGGCTTTTTCATGATCTCTGTGGTGGTGCCGCACTTGCACTCCGGCGCCCGTCCACCCGGAAAGTCGTGCCTTTGCACCCTGGTGGGCCGGTGGATGTGTGATACGCCCTTGTGGCCCTTCTGGCCGCCGGGCTTTTTCCTGTCCTTGGCTCCGTCCTCCCCGGCTGCAGCATCGGACCTGGCCCTCTCCTTTCTCCTCTGCGCCTTTTGCTCCTTGCACGCCAGCGAGTCCGCCGACGGGGGCGAGTTCTCGTAGTATCGGAGCCTGTTGCCCTGCTCCTTGATGGTCTTGTTTAGCTTTTCAATGGTCTTGTTTAGCTTTTCAATGGCCTTGTTTAGCTTTTCAATGGTCCTGCCCTGCTCCTTGTTGATCCTGCTTAGTTCCTTGTTGATCCTGCCCTGCTCTTCAATGATATTGTCACGCTCCTTGAGGTCCTTTTTTTAGATTCCTTAGCGTCTCCGTGGGTGATACTGTAGATGCCTCGATCTTGCAGCATGTGAGGAGCTGACCTTTCATAATACCTAGTCTACACGATCATAGTATATGGATCGGTGTCGTCAGGAATATTTAACATAATGTGGGGGGTTAGGTGACCTCATACGTTTTTTTGTATGTGGTCACGTCCCCCCGTTGGCCAGGCGTGAAAATCATAACCATACATGCCAATTCGTGCCTGATTGGTAGGGGTAGGTGACCTCGTACGTTTTTTTTAATACCGCATTGGCCACGGCGTACTCTTCGACTATCTTCTTGAGCGATTCGATCTCCTTTTGCTGCCGCTCCTCGGTTGACTTGTGGCCCCTGCCCGACAGTGAGGCGCGTCCTGCCTGCAAAAAGCGCTCCCTCCACTGATAAAACGTCCTAGGGGAGAGGTTGTGACGGCGGCACAGCTCCGCCGTCTCGATGTTGGTGCTCAGGTGCCCCCATGACTATCCCTATCTTGTCCTGTGCACTCCATGTTTTCTTGCCCATGTCTGTGATTCGACCTCCTGACTCAAAAAGTGTGCGAAAAAAAGCGTTCCTATTCTAGCGGGGTTCGCACCAAAGCACATGCATAACGAGGGGTTGATCCATCGCCCTGACTACGGTGGGGGTGTTTTTATCATGTGTTTAACAAACTACTCTTCACTACACCGGAAGTACCGCATCAAATTATCCCAGGCTCGAAACAATTCAGATGAGGACGTCTGCAGATCCGCATGTCGCCTCCACCTCCACGAGTCGGTTGCTTCTGGGAAGACTGATGGAACCACCTAATTTAAGTACCCATTCGGTATCGCATAGACATGGATAGCACTGTCAGAGAAACATCAATCAAGATATTAGAATCATTGAAAAAAACTTTGGAAAAAGGCAATTTGAGTAATGCTCATAATTTTGGCACTATTCTCACTGAAATTTCGGTTATGCTGGATTCGAAGGTGGGAGTCTTTATTGGCGAAATCGTCGAGTCTTCTTTCCTACAGTTATTTAGAGAAGCATCCACGTATGAGATTAACAGTGAGGAACATACCAAAGAAATACAAGCGTTGAATTCATGTGTGAATGATTTGATAAGTGCGATCAGATCCGGTGAAAACAACAATATTTATTCTGCTCTGCTTGAACTCAGGTTTTATGCAACAAAAAGTCAATATGATATGCCTAGTAAATACAAGCGTCGTCCTACTCGGTTTAGGTGAAAATGGTGGTTTCTAAGAACTGGGATAAAAAAGAGCAAGAAATTGAGCAAGAACAACATGAACTCCATTCGATATTAAAACGCGATCAGAAAAACATGTTAGATACAACAGGATATGAGAACTTTAGCAGTTATGATGTTGAACGTTCTTCAATACTGAGGAAACAATACACCGATGAGACAGAGCAGGCACGACTTGTTGCATACGTACAATTCTTACTAGAGCGGGAAGAAAGCCAAGCAGAAGAAATTTCGAAAATGCAAAAAGAAATCTCGGAGCTGCAGAAGAGTCATAGGCGTATGCATCTTGATGACCTGCTTGAACAAAACGAGATCAGCAGAAAAGCGTTGGAATCCATTCTTGGCAACGAATCCGATGATGTGGACACAACATCCCTTGATGGGCTACTGAAGGATTATGTAGATCCAGAACAAAATTCACAAGAGTTGGTAAGATCTGTCAGGGATAACTGATAACAGGTTGGTTTACTACGATACCAATGTTTGGGTATCCTACATGCTAGGTGACAAAGACGCCTATTATGCCCACTGCAAGCCTTTGGTTGAGAATGTAGAAAACAGGAAAAAAATCGCCGTCGTTTCATATTTGGTAATCATTGAAGTCATACATGTATTGAGACAAAGAATCACTGAGAAAAGCAAGTTTGTCGGTGATGGGAGAATAGAGCGCGATGGAATCATTGCCAGAGCAAATGCCCTTGTAGTCGAGTTTATATCCATTATAGACACATTGTCCAAAGAACAGAAAATAATAATAGCAAGATCAGGCCAAAAAATCCACGAACATCACCACACAGTCATGAAAAAAATGGTGGGTTATTTTGGACATGTCAGAACTGTAAGCGTGTGCCCTAATTGTAAAAAAAGGTGGGTTGGCAGAGAAAGCCAGAACAATTGCCCGTCATGCAAAAGCGGCCACAGGTTGCTAAGCAAATATCAGTACAAGGCATTGGGCCACGCAGACATGGAACATGCATATCTTGCCAGATGCAGCTCCGTTCCATTATTCTACTCCACGGACAAGTCATTTGGTGATTTGAGAAACGATTCTGACTTTGGCCAAACAATTTTTAAAATAATTCCAAATCCCTCAATACGTGGTCATTTCTCATGATTATCCTCAGTAGACTTTATGCGTAATCGACCGGGATTGAAAACTCCGCGGGGTTTTCCGGGCGTGGATGCATCGATCAGATCAAGCTACCGCATGCGGATATATCATGACGCGCGCAAGAATCGGCCCGTGCCAAAAAGACGTGCGCAACCTTGCAGCACGGTGATGTGCCCCGCTGACAAGTCAGAAAAAAGGCGGCCCGTACCGCCGCACGTCATATGTCAAGCAGATGGCGGTACTTTTTCTTTTCTAGTATCGTCTTGAGGTTCTCAAGACCCGTAATTACCCGCATGAAATAGTTTAGATCCTTGGCAGTTCCGCCAAACGGTACCGTCAGGATGGCATATTTCTTGAACTTCCCTATGTGGTGCTCCACCTTGACGCGGACCCTGCTGATCTGCTTGCGGCGCCTCTTCTGCGTTTTGGTGAGCTCCCCGTCTCTGGGCTTCTTGGGAGGCTGCCTGTGTATGGCGCCCGGAAGCATCTTTTGGATGCCCTCAAAGCCCAGGTCACTGTAAACTGTAAATGCACTTTCAGGATCGTCGGCGTTTTCTGCCTTCATTGCTTTTGTGTGCCTTCAAGTCCGGGACACCTCCTGCGTTCATCAGGCCCTTGTCGTTGACGCTGCCGTCTGCAGTCTCGCTGCAGTCCAGCGCAAGGCTGTCCAGGTTCGTGGTGACCAGCGTGTTGTACATGTGCCTCTTTTTCCTTCCCGTGTACCGTGTCTTTCTTGCGGTCTTGTCCCCGGGCCTGACTACGGGAGTCAGGGTTCCGTCAGTCAGGATCGTCATTTTTGGGATCAGCTCCTCTATCCTGCCTGCCGGGGTCTTGCGGATGACGCCCGCTATCTTTTCGGCAGTAGGCAGTATCTTGCGCAGTATCACGATACAGTACTGGAGGTACCTGGATATGGTGGACTGGTCGACGTCAAATGTTGCGGCCAGGTGGTGCTGCGTCGCACTGGTCCTCAGGCTCATGAGCTCTGCAAGCAGCGCGTGCCTGATGTGCAGCTTGCACCGGTTTCCGGCATCGCCGCTCCTTGCGTCATCCTCCCAGGACAGGGGCCTGTCCTTATCGGCCATGACCGCCTCTGTAAAGCGCTCCAGTATTATCTTAAATGACTTCTTTGTGCATCCAGTGACGCTGCCAAGGCGCACCGGGTCGTCGACTATGCCGTCTGCAAGCTCGATTGCGTGCATCCGCAGTGCCCGGCCGCCGCGCACGATTCTTTCTGTCTTGTTTTCCTCGGACTGCCACAGCGAGTCCTCAAACGCAAGCCTGTTCCTTGGATGCTCGTTTTGCTTGGAGAACGGGCATGTTTTGTTCTACCAGACTCTTGTTTTGCTCTTGCAGTGTTTGGACAAGCTCGACATCTGAACCCATACCATCAGAGAACCATTGCTGATCTTTATGGTTGTAGGTATGCAAACCATGATCTGTTGTGTTGTATTTTTAGATCAGATTTGCCAATTACGCATAAAGTCTAATAGTCTGCAGTTATGTTATCGAATTTGAGCCACATCTCATCGACGGCCTCCCGGGTTGGTATGTCCATATTCTTGTACATCTAGGTAACCGGTTGTTTTTTTATAAGTTCCGGTTTTCACAGCTAAGTTGTATTATAGCAACGAGCAGAAATAATTGAGGTTTTTTACGTGTAGTTATGACCTATTTTGACTCAAAGACTTCTGCCCGTTGCTATATTGACCGTCCCTGTCGGTCTGCCACAGGACGCCGTTTACCCATCCGTCAAAATCACCCATCAGCGCAGCAGACGCCGGCCATGCTGCCGCAATCAGGATTACGGGCACAAGCCACAACAGCATCCGCCCCGGCCTCCTGCCTGCAGACCAGACCAAGACGAGGATCAGCGGGATCATCACAAGCGAGGGGATCTTGACAAGCAAGGCGCATCCCATGCAGACGCCCGACAGGAGGACCAGCATGCTGGTCTTGTCCGGGGCTTGCGGCGGCGGCACTCCCTTGGACGGGCCGCGTGCATACATGGCAAGCAGAACAGAGGACAGGACGAACGGGAGAAGGATCGAGTCCAGCAGAACCAGCCTGAGCGTCAGCGATACGGGCATTGCCGCAAACAGAACCGCCGCAATCGGTGCGGCTCTGCGCCCGAACCACCCCTCCGTTATCTTGTATACCAGAAAGGTGTCCAGGACCGCAAGCAGGCCCATGAGGATGCGCGGGCCCCATAAAGCATCCCGAGCAAGGACGCATCCTCCGGCGTTGCAACAGAGTCGGGGTATCCGATGACATGAAAGAATCCGGCCAGTATCGTCCAGCCAAGGAACGGGTGGTCGTGCTTGTCTGACAATATCTTATGATCCATGGCATCCAAGGCACGATCTATGTAGATCGGCTCATCTCCGTGCCACGGCGGAAATCCCGCCGGGTTCCACAGGTGCGTATATGCAGAAAGCACCAGTATTGCAACAAGCAGGAGGAGCGGCCCGTGCCCTGACAGGCGCCCCGTGTGAAGAGCGAGGTATCCGAGGCCAAGCATGTGTTATCCTTACCCGCCAGTCAAATAACGGTTTAGCCAGCTTCGGAGTTAGGACACTGCATTCAGTCTTCCCAGTAGCCCACAAAACGGCTTCAAACGATGTTTCACATGGAAATTAGTTCCGCCCCTCATTAGTAATCCTTCTCCATCCAGTCTTCCCAGAAGTACGTGATTCATGACTGTGCAGATGGTGGCGGGCGAATCTGCAGGCATCATAATTTGATTTGTTTTAAATCCGAGGCCGTTTTCCGGGTTACTTCTGGGAAGACTGATACACAGTCTTCCCAAAAGTACCACATCAAATTATCCCAGGCTCGAAGCAATTCAAACGAGGCTGCCTGCATACCCGCTTGCCACCTCCTGCGCCGCCACGAGTCGGTTGCTTCTGGGAAGACTGGTAAATGAGGAGATGATTATGTCAGAATCAGCAAAATCCTTAATGAAAGTTTTAAAAAAGACCCGATCCGTATGATGTGTGAGAAGATGGCAGAGGAAATAGTATACCTATCCATTGACTTGAAAAATTTGTTAGGTCGCTCTTTGAACGACATCGAAGAGAAATTCGCACCGCCAACAATATACTTCCAAGGAGCAATAGATATTCCATTGCCATGTCCAAGAGTTTCAGTTATTGGTACAAGAGAACCAACAGAAGAAGGGCTTAATGCAGCAGAGCACGTTGTTGAAACTCTTGTAAAAAATAACGTCATCATTGTAAGTGGACTTGCAAAAGGAATTGATTCGGCAGCACACAAAGCTGCCATCAAGAATGGGGGCAGAACAATTGCAGTTATTGGAACGCCATTAAACAAAGTATATCCAAAAGAAAATGCAGAACTGCAAGAAGAACTTATGGAGAACCATCTAGTAATATCACAATATCCTGTAGGTTACAAAACTACTCCCAAAGACTTTGTATTTAGAAATCGTACAATGGCATTAATCTCTGATGCTTCTGTAATTGTGGAAGCAGGGGATGGGAGTGGAACATTATACCAAGGATGGGAGACATTGAGATTGGGAAGACCATTGTTCATTTGTAAATCTGCGGTTCACAACTCAAAATTAGAATGGCCAAAGGAGATGATAAAACATGGTGCCGTAGAGCTTGATGAGACTACAGACATCTTAGAAATTCTTCCGTCAAATGTTAAAATGCCAGAATTGTTTTAGTAATAGTCACAATGGACATATCTGAGATAGACTTTGGTTCCTTACTGAGTTATTCTGTCCGTGGTACATCAAAAAAAGCTGAGGAGTCCAAATCAGCTATGAGGAATCTTAAACGAGATAATGTTTTGAGTTCAGATATCCTAACATCAGAATATGTTGTACAAGCAATGAGAAAAGAAATTGATGGTTGCCCATTTGTGGATTTTTTCAATTCTAATACAATTCTTGTACCCATTCCAAAAAGTTCATTGCCAGTAGCAGGAATGCTTTGGGTACCAGAACGCATTACAACAGCACTTGTCAACAATGGATTAGGCAGATCATCTGAATCATGTTTGGAACGAGTTACTGAAGTGGCAAGATCATCGGGTCAAAGGATTGGTTCTAGAAGGCCAAGTCCGTCAGAGCATTATGAATCGATGAGGGTTAGAGAATTGTTATTTGAACCTGAAGAAATAGTTGTAGTTGATGATGTTGTTACTAGGGGTGCTACATTTCTTGGTGCAGTAAATAGACTTGCGGAAGCATTTCCAGATACAAAAATCCGGGCATTTGCTGTAATGAGATCAATATATGATGATGACAGTTTTGTAGATATTGTTGATCCACGCGTAGGAAAAATTACTATGTCTAACGATACTCCACACAGAGAACCATAATTTTGAAAAAAAGATTCACAGATCCATCACCATTCATGCAATATCACCAAGCTTTACGCGTAATCGGTTCAGATCTAGGATCATGACGAACAAATTCATCTCATTCAGGCCAATTACGCATAAAGTCTATAGGGGCAAAGGTCAACATAAATTACGAGTACTCTAACAAGAAAAAACACCTGATTATGGAAATCAGAAGTGATGACTTTAAGATATGTACCCCAAAAAAAGTACCAGACAAGCCACACTTTTGGAGCAGGAAGCAGATATGGTTGGTTCACTACAAGAAAGAGGGAGAGCCCGACATTAGGAAGCTGAAATGAAGCACGAGTTAGTAGAATTCAACACCATAAGGCAGGAATACAGCGAGTATGAAACTGAGAACGGTCTGAGGATGAAGGTGATGCCAACAGTTATCCGCATAGTCAACGAGGATGGTGCAAATGGGGTAGGGAAAAGCAAGGTAACGGCTGTTACTGTAGCAGTGGTAGTAGCACCTCAGGGTTTTAACAGGTCCGGCCTAAAAGAGCGCACGGGCCCCACAACCAATGCAGACGAAACATGCGAGCTTTCCTTTAAACTTGTCAAGAAGGCCTTCAACATATATGAGACAAAAAAGTTCATCATCGTGGTAGGAATCAAGCTAACCAAAGTGTATGGCACAGACAAAGTAAACAATATTGGCGAGCCAATACTACACTATGAGCATAAGAATTTGCTCAATATGATAGAAAAGCCTGATCTGTAAAACGTAAGAGACGTTATATCAAATCTTATCTGTGGCGGACGCCATATTATCCGTGTTGGGCCCAAGAGCCGAAATAACTTTGCCACATACGAGGGCGTGTATGATCTGGACTAGTAACTATGCGTAGTAACCAATCACAAAAAGGACAAGAAATTTTCACCAAAGGATCTAAGATCCGGTACAACGTAACAATACGCATGAAACCAGACGACTCAATGATTCCAATAGGGGGCAAGTTTCTTCCCAACGTCTCGGCCCCGTCCCTCCTTAAGAGGTACAAAAATGAGACCGACTCCAAGGCCGCAGCCAGGCTGATGGCCTACATACGGCGCAAAAAAGGCGACTCGATACGCCAGATAGCCGAGCATCTCGGCCGGGGATACTCTACGATACGCGACTGGCTGATACGGGCCATGCAGCTTGGCATACAGGGCAGGTACGACATCAAGAGGCCCGGCACCAAGATGTGGCTGGATGCAGGGCAGCTCAAGCAGGTGCGCGCCGACCTGATTGCGGGCCCGCGCAGCTGCGGATTAGAGTCGGAGGTGTGGACCGCACCGCTGCTTGCAGTGCACATCAAAAAGAAATACAAGGTAGACTATGCCGTCTCCAGCGTATACAAGATACTGCACATGCCTGGGCTTTTCATGCAGGAGGCCGCGCCCAAAACACCCAAAATCAGCCTCAGAATCCGAGAAAGAGGAGTTCAAAAAAAAGCTAGGTGGTACGTGAGGTACCATTCAAAGAGGGGGTACACTAATGATAGGGGACGAGTCCTCGTTCATCCAGGGATGGAACGTCAAGAACAGCTGGTATATCGCGGGAAGGCCGGTCTACGCGCCGTCCAACCTGTCAAAGGAGAGGTTCTATTCGATCGGGGCCCTGTCGGCAAACGGACTTGACTGCCGCTTTTACAAAAAGGCCAACAAGTACACGTTCATCAGTATGTGGTCACGTCCCCCTACTAGCTAGGCATGAAGATCACAATCATTCATGCTAATTCGTGCCTGATTGATAGAGATAGGTGACCACATACGTTCATCAGGTTTCTCAAGGTGCTGCGCCGCAAGTACGGCAAGGTGCTGCTGTTTGTCGACAACGCATCGTATCACAAGTCAGCAGAACTCAGTAGAAAGATGGCCAAGTGGAACGGGGACGTGGTGCTAAAGTACCTGCCGCCGTACATGCCGGAGCTTAACAACTCGGAGGGGCAGTGGCGCGAGTTCAAAAAGGCGACTTCAAACTGCCTTTACAAGACCGTCAAGGAGATGCAGAGATCACTGCGCAGTATGACGCGCAGGGGCGAGATAAAGGTGGTAAAGATGAACAAATGGCTGACGTAGATACTACGTACAGAGCGCATTGCAACGCCACACGATGCCGCACGACATTGTAGTTTTTACCAGCTGGAATGATCCGTAGATATACGATATACGGACTCTGCCGCCCATGTACACGTCATGTGATGCCGTCAGCCTTGCATGTGTGGCCGACCACCGTCGGAATGTTTCGATCCGGTCGATTACGCATAAGGTCTACTATTTCAGTCCGGAGAAGATCCAGGTTTCATGTCCCGAAGATTGCATAGAACCGCGGAATGAAATATTCATATGAAACATGTTTATTATACGTACAACTTCAGGTCCTATTTAAAGCGCCTAGGGAACTTTTTGCCCGGAACTTTTTGATCCTTCCGCATCCGTTGTGACAGACCCGTTGCATCACTACACATCCTTTGTACATGCCAGGACCGACGCCATGCAGGCAACACATTGACGAGTGGCATCTGCAGGCAGTCAGGAGCCGTTGCACTCGATGCCGTTGACTGGCAGATTCAGTCGGATCCTTCGATATGAGGCTACGGGTTACGCCGTCCCGTAGGCGCCAGACGGATCATGATATCATCGGGGCTACGGGTACGACGGCCGTCTGGTTCCGGCGTACCGCCCCCTTGCCTGCACCCGGCCACACCGGCGGCGGCCCGGGACACTCAAAGACGCTGTATCTTGTACCGTCCGGATCTACAAGCGAGGACAGGCGTGGTGCGTCATCCTTGGCCCTGGCAAAGATGTCCCACTCCGGATCCCGCAGGTACTCCAGGAGCGCCCTGGCAGGATGTATGCCCTGCTTGCGGCACGTCATCGAAAACGTCGACATCACGGAAAATGTCTCCCTTCCCCCGTCGGTCACGATCTTGTGGCGCGCATTGCGCTGTGGTATGATCCCGTCGCGTATGCACCGCTCGGTGTCGTTGTTGTGCGGCGGCATTCCCGGATGCGCCGCAGACGTAAGCATGTACGGTATGGCGTTTAGCAGGTGCGTGCGCACGCGCTTGTCCACGTATGTGCTGATTATTTCGTAGGCCTGCCTGGAAAGCTCCATGCATGTAAACGGTGCAAGCGTCCTGATTTCTTTTATCGTCCTGTAAAGTTCAAGCAGCAAATTATACCGTACCTCATCATCCCCACCCATCCTGACTGCAAGCTGCTCGGCATATGCCAGAAGGTGCCTCCAGCACCTCTGGATTATCTCAAAGTACACCTTGTACTGGGCCAGCCCGTCGACGACTATTGGAACCCTGGGATCCAGCCATCCAAAGTATGTATGCAGGACATCGGAGGACCGGGACGGTGCAAAGACCACAAAGCACGCCCCCGTACAGTTGAGCACCCAGACGTACCCCGTGTGCCCGTCGCCGCGCTTAAAGCCGGTCTCGTCCATCTGTATCCACGGCCGGGCAGCAATGAACGACTGTATGCGCTGTATCATGTTTTGCTGGAGCGCATTTGCCATTGCGCGCCGCGCACCTGTCACGGTATTTGGGGCCATCCTGAACCCGAACAGGACCCGAAAGTACTCTGCAATGTCCTCGTCGGTGTTTCCCTTCTCGGAGAACGTCGTGATTATGGAAAGCGAGAAGGGCCCGAGCGACGTTCCGCCCAGGAACGGGGTGGCCGCAACTACCTCGCCGTTGCATTTGGGACACACGGCATTCTGGATGATGGCATTGGCAGCACGCATGCGCATGGAGTCGTCCAGGTCGTTTACAAGCTTGTTGAGCGGCTTGAGCATCCTCAGCTGGACGTCGCACTTTGGGCACGCCTTGGAGTCAAGATCGTACCTCAATGTCCTAGACGGCCGGTTGCAGTGCGATACGCCCCGGTGTCCGCACGGGGGGCCGCGCTTTTTGCCCCTGGCCGTGTCACCCGGACTGCCCCCCGGATCCTCGCCCCTTCGCTCCCTGAACTTCTTTCTGGCGCCATTATATAATGACGGCGTGGATGTGGGCATGTTGGGACTCTCGTACAGGGCAAGCCTTGCCTGAAGCCTGGTGCTCTCCTTTTTGGTGTCGGAGTTCTCCTTTTTGATGTCGGAGAGTTCCTTTTCCAGCCCGGAGATCTCATCCCGCTCCATGATCATGACAAGTGCCTTTCCAGGATCCGTACAGCGTGCAGGCGCGGCTTTGGAGTCCATGTGTACACCAAGCAGGCAAGATCAAAAAAGATTCCCGTTGAAATTCTTTGACCCGGATACTAATACTGGCACCCTTTCAGAAATTTCATGCCTGCGATGTCTGGTCACAGATGTTTTATGCCCAGCCATGACTGCAAGGACATCTGATCATAAGATGCTGCCCAGGAAATGCCTGCCTGTCAGTATAAAAAGGACCTGAAGTTGTACATTTAAGATAATACTGGAGCGCTTTACAGAGGCAGTCATGGCCGACGGGGACAGGCCCCTGTTCTGGGAGGATGACGCAAGCCGCAGTGATGCCGGAAACTGGTGCAAGCTGCACATCAGGCACGCGCTGCTTGCAGAGCTCATGAGCCTGATGACCAGTGCGACGCAGCACCACCTGGCCGCAACATTTGACGTCGACCAGTCCACGATATCTAGGTACCTCCAGTACTGTATCATGATACTGCGCAAGATACTACCTACTGCCGAAAAGATGGCAGACGTCATCCGCAAGACCCCTGCAGACAGGATAGAGGAGCTGATCCCAAAGACAATCCTGGTTGACGGGATCCTGACTCCCGTAGTCAGGTCCGGGGACAAGACCGCAAGAAAGACCCGGTACACGGGAAGAAAAGAGGCACATGTACAACACGCTGGTCACCACTAACCTGGACGGCATCGCGCTAGACTGCAGCGAGACTGCAGACGGCAGCGTCAACGACAAGGGCCTGATGAATGCGGGATGTGGCCCGGACTTGAAGGCACACAAGAGCAATGAAGGCAGAAAACGCAGACGATCCTGAAAGTGCGTTTACAGTTTACAGCGACCTGGCCTTTGAGGGCATCCAAAAGATGCTTCCGGGCGCCATACACAGGCAGCCTCCCAAGAAGCCCAGAGACGGGGAGCTTGCCGCGACGCAGAAGAGGCGCCGCAAGCAGATCAGCAGGGTCCGCGTCAAGGTGGAGCACCACATAGGGAAGTTCAAGAAATATGCCATCCTGACCACGCCGTTTGGCGGAACCGCCAGGGATCTAAACTATTTCATGCAGGTAATTACGGGTCTTGAGAACCTCAAAACGGTATTGAAAATGAAAAAGTATCGCCATCTGCTTAACATATGACGTGCGGCGGTACGGGCCGCCTTTCTTATGACTTGACAACAGGGCACATCACCGTGCTATATCGTTGCACACGTCTTTTTGGCACGGGCCAATTCTTGCGCGCGTCATGACATATTTGTATGCGATAACTTGATCTGATCAACACATCAACTCTTGGAAAATCCTGCGGAACTTTTAGTCACGATCGATTACGCATAAAGTCTAATAGACTTAAAAAGGATTCACACGTACATTCAATAATTTGTCTTCTGATAGGGGCAAGCCCCAACCAATAGAATCTCAGTTAATGACAATAAGCGGTCCTTCAAGAATTTTCACTGTAATTCCACTTGATGATGATTTTACGACAATTCAATTTGATGGCGATATGACAAACTGGTTTAAGAACAATGAACCAAGAAGTATTGAAAAACCTTCAATTAGATTAGCTCAAAATGCAATTCGTTATTTCTGTGATGATGGTGAGCTCAAACCCAATGGCATAGTTAGCAATCTGGCCCACATCTCCTTTGTGGCGAGCATATGCCCTGAGTCAGTATTTGTGAAGAATAACTTGGACTGCCATTCAAAAAGAAGGATGATGGCTATCGAGGTAGAATCCTTATTCCTAGCTGGCATGATAAAATACATCAGATCTGTATTTGATAAAATTGGATATAGTGGAAAGATAAATGTTGAGTATTCTTATCACAATGTTCAAGACTATAATTTTATTTCTAACAATTCTCTGAATCCAGGTTCTATGAGGACCCGCACTATTCAAACATCAGACTTTACAATTAAACGTAAAATATCCCTGCCTTCACTAAACGAACAATCACTGATCACTTCAATTTTACAAGAAATAACTACTAAATGTGCTCGGCCTGAAGAACAGGTCTATTTTAACAATTATGTGAGGACGGCAATAGACAGCGTAATGGAGATTGAAAATCTTTGATCACCAAAAAATCCCTTCTTGCGTAGTTCATACTCACACGAGCTCAAGAACTCTTAATCGTCACTATGGGTTCCTCAATAGTAGACGAAAATGTGCCCCATCCCCAACCCCCTGCAGGCAGCATAAAAGAATCCCGTCCGAAGAGGGGTTGTCCAAAAAATTTCCGCAAAATGACCGCCAAGATTATAGATCATGGGCACACGGCACCGAAAACGATCTTGATCAGCCGGGCCCGGACATCATGATGAGCAACGACATGAAGAACACGGACTACTGCCGGCCCTGCGAGCAGAAGCGCAGGTAGGAGAGCAGGATGGCCACGCACCTGGATGCAAACCCGGACGATCTCAAGCGGTGCGGCCTGAGATCGTCCGGGTTTGCATCCAGGTGCGTGGCCATGGTCCTGTAGGACAGGCGATTCTCGATCCTGAGGATCGCAATGCGTATGGCAGACCACGCAAGTCGGGCGTCGATTCCCGTCTCGGCCGCCATCTTCCCGGCCGTCCTGCGTACGATCTTTCTCAGATTCTTCATCATCCTCTTCTTGCGGGAGCTCTCCTGCCTGCGCTTTTGCTCGTAGAGGCGGTTGTAGTCTGTGTTCTTTCTGTCGTTGCTCATTGGAATATCCAGGATCGGCTGATCAAGATCGCTTTCGGTGCCGTGCGCCCATGATCCATAAGCCTAGCAGTCATTTTGCGGAAATTTTTTGGACAACCCCTGCAAATCCGCTATTTTTAATAATCTGACTCGATTTAACCATGATATCAGAATGAACGTCTTATGCGTCTCCATGCGGCAGGGCATCCATGCCAGAGCCTTGGTGATCATTGGGGGGGGGGGTTCCCGACGGCGGGGCAGGGATCGAGGCGGAACGGCTCGGGTCTTGGCGGCTGTGATGGATTTGTATGCGGTCATGACCCTGGCGGCACAGGGGCCTGTCCGTACGGAATCTGTACCCGTACGGCATGCGGCCGGACATTCTTGCTGGATGCAGGCAACTACGGACGGTACGGCGGGGGATGCATATGCACATGAGGCACCGCGCCCGTACTGAATCCGTGGCATGCGGCCTGCCGCATCTGCGGCACACGCCATGCCGGGCCTCTGCAGGGCCCCTCCTCCCGTACCTGGTGCTCATCGCAGCTGCCGTCTCATGCTTGGCCGTCGCTGGTGGCCTGCAGGAGGCATATGCACAGAGCTCGGTCGAGGTGTCCCCGGTTGGGGATTTGGAAAACAATAACTCCAGGCTGCTTGACGGCGCCACCGGCGTGGACGTCTTTACGATAGGCGACAGGACCTACGCCGTAGTGGCCGCCCGCGACGACGACGGCATCCAGATTGTAGATATCACCAACCCTGCCAGTCCGACTGCCGCCGGGAATCTGGGTGATGATAACTCCAGGCTGCTTGACGGCGCCCACGGCGTGGCCGTCTTTACGATAGGCGACAGGACCTACGCCGTAGTGGCCGCCCGCTTCAGCGACGGCATCCAGATTGTAGATATCACCAACCCTGCCAGTCCGGCTGCCGCCGGGAATCTGGCAGACACTGAGGGCGACAACGAGCTGCTGCTTGACGGCGCCCGCGGCGTGGACACCTTCACGATAGGCGGCAAGACCTATGCCGCAGTGGCCTCCTTCATCGACGACGGCATCCAGATTGTAGACGTCTCCAACCCTGCCAGTCCGGCTGCCGCCGGGAATCTGGGGAATACCGGCTCCCTGGAGCTTGACGGCGCCACCGGCGTGGACGTCTTTACGAAAGGCGGCAAGACCTATGCTGCAGTGGCCTCATGGCTTGATGACGGCATCCAGATTGTAGATGTCTCCAACCCTGCCAGTCCGACTGCCGCCGGGAATCTGGGAGACCGGGGTATCCGGGAGCTTGACGGCGCCATCGGCGTGGCCGCCTTCCAGAGGGGCAGCAAGGCATTTCTGGCAGTCGCCTCCGTTGATGACGACGGCCTTGAGATTGTAGACGTCACCAGTCCTCACGGTCCGACTGCCGCCGGAAGGCTGGATGATGATGGTTCCCGCCTGCTTGACGGCGCCTACGGCGTGGACGTCTTTACGATAGGCAGCAGGACCTATGCTGCAGCGGCCTCCTCCGTCGACGACGGCATCCAGATCATACACGTCTCCGATCCTACCGCTGCCCACACCGTTGGCAAGCTGGGAGATAATAACTCCCTGGAGCTTGACGGCGCCACCGACGTGGACGTCTTCACGATAGGCGGCGGCACCTACGCGGCAGTAGTGTCCCAAAACGACGACGGCCTCCAGATGGTAATTATCGGCAAGCAGGGAGCTCCGGAGTTTGCATCGGCTACACTAGACGACAACACGGGCACCATGACGATCACCTTCAGCGAGGTCATAGACGTCTCGGATACGGACCTCTCAAAGATATACGTCAGTGATGCAGGCCAGACCAACGGGGTGTCTATGAGCGGGGCCACCTTTGATGATGCGGTGCCGGACTCGGAGACGATATCGATTACCCTTACACGGGCACAGCTGGACGGCATAGCCGCAATGAGGGTCCCGCAGCTTGACATCGCGGCGGGAGCGGTGGAGGATCATGCCGGACATCACATAGGCACCGCACGCGACAAAACAGTCACGACGGCCAGCCCGGACAGCCCGATCCCCGCCGGAAGGCTGCCTGATGGTGCGGGGTTGTATCTTGAAAAGTCACGCGGCGTGGATACCTTTACAATAGGAAGCAACGCCTACGCCGTCGCCGTCTCCAGCACCGAGGACGGCCTCCAGATCGTGGATATCACCAATCCCGCCCGCCTGACTCCCGCCGGAAATATGAGGGATGCACACAACAGCCTGCTTGACGGCGCCCGCGCCGTGGACACCTTCACGAAAGGCAGCAAGACCTACGCCACAGTGGCCTCGCATGCCGAGGACGGCATCCAGATTGTCGACGTCTCCAATCCGGCCAGCCCGAAGCCCACCGGCAATATGGGCGTTTATGCCTCTTCCCGCCTGCTTGACGGCGCCAACGGCGTGAGCAACTTTAAGATCGACGGCGGCACCTACGCGGCAGTCACCTCCCAGTACGACGGCGGCCTCCAGATCATAGATGTCACCAAGCCCAACAATCCGGCAGAGTCCGGGAGGCTGGAGGATAGCACCTCGCGGCTGCTTGAGGATACCTCCTCTGTGGACACCTTCAGGAGGGGCGGCTCCACATATGCAGTAGTGGCCTCGTGGGGGGATGACGGCCTTGAGATCATAGACGTCAGCAACCCGTCCAGTCCTGCAGAGACGGGACGGCTGGCAGACGACAATGACGTGCTGCTCAGGGGAATCCGCGCCGTGGATGCATTCGAGGCGGGAGGCTCTGCATACGTGGCAGTGGCGTCACATCCTGAAAACGGCCTCCAGATCGTGGACGTCTCGGATCCCGCCAGTCCGTCACCTGCCGGAAAGCTGGCAGACGGCGGCGACCGGCTGCTTGGCGGGGCCAGCGGCGTGGAGATATTCGTGGTGGACCAGGCAATCTACGCCGCAGTGGCCTCCCAGTCTGACGACGGCCTCCAGATCGTGGACGTCTCGGATCCGGACAATCCCGCAGAGGCCGGATCCCTGAGGGACGGCCCGGGACTCTCGCTTGACGCGGCCCGAGATCTGTCCGTGTTCACCCGCAACGGGGATACGTACGCCGTGGTGGCCTCTGACACGGAGGGCCTCCAGACAGTAAAGCTTGCAGAGGCCCCCAACAGCCCGCCGGTGGCGCCTGACGAGACGGCTTCCACTGCAGAGGACACGCCTGTAACCATAACGCCTGCCATATCGGATCCCGACACATCGGACACCCCGGTGATATCAGCAGTGGTGGATCCGCCCAACGGGACTGCAACCCATGACGATGATACGATAACCTACACGCCAGATCAGGACTATGAGGGTACGGACACGTTCGAATATACCGTAAGTGACGGCACCGGCACCACACAGGGCACGGTAACGGTAACAGTCACGCGCGACAACAACGATCCCGTTCTGGGTACCATAGGAGACCAGACGGCTACTCCGGATGTTCAATTAACCATAACGCCGACTGTAACTGACGCCGATCCTACCGATACGCACACGTATTCCATAACGCGCGGCACGCTGCCGGCAGCCGCCGCATTCACTGCATCTGACGGCACCCTCGTCTGGACGCCCGTATCGGCTGATGCCGGGCAGACTCACGAGGTTACAATAACGGTAAATGATGGCCGCAGCGGTACCGACTCGGAGACATTTGACATAGTTGTGCCCGCCGCAATCACGCTCACCCCGGTCGGGAGTCTGGACGACAGCCCGCAACTGCTACTTCACGGCGCCTTTGGCGTGGACGTATTCACGATAGGCAGCAACACCTACGCGGTCGTCGCCTCCGAATACGATGACGGCATCCAGCTAGTTGACATCACCAACCCTGCCAGTCCTGCAGCCGCCGGCAGTCTGAACGATACGGGTTCCACGGTGCTTGACGGCCCCCAGGGCGTGGACGTCTTTACGATAGGCAGCAACACCTATGCGGCAGTGGCCTCCTTCGTCGATGGCGGCATCCAGATCATAGACATCACCAACCCTGCCAGTCCTGCAGCCGCCGGCAATCTGACCGATACGGGTTCCAGTGTGCTTGACGGCGCCCGCGATGTGGACGTCTTTACGATAGGCAGCAACACCTACGCGGCCGTCGTCTCCCTCGACGAAGACGGCATCCAGCTAGTGGACATCACCAATCCTGCCAGTCCTGCAGCCGCCGGCAGCCTGGACGATACGGGTTCCACGGTGCTTGGCGGCGCCCGCGGTGTGGATGTATTCACGATAGGCAGCAACACCTATGCGGCAGTGGCCGCCGAATACGAAGACGGCATACAACTAGTGGATGTCACCAACCCTGCCAGTCCTGTAGCCGCCGGCAGCCTGAAAGAAGGTCAAGGTGGCTCTCAGGACCTTGACGGTTCATATGCTGTGGACACCTTCACGATAGGCAGCAACACCTACGCAGCAGTGGTTGGCGAAGCAGATAACGGCCTCCAGATTGTAGACATCACCAATCCTGCCAGTCTCACGGCCACGGGAAGTATAGGGGATACCGGCACCACGCGGCTTAAAAGTCCACGCGGCGTGGATGTATTCACGATAGACAGCAGTACTTATGCAATCGTTGCATCCGCCCATAACAACGGCATCCAGCTAGTTGACATCACCAATCCTGCCAGTCCTATCCAAGCCGGGAATCTGGGGGATACGGGCTCCTTGGAGCTCCTCAGTCCACGCGGCGTGGCCGTCTTTACAATTGGACAAGACGTCTACGCGGCAGTTGCCGCCTTTGGCGACCACGGCCTCCAGCTGGTGAGGCTGGGCGGGGAGGCAGAGACGCCCAACAGTCTGCCGGTGGCACCTGACGAGACGGCAACCACCGCAGAGGATACGCCCATTACCATAACGCCTACAATATCGGATCCGGACACATCGGATACCCCGATGATATCGGCAGTAGAGAACCCGCCAAACGGGTCTGTTATACATGATGATACCACCATAACTTATACGCCTGATCAGGGCTATACGGGCACCGATACGTTCGGATATACGGTAACTGATGGCACCGACTCTGTACAAGGCACGGTAACGGTAACCGTCACACGCGACAACAACACCTCAAAGGCAATATCTGACCTGCTAAGCATCTACCACGCAAGGCCAGACCTGCAGGCAGCATACCCGGAGGCCGGCTCCGGCGACGATATGACGAGACTACTCAGATGGGCATGGCAGTACGGAATTGTTGACTATCCTGCAGACCCCAACGGCCCACACGCAGTCCTGGGTCCGCACGCGCACACCTATGCACTGCTCTCCATATACGACGCAAGGCCCGACCTGCAGGCAGCATACCCGGAGGTCGTGGCAGGCGATCGTGACGCACTGACTGTCTGGGCGCGCGACTGGGGAATCAACGACTATCCGGATGATCCCGTGGGTCCTGCCGCAGTCCTGGGTCCGCACGCGCACACCTATGCACTGCTCTCCATATACGACGCAAGGCCCGACCTGCAGGCAGCATACCCGGAGGTCGTGGCAGGCGATCGTGACGCACTGACTGTCTGGGCGCGCGACTGGGGAATCAACGACTATCCGGATGATCCCGTGGGTCCTGCCGCAGTCCTGGGTCCGCACGCGCACACCTATGCACTGCTCTCCATATACGACGCAAGGCCCGACCTGCAGGCAGCATACCCGGAGGTCGTGGCAGGCGATCGTGACGCACTGACTGTCTGGGCGCGCGACTGGGGAATCAACGACTATCCGGATGATCCCGTGGGTCCTGCCGCAGTCCTGGGTCCGCACGCGCACACCTATGCACTGCTCTCCATATACGACGCAAGGCCCGACCTGCAGGCAGCATACCCGGAGGTCGTGGCAGGCGATCGTGACGCACTGACTGTCTGGGCGCGCGACTGGGGAATCAACGACTATCCGGATGATCCCGTGGGTCCTGCCGCAGTCCTGGGTCCGCACGCGCACACCTATGCACTGCTCTCCATATACGACGCAAGGCCCGACCTGCAGGCAGCATACCCGGAGGTCGTGGCAGGCGATCGTGACGCACTGACTGTCTGGGCGCGCGACTGGGGAATCAACGACTATCCGGATGATCCCGTGGGTCCTGCCGCAGTCCTGGGTCCGCACGCGCACACCTATGCACTGCTCTCCATATACGACGCAAGGCCCGACCTGCAGGCAGCATACCCGGAGGTCGTGGCAGGCGATCGTGACGCACTGACTGTCTGGGCGCGCGACTGGGGAATCAACGACTATCCGGATGATCCCGTGGGTCCTGCCGCAGTCCTGGGTTCGCACGCGCACACCTATGCACTGCTCTCCATATACGACGCAAGGCCCGACCTGCAGGCAGCATACCCGGAGGTCGTGGCAGGCGATCGTGACGCACTGATCAAGTGGATACGGGATTACGGGATAACTGAATATCCGTCTGTCCTAGGCCCATATGCACACATCTATGGTAGAGACTAAATGTCTTAAAACGGGGGTTGTCGCCTAATTCCACCTGCCGGACTCAATCCGCACATTTTTCTGAATCTCCACCATTTTTGCACGCCTAGTCCGGATAACATCATATGATTTTCAGAAATTCTGATGAATTAGGCGACAACCCCCTTAAAACGTAACAGGCTCATGTATGAACACGATATCGCGTATCTGACACCGGCCGCATCCAGCTCGGAGATGACTGCTGCCGAAAAGAACTCGCGGTCTAGCATCACGGTAATAGCTCGGGCTCTGGAAGCTGCTCCTAATTTCAGGCACGAGTCTGCCCGGGAGGCCTCTCCGAGGTGGCAAAACCCATGCCTGAACTTCCAGAACCCGAGCTGCTACGCATCGCGACTCCGAGATCGGCCCCGCGCGGCGTGCAGAATCGATGATTTTACGCACGAAATCGGCCGTATCCTCAAGGGGTCGGCATGTGCAGTGTTCCCAGCACAAGGCGGCAGTGGCTCACTATACACTGTGTGGTGATGTACTGCTAAAAGACTATCGTCCCACTCTTCTTCTTGGAGCGGATCAGCTCCCTGAGAGGTGATCCAAAATTAGAAACAATGTAAATTTTTCATGTAATTTCACAGATAGTTTGTATATTGTTGATGTTTTGAGCCGTTCTATGCAAATTCGTTCACAAATAATCAGAGTTTGCTAATTTCGAATCAACTCTCTGAGATCGTCGGCAGCGAGCCCGAACGGCCAGTCCCACACAGAGGAGGACTCCATGACGTATTTGGCGTCCTCCGAAATCCCTGCAAACGCCCTTCTTATCTCGCCGTCCTTGTTGCTGATTTTTGTGTTCCTCAGCACCTTGCCGCTCTTGTCCATCACCGCAACTTGGATGAACTCCTTGTACACGTCTAGGCCTACGTACTGCTGCTACACCGCCTTTGGTTTCACGCGTGTCCTCTTTTTTGCGGTAATCTGCATGTTTGCATTGCCTCTTATCTTGGCACCGCCTGAATTTCGTCTTTGAGGCACATATGGTTACTCACTTGTTCTTTAAAATCATAAACACAAAGTCACTATCGATTACTTTTTCTTTAATTAACAACTGCTCTGTGTTGTATAGCAGTTTTAGAATCAACGAGTCTTTTTCGTTGCTAGGATCAAAATTTCCTACAATACAGTCCATCGCAAATTGCAACAGCGTCCCGCCATACTTTCGTTCGTAAACTACTTTGAAATTTTCTTTTAGCAATCTTGTTATTTCTCCTGATCTGATGGACTCTGAAGGATCATCTTTTTCAATCACTGCCGGTTTTTCTCTGTACGTGCTTTTTCTAATTCTTCCATCAACCACGCTTGTTTTGTAATTATCCGTCAAGTTACTCAAAACCCAATTCATTAATTCGACTTGTTTGTCGGTAAACTGATATCGTGACGGCCCAACATACTCATTTATTATGAACAGCCCCTCTGGCTTGAGGGCCCGTCTTACCTCCCCGAACAGCTCTTCTAATCTCTCTACGTGATGTATCGAATGCCATCCAAAAATTGCATCAAACGACCCTTTTTCTAATTTTATATTGTTAAGATTCGCCTCTTCATACTCTATGCTTTGAGCCAGTCCGTCTCTTGCAGCTTCCTTTTTTGCGACTTTGATTGCATCTGCTGATATGTCGACTCCCTTACACCGTTTTGCGGTACCGTTGGCCGTGATTATTCTTTCTAAACGGCCGCTGCCTGAACCTAGGACTAGGGCACTGTCAAACTCCCCGAATTCTTTCAAAAATGCAAATATGTCTACTGCCTCATTGCCTGTTATGGCTTTGTTGATACACTGAATTAGGGTGGGATGTGCACTCCAATGTTTTCGGGGCATGTCTGTTAGCGACTCGTTTGCGCATTTTCCCCAAACGTCGTTGACTTTTTCCTTGTACGAGGTCAGTCCATCTCCCCCCCCGGCAAGCGTGAAAATAGCCGGCGTGCAAATTCGTGTCGAGTTGCAAGGAACGCGACCCGTACTTTTGACGTGCTGTCCATTTGAATCATTGCCTGATCTCAGTAGATGAAAATGTACCCCCCTTTTTAAATGTCTGATTGTTTTGACAGTAGATGAAAATGTACCCCGCAAATCCGTCTAACCGGGATCGTGCAGCCGCCGCCCAGCCCCGATCCTGCCTGCATCTGGCACAGAGGCAGCACGAATACAGGATCACAACATACATGAGTCAGCAGTGTCATGACGCGGGTCTTTGGATCGGCCGAGTCCCTCATTGTCAGCCATATGTTGCATACTGCAAGCTACACGTAAAACAAAAGCATCCGCATGACAGGATTCCTGCTGACGGTCTGTGGCCTGACGCTCTTGGCACAGCGATATCCCGTCTCGATACCCCACCTATTTTGATACTCTTTTGTCACATAGTGAAACAACTGCCGGTAGCCGTGGCAGTGTACCGTGGTCGCAAACACGGGCATCTGTCAAAGATGTTATTTGCCGTGGACTTTGGGATCTTCCTGATGACCAGAGTGAACGTGAATCTCCTGCCGTCTGATAGCTTTATGGTATACCTTGATACTGCCTTTCTCTTGTCGCAGGCACGCTGTACGATGGCCTGCTTTATTTATCCCCGGCGTCTTGACTGCAGAGAGGTGATCCGAAATTAGAAACCGTGCGAATTTTTCAAGTAATTTCACAGATAATCTGTATTTTGTTGGTGTTTTGAGCCGTTTTATGCAAATTCGTTCACAAATAATCAGAGTTTGCTAATTTCGAATCAACTCTCAGGCATGATGAATGCAAACCCGGCGCCGTATATGACATCCATTACGTCTACTGAAAAGAACCCCCTGTCAAGCAGGGTGACGCTTTGCCTTGACCCAGGCCTGGACGTAATGCCCAGATCGGCGCATTTTTGGAGTACAACATCAGGTCCTTTTTATACTGACAAGCCAACTTTTCTGGGCAGCGTCTTATGATCAGATGCCCTTGCAGACATGGCTGAGCATCAGACATTTGTGACCAGTCATTGCAGGATTGGAATTTGCTGGGGTGATCCATTATCGGCATCCTAGTCAAAGAATTCCGATGGAAATCTTTTTTGATCTTGCCTGTTTGATCTATTGTACGAAAATTAGGTCGCACTAATTTGAAGAGGATTGCAAAGGATTACTTTAGGCTTTACCGATCAAGAAAACCGATGGTTACAAGGCTCGAGGCAAAGCAGATCAGATACGCAGTGACGCAGTGTGCAGGGGGACGAAAGCCCTCGGAGGTGGCCCCGGAGATAGGCGTCACGACAAGGCACGTCCAGCGGATGCATGCCCGGTTCAAGAAGACAGGCGACACGCACCACGTGCCGCTCAAGCCGGGAAGGAAAAGGAGCGCTCTGGTTCCCGACGGGGGCGTTTTTATCATGTGTTCAACAACAGTCTAACCCCGAATACATCTTTATTAATTACGCCGGGTTTAATGATAATATCAGAATGAGCGCGTTATACACTACCACACTGTCGGTCACCGTTATCAAAACCCCACATGATCACTGGGGGGGGGGGTAGTTGACCCGGGCCCTGCCGTCGGGGCTGGGAAGGGGCCCTCGTTCCGGCGGCTATGAAAGGCTGGCCTGCGGTTCGGATCCTGACGGCACAGGGGCCGCCATGCATGGGGGTCTTGCCCGTGCGGACTGCTGCAGGTGGCTTGTACAGGACAACAAATCAGGCTACGACATGGGAGGCAACACTACAGAGTCCGGAGGTAATCTGCCATGGCCGTAAAACGGCAACGCCCGCCCCGTCGATCTCCTGCAGGAACCCCCGCACTGTACTTGGCATTTATTGCAGCCGCCGTCTCCGGCCTGGCCGTAGCGGGATCTCTGCAGGAGGTGCACGCGCAGAACCGGATCGAGGTGATCCCTGCCGGGATGCTAAGTGATCACTCATCATGGCTGCTTGATGGTGCCACCGGCGTAGAAGTCTTTACAATAGGCAGCAAGACATATGCGGCGGTGATTGCCTATCAGGACGACGGCCTCCAAATTGTAGACATCTCCAATCCATCTGACCCCTATAACCTTGCAAAGCTGGAAAACAACGGATCTCGGCTACTTGATGCCCCCTATGGTGTGGATATATTCAAGATAGGCAGCAAGACCTACGCGGCAATCGCCTCCAGATTCAGCGACGGCCTCCAAATTGTAGACATCTCCAATCCCTCCAGCCCGGCTGCCGTCGGAAAGCTGGGAGATAACAACTCCCGACTGCTTGACGGCGCCCATGACGTGGATGTCTTTACGATAGGCAGCAAGACCTACGCGGCAGTGGCCTCCCTTGAGGATGACGGCCTCCAGATTGTAGACGTCTCCAATCCCTCCAGCCCTACTGCCGTCGGAAAGCTGGGAGATAACAACTCTAGGGAGCTTGACGGCGCCCGTGGCGTAGACGTCTTTACGATAGGCAGCAAGACCTACGCGGCAGTAGCTGCCAATTATGATGACGGTCTCCAGATTGTAGACGTCTCCAATCCCTCCAGCCCTACTGCCGTCGGAAAGCTGGGAGATAACAACTCTAGGGAGCTTGACGGCGCCATAGGGGTGGCCGTCTTTACGATAGGCAGCAAGACCTACGCGGCAGTGGCCTCGTTTGAGGATCGAGGCCTCCAAATTGTAGACGTCTCCGATCCCTCCAGCCCGGCTGCCGTCGGAAAGCTGGAGAACAGCAACACAAACCTGCTTGACGGCGCCACCGGCGTGGATGTCTTCGTGATGGCTGGCAGGACATACGCGGCGGTGGCATCTGCCTTCGATAATGGTCTCCAGATTGTAGATGTCTCCAATCCCTCCAGCCCAACTGCCGACGGAAAGCTGAAAGACAACAACTCTAGGGTACTTGGCGGCGCCGTCGCCGTGGACATCTTCATGATGGGCGACAGGACCTACGCGGCAGTCGCCTCGGATAGCGATGATGGCCTCCAGCTGATACAGCTTCGCGATCGTATAAAGCCCGGGTTTGTCTCGGCCGCACTAGACGAGAACACGGGCCTCATGATGATTACCCTCGATGAACCCATAGACACATCGGATACTGATCTCTCCAAGCTGTACGTCAGCGATGCGGGCAGGACAAACGAGGTGGTTCTGACGGGGGCTACCTTTGATGATACGGTGCCGGACTTAGACACGATAACATTTACGCTTACCAACACCCAGCTTGACGACATAATCCCGATGGCAACGCCGCAGCTTGACATTGCCGCAGGCGCAGTGGAGGATCTTGCCGCAAACGCCATAGACGCGGCGCCTGACAATGCAATCACGACGGCAAGCCCGGACAGCCCGATCCCGTCCGGAAGGCTGACCGACAGCCCGCAGGTGCATCTTGACAAGTCCCGCAGCGTGGACGTCTTCACGCTAGGCGGCAAGATCTACGCCGTCGCCGTATCCAGCACCGAGGATGCCATCCAGATTGTTGACATCAGCAGTCCCGACAGGCCTCGGGCCCGCGGCAGTCTTGATACGACTGACTCACCTACGCTGTTGCTTGACGGCGCCCGCGCAGTGGATACATTCACGACGGGCGGCAAGACCTACGCCGTCGTGGCCTCGCATGCCGATGACGGCATCCAGATAGTCCGCGTCTCGGATCTTACGCATCCGCAGCCTGCCGGGAGGCTGGATGACAACAAATCCCGGCTGCTTGACGGTGCCAACGGCGTCAACGTCTTTAGGATAGGCACGGGCATCTATGCTGCAGTCACCTCCCAGTACGACGGCGGTCTTCAGATCATAGACGTCACCAATCCCGACAGTCCGACAGAGGCCGGAAAGCTGGAGGACGGTACCTTCCGGCTGCTTGATGACACCACCGACGTGGACACCTTCAGAGTGGGCGGCTCCACCTATGCAGTCGTATCCTCTTGGGTTGACAAAGGCATCCAGATTGTGGATGTAAGCAATCCGGACAGTCCGAGAGAGTCCGAGGTTCTGAAAGACAACAATGACCTGCTACTCGACGGAATACGTGCAGTGGACGCCTTTGAGGTGGGGGGCACCGCATATGCTGCAGTGGCATCGCACACCGACGGAGGTCTTCAGATCATAGACGTCTCCAATCCTGCCAGCCCTGCAGCGGCCGGAAAGCTTGCAGACACCGACGACCTGTTGCTTGGTGGTGCCAGCGGCGTGGAGATCTTCAGGGTGGGCAAGGCCGTCTATGCCGCAGTGGCCTCCCAGTACGACGGCGGCCTCCAGATTGTGGATGTCTCCGATCCCGACAATCCGACAGCGGCCGGATCCCTGGAGGACGGCCCGGAACTGTCGCTTGCAGCGGCCCGGAATCTGTCCGTGTTCACCCACGGAGGGGATCTGTACGCCGCAGTGGTCTCCGACACGGAGGGACTCCAGATAGTAAAGCTTGCCGAGGACGATCTCGAGTTTGTATCGGCGACGCTTGACGCGGCCACGGGCAAGATGACGGTTACCTTCACTAAGACCATAGATGTATCAGATACGAAACTGTCAAAGATGTATGTCAGCGATGCCGGCAAGACAAACGAGGTGGTCCTAAGCGGGGCGACCTTTGACAAAACGACACGTGACTCGGAGACCATATCACTTACGCTTGTCCCGGCCCAGCTAGACGACATAACACGGATGGCGGCCCCGCAGCTTGACATAGCAGCCGGCGCCGTGTCAGACGTATCGGGTAATGACATAGCCGCGGCGTCTGACAACCCGGTCACGGTGGCCATCGTGATGACCCCGGTCGGGAATATAAGTGACGACCACTCGTTACTGCTTGATTCTGCCCGCGCAGTGGATACGTTTACGATAGGCAGCAGGATCTACGCGGCAGTGGCGGCCTCATCTGACGACGGTCTCCAGCTGGTCGATATCTCCGATCCCTCCAGTCCCATCGCCGCCGGGCATCTTGAGGATACCGAGGGCAGCAACGAGCTGCTGCTTGATGGTTCCAACGACGTGAACGTCTTTGTAATCGGCAGCAGGACATATGCCGCAGTGACCACCGCATCTGACCACGGCCTCCAGATTGTAGACGTCTCCAATCCCTCCAGCCCGACTGCCGCCGGAAAACTGGCAGACAACAGCTCTAGGGAGCTTAAAGGCGCCACAGGGGTGGCCGTCTTTACGATAGGCGGCAAGACCTACGCGGCAGTGGCGGCCTCATCTGACGACGGTCTCCAGCTGGTCGATATCTCCGATCCCACCAACCCGACTGCCGCCGGAAATCTGGGGGATACCAACTCTAGGCTGCTTGACGGTGCCTCTGACGTGGCCGTCTTTACGATAGGCGGCAAGACCTACGCGGCAGTGGCCTCATCTGCCTCTGACGACGGTCTCCAGCTGGTCGATATCTCCGATCCCACCAACCCGACTGCCGCCGGGCAGCTGGCAGCTACCAAATCTAGGCTGCTTGACGGCGTCGAGGGCCTAGACATCTTTACAACGGGTGGCAAGACCTACGCCGTCGTGACAGCCAGATTTGACGACGCCCTCCAGATTATAGACATCACCGATCCCGACAAACCTGTAGCTGCAGGGAACCTGGTGGACGGCGGCAACCTGCGGCTTGGCTCTCCCTTTGACGTGGATGTCTTCACGCTAGACGGCAAGACCTACGCCGCAGTCACGTCGTTTGCTGATGACACACTCCAGATCATAGATGTCACCAATCCTGCCGGTCCGGCCGCCGCCGGCAGTCTGAGAGACGGAGGTTCTCTGAATCTTAACGGCATCGATGCCGTGAACGTTTTTACAGTCGGAGCGGACACCTACGCTGCAGTCGCCGCCCAACTGGATGACGGTCTCCAGATGGTGAGGCTGAGCTCATGGGGGACATCCAACACCCCACCGGTGGCACCATCCGCGACGGCAACCACTGCAGAGGACACGTCTGTAACCATAACTCCGAACATATCGGATCCGGACACATCAGATACCCCGAGGATATCGGCAGTAGAGAACCCGCCCAACGGGACTGTTATACATGATGATACCACCATAACTTATACGCCCGATCAGGGCTATACGGGCACCGATACGTTCGGATATACGGTAACTGATGGCACCGACTCTGTACAAGGCACGGTAACGGTAACCGTCACACGCGACAACAACACCTCAAAGGCAATATCTGACCTGCTGAGCATCTACCACGCAAGGCCGGATCTGCAGGCAGCATACCCGGAGGCCGGCTCCAACAACGATATGACGGGACTACTTAGGTGGGCATGGCAGTACGGAATTGTTGACTATCCTGCAGACCCCAACGGCCCGCATGCAGTCCTGGGCCCGCACGCGCACACCTATGCACTGCTCTCCATATACGACGCAAGGCCCGACCTGCAGGCAGCATACCCGGAGGTCGTGGCAGGCGATCGTGACGCACTGACTGTCTGGGCGCGCGACTGGGGAATCAACGACTATCCAAATGATCCGGTGGGTCCTGCCGCAGTCCTGGGCCCGCACGCGCACACCTATGCACTGCTCTCCATATACGACGCAAGGCCCGACCTGCAGGCAGCATACCCGGAGGTCGTGGCAGGCGATCGTGACGCACTGACTGTCTGGGCGCGCGACTGGGGAATCAACGACTATCCAAATGATCCGGTGGGTCCTGCCGCAGTCCTGGGCCCGCACGCGCACACCTATGCACTGCTCTCCATATACGACGCAAGGCCCGACCTGCAGGCAGCATACCCGGAGGTCGTGGCAGGCGACCACACAGCACTGACTGTCTGGGCGCGCGACTGGGGAATCAACGACTATCCAAATGATCCGGTGGGTCCTGCCGCAGTCCTGGGCCCGCACGCGCACACCTATGCACTGCTCTCCATATACGACGCAAGGCCCGACCTGCAGGCAGCATACCCGGAGGTCGTGGCAGGCGACCACACAGCACTGACTGTCTGGGCGCGCGACTGGGGAATCAACGACTATCCAAATGATCCGGTGGGTCCTGCCGCAGTCCTGGGCCCGCACGCGCACACCTATGCACTGCTCTCCATATACGACGCAAGGCCCGACCTGCAGGCAGCATACCCGGAGGTCGTGGCAGGCGACCACACAGCACTGACTGTCTGGGCGCGCGACTGGGGAATCAACGACTATCCGGATGATCCGGTGGGTCCTGCAGCGGTTCTGGGCCCGCACGCGCACACCTACGCACTGCTCTCCATATACGACGCAAGGCCGGATCTGCAGGCCGCATATCCTGAGGCTGCCTCCGGCGACATGGCCGGGCTGACTGTCTGGGCGCGCGACTGGGGAATCAACGACTATCCGGATGATCCGGTGGGTCCTGCCGCAGTCCTGGGCCCGCACGCGCACACCTACGCACTGCTCTCCATATACGACGCAAGGCCCGACCTGCAGGCAGCATATCCTGAGGCTGCCTCCGGCGACATGGCCGGGCTGACTGTCTGGGCGCGCGACTGGGGAATCAACGACTATCCGGATGATCCGGTGGGTCCTGCAGCGGTTCTGGGCCCGTACGCACACGACTATGGTGATGATTAAGAGGCACATGTTATGTCAGTCTTCCCAGAAGTGCCACATCGAATCATCCTAGGCTCGAAACAATTCAAATGAGAATGCCTGCAGATCCGCATGTCGTCTACTGCACCACCACAGTCGGTTACTTTTGGGAATGCTGGTCTGCGTCCCGTTGCACCTTGGCAGTTTCTAGTGCTGCCGACGGAATGCTGGCTTCTTTTGTCAGTATCTGCGTCAGGGTATCGCGAACTAGTTCCGGGGAATAGTGGGAATTGGCAAAGGCAAGGGAGTTTTTTGAGAGCGTATTCCACAAGGATTCATCAGTGTATGCTGAGATCGCCCTGTCTACAAATTCGGCAGGGTCGTCTCCAACCAACAGGATCTTGTCGTCATCTGACATACCCTCTGCCCCTATCGACGTCGTAACAACAGGCAACCCATACGCAAAGCTACTAGTGATCTTTCCCTTAATCCCGGCCCCATATGTCAGAGGAACCAGCATGATCCTGCAGCGGTTGAGGTGTCCCTCTATGTCCGGTAGGTATCCGAGAAAGGCGACGTTTTTGGTACCGGTGCACAGATCCCTGATCTTTTTGGACGCATTGCTTCCTATAACGTACAGCCTGACATCGGGCAGGCGCTCTCTGATCTGTGGGAATATGCGACTTGTCAGATATTCAAGGGAATCTACATTTGGTGGGTGTGTAAACCCTCCCACAAACAGGAAATCCTTTCGTTTTTCAAACGGTACGGGACTCTTTTGTGGAATCTGCAGCGGCGGAATTACGGCGACCGACAGGCCGGGATCCTCGTTTAGCAGGAATCTTGCCTCCTTGAGGCTACGGACTATGACCATATCTGACTTGCCGATAAGAGACAATTCGCCTTTGCTGTTCCTGCTTGCAGCAGTTATCTGTGATGGGTCTTGGGACAGTACGGCCATCCTGTACTCGCGGACAAAGTGAAGATCCGTAGTGTCGTAGACTATCTTGCATCCTGGCGCGTGTCTTTTGAGACGGTCAAAATATCTTGCGGTGATATGAGGCCTTGAGGCAAAACAGACGTGAAAGGTCTCCTTGCGTCCTTTCAAAAACTCCTCAAAGTCGCGGTTTCCGTAGACGACCTCGATTCCCTTCTGCTGCAGCTCCGTAGCATATGGCTCTGTTCTGGCCAAGTTATCTGGCCAGAAGGTGACGTTGTGGTTCATGGATGCCAAGATTGAGATCACATAGTACGCAGTAAGCGAGCCCGCGTCGCGATCGTACTCTGGGACGAAGTGATCTATGTAGAGTATGTTGAGGCCGGCAGTGCGGTTCCTCTCAAAGAATACATTCTCCGGCGAGTCCGGATGCCTGCTTTGTATGATCCCTTCCCATTTTTTCATGTATCTATCCTTGTTTGTGACTTGGAATGACTTTATTCCCTGTGAGGTGTCGGTGCCTTGGGTCCTGCCTTCGTGGTGGATGAAACAGGCCATGGGCTGGTACAGGATGCTGTATCCCTTTTGCCTGATGGCCTGGCAGAGGTCATTGTCCTCCCAGTAGGCAACGTCGTATCCGGAGTCGAACCCTCCGTTCTCCTCGAAGATCTCCCGCCTGACCATCAGACATGCTCCAGAACAGTAGTCGACCTCCCTGACAAAGTTATACTCGGCCTTGTCCGGGTCGTCGCCTCTCCCGTAGTTCCATACGTTTCCGTTCCCCCAGACGATGCATCCGGCTTCCTGCAGGGTTCCGTCGGCAGACAGCAGCTTGCCTCCCACGGCACCCGTCCCCTCATTCAGGGCCAGCTTCAGCATGGCCTCCAGCCAGTTCGGCGAGGCCACCTCCATATCGTCGTTTAGAAAAACCAGATATTCGCCCCGGGCACTCTTGGATGCATGGTTGTTGATTTTTGCAAAGGAGTATTCGCCATCATAAATCAGAACCTTGTGCCTGATCCCGTCAAGGTATCGCCGCATCTCCGAATCTCCATCTTTGTTGTTTGTGACAATGATGATCTCATAGTTTTTGTATGTCGTCTTTGACTCTATAGACTCTAGGTTCTTTCTGAGATAATCGGTTTGGTTGAGGGTGGGGATGATTATGCTGACCTTTGGATTTCTTGGAAGCGTGAGGATTTCTGCCGATCCTATCTGAATGTGCTCTCTCAGATCTTCGTCAGGCTCGGCGGGGTACTCGTTGCAGAATATCCTTGAGTTCAATTTGGGATCATCAAGTTTGATCGTCTCCGAGTATCGCCTGACTCTTTCGGACAGGATGTTGGTGGCAACATCCAAGGAGGGGGGGGGGGGAAGGCTGCTCCAAAGTGGCAAAACCCATGTCTGAGCTTCTAGAGCCTGAGCTGTTGCAACTAAGAGACTGAAGGAAACCGTTGAGAATTTTCTCACCTACCTTAAGAGAATGGTATCTATCAAAATACGTTTTTCCATTTTGGCTGAGCCTTAACCAAAGATTCTCATCATCAAGAAGAGTGAAGACTGCATCGGCAAACTCTTCTTCATTGCTTGCGACAAGAACATCTTTTTTGCTTTTTAATTCAGTGCCGGCAAGTCCTAGAGGCGTCGTAATGACTGGAACGTTGAAGTTTAAAGACTCTAAGATTTTACCTTTTATTCCACCTGCCACCATCATATATGCAATGGTGGCAACAGCTCCGTCGTAATAAGGGAAAAGATCCTTTACAAAACCGGAAAAATGGATGTTAGAATTTTCCATTTTTGTTAGTTCTTTAGGCGGGTCATTGCCTACAAAATACATCTCTATTGCAGGCATTTTTTTGAGAATAAGTGGAAATACGTCATCGATGATTTTTTTCGCGGACACCACGTTTGGGGTGTGAGAAAACCCACCCACAAAAAGAAGATACTTTCTCTCATTGAATTTTTTTACTGGCCTGGTATTTAAATGGCGAATGTCAGGAAGCAGTAAAAGTTTTTCGGAGGGAACAATTTTTTGTAACAGATTTATTTCTCGCTGGGTAATCACCATTAGGTGATCAGAGATATTGGTGAAATCTCTACCAAATTTAGTTAGTGTGTCTAGTGCTTTTTGATCATCGTCAACTTGTATGTTTTTATCTTGACTAACCAACCTGCAAAATCCGTAGAGATCATCAATATGGAGTAGAATTTTTGTTTGGGGGGAAGTAGTTTTAGACTGATGAAGATATTGTTTGCATTGAACAGAAGACATTCTGTTTGTATTGATAACTATCAAATCATAGTAATTTTTTCGATCTTCAAGCAAGACGGACACATCAAAATTTTGTGCGGGGATTATTTCAATCCCCAAACGTCGTAATCCGTCATTATATTCTGAGGCGCCATAGTGGCTTACAAAAAGTGTAATTTTTGAATTTAGCTGAGAAAGCAATTTTAGAATATTATGCACGCGAAGATCTCCTCCGCTCTTATCGTGTTCTGCTATCCGCCCATCAATTACAAGAATTCTAACCGAATCGCGCATGTCCCGGGCAAGTAAAACGTTAGAGTCCGAAGGGATGTGCTTTGTAGAAAGGGCTTCCTTCCAAGTTTTCTGGAATTTGGGGCGGTTGATTATCTCGAATCGCTTTGTACCGGAGGGATTTTGCGGATCCCTGGTTGAAGAAATTCCCTCATAGTGAACTATCGAAGAGAACGGAGTATACATGACACGTAGTGAGTTTTTGTGTGCGTTGAAACAAAGATCAACATCTTCATAATATGCAGGAATGTATTTTTCGCTAAATTTGCCCAATTTCTCAAAAATACTTTTCTTTACTAGTAAACATGCGCCAGAAACATAATCGACATCTCTAACAAAATTATATTCCGGTTTTAAATGATCATCATTTCTGCCATATGCTCGTGCTGATCCGTCATTCCAAATTATTGAACCTGCTTCCTGCAGACTGCCGTCAGGGTACAAGAACTTGGGTCCGACAATTCCAACTTTCTCATAATGTTCAAAAATATCAAGTAAAGACTCTAACCAATTTTTTAACACAAGAGTGTCGTTGTTTAAAAACAACAGGTATTTTCCAACCGCATGGCATGATGCAAAATTATTTCCGGCAATAAACCCCAAATTAGATTTTAAATCAAACGATTTTGTATTTTTAATTTGTTTTAAAAGAAGCTTACTTGCGTTTTCAGTACAGCCGTTGTTGATTAGTATTATCTCATAAGGGATTTTGGTGTTATGTAAAACAGACGCAAGGCAATTAAATGTATATGCGGCTTTGTTATGATTTAGTATAATTATAGAAACAATAGGCGAATCATGTTTTGGAAATGTTAGGACAGAGTTAGTGTTTGCGTATTCTAATTCTTCTCTAAATTGTTCAGCTACATTACTGCCTTCTATTTTGGGAATAAGAACCGGTTTGAATGTAAGTACTGAAGTTAAGCTAGATTTGTTCTTTTTAGCTATGAATTCCTCAATTAATTTTTTTAGACCATGGGTTTTGGTGATGTACAAGCTAGATTTCATCACGCGTAAAAACTCGCCACTCCTAGTATTTGGCTTGAAAGTTCTATCTAGACTATTTGTAAATCCATTAAGAAATGAGAAAATCAGTGAGCTGTTGATTTGTTCTAATTCATATGCCAACGAATTATATTTTGATTGTAATTCTGCCAACTCGGAGTTTTTGTAAGTAATCTGCTCTTTTAGAGAAGGTACACGCAAGTTTTTCGCGTCAACCTCTGCCTGTAGCCTCTTGACCATAGTGCCCAGCTCGGCCTTGTCGCCCTCCAGCGTGTCGACCTGCCTGCCCAGCTCGGCCTTGTCGCCCTCCAGCGTGTCGACCTGCCTGCCCAGCTCGGCCTTGTCGCCCTCCAGCGTGTCGACCTGCCTGCCCAGCTCGGCCTTGTCGCCCTCCAGCGTGTCGACCTGCCTGCCCAGCTCGGCCTTGTCGCCCTCCAGCGTGTCGACCTGCCTGCCCAGCTCGGCCTTGTCGCCCTCCAGCGTGTCGACCTGCCTGCCCAGCTCGGCCTTGTCGCCCTCCAGCGTGTCGACCTGCCTGCCCAGCTCGGCCTCGACCTGCCTGTCTTGTCGCCCTCCAGCGTGTCGACCTGCCTGCCCAGCTCGGCCTTGTCGCCCTCCAGCGTGTCGACCTGCCTGCCCAGCTCGGCCTTGTGCCTGCCCAGCTCGGCCTCCCTGTCTTGCAGCTTGGATGCCAGTGAGGAAGATTCTTCCGCTAGCCGAAATGAAGAAAGCAGTGATTCGTAATAGTGCTTGTATTTTCTTAGTTTCACCTTGTGAGAATCCGTGGAATCATCTGAAATTGCCCATTCGAGGAGGCGTGTGTAATCTCCGTTCTTGACTTCCGGAAAGGCCTTCCGCAGATCCGGTCTCAAGCGGTATATTTTCAATAGTTCGTCTAGCTCGATCTTGTAGCTCTCCAGATCGATCCGGCTTGGCTGTTGATCAGATATACTGGCCTCTTCAACTCGCATTTTCTGCATCTGTGATCTGATAAATTCACTTGAATTTTCTTCATGTGTGTTTTTATAGCAAATTTGCAACAGATCAAGAGCAGCTGCGTCGGTTGTGATAATCAGCGAGAGCTCTAACCACACCATTGCATTTTCAAATTTGCCACTGTCCATCAACACATTGCCCTGCAACAGGTATCTTGCGTGATCGCTTTTATCGTGTTCAATCATTCGATCTAAGATCTTGGAACACTCGTGGTATTCCTGCAAGTTATACAGGCAGTTTGCACATCCCTCCAAGGCTGGAATGTATCCCCAATCTGTTTCAAGTATGCCCCTGTAAATTCTTAGTGCATCTGTCCACTTTGATGACTCTGCCAGCTTGTCTGCGTTGTAAAGATCTAGCAACACTTGGTTCTTTGTTAGACAATACTTTGTAGTTATATGTTTATAGACAAAGTCCTTGTTTTTCTCCATCAGTATGCTGGAGTTGCGCGTCGAGCCCTGCGTGTTGATCCAGTATTCTCCAGTGGCTTTTGGAACTCGCACAAAATAGGCGTGCTTGGAAAACCTCCTTAGAACGTCCCAGTCCTCCCAAAAATCTAGTGCCTCATCATACCTCTCAACCTTGGACAGCTCCTTTCTGTGCACCACCGCAAAATTGGGTATGAAGTTGTCCTGATCTACTGGATCATATCTCGCATTCTTCAGCTTCTTCAGCTTCTTTTCGATCGGAATCTGCACCCCGTCCTCATTCACCATACAGTTGACTTGGACGTAATCCGCATATACGAGCATCCTAGACTCAAATCTGACAAGCTCCCCCACGGTAACCTCCAGATGATCCGGATACAGCCTGTCATCGTCATCTAGATACGCAATGAGCTCGCCTCCAGCTGCTGTATCTATTGCATAGTTGTTGGCATAGGACTTGCCCCTGTGTTCTTCTAGCCTGATATACCTGATCCTAGGATCCTCAAACCCGTCAATTATACCCTTGATGTCCCTTCCCCCATCATTGACTATAATCAACTCGAAATTCTCATACGTCTGCGACAATACCGACCTTATCGCAAGTGGGATTATGGATTCCCTGTCTCGTGTGGCCATTATTACAGAAACAAGCGGGCTTTTGGGCGGCTTGGACGGGACTTGGCCTCCGCCTCGTGGCACCCACTTTCGCAGGAAATAGTCCTTGTTCTTCTGATCCACAAACGGTGATCTCAAGTCCGGATCCCCGGCGTGCGTAGGATCACCGGTATCGGTGCGGTAGACAAAGACGTCCCTAGCAACCAGGATCGTCCCCCCAGCCTCCCGTATCCGCCTGCAATAGTCGTCATCATACAGCGGCCCGAAGCTGAATCCCTCGTCCAAGGGCCCTATGTCGGCTACAATCTTTGATCTTGCCACCATACAAAAGCCCCCGACCCGGTGGTATTTGGCCGTCAGACCCTCATACTTGGCGTGAAAGTCCCTGCCGTATTCGGCAATATGCACGGGATCGGATCCCACGCCGCACGAATAGTCGCACTGCATGACACCTGCCGAGTTGCTCATGGGCCCGACCGCCCCCGCATCCGGGTTGCCCTCAAGGTGTCCCACGAGCGTGTCCAGCCAGCCCGGGGTCACGATGACGCTGCTGTCCAGCCAGACGGCATACCTAGCGCGAATCTTTTCCAGTCCCTGATTCATGGCCCTTACGAACCCGGCGTCTTTTTTGTTTCTGATCAGTACCGAGCCGTCAAACCTTTTGAGGTACTGCAAGGTTCCGTCCGTCGAGCCGTTGTCTACGAATATGTACCTGTAGGATATGGCGCCTTTGCTTGCCTCTACGCTCTCGATACACCTTTTTGTGCCATCCAGATCGTTACGGGTCACGATGATGATGTCGCACGTAGACGGTGTGCTCATATCAATGAAAAAAGGCTCCACGTATTAATAACATACTGCATGCCCAGTCTTCCCAGAAGTACCGCATAAAATCATCCCGGGCCAGAAACAATTCAGATGAGGATGCCTGCAGATCTGCATGTCACCTACTGCACTGCCGTGAGTCGGTTACTTCTGGGAAGACTGACTATTACAGTCTAATATATATTGATATTTTTGGAAGCTCTGTTGTGCCCAACCTATTTTCAGATCTAATTCGTCAACAGACCTTATGCGTAATCGACCGGATCGAAATATTCCGACGGTGGCCGGCCATACATGCAAGGCTGACGGCATCACATGACGTGTATGAGGGCGGCAGAGTCCGTATATAGTGCAGCTACGAGCCATTACAGCTGGTAAAAACTACAGTATAGTGCGGCATCGTGTGGCGCCGCAATGCGCTCCGTATCGTGGTATCAGAACCCATGCATGAGCTTCTTGTTCCGCTTGTCCCACAGCAGCCTAAAGTTGGCAAGCCCGGCCGTCACCTGGAACTCCCTGTCGAACTCCTCGGCGGTCCCGTCGTACGGATCACGCATCCGCTTGTACTGCTTTATCCGTCCTATGGCGTGCTCTACTGTCACCCTCTTGCTGCTTATCCTCCTGTTCTGCGCTTTCTGTTTCTTTGTAAGCTTGCCTTTCCTTGGCTTCTTGTCGGGCTGCACGGATGTGGCCCCGGGATACACCTCCTCGATTCCCATGTATCCCAGATCAGAGAACATCTTTACCTTCTCGTCCTCGGGGTGCTTTCTGTTGCTGCGCATCCTGGCAGTCAGGATTCCCAGATCCGGTGGGTTGTTCTTTATCATGGTGAGGTCGTGCGTGCTTCCGGGCGCCGACTTGCTTGCATACATCGCCAGTCCCTTCTTGTCGGCAATCACCTGGGTGTTGCGCGTAAAGCTCTTCTTCTTGCCAGAGTATGCCTCCTTTCTTGGCTCCTTGTCTGTGGGGCGCTGTATGTCGATGTGCGTGCCGTCTACAATCACGGTCAGATCCGGGACGATCTTCTTGACTTCCTTGATCGTGCGGGCGTTTCGTATCTTTCGCGATACGGCGTCCGGCGTGGGCAGTATCTTGGTGAATATCATGTCGCAATACCTGAGGTACCTGCATACGGTGCTCTGGTCTATGCCAAAGAATGCCGCAAGCTGCTCCTGTGTCGGGTTTCCGTACTTGCGCATCAGCGACATCAGCAGGGCGTGGCGGTAGGACAGCTTGCACCGGTTTCCGGGCAAGTTGTCCTCGTCTTCTGAGAACAGGGGGCCTTCTGTGTGCTTTTTGGCAAGCTTCGTAAACCGGTCATATATGTAGTCAAACTGGCGGAGGTTCATCGACGTGGTGGGCTGCAGGGACCCGCCACCGATTATGTCATCGAGCACCTCGAGCCTGTGCATGAGGGCGGCGTTGTCCGCGGAGCGCCTGTCGTCATCCCAGGTTGCGGGCCACATCCGGCGCTCGGCGTCCAGCTGCTGTTCCAGCTGCCCTATCCTCTCCTGATCCCGCTCCTGCCTCCTGCCGTCCTGCCTGCTCTTCTTCTCGTACTCTCTGATCTCCTTCCTGTACTGCATCCTCTCCGTCCTGTCCCGCGCCTTCTCCTTCCTGTCCTGCCTGCTCTTCTTCTCGTGCCTCTTGATCCTCTTCTCATACTTCTTGATCTTCTTTTTGTCCCGCGCCTTCTCCTTCCTGTCCTGTACCTTCTCCTTCTCGTACTGCTCGATTCTCTTCTTCAGCAGTCGTATCTGCTCGGTCTCGGACTTTGCCATTACTCTTATGCGAGAATGGATCCCGGATCTAAATCAATCGTCTGAAAATAGTTGTGGTTTTGATCAAATATTTTCAACGTTGTAAGGTACAGTCGCGCGTGCGCCGGCCCTGACTTGCCTCATTTGTAGCCCGTGCGCCGGGGGCATCGCCGCTAATTTCGTTTACGCATAAGGTCTAACGAACAATCGTATTTTCATTGGCTATTACTGATGTAAAATTGCGATACAAAAATTCGGCTCTGGGGTTTTTCTGGACATTTCTAGAACCTGTATTGATGCTAGGAATACTCTATGTTGTATTTAGCAATATTTTGCGAAGTGAGATTGAACACTACCCGATGTACTTGCTGATCGGGCTGGTATTTTGGTATATGTTTTCAAGAGCTACAACTGCTGGAATGACAAGCTTGCAAGACAAATCGTTTATAATCCAAAAAACATCTTTACGTCGTGAAATTATTGTTATTAGTTCTACGCTTACCGCTTTCATAATGATGATGTTTGAACTGTTGGCGTTTGGTGTATTTGTAATAATTTTTCAATTTGTTCCGCCATTAACAATATCGTTCTTGCCTATTTTACTACTGGAGATACTCGTTTTATCTCTAGGCATAGCGTTCATCCTCTCTATTCTTAATGTTTATTTTAGAGATATTCGCTTTATTTGGCAAGTGATTCTTCAGGCGTCTTTCTTTCTTTCTCCCATAATCTATACACTTGACATGTTTCCTGAAACCATTCGTGGTATATTGGAAATTAACCCCTTCGTCCACATGTTAAACATAACTCATAGTTTAGTACTGTATGGAACAACGCCCGAATTAAATTCCTTGTTTTACCTGATATCCACCACTGGAGCTCTGCTGGTGTTTGGATACTATTTATTTAAATCAAAAGGGAAAAAAATTGCGGAGAAAATATAATGTCTGAAAGCATTGCTTTAAGATTAGAAAATGTTTCAAAAACATTTCGTATTCGATCAAATAAAGACAGTACACTGTTTGAATTTTTAACCTCTTTTTGGAAAAATAATGTTGATGAAGAATTGAAAGTTTTACAAAATATCAACCTAACTATTCACAAGGGTGAGACATTAGGAATATTGGGTCTTAACGGAGCTGGAAAAAGCACACTATTAAAAATTTTAGCACAAATCTACGCTCCTGACTCTGGAACATTGCACGTTAATGGGAAATTAACCCCTTTCTTGGATCTAGGTACTGGATTTAATGGAGAGCTTTCTGCACGAGAAAATGTTTATGTTTATGGCATATTGTTAGGATTATCAAAGAAACAAATTACTGATAAAATAGGTGACATTTTTGAGTATGCAGAACTTGAAAAATTCAAAAACACAAAATTGAAGAATTTTTCTTCTGGCATGGTGGCAAGATTGGCATTTTCGACAGCTATTACCGTTGATCCTGATGTCCTGTTGGTTGACGAAGTTCTGGCAGTCGGCGATGCACTATTTCGCCAAAAAAGCTACAAAGCATTTTTAGACTTTAAACAGAAAAACAAAACAATAATTATTGTCTCTCACTCAGTAACCCAAATTCAAGATCTGTGTGACCGAGCAATACTACTTTTCAACGGAAAAATTATTTCTGACGGTGTTCCTGATGTTGTTGCTAAAGAATATGCAAAACTAATTGACACTAAATCGTAATTACGTTGTTGCGTTTTAACCACGGGTGTGAGGTCACGTAGTATTCACGGCTACCGTATGAGACGTTATATCAAACCTTATCTGTAGCGGACGCCATATTATCCGTGTTGGGCCCAAGAGCCCAAGTAAACTTGCCACATATGAGGGCGTGTAAGAGACTGGCTCAGAGTAGGCGGACAACGAAATGCCACATCATCGAGGGCGAATGGGAGTTTTCCGTTCAGTTGGGCACACACACTTTGATCAACATGGAGGTGATATCATGATCAACATAGGAATAGACGTTCATAAGAAGACATGTATGGTAACCATCAAAGAGTAAGAGACGTTATATCAAACCTTATCTGTAGCTAGTTTGTTGCATAACCCTTCCTAAAATTTGAAATCTGACCGAAAATCACCAAAATGATCAACTAATCCTTACCGAAAAAGTAATGGATCATGAGGATGCCTCGTATGGTATACATTGACACAAACAGACAATGCAAAGTACGTAAAGAGGGGGGCAGGCCTATACTGACGATCATTGAAAATTTCGCCTGATTACACGTCTTGTGAAGGTTTATAGACGCTATATGAAATCTTATCTGTATCCTGTGATATACAATTACCGTTGGGCCTGAGAGTCGATGTGATCTTACCATGTACAAGGGTGTTTTATAGACTGACTCGTAACAGCAGGCGGAAAGCAATATACCGCGCAGACGGTGAATGGGAGATTCCGCCCGGATCAGGCATTTTGATCAAAAAGGAGGTGATAACATGATCAACTCGGCCACAGCAGTACGAAACGACTCAAGACTTGGTTCTATATATGAAAGGATAAGAAAGAGACGAGGATGGCAAAAGGCAAAGATTGTAGTTGCAAGGCACATGCTGGAGATAATCTGGCACATGCTGACCACCGGGGAGGAGTACCGCACTCAGAGCAAGACTCTCACGCAGAGAAAGTATAAGAGAATGCATCGCATAGTGATCTGGACCCCGTATTTTCGAACCACTTTTTGGGCGTTTTTGCGTAGCTCTGGCATCATCATTTGCCTGCCTCCCTTTGGTGCCGTACGACGAACTCCATCGGAGTGAGATATCCAAGTGAGGAGTGTATTCTGTCATGGTTATAGTCCCTAAATGCCTCCCTTATGACGTCTGAGGCGTCCTGGAAGGAGTCAAATTCATGGGGCCACAGGTATTCCCTCTTGATGCTTCCGTGAAACGACTCTATGTGGCCGTTTTGTTCTGGCGTCCTGTATGCTATGAGCTCGTGTCTTATTCCCAGCTGTTTCAGGGACTCCCTGAACATGCGCGACGTATACTGAGAACCGTTGTCTGTCCGCAGGGTCAGCATGCTGCAGTCCGGATCTGCTGCCGATACCGCATCGAGTACGGCCTGAACCGCATTCTCCTTTTGCGCCGTGGTATCAAAGGAGTATGCAAGCCACCTGCGCGAAAAGGCATCAAGTACGTTGAAACAGTAGCACCAGCCGTCCCCGCCGCAGTCCACGTATGTGATGTCTGCCTGCCACAGCCGGTTGGGGGCATCTGGCCTTGTAAGCTTGCGCGAGGCCCGTATTATGTCGTTTTTGGTCTTTTTGGGCTCGATCCAGCCTATCTGGCGGTAGATTCGCTGTATCTTTTTGCGGTTTACGCGCACGCCAGTCTCGCGCAATATCTGGTTTGCCATCCTCCGGGTTCCGTACGTCGGCCTTTTCTTGCCTATGGTACGTATGATTGAGACCGTCCCGGGGTCGGCTTTTCTGGCTCGTCTGTCGGCGTCCTTCCTGGCGTAATACCAGGTGCCCTTTGAGACGCCGCAGTATTCCAGGGCTGTATTGAGGCTCATCTTCTGGTGGCAGATCTGTACGGCATTCATCCTTTGCTCAGCTCCATTGTTTTTTTTAAAGCGTCACAGGCCACTGCATACTCGCCTATGATGCGTTTGAGATTCTGGTTCTCCTTTTGCAGGGCAGCCGCTGCCTTGTCATTCCGGCCCAGGATGGATGCCTTGCCGCCCTCGACGAACCTGTCCATCCACCTGCCAAACGTGGTGGGCGCGATGTTGTGCTTGCGGCACAGCTCGGCAGTGCTGATGCTGGTCTTGATGGACTCCATCACTATGTCTGTTTTTTCGGCCAATGTGAACTTTTGTTTTTTCATGCCCCGTATGCCCTCCTGTCACATACAAATTCTACGCATTTGGGTGGTTCGAATTTTATGGGGTCCTCACCAATAGCAACATTGTCCTGATTCGGAACATCACGCTGGCAAGGGTCCACGGTAGGATTAGGTACGATTTCATATGGGAGATCTCCGCCATGGCCATTCTGACATGAACAAGACGAAAATCCTCACGGATGCCATGCGTGTGGAAAAGGATACCAGGATTCACACCAGAATTCTGGCGGTGCGCTCCGTACTGCTTGGCAACACCACTGCACAGACCGCAGAGATTGCCGACGTGACACAGCGTACCATACAGATGTGGGTCGAGAGGTTTGAGCTTGACGGCGTTGACGGTCTCCGTGACTCCCCCAACAGGGGCAAAAAGCCAAAGGTTCCAATCAACAGAATAAAAAAGATCGCCATGAGGCTGCGCAGGATGGAAAAGCTCACCCCAAAGAAGATGCGCAACTGGGTGCGCCGCAAACTGCATGTAACATACAGCGTTGGAAGCATCAGAAGAATCCTGCGCACGATGGGATTCTCGCTAAAGACGTCAACTACCAAGCTGGCAAATGCTGCCGACGCAAAGGAGGTAAGACGGTGGCAAAGGGAGGCAAAAGACACGATTAGGCTTGCAAAAAGGCGCGGATTCAGGATAACCGTACAGGACGAGTCGATATTCGTCAGTACGGGAAGGGACGGCAAAAAGTTCTGGTCGCCAGTGGGGGACAGAATCGAGGTGCAACGATCCGGCAGAAGGGAGCGCGTCGTGGTATACGGAACGGTTGCAGACGACGGAACCAGGCTGATGCGTACATACGACAAGTTCAACAGCATAAACTTTGTGCGTTATCTCAAGCAGGCGCGCAAAAAGTGGGGAAAGGTTCTGATTGTGATGGACAACGCAGCACAGCATAGGACCGGAAGGGTCCGCATGTACCTGGAGAAAAATCCCGACGTTATCCTGCTGTACCTGCCAGTAGCCAGGCCGGAGCTGAGCGCCATAGAGCCAATCTGGAAGGATGCCAAGTACATACTGGTCACATCTGCCTTTTACGATTCGGCAGATCACCTCAAAAGGGATGTCTCGGAATACTTTAGGACGTGTTCCATCAAGGTTGACATCTACAAATATCTTGAGCGCCGCGTGTAATCAGGCGAAATTTTCAATGATCGTCAGTATAGTCGTCAAGTACAACCCGGAATGGGAGAAGGATCTCAAGGATGCCAACCGTCACAAGGAGGGCGCCCCGTTCCTGTATGCAGAAGGCATGATAATGGCCGCAGCAGCCCTTAGGACTGCATTAATGATGAAGTACAGACAGCTGTCAGGCATGCTCGGGGAGATGCTAAAGGGCGCGGACTCGCCGTGTTACACCACGATATTCAGGAGAATACAAAAGCTTGACGTCGACATTGCAGAGCACGTAATCACGGTGCGCGACAAGACCCGTAACCTGGTCATGATAGCCGATGCCACTGGCCTCAAGCAGCACAACCGAGGCGAGTGGATATGCAAAAAATGGAAGGTAAGGCGCAGATTTGTCAAGATGCACCTGATGGTCGACGCAGACACCAAGCAGGTGCTGGCAGTATCTGTCACAAGTGATGCAGTCGGCGACAGCACGGAACTGCCTATACTGCTTGAGGAGGTGACCAAGAACACCAAGGAAGAGGAGCAGCAGCAGGAACGCACCGACGACGCAGATGCAGTCAAGATTCCCAACATGCTTGCAGACGGGATCTCACCGATGACCCTGCTTGACACCGGCGCGAATCCTGATACGCCGGGAAAGATCCTGCTTGCAGATGGCGCATACGGCTCAAGGAAGAACGTAGCCGAGTGCCACAAGCGCGGCATAAAACCACTCATACGGCTCTTGACAAGCTGTACTGCAAAGGGCAAGGGCACCGGCGACAAGTGGGGCATGCTTGTACGGTGGCAGCTTGGGGGCGGCCCCGAGGTGCCGGTGGGTGATCTCTCAAAGGAGGAAAGACAGGAGAACCTGCGGTACTGGAAGAGCACGGTCGGCTTCGGCAGCAGGTGGATAGTCGAGATCGTGATATCGTCCATAAAGCGCATGTTCGGCGAGGGCGTAATGGCCCTCAAGTGGTCCAATGTGGTGCAGGAGGTAAAGCTGAGGATATGGCTGTACAACAAGTGGATCGCAGAGGCGGTGGCTGCCATGTAGGAACCTGGTGCCTGTAGTGATCCGGACGGAACGACTTGGCTCTAGTCGGAGTTATGCAACAAACTAGATGTTGTACCATATTCCGGCCAGTATTGTGCAGGTAGCGGGATTAGCACCTAGGTGTGTCAATTACGCATAAAGTCTAATATAATTATCGTCCTTGATACCGTATGTGGAAATAATCCGAAGTCGTGCCCCGCTGCGTATTAGCTTTGCAGGAGGCGGAACAGACGTGTCCCCGTATCCTGAATTAAAGGGAGGCGCAGTAATCAGTACCACCATAGACAGATACGCCTACGTATCATTACAGGCAAATCAAGAAAACCGAGTGCAGGTCAAATCCCACGACTATAATCTTTTGGAAACATTTGAGAACATCTCTGATATGACATACGACGGAAGATTAGACTTGGCCAAAGCCGCAATAAAGATATTGAATCTGGAAAAAACATATTTTGACGCACTGATACATGTCGATTCCCCGCCAGGATCCGGCCTAGGATCATCTTCTGCTGTGGCCGTAAGCCTGATCGGTTCGCTATCTTATCTCCTGAGGAAAGATCTCTCTACTTACGAGATAGCAGAAAAGGCCTATGACGTGGAAAGAGTCGAATTGGGAATCAAGGGCGGCAAACAGGATCAATACGCATCATCTTTTGGCGGGTTCAACCTTCTGGAGTTTAAAAAATCATCCGTTGACGTTACCCCGCTTCGAATAAGACACGAAATTTTAAACGAATTACTGGCCTCTATTGTGATCTGTGACACGCAGGTTACTCGACTGTCTGCTAACATCCTTGAAAGACAGTCAAAGAGCTACTCAAAGGGAAGCAATACCATTGATTCTAACCTAGATTTCATAAAAAAATCTGCCTATGACATGAAAGCCTCTCTAATCAAAGGCGACATGACAAGTATGGGCGAACTGCTACACGAGGGCTGGATGTATAAAAAGAGACTTGACAGCGAGATTAGCAATTCGTCAATTGATAAAATTTATGACACTGCCTTGGAAAATGGCGCATCCGGAGGAAAACTGCTGGGGGCCGGCGGAGGCGGGCATTTTCTGTTCATTTGTGATCCGGACAAACGCAATGAAGTCTCGCGTGTTGTAGAAAAGCTAGGCTGCAAACAAATCAAGATAAATTTTGATACTGAGGGACTGCAGGTGTGGAAAAAAAACAACGATCACATCACATATTGACGACAACATCAAACAGTTTAATACCGTACGCTGATGATGCCTAAAGCATGAAATACACTCATTTTATAGAACGCGAACTACAAAGCAGCATAGACATAAAAAAATCACTTTTGGCAGACATCCAGACAATTCAAAAAATCGGAAAAATTATGATCAAATCCATCAACTCAAACCACGGCATATTCTTTCTTGGAAATGGCGGCAGTGCTGCCGATGCGCAACACATGGCAGCCGAATTGGTGGGGCTGTTTGGCCACAACGTAAAGCGAGCTGCACTTCCTGCAGTTGCCCTGACTACTAACTCGTCCATTCTTACTGCAGTATCCAACGACATTTCCTTTGATATGGTATTCTCAAGACAGGTTGAAGCTTTTGTTAAAAAGGGCGATGTGGTGGTGGGGATAAGTACCTCTGGACGCTCAAAAAACATTATTGAGGCAATAAGGCTTGCCAAGAAAAAGGGCGCCATCACAATTGCTCTTACCGGAAAAAACAAGAGTCCCCTCTCAAAAATTGCCGATGTTTCCATGCATGCTCCCTCAAACAATACCCAAAGAATTCAGGAATGCCACATTACACTGGGCCACATCTTCTGTGGAATGATTGAGAATTCCCTCAAGCCTGATTTCATTCTGACTGCAGGAAAGAAGGCTTAATATTGAATCGTACTTTGCCCAATAATGTTGAGGGTATTTGTTACTGGAATTACCGGCTTTGTGGGAAGCCACCTGGCAGAATACATCCTGGACAAGCACCCCGAATACGAGGTTCACGGTGGTTCCAGATGGAGAAGTGATCTGCAAAACGTCAGACACCTAGATGGAAAGATCTCCATGCATGACTTTGAGCTGCGTGACGGAAAATCCGTAGAGAACGTAATTAAAAACGTTCGGCCGGAAAAAATATTCCACCTTGCGGCCCAATCCTATGTGATGTCAAGCTACGAGCATCCGCGCGATACCATCGAAACAAACGTTATTGGAACGCTGAACCTTTTTGAGGCCATTAGAAAGTCAGACATCGATCCGGTCGTGCATGTCTGCAGTTCTTCAGAGGTGTACGGCAGGGTTAACCCTGATGAGATACCCATCAAGGAAACCAACGAATTAAGGCCTGCCAGTCCGTATGCCCTGAGCAAAGTGGGCGAAGATCGGCTTGGATTTCAGTATTTTAATTCCTACGGGATCAAAAACATCATGACTAGGGCATTTACCCACACCGGCCCGCGCAGAGGCAGCGTATTTGCAGAATCCAGTTTTGCCAAGCAAATAGCCGAAGCTGAAAACGGAAAACGCGAGCCTGTTGTCAGTACAGGCAATCTGGACTCTGTTCGAACTTTTCTTGATGTAAGGGACATTGTTCACGCATACTGGCTGCTGACTGAAAAATGCGTTCCCGGCGAGGCATACAATGTAGGCGGAAAAACCACAATGAAGGTCGGAGAGATGCTTGACCTGATGATTGGCATGAGCGACAAAGAAATCACGACAAGGCAGGATCCAAGGCGCATGAGGCCCTCAGACGTCACATTACAAATTCCTGATACCTCCAAGTTTGCAGAAAAAACCGGCTGGAAACCCACAATTCCGGTTGAAAAGACGTTCAGGGATCTTTTGGATTACTGGCGTGATCTAACAAAATAAAAGGCCTAAAAATTATGGGACATGACGACAGAGAGTTGATTTGAACTTTACAGACAGACAATTCACCATTTGCAGGCATCATTTTGATCGATTTGATGCAAATCTGCTTATGTGTGATCCGAGTCTGCTGATTTCGAGCCAACCCTCCGGCAAACGTGATTTTCATATAAAACGTGTCACGTGACCGGGGTTGTAATGACAAATTTTTATTGAATACAAACTACAAGACGACATGAAGCGCGGATTGTTCCTGGATCGTGACGGCGTACTAAATTTCAAGGCTGAATCCTATGTGACTACAGCAGATGAACTGGTGCTGCTTCCAGACGTCGGAAAACATCTGAGGAAGTTTCAGGAATGCGGTTTTCAGCTGTTTGTGGTTACTAACCAGTCTGCAATAAACCGTGGACTGCTAAGTCATGAAACCCTGAATAAAATCCACCAGAAGCTGTTACATCAATTATCCGCAGATGGCGTTACCGTAAAAAAAATCTATTACTGCCCGCACAAACCAGAAGAGAGGTGTGCATGCCGCAAACCAAAAAACGCATTGTTTGAAAAAGCCCTAAGGGACAACCGTCTTGATCCCTCACAATCCTGGATGATAGGAGATTCAAACTCCGATGTTGAGGCTGCAATCGCTTCCGGCATAAACCCATTTAAAATAAGAACCAATTCCTCCTTGCTGGCCTGCATTGAGAAGATCTTAGACGGCTGAAACCCATCTGTTTTTTAGAACTTTACGAAATAGATGCCTGTTATTTTTTCCTTGATCAAAGAATCGGGAGACTGCAGATGCGTCTGTGATCGTATGAGTTTACCCCGTCTCGAGGAATACGGCGCGGTAGGCACGATCATAAAGATCCCGGCCAGTCCTGTCGCCTGAGGGGTAAACTCGTACAGACGTATCTACTAGACATTCCATCATTTTATACTTTCTTTGCATGAGTTCATTGTTCTGCGTGTGGTATTCTGTTTCATAGGTCAACATGTGCCAGATCACCTTTGCAGGCGTTCTGGCCACGACTACCTTGGTCTTGACATGATGCGCCAGATGCACGTCTATTTGCACATCCTTAAGCATGTCATGCAGCAGAATCCAGTTCCCCGTAGCCTCGCAGACTGCACAAATCTTGCGTTCTGCATATCCCTAGCTGATCTGTCCTGCAAATTTTTTATCCCGTAGGTTGTGTTGGAAAACTCCGCCTGGTCCAGAATCCCTGCAGTCTGGTCCTTGATGACTGCTACGTACGTCCTTTTATGGGCGTCTATTCCTACGTTGATCATGTTATCACCTCCTTTCTGATCAAAATGCCTGATCCGGGCGGAATCTCCCATTCACCGTCTTCTGCGCGGTACATTGCTTTCCGCCTGCTGTTACGAGTCAGTCTATAAAACACCCTTGTACATGGTAAGTTCCGATCGACTCTCAGGCCCAACAGTAATGGCATATCACAGGATACAGATAAGATTTCATATAGCGTCTACTGAGAATAGGAACACTTTTTTTTCGCACACTTTTTGAGTCAGGAGGCCGAGTCACAAATATGACCAAGAAAGCATGGAGTACGCAGGACAAGATAGAGATAGTCATGGAGCACATCAACACCAATAAGGACGCGCACACGAGTCACCTCATGGATCCCGGCGGGGCAGACGGGCAGCAAAAGGCAAGGCCGGCAAGGCGCCTGTCTGGATTCGGGGCAGCTGCCAGGTACTGCGGCTCTAAGATGTCCAAGTTCGGTGGGGCCCTATACGCATCTTGCACGGCAAAGGACAGGATCAGGGTCGCCTTTATCTACAAGCCGTCTTGGAGATACTATGACCGAAACAACTCCATCAACAACAGGTACTATTTCTTTTTTCAGGCGCTACGGAGAAACAGGAACCTCCAGATGGGCTATTTTCCCGCAGAGCATACGTTTGATACGGCAAAGCTCAGGGGAAAGTACGATGTCATACTGTGTACGAACAGCGAGATCAGCACGCCGCAGCTAAACGGCGCCCGGGATCTGGGCATCCCGGTGATTGCCCACACGCACGACCCACACCACATCAAAACGTTTGATCTAGTCGGCTTTCATGAAAAGTACGGGGTGGACTATTACTTTAACTTCATACCTGCCAGTTATTTTTACAAGTACCTTCCAAGGGACTTTGGGTACAGGATGATAACTTATGGTGTCGAGCCAGATCTGCCACATCTGCCCGCATTCGCAGACCGGATAAGGGATCGCATTCTGCTTACGGGGACGCTCTGGAAGGGGAACGCAAACGACCCTGTCCAAAACCCCTATACGCTGAGGAGGACGTGCAGGGATCTGCCGTACGTCGACTATGCCGGGGTCGTGCCAGGCACCATCCAGTACGTGCACGCAGGACATCCGGACTTTATAACACACCTGTCACGGTACAGGGCAACCATAACCGCAACGAGGTACTTTCCTACCATCAAGTACTACGAGTCCACGGCTGCCGGATGCCTGACGTTCATGGAGTTCTCAGAGGAAAGCCACGGCGGGTACCTAGGATTCCGGGACGGGGAGAGCGCAGTGTTTATCGACTCTAAAAACTACAAAAAAAGGTTCGAGGAATACTTGGCCTCTCCAGATGATCCAAAGTGGGCGCAAATAGCGGCGCGCGGAAAAAGACACACCATGGAGAACCTCACAAACGACAAGGCGGCCGAGTCCCTTGTGGACCTGATGCGGGAGCTGATCTGAGTCTTTGCATGTTTTTTGCCTCTTCCCAGAGAAGCGATTCGAAATTAGAGACCGTACGAATTTTTCAAATAATTTCACAGATAATCTGTATTTTGTTGATGTTTTGGGGGTTGTCGCCTAATTCCACTTGTTTGACTCAATCTGCACGTTTTTCTGAATTTCTGCCCCTTTGCATGCCTGATCCATGTGGCATCTCAGCGGTTCTCAGGAATTCTGGCGAATTAGGCGACAACCCCGATGTTTTGAGCTGATTTACGCAAATTCGTCCACAAATAATCAGAATCTGCCAATTTCGAACCAACTCTCAGGGGCGAGATAAGGATGGCAGAAATGAGCGGCTGGTTGATGTAGATGTTACGTATACTTGACGTCCCCGTGTGCCGTACCACCGTTTCCTCCGCCCGAAGAGTCCGACAGATCGCCCTCGAACTCAAGGTGCATCAGGAGCGCACCATCATAGTCTCCCATACACGCATGATCACCGGTAAGCGCGTCGACGGTGCCGGTGCCTTTGGTGTCTGACACGGTAGCCATCTCCACATGGCATTTGTGTACGTCCGATATGTAGTCGGCAGGCAACCGTGCCGAGTATATCATGATATCATCCAGCACGGTATCCTGTGCAGGATTTCTGCCGATGCTACTAGCACCTATCGCAAGCCGGTGATCATTTGCAACGGATCCTGCCAGCGACGTGTTGTACCAGCGCAGATTGTCGATCTGTCCGTCCACGTACACGTCGAGTCCGCCCCTGTCTCCTGAGCCATCATAGGTAAACACGATGTGGTGCCAGCGGCCGTCGGTCATGCCGGAGAACGTGCCGACGGTGATCTGGCTTTGCGCATCGTCTGCCATCCGGAATGAAATCCCGCCATATGGGTTGCCCCATACGGTGATGCCCTGCTGCCTGGCCGCGTCAGCCTTTGAGATGATCAACGAGTCAGGGTTGCCGGGTTCGAGCATCTTGATCCAGAAGGCTATGCTGAACGGATCGGCCCCACCGAGATCGAGTCCGGGTGCGGCGGCAAGCGTGACGTATGCAGTGCCGTCAAGGTGGAGGGCCCGGCCGGCGGGGCCGTATGCAGGCAGGGACGTCCACCCGGGCGGGTTCCACACCGTCACCTCCATACTGCTACTGAAATGTCGGTGGAACTTGGATGGTATCGGCGTGTCTGGTTTTGAGGGACCCTGAAACTCGATTACCCTATCACTGCCATCGTATATGTCAACATACCGCTGTGACCAGTCCGTTTCCGGAGACGCCGTCGCATTGCCCCCATCACCACCGCCGGTCTCCAGCACGTTCCTATGAAACTTGACCCTGTCGACAGAGTCGATCATTACGATCTTGTTGGTTTTGTGCGGACGCGTGTCGTACAGGTCATATCTGTCCAAGCTTGAATGGGTAATATTGTAGCCGTGCAGCCGCCATGATTCGTTAATCAGCCACATGATTATTTCCGCGTCGGAGCCGGCATAGTTTTGCAGCGCAAAGAACAGTGCGCTAGGATAGGCAGACATCGTGTCCCAATGCACAAACACTCCCGACGTGGACAGGCCGAGCGCCGCGACGGCAAGCAAGGCAGCCAGCAACAGCGTGCGCTGCCTCCCCGGATCCTGTATTCTGGCTGATGCCCTTTCAATCCCTGCGCCGATCAGTGCGGCGGCGGCAATGCACATCACAGTCCACAACATCCCCAGATGGTAGAGGTACGTCACGAACCCGATTGATCCAAAGAACAGCAGGACGGGTGCGGCCCACAGCAGCAGAAACCTGTTGCGTGAGGCCACCGCAAAGGCCAGTCCTGCTGTGCCCAGCGATACCATGACCGGATCCATCTCGAACAGCAGTATCGTGGCCACCAGCATGATCGCAGGACGGGTCAGTATGTCAGGATCCTGGTCATATACGAGGGCGATCGACGTGTATTGCTGCAGCAGATCCAGCTTGGACTGACTGCCCCTGTCTGTGTGCCACAGGACGCCGTCCACCCACCCGTCAAAATCACCTGCCAGTGCCGCAGAGGCGGGCCAGGCTGCCGCAATCAGGATTGCGGGCACAAGCCACAGCAGTACGCGCCCCGGCCTCCTGCCGGCCGACCAGACCAGAGCGAGGACAAGCGGGATCATGACAAGCGAGGGAACCTTGACAAGCATGGCGCATCCCATGCAGACACCAGACAGGATAATCAGCAGGCGGATCCTGTCCGGGCCAGGTTGCAGCGACGCACCCCTCTGAGACGGGCCGTCCTTCGGGTTAGGACCGCGCGCGTGCATGGCAAGCAGAACGGAAGAGAGGACAAATGGGAGGAGGATCGAGTCCAGCAGAACCAGTCTGAGCGTCATCGATACGGGCATCGCCGCGAACAGGATCGCCGCAATTGGTGCGATCCTGCGCCCAAAGCCCCTCTCGACTATCTTGTATATCAGAAAGGTGTCTAGGACGGCAAGCAGGCCCATGAGGATGCGTGGTGCCCCGTAAAGCATCCCAAGCGAGGACGCCTCCTCCGGTGTCACAAGGAAGTCAGGGTATCCCGTGGCATGCAGGAATCCGGCCAGCATCGTGATAGAAGAGATGTCATGATACTCATGTGGATAGGCCGATCCCGTGGCATGCAGGAATCCGGCCAGCATCGTCCAGCCAAGGAACGGATGGTCGTGATTGTAGGGCAGTATCCTGTGATCCAGTACGTCCAGGGCCCGTCCTATGTAGGTTGACTCGTCTGGGTGCCACGACGGAAACCCTGCCGTGTTCCACATGTGCGTGTATGCAGAAAGCGCCAGTATTGCTACAAGCAGGAGGAGTGGCCCGTGCCCCGACAGGCGCCCCGTGCGAATGGTGGTACGTCCGAGGCCAAGCATGGGCTATCCTCACCCGTCATCCAAATAACTGTTCGGAGGGAATTATTTTGTTGCATAACCCTGCCTGAAATTTGGAATTTGGTCGAAAATCGTACAACATCAGGTTCTACGTAAAATCAGGCGTGAACAGGAAATTTGGATGAATACTTTACGTCTAGAAAGTTGAGGATCTGATGTTGTACGATTTTTTTGATCTGTACTGATTACGCAAAGTCTATTGAAAATTACATGATGGTTTGAAGCAAGGAGGTGATCATAGCGTCAAGTTTCGGAGTTGCTGGATCCATTTGCGCTGTATCTTTTTGTAGGTCGGGCCGGCAATTGAGAAGATTATCTTCTGCTCCTTTAGTGGCATCTTCCCATCGTAGAGTCTGATGGCGTCCGGATCTATTGAGCGATACGGATCTGTGTCTCCTATGGCGTACCCGTTCTCGTCAACGTATTTGTGCTCCATCAGGTGATGGTTCAGCATCTTGGTGTCAAACGGGATTTTCAGGAACCTGCATATGTGTCTGATGTTTCTTTCCGGCGAGGTACACAGATCTTCGTACAGGATCAGACGGAGTTTGTAGCCCATCTCGTCATACCGGAAGAAGGATTCGGTCTTTATCTTCCAGTACAACGCCACCTTTGCTGCAAACGAGAACTCGCCGGCATTTTTTATTATGGACAGGTCTCCAGCGTACTTTTCATTGAAGCCAGGAATTGTCTCGGGGTAGAGGGAATCCACATATCCTTCCCATGAGTTGGCCCAAGATGAGTATCGTGGGTTTGTCTTTAGCCTCTTCAGGGAAAGGCACACGTCCCTGGGATCCCTGACTAGGAACAAGACAAGATGGTTGTTGTACCTGAACGGAAATGGAAACTTGTGGTAGCTTATGTCCCTTGCCACCCCGTCTGTATTGTCAAACTGCTCTGTCAGACAGGGGCACTTGAAGGCCAGAACTCTTTTTCCCAGACTTTTCTGCTCGCGAAGCTCCCCTTCGAGCACCGTCTCATCTGCAAAGTAATCATAGGAGGTCGGCTCGTCATGGCAGCTGATCCCGCTGTGGCACTCGAGAATAAGATGCATCAGCGTTGTTCCAGAGCGCTGGCATCCCACAATGAGGCAGATGTCAGAGTGCTCGTCGACCAGCCGGTCAAACAAACGCGATCTGTTGACATCGGCCACCTCGCTGGGCAGGGGGAACTGATCCCAGTTGACGGATGCGTTTATCCGGTCCCCCTCCCAAGCTTGAAGACAGCATCTCCCCTAGCACAATCAAGAGGATGCGGGTCTCCCCGGCACTCTCCCTCGTCCTGTAAACTTTCAATTGTATTGACGGTTTTACCCGTTGCCCCGCTGTACTGCAATGCCATGTGCGTGCTCCAGCCCTTGTTCTTTAACTCCGTTACTACAGCCACCTTTTGCCTGCCTGCCTCCAAGGTTTTTTTCAATACCGCGTTGGCCACGGCGTATTCCCCGACTATCTTCTTGAGCGACTCGATCTCTTTTTGCTGCCGCTCCTCTGTTGACTTGTGGCCCCTGCCTGATAGTGACGCGCGTCCGGCCTGCAAAAAGCGCTCCCTCCACTGATAAAACGTCCTGGGGGAGAGGTTGTGGCGGTGGCACAGCTCTGCCGTCTCGATGCTGGTGTTGATGTGCTCCATGACTATCCCTATCTTGTCCTGCGTATTCCATATTTTCTTTGTCATATTTGTAATTCGACCTCCTGATTCAAAAAGTGTGCGAAAAAAAGTGTTCCTATTCTAGCGGGGTCCTCACCACTTTCTATGTATCGGAGTGACTTTTCCTCCGGTCTTTTACTCATGTTTTTTGATCGGTACAGTCTAAAATAATCCTTCAAAGTACGCCTGATCTTAGTCGGAATTAATTTTTGTACGACACAAACAGACTGTTACAAAGACATGTTTTATAAAATGTGAGGAGAACACCAGCGTACCTTGGTTGCTCTGAAAAACATTCTCCCTGCACTGCGCATAAGGAAGGACACCTGCCTGAGTCTGCTGACCGTGTGCATAAAGACGTTCTGTCGGCCCAGCACGCTTTATGCCACTCTTGACAACATCATTGTCAAGAGCAGGTATCATGATCTGAGCATCCTAGTAGCTGATGACAGCGATGACGATTACAAGAAAAAAAACGGGGAGATTGTGCGGCATTTTAGAGGAATAAACAAAAACCTGAGGTTGCTGGAGATGCCGTTTGACGTAGGCCTCTCCAGGGGCAGAAACCTGCTTGTCGAAAACTGCAAGACAAAGTATGCGCTTATGCTAGACGATTCCAGACACTTCACTAGGGACACCAAGATTGAGAAAATGGTAGATTTTCTAAGGGAGACGGACTATCATTTGGTGGGCGGGGTCATTCCCGGCAGAGGCAGAATCGACTCTCATTATACCGGCATGTTTGAAAAAATACGCCATGACAGCAAAAGCAACACGGTCAATATTTGGGTAGATACCATCCTAGAGAGAATCGATTATGACAAGATTCCGGTATTCAAGACGAATGTTACGCTGAATTGCTTTATTGCAAAAACCGAACTCCTGAGAAGGTGTAGATGGCGCGACGAGCTGAAAACCATGGAGCATGAAAACTTTTTTTTGGACTGGTACAACATGGGCTACAGATGCGCAGTCTCATTCCTGTGTCCTTTTGTAGAAAACTCTGCTGAAAGCAGGCAGTATCCGGCAAAATACCGCCACCTCAGATACGACCCTGCAAGAAACAACAAGACAGATCTAGGCTCCAGAGGAACCATACCGCTGGTAAACATCAACTATAACAGAGACGCGCTGCACTGCTGAGTGTCAGCTGCATGCTGCATACGCATTGTATGCTGCATCTGCACGCCGTGGCGGAGCAGGGAGTTGATTCGAAATTAGCAGATTCTGATTATTTGTAAACGGATTTGCACAAAGCAGCTCAAAACACCAACAAAACACAAATTATTTGTGAAATTACTTGAAAGATTCGTACGGTTTCTAATTTTGGATCACCTCTCTGATGACATGCCTTAGTACACACATCAAAAATTGGAACATAATTTTGGCATATTGTGCCTATTTTGGCACAAAAATGTTTGATTTTCAACTGTGCGTACTAGTGATCTTCTTGTCCGACATCTTTCTTGTCATGTCTCTGCCTGATCGGTACAGTCTGAAATGCTCGGCGACCGTACGCCTTATCTTTAGGCGGATCTAATTTTTGTACAAAACACGGCCCCGGTTTGCGTTATATGTTTATAGAGAACTGCGCATACGGCAAATATTGAAGATTATAGCATACCTGTGCGTGTACAACGAGGAGGACATACTGGAGGAGAACGTTCTTTACCACACCGCGCAGCAGGGGGTGGACATAGTCGTAATAGACAACGGATCAACTGACGCAACTGCCGATATAATCAAAAGGCTGGCAGGAGAGAACAGGATCCTAGATCATGTCAGGTACACAACAGAAAGATTTTCACTACAGCAGCTGACTAGGGCCGGGTTTGAGCTGGCCAGAAAGCACAATCCGGACTGGATAATACACCTGGATGCCAGCACGTTTCTTGAGAGCGGTTCCGGATCGGATGTGCCGCTAAGCGAGCAGATACGGAAGGCCGACGAGGCAGGATACAACGTCATCAGCCTGGCATCATACGACTTTTACCCGACTGAGAGGGACGATCCGGACGAGTCCAGCGTATTCAAGCGGATGAAGTTCTATGCCAACACAATATACACAAACAGACTACAGGAGAAGATATTCAAGAACCTTGACGGACTGCTGACCCACAATGGACACAAGATCATATTTCCCAAATCCGCCGAAAAGAAGATATCTGACAAAAAGGCAGTCATGCGGCATTACATATTCCGGTCTGCGCCCCACGGCGTAAGAAAGATCCTTGAGAGAAAGAACCGGTGGGATGCCGCCGAGCGTGCAGACAACCACCACACCCACTATGACGGCTTTCTTGGATTTGAGGAGGAAATCCCGGTTCCATCTAGGCTCCTTGCGTTCAAAGACGAAGAGGGCGGATGGGACAGCTCGATAACATACAAAGAACCGCCCCCCCTTCCAACCGAAAAGTATGATATCAACAGGTCACATAGGTTTGACAGACTGCCATTCCGACATTCTGACTGCTGTTTCATTGTGGGATGTCCGGGTTCGGGAACCTCACTGCTAGGACATATTCTTGAGGGTAATGGCAGTGTCATCTGCTACGGCGAGCCGGCATGCTACGACTATCTGTCAGATGCGGCCCTGCCTGAGGAGGCCAACAAACAAAAGACTGAAAATGGCGTCCTGGCCTTCGAGTCTGCCGGTATTACAGAATACCTTGACAGTCCAGACCGGGCTACAGAATATTCCAGAGGCCGCAGGTTTCCTCCCGCGTTTACATATGACGGCCAGCCGGTTTTATTCCTGGTCAGGGATCCAAGGGACGTATATCTGTACTTGACGGGGCTCAAATCGGATCCCTTACAGCGTGACGCGGCAGAAGCATGGGAGAAATACATAGATGACCTGGCAGCCGAGGCGAAGGCAAGGGGCGCCGATCCCGGAGGCGGACATCTCGGAAACCTATCTGCATTGAAAAACGCCGGCAAGCTCTCGCTTGCCGCAAAGGCCGCACTGTATTGGAAGATAAAGACAGAGTCATTCTTCAGATATGACGAGCTGGGCTACAACCTGCATCTTGTCCTGTACGAGGATCTGTGCGTGTCGCCCGAGAAAAACCTCGAGGATATTTGCAACTTTCTAAAAATCCCGTTTGATTCGCAGATGCTAGAACATGACTCCATCAAGCGTGATGTTGGCAAGGGCGGGGTTGCAGATGACGCCCATGTGCGGCTCATAATGGATCCGGGAGACGCCATAAAATACAGGGGAAATGTTCCCATAGAGGAACAAAGGACAATCCTCTCGATTGCCGGCCCGACATACAAGAAGATACAGCACAAATGGATCCAGCAGCTTGGAAAGCCGGACAAGCAGGCCGATGCGTTGGAGGCAGCCAAGTCCTATCTTGCTGCCAGAGACGAGAGAATACAGGAACTGCAGGAGGATCTTGACGAGAAGAACGTCTGGGCGCTGCGCCTTGACGAGGAGGCGGAGATCAAAGATAAGAAGATACGGGAACTTCAAAAGGAGTTGGACGAGAAGAGCGTCTGGGCGCTGCGCCTTGACGAGGAGGCGGAGATCAAAGATAAGAAGATACGGGAACTTCAAAAGGAGTTGGACGAGAAGAGCGTCTGGGCGCTGCGCCTTGACGAGGAGGCGGAGATCAAAGATAAGAAGATACGGGAACTTCAAAAGGAGTTGGACGAGAAGAGCGTCTGGGCGCTGCGCCTTGACGAGGAGGCGGAGATCAAAGATAAGAAGATACGGGAACTTCAAAAGGAGTTGGACGAGAAGAGCGTCTGGGCGCTGCGCCTTGACGAGGAGGCGGAGATCAAAGATAAGAAGATACGGGAACTTCAAAAGGAGTTGGACGAGAAGAGCGTCTGGGCGCTGCGCCTTGACGAGGAGGCGGAGATCAAAGATAAGAAGATACGGGAACTTCAAAAGGAGTTGGACGAGAAGAGCGTCTGGGCGCTGCGCCTTGACGAGGAGGCGGAGATCAGGGACAGGGAGGCGGAGATCAAAGATAAGAAGCTGGGTGACCTTCAGAGGGAGTTAGACTCTACCAAAAAGACCATAGAGAACAAAGAGTCAGAGATGGCAGATCTGCTACAGAAGATGCATGTGCAGAACGACGAATTTGAGGAGATCAGGCAGTCAGTCCTGTTCAAAACTGCATCAGGTCTTGCCAGAAAACTGGACAAGTTGTTCCCGCAGAATAGCAAAAGGGGCGAGATGTTCAGATTGTCCAAGGCATTGTTTGACATAGTCCAAAACGACGGATATGGGGCCCTTCTGAGAGCCTTTAGGGAGAAATGGCGCAGCAGATCCGAATCCCCTCCCCCCGAAGACACCAGCATCAGTTATGAAAAGACCAGGCAGCATCCTGATGACGCGTCTGCTGCCGACTCTGCAGAGCAGGCAGAGCAGTAGCAGGCGTCGATCAGGGGGCAGCATCCTGATGACGCGTCTGCTGCCGACTCTGCAGAGCAGGCAGAGCAGTAGCAGGCGTCGATCAGGGGGCAGCATCCTGATGACGCGTCTGCTGCCGACTCTGCAGAGCAGCAACAGCGCACCGCCGCCCTGGCCGAAAAAGTCAGGCGGTATTCGGAGACTGCCAGACTTGACGACCCCGGGCTGAGCTCAAGAATAATCTGCAACGAGCGCCTCGTCGAGCCTGATGAAGATCTTAGAAAACACATGCAGATCGGATCGGCGGAAATCCTCACACTTCCAAGAAATCCGAAGGTCAGCATAATCATTCTTACCCTCAACCAAACCGATTATCTCAGAAAGAACCTAGAGTCAATAGAGTCAAAGACGACATACAAAAACTATGAGATCATTATTGTCACAAACAACAGAGGTACCAGCTCGGGCTCTGGAAGTTCAGGCATGAGTTTTGCTACCTCGGAGAGGCCTCCCGTAGATTCGTACCTGAAATCAGGAGCAGCTTCCAGAGCCCGACCTGTTACGAATATTGTGAGAAAAGGATTCATGACAGAATAGGGCAAAAAAATTGGAAGATGGGTTTTACTGCAAATATTTGTCACGAGGATCCAAGAGACGTTCCCATGCTTCAGGTTGCGGATTACATAGCAAGTGCAACCCAGGGATTCATTGTTCACGGCGATGCGACGTTTTACAACGCGTACAGTAACAAATTGAGCTATCGTGAAAAATTGGACAGCAACGATAAGATAAGATGGTGACTCTCGACCTACTTCTTCCAGCCTGTCCGAACAGACGTCATCGTTTCGGTCAAGATCCTATTGATTGTTCAATAGACTTTACCCACCTGTTTGATATTCTCATGTCTGATATTAAAAGTATAAGCATGAGCAGTCTTGCACAGCCCTGATTTCAGGCTGTAGTATACGAAAAGTCGGTCCGCTAGTCATCTGCGTCCCTCTCCATCCATTTTGGATCCTTCCTCCTGATCGCATCGGTGGCCTCCTTGCTCCCAAACGCCTGAAGCGACGTCTCACAGCTGGTAATGTCAAGCGAAAAGTGGGGACCTTCTCTCGTTGTATAGCAACGGTCACAAGTAATTGAGGGTCTTGAGCGGCGATCTGTAAATGTACTTGTACATGCAAAGGTGGGCAAACGACACCGTCCTGTAATATTCGGATATGGCATGCCGCAGCTCGCTGATTCTTCTGTACACTATCCCCCTGAAAACGACATGCTTGCCCAGGTTCCAGCATTCTTCCACGACATTGAGGTACGGCGATCCCTTTGGGAGCATTATCAGCCTGACGTCGGGATGGCCCGCCAGATATTCTGCGACGGCAGCAGATCTGTGCACGCTCCACCTGTCGCAAAAGACTGCAACCTTGCCAAACTTGGCGCGCAGCGCCTCTAGACATTGTATGAACTGCACCGACGTAAAGGATCCCGTAAACGTCTTGAACAGCTTCCTGCCGTCTTCTGCGATGCTTCCAAACACTGGTGAGGACCCCATAAAATTCGAACCACCCAAATGCGTAGAATTTGTATGTGACAGGAGGGCATACGGGGCATGAAAAAACAAAAGTTCACATTGGCCGAAAAAACAGACATAGTGATGGAGTCCATCAAGACCAGCATCAGCACTGCCGAGCTGTGCCGCAAGCACAACATCGCGCCCACCACGTTTGGCAGGTGGATGGACAGGTTCGTCGAGGGCGGCAAGGCATCCATCCTGGGCCGGAATGACAAGGCAGCGGCTGCCCTGCAAAAGGAGAACCAGAATCTCAAACGCATCATAGGCGAGTATGCAGTGGCCTGTGACGCTTTAAAAAAAACAATGGAGCTGAGCAAAGGATGAATGCCGTACAGATCTGCCACCAGAAGATGAGCCTCAATACAGCCCTGGAATACTGCGGCGTCTCAAAGGGCACCTGGTATTACGCCAGGAAGGACGCCGACAGACGAGCCAGAAAAGCCGACCCCGGGACGGTCTCAATCATACGTACCATAGGCAAGAAAAGGCCGACGTACGGAACCCGGAGGATGGCAAACCAGATATTGCGCGAGACTGGCGTGCGCGTAAACCGCAAAAAGATACAGCGAATCTACCGCCAGATAGGCTGGATCGAGCCCAAAAAGACCAAAAACGACATAATACGGGCCTCGCGCAAGCTTACAAGGCCAGATGCCCCCAACCGGCTGTGGCAGGCAGACATCACATACGTGGACTGCGGCGGGGACGGCTGGTGCTACTGTTTCAACGTACTTGATGCCTTTTCGCGCAGGTGGCTTGCATACTCCTTTGATACCACGGCGCAAAAGGAGAATGCGGTTCAGGCCGTACTCGATGCGGTATCGGCAGCAGATCCGGACTGCAGCATGCTGACCCTGCGGACAGACAACGGTTCTCAGTATACGTCGCGCATGTTCAGGGAGTCCCTGAAACAGCTGGGAATAAGACACGAGCTCATAGCATACAGGACGCCAGAACAAAACGGCCACATAGAGTCGTTTCACGGAAGCATCAAGAGGGAATACCTGTGGCCCCATGAATTTGACTCCTTCCAGGACGCCTCAGACGTCATAAGGGAGGCATTTAGGGACTATAACCATGACAGAATACACTCCTCACTTGGATATCTCACTCCGATGGAGTTCGTCGTACGGCACCAAAGGGAGGCAGGCAAATGATGATGCCAGAGCTACGCAAAAACGCCCAAAAAGTGGTTCGAAAATACGGGGTCCAGATCAACACGGCCACCCTTGTGTTATCCCCCGAGTACGAGGCCACGCTTCTGGTGCCGACCGGACCCCACACGTATCTGTCGTATGCGCCCTGCACGAAGAACGCCTCATCAGATGACACCAGCGTAAAACCGTCGTTTTTCAGGCACGGAATACGCACGTTTTCAAGGTATCGCTGCCACGAGTATACCGAGCTTGGGGTGGCATGGTTGACATGTATGTTTTGCACCTTGCGGCGCGACAGGCCGTGCTGGCGCATCATTCTCCGGACATGCTCTATGCTGTATTGTATCCCGGTGGCATTCCTTATGTCATCGCGCCCCGTCATGACGTCGGTACTGTTGTATTCAACGGACAGATCCATTATGGCGGCAATCTTTTTTCGTATGTGGTCACCTATCCCCACCAATCAGGCACGAATTAGTATACACAATTATGATTTCCACGCCTAGCCAGTAAGGGGACGTGACCTCATACCTTTTTTCTGTCCACCCTTGGCCTGCATCCGGAACGGGGAAGATCCCGGAGGCAGTCCATGCCGTCCTCCGAAAACCTCGCCAGCCAGTTGCGCACGGAATTCTCACTGCACCGGATCTTTCTTGCAGTCTCGGGTACGCCCATGTCGTCTTCTAGCACAAACATCAGCGCCATGATCTTCTTGTAGACTTTGGCATCCTTTTCTTTGCGCATGGCCTCTGACAGGATGTCTGTTTCTTTTGCCATACATACTGCGCCAGTTACGTGATCATTATACTTTTCGAATGACCTTGTTTTGGCTCAAAGACTTATGCTCGTTGCTATAGTTTGACCTACTTTGACTCAAAGACTTCTGCCCGTTGCTATAATAGACCAAGAGCCTGATGGTCGCCTTGCCGTTCTTCTCGGACTTGTGCATCCTAAAAAGCCTGTCCTTGCTTGCTATCCCGTACAGGAACTGCGTTCCCGCCGGTAATTCCTTCTTTCCTTTCATGTGTATATATGGGACTGGCAGATCTTAGATCCTTTGATTGAAAAATTGTTCTTTTTGTAATCAATTAGTAGTCGTGAATACTACGCAACAACAAAATTACGATTTTGCATCAATTAGTTTTGCATATTCCTGAGCAACAACACTAGGAACATCATCAGAAATAACTTTTCCGTTGAAAAGTAGTATTGCTCGGTCACACAGATCTTGAATTTGGGTTACTGAATGAGAGACAATAATTATTGTTTTGTTTTTCTGTTTAAAGTCTAAAAATGCTTTATAGCTTTTTTGACGAAATAGTGCATCACCGACTGCTAAAACCTCGTCAACCAGCAGGACATCAGGATCAACGGTGATAGCTGTCGAAAATGCTAATCTTGCCACCATGCCGGAAGAAAAATTCTTCAATTTTGTATTTTTGAATTTTTCAAGCTCTGCATATTCAAAAATATCATCTATTTTATCGGTAATTTGTTTCTTTGACAATCCTAACAATATACCATAAACATAAACATTTTCTTGTGCAGAAAGCTCTCCATTAAATCCAGTGCCTAGATCCAAGAAAGGAATTAATTTTCCATTAACGTGTAATGTTCCGGAATCAGGAACATAGATTTGTGCTAAAATTTTTAATAGTGTGCTTTTTCCAGCTCCGTTAAGACCCAATATTCCTAATGTCTCACCTTTGTGAATAGTCAAGTTGATATTTTGCAAAACTTTCAATTCTTCATCAACATTATTTTTCCAAAAAGAAGTTAGAAATTCAAACAGTGTGCTGTCTTTATTTGATCGAATACGAAATGTTTTTGAAATATTTTCTAATCTCAAAGCAATGTTTTCAGACATCATATTTTCTCTGCAATTTTCTTCTCTTTGAGTTTAAATAAATAGTATCCAAATATTAGCAAAGCTCCGGTGGTTGATATCAGATAAAATAATGAGTTTAATTCAGGCATTGTTCCGTACAGTACTAAACTATGAGTTATATTTAGCATGTGAACGAAAGGGTTAATTTCTAATATCCCACGAATGGTTTCAGGAAACATTTCAAGAGTGTAAATTATAGGAGAAAGAAAGAAAGATGCTTGAAGAGTTACTTGCCAAATAAATCGAATATCTCTAAAATAAACATTAAGAATGGAGAGAACGAACGCTATCCCTAAAGATAAAATGAATATCTCTAGCAGTAAAATAGGCAAAAAAGATATTGTTAGTGGTGGGATAAATTGAAAAATTATTACAAATACGCCAAACGCCAATAGTTCAAACATCATCATTATGAAAGCGGTAAGTGTAGAACTAATAACAATAATTTCACGACGCAAAGGTGTTTTTTGGATTATAAACGATTTATCTTGCAAGCTTGTCATTCCGGCAGTTGTAGCTCTTGAAAACATATACCAAAATACCAGTCCGATCAATAAATACATCGGGTAGTGTTCAATTTCACTTCGCAGAATATTACTAAATACAACATAAAGTATTCCTAACATCAATACAGGTTCTAGAAATGTCCAGAAAAACCCCAAAGCAGAATTTTTATATCTTAATTTTACATCGGTAATAGCCAACGAAAATACGATTGTTCGTTGACGAATTAGATCTGAAAATAGATTGGGCATACTAATAGAATTTCCAAAAATATCAACATATATTAGACTTTATACGTACACAGTCTTCCCAGAAGTACGCGATTCATGATTGTCCAGATGGTGACAAGGGGGTTGTTTCCTAATTCACTCATGCTGCCTCCACCGGTATCCCGAGCTTTGCGGCGCACTTGAGTCTGTTTAGCACCTCAAGGTTCCATCCTATGGCCTTGCACAGGCCAAACCTTCTGCGGGTGGATGCCTTTCTGAACCTGCACATCAGCCTGTGGTTCTCTGCCTCCTCTGCGCCAAAGATTCCCTCTATCGTCGCGCGCATCGTGTAGGATTCTGGATCAAACGCCTCGGAGGCTTCCTTCCTGTGTTTCATTTTGGTACGGACTGCATTATCTCTCAGCTTGATGTTCGGTTTCATTCCGGATTCCTTGAGGATCCTTATGTTCTCATCCGAGTCGTATCCCATGTCGGCGTTGAAGATGCCAGAGAATCCGAGTCCGATCTTTCCAATTCTCTGCAAGAGTGATCTTAGGATGGTAGTGTCTGCCATTCTGTCTGAGGTAATCCGGCATGCTAGGATTACCTGCAGGCCCAGCACGGATGCCACGTGCCACTTTAGATATTGTTTGTAGGGCTTGGCCTTTCTCTTTCTTTCGGCCTTTTTTGCGCCAGATTCGTGCCTAGAATCGGCCTTTTTGCCCGTCACCTTCTTTGGCTTGAGATCCTTTCTCTTCTTCTTCTTGTCGTATCTGTCAGTAACGACGCCGGTGCTGTCGGCCGCAAGCTTGAGTGCAGACAGGTCAAACCCTGCAAGGCATCTGCGTGCAGTTTCTGATATCATCTCCTCAAGCCACTTGTTTGGAATCTTTGGCATGAATTTGCACAGGGTGACGTGGTCTGGCACCGGCTCGTCGTTCCAGCGAGGCAGCCTTAGAAAGTGCGCAATGCACCGCGTGTCACGGTATGTCATATCCAGACACACCATCAATATGCACAGGCATGCCAGCTTGTCACGGCTGTGGACTATTGGCCGACCCGGTCCGGAACCAACCTTCACGGGACACGGGTTCTCCACGATCAAGGAAACTATATTGGATAGGAGAAACACCATTTCTTGGGTGTGGGCAGCATGGTAATACTTCCAGTACCCATTGCGTCTCTTATGTTCCGTCATTAGAGAACCACGCCCGTTCTGATCAATATAGTGTAGAATCTAAAAAATTAGACTAGATTGCCGAATTAGGAAACAACCCCGGTACAATCATGACAGGCCCCACAGGTCGCTGGACTGGGACAATCAGGAGACGCCCGCGCAGACATTTCTCAGAAAGATGCCCAAGGAGGGGGAAACCGTTATTGACGGGCAGACAGGAGAGGAGTATGATGTCAAATAAGGGGGGGGGGCGAACTACTTTCTGGATCCCACATGAATACTGGTTGTACAAAAAACTTTTTAGTCATCTGCCGTGCTGTAAGACAAATGGCAAAAATGCTGCCTGCCTACGTGATTGCGTCTGCCGTACTGATGTTTTTGGCACCGGCCTTTGTACATGCGCAGGATGTCCCGCCGGAGGCCAGGGGGCCCGGAGACGATGCCAGAACCATCAACCTCTGCTCCTCAGAGTCCGAATGCGTGCTGATTTCAAAGAACCATACGGGCAAGGGCGCCAAGATATCCCAGTCGCTACAGCACGTCATCTCCCGGCCGGATATGTGGGGAGGCGACCTTTCCAGATCAACGATGGATGCGGGGGCGATGGAAGGCGAAAAGATACCGGTAATCATCCGCATAAAGTCCGGCTCAGAAGGGTTTGTCCTTCCCGATAACCTCGGAGTAGACGTGGTCGGAGCCTCCAGCCTTGGCATACATGCAGATGTTCCGGCCTTGAGCATACTGCGGCTGGCAGAGTATGACGAGATAGACCAGATAAGGATGGCACCTGCAATGATTGAGGGGCAGGCAGTCAATCCGGTGGCACCAGGCAACGGGCTACAGTTGTCGTGGGATCCGTCATACCTTCTGGTACTGCTGATCCCCGCCGCCGTCGCCCTTGCAGTATGGCAGGCCAGAAGGGGAAAAAAGAGGATTGCCACGGCATAGGCGCGCGGCACTGGCAACCCAGCTTGCGGCGGCACCGTTACTTGTACTTGTACTGGCGCTGTCACTGGGCCAGATGCATGCAGCAGTATACGGCCAGTCCGTGACAAGCCAGGGCGCGTACACCGTAGAGTCACATGTTGTAAACAGCCTGGGAAACAACGGCAGCGGGATCAAGGTGGCGATCATAGACGCCGGGTTTGACGTGACAGATGAGGAGATATCATCCAACATAGCAGAGGCCAGATCGTTTCGCTCAAACGGCGACATTACGGCGGGAGGACGCACCGCCCACGGGACTGCAACTGCGCAGATAGTGGTAGATGTCGCACCCGACGTCGAGCTGTATCTTTACAACATCGAATCCGTGCCAAACATGATAAGACTGATCGATTACATAATAGGGAGGGGGGACATTGACATAGTCAGCCTGTCCGTAGCATGGTGGGGCGTGGGGCCGTATGACGGGACCAGCGGGCTCTCACAGAAGGTCAGCGAGGCGCAAGACAGCGGGATACTGTGGATATCGGCGGCCGGAAACTATGCGGACAGCCACTGGGAAGGGATGTTTGCAGACGCAGACGCAGACGGGTTTCACAACTTTGGATCTGTAGACGAGACAATATCGTTTTTTGCCGCAGCCGGCTCCGTGGTGGAGCTGGAGCTCACATGGGACGATGCGTGGGGCCGGTCCTCCAACGACTATGAGCTGCGCCTGTTCGATGCGAACCTGAACCTGCTGATCTCCTCCATTGAGACACAGGACGGCGATGACGACCCGCTGGAGACGATACAGTACCTTGTCGTCTCCGACGGTATCTATAACATAGTGATAGAGCGATATTCAGGCGAGGCAAGGAACCTGGAGCTGTTCAGCTTTGAGCACTCCCTTACGGAACACAACGTACCCGGGGGCAGCGTGATAATCCCGGCCGATGCGGTAGGCACAGTCGCCGTGGCAGCCGTCGGGCACGACACGGAATCGTTAAAGCTATACAGCTCGCGCGGGCCCACAAACGACGGCAGGACAAAGCCGGACGTTGCGGGGCCGACGGACGTGATCACGAGCACGTACGACCCCTTTGGAGGCACGTCGGCTGCAGCCCCGCACGTGGCGGGAGTGGCCGCCCTGATAAAGTCTGCCAACCCGACGTATACGCCTGCCCAGATCCAGTCCGTTCTGGAGGACACCACGAGGAACCACCACGCAAAGGGCAACGAGGACGGAACCGGGCTGGCAAACGCGCTAAACGCGATGGGGCTGCCGCTTGCAGAGACATTTGAGACGGATCTGTCTGCGTGGACCGAGGAGGGCGGGGCCGGCGGCTGGAGCGTGGGGCCGCCCGGGGACGGCGGCCACCCGCCGGGCCACCATGACGCAACGAACACGGTTGCAAGGGCAGGCGACGGCTGCGCCTCCGAGTGCAGGCTGGTCCTGTCAGACGGGCTGGACCTGACCGGGTACGACTCGGCCGCCATGACGCTTTACAGGTACGTCGATGACGGCCTTGACGACGGCGAGTACCTCAGGGTGGACGTCTCAGAGAACGGCGGGACAAGCTGGACTGGCGCGTACGACTGGCAGGGGGACCAAGACGGCGATGACACGTGGACCATGCACACGCTGGACCTGGCAGACCACCTGGACTCGGACAGCTTCAAGGTGAGGCTGTCGGCAAGGGCCTCCCAGCCGTCGGGGGAGGGCGTGATGGTCGATACCCTGATCATCGACGGCGTGGCCTCCAGGCAGGTGCCTGTACAGGACACCGCGCCGCCCTCCCTTGTCTCGGTAACCCTCAACGAGGCCACCTGGGCCATGACCATAACCTTCAGCGAGACCGTGGATGTCTCGAAGACCGACATCTCCAGACTGTACGTCAGCGATGAGAACCAGGAAGACGCCGTCTCGCTGGACGGTGCCGGCTTTGACGGCGCGGAGGCCGACTCTGCAACCATATCGCTTACGCTAACCCCAGCCCAGTTTGTCCAGATCATCGCTATGGCCGCGCCGCAGCTTGACATCGGCGCGGGCGCCGTGTCGGACGTCTTGCAAAACCCGATAGGCGACTCGCCGGATCACCCGATCACAGTCACGGGCGTGATGCCAAACGCCCCGCCGGTGGCGCCTGCCGCGACGGCGACCACCGCCGAGGACACGCCCGTCACCATAACTCCCCCGATATCGGATCCCGACGCGGCCGACACCCCGGTGATATCGGCAGTATGGAGTGGACCCCTATGAGTAGGAGCGATTTTGGCGACATTTTATGCACACTCTGATCGCTCATTTTTGAGGCACCTCCTCCTGTCTTTTCTGGGTTTTTCGGACAAACTCGTCTGGTGTCAGGTATCCCAGCGCCGAATGGATCCTGTCCTGGTTGTAGTCCGCAAACGCCTCTGCCAGGACGACCTCGGCATCCTGGAACCTGGCAAAGTCATGCGGCCAGACGTACTCCTTTTTGAGGGTCTTATGGAAGGACTCGACATGTCCGTTCTGCTCGGGCGTGTTGTGCCAGATGTATTCGCACCTTACCCCAAGCGCCTTCATGCTTTCCTTGAATTCGCGGCTCGTATACCGGACGCCGTTGTCACTTCTGACCAGCAGGCCGCGCGCTTCGTCTGCCGAAATCGTGGAGACTGCCTTTGTCAGCGATTCGACTGCGACCTGTGCGGTGGCCTGCGTGTCAAAGACGTATGTTATCCACTTCCTGGTGAACGTATCAATTACGTTAAAGCAGTAGCACCACCCGTCAACGCCGCACCAGACGTACGTGATGTCAGTCTCCCACAGCTGGTTTGGCCCTGTGGGCTTGAACCTGTCCCTTCTTCCGGCTCTTATTATGTCGTTTTTGGTCTTTTTAGGCGTGATCCAGCCTATCTTGCGGTATATCTGCTGTATCTTTTTGCGGTTTGTCGGCACGCCGGTCTCGCGTCTTATCTGGGCTGCCATGCGGCGCGTGCCGTATGTGGGCCTCTTGTTGCCAATCTCCCTGACAAGCAAGACCGTCTGCGGATCCGGTTCTGTCGGCTTTTGCGGCTTTTTTACGTGGTACCACGCAGTTCTGGAGGCGCCGCTGTACTGCAGTGTCTTGTCCATGCTCCAGCCCCTCTCCCTTAGCAGTATTGCAATGTTCACCTTTTGCCTGCCTCCAAGGTTTTTTTTAAAAGCGCATTGGCCACGGCATACTCGCCGATGATGTTTTTGAGCGACTCGTTCTCCTTTTGGAGCCTGCCTTCGGCCGTTGCAGGGCCGCTGCCTGACAGCGATGCGCGTCCGCCCTGCAAAAAGCGTTTCCTCCACTGGTAAAACGTCCTGGGGGAGAGGTTGTGGCGACGGCACAGCTCTGCCGTCTCGATGTTGGTATTGAGATGCTCCATGACTATCCCTATCTTGTCCTGCGTACTCCATATTTTCTTTGTCATATTTGTAATTCGACCTCCTTATTCAAAAAGTGTGCATTGCAGATCGTTCCTTCTTTTTTGGGATCCGCACCAAGTATCCGACCCGCCCAACGGGACTGCCACACATGACGATGATACGATAACCTACACGCCTGATGCAGACTATGCGGGAACCGACACGTTCGGATACACGGTATCTGACGGCACCAACACGGCGCAGGGCACCGTAACCGTTACAGTCACGCGCGACAACAACGCCCCCGTCCTCGGCACGATAGGCGACCGGGCCGCGAAGGTGGGATTCCAGCTGAGCATAGCGCCCACCGTGACTGATGCCGATCCTACAGACACGCACATGTACTCCATAACGCGCGGCACGCTGCCGGAAGCCGCCGCGTTTTCCACGTCTGACGGCAGCATCACCTGGACGCCAGTACAGGCCGACGCAGGACAGACCCATACGGTCACCATAACCGTAGATGACGGCCGGGACGGCACCGATTCTGAGACCTTTGACATATCCGTGATGGATATTCCAAACGCCCCGCCGGTGGCGCCCTCAGAGACGGCGACCACCGCCGAGGACACGCCCGTCACCATAACTCCCACGATATCGGATCCCGACATGTCGGACACCCCGGTGATATCCGCGGTAGCCGACCCGCCCAACGGGACTGCCACACATGGCGACGATACGATAACCTACACGCCCGATGCAGACTATGAGGGAACCGACTCCTTCGGATACATGGTATCTGACGGAACGGACACGACAGATGGCACGATAACCGTTACAGTTACGCGCGCCAACAACGCCCCCGTCCTCGGTACCATAGGCGACCGGGACGCGACGGTGGGCGCACAGCTGACCATAACGCCTTCTGTGACTGATGCCGATACTACGGACGCGCACACGTTTACGATATCGCGCGGCACTCTGCCGGCAGCTGCTGCATTCTCCACGTCTGCCGGCAGCATCACCTGGACGCCCGTACAGGCCGATGCAGGACAGACCCATACTGTCACCATAACCGTAAATGACGGACGCGGAGGCACCGATTCTGAGACCTTTGACATAGTAGTAACCGAACTGCTCGAGGCGGCCGGCGCCCACCTGGAATTTGAGAACGACCTGACCGACTCTTCTGGCGCCCACGGAGGCACCATACAGTCCGGCTCCGTATCATATGCGGCAGGCCCCGTCGGGCGGGCAGTCATGCTGGATAATACACACGTCACGCTTGCAGGGGAGCCGGACCTTGACTTTGACACCGACGAGGCCTTCAGCATAGCATTCTGGATAAACAAGGATCACGAGCCCTCCTCCACCGTCTCGCTGGTGTCAAAGTCCGAGCGCTTTTGGAGGCAGGGAACCGATATATGGTTCAACCCGAATGCCGGCGGCAAGGCATCCCTCAGACTGTCTGACGGCTCTGCATACATGGAGATACGCACGCCTGGAGCGGTGGCAGACGGCACGTGGCACCACGTGGCATTCACGTATGACGGCAGCGGCACCCGTGCGGGCATGTCCGTATATGTGGACGGGCAACCCGTCACCGAGATCACCGCAGGCGCCACATCGTTGTCCGGCTCCATACTCAACGACCATCCGGTCGGTATCGGTGCCAGCAGCACCGGACTGGATCCGGCAGGAAACACCGCCCTTGACGAGCTGCACATCAGGCCCGGCCAGATGAGCGCGTCCGAGGTATCCGCACTGCATGCTGCCGGATCATTGCCATAATCACCAAGATTGGATGATCCGAGAGATGATTCGAAACTAGAAACCGTACGAATTTTTCAAGTAATTTCACAGATAACTTGTATTTTGTTGGTGTTTTGGGCTGTCATGCAAATTCGTTCACACATAATCAGAATCTGCTAATTTGAGCCAACTCTCAGGCGCGGCGTAAGGCCCCTCATACGGCTCCTGACAAGCTGCACCACTGCAAGGGGCAAGGGCGCCGGCGGCAAGTGGGGCCGGCTGGTGCGATGGCAGCTCGGGGGCGGCCCCGGGGTGCCGGTTGGGGGATCTGTCAAAGGAGGAGAGGCAGGAGAACCTGCGGTACTGGAAGAGCACGGTCGGCTTCGGCAGCAGGTGGATCGTCGAGATCGTGATATCGGCCATAAAGCGCATGTTCGGCGAGGGTGTAATGGCCCTCAAGTGGTCCAATGTGGTGCAGGAGGTAAGGCTGAGGATATGGCCGTACAGCAGGTGGATCGCAGAGGCGGTGGCTGCCGTGTAGGAACCTGGCGCCGGCAGCGATCCGGAAGGATTGGCCGGGCCCTAGTCGGAGTTATGCATCCATGGTAAAACGCCCGCCAGTAACATGGCGACGTTCCTTTCGTCTTCTGATCCGTGCCTAGTCGGCCGGGCCGTGCTTTATAGCTAACGCTAGCAATACGCACGAGCCAGTCCTGTCGCACCTGCCAGGGTGCGGGCGGATCATTGGGTGGGTGGGTGGGGGATGGAAGGTGGTAATCCTATGCCGTTCCCGCCAGTTCTGTCACCCTCTTGATCTTCTTGTCGTACAGGACAGCATTGCGCGATGAATACACAGTCTTTGTCGTCAGCATGTGCCAGATTATCCTGAGCATCTTGTTTGCAACATGCGTTATCGCTATGACGTGGTTGTTGCCGTTCCTTTTGCGGACCCTCTCGTAGAACTCCCTCATCCTGTCGTCGTGCTGTACGGCGACGTTGGCTATCTGGATCATCAGCCAGTTGATCCTGCGGTTTGCATCCTTTTTCATGTGGCCGTGGTACTCGCGTTCCCCCGACTGGTACACCCGGGGACACATGCCGGCCCAGGACACAAGCTGGTTCGGCGATGGAAACCTGGCTATGTCACCGATCTCTGCTATCAGCAGCATTGCTGCAAAGGTGTCTATTCCCGTCATGCTCAACAGCAGCTTGGCATCCTCGTTCGATCCTGCCTGTCTTCCTATGTCCTCCCCTGCCTGGCCTATCTCCTCTGTGACGTGTACAATCCTCCTAGTGCAGCTTGCCAGTATCCTGTCATCGTTTGGCATGTTCAGCCTGGTATCGGAGATCTTCCGTATGGCCTTCTTGGAGTACATCGTGGATGCATCTATGGCTATATCGTACTTGTCAAGCCAAGCTGTGCAGCCCGTTTATGACTGCGGTCCTCTCCTGCACCATCCGTATCCTGTACCTCATCAGCTCCCTGACATCCCTCAGCTCTGCTGATGCCACGTAGCATCGTGGTATCATTCCGGCCCTGAGCGTTTCGGCTATCTTCCTTGCATCTATCGGGTCAGTCTTTACGCTGGTCTCTGATACTATCTTCATCTTGAGGGTGTTTGCAAGCAGTATGGGGATATGCTGATCCTCAAACGCCCTGAACGTCTTTAGCCACATGTTGCCCGTTGACTCGCACGCGGCCTGGCACTTTTTGTACTCTTTTTTCAGTCGTGCAGCAAGCTTTGATGCCTCCTTGTACGTGTTGTTATACGAGCCCTCCTCTAGCACGTGTCCCTTGGCGTCGATGACGCACACTGCGCATTTTCTCTTTCCAATGTCTATTCCTATGCTTCTCAATCCTTTTCTTTCACCTCCTTTCGGATATGGTTTGACAGATCAGAAGCTGCATTCATCCATCAGTGCGCGTAGCACAGGAACACAGCAGCTCGGATATCCCCATTCAACAGGTAGTGCGCGAAGCACATGCATAACGAGGGGTTGATCCATCACCCTGGCTACGGCGGGGGCGTTTTTATCATGTGTTCAACAGACTAGACAGGAACACCATTTTTTATAGATCGATTGGCGAAAAAATCATGCCAATTTGTTCAAAACATTCAGACACTTAAAAGGGAGATACATTTTCAACTACTGTAGTGGAAGAAATAAGCACAAAAATTTCGGAGAGGGACGAAATGTTCAAGACTACTGCCTCCCACAACCATCCGGATCCCAAACTCGCATACCTGAACGGAGGAAAGATGATAATTGAGACCGTAACTGATATTTTGAAAAAATGGGGGCCGGAGTTGCTGAACGGCAAAAACATCCTAGATTATGGGTGCGGCCATGGAAGGGTGGCCAGGCACATCAAGCGCCTAAACCCGGCAAAATTGGTATGCGCCGACGTTTGGGACGATGCAGTGGGCTTTTGCGCCAGAGAGTTCTCGGCAGATCCATTTGTTATCTCAGATGACAGCCCGATTTCTAGCAGGTGGCAGTCATTTTTTGACGTGGTCATCAGCATTTCAGTTTTTAGCCACCTTCCGCCCGCAAGGTTTGAGAGGAATTTGACGGCCCTGCAAAAGGCAATGAGGGGGGGGGGAATCCTGCTGTATACAACCCACGGGAATTTTTCAGCGAAAAAAAGGAGTCTGACCATCCCGGATTCAAATTTCAGATATGGGCCGGTTGGCGCAAAGCCCAACCATACTGATGGAAGGCTACCGGTGGAGGAATACAGCTTCATGTGCACCAACCCGGAGTACAACAAGAGCATGGTTTCCAAGGCAGGCTTGAGCCTGTTGGAATTCAGGGAGCAGGGAATAAATGAACAGGATTTGTATGTTGTTAAGAAACCGCAGGGTACTGGATCATTCTAAACGACCTGTCTTTGAGGGCAGGGCATGACTCGGACTGCCGGTGTCCACATCAAAAAACGGAATCATGGTTTTGACATGTCGTGCCTGTTTTACACCTCGGCCCCCGTGCCCGGCCCTAACCGATTACAGAACCCAGGCATGAAATATACAAATAATTAACTGTAATCCGACAAATCCTCCATGGTGGCTCTGCCGTTTGCGGATTTGTGGCAAAATAAGGCACTGGTTGTGAGCTTTTCCTGGTATTTGATCAAGATACGCTACAAGGCAAACCACCTTGGTCTGATCTGGGCCGGACTGGAACCGATGCTGTTCTTTGTTTTCCTGCACCTAGTGTTTACAAGCATCAAATTCGGGTCTGGGGACGACTTTTCAATATACCTGCTGACGGGAATCGTCCTCTATCATGCATTTGCAAAGGGTACTAACGCGGGACTCTCCAGCCTGAGGGATAACGCGAACCTGGTCACATCGCTCAACATAAGAAGGGAGTTCTTTCCCGTCTCCTCCACCTCGGCCTCTGCCATCTTGCTGATGGTGGAAGTCGCGGTGTTTTTCATGATAATGCCGTTTATCGGGTTTACGCCGACGGCCGACATGATATTCTTGCCGCTGATATTGGGCCTGCTTCTCGTCCTGATCTTGGGGATGTCGTACATTCTGTCAATAGTCTATACGTATGTTACAGACATCAGGCCCCTGTGGGGGGTCATCGTGCAGGCGCTGTTTTTCATCACCCCTGTCTTTTGGCGTCTGGAGGATGCGCACGAGATCGCAGGAAGCATACAGATGGTGAATCCGATCGGACAACTGGTGGAGCTGGCGCACGGGGTGGTCATATATGACGTCCCGCCCGTAAGCGAGTGGGCCTATACCACTGCCATGATTTTCGGGATATTTGCATTCGGATACGTGCTGTTTCACAGGCTTGAGAAAAACATTGCGGAGAGAATCTAGATGGAAAAGCCGTTCATTTCAATCCGCAACGTGACAAAAACATTTAACGTCTCGCAAAGCAGTGAAAAAAGATCCCTTTTCTCCATGCTGAAAGAACGAAAAAAGATGGTCGCGCTAAAAAACCTGTCCCTCGACATAGAAGGGGGGAGCGTTGTCGGAATAATAGGCTCCAACGGAAGCGGCAAGACCACCCTTCTGAGGATAATCGCTGGAATTCTCGAGCCCGATTCGGGAACGGTGAGTATAGGCGGAAATATCGCGCCGTTGTTTCAGATCGGAGCCGGGTTTCACAGGGATCTAAACGCCCGGGAGAACATAATGATCTCGGCGATGCTGTCCGGGCTGCCAAGGCACGCCATCAAAAAGAAAATCCCCGAGATTTTAAAATTTGCAGAACTTGAGGAGTTCAGGGAGATGAAGATAAAGCACTATTCGGCAGGAATGAAGGCCAGACTGGCGTTTTCGACTGCAATACTAGTCGATCCTGACATACTTTTGGTCGATGAGATCCTCTCCGTCGGCGACATTTCGTTCAGGAAAAAAAGCCTTGCCGAATTTTTAAAGCTAAGGAACGAAAGAAAGGTAATACTTCTGACCACGCATAACATGAGTGCTGTAAGAGACATCTGCGACTGTGTGATAGTCATGGACGGGGGAAGAATGATATTCCAGGGAGACACGTCTGAGGGAATTGAAAAGTTTGTGGAGATCTCAAGATCGCAAAAATAGCTTAGACGTAGCCAAATTTTCGAAGGATCGGCTCCGATATCCCCATTATGGTGTCATGCTCCTCGCCTGAAAAGGCCTCCTTCCACCCGCCCACCTTTGCGCTCCTGTAAAACTTGCCGTCTCCCCTTAGATCTTCATCAATATTCTCAAAGGCGTACTTGTCTACCTTTGAGGCCAGATCCTCGTCTGTGATCGAGACGTCAAGGAAGCTGTAAACTCGCTTTGTTTGTGCAAGCGTGTCTGTGCGCAGATCCTCGTACTTTACCAGCAGCCTGTTTTCGGGCGAATGGTTCTCAAAGGCAAAGGAGACATGTTTTAGCGAGTTTGCCCAATTTTTTGCAAATTTCTTAATGCGCTCATTTCTGCCCTTGTCTGTTGCCCAGATGACGCCGTTTTCATTCCAAGAGCCCTTGTTTGTAGCGTTGATCTGCGAATCTACCACGTCCCTTCCATCCCTAATCAAAAATATCATCTTCGAATCCGGCAAGGCGCCCACCACTGCAGGTGCCCCAAAACCGGCATTGGGATCCTTGATTATGATGTTTTTCGCAGTTGTGCTGAATTGGGCATGGGCCCTGTTGAGAATTAACTTTCTTAGATGGTATTTCCACACGTCCTGGTATTTTTTTGAAAGAAAATACGGATCTCCTCTATTCGTTTGCCAGTCTGAAACACTCGCAAAGTGATTGCCGATGTACGGTTCGTCCCAAATGAGATTTTCCGGATGGTTCAACAACTGGGTGCCCAGCCACGTGGATCCGCTTCTTCCAGATCCCGTGAGCCAGACCATTTTTTTTTCAAGATCACGCTCTTCGATTGATGTCAGCTCCATTTGGTTTACTAGGCATGCTCCCGGTTATTACACTTTGCGTGTTTGTAGTTTGTTGCATAACCCTGCCTAAAATTTGAAACCTGGCCGAAAATCACCGGAATGATCAACTGATTCTGGCCGAAAAAGTAATGGATCATGAGGCTGCCTCGTATGACATACATTGACACGCACGGACAGTGCAAAGTACGCAGGGAGGGGGGGGGGGACAGGCCTGGTCGTCAGGTACGACCCGAAATTAGATACCGGGTAAATGCCAGGATTTTTCCGTACGTCTGCCAGGTAGTTTTACAGACAGACAGTCTGCCATTTGCAGGCATTATCTTGATCGATCTGATGCAAGTTCGCTTACACATGATCAGAGTCCGCCGACTTCTAGCCGGCCCTCTGGGAAGCAAACTATTGCCATCGCACATGCAGTATGTTATTAATACGTGAGTCTTTTTTCATTGGTATGAGCACACCGCCTGCGTGCGACATCATCATCATCGTGACCCGTAACGATCTGGATGGCACAAAAAGGTGTCTTGAGAGCATAGAAAAGAACAGGGGCGCCATATCCTACAGGTACATATTCGTGGACAACGGCTCGACGGACGGAACCATTCAGTACCTGAAGCGGTTTGACGGCTCGGCGCTGATCAGAAACAAAAGGGACGCCGGTTTCGTAAGGGCCATGAACCAGGGACTGGAAAGGGTCCGCGCAGAGTATGCCGTCTGGCTGGACAGCGGCGTCATCGTGACCCCTGGCTGGCTGGACACGCTCGTGGGGCACCTTGAGAGGAACCCGGATGCCGGGGCCGTCGGGCCCATGAGCAACACGGCAGGTGTCATGCAGCGCGACTATTCGTGCGGCGTGGGGGCCGAACCGGCGGAGATAGCCGAGTACGGCAGGGACTTTCACGCCAGACATGAGGGCCTGACGGCCGAATACCACAGGATCGGGGGCTTTTGCATGGTGGTCAGATCGGAGCTTGCGGCCGGCATAGGGCCACTGGACGAGGGGTTCAACTTCGGGCCGCTGTACGACGACGACTATTGCAGGAGAGTGCGGGAGGCCGGCGGCGCGGTCTTGGTTGCCAGGGACGTGTTTGTCTACCGCACGGACGGCGAGGCACCCCCGAGCGCCGGGGATCCGGACTCGAGCCCGCCGTTTGTGGATCAGAAGAACAGGGACTATTTCCTGCGCAAGTGGGTGCCACAAGGCGGGGGCAGAACCGCCAATCAGCCATCCGGAACCCCGCTCGTTTCCGTAATAATGGCCACACAAGACAGGGAATCCACAATCCCCCTTGCGATCAAATCGGTATTGTCACAAACGTACGAGAATTTCGAGCTGATCATAGTCAACGACGGGGGAAGGGACATCAAGGGCATAATCGACGGGTTTGGGGATCCCAGGATCAAGTACATCAGGCTAGAGGAGCACAGGGGCAAGTCCTATGCCAACAACTATGCAATAGACAGGGCAGGCGGCGAGCTCATCGCGTACCTGGATGACGATGACAGGCTGTATCCGGATCACCTAGAGGTCACCGTGGGCGAGCTTGTCAGGTTCGAGTCCAGGATGCTCGTATATGCGGACTATGTCAAGACCTACTGTAAAACAGATCAAAACGGGGTACAGGTGCCGATCAGAAAGGAGCTAGAGATCCTGGAGAACGCAGCGTACGATCCGCTGGATCAGTCCAACTTCATACCCAACTTTGCTGTGGTACACAAAAGGGAGCTGTTTGACGCAGAGAGATACGACGAGGAGCTGGAGGTTTTCGAGGACTGGGACATTCTGAGGAGGTTTTCCAAGCACGCCTACTTTGTGCACATTCCAAAGGCGACCGGGGAGTACTGGATCAACACACAGGACTCGACGCGTAACTTTAGCAGGTTCATGGATAAAAACAGGGATGTCGTCGCCAGTTACATAAGAACAAAGTACACCACTACAAAAAGCCGCACGCTGCTGGATCTCTTCAGTGCAGACCGGCTGGCAAAATCCTCAGAGTGGTCCGACGCACTGGTAGCATACAGGAGCATACTCCAGACGGATCCAGAATACATTCCCGCCTTGGAGGGGTGTGCAAGATGCCTGTACAACCTGCGACGATACAGTGACTGCTCCAAAGTTTTGGATCGGGTGCTCGGACACGACAGGTACAACTATGAAATGTACATGCTACAGGGCAACGCACTGGCCAACACCGGCGACTATGGCGGGGCCCGAACATGGATGGAGCTTGCACTGGTAGTCGGTCACGACGCTGGCGCCCTGCGCATGCTACAGGACTGCTATGAAAACCTGCAAGGACAGGATTCCGGCGAGTTCATCGGTCTGCAGGCGCGGGAAATGCTGGACGTGGAAGCAACCGCGGTCGATCAGCAGACACCAGAGTCAGAGCTTGCCGACAGATACGAGAAGCTGCAGGCCGAGGTTGACGAGAAAAACGCCCGTGCGCTGCACCTTGACGAGGAGATAGGCACCAAGGGAGAGAGGCTGCAGGAGCTGCAGGCCGAGGTTGACGAGAAAAACGCCCGTGCGCTGCACCTTGACGAGGAGATAGGCACCAAGGGAGAGAGGCTGCAGGAGCTGCAGGCCGAGGTTGACGAGAAAAACGCCCGTGCGCTGCACCTTGACGAGGAGATAGGCACCAAGGGAGAGAGGCTGCAGGAGCTGCAGGCCGAGGTTGACGAGAAAAACGCCCGTGCGCTGCACCTTGACGAGGAGATAGGCACCAAGGGAGAGAGGCTGCAGGAGCTGCAGGCCGAGGTTGACGAGAAAAACGCCCGTGCGCTGCACCTTGACGAGGAGATAGGCACCAAGGGCAAGAGTAAGAGCAATCTTCAGATGAGACTAGATTCGGCCAGAAAAACTTTGGAGCGTAAAGAGTCACAAATAGCGGATCTGCGACGGCAGCTGCATGCACAGCACAACGAATCTGAGGAGATCAGGCAGTCCATCTTGTTTAAAACGGCGACCAGCCTTGCCAAAAAACTAGACAGGTCGTTCCCACAGAATACCCGAAGGGGCGAGATACTCAGGCTGTCCAAGGCATCACTCGACATAATCCAAAATGATGGATATGTGGCTCTTCTAAGAGCCATCAGGGAGAAACGGCGTGGCAGAGCTGGATCCGACGCCAAGGACACCGTCATCGTATCTGAAAAAACCAAGCAGCACCTTGACGAGGCATCTGCGGCCGACTCTGCAGGCACCCAGATAGATGAGCTGGAGAGAGACAAGGCAGAGCTGGGCACCCAGGTAGATGAGCTGGAGAGAGACAAGGCAGAGCTGGGCACCCAGGTAGATGAGCTGGAGAGAGACAAGGCAGAGCTGGGCACCCAGGTAGATGAGCTGGAGAGAGACAAGGCAGAGCTGGGCACCCAGGTAGATGAGCTGGAGAGAGACAAGGCAGAGCTGGGCACCCAGGTAGATGAGCTGGAGAGAGACAAGGCAGAGCTGGGCACCCAGGTAGATGAGCTGGAGAGAGACAAGGCAGAGCTGGGCAGGCACATCCTGGCCGAAAAAGTCAGGCGATATTCGGAGACGGTCAAACTCGACGATCCCAAGCTGAGCTCAAGGATAATCTGTAACGAGTACCCCGTCGAGCCTGATGAAGATCTGAGAGATCACATGCAGATCGGATCGGCGAAAATCCTCACACTTCCAAGAAATCCGAAGGTCAGCATCATCATTCCCACCCTCAACCAAACCGACTATCTCAGAAAAAACCTGAAATCCATAGAGTCAAAGACGACATACAAAAACTATGAGATCATTATTGTCACAAACAACAAAGATGAAGATTCGGAGATGCGGCGATATCTTGACGGGGTCAGGTACAAGGTTCTGATTTATGACGACAAGTACTCGTTTGCAAAAATCAACAACTATGCATCCAAGAGCGCCCGGGGCGAATACCTGCTTTTTCTAAACGACGACATGGAGGTGGCCTCACCGAACTGGCTGGAGGCGATGCTGAAGCTGGCCCTGGATAAGAAGACGGGCGCCGTAGGGGGCAAGCTGCTGTCTACCGACGGAACCCTGCAGGAGGCAGGATGCATCGTCTGGGGGAACGGAAGCGTATGGAACTACGGGAGAGGCGACGACCCGGACAAGGCCGAGTATAACTTTGTCAGGGAGGTCGACTATTGCTCAGGAGCCTGCCTGATGATCCGGCGGGAGATCTTCGAGGAGAGTGGGGGGTTTGATGCCGGATACGAGATTGCCTACTGGGAGGACAGTGACCTTTGCCAGGCCATCAGGCAAAGAGGATACAGTATCCTGTACCAGCCCATGGCCTGCCTCGTCCACCACGAAGGCAGAACCCAGGGCACCGACACCTCGACTGGAATAAAATCATTCCAGGTCACAAACAAAGAAAGATACATGAAAAAATGGGGCGGGGTCATACAAGGCAGGCATCCGGACTCGCCAAAGAACGTATTCTTTGAAAGAAACCGCAAGGCAGGCCTCAACATACTCTACATAGACCAGTACGTCCCAGAATACGACCGCGACGCGGGCTCGCTGACTGCGTACTATGTGGTCTCAATTCTGGCATCCATGAACCACAACGTCACATTCTGGCCGGACAACCTGGTCAGGACAGAGCCGCATACTACGGAGCTGCAGCAGAAGGGAATCGAGGCAGTCTACGGAAACCGCGACTTTGAGGAGTTCTTGAAGGGACGCCGGGAGACCTTTCACGTCTGCTTTACCTCAAGGCCTCACATCACCGCAAGATATTTTGACCATCTCAAAAGATACGCGCCAGGATGCAAGATAATCTACGACACCACGGATCTTCACTTTGTCCGCGAGTACAGGATGGCCGTACTGTCCAAAGACCAGTCCAAGATAGCTGCGGCAAGCAGGAACAGCGAAGGCGAGCTGTCTCTTATCGGCATGTCAGACGTGGTCATTGTCAAGAGCCTCAAGGAGGCAAGATTCCTGCTAAACGAGGATCCCGACCTGTCAGTCGCCGTAATTCCGCCGATGCAGATTCCACTAGAGAACCCCGTACCGTTTGAAAAACGAAGGGATTTCCTGTTTTTGGGTGGATTTGCGCACCTGCCAAATGTAGATGCTCTTGAATTCCTGATAAACCGCATATTCCCGAAGATCAGAGAGCGCCTGCCCGATGCCAGACTGTACGTGACAGGAAGTAATGCGTCCAAAAAGGTCAGGGATCTGTGCACCGGTGCCGAGAGCGTTGCCTTTCTCGGATACATACAGGACATAGAGGGATACCTTGACCGCTGCAGGATCATGCTGGCGCCTCTGACGTATGGGGCAGGGGTGAAGGGAAAGATCACCGATAGCTTTGCGCGTGGGCTGCCCGTCGTTACGACGTCGGTGGGGGCAGAGGGGATCTCACCGGACGACGGCAAGATCCTGTTGATCGAGGACGACCCTGCCGGATTTGCAGACAGGGCAATCTCCGCATACACGAACGAATCCTTGTGGAATACACTCTCGAAAAACTCCCTTGCCTTTGCCAACACCCATTATTCACCGGAACTTGGTCGCGATACCCTGACGCAGATACTGGCAAAAGAAGCCAACGGCGCTCTCCCCCCCCCCTCCACCTTTACCAAAAAAGACATCATATGCTTTCCGATAATAGACTGGGGATTCAGATACCAGCGCTCACAGCACATTATGAGTAAGTTTGCCGAGGCAGGACACCGGGTCTTCTACCTCACAGTAGATCTGGAATGCCTCAAGACCCCGTACGAGATAACAGAGATCAAGAAGGATGTCTACGAGTTAAAGCTGCGTTCGCCGACCCCGTTCAACATATACAGGGAAGAGTTCAATGCGGAGCTGGTCGACGGGGTAATGGAGTCATTCCTCCATGCAAAGGATGTCCTGAACATAGACGGCATAGCGTTTGTCCAGTACCCCACATGGTTTATGTTGGTACGACAGCTGCAGAAAAAGCACGGCATGGGGGTCGTCTTTGACATACTTGACGAATTCATGGGGTTTGACAACGTCCCAAAGGCACGGATCAGAGAGGAAAAAGACCTGATCGAGTGCAGTGACATGGTCACCGCCTCATCATCATACCTGATGAAAAAGACCAAGAGATCCAGCACGGTCATCGTGCCCAACGCCTGCGAATACGAGCATTTCGCACAAAGCGACACACATTTGCTGTCAGATCACACAAAGCCCATAATAGGGTATTTCGGCGCCATTGCGAGCTGGCTTGACGTGTCGCTGATAGAATATGCCGCCACAAGGAGGCCGAATTGGACCTTTGTCTTGATCGGATACACGGTAGCCGATGTAACGAGGCTGCAAAAGCTGCACAACGTAAGTTTTCTTGGCGAGCGCCCGTACTCTGACCTTCCCAGCTACTTGGCGGATTTTGATGTGTGCCTCATACCCTTTGTAGATTCTGATTTCATCGAGGCTGTCAACCCCGTAAAGATTTACGAGTATTTTGCAGCCGGCAAGCCCGTGGTGTCGACTTATCTTCCGGAGCTAGCTCCGGTATCTGACCTGTGCTACCTGTCAAGGAACCCAAAAGAGTTCCTTGCTAACATAGAGAGGGCACTGGCAGAGGGCGATGACGAGCTGGCAGAGCGCAGGAAGAGATTCGCCAGAGAGAACACATGGGATGATAGGTTTCAAAAACTGTACGGCGAGATGGCCAAAATCGACGCACTTGATCTCCATTCTCACACATGACTGACAAAAACGGAAGGCAGGCCACGGTCTCCATAATCGTAGTCAACTGGAACGGGAAAAAATTCATCAGATCATGCCTGGAGTCACTGCTCAGCCAATCGTACCGCGACTTTGAAGTGACGGTGGTCGACAACAACTCGTCAGACGGCTCCGCCGAGATAGTCAAAAGCGAGTTTCCGCAGGTGAGGCTGATCAGAAACGACGAAAATGTCGGATATGCGGAGGGAAACAACATAGGGATAAGAGAGTCTGTGGGGGACATAATCTGCTTCTTCAATCCAGATGCCGTGGCTGAAAAAAACTGGCTGTCTGTCATGGTAAGCTCGCTCCAAAGCTCCGAGACCATTGGCGCGTGTACGGGAAAGATGTACTATTTGGGAAACGAGTTCGGGAAGAATGCCGTGTTCTGCACGTGGTCCAAGGTTGATCCGCGTTCTGCAAGGCCGTACAACTTTCACGACGACGAGCCCGTCTCCAAGGTGGACTATCTGACGGGGGCTGCCATGGCGGTGAAGCGGAGCGTCATGGACAGAATCGGGCCGATGGATCCGGGATATTTCCTGTATTTTGACGAGACGGATCTGTGCGCACGGATAATCCGTGCCGGGTATGATCTGCTGTACGTTCCGACTGCCGTAGTATGGCATGCGGTGTCCGGACTCGTCTCCGACCATGACAAAAAGTCATACTTCATGGAGAGGAGCAGGATAAGGTTTGCTGTGAAAAACTTCGATGCCAGATACCTCCCGCGATTTTGCGCCATTGTTCTTGCCGAGACGATCGGGATCCTTTACAATGACGTGGCGCGCATGGACTTTGCGCGCAGCAGGATCCGCTGCAGGGCGGTTTTTTGGAACATGGCAAACCTAGTGCGCACCATACGCAGAAGAAGGCAGGACTTTGGCCAGATAAAGAAGTCAGACGTGTTCAGATCCTACAATGACTCCCTCCCATTGGGCAAAATCCGTACCAGGGCCGATGATCTGTGACTGGATCAAAAATGAGCAAAGTGGAATAGGCCAAGACTGCAGACAGATCATTGAAGATCTGGCTTTGTCCATCACTGGATCCAAATCCGCCTAGCACTGGGTTGTTGCGCATTTCACTTAGCCACTGAAAAGAAATGGGATGCATGGGAACAGCCCTCCATCTTTTGGACAAGGCGCCCATTCTCTCAATTGCTTGGATGGCAGGCCCGCCTTGATGATCCGACTTAGAAGCATCTTTTCAGGATCTGGATGATTTTTTCGGATGCGCCGCCGCGCCCGTATGGGGAGGATCTCCGTGTCCCGAGAGACGGCATATTCGTGATGCTCTCTATGGATTTCTGTATTTGTGGAGGCGATGTTCCCGCCATCAACGCATGACCGGATGTGATCGACTCCGGACGATCGGTGGTTTTTCGGATCACGACTGCCCTTTTTCTGATCGACGGCGCGGTTACCTCCTCCTGAATCCCGCCCGAGTCGGTAACAACGAACGAGGATCTCTTCATAAGTTCAAGCATGTCAAAGTATCCGGCAGAATCCAGCAAGGTGAAGTTTTCTGATCTCTCCAGCTTTTCCAGGAGGCCGAGCTGAACCAACCGCTTTTTTGTTCTAGGGTGAACGGGAAAGACAAAGCGCTGTTGTTTGCAACCAAGCAGTGCGCCGATTATCGAGGACAGGGAGGAGTCGTCATCCACGTTTTCTGATCGGTGCAGAGTCAGCAAGGCATAGTCGTCGATGCCAATGTCAAGGGTGGACTTTGCCCGGGAGATCTTTGCATACTTTTCAATAGAGTCAATCACCGTATTTCCCGTCACGTAGATCTTTCCGTGGACGCATTCAGCAAGCAGGTTTGCCCTAGAGGTTTTTGTCGGTGCAAATAAAAGCTCCGAGACGTGATCGACGCAGATCCTGTTGTGCTCTTCTGGCATTCTCCAATCGAAGCTCCTCAGCCCGGATTCGACATGGCTGACCGGAACCTTGGATTTTAGCGATGTGACGGCGGAGGCCAGAACCGTGTTTGTATCCCCCTGCACTATAACGGTGTCAGGCTTTGCCTCGTCAAGTATTTTAGAAAGCCGGATCATGATCTCGCCCATCTGAACAGTCGGGACGGACTTTGAAATCCGCAATGAATAGTCGGGTCTGCGCAGTCCGAGCTGCTCGATGAAATCCATGCCCATCAAGTGATCATAGTGCTGTCCGGAGAATATCAACGTGGAGTCTTTTCTGCGCAGCTGGCTTATGACCGGAGCGAGTTTGATTATCTCCGGCCTGGTTCCTATTACAACGGCAGTCTTCATGGAATTCAAGTACACAAACCCGGAACTCGTTATATGTTGTACGAAAAGTAGTTCGCCCCTTGTCCGAGTATGCAAGGCCGGCCGGAATCAGGAGCTGCATCAGCGTTACAGTAAGCAGTGGAAACAGGGGTGCGTGGACCTATACTGATGACCATTGAAAATTTCGCCTGATCACACATCTTGTAAAGGTTTATAGCTCCCCACCATGTCACTCCCGGCATGAACAAGACGAAAATCCTCACGGATGCCATGCATGTCGAAAAGGATCTCAAGACTCACACCAGAATCATGGCGGTGCGCTCCGTACTGCTTGGCAACACCACCGCACATACTGCGGAGATTGCCGACGTGACACAGCGCACCGTACAGATGTGGGTTGAAAGGTTCGAGCTTGACGGCATCGAGGGCCTCCGTGACTCCCCCAACAGGGGCAAAAAACCAAAGGTTCCGGTCGGCAGGATAAAAAAGATCGCCACGAGGCTGCGCAGGATGGAAAAGCTCACCCCGAAGAAGCTGTGCAACTGGGTACGCCACAGGCTGCATGTCACATACAGCGTGGGAAGCATCAGGAGGATCCTGCGCGCGATGGGGTTTTCGCTAAAGACATCAACTACCAAGCTGGCAGATGCTGCCGACGCAAAAGCTGTAAGACGGTGGCAAAGAGAGGCAAAAACTGCGATAAAGCTTGCAAAAAGGCGCGGATTTAGGATAACCGTACAGGACGAATCGATATTCGTCAGTACGGGAAGGGACGGCAAAAAGTTCTGGTCGCCCGTGGGGGACAGGATCGAGGTGGAACGATCCGGCAGAAGGGAGCGCGTCGTGGTATACGGGACGATTGCAGACGACGGAACCAGGCTGATGCGCACGTACGACAGGTTCAACAGCGCAAACTTTGTGCATTATCTTAAACAGGCGCACAAAAAGTGGGGAAAGGTCCTGATGGTGATGGACAACGCAGCACAGCACAAGACCAAAAAGGTCCGCAGATACCTAAAGAAAAATCCCGACGTTGTCTTGCTGTACCTGCCGGTAGCTAGGCCGGAGCTGAGCGCCATAGAGGCAGTCTGGAAGGATGCCAAGTACAGGCTGGTCACGTCTGCCTTTTACGACACGGTGGATCACCTCAAAAAGGCCGTCTCGGAATACTTTAGGACGTGTTCCATCAGGGTTGACATCTACAAGTATCTTGAGCGCAGCTTGTAAGGGAGGCGAAATTTTCAATGACCATCAGTATAGCGCCAAGGGTTGCGCAAATACGTGTGCGAACAATCCCGACAACGTGAAACTCGCAGACAGGCAAGTATGACGGATCGTGCGAGAAAAGAGAAAGGACGGTTCTGCCAATGCCCCGATAGCCGAATCCATGGGCATACAGTGCGGTGGATTCAGAAGCTGTGGGCCAGGCAGAGACTGTCCACTGATTGGCGACATAACGCATCCTGCGCCCATGGAAAGGCCGGAAAAAGGCCTGTCCGGACGCATGGGGCACTTCTCTTGTATGAAGTCACGTCCCTAAACCAGCCTCATGACCTCTTCTGCTACGGATCTGACCGGGAGGCCCTAAACACTTACATGTTGACAGAGTAGGGATGGGGTATTGGATCTCGTTTACCGTAGTTGTCCCTGTTGTGGGGGGGGGGTTACGAAAAACAACTTGGTCAGTTGGAAGGTAATGCTTTCAACGTACGAGAGAAATACAATCTGTCATATTGCAATGGCTGCGATGTTGTTTACATGTCCACAACACCCACTGATCGTTTTATACACGAGTCGTACGCTACCAATTTGGTTTATGATGGTCACGTATACAGAGAAAATGTGGACATGATAAAAAAAACATATGACAATTTTCTCGACGAACTTGATCAACGCTGCTCTTTTCCACCAAACCTATCGGTGTTGGAAATTGGCAGCGGTTTGAGTTGGGTATGCGGTGCGGCCAAAAGAAGGTTTCCATCGTGTTTTACCGTTGCTCAGGATCTCACCGATGAGGTCATGAAGGAATGTAATCAGGCTGACAAGTATTATGTCGGTAAATTAGAAAACCTTCTACCACAGATATCAAAACATAAGCCGTTTAGTCTGATCTCAATGACACATGTGTTTGAACACGTCATCTATCCAAAAGCTGTTTTAGCCACATGTGCAGATCTGTTGTCGAAGAAAGGAATGATTTTCATAACGGCTCCTTACAGGCCACCAAGATGGACGAACGATTCGCCAATATCTGACTGAGCAAAATGGGATCTGAATCATGTTCCGGCGCATCTGAGCTATTTCAGTGAGAAAAGCCTCAAAATCATGGCCAAAACGGCAGGATTGCAATTGACCTTTTACCGACTCGAAAATGATGACACTGTTTTCACGGCCGGCCTGAGTCACAACCCAAAGTAAGAGCCGGCTTGGATAAAAAACAGGGCCCTTTTCAATTAAAAAAATCTAGGAGACTAGGTCGCACAAAAGGTTTGGTTCTTTCTGCCTTTGTTCCGGCCATGCAAAGCTGTAATTTGGCTTTCTGTTGTCGGCAGTAGTGGAGTCCACCTTCTTTTTTGTGTCTTCTTCTCCCATTGATTCGGCCTTTGGTTCTTCTTTTTTGCGTTCGGCGGTCATTGACTTTAACCAGTAGACGGAAATGTACCCCCTTTAAATACGCCTGGCAGACGGCAGCATAAAAAAATCCGCCAAAAATGCAAGCAAATCCGGATCACGCAGATCAACTGCAAGGCGCTCCTACCCGCCCATAGTGCTTGAACAAAACAACGGGCAAAAGCACCGCATCGACATGGGAAACAGGGTGCTTGTAGACTTTGCGTAATCCCAGCTAAGTGAAAAGTACCCCAGATCTGGCGTCATGGAGGGGGGCTTGGGCTACCTGAGACACGCCGTCATGCACTCCTTGAACACCAGCATTGTCATGACGTTTTGCACCCCGGATCCCTCGCTGAGCAGCGCCTTGGCAATTATCCACTTGTTGAAGATCACCATCGAGTAGTAAAAGCATAGCATCCTGGCGGCCAGGTCGACGATCCGGGTCTTGGCTCTGCACTCCTCTAGCTTGGCGTATCCTGTCTCGATTCCCCACCTTGACGAGTACAACTCGATCCTGATCTTGGGACAGTTCGTTGCAAACCCGATGAACTTTTTCTCCGGCCTGTCCTCTGCTGCATCCACCGGCTTGTTGTCGTCCCCGGACTTTTTCCTGTCCGTTATTACAATCGAATACGTGGCAGAAGCCGTGTTGTTCTCGATTATATTTTCGGATACCCTGGACCTCTTATCGTCATCGAACTCGCTGAGTGCTGCGACCACGTTGCCCGTGTTCCTGCACGGCATCAGGAACTTTACTCCCCTCTCCTGCAGCATGGCAATCACCTCTACTGAGAAGAACTCGCGGTCAAGGAGGAGGAGGCGCACCTTGATTCCTGCCCTTTCAAGCTGGTCTAGGATCAAACCGGCCGATTCAGGCACGGAATCAAGCCTTTTTACGTGCAGCACGCCTAGTGTCAGGCTCAGCCCGTCGTCGATGCACTCGGCAGTGACGTATCTCTCGGCGTATGTGGTCCCATCCTTTTTCTTCTGGCGCGACAGGTTCTCATCTGGCCTTCTGTCATAGCGGGAGATCTTGTGCAGGTCTATTGCTATTGTCAGCCCTCTCTTGGGAATCCTTTTGGCCCTGCTTAATCTTTCACACTGCCGTTTTATCTGCGCCTCAAAGGCCTCCTGCGCGGCCTCCGGAGTGGTCGCCTTGATCCTGTAGGCGTGCCATCTGGCAGAGGGCCCGGCGCCGCTTGTACACCCCGTGGCGTTGACGCATCCGCCCACCGATGCGTCACCGAGTGCGCCGCGCATCATGCCGCGGTTCAGGTCGTCGATCCCGTATATGGCGTTGTGTTTCCCGGACATTCTGACGCACGAGAGCATGTTCCTTCCGCCATCTGCAACATGTTCATATATGCGCGGGTTGTTCTCAAGATCGCGGCACTGCCTGGATTTTTGTTTTGACAACGAAAACCACGGGGCCGTACCGTAATTGATCCGTTTGCATCTGTCAGTGTTGTCAAGACGGTCTAAATTTCTTGGTTTTCTGCCTGACTGGGGTACTTTTCACTTAGCTGCTGACCACAGCACAAATATATTTATCAGATTTGATACCGTATGTGGAAATAATCCGAAGCCGTGCCCCGCTGCGCATCAGCTTTGCAGGAGGCGGGACAGACGTGTCCCCATACCCTGAACTAAGGGGGGGCGCAGTAATCAGCACCACCATAGACAGGTATGCCTACGTATCATTGCAGGCAAATCAAGAAAACCGGGTGCAAATCAAATCTCACGACTATAATCTTTTGGAAATATTTGACAACATCTCTGATATGACATATGACGGAAAACTGGATCTGGCCAAAGCTGCAATAAACATATTGAATTTGGAAAAGACCTATTTTGACGCGCTAATACACGTCGATTCCCCGCCAGGATCCGGCCTGGGATCATCCTCTGCTGTAGCCGTAAGCCTGATCGGCTCACTGTCCCATCTCTCAAGGAAAAACCTCTCCACTTACGAGATAGCAGAAAAGGCCTACGATGTAGAAAGATCCGAACTGGGAATCAAGGGCGGCAAGCAGGATCAATATGCGTCGTCTTTTGGCGGGTTCAACCTTTTGGAGTTCAAGAGATCATCCGTTGACGTCACCCCGCTTCGAATAAGGCGTGAAGTCCTAAACGAGCTGCTGGCCTCCATCGTGGTCTGCGACACGCAGGTTACCCGGCTGTCTGCCAATATCCTTGAAAGGCAGTCAGAGAGCTACTCAAGGGGAAGCAACGCCGTTGATTCTAATCTGGATTTCATAAAAAAATCCACCTATGACATGAAGGCCTATCTAATCAAAGGCGACATGAAAAGCATGGGCGAGTTGCTGCATGAGGGCTGGACGTACAAAAAGAAACTTGACAGCGAGATCAGCAATCCGTCAATCGATAGGATCTATGACGCTGCCTTGGAAAATGGCGCATCCGGGGGAAAACTGTTGGGGGCCGGCGGAGGCGGACATTTTTTGCTTATTTGTGATCCAGACAAGCGCGAAGAAGTTTCGCATGCCGTAGAAAAAATGGGCTGCAAGCAAATCAAAATAAACTTTGACACTGAGGGATTGCAGGTGTGGAAAAAAGACAATGATCGCATCATGTATTGAGTGCAACATCAAACAGTTTAATACCGTATGCCGATGGTGTCTAAGACATGAAATACGCCCGTTTTATAGAACACGAATTACAAGACAGTATAGACGTAAAAAAATCACTCCTACAGGATGTCCAAACGATTCAAAGAATAGGAAAATCCATGATCAAATCCGTCAACTCAAACCATGGCATATTTTTTCTTGGAAATGGCGGCAGTGCTGCTGATGCGCAGCACATGGCAGCCGAATTGGTGGGGCTGTTTGGCCACGACATAAAGCGGGCTGCGCTTCCTGCAACTGCCCTGACCACCAACTCGTCCATCCTTACTGCAGTATCTAACGACATCTCTTTTGACAAGGTATTCTCAAGGCAAGTTGAAGCTTTTGTTAAAAAGGGCGACGTAGTGGTGGGGATAAGCACCTCTGGACGCTCAAAAAATATCATCGAGTCGATAAAGCTTGCCAAGAAAAAGGGCGCCATCACAGTTGCCCTTACCGGAAAAAACAAGAATCCCCTGTCAAAAATTGCCGATGTCTCTATGCATGCCCCCTCAAACAACACCCAGAGAGTCCAGGAATGCCACATTACGCTGGGCCATATCTTCTGTGGGATGATTGAAAATTCCCTCAAATCCGACTTTATCTTGACTGGAAGAAAGGCTTAATATCACATCGTACTTTGCCCAATAACGTTGAGGGTGTTTGTCACCGGGATTGCCGGTTTCGTAGGAAGCCACATGGCAGAATACATCTTGGAAAAACACCCCGAATACGAGGTTCATGGCGGTTCCAGATGGAGAAGCGACCTGCAAAACGTCAAGCATCTGGATGGAAAGGTCTCCCTGCATGATTTTGAGCTGCGCGACGAAAAATCCGTAGCGAACGTAATCAAAGACGTTCGGCCAGAGAAAATATTCCACCTTGCGGCCCAGTCTTACGTGATGTCAAGCTACGAGTCTCCACGTGATACCATTGAAACAAACGTCATTGGGACGCTGAACCTTTTTGAGGCCATTAGAAAATCAGACATCGATCCGGTCGTACATGTCTGCAGCTCTTCGGAGGTGTACGGCCAAGTCAGTCCCGACGAAGTACCCATCAAGGAAACCAACGAACTAAGGCCTGCCAGTCCGTATGCCCTAAGCAAAGTGGGCGAGGATCGACTTGGATATCAGTACTTTGATTCCTACGGGATCAAAAACATCATGTCCAGGGCATTCACTCACACCGGCCCGCGCAGAGGCGACGTATTTGCCGAATCCAGTTTTGCCAAACAAATAGCAGAAGCTGAGAACGGAAAACGCGAGCCCGTTGTCAGTGTGGGCAACCTGGACTCTGTCCGGACCTTTCTTGATGTGAGGGATATTGTTCACGCATATTGGCTGCTGACTGAAAAATGTGTTCCCGGTGAGGCCTATAATATTGGCGGAAAAACCACAATGAAGGTAGGAGAGATGCTTGACATGATGATCGAGATGAGCAGCAAAAAGATCGCAATAAGACAGGATCCAAGACGTATGCGGCCTTCAGATGTCACGTTGCAAATTCCCGACGTTTCCAAGTTTGTAGACAAAACTAATTGGGAACCCACAATTCCGGTTGAAAAAACGTTCAGGGATCTTTTGGATTACTGGCGTGATATAACGAAGTAAAAGGCCTTGGAATTTCATGGGGCATGACGGCCTCCTAATGACGGCAGTGAGTCGGTTCGGGCTTTGCAGACCCTGATCATGCATGAACGAATCTGCATCAGATGGATGTCATGTGAAATCCCATTGGCATCCCGGGAGTTGATCCGGAATTAAAAGCCGTGCAAATCATTTCCCGGATTTTTCTGCTGTGTATCTGCCAGGTAACTCATAGGCAGTTTATCATCTGCAGGCATCCTAATCGATTTGATGCAGGCAGGCTTGTTCATGCGTCACGATCCGAGTCTGCTGGTTTCGAATCAACTCTCCGGCAAACGTGGTTTTCATATGACACGGTAATGATTGGCCGTAATGGCAAATTTTTATTGAGTGCAAGCTACAAGACTGTATGGGGCGCGGACTATTCCTGGATCGTGACGGCGTATTGAATTTTAAATCTGAATCCTACGTGACAGGAGTAGATGAGCTGGTATTGCTTCCGGATGTGGGAAAGCACTTGAGAAAATTTCAGGAATGCGGCTTTCAGCTGTTTGTGATTACCAACCAGTCTGCAATAAATCGCGGACTGCTAAGTCATGAAACCCTGAATAAAATCCACCAGAAGCTGTTACATCAATTATCCGCAGATGGCGTTACCGTAAAAAAAATCTATTACTGCCCGCACAAACCAGAAGAGAGGTGTGCATGCCGCAAACCAAAAAACGCATTGTTTGAAAAAGCCCTAAGGGACAACCGTCTTGATCCCTCACAATCCTGGATGATAGGAGATTCAAACTCCGATGTTGAGGCTGCAATCGCTTCCGGCATAAACCCATTTAAAATAAGAACCAATTCCTCCTTGCTGGCCTGCATTGAGAAGATCTTAGACGGCTGAAACCCATCTGTTTTTTAGAACTTTACGAAATAGATGCCTGTTATTTTTTCCTTGATCAAAGAATCGGGAGACTGCAGATGCGTCTGTGATCGTATGAGTTTACCCCGTCTCGAGGAATACGGCGCGGTAGGCACGATCATAAAGATCCCGGCCAGTCCTGTCGCCTGAGGGGTAAACTCGTACAGACGTATCTACTAGACATTCCATCATTTTATACTTTCTTTGCATGAGTTCATTGTTCTGCGTGTGGTATTCTGTTTCATAGGTCAACATGTGCCAGATCACCTTTGCAGGCGTTCTGGCCACGACTACCTTGGTCTTGACATGATGCGCCAGATGCACGTCTATTTGCACATCCTTAAGCATGTCATGCAGCAGAATCCAGTTCCCCGTAGCCTCGCAGACTGCACAAATCTTGCGTTCTGCATATCCCTAGCTGATCTGTCCTGCAAATTTTTTATCCCGTAGGTTGTGTTGGAAAACTCCGCCTGGTCCAGAATCCCTGCAGTCTGGTCCTTGATGACTGCTACGTACGTCCTTTTATGGGCGTCTATTCCTACGTTGATCATGTTATCACCTCCTTTCTGATCAAAATGCCTGATCCGGGCGGAATCTCCCATTCACCGTCTTCTGCGCGGTACATTGCTTTCCGCCTGCTGTTACGAGTCAGTCTATAAAACACCCTTGTACATGGTAAGTTCCGATCGACTCTCAGGCCCAACAGTAATGGCATATCACAGGATACAGATAAGATTTCATATAGCGTCTACTGAGAATAGGAACACTTTTTTTTCGCACACTTTTTGAGTCAGGAGGCCGAGTCACAAATATGACCAAGAAAGCATGGAGTACGCAGGACAAGATAGAGATAGTCATGGAGCACATCAACACCAATAAGGACGCGCACACGAGTCACCTCATGGATCCCGGCGGGGCAGACGGGCAGCAAAAGGCAAGGCCGGCAAGGCGCCTGTCTGGATTCGGGGCAGCTGCCAGGTACTGCGGCTCTAAGATGTCCAAGTTCGGTGGGGCCCTATACGCATCTTGCACGGCAAAGGACAGGATCAGGGTCGCCTTTATCTACAAGCCGTCTTGGAGATACTATGACCGAAACAACTCCATCAACAACAGGTACTATTTCTTTTTTCAGGCGCTACGGAGAAACAGGAACCTCCAGATGGGCTATTTTCCCGCAGAGCATACGTTTGATACGGCAAAGCTCAGGGGAAAGTACGATGTCATACTGTGTACGAACAGCGAGATCAGCACGCCGCAGCTAAACGGCGCCCGGGATCTGGGCATCCCGGTGATTGCCCACACGCACGACCCACACCACATCAAAACGTTTGATCTAGTCGGCTTTCATGAAAAGTACGGGGTGGACTATTACTTTAACTTCATACCTGCCAGTTATTTTTACAAGTACCTTCCAAGGGACTTTGGGTACAGGATGATAACTTATGGTGTCGAGCCAGATCTGCCACATCTGCCCGCATTCGCAGACCGGATAAGGGATCGCATTCTGCTTACGGGGACGCTCTGGAAGGGGAACGCAAACGACCCTGTCCAAAACCCCTATACGCTGAGGAGGACGTGCAGGGATCTGCCGTACGTCGACTATGCCGGGGTCGTGCCAGGCACCATCCAGTACGTGCACGCAGGACATCCGGACTTTATAACACACCTGTCACGGTACAGGGCAACCATAACCGCAACGAGGTACTTTCCTACCATCAAGTACTACGAGTCCACGGCTGCCGGATGCCTGACGTTCATGGAGTTCTCAGAGGAAAGCCACGGCGGGTACCTAGGATTCCGGGACGGGGAGAGCGCAGTGTTTATCGACTCTAAAAACTACAAAAAAAGGTTCGAGGAATACTTGGCCTCTCCAGATGATCCAAAGTGGGCGCAAATAGCGGCGCGCGGAAAAAGACACACCATGGAGAACCTCACAAACGACAAGGCGGCCGAGTCCCTTGTGGACCTGATGCGGGAGCTGATCTGAGTCTTTGCATGTTTTTTGCCTCTTCCCAGAGAAGCGATTCGAAATTAGAGACCGTACGAATTTTTCAAATAATTTCACAGATAATCTGTATTTTGTTGATGTTTTGGGGGTTGTCGCCTAATTCCACTTGTTTGACTCAATCTGCACGTTTTTCTGAATTTCTGCCCCTTTGCATGCCTGATCCATGTGGCATCTCAGCGGTTCTCAGGAATTCTGGCGAATTAGGCGACAACCCCGATGTTTTGAGCTGATTTACGCAAATTCGTCCACAAATAATCAGAATCTGCCAATTTCGAACCAACTCTCAGGGGCGAGATAAGGATGGCAGAAATGAGCGGCTGGTTGATGTAGATGTTACGTATACTTGACGTCCCCGTGTGCCGTACCACCGTTTCCTCCGCCCGAAGAGTCCGACAGATCGCCCTCGAACTCAAGGTGCATCAGGAGCGCACCATCATAGTCTCCCATACACGCATGATCACCGGTAAGCGCGTCGACGGTGCCGGTGCCTTTGGTGTCTGACACGGTAGCCATCTCCACATGGCATTTGTGTACGTCCGATATGTAGTCGGCAGGCAACCGTGCCGAGTATATCATGATATCATCCAGCACGGTATCCTGTGCAGGATTTCTGCCGATGCTACTAGCACCTATCGCAAGCCGGTGATCATTTGCAACGGATCCTGCCAGCGACGTGTTGTACCAGCGCAGATTGTCGATCTGTCCGTCCACGTACACGTCGAGTCCGCCCCTGTCTCCTGAGCCATCATAGGTAAACACGATGTGGTGCCAGCGGCCGTCGGTCATGCCGGAGAACGTGCCGACGGTGATCTGGCTTTGCGCATCGTCTGCCATCCGGAATGAAATCCCGCCATATGGGTTGCCCCATACGGTGATGCCCTGCTGCCTGGCCGCGTCAGCCTTTGAGATGATCAACGAGTCAGGGTTGCCGGGTTCGAGCATCTTGATCCAGAAGGCTATGCTGAACGGATCGGCCCCACCGAGATCGAGTCCGGGTGCGGCGGCAAGCGTGACGTATGCAGTGCCGTCAAGGTGGAGGGCCCGGCCGGCGGGGCCGTATGCAGGCAGGGACGTCCACCCGGGCGGGTTCCACACCGTCACCTCCATACTGCTACTGAAATGTCGGTGGAACTTGGATGGTATCGGCGTGTCTGGTTTTGAGGGACCCTGAAACTCGATTACCCTATCACTGCCATCGTATATGTCAACATACCGCTGTGACCAGTCCGTTTCCGGAGACGCCGTCGCATTGCCCCCATCACCACCGCCGGTCTCCAGCACGTTCCTATGAAACTTGACCCTGTCGACAGAGTCGATCATTACGATCTTGTTGGTTTTGTGCGGACGCGTGTCGTACAGGTCATATCTGTCCAAGCTTGAATGGGTAATATTGTAGCCGTGCAGCCGCCATGATTCGTTAATCAGCCACATGATTATTTCCGCGTCGGAGCCGGCATAGTTTTGCAGCGCAAAGAACAGTGCGCTAGGATAGGCAGACATCGTGTCCCAATGCACAAACACTCCCGACGTGGACAGGCCGAGCGCCGCGACGGCAAGCAAGGCAGCCAGCAACAGCGTGCGCTGCCTCCCCGGATCCTGTATTCTGGCTGATGCCCTTTCAATCCCTGCGCCGATCAGTGCGGCGGCGGCAATGCACATCACAGTCCACAACATCCCCAGATGGTAGAGGTACGTCACGAACCCGATTGATCCAAAGAACAGCAGGACGGGTGCGGCCCACAGCAGCAGAAACCTGTTGCGTGAGGCCACCGCAAAGGCCAGTCCTGCTGTGCCCAGCGATACCATGACCGGATCCATCTCGAACAGCAGTATCGTGGCCACCAGCATGATCGCAGGACGGGTCAGTATGTCAGGATCCTGGTCATATACGAGGGCGATCGACGTGTATTGCTGCAGCAGATCCAGCTTGGACTGACTGCCCCTGTCTGTGTGCCACAGGACGCCGTCCACCCACCCGTCAAAATCACCTGCCAGTGCCGCAGAGGCGGGCCAGGCTGCCGCAATCAGGATTGCGGGCACAAGCCACAGCAGTACGCGCCCCGGCCTCCTGCCGGCCGACCAGACCAGAGCGAGGACAAGCGGGATCATGACAAGCGAGGGAACCTTGACAAGCATGGCGCATCCCATGCAGACACCAGACAGGATAATCAGCAGGCGGATCCTGTCCGGGCCAGGTTGCAGCGACGCACCCCTCTGAGACGGGCCGTCCTTCGGGTTAGGACCGCGCGCGTGCATGGCAAGCAGAACGGAAGAGAGGACAAATGGGAGGAGGATCGAGTCCAGCAGAACCAGTCTGAGCGTCATCGATACGGGCATCGCCGCGAACAGGATCGCCGCAATTGGTGCGATCCTGCGCCCAAAGCCCCTCTCGACTATCTTGTATATCAGAAAGGTGTCTAGGACGGCAAGCAGGCCCATGAGGATGCGTGGTGCCCCGTAAAGCATCCCAAGCGAGGACGCCTCCTCCGGTGTCACAAGGAAGTCAGGGTATCCCGTGGCATGCAGGAATCCGGCCAGCATCGTGATAGAAGAGATGTCATGATACTCATGTGGATAGGCCGATCCCGTGGCATGCAGGAATCCGGCCAGCATCGTCCAGCCAAGGAACGGATGGTCGTGATTGTAGGGCAGTATCCTGTGATCCAGTACGTCCAGGGCCCGTCCTATGTAGGTTGACTCGTCTGGGTGCCACGACGGAAACCCTGCCGTGTTCCACATGTGCGTGTATGCAGAAAGCGCCAGTATTGCTACAAGCAGGAGGAGTGGCCCGTGCCCCGACAGGCGCCCCGTGCGAATGGTGGTACGTCCGAGGCCAAGCATGGGCTATCCTCACCCGTCATCCAAATAACTGTTCGGAGGGAATTATTTTGTTGCATAACCCTGCCTGAAATTTGGAATTTGGTCGAAAATCGTACAACATCAGGTTCTACGTAAAATCAGGCGTGAACAGGAAATTTGGATGAATACTTTACGTCTAGAAAGTTGAGGATCTGATGTTGTACGATTTTTTTGATCTGTACTGATTACGCAAAGTCTATTGAAAATTACATGATGGTTTGAAGCAAGGAGGTGATCATAGCGTCAAGTTTCGGAGTTGCTGGATCCATTTGCGCTGTATCTTTTTGTAGGTCGGGCCGGCAATTGAGAAGATTATCTTCTGCTCCTTTAGTGGCATCTTCCCATCGTAGAGTCTGATGGCGTCCGGATCTATTGAGCGATACGGATCTGTGTCTCCTATGGCGTACCCGTTCTCGTCAACGTATTTGTGCTCCATCAGGTGATGGTTCAGCATCTTGGTGTCAAACGGGATTTTCAGGAACCTGCATATGTGTCTGATGTTTCTTTCCGGCGAGGTACACAGATCTTCGTACAGGATCAGACGGAGTTTGTAGCCCATCTCGTCATACCGGAAGAAGGATTCGGTCTTTATCTTCCAGTACAACGCCACCTTTGCTGCAAACGAGAACTCGCCGGCATTTTTTATTATGGACAGGTCTCCAGCGTACTTTTCATTGAAGCCAGGAATTGTCTCGGGGTAGAGGGAATCCACATATCCTTCCCATGAGTTGGCCCAAGATGAGTATCGTGGGTTTGTCTTTAGCCTCTTCAGGGAAAGGCACACGTCCCTGGGATCCCTGACTAGGAACAAGACAAGATGGTTGTTGTACCTGAACGGAAATGGAAACTTGTGGTAGCTTATGTCCCTTGCCACCCCGTCTGTATTGTCAAACTGCTCTGTCAGACAGGGGCACTTGAAGGCCAGAACTCTTTTTCCCAGACTTTTCTGCTCGCGAAGCTCCCCTTCGAGCACCGTCTCATCTGCAAAGTAATCATAGGAGGTCGGCTCGTCATGGCAGCTGATCCCGCTGTGGCACTCGAGAATAAGATGCATCAGCGTTGTTCCAGAGCGCTGGCATCCCACAATGAGGCAGATGTCAGAGTGCTCGTCGACCAGCCGGTCAAACAAACGCGATCTGTTGACATCGGCCACCTCGCTGGGCAGGGGGAACTGATCCCAGTTGACGGATGCGTTTATCCGGTCCCCCTCCCAAGCTTGAAGACAGCATCTCCCCTAGCACAATCAAGAGGATGCGGGTCTCCCCGGCACTCTCCCTCGTCCTGTAAACTTTCAATTGTATTGACGGTTTTACCCGTTGCCCCGCTGTACTGCAATGCCATGTGCGTGCTCCAGCCCTTGTTCTTTAACTCCGTTACTACAGCCACCTTTTGCCTGCCTGCCTCCAAGGTTTTTTTCAATACCGCGTTGGCCACGGCGTATTCCCCGACTATCTTCTTGAGCGACTCGATCTCTTTTTGCTGCCGCTCCTCTGTTGACTTGTGGCCCCTGCCTGATAGTGACGCGCGTCCGGCCTGCAAAAAGCGCTCCCTCCACTGATAAAACGTCCTGGGGGAGAGGTTGTGGCGGTGGCACAGCTCTGCCGTCTCGATGCTGGTGTTGATGTGCTCCATGACTATCCCTATCTTGTCCTGCGTATTCCATATTTTCTTTGTCATATTTGTAATTCGACCTCCTGATTCAAAAAGTGTGCGAAAAAAAGTGTTCCTATTCTAGCGGGGTCCTCACCACTTTCTATGTATCGGAGTGACTTTTCCTCCGGTCTTTTACTCATGTTTTTTGATCGGTACAGTCTAAAATAATCCTTCAAAGTACGCCTGATCTTAGTCGGAATTAATTTTTGTACGACACAAACAGACTGTTACAAAGACATGTTTTATAAAATGTGAGGAGAACACCAGCGTACCTTGGTTGCTCTGAAAAACATTCTCCCTGCACTGCGCATAAGGAAGGACACCTGCCTGAGTCTGCTGACCGTGTGCATAAAGACGTTCTGTCGGCCCAGCACGCTTTATGCCACTCTTGACAACATCATTGTCAAGAGCAGGTATCATGATCTGAGCATCCTAGTAGCTGATGACAGCGATGACGATTACAAGAAAAAAAACGGGGAGATTGTGCGGCATTTTAGAGGAATAAACAAAAACCTGAGGTTGCTGGAGATGCCGTTTGACGTAGGCCTCTCCAGGGGCAGAAACCTGCTTGTCGAAAACTGCAAGACAAAGTATGCGCTTATGCTAGACGATTCCAGACACTTCACTAGGGACACCAAGATTGAGAAAATGGTAGATTTTCTAAGGGAGACGGACTATCATTTGGTGGGCGGGGTCATTCCCGGCAGAGGCAGAATCGACTCTCATTATACCGGCATGTTTGAAAAAATACGCCATGACAGCAAAAGCAACACGGTCAATATTTGGGTAGATACCATCCTAGAGAGAATCGATTATGACAAGATTCCGGTATTCAAGACGAATGTTACGCTGAATTGCTTTATTGCAAAAACCGAACTCCTGAGAAGGTGTAGATGGCGCGACGAGCTGAAAACCATGGAGCATGAAAACTTTTTTTTGGACTGGTACAACATGGGCTACAGATGCGCAGTCTCATTCCTGTGTCCTTTTGTAGAAAACTCTGCTGAAAGCAGGCAGTATCCGGCAAAATACCGCCACCTCAGATACGACCCTGCAAGAAACAACAAGACAGATCTAGGCTCCAGAGGAACCATACCGCTGGTAAACATCAACTATAACAGAGACGCGCTGCACTGCTGAGTGTCAGCTGCATGCTGCATACGCATTGTATGCTGCATCTGCACGCCGTGGCGGAGCAGGGAGTTGATTCGAAATTAGCAGATTCTGATTATTTGTAAACGGATTTGCACAAAGCAGCGGGGTTGTCGCCTAATTCCACTTGTTTGACTCAATCTGCACGTTTTTCTGAATTTCTGCCCCTTTGCATGCCTGATCCATGTGGCATCTCAGCGGTTCTCAGGAATTCTGGCGAATTAGGCGACAACCCCCAAAGCAGCTCAAAACACCAACAAAATACAAATTATTTGTGAAATTACTGGGGTTGTCGCCTAATTCCATTTATCTAGCCCTACCCGCACATTTTTCTGAATTTCCGCCCTTTTGCACGCCTGATCCATATGGCATCTCAACGGTTTTCAGGAATTCTGATGAATTAGGCGACAACCCCGAAATTACTTGAAAGATTCGTACGGTTTCTAATTTTGGATCACCTCTCTGATGACATGCCTTAGTACACACATCAAAAATTGGAACATAATTTTGGCATATTGTGCCTATTTTGGCACAAAAATGTTTGATTTTCAACTGTGCGTACTAGTGATCTTCTTGTCCGACATCTTTCTTGTCATGTCTCTGCCTGATCGGTACAGTCTGAAATGCTCGGCGACCGTACGCCTTATCTTTAGGCGGATCTAATTTTTGTACAAAACACGGCCCCGGTTTGCGTTATATGTTTATAGAGAACTGCGCATACGGCAAATATTGAAGATTATAGCATACCTGTGCGTGTACAACGAGGAGGACATACTGGAGGAGAACGTTCTTTACCACACCGCGCAGCAGGGGGTGGACATAGTCGTAATAGACAACGGATCAACTGACGCAACTGCCGATATAATCAAAAGGCTGGCAGGAGAGAACAGGATCCTAGATCATGTCAGGTACACAACAGAAAGATTTTCACTACAGCAGCTGACTAGGGCCGGGTTTGAGCTGGCCAGAAAGCACAATCCGGACTGGATAATACACCTGGATGCCAGCACGTTTCTTGAGAGCGGTTCCGGATCGGATGTGCCGCTAAGCGAGCAGATACGGAAGGCCGACGAGGCAGGATACAACGTCATCAGCCTGGCATCATACGACTTTTACCCGACTGAGAGGGACGATCCGGACGAGTCCAGCGTATTCAAGCGGATGAAGTTCTATGCCAACACAATATACACAAACAGACTACAGGAGAAGATATTCAAGAACCTTGACGGACTGCTGACCCACAATGGACACAAGATCATATTTCCCAAATCCGCCGAAAAGAAGATATCTGACAAAAAGGCAGTCATGCGGCATTACATATTCCGGTCTGCGCCCCACGGCGTAAGAAAGATCCTTGAGAGAAAGAACCGGTGGGATGCCGCCGAGCGTGCAGACAACCACCACACCCACTATGACGGCTTTCTTGGATTTGAGGAGGAAATCCCGGTTCCATCTAGGCTCCTTGCGTTCAAAGACGAAGAGGGCGGATGGGACAACTCGATAACATACAAAGAACCGCCCCCCCTTCCAACCGAAAAGTATGATATCAACAGGTCACATAGGTTTGACAGACTGCCATTCCGACATTCTGACTGCTGTTTCATTGTGGGATGTCCGGGTTCGGGAACCTCACTGCTAGGACATATTCTTGAGGGCAATGGCAGTGTCATCTGCTACGGCGAGCCGGCATGCTACGACTATCTGTCAGATGCGGCCCTGCCTGAGGAGGCCAACAAACAAAAGACTGAAAATGGCGTCCTGGCCTTCGAGTCTGCCGGTATTACAGAATACCTTGACAGTCCAGACCGGGCTACAGAATATTCCAGAGGCCGCAGGTTTCCTCCCGCGTTTACATATGACGGCCAGCCGGTTTTATTCCTGGTCAGGGATCCAAGGGACGTATATCTGTACTTGACGGGGCTCAAATCGGATCCCTTACAGCGTGACGCGGCAGAAGCATGGGAGAAATACATAGATGACCTGGCAGCCGAGGCGAAGGCAAGGGGCGCCGATCCCGGAGGCGGACATCTCGGAAACCTATCTGCATTGAAAAACGCCGGCAAGCTCTCGCTTGCCGCAAAGGCCGCACTGTATTGGAAGATAAAGACAGAGTCATTCTTCAGATATGACGAGCTGGGCTACAACCTGCATCTTGTCCTGTACGAGGATCTGTGCGTGTCGCCCGAGAAAAACCTCGAGGATATTTGCAACTTTCTAAAAATCCCGTTTGATTCGCAGATGCTAGAACATGACTCCATCAAGCGTGATGTTGGCAAGGGCGGGGTTGCAGATGACGCCCATGTGCGGCTCATAATGGATCCGGGAGACGCCATAAAATACAGGGGAAATGTTCCCATAGAGGAACAAAGGACAATCCTCTCGATTGCCGGCCCGACATACAAGAAGATACAGCACAAATGGATCCAGCAGCTTGGAAAGCCGGACAAGCAGGCCGATGCGTTGGAGGCAGCCAAGTCCTATCTTGCTGCCAGAGACGAGAGAATACAGGAACTGCAGGAGGATCTTGACGAGAAGAGCGTCTGGGCGCTGCGCCTTGACGAGGAGGCGGAGATCAAAGATAAGAAGATACGGGAACTTCAAAAGGAGTTGGACGAGAAGAGCGTCTGGGCGCTGCGCCTTGACGAGGAGGCGGAGATCAAAGATAAGAAGATACGGGAACTTCAAAAGGAGTTGGACGAGAAGAACGTCTGGGCGCTGCGCCTTGACGAGGAGGCGGAGATCAAAGATAAGAAGATACGGGAACTTCAAAAGGAGTTGGACGAGAAGAGCGTCTGGGCGCTGCGCCTTGACGAGGAGGCGGAGATCAAAGATAAGAAGATACGGGAACTTCAAAAGGAGTTGGACGAGAAGAGCGTCTGGGCGCTGCGCCTTGACGAGGAGGCGGAGATCAAAGATAAGAAGATACGGGAACTTCAAAAGGAGTTGGACGAGAAGAGCGTCTGGGCGCTGCGCCTTGACGAGGAGGCGGAGATCAAAGATAAGAAGCTGGGTGACCTTCAGAGGGAGTTAGACTCTACCAAAAAGACCATAGAGAACAAAGAGTCAGAGATGGCAGATCTGCTACAGAAGATGCATGTGCAGAACGACGAATTTGAGGAGATCAGGCAGTCAGTCCTGTTCAAAACTGCATCAGGTCTTGCCAGAAAACTGGACAAGTTGTTCCCGCAGAATAGCAAAAGGGGCGAGATGTTCAGATTGTCCAAGGCATTGTTTGACATAGTCCAAAACGACGGATATGGGGCCCTTCTGAGAGCCTTTAGGGAGAAATGGCGCAGCAGATCCGAATCCCCTCCCCCCGAAGACACCAGCATCAGTTATGAAAAGACCAGGCAGCATCCTGATGACGCGTCTGCTGCCGACTCTGCAGAGCAGGCAGAGCAGTAGCAGGCGTCGATCAGGGGGCAGCATCCTGATGACGCGTCTGCTGCCGACTCTGCAGAGCAGCAACAGCGCACCGCCGCCCTGGCCGAAAAAGTCAGGCGGTATTCGGAGACTGCCAGACTTGACGACCCCGGGCTGAGCTCAAGAATAATCTGCAACGAGCGCCTCGTCGAGCCTGATGAAGATCTTAGAAAACACATGCAGATCGGATCGGCGGAAATCCTCACACTTCCAAGAAATCCGAAGGTCAGCATAATCATTCTTACCCTCAACCAAACCGATTATCTCAGAAAGAACCTAGAGTCAATAGAGTCAAAGACGACATACAAAAACTATGAGATCATTATTGTCACAAACAACAGAGGTACCAGCTCGGGCTCTGGAAGTTCAGGCATGAGTTTTGCTACCTCGGAGAGGCCTCCCGTAGATTCGTACCTGAAATCAGGAGCAGCTTCCAGAGCCCGACCTGTTACGAATATTGTGAGAAAAGGATTCATGACAGAATAGGGCAAAAAAATTGGAAGATGGGTTTTACTGCAAATATTTGTCACGAGGATCCAAGAGACGTTCCCATGCTTCAGGTTGCGGATTACATAGCAAGTGCAACCCAGGGATTCATTGTTCACGGCGATGCGACGTTTTACAACGCGTACAGTAACAAATTGAGCTATCGTGAAAAATTGGACAGCAACGATAAGATAAGATGGTGACTCTCGACCTACTTCTTCCAGCCTGTCCGAACAGACGTCATCGTTTCGGTCAAGATCCTATTGATTGTTCAATAGACTTTACCCACCTGTTTGATATTCTCATGTCTGATATTAAAAGTATAAGCATGAGCAGTCTTGCACAGCCCTGATTTCAGGCTGTAGTATACGAAAAGTCGGTCCGCTAGTCATCTGCGTCCCTCTCCATCCATTTTGGATCCTTCCTCCTGATCGCATCCGTGGCCTCCTTGCTCCCAAACGCCTGAAGCGACGTCTCACAGCTGGTAATGTCAAGCGAAAAGTGGGGACCTTCTCTCGTTGTATAGCAACGGTCACAAGTAATTGAGGGTCTTGAGCGGCGATCTGTAAATGTACTTGTACATGCAAAGGTGGGCAAACGACACCGTCCTGTACTCAGATATGGCGTGCCGCAGCTTGCCGACCTTTCTGTACACTATCCCCCTGAAAACGACAGGCTTGCCCAGGTTCCAGCATTCTTCCACGACATTGAGGTGTGGCGATCCCCCCGGGGATCATCATCAGCATGATGGCCCGCCGGTATTCTGCGACGGCAGCAGATCTGTGCACGTTCCACCTGTCGCAAAAGACGGCAACCCTGCCAGACTTCGCGCAGCGCCTCCAGACATTGTATGAACTGCACCGACGTAAACGATCCCGCAAGCGTCCTGAACAGCTTCCTGCCGTCTTCTGCGATGCTTCTAAACACGGCCACCCCTGTGCGGTTCCCCGAATACGATGCCACGCCTCTGGTGCCGACCGGACCCAATACGTATCTGTCGTATGCGCCCTGCACGAACACCTCATCAGATGAAACCAACGCAAGACCTCCGTTTTTCAGGCACGGAATACGCACGTTTTCAAGATGCCACTGCCATGCGTATACCGAGCTTGGGGCGGCATGGTTGACATGTACGTTTTGCACCTTGCGGCGCGACAGGCCGTACTGGCGCATCAGTCTTCGGACATGTCCTGTGTCGTATTCTGTCCCGGTGGCATCCCTTATGTCATCACGCACCGTCATGACGTCGGTACTGTTGTATTCAATGGACAAGTCCATTATGGCGGCAATCTTTTTTCTGTCCACCCTTGGCCTGCATCCGGAACGGGGAAGATCCCGGAGGCCGTCTATGCCTTCCTCCGAGAACTTCGCCTGCCGGTTGCGCACGGAGTTCTCACTGCACCGGATCCCCTTCTTGCAGCCTCGGGCACGCCCATATCGTCCTCTGGCACAAACATCAACGCCATGATCCTTTTGTAGACTTTGGCATCCTTTTCTTTGCGCATGGCCTCTGACAGGCCGTCCGTTTCTTTTGCCATGCCCACTATGCCGGTTACGCGATCATCATACCTTTCGAATGAACCCTGTTTTGGCTCAAAGACTTCTGCTCATTGCTATACTTATTCGGGTGGTCGTAGGCGGTGCTACGGATCGGGTGATGGCGTGATTTAGAAGCCATCTTCATCAGGCCCTCGATCCTGTTGATGCCCGGCTCTATCCTTATGCCCGCCTGCTCGGCCGGGGTTCTCTTAAGGGACGAGTGCTCCCTTACAAAGTTATAGTGAATCCTCATGGCATCTATGATCTTCTGCGATGACTCCCTGGTATTCATCCCGCGCATAACCTTCTCCCTGTCCCTCATGGTTCCATTGAGGCGCTCCACGCGGGAATTCAATCCCTCTGCCTTACGGAAACACTTCGAATGTTTTTTACGTAACAGCTCGCATTTTGTTGATGTTTTGAGCTGCTTTATACAAACTCGTCCACAAATAATCATAGCTTGCTAATTTCGAATCAACTCTCAGGGCGCCCTGTTCCTTCCAAACCGTTATTTGGATGACGGGCAAGGATAGTCCATGCCTGGCCTCGGACGTGTCACACTTCATACGGGGCGCCTGTCTGGACACGGTCCACTCCTCCTGCTTGTGGCAATACTGGCGCTTTCTGCATATACGCACCTGTGGAACCCGGCAGGATTTCCGCCGTGGCACCACGATGAGGCAATCTACATAGACCAGGCCTTGGACGCCTTGGATCACAAGATACTGTCCGACAGGCACGACCACCCGTTTCTCGGATGGACAATCCTTGCGGGATTCATGTATGTCACGGGGTACCCTGACTCCTTTGTCACATCGGAGGAGGCGTCCTCGCTTGATATGCTTTACGGGGCCCCGCGCATCCTCATGGGCCTGCTTGCCGTCCTGGACACCTTTTTGGTATACAAGATAGCCGAGAGGGGATTCGGGCGCAGGGCCGCACCGATTGCAGCTGTCATGTTTGCGGTAATGCCCGTATCGCTGACGCTCAGAATGGTCCTGCTGGACTCGATCCTCCTTCCGTTCGTTTTGTCCTCGATCCTGCTTGCCATGTATGCACGCGACCTGAACCCAAAGGGCGGCCTGTCCAAGGGGGGGGGTGGAGCCGCTGTCGCCGACTCTGGGCAGGACCCGTCTGCTGGTTGTCCTGTCGGGCATCTGCATGGGATGCGCCATACTGACCAAAATCCCCTCGCTTGTGATGATCCCGTTGGTTCTTGTTTTGGTCTGGTCGGCCGGCAGGAGGCCGGGGCATGTGCTGCTGTGGCTTGTCCTCGTAATCCTGACTGTAGCAGTATGGCCTGCGTCTGCGGCGCTGGAGGGCGAGTTCGATCAGTGGATGAGCGGCGTCTTGTGGCAGGCAGACAGAATCAATCAGGTTAGGCTGAACGCGTTGCAACATTACACACAGGTAGCCCTGGTGCAGGACCAGGATCCTGACATACTGACCCGCCCTGCTAGCCTGTTGGTGACTGTCATAGAGGTGTTCATGATGGATCCGATCCTGATGTCGCTGGGCACGGTGGGACTCGCCTTTGCTGCCGCTGTACGCAGTAGATTTGTGCTTCTGTGGGTCGTACCCGTCCTGCTGTTCTTCGGATCAGTCGGGTGGGTGAACTGGTTCCACCTGGGCATGCTGTGGACTGCGATGTGCATTGCCGCCGCCGCACTGATCGGCGGCGGAATCAAAAGGGCGTACGCGGGAGGGTGGGGCCCGAGGGGGCAGTACACGCTGCTGCTGGCGGCCGTACTTGTGGCCGCGGCACTCGGCCTGTCCACGTCGGCCGTGCTTGTGCACTGGGACGCGACGTCTGCGTATTCTGAAGCGGTGGCCTTTACAATGCAAAACCATGCAAATTCTGACGCGCAAATAATGATGCAGCTGGTCGACAAATCGTGGTTGTCAGGTATCTACAATCTTACCGATTCTGGAGCGGTAGATGATAATTCCTTTTACAACAAACACCCGGAAAAAACCAGGAAGATCATAATGGTGGAATTTGCCAGCGAAATCAAAACGGCTCAGAGTCGGCATGGTGATATATATGGCCGTGGCAGCATGGTGGCCGAGTTTCAGAACCCGCCCAAACCGGACACGCCGATACCAGCAGTGGTTCGTGGATCTCACAGCATAGTAGGTGTGATGGAGTGGGATCCGCCCGGATGGACCTCCCTGTCCGCGTATGGCCCAGCTGGCCGGGCCCTCCACCTTGATGGGACCGCGTACGTCACGCTTGCCGATACGCCCGGCCTCGATCTTGGCGGGACCGATCCGTTCAGCCTAGCCTTTTGGATCAAGATGCCCGCCCCCGGAGAATCTGACTTGCCGATCGTCTCAAAGGCCGAAGATATTCGGCAGCAGGGCATCACCGTGTGGGGCAACTCCGGCGGCGGGATCTCGCTCCGGATGACAGACGATGTGCAAGGTCAGATTACAGTCAATACGTTCTCCAGCATGGCAGACGGCAGCTGGCACCATGTCGTGTTTACCTATGACGGCTCCAGACGCAGTGATGGGCTTGACGTGTACGTGGACGGACAGATCGACAACCTGCGCCGGGCCGTTACGTCGCTGGCCGGATCCGTCGCAAACGATCACCTGCTTGCGATAGGTGCCGGCAGCACCGGCAAGGAGCCTGCGCAGGATACTGCACTGGATGATATCATGATATACTCGGCACGGCTGCCTGCAGACTACATATCAGACGTGCACGAGTGCCATGTGGCAGCGGCTACCGTGCTGACCACCAGCGTTCATGCGTGTATGGGAGACTATGACGGGGCGCTCCTGGCGCACCTGGAGTTTGAGGGCGACCTGACGGACTCCTCGGGCGGCGGCGGCACGGCGCACGGAGACGTCAAGTATACATAGCCAGACAACAACTCGGGCCCGAAGCTGCTCCTGATTTTAGGCACAAGCCTGCCCAGAGAGGTGATCCGAAATTAGAAACCGAGCGCCCCGCCCGTGGCCGTCCTGTTGTCGGCCCTCAGGCCGCAGCAGCGGCGATTCTGGCCAGCGCCCTCTCGTTGACCAGGCCGCACACGATGTGGTGGGGATCCCGCTAGAATAGGAACGCTTGGATCAAAGTTCTGTTACGCATTCGGCTGATTCCGCAGGGCGTTACAGATCGGCTGATTTCGGGGCGGATATTGAAAATCTGTAAGATGTGATATTTTGAAGAAATCGGGCTGTTTTTTGAAATTTTTTGTTGTATGGCAAGCGGTGGTCGTACGCACAATATGACTACACGCTTTCAAAGACCGCCTTTTGGGACTTTGCTCGCTTGTGGAGTAATTTCGGGTTCCAGACACGACCTGCATCAAAAACATCGTATGAGGTCACCTACCCCTCACAATAGGGTAAACATTACTGACTGTGCCTGATCCTTATACTATGATCGCGTAGGTATGAGGTCACCTACCCCTCACAATAGGGTAAACATTACTGACTGTGCCTGATCCTTATACTATGATCGCGTAGACTAGGCATTATGAAAGGTCAACTCCTCACATGCTGCAAGATCGAGGCATCTACAACATCGCCCACGGAGACGCTAAGGAATCTAAAAAAGGACCTCAAGGAGCGTGACAATATCATTGAGGAGCAGGGCAGAACCATCAAGGAGCAGGGCAGAACCATTGAAAAGCTAAACAAGACCATCAAGGAGCAGGGCAACAGGCTCCGATACTACGAGAACGAGAACTCGCCCCCGTCGGCGGACTCGCTGGCGTGCAAGGAGCAAAAGGCGCAGAGGAGAAAGGAGAGGGCCAGGTCCGATGCTGCAGCCGGGGAGGACGGCGCCAAGGACAGGAAAAAGCCCGGTGGCCAGAAGGGCCACAAGGGCGTATCACACATCCACCGGCCCACCAGGGTGCAAAGGCACGACTTTCCGGGTGGACGGGCGCCGGAGTGCAAGTGCGGCACCACCACGGAGATCGCAAAAAGACCGCAGGTGCGCGACATGATAGGATTCAAGATAAAGACGACTGAGACGCGCCACGAGATACAGAGGGCAGTATGCCCGAAATGCGGCACGTACCATACTGCCCCCAACGACCTGCCCAGATGCGGCAACTACGACACGAGTATAGTCACAGCCGCCACCAAGCTGCGCAGCGAGGGCCATCCCATACAACAGGATCCCGGGTATAATGTCAGATATCCTGGGCGTGCACATGTCAAAATCAACTGGTATGTGGTCACGTCCCCTTGCTAGCTAGGCACGAGGATCACAATCATTCATGCTAATTCATGCCTAACTGATGATAGTAGGTGACCTCATACATCAACTGTAATCAACAGCATAGGACGCGTCTGCGACGCCGCAAAGGCGCCTGCCGAGGCCATCGCAGAGGAGGTAAAAAGCTCAAAGACCGTCTGTATAGACGAGACGGGGATCAACCTGGCAGGCAGGCTGGGATGGGTGTGGACCATACTGTCGGCAGCGGGCATATTCATGATATACAGCAATACAAGGGCGGCCTGGGTTCTGGACCAGTACATGAGCGGGTACGAGGGCGTCGTCACATCCGACGGATATCCTGCATACAAGAGGTTCGATCCGGGTGGAAGGCACCAGAGGTGCTGGGCGCACGAGCTGCGAGCCCTCCTGTATGGCTGGCAGAAAAAGGGTGCCCTGCTGTTTGCAGGAGTCCTGTACCGGCAGATGCAGCAGCTGTTCAAGGATGCCAAGGAGTGTCTTGAGGGCTGGGACAAGCTGTCAAAAGAGGATCTCCGGCAGCTTGAGGAGAGGACGGGGATAAGAGCGGCCGACGGGCTGATGGGCAGGCACTCGCCGGAGCTGCGCCGGCGGTTTGAGACCATGATGCGCAACATCCTGTTCGGATACAGGGATACGCAGGACGAATCGCTGAAATCCCTTGTCAAGAGGATGTACAATGCCCTGCCGGGCCTGTTTACGTTCCTAGAGTACGAGGGCGTAGAGCCCACCAACAATAACGCAGAGCGGGCGCTGCGCCCCGTCGTACTGCAGGACAAGATAAGCGGTCAGATCAAGGGCGACCTGGTCTGGATGAACAGATACGGATGGTTCAACACATGCACGTCGACGTGGAAGCTGCAGGGCAAGTCCATTGTGGCTGAGGTAGCCAAAATAATCTAGGGGGTAGGTGACCTCATACAAGTGAAAAGTACCATGAAATCGAGCAAAAACAGAAACTGGGCAGGAGGCACGGCGCCTCAATAGCAAGGCAAAACAACAAATCCCGTTTACATTTCACTTAGCTGTGTATTGCGGATCATTTTTAACCATACAACCCAACAGTACGTTGATGAATTTGTATGGACTGAACAAAGTACCCCAACGGCACCAGGACGATAAAATCATCCAAATAATGGACTCGGTTCACAACTTTATAGACATAGCCGAATATCCGGTAACACAGCAGCTAATTGACACTCCGTACTTTCAGAGACTGAGGCGGTTGCATCAGCTTGGCCTTGCATCAACCGTTTATCCAAACGCAACGCATTCCAGATTTGCGCACAGCATAGGCGTAATGCATGTTTTTCTTGTACTGTTTGATTCAATTGCCAAAAGATCATCCATGAGCAAGAACCGAATCGAAAGGCTCAGGCCAGTTGGTGCAGTTGCTGCCCTACTTCATGATATCGGACACGGTCCCTTCTCACACGCATCAGAAAAGTTCCTCAACAGTGGAAAATTCAACCACGAAGACATGACGCAGAGAATCATTCGCAAAACAGAGGTTGGGGACATACTGAATGAAAACAAGATCTCGCCACAGCTCATCTGCGATATCCTAAGGCATGCAGTCTCCGGAGATCTGCTGTTTGTATCGCAGCTGATAAGCAGCCAGCTAGATGCTGACCGGCTTGACTATCTCATGAGAGACGCCCTGTTCACAGGAGTTCCATATGGAAAAATCGACATACATAGAATTGCAAACACGCTGTCAATATGGAACAAGAAAACACCCAAAGAATCACTGAAAGGCACGGTAGTCGTTTCTCACAAAGGAATAGGGGCAGTAGAGGATTACCTTCTGGGAAGATATCACATGTACAGGGAAGTGTACTATCACAAAACCATCCGCTGCATGGAAAACATTCTAGCCAACATATTCAGGCGGGCATCAGAGCTGCCCAAAAAATACAGCAAAACAGTCGACATTACAAAAAATGTCACTCCGGACATGATGCTTCGTCTAGACGATTACACGTGCTATTCTGCGATTCATGAATGGTCCGTGTCCCCAGATAAAATCCTAAAAGACATGTCTGCACGCCTGATTAACAGATGGCTGCTAAAGGTACGCCAGATCAGTCAGAATGACATGATCCGAGTTGGATTAAACCCCATGAGCGACATCAAAAAGGAGTTCGAGAGGAAAAAACTCGATTTTGGTTATTATTTTATTCAAGATGCAGAAAAGATGTCCGGGTATGAACCGTACACGGCCACAGAACAAGACGATGGACAGACTGCGATTAACCACATCATGGTAGTCACCGAGCATGGGAATCTCAAGGAAATATCCCGGATTTCTCCGATAGTCGAGGCCATCAGCAAATATGACAGAAATCCGATCAGGATTTTTTATCCAAGGCAGATTTCACCCAAGGTCAGCAAGATGCTTGACCAACTAATTAAATACTAATAATGGGGCATGTTTGTGGGTATGACATGGCAATAACTGACGATGTTGGACTGCTTTGTTTGATTATACACGGCGGCAGGGATCATCAGATTGCTGGAAGAACCAAACTGCAAAAGATAGCGTATTTTTGCCAGTACTTGGACTGGGATATCGGCGACTACCGACTCCATTACTACGGACCCTTCTCCTTTGCACTTACAGACACCGCAAAGACGGCAGAATCTGCCGGACTGGTCGAGCAAAGCAGCAACACTCCGCATACTTTTAGCCTCACTAAAGAGGGGATCAAGTTTTTGGAAAAATTTGAAAAAGACGTATGTGATCATGCCAAGGTCAAAAGCACGCAAAACCTCGTGATGAGTCTGGCTGATTGGAGCAAGGAAGATCTTGAGCTTGCAGCGACCATTGACTTTGTAGAGAGAAACAGTCCGGACATTGAAAAAAATGACTTGTTGGACAAGGTGCACAAAATAAAGGGAAACTTTTCCACCGACAGTATCAAAAATGCGCACAGAAATTGGACAAGACTGAAAAGATCACTGCCAAAACCCGCATGAGGCATCGGGATCATATCCTAAATCTCTTTTGCACTTGGTTGCTATATCTATTAGACTTTAGTAACAGGTTAGCCCCTGCCTAGAGTTGGAGTTGCGTCCCTTGCCGGTCAGGCATGAAAATCACAACTGCAGGCAGATTCGCGCCTGATTGCTGCCTAGGCGGGGGCTAACCTGTTACAGACTTTATGCGTAATCGACCGTGATTAAAAATTCCGTAGGCTTTTCCAAACGCAAATGCGCTGATCGGATCAAATTACCGCATGCATCTCGTGTCATGACGCACGTAAAAGCCAGTTGCGCCAAAAGAACGTGCGCAACCATACAGCACGGCAATGTGCCCCGCTGACAAGTCAGAAAGAATGGCGGTCCGTACCGCCGTATGTCATGTGTCTGGCAGCAGATGCAGCTGCTGCAGCAGCTGGCCGTAGTGTTTTTTCCTTTTCAACATCGTCTTGAGGTTCTCAAGACCCGTGATTATCTGCATGAAATAATTGAGATCCTTGGCAGTTCCGCCAAACGGCATGGTAAGAATGCCATATCTTTTGAGCCGCCCTATGTGGTGCTCCACCCTGACGCGAACCCTGCTTATCTGCTTGCGGCGCCTCTTTTGCGTTGCAGTAAGATCCCCGTCCCTGGGCTTCTTTGGGGGCTGCCTGTGTATGGCGCCCGGAAGCATCTTTTGAATGCCCTCAAATCCCAGGTCGCTGTAAATCACAAACGCCTCTTCCGGATCATCTGCGTTTTTTGCATTCCTCATTGATCCGGTGTGCCTTCCAAAGTCCGGGCCGCCCCCTGCGTTCATCACGCCCTTGTCGTTGACGCTTCCGTCCACAGTCTTGCCGCAGTGCAGTATGAGGCCGTCCAGGTTCGAGGTAATTATCGTGTTGAACATGTGCCGCTTTTTTCTTCCCGAATATCTGGTCTTTCTTGCGGTCCTGTCCCCGGGCCTGTCTACCGGAGTCAGGGTGCCGTCAATCAGGAGCGTCTTTTTTGGGATCAGCACCTCCTCCAGCTTGCCTGCCGGGGTCTTGCAGATGATGCTTGCTAGCTTTTCGGAGGCAGGCAGGAGCTGGCGCAGTAACACGGCACCGTACCGGAGGTACCTGGACATTGTGGACTGGTCGACGTCAAACGTTGCGGCCAGATGATGCTGCGTTGCCTTGGTTCTTATGCTCATGAGTACTGCAAGCAGCGCGTGCCTGATGTACAGCTTGCACCGGTTTCCGGCATCGCCGCCTCTTACGTCGTCCTCCCAGAACAGGGGTCTGTCCTCGTCGTCCATGACTTCTTCCGTAAAGCGCTCCAGTATGATCGTAAATGACTCCTTTGTGCATCCCGTGACGTTGCGAAGGCGCACCGGATCGCCGATTATGCCGTCTGCAACCTCGATTGCGTGCATCCGCAGAGGCGTTCTGCCGCGCACGACTCTTTTTGTCTTGTTTTCTTCGGACTGCCACAGTGAGTCCTCAAACGCAAGCCTGCTCTTCAGATGCTCGTTTTGCTCTACCAAACTCTTGTTTTGCTCTTGCAGTGTTTGGACAAGCTCGACATCTGAACCCATACCGTTAGAGAACCATTACTGATCTTTATGGTTGTAGGTGTGCAAACCATGATCTGTTGTGTTGTATTTTTAGATCAGATTTTCCAATTACGCATAAAGTCTATTGCTTTCCGCCTGCTGTTGCGAGTCAGTCTATAAGACACCCTTGTATATCAGTACTTCCTAGATGTACTTTTGCAGACCCGACACGGCACCTCCGCTACTTTCCGCGATCGTTTACAAACGAGTCGGCCGCATCGACAATGCACGCGACAAACAGCATCATGGTAAACCCCTTCCCTCCTGCAAATCCGTCCCACTTGGATTCCACGTCTATGAACACGGCAGTCCTCCACAGGTTGTACAGTATGACAGACATATAGAACAGCAGCAGCCTGACGACCGGGGAATTGCTGCACGTCTTGCCCATTATCCCCTTGATCACCCTGAACCCCGTCTCGATTCCCCACCGACTGCGGTACTCCTCCGGTATCTGCTCAATGACTGCCTCTGCACTTTTAGCAGACATGTTGGTGGCAAAGACCAGATACCTGTCGGCTATGGTCTCTTCTGCCTTGTCCTTCTTTGCTGCTGCCGTGCCGTCCTTTTCTACCTCGTCCTTTTCCACAATGACTAGCCTGAATGTGGCGCTCTTGCCGTCCTTGTTGGTCATTGTATATTTTGATACCGCACCGCGTTCTCCGCGGTCATGCTCCTCTATTGCCGCCACTATCCTCCTGTTCTTGACGGCAGGCATGATGTAGCTACCCGTGCTTGTTTCTGCAGCCCTCATGCAGTCCACGTTAAAGAACCCGCGGTCATACAGGAACGTCTTGATCCTCATCCCTGATCTGGACGCCTTGCGGATCATTTTAGGCACGAAATCGGCCAGTTTTGCCTCTTTTGGAAGCTGCAGCGAGGAAAGCACGAGGTCAGACCCGTCATCTGATCCTATTCCGTGCATGGTAATGTGCGAGAGAAACGTCGACGTGCCGTTCTTGGGCTTTGACTTTCTGGTGATATCCTCCAGGCCCTTGCCATAGTATTCCACGTCGGTAACGTCCACTGCCACGACGTCCGTGTTGTGCAGCATGCCTGACCTGCGGGCGCACCTTACCGTATGCTGCAGCATGGAGCTGCACCACTTTTGCGCATCATCCAGGCTGACGCCCCGGATCGCCTTTAGGATCCAGTCCGGACTAGGCGTACGGCAACTATGCGCGCCGCCCTTGGAGGCAGCCCCGTCGTCATGCTGCTGCCTGCTGCATTTTGAGGCCCGCCTGCGAAGGTGCGTCACGGCAGATTCTGCAAACATCCTCCTCTCAGACATGAAATATAGAACGCGCAGTGCGTCGATGTGGTCATACACTGCGTTGCGACTCTTTGAGACGGCCAGCCCGAGCTTGGGAAACCGCCGTCGCAATGTTTTAAACTGTCTCGATGTTATGTCAAACTGGTGTGCAAACACGTCGTTTTGTGTTACTGACATGATGATGGTTGGCACACCGCCTGATCTATAGTATGATGGTCAAAAAATCTCGGCAAATTGCGTAATTATCGTGCCTGCAAAAGTACATCGAGGAACTACTGATATGGTAAGATCACATCGACTCTCAGACCCAACGGTAATTGTATATCACAGAATACGGATAAGATTTCATATAGCGTCTATAATCTTAACGGTCATTTTGCGGAAATTTTTTGGACAACCCCGGAAAAGATTGATCATTTATAAACAATTACAACGGATTTTGATTATGGCAAATATGCAGTTTGGAAGTAAAGACATCAAAAGTTTAGATTTTGAAGTGCGTTTTGAAAAAATTGCACTAGACACCCTACATAATAAATTAGAAGCCATAGAGAGAGGCAAATTCCTCTCAGGTAGCATAACAAGTGATAGTTTTATCAAATTTTTAGAAGACAATATACCATCACTAGAGTTAACAGGAGACGGATTCAACATCGGGGTCTATCCACATTCAATTAGATTATCAATGCCCGATGTACGACGAAACAATAGGATCACGCAAGTTTCAGATATGATTTCAGATCCAGAAAAAATATTTTCAAGTGAAGAATTACAAAAAATTAGTGTAGATTTTAATTCCATAGTAAGTTTTGTATTAGCTAAGTTAGGAATAGAATACAAATCAACAACATTTATGGTTAGAATAAACCTAAGAAAAAATAAAGTTGATTATCAAACAGATAAGCTTAGTGAAGCGATAAATCCCAGTATTCAATCAATTATTGGAGACAATAGTGAAGTACAGTCAGCAGGGGTGGAATTCAAAACAAAGGAAATGTTTCTAGGTAAATCTGTTAAAGCATTCTACAATTTGAGTAAAAGGGGCCTACGGGACATTGAAAGAACTGATGCAGTGGTATTTTCAGGCTGGTTTAGTTTTGAAAATACAGGAGTTCAAGATCTAGCAGAGATAGCAGAAGAATACGTCAAACATGTCAACAATACAATTGAGAAATTAGTGGGAGGCCTAAAGCCAAATGAGTGAATTTGAATCAGAGCCTCAAACCACTGATCATTTAATTGAATATTTACTGTGGGGGAATATGCACATCAATGCTGATGCGGCACATGTAGCTGCCGCTGATCATTCAATTGAATATTTAAGATGGATGGATGAAATGAGACAGAAGTTTTTATCAGAGTATGTGGACAGAGAGGAAAAGTCAACTTCAGAACTATATGAAGACGTGAAAACATTAACAAAAAAACTTCATGTTTTGGAATCAAAAGTAACATCACATGATTCGCTGATTGAAGAGTTGGAATTTAGGACAAATTCGATTCCTTTTGAAAAGAATCTAGATGACATGGTTAGCTACATACAAAAGGACTTTGAGGAGTTAGAGTTTGTAACTGGGGTTCATTATGTACCTTTAGAGGGTGGAACATTCCAATTAATTGTGATTCACAATATGGAAAATAGAGTAAAAGCATTACAATTAATTCGTAAAAAATTCCTAGACATTGAAAATGCATTTTCTGATGTGGATTTCCAGCAAGTTCTACTACATAGAAACGAAGTTCAACCAGATCATCTAATGGGAACAAAACCAATTTTTCAGAGTTTATGGAATGAAAAATGAGCTGGCATATAGGACAAAGCAGTCATAACTTTGATACCAAAAAATATCTTGCACAAGTGAATCCTCTGCACAAAGATTGGGAAGTGACCACACTGTTCTATTCAGCAGTGCACGTTGTAGATAGCTATTTAGTCTTAGTAAAAAACACAAAACCACGAACGCATGCCCAAAGAAGGAAGTTGGTCAAGCAAGAATTATCCCCAATTTTTGATGATTATGATTTACTTGAATCACTTAGTAGGAAATCCAGATACGATTCGTCACCCCAAGAATTAACTCCAGATGAGGAAAGAGCTGCACATCAATGGCATAGATCGGTTGATGATTATGTTGGATCACAGCTAAAGTTATTTGGATTTGTTTAGTGAGACTGAAAGAAAATATCTATCGAGAGAAATTACATCATCAAGGCAATGTCAAGATATGTTAAATTAGACCTCATGCGTAATCGACCGGATCGAAATATTCCGACGGTGGCAGATCACACATGCAAGGCTGGCGGCATCACATGACGTGTACAGGGGCGGCAGAGTCTGTATATAGTGCAGCTACGGACCATTCCAGCTGGTAAAAACTACAATGTCGTGCGGCATCGTGTGGCGCCGCAATGCGCTCCGTATCGTGGTATCAGAACCCACGCATGAGCTTCTTGTTCCGCTTGTCCCACAGCAGCCTAAAGCTGGCAAGCCCGGCTGTCACCTGGAACTCCCGGTCAAACTCCTCGGCCGTCCCATCGTACGGATCACGCATCCGCCTGTACCACTTGATGCCCCCTATGGCGTGCTCTACTGTCACCCTCTTGCTGCTTATCCTCCTGTTCTGCGCCTTCTGTTTCTTTGTAAGCTTGCCCCCCCTTGGCTTCTTGTGGGGCTGCATGGATATGGCCCCGGGGTACAGTTCCTTGATTCCCACGTATCCCAGATCCGAGAGCAGTTTTACCTTCTCGTCCTCGGGGTGCTTTCTGTTGCTGCGCATCCTGGCAGTCAGGGTTCCCAGATCCGGGGGGTTGTTCTTTATCATGGTGAGGTCGTGCGCGCTTCCGGGCGCCGACTCGCTTGCATACATCGCCAGTCCCGTCTGGTCTGCAATCACCCGGGGTGTTGCGCGTAAAGTCCTTCTTCTTGCCCGAGTACGCCCCCCTTCCTCGGTTCCTTGTCCGAGGGGCGCTGTATTTTGATGTGCGTGCCGTCTACAATCACGGTCAGATCCGGGACGATCTTCTTGACCTCCTCGATCGTGCGGGCGTTTCGTATCTTCTGAGATACGGTGTCCGGCGTGGGCAGTATCTTGAGAAATATCATATCGCAATACCTGAGGTACCTGCATACCGTACTCTGGTCTATGCCAAAGAACGCCGCAAGCTGCCCCCTGTGTCGGGTTTCCGTACTTGCGCATCAGCGACATCAGCAGGGCGTGACGGTAGGACAGCTTGCACCGGTTTCCGGGCCCGTCGTCCTCGTCCTCGGAGAATAGTGGGCCCTCCGTGTGCTTTTTGGCAAGCTCCGTAAACCGGTCGGATGCATGGTCAAACTGGCGGCGGTCCATCGACGTGGTGGACTGCAGGGATCCGCCGCCGATTATGTCCTCGAGCACCTCGAGCCTGTGCATGAAGGCGGCGTTGTTTACGGTGCGCCTGTCGTCATCCCAGGTTGCGGGCCACATCCGGCGCTCGGTGTCCAGCCGCTGCTCCAGCTGCCCTATCCTCTCCTGATCCTTCTCGTGCCTCCTGTCGTCCTGCCTGCTCTTTCTTTCGTACCCTCTGATCTTCTTTCTGTACTGCATCCTCTCCTTCCTGCCCCGCGCCTTCTCCTTCCTGTCCTTCCTGATTCTCTTCTCGTGCCTCTTGATCCTCTTCTCGTACTTTTTGATCTTCTTTTTGTCCCGCGCCTTCTCCTTGTCCCGCGCCTTCTCCTTCTCGTACTGCTCGATCTTCCTCCTCAGCAGTCGTATCAGCTCGGTCTCGGACTTTGCCATTACTCTTGTGCGGGAATGGATCCCGGATCTAAATCAACCGGCTGAAAATACTTGCAGGTTTGATCAAATACTTTCAACGTAGTGAGGTACAGTCACGCGTGCGCCGGCCCCGACTCGCCCCATTTGTAGCCCGTGCGCCGGGGGCATCGCCGCTAATTTCGTTTATGCATGAGGTCTTATGCATGAGGTCTATCGTGTAGACATCTATCATATGACTCGTCATTCTTCAGCCGTTTTATTTTTTTATTCATGATTTCTAATTTTAATGATTCGGGCATTTTCAATTCCATGATAATACGCCCATACATAGTCAAATCCAGCTTTCTTGTAGCATAATACAAATCTGATGTATCTGTTATGATTTCTTTGTCATCTTTTGATTTGCCATGTACATAAAAGTTCCTGGTATTGGTAACCCTTTCTGCAAATTCAGATATGTCATTATCATCGATCACATTGTACGTGTTCTGTAAAAGATAAACCAGCCTCTCCTTGTGGGTTTTTTCACATTTTGGAAATTTTGTCTTGTAAAACCCCTCTAGTGCTGTACTGTATAGTCCAAAAAGTAGTTCACCCCTTCTCCGAGTGTGTAAAGTCGGTCAGGAGCAGATGTGCAAGCCTGACCCACACTGGAAGTACAGGTGTGTGGGTCTGGCGACGAAAGCTCCGTAAATACGTGAGTCTTGAGCACCCAAACGGCATGAAGCTAGAGAAAAGCCAAGTACAATGGATAGTGAAAGAAAAGAAAAAGGGCGAGCTTACCAACGCCCAGATAGCCGGAACCATGGACGTGACAGTACGGTGGGTCCAGAAGCTGTGGGCCAGGCACAAAGGCTGCCCTGCGGCAAGCGAAATATCGCATCCTGCGCCAATGGGAAGGCCCCAGAACGGTCTGCCCGGACGCAGGGAGCACTCTGCAGTCATGTCTGCCAGACATGCAGAACACATGGGGGCTGCAGGACTGCAGCAGCGCATAGCAGATGGTGAGGACCCCAAAAAAGAAGGAACGATCTGCAATGCACACTTTTTGAATAAGGAGGTCGAATTACAAATATGACAAAGAAAATATGGAGTACGCAGGACAAGATAGGGATAGTCATGGAGCATCTCAATACCAACATCGAGACGGCAGAGCTGTGCCGTCGCCACAACCTCTCCCCCAGGACGTTTTACCAGTGGAGGAAACGCTTTTTGCAGGGCGGACGCGCATCGCTGTCAGGCAGCGGCCCTGCAACGGCCGAAGGCAGGCTCCAAAAGGAGAACGAGTCGCTCAAAAACATCATCGGCGAGTATGCCGTGGCCAATGCGCTTTTAAAAAAAACCTTGGAGGCAGGCAAAAGGTGAACATTGCAATACTGCTAAGGGAGAGGGGCTGGAGCATGGACAAGACACTGCAGTACAGCGGTGCCTCCAGAACTGCGTGGTACCACGTAAAAAAGCCACAAAGACAGACAGAACCGGATCCGCAGACGGTCTTGCTTGTCAGGGAGATCGGCAACAGGAGGCCCACATACGGCACGCGCCGCATGGCAGCCCAGATAAGCCGCGAGACCGGCGTGCCGACAAACCGCAAAAAGATGCAGCAGATATACCGCAAGATAGGCTGGATCACGCCTAAAAAGACCAAAAACGACATAATAAGAGCAGGAAAAAGAGACAGGTTCAAGCCCACAGGACCAAACCAGCTGTGGTAGACCGACATCACGTACGTCTGGTGCGGCGTTGACGGGTGGTGCTACTGCTTTAACGTAATTGATACGTTCACCCGGAAGTGGATAGCATACGTCTTTGCCACGCAGGCCACCGCACAGGTCGCAGTCGAATCGCTGACAAAGGCAGTCTCCACGATTTCGGCAGACGAGGCGCGCGGCCTGCTGGTCAGAAGTGACAACGGCGTCCAGTATACGAGCCGCGAATTCAAGGAAAGCATGAGGATCCTGGGAGTCCGGTGCGAGTACATCTGGCACAACACGCCCGAGCAGAACGGACATGTTGAGTCCTTCCACAAGACCCTCAAAAAGGAGTACGTCTGGCCGCATGACTTTGCCAGGTTCCAGGATGCCAAGGCCGTCCTGGCAGAGGCGTTTGCAGATTACAACCGAGACAGGATCCACTCGGCACTGGGATACCTGACGCCGGACGAGTTTGTCCGGAAAATGCAGGAGGTGCCGCAAAAATGAGCGATCAGAGCGTGCATAAAATGTCGCCAAAATCGTTCCTACTCATAGGGGTCCACTCCATTTTTTGAGGCAATCTGCTTGTTTGCATTGCCTTTTATTCTGGCACCATCTGAATTTCGTTTTTGAGACACATATGGTTACCGCAGGATCTTTCGCTTTGCTTGGCAGGATGCGGCTTGCAGGGCATTACGAAATGCCAGGGCGGCGCTTAGCTGCTGCGTGCGGCGTTTTAGGGGGTCAGTGTATTTTGAGCGGCATGGGAGCTAAAACTTAACGGCGGGAAAGCAGGCGGCCTTGTCACTGAATGCCGGCATGGGATTTGGCATGGCCGTATCCCGTACCAGCACATGCCAGTCACTGGGGGCGGGATGCTTCTGTAGCAAAGCAGAAATCGCAGGCTAGAGGTAGTGGATTCTTACGTGGTTTTGATACTCGACTTCATACATTGTAATATATCCGCAGTGGGTGCATGAGAACATGCCCTCGCTTTTTGGCACGGATCTTGCCTCGCGCTCAATTACCTTTCCATTAATTGACTTTACGAGAATCACGTCACCCTGCGTAATTACCGCAAAATTTCGGATTTCGTCTATCGAGTCGAGGAATTCCTTGATTGCAGATACCACCTCGGTGCGTGCAATGGGCTCGGACTCGTCTATCGGAGACAGGACAAACTCATGAAGCTTCAAGGCGGGCATGGCGCCCACGTTGTCTGCAACGTAAACTAGCAGCTCCTGCTTGATGGGCTCAATATCACGACAGTCAACTGTAATCATAAACCAATCTATCAAAAGTCAATATTTTAGTTGATCTGTATCTCAGCATACTTTTTAATCACGCAGCATACACCTAGAACCAGAATTGAGGGATTCGGAGACCTTTGGGATTGAAAAGGGCCACGGGGATAAAGTAATAGAGTGGCTAAACGGCACGGCAGAGGGGGAGAATCTGAGGTTTGAGGCCAGAAAGTACGGCTATGACGTCAGGACCGAGAATTTCGGGGAGTTTGAGATGTTCTCATGGATGGGAGACGTTCAGCACGCAAGAAAACTGATCACAAGGGCCGGAAAGAGGTTCAAGGTTAAGACAATCGAGGGAGGGTACAAGACAAAGGAGAGGACGTTCTCGATGAGGAAGACAGACTATGCGATGGTGAGGCGGGGGGACAAGCTGATAGGACACCTGCAGTTTGAGGCTGCCAGGTTTGGCAGGGATCCGTGGACAGTCAAGGCGGAGGAGAGAAGGTAGCTCCAAAATGACATCAATAGGAATCATCGGGACCGGGATGCTGGGAAGTGCAGTAGGCCTGCGCCTACTTGATGAGGGAAACCAGCTGCATGTCTTTAACAGGACGGCAGACAAGACAGGGCGGCTACGGCAGAGGGGAGCCGTGACATGCGAGTCGCCCAGGCAGGTGGCAGAGAACTCTGAGATTGTGATTACGGTGGTAAAGGATGCAGACGCAGTAAGACAGGTCGCCTTTGGGCCAAACGGAATAGTCAAGGGAGGCCGGGAGGGACTGGTCGTGGCAGACATGAGTACAATAGGTCCGCTAGAGTCAAAACAGATCTCGCAAAGATTCAGGGACTCGGGCATAGAGATGCTAGACGCCCCGGTCATGGGAGGACCAAACGTGGCAGTTTCAGGGGGCCTGGTAATGATGGTTGCTGGAAGCCCGGTGGCCTTCAACAGATACAGGCCAGTCTTCAAGACAATTGCAAGCAAGGTGTTCTATCTGGGGGAGGGCGGGACTGCGCATGCGGTAAAGCTTGCAATGAACTTGCAGATTGCAATGCTGGCACTGGCATTGTCTGAGGGGATTACCCTGGCAAGGGGCGCAGACGTTGATCCGGAGACCTTTCTGAAGATCCTAAACTCGACTTATTTTAAGACCGGAATGAGCGAAAACAAGGCATTCAGGATGATAAGGGATGAGTTTGAGCCTACCTTTACGCTTGCAAATCTGAAAAAGGATCTGCATGCAATAAACCAGACATCAAAATCGCTTGGGATCAAGCTCCCAATGTCAGGCAGGGCAGAGGAAATCTACAGTGCGGCAGTCAAGAGCGGCTTTGGGGACTTGGATTATACCGGAATCCTGGCATACATAGGGCAGGCCTCGAGGTCCTAGACTGCTGCTTTACGCTTGGAATAGGCCCGGTATGCCAAGGACGAGACAAAAATCAGCACGCCTGTGATGGCTGACCAGGCCGCAAACGGTGCAAGGTCGGTTTCAGACATGGTTTTCCAATGCGGTCGAGGCGTACAAAAGTCGTGTGCTTTTTGCCGCCGACTGCCGTACTTTTCTGGCAGCCGCCCCATCTGCCGCCATGACTGCATGCGAGGTCGCACCCCTTGCCGGCTAGGCATGAAAATCACGTCTAGGGCAACTCGCACCCAACTGCCGGGCAAAAGTGACCCCGTACAGCCGTGCGATGTTGTCCAGACGGGGCGTAAAGTGGCGGAGAATCAAAAAATGTGCAGATTGAATCAAGCAGGCTGAACTGCGCGGCAGCTCCCTCTTCATGCGGGTTGCGTGTACGGCGCATCCGATCCAGATCTGATCCCACCAGCACATACGCTATACTGTGATCCGCGCCACGCCTAGTCCTTGCCGCATACGGGTTTGTGATCGCCTGCATAGAGAAACTCTATTGCATCATTGTCCCAATCACGCACACCTTGGAATCAAGATCGTACCGTAGCGTCATCGACGGCCGGCTGCCGTGCGATACGCCCCGGTGCCCGCGCAGGGGACCGCGTTTTTTGCCCCGGGCAGCATCGCAGGAACCGCCTCCGGGATCCCCGCCTCTTTGCTCCCTGAACTTCTTTCTGGCGTCATTGTACAGTGACGGCGTGGATGTGGGCATGCCGGGACTCATACATGGCAAGCTTTGCCTAAATCTCGGAGTTTTCCTTGTCCAGCTTGGAGATCTTCTCATCCCGCTCTTTGATCATGACTAGTGCTTTTGGAAGATCCATGGGGTGTGCAGGCGCGGCTTTGGAATCCACATGTTACATCAGACAAGCAAGATCAAAAAAGATTTCCATCGAAATTCTGACCCAGGTGCCGATATTATGCCACTCCCGCAAATTCCAAGCCTGCAATGTCTGGTCACAGATGCTTGATGCTCAAGCATGTCTGCAAGGGCATCTGATCATAAGATGCTGTCCAAGAAATGTTTGGCCGTCAGTATAAAAAGAACCTGATGTTGTACTCTCCATCTACTGTGTTACTCTAAACATCTAAATAGATTTGGCTGGGAGCCAGATCATGCCGGAAATCATTTGTGAAGACTGCGGCAAGAGGCTGTTTCATGAAAATGAGACCACGCTAAAGATAGAAGAGACCATTCACAAAAAGTTCTGCAGAAAAAAGGCGGGGGAGACGCACAGCTACATGCACAGGGATGCCTCGCATCCGGACGGCTTTGATCCTGAAAGGACCAGCGATGCAGAGGGAAATCCGGTTCTAAAGTAGGATTTTGCGGATCCTCATGCCAGACATTGACGAGTTTACAAGACAGTAAAGGCTGTCACTGAGCCTCGGAAATCCAAGGGGACTCGCGCAGCACAGAGGCCCCAAAGATAGTTCCCGCCACATTAATTCCCAGATGTGCTTTTGCAGGCCCGATACGGCACCGCCGCTACTTTCCGCGATCGTTTGCAAACGAGTCGGCCGCATCCGCAATGCACGCGACAAACAGCATCATGGTAAACCCCTTTCCTCCTGCAAATCCGTCCCACCTGGATTCCACGTCTATGAGCACGGCAGTCCTCCACAGGTTGTACAGCATAGCGGGAAGATACATGGCAGGCCATACTGCCGTAGTCAACTCATAAAAAAACGTACAGTTTCGGCAACTGCTTTTAGCCCAAAGATCTAGGATCATGTAAACCATACGCACATGCACGGGGAAACAGGCAAAAATCGTAGCATCAAAGGACAGATTCCTGCTAGGCAAAGCGCTCACACCTACGCAAGGCGTACGGGGAGGGCCTACAAGAGGTAACGCGGCAGGCCGTTGCGGTCAGTTCGGGCATGTGGCGTTTGACATGCTGCCACGCAAGACCCGGCAGGGGGTAACGCGGCAGGCCGTTGCGGTCAGCCCATCAGGTATCGGAACATCTTTACCGGAAGGATCTCGCGCCTGGCAAACAGCCTCCCCGCGGACTGCTCTACGTCATCAAACGTATCAAACATCTTGGCAGAAAGCCTTCGCTTTATCTCCCTGTCCCGTATCTTGACGGGGTTGAGCTCCGGCGTGTACGGAGGCAGGTATTCCAGTATTATCTGGCCGTCGTACTTTTTCAGCGTCTCCTTTACGCCGCCGGACCTGTGGTATGACGCATTGTCCAGGAATATCGGCACCTTGCCGTATCTTTCGTGCACCCTTTCTAAAAAATCGCAAAAGCTGCCGGTGTTGGCCTTCTCATAGAACATAAAGTGGAATATGCCTGCTGCCAGCACGCCGAATATGTACCTGCGCTGCCGTGACGGGGACGAGGGCGTCGTGAGGCGCCTGCCGCGCTTTGTCCACCCACGCTTGGGGCTGTTTGAGGTCTTTTGGATGGAGGACTCGTCTTCTGCCAGCACGGTAAATCCCTCTGCCGTCTTTTCCCTGATCAGCCTCTGTGCTGCCTCCTTGAACTCGTTTTGCTTGCGCTTTGAGGCGGCCTTTGGGTTCTTTGGCCTTGATTTCTTCCAAGCGAACCCAAGCTCGCGTGCCAGCAGCCGCGTGCCGCTACTGCTGTACTGTATACCGAACTTCTTTCTGATGTGCCGCCTCATCAGGCGCGAGTCCCACATGCTGCCCTCAAAGCCGCAGTCCCCGGGATCCGACTTGAGATCCGCGTCAAGCTGGCTCAGCTGCGACTCGCTCAGCTTGTGCTTGCGTCCCCTGCCTGCGCGCTCGTGTCTTGCGCGCATCCCCTCATCCTGGGCGCGGTTGAGCCACTCGGATATAGCAGACTTTGACCGGCAGAGGTTCTCTGCTATCTGCGACAAACTGAGGCCGTCCTTGCGCTGCATGTGTGCCAGCAGCCTTTCACTCTCTCTTGTCGGTCTCCTTGTACGCCTTGTGCAGGTAGGGGCTCCTCGTGTTTGGCAGGAACTAGTCCCCCGATGCTACGAATTCTTTTCTCTGTCTGTCCATACACATACGTGGTAGATTGCCTGATCTTAATCTTTGGATCAAAAATAATTGTCAAAATCATTTCATTTTTTATGCTTTCACTATGGGATGACCCTTCAAGATGACAAAATTCACGCCTGAACTTCCAGAGCCCGAGCTGTTACCTTTTTCATGGTTTTTCGTGATCGGCACAGCCTAAAATAGTCAGCTATTGTCCTACTGATCCTAGGCGGACTGGCTTTTCGTACAATAGGCCCCCTGCTAGCTAGGCACGAAAACCACGGTTGCATGAGAGCCCGAGCCGGACTGTTCAAGGGGCAAGCGGCCTCATGCGTGCCGCCAGATGTGCCTGCCCGAGCTTTTGGGGAGTGGCCTGCCCTCACAAGACGCATGATTAGAAATCATTAAAACCAAACATTTTGCACGTTAATCATTGAGGAAGAAAGACTATGATGCAATCGTAGAAGGCGTCTCGAAGATCAGCCCGTACATCCGATTCGTAGGAATCATAGGACCAGGGGGTGACCTCAAGGCACACAGCAGAAGGCCGGGACTAGAACCGCTGCTCAACGCGAAAAGTACGCAGCACCAGTTCTCGCACATCGCAATCAAGACGGGGCTCGAGGGATCCTTTGACAGGAGTCTGGGCCCGGTAGAGTTTGTCTGGGAGGAAAGGATGAAGGTTCAAACCATATCGTTTGCGATAAAAAAGATCAGGGTTTGGATCTCAATTGATAAAAAGGTAGTGCGCTCCGAGGTGCTGAGAATCATCGACAATTGCTTTCAGATAGTAAAAAAACACTCGAGATAAGGCCTCCGCATTGTGGCGCAGAACCGGGCATGGCGGACACATCAAGTGCGTTTGAGCACAAGCCAGCGGTTACTTTTCATAAAGCCAGCACCGGACATAGCCGGAGTCTGTCTTAAAGCTGGGTGGATCCCTACTGCACCTCTCAAACGCGTGGGGGCACCGATCTAGAAACCTGCAGGTTCCTGCGGGATTGACCAATCCCGGGGGGGATCCCTTGATGTATGCAGGCCTTACACCCCTCAGCGTCGGGATAGATGCAAGAAGCGCCTTGGTGTAGGGATGCTTTGGATTTCTGTAGATGTCATCGGCTGCTCCAAATTCCACCATCTGTCCGGCATACATTACCCCTACCTTGTCTGCAATCTCAGACAGCACTGCCAGGTCGTGGGTAATCAGCATAAACGACATACCCCGGCTTTTCAGATCCTTGAGCAGGTTGATGATTTGTGCCTGGATCAGCACGTCTAGCGCAGTCGTAGGCTCGTCGGCGATGACAAGCTTCGGATGGAGCAGCAGTGCCATTGCGATGACTACCCTCTGCTTCATTCCCCCGCTCAGCTCGTGGGGAAACCTCTTCAGAATGGAGGCGTCAAGGTTTACGGAGCTTAGAGACGCAGAGATTGTGCCCTCCATGTCTCCCTCAAAACCATGCTGCCTTAGAACTTCGACGAACTGATCACGTATGGTAAATACGGGATCTAGGGAGTTCATTGCGCCCTGAAATATCATCGACACCTGCTTCCAGCGGTAGGATTTGTCAAAGTCAGACTCTGGTATCTCCAGTATGGGTACACCGTCAAAACTGACAGATCCCGAGGTGATCCTCCCGCCCTGAAGCATCCTGATCAGGGACAGCCCAAGCGTGCTCTTGCCGCACGCGCTCTCCCCTGCAATGCCTACGGACTCGCCGTCGCCTAGGGCAAACGAGACCCCCGATAGCGCGTGCACGTCGCCGGTACCGGAGGGATAGCACGCACTGAGATCATCCACGTCAAGCTTTGTCATGCAGTATCTAGGCAACCACAGGTAGATTTCTGTTTTGTCTTCCCATCTATGTTAAAACGCCCGGGCCCTTTAGCGGTGGCAAACTGTGTCTCTCTGATCCACGCCTAGTTTGATATGGGCCGCTTTATAGCTTACGCTGGGTATGGGCTGTTGCATAACTCCGACTAGAGCCCATCCAATCCGCCAAGATCACTACCGGCGCCAGGTTCCTACATGGCAGCCACCGCCTCTGCGATCCACTTGTTGTACAGCCATATCCTCAACTTTACCTCCTGCACTATATTGGATCACCTGAGGGCCTTTACGTCCTCGCCGAACATGCGCTTTGTGGCAGATATCATGATCTCGACGATCCACTTCACACCGTAACCGATCGTGCTCTTCGGGTACTGCAGGTTCTCCTGCCCCTTCTCCTTTGGCAGATCCCCAACCGGCACCTCGGAGCCGTCTCCGAGCTGGCTTTTCACAAGCATGCCCCACTTATCACCGGTACCCTTGCCCCTTGCAGTACAGCTTGTCAAGAGCCGTATGAGCGGCCTTATGCCGTGCTTGTGGCACTCGGATATGTTTTTCCTTGAGCCGTATGCGCCGTCTGCAAACAGGATCGTACCTGGTGCATCCTGATTCGCTCCGGTGCCGAGCAGGGTCAGCGGCGATATCCCGTCTGCAAGCATGCTGGGGATCTTTACTGCATCTGCGCTATCGGGGCAGTCCTACTGCTCCTCTTCCTTGACGTTCCTGACCGCCTCCTCAAGCAGTGCCGGCAGCTCCGTGCTGTCTCTAACTGCCTCGTCTGTGACGGCTACTGCCAGCACCTGCTTGGTGTCTGCGTCGACCATCAGGCAGTAGACCTTGGAGTGGACCCCTATGAGTAGGAACGATTTTGGCGACATTTTATGCACACTCTGATCGCTCATTTTTGCGGCACCTCCTGCATTTTCCAGACAAACTCGTCCGGTGTCAGGTATCCCAGTGCCGAGTGGATCCTGTCTTTGTTGTAATCTGCAAATGCCTCTGCCAAGACGGTGGTTGTCGCCTAATTCCATTTGTTTGACTCAATCTGCACGTTTTTCTGAATCTCCGCCCTTTTGCACGCCTGATCCATATGGCATTTCAGCGGTTTCTAGGAATTCTGATGAATTAGGCGACAACCTCGCCCATTTGATCAAAATTTGCTAATTTCGAGTCAACTCTGGAGCTTGTCATCTCGATTCCGCAGTCGAACAGTTCCTCCTCAAAGGCGGTAGGCGTCTACCCACAGGTGAGGAGGACTATATTATCAGATCAGGTTTTAGTCTATTGATTATCGTTCCGTACACCACGACGCGCTCCCTCCTGCCGGATCGTTCCACCTCGATCCTGTCCCCAGCGGGCGACCAAAACTTTCTGCCGTCCCTTCCCGTACTGACGAATATCGACTCGTCCTGTACGGTTATCCTGAATCCGCGCCTTTTTGCAAGCGCAATCGTGTCTTTTGCATCCCTCTGCCACCGTCTTACCGCCTTTGCGTCGGCAGCGTCTGCCAGCTTGGTGGTTGACGTCTTTGGCGAGAATCCCATCGTGCGCAGGATTCTTCTAATGCTTCCCACGCTGTATGTGACGTGCAGCCTGCGGCGCACCCGGTCGCGCAGCTTCTTCGGGGTGAGCTTTTCCATCCTGCGCAGCCTCGTGGCGATCTTTTTTATCCTGCCGACCGGAACCTTTGGTTTTTTGCCCCTGTTGGGGGAGTCACGGAGGCCGTCAATGCCGTCAAGCTCGAACCTTTCAACCCACATCTGTACGGTGCGCTGTGTCACGTCGGCAATCTCCGCAGTATGTGCGGTGGTGTTGCCAAGCAGTACGGAGCGCACCGCCATGATTCTGGTGTGAGTCTTGAGATCCTTTTCGACATGCATGGCATCCGTGAGGATTTTCGTCTTGTTCATGCCGGGAGTGACATGGTGGGGAGCTATAAACCTTTACAAGATGTGTGATCAGGCGAAATTTTCAATGACCATCAGTATTGTCGTCAACAACTTTGTATTTTCCGTACTTGCCGAGCTCTACAAAGTAGAATCCGTCATCATCAAAGACGGGACCGTTTTTGCCATGTCCCACATGAAGTATGACTTCTTCACCGATTTCAAACTGTGGTTCGAAGCCGTGCATGTAGAATTTGTCGGATTCATACACGCCGCCCAGATACACGGTAAACTGGTCGCCTTCTTTCAATTTGAGATCTGGAGTGATATCCTTGGCTTTTTCATCAAGTTCAATTGTTATCGGTACAAAGCCCAGCTGGTTTTTTGATTCGTCACTCCAATCAATCGGATCCCCCACAGAAAGAACCGTTCCCTTGACGGTTAACACCACTGTGGGCTTGGTTTCGCTGATTTCTTCGGTTGCCAGCATGACGTCGGTTGGGGCAACAGCAATGTTTGGATTTGCCTTTGTAATGTCAGATTGCACATAAACATAACTCTCATCAGATGAACTCAATGATGCTACCATGCCAATGGAAACAGCAACGATGACAACAATGCTAAATATGGCTAATTTTTGTCTGTTCATTTTTTTCTCCTACGTATAATGATCATTTATGTCATTTAGATCCTCTGTTCTAAGCTGTGATTGATCAGAGTTGCATCCACTCTTCATCGCAGTATGACCATCCCAAGCGCCCCAATGCCATACATGATGGCCCAAGCCTGCAAAGTGACCAAACTCGTGTGTGATCACGTAATCTGGGTTTACTTCGCCGAAAATAATGTTGCATCCGACATCCGGATCATAATTCAGGCTGTTGTTAGTGTTAAGCCAAATTACTTTGTACTGACCGCCGCCACCCGAATAGCTACCGGTGGCACCAAAGACATTTGTGCTTCCAAGATATGCGGCACCAAGCCTGCTGTTGTATCCGGGATTGTTGGAGGAAACAACAGTTAGGTCAAAATCTGTCGAATGAATTGTATGTCTTGGAACTTCTGCAATGAGGGTCAACGCAACGCCATTATTTTCCGATCCATCATAAGTTACATCATCTAACGCATCCATGTCATACCATATGGTTTCTGAAGACGATGCACTGAATGGTTCAAAATTCATAATGTCGCCATTTGAATCATGTGCATAAGCGGGTGTCATCATAACAATTGTCAAGACAGTTACAAGGAAGGATATCGAGGTTGCTGAAACAGCTTTCGTGTTTTTTGTTTTGTGATTCATGTTGTTGCCTGTATCACGATCACTTGTTATATAACAACTGCTAGCCGTTTGCGGTATGCCTTTTGCGCACGAAACGAGCAAGAACCGGATCCCGTACTCGTCAAATGGGTGCAGGAAGGATCGCCAGTGAAACGGCGATCCTCACCGGAAGATCTGTCTTGCGCTATTTTGCATGTCTCCTGATCGTCTTCCACAGGGTGTCTGGCTCGATGGGCTTGTTTATCATGCCCCTGAGGGAGGATGCCTTTGCCCCTCCGTACTTTGCGTCGTCTATCATGTAGCTTGAGGTAAAGACTATCCGGGCATCCTGATCGTGCTTTCTCAGCAGCAGAAAGGTCGTATGAGGTCACCTACCCCTCACAATAGGGTAAACATTACTGACGGTGCTGATCCTTATACTATGATCGCGTAGACTAGGCATTGTGAAAGGTCAGCCCTCCGCATGCTGCGAGATCGAGGCATCTACAGCATCGCCCACGGAGACGATAAGGAATCTAAAAAAGGACCTCAAGGAGCGTGACAATATCATTGAGGAGCAGGGCAGGACCATTGAAAGGCTAAACAAGACACTTGAAAAGCGCGACAAGACCATCAGGGAGCAGGACAACAGGCTCCGATACTACGAGAACGAGAACTCGCCCCCGTCGGCAGACTCGCTGGAGTAGAAGAGGCAAAAGGCGCAGAGGAGAAAGGAGAGGGCCCGGCCCGATGCTGCAGCCGGGGATGACGGCACCGGGGAGGACAGAAAAAAGCCCGGCGGCCAGAAGGGCCACAAGGGCGTATCGCGCACCCACCGGCCCACCAGGGTACAGAAACACTGCTTTCCGGGTGGACGGGCGCCGGAGTGCAAGTGCGGCACCACCACAGAGATCATGAAAAAGCCGCAGGTGCGCGACATGATAGGATTCAAGATAAAGTACACCGAGACGCGCCACGAGACACAGAGGGCAGTGTGCCCGAAATGCGGCACCATGCATACGGCCCCCGACGGCCTGCCCCGACGCGGCAGCTATGACACGAGCGTGGTCACAGCCGTCACAAAGCTGCGCAGCGAGGGCGTCCCACACAACAGGATCCCGGGTATAATGTCAGATATCCTGGGCGTGCACATGTCAAAGTCAACTGCAATCAACAGCATAGGACGCGTCTGCGACGCCGCAAAGGCGCCTGCCGAGGCCATCGCAGAGGAGGTAAGAAGCTCAAAGACGGTCTGCATAGACGAGACGGGGATCAACCTGGCAGGCAGACTGGGATGGGCGTGGGCCATGCTGTCGGCGGTGGGCGTGTTCATGATATATGCAGACACCAGGAGCGCCCGGATCCTGGACCAGTACATGGGCGGGTACGGGGGCGTCGTCACATCGGATGGATATCCCGCATACAAGAGGTTCGGGCTGCTGGGAAGGCTCCAGCGGTGCCGGGCGCACGAGCTGCGGTTCCTCCTGTATGGCTCGCAGAAAAAGGGTGCCCTGCTGTTTGCAGGAGTCCTGTACCGGCAGATGCAGCAGCTGTTCAAGGATGCCAGGGAGTGTCTTGAGGGCTGGGACAAGCTGTCCGAGGAGGATCTCCGGGAGCTCGAGGAGAGGACGGGGATAAGCAGTGCCGACGGACTGATGGGGCGGCACTCGCCGGAGCTGCGCCGGCGGTTTGAAACCAACATGCAGAACATGCTGTTCGGATACGTTGATGCATGGGGCGGCCCGCTGGAGCCCCTTCTCAAGAGGATGCACAGGGCCCTGCCGTGCATGTTTGCGTTTCTGGAATACGAGGGTGTCGAGCCGACCAACAATGGTGCAGAGCGGGCGCTGCGCCCCGTCGTACTTCAATTCAAGATAAGCGGCCAGATCAAGGGAGGCCTGGTCTGGACGGAAAGGCATGGATGGCTCAATACATGCGTGTCGACATGGAAGCTGCAGGGCAAGTCCATCATGGATGAGGTGGCCAAAATAATCTAGGGGTAGGTGACCACATACAAAAAGAGTATGGATGCCGAGGATATGATCCCGGCACGGTCAGGGGCGCGGAACAAGCCTGTACTGGATGCCCTTTATCCCAAAGGCCACGATTATCACCACGGCCCCGCCTATCCGTATCGCGTTGAGGGCGATGCTTATCAGGCCCGTGACATCCTCTGAGAATATCGCGTTCTCCTGGCACTGCTCGTCCTCGCCTACCGCACAGAACGTGTTGATGTCGACCCCCATGAGGGGCGCTATGATTGTCGGTGCTGCAATGATGAATATCATCGCGACGAATGTCTTTTTTCCGAACCTGACAAGGTCTCCCTTGCTTTTTCCCTCGTCATCGTCTCCAAACTTGGGAGCGAACTTTCCACCGGCATCCCTGGAGTGCTTGGATTCATCCCAGGCGGCTGCCAGGGCATCCACCTTGGCGATGGCATCATCGATGGGGCTCTTTCTGGCTGATTCGGGCTGGTATCCTGATGCCGATACAGTCGAGAGTCGCATGACATTATAGGCGGCCTTTGTTACATCCACCTGATCCGTGGCACGACTATCCATGATTTATCATCCATGACAATGGTAAATAAGTATTAGGAGTCATTTCCCCGGTGCTATACAATATAGTTCCTTCCCGCCGGGTTCGCGCACGCCTGACTTTACTATAATTCCATTGTCGACGTAATACTGGACCATCTCTTCGGGAGTCATGTCCAAATATTCCATCAGACTGGAGCCCCAGCTGCGGAGGTTGTTTGCCATCCACCTGAGCCCGGCACCGTTCCATTCGGGCGGCCGTCCCTGATCCCTCAAAAACGCGATCAGTCCCGAATTTTCCAATGCGTCCAGCTGCCGGGCGTCAAGGTTCCTCGGCGGCGTTGATTCCTTCATGATGCTACACTATATCGATCTTTATATTAAATTTCTTGGCAATATCGTCCAATGATATGCCCATCCCGGCAAGAAACTCCGGAATGTTGCTGTCCTTTGTGATTGCCAGTCCTACCGGATCGCGGGGAAGTTTGAATGGCTTCGTGTTGTCCATCCTTGCCTCAAGCTGACTCGTGTTCATTCCATGCAGGCTCATACCATGCTTCATGCTCTTATCATCCGAGTCACGCGGGTATGGTGATGCCGGAAGTGCCTCGAGGTTCATTCCCTCCGGATTGAATGACAGTCTGACTGTGTCATGTTTGAAATATTTATGGTTTGGATCGAATGTAAATGACTTTGACGAGCCCGGTTTTTCATCCGGCTCTAAATTGCCCGATTTACCATGATGTGTATGATGCCGTTTGATTTAAGGCGCAAAAACACGGTATGACGGGTCACAGATCTACAAGCCTGTCGGCGGATTTACACAGGAATTATGGACGACCAAGTCAGAATTTACACTCGGGATCCACACGCTTGGATTATTTTGGATATCCCAGTCAAAGATCCCCTGGGTATTTTTTAAAAAATTACCCAAAATTTGGCACATGCTTAAACAATTCGCCACATGAGGTTTATAAAGCCAGAAGATCTAATTGAGGTAGGTAATGCGGGACGCATTATTAGAGGGCATGTTGAATGGGGGGTTCCTTGTTGCATGCTCTTGACCCTTATTTTGGAAACACCCTGTAACCGCATCCTATTGTATTTCCAGAACTGTCAGTTTGAAACTTCCCATAAATCAGATTCCAATATCTTTCGAATTCATCCGGTGTTGAATGATGACGAAATGATGCGTATGCGACTGCATCTGCAATTTGAATTCCTTCAACTCCAGATGAATCAACAAAAACAGGGGGTTCTGCTTGCACTTTTCTTTGGTAGTCTGTTCCCAGTTCTCTTATATCTTTGATTACATCGGTAATATCTCTATGAAACCTGTTTGAACTCTTGTCAATTTTTATGGTTCCGTTATTATTTTCATCCGATCTTTCTTCTAGGAGTTTGTCGAATCTTTCAATTAAAAACGCCCATGCAATAGTGAATGGTTTCCAAGATGGGTGTTGGTGTCTTAGTGATCCTTTGTCAATTACCACGGAAACGGTGATGACATCCAAGTTAGATATGACATGATACAATTCATCTAACATGATTCGCTTTTTTGAAAGACTCAAGCTGGCAAAATCGCCTTTGCCCTTAAGGATGTCATGTGTATGAATTTCTGCATCTACATACTGATCGGTAAAATGTTTTAGTTTGTAATCATACGTAGATCTTTTGAGATCGTTGGCTTTGTCTTCCTCGACAATCACTCCTGATAAAACGAAGAAATTTGTATGATCGCTATGTCTCACGGAACCGGATTTGTCCACATACATAATCGGCATGTAATTACTGCTTTTACATTCCTATTAGTGTCAAGTTATTTTGGAAAGGTGAACAAATCCATAAAACCATGGTGGCGATTAAAGGCTCGTCAGCGCATATGGGCATGGAGCGCCTGTCGTTATTAGTGTCAAGTTATTTTGGAAAGGTGAACAAATCCATAAAACCATGGTGGCGATTAAAGGCTCGTCAGCGTGCAAAGGGAATAGAAATTCAGAAGTGTGCAGATTGAGTCAAGCAGGGGGAATTAGGCGACAACCTCGATCCGATGCATGCAGTCTATCTGGATCTCCTCACATCAAGCACCGCGTCCACCGCGGGCCGATCCTGGCCGTCGACCTCGATCCTGAGACTCTTCTGTCCCTCGGAGCGCGGCACGAACGTCATTCCCATGGTGCCGTCTGCGTCGGTCGTAATCGAGGCCTGCAACACATCGTCAACGTATGCGCGTGCAAGCCTGTTGCGCATGGGAACCCCGTGTATGTCGTATAGGGTCACCGTGATGCTCTTTGGAACCCCGAGCTCGGTTACGGATACGGTGTACGCGCCCTCTCGATGTGGCAGTGGTCCGGCCTCATATGGATCTGCAAATCCTGCCAGCCTGCTCTCGTATGCCTTCTTGCCGCCTGCCTGCGGCCGCACCATCCGGCCGTCACCCGTGATTATCCTTTGAATGGCCTCCCTGATGGCGCTGACCTCGTCGTCTTCGGCACCTGCCTGCCCGGTCTTTTTGCCCTGCGGCACCCTCTGTCTTTCTATCCTTATCTTCACGGGGTCTATCCCGTACAGCCGCGCCTGCCCCCTCCACATCTCAAACAGCATCTCCTTTCTGTCCACTGATCCCGCCTTCTCCTCCGCGCCGGGGACAAGGAACACCAGGCTGCGCCCGTAGGCATCCCTCATGTCCGATACGAGCTCGTCGGAAAGCCTGTGCTTGCTGGTCGTATACTTTGCCTCGATGTCGCCCTTGTGGCCCATGAAGAACTGGCGGTACGCGTGCGTCATCGCGCCCTTGCTTTCTGCAAGTAATAGCTGCGTGTCAAAGTACGCCCGCAGGACGTAGGGCCGCTCCTTGATAATCACTCCAAAGGCGTTTTTGATCCCCTTTGTAACCGTGATCGTTCTCAGGTGGGACGTGTCATCGCTTGACTTTGTGCGGTACCCCTTTACGAACGTGATCACGGGCGAGTCGGGTCTTATCTTCTCGCCGCCTGCGATCCTCTCCCTGAGGTATCCCTGCAGGTACCTGCACCCTGCCTCGGGCAGGAACGTAAAGTACTGGTGTCCTGCCTTGCTCAGCGCCGGCCTTACCGTTATCCTGGCAGGCATCCGGGCAAATGAGATGTTCTGGCCGTCCACCTCCAGATCCGGGATGTCCCTTATGCGGAGGCCGTCCTCGCCGTGATGGTTGCCAAGCACCTGCGGCCGCACTCCGGCAAAGGCCATCATGGATATGGATACGCGCTCCCTTGCAGGCGCCGAGTCAAGCACGTCCTGGATTTTCTCGCGGGTCGGAATCTCCTCGTCTTCCAGCGTCACGGGAATGTCGGCGTTCTTGATCTTTATCCTCCGGACAAGCTTGACATAGTTGAATGCAAGCCAGGAGCGCAGCGCCTTGAGGATATCCTCGATGTATGAGGGCGCATACTTTTTGCCCTCAAGAAGCGATACGTAATCCATCAGCATGTCCTCTACTTTCCTTACGTCGTCGACTCCGGCCTGCGCAAAATCCCTGGGAGTGGTGTTTGTCCTCTCGCAGTACACGCCGAGCCTTCGCAGCCTTACCTCGGCTGTCGCCACGCTGCCCCTTGCGGTATTGTCGCACCATCTCTTGACGTTGGGATCCTCAAGTAACTTTCTGTGACGTCCCCACGCCTTTTTTACGGTATCACTCATGATCTCTCCATTTTGCAACGGATTTTTTCGGTTTAAGGGGGGATTTCATCGCTTGAGATGGGTGGACCGGATGGGTACCGTCACCATATTGGATCCTTTTTGCGTTCCGATAATCTGGTCTGCCACGCCTGATTTAGGTATTACGCGGCAATGCATGCATGTGATCACCTCCCCCTGCTGCCCAGGCATGAAAATCACAGCTGCGGACAAACTTGCATGTGTTTGTTTGATGGGAGGTGGCCTCGTACGCAGGTCCGGCCCGCCATGATCGCGAGTATGATACGGTGCAGACGTCCGGGGGCAGGATGTTTGGTGCTACAATGTCATGCGTCATGGTATGATGGAGATTGCCGCCCAATTCATCAGACTCCTCAAAACCATACGATGCCATCCGGACCGAGGCGTGCAAGATTGGTAGAAATTCAGAAAAACGTAGAGTCAGGTAGGGTGGAATGAAAAACGGGATCCGCATGAATTGCGACACGGATCTCTATTTTTTGTCAGGATTTCAAATAACCTAAAGCGATCAGAACACCACAAATGTCATAAATCAGAAGCGCATCAGCAAGTTATTGTCAGTGCCAAGAGAGCGAATTTTTGTTGACGAGTCAGGAGATCCTGGACTGTCTCAAACATCAAGGAGGCGATATTTTGTTTTTGGTTTTGTCTACTGCCAAGACCCAACGAAATTACGTAAAAAACTAAAAAGATATCTAAAGCGATTACATCAAAGAAGAAAGTATCCAAGGCACCTGGCAGAGTTGAAATTTAGTCTTCCCTATACCAACCTAATGCAGCAAGGCTACACCTTGCAACAACTAGATAACGATTACAGCATACATATGCCTGAAATTCGGACAAAATCACTAGAGATTATTCGTGATAACTGTGACGGGGTGTTTGGGGCAATAATCGATAAGCAAAGTGTACGACCAGAAAAGAATTGGACGTCTGAACGCATAGGGAACTTTGTTTTAGCTCGAAGCTTAATTGTAGATGTTATGAATAAGGTTTCTCCGCCAAATCCTCCCACGGTCTATTATGACAAAGGAAGGCTATCTGCATCAAAAGCCACAAAATTCAATGCGTATATTGTAAGCAAGTATGATTATTTTCAATATAGGGGACGGAGGAAATACCGAGGGAGCTTGTCTCCGCCAACCGATACTTCTTCGGTTTTGGAAGCAGGAATATGGGCCGCAGACATGGTAGCCGGTTCGTATTACCATAAATTTGAGAATAACGAGTGGGCGTATTCGAACATTCTTCATTCAAAAAAGATCGGCAGTGGCGAAAGAATATTTTGGAGATAGTAAAAAAGACGACCCCGCGGTATTCCCGATTGGGCATGAACCCCTCTCATTCCTTTGTGGAACACGGTTTCCCGCGGACTTACTCGTCTACCATACAATACTGTACCATTGCAATTAAACTTTATTTTTATCCCAGTCTTCTCTATTGTACGAAAATTAGGTCGCACTAATTTGAGGAGGGTTGCAAATGATTACTTTAGGCTTTACCGATCAAGAAAACCGATGGTTGCAAGGCTCAAGGCAAAGCAGATCAGATACGCAGTAACGCAGTGTGCTAAAGGACGAAGGCCCTCGGAGGTAGCCACGGAGATAGGCGTCACGACAAGGCACGTCCAGCGGATGTATGCCAGGTTCAGGAAGACGGGGGGTGCGCACCACCACGTGCCGCTCAAGCCTGGAAGAAAGAGGAACGCCCCGGCCCCCGACGAGGCCGTGCGCGCCGTCCTGGAGGAGCACGGGTACAGTGCAGCAGGGGTGCTTTATACGGCCAGAAGGTTGCGAAGGCGACTCGATATAAGCTACTGCGAGGTATACAGGATAATGAGGGAGCACGGGCTGGTGACGCCGTCGCCTGCAAAATCCAGACCACGGAAATACGTCCGGTTTGAGCGCAGGTACTCCAATGCCATGTGGCATGTGGACTGGCACACCATGAAGGATCCGCGCTTTGCGGGGCTCAATCTGGTCACGTTCCTGGACGACTCGTCCAGGTGCGTGACCGGTGCGGGCCTGTTCAGGGAGGCCACCTCGGAGAACGTCGTGGTGGTCCTGCGGCAGGCCGTGGCCCAGTTCGGCGCGCCTGCCACAATCCTCTCAGACAACGGCAAGTGCTTTGTCGGGGCGCGCTCGGATCCGAAGAAGAGGAAGAACCCTCCCAAGAAAGGGTGGACGCCGACTGCCTTTGAGGATGAGCTGCTCAACTGCGGAATCGAGCTGATAAACTCCAGGCCGTACCACCCGCAGACCAACGGCAAGCTGGAGCGTTCCACGGCTCCCAAGCGACGAAACCCCGCCAAATTCGGGTCTCATCAAGATGTTCGTTGTACCGTTGGATGCGTCGGCTTAAAATTGTTTTGGATTGCACGGAGTTTGTCCGAAAACCAGGAAAACGACACGGGGGTTACGGCAAAAATGAGCGATCAAGGCGTGCGAGCAGAAGCGTTCCCATCCTAGAGGGTACCGCCACCATGTCGGATCCTTTTTGCGTTCCGATGATTTGGTCTAGCCGAGGCCCGCCGCATGCAGCAGCCGCACCTGCCGGGCCGACAGCTCCGCATTGTACACGCGCAGCTCGTCAAGTGCCGCATCGGATATGCCGTGCTCCCCTAGGCCGGATGCCCCTATGGTAAACGCATGGTCGTTTGTCATGTTGCCTGTCAGCCCCGCGCCCCTGCGGTATAAGCCATAGTCCCGGTGTTCGCCGTCCACGTATACGTTGAGGCCCTCCTTGGCGCCCGAGCCGTCGTACGTGAATGCGATATGGTGCCAGGCACCGTCTGACATGTTCAGGTGTTGCGGTGTATGCACGTTTATGAAAGAAGAGTTTCCATACAGCAGGAGCAGGATCCTGTTGGGCGCCCCGTCCCACACAAACACGTATGCGCCAGGACGGCCAAACGACTCTGCCTTGGAGAGGATCATGGACCTGGCAGTCTGAGGCACATCCTGCCTGAGCCAGAACGCCATGCTGAACGGGTCGCTCCGCCCAAAGTCAAAGTCGGCCTCTTCTGCAAGGACTACATGAGAGGAGTTGTCAAGCTGCAGAGCCCTTCCTATCATGCCCGGCACGTATGTGATATCTCCTGCCGCCGTGCCGTTGTTGTCCCCGGTTGTATCTGCCAGATTGCCTTCAAAGGACAGGCCTGCCACGAGCTCCTCGTATGGGGCCGTGACGGCCACCGGATCGGCGATCGTGACCCGTATGCCGCCCATCGGACTTCCGTCCCCGTCCACCAGGCCGACCCAGAACGTGCCTCCCGCGCCCGCGTCGTCGGCGGTCCTCAGCAGTATCGTATACTGGGAGCCGGGCGCGTTGATCGTGTGGTACCTGACGTCGTACGCGGAGCCTGCGTGGTTGTCAAGCTCCATCGTGCGGCGCCGCTGCTCGGGGAAATCAGTGCACACCGCCGTGCCGCACCCGGAGCCCTCCGGGAATCCCCCAAAGTCGTCCACGGTAAGCGATCTGCTGTATATGGCAAGGGCGTCGTGCTGGTGCCTTGTGCCATCAAGGGTTACGGTATACTCGAGGGTCTGTCCCGGAAATATCCTGTCGGGGCCCGTGATCCTCCAGGTGGCGTGCTCGCCCGTTATCGTCTTTGCGGACGGCGGCATCACCGTTACCGGTATGCCTCCCACCGGCCTGCTGCCGCTGTCCATCATGCCTACTGTGACCTGCGTGCCCGCCGGCGCGTCGGCTGCCGGCTGCAGCAGTATGGTGTGGCTGGATCTGGACTTTTTCATCTTGTTGAACATGACCGTGTACGGCGAGTCCTCGTCACTGGCTATCTTGTACGTGTCGTGCTTTTGTTCTGGAAACCCCGCGCATATCACCGTCTGGCAGTCCGTATCGGAATCGTGCCATCCGAGGTCCCGCTCTGGTGCCGCGCTGTACACGGCAAGGGCCTCCTCTCGCGGCCTCGCCCCGTCCTCGAGTGTTACGGTATACTCGAAGGTCTGCCCCGCAAACACCCTGTCCGGGCCCGTGACGCTCCACGTGGACCTGCCCGTGCTCACTGTCTGGGAGACGTCCAGGATGGCGTCAGAGGCGTCCACGTGTATGATAAACCAGTCCCGCAGCGAGTTTGCAGAGCCGTCTGTCGCCGTGCATACTACCTCGGTGAATCCGGGCGCAAACGTCGATCCCGACTCATGCGTGCACGATACTGCCACGACCCCGTCTACGAGGTCGGAGGCAGTCGGCGCATCGTAGCTGACTGCCACCCCCCGGCCCGCCGGATCAGCCACGTCTATGTTGCGCAGGCCGGAGATGGCAGGCGGCGTGGTGTCCTGAACGGTTATGGTCTGGGCGGCCGTGGCAGCATTGCCCAAAGAGTCGGTGGCAGTCCATGTTACTGTCGTGTTGCCCAGCAGGAACGACTCCGGGGCGTCGTTTGTGATTGCCGGGTCGGGATCGGCAATGTCAGACACGGTGGGAGTCCCATAGTCGCCGGCATTCAGGACCGTCATGATGCCGGTGGCCTCGGCCGTATGGTCTGCAGGCGCCGTGATGCTCGGCGGCGTGGTGTCCTGTATCGTCACGGTCTGGGTTGCCGTCGCCGTGTTGCCCGAGGAGTCGGTGGCAGTCCATGTTACCGTGGTATCGCCTAGCGGGAACGACTCCGGGGCGTCGTTTGTGATTGCCGGGTCGGGATCGGCAATGTCGGATACGGCGGGAGTCCCATAGTCGCCGGCATTCAGGACCGTCATGATGCCGGTGGCCTCGGCCGTATGGTCTGCAGGCGCCGTGATGCTCGGCGGCGTGGTGTCCTGTATCGTCACGGTCTGGGTTGCCGTCGCCGTGTTGCCCGAGGAGTCGGTGGCAGTCCATGTTACCGTGGTATCGCCTAGCGGGAACGACTCCGGGGCGTCGTTTGTGATTGCCGGGTCGGGATCCAGATTGCCGGTGGCCGTGGCCTGCCCTATGGATACGGCAGTCAGCACGCCGGTGGCCTCGGCCGTGACGTCTGGTGGTGCGGTTATACTTGGCAGTGTCGTGTCCTGTATCGTAACAGTCTGGGTGGCCGTAGCCGTGTTGCCCGAGGAGTCGGTGGCAGTCCATGTTACCGTGGTATCGCCGAGCGGGAACGATTCCGGTGCGTCGTTTGTTATTGTGGGGTCGGGATCGGCAATGTCGGTGGCGGTGGCCTGCCCTATGGATACGGCAGTCAGCACGCCGGTGGCCTCGGCCGTGACGTCGGCTGGCGCGGTGATTACGGGGTCAGTCGTGTCCTGTATCGTAACAGTCTGGGTGGCAGTGGCAGCATTGCCAGAGGAATCAGTAGCAGTCCATGTGATTACCGTGTCGCCGAGCGGGAACGACGCGGGTGCGTCGTTTGTTATTGTGGGGTCGGGATCTGCAGTGTCGATGGCGGTGGCCTGCCCTATGAATGTCACGGTCAGTGCGCCGGTGGCCTCTGCGGTACGGTCGGCAGGTGCCGTGATCCAGGGCGGCGTGGTGTCCTGTATCGTAATAGTCTGGGTTGCCGTCGCCGCGTTGCCAAAGTCATCCGTGGCAGTCCACGTGACTGTGGTGTCGCCTATGGGAAACAACTCCGGTGCGTCGTTTGTTATCGCCGGGTCGGGATCCAGGTTGTCGGTGGCCGTGGCCTGCCCTATGGATACGGCAGTCAGCACGCCGGTGGCCTCGGCCGTGACGTCGGCAGGTGCGGTGATTACGGGGTCAGTCGTGTCCGAGGGTTCGCCTCCGTCACTTGCCATGACTGCAACATTATCTATCTCGACGTGCTCGCTTGAGGAGCTGGACTTTGCCACGAACCTGATCTTTGCGGTGTCCTCCGTGATGTCCAGGGACAGGGACTCGCTGCTCCACGAGCCGCTGTCCTCGCGGTTGTTGTGGGTATAGCTTGCAAGATTGATCCAGCTTGTCCCGTCTGCAGAGTACTCTACAAACAGGCCCTCCCCGGCATCGACGCTAGAGTCGACGAACCTGTCAAAGGAGACGGTCAGTGCGTCCTGCGTGTCAAACGTCGAGGATGTCGTGGCGATGCAGTCAGTGTCGCAGTTGCTTGATATGAGCGCCTGGTTTGTCCGGCTGTTCTCGCCGGGCACGTCCTCGTCGGGATCCCCGATCTCCCAGTCAGAGTCGCCGGACAGGTTCCACTTTGAGAGATCCGACTCAAAGTCGTCTGCGAACTCCGTGACCGGGACGACGAGGTCGTATGGGAACTTGTCTATCCCGTGCGTGCTTGCCAGGGCGTACGGCTCGCCGATGGCAGTAGTCAGCGTCCCGTCGGAGCTCACGGTGATGGTGTAGAATCCGGTCTCCGGCGCGTCAAACACGACGAACTCGTTGTTCTGGACGTCAGAGTCGCTCGTCCTTGTCGCGCCGTTGGGAGACGTCACCGCCAGGTCATAGTTGTGGTACTGGCTTGGAAGCTGGATGTGCGGGCTGCCGATTGGAAGGGTGGGCGACAGTACCGTGCCCCTCGGATGCACCAGCCAGGACAGCAGCACCTTTACCTGCTCGCCTGCTCCTGCGTATATCCTGTACGAGTTTGCCTCAAAGTCGCCTGAGCTTCGGTCGTACAGGACGTTTGGGTACTGGTTGTCGTTGGCATAGTCAAGGGATCTCGTTGCGTTGAGTATGCCAAAGCCGTACCGGTTCATGGTATCGTATATCCCGGCCCTACGGTTATCATAGTCTGCTGCAGTAGCCGGCGTGTCTGCCTGCCAGTCTGCGCCGAGCAGCAACGCGGACTTTATCTCCAGATGGCGGTAGTCCGGCTGCTTTTCTAGGATCAGGGCACTGGCACCTGCCACAAAGGCGGTGGCAAAGCTCGTACCGCTGTCTATTTCATAGTCACGGTTTATCATATTTCTAGTATCTGCGGCCCGTGCAAGATCAAGATCTACGCCGATTGCGGTTATCTCGGGCTTTATTCTGGGTGCGTCGCCGCCCGGGGCGTTGAACTGGGCAGGGCCGGGAACGCTGGCACTCCACAGGATTCTGTCCTTGTCGACTGCACCTGCGCTGATGTAGTTAAAGCCGCATGCCAGCTTTTGTATGTGTGGCGGGGGAAACGCCGCCGTGTTACTTGGTTTGTTTCCGATGGCCATGGAAAAGCTCAAGCCCTCGTGTACCGCCCTGTCGGTGACAATGGTGAGGGCAGAATAGTCGTTGCATCCATAACTTTCAGTATCTGCCAGTATTGAAAGTGCCACAGTGATATCGCTGGTCATCATCTCATCAAGTGCCCTGGCAAAGGTATTTTTTGCCACGGAACTCTCACCCACGTGAGTCACGCCAGCTAAGCGAGCGTCGTGTATCATGGAGTCTGGTGCCATCCCCGCCATTGCGGGGTTGGTGCTGTTGGATGCTATGACTGCGGAAGTCGAGGTGGCACGGTTGGTACCGGCCAGCAGTGAAGCATTAATGCATTGGAGTTGGGTGCATAGGAGCGAGGCGGCGTCCTTGTTTTGCAGGTCAGGGTGTGTAAAATCCGTGCCCGTACCAATCAGTCCAACGGTGATCTCCCTGCCGGTATACGGATACACGTCGGAGCCTACGTTGGTGGCGCCAACTACGGCCTTGGCCTGCGCCAGTGTCAGTGCCGGCGGCAACCTTGACGGTGATGCCGACGATGTCATTTCCCCGTGCCCGTCTCCAAGCTTGTAGACGTGATCATAGCCTGCCAGCTCCGCTATCCTGTTCACCGGGACGTCGGCGATGAGAAAGTCCAGGCTCTTTGACTTGAATATGTCCCGCGAGCCCACCTCCCTTAGCGTTTGCTCCAACCTGTCTTCGTATCCGTCATCTGTGACTATTATTACGGAATGTGCAGTCAGTGTTGCGTTGTCTGCGCTGCCTGCACTTCCATGCGATGTCACGTTCTGCATGCGCTGGATCTTTTCATAAAAGCCGTCATCGAACTTGTACAGGTTGTCTTGTACCTCACCTGACTCTGAGAATGACAAAGCCGGAACGGAGAGCAGGACTGGCAGCAGGATGGCAAGACATGCGACTGCTTGGTTCATGCCTTAAGATTATCATGGTGTTTTATAAAAGACGTTTGCATGGGGCGCAGGTAATCGGCTGGGCCACCCCGGTTTTCAGCCATGCCCAAATCATCTTGCAACAAGATTCGTGCCTGCATGTTGCAACGACCTTGACCTCTCACAGGTGCAGTCTTCCCAGATATGACTCACGGATGCACCGGAGGATGGTGTTCGGACAGCATGCTGGGCAGCGGTGAGGTCGGGATCGCACGGATAAGTGATTGTCCAAGCTGGGCACTACGTGCATGACGTAGATCAAGGCGGCCAGGGCGAGCCGTTGCCTGCCGGGATAGCTGTGCATCCATAGTCTGCAGCGGCCGTGCAGGACAGCGTGTGCCGGCACGCCCACATGTGGCGTACCATGTGCCGGCTCACCTGCCGCTCTGGGACGGGTCGGACAGCCTTCCGATGAACAGTATGTTGCCCGTCTCCATGTCCTGTATGACAAAGACAAACGGGTGGTTTGCTGTAAACGTCGGAGGCCCTGACGAACTAGATGCTATTATAGTTGTGGCCCCGGCCTCCGTCCCCTTTTCGTTTACGTTTATGAATGCCTTGTGGACTGCGTCTGACACGTACAGCTGCCCGTCCCCGGCGATGCCAGAAAGGTCGGCCCTCTCACCAAAGATCGAGGTCACGCCCATCGCGGACAGATCCTCTTTTAGGTCGTATGAGACATCAAGGCTGAATCTTGGAAAATAGACCTGCAGTGTTTTCCATGCAAGATCCCCCTTCCACTCCTTGAGGTTCTTGGCACTTAGCAGCCCCTCCAGCTCGCCTATCCCACCCTTTTCGTTTGGCAGCAGCACGAGCATGGAGATGCGGTCGCCCACGTACGGCATCTCAAGGATCTGGTGCGTGCCCACGTTTGCGTGCCTGTAGCCAACATCCTTTGTGTACATCATCGGAACCGTTACCTTTTTGTCGGGGGTCGCCCAGAACGGGTAGTCCTCGATGGTACTGCCTCCGCCAAACGTGTTCACCCAGTCGCCCTTGAAGTATACTGTATTCGTTATGACCAGCGGCGTTGCGGCGCCGACGGAGCCGGGCGCCATGACCTCTTTTATCCTGCCGCCGGTGTTATCTGACACCCACCCGTTAATCGTCTTGACCGCGTCACCGGATCCAAAGTCCACCCTCTCCACGCCGCTGTCGTAGTATATCCTTGCGGTCTGCACGTACTCCTCTAACGGCTCGAGCCACTCTGCAAGCCACAACGCGTTTGCAACCGACAGCCGGTACTCTGTGTCGGGCCTGTTCAGATCCACCATTGCCGAGCCAAACTGCAGGCGTTTTTCCTCCGGAAACCCGAATGCATCTGTGAGCTCGTCCCTCGTGTCTCCTCCCGCCCCCTCGTGTACTAGCGCAAAGGCGCCAGTGATGCTCCACGGCGAGAATACGATGTTTGTGCCCTCCTGCCCGGCGGCGCGGGAATAAAAGTCGACTGCAAAGCCGTTGTTTGCGGCCACGATCCCAGCATAGTCCGAAATCTCGGCTGGCATCAGGCCGCCTGCCTGCAGCAGCAGGTGCGTGGACTCGGCGGTACCGGCATCCGGCACGGTTACGGCCCACCCCTTCCTTTCTGCAGTGCTCTCACTCACGCACACGGCGCCGCCGGCGCCGCGCACGACCAGCGCGAGCCCCTCCCTGCACAGGACCCCGTCGGGAGAGACGCCGGCCGCAAGCTGCTTTAGCGGGGGCGGCACATCCGCGTGTGCGGCTGCGGTAAATGCCACTGCTGCCAGAGCGAGAAAGAGTCCTGTTGCGGCAAAGCGTCTGATCATGGCAGAACTACAGGCATGTCGCTAAAAAGTCTGTTGCCGTAACAGCTCGCTCTGGAAGCGTTCCTGATTTTAGGCACAAATTATACTCGATCGGGATCCTCCGGGATGACAAAATTCACGCCTGAACTTCCATAGTCCGAGATCTTACAAATAGAAGTGTTGTTTTTGTTTGTTGTTGTGGTACCATCTAAGCGAAATGTGCTGAAAAAATCTGGCAAAAACGGAAAACAACAGCAAGAAACGTGCCTCAAATCATGCACAATAACAAGACAGAAACAATAACTTCATCCACATTTCGCTTAGCTGATGAAGAAAAAAATTTAGTAAAAGTCAACTTTCGTTCAACTATTGTGACTCTTCTTCCAGTAACAGTCTAGTTTTGCCAATACCCACAGATGAAAAACTAGGATTGTTTTTGAGAGGATCTGCGTGTAGGATTGTAAAAGAGTTTGGATGTTTTTTCCAAAATAAATACAATCCAAGTGCCTGAGGTTTTGTCCCCATCGGAACGACTGTCCATCTAAATTTGGTTAGTGAATATTTCTGACGGATGCCTTCCAGAGTATTGATGACATTATTTATGATGGTTGGATCTGCATGCTTGAGATTATTTTTGCCAACCATTTTCAATAAGGTATTGTTCATTCTTTCAGTTTTTCCTTCCCAAGAAGGATAGAAAGCAGGTTTCGGAACCACCAATACTGCTTCATCAGGCTCACAGAAATTGTGTATCGCTTTTGCCCGATCTCCTTCATATCCTAAAAACTCAAGCAATAACAGCGGAAGACTAGGCGAAGTGTTCCCAATAAATTCTCCCACCGCTTGAATGTCTCCTATTCCAATAGACATAGGCAAATACAAATCCGTTTTGTAATTCAATGGCTCGGTATAGTAAATTCTAATATTTCCCCATAATTCTACATCATCCAACGTTTTCAATAAAATTAGCAGATTTTTGACTGGGATTGTAGAGATATCCAAGACAACTTTAGGGCGGTCATATTTGTCACTTGAACAGGCACAGAATTCTATGATGGAACCCATTGGTTTGTTTTCGGATGCAACAATTTCCCGATATGTCGCTGATCTTGATTTCAAAATCTTTCTCATTTTTTCAAGATTGTCTTTTGTTTCAGTTTTTTCAGAATCAAAAACAAATACAAAACTATCCTTAAACTTTACCCTTTCGTCAAATTTTGAGGAAATTCCCAAACATCGATCTTCGTAGTTTACTGATGTGATGAATATATCGTCTGGAGAGTCTTGTAAATTTTTTACTGTGTCTATTAATGAATTGTTTGACATTTTTATTCGCCAAAAAAGTCAGTAATACTTCCAAGTTCTTTTGTTCTTGCCACTTTTCTTAATTTGTCTATGAGTTCTTTTTTGGTTTGTTTTTGCGTTCCTGATTCCAATAATCCTTTGAAACTATTGCAGTTTATCGGGTATGAAGACATGGGTCTTGGTGAGATTTTCAATGTCTGAGCGTAAATTCTATTTAGAACATAATCATATGACGAAGTGCCATATCCTGGTTTTCCACGCCTTCCCAATCTGCTTCCATGTTCATGAAAAATAGAGTACATGACACAGGTGTCTATGATCTCCTGCAAGGTATGCCCAATTTCGCAGTTTGGAAGAATTACTTTTAGGCCCAACTCATCAGGATTTGGGATTGAGATCAGTGATGATTCTGGCTCGTAAAAATGAGTGATCAATTTTTCACGTAGTATGTCTCCCAAGTCATTTACAAACTTTAGGATTGCACGGCCTACAACAGGAATATCTTGAATATCCCACAAGTGATAGTCGGATATTTGCTCTATGGCTTTAGTTTGATTTTTGTATGAAATTTTCTGCCCTTGTTTTGGTTCAATCTTGTCCCTAATGGCAAAAATATACGCCATGCCACATAATTCAACAAATATGCGAAGATTTCCTGAAGAAAAAGTAACAAAATCACCAAACCCCGCATATGATTTTGCTTTATTCTTGGATAATCGGTATTCTGCGGAAACTCCATAATGCGAATACAAATAGTCTAATTGGGTTTGGGTTAAACTATCCCAGGGTTTCTTACTGGCATAATATAATGATTTTATTTCCGCCATGATTTTTTCTTTGGTAAATCCATCTAGTGTTTTGGAATTTGTTTTGAAATAATCTCCCCTGTCTTCCAGAATTTCCTCAATATTACAATTCACAAACCCTGATTCTTTCATGATTTTTTCACAAATTTTTTTTACATGGTTTGCAAATCTCTTTTTTTGTTCAGAGTCTGATATATCAAAATCCATGTCTACTTTTTCATAATCGTGAATTTCTTGCAATGGCTGATTTTCCAGGGTTTGAGATTCATTGAATGCTGTTTTTTTAGCCGCAATTTTAAACGTGTATGATGTGCCTTCATTGAACTTCACAAGAGTGTTTAGTACAATTTTTTGGTTATCGTTAAAATTTTCATACTCATCAATTAAAAAACAAATGTAACGATTCTTTAATTCGGGAACTGCTTCAATAATTTGTTTGCACATAAAATCTAATGCTTCTTGATCTAAAGATTTTACGGTGTATTCTGCTTTTGTTTTTCTAATTTTTCCCCGAACATAATCTGTAATCTGGCTAATTTGTTCATGTATGGATAATTCAGTCGAGGCAAAAGTGGTAGTTTTTTCAGGTAGGCGTAATGAACTAGAAATGATTTTAGATATTTTTTCTTCAATGGAATCGTCAATTGTAGGGATTTTGTTTTTTCTGCAATCTTTTAGTTCAGATAATATTGATTGCCCCAATCTTAAAATCAATTGGTCTATGAAAATTATTTTTGATTCCGATGAATCGATAGTGTCTGTTTCTTCAGATAGCGAATAGGTCCCTCTTGAGGCTCGTCAGATAGCGAATAGGTCCCTCTTGAGGCTCGTTGATAGACTCCAAAATATGGGATTTTTGGATCATTGAATGATTCTACAGAATTAATTGAGGTGATAAACGGTGCACGAACAGATTTTAGCAACATGGTTTTTCCAGACCCTCTTCCTCCTTCTATGAAAGTGGGTTTGGGGGAAATCATTTGATCATATGTTTTTTCAGGATCTTCGAATAAATTTACAAACGTTGCAGCATCTGTAAAATTTTCTGCTCTAATTCTCCAAAAAGGGTTTTGATTTTCAATATCAAAAATTTCAGAGTATAGTTTATCAGATGTTTCTGGGGGAGTTAAAGACTCTACAAGTTTTGATATTGCATCACCGTATTCTTTATCATCAAATCTTGAAAATAGTTTGTCTTGTAGCATCGTAGAAATTCTAATTGGCATCTGTTTTTTCACTTCGTCATATTCTTCATATGGCGGAATTATTGGGATTACTCCAAATCGAGGTTCTTCGATTTCTTTAACAACTGCGATGGATAATTCTTTATTGCACCAAGGACTGTTTAGAAAATCCTTTGTAATTACTGCAGCCAAATAATCAGACGTTCCTAATTCTTCAAATAACATGCCAAAAGAATCTCCACCTTCCAAGACTCTTTTATCAAATCTTAATCTTAACCGTGTTTTTTCACCTAGATCTTCAACTAACTTATCAACAAATGCACTGTCTTAGTTTGTTGCATAACTCCGACTAGAGCCAAGTCGTTCCGCCCGGATCACTACCGGCACCAGGTTCCTACATGGCAGCCACCGCCTCTGCGATCCACTTGTTGTACAGCCATATCCTCAGCTTTACCTCCTGCACCACATTGGACCACTTGAGGGCCATTACGCCCTCGCCGAACATGCGCTTTATGGACGATATCACGATCTCGATGATCCATCTACTGCCAAAGCCGACCGTACTCTTCCAGTACCGCAGGTTCTCCTGTCTTTCCTCCTTTGAGAGATCACCCACCGGCACCTCGGGGCCGCCCCCAAGCTGCCATCGCACCAGCTGGCCCCACTTGTCGCCGGTGCCCTTGCCCTTTGCAGTACAGCTTGTCAAGAGCCGTATGAGTGGTTTTATGCCGCGCTTGTGGCACTCGGCTACGTTCTTCCTTGAACCGTATGCGCCGTCTGCAAGCAGGATCTTTCCCGGCGTATCAGGATTCGCGCCGGTGTCAAGCAGGGTCATCGGCGAGATCCCATCTGCAAGCATGTTGGGAATCTTGACTGCGTCTGCGCCGTCGGTGCGTTCCTGCTGCTGCTGCTCCTCTTCCTTGATGTTCTTGGTCGCCTCCTCAAGCAGTGTCGGCAGTTCCGTGCTGTCGCCGACTGCGTCACTTGTGACAGATACTGCCAGTACCTGCTTGGTGTCTGCGTCGACCATCAGGTGCATCTTGACAAATCCGCGCCTTACCTTCCATTTCTTGCATATCCACTCGCCCCGGTTGTGCTGCTTGAGGCCCGTGGCATCGGCTATCATGACCAGGTTGCGGGACTTGTCGCGCACCGTGATTACATGCTCTGCAATGTCGACGTCAAGCTTTTGTATTCTCCTGAATATCGTGGTATAACACGGTGAGTCTGCGCCCTTTAGCATCTCCTCGAACATGCCTGACAGCTGCCTGTACTGTACCATGAATGCGGTCCTGAGGGCGGCTGCGGCCATTATCATGCCTTCTGCATACAGGAACGGGGCGCCCTCCTTGTGACGGTTGGCATCCTTGAGATCCTTCTCCCATTCCGGGTTGTACTTGACGACTAGGCCTGCCCCCCTCTTTACGTACTTTGCATTGTCTGTTTGTGTCAATGTATACCATACGAGGCATCCTCATGATCCATTACTTTTTCGGTAAGGATTAGTTGATCATTTTGGTGATTTTTAGTCAGATTTCAAATTTTAGGAAGGGTTATGCAACAAACTACACTGTCTTTATTACTATATGTGACAAAAACCGTGGCCATGATTAGCAGGGATGCACTGCAGATTTAAAATTTTCATTTCATGTGAGGATAATACTGCAGATGTTTTCTAGTCCTCGATTTCGTAACCGTAAGGCATATGTCCGCAATCAGTGCAGACATAATCATCATCATTTTCATTCCATTAAATCTCCATTTCATAGCAAATTGGAGCAGAAATCCAGAGTCATTATAGCAACGCGCAAAAGTCTTTGAGTCAAAACATGGTCAGATTGCCCGTGAAAAACCTCAATTATTTGTGAGCGTTGCTATACATTTCAAAAATTACTTTTCTAGGCCTGATTCTTTTATTCCACGATTTTTATTAACCGCAACATAACAAAATTTACGAATGCAGGAAGATGCAGGAGGATGTGAAATTGTTTTTACTATCTATGCAGGAAATGTGAAGTTCATGATCTATTATACTGCAGGATCTATTAATATGCAGGAAGATGTAGGATAGATGTTAGTACAAGAAAGAATTTCGGATTCAAGAGGCATCAAGCGGCAAGCAGATGCAAAGTATATTGTAAGTTATGGCGGCGGAGTAAACTCTACAGCATTAATTGTATTTTTGGTCAAGAACAAATTCCCTCTTGATTATGTCGTGTTTTCAGATACTGGTGATGAAATGCCCGAAACATATGAGTATCTTGATGTTATTAAGAGGTATCTTAAACGAAGAGACATTCCATTTGAAATTGTAAAGAATAGAAAAAAAGAGGCGCTATCTGACAAATGTCTAAGACGTGGAGTGGTTCCCTCTCAAGTATGGCGTTGGTGTACTAGAGACTTCAAAGTTTTGCCAATTCATGCGTTTTATAGAAAATTACAATCACACGTCTACCAGTACATGGGAATCGATTATGGCGAAGTTCACAGAATGAAACCTGCCAAAGTAGATTATGTAACTAATCTGTACCCATTAGTTGATTACAAAATAGGCAGAAAAGAATGCATAAGTCTAATCAAAAAGGTGAGACTTCCAATTCCAGTGAAAAGTGGGTGCTATATGTGTCCATTCAACAACATGGAAAGATGGGCCGAGATTTATGAGAAACATCCAGACTTGTACAAGTATGCCGTGAAGATTGAAGAGCAAAGCAAGCATTTTGGTAAACAGCACCTAGCACCAAAAGGTTACACACTAAGAAAGCTTGGTAAAATCATGAAAAAGAATAAGAAATTGCCAATGGTTCAGGTTGAGAGCCCCTGCGGCAGTGAATGCATGATCTAGTCCTTCAGATCCTTCTTCAGGATTTCTAACGCTCTATCATGGATTGTTTGCTTGTGCTTTTTTGCTGATTTTAATAGTTTTTTCTGCAATTCATTTGAAATTGGCAATGCCAGAACAATTGTTTTGGATAATTGCGAATCTTCAAATATTTTTTGGGATTCTTTGACTGGCATTGTGGGGTTCTTTTTAAGGAAATACACAAAATCCCTAATCTCATCCCGATTCAAGTTTTTAATTATCTCGAACGCCTGAGTGCGTTGTTTTGGATCTATGCGTGTTAATTGATATGCCGTAGTCATGCCTATTTTTCCATCATTTGCCAGTTTTTTAAAATTGGTATCCAGATCATTTATCTTGTCTATTTCTCTTAACTGGGTGATGGAAACGTTAAAAAAACTTGCCATTTTTTTGAACCCCCAGTCGCTGTGTTTTTTTAAGGTTCTGCATGCCAATGCAAAATCAGTGATTTTTGACGGTTTTTTTTTTGAGCCTTTGAGGTTGGCAACCAAGAGTGCGATCGCTTTCTCTTCATTCATCGGTTTTCTCCACTTTCATACTCTCTGATCCGCTCAAGTAACATTTCCGTAGCTATGTCCTCTTTTGTGGACAATCTCACACTTGCGATCTTTTCAATGGTTTTTGATTTTCTGTTTGGCAGAAGTATGGTATATTGGACTCCCTCTTCAATTGTTTTGGCGGCTTCACGTATATCTCCCACCGTATCTGTTTTTCTGGCCGCGTCGATTGCAAATGATATACTACGACGTTTTTTCTTTTCGGTCAGCGGTATGCTTGCAAGCTCATTGGCAATTTTGATTACCTTTGCCTCATCAACAAACTTGGAGAAAATGTCAACAGCTTTTGTACTGCTAATTTTTTTCTGGGCCACCAGTGCTTTTACTTCGTCAGGTAGTGCATCATATCCCAAGTAGCGTTTTATTGTAGATATGTCTACGCCCAATGCGGCAGCCACCTTTTCCCTGCTCTTGAAGTGTCTCAATAGTTGCTTTGCGGCATTTGATTTGTCTTTGTAATCCATGGATAAACTATAAAGGTTTTCGCTCAAAGAAAGAACTCGGGCATCTGCAAGCTTGATTCCTTCGAAAACAAAACAGGGAATCTTTTGTTTGCCTGCCTTTGCACATGCCATCAATCTGCGCTGGCCACTAAAGACCCCGTACTTTCCTCTGGCATTTTTCCCCTTAACCAACAATGGAACACGTAATCCATTCTGCTTGATGTTATTGGACAATTCATCGATGTTCTCCATTGGGTCATGCTTTCTGACATTTGCATCCTCCCACAACTCCAAACTATCAATGTCAATATATTGGAGTTTTTGACTTTCATCAATCATGTTGTATCGTACATCCCATTTTTTCTAATGTTTTTTCGATATTGCTTGGCTCACATAATTGTAACTTATCTGAAACTCCTTCATTTTTCAATATTGCATTACCGTGTTTTAAAAAGTGCTTATCGGATGTAATTAATACCGACGCATTGGCCTCCCATGCGGCAGCCAAATGAATGATGTCTGGTGCAAAAATGCTTGTTTTTGTGGCTATGTGCAGTGCCAGATCCCATCCTTCCGAAGTTAATGACACGGGCTTGATAAATGGATATTTCACAAACAGCTCTAAAAATTTGTCCTTTATGTTTTTCATCGTTTCGGCAGGCAGCTCAATTTGTGAGCGCTGGCGGCATATTGTGTTGTATTCCAAACCCTCACTTCTTTTCTTAGACACAAAACTGTCTGCTTGTTCTATGTCTAGCATTTCCATAAATGTAAAAATAGAAGTGTAACACTTCCATGATCTCTTTCTGATTCTTTCAACCCAGTAGATTGAGTTGTGATTTCGATTATTAGTATTATCCCTAACGATGTTGGTATCTATGTAGAATATGGGATCAGGCATCATCTTTCAGATTGACCTTTACTATATTTGGTTTTCTTTCTATAATTCTGAATGAAATTTTTTTATGTTCGTTTGGAAATTTTAAGTTTAACGAATCGTTTTTTCGTTCTGTATTTTTAAATCCTACTTGCTTTTTCATGACATTTTATGTATGCTGCTAGATTAAATAATTTTTCACACATCTCAGCTAAGTGAAAAGTACACCAGTCAGGTAGAAAGCCAAGGAATTCAGACCGTTCTAACAACACTTGCAGATGCAAACTGATCAATTACGGTTCGACCCAGCGGTTTTCATTGATCAAACAAAAATCCAAACAGTGCCGCGATCTTGAGAACAGCCCACGCATATATGAACATGCTGCAGAGGGCGGGATTGTCAAAAAATTTTCCGCAGGCTGCCAGTCTGCCCTCGGATGTGGGCAACTTCAAACGTAGCACAGGACATTTTTGGCCAGCCATACGCAAAAGGCAACGCAAATATCCATGCGGGCATGCCTTACGGTAGTACTGCGATCCGACAACGATGCAGGATTTGCAATAAACGATACCGTGAGGTTGTCTCATATGGGAACTGCATAAAGTGGGACAGTTGCCACATAACGCTGCCATTCAAAAGTAAACTGATTTACAAGTTGAGTCTGATTGAAGACATTGATCTTTTGGAAAAATAATCACTTGCAAAACAAGATCATTCAATCTTTCCATTAAAATGGGTAAAAGACGAAACGGGCTCTTTTATTTCTCCATATTTTTCTTCCACAACGCTTAACATTTTTTCAGCATGTTGGTAGTCAATCTGCAACACACCTTTAGCATATCTGGCATCAGGCCGTAATCCGAATAATTTGTTATGTACTGTAATGAAAGGCTCTTCATCGTTTTTTTGTATTCTTTTGTATTGAGCAATTTTAGACGAATGGCTTTTTATTTTTTTAGCATGTAAGAAAAACAACAGAATTATGTCAACTATTAATTCAGACGCACTAAATAGGTTATCAACAAACGCAGAATAATGTTTGTTTTCTAGTGCGAATTTAGATGTCTGAATAAACTCATTAATTTTATCGTATTTTTTCTTCATTTCACCTTTCCGTAATCTAAAATCAAATGAGATGATCCAAGATTTCTTATGTCCAAGCATGATGATATACGCGTCGTTTTCTTGTATTACTTCAGGTTTTTGGCAAATTTCTACATATTTAGATATGTCATCTTCGTATACCGGATCGTGTTTTTTCAGTCTATTTTTTCCAGTTAATTTTGCTTTTACAATAAGCTTAGTCTCTTTGTTAAACAGTACTTGGTGCTTTTCATCAGGTGGGAATCGGATCAGGATTGCGCGGGGCATTTCATATGTTGTTTTATTTTCGTCTTTTAGTCTGCGTTTAATTTCAGGCTCCAGCCACAACTGCCAAATTTGATCAAACAAATTCTGTGCGCCTTGACCATCATCTAATGAAAGACTATCACCCAACAATGATTTGTGTCGTGTTTGAATACTAAAAACTTTGTAGTAATTCAGCAGACCAGTATCCATGTGAATTCTTTTTAAGCATTTTCCTGGATTTCGTGACATGGTGCATGGCTTTCGCTAGGGTTGATCCACTTCCAAAGGATGGGCGGACACGTATCCATTCGGGGCTTTCCCCCAGTACCATCTTCATCCATTCGTTAGGCGATCCCGCAGTTACTTCCCCGAGGCATTATCCTCATACTGATAACGCGGTAAATTCCTAACCATGATCCATTTGAAACGTTTCATGCCGTCGGGTGCAAGCATATCCTATAAGATCATTGGGTGGGTGGGTGGGGGCTAGGGGGCGGACACCCATGCCATGACCGCACCATGCAGGGTCATCCCACCATCCCCGCAGTGCAGTACATACGGTCACAGCCATTCTACGAACTTCCTGTTCTCCTTTAGCATCCAGTAGATGACCCGCAGCAGCTTGGCGGCGGTTGCCACGGTGGCCTTGGAGGTTCCCCTGCTCTTGGCAAGCCGCTTGTAGAATCTCGTAATGCTGCTGTTGGGCGCACACCTTACATGCGTGTGCACTACCTCGACGAGCGCCCACCGCAGCATGTTGCTTCCCCGCTTGGTTATGCGCCCGTGGTATACCTTGTCTGCAGAGTTGCGCACCGACGGGACGATCCCCGCATTCGCGCACAGTTTGTGGGAGTCCGGAAACCTTTCAATGTCGCCTATCTCAGCTATTGCAACCAGTGCAGTGTACTGCCCCATCCCGGGGATCGACGTGAGAAGCTGCGCACCGGGGCTCTCATCGACTGCCTTGCGTATCATCATGTCGGCCTTTGCAACCTCCACGTTCTGCATGTCTATCTCCCTCAGGTAGGAGTCTATCCTATAGTCATGCATGTCCTTGAGCTCTGCCACGTGTGCGGGCGAGAACGGATACGGCGCCTTGCTCTTGAATCCGGCCTGCAGTGTTATGCCGTGGATCAGGTTCTTCATCCTGGTCCTGACCCTCACTATCTTGTTCCGGTGTCTGGTCAGCTGCCTGTGGTGTACGATCCTCTCATCGGGGACATAGCATTTGGCTATGTATCCGCCCCGCAGCAGCTCGGCAAGCTTGTGCGCGTCTATCCTGTCCGTCTTCTTCAGGGATGCCGCTATCATCTTGGTGGCGTACGGGTTTGACAGAACCACGTCCAGCTTGAGGATATCAGTCATGTACCGGTACAGCCCGTACCACACAGAGGAGGACTCTGACGTACTTTGCCTTCTTTGGGATCTTCGAGACGGCCTCTGATACTGATTCAAAGTCGCTTGAGATCTTCTTGTTGGACAGGAGCTTTCCGTCCCCGTCAATCGTTGCCATCTGGACGGATTCCTTGTGAACGTCCAGTCCCACGTATATCATGCCCTTACTACGTCGATGGGTAATGAGTTTGTTTGCCTTCCCTGATGCCTTCCTGGGCTTTGGCGTATCAGTGGAGGTACCACCTGATCGCCGCACTTTCGATGTCTTCACATATGGTTACTTCCTAGGGGAGTTGTCGCCTAATTCGCCAGAATTCCTGAAAACCGTTGAGATACCACGTGGATCAGGCGTGCAAAAGGGCGGAAATTCAGAAAAGCGTGCAGGTTGAGTCAAACAAGTGGAATTAGGCGACAACCCCCTTCCTAGGTGTACTTTTACAGACGACGACGCGCAAGAAAGGAAGAATAGCCCATATGCCAGATACAGGCTGTCAATGTACGGCATACTGTACTGCGTTGACGTGTTGGAACCTACCAGAAAGGAGACGGACAGCATGGTCAAGCAGTACGCGTTCCTACTGCCACGAGCAGTTGCACAAGTGGTACGAGGATTTTTTCAGGCAGGCCAAGAACTACTATGCCGAGCGGGTGCGGGCAATGAGGGGATCTGGGATTTTTTGAAGGATGTCTTAGTTAGCCCATTAGACTTTATGCGTAATCGACCAATCTGATCTAAAAATTCAACACAACAGATCATGATTTGCATACGTACAACCTAAAGATCAGTAATGGTTCTTTGACGGTATGGGTTCAGATGCCAAAATGCGCCCATGGCTTTCTTTCGGGATGGAGATAGCACTGGAGGCGCTCGCTCCATTCCAGCGTAGACAGATCAATGCCCCCGAAGGTCACCGCATCAGACGGCCATATGCACGGACCTCCAAGATGCCCGTATACCAAAAAGGCAAGCATCATCCTGCCGTATGTCAGCCCCATGAAAAAACCCAGCATGGTTCCTAAAATTAAAAAAAGATAAGGCCTAGTAGTACTCATGCCACCACGGAACATACAATCCCCAATAAGGAGATGGCCATACATATGACAGTAATTCTGGATTCGGTTCTTCATCTTGGACGGTGTATGAAAAATCGCCGTTAATTCCGGCATGATCGCGAAACGCGCCCGTATCACAAAGTCCGCCATAATTGCTGCTTGCTACAACCTTGGTGAATTCATACGGTTGTGATGCCGCACCATTCCAAGCTGCATATTCGGGCACCATGTGAAACCCCCGATCCTCCAGGATTTGCTGCGTGCTACTTAGAGAATCTCCACCGTAGTGAGTGGACGGATTCGGATCCGATAGGTGTGGATCCAGAAAGTTGCCTCCACACCAAGTAGGCCATGCACCATGATGCACTGGCACTATTTTGTCACTCAATATGCTGGGCGTTGCGCTCAGGGTAGTGCCGACAGAACCGTCATTGTCGTCATCAAACAGTTTTCTGAACTCACCTGATCGAAAATCTGATATGATATCGCCAATTCTTTGATCGGTGCCGGTTTGTGATTCATTTACCTGCCCTACAGGTCCCACCACATCCATAACCCTGTCATTATACGATGCATATCTTTGTGCTATCTGGATGTCTAACTCGCTAACATAGGGATCGTTTTGAGAGGATGTTATGTCAATGTCAAAATGATAATCCGAATCTATCAAGATGTGTCTTTCCATGACATTAAACATCTGAAGAATGTCAGATTTTTCATATGCCGTAGTTTTTTGCGTGTCGTCTTCAATGCCTCCCGGAGCTTCTTGTGCCACTGCATTTGTCACTCCTACAGGAGCCAGTAGTGCTAGTACCAAGAGAGGCATTATGGATGTTGTTTTGCTGTTCATGTTCTCACCAGTCACTACGCACCTTCGTTATATAACAATTGATATCGGTTTGCGGCATGCTTCTTTTTTCGGGGCCGGGACGCCCAAAGCGCCGAAAACCGGCAAGAATTTTTACCATCCCGGATACACATACCTTGATGAAGGCGGTCCACAAGGTGACGGTACTGGTAGCGCTGCAGGTGGCCATGATACTTGCGAGCTTTCTGATAATCATACACCTCGAGTCCCAGACGGCGCTCACCGGCAACATCGTAAACGTTGCCGGAAAGAACAGGGTCCTTGCCAGCGCGGTCCTGGTGGAGCTGAACCACGTGCTGTTTCACAACCAGACGCAGGACGCGGTGTCAGGATCGCTGGATGCCCTGCATGAGAACATCCGGTTTCTAAAGTCTGGGGGAACGTCATCGCAGCTGGAGATAGCCCCGCTCTCGCCACGGTTTGCAGGGGACTGGGACCGCATACGGGAAAAGGCGTCCCAGTACGGATCCCAGGTTCGCGCGCTGATGGGGCAGGATGCGGTGCGTTACCGGGACATCGAGGGGATAGAACAGACGGCCAGGGAGCTTACCGAGATCTCAGACGCCCTCACAGAGAGGCTGGGCCGCGACGTCGATGCGCTGTCATCCCAGCTTGTGGCACTGCAGGCGGTGCTTGGTGTCATCAACGCGGCCTCGCACTTGCTGGTGATCTGGGTGGTGTGGAGGATTCTTGACAGGCATGCACAGCAGATGGCCGTGGCCGAGAGGATGGCCGTCCTAGGCGAGTTTACAGCAGTCATGGCGCACAACCTGAAAAACCCGCTGGCTGCCATAATGAACGCCTCCAACAGGATCCGGACACACGGCGGCGGCCACGCAATCATAGGCGGCGAGGCAGACAGGATAGACAGGTGTGCTGCCCGCATGTCGCAGCAGATCGACGGTGTGATGAGCTATGTGCGGACCAGGCCGCCGTCCATGGAGGAGTGCTCCGTGCTGGAGATGCTGGGGCAGGCAGCGGACATGGTGCAGATTCCGGGCAACGTGGATCTGATGGCACCCGAAGGCGACGTGACGGTACGGTGCGACCGAGAGGGAATGCAGACGGTCTTTGCCAACCTGATACAAAACGCGGTGCAGGCCATCGGCGCCTCTGCCGGACACGTCACGGTCAGGTGCGAGGAAGGCGGCGGCCACATCACCATAACGTTTGAGAACTCGGGGCCGCCCATACCCAAAGGCGACCTGGACAGGATATTCGAGCCGCTGTACACCACGAAGATCCGGGGGACCGGACTGGGCCTTGCCGGCTGCAGGAACATACTGGAGGCCCACGGCGCGACGATTGCAGCATGCAACGATCCGGTAACATTTACAATACGCCTTGAAAAACATCATGACACATGACGGGGACCAAGAAGATCCTGGTGGTGGACGACGATTACGATGTGCTCGAGTCGTGCCTGCTCATGCTTGCCGACGAGGGGCACCACGTCATCGGCGCCTCAAACGGCTCGGAGGCCGTAGAAAAATACTTTGAGTTCGAGCCGGACATCGTGTTCATGGACATACGCATGCCTGGCATGGACGGATACGAGGCGTTCCTCAGGATCCACAGGCGCGACGGCGATGCGCGCGTCGTCTTCACGTCAAGCTACGCGCTGGACGAGCAGAGGCACGAGCACGTGCGGGGCATCGCATCGGTGGGGATGATCGACAAGCCCGTGGCATGGCGCGACCTCAAGCGGATGATGGGAAGGCATTCCAGGTGACGCTGTCTCACGGAGGGGTGCCAGAGTTCATGGCTGCGAGTCTTTTTTTGCAGTGATCCCTTGCCTCGTCAAAAAATCCCCTGTACCACGCGCGCATCTCCGGGTTCCTCTCAAACACCCTCCTGGTCCGCCCCGCGGCGTTCCTCCTTGCCTGCACGGATCTGGACGGGTGCGTATGGTACAGGAGGTAGGTGTAAAACCAGTACGATATCTGCTCTGCCAGATCGGACTCGGATATGACCTCAAAGTTCCTCCTGTACTTTGTGTGCACGAACGACATCAGCTCGTGTACCGGGCCGTCGGCGCGTCCTGCCGCGGGCGTGTCCAGAAACAGGGCCTGGGAGAGCACCCGCAGGCAGTACACGTTGTCCCCCAGCGCGGACTTTAACTCGTTCCACATTCCAAATATCCTAGGAAGCGTGCCCGCATACGCCGATGCCATCCTGTCCATGCCGTTCCCGTCAAGGTTCATCGCGTCAAGGCAGTACAGGATGCCGTGCAGCGAAAGCCTGTACGCCCAAGAATTCTTCCTGCCTATCGTCTTTTTCTCCCTTACGGCCAGCCCCGTGTCCAGGATGCCGCCGGTGTACCGGCCCCTGTCGCGCCGCCCCACAAAGAACCGCCGGTACTCCCTCTCCTTCTTCCGGACGTCGTTTATGTTGCGGAGCTCCAGCCTTGCCATGTCCCACGTGGTGCACGCGCCATGGGCCGCCAGCAGTCCCAGCATGTGCTGCACGCTGCTCTGGTACTCTGTCCTCGTCTTTGCAAAATGGCCGCATCGCGAACGCGCCATGGGCCTTGTATAGATCTTGTACGACATGAGGTTGCCGTAGCCGTGCCAGTCCTCCATCAAGGGGGGCATGGCATGTCCCGTATTTTTTCCTATGTGTCCGCGCATGATGCAAGGATATTCCCCGCCGGATCACCTTTGCCCTGCCGGTCACGGACTTACAGCACATGCCCGATCTGCCGGTCAGGCGGCTTTTGGCGCCCCGGCGCCCCCGGCCTAGAAAAAAAAGAAGCATGCCACAAACCGATATCAATTGCTATATAACGAAGGCGCGTAGTGACTGGTGAGAACATGAACAAAAAAATAAGAAATGCAATACCGTTTCTTGTGCTGGTGCTTCTGATTCCAATCGGGCTAGCTAATGCACAAGAAATACCAGGACAAAACGATCCAGCCCAAGAGCCAAGCCAAACAGAATCCATCTATGATCCAGTCATGGTTCAATACATGAAGGAGTTAACCGCTGATCCGGGAAAAACGGTAACCGAACGGCTTATTGCAAACCAAACAGTAATAGGTTAGCCCCTGCCTAGAGTTAAAGTCACACCCACCGTCTTTTCAGGCATGAAAATCACAACTGCAGGCAGATTAGTGCAGGATTGCTAGGGGCAGACGACCACGTACCCGGGGTTTCTGACCAGCGCGTCCCTGATCATGTCCGTAACGTTACACCCCCGGAGGCGCCATGTCTCGATGCACGTCAACATGTTACCGAACATCTTCTGTCCGTCTTTTGTCCGCAGTCCGAACCGTATCTTGCGCGCGATCACGCCGGGCCTCAGCGTGCGCTCTGCCAGGTTGTTGGTGGGATCCATCCCAGGACGCGTCGTAAACGTGTAGAGAAACTCCGAGGCGTTGTCAATCTTTGTGGCACAACTGTCACATCCTTCCTTCCTGTATATGGCGGCAATCTCGCGTGTTTCTGCCACCCGACTGTCGTGCTGCCTGGCAGCCTCCTCCGGCGGCCCCGGCCCCTTGGCGCAATGCATCTGCCACTTGAGGCGCTCGCCTGCGGCGCGAACCTCCGGGGAGTCCGTTTTCTCGCTTTGGGCATCTGCCTCCCGGATTATGTGGGCCCAGCACCGCTGCCTGTTCCTGCCAAAGAACTTGTCGTATCCGGGGTATCCGTCAGTCACCCCGACTCTGGGCACGTATGAAAAGTGCTCATCCAGTACGGATGCCCTCCTGCTGTCAGTTGCCACCATGTGCGCGCCGACGGCATTGCCGTCCTTGACGCCCACTGCCACCCACATGTAGCCGCTCTTGCCGTCGTATGGCATCCCCGTCTCGTCCATGTGGACGTGGTCGCATCCTGCAATGTCTTTTTTGATGTCCTCCACGCACGGATCAAGCTTCTTTGCAACGGCCTTGAGGCAGTTCTGTATCATCGCCTTGCTTACATCAATTTCAAAGATCTCCTTTACGATGCGCCTGATCGAGCCGACGGATGCCGGCATGGTGTACAGGGTGCCGATATAGGAGGCAATGTTGGGTCCAAACTCGGTGCCCGGAACGACCAGCCCGCCCCCGTTTGTCGTGGTGATGGCGCCGCACTTGCGGCACTTGCGGCGGGTAAAGTAGTGCTGTGTCGTGACCGGCTCTGGGATCTCTGGAATGTCAGTAGCCATCCTGGTTCCGGCGGGAACCGGATCTGTCAGGTCGCGCCCGTTGCACGCGCCGCACATGTCAGGCACGTGGTTCATTTCCCGGGTCGGTGTTCTCCTGTGTGATATGCCCTCGTGTCCGGGCCTGCGGCCCGGCCTTGTAGGTGCCCTTCCAGATGCCCCTGCCGCGGCTGCTGCCTTTTTCTGCCTGGTCGGAATCGAGTTCTGCGAGGAGGGGCTGTGCGGGTTCTCATAATATGTGATGCGTTGTTTGAACTGCTTGATTTGTGCTGTCTGCGTCGCGATTTGCGCGGCAGAGACGGCATTGTCAGATTTGCGTCCCGCCTTCTCAGCGGCAAGCTCCTCCCGTGTCCTCTGATGTTCCTTCTGCTCCTTCTGAAGCTTGCCTTGCGTCCTCTGATGTTCCTTCTGCTCCTTCTGAAGCTTGCCTTGCGTCCTCTGATGTTCCTTCTGCTCCTTCTGAAGCTTGCCTTGCGTCCTCTGATGTTCCTTCTGCTCCTTCTGAAGTTCCGCTTTTTCGCGGGCAAGCTCATTGCATAGTTCCTTGAATTCCGAGGCTGTAGGCATGTATTTCCCGGGTAATGATAGTTTATAGATCAGGTGGTCAGAAAAAATCAACTAGGCAGGGGCTAACCTATTACACCAAACATACTCTGTCACAACAATAGTGCGTGAAATTACCGATGATAAATATGCAGTAAAGTCCGTAACCAGGATTGACGGCGAAAAAATTTCCTCTGAAAAATTCAGGATGACGGCAATTGACAACTCAACCTACAAACTGGTAAACAACGGTCTGGGCATACGCCAGGTTTTCACCGACATTCCCAGTGAAGTGGCAGGTGCAGGTTCGGGATCCTCGACGCCCAACAACGCAAGAATTGATCTGTATGATGGAGAGCATGGCACGCCGCACACATTGACACTGCATGACAACTATTCCGGATGTGCGACGCTTAACCAGGCTGTATTTCAGGCACCTGTAAGGCCAGACACCGTTGATGTGACATGGGAGGCAAGCCCGTTTTACATGCACTGGTGCTTTATCCCCCACGAGTTCCAACAGGGTGAGGTTAGACACGGAACCGAAACCGTGTTTTTGAACGGCCATGGCGATCGAAGAGGCAGCCATGCGTTTGACAATCCTCATGTGGGCACAACTTGGTATAGTGTAGAGGCGGATTTCGAATACGGTGTGTGGTAACACATACTGACGCATTCTTTTTTTTATCCTAGGCTGATACTTGGCTTTTGCGGGCTGGTGCTGGCTGGAGTGGGCTCGCTGTCTCTGGCGCATCAAATCCGTCTAGATTCTATGTCCTTTGGCCCGTCATATCTGTTACAAGATCTACCCGCACTAGCTCTGCTTGTAGTTAGTGTGGCATTACTGACAGTTTTGATTTACAAGATCCGCTCCAAAAGGCTGTTTCTTTAACCACTGCAAGCGATACAAGGCCCGCTCCACGCCAGATCATCGCTGATTGGTGCGTTGTCAGTCACGGATTTACAGCGCATGCCAGATCTGCCGGTCAGGCGGCTTTTGGCGCCCCGGCGCCCCCGGCCTAGAAAAAAAAGAAGCATGCCACAAACCGATATCAATTGCTATATAACAAAGGCGCATAACGACCTGTAACAACATGAACAACAAAGCAAAAAAAACCGTACTGATCCTGTTCGGTTCGCTGATCGCCGCGGCGGTTCTGCCGCTCGGCGTGGCCGGGATGGCAGATGCTGCCGCAGACAGGGAGCAGACCAAGGAAGGCTTCAAAAGCGACGTAAAGCAGTGGCTGCAGAGCCTTGATGCAGACAAGCAGTCAAGGGCCGAAAAGGCCGAGGAGCTAAAGCGGGACTATAACGAGTTCCTGCTGGACACGATAGAGCACGTACGCGTCCTGACCGGCACCGTCGATCTAACGCTTGAGGAGAAAAAGGCCGCAATGCAGTACATCGTGGATGAGACGATAAAAGACGAGCGGTTCAAGCTTGCAACGGACGGCGACAGCGGCGGCGACAGGCTCGACTCGGAGTTTCTGGACCTGCTCGGGATACAGACGGCCCAGGCCACGTGTCCGGCCACCACCAATCCGACGTACCGGCAGCTGGCAATCGACATCGACGGCGGCACGTATGGGGGACACGCGTTTAACGGGGACAACGGCCTGTACCTTGTCCTGTACGAGGACGATCCTGGCAGCTGCGAGAGGACGTTTACGCTCTCGTTCTACGACGAGGATCACCCAACACTTGACGCACTTTATGACGGCCTGAGATTCTTCCTGTACAACAGGGTGTTTGACATCGAATCATTCGTTATCCGGAACAACAGCCAGATAATATTCGACAATTCCTGGAGCTCCGGCAATCAATATGCCTGTCTAGACGGGGCTGAGGGATGCCACGACAGCGGTACGCTGAGCTACACCCCTGGCCAGATGGTCTACGTAAGCAACACCTGGAACCACATGATGAGTACGTCTGATACAAACCCGTCCCTGACAAAGGTCTCTGTACCTTGACCCCCTTTTTATTTTAGAATTGCCGTTTGCTGCCGGCAGGCTGGTCCGATTCTTTACGGAGAAAAAGACAAACTTACTGTATGTCGTAATGCCTGCATGCGGATCATTGATGTTGATCGATAACTGGTGTCGGAAGGCGATAGATGAGGCGATAGATGTCGTAATGCCTGCATGCGGATCATTGATGCAGTTTTTGGGTTTTTTTGAGATAAGCACGAGATATGCTACGTTGAACCCTGCAGCCATGATCATGCTCTTCTTTTGGGAGCTGACATCAATATACAAAATAGAAGTTGACTATCTTTTAGCATTCTTTATAGTGATTGGCTCGAACCTGCTGTTCTGGGTTCCAATGGCCCGCTATGTCATGATTCCGCTTCTGAACAGGGTGTTTTACCCCAAAGGTCGAGATGGGAAGGGATCATCTAACCGCTGATTTTCACATCCTGTGCGTGACTCAGACTCGAACCCTTCCTAGTTAAGACCCAATCCAAGAATGGGTTTGTTGGGCAACCTGCGCCTTATGGGTTTATCAAATTCGACGGCGCAAGAGTTTACCTAGCCGGCATTTGCAATGGTGGCGGATGACGTGTCATGCCTGCCCACAACCTAAACACAAGGCACTGGCATCACTGGTCACGCACCATTGCCCTCAGCAGATCCCTTTTCCCATTCCAGACATCCTGAATCCGGCGGATATCTTGCACTTTTTTGCACAGCTCGGAAAGGCATCGCAATACGGGAAATACTGAAAATTCAAAATCTCAAAAGCCACTCTCAGTATAACCCAAAGTATATCATCAGAAAACATGACATAATTGTTCATGGCCAAGGCGGTTCTATAGGCTATTTTTTCACGACTTGGCCAGAAAACTTGACTCGAAATGATTTTTCGTTCAAATACGAAGGCGGATAATCAAAGTGAGGGGCGGCGATTCTGCAAAATTATTTCCATGACTCCAAATCAGAAAATTTGACTCTGGAAATGGCTTTTCACATATGAAGATGGGCAATCAGAACCAAAAGGACAATCATAACAACAAAGAAGTTTTGAAGTGCCTTAAATTCAGAAGGGATGGGAAGAAACATCGGAAACGGATAGGTTATTTTCAGAATCAGAATCCAAGACAAGTTGACATGATATAATATCGCCAGATTATCATAAAAAAATCACGATCATGTAGATTAATGTCATATCACAGGGCCCGGGCATGTAATTTTCTCAGATAATATCATGATAATCAAAGAGCGATTAAAAATTACAGGTTTTTGACGGGCAAAAGATTCAAAAGATTCCAAGATGTACGGTATATCGTGACAGGATAGAAAGGGAAATAGCCAATACCCTCAGATTGTGTAAACTCCGTGTTTTCATGCTCATTTGATTCCTGTCATGATTCTTGGTATTTCTTCGTACACGATATTATAATTTTAAAATTGGTTATCTGTGGTTAATCGTAATAATTTCAGCCCAGGGGGATGACTTTGGCCGGTCGGTTCATAGCTATGGTGTGAAGTCTGAGGAAATCCTTCACTCAGGTAGGGTACAAGGGACTGGGACGACTCTGACGTCCCAGAAGGCTGTGGGATACAGGGCCCACGTCAGGGGCCTGGGAGTCTTTGATTTTCAGGCCCCGGAGGGGGCCTGACGTGTGGTGGATTGGAGACCCAGAAGGGTATCCATGGGAGACTTGACTGGTCGTTTTTGTGTCTGGTGAAGTAATGCGAGAGATCCGGTCCAAGTGCCGGCAACGTCAGGCAGAAAAAAAATAGTGAAAATGTAGCTTTTTGCGATAGTCAAAAGTTACACTATGTACATTTTGGGGCGGCCAAAAGTTACACTATGTACATTTTGGGGCGGCCAAAAGTTACACTATGTACATTTTGGGGCGGCCAAAAGTTACACTATGTACATTTTGGGGCGGCCAAAAGTTACACTATGTACATTTTGGGGCGGCCAAAAGTTACACTATGTACATTATGTACATTTGGCAAAAAGTTGGCCCTTAAACGTGAAATTACAGATACAGTACATGCCTGAAAAAAAATATTATAGAAAGGTGCGCAGGCAGGGCCATAGCCTCGTCATCACGATTCCAAATGCACTGGTGGAGAATCTCGACATTGACGAGGATCAGATCGTCGAGTTTGTGAGTTTTGAGGATCGGATGGAACTAATCCCCATGCGGACCCAGCACACTTCATCAAGCGAAGGCGGCAAGGACAAGTACGATCTTGCGCTTGACAAGGCAATGGAGAATTCCAAAAAGCACGGGGAGGAACCTGATGCCTCCTATGATAAAAAACTGGAAAGGCTGCATCTCAAATGACCAGGGCCGTCACTCCCTGCCTCTCCTTTTCATCTAGGGTCTCGAAGATCTTGTGGATTTTCGGGCTCCTTGACCACACGTGACACTGCTCAAAGCCAAGTTTTCCCACTTTGTCATGTTGTATCTGACATGCCCGCGACGGCTTTCTGGGATACGGACTCTGCCTATGGGGCATCCTGCAACCACAGGCGACAGGATCCGTCCTGTCCTTGGGAAGATGATCTCCTCGGATGATTCCTATGACAGCCAATGAGTGATTAAAAATTGTAGACTTTTGGCGGGCAAAAGGTTCAAAAGATTCCGAGACACATGATGTATCATGACAGGATAGAAAGGGAAATAGCCAATACCCTCAGAATTGATAAACTCTGTTTTTCATGTTCTTGATTCCTGTCATATTTTTTGATATTTCTCCGGACATGATATCATAATTTTAAAATAATTATCTGGGGTTAATTGTAATAATTTCAGCCCAGGGGATGATTTTGGCCAGTCGATTCGGAACGGTCATCCGGGGTCTGGAGGGACTAATCTGGCACTCACCGCTTATTTTGGACCCAAGCTGAACGGCTTTGACAATTCTTCTTTGCTAACTGGCTAGTCTGAATCTAGCGTTGGGTTCGCTGTTTATGAATGACTTATGGATCGTAAGAAACGATTACGATGTAGCAGACATTACTTGCTGTGTTTTATTTCCTCAGTATATTTTCTAGTTAAATTATAAAGATCTAACTTATGCTCGGACAATTTTGTCTTTATCAGTTCCTCTGTAATGTCGTCCAATGGGTATCGGTTGAAGCAAGTATAGAATTTTATGACATTTTCCTTCAAATTGTCGAGGTTCGCCTCTCTGATGACATACGGTTTTTGCGTAGGAAACGCGTCACGGTTCAACGTATTGGCAGGATGAATTAAAATTGGTTTTAGGTCGCATTCTTCGTAATACTTGTTGAACCAACCTATGTCGTTATCAAGCTGGCCTATCTCTTTTTTGGAAATGTGTGGTCGATCATATTTCACCTCGTTTTTACACGATATGAGCCAGTACATTTTACCGCCAACGCTCCACAAGTTGTCAGGTCCCTTGTCACTTTCTTTTTCTGGCCGTTGTGAGGGAAAACCAAGCAGTTCTCCAAGTCCCTTGATCCCCTCTTCAAAGGATTCGGAGGGAGTGCCAAATGCCACACTGTCTAAAGTACGCCTAAGGTCAGCCATTAGCAAATTGTGGGATTCGTGTTTTCTTATCCATCCTAAAATTTCTGCTTCACGGCCATTTGTGTCACTTGAAAGTCTGTTGTAGACCGTACCTAGTTCTGGTTTGTGTAACAAATTATTTTTTTTGAAAGCTTTCTTCTGTTTTTCCATTGAACCTGTTGCATCGCTGGGATAAAGATAAGTGGCCATTAGCTGTAAATACCAGCCCTTGTCATTTTCTGCAACGGCATCCATGATTTTATTAACTGTTTTAACGGCGCCGGAAAAATCGTCATGCTGGTATTTTAACTCTGCATCACGTTCTAGTTGGAAGATCTTCAGAAATTCATTACTTAAACATACAGGTTCAACCTCTTTCATTTTTTTATCATAATAGCTCTTCCAAGATTTCTCTCGATCCAAAGACTGCTGTATGAGCTTTTCAACTACATCCAACATGTTCCTTCCTTCCTTTTTCATTTCCTTGGCAAGTATCTCTGCAATTTCAATTTGTTTTTTAGTTTTATCGGATAGAAACTTACGCTTGTCGGTTTCTGAAACAAAATCTGACAGGCTGTCTCCAGTGATGATAACTATGCACCAGTCGCTACCTCCTCTGATTGCCCTGCCTATGCCCTGTTCTATGCGCTGAGATAATAGTCGCCTCACAGCGGAAGACCCTTCTCGTACTTTTTGCACATACGATTCAAACAATGACATATGTACAGGCATCGAATCCAAGCACAGAATCCGACATAGACTGTCAGGCAAATCGACTCCGTCATATTTGTTTACCAAGACAGTCACCTTCGTGCATCTGTTTTCCCGTATTGCATCTTTGACTTTTTTTAGTTTTTCTTCTAAATTTTTCACATCAGCAATGTCCCCACCTTCCCGAGTCCAATCCTCAGCGAGTTTTGACGAGGGAACTATCGACATCGTGCCAAATTCCCCATGCTTTTCGGCCAATTTGGAAACCCACTTGATCATCTTATATCTAGTCAAAGATGGACTGACTAGTGTAGGAATTATAACGAGTCGTTCACCGCGGTATTTGGATGCTGAGGTTAATGGATTAGACACGCTGTCTGCATCTATGCCCAGATCTCTTACTAAAAAGGCGTCATCGTTGAGAGTTGCAGAGAGAAAAATTCGCCGCTTGGCACCTGTGAATGAGGGAAGCATATCGATTGGTGACAGCCTCAAAGAAATTTGCATCTTTTTACCGGAGAAGAGGCAGGCAGAAGAAGGGATCTTGTTTTTTAGAAAATCCCATGCAAACTTTACACTTTGTACGTCTTTGTGTTCGTTCAATATTTCTAGCACGTTTTTGCGATTATCATGCCATGCCCAGAATGGTACTGCCATGACGCCGTCCGAGCCCCCTTTGATATCGATGCAGGTTCCTTGCGCTTGGCGCATTAGCGGCGCTTCAAACAACGCCCACAGCTCGTTGTAAAGACGTTTTTCTTCTTCCGAATCATTTTTTGAGACAGTGATAGAGAAAGATTTACGGATTATATCTACACAAGCATGAGCATCATCCATGACCAGAGCCCCAATTGGGACAATGTCTTTACCAGATCCAGAAACGGCAAAAACAGACTTGCCGTTAAATAATTTCTGGCAGGTCGTGATCAGGATGGCCTTGGAGTTGCGAAAATCTAAAGGAAGTTTCCTATCTTCACAGGCCAGAACTGTTTTTATCCCGAATGACTCTGCTTCGCGAGTGGCCTGCTTGACCAGATAAGTGTCAGGACACAAGAAAATAGCTGGTCCCAGTCCAGCGTTTAAGCTTGATTGCAGCATTAAAAGGCCCAGAAGGGTTTTTCCCTCACCGGTATGGAGTTTGACTATGACATCTTTTTTATCAAGATGGTTTTCATGCCAGTTTTTTAATATTGTTTCTTGGTTGGTGCGCAGATCTTCCTTGGTTACTTGCTTGTCCAGGCGCTCAAAAATCTTCAGAGGATCTGTCTCGTTGGCGTTTGATTCCCCTCCCAGCAGCCTATCAAAATCAACCAATCCGTCTCGATTCTATGATCTGACATACCTTGTAAAAACCATCTGTTTTTGCCACAGTAATGAAGCAGATTACCTGTTCGGATCTGATCGAAAGGCGGTCTAAAGTGGTTCCAGTGTACGATAAAAAGTACGAAGTGCTTTGTCTCATACGCGCTTCCTTCCCAGTCAAATTCTGCGTTTATGATCTTGCCGTTCGGATCTCCATCAAGAAAGTCCCTGATCCCATACGGAACCAAGTTCCTGCTTCACTTCATCTTCCAGCTTTCCTCCAATTTCTTCGAATCCACCAGTATCAGGTAGAAGCGGTATGCGCTATCAAGCCTTAGGGATGATCCGAAATTGAAATTAGAAACCTCGCAAATGCCCGGATTTTTCTGTAAGTTTGCAGCTAAGTGAAAAGTACCCTGAAATTGAGTAAAAACAAAAACTGGGCATGAGACACAACGCCTCAGCAGTAAGGCAAAACAACAAATCTCATTTACATTTCACTTAGCTGGTTTGCCAAGTAGTTTTATAGATAACCTATCATTTGTAAGAATTTTAATCTATTAATGTAAATTCATTTATGCTCGTCAGAATTTGCTAATTTCGAATCAGCTCTCAGATCTACCTTCATGTATCAATATGGTTTTGGGTCTATTTTAATCAGTAGAAGATAGGCGGGTCTGAGGAAATCTCTTACTCGGGTAGGGTTGAGGGACGGACGATATGACGTCCCAGAAGGCTGTGGGGATCAGGGATCCACGTTATGTGGCTCTTGTGTTCTGGTTTCATTTTCTGTGTTTTGTGTATTAATGCGAGTTGAAATTCCGTTACTGGCCCTCGGAGATTGGGGCCTTTGGCGCCGTTTTTTGGCGCCTTTGGCCCCTGTAAGATAGGTACCAAACGCACCTTTGGCGCCGTTTTTTGGCGCCATTGGCCCCTGTCGGGCAGGTACCAAACGCACCTTTGGCGCCGTTTTTTGGCGCCTTTGGCCCCTGTCTTAAATGAATATCCAACATTTGCTGATGGCATGGAAAAGATACATGAGCGAAGGCTCAGCATCAAGGACAACTCTTCATTTTTTGCGGTCATTCCATCCGTGATGGTACAAAGCCTAGGTTTGAGACCAGACGAGTACATACGGTTCCACGACCTTGGCGGCAAAGTCGTGCTGACACCCGGTGGAAAGAGCCTGTCAAAAAAGGACCTCACAGACATTGACTGGTATGAGCGGGCCTTTGATGAGGCAATGAAGGAAGGCAGACAAAAAATAGAATGCTCCCCCGCCGGAGAAGCCACCTCCAGGACGAGTGCCTTGGAAAAATTCAGGATCAGATAGACACCAGCCCTGTGTCTTTTTCCCCTCATCCTCAAGGGAGGCGTGAATCTGGTGTATCTTGGGGCTTTTGAACCATACGTGACACCTGTCAGACCCCTCTCTTTCCACTTTGTCATGTTGTACCTTACGTGCTCCCAACGGCTGTTTACAACTCTGTTTCTCATGTTTTGGTTCCTGCCATGTTTTCTGATAGTTTCGGCCCCCTTCTCCAGACATGATATTATTATGAAATCTTGAGGTTAATCATCTGTGATTAATCGTAGTGATTTCAGCCCGCGAGAATATCTCGGCCCTCGATCCGGAATGACAGTGTGGAGTCTGAGGGAATTTTTCACTCAGGTAAAGATAAGGGACTGGGACGGCTCTGACGTCCCGGAAGGTTGTGGGGGATCAGGTGCCCTGTTGAGGGTCCCGGGCGTCCTGGTCTTGTTTTTTGTGAAATCGTAGGGTAATGCGAGTCAGCTTGCCACGAATGTCTTTGCAAAGCTTGCAAGGTTTTTTTGCAAAGCTTGCAAAAACGCGCCCTGAGTTTGTTTCAAACTCTGAATGCATGGAATCCGTACAAAAAACATGGCCGAGTCATCTGCGGGCACAGCGGCGGGGCAGTCGTGTCCAGCGTCCCAAAGAGACTTGTAGACAAGCTGTGGCTTGGGGCAGGGGGGAGAGGGAGGGACTTCTCATAGCGGGCGAGTCAAACGGCACGACAATGGCAAAGCCGATGGAGGCAAGGCTTGTAAAAAAGGATCTCAAGACGGGAGATGCGGGCGGCGCGTCCTCAAAGGCGCGGGACAGGCCCAAGCACGACAATCCCTTTGATGACCCCGGCTTTGATCCGCTCCCAGGGCCGGAGATCAAATGATGATTACACATGCAGCGGTTGCCAGTAACAGGGAAGAAATGTTCCCGCTAGTGGGCTACTGTTGCCAGCTTCCGGGAAGAAATGTTCCCGCTAGTGGGCTACTGTTGCCAGCTTCCGGGAAGAAATGTTCCCGCTAGTGGGCTACTGTTGCCAGCTTCCGGGAAGAAATGTTCCCGCTAGTGGGCTACTGTTGCCAGCTTCCGGGAAGAAATGTTCCCGCTAGTGGGCTACTGTAGCCAGCTTCCGGGAAGAAATGTTCCCGCTAGTGGGCTACTGTAGCCAACTACAGGAAGGATCGTGGTGTTGCATTGCGATCATCCGGCTCGGCCTCTGGCGCTTTAGGAAAATCCCCACTGCCGTCTGCCCGAGGAGAACTCAGACAGGATAAACGCAGGTATCACGGGGGGATCGCCAAGGCAAGAGCTTGCCCCCTCCCCGGGATGCGATATGGGGACATGATCATCAAGACCCCGGCAGGCAGTGCCGCCCGGGGGCAATCTCCCACCATCAACGATCCTTGGCCCTCTTGGCCGGGGATCCGTTAGACTTTATGCGTATTTGCCAAAAATGACGCAAAGCTGCATGATTTTTTTGATCTGCACCGATTACGCACAATGTCTGTTAGGCGACAGCCCCGCTGTTGCCACAAAAATCCAAGCACCTCCTCTGACATCAAAATTGCGCCCAACCCTCGCAATCGTGTTATCACACGCATTCACATTTTATATGCAATACCACGCACAAGCAATCAATGGTATGTTTTCCTATGCCTGCACAATTATTCCAGCTACGTGATGGCGATGAGTGAGACGGTCAGCTTTGATACCTTTACAGATAAGGAGTTTGAGCAGGGATTCCTGAACATAATAAGCCATGGCTCAAAAGACAACACATACAAGTTTGCCTTGGCGCGATTCCTGCTTGATTACAGCAGAGACAAAACCGGTACCCATGTGGATTTTGCCGATATTGCAAAATACTTTCTAGAGTATTACTGGAATCAGATATGTAAGATGAAGATGAAACATGCCCCTCAGGCAACAAAAAAACCACAGATTGTAAAGATCATAGAAAAAGAGTTTCCAAAAAAATACTATCCCGATACATTTAGAGAGACATGTAGGAAAGAGGAATATGAGGAAAACATCCAAAAGTGCATAGAACGCATTGAAAAATTGTGCTTTCACAACGTTACTTGGAGGTTCCAGAGAATCAAGGTCGGCAGGGCAACAGAGGTCAGGATGTTCTTTGACTATAGGATCGCCAGGAAGACGCACAACAACAAACGGTACGTTGATCTTGACTATGGCATAAACCTGAACCCCGACGCCATCGAATTCTTCAAGCGGCATAACGCGGTTCTTCTCAAGGCGGTAATTCTTGAATGGGCAAAGTTCCTAGAAAAACTCAACGTTGGTCTCCCAAAGTTAATCGTAAAAACCGAAGGAAAAAACATGAAAAGGGGCAGCCTGACAAGATTTCGAAGGATACTCAATCCGTTCTTCACTGAATGCTTTTATTGTGGAAAGCAGCTGTCAGATGGAAGGAAGACGCATGTGGAACATGTCATTCCGTTTGACTATATTGCAGAAGACGATATCTGGAATCTCACCCTAGTCTGCCAGCGATGCAACCTGCAAAAGCTTGGGGCGCTACCGCCCAAAAAATACATAGACGATCTGGTTAGGCGAAACCAGGATCACAGGGAGCGGATACCGCAGTTGAAAAAATCCCTTACCCGGCTTGACCAAGACTTTGAGAGGGTAGTCAAAAACCATTATGAGAATGCAAAGTCACACGGATACATGATCCTGAAGAGCCTGCCTTTGGAAAGAATCTCCAATACGTAGTTTGACGGATCTAATAACTACAGGGAACTGAAGAGCCTGCCCTGTTTCATGACTGATTCCGGGTCGCTTGGCTCATCTTTGATGTATATCCACTTGCTTTCCAGACGTACAAGTTGGCCACATGCAAATTCGTGCATAGTTGATATGGGCAGGAGGTGGCCACACACGTAAAAAGCTCAGACTCAAAACACGCTGATCATCCTGGTGATTTTTTGCCAAACTTCAGACTTCAGGCAGGACTGTGCGACAAGACAGAATGCCTGAAGGATGGCCGGTCAGGCCGCCCTGGTTTTCGGCCACGCCCAAAGCCTCGCAGCAGAAATTGGCTCCTTCATACGCGCCCACCAGCTGATCAAAAAGCAATATGCATCATGCGGGGCAAGGGCAGGGCAAGCGCAGTAAAAACGGGCGGGCAGCCTGTATGGATGCCAGTCAGTCAGTCCGAGATCATGCGGTACGCGCACGCTGCCAGATCCCTGTCAGTATGCCTGTCCAGGTCATCCCTGCAGACAGGACACCTTTTGTTGCCGTTCATGCACACAAGACGCGGGCACCATAAAAGGGCCCTATTTGGCGTCTGGCCCTATCCTTTTTGCAAGCTGCTCCACCATGAGGCGCAGGTCGGCAATCTCTGCGCCCTTTTCGTCCTCCAGGCTCGCTATCCTCCGGGCCTGCGCGTCGTTTTCCATGCGCAGCCTTGCCGCGTCATCAAGGGTGAGGGCCGGCACCACCTGCAGGTACTCCTCTGCCAGCTCCAGCGTGTGGGTCTTGAAGTAGTTGCGGTCAAGCTTTACCAGCCCGGAGTGGCCCATCATGTACTCCTTTTTGATCAGGCTGGACAGCGGGGACTCCCGGGAGGAGGCCTCCTTGCACGTCTTGTTCCAGAACCGCCTGAAGCCGTTGGTCATCGGGACGTCGTGCCTGCGCGTCTTGCCGCTGCCGCCTGAGCCGGATCTGTCGCGGAGTCCCGACCTTGTCAGCACGCCGAGTATGTGCTTTTTTATCATGACCATCGACAGCCTTCGCGGAAGGCAGCCGGATCCGACAAACAGGGGATCGCCGGGGAGCGGCCTACGTCCAATCCTGTCGGCGCACTCCGCACGATAGTCGTCAAGCGCCGCATACGCCTCCGGCGTGATGAAGGCCGGATAGCTCTCGCCGGATCCGCGGTATATCTGCAGCTTTGCGCAGACCGGACGCTTGGCGCCGTCCCGCTCCCCGCCGTCTGCTGCATCCCCCATCTCAAGTGTACCGTCCGGCATCCTGTACACGGGGACGAGATCCCTCCACTCGAGCCCCTCGAACCCGCCGACCCTGATCCCGGAGCTTGCGGCCACCAGTATGATTGCACGCTCCAGCGGCCCCCGGCAGAACCTGAGCATCCTCTGTACCTCCGCGCGCGTCCATCCGCGGGAGGACGGCGACGGGCCGGTCTCTTCGGGAAACGTGGCGTATATGCGCTTCCAAGGGATCGCGACGTCGTTCATATCCAGCAGCTTCTTGACCGGCTTGAAATACCCGCCAAACGAGACGGGATTGAGGTATTCTGGATTGTCGGGGGCAAGCCTGGTCCGCTCGAGCAGCTTGCGCGAGAGGCTCAGCAGCAGGTCGCGCACCCATGCCGGATCCTCCCGGCCGTACTGCACCAGCTGTTTCACGCGGCCCTCGAGGTCGCCCTCCAGTATGTCCTCTAGCATGCCGCAGAGCACCTGGCGCAGCGTGCGGGTGTATTTCTCGCGCGTCTCCTCTGCCTTGATACCCTGGTTGAACAGGGCAAGCGGGGCCGCCTGGCTCACCCTCTCAAAGTCATCCATCGTAAGCTTCATTCTGATTTCCATTTCCTGGAACGCATAAAAGGTACAATATTGTGGTGGACCGGATGGGATTTGAACCCACGACCCTTGCGGAGAGGCGATCTCTTACGCAGTGTGAATGCGTCATCCTAGCCACTAGACGACCGGTCCAAGTAAGACACGAGTCTGGGAGCTTTTTTTGTCTTTGGGTTAGGCCATCTAAGTACAGATGGGATTGTTGTTTTTGTCTTGCTGTTGGGGCATCATGCCACCTGTCCAGTTTCTGTTTTTGCTCGATTTTCGGTACATTTCATAGTTGAAAACATGCTAATTGTTCCTCATGGCTGCCGTCTCATGGGGCCCTGGCACCTTCATGCCTGGCCAGCAAGGGGGCGCAAACTCGCACTCGGGAAACTTTACTCGTCAATATACCGCAGGATGTGGCCCACATGGATGTTTGCACTGCCTTTGCGTGGTTGGCCAAAAACGCCCCGTCCTGCCATCTGAGACTGGCCGCATTCGGGAACAAACGTACAGCCTGCGGGAAAAAACCGGACGATCCCTGCCGGACAGGATGCCTATTTCTTTGCACCAAGCGTCCTGTTCTTTAGCCTGAGATGCGGGTTCTTGCACTTGCGACACCGCGTGGCATTGATGTCGTTTCTTGCCCCGCAGTTAAAGCAGATCTTCATGTACAGCCTGGCCTGCTGGGCGATTCTCTTCTTCTCGGGATCCGTGATTGGCATGTGTACTCCCACAAAGACTCTCTTTTATTCCTTCATCTTGCCTGCAAGCAAGACCGGCACCTCTACAGGCCTCTTTGCTACCGGAATGTTTGCCTTGTTAAACATCGCTATCTTGGATTCTGCAGAGCCGTATGTACCCATTATGATTGCGCCTGCATGCCCCATCCTCTTCTCCTTGGGGGCCGCCCTGCCTGCGATGTATGCCACTGCCGGTTTGTCAAACCCACTGTCTATAATCCTCTGGGCTAGGATCTCCTCCGAGTCGCCTCCGATTTCTCCGACGACGACTAGCCCGTCAAGATCCGAGACGTTCCTTACCATCTCAAAGGCGTCTACGAGCCTCGTGCCGTTTACCGGATCCCCCCCGATTCCGATCGTGATTGCCTGCCCAAAGCCCGCACTGGTCAGCGCGTCTGAGATCTCGTAAAGCAGGGTTCCGCTCTTTGAGAGCACCGCAATCCTTCCAGCCTTGAACGGGGTCGGAGGCATGATTCCGACCTTGATTGTCTCCGGAATCATGATTCCCGGCGTGTTGGGGCCGATGACTATTGCATCGTTTTTCCCTGCCATGTCCAGGACGCGCATCGTGTCCCTCACCGGCACGTGCTCCGGGATTGCCACTAGCAGCTTGATGCCTGCCTCTAGCGCCTCGGTTGCCGCGCCCAGGAAGAACCTTGCCGGAACAAAGACGATTGAAATCTTGGCGCCCGTCGCCTCCGCTGCCTCCCTGACCGTGTTGTATATTGGAACCCCCTCAAACTTCTGGCCGCCCTTTCCGGGCGTCACGCCTGCTGCGATATTGGTCCCGTATGCAATCATGTTTTTCCCATGTACAGAGCCGTACGCCCCGGTCAGTCCCTGGACGATTACCGGTTTTTTCTTATAGTCCGGCTCGCCCGGACTTCCCCTGAGCAGCTCAAAGACGTCTGTCATCCTAGTTTATCCCCATCACTGCTGCGTTGATTGCCTCCTCGACGGAGTCAAACATCACAGTCTTTGAGTCCCTGAGCATTTCCTGTGCCCTGTCTGACTCTGCCCCCTTTAGCCTCGAGTAGACCGGCAGGTCAATCAGGCCGTCATCATATGCCTTGATGAATGCCGATGCGACCGTCGTCGTCTTTACAATCCCGCCGTAAAGGTTTACCAGGATCGCCTTGACCCTGTCCATCCTGCTGATTAGTGTGAGTGCCTCGTAAACCGATTCGGTGGTCGCCCCGCCGCCCACATCCAAAAAACATGCCGGCCTTCCTCCGTTGTCTGAGAGCATGTCCAGCGTTGACATGACCAGCCCGGCTCCGTTTCCCACTACTGCAATGTTTCCATCCAGCTCCACCAGGCTGAATCCTGATTTTTCTGCGCGCTCCTCGATTTCTGTCTTTTCCTGGTACTTTTGCAGCTCGTCATGTCTAAAGTTTGCATTGTCATCCGTTACGACCTTGCCGTCCAGGGCCAGCAGCGAGTCGTCCCCTGTCACTGCCAGCGGGTTGATCTCTGCAAGCTCTGCCTCCTTCTCCGTTGTCAGTCTTGACAACTTTTGCAAAATGTCTGCCAGATCGTCTGCTGATTTCCCGTCCAGTCCAATCTCTGCTGCAACCTGCCTTGCTGTGGCCTCGTCGACATCGCCCAGGCCGACCTCCTTTATTACCTGGCTTTTGACCGACTCTATCTCGACGCCGCCATCTGATGATGCGATGACCGTGTAGCATCTCTTGCTTCTGTTCAAAAACAGCGACAGGTACAGCTCCTTTTTGACGTCTGCCATCTTCTCCAGCAATACCGCACGCGCCCTCTCCCCCCTGATCTCCATGCCCAGAACCTGAGGATACCTGATATCGAACTCGTCGATGTTGTGGCATTTCTGGATCCCCCCAGCCTTTCCACGCCCTCCGACTGGAACCTGGATTTTGATTACAAACGGGAATCCCAGCTCCCTGGCGTCCCTTCTGCCCTGCTCGATGTCCTTTGAGGCCCTGCTTGGGGGCGTCGGGATGCCGTATTGCCCGAACAACTCCTTTGCCTGAAATTCTAATAGGCGCATGTGTAAGAAAACATGCCTGCCTTGGTCTTTATTAACTGTAGGGTGGTCACTGGACCTCCTTTTCCAGCAGATCGATTATCTCCATGAATCGATCCCTGCTTTTTCTGAGGATGATCTTGGGATAGTCGTCGATCGTATACACGTGCTGCTGGCGAAACGCGGGGATTATCATGCCTCCCGATGCCACAAGCTGCTCTACTATGTAGTTCCTGGTAAGCGAGCATACGATCTCCTCATAGCTGCCTTCCTCCTCATCGAAGGTCTGGCGGTACAGCACGATTGGCTTGTTTGTCTGCTCGACGATCTTTGATCCCTTGCGCAGCAGCCCGGTGAGGTGGTTTACCTGCCAGGCATCCAGGCTGATCTGCTTTACCATGGAACAATTACGCCGATTTTCTATTTAACTGCCGACTTTTGCCCTTTGCCAGCCAATTTGCGCAGGCGAATAAAAAATTTGTATGAGGTCACCTACCCCTCACAATAGGGTAAACATTACTGACGGTGCTGATCCTTATACTATGATCGCGTAGACTAGGCATTGTGAAAGGTCAGCTCTCCGCATGCTACGAGATCAAGGCATCTACAGCATCGCCCACGGAGACGATAAAGAATCTAAAAAAGGACCTCAAGGAGCGTGACAATATCATTGAGGAGCAGGGCAGGACCATTGAAAGGCTAAACAAGACACTTGAAAAGCGCGACAAGACCATCAGGGAGCAGGACAACCGGCTCCGGTACTACGAGAACGAGAACTCGCCCCCGTCGGCAGACTCGCTGGAGTGGAAGAGGCAAAAGGCGCAGAGGAGAAAGGAGAGGGCCCGGCCCGATGCTGCAGCCGGGGATGACGGCACCGGGGAGGACAGAAAAAAGCCCGGCGGCCAGAAGGGCCACAAGGGCGTATCGCGCACCCACCGGCCCACCAGGGTACAGAAACACTGCTTTCCGGGTGGACGGGCGCCGGAGTGCAAGTGCGGCACCACCACAGAGATCATGAAAAAGCCGCAGGTGCGCGACATGATAGGATTCAAGATAAAGTACACCGAGACGCGCCACGAGACACAGAGGGCAGTGTGCCCGAAATGCGGCACCATGCATACTGCCCCCGACGGCCTGCCCCGACGCGGCAGCTATGACACGAGCGTGGTCACAGCCGTCACAAAGCTGCGCAGCGAGGGCGTCCCACACAACAGGATCCCGGGTATAATGTCAGATATCCTGGGCGTGCACATGTCAAAGTCAACTGCAATCAACAGCATGGGACGCGTCTGCGACGCCGCAAAGGCGCCTGCCGAGGCCATCGCAGAGGAGGTAAGAAGCTCAAAGACGGTCTGCATAGACGAGACGGGGATCAACCTGGCAGGCAGACTGGGATGGGCGTGGGCCATGCTGTCGGCGGTGGGCGTGTTCATGATATATGCAGACACCAGGAGCGCCCGGATCCTGGACCAGTACATGGGCGGGTACGGGGGCGTCGTCACATCGGACGGATATCCCGCATACAAGAGGTTCGGGCTGCTGGGAAGGCTCCAGCGGTGCTGGGCGCACGAGCTGCGGTTCCTCCTGTATGGCTCGCAGAAAAAGGGCGCCCTGCTGTTTGCAGGAGTCCTGTACCGGCAGATGCAGCAGCTGTTCAAGGATGCCAGGGAGTGTCTTGAGGGCTGGGACAAGCTGTCCGGGGAGGATCTCCGGGAGCTCGAGGAGAGGACGGGGATAAGCAGTGCCGGCGGGCTGATGGGGCGGCACTCGCCGGAGCTGCGCCGGCGGTTTGAGACCAACATGCAGAACATGCTGTTCGGATACGTTGATGCATGGGGCGGCCCGCTGGAGCCCCTTCTCAAGAGGATGCACAGGGCCCTGCCGTGCATGTTTGCGTTTCTGGAATACGAGGGTGTCGAGCCGACCAACAATGGTGCAGAGCGGGCGCTGCTCCCCGTCGTACTTCAATTCAAGATAAGCGGCCAGATCAAGGGAGGCCTGGTCTGGACGGAAAGGCATGGATGGCTCAATACATGCGTGTCGACATGGAAGCTGCAGGGCAAGTCCATCATGGATGAGGTGGCCAAAATAATCTAGGGGTAGGTGACCACATACAAAAATTTTGGTGGGATACTCCGGCCTGCGACTACATGTCTAGTGCACGGGAGTGCTTTTTGGTATGCGGCCTTTCTCCTGAGTACCTTCGTCTCATGTGTCCTGACGGCCTGCCGTATAGCAGCTCTAGAAACCATGACTCGTGCTCGATCTCCTCTGCCAGGATGTCCTTTGCAATGTCGTACGTTGCGGGATCCTTGCCTAGAGTCATCTTGCAGACCTTGTCCCAGTTTACGATCGCACCCTGCTCTGCCTTCAGGCACTTTTCCAGGATTGACTTTAGATCCGTCGGATCGGGGGAAAGCTGCAGGAACTCGCATCCCGACATTTTGATAAAGCCGGCCGCGTCATTTGGGAGCTCTCCGCCCAGCTGGTGGATCCTCTCGATGCATGATTCGAAGTGGCTGAGGTCTTCTAGCCTTGCATCCTCGATGATTCCCTTGATGCCCTCGCCCTCCATTCCGGTACAGTGGGTTCTCAGGTTCGTAAAGTAATAGTATGCGGTAAACTCTACTGATGCGTTGTAGACTAGCGTCCTGATGAGCTCGTCTACGTCAATGCCGTTCTGCTTGAGAACGTTTACCCCGACCACGTTGAATTTTTCCGAGTCAGACATGGCTGATATTGCACACGACCTCCTAATAAAATAGGGGCTGTCGCGCAATTCTGCCTGCCTGACTATATTTTTGTGAGCCTCCGGCCCCCTGCGCGCCCGGCCCGATGGCATCTTGCAGGTTTTGAGGAAATCCTGGCAAATCAGGAGACGTCCCGTCACCGTACACCTGTCTAGCCGTGCCTGTCCGAGCACGGCTTTTTTTTGCCGTGATCATGATGTCTTGAAGATCCGATGATCCGGCGGGACGCTTGAGCCTGCCTCTGGGACTCTGCGCTGCGGGATAATCCCTGGGGGCATTGGTGCTGTCCTTCATGAGGAGTCTTGTCTGGCAGGCCCGGTCACGCTACTGCGGGAGACACCCGGCCACGCACTGCGCATCAGGACCCGTCGCGCAAACCATCTCTACCGCAGCCATTCTGATCCCGTCGCCGGGCCTGCCTCCCGTACGGCAAGCCATCTTTTCTTGCCAGATTCGTGAGCCATGTGCACCACGACGGAGGTGCACTGCGGCCTGATGGCTGGCCTGAGGAGCATCTGTCTCTTCACTGCTGTCCCTGCCAGCTAAAGCCTGGTCACATCGCGAGAAAAGAAAAGATCCACAAGCCAGTCAAGCCCCACCCTGACTCTCTTCTCTAGTACCGGAAGGGTGGACAGATAGTACTGCTTCCATACAAACCATGCGGCAAATCCGGTCAGACTGATTCCAAGCATCCTTGCGACGCCGTCCCGCCTGCCGATCTTTGCCATGGATCCCTTCGACGAGTAAAGAAACCTGGATAACTGCCCCCTGCTGCGAACAGAGCAAATCAGATTCTCCGCCACAATCTTTGCCTCCCTGATTGCATGCTGGGCAGTCGGAGGATACGGGTTTCCCTGCAAATCCAAAATGCGGGCGCAGTCGCCTAGTGCAAACACGTTGGAACGGCCCGGCACCCTTAGAAACTCATCTACCATGATCCTGCCCGTCCTGTCGTGTTCTACATCAAGAGACTTTACAAAATCCTGCGACTCGTTTCCGCCGGCCCAGACCAGCACGGAGTAGCGCAGCTTGGATCCATCGCTCAGTGATATCTCAGAGCCGTCTGCATCTGTAACCTTGGTATTGTAGATTATCGTCACGCCTGCCCTGACCAGGGATTCGGCCGCATGCTTCCCCAAGACTCCAATTTCAGGAAGGATGTGATCCCTTGCCGAAATTAGCGTCACCTGGATGGCGTCAGAATCTATGTTCCTATAGTATTTCTCTGATGACTCCCTGATGAACTCGTTGATTTCACCTGCAGTCTCCACCCCCGAAAAGCCGCCCCCGATTATGACAAATGAGAGGAGGCCGGCCTGCCTCGCAGTCTCCCGCTGATCTGCCAGCTCCAACTGCGCAATTACCTGATTCCTCAAGAGGTTGGCATCATTGAGGGTCTTTATCGTAATGGCATGCCTTCTTATGCCCTCGTTTCCAAAAAAGCCGGTCTTTGTCCCGGCTGCAACTACAAGATAGTCGTATTCCAGCAGACTCTCCCCGTTTGAGTTCCTGATGGCTGCCAGCCGCCTTTTGAAATCGACGCCAGTAACCTGCGCCTGATAGAACCTAGCCCTCTTGCAGAAATTTCTAATCGGCGTGGCAATGTGCCGCGGCTCTATCGTCCCAGTCGAAAGCTCCGGCAGCATTGGCGTGTGTAGGAAAAAGTTGTTTTCTGAAACAATGGAAATGCTAATGTCTACGTCCTTTTCAAACCTTTTCTGTATTTTCTCTAGCACGCCTACGCCTGCATAGCCGCCTCCCAGTATTACGATTTTTTTGGTGTCGGGATGAGCAGATGCGTGGATGTACCGGTGGTGCTCATTGAACGTGGAAATCTTTGAAAACTCTATGTCGCACGCATGGCACCTGTAGTTCATCCCTTTTTTCGCGGTCATGACGGAGGATGACGCCCCAAGCGTGATGCCCCACAGGGCGTGGCTAAAAAACGCCCCAAGCAGGTATCCAGTTGAGAATACTGTCCCTACAGCAGGGGCGTTGCCTATCTCTGCCATTATTGGATGAATCAAAAAGTACTGTACGGGAAACGCAAAGACGACGGTTACGACAGCGCCTGCCAAGAGGCCAAATACTATCCCGTTTGACATCTTTGAGATGTTGAGCATGTTTGTCTTGTATAGGATGACGCCCACAGATATTCCGATGACTGTGGCAACTGCAAAGTGCAGCAATGCGCCGACTGCAGGCTCCGAGGATCCCAGAATTTTTGCCGCAGCTGCCCAAAACAGGTTAAACTCAGAGCTTGGTGCATCTGAAAAAAACACAGGCAGAATCATCACAACCGCACCCAAAATTGAGCCGATCGTAATAAAGAACACCTCCTTTCTTATTGAAAAATCAACGACAAGGGACTTCAATGCTTCTCATCTATCTGAACATGATTTTGACAGCTGGACATAATAACCATTTTACCAAATCCGGCGCACGCGGCCGCCTCTCCGGGCAGCTAGGCGCAGGCCTGCATGCAGCTGTGGTTTTTGTGACTGGCAGGTACGTGGGGCGCGGCCTCGTGCAACCTGACCATGCTTTTTCACATCGGGCCGGCAAGGCCTGACCGGACCGGATGCCGGGCACCATCCCGGTACAGGCAGCCCTGACTCGCGCCCCCGGCCTGACTGCAGTCTGCCATGGCTACCGGTGCGCACATCAAAAAACGGATCACAGTTTTGACACATCGTGGCATGTTTTGATAAGAAAATGTTCGATTTTTCAACTGTGCACACTGCAGTCAGGCGTTGTGGGAACGGGGGGATTCGGCAAGACGTGCAGGCGGGGATATGGCGTCCCGGCAAGGCAATACCCGGATTTTCCCACAAGTTACTCTATTCCTATCCGTACCACTTTGCCGTCAATGTCGACTTTTTTGTATTCACTGCATGCCTCAGAGAACTCTATTTTTTTGACCCTGACCAGGAATGCCAGCTCTGATGCCTTTCCCTCCAGCATGCTTTGCGACTCCTCGTCCAAGTCTAGAATCGATGCGACCTCCAGGACGTCGGTGGGGTTGTGACCCCTCTCCTTTCTAAGTCTCTGGATGCGTCTTGCAACGTCTCTTACCAGCCCCCTTGCCGTCATCTCCTGGTTCCTCTCCGTGGAGATGATCACCGTGATCCTGCCCCGCTTTGATAGCGCATATCCCTCAGATGCGCCAAGCGAGACGATAAAGTCCTCCTTGTCCAGAACGACGTCCTCTTCTAGCTGGAACGTGTACTGGGATTCTTCCTTTAGCGATGCGACGATCTCCTCGGGATCCGTTTCATGATGCCTTTTGATCAGCGGGCCCATGAGCTGCCTTGCTTTGGGGCCGACTCGCTTTGGCTCCAGCTCCACAACCGGCCTTACAGGCAGCCTGATCTTCTTCATCTCCAAGATCTGCTCTAGGCCGTCGTGGTTTTCTAGCTCGTGGATCGTGTACTTTTCTACGTTTAGCTGCGCAGTCAAAAACTCTGATAGCGATTCCAGCCTTTCCCCCAGGCCCCCCTCCAGGCAGATTATTGCCTCGCCTAGCTGCCATCTCCGCTTGAGCCCCACCTTCATTCTGGCAGCTGCCGCAATTGAGACGCATTCCATCATCAGGTCAAACGACTCCTCCACGGAGTCGCTGATCAGCGACTCTTGCGGCTCTGGCCACCTTTCGAGCAGGATGGATTTGTTTTGCCCAAACGTGCTTAGGTAGAGGTACTCGCTCGTGTACGGGCACACCGGATGGATGAGCACGTCAAGCGTGCCTAGCACCTCGTGCAGTACGGCATAGATTGCAAGCCTGCGATCTCTTTTAGAGTCCTCCTCGTCCCACAGCTCCCTGCGCGTAATGGGCACGTAGATCTGGCTCAGCGAGCCGATGATAAAGTCCTCGATTGCCCTTGCAGACTCGTGGAGGCGGCACCTGTCGCCTAGCTCCGTCATGTCCCCGATCAGCCTCTGAAGCTTTGAGAGCAGCCAGACGTCTGCGGGGGTCAGCAGGCCCCTGTCACTTGCCCACCGGATGGTAGATGAGGCATCAAAGCTGTCGTACTGGCTGTTTTGCCTGTAGTACAGGTGCAGGTGGTACAGGGTGCTTACGACCTTGTACGGCCTTGACATGAGCTCCCTTGTGTCAAAGCTTAGCGGCTCGATGGGGCTTGACTTCCAGACAAAGTAGAACCTGATCATGTCAACCGGATACCTTGTCAGCAGCCCCTCTGCGTCCAGGACGTTTCCCTCACTCTTGCTCATCTTGCCTCCCCCTTCGTCAAGTACGTGGCCCTGGAACAGGAACGCGTTGTACGGCGCCGCCGGCGCGTTGTTCAATATTACGTTCTCAATTAGCAGCGTATATGCCCATCCCCTCGTCTGATCGATCCCCTCCGTAAAGAACGGCGCGGGGATCTCATTCCTGTAGGCCTCATCAGTCAGCGACGAGTACGGCGCCGAGCCGCTGTTGTGCCAGGTGTCCAGTACGTACCTGTCGCGCCTTGTATTCTGGCCCCCGCACTCTTTGCACCTTACTATAACGCCGTCGATCCACGGCATGTGCAGCTCAAACCCCTCGCCGTCCGGCAGATCTGCTGAGTTTTCGACTATCTCCCTTCTTGAAAAGCACCATGTCTTCTCCCCGCAGTCCCCGCAGATCCATACCGGCAGCGGACATCCCCAGATCCTCTCCCTTGAGATGCACCACGGGTGCTTTTCCCTGATGATTCCAAGGAACCGGTTCTTTGGGGCCTCGTAAAAGTACTCGACGTTTTCGGCCGCCTCTACTGCCTTGTCCCCTAGCCTGTCGAGCTTGTAAAACCACCCCCTTCTTGCAAGCCATACTATCCGATGGCGCGAGCGCCAGCACAGCGGGTACTTGTGTCTGATCCTGCCGATTCTTACCAGGGCGTTTTTTGCCCTCAGATCCTCTACGATTACCCTGTCTGCGTCCCTTACGAACAGTCCCTCGTATTTTCCGGCGCCTGCCGTGAATTTTACCTCGTCGTTGATCGGGCTGAAGATCCTCACCCTGCGCTTGGTGGCCGTCCTGATGTCCTCCTCGCCGTTTGCAGGCGAGAGGTGCACCAGCCCGCTTCCTGCACCTGCATCCACAAACCCCTCTGACACTGCCACGTGGTAGTTGTCCTCCGCGGCGCACTCTGCAAGCTCTGGAACCTCGTCTAGCAGCGGGTGGATGTACTTTCTGCCCTCAAACTCCGAGCCCCTGACGGTCCTTTCCACTGTGTACTCGGCGATGCGCACCTCGTTGAAAAACTCCCCCATCCTGGTCTTTCCGACAACCCATGTCTCGTTTTCCACCCTTACATAGTGATAGTCCTCATCCGGGTTCAGCCCCACCATTGCGTCCGTTACAAGGGTAAATGGCATGGTGGTCCACACGATCAGGAACGCATCCTCGTCTGCAAGCCTGACCTTGTAGTACAGCGACGGATCCCCCACCTCCTCATACCCCTGGTTGACCTCTGCGTGGCTGAGTGATGTCTGGCAGCTGGGGCAGTATGCTATTACCGTATAGTCCTCTTCTAGTATCCCGTTTTCCTTTGCGCTCTTTAGGATCTGCCACTCCCTTTCGATGAACTCGTCCCTGTACGTCCAGTATGCCTTTTGCTGGTTAAACGACATTCCAAGCAGCTCGTCCACCCGGATCCATTTCTCGCTGTACTTTTGAACCAGCCTCTTGCACTCTGAGACCAGCCTTTCGACTCCGACCTTTTCAATTACCTCCGACTTGCTCCCAGTTACGCCAAGCTCCTTTTCTGCCTGAAGCTCCACGGGAAGTCCCTGGGCGTCCCATCCTGCATTAAAGGAAACCTTGAATCCCTGTAGGGTTTTGTATCTGTACCACATGTCCTTGATTACCCTTCCGCGGAGGTGGCCTGCGTGCGGAGTGCCGTTCATCGTGGGCGGCCCCTCGATAAACCTCATCCTTCCTGGCTTGTCTGAGCCAAAGATGAGGCCCTCCAGATCCAGATTCCTTTTATATTCTCTGATCTGGGACTCGATCCTCTTTGCATCAAACTCTCCGGCTAGCTCCATTTGCCCCCTGACTGGTATGTCCCGTGACGTAATAAAGCTAAATGAACCTGCAGGCATGGGGCAATGGTGCACACAGTTGAAAAATTGTGCTGTTTTCTTATCAAAACATACACGATATGTCAAAATTATGTTCTGATTTTTGATGTGTGTTCTATATTTCTCTGCTGGACGGGCAGAGTCACAACTGGCCGATTCGTGCCCGGCCGGTCAGGGGTAGGTGACGCTGCATGCCGGTAATCACAATTCCCTGATGCCATCTGCCGTCCACGGCATGTGATCATGAGGCGCTGCGGGAGCCCTTCGTCAGCACGCTTGCCCAACTAGTAGGCAAAAAGGCCCTGCCTGCCTATGGCCTGTAAACCCGCTCCTCTGTGACGACATAGTCCATCTGGACGTCGTGCTCCTCGCGTGGCATGGCCCTGACGATCTGCTTTTGAAAGCACAGTGCGATCTTTACTGCCCCGCTGCCGGCCAGATACCTGTCATAGAATCCCCGTCCATGCCCGATTCTATACCCGTCCACTGACGCCCCCACGGCTGGGATTACCAGCACCTCCATTTTTTGTGCGGCAGGGCATCCCTCCTTTGGCTCCATAATGTCAAAACTGCCCGGCTCCAGGCTTGAGAATCCCTCTATCTCCCTGAACTCCAGCTCCTCCCCTGAAACCTTGGGCAGGTACACCCTTCGCCCGTTGCTTATCGCCTCTTGCATTATTTTCTGCGTAAGCACCTCGCTGCCTGCCGGATAGTACAGTCCGATTTTTGTGGCAAGGTTAAACGGCGGGATCTTTTTCAAGTTGGCATGTATTTTTCCCGAATTGATCTCCATTAGATCGTGTGACGTCCCGTCTCTTTTCTCCAGCAGCAGCTTTCGCAGCGCCGCCTTTTTCTCACTGGCCAAGGTGACCTGACAGGGATGCGGCAGTTACCGTGTTTTTTAGCAGCATGGCCACCGTCATGGGTCCCACCCCTCCGGGAACCGGCGTTGCAAATGCAGCCTTTTGAATAATGTCCTCATAGTCTGCATCCCCTGCAAGCCTTCCCTCGTGGCGGGTGATGGCGACATCGATGACGACTGCGCCGTCCTTTATCATGTCTGGCGTTAGTGTGAATCTGGACCTGTCTCCTACTGCTGAAACAACGATGTCTGCGGCCAGGCACCGCCCCCTTAGATCCCTCGTCTTGGAATGGCACGTAGTAACTGTTGCATTTTTTTCCAATAGCAGGTGGTACAGGGGCTTGCCTACCAGGTTACTTCTGTTGATCACGACCACGTGCTTTCCCTCAAGGTCGATATCGTGATAGTCAAGCATCTCCATGACCCCAAGAGGCGTGCATGCCACAAGCATCGCCTTTTGCCTAGCTAGCAGTCCTGCATTGTACGGAGTCAGGCCGTCTACATCCTTTGCTGGGAAAATCCCTGATACTGCTGCAAGCTCATCTATCTGTCCGGGCAGTGGCAGCTGAACTAAAATCCCGTGCACCGTCCTGTCTTTGTTCAGGCCGCTGATCACCTCCTTGAGCCGATCCTGTGTAGCATCTGCGCCAAGCCTGTGATCCCTGGTTGTAATCCCGACCTCAGCACACGCATTGTGCTTGCTTTTTACATATGTTGCAGATGCGGGATCATCGCCAACTAGAACCGTGGCCAGGCAGGGCTGGATTCCCTGCCCCCGCAGCTGATCCACCCCGTGTCTTACCCTGTCCTTTACTGCCTGTGCAATGATCTTTCCGTCAATTTTTGTCCCTACCAATGGACAGATTGTGAATATTTGCTATTTAATCCTTGAAAAGCTAATCGGGGCCTAGTATCGGAGCCTGCTGGAATCCGGCGACACCCTCCACCATACTGCTGCGTGATTCTGCCGTCAGGCATCTGCTGGGAGGTAACAGGTCGGGTTCTGGAAGTTCAGGCACAAATTTTGCCACCAAAAAGGGCCGCTCAGACAGAATTCATGCCTAAAATCAGGAGCAGCTTCCAGAGCCTGACCTGTTACGCTGGGAGCCTGTGTGCGCGCATGCACCCCATGCAAAAATAGGTGGGTGGATGTATCCCCCCGTGCGGCGCATTCATCCATTTTACAAAAATCACTCGATTCTGCGGTAAATCACCTTGAACTCTTCTGCCAGGTCATAGGATGTGTTTAGTAGCCGAGTCATCTGGTTCATGGACGTCTTGCCCTTTCCCAGCTGCCTCAGGATTGTCAGCGCCTTCATGTCAGAGTTTTGCAAGACGCCGGACTGCCCCGCCCATGACTTGAACTCCTTGCTCACATCCAGGCAAAAGTTGAGAATGAAAAACTCCCAGTCCTTGATTGGGTTCACCGTAGGATCCTTGTGCATGATTGTCTCTGCAAGCTCCTTGAACTCATTTTTCCTGTCCAAAATGAGCATGTCTAGGGCCTTTTTCGTCCTGGCCTCCTCGAACTCCTCGTGCATCAAAATCGACATGTCTTGATACTGCCGGCATGAAAGATAAAGCTGCACGCAGTTGAAGCTAACATCTGTTTGTTTTCCCGCAAAAATCCCCACAGGCATTCATTTTTTTCATATTTCATTATTAATACGACAATGATCCACAGTACGCCATGAAACCGGCCAAGGATCTGACAAAAAAGGAGCTGCGCTCCAAAATGGAAAAGGGCGAGGTCATGCCCTTTACATGATGACTGGCATCTACCAGCAAATCTATGACGCCAAGCTGGACGGGCAGCTAGAGGGCATTTTGCTCAAGCTTTTAAAGTACAACCACTCACTCGAGGTACGGGAGCCTATTGGGCAGTTTTTACAAGACTACGGGGTAGTCGCCTGTGATTTTTCTGAGAGCTACAGGCGATGCAACGAGTTTGACAGTGCGCTGGAGGCCTACCACCACTTTGCAAAAAACAAGTGCATGCTGATTGACACCCTGCTACAGGACCTAAGGCATACCCTAAGCTATGACTCTGTCCGTGCAGAACTGTCTGCCATGCTGAAGGAAGGCCTTACCTTCTGATGGTTTCACATCTGAGTAAAGTGTGCACCTGCCGGCCAAGTCCTTAGAGTGCAAGTCAGTGGGGATCCGGTCTTGCCCTTGCTAGGACTGCCACACAATTCCACCTGCTTGACTCGGCATGTTTTTTTGAGCCTTCCCCCATTTTACGCCTGATCTGGATATCGTCTTGCGATCTTGGCCATGACGAGCTACGACGGCTCCGCCCTCCTGCTGGATCCGATCCGCCTGACCTCTGACCTGTGCCACACTTTGCTTGCACATGCTCAGAAACGCAATTATTTGGGCTATGGGACAGCCAAGCCATGTTTGTTGCAATGGTAGATATCAAGCTCAAGGCAGGCGTGGAGGATGATTTTGCAAGGTCGTTTTCTGATGCAAACGCCGAGCTCTCAGGCTGCGAGGGATTCATAGGAAGACGCCTCCTAAGATCCGGCGATGGCTCGCTCAGGATTCTAGTCGAGCACGACAGCCGTGACACGTTTGAGAAAATGCATAAGATCGACGCTCATGCAAGGTGGCACGGCAGGATGACCTCGTACATGGCAGAGGCGCCCCTGCCGAGATTCTTCCAAGTAGTTGCCAAATGAAGCTGGACTTTGATCTCGGCTATTATGTCGAGAGGATCAGAAAAGGCAAGCCCTATTTTCACACATTTATCAGCCGTCCAAGCCTGGCTGCCGGGGTTCTGGTCCTGGGGCCCGGCGAGGAGGATACGCAGGAGCCCCACGACAGCGACGAGCTCTATTACGTCATCTCAGGCGACGGATATCTTCGAATCCGGAACCGGGACTATCCCGTCTCCGGAGACAGGCTGTTCTTTGTGGCCAAGGGTGTCAGGCATTACTTCCATGGAAACAAAAAGGAGCTCAAGGCAGTCTATTTTTTTGGCGGACCGGACTCAGCCGATTACCGTCTTTCTGCCGACTATTCTGATCCTCTTTCTTGCAAATAGGCTTACCGCCTCCGGATAGATCCTGTGCTCCTCCCTCAGTATCCTTCTTGACAGTGTCCTGTCGGTGTCGCCGTCTCTTACCTTGACGACTGACTGTATGATGACCGGGCCGCTGTCCACTCCGGTATCAACAAAGTGAACCGTACATCCTGAGTATTTTACCCCGTACTTTACTGCCTGCCTTTGTGCATCTAGCCCTGCAAACGATGGCAGTAGCGCAGGATGGATGTTTAAGATCCTGTTTTTGTACCTTCTGACAAACTCCGGGCTGACAATCCTCATGAATCCGGCCAGGCACACCAGCCCGTTTGCAGGCGATACGCCGTACTCGTTTAGCACCTTGACGACCTTTTTGTCGTACTCCCAGCGCGTTCCTGAAAAGCCCTCGCTTGCAACGACCTCCGTGGCTACCCCCAGCCTTTCTGCAATCTTGAGCCCCCCGGCATCTGCCTTGCTTGAAATTACGATGGCCGGATTGACTGGAATCCTCCTCCTCTTTACTGCCCTGAGTATGGACTCCATATTGCTTCCCCTGCCTGAAATCAAGATTCCTAACTGCAGCAACCAGTGGGAGTGTCTTGAGCCTGCAATTAACTCATGCGGTGTATGTGGTCACGTCCCCCTGTTGACTAGGCGTGAAAATCATGTCATAGATATCAATTCGTGCCTGATTGGCAGGGGTAGGTGACCTCATACCATGCGGTAGATGAACGGTTTTATCCTGCAGTGTCGTACCTCTGGTATGACCGGGCACAAGATCACGCACATCAGGCGGAGGGGCACCGAAAAAAGGTGCGAGGCCATCACCAGTGTCAAAATGGACGGCAAGTCGGTACCTGTGGAGGACATTATCAAGATGATGCGGGGACAGGGCAGGGACAGGGTTCGCCACACCTTCTATATAGAGACCGATGGGATCCGCGTCTCTGTAAAGCTGGCGCCTGACGACGATGAGCCTACCTATATCAGAACCGAGAGGGCCGACTCCCCCTATGACAACCTGCTCAGCCTTCCAAGGTTCTAAATGATCATAGCTCCGGGTCTGTCCTGAACCAACCTTGCAGTTTATATCGAATCTGCCCTCCAGTGACCTTGTTTGGAAAGAAGAGTCCTGATGACCAAAAACGGCATCGTCTGCAAGATAAACAATGACGCTATTTCTCTGGATCCAAAGACTGCGGGCCCCGGGCTAAACTTTGTCTCTCATGCGCACTCTGATCACCTTCCAAGCAGGAGCGGGGGAACCATCCTGGCATCAAGCGAGACTGGCGCCATTGCCAACCTGCGCGGGCTTGAAATAAAGAACCACGTAACTGATCTTGACAACGTCTCCCTGCATGATGCAGGCCACATCCTCGGCGCAAAGGGACTGCTGTATGAGGGGATATTCTACACCGGGGATATATGCACGAGGCGTCGGGGGTTTCTCCCTGGCGCCCGGGTGCCAAAATGCAAGACGCTGATCACCGAGTGCACGTTCGGACTGCCCGAGTTTGTCTTTCCCCCAGTTGCCCAAATCAAAAGACAGGTCAATGAGATCATCTCGGACCTGTACTCCAAGGGCATACCTGTAATCCTGATGGGGTACCAGCTGGGCAAGGCCCAGACCATAACCCAGCTCTTCCAGCACTGGAACCCCCTCTACCTGCACGATTCTGTCAAGGCCATGAACGACCTGCACCGCAGCCTTGGAGTAGACCTGAGGGAGACGATGGGGCATTCGGAGGCCGAAAGGCAGGGGCTGCTGGACAAAAAGCCCTGGGTTATGGTGGCCCCGATGATGTCAGAGCGCAGCTCGTTTGTAAGGCACATGAGGTCAAGGTATGGCGCGCTGACGGTGGGCTTTAGCGGATGGGCAAAGTCCGCCCGGTTTCCCTTTGGGCGGCGATGCGACTATTCCATCCCGCTCAGTGATCACTGCGACTTTCCCGAGCTAGTCGAGATGGTAATAAGGTCAGAGGCCGAGAAGGTTTATACCACTCATGGGTTTGCAGACGAGTTTGCAGCCCACCTGCGGCAGCACGGGATAGACGCCCAGCCGTTGCGCGGGGACACGCTGGACAACTTTGCCTAAATCTTGACAAAGCTCCTGCAGTCGCAGTCCAGCATCAGGCAGGTCTCGTTGTTTCTTATGTGATCCTCGTATGGGTGCCCGCAGTCTGGGTTCTTGCACATCCTTCTGGTAACCTCCCTTTGAATCACCGACTGGGCAATCCGGTTTGCCTTTTCCCTGGAATACCCCTTTTTGTCTACGTAATAGTGGATTATCTTGCTGTACAGCTTGTCTGCCTTAAACTCGCTCTCAATCATTATTTTCCACCCTGTGAGGGGATCCAGTGAAGGGTTATCGTGGACCTGATTTTTGAGATCCTTCTAATTTTTGTCGTGATTATCTCGTCTATTCCCTCCTTGTCCTCTGAGACGATCTTGCAAAAAATATCATAGATTCCGTAGGTGCCTCTTGCCTCTGCAACCTCTGGAATCTCTGCGATATGCCTGATGATGTCTATCTCGGATCCTAGGTCGCACTGAATCAAAACGTATACGGTCTCGGCCATCAGGAGACACTGCCCCTTCTTGAATCCCTGTCCCTTTGGCAGTGGCACCCAGAGTCGCCGCACCCCTCCGTGTACCTTTTTCTGATCATATGTCAGGTTAGGGCCCAACGTATATGAAGTAGGATCTAGTCCCAGCTTGTGGTTGTTTGAATAATGAGCTAAAATCTAAATATTCATTGATAAATCCTGGCCGAGTACCAGATGGCTGCGCGGCTGCAGCCGGGCACCCGTGGGCCCCGAACCTTCAGTACAGGCGGCACTGCAGCAGCTGCAAAAATGAATGTGGTGCGGGCGTCAGGCAAAGGCCGACCAAAGTCCCGGACCTGCTAGCACAGCATTATTCCTATGTCCAGGAGGTTTGTCTGGGTCGGGCCCGTTTCAATCAGGCCCCCGTACCTTGCAAAGTATGCGTTTGAGTTGTTGGTCTTGATGTATTTTTTGATCTCCACCTTGTCGATTTTGGATGTGCGTGTCATTGCACCTGCAAACTTTGTGTTGCCGTCTATTCCGTCCGTTCCAATCGAGCCGACAACCAGATCGTGCCTTGTCTTGCCTGCTATGTGCAGGACAATCTCCTGATTCCTTCCCCCTGAGCCGTTTCCCCTTACGAGGACCGTAGTCTCCCCCCCGAAAACCACGCATGAGCCCGGCCTTGTTGGGGCGGCCCTGGCAAGCGCTGCTGCCTGCTCCTCTATCTTGCCAAATACCGTAGCTGCCTGCGCCCTGTATCCGAGCCCCTCTGCCTTTTTTTTCATCGCAGCCAGGCAGTTCTTGTTGGAGGCCACTACAAAGTTCTTGATGGCCGGTCTTTTTGGGGTCTCGGGGATCCTCTTTTTTACGCCCGATTCTATGTGTGCAATCACGCCCCTTGGAACCTTTTTGTCCAGCCTGTACTTTTTGATTACCTTTAGCGCCTGCAGAAACGTCGTATTGTCGCAATAGGTCATCCCTGACGCAATGGCTGACATGTCGTTTGCCTTGACATCTGACATCAGCAGCGCGATTGCGTCGCATGGAAGGCCCGCCGTAATCTGTCCACCCTTGATCTTTGAGAGGTGCTTTCGCACGCAGTTTATCTCGGCGATGTTGGCGCCGGATCTTAGCAGCAGCTCGTTTGTCCTGATTTTGTCCTCCAGTGAGACCCCGTCTGGCAGTGCAACAAGTGCAGAGCTGCCGCCTGATACCAAAAACACGATCAGGTCAGTCCTCTGGCATTTTTTGATATACGCCAAAATAGCCTTGGCGGCCCTTACGCTTGCCTTGCTTGGGCTGGGGTGGGTCGACGCGACAATCCTGAACTTTGAGCGCCCCGGAATCCTGACACCCCGGGGAACTACAACCATGCCGTCTTTTGCCTTTATTTTTGAGTCAAATGCTGCAGCCATCGAGAGGGCAGCCTTGCCAAACGCTACAATCCTGACTGCCGAGTATTTTGAGGTCCTCGTCACGCTTTTTCCTATGACGATTGACCGCCCCCTTAGAATCTTTGAGAATATCACCGATGGCATCGCCGCGGCAATTCCCGCCTCTAAGATCCGGACTGCGTCGTCCTCTTTTTTTAGATCCGGCTCGGTGACATCGCTCAAGTATGTCTTTGGTGGTTTCTGTAAGGTATAATAGTAATCAATCATGGCCATTATCCATGCATACGGTACGCATTCCAAAGGTTATCAACTTTGGAGAGGACGCACTCGGACAGACCGAGTATCCCAGAAACGCCCTGGTCGTCACGACGGTTCCTCCGGAGCTGTCAGACAAGTGGCTTGCAAAGATGGGTATCCAGGACTATATGCTGTATGATCAGGTCAAGCCGGAGCCGTCAATCGACGATGTAAATGCCGTGATCTCACAGTTTAAGGACAGGAACCCCTCGGTTCTGATTGGGCTGGGAGGGGGCAGCTCCATGGACGTGGTAAAGTACGCCGCACCCGAGATGGGCAAAGAAAAGATCCTCATCCCGACAACGTTTGGAACGGGTGCTGAAATGACGACCTACTGCGTCCTAAAGTTCGATGGCAAAAAGAAGTTGCTGCGCGAGGACAGGTTTCTGGCAGACATGGCAGTAGTCGACTCTTACTTTATGGATGGAACCCCCGAGCAGGTCATCAAAAACTCTGTCTGTGATGCATGCGCCCAGGCAACCGAGGGCTATGACAGCAAGCTGGGTAACGACCTGACAAAGACCCTCTGCAGGCAGGCCTTTGACATACTCCATGATGCAATCATCAATGACAAGCCAGAGAACTATCCTTACGGCTCGATGCTGTCTGGCATGGGGTTTGGCAACTGCTCTACAACGCTGGGGCATGCGCTATCCTACGTGTTCTCAAACGAGGGAGTCCCGCACGGGTACTCGCTGTCCTCATGCACTACAGCCGCACACAAGCACAACAAGTCAATCTTCTATGACAGGTTCAAAGAGTGCATGGACAAGCTTGGCTTTGAGCGGCTTGATCTGAAGGCCGATGTCTCGGAGGCCGCAGATGTTGTCATGACCGACAGGGGACACCTAGATCCCAACCCGATTCCGATCTCCAAGGAGGACGTCGTAAGGTGTCTTGAGGATATCAAAGCAGGGAACCTATAGTCTTTTCCACCTTTTTTGTTTTTTACGAAATTCTTGGCATGGGGCCCACACCCCAAATTGGATCAGATCTTATGCGTAGTCGGTACAGATCAAAAAAATCATGCAGCTCTTACGTCGTTTTTGGCAAGTACGCATAAGATCCAAGGCCAATTTCTGATCACCACTCGATCTATGTGTACAAGCCACACCTGATTCGTTGTTCTGCCTTGCATTTCGAGTTGTGGTACCGTGTCAGGTGATCTATATACACAGGCCACACAAGCTCGCACATGTGCGGACTAGACGTGTCGGCCAAGCCGGTCGAGGTGCTTGCGGCAGCCTAGGATTCGTGCCTGTTTCCAACCTTGACCCCATGTGCTCAACCCGGCTAGTTACCACTGTGATGTGGAGGTTCTGTGTAATCTTCGAGACCTGAAATATGGACTTCTCTGAAATTATCATGCCTGAATCCTTCTTTTCTCAACGATGTCTGTTCCCCGTATGTCAAAAAGTCCCCTAGGTGAGAACTTGAACTGTAGCAACGCATGAGGTCACGTCAGCAATAGGTTAGCCCACACCTAGTTAGTTTTTTATGACCTCCCCAATCTATAAACTATCAACACCCCGGAAATACATGCTGATTGTTTTTGTGATTCTGGGCGCAATCATGGCGATCCTTGTGGTCTACATCCACACCTACGATTACTTTGCATACGTGCTTCCAATTGAAAAATTCGTAGAGTTCGAGCACAGGGTGAATGTTGAGAGGAGTAGGGGCCAGTTTGAGTCGGCAAACCTGATCTACAGGGACTTTTCTAGGATCTCTGATGATACGATCATGGTGGTCTTTGACGGGATGGTAAAGCGTTCGCTGGGAGACATACCTGAGTTTCACCACGAGGAGGACTATACGGTAGGACAGACGATACTGGTCAGCTGTGATCCTGCAGACGACGGGGGAACCTATCTTGACTACTATAGGCTTGTCGGCATAACGCAGCAAAACGACACCGACTATTTTGACCTGGTCTGGGGTTCGGGATACATTCCGGACCGAATCGCGTGTAGGTATCCGGATGTCATACCGTTTACAAAGGACCTGAATTCCCTCGAAACCATTCCGCCTCCGACGTAGTCAGCATGCCGAAGATCTGGCCAATCACAGTGATCTTGGTTGCACTGTTTGTGGCGATATCTTTTAGCCGGCAGTGGGGACGTGGTTTCAACTCTGGCTAGGGTCATTCTGTTACCAGACAAGACGTCAGAGACCGTCAGGTGAAAGAACGGGATACATTCCCCCATGCTGATAAGCAAAAGTTCTTGAGATATTTCATGATCAGATGCCCCTGCGGGCAGTAGATGGCTTTCAGGAACTTGTAGTTTCCAGCATGTCATGACTAGGTTCCCCTGACTGGCCTCGCATCATGCTACTGTCGTGAGCCTGCCCTTCATGGATACGACACAGGGGGCATGATCATGAAGACCCTGATCGGCAGTGCCGCCCAACGGGCAGGCTCTTGCCTGCTGTCTGCAGTACAGGCATCAGACTGCATGCTTCTGTACAGCAAGCCTGTGTCCCTCCCGGCGCATCGTATGCCATACGTGTATGACGATTGGCACCATGCATGGCGCCAATGATCCTTTTCCTTTTGGCCTGAATCCGCGGATCATGTTGGCATTTCTTGCCAGACTTCTGGTTTTTCATGCACGGTTATGCAGCAATCCGCCGACTTTTAAGAGGTCAGACAGCATGCATGGGATGATATGAAATCCTACGGGCGTGTTGATTCCTCATGGGACAGGGCAAGAGTCAGGAGCGTGCTTGAGGATGCCTTGTACATGGCCGTAAAGCACGACACATCAGTTTACGTAGGCGAGGATGTAGATGGAAACATAGTCGCCCTTTCCAATCAGGACGGCGGCCGCGGCCGCATCCACATACTTGCGTGTTGGATAGCAGAGGCTGCCGGCGACCCTCAAAATGGAAAGGCGAGGGCCGACATCTACTGGCTGTCAGAAGAGTATGAAGCACATGAGGGGAGACCATCGGACGGTCTTGATCACTTTAGAAGCGGCAGGTCAAAAAAGCACGAGGTGCATGAGAGGAGATCAGAGTCAGAGGATGCAGAAGAGGACTGGGTAAAAGTGGACAACCTGTTCATGTTCATGAGATGCTTCAAGGCGTCCGATTTCAGTGGAGGGATGACAGTCAAGAGTATGGTAAACATGCTGGGCATGTGGAGCGGCCCCATACAGGATGTGCAGATGACCCCCGAGCAGATAGTACAGCACTGGATAGACTCGGGCATAATAGTCAAGACCGGCCAGGAGAAGTCAAAGGAGTTCTGGGATCATGCAGCGTACCACCGTTACACAATTGACGAAGTGACCCCCAGAGTGCATGACTGCCTTGTAAATGGAATAGTCAGGTATGGGGGCCTGCAATTCCTTTCAGAGGGACAAAGTCAGCTGGCCAGGGTGTTCGAGGATGCCAGAAAAATGGTGGAAAGACACGGCAGGCCCTTCATCATGGGCCTGAGCAAAAAACACGACATAATGATAGCGCCAGTGTCGGAGAAATCAGAATTTGTCGCCCCCCTATCGTGCGTGATCACCAAGTCAGATATTTGGAGCGTCTCAGACATGCATTCTGATATAATTTGGGAAGGACGGGATGAAATGGTGATTAGGCCTACATATTTCTCAGGTGTCCGGCATAACCGTAGGGTGGCACTTGATATGCTGCATGGCGGCATTGCACAATGCGCAAAGTATTATGGCAGTGTTGAGGACGACCAGGACAGGTGCATATCAAATCTGGAAAGCGCGTTTGAGGATGCTGTAAACATGCCCAATAGCCCGTATGGTTCGTGCTGCGTGGTACTGAACGGGGACAGGATAACCATGCGATCCAAAAAAGAGATGACAGAGTGGGCCGGCTGCAGATTCTGGGAGGCAGATCCAAAGGAGTTCCTAGACGGCTGCAGGCTGCTGCGCGAGAGGATCTCGGCTGCCGCCAGGGACGCATACGAGGACATCAGGTATGGATAGGATCGTCTCGTTTCTGCCCAGCGCGACGGAGCTGATCTATGCGTTAGGCGAGCAGGACAGGCTCCTAGGCGTGACCCACGAGTGCACGTACCCTGAGGGGGCGGCGGCCAAGCCCAGGATCATCAGCACCGTTGTAGACTCGGAGAGCCTCGACAGCCGGCAGATTGACGAGGCCACGCGCATGCTGGCAGTGGAGGGAAGGGACATCTTTGTGCTGAACCGTGAAATCATCAGAGACGCAAACCCCCAGCTGATCGTTGCGCAGAGCACCTGCGAGGTGTGCGCCGCGCACACAAGCCAGGTCCGCCAGGCAGCCGAGATGCTAGAGCAAGAGCCGGAGATATACTCGATGGATCCGCACAGTATGGGGGAGATCCTAGAGGGCGTGACGGAGCTTGCAAGAATCATGGGCGTGGAGGAAAAGGGAGTCCGGCTAAGGGCGGAGCTGGAGGGCAGGATCCAAAGAGTCAGGGGTGTGGACTTTGAGGCGAGACCGAGGGTGCTTGCAGTAGAGTGGGCAAGCCCGCTTTTTACCTCCGGACACTGGGTTCCCGAGATGACAGAGGCCGCAGGCGGGGAAAACCTGATCAGCAGGGCGGGGGAGCACTCTAGGAGGATATCGGTAGACGAGGCCATGGAGGCGGACCCCGAGGTCGTCATTGTCATGCCCTGCGGATTCGACGTAGGCAGGACAAAAACAGAGTATGAAAAATTCCTCAAAGGGGACGGGGGATGGAACCGCCTGCGCGCGGTAAGGGAGGACAGGGTCTATGCGGTTGATGCAAACTCGTTTTTCAGCAAGCCCAGCATCAGGACGGTTGCAGGAATCGAGATCCTGGCAAGGATCCTGCATCCCGGGAAGCTGCCGGGGCCGCCTGCACCGGAGGGCTCCTTTGCCAGGCTGTCCTAGGGCCTACCGCTCCTGGGACTCGTCCAGCTCGTCTGCCTCCAGGGTCTTTCGATTCGGCCTTGTAGGTACATAGATGACTGTCAATGAATACCCCTTGGATGCATCGCACATAGGGGGATTGGTCTGGAAAAGTTGCCTTTTTGGTAAATATGGAACTGGTTTTTTGAAGGTCAGATCCTGCACTCGGATCTCAGGGATCTGGCGGTGGTCCAGTAGGCAATACACAGTACTCCAATGGATGTAAGGCGGATCGGAATCTCGTAGTTTGTTACAAACGACGATGCGGCAGCGCCGGCAGATCCAAAGGTCGAGATTACTGCGAATCCGACGGGGCCGCAGCCGCATGCGCCGGCAACCGCCCAATCGCTGTTCCAAAAACGCCGCCACCCATCCTTCGGGACGAGCCCCGGAGCATGCGGATCCTGTACACATTCATCGACATCACAAGCCCCGACAGCGCAGACAGGGCCATGATAAGGGAGAATCCAAGCTCGGTATCCCGGGGCAGGTGTGCCACCACGTACGGCTCTAAGAACACATACTCGGAGATTACCAGCAGCGGGACGGCCAGGCCGGCAAAGATTATGCAGGCAATTGCGACATACGAGTAGTCGGAGAATACCAGCCTGAGTACGGATGCCATTTAGACCATCGAGTCGAGGACCTGCTTGAATACGGAGTAGGGCTGCGCGCCGACAATCTTTTGCTGCTGGCCGTCAGGGCTCACTATGAAAAACGTGGGGGGTGCGGTCTGCACCGGCCTTGCGCGCCTCGCCCACATTGAACTGGACGCGCTGGGAGTACTTGCCAGAGTCTAGGCAGCTCTCAAAGAGCCCCATGTTCAGCCCCAGGCCGAACGCAAAGGCCCTCAGGCGCTCGGATCCTGCCCAGCTGTCAATTTCCTCCTCCTGGGAGTTGTACAGTATGTTGTGATACTCCCAGTACATTCCCTGATCCTCGGCGCAGTAGCTTGCCTGTGCGGCCCTCGAGGAGTCACGGCCCAAAAACGCAAGGTCCACGAACACCAGGTTTGCCCTTCCGGTATCAATATAGTCCTGCTTGATTGCAGGGGCAGAGCCCAGAAACCATGCGTGGCATGCATGGCACTGGTAGTCGCCAAACTCGACTATGGTGATTGGGGCGTCAGGACTTCCCAGGATCGGGGATCCCATGGCAGTGGAGATGTCGCCATGCATCCTCTGCACGTCCAAGTTGGCATCCTCCGGGCCTGAAAATGACGTGTATGAGACGCCTATCCCGATGATCACGACGGCAACCACGGCGGCTGCGATCAGTCCGGTCTTTCCCATAACTGACAGGGTTTTCTAGCTTGTTGCATAACTCCGACTAGAACCCAGCCAATTCTTCCGGATCACAACTGGCGCCAAGTTCCTACATGGCAGCCATCGCCTCTGCAATCCATTTGTTATACAGCCATATCCTCAACGTAATAGGTTAGCCCCTGCCTAGAGTTAAAGTCACACCCACCGTCTTTTCAGGCATGAAAATCACAACTGCAGGCAGATTAGTGCAGGATTGCTAGGGGCAGACGACCACGTACCCGGGGTTTCTGACCAGCGCGTCCCTGATCATGTCCGTAACGTTGCACCCCCGGAGGCGCCATGTCTCGATGCACGTCAACATGTTACCGAACATCTTCTGTCCGTCTTTTGTCCGCAGTCCGAACCGTATCTTGCGCGCGATCACGCCGGGCCTCAGCGTGCGCTCTGCCAGGTTGTTGGTGGGATCCATCCCAGGACGCGTCGTAAACGTGTAGAGAAACTCCGAGGCGTTGTCAATCTTTGTGGCACAGCTGTGATCTGGACCCCGTATTTTCGAACCACTTTTTGGGCGTTTTTGCGTAGCTCTGGCATCATCATTTGCCTGCCTCCCTTTGGTGCCGTACGACGAACTCCATCGGAGTGAGATATCCAAGTGAGGAGTGTATTCTGTCATGGTTATAGTCCCTAAATGCCTCCCTTATGACGTCTGAGGCGTCCTGGAAGGAGTCAAATTCATGGGGCCACAGGTATTCCCTCTTGATGCTTCCGTGAAACGACTCTATGTGGCCGTTTTGTTCTGGCGTCCTGTATGCTATGAGCTCGTGTCTTATTCCCAGCTGTTTCAGGGACTCCCTGAACATGCGCGACGTATACTGAGAACCGTTGTCTGTCCGCAGGGTCAGCATGCTGCAGTCCGGATCTGCTGCCGATACCGCATCGAGTACGGCCTGAACCGCATTCTCCTTTTGCGCCGTGGTATCAAAGGAGTATGCAAGCCACCTGCGCGAAAAGGCATCAAGTACGTTGAAACAGTAGCACCAGCCGTCCCCGCCGCAGTCCACGTATGTGATGTCTGCCTGCCACAGCCGGTTGGGGGCATCTGGCCTTGTAAGCTTGCGCGAGGCCCGTATTATGTCGTTTTTGGTCTTTTTGGGCTCGATCCAGCCTATCTGGCGGTAGATTCGCTGTATCTTTTTGCGGTTTACGCGCACGCCAGTCTCGCGCAATATCTGGTTTGCCATCCTCCGGGTTCCGTACGTCGGCCTTTTCTTGCCTATGGTACGTATGATTGAGACCGTCCCGGGGTCGGCTTTTCTGGCTCGTCTGTCGGCGTCCTTCCTGGCGTAATACCAGGTGCCCTTTGAGACGCCGCAGTATTCCAGGGCTGTATTGAGGCTCATCTTCTGGTGGCAGATCTGTACGGCATTCATCCTTTGCTCAGCTCCATTGTTTTTTTTAAAGCGTCACAGGCCACTGCATACTCGCCTATGATGCGTTTGAGATTCTGGTTCTCCTTTTGCAGGGCAGCCGCTGCCTTGTCATTCCGGCCCAGGATGGATGCCTTGCCGCCCTCGACGAACCTGTCCATCCACCTGCCAAACGTGGTGGGCGCGATGTTGTGCTTGCGGCACAGCTCGGCAGTGCTGATGCTGGTCTTGATGGACTCCATCACTATGTCTGTTTTTTCGGCCAATGTGAACTTTTGTTTTTTCATGCCCCGTATGCCCTCCTGTCACATACAAATTCTACGCATTTGGGTGGTTCGAATTTTATGGGGTCCTCACCAGCTGTCACATCCTTCCTTCCTGTATGTGGCGGCAATCTCGCGTGTTTCTGCCACCCGACTGTCGTGCTGCCTGGCAGCCTCCTCCGGCGGCCCCGGCCCCTTGGCGCAATGCATCTGCCACTTGAGGCGCTCGCCTGCGGCGCGAACCTCCGGGGAGTCCGTTTTCTCGCTTTGGGCATCTGCCTCCCGGATTATGTGGGCCCAGCACCGCTGCCTGTTCCTGCCAAAGAACTTGTCGTATCCGGGGTATCCGTCAGTCACCCCGACTCTGGGCACGTATGAAAAGTGCTCATCCAGTACGGATGCCCTCCTGCTGTCAGTTGCCACCATGTGCGCGCCGACGGCATTGCCGTCCTTGACGCCCACTGCCACCCACATGTAGCCGCTCTTGCCGTCGTATGGCATCCCCGTCTCGTCCATGTGGACGTGGTCGCATCCTGCAATGTCTTTTTTGATGTCCTCCACGCACGGATCAAGCTTCTTTGTAACGGTCTTGAGGCAGTTCTGTATCATCGCCTTGCTTACATCAATTTTAAAGATCTCCTTTACGATGCGCCTGATCGTGCCGACGGATGCCGGCATGGTGTACAGGGTGCCGATATAGGAGGCAATGTTGGGTCCAAACTCGGTGCCCGGAACGACCAGCCCGCCCCCGTTTGTCGTGGTGGTGGCGCCGCACTTGCGGCACTTGCGGCGGGTAAAGTAGTGCTGGGTCGTGACCGGCTCTGGGATCTCTGGAATGTCAGTAGCCATCCTAGTTCCGGCGGGAACCGGATCTGTCAGGTCGCGCCCGTTGCACGCGCCGCACATGTCAGGCACGTGGTTCATTTCCCGGGTTGGTGTTCTCCTGTGTGATATGCCCTCGTGTCCGGGCCTGCGGCCCGGCCTTGCCGGTGCCCTTCCAGATGCCCCTGCCGCGGCTGCTGCCTTTTTCTGCCTGGTCGGAATCGAGTTCTGCGAGGAGGGGCTGTGCGGGTTCTCATAATATGTGATGCGTTGTTTGAACTGCTTGATTTGTGCTGTCTGCGTCGCGATTTGCGCGGCAGAGACGGCATTGTCAGATTTGCGTCCCGCCTTCTCAGCGGCAAGCTCCTCCCGTGTCCTCTGATGTTCCTTCTGCTCCTTCTGAAGCTTGCCTTGCGTCCTCTGATGTTCCTTCTGCTCCTTCTGAAGCTTGCCTTGCGTCCTCTGATGTTCCTTCTGCTCCTTCTGAAGCTTGCCTTGCGTCCTCTGATGTTCCTTCTGCTCCTTCTGAAGCTTGCCTTGCGTCCTCTGATGTTCCTTCTGCTCCTTCTGAAGTTCCGCTTTTTCGCGGGCAAGCTCATTGCATAGTTCCTTGAATTCCGAGGCTGTAGGCATGTATTTCCCGGGTAATGATAGTTTATAGATCAGGTGGTCAGAAAAAATCAACTAGGCAGGGGCTAACCTATTACTCCTCAACTTTACCTCCTGTACCACGTTGGACCACTTGAGGGCCATTACGCACTCGCCGAACATACGCTTTATGGACGATATCACAATCTAGACGATCCACCTTGCACCATAGCCTACCGTGCTCTTCCAGTACCGCAGGTTCTCCTGTCTTTCCTCCTTTGAGAGATCACCCACCGGTACCTCGGGGCCGCCCCCGAGCTGCCATCGCACAAGCATGCCCCACTTGTCGCCGGTGCCCTTGCCCTTTGCAGTGCAGCTTATCAAGAGCCGTATGAGCGGTTTTATGCCGCGCTTGTGACACTCGGCTACGTTTTTCCTCGAGCCGTATCCGCCGTCTGCAAGCAAGATCTTTCCCGGTGTATCTGGATTCGCGCCGGTGCCGAGCAGGGCCAGCGGCGATGTCCCGTCTGCAAGCATGTTGGGAATCTTGACTGCGTCCGCGCTGTCGGTGCAGTTTTTCTCCTCTTCCTTGATGTTCCTAGACGCCTCATCAAGCAGTTCCTTCAGCTCCGTGCTGTCGCCGACTGCCTCATCTGTGACGGCTACTGCCAGCACCTGCTTGGTGTCTGCGTCGACCATCAGGTGCATCTTGACAAATCCTCGCCTTACCTTCCATTTCTTGCGTATCCACTCGCCCCAGTTGTGCTGCTTGAGGCCCGTGGCATCGGCTATCATGACCAGGTTACGGGTCTTGTCGCGCACCGTAATTATGTTCTCTGCAATGTCGATGTCAAGCTTCTGCATCCTCCTAAATATCGTGATGTAGCACGGAGTCCGTGCCCTTTATCATCTCCCCGAGCATGCCTGACAGCTGCCTGTATGGTATCATGAATGCGGTCCTGAGCGAAGCCATGGCCATTATCATGCCTTCTGCATACAGGAACGGGCGCCCTCTTTGTGGCGGTTGGCATTCTTCAGATCCTTCTCCCAGCCTGAGTCGTACTTGACTATTAGGCCTGCCCCCCTCTACGTACTTTATTGTTCGTGTGTGCCAATGTATACCATATGAGGCATCCTCATGATCCATTACCTTTTCGGTCAAGATCCGTTGATCATTCTGGTGATTTTCTGTCAAGTTTCAGATTTTAGGCAGGGTTATGCAACAAACTACCCCCACAGCACTAGACCTTATGCGTAATCGGTTCAGATCTGGGATTATTACGAACAAATTTGCCTCATTCAGGTCGATTACGCATAAAGTCTACTCTTTATATTCATAAATGACCTCTTACATATATGACAATGGTAAACGAGCTGGAGAACCCGTTTGATTATTTTAGATCTGAGCTGGAGAACGTTTTTGGAGTTGATCAAAAACAGCTAAACGCATTGATCAGCGCCTACAATAAAACCGGCTATAACACACCGCTCAAAAAACTTGCCGAGATGCTTGGATCTGAAAACGATTATGGTTTTGCTGAGGTGCATATATTTCCCCTTTGTTGTGTTTCTTACGAATATTTTCAAAGCAAAGACAATACCAATACATTCCTAGCAAAGTCAAACCTCACATCAAAAACCAAGAAATCTATCAAGTATTTTTTTTCCAAACTAACTGATAAAGGGCTGCGTGGCTTGGAAGTTCAATATCATATTTATGGAAACCTGTTTGATTTCCAAGCACTGGATCCTATAAGCGACAATAACATACTACTAGAAATAAAAGATCAGTCTAACAAAGCCGTCTGCTATCTTCCTGTTACTAGAATCACGTTTGCCCGTGGTGGCGACGATGAAAAAACAATATCGTCTGAATTTTCTCAGGATAGGCTGGCTCATCTCATCTCAACACTACAGTCAATTTATGATAGAAACTCCGCACTGACTAAAACATATAAAAAATCCATAACAGACCTGCCTGTGATTGAATAAAAATGATGTCATATGCACAAGCTAGCACATCTGGAATCTCAAGGTCTCATTCTAGACGCTATCGACTTGTACGGATAAAAACCAAGCACAAATCATCTAGCACATACGTACGATCTGGACTGTCGCCTAATTCATTAGAATTCTTGAAGACCAAGAATACCATCAGGATTAGGCGTGCAAAAGTGGTGAAAATTCAGAAAATCGTACTGGCTGGATCAAACAAGCGGAACTATGCAACAACTTCCATACGAGCCGATTCGAAAGGGAGAGTGGCCTATGTAAGGAAATTCTTTAGAAATCGTCCCAGAGTACAGCCCCCTCGGGAATCAAAAACAAAAGAAATCCGTCGTTACATACAAACTCAGCAATGGGACAAGCTGATTCCCTACGTGGATGAACTAATCCAGCAAATAGATCTGGGTGCAGTCGCCCTGCCCCTCATATCAAAATTATTGGACTCTGTCACGCAGGACTATGCAGTCATGGAAAAAAATGCATTCATGCACGAGGTAATCCAGTCAGTCACCATTTTGCTAAAGGATGTCATGATATCTGCAATACAAAACAACACCATTGACGCCATCAATAGTGCAAAACGCATCAGGGAAATTCTGCTGGCCGCGCAAGAAGTTTCTCACGTTGCATCAGAGGAAGGCCTGTCTCCTTTGCCAGTGTCTAAACTAGTTCAAATTGACGTGATAAAAGGCAGGCCAATATATGCCCTCAAGTAAAGAAATCGTACTAGTCAAGGATGGCGGTTCATATCCCGACAAGGTCATGCATGAGGGTGATTCGCTGGGCATAGGTACTCAAACCCATTCCTTCTATTGGAAAAAGGAGGGACCTCAAAACCACGACTATGAACCTCTTGCCATACTGTCTGCTGAAAGGTGTGGGCTGTCCAGATACCACTATCGAGGATTGGTCGTATGGAAAGACTACACCGTTAAAAACGGCAAGCCGATAGCGTCATTTGCCCGTGTCTGGCACACCCCCGTTCTGTGCTCTGCACATAAGATCACTTATTCTCAGCCATCGGATGTTATTGATCGTTTAAAATTAATTGGGTATTTACTTCCCAAAATCCGACAAATGAGTAAAAACACAGACAAATATTCGGCGCGCGGATATGCTGAGAAAATTGTTGATGACAGGATTCCTCCTGAACGAAAACTCCGATGGAGTGATTTTGACTACTATGTTATGATTGCGCCTTTTTGCGACTATGGAAAACTCCCTGCAAAAATACCTGACAAGATAAACAAATTTGTAATGTGACAGCGTATGAGGCACATCCCCTTGTGAACCAAGCGTAAAAATCACATTTGCATACAAATTTGCTCCTAGCTGTTTGAGAGAAGATGACCCCGCACTTCGATCCCGGTAAATCACATATCCCTAAAAATCGTGGACAAGCGGTGAGGGCCCTGGTGTATGACGAATGTGCAGTAGATGACGATTATTCAAAAATTTTACAGATCAAGGACATTCCTGAACCCGTCCCAAAACCTAACGAAGTTGTTTTTAGAGTCGAGACGGCAGATCTCAACTATGATGATACTTGGGCAATGAGAGGAAAGCCCTTGGTAGTTCCCTTGTCGCACATCTCTGGCACCGATGCCGCAGGCAAGGTCACCACTGTGGGAGACGACGTTAAAAATTTTGTATGAGGTCACGTCCCCTTGCTAGCTAGGCACGAAAATCATAATTGTACCTGCCAATTCATGCCTGATTGATAGGGGTAGGTGACCTCGTACAAAATTTTAGTCGACAAAGTTGTCTCATGGAAACATGTCCTGCAAAGTTTGTAGGCACTACACAAGTGGAGAAGAATACAACCACAAACAAAAAAAAAAAAAAAAAAAATTGAGGATTTGAAACCGGTTCGCTCTGGGGAGTGTACTGTGAAGGTTCTGTGTAAAATTGGGGATATGGAATCCACTCAAAAATCACTCCGTAGCCCCGTTGAGACTGGCGTTCTGGATTATCGTCTTCCACTTGTTTGTACCGTCCATGCTTATCAGGGCCGATTCTGCCGGGGTCTGGCCGTCCAGTGCACCGTGCTTTTTTGTATAATTACAGTAGACCCTCATCCCGTCAAGGATTGCAGTGTCGGCGGAGGCGGCCTGAAGTGAATTAGGCGACAACCCCTATCTCAGGTGTCTAAGATTACACAGAACCGATGTGGATTAGACTTATTATGTATCAAATCCGACACAATAAAGGTAACAAAATTATGGTAAAGTTCGGGATTCAAAACGGCCTCAATGTGGCAAGGGCAGGCTATACCGAGGATCAGATCCTGACTGCCTGCATGCTGGCAGACAAGACCGGATATGACTCGATCTTTTACATGGATCACACAAACGTCCCCCAATGGAAGAACGCAACGGTGCTGGATCCTTGGGTCATGCTGTCTGCAATCGCTGCAGTCACAAACAACGTCGAGCTGGGCACATGCGTCACCGATGCAATCAGGCGCCATCCATCAAACATCGCGCTTGCCGCAATCACGCTGGACAGAGTCTCAAAGGGAAGGGCGATTCTGGGCATTGGCGCAGGCGAGGCACAGAACCTCAAAGAGTTCTGTATTCCGTTTGAAAAGCCGGTCTCAAAATGGGAGGAACAAATCCTGGTCATTAAGACACTATACAGGTCAACGCCGGATAACACTGTAGACTATGAGGGCAAATACTACAAGCTGGAGGGCGCATGCCTGCAGGCCTCCCCGATTCGAAAGCCGCATCCTCCCACCTACATGGCAGCAGGCGGAAAAAGAACGCTGGAGATGACCGGAAAGCTGGGAGACGGCTGGCTGCCGATCGGCTACACCCCGGAACTATTCGATGATCACCGGAGACAGATCGTGGCCTCCATGGACAAGTATGGCAGGACGCAGGAGGAAAAGGATGGCTTTCAGATGGCCCTGGACATCGATGTCTATTTTTCTGATGACGCAGAGGAGTCGTGGGCAAAGATGAAGGAGGCCGTCAAGGTGAGCCTGTTCAAGCCGGAGGTCCTCAGGGTACACCAGCTCAAGGAGATAGAAGGGTTTGACTTTGTCAAGTACTTTACAGAGTACTCCATGTCCAACCAGGACTGGATCGTCAAGATGCGGGAGGCGGCAACCAAGATTCCAGAGGCCGTGGCAAGATCCTCGACTGCCGTGGGAACCCCTGACGACGTCATTCCGACCTTTGAGCGGTTCATGGATGTGGGGGTAAACCACTTTGTCATAAGGTTCTGGGGAAAGAACTACTTTGGCTCGATCGACAAGTTTGCCAGCCACGTGATGCCACATTTGCGCCAAAAGGCAAAAGAAATGAACCTCTAGTTTGAAAAACCGTTTATCCAACTAGGAAGCACATGGCAGACGATGACCTGGCAGAGGACATTAGCAAGTCCCTTGACGTCCTAGACGAGAACATAGAGATCCTAGATGATATTGAGGACGATCTTGACGAGGAAAGCGAGGATGTGCTGGTAGCCGATGTCGGCCTGTACGAGCTAATAGACATGGGAGAAGACGTCGCAAAAAACGCCCAGATCAAAAAGGCCGAACGCGCATTCTTGAGGCGGCAAGAGGAGGCCCCTTAACTTTTATTACTCGATGGCAGGAAGTCCAGCTATGCAGCTTATTGGGCGACTGCAGATACAGTCTAGGGAAAAAATCATCGAGTTTTTAGGCCAGGAGCACGTAGGCAGGCTGGCAACCATTGACTCCAACGGCTATCCGCAGGCCGTTCCGATGAACTTTGTCTTCTTTGATGATGCAGTATACATGCACTCCCACACCCGCGGGGAAAAGCTTGACAACATCAGGGCAAACCCAAAGTCCGGCTTTGAGGTAGACAGGGAGCTGGAGTTTCTTCCTTCGTACTTTTTCCACCCCACCGACGCGTCCCGGGCTGATACGCTTTATATCAGCGTGGTAATAAAGGGCGCCTCGACGCTTGTCCGGGATCCGCGGGAAAAGGCATCGGCACTCAATGCACTGATGCAAAAGTACCAGCCAGAGGGGAAGTACGAGCCGCTGAGGCCCGATATGGACGTCCTAAACCACGTGGCAGTAATCAAGGTCATGCCCGAGGACATGCGCGGCAAGTACAAGATCGGCCAGACCATGAAGAAGGGCGACCGGACTGACCTGGCACAAAACATCCTGAGGCGGGGCTCCACCTCTGCCAGGGAAACACTGCGCCTTATGGGCTTTGAGGTTGCGCCCGACGGCCTGAGGATGACAGAAGAGCCTGTGTGGTAGGCGCGGGGTTGTTTCTTAATTCCAACTGTCTGACTCGATCTGTATGTTTTTCTGAATTTTCGCCCTTTTGCACGACTGATCCACGTGGCATCTCAACGGTTTTCAGGAATTCTGGCGAATTAGGAAACAACCCCGGTAGGCGCATGCAGCATCATCAGCTCCGGCTGGGCCCAAAAACACAAAAGCGGCGCGCCCTGATGATCAGTTGCTTTGTGGGTAGCAAGCCCAAGGGGACATGAGCCCAAAATCCGCCTGATCTGCGGCGGGAAATATCTGCGGGACGGCGCAATCGGAAACCCGCAATCCCAATTGCTTTAAATTCAGTTTTGAACGATTCAGCTTTGTGCAAAAGGCAGCCGAATTTGAACTGGTATCTGAGTTTGCCCCCACAGGCGATCAGCCCCAGGCGATCGAGTCGCTTGTCCGGGGCGTCAAAAAGGGATCCATCCAGACCCTGCTTGGCGTCACCGGTAGCGGCAAGACATTCTCCGTTGCAAACGTGATTGCACAAACCGGAAAAAACACCCTGGTAATCTCCCACAACAAGACGCTTGCAGCGCAGCTTTATGCGGAGCTAAAGCAGTTCTTTCCTAGCAACAACGTCGGATATTTTGTTTCATACTATGACTATTACCAGCCCGAAAGCTACCTGCCCCAGACTGACACCTATATCGAAAAGGACACCCAGATCAACGAAAAGATAGAAAAGATGAGGCTAGAGGCCACTGCGATGCTCCTGTCCGGCGAGCCGACCGTCATAGTATCGACGGTATCATGCATATACTCGCTTGGAAACCCGGCCGACTGGGCAGACATGGCAATTACCATAACTTCCGGCAAGGAGATTCCGCGGGACCGGATCATCAAAAAGCTGGTCAGTGCAAGGTATGAGAGAAACGATACTGAGATGGCCCCCGGAAACTTTCGCGTCCGGGGCGATACGATAGACATCATCCCCGCCTACTCTGAGGATCTGATCCGCATCTTGATGTTCGGAGACGATATAGAGAGGATCTCCGTCCTGGATCACGTTTCCCTGCAGGAAAAGCAGGCCATCCCCCAAATCAAGATATTTCCAGCAAAGCACTATCTCATCGCAAAGGACGTGCGCAAGCACGCGCTAGAGTCAATCAGGACGGAGCTAAAAAAGCGCCTGCCGGAGCTAGACGAGCTGGGGCGCCAGAGGCTGGAGATGAGGACGGGGTATGACCTGGAGATGATCGAGGAGCTGGGATACTGCTCTGGCATTGAGAACTATTCAAGGCACTTTGACGGACGGAGTCCCGGCGAGCAGGCCTTTTGCCTGCTGGACTTTTTCGGCGACGACTATCTGCTGGTCATAGACGAGTCCCACGTCACGCTGCCGCAGCTGCACGGCATGTACAAGGGCGACCATTCACGCAAAAGGGAGCTGGTGACCTACGGGTTCAGGCTCCCGAGCGCATATGACAACCGGCCCTTAAAGTTCGAGGAGTTCGAAAAGTACATCACCAATACAATATTCACCTCTGCTACCCCGGGCCAGTACGAGCGCAACATATCTGAGAACATCTCCGAGCAGCTGGTCAGACCCACCGGACTGGTAGATCCCACCGTCGAGACAAGGCCCACAAAGAACCAGATGGACGATCTTATTGCCGAGATCAAAAAGCGCGCAGCAGGTGGACAGAGGGTGCTTGTAACGACGCTTACCAAGAGAATGGCAGAGGATCTGGCCGAATACCTGTCAAAAATGGACGTCCGCGTGAGATACATGCACTCTGAAATCGAGGGGCTCCAGAGGACGGAGCTCATCAGGCAGCTCCGCCTAGGCGAGTTTGACGTGCTCGTCGGAATCAACCTCCTCCGGGAGGGACTGGACATCCCAGAGGTGTCACTGGTTGCGATCCTTGATGCCGACAAGGAGGGGTTTTTGAGAAACAACACCAGCCTGATTCAGACCTTTGGGCGTGCGGCCCGAAATGTCAACGGGGCCGTCATAATGTATGCAGACTCGGTCACCGGCTCCATGAAATCTGCCATGGAGGAGACTGCCCGGCGCAGGGAGAGGCAGATTGCATACAACAGGGATCACAACATTACTCCGAAGACCATCATAAAGTCCATCCCCGAACAGACGGCCGCCCTTGATGAGATAAAGCACAAGTCCGGCCACGATTTACAGGTAGACATAATAGAGCTGGAGGCGCTGATGAAAAAGCATGCCGAGGACCTGGACTTTGAGAGGGCAATCGAGTGCAGGGACAGGATCGGCCGCATCAGAAGGGAGATTGAGGGCAAAAAATGAGGGAGGAAAAGCTAAAAATCCGGGGCGCCCGCCACCACAACCTCAAAAACATCGACCTTGACATTCCAAAAAACAGACTTGTCGTAATCAGCGGACTGTCAGGCTCGGGCAAGTCCACGCTTGCCTTTGACACCATCTATGCAGAGGGCCAGCGGCGGTATGTAGAGTCCCTTTCTGCATATGCCCGGCAGTTCCTGGAGATGATGGACAAGCCCGACGTTGACTCCATCGAGGGCCTCTCCCCTGCCATCTCCATACAGCAAAAGACCACCAACAAGAACCCGCGGTCTACCGTCGGCACGACTACGGAGATCTATGACTATATGAGGCTGCTCTTTGCCCGGATTGGAGTCCCGCACTGCACCAGCTGCGGCAAAAGGATCTCCACGCAGTCCGTCGATACGATATGCGACTCTGCACTCCGGGACTTTTCAGGCTCCAAGACCATGGTAATGGCGCCCGTCATACGGCACAAAAAGGGAACCTATGAGAAGCTCTTTGAGCAGATCAAAAGGGACGGCTATTCCAGGATCAGGCTTGACGGCCAGATAGTCTCACTTGAGGATGACATCCCGGCACTTGACAAGCAGAAATGGCACGATATCGAGATCGTCGTAGACCGAATCCGGGTTCAAAAGGCGGCGCGCTCGCGCCTGTTTGAGGCAATACAGACTGCACTAAAGGCCGCAAAGGGCGACGTGCTGATATCCTCCGAAAAAAAGGACATGACGTTCTCCCAGAACAACGCCTGCCCCCACTGCGGAATCAGCATCGGCGAGCTGGAGCCCAGGACCTTCTCCTTTAACTCGCCTTTTGGGATGTGCAGGGCCTGCAACGGGCTGGGCGTCAAGCTGGAGTTTGATGCCGATCTGGTGATACCTGACAGATCCAAGACCATCCTTGAGGGGGCAATCGTCCCATGGAGCGGGAGGTTCTCCTCGTTCAAGCGCCAGTCCCTGCGCGCAGTCGGCAAGGCGTTTGGCTTTGACCTGCTGACCCCCCTTGACAAGCTATCAAAGAGGAACCTTGAGATAATCCTGCACGGCACCGATACGCTGATAGACTTTGACTATACGTCAAAGTCAGGCGGCTCCTCGTGGCAGTACACCGATGCCTTTGAGGGGGTGCTGGAGAACCTGCAGAGAAAGTTCCTGGAGACAGAGTCTGAATCAAAGCGGGAGTGGCTAAAGCAGTTCATGCGCGATACCCCCTGCAAGGAATGCGGGGGCAGGAAGCTGAGGCCAGAGGCGCTGGCAGTAAGAGTCGGTGGCAAGAACATCATGGGCGTCTGTGATCTGTCCGTTGATAGCTGTTATGACTTTTTTACGACCCTAAAGCTGGACAAGACCGAGCAGTACATCGCGCGCGACGTCCTCAAAGAAGTCAGGGAGCGGTTGGAGTTTCTCAAAAATGTCGGCCTAAACTACCTGACCCTCAACAGGCTCAGCTCTACCCTTTCTGGCGGCGAGTCACAGCGAATCCGCCTTGCAACGCAGATCGGCTCGAACCTCACCGGGGTGCTGTATGTCCTCGACGAGCCGACTATCGGGCTGCACCAGCGCGACAATGCCCGGCTGATAAAGACGCTGAGCAAGCTGCGGAACCTGGGCAACACCGTGATAGTAGTAGAGCACGACGAGGAGATCATCCGGAGCTCGGACTGGATCGTGGATCTGGGCCCCGGCGCAGGCGTGCACGGGGGCAGCGTCGTCTTTGAGGGGACGCTGGAGGACATCCTCAACGGGGGCTCCTCTGTGACCGGCAGGTACCTCAAGGACGGCTCCCTCATATCGCTTGCCGACAAGGTCAGAAACCCGGGGGGAAAGATCACCGTAAGGGGCGCATCTGAGAACAACCTGAAAAACATCGACGTGGAGTTTCCCCTGGGACTGTTTGTTGCCGTGACCGGCGTCTCGGGATCTGGAAAATCGACCCTGATAAACGAGATCCTGCTAAAGTCGCTCAACGAAAAGTTCTACAAGACCAGCGCAAGGCCGGGAAGGCACAGGGACATTCGCGGAACAGGCGACATCGACAAGATTATAGCAATCGACCAGTCCCCCATCGGGCGGACCCCGCGCTCAAACCCTGCGACATACATAGGCGCATTCACCCCGATCCGGGAGCTGTATGCAGGCACAGAGCTCTCAAGGGAGCGCGGGTATGCCCCTGGCCGGTTCTCCTTCAACGTTGCCGACGGCAGGTGCTTTGCATGCGAGGGCGACGGCGTAAGGCAGATCGAGATGCAGTTTCTATCCGACGTCCTTGTAAGGTGCGACGAGTGCAAGGGAAGGCGCTACAACTCTGAGACCCTTTCTGTCCTGTACAAGGGAAAAAGCATTGCAGACGTCCTGGAGATGACCGTCTACGAGGCGCTGCAGTTTTTTGGGAACGTTCCCGCAATCCGGCGAAAGCTGCAGACGGTCCATGATGTGGGCCTGGGATACATCAAGCTAGGCCAGTCCTCCACCACGCTGTCGGGGGGCGAGGCCCAGCGCGTAAAGCTGGCCTCTGAGCTGTCAAAGCGCGGCACCGGCAGGACGTTTTACATCCTGGATGAGCCGACGACGGGGCTTCACTTTGCAGACGTCCAGAAGCTACTTGAGGTGCTCAACAGGCTGGCAAATCTCGGAAACACCGTGCTGGTAATCGAGCACAACATGGACGTCATCAAAAACTCTGACTGGATAATCGATCTGGGCCCCGAGGGTGGCGACGAGGGTGGCAGGGTTGTCGCCTGCGGCACGCCCGAGCAGGTGGCCAGGGCCCCCGGAAGCTATACCGGAAGGTATCTCAAAAGGCTGCTAAAATGACACTTCGAGCATCCGACGTTTCGGCTCCTGCGCACCCCGGGATATACCTGATGAAGGATGAGGACGGGCGGGTCATCTATGTCGGAAAGGCCAAGAATCTCAAGAACCGCGTGCGCTCGTACTTTGGAAAAAACGTCGACTACAAGACCGGCAAGATGGTCAAAAGCATGGCAGACATCGAGTTTGTCCTGACCGACAACGAGGGCGAGGCATTCATCCTAGAGTCAAACATGATCAAAAAGTACCGGCCCCGATTTAACATAGAGCTCAAGGATCAGGAGAGGTACACGTACCTCCGGCTGAGCGATGAAAAATATCCGCGGCTACTCGTCGCCCGGAGAACCCGCAGCGGCAGGTTCATCGGCAAGGGCAAGACCTTTGGTCCTTTCACCCATGGCAGCTCCAAGCTCCTGACTATAGGCTCTCTGCGCAAGGCCTTTAAGATCAGGATCTGCAAGACCCTGCCAAAGAAGGTGTGCCTGGAGTACCACCTAGGCAACTGCGAGGGGCCCTGTGAGTTTGCAGGGGCGCAGAAAAACTACCAAAAACACGTCTCGGATCTGCAGGACGTGCTTGGGGGCAAGGATCAGATGAGGACATTCGTCGAAAAGATGTCCGCTGAGATGCAGTCAGCATCAGACTCTGGGGACTTTGAGCGGGCCATCGAGATCCGCGACACCCTGAGGCGGCTGGGCAGCCTGCAAGACAGCCAGAAGATGGATTATATAGAGAACTCCGACGAGGAGTACTTTGGGATTATAGTCAGGGAGCAGCACGCCGTGGTCATGACGTTTAGAAAAATAAACGGGGTCATCCGCGACAGCGAGAGGTTTGCCTTTGATGCGATTGCCGATAATACGTTTGGGAGCTTTCTTTACCAGTACTATACCACCAGGAGGATTCCCAGGCTGGTTCTGGTCAGCTCCTCCCCAGAGGATCCGTCGACGCTTGCACGGCTGCTCTCAGAAAAGGCAGGACATGGCGTCAGGATTGTCACCCCAAGGCGGGGGCGGCACAGGGAGATGATCAACCTGATCCTCAAAAACATCGAGCTGGTCCACTCCGAGGGAGGGCCACCGGCACTGGCCGAGCTGCAAAGGCACCTAGGGCTGCAGCAGGCCCCCCGGACAATCGAGTGCTTTGATATATCAAACCACGGCGAGTCCTTTGCCGTCGGCGCCATGTCAAGATTCGTCGACGGCAGGCCCGACAAGTCCGGCTATCGCCGGTTCAAGATCAAGTCCGTCAAGGGGCGCGACGACTATGCGATGATAAGCGAGGTCGTCAAGCGCAGGTACCTCAGGCTGCTTGAGGAAAAGCAGGAGCTGCCAGATCTGATCCTCATAGACGGCGGCAGGGGCCAGCTTGGCTCTGCTGTTGATGCGCTTGCCGGTCTGGGAGCCTGCATCCCGTGTGCGTCGCTGGCCAAGGAAAACGAGGAGGTGTTCGTACCAGGGCGCAAAGACCCCCTAGTCATCCCGAGATCCGAGGAATCCCTTAAAGTCTTGCAGCACGCGCGCGATGAGGCCCACAGGTTCGGTGTAGCATACAACCGGAAGATCAGGGAGATGGGCATCGGAAAATAGAATGGGCCGGCTTGCCTGGACTGGGCCTGCCACAGTTCTCATACGAGTCGTATGCAGAATCCAGCGCCGCGGTGCCGCATCCGCCCCGGGGGATGCGGCCGAACATGCGGGCAAGCTCCGGCGAGTCGCCCGACGTGCCCGGCGTGGCCTCGAATGACAGTATCCTGCCCCCGATTGCGCCTACTATGCGCAGCTTTGCAAAGTCGTGCCCGGTCATCTCGCCATATTTTGCGTGGTGCCAGCTCCTGTACTTGCGGAGGCCGAACCCCGCCGGGCCGCCGTGCAGGTCCGCTGTGCGCTCGCCATCTGACACGGCCGGCACTGCCCCGTCCATAAAGCCCTTGCCCATGTCCCAGAGCATCTTCATCCTGTTGTGCAGGGTGGACTTTGAGAGCGCGCAGTCCAGGCCGCACCTCCTGAGATCGTCCGGGTTTGTCTCCAGATGCGTGGCCATCCCCCTGTAGGACAGGCCGTTTTCGATTCTGAGGATCGCGATGCGTATGGCAGACCACGCAAGACGGGCGTCGATTCCCGTCTTGTCTGCCATCTTCCTGGCCACCCTGCGCACGATCCCTCCCAGATTCTTCCTTGCCCTCTTCTTGCGGGAGCTCTCCTGCCTGCGCTTCTGCTCGCAGGGCCGGTAGTATTCCGTGTTCTTTCTGTCATTGCTCATCATAATAGCCGGGATCGGCTGATCAAAGTCGTTTTCGGTGCCGTGCGCCCATGATCTATAAGCTTGGCGGTCATTTTGCGGAAATTTTTTGGACAATCTCAGGTGACCTCGTACGCTTTTTTATGTGTCGGCTACAGATTCCAGAGTCTGAGCTGTTACACAGTTTGTTTGTCAGTCCTTGCCGTATGCTGACTTGTGGTCACAGACCCTGATAAACTCTATCGTCTTGCCCAATTGACGTTGTAGATTATTCTGTATTTACGGCCTATTTCATACGAGAACACTCTTTTGCCTTGCTTGTATTTTCCAAGCAGTGCCGGATTGTCTGCTGCAAGCAAATTCGATACTGCATACTCGGCGCGCTTTTTTGTCTTGGAATCCAATCTGCCAAACTGTCTAGCAAAGACCGGACGCCTGTTAGGAATCCAAGTACTCAAGCATTATGCAACTCTTCAAGAAACTTTTGAACCGTTGTTGTCCTTCTGTCATCTGATGTATAAAACTCATCAATGTCCTTTTCCTCCTCGGGACTGAGATCGTCGGTCTGACTTGTTTTGGACATGTGTTTGATACCCACTGCCACATTAAAAAAGATTTGGAAGCCGGTGGGATTGTCCAAAAAATTTCCGCAAAATGACCGCCAAGCTTATAGATCATGGGCGCACGGCACCGAAAACGCTTTTGATCAGTCGATCCTGGATATTCCAATGAGCAACGACAGAAAGAGCACGGAATACTACCGGCCCTGCGAGCAGAAGCGCAGGCAGGAGAGCTCTCGCAAGAAGAGGGCAAGGAAGAATCTGGTAGGGATCGTGCGCAGGGTGGCCAGGAAGATGGCAGACAAGACGGGAATCGATGCCGGCCTTGCGTGGTCTGCCATACGCATCGCGATCCTCAGGATCGAAAACGGCCTGTCCTACAGGAGGATGGTCACGCATCTGGAGACAAACCCTGACGATCTCAGGCGGTGCGGCCTGAGATATACAAAGTCGATGCTGCACAACAGGATGAAGATGCTATGGAGTATGGGCAAGGACTTTGGACGAGGTCGTGCTGGCCATGTCAGACGGCGAGTACACAGTGGACCTGCACGGCGACTCGACGGGATTCGGCCTCCGCAAGTACAAGAGATGGAGCCACGCAAAACACGGGGAGATGACGGGGCGCGACTTTGCAAAGCTGCGCATAGTAGGCGCAATCGGGGGCAGGATACTGTCATTCGAGGCCACGCCGGGCACGCCGGGCGACTCGCCGGAGCTTGCCCGCATGTTCGGCCGCATCCCCCGGGGCGGATGCGGCATCGCGGTGCTGGATTCTGCATACGACTCGTATGAGAACTGCAGGCTGATTGCAGAGGGCGGCCGCGTGCCCGTCATAAAGCCCACAAAGGGGAACGAAAGGCCCCGCGGGTTCAGTGCCAGGGCCAGGATGCTGCGGTGGCTGCGCGACAGGCCGGACGAGTTCTGGCGCGCCTACCACAGGAGGAGCCATGCAGGATCCCTGTTCTCGGCAATGAAGGAAAGGACTGGATCCGTCCTGCGTTCAAGGCCGGGCGGAACCATCACTGCAGGACTGTTCGCTCGCGTGCTGTGCTACAACCTTACGGTATAGATCATCACAAATCCCGTACTGTTGGACCGCAACACTACCGTAAGGTATGGCCCGCATGGATATTTGCGTTGCCTTTTGTGCATGGTTGGCCGAAAATGTCCCGTTCTGCGTCTGAAACTGCCCACATCCGGGGGCAGACTGGCAGATTATGTCAGCCTGTGGGAAGTTTTTTGGACAACCCCCGACTATCTTTTGAATGTATAAAGAACTTCTCAGTGGTAACAAGTGTGATCAAGGAATTAGATATGCGCGATTCGAACCCCTAGTGGAAGGATCCAGCAAGTATTCAAGATGATAAAAAAATCAAAGAATGTGAAGCGTCTCAAATAAAATACGATTCAAGACTTAGGCATGCAATTAGATATGATTTTGAGCTAGGCAATCCGGTGGTCTACACTTTGCGTGGGCTCACAGGTGGGCAAAACAACTCTGGTCAAATTATAGATTAGGGATTTTTTAGAAAAAAGAACAAACCCGTGGAATATCATGTATTACTCGCTTGATTTAGCAAATGCTTCGCGAGACGTAGCCGATGTAGTTGAGATCCATTTGAAAATCAGTAGCAGGCAGAGAGGTGAAAAACGATCTTACCTGTTTTTAGATGAGGCGTCATCAGTAGCAGGCTGGCAAAAAGGCATCAAATGGTTAGTGGGTGGTGACAAGCTAAAAAAAAACTGTACTGTTCTGGTAACCGGCTCACAGGCTATCAATATTCAAAATGCAGCCGAACGACTGCCTGGCCGTAAGGGAGTCATCAATGATGCCTATGATAAAATTTTATTTCCGATGAAATTTGCAGAGTACGCATCGCTGTTAAGCAAAGATATCAAAGAGCTAATCGAAAAAAACAGCTTGTTTTCATTTAAAAACAGAGAAGCAATTTTTAGAAAACTAGTCACTAAAGAGATTGATGAAAGGCTGGACAAGATCAACGCACATCAGAATGAAACAAATGACTTGCTGATGGAGTATATGGCTACGGGAGGTATCCTAAGAGTAGTAGACGAAAAAATCAGAGCAAATACAATTCACGAAGGTACCTATACCAACTATCTAGAAGGCATCAGAGGACAGTGGGGCGAGTTAGGCAAAAACGAAACCCTGCTAAGGCAATTTGCCGGCGCCATAATCAAAAGCCTAACCAGTCATATCTCTTGGAACGGCCTTGCCAAAGAGGCGGCGCTGGGAGGTGGAAACACCGCGCAGGAGTATGCGCATGCCTTGCATGATCTATCCGTGTTGTCCATCATTCAGCTCTACGGGGAACAAGAAAATCCCCATGATCCAAAAAGACAGAAAGTTCTACTTTCATGACCCGTTTTTTGCACACCTTTTCAATGGGTGGATGAGCCCGAGGGGGAACTTTGAGACCAGCCTCGAGTATCTTGAGGACGAGACAAACCAAGGCAGGATAATTGAGGGGGTTGTAGCTGATCATCTTATCCGACTGGTCTTTTCCATGAGCAAAAAGAAGCAGACCCATGACTATGGCAGCCATGTTTTCTATTGGAAGGATGATAAGAACCGTGAAGTGGACTTTATGACGGAGGCAAGATAGAGGTTCCAATTGAGGTAAAATTCAGAAACAGGAAGTCCAAAGGAGCTGGCACCTGTGACTAGTTTTCTTGACAAGACGGGCAGCAAAAAGGGGTTGGTTGTCTCAAAGGATGCCTTGGATGCAAGGACAGACTATGCTGTGGTTCCGGCCTCGGTATTCTTGCTGCTGATCTGAGGGCTTTATGATGGCCCCTGAGGAGCCAGCAGGACTTGTATGATCGACCTGCCAAAAGGGGAAAGGGACGTGACATTACATCATCTGGATTGCAGCGCAGCTCCGACTACATGACTCAACTTGCACACCTCTCTGAACCCCCGCTCCCCTTGCACGCCTGGTACGGATAGCACCCCGCGGCTTTCAGGAATTCCGATGAGCCATGGCGACGATTAAAAGTTCTTGAACACACATGGGAATGAACTGCGCGGGAGGGCTCGATGAAAGGCCTTCAATCGCCACTATGGTGGGTATCATAGCTCCCGTCTCGCTCTACCGAGAATATCCTGAGATCCCGACTCTCTGATATCTGAAAGTCGCGCATGCCGGCAAACCTGAACCCGCCTATCCCCCTTGACTTTTCAAACATGCTCTCCCCGACGACTATTCCGTTTGGCTCGGCATACGAGTTGATCTTTGCGCACAGGTTGACAGTAGAGCCAAACACGTCGTTGACATCGGAGGTCGAGACGCTTGCAACGCTGACGGGGCCAAACGTCACGCTGATCCTATAGTCTATCCTAGGCAGGCCTTTGGACTCTAGTTTGAGGCACAGCTCGTCGTGGTGATCAACTAGCGCATGGCAGCACTCTAGGACGTTTCTGAATTCCCCCTCCCGGCCTGCATCTCCGATCCTAAAGTAAAACAGCAGCGCATCCCCTATGTTCTTTACAACTATGCCGTCGTATTTTCTGATTATTGCGGCCATCGAGTTGATAAACCCGCTGTACAGGCTCGTGGTTTCTGAGTCCGAGAGGCCTGCGCAAATCTTTGTCGACTCGTTTATGTCAATAAAGCAGACGCAGGCCTCCTCCGTCCTGTCTGAGAACTGCAGCAGTATGTCCTCCTGCTGCTTTATGATCTCCTTTTGTTGGTTTAGCGCCACCTCGGACTCTAGGAGCCTCCTTGCCATCGTGTCAAAGGAGCGTGACAGCTCCCCTATCTCGTCACTGGTCTGAATTCCCGTCTTTACGTCAAAGTTGCCCCCTGCTATCTCGTGCGCGGCATCAGTCAGCCTCCTTATCGGCCTTGACAGCCTCCTTGAGAGCCCGTATGCTGCCCCACTGATGACTATCATGATGACTGCGCTTACCGTGATGATCTTGCCCTGCAGCTCAAAGAGCGGCTGCAGTACCTCATCTTCGTCTATCTCTGTGAGGATCACATAGCCGTATCCGTCCTGGCAGTATGATATTCCGAAGATCTTCTCCCCCCTATAGTCCTCGTACACCTCCCCGCCGATCATCTGGGCCTCATCAAGGCAGGCCGCAACCGGCACCGTGTCTACCACTTGGTTGAACTCTGCGTCCTCGACGAAGATTGACTTTGATATCATGACTCTGTCATGGTTTACAATGTAGACCTCACCGGTATCCTTCAGGCCCTCCCTGTCCTCTAAAATGCGGTCGATGTTCCTCGTATCCATCACCGCAGCTATCGTGCCTATGACCTCGCTGCCATCCCTTATGGGCATTGCAATGACTAGCATCCTGTCGTTTTCTGAGCTTTGCACAAACCTCATGAGCTGGCCGCCGGCCAGCCCAAGCAGCTCAGTTTTGGGCGGAAACTCCGAGCCGCCCTCTAGCGTAAAGTACTCCTCATGGCCGTCCCCTAGCAGCACGACGTCGGCCAGCTCGATCTGGCGGCCCTCCCCGATCTGGAAGTTTCTAATTGCCACGGAGATCGGGATGCCCTTCTCTGCGATCCTTGAGTGCAGTACCAGGCCTTCGGGGTATCCATTGAGCTCCGAGACTGTGTTTTTTATGAAATCCTCCGACGACAGGGCGGCTATCTCGTTGATCCTGCCATCCAGGAGAATCTTGATTGCGTTTCCCCTGCTGGTCGACTCCTCGACCAGCTGCGCCTTGATCTTCTCCTTTAGTATCCCGTCAACCAGGCTCAGTGACAGCGCGGCAGTTGCAGTGATGGCAATCAGCGACACTGCAAGCACCAGGAGAATCAGCTTTTTATCCAGGCTGAACGAGACCATTCCCCTCATGCTTCATCAGGCTATCTTGGTGGCTAAATCCTCTTCGGTGGATTGGGGGTTGCCCAAAAAATTTCCGCAAAACGACCGCCGGGTTTATGGATCATGAGCGCACGGCACCGAAAACGCTTTTGATCAGCCGATCCCGGATATCCTAATGAGCAACAACAGGAAGAACACGGACTATTGCCGCCTCTATGAGCAAAGGCGCAGGCAGGAGAGCTCCCGCAAGAAGAGGACAGTGAAGAATCCGGGAAAGATCGTACGCAGGGGTAACAGGTTAGCCCCTGCCTAGGCAGCAATCAGGCACGAGCCTGCCTACAGTTGTGATTTTCATGCCTGACAGGTAAGGGACGTGACTCCAATTCTAGGCAGGGGCTAACCTGTCACTGTAGGGGTATTTTCGAGCGCCATAAATCTGAAAAAAAACGCTATGATGTAGGAACAAAGAGATGCACTGAATGCGACATCTACCTCTTATTTGATGGAACAATGTGCCCTTGCTGTGGCACTCAATTAAGAGCTAAAAGAAAAAGCAAACTCCCAAAATAATCTTGTTTGATCATTGGAAAACTGGATGGTAACAAAACTCCAATAGCAATACTGCCTGGTCGGCAATGAACGGAGAACTATTGCAATTTCCAATTTTTCCAATGACCTTTGACCAAGCTGGCCCGTAAAGATGTCAGATCACAGCACGGCCAAATCACTTTTAATTTTTAAATTAATTATAGGTATATATGGTTACTTTTTGTTGTTCTATGCCTGTGTACTTTTGTGATCTGAAACCCTGTCATGTTTTATAATGGTGAAATAAGAAAGTAAACCGAACACCATCTTTAACTAATTTTCCACCTGATTACTGGTGGACATGAGTCAGTCTGATGTTAAATCCTGGGTGATTGTAAGCAGCATAAAGGAAGATACCGATCCTCAGGACCTGCAAAGGATATCTCCACAGGTTTCTGCACTGGTGGATGAGTGGCATGCAAACGGAAAAATCATGAGACCTTATGCGTAAACGAAATTAGCGGCGATGCCCCCGGCGCACGGGCTACAAATGAGGCAAGTCAGGGCCGGCGCACGCGCGACTGTACCTTACAACGTTGAAAATATTTGATCAAAACCACAACTATTTTCAGACGATTGATTTAGATCCGGGATCCATTCTCGCATAAGAGTAATGGCAAAGTCCGAGACCGAGCAGATACGACTGCTGAAGAAGAGAATCGAGCAGTACGAGAAGGAGAAGGTACAGGACAGGAAGGAGAAGGCGCGGGACAAAAAGAAGATCAAGAAGTATGAGAAGAGGATCAAGAGGCACGAGAAGAAGAGCAGGCAGGACAGGAAGGAGAAGGCGCGGGACAGGACGGAGAGGATGCAGTACAGGAAGGAGATCAGAGAGTACGAGAAGAAGAGCAGGCAGGACGGCAGGAGGCAGGAGCGGGATCAGGAGAGGATAGGGCAGCTGGAACAGCAGCTGGACGCCGAGCGCCGGATGTGGCCCGCAACCTGGGATGACGACAGGCGCTCCGCGGACAACGCCGCCCTCATGCACAGGCTCGAGGTGCTCGATGACATAATCGGTGGCGGGTCCCTGCAGCCCACCACGTCGATGAACCTCCGCCAGTTTGACTACATATATGACCGGTTTACGAAGCTTGCCAAAAAGCACACAGAAGGCCCCCTGTTCTCAGAAGACGAGGACAACTTGCCCGGAAACCGGTGCAAGCTGTCCTACCGCCACGCCCTGCTGATGTCGCTGATGCGCAAGTACGGAAACCCGACACAGGAGCAGCTTGCGGCATTCTTTGGCATAGACCAGAGCACCGTATGCAGGTACCTCAGGTATTGCGACATGATATTTCTCAAGATACTGCCCACGCCGGACGCCGTATCGCGAAAGATACGAAACGCCCGCACGATCAAGGAAGTCAAGAAGATCGTCCCGGATCTGACCGTGATTGTAGACGGCACGCACATCGACATACAGCGCCCCATAGACAAGGAGCCAAGAAAGGAGGCATACTCTGGCAAGAAGAAGAGCTTTACGCGCAACACCCAGGTGATTGCCGACAAGAAGGGACTGGCGATGTATGCAAGCAAGTCGGCGCCCGGAAGCACGCACGACCTCACCATGATAAAGAACAACCCACCGGATCTGGGAATCCTGACTGCCAGGATGCGCAGCAACAGAAAGCACCCCGAGGACGAGAAGGTAAAGATGTTCTCTGATCTGGGATACATGGGAATCGAGGAGGTGTATCCCGGGGCCACATCCGTGCAGCCCGACAAGAAGCCAAGGAAAGGCAAGCTTACAAAGAAACAGAAAGCGCAGAACAGGAGGATAAGCAGCAAGAGGGTGACAGTAGAGCACGCCATAGGACGGATAAAGCAGTACAAGCGGATGCGTGATCCGTACGACGGGACCGCCGAGGAGTTCGACAGGGAGTTCCAGGTGACGGCCGGGCTTGCCAACTTTAGGCTGCTGTGGGACAAGCGGAACAAGAAGCTCATGCATGGGTTCTGATACCACGATACGGAGCGCATTGCGGCGCCACACGATGCCGCACTATACTGTAGTTTTTACCAGCTGTAATGGCTCGTAGCTGCACTATATACGGACTCTGCCGCCCTCATACACGTCATGTGATGCCGTCAGCCTTGCATGTATGGCCGGCCACCGTCGGAATATTTCGATCCGGTCGATTACGCATAAGGTCTATGCTTTCTGGACCTTTTGACAACGCATCGTCTTCTATGGCCGTTTTTGATGCTACAGAAGAAGAAGCTAGGGCATTTTATAAAAAATATGAGGATATCTGCTCTGGAATCTTGACCTATGAATTGTATCAATGGGACGCAATGCCAATTCTGTCAGTCTTATCCAAATGACTGGCTAACCCCTATTATTTTTGAGATCGAATTGAAAAGCGAACTATGCAGAATATGTGGATGTGAAATTAAAGAATACTCAAAGTGCAGCCAATGCAAACTAGTTATTTCTACCATCTGCAAATGTTGTAATGCAATTGAAGAGATTCAAACCCACACTCATTCCTCAATTGCCTGACAAAATTTTAGAAAATAAGAGAATTGAAAACCAGGTTGACTCATGCCAATATAGCAACGGCCACAAGTAATTGAGGGCCTTGACCGGCGATCTGTAAGTGTACGTGTACATGCAAAGGCGGGCAAGCGACACCGTCCTGTAATATTCGGATATGGCATGCCGCAGCTTGCTGACCTTTCTGTACACTACCCCCCTGAAAACGGCATGCTTGCCCAAGTTCCAGCATTCTTCCACGACATTGAGGTACGGCGATCCCTTTGGGATCATTGTCAGCCTGACATCGGGATGGCCCGCCAGATATTCTGCGACGGCAGCAGATCTGTGCACGCTCCACCTGTCGCAAAAGACTGCAACCCTGCCAGACTTCGCGCAGCGCCTCCAGACATTGTATGAACTGCATCGACGTAGACGATCCCGTAAACGTCATGAACAGCCTTCTGCCGTCTTCTGCGATGCTTCCAAACACGGCCACCTTTGTGTGGTCCCCCGAATACGATGCCACGCTTCTGGTGCCGACCGGCCCATACGCATCTGTCGTATGAGCCCTGATCTTTTTGTAGGCTTTGACATCCTTTTCTTTGCGCATGGCCCCTGATAGGCTGTCTGTTTCTTTTTCCATGCCTACTGCGCCGGTTATGTGATCATCATACCTTTCGAATGAACCCTGTTTTGACTCAAAGACTTCTGCTCGTTGCCACATCTGTGTTCAAACTGCATTGAACAAAACAAAGAGAAATTACAGATGCGCCCAGTAACCGTTTCGACAATTTTTTAGAAAAATTTGAACAAATGGAAGTAGGGACATTTTCAACTTTTGTTTCATAACATGAGAAAAAGACACAGGATTAAGTATGCCAGTCTGACTACTTTTGATGATGACTAGAAATCTAACCGTATTCATGACAGCAGTCTTGATGGTTGGGATTGCAGGACTGTCTGGAAATCTAATTCCGGAAGCTGAAGCCGTTAAAGCCAAAGGCGTACCGTCATCCGGTACTGGTTCTGCCTCTCAAATCTGCGGACTTGCTATGTGCTCTGAATATCCGGGCGGAAAAGAAGCATATCAGGCAAACTGGTTTAAAGCATACTTGAAAGCCCCAAGCGTCTCAGTTGGTTCTACTCCGATGCATTCTGATGATCACTCTGACCATAAGGCAGGAAAAATCGTACCGACTGCACGTACTGCAGACTCTGAGTATCCGGCACAACTAGATGTTTTTATCCACAAGTTCGAGTTGGACAAGATCTCGGCTGAAGAAGCTCTAGATGGAATCAAAGAGGTGCATGGTGCATATGTTGGTGTAGGAATCTCAAATGACATCATCGACGATGTGGGTGATAAGCTAAGTCTCTACGACAGGGGAACTCTCAGCGTTGAGGATACAATCGAGGCAGTTCACCTGTCGGCCGAGCCGCAAAACGTAAACCCCGAGTACCAGGGCGCATTGGACGAGGTAATACACAAGTTCGAACTGGACAAGATCTCGGCTGACGAGGCCATTGACGGCATCAGGGAGGTGCATGACGGCTTTGTTGGGCTGTACATCACGTCTGATCTGATTGAGGCAGTTGACGTAATCATCGGCCACATCGACTCCGGCAGACTGTCCGGAGGTGATGCAGTCGAGGCAGTTCACCTGTCGGCCGAGCCGCAAAACGTAAACCCCGAGTACCAGGGCGCATTGGACGAGGTAATACACAAGTTCGAACTGGACAAGATCTCGGCTGACGAGGCCATTGACGGCATCAGGGAGGTGCATGACGGCTTTGTTGGGCTGTACATCACGTCTGATCTGATTGAGGCAGTTGACGTAATCATCGGCCACATCGACTCCGGCAGACTGTCCGGAGGTGATGCAGTCGAGGCAGTTCACCTGTCGGCCGAGCCGCAAAACGTTGATCCAGAGTTTATTGGAGCAATAGATGAACACCTGCACAAGTTTGAATTAGATAAAATGTCATCTGAAGATGCCATGGCAGGTGTCATTGAAGTACATCAGTAGTTGAAAATGTACCCCATAAATCCGTCTAGCCGGGATCATGCCGCCGTCGCCCCACCCCGATCCTGTCGGCATCCGGCGCACGGAGGCAGCACGAATACAGGACCACGGCATACATCAGAGTCAGCAGCGCCATGACGCGGGTCTTTGGGTCTCCCGAGTCCCTCATTGTCAGCCATATGTTGCATACTGCAAGCGACATGTAAAACAAAAGCACACGCAGGACAGGATTCCTGCTGACGGTCCGCGGCCTGACGCTCTTGGCACAGCGGTATCCGGTCTCTATGCCCCACCTGTTCCGGTACTCTCTTGTCACATGGCAGAACAGCTGCCGATAGCTGCAGCAGCGCACCGTGGTCGCAAACACGTGGTATCTGTCAAAGACGTTCTTTGCCTTGGACCTTGGGATCTTCTTGATGACCAGCGTGAACGTGAACTCTTTGCCGTCTGACGACCTCATGGTATACCTTGATACTGCCTTTCTCTTGCCGCGGGCGCGCTGCACTATGGCCCTCTTTATCCCCGGTGTCTTGACTGCGGGCATGATGAATGCAAACCCGGGTTCGGATATGGCATCCATTACATCGACCGAAAAGAACCCCCTGTCAAGCAGGATGACGCTGCGCCTTGACCCAAGCCTGGGCGTAATGCCCAGATCGGCGCATTTTTTGAGCATATTACGCACCAGATCGGCCTGTTTGTCGCCCTCGGTCACCATGCGGCAGGCCGTATGCACGTCGGCGCCGGCCTTGGATGTCAGCTTGCATGTCATGTACTGCTCATAGTTGATGGTGCCCCTGTCGCGCTTTGACTTTACCAGGTGCTTTATGTCGGTTTTCTTGTCGTATCTGGGCAGCTTGGTCTCGTCTATGGCAAGGACAGGCGCCTTGTGGCTCCTTTGGAGGGAGCAAAGCTGCCTGCCCACCGCCTCGGCGGCCGTGTAATGCAGCATTGCATCGCACCTTTTCTCCATCGTGGACAGTCTTGCGTGCCCCAGCTTTGCAAGAAGCCAGGCCGAGCTGGGCACCGCGGCCCCGGCGCCTTCTGATGCAAGAAGTGCAAGCTTTTGGGCGGTATAGTGCGCACATGCGGAACGCTCCGACATGGATGCAATCAGGCGGGAGGCGTCTTCCAGGCCCCACATGGCGTTGTGTCTTGAGGAGAACTTGATTTTCAGCATGCCTACTGCGGTAACCAAGAATTTAAATCCGGCCTCACCGTACCTTGTGTGGTGTTTCTGTTGGGTTTGGTTCATTATCAAGGTAGACAGGAACACCGCTGTTTATAGCTCGATTGGTGAAAAAATCATGTCAACTTGTTCAAAACATTCAGACACTTAAAAAGGGGGTACATTTTCAACTACTGTACATGGAGGCTTTACTTCCCTTTACATCACATCAGATCTTATTGACGATGTTGGCACACAGATCAGCATCTACAATTCTAGAAATGATTCTGTAGAACACGTATTGCATGAGGTTCATGAAATAATCGAAGAGGTAGAAGCTGAAATGGCCGCAATGCGCGCTGTAGGTGGTGAAATGCCTGTCAAAGAATTGCCTCCAAACACCGTTGACATGCCAGTAGGCTCTGGCATTCCGGGATGTGAGGAAAATGACATGTGCTATACGCCAACACATCTTACTGTTCACGTAGGGGATACTGTGACCTGGATTAACTCCGACGGTTCAATTCCTCACACCGTAACAGCAGGCTGGCCTGATTCAGACTCGATCGGTACTGACTATCCAGGCGGACATGGATTCGACAGTGACTTCATGTCAGGCGGCGCAACATTCGAACACACGTTCGAAGAGCCGGGAGAGTATGATTACTTTTGCCTGTTGCATCCATGGATGATCGGCAGCGTCACTGTAGAATAGGAGCCCTTCTTTTCTTTTTATTTTTACGAACCGCAGCAAGAACCAACTGAACGAACTGGCTTTACATGCCCGCCCATTTTTTCGCCGTTTACTGACTTGATAAGAACTGTTTTAGATTTTGAAACCTCCGTGATGAATCCACACATTAAACTGGAACAAAATTACGCTGTTTTATGACCAGAGTGGAAATGCGGTAAGGGTCGGTGGCCACATACTGGATTTGTCTACACGTGCCTAATCCTTGTTCCCAGGACTCGTTATAACAGTCGGGGGTTTTTTTTGACAATCTGTCGAATAATTTCATGGATTGTGTCCGTCTTGCCGGCATTTGGATCGGGTTGGCATGCATTATGTGCCCATTTGATCAAAATTTGCTAATTTCGAATCAACTCTCTGTAGTACGATCTTATGCCGTCTCTCATACGTCAACAGGCGCGTCCATCGTTAATTAACAGTATGAAAAGTCAATCAAAAAGGGGTCGTTTGTCTATATAATTTGAATACCCCCCTTATGATCATATCTTAGGACACTGATTCATGTTTGAATCCAGCGTCTTTTTCACAAAGATGGTAGACGAGCTAGTAGAGTTCTCCGAGTACGACCCGGAGCTGGCCAGCGGCATAAGGTGGCTAGATGATCAGGCGCAGAAAAAGGGCGTCACGCTATATGACGTGGTCTTTGAGGTGCTCTACAGGCATGACGTGAACTCAAAGGCAAAAGAATGGATGCGTTCTAGAAACTAGGGGATTTCTTTTCTCAAGTCCAGCGGCTTGTACTCGCAGCCCTCCGGACCGCAGTACTTTCCGACATATACTGCCTTTGGCCTGTACAGTGCCGGCTTTGGCGCAGCCTCTGCAAACTTTTCCTCTATGATGTGCGCCGCCCATCCTGCAACCCTAGATATTGCAAAGATTGGAGTGTTAAGATCCATCGGTATGTCCAGCATGTAGTATATTGACGCGCTGTAAAGGTCCACGTTGGGATAGATGTCCATGCCCTTTTGTGACTTTATCTCCGCAATCGTTGCGGTCTCCACCCTCTCTGTCATCTCAAACCAGGCCTGGCCCGTCTTTTTTGCAAGCTTGGCTGACAGCTTCTTTAATACGGATGCCCTGGGATCGTATGTCTTGTAGACTGCGTGACCCATGCCCATGATCCTCTGGCCCTGCCCCATCCTCTGCCTTATCCAGGGAACCACGTTCTCGACCGTCTTGATGTCTAGCAGCATCTTCATCACCTCATAGTTTGCGCCGCCGTGCAGCTCCCCGCTCAGCGCCCCGATTGCGGCGCTGACTGCCGAGTACATGTGCGCCCTGGTGGAGGCAACCTGCCTTGCGGCAAACGTCGATGCGTTAAACGTGTGATCCGCGTGCAGGATCAGGCAGGTATCAAAGATCCTGGCAGTCTCCACGTCGGGGGTCTCCCCAGTCAGCATGTTGAGAAAGTTTGCGGCATGGTTGAGCCCCGGATCCGGATCCACGATCTCCTGCCCGTTTCTGATCCTCTGCCAGCTGGCAACTATCGTGGGAACCTTTGCTATCAGGTTGATTGCTCTGTCGTAGCTTGACTCTTTGTTGTAAAACTCCTCGTCATAGTATCCTGCAAGAGCTGCGACGAATGCCTGCAGCATGTCCATGGGATCTGCGTCCCTTCGCCAGTTGCCCATGTTGGTCTGCATCTGCTTTGGAATCCACCTGGCCTCGTTGAGCTTTTTTGTAAAGTCTGCCAGCTGGTTTTTTGTCGGCAGCTCGTCGTGCAGCAGCAAAAACGCAGTCTCCTCAAAGGTCGAGTTCCTGACAAGATCAAAGATGTCGTATCCCCTGTAGATGAGCTTTCCCTCCTCACCGTTGATGTTGGACACGCGCGTGTCGGCCACCGGTATTCCACGAAGGCCTATGTTTTTTGTCTCCATGACCGACATGTGCCGAAATTACTATTAATTTCTTGCATTGTTTTGGCGTGTGTAGCGGGGTTGTTTCCTAACTTCACCTGCCTGACTCAATCTGCATGTTTTTCTGAATTTTCGCCCTTTTACACGACTGATCCATGTGACATCACAGCGGTTTTCGGGAATTCTGGCGAATTGTGAAACAACGTAACAGGTCGGGCTCTGGGAGTTCAGGCGTGGATTTTACCACCTCGGGAGGCCTCCTGAGTATATTCGTACCTGAAATCAGGAACAACTTCCAGAATCCGAGCTGTTACGAAACAACCCTGTGTGCAGCAGCTCGGGATCTGGAAGCTCAGGCGTGGATTTTACCACCTCGCAGGCCTCCCAGACAACACCTCTGGCCAGCAGGAAGGTTTGGAAAAACCATGGCACAAAGATCACGGTACCATTTTTTATTTGGAGGCATAGTGACGAATAAGGCTGTTCAAACACGCGATAAAAACACCCCTGCCGTAATCATGGTGATCGAGGCCCTGACCGGCAGTATCGCTTAGGGGGTAAACCCATACCCTAAAGGTGGGTGAAGGCCTACTGCCTTTGAGGAGGGGCTGCTCAACTGCGGAATCGAGCTGATAAACTCCAGGCCGTATCACCCGCAGACCAACGAAGCTGGAGCGCTTCCACCGGAGCATTGAGGGGGAGATATGGAACCGCGAGGGCCTGCCTGCATGTATCGGCTACTATAACGAGGACAGGCTGCACTGGTCGCTGGATATCGACAACCATGAGACGCTACTGCGGGCATTCTGTGACAAAAAAACCACAGGTGCGATCAGGAAAAGCGACCCAAAATGGATGGAGGATGCCGGCGATGGTACGACATAATTTGGTGAGGACCCCATAAAATTCGAACCACCCAAATGCGTAGAATTTGTATGTGACAGGAGGGCATACGGGGCATGAAAAAACAAAAGTTCACATTGGCCGAAAAAACAGACATAGTGATGGAGTCCATCAAGACCAGCATCAGCACTGCCGAGCTGTGCCGCAAGCACAACATCGCGCCCACCACGTTTGGCAGGTGGATGGACAGGTTCGTCGAGGGCGGCAAGGCATCCATCCTGGGCCGGAATGACAAGGCAGCGGCTGCCCTGCAAAAGGAGAACCAGAATCTCAAACGCATCATAGGCGAGTATGCAGTGGCCTGTGACGCTTTAAAAAAAACAATGGAGCTGAGCAAAGGATGAATGCCGTACAGATCTGCCACCAGAAGATGAGCCTCAATACAGCCCTGGAATACTGCGGCGTCTCAAAGGGCACCTGGTATTACGCCAGGAAGGACGCCGACAGACGAGCCAGAAAAGCCGACCCCGGGACGGTCTCAATCATACGTACCATAGGCAAGAAAAGGCCGACGTACGGAACCCGGAGGATGGCAAACCAGATATTGCGCGAGACTGGCGTGCGCGTAAACCGCAAAAAGATACAGCGAATCTACCGCCAGATAGGCTGGATCGAGCCCAAAAAGACCAAAAACGACATAATACGGGCCTCGCGCAAGCTTACAAGGCCAGATGCCCCCAACCGGCTGTGGCAGGCAGACATCACATACGTGGACTGCGGCGGGGACGGCTGGTGCTACTGTTTCAACGTACTTGATGCCTTTTCGCGCAGGTGGCTTGCATACTCCTTTGATACCACGGCGCAAAAGGAGAATGCGGTTCAGGCCGTACTCGATGCGGTATCGGCAGCAGATCCGGACTGCAGCATGCTGACCCTGCGGACAGACAACGGTTCTCAGTATACGTCGCGCATGTTCAGGGAGTCCCTGAAACAGCTGGGAATAAGACACGAGCTCATAGCATACAGGACGCCAGAACAAAACGGCCACATAGAGTCGTTTCACGGAAGCATCAAGAGGGAATACCTGTGGCCCCATGAATTTGACTCCTTCCAGGACGCCTCAGACGTCATAAGGGAGGCATTTAGGGACTATAACCATGACAGAATACACTCCTCACTTGGATATCTCACTCCGATGGAGTTCGTCGTACGGCACCAAAGGGAGGCAGGCAAATGATGATGCCAGAGCTACGCAAAAACGCCCAAAAAGTGGTTCGAAAATACGGGGTCCAGATCAAATTTTCATATAATACACAACACCGGGCGCGGCTCAATGCTATTAAATGAGCTAGGGTTTTCATGGTTGTGGATTTCTCCGATATCTTCCCCTTTGCGCCCGAGGTCGGCTATCTGGGGCTGGGCCTGGTCAGCTTTTTTGGCTCCCTGATTCCGTTTGTGCCGATCCCGAGCTTTATCCTGCTGGCAACCATGGCCGTAGGCGATCAGTACAACCTGCACATCTTGGTGTTCCTGTCTGCAGCGCTTTCTGCAGGCGCCAAGCAGATTATTTTCTACCTGAGCTACGGGGGACGGAGGATCATCTCTGAAAAGTCAAAGATGCGGATGAGGCCGTTTCAAAAGCTGGTCCGACGGTATGGTGCCGCTGCCGCGTTTGCCGCAGCTGCCACCCCGATTCCAGATGATCTGGTCTATGTCCCGCTGGGCCTGGCAAAGTACAACCCGAAGAGGTTCTTTGTTGCCACGCTTACCGGCAAGGTCGTCCTGCACTATGTCATAGTCCTGATCTCCCACTTTTTGGGACTCTCCCTTGTCGAGCCGTTTCTGGAGGGTGTCGAGGACGCAGGCACCGTCCATGCCGGGGTAGTCGTATTTGGCATAATAATGACCGCATTTGTCGTCCTGCTCCTGAGGCTTGACTGGCACAGGCTGCTGGGAAGGTTTGCCCCCTGGACGCTTGATGACTCTGACGAGAAGGACTAGATGCTTATTTTGTAGTTCCATTTCTTGTCGGCTGCCTTGCTGATCCCGATCCTTGCCGAGGCTCGGATCCTTATTTTTTCGCCCATCCCCTCTGCAATGAACAGCTCCCCCCTTTTGGAAAGATCCGCCCCATAAAGCCTCCCGTCGATCCCCATGGCCTGCGTCAGCTTTGCAGGACCGTCTGCCAGCTCCTCAAACCTTTTATTCTTCCTGTTTTTTGCCATCATGTCGACTCCCCTGTCCGGCCTGACTGCCCGGATCAGAACCGCCCCGGCCTTGACATGCTGGCTTTTGGCAACCGCATTTACGCAATAGTACATCCCGTATGTAAAGTATATGTACGCCATTCCGACCTCACCGAACATCGCCCTGTTCCTCTCCGTCATCCCCGCGTAGGCGTGGCTTGCAGGATCCCCGCGGTGCTTGTAGGCCTCCGTCTCTATAATCGTGCCTGAGATTGTCGTCCCTCCAATCCTTCTGACCAGCCTTTTGCCCAGCAGCTCCCTTGCGACAACCGAGGTGTCCCTCGAATAAAACTCCCTAGGAAGCAATTTCATAGTCAATCTTGATCTTCTCACCACTCTTGATTTTTTGCGTCGTTTTTACCAGCTTCATGATATCTTCCTCCAGCGTTGGGACGAGCCTTTGATTGTATATTGCAGCTGCCGGATGCAGGCTGATAAAGTACAGGTTGCCTCCCTTGGAGAATATCCTGCCCCTGTATTTCATGATGTTCGAGCCGCCTAGCAGCGAGCCAAACGCCGTATTTCCCATCACGCAGATGATCCGGGGCCTGATGATCCTGATCTCGTCTTTGAGATGGCCGCTGCAGGCAGTCCTCTCATCCTGCAGCGGAACCCTGTTGCCGGGCGGCCTGCACTTTACCACGTTTGTAATGTATACCTCCTCCCTGGTGATTCCGGCCTTTTCCAGGGCAGATGACAGCCTTTTTCCAGCCGCCCCCACGAACGGTTTCCCGTCCCTGTCCTCGCCCCTTCCCGGCGCCTCTCCGACAAAGACTATCTCCGCGTTAGCACTCCCCTTTCCAGGAACCGGATTTGTGCGCGTCCTGCATAGCCTGCAGCTCCTGCATTCAATCACGCTGTCCCTGACATCCCCGATTCTCATCATTCCACGCTCTTTACCGTCGCAGTACCTCTCACGCTTGGACCCCCGTTTCCCATCATCATTGGCTGCATGGGGTCGCCCTTGCCGCAGTTTGTAATCGGCCTGACCGTAAAGTCCCTGCCGCAGGCATCAACTGATCTGAGGAATTCCGGGGCCGTCCCCATCACTATGACGTCCCTTGCAAGATCCCTGACCTCCCCATTCTCAATTTTGTTTGCATACTGGCAGGAAATACTCCAGCTGTACCGATACATGTCAATTGACGGAACCCTCATGCCTGATATCAGGTATCCTGACCTGACATCCCTTATCATCTCATCGGGATCAAAGTCGCCCCCGTCTATGCACGTGCAGGCCATCCTGATCAGTGGCATGTGGCAGTATGAGGCCGCCCTCATGTTTGCGGTGGGCCGCACGTCAAAGCATTCTGCAGTCTCCCTACTTTGAAGGTGGTTTTTGAGGATCCCGTCCTTTACCAAGTCCGTCCTTGATGACTTTACCCCCTCATCGTCAAACTCATACCATCCCAATGATCCGCGTATGGTTGGATCGTCAAACACCGTAAGGTGCTCTGAGCCTACCCGTTCCCCGCTTTTTCCTGCCCACCACGAGCCTCCAGCCCAGGCCATCTCCCTTCCCATGACCCTGTCTGCCTCGGAGGGGTGTCCGAGGATCTCATGCGCTAGCAGGCCAACAAAGTCCGGGTTTAGCACCACAGTCGTTTTCTCCTCCCCTGCAGGCCTTGCACAGACCAGCTCTGATGCCTTGAGTGCACTGTCCCTTGACCTTGCGACCAGATCATTGCGCCCAACTATCTGCTCTAGCCCGCCCCTGCCCCCCTCTGTGGTGTTGACTGACTGGGTGATTCCGCCGTCGTGGGCCGTAGCCGTGGTCTCTCCAACCGTATCCGTATAGTCCTGCTCGATGCGGCTGCCCTCGCTACTGCAAAAAATCTTTTTCGTTGTACCCCACGTGATGCTAGTAAGTGATTTTCTGACGTTGCTGACCTCTCTGATTACAGAGTCGCACTGAAGGCCGATCTCCACTGCCGCGTCCAGCTCCGGCGGCGTGCTTGCCGGATAGGCCACCGTCTTGACCGTACCGGGACTCTGCCTCAGCTTTACCTTGGTTTTTCTGTGCCCTGATGCGTGTTCTGCGTTTTTTACCGCCCCTGCAAGCGACCTTCTGACCCGTTCCCGACTCGCTGGGTGCGACAATGCCGCAAATGCCCATGCCCCGTTTTTGAGAACCCTGACCCCCATTCCGCTGTCAGATAGAGCGTGGTACGTGACCTCCCCGTTATCAACAGAGACCTTTCGTTTTTCTGTCTCCTCTGTCCTGACATCGCAGTACTCGCATCCCAGCTTTAGTGCAAGCCTTATCGCCGAGCCTGCAAGCGCCTGTAAGCTCATAACCTGTCAACTGTAGCGGCGATTAAAAATCTTTGATCACCGGGGGCGCCTCCATACGTGGCGTGCCCACACGTGCTGAAAGAGCTCCCGTCCGGGGCTGTGACAAGGCCTGCAAGTCTTTTGAGGCTATTCTGATGATCTCATTGCGGACATGGTATAGTAATACTCGTCCTCAAAACCGTCGTCGTTTTTCCCGTGCATGCGGAGTGCGTTAAAGTATTCCATGCAGTCCTTGTAAAACTTGGCATTGCTGCTCATAGTCTGGATTGGAATGTGCGGATTTTTTTGTAATGGTGAGCTTAATTAGATTCCCCGGGTTGGCATGTTACACCACGGAGTCTGGATTCGTTCGTTCCTGCGGCTGAGCGCCTGCCATGGGAGGGGGGCCTGCTGAGCCTCCGTAGTACGCACATCAAGAATTGCAACATAATTTTGACATATCGTGTCTATTTCGATAAGAAAATATCCCTTTCATCTGTGCGCACTACGCCTGTCTCCACCGATGAGCATGGCCCCGCCACGGATGATGCAGGAGGTAGTATCATTTCCCCGTTTTCGACTAGCTGCATGTTCGGGCCGGTTGCCGGGCAGATAGAGTGTTTTTCTAGCTCTGGCCTTGGCGCCGGAACCATCCGGATCACCGCAGGAGACGATCAAGGCATGGCTGGCGCCCGCATCCTAGATCCGCATCCTTGTCCGAGCCGCCGGGTTTTGCCGGTGCTGCGAGGATTGCCTGTGACGCCCGCATAGTTACGGTTATTAATAAACAATTTTGAGGCATTTTATGACCTCCATTGTAATTGATACAAGCATCCTAGTCAACGGGGAGATAGTCCGGCTTGTCCAAAACGGCATGCTCGATGACTCTGAAATCATAATTCCGACTGCCGTCTTAGACGAGCTGCAGTCCCAGGCGTCCCAAAAAAAGGAGCAGGGATATGTAGGCCTCGGAGAGATCAAGCAGCTTAGAAAGCTGTCTGCAGGCTCCCATATCACGATAAAGTTCGAAGGCGAGCATCCCTCGCTAGATGACGTGATGCTGTCCGAAAGCGGGCGCATAGACGCCATAATCAAGGACGTGGCCAAATCCCACAACTCCACCCTCTTTACATCCGACCGTGCGCAGTCCATGGCTGCCGAAGCCGAGGGCATCCAGGTCCAGTATCACTCTCCTAGAACCCGCGGTGATAACCTTGAATTTCTAAAGTTTTTTGACGACAAGACCATGAGCGTGCATCTCAAGGAGGACCTTCCGCCAATGGCAAAGCGGGGACTCCCTGGAAATTTTGAACTGACAAAGGTTGATGACGAGCTGCTGACGCGTGACTATCTGCAGGAGATTACAAACGAGATTGTCGAGTCCGCAAAGTCAGTCGATTCCGGAAATACCGAGATCTCCAAGCCCGGAGCCATGGTAATTCAGCACGACGACTATAGGATTGCCATAACAAAACCCCCCTTCTCTGAAAAGTTCGAAATCACCATTGTGCACCCGATCGTACAGATGACCCTGGATGATTACTCGATCTCTGAAAAGCTGATGGAGCGCTTTGCCAACAACGCCGAGGGGATAATCATCTCCGGCGCCCCGGGCTCGGGAAAGTCGACACTGGCATCGGGGCTTGCAAACTTTTACCACAAGCAGGAAAAAATCGTAAAGACGTTTGAATCCCCGAGGGATCTACAGGTGGATCCCGGAATCACGCAGTACACAAAGCTTGACGAAAGCTTTGAGAACTCCGCGGACATCCTGCTGCTGGTCCGGCCCGATTACACCATATTTGACGAGGTCCGAAGGCGCGAGGACTTTGAGGTCTACTCCGATCTGCGCCTGACCGGCGTCGGGATGGTCGGCGTGGTCCACGCAAACTCACCGATTGACGCAATACAGCGCTTTGTTGGAAAAATAGAGCTTGGCATGATCCCAAGCGTTCTTGACACGGTAGTCTTTGTAGAGAACGGCCAGATCATCAAGGTTTACGGCCTCGAGCTGAAGGTCAAGGTTCCTGCCGGAATGGCAGAGCAGGACCTTGCTAGGCCCGTCATTGAGATAACGAACTTTGAGGACGACAATCCCGAGTACGAGATCTATACGTTTGGCGAGGAAAACGTCATCATACCTGTTACAGAGAGAAAAACCAAGGCGGGAATCGAAAAGCTTGCCGAGGACAAGATCCGCGAGATTATGGGAAGGTACGACCAGCGCGCAGAAGTCGAGATACTATCAGAGTCAAGCGTTCGTGTCAAGGTATCCGATCGAGCAATCCCGGGCATCATCGGCAGGGGGGGCTCCAACATCAGCGAGCTGGAAAAGAGGCTGGGCCTCCACATTGACGTGGTCGCCCGCGACGAGTCAGAGCCGGCATCCGATTCAGAGCTGCCGTTTGACTATTCCAAGTCAAAGTCGGCGGTGGTTTTCAGTGTTGACAGGAGCCACTCTGGCAAAAAGGCAGACGTGTTTGTAAGCGACAAGTACGTCACCTCAGTCCGTGTCAGCCGCAAGGGACAGATCAAAATACCCAAGCGCTCCCCAGATGCACGTAAAATTCTGAACTCGGCCGACTCTCAGGACGACATCCAGATACGCGTCAAAGATTCTTAAAGCTGTCCAGGATCTTCGGGTTTGCCCTGAGAAACGTGATGAACTTTCTTAGCTGCCTGATTGTCTTCGGGTTCAGGTGGTGCTCGACTCCCTCTGCATCCTGGTTTGCCGTCTCGCTTCCAACCCCCAGTATCTCAAAGAACTCTAGGAGAATTCCGTGCTTTTGCCGTATTCCCTCTGCAATCTGGGATCCCCGTGCAGTCAGGTTTATCCCGTGATACTTTTCATACTCCAAAAACCCGCCATCATCCAGCCTCTGCAGCATCTTGGTCACGCTGGGGGCGCTGACGTTCATGTACCTTGAGATGTCCAGCGTCGTGGCATATCCCTTCATCTCGACTAGCTCTGCAATGACCTCTAGATAGTCCTCCATTCTGGAGCTTGATGCAGGCCTTGCCGACTGGTGCGCCGCCTTGATTGACTCTAGCCTGTCGTGCCTCTTTCCCTTCAACTAGTATCTGGGTGTGAATACTCGTATAAATGCTGTCCATGCCGGGTTACGCAAGATTGACCATGGGGTAATCTATGTTGATCCTCGATTTTTAACTATTTTTCCTTGGATCATAATTACCATGGAAGACCGGTTGGCAGCAAGGCTAGAGAGGATCCGCTCGTTTTCAGAGTCGGCAAAGCGGCGCGCAAGCCTGTATGCTGATATCGCAAGAATCGAGGACAAGCACACTGCCCGTTCGCTGGGAAGCGTCCAGCGGGCCTCCGCACCCGGGAAAAAACTGCAGAAGGTAGGCTTTATAATGCTGTGGGTTCCCGAGCCTACGATGGTCACCGCGGCAATCGGCGGCCCGATGATCCTGGCAGGAAGGTACCTTGAGAAAAAATACAACAGCTCGACCATCTCTGATGTGGGCCGCCAGACAAAGACTACCATCTCGTCAATCAACGACTTTAAAGCCGCGATTAACTCTTAGTTTTTAAGCGGTTGCCAAGTATGGTGTACCATGCCGACACGGGTTCAGGTCATAGCCCCCATTGCAGCAGCTGCGTTCATTGTCGGGATCGTCGGACTGCTGTCCATCCCAAGCGACTCCAAGCTAGAGTCCGTCGAGTTCCCCCGGGGAACCGTCAAGGTCGACGACCGGGTTCTGGAGGTGCAGATTGCCGACAACGATCCCAGGCGCATCCGCGGACTGATGTTCCAGGAGCAGCTCCCCTATGATCAGGGGATGCTTTTTGTCTTTGACGAACCCGGGGTCTATTCCCTGTGGATGATCAACATGCAGTTCTCGCTTGACATGATCTGGTTTGACGAGGACGGGGAAGTGGTGCACATTGAGACAAATGTCGAGCCGTGCAGGAGCGCGGTGGAAACCATGACCTGCCCCAGCAAGATCCCCTCCGCACATGCCATCTATGTGCTGGAGGTCACGGCGGGATTCGTGGAGGAATTTGGCATTGACGGCGACTCTAGGCTGGAGATAATCTCAATCTAGCCTGCAAAGCCTTATCAGTCGCAAGCCCGACAGCTGCGTTATGGATGTACGGGCCCTGATTGCCGCCGCGGGAGCCGGCGTCGCGATCTCCATTGGAGTCGCTGTCCTGTCTTTGACATCCGGGCCCGGCGTGGAGTTTGATCCCCTGGACTTTGACTATTCTATGAACTCGCAGATATCAGAGGCCCTTGCAGGCCATGACATCTCCATGTCCTCGCCTGTCAGGGCATCACAGGCGTTTGCCGTCCAAAAGTACTGCACGTTTTTTGACGATCCCAAAAAGCAGTCCCAGGTGCAGTACTGCACCTCCACCGAACTGCTCGACGAAAACGGGCACTTTCTTGGCAACGTACACATGGTGGGCACCCCTGAGAATCCAAAGCTGGTCATAACCATCCTGGAGGCCTCGTTTGAGGAGATCAGCAGGGTGTCTACCGCCTTTGATGTAGTCATTGACAATACCGTCTGTGAGTGCTGGGAGGATCTCTCCCCAGGAGGATTTCCCTCCGTCCACGACTGGACAGCTGCCCTCGGGGACTTTCACCGGCAGGCGACCTTCCAGAATACGACCAAGTCGGCGGTGCTGACGCTGGATGGCCTAAAGATACAGTCCGAGGTCACCTCCATCGAGGGCGCATACGTCTGGAAGCTCTTCGTGGCAGGGTAGATCAAACACGTAAAATAGATTGCCGGCGTGTATCTGACATGTTCGATGGCGTGTGGCTTGTTCCCCTGGGCGTGGCAGCCGGAGTACTGGGCTCGATGATCGGTCTGGGAGGCGGCATTGTCGTGGTTCCGGTTCTGACGTTCCTGGGATTCCCGCCCACCGCAGCTGCAAGCAACAGCCTGTTTGCGGCATTTAGCAACGCCGTGGCATCCACCGTTTCATACTCGAGGCAAAGGCGGATAGAGTACGGGATCGGCCTGAGGCTGGGATTGCTCAGCATACCGGGAACCGTGCTTGGCGCGCTTGTCTCCGCAGACGTCTCACCCGGGGCCTTTAAGATACTGTTTGCACTGGTCCTAGCCGCCTCCGGCATCTACATATTCCTGCGCAAGAGCATGCAGGCCAAGGAAAAAACCGCAGCCCAGGCAGTGCTTGCCCTGGCAGTCGGCGCCAGCTTTTTTGCGGGGATCATCTCCAGCCTCTTTGGAATAGGAGGGGGGATTGTCTTTGTCCCGCTGATGGTGGTGGCCATGTGCATGGACATGAGAAGGGCCGCGCCCACATCGCAGTTTGTGCTCCTCTTTGCCTCCTTTTCTGGCCTTGCAGTCCACTCCGCGTTGGGCCACCCTGATTTTTTGCAGTCCATGTATCTTGCAGCCGGCGCCTTTGTAGGGGGGCTGGTGGGATCCCGCCTGTCTTTGGAGATCAGGGAGGGATATCTCCGGATTCTGGTATCTGCAGTCCTCTTTGTTGCGGCCGTCAAGATGATCCTGGACTCCTTTGAAGCCATGCTCTGAGCCACGTGATGCTCTTGATTCGGCAGGTGCCCCCGGATATGCTGCTACCTTACCTCGTCAACGCAGAATATGACCTCTGGTGATGCGGCCGCGCCCGGTGATACGAGGAAGTTCAGCGCATTTGCAATCCTGCCGCTGTCCGGCTCTGCTCCCGTGACGGAGCCCGGCAGAACCGTGAACATCCTGACCCTTGACCTTAGGACGTCGCTGAGCTCCTGGTTGACCGTGGTGGTAAAGGGCCTCAGGGCCCCCCTGAAGACCTCGACCTGCATTCTTTTCACACCGGGAACCTTTCTTCCCACCGGCAGGCCCGGGCCTATTATTAAAATCGAGCCTGCAGCGTCCCTGAACCTTCGGGGGTCTTTTCTGCCTCCGGGTACAAAGTGCTCTAGTGCCTCCTGTGCGACCGTTGCAGGCGTCGTAATGAACTTTGCAGTCAGCTCCTCCCACCCTTCCCTGCTCAGCTCCGTAAGCCTTTCAATGTCTGGCAGGTTACCTGTGACGTGAACCACTGCTAGGATCTCGCCCAACCTTGCCTTTGCCGTGTCCAGCCATCTTGAGACCTCCTCTGGATTGGCAATATCCACTGCGTGGGAGTGGAACCTTGCACTGATCGAGTCCTGTAGTTTTTGCGGCGTACTGCTGGAGATAAGGCACGCTACCTTGCCGCCGTTTCTCTCAACATATGTTGCCAGGTGCTCCACTCTTGCGGCATCCGTCTGGTCTGTGGCATCCACCGTGAACACGACGGCCTTTCCTGCAAAGTCCACCTGGCCTACGCGTGGCGCTGCGTTTCCAACATGTGCCCTTACCGGATAAAACACCCTGTCCCCGGGAATCACCTTTCCGTTTAGGATCGGGGCTAGCCTGTCGTCACACAGATCAAGAACCGTCTCGGCGACGTGATCCTGCTTTAGGAACTCCCGGTCTGCAATCATGTGCGACGTGTTGCTTTGGATCTTTGCTGCAAGCCTCTGGATTTGCTCTAGCAGCCTTGTGTATGTCCCGGCAAGCTTGTCTGCGTCCCTGCCGCCTGACAGCTTTTGTGCGGCCCCTGCGACCCCCTCACTGTTTATTCCGTCGGACTCTATGCAGTCGAGCAGATCGTCTCTTGCCTCCTCGACCTGTACGGGTTCTAGATCCTCAAAGCCTGCGACCCTCATGAACTCGGCGGCAGCCTTTGGATAGACCGTCTTGTAGATCCTGTCTGAGTGAACCGGCCCCGGGTTTGTCGCAATCGAGATTACACCCCTCTCTACCAGCTCCCACGACATTGCCTCTGCCAGCCTGTTTTTGGCGCCCTGGGCGGCAGTATACGGGCTTCTGAACCTGTACGGCCTCTGTTCAAGCGGCTTTTCCTCCGTAAAGAACGTCGAAATCGTAATTATCTTTCCGCCCTCCCTCATTACCCTGAGGCCCTGCACCGAGGTCCAAAACGTACCTGTCAGGTGAATGCCGACTGTGCCCTTGAACTCATCAAGCGGAGCGTTTGCAAAACATGTCACGGGGCCTGAGACCCCCGCGTTGTTGATTATATAGTCCACCGTAGCACCCTCGCTTTTTAGGGCCTCAAACATGCTGTTGATGCTTGGCGCATCGCTTACGTCTACCCCGTCAAATATCCTGACTGTCGCACTGCTTTGCTTTTCCGCAATGATTCTCTTCAGCATTGCAGCCGTCTGGACAAGCGGCTCCCTTCGCCTGCCTAGGATGACCACGCTGGCCCCGTCCTCGACAAACCTCCTTGCAATCGTCTGCCCGATTCCCGTTCCACTACCTGTGATCAGTGCAAGCCTGCCTTGAAATTTTAACAACGACATGCATGCCAAACCTTTGCGATATTTATTTGGATTGATCGGCCCGGGGCTGTCCAAAAAATTTCCCACAGGCTGACACAATCTGCCAGTCTGCCCCCGGATGTGGGCAGTTTCAGACGCAGAACGGGACATTTTTGGCCAGCTTTGCACAAAAGGCAACGCAAACACCCGTGCGGATCATTACCTTGCGGCAGTTCTGTGGCCCAACAGTGCGGAGCTTGTGATAAGCCATGCCGCAAGGTTGTAGCACAGCATGCAAGCGGACAGCACGCTGTGATGGCCCCGTCCAGCTTTTGCAGGACGAGCCCAGCCTCTTCACTGCTGAGAACAGGGACTCTGCCTGGCCTCATCCTGTGGTAGGCGCGTCAGAATCCGTCTGGCCTGCCGCGCAGCCACTGCAGCATCTTGGCCCGGGTGCCGAATCCGCAGCCTGTATACTGGGCGGCAGTCTTTGGCGCATGGGTCATGGCAAACGCGATGATGCACATGAGGGGGATCGCTACCGGGGATCCGCTGATCAACTGGCAGTGCCTCAGGGACGTACTCAAGCACTGTGCGCCCGGCCATGGGATGCTGCCTGGGCCACAGCCTTTGGTGCCTTCCTGAGTTGCTTCTGGGATGGCTGCAGGGATACGTGGCCCCATAGCCGCCGCGCCGAATATGTTTATTTGTGGGTGTAATTTCTAAAAACCATGCATGACGCAGAACCCGACACGTTTGACCTGAAATCGATTCCCGAGGCCTACTCTGAGCTTCTAGCTGCTATAGGCATCGACTCTGCTGCCAAGGAGGTTGGCACCGACGATGTAGAGCACGGGGACTATTACAGCAGGTATTTCTCCCAGTCCCCCCGGATGATTACCAACAAGGGATGTGTTGAGATCTCCGACTCGAACATCGACGTCGTTCAAATCATCCAAAAGGGGTAAAAGATGCAGGATCCGAATCCACTCCCATGGGGCGCCTTGGACAGGTTCCAGGCGCACTTTATCGTCCGCAAGGATATCACCTCTGACGTCCTAGATTACACTGCAAGGGCAGTCCTTGCGACCCGGGGCCGCTTTGGCGCAAAGGAGGTCGTATCTGTCAGCTGGAACGGCGGTAGGCTGGCATCCATACTGAATGACGACTCTGCATTAAACGAGATGGTCTCACAGCAGCCTGTGGGGGACGCAAGCATCATCGTAGAGCCGACCGAAAACGCCGTAAGGATTCACAGCAGGTGGCAAAACAGGCATGATCTTGGGATCTCAAAGGAGATGTTTGAGGTCTACGACAGGATTGCCGGCCATGTTAAGGGACTCTAGGCCTTCCACCAGTCCAGCGCAAGAAAGCCCACGCCCTTGGCCCTGGGTATGGCCAAAATGAACTGCTTTCTTACCGTCGTTGCAAGCCTTCCTGCCAGGACCACCCCAGTCGTTGTAATGGAATCCCTTGGGCTGTATACTTGCACCAAATATGGCGCATGATCCACTCCGGGACCCCTTTCGTATACTGCAAAATCACAGCCAAACTTTATTCCCGGATTTACAATGTATCCCCTGTCTCTAAAGCTCTTGTATACCTGGTACTTTCTGTCAAAGTCATGGTACTCTTGGCCGCAGATCCTGCCCATTTTGGCAGCTGACACCCTAGTCTTTGCAGACGTGATTTTTAGCCTCCCCTTCTCTAGCAGGTAATACCCCTCAATCAAGTCCAAGATCAGCGGAACGTCAATCTCCTCGGGCCTCGGCTTTGGAATCCCAATCGGCTTTCCATAGTATCCGTCAGAGAACAGCCTTCTAGAGTCGTCTATGTCCCACACTACAATCCTGTTGTCTATCAGCTCTGCCTTCACAGGGAACCTGCAGCTTGCGAGCTATATGACAGTAGTCCTTGCACCGCGGCAGGCCCGCCTGTCCTGCATGCTGTGACTGCCTCATGCGGGACGGGATTGCCTGCAGAGGGCAAGGTCCCGACCGAAAACCTGCAAGGAAGAGCCGCCTGTCCTGTCCTAGAGGCTCAGTGCAAGCAGGATGAACGAGTCAGAGACCCTCTGACACTTGTCTGCCATCTCCTCGATTCCCTCGATGACGTCCTTCATCAAAAGCAGCTCCTTTGTATTTGAAACCTCGCCTAGCAGCTTGAGCGTGGCCTGCCTGTACTTGTTGTCTATCTCCCTCTCGATCTTTTGCGTCTCCTGGGCAAGCTCGATGGCACTTGCCGCGTTGTTGTTCAGGTTCCTGATGATCTCGTTTAGCTTGTACACCTCGTCTACGACCAACTCGATTAGCTCCGTGACCTCCTTGTCCAGCTTTGAGTTCTTTAGCGTCGTGGCCTTTACGTTTGACAGCTTGAACGAAATCCCTGTGATGTACCCTGCAATCTCGTCCATCGTGTAGGCGGTGTTTAGAAGGTTTTCCCTGTTCATGATCAGCCCGCCAACGTCGGCAACCTCCCTTGTAATTTTCCGTCGCAGCGTCTCGACCTCCTCCTCAATGCTGGAGATCTGCTCTAGCGCGTTCTTTACGCCGGACTTGTCTTTGGCAACCATCAGGCCTGGCAGCGTGGCAAGCTCCCTTGCCGCGTTTAGAATTCTGTTGATTTCGTCTTGAAGAACCGCAATCGCCTTTCTCTTAGCTTGAACTTCAAGCTCGCCGCTATACATGCTGAAAACTAGGAATTTCGCAACTCTAATTAAATCCTCTGATATCACCCGTCTTCCCAAATGCAGCTGACTCATGGCAGAGTAGGCAGCCGTATGCGGATCTGCAGGCGGCCTAGCTTTAGCTGTCAATCTTAATCGCTTTATGGGGAACTTTTGAAAAGACTGATCCTGCTAGTAGGATCCCCGGTCTTGGGATACCTTTTTTTGCCCCTTGTACAGCGCGACTATCTCCTGATCAGTCGACGCGTCCTCTGCGGCCTTTTCCAGCCTGACCCTTCCCGTAAACTTTGGAAACCTCAGAGCCAGCCCGCTGTTTTTTCTAACCGCGCCCTTTGCTGACCTGTGTATCGGGCTCAGGGTAATCTCGGATGCGACAATCTCGACTATGAGCTCGGGCTCAAACCACACGTCGGGCTCCATCACGCTTTCGATCCTGGGATTCCTTTTGATTGTGACCCTGCTTGAGAGCAGCTGGTACAACTGATCCAGGTCATCATCGGTAAACCCCGTGCCTACCTTACAGATGCTGGGAAACGTGTCTGTCTCGTCGTCGTAGGATGCCAGCAGCAGGGTCCCGTACCTGCCGGTCCTCCTTCCCCTTCCAAAGAAGGCCCCTATGACGACGAGATCCAGGCTGTCTCCCAGCTCGTTTCTGTACTCCCTTTTCAGCTTGAGCCAGTTGTTCCCCCTAGATCCTGCCTGGTACCTTGCATCAAGCAGCTTTAGCATCAGCCCCTCGCATCCTGCATTTATGCTGTTCTCCAAAAACTCCTCTATCTCGCTCTCGCTTGTCACCACCGTCATTGGAATGTGCCTTGCATAGTCGTCTTTTACGACGATCTTCTCTAGGATCCTCCTTCTTTTGCCATACTCTGACTCTAGGCAGTCCTTGCCGTTATAGTACAGGACGTCAAAGAAGTTTACTGTAATGGGATACTCTGATACTGCCTTTTCCACCCCGTACTTTCGCCTTCTGTGCATCAGCTCCTGGAACGGCAGGAACTCCCCGCTGTCCTCGTTGACTGCCACTGCCTCAGCCTCCAGTATCGCATCGTCTGCCTTGACGGCCTTGGGAATCCTCTCAACTATGTCCGGATAGTAGCTTGTGATGTTCTCCAGGCTCCTGGAGAATAGGACCACCCGCTCACCATCCGTGTGAATCTGCACCCTCTCCCCGTCCAGCTTGTACTCTGCTGCAAACCTCGCCCCCATCTTCTGGATTGCCTCCCGCTCGCTTTTTACCCTCTCTGCCAGCATCGGTCGGACCGGATGAAACACCGCCACCTGGAATTCCTCCAGTCCCCTGGCACCCCCCTCTGCGATTGTCTGGGCAACCCTTCCCAAGTCACTTGAGACGTTGTACGCCCTCTCCAAAATCCCCCTGTTGGCCTTGTCTCCTGTGTGCGTGACTGCCAGCGCATCCATTACTGTATTCTCTGCCACTCCCAGCCGCAGGGTGCCCAGCAGCAGCTTTAGAATAAAGCGTGCCTCGATCGGCGTCGCATCGTTGAGCAGGCTTGAGATGTATTTGATCTTCATGTCCTGGGATCTGGCACCCTCAAGCCCTGCAATTTTTATCAAGGTCTCGTACACCCTTTCCACCGTGATGTCCTCTGCCATGAATGTAGTCTGGGTTTTCTGCTCCAGGATGATCGATGATGCAAGTCCCAGATCCCCCTCTTCCCCATAGGTCTCCTCTATTTTTTTTACGGGTATGCCAGACGACTTTGAGATCGCCCTGATTGCCAGCTTTTCTGCAACCCCCAACTCCACCCCCTCAAAGTTCGGGCGAAGCTTTCCCTGTATGAGGTAGACGATCTTTGAGATGACCCCCGGCGGCGTCTTTTCAAACAGCTCCACCAGATGCTGCGTCAGCTCCAGCCTCTTCCTGGTCTTCTCCATCCTTTCAAATGCCTCAGCTAGAACAGAAAACTCCACCTGATGTCTTGCCCTGCCCTGAATAAAAGTCTGAATCTAGATGTACCTGAAGATCGTCCTCTTTTCTGTATTCTTGCCGTCTGCCACCAGCGCAAAGTTGCACAGCGGATACGCCTCCTTGTACTGCTTCATAAAGCTCCATGCGACGTCGTGGGTCTTAAACTCCGTCCTTATCCCCTCGATTCTGGACTCCTTTCCATACACGTCAAAGACGACTATGGAGTAGCTCTTTGGCCTGTTGTGAGGCCTTGCCTTTAAAAGCCACGCCAGTGCAAAGACAAACACTGCCCCTAGCACCACCGACTCTCCTGCATACCTGAAGAAGGCCATCACGACGCCTGGAATGGTCTCCCCGAACAGGTGTCCTACAGAGTATGAAAACGCGATCACGGCAACCGCTGTCATGATGTATGTCTTGAGATCAAACAGCTGGGAGAACGGACTCAATCTGTATTTGGTAGGTTTGCCTTTTCTTTTAACTCTTGTCCAGCTCGCTAGTCCGGATCCTCGTAGCTTTCCTTTCTGTCGCCGGCATCCTGTGCGCCTCCAACCGGCCTCATCTTGGATCTTAGCACATCCATCCTGGCCTTGTACCCCTCGGCGTATTCCAGCTCCGACGGGACAAGCGTGGCCGGGTGGATGAATCCCTGGCCCCTGATGGCCAGCGCCTTTTTTGTGGCAACCTCCCTCACATAATCCCAGTCCGGCGTCGAGAATCCGTCAAAGGGCCCCGTAAGCCTTCCCTCACGCATGCTGAATACCAGCGACTCTACTATCGGGATGCAAAAGTCAATCGTAGCTGCAGAGTTTAACTTTACGGGCATCAGGGGCATGTTGTGGCTTCCCCTCGTGTTTCCGGCAACATAGTGCGGGTTGTTAAACACACTTCCGGCCTCCTCTGTTGCCGGGAACCTTTTTTGCGTCCTCACTATGCATATGGGATCGTCTTTTCCCACGTATGTTCCTGCGATGTTGTGTAGCCTGTCTGTTGATGCGGCAACAATCGGCTCGCCGTCCTTTGTCGTAATCGTGTCTACCACGTATCTTCCCGGATACATCAGTGCCGCCTCGATCGTCGGCTTGTCCTCCCACAGCGACAGCTCTGCAATCGAGCCCTCCTCCACATCCATGATGTTCATCCTTACGCCCTCTGCAAGCGACTTGTTTACGATCAGTCCCGTGTTGCTGAGCCCGTCTACAAACAGCCTGTAAAACGGATAGTTGAACGCGCCCGGCTCGGTCTTGTCTGCTGCAAACACCGTAAACGCCTCATTCGGCCTCTCTTCAAACTCCATCTCTGCAACGCCGGGCCCCATTCCCTTGATGTTTCCAGAGAACGAGTCCTTTAGCAGATCCTGTCCTGCGCCATAAAGGCCCTCGCTCCTTGCAACCTGGGTTCCTGCCATGAACGCATCCCATGCCAGCTGGTGAATCTCCTGGCTTTCAACCCCCCTTGTATGGGTCAAGAGGATATGGACGTCGTCCCCGCAGTATCCTATATAGCTGTCAATCCACAAGTCCGGCTTGCCGTTGACGGTCTTTTTTACGGCCTCAAGCAGTCCGTCACTTGGCCTTGTATGGCCCCCGATTCCTCCCACGTCGGCCTTGATGACTGAAACGGTAATTTTCATGGAATGGCTTGCGTCCACCTTGATTTATGTGTAGGCACTCTTTCAGCTAAGTGAAAAGTACCCCAGATCCTGCGTCATGGAGGGGGCTTGGGCTCCCTGATATAGATCCCCATACACTCCTTGAACACCAGCATCGTCATGACGTTTTGCACCCCGGGCCCCTCGCTGAGCAGCGCCCGGATAATTATCCACTCGTTGAACAGTACCATCGAATAGTAAAAGCACAGCATCCTGGCAGCCAGATCTGTCGTCCGGGTCTTGGCCCTGCACTCCTCTAGCTTGGCGTATCCTGTCTCGATTCCCCACCTTGACGAGTACAGCTCGATCCTGATCTTGGGACAGTTCGTTGCAAACCCGATGAGCTTTTTCTCCGGCCTGTCCTCTGCCGCATCCACCGGCTTGTTGCCGTCCCCGGACTTTTTCCTGTCCGTTATTATCATCGTGTACGTGGTCGAGTCCGTGTTGTTCTCGATTATGTTTCCGGATACCCGGGATCTCTTATCGTCATCGAACTCGCTGAGTGCTGCGACAACGTTGCCCGTGTTCCTGCACGGCATCAGGAACTTTACTCCCCTCTCCTGCAGCATGGCAATCACCTCGACTGAGAAGAACTCGCGGTCAAGGAGGAGTAGGCGCACCTTGATTCCTGCCCTTTCAAGCTGGTCAAGGATCAAACCGGCCGATTCAGGCACGGAATCGAGCCTTTTTACGTGCAGCGCGCCCAGTGTCAGGCCCAGCCCGTCGTCGACGCACTCGGCAGTGATGTACCTCTCGGCGTATGTCGTCCCGTCCTTTTTCTTCTGGCGCGACAGGTTCTCGTCATGACTCCTGTCGTAGCGGGAGATCTTGTGCAGGTCTATTGCTATTGTCAGCCCTCTCTTGGGAATCCTTTTGGCCCTGCCCAGTCTTTCACACTGCCGTTTTATCTGCGCCTCAAAGGCCTCCTGCGCGGCCTCCGGAGTGGTCGCCTTGATCCTGTAGGCGTGCCATCTGGCAGAGGGCCCGGCTCCTCCTGTACGCCCCGTGGCGTTGACGCATCCGCCCACCGATGCGTCACTGAGTGCGCCGCGCATCATGCCGCGGTTCAGGTCGTCGATCCCGTATATGGCGTTGTGTTTCCCGGACATTCTGACGCAGGAGAGCATGTTCCTTCCGCCATCTGCAACATGTTCATATATGCGCGGGTTGTTGTCAAGATCGCGGCACTGTCTGGATTTTTGTTTTCCCAACGAAAACCACGGGGCCGCACCGTAATTGATCTGTTTGCATTTGCCAGTGTTGTCAAGATGGTCTAAATTCTTTGATTTTCTGCCTGACTGGGGTACTTTTCACTTAGCTGTCTTTTTGAGTAAGGGTTTGCCCCTAGGCGATACTATCTGCAGATCCCTTGATCACATGGCCCCGTGCCATGTCCTCGGGAGGGGCAGACTCGCCTTTCTGACTGATCCGCAAGAATCTCAAAATATTTGGTGGATTTGTCGTAAAAATCAGGGAGGCGAATCAACGGCATGCGGGTGTGGCCTAGCTTGTTGCATAACCCTGCCTAAAATTTTGAGCTTGGCCAAAAATCACCAAGATGATCAACGGATCCTGACCGAGAGGGTAAAGGATCATGGGAGCGGCATACATGGTACTTGGCATATACGGACAATGCGTTATACGTAGAGGGTGCAGACCTGGTCGTCGAGATCGTAATATCGGTCATAGAGCGCATGTTTGGCTAGGACGTGATGGGCCACAAGTGGTCCAACATGGTGCATGAGATAAAGTTGGGGGTGTGGATGTACAACAAGTGGGTTGTGGAGGCGGTTGGCCGTGTGGGAACCGCGCACCGGTTATGATCCGGGCGGATCGACTGGGCTCTAGTCGGGGTTGTGCAGCAGACTAGGAAATCGGAAAGGTAATAAATGCCCTCTGATACGAGGTGGATATGGCAGATAAGGAGCACCTGAACTTAATCGTAACAGGTCATATTGATAATGGAAAGTCCACAACCATGGGACACTTTTTAATGGATCTCGGCGTTGTTGATGAGAGAACTATTGCAGCCCACGCCGCCGAATCCGAGAAGACCGGAAAGGGCGACACGTTCAAGTACGCCTGGGTCATGGATAACATCAAAGATGAGAGGGAAAGGGGCATTACCATCGATCTCGCATTTCAAAAGTTCGAGACACCAAAGTACTTTTTCACGCTGATCGATGCCCCAGGCCACAGGGACTTTATCAAGAACATGATTACCGGCGCATCTGAGGCAGATGCCGCAGTCTTGGTACTATCTGCAAAGGAGGGCGAGACTGACACGGCAGTTGCAACGGGCGGGCAGGCAAGAGAGCACGCATTCCTATTAAAGACGCTGGGCGTGAACCAAATCATCGTTGCAATCAACAAGATGGATGACAGCAACTATTCCGAGGACGCGTTCAAGGCGGCCAAGGAAAAGGGCGAAAAGCTCATCAAGTCAGTCGGCTACAAGCCTGACAACGTACCGTTCATTCCTGTCTCCGGGTGGAAGGGCGACAACCTGGTAAAAAGGTCAGAAAACATGTCGTGGTATTCCGGTAAGACACTGCTTGAGGCATTTGATGACTTTGCCGTGGCAGAAAAACCGGTTGGAAAGCCGCTGCGCGTCCCAATCCAGGATGTCTACACCATTACCGGCGTGGGTACCGTGCCTGTGGGTAGGGTAGAGACTGGCACGATGAAGCCCAATGACAAAATCGTCGTAATGCCTTCGGGCGCAGTAGGCGAGATAAAGTCAATAGAGACACACCACACACAGCTGCCGTCTGCCTCGGCAGGCGACAACATCGGCTTTAACCTCCGGGGCATCGAAAAGAAGGACATCAAGAGGGGAGACGTCATGGGGAGTCCCAACGATCCGCCAAGGGTGGCAAAAGAGTTCAAGGCCCAGATTATCGTCATCCACCATCCGACGGCAATCGCGCCCGGATACACACCGGTAATGCACTGCCACACTGCGCAGGTGGCAGCGACCGTCACGGAGTTTATCTCAAAGATCAACCCGGCAACCGGCGCAACCGACGAAGAAAGCCCGAAATTCCTCAAGGTCGGAGACTCTGCAATCGTAAAGATCAGGCCGGTAAGACCGACTCCTATTGAAACGTTCCAAGACTATCCGGAAATGGGAAGATTCGCACTCAGGGATATGGGTGCCACAATCGCAGCCGGAGTCGTCAAGGAAATCACCGAAGAGCACAAGCCATAGGTCGGGTTAGTTGACTCAGTCTGCCCGTATCAAACTCTCAAGCACCAGCCTCCCTAGGCTAGACGGGGTATGCGGCGAGATTATGGGTATAGGCAAAAAGACCGGCGTCCGGGTAAAGGGGCCGACCCCGCTTCCTGTCAAGAGGCGGCACGTTGCTACAAGAAAATCCCCCTGCGGCAACGGCACCGAGACCTACGAAAAGTGGGAGATGAGGATGCATAGGAGAATTATTGACATTAACGCAGATGACAAGGCAATCAGACAGCTGATGAGGCTAAAGATACCAGATGACGTCTATATTGAGCTGTCGCTGACATAGGGGTTGTAAAATGTCCAAAGACTCCCCTGAAGCTACCGAGGGCCTAGAGGCCGCACAGGCAGAAATATTTGACGTCGTCTACTCCTGCCTGAGGTGCGGGACAAACGTGTCCAATACAGATCTGAGCAGGCTACCTGAAATCAAGTGCATCTGTGGATTCAGGGTGTTTACCAAGGTCAGACCCCCTGTTGTAAAGTCCGTCAAGGCAGTGTAGAACTATCTGTCCTTTTTGTAGCTGTGCTCCCTTTGCAGGTGCGCCCTCATATCCTCCATGCTTGAGAAGTTTTTGGCACACTCCTTGCAGTCATACGGGCTGTCCTTAAAGTGGACCGCTTGCTTGTGATGCATCAGCTCCTCCTGCCGTGAGAACCCTGACGCGCACAAGCCACACCGGTGTTTTTTGAAGAGGCCCATTCCCTATCCGTACTTTGCCTTTTGCTCGTCCCAGCACCTTCTGCAGAGCTGGCCTTCGATCTTCCACTTTGGCTTGGGGTTGTACCGTATCAGCCCCATCTTGCCGCTGCATATTGTGCAAAAGTTCCTTTTCTCGTTGAATCCTGACTCTTTTTTATCAAAACACTCCTTGCAGAGTAGCCCATCCATGTCCCACTGCCACCTTGGCTCCCACATGTCTGAGATCTTCTTGGTGGTGCCGCAGACAATACAGGGCTGCCTGACCTTGGCCTCGTAGAACTCGTTTGACTTGTCCATGTGGCAGTCCCCGCAGAGCCTTCCATTGATGTTCCACTCCCGCTTGGGCTTGTGCTTGTGAGTGAGCTCCTTGCTGCATACTGCGCAATATTCCACCTTTTTGCCAAACAGGCCCATGATATCACTGGCTGGTATTTGATTAAAAATGATTCGAGGCAAAAACGGGCGGGATTTGGCGACTAGGATTCGTCAAGAATCTTCTCGATTGCCTGGCTTGCGTTTAGCATGCCGTGCTCCCTTGCAAATTCCTCGATGATCCTGTACTGCTCGGTTGTAAAGCAGATCGGCATTGAGCGCTTGTCCATGATGGTAGCAGGGGCTGTTATTTAATATGCCTTCCGATGCTCGTAGCCTGTTGAACACATGATAAAAACGCCCCCGCCGTAGCCAGGGTGATGGATCAACCCCTCGTTATGCATGTGCTTCGCGCACTACCTGTTGAATGGGGATATCCGAGCTGCTGTGTTCCTGTGCTACGCGCACTGATGGATGAATGCAGCTTCTGATCTGTCAAACCATATCCGAAAGGAGGTGAAAGAAAAGGATTGAGAAGCATAGGAATAGACATTGGAAAGAGAAAATGCGCAGTGTGCGTCATCGACGCCAAGGGACACGTGCTAGAGGAGGGCTCGTATAACAACACGTACAAGGAGGCATCAAAGCTTGCTGCACGACTGAAAAAAGAGTACAAAAAGTGCCAGGCCGCGTGCGAGTCAACGGGCAACATGTGGCTAAAGACGTTCAGGGCGTTTGAGGATCAGCATATCCCCATACTGCTTGCAAACACCCTCAAGATGAAGATAGTATCAGAGACCAGCGCAAAGACCGACCCGATAGACGCAAGGAAGATAGCCGACACGCTCAGGGCCGGAATGATACCACGATGCTACGTGGCATCAGCAGAGCTGAGGGATGTCAGGGAGCTGATGAGGTACAGGATACGGATGGTACAGGAGAGGACCGCAGTCATAAACGGGCTGCACAGCTTGGCTTGACAAGTACGACATAGCCATAGATGCATCCACGATGTACTCCAAGAAGGCCATACGGAAGATCTCCGATACCAGGCTGAACATGCCAAACGATGACAGGATACTGGCAAGCTGCACTAGGAGGATTGCATCAGTTACAGAGGAGATAGACCAAGCAGGGGAGGACATAGGAAGACAGGCAGGATCGAACGAGGATGCCAAGCTGCTGTTGAGCATGACGGGAATAGACACCTTTGCAGCAATGCTGCTGATAGCAGAGATCGGCGACATAACCAGATTTCCATCGCCGAACCAGCTTGTGTCCTGGGCCGGCATGTGTCCCCGGGTGTACCAGTCGGGGGATCGCGAGTACTACGGCCACATGAAAAAGGATGCAAACCGCAGGATCAACTGGCTGATGATCCAGATAGTCAACGTCGCCGTACAGCACGACGACAGGATGAAAGAGTTCTACGAGAGGGTCCGCAAAAGGAACGGCAACAACCACGTCATAGCGATAACGCATGTTGCAAACAAGATGCTCAGGATAATCTGGCACATGCTGACGACAAAGACTGCGTATTCATCGCGCAATGCTGTCCTGTACGACAAGAAGATCAAGAGGGTGACAGAACTGGCGGGAACGGCATAGGATTACCACCTTCCTCCCCCACCCACCCACCCAATGATCCGCCCGCACCCTGGCAGGTGCGACAGGACTGGCTCGTGCGTATTGCTAGCGTTAGCTATAAAGCACGGCCCGGCCGACTAGGCACGGATCAGAAGACGAAAGGAACGTCGCCATGTTACTGGCGGGCGTTTTACCATGGATGCATAACTCTGCCTAAAATTTGAAACTTGACCAAAAATCACCCAAATTATCAACGGATCCTGACCGAAAAAGTAATGGAATATGAGGATGCCACGTATGGTACTTGACACACACGGACAATGCCAAGTACGGAGGGGGGTAGGCCTAGTAGTCAAGTACGATCCAGGCTGGGAGAATGATCTCAAGAATGCCAACTGCCACAAGGAGGGTGCCCCGTTCCTGTACGCAGATGGCATGATAATGGTCGCGGCGGCCCTCAGAACCGCATTCATGATGCCGTACAGGCAGCTGTCAGGCATGATCAGGGAAATGCTAAGGGGCATGGACTCGTCGTGCTATGCCACGATATTTGGGAGGATGCAAAAGCTTGACGTCGACATTGCATAGTCAACACATAAAAAAAACGGATTGTTTTGACAACTATTTTTGATCCAAAGATCTAAGACTAGGGGAGCCATACATATGTGCATCAAAGCGCAAGCAGAACGAGTTCAAGGAGGCAGCGCAAAAGCTGATCAGGGAAAATACGGCACAAGGGTATACGGTACTGGCAGAAGACGAGTCCTCCGTGCAGAAGACCTCGAACAGCCCCAAGCGTGGGTGGACAAAGCGCGGCATGAGCGTCACGGTGCCCTCGTCCCTGTCACGGCCGCGCCGGTACATGTTTGGCGTACTGTCAGCTAGTAGACTTTATGCGTAATCGGTTCAGATCTAGGATTATTAGGAACAAATTCATCTCATTCAGGTCGATTACGCATAAAGTCTAGTGTATTCTACTTTATGTTCTATGACAAGACCAGCACCGACAGCTTTTGCGACTTTTTTGGCAAATGCACACAAGGTCTGATCTACAAGCTTGGCGGTCATTTTACAGGAAGTTTTTTTGGATAGCCCCGGCTGATTTCTGGAAAAATTCCGGATAATGCAAGCTATACTTTTCTGACTGCAAAGATTTTACGTGGGCAGATCCCAGTCATGCACATGAAAAAGCGCCAGATTGTAGTCATCGGGCACAACGACAACGGCTGTACGCCCGAGCACGAGAGGATTGCATATGATACCGGTGTCGAGGTTGCAAAATCCGGCTCGGTCCTAGTTACCGGAGGCCTGGGAGGAGTGATGCGCGCCTCCTGCCATGGTGCATCTGATGCAGGGGGCATAACCGTGGGCATACTGCCCCAGGATGATCCCGGCTTTGCCAACGAGTACTGCCAGATTGTAATACCAAGCGGCATGGGGCTGACCCGGGACTTTCTCAACGCGCTTTCGGCAGACGGCATCATAATCATCGGCGGCGGCTCTGGAACCCTCTCTGAGGTGTGTGCCGCGTACATGCACAAAAAGCCGATGGTCGCAATCAGAAACACCGGCGGAACCGCCGACAGGTATGCTGACAGCTATGTCGATCACCGGCAGAATGTGAAGATCATAGGTGTGAGTACGCCAAAGGAGGCAGTGGAAAAAATCCTGGAACTGATCACTTCATAGACTCTAGTAGCGGATCCGGCCTGTAGAACTCGCCGCCTTCCTGTGCAAGCCTGTCCAGCTCTGCAACGATTCTGCCCATCCCGATCTCCCTTGCCGTCTCAAACAGCGGCCTCTTGAGGCCCAGCCCCAGCCTTGCGGCCATTTCGAGCTCCTCAATGTCGCTTGCCTTGTTTGTGACCAGCCATGCTGCATTGTTGAGAACATTTGCCACCAGCGGGATGGGGTCGAACTTTCCTGCCAGCTCCTCTGAGAGCCCCACCCTCTCATACTTGTCATCAGAGTACCTGTAGAACCCCTCGCCTGATTTCTGGCCCAGCCTCCCATCTTCGAACATCTTCCCGATTGTAGGATGCGGCAGGACAACCTTCTTGTCCCTGAGATGCATCTCGGTAGTCGCCTTGTGGATGACGTCCATGCCGGTAAAGTCTGCCAGCTCAAAAACCCCCATCGGGAACCCCATCTTGAACTTTACCGCAGAGTCAATCTCCTCCAGGGAGGCGCCCGTCCTGTCCATTGCATAGCATGCCTCGTGGACCATGGGGATAAACAGCCTGTTGATTATGAATCCGGGAACGTCCCGCCTGCACAGGACTCCTTGCTTCCCTACGGACTCTACGTACTCCCTTGTCAGCCTGAGCGTCTCCTGGGAGGTCTTTTGGCCCGGGATGATCTCGACTAGCTTCATCAACTGCGGAGGATTGAAAAAGTGGATTCCGATGAATTTGTCCGGGCGCGAGATCGACTCTGCAATCTCGGTAATCGGCAGCGTGCTTGTGTTTGATGCAAAGATCACCCCTTCATCGGATGCCTCGTCTAGCTCCGCATAGACCTTTTTTTTCAGATCCATGATTTCAGGAACCACCTCGATTACCATCTCTGTGTCCCTGACTGCCTCCTTGAGATCCACGACCGGCGTTATTCTTCCAAATATTGCGTCTGCCTCGTCCTTTGGGATTTTTTCCTTTGAGACCATCTTGTCTAGGCTCCACCTGATCTTCTCCATCGCCTTATCCAGGAACTCCTGCCGGATGTCCCGCAGTACCACGTCGTATCCTGCAGCAGCTGAGACCTGCGCTATTCCGTGTCCCATGACCCCCGAGCCTAGAACCGTGATGCTCTTTACCATAAGTGAGGGATCCTGCCATCCCTTATTATCCTATTTGACCGGCGATCCTTGACGTGTTGTCTGAAAACCATGTTCGTTAGTAACTGATGTCCGTCTACATACATTTTGGATCACTTTTTCTGACTGCTTTTGTGAACAGGCTAGGACACTAGACCTTATGCGTAATCGGTTAAAATCAAAAAAGTCAGGCAGCTTTTACGTCATTTTTGACAAATACACAAAGTATGATGGTATCAGAAGGCGGTTGATCCGTTTGCATTCTTGCCAGTTTGACCCAGCTAGGATGCATTTTGCTTGTACGAGGCCACCTCTCATTGAGCAAATAGGCGTGAATTCGCATGCTGCTGTGATTTTCATGCCTAGCCAGCAATGGGACGTGACCACGTATGCTGTCCCGTCCGGTTCCTATCCTATAAGCAACCACGTTTAATCCGCATGGTTTTTAACGGATTTTCAAGCCTAGCTTGGCATGGGGCTGTTTGGACGCAAAAAGGACGACAAGAATACAAAGTGCAAGGAATGTGGGCTGGATCTGCCCACCCCCGAAAGGCTTGAAAGGCACATGAAAAAGGCACACGGAAACATTCCTGAGAAAAAGTTTGATCCAAACCGTGCCGGGGATGGTACCTGGTAATGGATGAGCTAAGCGACGGGAAAAAACACACCCTGATCTTCGGGGGCGCCCTGGTCATTGCGGGCCTAGTTATAGCAACCGTGGTGTTTCCCTTCTGGAACCTGATACGCGAGGATGTCTTTGAGGAGGCCGAGATTCTAAAAAACGACGGGGGGATCTGCTATGTGGAGACCTCCGACAAGATCCCAAAGACCATTGAGGACTGTACCCACATGCCCGGAGACATCGTGGTGGTAAAATACGGCCGGGGACTCGCATGGGCGACCATCGAGCCCTGAATGCTTAATACCGGACGGCCCGATCCACCGTCATGGACTGCATATTTTGCAGGATTGCAGGCGGCAAGATTCCTGCAAGGATACTGTACGAATCCAACAGCGTTATGGCGTTTTTGGACGCGTTTCCACTGGCAAGGGGGCACTCCCTTGTAATTCCCAGGCGGCATTTTGAGAGGATCCAGGACATGCCTCCTGATGTAAGCTCTGCAGTCTTTGAAGTCGTCCGCAGGTTGGCATCCGGGGTTGATGCCGTTGCCGGCTCCACGCTGGTCGCTGTCCATAACGGACGGGGAAGCGGCCAGGAGGTTCCTCACGTCCACGTACACCTGATTCCCAGGGGACCTGATGATGGTGCAGGCACGGTGCACACCATGTTCAAAAACAGCGTCGAGCTAGATGACTCTGACCTTGCCTGCATCCAGGATGCCCTGAGGCTCTAGTGCGGGTATAGACGTTCCCTGGTGTCGCTGTTTTTGACGTTTATGGCTCTGGTCGGGCATGTCTCTGCTGCATTCATGATCTTGTTGATGCCCGCGCCCCGTCTGTTGATTACCCTGGATTTCGGGTTGGTTTGGGACTTTTTATCGATGTGAAAGACCTCTGGCGCGATGATCTCGCAGCTGCAGCACCCTATGCACAGGCTGGGATCCACGTCCACCAGCAGATCCGGCTGCTCCTTGGGCTCCTTTGTCTTGTCAAACTCCCCGTTTTGCCCGTCTGCATTTACGGTCCTGTCGTACTCATCCCAGAACTTTCTTTCGTATTCTTTCCACCACTCGGGGTCTCCCTCCTCGAACCCCCGTGTGAACTTGCCCCAGTCCTGCTCCGGGGGATCCCCTCTTGGCGGTGCACCCCACGGTGACTGCGGCTTTGGCCTCCGGCGCGTCTTTTCTGTAGCGGTCGCCTTTTTTCCATTTTTATGAAAGTCCTTTAGGACGTTGTAGGCCTCGGTGACCCTCTTGAACTTCATGCCGTCCTTTGACTCCTTGTTTTTATCCGGATGTGACTCTAGGGCCAGCCTCCTGTATGCGTCTCTGATTTCATCTAGGGTCGCGTCGCTTTGCAGCTGCAACGTCTGGTATGCCTGACTCGTGTTCACCACCTTTCCAGTCTTCTTACTGTTTTAAAAACAATGTCTATTCTACGACCTCCTTGCCCTCGACTATCCACGCCAGCTTGACTATGCATAGAAGCCTTGTCTCTGGCCACCGTAAGGCACACAAGGCGGCACCTAGTGCCTTCTATCCTACCGTTCTTGCCGTCATGTAGGACTCGGCCGTGCTGGTGCCCGGCCTCCTGTGTCATACCTTGTGGGTCATCTTCGGTAAGAGCTTGCACGCTCCAAAAGACACAGCGTGATGGGCAGGTGATCAAGGGTTTTGTCTTGGCATCAAAAACTATTGGGCTGCTCACCTCCATAGATCTAGCTGTACGAGGTCACCTACCCCACAAATCAGGCACGAATTGGCATGTACAATTGTGATTTCCATGCCTAGCCAGCAAGGGACGTGACCACATACATCTAGCTGATCAGAAAAACCACACAACATCAGATCCTCAACTCTCTAGGCGTAAAACATTCATCCAAATTTCCTGTTCACGCCTGATTTTACGGATGATCTGACGTTGTACAATCATTATAAGATACTAGCCTTCTGCGTCCTCAAACCCCCCAATACCGCCTATTGACAGCCTTTTCATTTTATGATGCCTGTCGCTCTGCCCTTGAAGTCAGACTCATACCATGTCGTCTTGTACTCTGCGTTTTTTCTAGGCGGGATGTTGACTGCAATGTGCGCAAAGGTCTTCCGGGTGCTCGTAGAGCCATGCGTGTGCAGCTGCCTTGCGGGGATGTATGCTGTGTCTCCTTTTTTTAGCGAGATTTTCTGCGTCCTTTTGATGCCAAAGCTGTCATTTTTACCCCCATGCCTTTTGAACAGCTCCAGGCTACCTGGGCCCTCTGTTACAATGAGAACTTGGCCACCGTTGTGCCAGTGAAGCTTGGTCCTTGAACCCTTTTCAAAGTAAACGTGGTACATCTTATGCTCGGTGATTTTCAGCGCCTCTCCGATATCCCTCATGCGTGTCTTTGCAGTAAACCAGTCCGGATTGATTCTTCTCTGACTTCCTCCTGCGTAAATATTGATTTTGTCCATAATCTAAGCACATGCATGTATGTGATATACTTAGCTATATACTCGGTTTTCCCATCTATGTTAAAACGCCCGGGCCCTTTAGCGGTGGCAAGCTGTGTCTCTCTGATCCACGCCTAGTTTGATATGGGCCGCCTTATGGCTTACGCTGGGTACAGGGGTCTGTTCCCCGTGTGGGAATGGTGCGCATTACTTTGCTGTCTTCTTCCCAGCCTCGGATGGCGGCTCGGATGCTGCTGCAGTAGTAACAGCGGCAGTAGCAGCAGCCTCTGCCCTGTCCATCTTGAGGCCGTACGTCCTGGGATCGTGTCCGGAGTATGGCGTCTTTGTCACGAGCATGGACCAGATGATCCTGATCATCTTGGTTGCCACGTACGTCCTGGCCACCATGGACCTTGCGCTGCTCCTCTTCTTGGATCCTGCATGGATCCTTCCCATCCTCTCGTCGTATATGGCAGCCGTCCGCGCAGCCTGAAGCATCGCCCGGTTGCACCTGTGGTTGGATGTCTTTCTCATCTTGCCGCAGTACTCCCTGTCGCCGGACTGGTGGACGGTCGGACACATGCCGAACCACGCAACAAGCTTGCCCGGGGTCTTGAATCTGCCAGTATCTCCGATCTCGGAGACCAGCAGCATGGCCGCGAGTCGATCCCCGGAATGCTCATCGGGATCCTCGCATCCTCGCTGGCGCCGGCCTGTGCGGCTATCTTCGTCTCGATGTCTGCAATCTCCTCCGTGGGCTGCCTGACCCTTCTGGTATGCGCGCCAAGAACCGCCCCGTCGTTGGGATCATCAGGTGCCATGTCTGTCAGCTGCCTGAGTCCCTTGTCGGAGTACGCGTGTGACGAGTCGATCCTCTCGTAATACCTGTCCGGGAGGCCGTGGATCCGGTTGATCACGGCCGTCCTAGCCTGCACGGGGCCGATCCTGCAGCGCATCAGCTCCATGACGCTCCAGAGTCCGGGCGGTGCCACGTAGCACTTGGGAACCATTCCGGCCCTCAGGGCGTTTGTGAGCCTTCTTGCGTCGATTGGATCAGTCTTTACGTCAATGTCCGAGATTATCCGCATCCTGTAGGTGTTGGCAAGCTTGACGGGTATTCCTGCGGACTAGAATGCCTCGTAGGTCTTGAGCCACATGTTGCCTGCGGACTCGCAGACGGCCTGGCAGTTCCTTCCGTAATTGAGCCTTGTCTTCCTGGCAAACAGGCCCGCCCTCCTTGGAGGTGTTCTCGTATGCCGTCTCTTCTTGGATCCTCTTTTTGTCGTCCATAATGCACGCTATGCGTTTTCTCTTTCCAATGTCTATTCCTATGCTGCATTACATCTTTTCTCGTCTTCCTTTTTTTGTGGTTCAGAGGCTGCACACGTCCATCAGCACGCCGTGGTGCACGAACACTGCAGCTCGGAATTACCGCATTCAGAAGTCAGCGCGCGGGGTGCATGGGAAGACAGCGGTTGATCCACGTCACCACTGCTACGGGCCCGGGCGTTTTAACCCGTGTTCAAAAGTTCCCCACAAGACGGCTGCAAACTCGAAACGGTTCAAGCAAGGCTGCCTACAGATCCGCACACATCCATCTGCACCGCCACGAGTCAGTTACTTCTGGGAGGACTGTAGCTTGGTCTGATCAACGCATCTGCGTTTGGAAAACCTTGCGGAATTTTTAACCACGGTCGATTACGCAAAGTCTACTTTTCACTTAGCTGACTATAGCGTAGCACGCAGCACGGCTATGCCAGCTCCCACCATTAGGACATCCACGGCACTTTCCATCATTTTGTCTACTGTGACTTGATTTAAGGTGTAACTCTTGCCGTTTTTCTGTTGTATGATCAAACGAAAGCGGTTCCGGAATTGGTGGGATCATGCGACAGGCAAGCACGTACTAGACTTTTGCAGATGTAATTCGTGCCTAAAATCGTAAATCACCCAAGCCCGATCTGCTGCTGATGTGTGATACCACGCCTCCTTGGTAGCCATGCATGAAAATCAGTTCCATGCAGCTCGTACCTGGTTGCTAGGTGGAATGAGGCCTAGTGCATTTTGGTTAGGAAATTTAGCATTTTGTCTAAACAAGCAAAGCTGATCCCTATAAGATCACTTTTCACTTAAAACTATGTCCTTCCAAGAACGGCAGCAGATGAGGAGTATAGACGAGCTAATCCTCCGGGCCACCCCAGAGGAACTCAAGAAAATCCAGGAGCTAGACGTCTCTACCCAGCTTGACGGCAGGTCGTTTTATGATACGTGTGTAGAGTCAAGGGAATCCCCACTTGCCAGATCCAAATAGCCATTCTTAGTTTAAATGAGGGAATTTCAGCTTCTTGCATATGTCTGCCACAAAGGCCGTCAAAAAGACTGCCAAAAAGACGGCAAAAGGCACCGCCAAAAAGACGGCTTCAAAAAGAGTATCCAAGAAGACCAGAGTCGTCTGCATCTCCCACAAGGAGGATGCAGACGGAATCAGCTCAGCGGCGCTGATCCGCCAGGCGTTTGGTGGCGACTCTATCCTAGTTGACTATCCGGGACAGATGGATGCCATAGAGCAGGTATCTGGAGATGAGAGGCTAAAGGCACTGTACATCTGTGATCTGGGCCTCAGCAAAAAGAACCAGGACAGGTTCGTCGAGATCATGGCCGGACTTCGCAAGAGGCGCGTTGCAGTCACATACATTGACCACCATGACATTGATCCTGCAATCGCCAAGCAGCTAGGTGAGATCAAGGTCAGGATGATCCACGACACCGGCGAGTGCACCGCAGTTCAGGTGTACGACTCGTACAAGTCAAAGCTGAACGAGCACGCCTCGTTTGTTGCAGCCTGTGCCGCAATTACCGACTACATGGAGGACAGGCCAGTTGGCGCTAGGTTGCTGCAGGTATATGACAGGCAGTTTGCCTTGATCAACGCCACCGTCCTCACATACAACATCGTGGGGCATCAAAAGGACGAGGACTATCTGATGTACCTGGTGGGGGAGCTGGCCGACTCTAAATACCCGCACCAGATTCCAAACTCCTTTGAGTTTGCACAAGTCCAGGTGGAGAGACTGGCAGAGGTCATCGCCAAGGTCAAAAAGGGGATGAAGAGGATGTCGAACCTGGGCCACATGGAGATTCTGGATGCCGGGGCAAGTGGCGCCGTAAACTTTGTGCTCGGCCTGTCCGGCAAGGACGTCGGGGTCGCCTACAAGGAAAGGGTTGATCACGGAATCTATGCCGTCTCTGTGCGCGGCTCCAAAGGCTGCAGGATCCACCTTGGAAAGATCGTCAATGTCCTGGCTGCCGATCTGGGTGGCTCCGGCGGCGGCCACGACAGGGCCTGCGGCGCAGTCATCCCAAAGCCCAAAATCAAGACATTCCTGAGGGAGTTTAACAAAAAGCTGGGATAGGTGCACTTAATCTGGGGCGCTTTTTTGTTCGGGACTGCAACTGACGCATCGTATGGGGTTTATGCCCTTGGACAGGCATGCGCTAACCTGCGTGCAAATGTAATCATATTTGGGATTAAAAGTGGGATCAGAGGAATTGCAGGACAGGCATGCGCTAACCTGCGTGCAGCTGCAATCTTTATGTCTGGTCAGTAGGGATGTGGCCTCATACTTGGATAGGCTCTTACCTACAGGCCACGAATAGTCTGTTGAGTACATGATAAAAACACCCCACTGTAGTCAGGGTGCTGGATCAGCCCCCACCATGCACGTGCTTCGCGCACTATCTGTTGAATGGGGCAGTCAGAGCTGCTGTGTTACTGTGCTTTACGTACTGGTAGATGACTGCAGCTTTTGGTACATCAAGACTAGGCGGAAAGAAACCGTCTGCGATGACTCGCCTCCTGTCCCACCACCCATCCAATGATCTGGGAGGATATGACATGACCGCACTGGGACAAGGCAGGTGCTATTGCATCGTGCAGCCAGCTAGCTGTAAAGTGGGTCACGATCAAGTAGGCATGGATCAGAGGAAACTAGGAGCATCGTCGTTTCTGCGATGGGTGTTTTTAACATAGATGCATAACCATGATTTTAGGCACAAAAGATCAGTCACCTTTGCGTGTTCAGGCACGGCTATGCAACAAGCGTAAGGTGCGAGATCATGCCTCCACTATGAATCGATAAACGTTGATGCCTGTACCTGTAAGCGCACGTACGATATTCCGGTATGCATACCTGCCAATACGGATATACAAGTAGGCGGGTCGGACGACATGACGGTTCGGCCGCAGGTACCAGTAGAGCCCCCGACTCCGGTTCTGCAGCCTGAGCCCGAGCCGGAACCAGAACCTGAACCCGAGCCACAGGTGCCTGTCGAGCCCCAGACCTCGGTACAACCGGATCCTAGGCCCCATGCCGCCTCGGAACCGGGAGGCACATGCCTGATAGCGACTGCCGCATACGGGATCAAGCTGGCGCCGCAGGTGCAGGCACTCGGAGATACGCGACAGTGCACTGCTCTCGACGGGCTCGGGCGCCTCCTTTGTTGCTGGATTCAACTCCATATACTATTCGTTCTCGTCGGCAGTAGCCGGCCTGGAGAGCCAGAACCCGGCATTTCGCGAGGCCGTAAGGGTGCTTGTGACCTCAATGATATCGACGCTGTCGATAATGTCGCTTGCTGAGGAGGGCTCAGATGCATCGGTACTGGCGCTGGGAGCCTCAGTTTGCCCTCAATATCGGCATGTGTGTAGCAGTGCCTGCAGCCGCCATCGTGGCTGTCCGGCGGCTGCGGGACTAAAGTCTGCCGATCACCGAACGGTATGGGTGCATTGCATCCTCTGCAAAGAAAAACAATGCATAAAGAGAATCGTTTTGCACTATTTTGATGCCTTGTGCTAGAAGATGGCTTGCTAGAGCCTCCAATACAATCCTCCCACGTCTGTACCACATTCAAAACGGTGATGCCTAAAAAAACATCCAGACTGCGTTTTTGCATCGCCACTAGGCGGATGCTCCTGGCACCTTTCAGAGAAATCTGACCGGGCCCAGACATGTGCCGTTTTGGCAGCGCAGCTCCCTGCCCGGATCGCGTTTATTCTACCTCGACTATGGCATCAATCTCTGTCATTGAATCAAGCGGCAGGCTGGCAACCCCCACTGCGATTCTGGAGTGCCTTGCGGCCTCCCCGAACACATCAAACAGGAGGTCCGATGCTGCGTTGATCACCTTTGGATGCTGGCAAAACTCCGGATCCGAGTTTACAAACCCCGAAATCCTGACTATCTGTCTTACTTTGTCTAGGCTTCCAAGGTTTGCCTTTAGCTGGGACAGGATGTTTATGGCGCAAATCCTTGCAGACCTTCTTGCATCCTCGATATTCTCATCGGTGACCTTTCCTGCAAATGCAACTCTTCCGTCCTGTAGCGGTATCTGTCCTGACAAAAACACCAGATTCCCGACCCTGACGGCCGGAACGTAAGAGCCTGCAGGCGCGGGAGGGACAGGCAGTACAATTCCCAGCTCTGATATCTTTTTCTCATACATGACAAGCCTTCAAAGACCCGGCTTTTAGTTTTTACCTATTTGAGAATCTTGATGTGAACCCTCTCTCCCCTCTGGCTGTTGTTCTGGTACGCCAGGCGTGTCTTGTAGCCATGCCTCCTGAGATACTCATCAAGGATACCTGCCCATGGCAGGGAATGCCCGCTGTTCAGCTTGGATTCCACCGTTATGCTCTTGTTTTTGGTATCGAGGCTGGCATGTCCAGAGCACACTATTCGTAGTGCCGAGTCGATGATCTCGATTACGTCGTCTATGGTTTTTCCCTCAAGGCTGATTCCATTTTTCTCAAGCAGCCCAAGGATTGCACGCCCGTTGCTCTTTGTAGCGGTGGTGTTTAGGACGTGGCCCAGTCCGTTCTCCTCCACCATCTTGATCATCTTGTAGATCTCCTGCGATTCTGCCTTTGTCATGTCTGCCACCGGCTCCGTCTTTAGCCCCGATCTCCACGCGTGATTGAACAGCCTGGTCTGGCTTGCAGCCAGAATGTCCGTTGATGAAAACGTGGCACCCATGCCATTCTCACTGTCTATGAATAACACCTCACTTTGATCAAACACGAGGCAGTTCTGACCGGTCTCTGCCACCTTGATTTTTATCCCATCCGGGATCTTCTTAAACGCCTCGGAGCCCAACTGGCCTGCCGGCATTATGATCTTGATATCAAGGCTGCGCCGTGCAACTGCGACCAGCTGCTCCCTGCACTCTGATAGCAGGCCCAGCCCCCACTGATCCACTGCCAGAAGCATTGACTCCTTGGAGCCCTCGATCATCTGCCCTATCTGGCCGAGGACGCTGTTTGCAGCAATGTGGAGGTATCTCCTCTCCTCTGCGCCACGCGCCTTTTTGCTCTCCTCGCTTGCCTGCTTGAGGCTTGATACGAGGGAATTCATCGCATTAACCTTGTCGATTTGCTCATGTATTGCCTCGTCAAACGCATCCTCCGGGGATACTGCCGTACACATTATGGGTTTGCTCCTAGACAGCATGACCAGCTTTTTCTTTTCTAGCTTGAGCAGCGTAGGGTACGCCTTGGTTCTGGGAATCTCCGCATAGTAGGCAAGCTCTCCTGCCGAAACGGTACCCTTTGAGATCAGCGTAACATACGCCTTGGCCTCGTACCTGCTCAGGCCGAACTCCTCCAGGCTTACCGTCAGTGCTTGCTCCTTGGCCACGCTATATCTTGCCCCCTGCATAGGTAAAACTAGGAGCTAAAATCCTTTGCATAACTACTCAAAAAAATTACAAGACGTAACCCCAGCATCGTGTCACCGCGGTTACCCCGATCCCCGATACGCGAGCCTGATATACAAAACCCCGGACTCCAGTCCATGTCTGGGAATACCTGCCGGGTCACGGTAATCTCGCGGGAGGAGATCCCGCATGCGGGCACCCTGCGGCCCCGGCTTGACTCCTCCTTGAGGCTAATCGGGTCGATAATCATTGAATTGGAGGACAAAAGGCGCGATGTTGCAAAAGTCAACGACGTGCTTCTTTGCAGTGGCGAGCATGGATCACTTGAGGACGGCCTGTCTGATGAGCGTCTGGTGTGCCAGGCGATCATCGCACTAGGCGCCATCCGGTCCAAGATCAGCGGCCTGTCTGCGCTGTCTGCAATTCCGGCCGCCCTGGCACCCGCGGTTCCCGCGGTTCGGGCCCTAAGCTCCGGCCTGTTTGGACTGGCGCCCGAATCCAGCCAGAGGCTGTGTGAGCTGTCCGTTGGCCTGGGAAGCATAGTGGTGGATTCGGCGTTCCTTACAGGCACCAGCTGCAATTTCGGGCTATCCAATGCCGAATCCGGCCGCCTGTTAGATGAAGCAAAGTTGATGGCCGACTCTAAAATAGACAAACAGCATCCTAATCTAGAAGGCACCAAAACAAACAGCACTTGACTATTCTATCCCCTAGGCGCAATCTTAAAAAAGACCTGGAGAAGGTAAGGCAGCTATCCTCCAAAATCGAGGGCAGGCTGCACGAATCCGGCCAATCAAGGATTGACCGCCTCTCCCAGGAACAGCTCCGGGATCTCGGCGAGATCCTGAGGCTGGCCGACTATATCCTTACAAAGCACGAGGACAAAAAGGACCTGCATGACCTGCTCGGGGAGTTCGTGGCCATGATCAGGGACTCTGCGGGCTCAATCGACGAGATTGACTCTGACATCGACGAGCTTGTACTGTCTGCTGAGGCGTCCATATCACTCATCCGGGACGCCCAGACCCGGGTGGCCGAGAAGACCGACTTTGACGGGGCCCCGCGCGGACACAAGGGCAGCCTGGATCAGGTGTAAATAATTTTACCACTTTTTCGATCCCAGCTTACACCGTAGAATACCAACCCAGATCTACACTACATGCTAGGTAATTTCAATGAGTATGGCCCCGCAAGAACTAGAAAACAGCGCAAGCAAGTATGCGTCTGACGCAATAAGGTTTGACTCCCAAGGTGCGCGCGGCATGGCCATTACCAACTATCAAAAGGCCATAGACACGCTAGTCAAGCTCATACAGCTGTATCCTGCCAGCAAGCTAAACCCGATTTACAAGGAGAGAACCGACTCTTATCACAAGCGCATAACCGTATTGCGGGAGGCGCGCGGCGCAGAGCCCGTCGTTGATCCCAACGCGTCTGCCGAGGAGCAAAAAAAATCCCTCGATCAGCAGGAGGCAAACAACGACTTTGAGGATCTGATCATGAAGGAAAAGCCGGACATCAGCTGGACCGAGGTCATCGGGCTGGATGATGCCAAAAACGCACTGCGCGAGTCAATCGTGTATCCGACAAAGCGCGCCGATCTCTTTCCGCTTGGCTGGCCCCGCGGCATACTCCTGTACGGGCCTCCGGGCTGCGGCAAGACAATCCTGGCTGCAGCGACTGCAAGCGAGATTGACGGATATTTCATCAACGTTGATGCGGCATCCATGATGAGCAAGTGGCTTGGCGAGGCAGAAAAGAACGTATCGAAGATATTTGCCATGGCAAGGGGCTATGCAGACAAAGAAAACAAGCCCGTAATCCTTTTCGTTGACGAGGTCGACTCCCTCCTAGGATCCCGCAACAGCGAGGTGGGAGGGGAGGTCAGAACCAAGAACCAGTTCCTGACCGAAATGGACGGGATCAACGCCAAGGGAAAGGATCTAAAGCTGTACGTAATTGGCGCCACAAACAAGCCGTGGAGCTTGGACTGGCCGTTTTTGCGTAGGTTCCAAAAAAGAATCTACGTCAACCTTCCAACCCTGGAGGCACGTGAAAACCTGTTTGACCTGTATACTGCACCGCTACGCAAGGACGTCAAGGTCAGCTCGACGGAGCTGGCCAGACTGTTTGACGGGTACAGTGCAAGCGACATCAAGGACGTGTGCCAGAGCGCACAGCTGCATGCCGTCCACGAGCTGTTCAGCTCGCCTGACTATCACGAACCCGTGGACGGGGAGGAGCCCCAGCATCCAAAGAACCTTACCATGACTGACTTTAAGAACATCATGGAGGAAAGGAAGCCCAGCGTTTCGACGGACATGATAAGGGCGTATCACAAGTGGAGCAACGAGTTCAGGGCGCTCTGATCCCCTGCGATCAGCGATCACCCCTCATAAAATTTAAATCACAAGTCAAAAGCAGTCCACGAGGGTCACAATAACTACGAGGAAATCCGAGCACGCAAACAAGCTTGCAAAGCTGATCCTCGATGATGGCACCGTCATTGAGGGAATGGGCTTTGGCTATCCGACGACGGTTTTCGGCGAGGTCGTATTTAACACCGGAATGGTCGGATACCCTGAGACCATGACTGACCCGTCCTACAGCGGTCAGATCCTCACGCTGACTTATCCACTGGTGGGCAACTACGGGGTTCCTGATCCCTCAGAGAGGGACGGCGACGGCATCCCCAAGTCCTTTGAATCGGACAGGATCCAGGCTCGCGGACTGGTAGTCCATGAGCTGTCCCTGACTGCCAGCCACTGGAATGTATCTATGACCCTTGATGAGTGGCTGTACAACGAAAAAATTCCGGGAATCTCCGGGATAGACACGCGGGCACTGACCAAAAAGCTCCGCTCAAAGGGCGTAATGATGGGCGCACTGGCCGTCTCTGATGCCCCCATTGATGACGGCAAGGCAAGGCGGCAGCTTGCAGGGGCCACGCCGTACAGCTCCGAGCGGTTCATGGATGCAGTGTCTACAAAGTCCGCCAAAGAGTATGGGGACCGGCCCGAGTCCGTAGTCGTAGTCGACACCGGTGCAAAGAATGCCATACTGAGAAATATCCGGGACATTGGCTACCGGGCAGTCAAGGTTCCCTGGAATGCCCCGGTCGAGGAGATCCTGTCCTACAGCCCAAAGGGGGTGGTAATCAGCAACGGCCCCGGCGACCCCGAGCACTGCCCTGCAACGATTGACACTGCCAGGGCACTGATGGAAAGAGACGTACCCACCCTGGGCATCTGCTTGGGCGCGCAGATCATCGGGCTTGCCGGCAATGCCAGGACGTACAAGCTAAAGTACGGACATCGCGGCCAGAACAAGCCCTGCGTTGACCTGGACACAGGCCAGGTCTACGTTACCAGCCAAAACCACGGCTACTGCATAGACCCCGACTCGCTGGGCGACTCTGAGTTTGACCTGTGGTTTACAAACGCAGACGACAAGACGGTCGAGGGAATAAGGCACAGGAGGAAGAGAACCATCGCAGTACAGTTCCACCCAGAGGCCTCCCCCGGACCATATGACTGCAGGTTTGTCTTTGAAAGGCTCAAGCGACTGATGGAGGAGGATCGTCCTGCCAAAGAGTGAGGATCTGGCCAAAATCCTCGTTTTGGGCAGCGGCGCAATCAAGATCGGGGAGGCAGGGGAGTTTGACTATTCGGGCAGCCAGTGCCTCAAGGCCATACGTGAGGACGGCCTCAAAAGCGTCCTGATCAACCCCAACGTGGCCACAATCCAGACCGATACCAGGTTTGCAGACCGGGTGTACATGGTTCCAGTCAACCCGAAATATGTAGAATCCGTAATCGAAAAGGAGAGGCCCGACGGCCTGATGCTTGCATATGGCGGGCAGACGGCCCTGAACTGCGGCGTAAATCTGGAGGAGGCGGGAGCCTTGAAGAAATACGGCATCCGCGTTCTGGGTACACAGGTGCCGGGCATTCAGAGGACCGAGGACAGACAGCTCTTCAAGGACTCGATGACCCAGTGCGGCGTCCCCGTCCTGAAAAGCAAGACCGTGACTAACTTTGAGGATGCAAAAAGGGTGGCAGAGGAGCTGTGCTATCCTGTGATAGTCAGGGTCGCCTATACCCTTGGGGGCAGGGGTGGCGGCATCGCCCACAACGAGATTGAGCTGCACGAGATTGTAGAGCGGGGAATCAACGCATCGCTGGTGGGTCAGGTGCTAGTCGAGGAGTACATCGGGCGCTGGAAGCAGATTGAGTATGAGGTGATGCAGGACTGTGTAGGCAACAGCGTGATTGTCTGCAACATGGAAAACGTCCTCTCGATGCGCGCGCATACGGGCGACAACATCGTCGTTGCCCCCTCCCAGACGATAGACAACTGCGAGTACCACATGCTGCGCTCTGCGGCGCTGCGCGCAACAAGGCACGTAGGCATCGTCGGCGAGTGCAACATACAGTATGCCATGGATCCGGACTCTGACAGGTACGTGGCAATCGAGATCAATCCCCGGCTCTCGCGCTCTTCAGCCCTTGCAAGCAAGGCGACCGGATACCCGCTTGCATACATGTCTGCCAAGATCGGCCTGGGCTATACCCTGCCCGAGCTGGAAAACCGCATCACGAGGTCGACTACTGCGTGCTTTGAGCCCTCCCTTGACTACATCGTGTGCAAGCATCCCAGGTGGGACTTTGGCAAGTTTGAGCTTGTGAACCGAAAGCTCGGCCCCACCATGAAGTCCGTAGGCGAGGTCATGGCCGTCGGCAGGAGCTTTGAGGAGTCTATACAAAAGGCCGTCCGCATGCTAGACATAGGGGACGATGGGCTCGTACTGAATCGCGCCGGCGGGGGGCCCCTTGCCGCAGAGGAGATTGAAAACCGCCTCTCGGACATGGATGACCGCATTCTGTACAACGTCGCCGTCGCCCTCAAGATGGGGATCCCGGTGGAAAAAATCCATCAGCTGTCCGCAATAGACCCGTGGTTCATAGAAAAAATCAAGAACATCGTCGAGGCCGAGTCCGAGCTGAGGGCGGGGCCGCTGGGACCTGCACTGCTAAGGGAGTCAAAGCGCCTTGGATTCTCCGACGGCCAGATTGCGCGGGCAGTCCAGAAAACCCCTGCAGAGGTCAGGGCGCTGAGAAAAGAGCACGGCATCGTGCCTGCAGTAAAGCAGATTGACACCCTGGCAGCCGAGTGGCCTGCCAGGACAAACTACCTGTACCTTACCTATGGCGGGGCGGGACACGACGTTGCCATACCTGAGGCCGGAAGGGGGATCCTCGTCTTGGGCGCCGGCCCGTACAGGATTGGAAGCAGCGTGGAGTTTGACTGGGGGACCGTCAACATGGTCTGGTCGCTGCAGGGCAGGGGCGAGAAGAACATCTCCGTGGTAAACTGCAATCCAGAGACCGTCTCCACCGACTATGACATCTGCAGCAGGCTGTACTTTGAGGAGCTGACCCACGAGCGCATCATGGACATCACCGAGTTTGAGTCATCCAAGGGAGTCATAACGTGCGTGGGCGGGCAGACTGCAAACAACCTGACCCCGGAGCTTGCCGATGCCGGCGTCAGCATAATCGGCACGCCTGCACGCGACGTCGATCGTGCAGAAAACAGATCCGTCTTTAGCGGCGAGCTGGACAAGCTGCACATACAGCAGCCTAGGTGGCAGGCGTTCTCGACGATGGCCGAGGCCAAGCGCTTTGCACAGGATGTCGGGTATCCAGTGCTGGTGAGGCCCTCGTACGTGCTCAGCGGCGCTGCCATGAAGGTGGTCTGGACTGCCGGCGAGCTCAAGACGTATGTGGAGAACGCCACCAGCATGTCCCCGGATCATCCTGTGGTCATATCCAAATTCATGCTAAACTCGCTGGAGCTTGACGTCGACGGCGTCTCTGACGGCAGCAACGTGGTGATCGGCGCGATCATAGAGCACATCGACAGCGCCGGCGTCCACTCCGGCGATGCAATGATGTGCATCCCCCCTTGGAGGCTCAACAACAGGATCATCGAGACCGTGACGGACTATACGAAAAAGATCGCAAGGACCTTCAACGTGAGGGGACCCTTTAACCTGCAGTTTTTGGTAAGCAACAACCAGGTATATGTCATCGAGCTGAACATCAGGGCCTCCCGCTCGATGCCCTTTGTCTCAAAGCTGGTCAGAATCAACCTGATCGACCTGGCAGCGCGCGCCGTCCTAGGGGAGCGGCTGCCTGCGGTTCCGGACGACGCCTGGAAGAGGATACCCAACTACGGGATCAAGGTGCCGCAGTTCTCGTTTATGCAGCTGGACGGCGCAGACATAGTGCTCGGCGTCGAGATGCAGTCGACCGGCGAGGCCGCCTGCTTTGGGACCAGCTTTTATGACGCGCTCTCAAAGGGCCTGACCTCGGTGGGATACAACCTTCCCTCCGAGGGGACCGCGCTGATTACCGTGGGCGGTGCCGAGAACAAGGGGAAGATACTGCACACCGTTGCCACCCTCAAGGATCTCGGGTTCAAAATCCTGGCAACGGAGCACACTGCGGAGTTCTTTGAAGAAAAGCTCGGGGACGTGGAGATCGTCCATAAGATCAGCGAGCCCGAAAGAAAGCCAAACATATCGGACCTGCTCTACCAGAGAAAAATCGACTTTATAATCAACATCCCGGGAACCTCGACGCTTGAAAAGTATGTCGGGATGCTAAATGACGAGTACCAGATCAGGCGCAAGTCCATCGAGCTTGGCATCCCTGTGCTGACCACGATGGAGCTTGCAGAGTCCTTTGTCAAGACACTCGAGTGGCTCCGGGACAACGAGACCACCAAGCGGCCTCTAGAGCCGTACCGCGAATACGACTAGAATGCACCCTGATGCGGCCGGACTCGCGGAGGCGCCAGGCCGCAGCGCGCGGATCTGCGGGCTGCCCGGAACCGTCCTACGCGGCGCCACTGGGAAGGCCGATAACCCTATCCAGCATGCCCTCGTCGCCTATGATCGAGCCGTCAAGCGTGATGATTCTTGCCGACTCAAACCCCCTGACCCTCTGTATTATCGGGGAGATCGACCTTTCGCGCCTCTGCCTGTGCGTTGCATAAAGGTACCGGTTAAATGACGGCACCAGCAGCAGCTCGATCTGGCCCCTGGCCGAGGGGAACAGATCCTCCTTTCTGGCCCTTGCGGAGACCCAGACCCTCTGCCCGTTGAGCACAGAGTCCTCGTCAAGGAATACCGGATGCATGTGCCCGGCTATGATCCTGTCGACGTGTGAAAGGTTCTCTGACGGCATCGCATGTCCGTGCGTCAGCAGGATGTTCTCTAGCACCAGCCCGGACGGCCCGGTCAGGGTTATCTCGCTTGGGATCAGTCTCCGGATGTTGGCATCATGGTTTCCGGGAACCAGGGTTACGTCTGCCAGCCTTCCCATCTCCTCAAAGAAGAGCGGGACGTCGCTCCACTCAGCCCTTGAGATCGTCTTAGTGCCGGACTTGACGTCTCCGAGCAGGATCAGGGACTCTATTCCCTCGTCCCTGATTATTCCGGATATCTCGGATATGACCTCGTCCACTGTGGAGTTCCTTCCGACGAACACGTTGTTTGCTGCCAGCTGCGACTCAAAGCCGATGTGGAGATCCGCCACTGCCAGGTGCCTTCTCTCCCCCTCGATCACCAAGGCCGGCCTTGAGGGCACCATCCTAGTTGTGACCATCAAGAATATACCCTGCATGCGTGATTAATCTATTGTGAAAGATACCGGGAAGGTCAGGAAGATCGTGGAGCAAGGGCGTGTAAAGCTGCACGTCTTTGAGCCTAGCAACCGGGGCATATGGACCGTCGTCGGTAGCGGGCGGGAGTACTGGGTCGAGCCGGACCTCGAGTTTTGCTCATGCGCCGGGTTTTACTTTGCGCGCCTGAGCGGAAAGGTGGGATGCTATCACCTCGAGTCCCTAAAAACTGCCATTGCCGAGGGGCAGTACGAGGCAGTAAGGTTTGCCGACGACGAGTACGGAGACTTTATAACGTCGCTAGTAGCCGATCTGTGAGCCTACCGACACCCAAATAAACACCGGGGTTTTTACCTTTGTATTGGTCAAAAAGCAAGCCGACCTGCAGAAGGTCGTCGATGAAATCGTCAACCTCAGCCCGAAGATGCGCTTTGTAGGAATCATCGATCTGAGGGGAAACATCGTAGAGGGGATCATGAAGGAGGGCAAGACCTCACTTGAATCCCAGAGGGAACAGGAGCACTTTTGCCAGCAAATCGCCGAGCGGCGAAGGATGCGAAAGGAGTTTGACAGAACCCTGGGCAAGGTAAGATACGTGCATGTGGAGCGCGACAATGTCAGCCAGCTGGTGGTGTATACGCCCAAGCGCACGATTTTTGTCACCTCCGAGCCCGACCTTGGCATCAACAAGAAAATCCAGATAGTGACCCGAATCAAGAAGATCATTGCAGGCCTCTAGGGTGTGGGGATTGGCCGGCTCTGAGTACCAAAGACAAATCAGGGCAATATCCTCCGCGATGAGCTCCGACGGTATCTCCCCTGACGAGACAGACCCTGACGTACTCTCAAAATATCATGACTTTGCCAAGTCGGAGTTTCGCACAAGCGACGAGGCCGCCGCGCAGCTGGTCTTTGAATCCCTCGTGTACCTCAAGCTGCAAAATGCAGACCTGGATCCGCTGCCTGAGGGGGAAAAATTTGGAGTGGGGTTCAGCTAGAGCTGAACCGTAAACAGGTCGTCCTTTGAGACTCCCTTCCACAGTCCGATCATGCCCTCCGGCTCGACCTGCTCTACCTTTGTGATTGCCTGGATCCTGATGTGATCCGGACTGGGAGGCATCCACAGCATTGCCATATAGTCCCCCACGCTGCCGACCTGCGTCGGAACCGCATCGACTATCTTGTCCATGGAAAACCCCCTTGCCTTTAGGGCGGCAGCTGCCTTTTCCCTAAGATCGGCCCGTCCGTGGGTGAAAAGGTATACCGTCTTGCTTGCATCAACCTCTGACATGCTTGACCGTCGTTCCTCATTCTAAATCAACGTTTCTAAGGTCTCATCGTATGAGTTTACCCCTTCACCTACTTGGTGAATTCTTCCTGACCACCCGATCTATAAGATAGCATTACCTAGAAAAACGCATGTCATCAGGCTCGGAGGTCAAGATACTGCGCGACGAGATAGCCCGCCTCATATAGCAACGAGCATAAGTCTTTGAGCCAAAACAAGGTCATTCGAAAGGTATAATGATCACGTAACTGGCGCAGTATGTATGACAAAAGAAACAGACATTCTGTCAGAGGCCATGCGCAAAGAAAAGGATGTCAAAGTCTACAAGAAGATCATGGCGCTGATGTTTGTGCTAGAAGACGACATGGGCGTACCCGAGACTGCAAGAAAGATCCGGTGCAGTGAGAATTCCGTGCGCAACTGGCTGGCGAGGTTTTCGGAGGGCGGCATAGACGGTCTCCGGGATCTTCCCCGTTCCGGATGCAGACCAAAGGTGGACAGAGAAAGTATTGCAGCCATAATGGATCTGTCCACTGCATGCAAAAGTACCGATGTCATGACGGTACGCGATGACATAAGGAATGCCACCGGGATAGAATACAGCATAGAGCATGTCCGAAGACTGATGTGCCAGCACGGCCTGTCGCGCCGCAAGGTGCAAAACATACATGTCAACCATGCCACCCCAAGCTCGGTATACTCGTGGCAGCGATACCTTGAAAACGTGCGGATTCCGTGCCTGAAAAACGACGGTTTTACGCTGGTGTCATCTGATGAGGCGTTCTTCGTGCAGGGCGCATACGACAGATACGTGTGGGGTCCGGTCGGCACCAGAAGCGTGGCATCGTATTCGGGGGACCACACAAAGGTGGCCGTGTTTGGAAGCATCGCAGAAGACGGCAGAAGGCTATTCAGGACGTTTACGGGATCGTTTACGTCGGTGCAGTTCATAGAATGTCTGGAGGCGCTGCGCATCAAGTTTGGCAAGGTTGCAGTCTTTTGCGATAGGTGGAGTGTGCACAGATCTACTGATGTCGCAGAATATCTGGCGGGCCATCCCGACGTCAGACTGATAATGATTCCGAAAGGATCGCCGTACCTCAATATCGTGGAAGAATGCTGGAACCTGGGCAAACATTTTGTTTTCAGGGGGATAGTGTACAGAAGGATCAGCGAGCTGCGGCACACCATATCCGAATATTATAGGACGGTGTCATTTGCCCACCTTTGCATGTACAAGTACATTTACAGATCGCCGGTCAAAGCCCTCAATTACTTGTGACCGTTGCTATAGCGGAGATTGGCAAGATGAAAAGGGAGTTTGCCACAAGAAACGGGGAGCTGGCCACACAGCTGGCCGAGGCCATGGCACGAATCGCGATGCTGGAGGCAGAAAACCTGCAGCTCAGACAGCACATCAAATATTACGAAAACCCGCACACCCCACTCCTCGCAGAACTCGATTCCGACCAGGCAGAAAAAGGCCGCCGCCGCAAAGGCATCAGGCGGCGTGCCCGCACCTGCAAAGGCAAAACCGGGCCGCAAACCGGAACACGAGGGGGTATCACACAAGAGAAAGCCGACCGAGTTTGTAAAGCACTGCCCCAAAAAGTGCGGCAAGTGCGGCGGCACCAACATGAAAAAGCCCGAAAAGATGTTCTCCAAGCTTGTGACCGAGACCCCCAGGAGGCCCGAGCCGGTCACGACACAGCACACCGCATACAGGCGCAAATGCGCCGACTGCGGCCACGAGTCCGTCGAGGACGACAGGTCATGGAACGTGCCGGGAACAGAATTTGGACCAAACATCACGGGGATGATGACTGCAATACACGTGGCACCTGCCTCCATACAGGCCACGGCCACGCTGTGCTCTGAGATCCTGGGCATGGACGTCTCAGAGGCAGGCGTGCTGCAGTGCCTGAGGGCCGGCGCCAATGCGATAAAGCCCGGCGTAGAGAGCATCAAGCAGGCCATCAGGGATTCTGATTATCTGCATATTGACGAGACTGCCATGCCATACAACGGCAGGACGGCCCGCATATGGGTGGTCGTGGGAAGAAAAGGTGACGGCACCGTCACCGGGATCCACACGCTGGCCGCACCCAGCAGGGGCAGGGCCGTAGTTGACATGAACTTTCCATATTATGACAAACCGGTCACAGTCGACGGGTACGGCGTATACGCCGCATTCAAGATCAGGCAGTGGTGCCGGATCCGCATACTCCGGGAGGCCAGGGAGGCCGGCAAGGTTTCCCGGCAGGCCCACGCGCTGTATGTGGCCCTCAAGAAAAAGTTTATCCATGCCAAGGGGCTGGGGCCACCGGAGGGCGCCGCCCAGCACGACATGCTGGTGGCAGAAACGCGCGGGCTGGCCGAGGCATTCGGCAGGGAGGCCGGATGCGAGAGCTTTGCCACAAAGCTTGGGAACGCCTCGGAATACCTGTACACGTTCGTGCTATACCCGGGCATGGAGCCCACCAACAACCTGGCCGAGCGCATGCTGAGGCCGTCCGTAATTGCACGCAAGATATTCCAGGGACTCCGTACCATGGAAGGCATGGAGATGTTCACCGTACTGATGACATGCGCGATGAACTGGCGCGCCCGGGGATGCGGCGTGAGGGAGATGGTCGTCAAGACCCTGACTGGCAGCGTCGCCTGAGGGGTAAACTCTTACGTCTCATCTAAGTGAAGTGTGGATGGGACCTTTGCCTTGTCATTGAGGCACCATGGCTCCTGCCCAGTTTCTGTTCTTGCTCGATTTTTTTGGTACGCTTGTATGGATCTCAGCCAAGTGGAGGGTACCCCAGCCAGGCAGAAAACCGAGGGGTTCAGGTAGCAGCTTGGACTAGAAGATCAGGCGTGAATTTTGGTGCCCTGAAGGACTCACTGGCAGCACCTTGACGGTAGAAAGATTTGGAAAAACCACAATACACAAAGATCACAGTGCCTGCCTTCCAAGTATTGGCTGGGGATCTTGGCACTGCGGATATGGACTGGAACAGTCCCTGCGTGCGTTGCATGTTTGAACACAAAGCCGGGGATGGAAAAGGCTGGAAAAGAGAGCCAGCACCTGCAAGGCAAGCACCAACAGATGCAAAACAAGCACCAGCAGCTGCAAGAAGAGAAAGAGCGTATAATGTCACGTCCCCTTTGCTGGCCATGCATGAAAACCATATCTATACATGCCAATTCGTGCCTGATTGGCAGGGCTAGGTTGCCTCGTACTAAGTTTGTATCAAAATCCAGCTTTCGAACCCGATCAAGCAGATCCGTGCCTGAAATCAGGAACGGTTTAGCCCGAGCTGTTACCACAAAAGATCGGTTGTTTTTACGCGTTCAGGCACGGCTGTGCGACAGACCAACATTTGCCTTCCCAGCTTCCCGTAATGCGGTCAATCTTGTAGTTCAAGCTGACTGCCTGCAGATCCGCATGTGCCTGTCTGCTCCATGAGTCGGCTACATTTGGGAGTACTGCATTTGGAGTAAATTTTTTAAGCCCTTTGCAGGCCCTCTCAGATATGAAGAAGACCGGACTGATCGCGGCCGCCGTGGTAGCCGCCGTGATCATCGGGATAGCCGCCTCATATGCGTCATTTTCAGGCCCGGACGATGCCAACCTGGATGTGCAGAGGCGGCACGGTGATATCTCCACTGCCATGGGATCCCCAATACTGGGAAATCCAGATGCGCCTGTCACCATCGTTGAGTTTGGCGATTACCAGTGCCATGCATGCCACGCGTGGTTTCTAAACTCCGCCCCTGCAATCAAGCAAGACTACATCGATACCGGAAAGGCAAACCTGGTTTTTGTCGACCTTGCGTTTTTGGGACGCGACTCCCCGAGGGCCGCACAGGCAAGCTACTGCGCCGAGGATCAGGGAATGTACTGGGAGTATCACAATCTGATGTACCTCTCCCAGGAGGAGGAAATCGACAGCTGGGCAGGATCCGAGCGCCTAAGGGCCTTTGCGTTCAGTCTGGGACTGAACATGGGGCTCTTTGAGAGCTGTCTGGACTCTGGAAAATACTCTGAGCGCGTCCAGTTCAACGTCGGCGAGGGGCGCAAGGCAGGCGCAAGCAGCACCCCCACGTTCTTCATAGTGGGTCCTGACGGTCAGCAGCAAAAGATTGTCGGCGCGCAGCCCTACTCTGTATTCAAGCAGGTTCTTGATTCGATGGTCTAAATGGCATCCGTGCTCAGGCTGGTGTTTTCAAATCCCCTGTATGCTACAATTGCCGGCATGATCTTTGCCGGCCTGGCCATCCCGTTACTGATAATCTCCGAGTATGTGTTCCTAGAGCCGTATGTGGTGGCACACCTGCCTAGGGATGCCGAGCTTGGCTTTTCCCTGATTATAGTCCTGTCTGCGCTATCGGGACTTGTAATGTCGATGAACGTCTATAGGATCCGCATGCTCCGGGGATCGTCTAAAAAGATGGGAGGCGGCGTGCTTGGAACAGTGGTTGGCGCAGCTGCCGGCGCATGCGGCTGCGGCCCCGTCGGATTCGCGATAATCTCCACCTTTGGCTCTGCCGGCGCAGTTGCGTCCTCGTTTGTAACAAACTACGAGATCCCAATCCGCCTGGCATCCATTGCAATACTGTGCGCTGTTTACTGGACCACCACCAGATCCCTCAAGTCCGAGTGCAGGATCTGATCCCTAAAATCAGCTCGATATTGCCAAAAGGGCCAGCTTTTCCAGATCGAGCTTCCCATGTGCGTAGTATTCACGGCTACCAATTGATTACAAAAAGGACAATTTTTCTCAACCAAAGGATCCAAGATCCTGCCAAGCACATACAAGCACATCAGTAGTTCCTCGATGTACTTTTGCAGGCACGATAATTACGCAATTTGCCGAGATTTTTTGACCATCATACTATAGATCAGGTGGTGTGCCAACCATCATCATGATACCAACACAAAACGACGTGTTTGCACACCAGTTTGACATAACATCGAGACAGTTTAAAACATTGCGACGGCGGTTTCCCAAGCTCGGGCTGGCCGTCTCAAAGAGTCGCAACGCAGTGTATGACCACATCGACGCACTGCGCGTTCTATATTTCATGTCTGAGAGGAAGATGTTTGCAGAATCTGCCGTGACGCACCTTCGCAGGCGGGCCTCAAAATGCAGCAGGCAGCAGCATGACGACGGGGCTGCCTCCAAGGGCGGCGCGTATAGTTGCCGTACGCCTAGTTCGGACTGGATCCTAAAGGCGATCCGGGGCGTCAGCCTGGATGATGCGCAAAAGTGGTGCAGCTCCATGCTGCAGCATACGGTAAGGTGCGCCCGCAGGTCAGGCATGCTGCACAACACGGACATCGTGGCAGTGGACGTTACCGACGTGGAATACTATGGCAAGGGCCTGGAGGATATCACCAGAAAGTCAAAGCCCAAGAACGGCACGTCGACGTTTCTCTCGCACATTACCATGCACGGAATAGGATCAGATGACGGGTCTGACCTCGTGCTTTCCTCGCTGCAGCTTCCAAAAGAGGCAAAACTGGCCGATTTCGTGCCTAAAATGATCCGCAAGGCGTCCAGATCAGGGATGAGGATCAAGACGTTCCTGTATGACCGCGGGTTCTTTAACGTGGACTGCATGAGGGCCGCAGAAACAAGCACGGGCAGCTACATCATGCCTGCCGTCAAGAACAGGAGGATAGTGGCGGCAATAGAGGAGCATGACCGCGGAGAACGCGGTGCGGTATCAAAATATACAATGACCAACAAGGACGGCAAGAGCGCCACATTCAGGCTGATCATTGTGGAAAAGGACGAGGTAGAAAAGGACGGCACGGCAGCAGCAAAGAAGGACAAGGCAGAGGAGACCATAGCCGACAGGTACCAGGGTCTTTGCCACCAACATGTCTGCTAAAAGTGCAGAGGCAGTCATTGAGCAGATGCCGGAGGAGTACCGCAGTCGGTGGGGAATCGAGACGGGGTTCAGGGTGATCAAGGGGATAATGGGCAAGACGTGCAGCAACTCCCCGGCAGTCAGGCTGCTGCTGTTCTATATGTCTGTCATACTGTACAACCTGTGGAGGACTGCCGTGTTCATAGACGTGGAATCCAAGTGGGACGGATTTGCAGGAGGGAAGGGGTTTACCATGGCGCTGTTTGTAGAGTGCATCGTAGATGCGGCCGACTCGTTTGTAAACGATCGCGGAAAGTAGCGGAGGTGCCGTGCCCGGTCTGCAAAAGTACATCTAGGAAGTACTGATCTGGTTGTACTGCTCTAACTATGGTAGCGATCAAAAGTTTGAGCACATGTGGGTATAAACTACGCAGGAAGGCGATTTTGATCAGCCGATCCCAGTCATCATGATGAGCAACGATAGAAAGAACACGGGCTATTACCGACTCTACGAGCAAAAGCTCATCGGGATCGTCAGTGAAATCGGTCAAAATGACGGGGCCGCCGCGGCATCCTGAGTCATCCGCGAAACAGATATTTGTCATGCAGGACGGAGTGACAGCATTGTCAAACGCAGAGCCAGAGGTGGGATTGAAGTTGTGGGGGGGGGGTACGGCTCTGGCATGCAATAGCGGCAGGGTGTCGCTTCTAATCCGGGTCTACAACGGGGAAAAGTACCTGGTGCCGTGCATAGAGTCCGCGCTTGCACAGACGTACGGCAACATCGAGGTCATAGCCGTAAACGACGGCTCCACGGACGGGTCAGCCGAGATACTGGGGCGGTACTCTGACAGGATCAGGATAGTCGACACAGAGCACGCGGGACGCTCGGCTGCCTACAACGCGGGGATCGCCCACATGACCGGGGAGTGGCTTGCAGTCCTGGACTATGACGACGTAATGTATCCTGACGCCGTAGAGAGGCTCGTCGGGGCCGCCGAGGGGCTTGACTCGTCATCGGCTACCAGGGTAATACCGTTCTTTGATCTGCAGATGCTGGGATCCGACGGAAGGCCAAACGGCAGGACGCAGTCGTACCACATGGACAACTCCATGGACGCGCTGGAGCAGGGCGCCTCGATGTTCATCATGTACTTTGGACAGATGTATGTCTCCATACTTCACAGATCGATTCTTGAGGACGTCGGGGGATTTGACGAGAGCCTTGGCCGAGGCGAGGACATAGAGTTCGGCATGCGGCTGACCGTAAACCACGGGTACAGGTTCCACCACGTTCCGGGCATCATATACGGGTACAGGCAGCACGGCGGGCAGGGCAGGCTGGGCTCAAGGGAGAGGAACGCCATGAGGCGCAGGATCCTGGAGCTGACCGTAGACAGGCTGGACGGGCCGGACAGGAGGAGATACGCCGAGGCCAGCAGGAGGATCGGACGCAGGTTCGTCGTCACATCTGCGTGCCGTCGCGCCGATCACACTCTGAGCTCGTTTGCGTACGGCGCCCATGAGGGTACGGCGGCACGGCTTGCGGCCAGAGCGCTCGGGGCCCTGCTTGAATGCGGGCCCGCGCGCCGTCTCGCGGGCCTGCTGACGTACCGCCTGAGAACCGCAAGGATTAGGCCGCGGGAGGGCTGAGCCTGCCCACTACGGCCTGATGCTTCTGATCCAGTAATGTGACTTGCAGTCAAAGCTGAGCGGGAGGGCTGAGCCTGCCCACTACGGCCTGATGCTGCGCCTGAGAGGCGGCTCACGATTGGCAGGCTATGACCCACGTGAGCACGAATCCATGCCTGCAGGATCAAAACACCCAAAGCCCGGCACAGATCATGCGTCTAATCTACAGACTGGCAAGAAACCTACCGGTGCTCCGGATGTTTGAGGGAATGGCCGGGCTCGGCCTGTTGTGCGCCGGGATGCAGGAAAAGCAGAGACCAAGAAGATGATGCCCCCGGGAAGAGTGATCCGTCAAAAGCCGCGTGGGTGCCCGGATCTTGCTGTCATCTTGTTGAGCAGCCTAGCAGGGTGGTTCTTGCAGGCATTCTGAACCGTTTGGCGCACATCCGCATGCGCGTGATCAAAGCCTGCCAATTGTGAATCGCCTCCCTGCCACAGGGCGAATCACAGGTGTAGCCGCACTACCGGAAGTTCTTCCAGGGAAGCCTGCGCCCCAGGATCCTCTCCGTCTCAGACACGTCGTCCCGGAGAAAGTCCCGCAGCCGGTGCCTGTCTGACGGGCTCATCTGCGGTTTTGGCCTTCTTTGTCTCAGGATTCTTTCGGTAGCAAACGTCCTGATGGGGGATGGGATGCGCTTCTGGGCTGACAGCGGTATGAGATCTATGACTTTGAGCAATGCATGAAAGCGGTGGACATGAAAGCTGTTGTGGGCCTTGAGAACGAACGAGTCAAGGTCGGCAGTACACCCCCTTCCCACAAAGTCCAGCAGGCCGGCCACAGTATCCCTCGGGTTTTCGACCAGATCCTCGAGGAGTATCACCTTGACGTTCTGCCTCCCAAAGGCAGAAATCCACATGGACAGGGGCTCAGAATAGTAATACTTGTTTGACTTTCTGAGATCCAGCAGATCGCTGTCGTTGTTGATGTCGTTGCGGCATATGTCGCCATAGTTGCCGTCGACGAAACGGCCAACTGTTTGTGCAAAAGTTGCGGCAGTCCTTTGCCATGTCAGGATCTCAAACAGGAACCGCGAAAACAGCTGCTCGACGGGATCCCTCAGGGTGATCAGGATTTTTGCGTCCGACCGGACTGCACGGATCCGCCGGCACGCCGTACTGCTAAAGTAATATTGCGAGGGGTCGACAATCACCCTCTCGTCTCTGACGCCACTGTAACGCGAAAGGTACTGCCTCTTGGTGATATTGCGCAGAAAGTAGCTCGTATCCTTCACTGAAGGAACGTACATCCCACGGATCCCCCTCAGAATGTGATACATCGTAGTCGTTCCTGTTTTTCCGGGGCCGACATAGAAGAGGTTGGGCCACCTCACGGCATCAGCCTTGCGCATCAGATAGTCTCTTGATCAGCCAATTGAAATACGTGTTGGTTGGGACAAAATCCCGGAGTGCAGACGGAGTAGCGAAAATCCGGTCTCGCCTCTTTGAAAGTCCAGATTCCATGTCCTCTCATTGAAGGAGCAGTCGTATGTGGTCACGTCCCCCTGAGAGTTGATTCGAAATTAGCAAACTCATTATTTGTGAACGAATTTGCATAAAGCAGCTCAAAACACCAACAAAATACAGATTATCTGTGAAATTACTTGAAAAATTCGTACGGTCTCTAATTTCGGATCACCTCTCTGTTGACTAGGCATGAAAATCATAGTCATAGATGTCAGTTCGTGCCTGATTGGCAGGGGTAGGTGACCTCGTACAACATGTGGATGCCCCTTCGATTGGAAAAGGTGACCACGCTCCCACCCGCGTCCTCGCCTACGTAAACTGGTATGTTGTGTTTTGCAGCCATGTCCAAGGCGTCCTCAAACATGCTCCTAGCTTTTGCCTCATCCCATGAAGAATCAACACACCCGTAGGATTTCATAACTTTCATGTATGTTGACTACCTATTAAAAGTCGGCAGATTGCTACATGACCGTACCTGAAGGGCAGGAAACCTAGCAAAAATTACCAGCATGATTAACGGACTCAAACCAAAATGATCCAAGACCGTGAGGGGTACGAGTTTACTCCCTCCTGAAAATATGGTGTGGCAGGCATGGTGATCAAGGTTCTGACCGGTAGTGTTGTTTAGGGGCAGACTCTTACCTGATCCTGCGTGTAAAGTATAATAACGATGCACCACATACGTAACAGCATGCGGCAGGCTGCACGGATACTTGTAAGCGGAATCGTTCAAGGCGTCGGCTTTCGCTATCTGGTCAGACACGAGGCAGACAACCAGAGAATCGTCGGACATGTCGAGAACCTTGATGACGGCACGGTTCTGATAGAGTGTGAGGGCAAAAGGGAGGATATTGAGGGACTTGTCGCCTCGATAAGGGACAGTAAAAAGCCAGTGCAAATACGTGATATCGACGTACAATATTCAGAGGATGTCGGAAGGTTCAAGGTATTTAGGATAGTTCCGGGAAAGATGGAAAACGAGCTTGTAGAGGGCTTTGCCACCGGTGCTATGTACCTGAGGAGCATTGACACAAGGCAGGATCAGATGCTAGACAAGCAGGATCAGATGCTAGACAAGCAGGATCAGACCATAACGGAGATCCGAGATCTTTCATCTGGCATCCGCGAGATGCTTGACTCTTGGTTTGAGAGGATAGAGAACGACATATCCAAGATAAAATCAAAACTGCAGATATGCCCAGCCTCCGCCGGTGCTGGCAGAGTCATATCGCAAGAATTTGCTCACTCGCCCACAAAGTGACCTTGTGACGCTTCGGATCTGCAGTGGCGAAAGTCTTTGATAATCAAAAAGCGCCTTCCTCAGCTAAGTGAAAAGTACCAAAAAATCGAGTAAAAACAAAAGCCGGGCAAGAAACACGACGCCTCAACAATAAGACAAAAAGAGCGGTTCCGTTTACATTTCACTTAGCTGTTCCTGCATAGCTCATAGTGCGCATAGTTGAAAATGGGGGTATTTTCTTACCGAAATATGCACGATGTGTCAAAATTATGTTGCAATTTTTGATGTGTGTATTACACTCGGCGTGTCCCGGGGAGAATTACCACTCATGAATATCCCAGTTCTCCACAAGCAGTGTGCTTAAATAGAAACCCTGCAAGCAGCCATCATTGGGAAAAAAGATACTGATAGTGATCATTGGCGTCGCCATAATTGGCGCCCTGTTTACCCTGCTTGGCCAGATCTCGACGGACGTAGAACAGAACCAGGCTTTTGCCGACGTTGCATACTGCGGCCATGGGGTGGATCTGGACGGCCTTGACCTTCGTGTCAGCATCTGCATGGAAAACCTCGGCAACGTCGAGGCGGTTCTGAACCGTGCCGACGTGCGGTTTTATGATGGTGACAGTGAGGTTGGAACCGTTGACCTGCCTTATGACATGCAGATTGCGCCGGGGGAGGTCGTATGGGCAGATGTAGATCTGACATCCTCGGGACTGGTGGACGTGATACGCGAGGTTGGAGCTGATAACATGATAGTTCATTATTGCGCCTATTATGATAGTGCTGCAGGTCCATTTGAGAGCTGCAGTGCCTGATCCTGCAGCGGTTAGCTGCTATCCCCTCATTTTTGGATAACGGACAGATCTGGGTGACCTGATTCCTTTTGTTTAGAACCGCCTACGGCTGCCTGGTGGCAAAAGTGGGTGCACTGTCCACCTTGAGGGATCTGCTTCGAACTGCCAGTTTGCGGTACAATCTGCTGGAGTCCCATCCCGGGACAAACCGATAACTTTTGTACTGCCGCAAGAAAAAAACCACATGCCTCAAAACTCCAGCGAGATCAGGGCTGCAATCGAGGCAAAGTGGAGGGAATATCTCTCAAGGTACGGAAACCTCTTCTCCTCGGACAGTCTGAGCGGGGCCAGCCCACCGTCCGTCTTTGTCGGATCCTACAACTATCCAAATGTTCTGGTCGGACCCATGGTTCCACCTGTGCATGGCGACACAACCCTGTTGGATGCCCCCGAAAGATGGGTGGGAAAAACCCTTGAGGAGATTGTAAATTATAGGCTGAGTCTTGTCCGGGGAACCCAAAAAATTCCAGTCGAGAACCCCTCGGGGAGGTACATTGAAAACCTGCAGGAGGTCGCCATGGCCTCCGGACCCACCGACTCTGAAATCCAGTTTACAAAGTCCACCGTGCCGATAGCCTCGATTGACGGAGAGAGCGCGCCGTTTGGGCCGGTCGGGGAGGTAAAGTCTGCAAGATATGCCGGCACCACCTCTGAGAAGCAAATCGAAAGGACGTACTATGACCGAGACCTCAAGGCAAGGGATGCCGTCCTCAGCCTGTACAACTCCGGAATAGAGATCTCAAAAATACAGAGATGCCTCAGCCTTGGGATGGTGGGGCAGAAAAGGAGGCTGGTTCCAACCCGCTGGAGCATAACTGCCACCGATGACATGGTTTCAGACTCTTTGGTCGCGCAGGTTCTGGATCATCCTGTCATTGACCACTATCGCGTGTTCGGATTCGAGCACCTGGGGAACCTCTTTTCGGTGATACTGTTCCCCCACAGGTGGCTGTACGAGATGATCGAGGCGTGGTATTCCGGCGGCGTACTGGGGTTTGGCTCCGATCATGAGGATGCAAGGGGAATTGATCACCCGCCTGAAATAGCAGGCGCGTATTTTGCCGCAAAGCTTGGCGCCGCCGAGTATCTGGCAAGGAAGAAAATCCAGGCAGGCGTCTTGATCCTGCGCGAAATCAGACCCGAGTATGCAGTGCCGGTCGGCGTCTGGCAGGTCCGAGAGGGAGTCAGGGAGGCGATGAGGCAGGCCCCTGAGATTCTAGACGACTTTGAGGGGTCTTTGCAGTCCGCATGCAGCAAGATGAGCATAAGCGGGCACGAATGGCTTGCCCGGGGGAGCATATCCAGGCTCTTGAGGCAAAAGGCGCTTTCGGACTATTTTTAGAACGCTTTTGTTTTTTTCAAAAATGCTGCGGGTCTTGCATCTTCCGGCACCCGTGTGCCTGTGTGGGGCCTTTGCCCTTCGCATCCCGTAAGAGTTTACCCCTCAGGCTGTACTACTGGCCGGAACCTTCATGGTCACGCCTGCCACGTCGTATCTTGGGGGAGGGGTAAACTCTTACCGCATCCCAGCCATGCACTCGTTGCATGTAGATCCGCACCGCCATCAGTGTCTGGATGATTGCTAGGTGGATGTGCCTCGTGCCTGTGCTTGGTTTAAAACTGGAGGGGGAAAACCATCATCATGAAGGCAACAGTCTTTGATGGCAGGCAACTGCAGTATGATTCCAAATTCTCCGATCCCGAGCCTGGCGAATCGCTGGTCAAGGTAGCCCTGGCAGGAATCTGCGGAACCGACTTGGAGATCCTGCGGGGATACATGGGCTATCACGGAATACCGGGCCATGAGTTTGTCGGCGTGGTTGAAAAGTCAGAGAATCCGGGCCTAGTTGGCAGGCGGGTTGTGGGCGAAATCAATGCCGCATGTGGAAGATGCGACCGCTGCGCAAAAGGCCTGGGACGGCACTGCCCACATCGCACCGTCTTGGGAATTCTCAACAGGAACGGGGCCTTTGCGGAATACCTGTCGCTTCCCGCAAAAAACCTGCATGCCGTACCTGATTCTGTCTCAGACGAGCAGGCAGTCTTCGTCGAGCCCCTCGCAGCTGCATTTGAGATCAAGGAGCAGGTCCGGATACGGCCTGATTGGAGGATCGGGATCGTAGGCGACGGCCGGCTTGCACAGCTAATTGCAATGGTGCTAAATCTGTCCTCCCCGGACGTGACATGCTTTGGCCGCCACCAAAACAAGCTCCGGCGACTGGAAAAGCTCGGCATGCGGGTAAAAACAGGCATCGGCACGTCAGACGGGCATGGCTTTGACCTAGTCGTTGAGGCCACGGGCAGCCCCTCTGGATTCGGTGATGCCATGAGGATTGTAAGGCCCCGCGGCACCGTCGTACTGAAATCCACGACTGCGTCGCAAAAGAATCCGGATCTGACCCCTGCCGTCGTAAACGAGGTTACTGTAGTGGGCTCCCGCTGCGGCCCATTCCGGCCCGCGATCGAGGCGCTGTCCGGCGGGGCCATTCCCGTTGTCGACCTGGTTGATTCTGTCTATCCGCTAGAGGAATTCAGGCAGGCCTTTGAGCGTGCACAAAAGCCCGGGGTCATGAAGGTTCTTTTAAGACCATGAGTCACGGGACTATTTGCAAGGCTGCGGGCGGCGTTTTATCTTGATTCGATGCAGAACCAGCTTGTATCCCCTGTAGACAATCCTGCAGGTATCGGTCAGTGCGGGGTTTTTAAAATGACAGGCTGTCGCCCTGTATGTGGTCACGTCCCCTTGTTAGCTAGGCACGAAAATCACAATCATGCATCTAATTCGTGCCTGACTGATGGGGGTAGGTGGCCTCGTACGTCGCCCTTTCATGCAGTCCACAAGGCACTCCTGTTTTTTGCGTCTTCACTGCCGGATCGGCGCGATTCTTGCAGGTACGCCATGGATTGTAACAGCTCGGATTCTGGAAGTTGTTCCTGATTTCAGGTACGAATATACTCAGGAGGCCTCCAGAGGTGGTAAAATCCACGCCTGAACTCCCAGAGCCCGACCTGTTACCATGGATTCCCTTATTTATCAGTCATGCCTTGGTCTGTCATGTATCGTGTGGCAACAATGATGCTGTCTGCGCTTGTCCTGTCGGGGCTGGCAGCGCCTGCCTTTGCCGCATGCCCGGCGATCTTCCCGCCTCTGGACTTTCATGTGATGCCAGACGACGACGTCCAGGCCTTTGTCACGTATTCTGAGCCCCTCAGGATCCAGACACTGGTGGTGCAGCCCACATTTTCGGGAACCGCAACGGAGTTTGGGATGGTCATACCCATCCCCGCTTGGCCCGAGATCAACGAGGCCCCCGAAGACATGTTCGAGGAGCTTTGGGAATACACGGGATTTCAAGAACATGTGGCAATGATTGCGACAATCGAGGAATCTACTCTTCTCGGTGAATCGTCCGTAGTCGTGCTAGAGCAAAAGGCCGTGGGCGACTTTGAGACGACCCTGTTGACTGCAGGCGATGCCGGGGATCTGGTCGACTGGCTGAACTCGCACGACTTTCAGTTCGTAGGGGAGGATAAAGCAAACTTTGATTATTATGTGCAAAAGGGCGGGTACTATTTTGTAGCCATGAGGGTGAACATGGACGAGGCGGACGTCGGCGCCGACGGCATGATCAACGGAAAGCTGCGGCCGATAGAGTTTGTGTTCAAAAGTGAGCAGCCCATGCTGCCGTTCCGAATAATGGCACATGATATGGATCAGATGAGCTTTACACTGTACACGCTGGGCGAGATTCCCTATTATATCCCCGGGGTGAAAGTAACCTTTGCAGACAGGGTGCAGGACTGGCGCGGCGAACTCGAGTCGCTGGAAAGGTATCACCCAGCAGACCGGTGGCTGCTAAAGATGCACGTGGATTTTGATCCAAGGGCAATCGAGGGGAGCCTCATACTGCAGCGCTTCCACGACATTGGCGACTGGATTCCAATGCATCTGCCCGATATCGTGATCAACCCACACATGTCCCTTCCGGGCTCCGGCATAGTGGTGCCCTTCCACCTGCTTGAGATGGACAGGGAGAGGATGGCCGGGATTGTGGAGGCAATCTCTGATGCCAAGTCACTGGATTCAGAGTGTGATGACACAACACAGGCAATGCTCAGGCAGGACGGCAGCGGGCCCGTCTGCGTCGACGAACCGGCTGTGAGCCAGTACGCGCAGAGGGGCTGGGTGGAAATAGAGGCGCTGGCAGGAATGGATCCATGGAAGCGGGCGTTGGCGCTAGATGGGATCCTTCTGACGCCGAGCCTTGCATATTCTGCAACCCCGTTTGAGCAGGTACTCCTTGGCATTCCGCCTGAGAACATAGAGTGCAAGGACTACATGCAGCTGATGATCAGGCCTAGCGGAGGTTCTGCCTGCATCATGGAGTCAAGCGTAGACGGCCTTGCAGAGAGAGGGTGGACAAAGTCAACTATGGCTGCCGATGAGCTGCGACGGCTGTCATGACGGCACCGCAAAAAGGGCCGTGCCGTACCTCTGGCTGAATACTGCATCACCGCACCGTGGCACAAGGCCGGCTTCCCCTGACCAGATAATCATGAACCTGTGCCGTATCTGTGATTTTTATGCCTAGCCAGCAGGGGGGGATGTGGCCTCATACGCCGGATTGGCAGCAGCTCGGACTCGAAGCTTCGGCATGAATTTTACCGCCAAAGAGGCCTCCGCAGGTGTAACTCGTGCCTGAAATCACAAGTCGCTTCCAAAGCCCGATCTGTTGCCATTTTTGAAAGGTGGTGGGCTGTGGGGCATGATCCACCCTAATTTTTCAGTATTTTTTAGTTCTTTGGAGATTATCTGCAGTTCCCTTTCCATCTTGTATGCCCCTGCCTTCCTGCCTTTTTCATGCGCTGCATCAAACGCGACAGGGGAGCGATTTGGCCGGACAAGCTTTTGATCCTCGGCAACCCCTGCCTCACCGTATAGGGTGGGACAGGGAGCTGCAAGCTTGGGAAATTTCACCTTTGCCGTCTAGTTCACCGCACAGGAAGGTCTTTCTAAACGGCATGCAGACAAGAGCAGGTGAGATCTATTGCCATCCAAGCTATATGTTTTACTATATGATCTGAATCCCCGGTTGTGGCTTTGTCCATTTGCCAGCAGGTCGGTTTACCATATCGTGATGCTGGGGCTGTTTTACCATGTGCTGGGTCTGGTCTTGTTTGATGCAGGAAACAGGATCGCAGGCCACGCGGTTCCCGAATACGCCCCGTCCGGCCTGCCGGTCTCCATCGTCTCTGCACTGGCCTCGGGGCCGATAGAGGAGTCGATATTTTTTGGAATACCATACCTAGTGTTTTCCAGCCCGTATGCACTTCTGGCGGCAGGCTCTATTTGGTCACTGCTACACCTGTTCAACGCGGCCGCCCTTGATCCTGCCAGCATCTCATATGGCGCCTTTTTGTTTACGATTCCACACATCTTTTTTAGCATCAGGACCTGGACCTGCGGCCGGGGATGGATTGCAATTGCCTTTCACTCTGCGTGGAATCTGGCCGTGCTGCTGTCTGCCTGCGGTACCGGCTCCGTTGCTTGCAGCGTGTTCGGGGAGGGAGACCTCCTCCCCAAGGACATGCTGCTGCTTGCAGTCTCGGTCACCGTCTCTGTCCTGATTTACATGTCATACAAGAGGAAGCAGGGACGGCCCTTCCCGCGGATCTATTATGCAGCATCCCTGTCGGTTTTGATCCTGGCCGCGGCGGCCCTGATGATTTTAAGCCTGTGGCTACTTCCTTAGCTGCCTTTGCAGCGCAACTAGGTTCCGTATGTTTGCATCTATTGCCCTGCGCAATCCCGGCAGATTCCTGTAGAGATACCTCCACTGCTCGACGAATTTTGGATCAGATGTAAGCAGTATCTCCCCGATGAAGACGAACATTTCATGGGATATGTCGCCTGGATTGCTCCTGAGCAGGGAAATCTGTTCCTCTATTGAAATCCCGTATTCTACGTATCTTCTGAAGACCGTCTTTGATGCCTTGGGGTTGACTGCAATTCTTTTCACGTCGAATCCCTCCCCGTTTAGCATTTCCAAAAACTCAGACCTTTGGCTCCATATCAGAAAGTAGTTCTCTAGCTTCTGGCGTATGGCCCTGTCAATTCTTGCAAAGTACACAATCCCGTAAAATGTCGGACCATACGCCTTTTTTTTGCGCCCGTCTGTTTTTTGCTCGTATACCTTCAGCCTTCCGGTCCCCTCCAGATCCTTAAAGTGCCTGTGAATCGTGCCCAGGGAAATCCGCGTGCCGGTACCTGTGGAGTACAGGGTTTGCGGACCCCTGTCTAGTATGTGCCTGAATATATCCGCCGAGATCCTGTCCTTTCCTGATATGTCCATCTTATTCCATATATTTGGAAATAATGGATATATTCATTTCTATCGATATATTACTATGTACCGTGAACTTGCAATCATTCTGGCAGTATTTTGCACGGCCCCAGTATATGGCGTGCAGCTTGACGCTAACATACTAGGAGATCAGATAGAGCCGGAGTTTAGGTTTCTAAGGGTGGTGACCATTGAACATCCTGCCGGCAGTCAGCTTGCAGAGGCGTTCAGAGACGCAGACTCTGAGATTGCATTTGCCATCAACTCTACGGGCCCTAGCGGCCTGGTGGATACCTTCAACCGGGGCATACGGGAGGAGCTTAGCACCGCTGCCGTCGAAAGCATCGCATTAAAATACAGGGCAGTGATCTCGCCGCAGCCGCAGTCTACTACGATCGAATACAAGGTTGATGTAATCCCCGTGTTGTCTGGCACTACAAGCTCTGATTTTGTGGACTTTCAGTGGAGGGGCTTTGACATTACCGAACCTGTAGTGGTTTCCACCCGGTACGGGGAGTATGACATCAACCATCCTTCATCTGCACTGCAGGCGCTTGCACCCCTGGCATACGAAAAGCTCGAAAAGACCGGTGCCGACAGGCTGCTGTCTGCCCATATGCTTGATGCCTCGGGACTGCGGATCCCGCTGCCAGACTGGCACTTCCTGTTTGACCCCATAGGGAGGCTACTACCCGACATGGCAATCGATACCGTGGTATCTCAGTACAGCCTGGGCCAGTGCAAGATTACCGACAAGCAGATCTGCAGGGACAAAAGCCACAAAGTGGACGTACGTCTGGACGAAAAATACACGATCCACTCAACAGAATCAAAGGATGATGCGACCGTGATGCTCCTAGGATATACCATGGTGACATCAGTCCATGGGTTGGAATACTTTGAGCGCATTCCCGAGGCGGCCACCGGCCCGATTGAGGATCTCTCCGTCATGCTGATATACGGCATGGCAGGCATAGCAGCTGCTGCAGGAGGGATATTCTTCGTCATCAGTGGAAGAAAATCACGCAAGGAGGAGGGAATGGGCCAGACAGGAATAGATCCTGCCAACCTGATATCCTACGATACCGCTGCAGGCAGCGGCGCCTATCACACCAACCGGGGCGAGTCCGTTGTGCGCGGGACTGTGGCGCGCTCGGCCGTATAGTCCTGCACCGCAACCTTCCACCCACCTGTAAGAGTTTACCCTCCAGAAAATACGGTGTGGGGAGCATGGTGATCAAGGCCCTGGCCGGCAGTGTCGCCTGGGGGGGGGGGGGGGGGGTAACCTCTTGTCTTCACCCGTTGACAAAGGAGTATTTCTCCCCGCATTTGCCGCACCTGTCATGAACGCCCTCCTCCGGCTTTGTCATCCCGCAGGTGCTGCAATACCGCATGGCACTCCTTTCCATGATCTGCTGAGAGCAGCTTAGCATCTCCTTGGGAGTATGCTGGCTTTTTGGTCTAGTGCAGATGGGACACAACTCGTCTCCTGTCATTGGCTTTGGTGGATCCGTCATCATGTTTTGTAGGTCGGCAATTTTTCCTTTTATTAATTACGCATAAAACCGGGGATTTGGCGCGTTTTTGGAGTCATTTGTAGGGTATCATGGCCCGTACGTGGCCTGCCGCACGGATAATGTGGGCCGGCCCTGGGGTGCGCAAAAACCACCCTTGCACCGACGTCCGCAGTACTGCCGTGCGTTTGGCAGGCAGCCACCTGTTCCGATCCAGACCATGGACAAAAGTCGGCCGAGTCAAATACTTTGAATATTTATTGATCTGCATTTCGCTTAATGTATGCAGGACAGGAAGCTGCTGATTGGAATCGGCATGGTATCTGTCCCCTTCATCGTGGCCCTCTCCCTGCACCCTGACAGCTTTGGCTTTAGCTGGAACCAGGGACGCGGCGGCTTTATGTTTGCACTGGCATTTGTCATTGCCGAGCTGGTCGGATTAAAGCTGTCCGTCCCCAAGACGCGGCTGCTGTATGCCGTTCCAGTCACTGCTGCCATCATCGGATATTTTGTTGCCCTGGAGATCGGGCTCCGCGAGGCAATCAACGATGCGGCCTCCAGCTACGACGTCCAGCTGTTGGATTCCTGGACCTGGATGTGGGACTTTGTGCTTATGGCAATCTATATGATTGCCGTGCTTTTCATCTTCTTTGGAAAAAGATGGATCCGCATCGGCCCTGCAGGCCCGATCTTTCTTGCAGGAAGCGCCGCAATTTTGTCCCTGGATGCGTTTTTCCCCTACGATACCCTGGGGCCGCTACAGTATGTCGTCCCATACCTGGTTCAGGCAAACGTCTGGGTGATCACCGCACTCGACCTTGGAACTGCGACTGCGCGGGACAATGTGATGTTCCTGCGAGGAGACTTTGGGCCGATGGTACTGCAGGTATTCTGGCCGTCTGCCGGCGTTCACAGTGTGATCATCTATTCCCTTGTCATGATGGCATTTTTGCTCAAGATGCGGATTCCAAGAGGGCGCAAGTCGGTGTATTTTGTCCTGGGAATCCTGGGAACCATCGGCGTGAACATGATCAGGATCTTCTCCCTGTCCGTTTATGCGCTAAAGGTCACGACTGACGCTGCGCGGTGGGAGGAGTTCCACAAGATAGCCGGAGAGATAATGTTCCTTCCATGGCTGTTTATGTTCCTGATGGCAGTCATGATAATAGAGTCTAGGCGCCTCAGGCGTGAGGAGGACTCTAAAAACAGTCCGTAGTGATGCGGGATCCCCTGACATCTGGCACCGGTGCCTAGACTGCAAGAAGGGCTCAAAACAGCTCACAATGCTGCGCCTGCAAGCTCATCGAACCAGATGAGCTTGAGCCAGCGCGAGGGGGGGGGGCTCTAAAAATAACTAGTAATGCTGCTCTGTCCCTGGATTTCGGTCAGCTCTGAGACCTTCACGCCCAGCCTTCTGACCGGGAGATCCTGGCCCTCTAGTGCTTCTGCCAGCAGTGACTCTGCTGTCTTTTCCAGCTCCCTTTGGCTGTTGGTCGGGTTTCTGAGCATCCTTGACTTTGTCCGGCTTGACAGATCCGACTGAAAAAACTGTATTCCTACGGACTTGAACATGCGGTTGTTCTCCAAGACCGTCTGGTGTAGCTGCCCGCAGATCTTCCTTAGCACTGGCAGCAAAAACCCGTACTCTTTGGAGTCCTGCCTTAGTGTGACGATCCTGCTGTATTGTATGCTGGGCTCCCGTTTTTTTACTGGTTCGTTGCTTATCCCCCTTGCAGAATTGTAGATGTATGCGCCGCTCCTTCTGCCAAAAACCTGGTTCAGCCTGAAGATATCGACTTGTCTTAGCTCACCGATGGTCTCCAGGTTCATCTCCGAGAACCTCTCCTCTGTCTTTTTGCCGATTCCCGGAATGTCCCTGATTTTCAGCTGATCCAAAAATCCCTCCACCTGTCCGGACTCTACGACCGTCAGGCCGTCAGGCTTTTTGAAATCCGACGCGATTTTTGAGACCAGCTTGTTCGGAGACACCCCCACTGAGCAGGTCATTTTCAGCTTTTCCCTGATTTGGTTTTTGATCTTCTGTGCTAGGTGGCTTGCAGTCTTAAAGTCACCTCCCGCCTTTTTTGTGACCTCCAGATACGCCTCATCCCGCCCCACATACTCAAACACGTCTGCGTTCTCGCTCATAATTTTCATTGCCTGTTCTGAAACCTCCGAGTAAAAGTCAAAGTCTACGGGCAGAAAAACCGCATCAGGGGCCCCCTCCAGCCTGTTTTTTGCAAACCTTATCGGCATTCCTGACCTTACCCCGAAATCCCTGGCCGCATAGTTGGCAGTGGCAATGGCCCCACTGTCCTCCCCCCTGTCTGAAAACACACATACTGCAACGGGCCTTCCTTTCAGGGTGGGGTTTCGTATCTCTTCACATTGTGCATAGAAGTAATCAAAATCAATGTGGAAGATAATCCTGCCCATGTTATCTGTTGCTGGAAATTACTTATTATAATATCGAGGGCAGCTCATCTAAATACTCCAATGGCCTGTCCTTGTATGTGAGTGATCCTGTTACCGTAAGCGAAGGGGGCGTAAACCTCAAGCCCAATCTAATGGAAAAAGAGAGGCTCTATCACTGCTTTTTCCGTGATAGGCTAATGCTGTTCTTCAAAGATGCTCAGGACTTCCTTAACTGCTACGAGATTGAGGAGAGGGATCTTGTAGAGAACGCTCGGGGCGCCTCAGACGGTGACATTGAAAAAATTTTTGAAGAGTATATTAGAACCCAAGACCTTAATAATTAAATAAAAGCAAATCAAGTTTTTGTAGCGACGATGCAAATTGAGCGATCCAAGAAAATCTAAAGATGCTGAGGATATTTTAGCAGAATTTACTAGCAATAAGGAACCTCCGCCAGAACCAACTATGGAACCAGAACCTCCGCCAGAACCAACTATGGAACCAGAACCTGCGCCAGAACCAACTATAGAACCAGAGCCTGCACTGGAGCCAACTGCAGAACCAACAGAGCCAACTGCAGAACCAACAGAGCCAACTGCAGAACCAACAGAGCCAACTGCAGAACCAACAGAGCCAACTGCAGAACCAACAGAGCCAACTGCAGAACCTGAACCAGCACCAGAAAGTCCTGATAACTCGGGAGCCAATCTTGAACGTAATGTTATCTTTGTTGGAACAAAACCCATCATGACATATGTGACTGCAACACTAACACAGCTGGCCTCGCAGAATGTAGTGACCATCAAGGCCAGGGGAAAAAGGATCACACAGGCAGTTGATGTATCGCAAATGATTGTAAAGCGCATGGATACTGTAGGATACGTCGTGTCCAAAGTCAGAATAGCATCTGACTCTTTGACCTCTCAGGATGGAAGAGAAAGAAACGTCTCCACCATTGAAATTGACATTACAAAAGCGTAACACTAGAGGGATTGTTCTTGTCATCGTAGTCTCTATTTCACTAGCGGGCCTGGCATCTGTGGCAATCGGAGACTCCTGCGAGATTCAGCACGTAGATCTGCTTGCCGACATCAACGAATACGAGCAGACCATGGATCCTGATTTTTGCTACTCTGTAGTTGAGCGGATTGGCTCATTTAACGACAAGTGTGATATTCATCTTGAAATACTAGATTGTGGGTAGATCTGCCAGGAAGGTCACCCCAAAGTAGATCAGCACACCGCTTACTGCGACTCCAGCGGCCTTGTAACTCCTGTCTGATAGAAATCTGCTGCCTTTTGATGCCAGTAGCGCCGTGGCCCCCAGCCACGCAAAATCCATCCATATGTGCAGCGCAAACATGACAAGGATCCCGTAGGCTGACCACAGCTCCATTGAGTCTGAGATTAGCTTGGAGCCTATTGTAAGCCACCAAATTATGAAAAACGGGTTCAGGCCGCTCAGAATGACGCCTGCCAGTATTGGTCCGTGCCCGCGGTTTTTTGGCTCAGATGATTTATCCGCAATGACTGATCTGATCTGCAGCCCCGCAAAGGCAAACAGCCCAGCCGCACCCAGTACCGTAATGCTGGCCCTGAGCTGTGGGATCGCCTCAAGCGAGACAATTCCAGCTCCCAAAACCATGACCAGTGGCAGCTCGATGGCCGCGTGCCCAATCGCAATCTTTAGCCCCGCCCATGCCCCATGCCTGATTCCGTAGAAAAGGTTTGATGCAAACAGTGGGCCCGGAGACATGACCCCGGACATGGATATCAGCACAACTGCCGCTGCAAAGGCAAGAAACTCCTGCATATGCCAAATCTTGGGGCCAAAGCCAGTTAATACGGTTATCCGTACATGCCGTCCTTTAGGTGCCTTGCCTCCTGTTCGGTCTCTTTGATTATTTTTTCTGCCTTTTTTGCCTCGTCTTGCAGCAGCTCGATGTTGCAGGATGCCCCCGGAACCAGTTTTGACATGGCGCCGCATAGCTGGGCACTGGCCTTAAAGTCCGGCCCCTGGCTTACCGAGTGAAACAGGATAACCGCGACGTCCTGTCCGCGCAGCATCCCCTCATTGAGCAGGCATCCCGGAATTCCCGGAATCGTCCCCTGACTCAGAACGCTGATTCCCGCCTCCAGCAGTCTTTTTTTTGCACCGTCCGTGCTTGCTGCGGCCAGCACCCCATCACCGAGATCTGGAATCCTTACTGCAACGCTTGACACAATCAAGCCTACTTTGTGCTCCTTGGCCCAGTCCAGCATTGATCTTGCAATGATCCTGTGCAGTGATCCGTGAATCGTAAGATATGACGAAAAGATCCCTACCTTGAGATCATTGTTTACAAATATTCTTGTGGGGTAGTTTGGCTTCCCGTCCCTCACTAGGCTTACCGGGGGAAAGCTGTCTGAATCGATGATCCCTGCCTGCCTGAACTGTGACGTGTGGATCATTGACTCTGTGGCAATCGCACTGGAGAATCCTACGGATGGAAAGCCGTCAATCAGGTAGCCGTCTTTGAGGTTGATTTGCTCTAGCTCCCTTATTGTGATTTCTGGCTGCGACATGACTGAACTGGCTCTGTAGTGGGTAATAGGTTTTGCCTGGTTCTAGCCTAGCCTTGCAGCCAGTGCCGCGTATATGAATGGCAAAATCGCCGTGGCCTCTGCGTGGATGGTTATCTCCCTTGCCTTGGTGGTGACCTTTCCCCATGATATTGCCTCCCTGACCAGCGCGCCGCTAAGGCTGCCGTCGAATTCCTGTGCCGTGGTAAGATATACCGCATAGTCAAGCCCCTCCCTGTACTGGTTCCACCACAGCGTGTGGTGCTTGGATATGCCTCCCCCTATCATCATCGCCCCCGACTTTTGCGCCTTGAATACGTGCCCGGATAACAGGCCCGCATCCGAAATCAGATCCAGTCCAAAGTCCGGGTGCTTTTGCGCAAACATCCAGACCTGGCTTCCCACTGCCCCGTCCATGATGCCTGGAACCACCACTGGGATCTCGTTTTTGTATGCCCAGTAGAGAAAAGAGCCCTCCCCAAGATGCCGTCCAATCATCCTTGTAATGTCTGCAGTGGACATTTCTCTGATGCCTTTTTGATACTCCTCCTCTAGAAACTCTTGCATTTTTTCCTCGATTAGCGGGCCGTAACTGTTCATTGGAACCAGAACGCTGCCCAGCCTGTGAATGTCCTGCTCTGCCAGCTCCCTGTCGTCCATTGTAAATGATCCCCCTATATAGTCTGAAAAATTCCTTGCAATGTCGTGATCCAGTGCGCCGCACGTTGTTATGACTATGTCAAACCACCTGTTTTTCATCATGTCCTTGATTATCCCCCTCAGTCCCGTTGAGACCACTGCGCCAACAAATGACACGAATCGCAGGCATTGCTTGTCTGAAATCATTTCATGAAGGATCTCAAGTCCAGTAGACAGGTTGGTGGCCTCAAAACCGCCTGACTGCGACAGCTCCTCGAAGATTCTCCCAACGTCTGTATCCCCTGAAATGTCTATATCCCTTACGGGCCGGCCTGCCTCTGCCATGAGTCAAGCTCTGGCTTGCACTATAAAATTCTAAAGTCTGCCTGATTTTCAGCAAGCTTTAAACCCCCAACGTCCCGCCTTTTGCCATGGCAGGCCGGATAAGGGTGGGTCTTGTAGGCATAGGGAACTGCTTTTCGGGCCTGATTCAGGGCATCGAATACTATAGAAAAAATCCCGAGCAGCGCGTTATTGGGATAATACATGACAGGCTAAGCGATTACGGCATTCATGATATTGACTTTGTGTGCGGATTTGACGTCGGGGAAAACAAGGTTGGCAAGACAATCAACGAGGCAATATACGAGTATCCAAACATGGTAGACTGGATCCCGCGGGAGCAAATGCCAGAAACCGAGGCCCGGGTCTACGAAAGCCCGGTCTTGGACGGGGTGGGCCTCTGGGTCGAAAATCGCGTGAGGCCGATCAAGAGCGAGAAGACCACCGAGCAGATAGCAGAGGAGTCTAAAAGGATAATCAGGGAGACCGGCGCCGAAATCATCGTCTCCTACCTGCCGGTGGGCTCTGATGATGCTACGAGGTTCTGGGCCCAGGTCTGCCTTGAGACGGACACTGCGTTTGTCAACTGTATTCCGTCGTTTATCGCATCCGATGAGGCCTGGGCAAAAAAATTCCGGGAAAAAAACATCCCGTGCATCGGTGATGACATAAAGGGGCAGGTCGGCGCAACCATCGTCCACAGAACCCTGGCAAAGCTGTGCAACGATCGCGGCACCAAGATTGAAAAGACCTACCAGATCAACGTCGGCGGCAACACCGACTTTTTGAACATGAAGGAGCAAGAAAGGCTGCTAAGCAAGAAAATCTCAAAGACCGAGAGCGTGCAAAGCCAGCTGGACCAAAGACTGGACGATGATCAGATATACGTCGGGCCATCTGACTTTATCCCGTTCCTAGGAAACACAAAGCTTATGTTCATGAGGATTGAGGGGAGGCAGTGGGCGAACATCCCATACAACATGGAGGTCCGGCTGGACGTAGACGACAAGGCAAACTCCGCTGGAATTGTAATTGATGCAGTACGGCTTGCAAAGATCGCACTGGACAGGGGCATCGGCGGCCCGATAAGGCCTGCTAGCGCGTACCTGATGAAGCATCCGATCGAGCAAATGTCCGACGTTGCAGCCAAGGTCGCCTGCGAGGACTTTGTAGCCGGAAGGCAGCAGCCCTAGTCCGAAAGCATGCGCCCCTTGTACCGTGGAACGTCAAGACCTGCCGCATCTGGCGGGCAGCTCCCCAATGCTACCGTAGCCATCACACCTTCCACGTGAATCAGGTTCGCGATCAGGGCACTGCCGCCTAACACCCTGCCCTCCATGCTAACATCCGCGATAGGGATTTCTGTTTGGCGCCTTGACCTGCGCGTGCGTGTACCGGGGATGGGATCTTGCCCCTCAGGCGACACCGGCAGTCTGGGGTCTTTACCACCGTATCCCCTGCGCCGTACCACGGGGTGCGCCATCTTGCCGCGCAGGCCATCAGGCACCGCAAGCGCCTTTATGCCTTCTGCGGTACGGGGCCTTGCGTATCTTGCTCGCAATTACAGGGTGCCTCAGCATGCACTCGGCTAGACTGCTGGCAGGCTCCATGCCCGGATGCAGTAGCCTGTTGAACACATGATAAAAACGCCCCCGCCGTAGCTAGGGTGATGGATCAACCCCTCGTTATGCATGTGCTTCGCGCACTACCTGTTGAATGGGGATATCCGAGCTGCTGTGTTCCTGTGCTACGCGCACTGATGGATGAATGCAGCTTCTGATCTGTCAAACCATATCCAAAAGGAGGTGAAAGAAAAGGATTGAGAAGCATAGGAATAGACATTGGAAAGAGAAAATGCGCAGTGTGCGTCATCGACGCCAAGGGACACGTGCTAGAGGAGGGCTCGTATAACAACACGTACAAGGAGGCATCAAAGCTTGCTGCACGACTGAAAAAAGAGTACAAAAAGTGCCAGGCCGCGTGCGAGTCAACGGGCAACATGTGGCTAAAGACGTTCAGGGCGTTTGAGGATCAGCATATCCCCATACTGCTTGCAAACACCCTCAAGATGAAGATAGTATCAGAGACCAGTGTAAAGACTGACCCGATAGACGCAAGGAAGATAGCCGACACGCTCAGGGCCGGAATGATACCACGATGCTACGTGGCATCAGCAGAGCTGAGGGATGTCAGGGAGCTGATGAGGTACAGGATACGGATGGTACAGGAGAGGACCGCAGTCATAAACGGGCTGCACAGCTTGGCTTGACAAGTACGACATAGCCATAGATGCATCCACGATGTACTCCAAGAAGGCCATACGGAAGATCTCCGATACCAGGCTGAGCATGCCAAACGATGACAGGATACTGGCAAGCTGCACTAGGAGGATTGTACACGTCACAGAGGAGATAGACCAAGCAGGGGAGGACATAGGAAGACAGGCAGGATCGAACGAGGATGCCAAGCTGCTGTTGAGCATGACGGGAATAGACACCTTTGCAGCAATGCTGCTGATAGCAGAGATCGGTGACATAACCAGGTTTCCATCGCCGAACCAGCTTGTGTCCTGGGCCGGCATGTGTCCCCGGGTGTACCAGTCGGGGGATCGCGAGTACCACGGCCACATGAAAAAGGATGCAAACCGCAGGATCAACTGGCTGATGATCCAGATAGCCAACGTCGCCGTACAGCACGACGACAGGATGAGGGAGTTCTACGAGAGGGTCCGCAAAAGGAACGGCAACAACCACGTCATAGCGATAACGCATGTTGCAAACAAGATGCTCAGGATAATCTGGCACATGCTGACGACAAAGACTGCGTATTCATCGCGCAATGCTGCCCTGTACGACAAGAAGATCAAGAGGGTGACAGAACTGGCGGGAACGGCATAGGATTGCCACCTTCCTCCCCCACCCACCCACCCAATGATCCGCCCGCACCTCGGCAGGTGCGACAGGACTGGCTCATGCGTATTGCTAGCGTTAGCTATAAAGCACGGCCCGGCCGACTAGGCACGGATCAGAAGACGAAAGGAACGTCGCCATGTTACTGGCGGGCGTTTTACCATGGATGCATAACCGTGCCTGAACGCGTAAAAGTAGCCAGTTTTTCGTGCCTAAAATCGGGGTTATGCAACAAGCTAGGATGCAGCGAGTGTACATAAATCCCGATGCACCCTCAGGCTTTGGTAAAGCTCTTGCATCCGGCCCCTCATTTTTGCCGGATCTTCGGCCTGTCTTATTTTTTGATTGCATCGATGCCTGGCAGGCAGCGCTGCATCTGAGATGCCCCGATTCTTACCATGCGTGCCGCTTACGAGGGCGTCATGTGCCTGGGAGTGACTGCAACGAGAAAATTACGAGCACTACAATAATTGTCATACTAGTCAATTAAACTTGTTCATAACTGATTATCAGCCCAAACTACAACCTTTATCATTGGTACACGTCAAGAAGGTGGATATTTTTGGCTTCAAGTCGTTTGGGTTCAAGAACACCACCGTCAGTTTTGAGCCCGGCCTGGTGTCGATTTCCGGCCCTAACGGGTCGGGAAAAAGCAACATACTGGATGCCATTATCTTTGCAATGGGCGAGAACCGTCCCAAGGTCATGAGGGTGGACAGGCTTCGCTCGCTGCTGCACGATATAGAGGGGCAAAGACGCGGACCAAAGCTGGCCCGCGTAAACGTCACCTTTGACAACTCTGATCGCAAGATCCCCGTGGATTCTGATACCGTGGATATTACCAGGGAGATGGACGACAAGGGGGACAATACCTACTATCTTAACAAAAAACAGACCAACCGCAGCCGTATCCTAGACCTGCTTGATGTTGCAAACGCCGGACTCAACCAGCTAAATGCAGTACAGCAGGGAACCGTAACTAGAATCTCCGAGTTTTCTCCTGAGGAAAAAAGGCAGACCATTGAGGATCTGATAGGCCTTTCATACTTTGATCAAAAAAAGACCGAGGCCGTAAAACAGCTTGACGAGGCTGACAGGCGGCTGGAGATTGCGCTGGCAAGAATGGGGGAGATCAAAAAGCAAATTGACGAGCTAGAGGAGGAGCGCAACCAGAAGCTTCGCTACGACGTGCTGGAAGGGGAGATCAGCAGGCTAAACGCAATATCTGCGGCAAGCCAACTAAAAACGATCAGGGCATCAAAGTCCTCCAAGGAACAGGATCTCGGCGCCGCCGTGGCCGACGGCAGGCGGCTTGATCAGGGGCGGACTGCAATCCGGGATGAGATCAAAAAACTCGACGCGGAAAAATCCAGCTTTATGGAGGAGGTAAACGCATACAACCAAGCCAAGGCAACGATTGACTCTGAGCTTAGCGCTGCGATGCGGGCCTACGAGGAGGTCAACAGCACCGTGGTGGCCGCAGAGAAAAGGGCCTCCCAAATCGCGCAAAGAGTCCCGGAGGTCAAGGACTCCGTCCAAAGACTGTGCGATGAGCGCGGCCGGATTGGCTCACAGGCATCTGAAATCAAAGACACCGTGTCTCAAATCGAGGCGTCCCGGGGGCAGATTGACTCTGAGCTCCGGGAGCTAGACGACCTGCTCTCTGACGTGCTGGGCCGGCAGTCTGAGATCGCCAAAAAAAAGACCGAGGTTGACGGCAAGATTGGCGCACTGACTGAAAAGCTCAACGCCAGCAGGGTGGCGCTATCCGGTGCAGAGTCTGAAAAAAACGACACTGACAAGAAAATCTCGTCTACCGTGTCTGCCCAGTCACAATACAAAGACCAGTCACGAAAATTCTCAGGGCTTTTGTCAAGCTTTGAGAGAAAGATTCGCAATCATACCAGCTCCATCCGCGAGATAAAGTCCCAGCTGTCCGCCTACGACTCCAAGCGCGCAAAAATCCAGGGCGAGATTGACGAGATCAATCTGATCTTGGAAAAGTCCACAAAGGCAGCTGCGCAGTATGACACGAAAATCCGCGTAGTCAAAAGCATAATGCACGAGGATTATTCCATTGCACAACTGCACGAGGACGGGCAAAGACTCGGAATAGACGGACTGGTCTATAAAATGATCTCATGGGATAAAAAATACGAGCGGGCCGTCCTGGCAGCCGGCGCCGACTGGATAAAGGCCTTCGTTGTCCAGGACTTTGCGACCCTTCTTGGCCTGGCAGAGGTGGCGCGAGAAAAGAGGCTTCCAAAGCTCAAAATCATCCCCATGGAGGCAATTCCAGACTTTGAGATGTCGCTGCCCGGGGGCGGGGGCGTTCTAGGCGTACTGTCTGACTTTGTCAGATCCGGGCCCGAGCATGCAAAGCTGAGGACGTTTTTGTTTGGAAACGTCGTCCTAGTCGACTCGAGGGAGGCAGCCTACAGGGTCTCAAAGTCCGGTTATCGCGCAGTCACGATGGACGGCGAGCTGTTTGAGGCAAGGGCCAGCGCCGTCATAGTGGACATCAACTCCAAGATCTCAAAGCTTACAAAAATCATAACACTGAGCTCGTCCGTTGACGGGTTGCTCCAGTCGATATCCCTGCTGAAAAAATACATAATCAAAAAGAGGCACGGGCTCAGGAGGATAGAGGACTCCATCTCCTCTACTAGGGAACGCCTTGGGCTGTCCGAAAAGGAGCTGGCCTCGACTGAGCAGAGCTATTCTGACCTGATGCGGAAGGCAACTGAGATCTCCGAGATGCTTGCGACCTTTGAGCGCCGGCTGTCTGGATACTCCAAAAGGAGGGAGCTGCTCGTGGCAACTGCCACCAGGGAGGCGTCCGTCATCGAGTCGCTCGGTGAGCGCATTGCAATGATCCGGGCAGACTATGCAGACGGGGAGCCGTCCAGAGTTGCCAGCGAGCTGGAGAGGATCAGCGAGGGCAAGTCCTCGCTGGAGCGGAGGCGGACCGACATCCTTGCCGAGCTGGATCGCCACTCCTCGAGACTGGCAGCCGTTAATGCCAACGAGGCAAAGGCGCAGGGCCAGATTGCCAGCCTTGGGGATGAGATATCGTCCCTCGGGGAGGAAAAGGCCGAGCTGGAGGCCAAGATTCAGGACTCTTCCCGGCTCCGGGAGGAGCACAATGCAAGGCTCGTCCAGCTCAGGCAAAGGGAGCAGGATCTGATTGCCACCTCTGGAACGTCGGTATCGAGACTCAGGGAGTACGATGACCGGCTGCGTGAGCTAAACGACCAGGACAGGGCCATGACACGGCAAATCGGCACCCTTGAGCGCCGATCTGACTCCCTGTCGCGTGATCTGAGGGATCTCGGCGAGCGCGAGGCCGGACTGCTCAAAACCCTGGACTCTTTTGGATTTGACGAGAACACCGATACATTTGACGTCGGACCACTGCTGGCAGGCCTGCAGTCCGAGCAGCGCTCCCTTACCGCACTCAACGCCAAGGCCCCAGAGACGTACCTTGAGGTCTCTACCGGGTACCGCTCGATGTCTACCCGGAAGAACTCGCTTGAGGAGGAACGCAACTCCATTGTCAGGTTCATCGAGGAGATTGAAAAGGACAAGCGGCAGACCTTCCTTGACGCGTTTGACAGGGTAGACAAGGAGATCCGGAAGATCTTCACAAAGATGACCGGGGGCAATGCGTGGCTTGAGCTGCAAAGCGAGGACGACATCTTCTCCTCTGGAATATCCTACCTGATTCAGTTCCCAAACAAGCCAAAGCGCGAGTCCACCTCGATTAGCGGCGGCGAGAAGACCCTTGCGGCCATCGTGTTTGTGCTGGCACTGCAAAGGCTCAAGCCATCGCCGTTTTACCTGTTCGACGAGGTAGACGCGCACCTTGACGCGCCAAACTCCGAGCGCCTCTCCAGCATTTTGGAGGAGCGGGCGAGGGAAAGCCAGTTCATCATGGTCTCCCTCAAGGACTCTGTAGTCCAAAAGGCCAGCCTCATCTACGGCGTGTTCCCAAAAAACGGCGTCTCAAACGTCGTGACCTACAAGGATCGACGCGTGCCCAAGGCCGTCCCATAGGATGATCCCCTCTGCATGGTGGATCCCAGACCAGCTGCCGCAATGGCACAGGCAGGATCCCCTGAAACGGACTGCATCCTACCTGGAAATATCCACAAAGCAGGCGACCGACCTGCCATCCCTCTCCTCCAGGGCGGGCTCTGCACTGCATTTTTCAACCGCGTACGGGCACCTTGCCCTGAACCCACACCCCTGGCACGCGCCTGCCCCCGGGGACTCCCTGATCCGGATCTCCTTTCTCCTGAACCTGTTTTCGGGGTCTGGTTTGGAGAGCGCGTCAATTAGCGCCTGCGTGTAGGGGTGCCTCGGGGAGAGCAGGACGTCATCAATGCTGCCCATCTCCACGACCTTTCCCATGTACAGGATCGCAATCCTAGTGCCAAAGAACCTGGCAGTTGCAAGGTCGTGCGTGATGTATACAAACGTGATGCCGTGCCTCTCCTGCAGGCTCCTCATCAGCTCCAGCACCTCTGCCCTGATGGATACGTCCAACATGGAGACCGGCTCGTCTGCGATGATTATCTTCGGCCTGAGTGCCAGCGCCCTGGCAAGAACAACCCTCTGCCTCTGTCCGCCCGACAGCATGTGTGGGTACTTTTGGGCAATCTCCTCTGCCGGCTCCAGCCTTACCTCCCTTAGCACCTCTAGGATCCTGCCCCTGCGCCGGCCCCTGCCTCCAAAACCGTGAATCTCCAGGGGCTCGGAGACTATGTCCCCGACCCTCATTCTCGGGTTGATTGAGTCGTAGGGATCCTGGTGGATCATCTGGCACTGCAGGCGGATCCTCTCCAGGCTCCCCGCGTCATCTTTGATCTCCTGGCCCTCAAAGACTATACTTCCAGCGTCTGCCTCCATGGATCTTAAAATCAGCCTCGCAATGGTTGATTTTCCAGAACCCGACTCGCCTGCAATCACGAATACCTCCCCCCGTCTGACAGAAAACGATATGCCGTCATTTGCCTTTACCGTAGTGGCTTTCCCAAAGACGGATTTTTTTATAAAGTATTTTTTTAGTCCCTCGACCCTCAGGATTTCGTCCAACACTGAAGGGTTGCTCCATGCCTGTATATCAAGAAGCTGCATGGTACGTACAGTTGAAGACCGAGCGTTTTTTTATCAAGGCAGGCACGATGTGCCAAAATCATGGCCTGCATTTTTGATGTGCACACCAGCAGAAATCCGTAAGAGTTTGCCCCATAGGCGACACTGCAGACTAGGTACTTGATCATCGTGCCTGCCGTACCGCATCCTCTGGAGGGGGCAAGCTCTTGCCAGAAATCCGCCCACAAGGCATTTATCCTCAAAGGTAAGAGGGTACTAATCACATGATTCCCGGAACCTTCCAAAAGCACGCGCATCATCAAAGACACATGGTCAGCGACCGCCTGTGCTATCTCAGGCCCAATGACGGCCACAGGGAGCAGAGCATGGCAGACGAGCTGTCGCACAGCCTGCGGCAGAACCCCAAGTTCATCCCACCCAAGTTCTTCTATGACCGGCGCGGCTCGGAGCTGTTCGAGAAGATCTGTGATCTGCCCGAATACTATCTGACCCGGACGGAGATTGGGATTTTGTCGCGTGTGCGGCACGAGCTGGCCGAGTTTTTGGACGGCGACTTTCGCCTCGTTGAGCTGGGCAGCGGCTCGTCGGTCAAGACCCGTTATATTCTAGACGCCCTAGAGCGATCCCAGGCATCACTTGCGTACGTCCCGATTGACATCTCTGAATTCCTGGAGGCGGGGGCATCTGACCTGCTGGAAAGGTACCCCACGCTGGACATCACCGGGATAATCGATACCTATGAGGGCGGGCTGGGGTTCATCAGGGATCATGATGACTCGCAAAACCTGATTGCGTTTTTTGGCTCAAGCTTTGGCAACTTCCCGTTTCGGGAGGGCAGGCAATTTCTCAGAACCGTTTGCGACTCCATGGGGGACGGTGACCTCTTTTTGATAGGACTGGATCTGGTAAAGGAGCGAGGCGTGCTGGAGAGTGCATACAATGACGCACAAGGCATAACGGCGCAGTTCAACCTCAATGTCCTTGAGCGGATCAACCGCGACCTAGATGCGAACTTTGACCTGGACGGCTTTTCACACCATTCTGTCTACAACGAAGGAAAGCAGCGAATCGAGATGCATCTAAGATCCCTGAGGGAGCAAAGCGTTACGATCCCGGGGGCGAACCTTTCCCTCCGTCTTGGGAGGGGCGAGCTGATCCACACTGAGAACTCGCACAAGTTCTCAATTCCACAGATCGACTCGCTGATGACCCAGACCGGCTTTGAAATCATAAGGCTGTGGCAGGACTCTGGCAGGAGGTTTGCCGTGCTTTTGCTTGCCAAAAACTAGGCGTCCTGGGCGCACCTGAATCCGGAGAACAACCACCTCTCATCTGGCCTGAAAAAGTTCCTATAGCTGCCCCTGATTGACATTGCCGGCGTTGCAAACGAGCCCCCCCTGAGCACCCTTTGGCCGGTAAACCACTTGTCGTTGTACTCCTCAAACCCCGTCTTGAATCCCGGATACCCCACAAACTCAGAGGCGGTCCACTCCCAGACATCGCCGATCATGTGCTGGCACCCATAGCTGCTCGCCCCGCCTGGATAGCCTCCCAACTCGGAGCACTTCCACAGGTATGACTCTAGCAGGTTGCAGTTTTCCCCCGCCGGCCTTTGGCTCCCCCACGGGAATACGGTCTTTGACCGGACCTGCCTGTCCCAGCATGCGGCCTTTTCCCACTCGGCCTCCGTCGGCAGTCGCCACCCAGCCCACCTGCAAAACGCGTCTGCCTCATAAAAACTCACGTGGATAACCGGCTCCCTGGGGTTGACCCTCCTTTTTCCCTCAAAGTCTCGCGTGTGCCACTGCCCGTCGATTCTCTCCCAGTACATGGGGGCCTCCCAGCCGTTTTCCCTCACCTTCTCCCATCCGTCTGACAGCCAGTACCTAAAATCCCCGTATCCGCCGTCCTCGACGAACTTCAGGTACTCCCCGTTTGAGACCGGATACTTGCCTATCTTGTAGTCATTGAGGTACACCCTGTGCTCGGGCAGCTCTATGTCATAGCAGAACCCGTCCCCGGTGCTGCCTAGGTTGTAGATTCCACCCGGAATCGTGATCATGGAGTTTTCAACCCGCGCCTGTCTGCTCGGTTGGTTCTTGTGGGCAGGCATGTACCTCTCTGCTAGCAGGTGCTGAAGATCATATACCAGCAGCTCCTGGTGCTGGCACTCGTGATGAAGCCCCATGACAAGCAGCGCCCGGGCCCTCTCGTCGATGGTGCTTTTCTCCAGGAACTCCCTTACGCGCCGGCTTGTCGTGTCAAAGTACTCGAAGATCTGATCCAGGGTCGGGCGTGAAACCACGCCCCTTTTGTCCTTGTCGTGCGGCCGGCCGAACTGGTTATAATACGAGTTGAGATACTCTGAGAACTCCTTTGAGTAAAACTCGTACCCCTCGTCGAGCTTGCTCATGATCACCTCATACAGCCAACTTACGTGGCCTATGTGCCACTTTGGGGGGCTGGTGTAAAACGCAGTCTGCACTACAAAGTCATCCCTTTCTAACGTCTTGACCAGCTGAAGCGTCCGGTCCCGCGTCTCGTTGAACTGCTCAATCAGCGACCTGTTGCCTTGCTCTGAGACGGTGGTCATTTTGCTATCGTGATGGTACACTCGGAACTGCTGATGTCTATGTCTGGATTGTTTTGGATGCTACCGGCTCATCTTTTGCCCTGTTGTGGGTATGCTTGATTGTGTATGCTGAATTTTTTACCTTGACTAACATGCTTGGTTTTCTAGCGTTGAAAAGTCTTGTAGCTGCTAAAGACATTTTTTCTGCTAGAATAAGATTCCCTAAAACTATCTTGGCCCCTGCTTCTCCCGCTAGAACCAACTGATCTTTAAAAAGTGAGGTGCGCTTCACTCAGAAAGTTCCCTGGATATCTCTTTTATAGCTTTCCTTGCATTGGAGGTACGAGGTCACGTTCCTAAACCAGTTTCATGGCCTTGTCTGCTACGGATCTGCCCCTTGCACTCCATGTCAGTATGCACGTCATAAACTGCGACCACCTCCTCATCCAGAGTTCCCCTCCCTTGATCTGCCCGCTTATCTTGCGGAAGACGACGGCGTAATGGAGGGCACGCTCTGCGGCGTTGTTTGTGGGATGCACGCCGTCGTGCTCCGGGAACGTAAACAGGTGCGGCAGCGAGCTTGTCAGTCTGCGCAGTACCGGGCCCAGGACGAAGTCGTCCGTGCCTTCCCGGTACCCGGACAGTATGTTGCGCAGCCAGGACTCGAACCTTCTGCGCAGATCCTTGCCCCTGTCCTTCCTCCTTACCCTGACGGCGCTGCAGTACAGCTGCCGAAGCTGCTCGTACAGTATTCCCGCAAACAGCGGGGCGCCCTGCTTTTGCGCCGCGTATTTTGATACGCGCAGCTCGTGCGACCAGCACAGCTGGTGCCTGTCCTCCCCGTTGAACCTGTCATACACCGAATACTTGTCAGATGGGGGTTGTCGCCTAATTCGCTAGAATCCCCGAAAACCGTTGAGATGCCCATATGATTAGGCGTGCAAAAGGGCGGAAATTCAGAAAAACGTGCAGATTGGGTCAAATAAGTGGAATTAGGCGACAACCCCTGTCAGATGTCGCTATTCCGCCATACCCCCTCCATGTGCCTGTCCAGGAACAGTGCGTCCCTGCTCGTATTGTACTTGACAAACACGCCGTTGTCCGTCTCGGCAGTCCATGTCCATATGCGGCTGCCGTTCATGTTGGCCGCAGTCTCGTCTATTCTGACGTTGGATGATCTCTTGATGCCGCCTAGGATCGCGCCTGACGGCTTTTGCATAGAGTCGCATACCTCTCCGATCATGTTGATTACGGTCGATTTGGCGATGCTCCTGCCGGTAAGATCCTTGAGCGTGTCTGCCACGGACTGCAGCGGCATGTGCCTTGCGCGCAAGGCAGACACAAGGGAGATCATGTGCTTGCCGTACCTGCCCCTCCTTGGGAGTCCGTCGTCTGCTGATATCGTAATGCCGCACAGTCTGCATGTGGCACGCTCGGTTATGTGCCGCGTCTCTGTCATCCTGACCGGTTCAAAGTCGATGATGTCCCGTATCAGGGCAGTTATGTCCATGGCCCTCCCGCACATGCACACCGGCGAGCACGTCCCGTCGTTGTCCTGGAACGTGTGAAGCACCGTCTTCTGTGGGTCGTGTCTTCTGGATGTCCCCTTGTGGCCCCTCTGGCCTCCCGGCTTTTTGCCGGTGCCACTACTGCTGCCGTTGCTGCCGTTGCTGGCCCTCTCCCCTTTCCGCTGCGCCTTTTGCCTCTTGTACTCTAGTGATTCTGCAGACGGTGGCGAGTTCTCGTTCTCGTAGTACCGGAGCCGCCTGTCTTGCTCCTCGATTATCCTGTCCTTCTTCTTTATCATCCTGCACATTGCCTTTTGGCTATTTTCTAGCGTGTTTACTCTGTCTGTGAATGATACGATTGTGGCCTCTAGTTCCCGGTATGTGGGTCAACGGCCTTTCATGATGCTGATGCTATACAGGCATCGTATTTGATCAGCATGATCGCAATATGTTAAGCAGGTTGTCAAAACACGTCAAAACTAGGTTACCTCGTACCATTGGAGGGTAAGAGTTTGCGTCCTGCAGCACTGCCAGTCAAGGCCTTGATCGCCGTGCACACAACACCGCACCTTCGGGAGGGGGCAAGCTCTTGTCGTTCGGGTATGGGCAAGCTATAACATCTTTCACCCTTTTGAAGCCTGCTGGTTTTAGTATTGTTGCCGTCTTGCGCCTTTTATTATCCTGTGGATGTCGCGTTTCTTCATAATCCATAGCTGAAAGCGTACACCTTGTGTGCCGCCTGTACTGTAGTACTTTCCATCCACGATCCCATGCGTGGAATTTTGCGTGTCGGGGTTCCATGAGACGGCGGCCACAAGGGGCGGCAGCACATTTTCAGCTAGATCTGCCGGACTGCAATGGAAGGTACAGATACGATCTAGCAGCTGGGGGCAAACATGAGGTGATCCACCACCACGGTTCTGGAGGCCGTTGAGGAAAAAACATGATCCGGCCAGAAAATCACCATCGGGATCCCGGGCTGAGACTCGGTGGACGTAATTGGCCTGATGTCATAAGAGCATCAGGGGGGTTTGGGCACCAGAATCACGGGCCCTCTTGACGTCGCCGGCACTAGTATCCCCTTGCAAACAGCGGGGCCGACTCGCATTGCTCGTTGCAGCATACGCATCTTCCGGCAGCGTCCTCGCTGCCAAACGGTATCACCCTGATCTCCGCCCCCGTATCCTCCTTGATTTTTTCCTCACACTCTCGCCTTCCGCACCAGCGCGCCCTCAGGAATCCTCCTGACTCGGCACCCTTTTTGAGCTCGTCATACGACGGGATCTCGACAGTCTTTTCCTCCAGCAGCTTTTTTGCCCTTTTTAACATCCCGTTCTGGGCCGAGTCCAGGATCTCTTGCACTCTTGGCACAATCACGTCCAGTCCTACCTCTGTCTTTTCCTTGTTGTACCTGGTCGCAACAACTGCCTTGCTGTTTTGGATGTCCCGTGGACCGATCTCGATTCTGACTGGTACCCCCCTCAGCTCCCAGTCGCTGAACTTGTACCCAGGCGTCAGTCCCCGCCTGTCATCTATGTGAACCCTCAGGCCTGCCTTTTCCAGCTCTGTCCTGATGCATCGGGCCTTTTCTAGGACATGCAGCTCGTCTTTTTCCTTGAGGATGATTGGCACGATTACTGCCTGAACCGGCGCAACCTTGGGCGGCAGGACCAGGCCGTCATCATCGCCGTGGATCATTATCATTGCGCCTACCAGCCTCCATGAGACGCCCCATGACGTCTGCCACGCAAAATGCTCCACATTGTCCCTGTCTGCAAACTTGACCTCAAACGGCCTTGAAAAGTTCTGTCCGAGAAAGTGAGACGTTCCCATCTGCAGCGCCTTTCCGTCAGGCATGACGGATTCCATGGTTGTCGTGTAGACTGCCCCTACGAACTTTTCCTTTTCGCTTTTCTTGCCTACCGTGACGGGAATTGCCAGCTCCTCCTCGACTGTCTGCCTGTATATGTCCAGAATCTCCATGACCTCTTTTTCTGCCTCTTCCCGTGTTGCGTGCACCGTGTGGCCCTCCTGCCATAGAAACTCCGAAGTCCGAAGGAACGGCTTTGTCGCCTTGATCTCTGCCCTCAGCGCGGTATTCCAAAAGTTGATCTTCAGCGGCAGATCCCTCCAACTCTGAATCCATTTTGAGTACAGCGAGTATGCCAGCGTCTCCGAGGTCGGCCTCAGCGCGAGCCTGTCGCCGATCTCGTTTGCTCCTGAATGCGTCACCCAGAATACCTCCGGATCAAACCCCGTAAAGTGATCCTCTTCCTTTTTTAGTAGCGATTCTGGAATCAGCACAGGCAGGAACCCGTTTCTGATTCCCCTCTTTGAGAACTTTTCGTCCAGCCTGCTCCTCAGTGACTCCCATACGGAGTATCCGTCAGGCCTTAGGACAATGAGTCCCTTTACCGGTGCGTAGTCTGCCAGCTCTGCCTTGAGAACTACCTGCGTGTACCACTCGCTAAAGTTCTCGCCCTTTGAAACCGTGATTCCGACCTCCTCTTTGTTCAAACTGTGAACGCTTTACAAAAATCATTAATGAGCCTTTCGTGCTTGCCGGAGGCCGACGAGATGACAGGGGCTCATTCTGCAGGGCGGTAGCATGCCATGTCTGGCGGGCAAGAGACACGGAGGGGATCACCGGATCCACTGCGGCACGAGTCACGCTGGGGCGAGGAGCCGTTTCCGGTTTACGGGTGCATGGGGCAGGCATTGTTGGCAGCCTTCTGAAAAAACTGGCAGGCCCGCCATGATCCTGAAGCCGTGATCTCCTGAACTCCTAGGCAATCTGACCTGCCAGCTGACATGCTGCGGCACAAGTGGCACTCCAAGACAAGCCATATCCATTTCATTGCTGTGGAATCAAGAGAATTTCGCGATGCACTGGTAGCCTTAGAGGCTGTGGCCCTTGCACAGTACCCTTCCGGTAACCCTGCTCTGAAAGTTCGGACAGACAAAGCACTTGACAAAGTGCGTCTCCTCACCTAGAACCGGACACTCCACATACTCCTGCTTCATCCTCCTGAGCATCTTTGGACTGACACCCTTGAGCTTTAACTTTCCCTTGTCGTCCATCATTCCCGATGTCTTTAGCTCCGCCTTGGTCTCCTCGGGAATCTTTTGCCTTTTTTCGGTCTGTCTTACCTCCACCTCGTACTTGTGTTCCAGCTCGTCGGACATATGTGATACCATTTTGAGGTCTGATTTATTACTAGCGGTAGGCCCAGCTAAGTGAAATGTAAATGAGATTTGCTGTTTTGTCTTGCTGCTGAGGCGTTGCGCCTCATGCCCAGTTTTTGTTTTTGCGCGATTTCAGGGTACTTTTCACTTAGCTGAGGCCCGGAGTAAGAGTTTGCCCATTAGGCGATACTGCTGGTCAGAACCTTCATGATCACGCCTGCCACGCCGTATCTCAGGGGAGGGGTAAGCTCTTACCCGGCGCCAAGCGCGGTAGGCCGTGACTACACGCGTCGCATCCTGCATTTATCGAAGAACCATGCCAGGAGCCAGCCTGGTCTTTGAGGTGGGCGCTAGAGTCTGTATGGAATCATGATGGCCGCACGCTGTCTTTTTTTTGACATCAGGGTTTTCGTAACGTACCATCACCTGATAATTCGATTGTCCCGGTGCATGGATCAAGAAAACTTGTAAACTCATCAGGATTGCTAATTGTTCTCATTGCAGCAAACACACGTATGACTGAATTGGGAAACGCCTCTGCAATTCTGTTGGCCGCGCCCAGGATCGTGGCTCCCCGTGTTATCACGTCGTCTACTAGGACGATTTCTTTTGGGTTGGGCAATGACTCTTTGACCCTCATTGATTTGTGGTGATCAGACGCTTTGGGCCGGCTTGATGCTGGCACACTAGATGATTTTGGCAAAGGGGTGTCTCGAATCAAACATTCCTCATTTATCCCTAGGCCATTATTTGCTATGCGCTGATGCTATGCGCTGTGGCACCCAAAGATCACCTTTTTGCGCCAAGGAACTTTTTGGAATGGGAACCAGCATGGTGGATTCCACGAAATAATTAGAGAAAGGGTACTCGTCAAGATTGTCTTTGATGTCCTGCGCAACAACCTCCGACATCAGTTTTTTTGACTCTAAAACTCTCATTTTTGAGGTTTCTCGTCATCATCCTTGATTGGCCATGTTCTTGTTGATCACCTCTTGGGGCATAAGTTAGCAGTGATCCAAAACCAATCCTTGTGACTCTCATGTTAGACAATTCCCGAAATAGCTCAGGCATTTTGATGTCTGATGGCAGATTTGATCTGGACCCCGTATTTTCGAACCACTTTTTGGGCGTTTTTGCGTAGCTCTGGCATCATCATTTGCCTGCCTCCCTTTGGTGCCGTACGACGAACTCCATCGGAGTGAGATATCCAAGTGAGGAGTGTATTCTGTCATGGTTATAGTCCCTAAATGCCTCCCTTATGACGTCTGAGGCGTCCTGGAAGGAGTCAAATTCATGGGGCCACAGGTATTCCCTCTTGATGCTTCCGTGAAACGACTCTATGTGGCCGTTTTGTTCTGGCGTCCTGTATGCTATGAGCTCGTGTCTTATTCCCAGCTGTTTCAGGGACTCCCTGAACATGCGCGACGTATACTGAGAACCGTTGTCTGTCCGCAGGGTCAGCATGCTGCAGTCCGGATCTGCTGCCGATACCGCATCGAGTACGGCCTGAATCGCATTCTCCTTTTGCGCCGTGGTATCAAAGGAGTATGCAAGCCATCTGCGCGAAAAGGCATCAAGTACGTTGAAACAGTAGCACCAGCCGTCCCCGCCGCAGTCCACGTATGTAATGTCTGCCTGCCACAGCCGGTTGGGGGCATCTGGCCTTGTAAGCTTGCGCGAGGCCCGTATTATGTCGTTTTTGGTCTTTTTGGGCTCGATCCAGCCTATCTGGCGGTAGATTCGCTGTATCTTTTTGCGGTTTACGCGCACGCCAGTCTCGCGCAATATCTGGTTTGCCATCCTCCGGGTTCCATACGTCGGCCTTTTCTTGCCTATGGTACGTATGATTGAGACCGTCCCAGAGTCGGCTTTTCTGGTCCGTCTGTCGACGTCCTTCCTGGCGTAATACCAGGTGCCCTTTGAGACGCCGCAGTATTTCAGGGCCGTGTTGAGGCTCATCTTCTGGTGGCAGATCTGTACGGCATTCATCCTTTGCTCAGCTCCATTGTTTTTTTTAAAGCGTCACAGGCCACTGCATACTCGCCTATGATGCGTTTGAGATTCTGGTTCTCCTTTTGCAGGGCAGCCGCTGCCTTGTCATTCCGGCCCAGGATGGATGCCTTGCCGCCCTCGACGAACCTGTCCATCCACCTGCCAAACGTGGTGGGCGCGATGTTGTGCTTGCGGCACAGCTCGGCAGTGCTGATGCTGGTCTTGATGGACTCCATCACTATGTCTGTTTTTTCGGCCAATGTGAACTTTTGTTTTTTCATGCCCCGTATGCCCTCCTGTCACATACAAATTCTACGCATTTGGGTGGTTCGAATTTTATGGGGTCCTCACCAGATTTTCCAAAATATCGACATGCTTGTCAAGCATCATTGCACCATAGTCGATCATCTTTTTTGGCCATCCAGGTTCCTTGTTTTCTGCCACGGCCTTGCAGATGGACAGTGGTCTACCTATCCTGAGTGTCTACCATCCCTGATGTAGCGACCCACTGGATTCTCCGGCCTCTATAATCACGGTTGCATCTGAGATTATTGCCATGGTTCGGTTTCGTAATACAAAATCCTTTGGTGTTGTCTTGTGGCCTACAGGGTACTGTGAAATGGCCAGATGATTCATCATGATCTCTTCTTGTAGCGATGAATTTTCCTTTGGATATGTCCTGTCTAGCGGGATCCCAAGCACTGCGATGGTTTTTCTCCGCATTCGATGGCGGTTCTGTGCCCCGCGATATCGATTCCACTGAAGCCCGCTTATTATTGCCACATTGTTTTCAACCAAGAGCCTTGTGATTTCTCCGGCCTCTGACAGTCCATGTTCCGATGCGCCCCTAGAACCGATTACTGAAACCCTTGGGCACGGCAGGGGAATCATCCCTGTGACCCCCCTCTAGAAAATCCCGTCCTTTGGAGAAAACTTTGACTCTACGTCGTTTAGCTGGTGTCCAAGCAAGTCTGACATCTGAATAGACGGATATTTCGTTTCACTATTCATCTGTTGCAACTCCTCCCGTTTGCATCCTAACACCTGCATCTGAGGCATACTGGCACAATGTAATCAGAATGATTGCACCCTTTTTTATTTTAGGATTCGCATGATCGCCTGGCTGGCACGACTGCGATCTTGCGTCCTGGGGGATCCTAAAGGTGGTGTGCGCCGCATACAGACGGACTTGACCTGAATCTGCCGGGTCGTGAGGCGGCGTATTGGGCACCAAATTTTCTAGAGTTTACCCCTTAGGCGACATTGTCAGCCGGGCCCTTGATCACCGTGCTAGATGGTTTTTATAGAATACACTTCCAGTCAAACCCGATGGCAATTCTAGAGGTACTAGTTATCACCGTGATAGTTCTTACAGGCGCCTACGTGGGATACCATGCATGGCAGGACTCACTCGGCGCTCCTGATAGCGAGCCGCACTCAGCTGACCCTGAACTCATGTATCACAACTCCCAGATCCTGCCTGCCGAGTCTCACCGGGCACTCATGCCGGTTCGATTCCACTGATCGCGCAGTGCTTGATCTGAATCAGTAATTTAATATTGAATCGTTTGAGGGCAAAGTCAGAAATCAATTGCTTGCCATTTTCGACGTTGAGGGAGTTCTTTTTGATGCAGAGTACCTTCCCCTGCTGGCCGAAAGGCTAAACAAGGAACAGGAAATCTGGGAAATCACAAAAAAGGGAATCCAAGGGACGATCAACTGGGAGGAGGGACTCAGGACCCGTGTTGACGCGCTGCGTGGCCTGGATTTTGATGCCTGCAAGCAGGTGGCAGACGACCTGCCAATCATGACCGGAGCAGAGACCGCATGCAGGACGCTCAAGGAGGCCGGCTGGAAGATCATGGCAGTCTCCGGGGGGTTTACCATAATGACTGACAGGCTAAAGAAACAGCTGGGACTGGATCATGTATACTCCAACGAGCTTGTCTTCAAGGACGGAAGGCTCGACGGCGTAAAGGTCAACGTTGACTCTGACAAGGCAAAATCCGCAAGAGTCAAGATTGAAGAGTGGGGTGTAAGGCGCGAGGATATCGTCGTGGTAGTTGACGGCGCAAATGACCTGAAGCTATTCGACATCTGCGGGCTGGGCATAGCATACCGGGCACAGGATCAGGTAAAGGATCGGGCCGATGCGGTTTTAGAGGAAAAGGATCTCTCAAGGATACTTGGCATAATCAATCGACACTACAACCAATCCCAGCCCGTGGTATAGACATAATTTCTAGTACCGTCCACTGCAACCATGACCCTTGAGATAATTCCCGTGTGCTTTGAGGATTATGTCGACGATAAAACCGATCTGGCCTCTGTAATCGAGCAAGGAATCAAGCTGCAAGACGGCGACATAGTCGTCGTATCCCAAAAGATCATCTCAAAGCAGGAGGGCAGGGTCGTGCCCCTTGACTCTGTGACACCCTCACTGCTTGCGCAGGGGATTGCATCCCAGTATCAAAAGGATCCCAGGCTTGTCGAGCTGATTCTGTCCGAGTCCAGGCGCATTGTCAGGATGGAGAGGGGCGTCATCATCGTAGAGACGCACCACGGATTCGTATGCGCCAATGCAGGCATAGACCAGAGCAACGTATCCATGGGACACGCCACGCTGCTTCCTGTCGACTCTGATGCATCGGCACGCAGGCTCAGGCAGAGGCTTTTGGTAAAAACCGGAAGGTCCACGGCGGTAATAGTCTCTGATACCTTCGGACGCCCGTTTAGAACAGGACAGGCCGACTGTGCGCTGGGGGTGTCCGGGATAAATCCGATTGAGGACTATAGGGGAACAAGCGACTCTGCCGGAAGAAAGCTGCGGGTATCTGTTACTGCCGTTGCCGATGAGATCTGCGCCGCCGCCGAGCTAGTCAAGGGCAAGTCAGGCAACTGCCCGATTGCAGTTGTCAGGAACCTCGGGTTCACTGCCTCAGATGACTCTGTCAATTCACTGCTTCGCCCAGAAGACGAGGATCTGTTCAGATGATTCAATAGGATTATAATCTCGACGCCGACACCCACACCTGTTGACAATCAGAGCAGAGCTTCACTGCCATAACGTGTTTTCAAACTTTCATGTGGGCGAAAAGGAGCCCCCATATGATTGCAGCGTATCGATCCGGGATCAGCTGGAGCGGGCACTGGATCTGGGCATCAACTCGCTTTTTGTGACCAACCACAACACCATGGACGGATATGCGCAGCTGCGGGACTATCAGCATGATCATGAAAAGTTCAAGGGGATAACGATCTTTCCTGCCGAGGAGATCACGATTGATACCGGGGCACATGTTCTGGCATATGGGATTTGCTCGGAGATAAGGCCCGGGATGACACTTGATGAGACGATCGACGAGATCCGCCGCCAGGACGGGGTCTCATCTGCACCGCACCCGTTCAGCCTGCTTGATGCGCTGCGGGCCGATGCGTCAAAATGCGACATGATAGAGGTCTTCAACAGCAACAACGTTGACGTGATCTCAAACGCGCATGCCGCAGAGTTTGCCCTTGAGAACAACATGACAAAGGTCGCGGGAAGCGACTCACACGTGCTGTCGACGCTGGGAAGATGCGTAAACGTCATAGACGCCCAAAACACCCTGGATGACGCGCTGTCTGGGATGAGGCACGACCGCATCGACATCGAGCAGACGGGCTATGCGTGGGAGTCTGAGACCCTCGAGCACATAAAATACAAGATCGACAACTCAAGGGACTATCTGGCGCAGTTTATCAAAGACGAATATCCAAACGCTGCTTGGTTCCTCTCGTTTTTGCTGCGTATATACAGCTCCCACCAGAACAGCTACTTGTGGTCGATATTCTACAAGATTGCAATCCGGTTGATGAGGCGGCTTTCGGCAAAGATCAACGACGGGGGCCTTGATCCAGGCTTTATGAAGGGCCGCAACCTAGGAGAGATGTTCAGGGTTGCAATATCATAGATCCGGCCGGATGCGATGCCAAAACTACGTGAAACAGCGTCCATAAGGGGCAGTAGCACATTTCCCAACTGCGAACCAGTCTTCCTAGAAGTAACCCGACTTATGGAGGTGCAGACGGCCATGTGCGGATCTGTAGGCAGCCTGGCTTGAACTATTTCGAGCTTGGAACCGTTTTACGGGGAACTTTTGGGAAGACTGGCGAGAACAACTAGATATTAATATACAAATCAGTGCCTCTTACATGTAACATGCCTGAAGAAAAAAAACTGGACGCAACAGGACTGTTCTGCCCCGAACCGGTCTTTCGCACAAAAATCCAAATCGAAAGGATGCAGGCAGGCGAGGTTCTGACCGTAACGGCAGATGATCCCGCAGCCGAGGAGGACATCTCAAGATGGGTCCAAAGACAGGGCCACGAGCTGCTTGACGTGTCCAGGGATGGCGCAAAAATCACGCTTTCAATCAAAAAGGTAAAGTAGCCATGGGATGCGGCCCACCGGTGTTGTTGGCAGGATTGGAAACACCCTACTTGAGCTCTGGCTCCTGTCCTGTGATGGTGCAAGATACTTTGCAAACATCTGCTTGGATATGGTGCCCTTTTTTGCGTTCTCCCATTCTGGTACCTCATTGTGGCGAACTCGCTAGAGTCGTCAAGCAGCATCCCCCCCCGGCGTCTGCGCATGCCTGCGCTGCGAGCACGGATCTCAACACCTTCATATCCCACGCGGCTATCTTAGTTGCTGTCGCATGCAGGGACGATTTGGATGGGATCTTTTTGAGCCTATACGTGTTGACAGAGCCCGGATGCAGGTACATGGTAATCGTTTAGGCTGAGCACAAGGCCAATTTTTGATTACCACTTGGATCTGTATGCTCCCAGATCACACCTAGATTCGTTGCCTGGCTAGGAAACCAAGGTACTGCGCGACGAGCTGGTCCGCGTCATAGCGAAGCGTGATAAGATGAAAAGGGAGCCTGCTATACAGCTTGAGGAGCTTACCATACATCTGGCCGAGGCCATGGCACGAAACGCGATGCTGGAAGCAGAAAACCAGCAGCTCAGGCAGAAGGGGCCTGCCACCGAAAGTGCAGATGGCAGGCCCGAGGAGACAGCACCTTACGCACAAACGGTCGGGCTTGCGGCAGAAAACAAGCAGCTCAGGCAGTACATCAAATACTACGAGAACCCGTACAACCACTCCTCGCAGAACTCGATTCCGACCCGGCAGAAAAAGGCCGCCGCGGCAAAGGCCTCAGGCGAGGTACCGGCATCTACAAAGGCAAAGCCGGGCCGCAAGCAGGGACGCGAGGAAGTATCACACACCAGAAAGCCGACCCAGTCTGAAGGGCACCGCCCAAAAAGTGCAACAGGTGCGGCGGCACCAGCATGAAGGATCCGGGGAAGGTGTTCTCCGAGACTGTGACTGAGATCCCCGAGATGCCCAAGGTCGTCACCACGCAGCATATGGCATACAGGTATACGTGCGCCGGCTGCGGCCGCAAGTGCTTTACTCCCTCCCGAAAATGGGCATGGTGGGCACGGTGATCAAGGTTCTGACCTGCAGTGTCGCTTATGGGGTAAACTCTTACGATCGTCTGAAGGTCACGTATATGCCGACTGCAACGCAGCAGATCAGCGCCGTAGAAAATTATTGGGATCAGTCAAAGAGGGACATACTGGCCTCCGAGTATTATTCCATGTTTGAGGATATGAGGCGTATGCTGTCCGAATGCCTGAGGACTACCAGCTTCAACCACGATGTCATGGAGTACCTTGGAAGCAAGCCAAAATTTTCATGAACTTGTGTTCTTCGCTATGCGTCCCATTAAAGGATGACCTGCCGAAGGATATCACGGCAAAGATTATCGCCGATCCAACGGGCATGAAACATGCTCAGAATACACTGTACCTGATTTCCACGTCATTGGTCAGACGCGGTTCGTCTCTTAGCTGAATCCCCACTTTGCGTGATTTTGATTACTGGTTGCGAGTCAACATTGTAGATCGGCTCGCCGTTTTTACTGAATCCGTCCAATTTACGCACTTGGCCTATCACTGATTTCACACTCATTATGTCCCCATTGCTCAGATCATACGTGTTGAATTCTTCTCTTAGGGTAATGGTTTTGACATCATCATCTAATACGAATAATGATCCTTGCTGCCGTGGCGATTCAGCCTGTGGTTTCCGTCTGTTTCCGTCTACAAACACATGCAAATCGCTCACGGAATTGATTGCTATGCGACGCCTATCGGTGGGATCAATTACTAGATGGCTTATTCTGATTAGCAAGCTCAGTATTGAGCCGTCGGGAAGCTTGTAGAAGCTAGGCTGTAATGGTTTCTGAGGCGTCGCAGTCACATACCCCATGTTCTTTATGCTACCATAGATTTCTTGTATGGGAACGCTCATTTTACATCCTTGAATTTTCTACAGGTAATTTCACCGTTTTCTTTGCCGTGAAAGACCACCCATGATTTTTTAAACAGGTCGTCTCTCTCAGATATCAAGTGCTCACACGGCTTGAGTTTTGCTTGGGAGCGATACACCTTTTTGAATTTCCCACGCATCCCGAATATGGTGGCATCTATTTCATAACTCATTTTTCTGGCACGAATTTGTAAAAGTCAACATAGTCGTCGCTTTTTTTAACGATAAATTCCTCACCATTCCATGTTACACGATACGGTTTGTCAGTCTTCATGACTTTGGAATTGTATGCAACCTCTTCAATGCCATCCACCGTCCTGACATATACCGGCAGAGGGATATCCAGATCAAATATGCGTGATTTGGTGGTACACTTAATTTTTTCAAGCTTGATCTCATCATTAGAAATCAAGCACTGGGAATAATCACATGATGTGTGGCTATCATATGGTCTGTGATCATAATATTCTGATTGTCTGGCCATAGAAATTTGCATAAAGTGACATCCGCAAATCATTACTTAAATCTTTAGACCTTGGCAGTAGACGGAAATGTACCCCACCCCAACTACTGGCAGGCAGCATGAAATAATCCACCAAAGGTACAAGCAAATCTAGATCCACCCAATCTATCTACATGGCGCCCCTGCCCGCCATGTTGCGTAAACAAAAAGGCGAGCAGAAGCACCTTACGCACAAACGGTCGGGCTTGCGGCAGAAAACAAGCAGCTCAGGCAGCACATCAAATACTACGAGAACCCGTACATCCACTCCTCGTAGAACTCGATTCCGACCCGGCAGAAAAAGGCCGCCGCGGCAAAGGCCTCAGGCGAGGTACCGGCATCTACAAAGGCAAAGCCGGGCCGCAAGCAGGGACGCGAGGAAGTATCACATACCAGAAAGCCGACCCAGTCTGAAGGGCACCGCCCAAAAAGTGCGACAGGTGCGGCGGCACCAGCATGAAGGATCCGGGGAAGGTGTTCTCCGAGGCTGTGACTGAGATCCCCGAGATGCCCAAGGCCGTCACCACGGCGGTGTGCGGATCTGCATGCAGTTTAACCTAAATTGTGTCAGATTTGGAACCGTTTTACGGGGAACCTTTGGGAAGGCTGGACAGGCAGCTACATATTCATGTCTGATGGCATCCACAAGGTAACGGTTAAGACATTCAGAGATTTCTATAATCCAAAAAGTAGTTCACCCCTTCTCCGAGGGTGTAAAGTCGGTAAGGATCAGATGCACGGGCCTCATGCATGCCACTGGAAACAAGGGTGTGTGGGTCTGGCGCAAAAGGGCTGGTAAATACGTCAGTCTTGCACGCCCCAACAACATGAATCTAAACAAGTCAGGCGTACAGTGGATAGTACGCCAAAAGCAAAAGGGAGACATGACAAACGCCCAGATAGCCGAATCCATGAACGTCTCGGTCCGCTGGGTACAGAAACTGTGGGCCCGGCACAGGTCAGGCACCGTACAGGACATATCGCACCCCGCACGGATGGGAAGGCCCCAGAACGGCATGCCCGGGCGCAGGGAGCACTCGGCGGTCCTCTCGGTGCGACCTGGCGGATTCTGGACGTGGCTCAACGAGGCCGTCCTGGCGCAGGGAGCACTCGGCGGTCCTCTCGGTGCGACCCTCCGAGCACCTAGGCGCGGCATCACTGCAGGATCTCATAAGGGAAAAGACCGGGATTAATATCCCGCGACATACACTGCACGGCATGCTAAAGGACGAGGGGATGGCCAGAGACGAGCCCAACGGGCGCAGAAAACGCAGGTGGCTGCGCTGGGAGATGGAGTATTCCAACTCCATGTGGCACACCGATTGGAAGCAGATACACGGCGGAATGCACGACGGCAGGTGGTTTTTGTGCTACGAGGACGACGCATCCCGGTTCGTGACCGGATACGGCATATTTGACAACGCGACTACAGAAAACGCCCTCAAGGTGCTTGACGGGGCCATGCAGAAGCACGGCAGGCCCGCCTCCATAATGACGGACCACGGAAGCCAGTTCTATGCAAACGAAAAACAGGGTGCAAAGAGGGGGCACAGCGAGTTCGAGGAGAGCCTGGAGGCCCTAGGCATACGGCAGGTCCTTGCCGGGGTGCGCCACCCGCAGACAAACGGCAAGGTCGAGAGGCTGCACGGCGAGATACAGCGCAAGCTGCACGAGTTTGAGGATATCATGATGAGAACAAGCGATCCCATGGATCTGTTCATGAAATGGTACAACTACGACAGGCCCCACATGTCCCTTGACCGGGAGAACCGGGAGACGCCGGCGCAGGCATATGAGCGCAAGATGCCTCCTGCGGGCGAAACGGTCATAGATGGGCAGACCAGGGAGGAATATCATGTCAGATAGGGGGGGGGGGTGAACTACTTTTCGGATCCCACAAGACATTCAGAGATTGCAAAAGGAATTATACTATCGATAATCGTACAATCAGGATTGGGCGGGGAGATCTCTGTGAGATGATGCCTTTGTGGTCGTAAGGGCGGTATTTGGGAAGAACGGGCTGCTGATCAGCCCCCATTACTAGTCTATGCATCCATGAGAAAATACCGCATAGGGGCCGGATATACAGTGGGCATCTTTGCAGGCAACGGCAGAAAGTTCGGGAGCGTTTATGCGTCACACGACATAATGACTGGACAGGAGTTTGACTCTGCACTAGAGGATGCAAGGCACGTCTCGAGGCTTGTCTGTTGGAACCTTTATGGGTTCTCTTCTAGGTACCTGTTCACGTCAATTGCCGCCATGCAGCCATATCCTGCAGCGGTGACTGCCTGCCTGTACCTGTGATCGTGCACGTCGCCTGCCGCAAAGACCCCCTCGACACTCGTGCACGTATTCTCCGAGATCTTGATGTACCCCTGATCATCCAGATCAACCTGGCTTGCAAACAGCTCCGTATTTGGGGTGTGACCGATGGCTACAAAGACCCCGCCTGCTGTCAGCAATGATGTCTCCCTGCTCTTTGTATTCTTTAGCGTGACATTCTGAACCTTTTCGTCGCCTGCAATCTCCTCGATGATCGTGTTTGTATGGAACCTTATCTTTTCGTTGTCCAGTGCGCGCTCGTGCATGACCCTGCTGGCCCTGAACACATCCCTTCTGTGGATGATGTGCACGGTGCTTGCAAACTTTGTAAGAAACGTGGCCTCTTCCATGGCAGAATCCCCTCCGCCGACTACGACTAGCTCCTGGTTTCTAAAGAATGGGCCATCACAGGTCGCACAGTACGAGACGCCCCTTCCTGCGTATCTCTCCTCGGACTCTAGGCCCAGCTTCCTGGGGCTTGCGCCCGTGGCGATGATGACTGCCCTTGCCTCGTATTCCTCGGAGGATGTCAGTACCTTGAACGGCCTCTTTCTGAAATCCACATTGACTGCCACGTCGTCGACGATCGTGGTCCCCATCCGGAGAGTCTGCTCCCTTATCGTTATCATCAGATCCGGGCCCATGATCCCGTCCTTGAATCCCGGATAGTTCTCAACGTCCGTGGTGTTGACCAGCTGCCCCCCGGGGAGAATCCCCGACAGTATCAGGGTGTCGTGCCTTGCCCTTGAGCAGTAAATCCCCGCGGTATACCCTGCCGGTCCCGCTCCGATGATTATCACATCATACCTTGTTTTTTTCTTGTCCGGACTTTTCGGCGGTTCGTTTTTGCTTTCTAGCACCGTTCCCGAATCCGAGCTTGCCATCATAGAATGCCATCGGACACTTGATTAATTTAAGTTCTTCACCGCTTCATCCAGGCGAAACGTGCCACAGCTGGAGCCGAAAGAACAAGAGATGCAGGCTTGTCAGCCCTAGCAAGTGCAGGGGGGATAAATCAGGGTGTGGCTTATAATCAGCAAATTTTGGTCTGCGCGGGCACAAGTCTGCGCATGACGGATCAAAATACCCGCAAAATCCAAAGTCATGATCGCTTTTATGTGGGACGCAGACCCTTGGCAAAAAATGGGAAGGGAGTACAGACCGTCCATTTGACTAGGTGTTTTTCAAACCCCGTCAAGACATCCGGTGGACGCTGTGGCCAAACATGAAGCCGCAGATGTGGCTGTGCGACAAGTGGATCGCAGAGGCTGCTGCCGTGTAGGAACCGCGTGCCCGCCATGATCCGGGCGGATCGACTGGGCTCTAGTCGGAGTTATGCAGCAGACCATCACGCATCTGATCTGCAGTCGAGCCGGGCATAGCATACGCCGGTTTGGGTCAAGTCCGGCAGAACCGCAAGCACGTCAGGTACCCGGCCTGATGCGCATTTTGCATGGCCGGATCCGGCGCTAGCCCATTGCCGAATCCAGGATCCTTTGGTGCCTTTCACACAGCCTCCCGACCCTGATCTGTGCGTGAAGCAGATCCCTCTGCCAGTGTGCATTGAACAGCCTGCAGTCCCGGTCATCACAAAAGGGCTCCCCTGAAATATAGTACAGTAGCGCCTGCAGAAAGTAGCCCTCTGCAACCATGCCCAGCCTCTTGTCGCCGTACTCCAGAAAGGCCCCTGCGTACTTTTTCCTGAGGGCCTCTACGTTTATCCCCATCCTTGAGTTTGTGATCAGCTCCGCATAGTATTCCCTCGGCTTTGCCGGCGCCTCGATCATTCCCGTCGTGGAGATGACTGCCGGATTCGAGCATATTACCGCACGCCCATGGTACCTGTAGTCCGAACAGTCAAACGTACAGCTCAGCTTGTTTGTGAAAATCACATGGAAGACATCCCGGACCAGCTCGCCCTTGGGAATCAGCTGCCCCAAGGCATTCTGCAGCTCAATTCCGTCATAGTATATGATGTTGGGGTTGTCTGCGGTGCTTTTGATGTTTTTTTCCTCAAAGCGGATCTCCTCCTGTGTCGGGTCGTGTCTCACAAAGGGCTCGCTGAGCCTGAAGATTCTGGCGGCCGCCACAAGGGATGGCGTATCGGGCCTGCCGTACGAGAGGATGGGACCTCTTTTTTCCACGTCCACTTTGAGGTTTTTCTGGGCAAACTCGACTAGGCAGTCTAGGTTGATCTCGGGCACGGAGGGCTCGTCATAGAAGACTATCCTGGAGATCCTCAATACCGTGATGGCGCCATGGTGTCTTATCTTCCCAGCTCTTCTATCTTTTGGGCGGCAATCTCCGCTGCACGCTTTCCAGAGAAAAGCATCGAGCCAAATGTCGGCCCCATCCTGGGAAGCCCGTGCGTCTCTGTAACCGACATTCCAGCCGCAATCAGGCCCGGATACACCTGGCCTGTCTTGAGTACCACCTGATCCTCGCCGGATTCCACGTGCATCGGCTGCATTCCCTTCCAGTCTGCCAGCCCCCTGTCAACGAGTCTCTTTACTGCGACCGAGTCGTGTCCTGACGCGTCGATTACGACCCTTGCCTCCAGGGCAACCGGATCCACGCATGTGATGTTTCTTGGAAGCGCAGAAACCGGCATCCAGTTGACAACAATGCCCTCTACCCTCTCATTTCTTAGGACAAGATCATCGAACTTTGTAAGGTTTAGGAACTTTACCCCCGCGTCGCATGCGCCTGCGATCAGTTTTGAGACAGCATGCGGTCCTGGTGTCAGGTATAGCCCCTCTCCGACCTGCTTGTACGGCACCTCCAACTCGTCCCAGATCTTCTGGGCAGGGGCCCTCACCGTCACGGGATTCATCATGTATCCGCCCAGCCAGTAGCCTCCGCCGAGGTAGTTGTTTTGCTCGATGACCAGTATCTTGTAGCCGTTGAGTGCAAGCTCCCTGCTTGCCGTAAGTCCTGCCGGACCGGCGCCGATAATTATGACGTCAGAGCTTGCCCTGTCGATTAGAACCTTGTGAAACTCCTCTACAATCGCCCTTGTAATTTCAACCTCCCTGACGTCTGCAAAGATTTTTGACTCTGACTGCGCGCTGACTGCCTCTTGCATGCTAGCACTGACCCCTAAAACACATTAAACCTTTCGCACATCTGGCAGTCGGGCGAAACGCGCTATAGATTAGATGCAAGGCAGGCTATAATCCCGTACTAGACCTTATGCATAATTGCCAAAAATGACGCAAAAGCTGCCTGATTTTTTTGACTTGCGCCGATTACGCATAAGGTCTACTAGGCGAGGCCAAACCTTCGATGATCTGCCTGCGCCCCCACGGATTTTGATCGTCCACACACATTTTACTCGGATGATGCAGCCCAAGCCAAAAAAATCAGAGCGAGGAAAATCCGGGCTTCAAGACACGCTTGACGGATCTGGACAGCAAGGCAACAGTTCACACTCGAAGCCATTCCTGATTTTAGGCGCGGATTATGCCCGATCAGGGTTTCCGGGATGGCAAAACTCACGCCTGAACTCAGTCCGAAATGTTACCATTTTGCTGTTTTTTCAGGTCGCAATCGGAACCGCCCTAGACGCTATCTGCCATCCTAGTGCGCACATCAAAAAATGAATCATAATTTTGACACATCATGCATATTTCGATAAGAAAATACCCCGACTTTCAACTGTGCGCACCGTCAGGACAGGCGCGTCGTTTTGCCATGCCATGATGGCACAATCGGACTGCTGGTTTATACGGGGGTTAGTGGCACCTAACCCCGGAATGCGCATAACATGAGGCAAATCGTGCCGCATTGCGCCTGCTGCTGACCCAAAATTACTTTATTCAAAAATTTATAACCAAATCCGAAGGAGGTTTCACTGTATTGGCCTCTCAACAGCAGCAGAAAAACCGGGATCTCCAGCCCAGGATCGACTGGGCCCAGATTCAAGAGGCCGACAACTTTGCAAAGACTGTGAGGCTGTTCAGGGAGGGAAAATATCCCGCAGACAGCTTTAGGCGGCTCAGACTGCAGCACGGCGCCTATGGGACAAGGATGACCGGCGACTATGCGATGGTCCGAGTCAAGCTCCCCGCAGGAGAGGTCTACCCAAGGCAGCTAGAAAGAATCGCACAGCTGAGCGAGCAGTACTCCATCGGCAGCGCACATCTTTCGACCAGGGAGAACATCCAGCTTCACTGGGTGGTCCTCGAGGACGTATCTGAGATCTTCCGCTCCCTGGCCGAGGTCGGACTGACCTCGAGGGAGGCGTGTGGAAACAGCATAAGGAACGTCATGTGCAGTCCGATGTCCGGCGTGTGCCCGAGCGAGGAGTTTGACGCAACGCCCTATGCCCGGGCGACTGCCAGGTTCTTTTTGAGAAACCCAATGTCTCAGAACCTGCCCAGAAAGTTCAAGTTTACCTTTACCTGCTGTGAAAAACACGGCATGGTCAGAATGGTCGATGTCGGCTTGATTCCGCAGATCAAGGAGGTCGACGGCAGGCCGCAGCGGGGCTTTAAAATATTCCTAGGCGGTGGCCTGGGAAACAAGTCCTATGTCGGCCACGAGCTGGAGGACTTTACCCCTGAGGAGGACGTACTGTATACGGCAATGGCAGTAGTGAGGCTCTTTGACAGGCTGGGTGACAGGAAAAACCTTGCAAGAAACAGGATGCGATACCTGGTAGCCGACATGGGCTGGGATAATTTTCAAGGCCTGGTTCTAAAGGAGCGTGCCATAGTCAGGGCAACCCAGTCCGTCATCACCCAGCTGGATGTGGATCTGACTGAAAACGAGATTAAAAGGCCCATCAGAGTTACCGATAAAGGCCGCAGCGCGCCTGACGGCTATGCCCGATGGCTCAAAACCAACACGCTCGGACAAAAACAGGGCAGCTACAACACCGTCTTTCTTACGCTGGAGGCAGGGGACATCACTGCCGCACAGCTGAGTGCGCTTGCCGAGATGATCCGAGACTATTCTGCCGAAGGCATGGCAAGAACCGGCTTTGGACAAAACATTGCGCTGCGCTATGTCCATGACGACGACCTGCAGCCACTCTACTCTGCACTGCTGTCCCACGGTCTTGCCAAGTCCGGTGCACTCACGATGGCCGCACCAATCGGATGCTCGGGCACCACCTCCTGCAATCTTGCGCTGACCAACTCGCACAGACTTGCAAAGGAAATTCAGAGAAAGTTCCTAGAGCTGCACTTGGATGAGGACGACGATCTCAGGGAGTCGTCAATCAAGATAAGCGGATGCCCCAACTCCTGCGGGCAGCACGGAATTGCAACAATTGGCTTTTTTGGCGGCGGCGGCAGGGTAGGCAAGGACATGTATCCGAACTATATGATGTCCCTGGGCGGGCGCTCCGATGGGGATACGATGCTGGGCGCCGGCCTAATGAGGGTTCCCGCAAAGCGCGTGATTCCGGTAGTCTTGAAGATAATCGAGGTGTTCAGGGAAAGCAAAAAACCCGATGACACCCTGACCTCCTGGCTGCACAGGGTTGTCAGCGGCAACGAGGACTCTAGGATCAGATCGCTGGACGATCTAAAGGGGATTCTGGCCCCGCTTACGGATCCCCCCACGATAGCCGAGGATCCGGGCTTTTATTCTGACTATGGCACCGACGGGGGCTATCACACAAAGACCGGCAAGGGTGAGTGTGCTGCTTGAGTGCAGTCAAAACAACAAAGGATGTTGACTCCCTGCGCTCGGAAATCCGGGACAGGAGCGTACGCGTAGTCGATGTGCGTCGTGAGGACGACTATGTGCGTGATCACATCCCAAGCTCCGTTAACCTCCCGCTGGCAGGCCTGCTTTCTGATGACAGCCCCGAGCGCGTCAACAGGATTATCCAGTCTGTGGGGATTGGCGACGAGACGCCGGTGGTCGTGTATGATGACACCTTTGGAGCGCTGGCATCGCGCGTTGCCTGGACCCTTGAATACTTGGGACACTCCGATGTTAGCCTGCTTGAGACCACCTACTCCCAATGGAGATCCATGGGACTGGAAAGCGACAGCGCCGTGCCCGAGGTGCGGCCAAGTGCTCATTCTGTGAGCCTGCAGCCTGGAATCTTGGCCACCTCTGACTATCTGGAGGCCGCAAGGGGGCGCAAGGGCGTCGTCCTGATCGACAACCGTGAGCGGCTAAACTACCTAGAGCAGCACATCCCCGGCGCAATCAGCCTTCCATACAGGACCCTTGCGTCCCCAGACCGGATACTGCGCCCGCACGACGAGGTAAGGCGGTTGCTGGAGAACCGGGGCGTGTCCGGCGGCTCTGAGATCATAACCTACTGCGGTAGCGTGGGCACGCTCTCAGGTCTTGCGTATTATGCACTAAAGTCCGCAGGCCTGCCAGATGTCCGGCTGTATGTCCGCTCGTTTAGGGAATGGAAGAGCATGGAAAGGCCGACCGAGCGGCAGCCTGATGCAAACTATTGGGATCTGTCTGCAGAATAAACGGCCCTTGCCGTGCGGCGGCCGAATCCGGGAGCTGATGCAAACTATTGGGATCTGTCTGCAGAGCTATGGCCTACCTGGCTTCTTAGCTGCTTTGTAACTACAACCTCGATGTTGTCAAACATCGTGAGCATCTTCTCCCTGTGGTCCTCAAGGTACTCTTCTGCCCTGTCCTCTAGCCGTATCTTCCACAGCTTGATCTCCCGGTGCTCCTCAAAGAACTGCTCAATCATCTGTTGGCCGCATTTCTTGGGATCAATGAACACGTCAAACTCCCTGACTATCCCACTGATGTCGCCCTCCTCGATTGCGTTTTTTACGTTGGTGATTGCCTGGCTGAGATCCTTGAGGTTTGCAACCGACACCGGAAGCTCCCTCTTCCTAGTGAGTCCCAGAAACCCCTTCTTTTCCTTTCCAACCCTCTTTGCAATCTCCGGCGACAGATCATATATTGGAATCCTGTGGAACCCCTCGCGCTTTTCGTTTTTTACCAGCAGCCCCTTTTCGGTCAGCTTTAGCAGCGACTCTTCGGCGTCTGCCTTGTTTAGCAACGTGGTCCAGACGATGGAGCCAATCGTATGGTATCCCTGTCTGACGCATTCGAGGACCACAACATCCACAATTCTTCGAAACCCCTCCTCGACCCTTACGTTTATCAGGTCCTTGTCCTTTACGGCCTTTCTTGCATTTTTTACGTCGATCTCAATTGAGCGCTTTAGCGACTCGATTGCCTCGGGAACCTGGTTTAGCAGCGAGAGAAAGCATGCCTTGTTGTACCATGCCATCCCAAACTCCGGATCCGACTCGATTGCCTTCTCGCTTGAGTCAAGGGCCTTTGCATAGTTTTTTTGCTCATAGTGCACCAGGCCCTTGAGGTTCCAGGCCTCGGCGTTTGTAACATCGATATCCAGAATCTGATCATAGACCCTCAGCGCCTCGGAATGATCATCTAGATGAAACCTTGCATATCCCAGCTTTAGCAGCGTCTCGACGTTTCTTGGGTCGATGCGCAGCGCCTGCTCGAAGACCTCTACGGCGTCTTCCAGCTTTTCATCTGCCATCAGGTTCGTCCCCTTTTTGTAGAGCCGCTTGAGGTTGTACTTGGGATCCACTAGGCTGGTGGTTTTGCTTGCCTTGGACCCCTCGATCTCCTCTGGTTCGGGCTCTGGCTCGAGTTTTGCCTTCTTGAAGGGGGTCTTCATCATTCAGATTTGCCCTATTTTGCAGATAAATACTATTGCCGCCATATGCCTAGCACTTTGATATATCTTGATGAAAATGCAGAAATACCTCGTACTCAAAGAGACGTGTAGTGTCTTCCAATCCTAAAATTGAGGCAAGCGGGCCTGCCCCATTCAAGCAGGCGGGGGTATATGAGGTTCAGATACTGATTGCCGACAAAAAACCCAGCGCAGACTCTATTCCAAAGCGCTCCTTCGATGTCCTGTGGAAGGATACGTTCCACCTCAGGGTAAAAGACGGCACGTTCTCGCAGATCCTTGGTAGCGCCGCAAACCCCATCCCGGGCTCCGTATCTGATCTGGCATCTGTCTGGATAATAGTGATAGATCGGTTCTCGTCACTGCACTCGTCGTTTGAGGTGCAGCTGTCAAAGCCACACCCTGCAAAGCCAGAACCGCAAAAGCCAGAGCCTCCAAAAAAAGTCGAAAGGCCCCCAAAGCCTGCCACGTCCGGATCCTCGGGCCCGCCCGGCGGTAGGGGCCCTGATGGTCCGCCCGGCCCGCAGGGCGACAAGGGCCCGCCCGGCGCGCCGGGGGGAAAGGGAGATCAGGGCCCGCTGGGGGTTCCAGGTGACAAGGGCCCACAGGGGCAGCCCGGCCTGCAGGGCGACAAGGGCCCGGCAGGCGACAAGGGACTGACCGGAGAGAGGGGCCTCAAGGGAGACCGGGGAATTACCGGCGACAAAGGTGACAAGGGAGACAAGGGCGCAACCGGTCCTGTAGGCGACAAGGGAGACAAGGGCGCAACCGGCCCTCCTGGAGACAAGGGCCCTGTCGGCCTGCGCGGCATTCAGGGCGACAAGGGTGAAAAGGGCCCTACCGGCCCTCTTGGAGACAAGGGCCCTGTCGGCCTGCGGGGTCCTTCGGGCCCGGTCGGCGACAAGGGACCGCAGGGCGCGCCCGGTGACAAGGGACTGACGGGAGACAAGGGCCCGGTCGGAGAAAAGGGACAGACCGGTTCTCAGGGCCCGGTCGGAGAAAAGGGCATTCAGGGCCCGGTCGGAGAAAAGGGCCCCAAGGGTTCGCAGGGTCCACTTGGCGACAAGGGCCCGGTCGGCCCGGCAGGCCCCAAGGGAGACAAGGGCCTTACAGGACCGCAAGGCCCTCCAGGCGAAAAGGGTCCGGCAGGCCCCAAAGGCCCACTTGGAGAAAAGGGTACGACGGGCCCATCGGGTACGGCAGGCGACAAGGGACCGCAGGGCCCGCAGGGTCCGGCGGGAGAAAAGGGACTGACCGGCGTCCCGGGCCCGCAGGGAGAAAAGGGCGAAAAGGGCCCGCAGGGCCCACTTGGAGAAAAGGGTACGACGGGCCCGGCGGGCCCGACCGGCGACAAGGGCCCGCAGGGATCTCAGGGCCCGCAGGGAGAGCGTGGCCCGCAGGGCCCTCCAGGCGAAAAGGGCCCGCAGGGCCCGCAGGGAATTCAGGGCCCGCAGGGAGAGCGTGGCCCGCAGGGCCCGGCAGGCCCCGCAGGCGAGCCCGGACCCCGTGGAGAGCAGGGCCCTGTCGGCCCGGCAGGCCCCAAGGGCCCCCCGGGCCCTCCAGGCGACAAGGGCTCCTCTAGCGGGCTGTCTGAGTCCCAAAAGGCGCTATTCAAGGAGATGCTGGAGATCCTGACTGAAAAGAACGTCATCACCACTGAGGAGCAAATCAGGCTGATGAGCCATCTCTACTAGTAACCTTTTCAAATGGCCACTGTCATCTTGTAATATGAGCCAGCAGGGCGAGAAAATCGACTTTGAGATGCTAGATTACAAGCGTATTGAAAATGAGTACGTCTCATTCAAGCTGGAAGACGGGACGGTCGTAAAGGTCAAGGTTGACTTGGACCGGGTTGGAAAGGCAATCAACCATAAAAATCCTGACGGGACTCCGCACTATGCAATCAACACCGCAATCAAGCTTTCAATCCTGCCTGCGGAAAAAAAATTCACCGTGGCAAAAAGCAACCTAAAGAACAGCCAAAAATCCCCGCCGGGGCAGATGTTCAGTTGATTTTAGAGGTATAAGATAAAAAGGTAAACAAATCGCCAGCTGCTGGCGATTGTTAGTTTGAAGAAGCGACTGCTATCGCCTTCTTGCAGGCTTTCTCTTCGGAGCTGCCTTTTTCTTTGCAGGCCTTCTCTTCGGAGCTGCCTTTTTAGCTGCCGTCTTTTTCTTTGCAGGCTTTCTCTTCGGAGCTGCCTTTTTCTTTGCAGGCCTTCTCTTCGGAGCTGCCTTTTTAGCTGCCGTCTTTTTCTTTGCAGGCTTTCTCTTCGGAGCTGCCTTTTTCTTTGCAGGCCTTCTCTTCGGAGCTGCCTTTTTAGCTGCCGTCTTTTTCTTTGCAGGCTTTCTCTTCGGAGCTGCCTTTTTCTTTGCAGGCTTTCTCTTCGGAGCTGCTTTTCGTTTTGTAGCCATTAACAAACTCGCATTCTCATTGTTTTTCAGTAGCTAAACTAAAGAAAATTACACCAAGTGATAACAAATTCTCAACGAAGTTTTGGCAAAATGGATTCAATTCCTGATCGTAGACTGATCAATGGGCGATCTCATATGGAGGATTTTTGCCGCAAAACCGTCCAAAATGATTGCAAATCACGCGCATGTGCCCCCTTTGTGCGTTTGCAGACTGCGATCTTGGGGGCAAAAGCGTGCAGTGGCCGTACCACCATCTTTGAATTCCTGATCCATCCTGATCCATGCCGCCTGGGAAATCAGGCACCCTTTAGCTTGATTATCGTCAAAACATCCTCGTCTTGCAGGATGTGGTCCAGTCCAACCCTCTGCCCGCCGAACTTTACACTCTTTCCCCAGACCAGTCCGTACCTGAACTGCTTTCTCATCTTTCGGTGCAGCTTGTTGCACACGTCCTCTACCGTGTCGCCCTCCCTTGCAATCAGCGGCTCCTCAAAGTCAGTCTGGCCCCCCTTGGGCCTCATGTATATCCTGATAAAGCTCAGCCTCATGTAGATCTCCTCCCTTAACAGCTCTATGTTGATGTCTGAGTTTGCAGAGACCTCGATCACCTTCGTTTTCAGCCTCCTTTTCAAATCCCTCCTAAATCCATCGTCTGCCAGATCAATCTTGTTGAGGATTGTAATCGCCTTTGAGTAGCTTATGTTTCCCGCAACGTGGTCTGAGAGCTGTTCTGATGTCAGATCCTCTCGGACTACCACCCTTGCACTCGTGATTCCGTACAGGTGCAGGACATCCTTGAGGTGCTTTTCTGTAATCTTGGTCAGCCTTACCTGCTGGGCCACTGCAATCCCACCCGTTGCAGACCTTTCAACTGTGATGTTTGGGGGAAGCTGGTTCAGCCTGATTCCGATGTTGCCAAGCTCGCTTATCAGCACGTCCTCGTGGTACGGCTGGAACACGTCTAGCACAAGCAAGACAAGATCCGCGCTTCTTGCAACCGAGAGGATTCTTTTGCCCAGGCCCTTCCCGCTTGAGGCGCCCTTGATGATTCCAGGCAGGTCCAGAACTTGGATTTTTGCGCCGCGGTACTCCATCATGCCCGGAACCACGGTCAGTGTGGTAAACTGGTAGGCGCCAACCTCCGACCTTGCACCCGTCAGCCTGTTTAGCAGCGTGGACTTTCCGACGCTTGGCAGTCCGATGAAGACAACCGTGGCATCCCCTGTTCTTCTTACGTCAAACCCATCTGACTTTTGCCCGCTCTTTTTTGAGGCATTGTCCTCCTGCTCGCGCCTTAGCTTTGCAATCTTTGCCTTTAGCAGCCCCAGGTGGTGCTCTGTTGCCTTGTTGATCTGCGTTTTTGCCATCTCGTCCTCTATGGCCTTGATTTTTTCTGGAATTCCCAACCTCGCTCACCACACCTCTTACCCCTTTGAATAATATCTTATTGGTTTTCATGCACGGCCCGTCGGAGCACGCAAGCCCGTACCTGTGTCTTGACGTTGGAGCTCACACGTGCCCTGGCATTTTTTGAGCGCAGCAGATATTATCTGGCCGGACTGCCTAGTCTTGTGAAGCCAAAGACGTTTGCAGTCGACATTGACGGAACCATAACCGAGAATGGCGGGGGGCGGATTCATCTGGATGCGCTGCTTGCACTGCGGCACCTCAAGAATCAGGGCCACAACGTGATCTTTGTCACCGGCAGATCGTCAGTAGAGGGCTATCTGTTGTCGGTGTTTGGCGGAACCACCAACGTCGCAGTAGGCGAGAACGGCGGCTGTATCACCTTTGGAAACTGTGAGCACAAGCTGCTGGGAAACATCGGGGAGTGCAGGCGGGCGCTTGACGTCATAAGGGCAGGCATTGACAATGTCAGGGAAAAGCCCGTCTTTCCCAGAATGACCGAGATAGTCCTTGAGAGAACCTTTGACCTAGAGTCTGCCAGATGCCTGGTCTCTGAGATGGGACTGGACGTGGTCATGTCTGACAGCCAGTATGCGTACCACGTCAACTCGCGCGGAATTGACAAGGGCAGGGGCCTTGTGGAGGTAATGGGGATGCTTTCTGTTGACCCCTCTGACGTGATTGCCATCGGGGACAGTGCCACTGACATCCCGCTGTTCAGGAAGGCAGGAACGAGCATCGCGCTGGGCAATGCCTTTGACGATGTCAAGGCAGAGGCCACCATCACCGTTGCTGCAAGATCCGGGGACGGCATAGTAGAGGCACTGAGTCTGCTTGCCCAGAGATCCTTTGAGGTGTGAAGCTGGCAGCCTGCAGGCACCTTTGATCCGCATTGCGCCTGTTTTTTACGAGTCGGGAAATTATGCCGTGAGCACGCGTGGAGCACGGAGTTATTTGATTAAAAACACAAGTGTTTCATATGGAAATTAGTTCCGCCCCTCATTGGCATCCTTCATCCATTTGGGGTCGCCTTTCATGATCGCTTTTGTGGCCTCCCGTCTCCAGAACGCCATCCTAGGCGTCTCGGCGCGCCCATATCCAGTGAATAGTGCGTCCTGCGCTCGTTGTAGAACTCGATGAACTCGCCGACCTGCCAAGTGTACCATCTCCCTCTCAAGCATCTTGAACTACATCTCAAGCTTGCCGTTGGTCTTGGGGTGGTAGGATCTGGAGTCTATCAGCTCGATTCCGCGGTTCAAAAGCTCGACCTCAAAGACAGTTTGCCTCCATGTGTCCAGAGGTATCGTCTTTTTGTTCCTGCCCAGTTAAAACACCTGACGTTATCCGACAGGATCTGGGCCGGCACCCCAAACGCCTTGATTGTCTTGCACAGCATCAAAACTGCATTCTCCGAGGTCGCGTGCTCAAAGACGCCGAATCCGATTATGCACCGCGAGGAATCGTCAAGATGCACCTGATGGTCGACGCATACACCAAGCAGGTGCTGGCAGTATCCGTCACAGACGAGGCAGTCAGCGACAGCACGGAACTGCCGGCACTGCTTGAGGCGGCGGCCAGGAGCATCAAGGAAGAGGAGCAGCAGGACTGCCCCGACAGCGCGGACGCAGTAAAGATCCCCAACATGCTTGCAGACGGGATATCGCCGCTGACCCTGCTCGGCACCGGAGCGAATAAGGATGCACCGGGCACGATCCTGCTTGCAGACGGCGGATACGGCTCAAGGAAAAACGTATCCGAGTGCCACAAGCGCGGCATAAGGCCGCTCATACGGCTCTTGACAAGCTGCAATGCAAAGGGCAAGGGCACCGGCGACAAGTGGGGCATGCTTGTGCGAAGCCAGCTAGGGGACGGCCACGAGGTGCCGGTTGGGGATCTGTCAAAGGAGGAGAGGCAGGAGAACCTACGGTACTGGAAGAGCACGGTAGGCTACGGTACGAGGTGGATCGTCGAGATCGTGATATCTGCCATAAAGCGCATGTTAGGCGAGGACGTAAAGGCCCTCAGGTGGTCCAATATAGTGCAGGAGGTAAAGTTGAGGATATGGCTGTACAACAAGTGGATCGCAGAGGCGGTGGCTGCCATGTGGGAACCGAGCGCCGGTAGTGATCTTGGCGGATTGGATGGGTTCTAGTCGGAGGTATGTGGTCACGTCCCCTTGTTAGCTAGGAACGAAAATCACAACCATGCATCTAATTCGTGCCTGACTGATGGGGGTAGGTGACCTCGTACAGTCGGAGTTATGCAACAATCTAGGTGATTTTATATCTTTATTAATTACACCTGATTTAATCATGACATCAGAATGAATGACTTGCATGCCATTATGGGGCAGGACACCCCTGCCAATGTCGCCCTGATCGTTTGGGTGGGGGGTGACCTGTCGTAGCTTTGACACGGGGGAGCCCGTCTAGTCGGACTCTTGTAGATGCAGCCTCCATGTACTTGGCGTTTGTTGCGGTTGCCGTCTTGGGTCTTGCTGCTGCCGGGGCCCTGCCGGAGGGTGCGTACGCGCAGCAGAGCGAGATCGAGATAGTTGCCGTCAGCAGCCTGGGAAATAACAACACCCTGCTGCTTGATGCCGCCCATGACGTGGATGTCTTTACAATAGGAAGCCGGACCTACGCTGCGGTGACCTCCGAAGGTGACGACGGCCTCCAGATTGTAAACGTCTCCAACCCTGCCAGTCTGCAGGCCGCCGGTAGTCTGGCAAACGGGGGATCCGCGCGGCTTTCCAACGCCCAGGGCGTGGACACCTTTACGATAGGCAGCAGCACTTACGCAGCGGTGGCCGCCTACAGCCAGGGCCTCCAGATTGTAAACGTCACCGATCCTGACAATCCCGCCGCCGTCGGGAATCTGTCTGATGGCGGCTCCAGTAAGCTTAACGGCGCCCAGGGCGTGGATGTATTCACGATAGGCGGCGACACCTACGCCGCAGTGGCAGCCCACGTGGACAATGCCCTCCAGATTGTAAACGTCACCGATCCTGACAATCCCGCCGCCGTCGGGAATCTGGCCGATGGCGACGGCTCCCTGGAGCTTAACGGCGCCCAGGGCGTGAATGTATTCACGATAGGCAGCAACAAATACGCTGCAGTGGCCGCAGTTGATGACAACGGCCTCCAGATAGTCAACGTTACGGATCCGACCAACCCGGCAGCGGCCGGGAAACTGAGTGACACGGGCTCCCTGGAGCTTCACGGCGCCCGCGGCGTGACCACCTTTGTGATAGGCGGCAACACATACGCCGCAGTCGCCTCCTGGACTGACGACGGCTTTCAGATTGTAAACGTCACCGATCCTGACAATCCCGCCCCAGCCGGGCGTCTGGAGGATAGCGGCTCACTGAGGCTTGACGGCGCCCAGGGCGTGGATGTATTCACGATAGGCAGCAGCACTTATGTGGTGGTATCCTCGGGATCCGACAACGGACTACAGATAGTCAACGTCACCGATCCTGACAATCCCGCCCCAGCCGGGAATTTGGGGGATAACGGCTCCAGGAAGCTTGCCAACGCCCGCAACCTAGACGTCTTTGTGATAGGTGAAAGCACCTACGCTGCAGTGACTGCCATCCGAGATGATGGCCTCCAGATAGTGAGGTTGGAGACAGAGACGCCCAACAGCCCGCCTGTGGCACCGAACGAGACGGCAACTACTGCAGAGGACACGTCCGTTACCATAACGCCTACCGTATCAGATCCCGACACATCGGACACCCCGGTAATATCGGCAGTCGATAACCCGCCAAACGGGACTGCCACTCATGATGATAATACGATAACCTACACGCCCGACTCTGACTATGATGGTACGGACACCTTCGGATATACGGTAACTGACGGCACCGACACGGCGCAGGGCACGGTAACGGTAACCGTAACGCGCGACAACAACGACCCCGTCTTGGGTACCATAGGAGACCAGACGGCCACTCTGGATGTTCAACTAACCATAACGCCTACCGTAACTGACGCCGATCCGACTGACACGCACACGTACTCGATATCGCGCGGCACGCTGCCGGCAGCTGCCGCATTCACTCCATCTGACGGCAGTCTCGTCTGGACGCCCGTACAGGCCGATGCCGGGCAGACCCACACGGTCACCATAACCGTAAATGACGGCCGCGGAGGCACCGCTTCTGAGGCATTTGACATAGCAGTGGCAGATGCACCCAACGCCCCGCCGGTGGCGCCAGACGAGACGGCCACGACTGCAGAGGACACGCCCGTTACCATAACTCCGAATATATCGGATCCCGATACATCGGACACTCCTGTAATATCGGCAGTAGATAACCCGCCAAACGGGACTGCCACTCATGATGATGATACGATAACTTATACGCCTGATCAGGACTATGACGGTACGGACACGTTCGGATATACGGTATCTGATGGAACAGACACGGCGCAGGGAACCGTAACGGTAACCGTAACGCGCGACAACAACGCCCCCGTAATGGGTACAATAGGCGACCAGAACGCGACGCCGGGCATACAGCTGGTCATAACGCCCACGGTAACTGACGATGATCCGACTGACACGCACACGTATTCCATATCGCGCGGCACGCTGCCGGCAGCTGCCGTATTTTCCACCTCTGGTGGCCTCCTCATCTGGACGCCCGTGCAGGCCGATGCAGGACAGACACACACGGTCACCATAACCGTAGATGACAGCCGCGGCGGCACCAACTCGCAAACCTTTGACATAGTCGTGGCCGACATGGACACCTCTGAAATCACGCTTACCCCCGTCGGGAATCTGAATGATACCGACTCCAGAGAACTTGACGACGCCCAAGGCGTGGCCGTCTTTGCGATCGGGCAGAACACATACGCTGCAGTCGCCGCATCCCGCGACGACGGCCTCCAGATTGTTAACATCACAGATCCATCCAATCCGACAGCTGCCGACAGCCTGGGGGATAACAACACCCTGCTGCTTGGTGGCGCCCAGGGCGTGGACATATTTGCTATAGGGGCTAACACCTACGCTGCAGTGGCCTCCTCCGCCGATGACGGCCTCCAGATTATCGATGTCACAAACCCTTCCAGTCTTGTGGCAGTCGGGAATCTGGAAGATACCATAGATGAGGTGGGGGACACTCCGATAGAAGGATTTTTGCTTGACGGCGCCAGCAGCGTGGACATCTTTACAATAAACGGCAGCACCTACGCTGCAGTGGCCTCCTCCGCCGATGACGGCCTCCAGATTATCGATGTCACAAACCCTGCCAGCCCTGACGCTGCCGGCAGCCTGGGGGATAACAGCACCCTGCGGCTTGACGGCGCCAACGCAGTGACCATCTTTGGGATAAATTCGAGTATCTACGCCGCAGTGACCTCCTTTGCAGACGACGGCCTCCAGATTGTCGATGTCACAAACCCTGCCAGCCCCGCCGCCGCCGGCAGCCTGGGGGATAACAACACCCTGCGGCTTGACGGCCCTCAAGGCGTGACCACCTTTGTGATAGGCAGCAGCACCTACGTGGCGATATCCTCACAGACAGACAATGGCCTCCAGATCATCGATGTCACAAACCCTGCCAGCCCCGCCGCCGCCGGCAGCCTTGCAGACACGAACTCACTATTGCTTGGCAACGTCAACGGTATAGATGCCTTTATGATGGGCAACACCACCTACGTGGCAGCTGCCTCCTTTATCGAGAAAGGCCTCCAGATTATCGACGTCACCGATCCTGCCGGCCCGGTAGGTGCCGGGAATCTTGCAGACACGACCTCCCTGCTGCTTGATGGCCCGCGCGACGTGGACATATTCACGATAGGCAGCAGCACCTACGCCGCAGTGGCATCCGAATACGATGACGGTCTGCAGGTGGTGAGGCTAGATGAGGCCGCATCCAGCATCCCGCCTGTCATATCACTTGTGGGAGACAACCCGTTGATCCATGAGCTGGGCACCCCGTACGCAGATCCGGGTGCCACGACCGACGACGGTTCTGAAGTCACAACGGATACATCACAGGTCGACGTCAACGTGCTCGGGGATTATCTGGTCACATATACTGCCACCGACGATGACGGCAACACGGCAACGGCGATCAGGATAGTGTATGTGCGCGATACCGCCCCCCCGACATTTGAGTCTGCAACCCTTAATGTGAACACGGGTGCCATGACCATAACCTTCAGCGAGACGATAGACGTATCGACAACCAACCTGTCCCTGCTGTACGTCAGCGACATAAACCAGGAAGATACCGTCCTGCTGGAAGGCGCCGGCTTTGACGATGCGACACTCGATACAGAGACCCTCTCACTCACGCTTGTAGAGTCCCAGCTGACGCAGATAATCCCGATGGACACGCCGCAGCTCGACATTTCCTCTGGTGCCGTATCTGATATACTCGGCAACCAGATAGGGGACTCGCCGGATAACCCGATCACGGTAACCGCAGACGACCCAGGGCCCTCCTTTGAATCTGCAACCCTTGACGAGAACACGGGTGCCATGACCATAACCTTCAGCGAGACAGTCGACATATCGGCTACCGGCCTCACACTGATGTATGTCAGCGATATAAACCAGGCAAACACCGTATCGCTGGGTGGCGCCGTATTCGACTTTGGATCTGCCGACGTCGAGACCCTCTCACTCACGCTTGTAGAGTCCCAGCTGACGCAGATAATCCCGATGGACACGCCGCAGCTCGACATTTCCTCTGGTGCCGTATCTGATATACTCGGCAACCAGATAGGGGACTCGCCGGATAACCCGATCACGGTAACCGCAGACGACCCAGGGCCCTCCTTTGAATCTGCAACCCTTGACGAGAACACGGGTGCCATGACCATAACCTTCAGCGAGACAGTCGACATATCGGCTACCGGCCTCACACTGATGTATGTCAGCGATATAAACCAGGCAAACACCGTATCGCTGGGTGGCGCCGTATTCGACTTTGGATCTGCCGACGTCGAGACCCTCTCGCTCACGCTCCTTCGGGCCCAGCTGGGGGAGATAGCCCCGATGAGGATCCCACAACTTGACATTTCTGCCGGTGCCGTATCGGATCTGCGCGGCAACCTGATAGACGAGTCACCGGACAACCCGATCACGATCCCGGGACGTGTCCCGACCGGGGAGGACGACACCGTACCGCCGCCGTCTGCCGGCCGGAGCAGCGGAGTCGGCGGTGGTGGAGGTGGCGGCGGCCGCACCGGCATCATATCTTCCTCGGCCAGTGAGAATCTTGTATACATATCCTCCATATCGTGGGACTGCACAGCCAGACTCGTGACGACCGAAGCCGCGCCCGCATCTGATAATCTATCTGTCTCGGTGCGTACCACCGCCAACAGCCTTACACGGGCTACGGATGCAGGACAGACTGCAGATGGACTGGCCGTGTTTACTGCGCCGATGAGCGAAAGCGAGACGTACATCGGTGTCAGCGCAGTCCTGCACTCTGGAGGGGACATCAGCTCCGATTACGAGTCGGTAAACATCGATGCCTGTACCGGCAAGCACACGTATGACATCCCGGTACCGGTATCTTATGATACTGCCGGGCAGGCAGTCGGGCAGCCGCCCGATGTGACGGTCGGGCCGCCGATGCCTGTAGAGCCTTCTGCCCCGGTACAGCCGGAGCCCGAGCCGTCGGTGATGCCAGAGCCTTCTGCCCCGGTACAGCCGGAGCCCGAGCCGCCGATGCCTGTAGAACCTCAGGATCAGACACAGCCCGAGCCGCAGGCAGCCTCGGAGCCAGGCGGCTCGTGCCTGATAGCGACTGCCGCATACGGAACCGAGCTGGCGCCGCAGGTGCAGGCACTCAGGGAGATACGAGACGGCACGCTTCTCTCGACTGACTCGGGCACCTCCTTTGTAGCCGGATTCAACTCTGTATACTATTCGTTCTCGCCTGCAGTAGCCGACTTGGAGCGACAGAACCCGGCATTTCGTGAGGCCGTACGGGTGCTTGTGACCCCGATGATCTCGACGCTGTCGATAATGTCGCTTGCCGAGGAGGGCTCAGATGCCTCGGTGCTGGCGCTGGGCGCCTCGGTCATTGCCCTTAATATCGGCATGTATGTAGCAGCCCCTGCGGCCGTCATCGTAGCTGCCCGGCGACTGCGAGGATGAAATCCGCCGGTAACTAGAGAGCAACTAATGCCATGCCCGCCTCTAATACGACCTAGCAGTCGAAATCCGACCAAGCATGCCTTAGGCGAGGCGTTCACCCTTTGCAATTTTGCCGGATCTGATCCAACTCGCACGCTTTGCTTGAATTAGGTGTGATCTGAACTGCTGCAGGCCGATTGGTGATCATGGGTCGTCCATTCTGGGAACAAAAGCGGATGGTTCATAAATAAATCCGCCCAAAAGCGGTTACCACATTGACATTTGCTCTTGTCCTAGACGAAATCAAAAACAACATAGAAAAAATTTTATCTGAATTGGGGGTTTCTGGCGTAGCATATTCTGTAGAGCCTGCACGGCCCGGATTTGGCGATGTGACCTGCAACGTCCCGTTTCTTCTCTCAAAACATCTTAAAAAAGCCCCGCGGGAGATTGCAAGGCAAGTTTCTGCAAAATATCAGAGCTTGGACAGCAGGCTGGTGTCCGGCGTTGATGCACACCCTTCAGGCTATGTCAACTTTGCCGTGAACATGAGTGCCCTGGGCGAAATCATAATCAAAAACTCTGCAAGCGACGACTATGGATCAGTCGATGTAGGACGATCCTCCAGGACTGTCGTGGAGCATACCAGCGTTAATCCCAACAAGGCGCTGCACATTGGCCATGTCAGAAACATCGTCGTCGGAGACACCGTCTCCAGAATCCTGCGCAAGGCAAACTATGATGTCACCGTACTAAACTACGTTGACGACTCTGGATTGCAGGTGGCAGACATCGTATTGGGGTTCAAAAGGCTGGGATTCTCCGAAGAACCCCCCCCAAACACAAAGTTTGACCATTATTGTGGGGATGAGGTTTATGTCAAAACCGCCAAGAAATACGCCGAGCGTCCGGATCTTGAGCATGCAAGAAAAGACATTCTGAAGGAAATCGAGGAGGGGGACTCTGAGACTGCGGCATTTGCCGACTCTGTGACCAGGCGCGTGCTCAAGGGACAGCTGCAGACATGCTGGAACCTGTCTGCATCCTATGACTGCCTAAACTACGAGTCGCAAATCATCCGTTCAGGCCTATGGGCTGAAATTTTTGAAAAGCTGAGGTCGATGGGCCTGATTGAGCTGGAAGGCGAAGGTAAAAACTCCGGATGCTGGGTGATTCGCGGTGATGGCAGGGAGGATGACAAGGTCCTAGTGCGAAGCAACGGGACTGCAACATACATCGCAAAGGACATCCCATATGCTGCATGGAAGCTGGGTCTGGTCGGTGATCCATTCAGCTATGAGGAATATGATGCCAGGCAGCCCGGCGACCGGATCCTGTGGCAGACAACATTGAATGATACCGGGATCAAAAAAGAGTTCAAGGGAGACAGGGTGGTGACCGTAATTGACTCGCGGCAGTCCAGACTGCAAAAAATAATCACGGTTTTGATGGACAAATTCAAGTCATCTGCCGGCGCATACGTGCACCTGGGCTACGAGTCTGTGACCCTGAGCCCCGATACTGCCAGGGCCCTAGGAATCAAAGCGGAGGGAAGGCAGACCCAGATGTCTGGCAGAAAGGGCCTTTATGTCAGCGCCGATGCAGTATATGACATGCTGGTTGAAAAATCATCTGCAGAAACCAGAAAGCGCAACCCTGATCTGCCTGATTCCAAGGTCATGGACATTGCAAAGACCGTCTCTGTTGGAACGCTGCGCTATGAGATGATAAGGCAGGATCTTGACAAAATCATCATCTTTGATCTGGCAAAGTCCATGAGCCTGGAGGGCGACACTGCGCCGTACATCCAGTATACACATGCAAGGGCATCCCGGATTCTCGAAAAGGCAGGAGCCCGGCCGAACTTTGATGCAGATTATTCCCTGTTGGAAAGCCAATACGAGAGGGATCTGATCAAGCAAATCGGCCTGTTTGGGGGCGCGGTAGGCGATTCGGCCCGCAACCTCTCGCCCAAGGTGATTGCCCGATACTGCCATGAGCTGGCCGTACTGTTCAACTCGTTTTATGAGCATGTACGCGTACTGGATCCTGATGATTCTGAGCTAACCTGCGCCCGGATCTGCCTTGTCTCCTCGTTTGGCATGACGCTCAGAAAGGCGCTGGCATTGCTGGGAATCACAGCACCCGACAGGATGTAAAAACCAGTAGGTTATTATCCAAAACTCCCCGCGTGTACCTGTGGCAAAAATCAGGCGAAACTCACCCGTGCTTTTCTATTACAACCGCTCAAAAAAATGGTTGACTAGGATCTCCACCGGTGAGGAGCTTCACACCCACATCGGCGTAATAAGACACCGGGATGCAATCGGCAAGGAGTACGGCTCTAGGCTGATCACCGGCAAGGACAAGTACGTATACCTGCTTGAGCCCACAATCCACGATTATATAATGAAGATCCAGCACGGCACCCAGATTGTCTATCCGAAGGAGCTGGGATACATAGCGGCCCGCGCGGGAATCCAGAGCGGGCAAAAAATCCTGGAGGTTGGAACCGGCAGCGGCGCCCTTACCAGCTATGTCGCAGGAATCGTGCGGCCGAGGGGACACGTGTATACCTTTGATGTCGACGAGGGCTTTATGAGGATTGCAGCCAAGAACATCGAGAGGGCCGGCCTTACAAAGTTTGTCACCCAGAAAAAGCTTGACCTCAAGACTTCAAAGACCGTCCCGGTCAAGAACGCCGATGTGGCGCTAATCGATCTTGGCGACCCATGGACCGTAATCCCAAAGGTCAGGGAAATGCTCAAGGGCAGCGGCGCGGTCTTTGCAGTATGCCCAACGATGAACCAGCTGGAAAAGCTGACTGCCGCCCTGACGCAAAACGAGTTCACGGACATCGAGTCCACCGAACTGATCCTCCGGGGCATCGACGCGCGCGAGGGAAAGACGCGCCATTCCTTTCAGGGCATAGGCCATACTGCCTACCTGTGTTTTGGACGAAAGGCGTTCTTTGATGAAAGGCCAAAAAGGGTAAAATCAAAATAAAGCATGTCGCGTGGTAAAATCAGTTGAAAAGCACTGCCCTGACACCCCCAACCGTCAAGAGATTCATCCCTGCCAGGGATACCAACTCGCGAAAGGGCGCCAACGGGACCGTCCTGGTCGTGGTCTATTGTACGAAAAGTCGGCCGCCTAGGATCAGGAGGACAATAGCGGACTGTTTTAGGCTGTACCGATCACGAAAAACCATGAAAAAGAGACTGACAGAAGAGTCACGGCAGTACTTGATAAGACAGCGCAAGAAAGGCGTCGCGCCATCCAAGATGGCAAAGGATCTGAATATCACGGCAAGGCACGTAAGGAGGCTGTGGGCCCGGTTCCAGGTGACCGGGACGACGCGTATGAAGATGGGCAGGCCGCACGTTCCGGTCACGGCCGCCCAGATACGTCTGGTGACCGGGACGCACCAGAGCGAGCCGGCAGGCGTGCTGCGCACCGCAGGCAGACTGAGGAACAGTCACAATACAAGCTGCCGTGCAGTATACCGCATAATGAAGAAGAACGGCCTAGCGGTCCCGTCTGCGGCAAAATCAAAGAAGAGAAGGTACGTTCGCTTTGAGCGCAGGTACTCCAACGCCATGTGGCACGCAGACTGGCACGAGATGAAGGATCCACGCCTAAAAGGGGTTCTATCTAGTCACGTATCTTGATGATGCCTCAAGGTGCATTACGGGGGCCGCGCTCTTTGAGCATGCCACCTCTGAGAACGCCGTAATGGCGCTCAGGCTGGCGATCGAGAGGTTTGGCACGCCTGCATCCATACTGTCTGACAACGGCTCGCGCTTTGTAGGACAGAACGGCAGAAAAAAGGCGGTCTCCAAGGGCGGCACCGGCATGGGGACATGGCAGCCCACGCTCTTTGAGGAGGAGCTGCTTGCATGGGACATCATCCTGATAAACTCCAGGCCGTATCACCCGCAGACCAACGGCAGGCTGGAGCGGACTCCATCGCACCATAGAGGAGGAGATACGGCATTATGACGGCCCAAGGCAGTACGTGGACTATTACAACGAGAGAAGGCCCCCACTTTTCGCTTGACATTGCCAACTGCGAGACGCCGCTTCAGGCGTTTAGGAGCAGGGAGGCCACCGATGCGATCAGAAAAAAAGACCCAAAATGGATGGAGAGGGACACAGATGACTAGCGGACCGACTTTTCATATAATACATCGTACCTGTGGGGAGAAAACCCTTTATTATGCTCCAAAACCACATCAGTCATGTCCATGTATATGCCTGGCGCGACGGCAGTAGGCATCACCTATAACGGAGGCGTAGTCTTTGCCAGCGAAAAAAGAATAGCATACGGCAACTTTCTGGTCAGCAAGAACACCAAAAAGACGTTCCAGATCACCCAAAAGGTAGGCGCCGCATGTGCCGGCCTTGTAGCAGACATGCAGATCCTGTCCCTGCAGATCTCCGCCTTGGCAAGGATCAGGAGGATGGAGCTAAAGCGCGACGTCCCCCCCAACACCATCGCCAAGATGATGTCAAACATGATGTATGAGCGCAGGTTCTTTCCACTACTCACACAGGTCATAGTAGGCGGGGTAGTTGACAAGCCGGTAATCTATACGCTGGATCCGCTAGGCTCCGTTCTCCCCGACGAGTATGCAGCAGTAGGCACCGGCGCCGAGATGGCACTGGGAGTGCTGGATCCGCAGTTCAAGCCAGGCATGTCCGAGGAGGAGGCGGTGGAGCTGGCAAAAAAGGCCATAAGGGCCGCATCCTTGAGGGACTCGTTTAGCGGCGACGGGCTTGATATTCTGGTCATCAACTCTGCTGAGGCTCGAGAGATTACAGAGGCCGCAGCCTAGCCCCCTGATTGTCTTGCCGGCCTCCCAGGACTTGTCTGGAAATGATCAAGGATCTAGGACTATCAGAGGGCGATCTGCCTGATTGTCTTGCCGGCCTCCCAGAACTTGTCTGATATATAATGAATGTTCCTTACTACCTTCCCACTCTCCATCGAGTCTAGCTCCACGCTTGATACCACAGACAGTCCGACTGCCAGGAACCTGTGCTGGGACTCGTCGACTATGCACACCACCTCGTCCCTTTGAAACTCCGAGTGCGCCTTGATTCCGGGCCTCATGACGTTGGCTCCATTGCACATGAACCTGACTGCCCCCATGTCCACTGTCACCTGCGGAAACCTTCTCAGGAGCTCGTCCTGCGTCAAAAACGGCAGGTATTGGCCGTCCACATGCAGGATCACAAGCCCCCCTCCGGTGATGATCTTCCCGCCGGGCTCGACCTCGTGAACCATGAGGTTTTTTACCCTTGGGATGTCAACACCCCATCTTTGGGCGACATGCCTCAGGATGGAGGAGGTCTCGCTCTTGGATACGGGGTTGGATTTCAAGGTATGGTCATCTGCCTTCTGATATCAAGCAGGTCGCGAAGAATCGCGCTTGCAGTCTCGATCCCCCCCGCACCCCTTCCTATGATGGTCTGGGTTCCAGAGTGCTCTGATGTAAAGGCGATTGCGTTGAGCGTCCCGTTCACGCAAAGCGGGTCGTCTGTCGGAACCTCCCTTGGCGATACGGCCAGCTCCCCGTCGCAGAATGCGACAAGCTTTATCGCACAGTTGTTTGCTGCGGCCCTCTTAATGTCCCCTGTAGTCACACCTCTTATCCCCGTGCAGTCGATGTCCGGCAGCGTCACCTTCATGCCCATGATCCAGTTTGCCAGTATGACCAGCTTTGCGGCCGCATCCAGACCGTCCAGGTCCAGGGACTCGTCTGCCTCCACGTATCCCAGGCTCTGCGCGTCTGCCAGCGCGGCCTCAAAGCTCATCCCGCCTGCCATGTTTGTCAGGATGTAGTTTGTAGTCCCGTTGAGAATTCCCGCAAATGACGTGATCCTCTCCCCCTGCAGGCTGTTTTTTGCGTAATTTAGGATTGGGGTTCCCCCGCCCACGGTTCCGCTGAACCTCAGGATTACCCTGTTGTAGGTTGCCAGCTCCATAAGTGACGGAAAGGCCAGCGCCAGCGGTCCCTTGTTTGCCGACACTATATGCATGTGTCTTTTCATCGCAGCGGTAATGTGTGTCATTCCGGGCTCTGCATCCCTGTAGTTGCTTGCCGTCGTCTCTATGAGCACGTCTGCATCGAGGCCTTTTATCATGTCAAGTCCTGACATCTGCCCTGCATTCTTGTACCCTGCGACGGTGCCGTGTTTTTTTGCCTCAAGAAGCCCGTCCAGGTCCAGCCCGGACTGATCGGCTACGCCCCCGCCGCTGTCAAAGGCACCGACTATCCTCGGCTTTAATCCGTACTTTGAGTAAAGATCATCTGCCCGTGACATGAATAGCTTGGCCAGGCTCTGCCCTACCACGCCGAATCCGCACACTATTATCCTCATCACATCTCACCCCGGTTGACCCTAGACCCCTATCATCAATCCCGTTTTATTAATTATTTTTTACCGGCACTGCCTCGTCCCGCCCTTTTTTCAGATCAAGCGATGCCGAGTTTATGCAGTACCTTAGGTTGGTCGGCCCTGGGCCGTCATCAAACACGTGGCCCAGGTGTGCCCCGCACCCTTTGCACGCCACCTCGGTCCGCACCATTCCGTGGCTTGCATCGTCGGAGCACTCGATCCTTTGGCCATCAACAGGCTCCCAAAAGCTGGGCCAGCCCGTACCGGAGTCAAACTTGGCACCCGAGCTGAACAGCTCCTTGCCGCAGCATACGCACCTGTAGGTTCCCTCCTCCCTGCAGTCGTGATATTTTCCCGTAAAGGGAGCCTCGGTTGCCTTGTTTACGCACACCTCGTACTGATCGGGATCAAGCCTTTTTTTTAGCTCGCCTGTGTCCATCCTCATTGCCTTGAGGAGGCCGTCTTGCTATTAGAATATTTCTTGAGCTTTTTTCGCCTTGCCTCTGCCCGCTTTTCTGACTCGAACCTCTCAAGGTCGTATTCCTTCATGTCTGCAAACCTTATGATCCCCGACAGGCTGGGATGAACCCTGCTTATCTGCCTGAACATCTCCTGTGCAACCCGGCGATAGTCTGCGTGTCCCTGTGGCACCGTCCTCAGCTCGATTAGGTGCGTGGCCTCCCGCAGGTTCATGCGCATAAAGTACGGATAGTTGTACGCAAAGTTTACCACGTACTGGGACTGCTCGGGGAACCGCCCTCGGATCCTCTCAAACACCTGCCTTGAGCTCTCCATGCAGTCCTTAAAGTCCCCGTCGATTCCGAGAATTTCCAGCTCCTGTGGCATGCTAAACCCCAGATCCGTACTCAGCAGCTGCCTTTCAAGCGTGAGCGTCCTGTGCCTGTGAAGGTCCCTGAACATCCCAAAGTTGTTGACCAGATCAAAGGTGTATTCTGCCATCTCAAAGGCCCTTGGGGGCCTGTGCCTCCTGTTCCCCCTCAGCCTTGCAAAACTCTGGATGATCCTGTTTTTTTGCACGCCGGTCATCTTCCTGACGCCTGCGGCAATCCTGTGATACGGCGCCCCCCGGGCCTGCTCGTACAGGATCGCAGAGACTATCTTGTCAGTAGCACCCCTCTCTGAATCATAGTCTACAAGCCTAGTCACCTCCCCCGCTGCAGTATGGGGCCTTGTGTATCTTTTCGAATACGCCCCTGACGTGTCCCTGATCTTTTGCAGGTATTTCTGCAGCGCCCTTCCGTACCTGTCGTCTGATCTTTTGACAAACGACCCGATCGTGGCGTCTAGCTCCCTCTTGATCTGGCGCGCAAGCATCCTTTCCTCGTCTAGGCCCGAACCAAACAGTATTGCAAGGAGATACTCAAAGGCGCGCCCGTTGCCCGTTATGCCTATGTTTGTAAGCGTGGATGCAGGCAGCAGTCCACGCAGGATGTCTAGCGCCTTGGCCTTGGTCGAACCGCGATAGATGAGGCCTGCAGACCTTATGTCCGACTCTGTCTTCAGCCTTCCAAAGGGCTTTTCCCTGCCGTCCTGCGAGTCCCTGAACCTGTATTTTTCTATCGGGTATTTCTCCCTGATGTATTTTATCGTGGACTCTATGTTTTTTGAATACACCTCAAAGTCATAGTTGCACGCATCAACGTATGCGTCTGCAAACCTTGACTCCATCAGGGCGGGGTCGCGGTAAAACCCGTACCTCCCGTTTGTCTTTTTGTCCCACGAAACGTACCGCGATGATTTTTCCAGGTACGACAGGCCAATCCTCCGGTCCTCGATTTTCTTGACCGCGATGTTTGTCAGCCCCTCGATGGCGACTTGCGCCCCTCCGAGCTCGGCGACTGAGTCATCGCCGTACTCGACTAGCACCCTGTCGTAAAACTCCTCTCCCCTGTCCTTGTTTTGCAGGAACTCATCCAGGAAGACCCTCCTCATGCTCTTGTCCGTCCTGCTGTACCTTGACATGAGGGCGCCGCGATCCACCTGCCGCGGCGTGGTTATTGCAAAGACCGATCTGTTCGTATTTGAAAAGTGCTCGGAAAGTATCTTTTTTTCCCTGGGGGAGAACTCTGGCAACAACTCTGCAATGGCACGTGATTAATTATCTATTTCTTTTTGTTGATCTGGATCAGATCGGGCTGCTTTGTCCTTTCCGCTCCCCTGGACTGCCACTTTATCAAGACGTCCTTGAACGTGTCTGCAAACTGCTGATCCTCGGTATACATTATCGTCGTAACCCAGTATCCTTTTCCGGCCTTTCCGCCACGCGAGTTCATCCAAAAGTTGTCTGGCAGCCCCTGCATTGCCCTGTTCCCGGGATCCTCTGACATCTGGCTCCAGTGCTTTGAGACAAACCGCAGGATCTGCCCAAGCTCACTTTGCTTAATCATGTATGGGATGCTTGGCTGGGATTTTAAAATTGTGCTGTTTTGGAACCCGTCGGAGTTTGGTTAATTAATTCTTACAAACTCTTGAAAGCTTTCTCACACCCTGTCGGTTATATGTATCGCAAGAGAGCCTGTCATGAGCAACGGAGAGATCGAGCTTGTCGCAAAGCCGGTCAAAGACATGTACGGCACCTCTGTAGGAGTCGTTTTGGGCACCATCACCGACATCGACGGCAGCATTCAGACGGTTGGAGTGGACTGCGGTTCTGCAGGATTGCAGCAAATTCCATACGAGCAGCTAGTCGTCCAGGGTGACGTGGTGATATTCATTCCCAAGTGGAGGCTGGATTCCCAGAGGCTGATCCGCGAAAAGGGGTTGGCCCTGCGCCGTCTCAAAGCCTTGATGGACATTGTCTCTGAAAATGGCGACATGAAGGAGGATGCAGAAATAATCCACGAGAAATACAAGGCCAGACTCATTTCCCTTGACGAGTCCGAGCGTGAAATCAGAGCAAGGCTAGAGGAGCGACTGACGGAGCTGAACATTCAGATGAGGGCAGCCAAGACTGTGCAGTTTGATTCCAAGGTACAGTACAAGAGCAATGAGATTGCCGAATCTACCTTTGATTTGGTTACAAAGCAGGCCAATACCCTGGTCGAGCACATCACTCACGAGACCGCCGAGATTGCAAACGTCCAGAGGCGTATTGCAGACCTGGACTTGGAAATCAAGGAGACTGAAGGGCCGCCAGCAAAAAACCTGGAGGATTCCGCCGTAACCTACCTGGCAAACCAGCCAGATGTAAAAACAACACTACCTGAGGCTCCGACTACCCGGCCGGTTCCAGAACCTAGCACGGCAAGCCCCGAAAGCGTACCAGAACCACCTCAACAGGTGACAGCAGGGACATCAAAGGGGACTGCCAGCAAGGAACCTGACTGGCTGGCCAGGATGGAGGCCCAGTAGGTTTTTTCTTTCCTCCTAATTTTTCATGCCGAACTTTTCAATCCCATATAGCCTTTGCAAAAACCTCCGAACCTCATGGCGTTTTAGCAGGCAGCCCTGCTGGCGGCGGGCTTTTTTCATGAAGTGTGGCGGTGTCGACTAAAAAAACGGGATGTTTTTTCTTTAAAATGTCCCCGATGCCTCAAAATAACGCGTGCAAAAACGGTGACTGCCTCAAATCCCGGGGTTTTTACTGGTCACGTCTGGGACCCCTGATCCGCCCTCCTCTCTTTGATGATTCGGGTGACTTTTCTGACCAACCTCTCGTCTTTTGCGACCAGATCCCTCAGGACAGCCTTGTATTTTTCATCCCCCCACCTGTCAGATGCAATCATGTGTTTTACCAGGTTTACAATATCTGACTTGTTTCTTTGATGATCGCGCCTTGCATTTTCCAAGTCATCCAACACCCCCCGTGCAAATCCGCGCTATTTAGAAATTTATGCCGTCTACACCGGGCTTTATCGCCCTGGCGCCGGCCCTCAGGCACTGCAGCACGCCTGCCTCTGAGACGTCCATGCCCAGGATCTCAGAGTACGGTGTGACCGTGGCCTGTATGGAGGCAGGTGCCACGCGTATTGCGGCCATCATCCCCGTGATGTTTGGTCCAAACTCGGTTCCCGGCACGTTCCATGACCTGTCGTCCTCGATGCACATGTTGCCGCAGTCGGCGCATTTGCGCCTGTATGCGGTGTGCTGTGTCGTGACCGGCTCGGGCCTCCTGGGGGTATCGGTCACAAGCTTGGAGAAGATCTCTTCGGGATTCTCCATGTTGGTGCTACTGCACTTGCCACACTTTTCGGGACAGTGTTTCTTAAACTCGGTCGGCTTTCTCCTGTGTGATGCCCCCTCGTGTTCCGGCTTGCGGCCCGGCCTCGACTTTGCGGATGCGGGCGCGCCTCCTGATGCCTTTGCGGCAGCGGCCTTTTTCTGCCTGGTCGGAATCGAGTTCTGCGAGGGGGGGGGTGTGCGGGTTTTCGTAATATTTGATGTGCTGTCTGAGCTGCCGGTTTTCTGCCTCCAGCATCGCGATTCGTGCCGTGGCCTCGGCCAGCTGTGTGGCAAGCTCCTCGCTTCTTGTGGCAAATTCCCTTTTCATCCTGCCAATCTCCGCTATGAGGCGGGCTGTCTCGTCGCGCAGTATCCTGACCTCCGAGCCTGATGACATGCATTTTTCTAGGTGATGCTGTCTTATAGATCAGATGGTCAGGAAGAATTCAGCAAGTAGGTGAAGAGGTAAACTCATACATTACATAGTATCTATACAGGCGTTCCAGCACGGGACGTGGGCACATGTCCGGGGGTATTTTGAAAAGGTCTCAAAAATGCTGAGACCCGGCGGCCTGTTCTTTTTGCGCGTGAATTCCGCATCCACGGACGTCTATTTTGATCACAAGGTGGTAGAACGGGATGATACTGGGGGCTTTACGGTCCTGTACCATGACGGCCCGAAGGGGGGGGGCTGGACATACACTTCTATTCGCGCCGTGAGCTGGACGGACTGTGCGCGGACTTTGAATACGTTGTCCCGCCATGCGAGCAGATGACCAAGAGGGACGGCCCAAAGACCGGCACATGGTCACAATGGGAGATCATACTGCAGAAGAGGTGATTATGGCATGAGGATCATTCATTCCATACGGAAGGCATGTCCAGACTCGCTTGCAGGCAGAAAGATACTGGTGTGCACGCATGCAACAAGCACCACCGCCGTTTTCTTTCTGGGATCAGTTCTTCCCCCAAGTTCCAGTCGGTGCTTCCATCTCCACGGAAGGCTGATTCGAAATCAGCAGATTCGCATCATGCGTAAGCTGGCTTGTATTGAATCGATCAAAATGTCTGCCGTGGAGGGGGCGGTTTGGTTGGAATTTCTTGTTGTTTTTAATTAGAAAAAAAGGCTAGTATAACGCTAGCACTACTCGCCTGAAACCCAAGGATTATAGAGAATGTTACATTTTAAACCTTGTGGGCCCCTAGTATAATGGTAGTACACTCGCCTGAAATCCGAGAGGTCCGGGTTCGATTCCCGGGGGGTCCACAAACCCATAACCGTGACGGTTTGCCGGTCAGACTGTATCCTGGCGAGATGGCGTGTCATGGAGCGAGGGAGTGGCTTGCGTTTTGGCCTGCTGACTGTTGAATGTAATTGCTAAATAGTCATCACGGCAGAGTGTATGCGGTGGATGACGACTTGGTGTCGCAGAGATGGGATGCCCAGTATGCAGATGGGAAATATTCAGACGTGCTAAGCATAGCTTTCACCGACAGGATAGTCGACACGCTCGTAGGCGAGTCCGCCGAGGACATCGCCTGGCCAGGCTGCGGTGACGGGCTGTATGTAGGGTGCGGCAATGGGAGGAACTTTGTTGCCATCGCCGACTCCAGACTGGGGATTCGCGGCATCGACGTCTCGCCTGTGGCAATAAGGCAGCTGTCAGAGCGGAGACCGGATCTGGCAGGCAGGCTGTCCTGTATGGACTTTGCAGACTGTCCGGAGAGGCCGCTGCTGGATTACATAGTGTCGATACAGGCGTTCCAGCACGGGACGGGGGCACAGGTCCGGGGGTACTTTGAAAAGGTCTCAAGAATGCTGAGACCCGGCGGCCTGTTCTTTTTGCGCGTGAATTCCGCATCCACGGACGTCTGTTTTGATCACGAGGTGGTAGAGCGTGATGATACGGGTGGCTTTACGGTCCTGTACCATGACGGCCCGAAAAGAGGGCTTAACGTACACTTCTATTCGCGCCGTGAGCTGGACGCGCTGTGTGCGGACTTTGAATACGTTGCCGCGCCATGCGAGCAGGTGACCGAGAGGGACGGCCCAAAGACAGGCACGTGGTTGCAGTGGGAGACCGTAATGCGGAAGAGGTGATTGTGGCATGAGGATCATCCGTTCCATACGGAAGGCATGTTCTGACTCGCTTGCAGGCAGAGGGATACTGGTGTGCACGCATGCGACAGGCTCTGCCGCCTCTTGGCAATGCTAAATAGGAGCCATGAATTCATACCCTCATGCCTGCCAAGGGCCCTGTCAGTCTGACGTGGCAAACAATATTCTGTTTCATTCCGATAATGGACATTGTGGCCTCCTACAGGGTGAGGAGAATGCGGTGGTATCTTTTGATCATCACTGTTTTTAACGCAATTTCTACAGGCGTCCAGCTGATCCTCATCCCGTTTGATGAGGCCCCGGTGTATGACCAAAAGGTGTTCTCGGAGGAGACCGGGTTTGACTGGGGCTATGCGGTTTTAGGAGGCAGCCCGGAACTGACAATCGGTGCCTTCATTATTCACACTGCAATCGCATATGCCATCGCGGTGTACCTCATCAGAAGATGGTCCAAAAAATGGAATCTTCGGCTCGCCTAGGCTTTTTGATTTTTTTGAACCGGGACATTCATGGGCTGCGGTTCTCGTCGGGACACGCCGGGTGCCGTTTTCCAAAAACCACCATGTTTATTTGAAATCGGATTCAATATGTATTGGCTGAGATCATGGGCGGGAATGAGGCAAGGCGGGGTTTGGATTGTACGGGACGGCAGGATGTGGCGGACGCGGCATCTGTCGGTCTGGAGGATCTGCGGCTGGATATAGACCGCGTTGACGGCAGGATAATCGACCTAGTCTCACAAAGACTGGATATTGCAAAAAGGGTGGCCGCCTACAAAAGGGCCAATGGAATCCCGATACTGGATGAGACGAGGGAGGAATCCGTGGTGTCTGTCTTTGAGCGGGAGTTGGCAGGGCGCGGCATGAGTCCGGAGACCGGGAGGATCCTGGCCAGGGCGCTGATAGATGCGGCCATTGCGGAGGAAAGGCGCCTGTTTGGCGACACCGCACCATGACTGTAAGGTGGATCGTAACGTCTGGTGTGCTTTCAGTGTGTTTGGCAAAAATTTTGATTGGCGCTCGCATGATGGGAGTCTGGCGTATCTTGGGTTTCCCGGCGTCCGGTTTGTGTGTGTTTTTGGTTTTTTAGCCTGTGTTACTGTCGTCGTGGCTGAAAACATGCCATCGTATCATTTATACCATAACCACGAGATAGGAATGGTATGGGCATGATGGCAAACGTGATCATAACCGTGAACGTAAGCAACAAATTCCCAAAGAACGAAAACCGTAAAAAGAATAGCTCTCGTATCAAGGCAAGGAACATGTAAGATGAGCGTCGAAACCACGAACCCCCCCCCCCGAGTAATGGAAGGTTGTACTTTGGTGACAATCTGGATGTTCTAGACGACATCGACGAGGGATCCATAGATTTGATCTATCTTGACCCTCCCTCCAAATCGGACCGGGATTACAACGTGCTTTTCACGACTAGGAACGACAATGATTCACCAATACAGATCAAGGCGTTTGAGGACACGTGGACATGGGGCGAGGAATCCGCAATGTACTATCACCAGCTTCTTGGCAAGGGCAAGGTCATATCCGATGTCATAAGTGGGTTAAGGGAAGCCATAGGAACAAACGATATGATGGCGTATCTTGTAATGATGGCAATCCAGCTCCTAAAACTGCGCAGGGTATTGAAGGATACTGGAAGCCTGTACCTGCACTGCGACCCTACTGCAAGCCACTATCTCAAGATCATTCTGGATGCAATATTTGGGCCGCAGAACTTCAAAAACGAGATAATCTGGAAAAGGTCGGACAGTCACCCGCTATCCATCAAAAAATTTGAGGCCATAACAGACACGATACTGTTTTACTGGAAATCATCAAATGGTTATTTTTCATCAGTGACCAAACCCATGGATGCCGAGTCAATAGACAAGTTATACGACCGCAGTGACCGACATGGCCGTTATTATGCCGATAACCTAGCAGGAGGTAAAGCTGGGGGGGGGGGAAAGGAGGCATATCTTCCGTTTAAGGGAGCACTTCCACCAAAGGGCAGGGCCTGGGCGCCGCCTACTCGTGAAAAACTACTGGAATGGGCCAGAGACAAACTGCCAGCAAACTATGAAAAACTGAACCAGCTTGAAAAATGCGAGGCCTTGGACGAGATAGGTCTGATCTACTGGTCAAAAACCGGAAAACCGTACTTCAAGCGGTATCTTCCGAAAAACCCCACAAAATTTGTGCCAAGCCTGTGGGACGACATCAAGGCACTGTCTGCAACATCAAGGGAACGCATGGGATATCCCACTCAGAAACCCGTTGCGCTGCTGGAACGCATCATAAATGCCTCATCAAAGGAAGGCGATGTCGTGCTTGATCCCTTTTGTGGATGCGGTACGGCAGTACATGCATCGCAAAAATTGCATCGCAGGTGGATTGGGATTGACGTAACACACCTTGCGATAGGGCTTATAGAATATCGTATGAAGAAGGCGTTTGGGGTAAGGCCCGAAGTGAAGGGAATACCGATTACACTAGAGTCCGCGAGGGATCTGGCAAAGCGCGACAAGTACCAGTTTGAGGTGTGGGCAGCCACAAGGATAGACGGCATAATGCCAAACCAGAAGAAGGGCAGGGACAAAGGAATTGACGGCAGGGGATACATCCACACTGGTTCAGATTTCAATGGTGATCCCAAATATGAGAAAGTGATAGTCTCCGTTAAAGGAGGACATCAAATAGGTCCTGCAATGATCCGTGACCTCAAGGGAACGGTGGAGCACGAAGGTGCGGGGTTTGGCATATTCGTATGCATAAAGGAGCCAACACCCGAAATGAAAAAAGAGGCCGCATCCAGCGGCATGACCGAGACCCCGCTAGGTGCAAAGCATCCAAAGATTCAGATTTACACAGTCAGGGATTATTTTGACGGGAGGCTTCCAAACCTGCCCCGGATCAATAGCATCATGCAGGCACCTGTTCCAGAGAAAAAGCGGGTGGGAAAACAGACTACGTTCTAATTTACAGGATAGTCTTATCTGCCGATGTGTCCCAGCTGAAATCTCCCACCGATGACTTCCCAGTTCCCAGAGAAGATCAAGGGTGCTAGATGCTTTGAAGGAAATGCCATGATGAGAAAACCAGAAGCCGCCTTCGTGGCTAGGACACCATCGTTTCAATTCGGAGAAAATCCGCATCCCTGTCGCCTGGGATTGTGTGGCCGCGCGCTGCAAGCGTTAAATCTTAACATGCGTCATTTGTGGTATGAACTGGTTCCTGCTAGGCCTGGCAGTTGCCATCGGCGGTGTCTGCGGCAGCATGATTGCCGGCGTCATGGGGTGTGATGATGACATATGCGGGCCCGGGCCGATCCCGGGAGTCGACCTGTCTGGATTCCTCATGGGTGCGGTGGCAGCCGGGATGCTCGTCATGGTAATATCAGAGTTCTCCTGGGATCGGAGAGGGGAATACATCGGCATCAGGGGCCACCGGAATGTCCGGCACCGAATAATCCAAAGGGCGGGGGACATTCTCTCCGGCGTCATATCATGGATTCTGACCAGCGCGATACTGGCAGTATCAGTCGTGCTTGCATACATTGCATTTGGGTGGGAGTTTTGATTCTCCGGTACTGTGCGGCGGTCACTGACAGCAGACTGATTTCTTGTACGAGTTCACATCAATGGTGTTGCTGCACGAGTCGCATATCCACCACGACCTGGGCTTCAGCAGCCAGATTGTCGGAGAGTATCCTTCAGCCCTCATGGCGTTGCCGCATCTCGGGCATGAGAGTCTCACGTTTGTCACACTGTATTGGGTTGGCAGCGTATTTAAGGCTGGGATTGTGCCGGCCGACGGCGCCGGAACCGGGGTTCGGGAAGACGACGAGTGAAAGAAGATAGTCCGGAGCGCCAGAACCGGGGCATCTTACAGGTGGCACCGTCACACGCCAGGCTGCCAATCCCGACAGGTTTACAAAAGTTTATGAGAGAGGCTCCACATGATACAGGCTGTTGGAAGGTATAAGGGAAAACCCCATCACGTACTCGCTAAGGGAGGTCCCGGTTGACTCCATTACCGTGTGGGAGGAGGCCCAATCAAGAAAGCTTGACGGCGCAGACATCGACTCGCTTGCCCGCTCCATAAGGACAGAGGGGCTGCAGAATCCCCCGATGGTGCAAAAAGACGGCGCAAACTCGTACCTGCTCATGGCAGGACAGAGGAGGCTTGCCGCGCTCAAGAGGCTTGGCTCCAGGACGATCCCGGTCCTGGTACTCTCCAGGAACAGCTCGTGCGGTATCGAGGACGCAAAGGCGGTATCGATAATTGAAAACCTGCACAGAAGGGACATGTCTGCATCCGAGATGGCCGCATCATGCGTGTTTCTGGCAGAAAAACTCGGGGCTACTGCCGCCGCAAAGGCGCTTGGGATCAACCGCGCCACGTTCCGGGAGTACCTCGGGTATGGCGCGGTACCTGACAGGATAAGGGAGATGGTCCCAAAGGTGATATCCAAGAGGGACGCAATCAGGATATGCAGGGTCGTTACTGCCCCGTCCGATGCACTGGATTTGATTGAGCGGATTTCCGGCTATGATCACGCGCAAAAAGGAAGGTACATTGACGCGCTGGAGCAGCTTGGAGGCGGGGCCGAGCACTCTGAAATCCAGAGGCTTGCAAACTCGTTTCGGGCAAGGCAGCACGTCTCCCTGAAGCTATCAAAGGGCCAGGCAAAGGGGCTGTCAAGGCTGTCGCGCGAGAAGAACCTGGAGCCGGACGAGCTTGCGCAAAAGATAGTCTCGGACTATCTGTCAAGGAAGGGATTCGGCAGGTAGCTTTCGCCCGGGGGATGTACAGGCCGGACAATCATTGAATGCACTGCGTGGTATCTGCCTGTTTTGTGTCCCTCCCGGCAGGTACGGAGATCACGCCTGCGGCGATTTTATCCTTATAAGGAATCGTTCCATGAGATAGTCATGAAGGATACCACCGGAGGGATCTGCTAGATGCCTGCCGTACCAGTTGCCACCCCGGAGAGGATGAAGACCTTCCTCCGTCCCAGCATGGAGGATCTCAAGGCCTGGAAGGAGGAGGGCTGGAAGACAAAAAAGTCAAACGATGTCATCTTCCACAACAGGATAAGGCAGTGGATGTGTATCACGTCCGACAAGCGACACTGGCTGTTTCCAGGCGAGCTGCACACCATCAACGGCTGGGGCAAGTTTCCCTACGAGACCGAGACGCTGATAAAGGCAGGACACCAGAGGCTTTTGCCTGTAGAGGAGTATCCTCCGCTTGTAAAGCCTGATGACGCGTACTGACCGGGTTTTTTTCAGTGATGTATGATTCGTGGCATGTATTGCGCGTAAGGTTCTGATTCCGAATGCGGTATGGCTCACCCTGGAAAACACGTCCTGGATCGCGATCCCATACTATGTCACACCCCCGCCAAAATTAAATATCCATCGCGCCTGAATCACGCGTGGGCTGGAAGAAGATCCTGTCAAATGTCAAGAAAAAATACGATCAGGTTCAGGAGGCCAGGAGGCAGAGGCAGCATGAGCTGGATGAGATCCGTGGCAAGGTTGACGATCTCCTTGAGCACTTTGAGATACCTGATCTCGAGGAGTTTTTGAAAAAGTACCTGAACAAAAAACCGGAGCCGGAGGTCGACACCGATGACAGTGGAAGAAGACGCAAAATCCCGCCGTCCAGAAAGGACTACCTTGACTTTATCTGGAACATGTCGCCGGCGGGGAGATAAGATACGCCCATCTCAGCGAGTTTGCAAAAAAAGAAACGGATTGTGTCCCCTGGTTTTTTCAGGGATGCCGACGGCCCGGCGCGCGGACGCGGCGACTTTGGGATGATGATTGACTCCATAGGCGCGGAGTTTGAGCCCGAAAAGATATCAAATGAGGAGCACCTCGAATCGCAGCTTGTGATCTTTCTCAAGGCAAAGTTTCCCGGCAGGAAGATTGACCGGCAGGTCACCATAATCGGAAACGACCGGATCGACATACTGATAGACGGCAGGTATGTGCTGGAGCTGAAGGTTCCAAAACAGCGCTCGGATCTGCGCAACCTCGGGGCCCAGCTTGAGGAGTACCAGGAAAGGTTTCCCGACATCTGCGCGATAATATTTGACGACATATCAAACGCATCACTCAGCGGGGACATCGTCGACTATGCCAGCAAGTACAAGAACAACTACGGAATTCCAAGCGTGATTGTCGGAGGAAAAAGGAGATCCTGACAGGTCTCCCTAATCAGCCAAGAACCCGTGGCCTGTGTCTACCGCCGGCACCGGGCCGCCGTCCGCGCCTGCCGTGCATGGGAATCGTGACTGCAGGCCTGCTTCCGGTCTGAGCTGATGCATCCCCGTATCGTGAAATCCCAAAAATGTTAATACGGTACAGGGCGGATATGTCCCTTGTGAGGGGACTGATTGTGAGGCAGCCGCACGCATCAAGGCTTGTGGCGGGGACGAAAAAACACGAGTACAGGAGCAGCGCCCTGCGCATGCTCGGCGAGGACGTGCACGTCGTTTCGGGCGGATACAGCATCGGCACCGTCATGTTCGACTCCTATACAATGTGATCCCGACAGAGGACTGGTAAGTTAACGGGAGCTGGTTTCTCCTGGAAGGCGTCGGGAGCTGATGGACGCCACATAAGGAGAAGAATAACAAAATAAGCACAAACTCATGCAACGATCCCGATATTAGAAAAAGATTCACTGCATACAGGTTTGCAGATTACAAAGAACATGTCATAGACCTGCTGCCAAGGGTGACCACGGTCTCTGTAGAGACGATGAAGCTGCGACGGGAGCTTGAAAGAATGCCCTGGGGAAAGTAGCCAAAGTCATACCCTGGAAAGTCCGATGCCGGCATTACCAAGACGTCGAAAAAACCGCAAGCGAGGAAAACCAAGCAGCCTAAAAAGCCAAAAGCCGCAAAGAGGGGCAGAAGGAAATCCGGGCTCCAAGACACGTTTGACGGAACTGGACAGAAAAGGCTGTTTGGGGACGAGTCCACGGCACAGTCATGTCCAGCACCCCAAGTTAACGCCGGAAACCCCCAACTCAACACCCGGTCAAAAAACCCCGAAGGTTTACCAGAGTGTTATCGCCACAAGGTTTTTACAATATTCCCATAAAACCAGTGCTTGTGAAGGCAACAGAGACTCGATTGGCAAACTTTTTGAATGACACCAAGCAGTTTGTCATTCCGATTTATCAGCGAACGTACAGTTGGACTGAGAAGCAGTGTGAGCAATTATGGGATGACATCATAAAGGTTTCACAGAATGAAAAGAATCCGGGCCACTTTATTGGCTCCATTGTATCCATAGAAAAAGGGATAAACCAAGCTTCGGGAGTTGACCAATATTTGGTAATTGACGGGCAGCAGCGCCTAACAACTTTGACACTACTGCTGTACGCGTTTTCCAAAGCACTGGAAAAACAAGGCAATACCGAGGTCACGGCAAAGAAAATCCGTAATTATTGTTTAGTAATTGGCAGTCGTTTTGATTTTTCATGCCTGAGAAATTCCTAGTCGGACTTGGCAACAATAACCCGGAGGTTCGCGAGTCGGCAGACTCTGATTTTGTATCCTTTTGGGACAGCGAGGCCAAGAAGCTAAGCTGGTTTGAGCCATGGACGAAAACCCTGGACTGGAACCCCCCCTTTGCCAGGTGGTTCGTTGGCGGAAAGATCAACGCGTCGTATAACGCGTTGGATGTCCACCAAACATCCATCTCGCAAAAGCCTGCCATTCTGTGGGAGGGCGAAAACGGCGACTCTCGAACCCTGACCTATGGGTACATGTGGAGAAAAGTCCAAAGGCTTGCCGGCGGCCTAAGATCCCTGGGCCTCCAAAAGGGCGACAGGGTCACGATCTACATGCCAATGGTGCCCGAGCTGCCAATTGCAATGCTGGCCTGTGCCAGAATCGGCGCGATTCATACCGTGGTGTTTTCAGGATTCAGCTCAGCATCACTGCGTGACAGGATTGACGACTCTAAATCCAAAGTCGTCATAACCGCCGATGGCGGATACCGGAGGGGCTCCATTGTCAGGCTCAAGGAAACAGTCGATGAGGCAATCAAACCGCTTGACTTTGTTGAACATGTCGTTGTGCTTGAGCGAGCAAAAAACGAGATTCAAACGAGTCGGCGTGACATACCTTGGAGCCAGCTAATGGATGATTCCTCCGAGGATTGCACTGCAGAACCGCTGGACAGTGCACATCCTTTGTACATCCTGTACACCTCTGGCACCACCGGAAAACCCAAGGGAGTCTTGCACGGGATCGGGGGCTACCTGACCCACCTGCATACCACGTTCCGGTGGGCATTTGACATCAAGGACTCTGATGTCTACTTTTGCACTGCCGATATAGGCTGGGTTACAGGTCACAGCTATGTGGTCTATGCCCCGTTGCTTTGTGGTGCAACCCAGGTCATGTATGAGGGGGCGCCTGATTTTCCTGACGCCTCAAGAATGTGGGATATTATTCAAAAATACGGGGTGACTATCTTCTACACAACCCCTACGGCCCTGCGCATGTTTATGAAGTACGGCGACGATATCCCGAACTCCTTTGATCTGTCCACCGTTCGCCTACTGGGAACCGTAGGTGAGCCCATCAATCCCGCGGTCTGGAGGTGGTACTATAAAATAATTGGGAAGAAAAGGTGTCCGATCATTGACACGTGGTGGCAGACTGAGACCGGAGGCATGCTGATCTCGCCACTGCCTGGAATCGAGACCATTCCACTAAAGCCCGGCTCTGGCACGCTCCCGATTCCCGGGTTGGATGTGGCAGTAGTTGACGAGTCTGGCAATGATGTTGGGACAGACACCAAGGGACACCTTGTAATTCGCAACCCGTGGCCTGGAATGCTGTTGGGATTGTGGGGTGATGATGAAAAGTACAGAACCGCTTACTGGTCAAAATACGAGAACTGCTACTATCCTGGCGATTATGCCATCCGGGACAAGGATGGTTATTTCTGGCTACTGGGCCGGGCCGACGATGTCCTCAAGGTGGCCGGACACCGCATCGGAACTGCGGAACTGGAAAGCAGTATAATCGCACATGGTGATGTTGCAGAGTCTGCTGTATGTGGAGTTCCCGACGAGGTAAAGGGGGAGACCATAATTGCATTTGTTGTGCTGCGCGAGGGTGTACACAGGGATCCTGACATCTTGCGCAGGGAAATTACCTTGCAAGTCAGAAACGGCGTCGGCCCCATTGCCACGCCCCGGCAAATCTACTTTGTCTCAAAGCTGCCCAAAACAAGAAGCGGAAAAATAATGCGCAGGCTGCTCAAGGCCATTGCAGGCAAGGAGGAGGTTGGGGATGTCAGTACTCTGGAGGATGGCGCCGCCGTAAGCGAGATCCGATCTGCATTTGATGAGCTCCGAGAATCAGTTGACCATGACTGACTATTGTGACATCAGTTCTGCATTTCCGAACAGCACGCTGAATGCCTTACACCAGATTAGGACCTGACCGTATTCCTCCAAGTCTGTGCCGTCTGGAATCTCATAGTTTTGGTTTCCTCGGTTTGCCTTTAGCTCGCCCAGGTTGACGAACTCTGATGCATGCTTGTCTGTTGCAAGATAGACATACAGATCCGGTCCGTTAGTTGATCTGAAATCCTCTAGCCTCAGGATCTGGCTTCCTCCCTCCAACGGCAGTACCTTTGCTATTCCTTGCGCATCGTGAATGCCGTCTCCGACTCCGATGAATCTCCCTTCATATGCTTTGAGTGGCATCGTCTCTACCACTTCGTCCTCCTCCATAGTCATGGCATCCTCGTCTGCCATCCTGGCCTCGTCCTCCTCCATAGTCATGGCATCCTCGTCTGCCATCCTGGCCTCGTCCTCCTCCATAGTCATGGCATCCTCGTCTGCCATCCTGGCCTCGTCGCCTTTTATCGTCGTTTCAGGCTCTACCTGAGTTGTAATCACGTTATCTGGAATCTCTTCGTTTATAGTTGACTCTGTAAAGTATGGGCTGATTGCATAAACTGAAATTGGCACTATGATTGCAGCTATAACTATTCCGATTATTGCCCTGTTCATATGGGTGGGTGTTTTCAGATTGTATTTAATATAATCTCCAAATTCAATCCTCCCACATTCATTAGTGGGGGTTGTCGCCTAATTCGCTAGAATCCCCGAAAACCGTTGAGATGCCATATGATCATGCGTGCAAAAGGGCGGAAATTCAGAAAAACGTGCAGATTGGGTCAAATAAGTGGAATTAGGCGACAACCCCCGTGTTATATGAAAATTAGTTTAGTACAATCTGGTTCATTTTACGTCATTTTTTATGATTTATTGTAACAGATCGGGCTCTGGAAGTTCAGGCGTGAATTTTGCAACCTCGGAGGGGGGGCCTCCCGGGCAAATTCGTGCCTGGAATCGGGGCCTTTTTGTCCGTCTTTTTTCGGCTTGAGATCCCCTCGCTTCTCCCTCTTACCGTATCTGTCAGTAACGACGCCGGTACTGTCGACTGCAAGCTTTAGTGCAGACGTGTCAAACCATGCAGGGCATTTGCGTGCAGTCTCAGATATCATCTCCTCAAGCCACTTGTTTGGAATCTTTGGCATGAGCCTGCACAGGGTGACGTGGTCTGGCACCGGCCCGTCGCTCTAGCGGGGTAGCCTTGGACAGAAAAACAGGGAAATTTTACATTTTGACTATATTCCACCGGCCCGTCGCTCTAGCGGGATAGCCTTGGACAGTGCACAAGACACTGCGTGTCACGGCATGTCAGGTTCAGACACATCGTCAAAATACATAAGCACGCTAGCCCGTCGCGGCTGTGGACTGCCGGCCGTCCCGGCCCGGAACGGATCTTGACGGGATGCGGGTTCTCCATGATCAAAGAAGCTATGCTGGATGGGAGAATCCTAGTTCTTTGGTGTGGGCAGCATGGTGTACTTGTACCCCTTGCGTCTCTTGTGTTTGCTCATTAGAGAACCCACATCAGCTCTGATCAATACAGGGGAGAATTTAGAAAATTAGGCTAGTTGCCGAATTAGGAAACGGATCCGGCAGGCCATGCAGACAGCACTAGGGCCGGTTCCCGTTTGGAATACATTGCATTGACGGCACACGATATTCTGACTTGTCTGGCTGAGGATCCGTTGTATCCGGACTCTGGCAAAACCAAGCTGCGAACTGTGGCATACTGCATGCGTAAGACATGCCGCAAGAAATAATCCTGACAGCGTGCGCATTTTCAGCCAAGGCTTCATGCAAGCTGATAGAGGATCACCCCCTCATTCCGTATCCGACCAGCACGGAATAGCAACCCAGGCCGCACTCCTCACATCTTGGCTTCATGGAGCCGTCCTCTGCGCTCCCGATACAGCAGGGGCGCTTTTCTCTTCCCATGTGATCAACTGACAGGATGGCCCATGTGGGACAGTCAATTGGGACAGTCCCTCTTCCACCCCAGTTCCTTTTCATCAGTTCAAGCTGGCTCTTGGGATTGATCACGTATCCCCTGTACTCGTCCTCTGACATCCGAATCAGCTCGTTTACTAACCTAGTTCGTTGTTTGCCAAACGGCATCCACAGGGGATCCCCCTTCATAAAGGGCGTGTGAAACTGAAAGCCGATTTTGTTTGAGTAGGGCTTCCAGTCCTCGATTACCTGCCTTACCGTCTTGTAGTTTTGTGAGTTGATTGTCATTGTAATCCAAATGTCCTTGTAAGCCCTGTTCCCATTGTCTTTGACATAGTCTAGGACGTTTTTTCTCGTCTTTGCCCATGCACCATCCCCCCTGATTCTGTTGTGCGTCTCCTCATCCCCGTCAATTGATATCCAGTAAAAGTAAATGTCCTTGAGGCGTGGTATCGGAAACGTGCCGTTTGTGACAACTGAGACCCTTTTTGGAAACTCCCTTACGAACAGCTCCACCACGTCCTGGCGCATCATCGGCTCCCCTCCCACAAGCGTGATGATGAAAACGTGGTTCTTCTTGAACTTGTACTCGATTACGTCCTTCCACTGCTCTACCGTCAGATCCTCGTTTTCCTGCCGATTCAGCCACCAGTAGCAGTGCTCGCAGTGTAGGTTGCATACGTTGACGATGTCCGCCGATCCGTACAGCGGGCTTTTCCTGTTGAAAAGCCGGTACCCTGCAAACTTTGCCATGATGTGAAAGTAGCATGGGGACTCCCGGAGAATCTGCCTGAACCCCCTTCCCATGATCTCCATTTTAATCAGGAATGTTTAGCTGATCCTCTACTTAAGATTTGAACGAAAAATTAGGCACGGGCCACCACTGCTCGGTGGCTAGGCGAGTCTGCATGCGGCCGTGGTTTTCATGTCTCGCCAGCAATGGGAGGATGCCCCGCACGCTGCAAATAGACGTGGCCCCTTTGGACCGGCTTATCCGAACCACTGTTCCAGCGTCTGGCTCTTTTTCTCGACTGCCTTTTTCAGGCGGTTCAGGGATGCGGCCACCCTGTCTGCGGAAAACTCCCTTTCCTTGACCAGATAGTCGGAGATCCCGTCATAGTCCACCCTGCCAAAGACTATCTCGCCAACCTCCTTGACCTCGGGCTCCAGGAAGATTTTTCTTATCTGCCCATAGTCGATCTCGGACAGCCTTTCCTGTATGGACGGTATGTCCTCAAGCCTCTTGTACTCCCTGATCATCTTCAAGGCCGTCTTTGGGCCCACCCTCTCGAATCCGTCCGGGTTAAAGTCGGTTCCGATCAGTATACCGACATCGACTAGCTGCTCCTGCGTCAGCTTTAACTCGTCAAGGCATTTCTGCGTCTCGATGACCTCCGGCTCGACCTCGACGTATGAGTTCCGGTTTGGAATCTTCCGCCTCCCGCTGTTTGTAAAGTTCCTGACAAGCTTTTTTGCGCCAAACAGGACAGAGTCAAAGTCCTGACTTGCAGCCGCATGTGCCTGGTTTGAGTTTGTCAGGTGCGCTGCCATGGCCTCCCCCTCTGAGGGCGCATCAATGCACGGAATCCCAAAGAATCCCAGCAGCCGCTTAGAGTCCTCCACCATGCCGTCCTTCATTGCGGTAGTCTGCTGCGCGTATTTTCGCGCATCCTCCATCTTTCCCTCCGAGAGCGCCTTTTCATACTTTATGGTGGCATCCTTTTTGATCTGCCTCCTCCTTTGGATCTCTGCGGACTTTAGCGACGGCGACCTTCCGTCAAAGACGTAGACTGGCCTTATCCCGATTGATAAAAAGTTGATGTTCCTGTACAGCAGTCCGCTGAGGTGGCTGGTTATCCTGCCCCGGGAGTCCGACAGGTTCATCCCGTCTGGACCCCTGATGATTGCCAGAAACTGGTAGATTGCATTGTACGCGTCTATTGCCACCACCCTGGTCGCAAAGGATTCCAGCCTTGTCCTCTCCCGTATGACCAGTGGCTTCAGATCTAGTCCCAATTTACCATTCTCCGTCTAATCCTGCTTTTTGTATTGCGGTGACTTTCTATATTAAGGGCCGTCTCGCTACTCTTCTTGCCAGGTTAGCCAAGTGGTAAGGCGGCCGTCTCGAAAACGGCTACGCGCAAGCGTACAGGGGTTCGAATCCCTTACCTGGCGCTCAAACCTCCCAGGCGCGATCACAGGCGATCCCTCCGGATCTGCGGCCCTCACGGAAGACTCTGCTGTAGCCGGTGCATCATACATGCAGAAATGATGGCCCGGCCTGCCTCCGAGCTCTTCGGCAGGATGCGGGCATCCGGGGCGCGTTGATCAGGCACAGCCGCGTCGTGATCAAGGCGTGCTGGGATCTCAAAACGGGACGTATTTTGTCGCCCCGTCGTCAGTCAGGCAGTGCGCCCTTCCAAGCGTGCTGTCCTTGATGATGTCGTACATGGACGGTATGTCCTTTTTTGTCCGATAGTTGCGCGTCGGGCGACTAAACTTGCCGTCGCTTGTAAATATCAGCACCTGCGGGACGTTTTTTGAAAGGAGCTCCAGTATGAGCGGCCCGTATTTTAGCCCCCAACGTCCAAAGTCGTTTATTATAACGGGCTGGTTGATCCTGTACCTCCTGATTATTGCAACCAGTAGCGCATAGTATGCTGTGGTCGACTTTGCCGTCGAAAGCGATTTTGGAATCATGATGTGGTTGTCCTCCATTTTCAGGAAGTCAAGCCCGCCATCCCCGTGCTCCAGGATCATCTTGTTGAATATGTCGTTTGCGTCCTTGGAAATCTCTGAAAACTCGCCAGTGAACTTCATTCCTACAAAATAGTCAAGCAGCTCGTGATAGTCTGGGTATTCGTCTACAAACATGAATCTTAGATCACAGTTCCTCTCGTCGATCAGGTCAATCTCCATCCTTCCATCACGGCCATGCATAAAGTACGACTGCAGCTTGTAATACAGCGTCTGCCCCGTGCTGGTACCGTCGATTATAAAGTTGAGGTTTTTTGTATCATCTGTGGACAACTCGACCTCGTATTTTTCATAAATGTTCCTGATCGTCTTGATTTTCAATAGTCTTCCTCCCGGGGCATGAGGCGCCCAAGCCCGCCCGTCACGGACGCCTTGTCCGGCGGATCAGGCGCCCCTGCAGGACTGGCTGCCCCCTCAAAACCTGCCTTGATCTCGTGTGCGGCGTCGGTTCGCAATGCAGCCGGGGGAGGGCCTTCACAAGCATCTCTGCTGTCATCTGGGTTCTTTTTTGTTACTGTGCTGTGGGGTGCCGCAAGTAGCCTGGCACTGTGCCTGCTGGGGCTTGCATGGCCTGCCTCGTATCTGCCGCCGTCAGGTGGCATGCCGATGCGGTATTTCCTGCATGTCTCCATCATGCGCGTCTTTCCTCCAATGTGGCGCATGGCATATGCTTACTATTTTTACCCTTTGGAGCAGTCAGTCAGGGCAGAAAACATCTATACCGATCATGACAAGGTAACCCTGATGGCTAGGACCCTAATAATACCTGACATTCACAACGGGCACATCACGGCAGAGGATATCATCCGGCGGGAGGATGCCGACAGGATAGTGTTTCTGGGGGACTATTTTGACTCTTTTGAGGAGACCGAGGATGACGTAAGCGGAACCGCCAAGTGGCTTGCCGGCTCTCTCCAGATGCCGGACAGGACGCACCTGGTGGGAAACCACGATCTAAACTACATGACAAACAATCCCAAGCTAAAGTGCTCTGGATTTGATGGACGCAAAAAGTTCCTCATAGACAGGCACGCCATACCGTGGGGAATGCTAAAGCCGTTTTGCTATGTGGGAAACTACCTGTGCACGCACGCCGGACTCAGCAGGCAGTTCTTTGAGGAGCACTCCAAGACGGGCCTAGCGGAGTTCTTATGCGAGTCTTATGAGGAGATGCGGCACATTGATGAGCCCGATTACAAGTTCAGGTTTCTTGAGGCAGGCATCTCGCGCGGCGGTACTGCCAAAAACGGCGGGATCGTCTGGTGTGACTATGACGAGTTCCAGGATATCAGTACTTCCTAGATGTACTTTTGCAGACCCGACACGGCACCTCCGCTACTTTCCGCGATCGTTTACAAACGAGTCGGCCGCATCGACAATGCACGCGACAAACAGCATCATGGTAAACCCCTTCCCTCCTGCAAATCCGTCCCACTTGGATTCCACGTCTATGAACACGGCAGTCCTCCACAGGTTGTACAGTATGACAGACATATAGAACAGCAGCAGCCTGACTGCCGGGGAGTTGCTGCACGTCTTGCCCATTATCCCCTTGATCACCCTGAACCCGGTCTCGATTCCCCACCGACTGCGGTACTCCTCCGGTATCTGCTCAATGACTGCCTCTGCACTTTTAGCAGACATGTTGGTGGCAAAGACCCTGGTACCTGTCGGCTATGGTCTCTTTTGCCTTGTCCTTCTTTGCTGCTGCCGTGCCGTCCTTTTCTACCTCGTCCTTTTCCACAATGATCAGCCTGAATGTGGCGCTCTTGCCGTCCTTGTTGGTCATTGTATATTTTGATACCGCACCGCGTTCTCCGCGGTCATGCTCCTCTATTGCCGCCACTATCCTCCTGTTCTTGACGGCAGGCATGATGTAGCTGCCCGTGCTTGTTTCTGCAGCCCTCATGCAGTCCACGTTAAAGAACCCGCGGTCATACAGGAACGTCTTGATCCTCATCCCTGATCTGGACGCCTTGCGGATCATTTTAGGCACGAAATCGGCCAGTTTTGCCTCTTTTGGAAGCTGCAGCGAGGAAAGCACGAGGTCAGACCCGTCATCTGATCCTATTCCGTGCATGGTAATATGCGAGAGAAACGTCGACGTGCCGTTCTTGGGCTTTGACTTTCTGGTGATATCCTCCAGGCCCTTGCCATAGTATTCCACGTCGGTAACGTCCACTGCCACGATGTCCGTGTTGTGCAGCATGCCTGACCTGCGGGCGCACCTTACCGTATGCTGCAGCATGGAGCTGCACCACTTTTGCGCATCATCCAGGCTGACGCCCCGGATCGCCTTTAGGATCCAGTCCGGACTAGGCGTACGGCAACTATACGCGCCGCCCTTGGAGGCAGCCCCGTCGTCATGCTGCTGCCTGCTGCATTTTGAGGCCCGCCTGCGAAGGTGCGTCACGGCAGATTCTGCAAACATCTTCCTCTCAGACATGAAATATAGAACGCGCAGTGCGTCGATGTGGTCATACACTGCGTTGCGACTCTTTGAGACGGCCAGCCCGAGCTTGGAAAACCGCCGTCGCAATGTTTTAAACTGTCTCGATGTTATGTCAAACTGGTGTGCAAACACGTCGTTTTGTGTTGGTATCATGATGATGGTTGGCACACCACCTGATCTATTGTATGTGGTCACGTCCCCTTGCTAGCTAGGCACGAAGATCACAATCATTCATGCTAATTCATGCCTAACTGATGATGGTAGGTGACCTCGTACGATCTATAGTATGATGGTCAAAAAATCTCGGCAAATTGCGTAATTATCGTGCCTGCAAAAGTACATCGAGGAACTACTGAAGTAGGTGAAGGGGTAAACTCATACAACTTATGCTCTTCACTATAGATAGCAAGGGGACGTGACCACGTACTCTTAATCCTCTCCTCATACTCCTTGATCCTCTTCTTGCCCGCGCCTTCTCCTTCCCGTACTGCTCGATCCTCTCCCACAGTCGTCGTATCAGCTCGGTCTCGGACTTTGCCATTACTCTTGTACGGGAATGGATCCCGGATCTAAATCAACCGGCTGAAAATACTTGCAGGTTTGATCAAATATTTTCAACGTTGTGAGGTACAGTCACGCGTGCACCGGCCCTGACTCGCCCCATTTGTAGTCCGTGCGCCGGGAGCATCACCGCTAATTTCGTTTATGCATAAGGTCTAAAGAAACTAGGCAGTTTTTACGTCATTTTTGGCAAATACGCATAAAGTCTACTGCAGTTTTTGTCGGCCAGACGTGTTCATAACTGCACGATACGAGGTTCTTGGTGGCCCAATGCATGTCATGTAGCGCTGCCGGCCTTGCATGCACGGCCAAAGTGATGTCGGAATTTTTTGATCCCGGCGATCCGGTCGATTACGCATAAGGCCTATATTTCACCTAGCGGATCAAGAGATCACATGATGCACAAGACTGGCTCGGTGATGTGGCCCCACCTCTTCTATGTCGGCCCCGGAAAAACGGGATCGACTACGATGTACCACATCCTGAGTGGGATCCGTGGAATGTATGTTCCTCCCGTTAAGGGGTTGAATTACTTTTTGCGAGACATTACCAAGAAGGAATACTTTTCGTTTTACAAAGGCGTCAAAGACGAGAAGATAATTGCCCACTCCTCGCAATGCTACTTTAGCAGTGCCGCGTGCCGGCGGATCCGCGCAGTCAGGCCTGACGCAAAGATCTTGATCACCCTGCGGGATCCCGTCGAGCAGTTGTTTTCGAGGTTCCTGCTTGAAACCATGACGACAAAGCTGATAAAAAACATCCACACCTTTACACAGTCAGTTGATCGCTTCACCAGCGACGACTATGGCGCCCTGTGCCGCAACGACGTCGACAATGACCGCGATCTGCTGGATATCAAAAAGTCAAACAAGTACTATTACTCCGAGCCGCTGTCCGTGTGGATTTCTACCTTTGGGAGGCACAACGTCAAGGTGATACTCCTCGAGGATCTGGTCGAAAACCCGAGGGATACGGTGGCCGGTCTGCTGGACTTTGTGGGGGGGGGTGTACTGCCGACCTTGACTCGTTTGCACTCGAGGTCCACAACCCATTCCACATACGCTCCCATGCGCTGTCCAAAATCATAGATTGCATACCGCTGTCATACCAGAAACGCATCCCATCTGGCATCAGGGGGTTTGCCACCAAAAAAATCTTGAGAAGGGCGGTGGAAAAACCGCAGATGAACCCGTCTGACAGGCGCAGGCTGCAGGACTTTCTCCGGGATGATGTCTCTGAGACAGAAAGGATACTGGGACGCAGGCTTCCTTGGAAGAACTTCCGGTAGTGCAGGGCGCCTGTGGACTGCCTTAAAGCACCACCCGACTCATCTCACATGGACAAGATCCTTCAGGTTTCGCCTAGGCTTGGGGTACTTTTGCCTCTCCGGGTATCCTATGCACAGCACAGATGACGGGACCAGATCCGTCCCGATCACGTCCATCACCTTTTGCTCGTCTAGCATGCCTATCCAAATGGAGCTTAGCCCCAGCGCCTGCGCTGCCAGCTGCGAATATCCAGCTGCCAGTGTCGCGTCCTGGATTGCGAATTTCTTCAGGATATACTCCGGAAAGTCGAACTTGACCCGTCTGGGATTCTTGCAGAACACCAGGACAATCGGGGCATTGACATATTTTTGATTGTTGCATGCCCCTATCAGCCGCTCCTTCTTTTTTGGATCCTTGACGTAAAAAATCTCGAATCCCTGAAAGTTTCCCGCAGTCGGCGCGGTGTCTGCAGCTGCAATTATCTTGTCCACCTTCGAGGCCTCCACCGGCCTGTCCTTGAACTTCCTGGTGGAGCGTCTTTTTCCCATCACTGCAAAAATGTCGGTGTCTGTGACCTCCGTTGGCGCCGATTTTAGGATGGCATCCAGCAGCTGGTTTCTGACCCCCGGATCACTTTTGATCTTTTGTGCCGGCTCGTATCCTAGCGGATAGATTTCCCCCTGTCCGTCCTCCACGCCTTTGGTGGCGTCCCGTCTGATTTAACCATTTTAGGCAGGCCTGGGTACGAGGTCACCTATCATCATCAGTTAGGCATGAATTAGCATGAATGATTGTGATCTTCGTGCCTAGCTAACAAGGGGACGTGACCACATACAGGCCTGGCCGTTCATCCCAACTTTGAAATACCATTTCCTTTCAGGTGAGTCATGACCGTCGGCTATGTATTGATCAACTGCGAGCTGGGCGCAGAGGAGGGCCTGATCGAGAAGATCAAAGAGATTCAGAGCGTAAAGGATGTCTTTGGGACGTTTGGCGCACATGACATCATGGTCAAGGTGGAAGCCGATCACCTGGAAAAGCTCCGCGAGGTCATAACCTGGGAGATTCAAAAGCTGGACAAAATCCGCTCAACGGTCTCCCTTGTAAAAAAGGACGTTCAATGATCCGGGAACAGCCGCCTGGTTTGTATCCTGTCCGGTTTTTGTGCCGTGTATTGCCATTTGCCAGGACGCAGCTGTGATGTTTAAGGCCTCGGGGTAATTGAGCAGAGTCAGATCCCGTGGAGGCCACAGGGACTGTACAAGTCCGTTGAATCTAACCTTCGGGCTTTTCTGGCCCGTCTGTGCCCTCAGAGCCCTTGTTGTCCCCTCCCGGCCCCACCATGTCCCCTGGCCTTACCTTCTGATCCCATCCTCCCTTTATTCCCTTGATCAGGGAAATCACCCCTGCAATGATCAGTCCGATTACCAGCGCAAAAAACAGCGCCTTGTCAAATAACTCGGATTCACAACTGGTCTTTTGCGGAGGCCTGTCCTCAAAGTACTCATAACAGTCGCCAAACTCCTGTGACTCGACTGTTGCAGAGTTATACTGGGAGCCAAATGCCCCTAGAACCAAAAACCCCGCAAAGATCAGGGCCACCCCGAGCAGCGTGAATCTGGTATCACTCATGTCTCTGGTTTCAAATTACCGTATTTACCTTTTGATTTTCTTTTTCTCCAGAATCACCCTGAGGTTATCCAGCGAACCCTCGTAGAACGCCCCCATAAACGCCAAAAACCCTGTAAACTCCCCCTTGGTCATTTTCTTGCTGTTAAGATATGACTGCCAGGTAATCTTTGTCGAACCCCTGGATTTTTTCTCCAGCGAGATCGTTGCCACGTACGCCCTTAGGGGCAGTCCTGATACTGCGATATACGAAAATGACTCCCCGCTGTCCCATGCCACTATGTGCTCCTCGATCCTGTTTCCGTCATCAAACGTCAGATCCCTTACTGCGCCAATGCCGCGCCTGACCCCGGCCTTGAGCCTGCAGCTTTTCACACCGATTACCCACCCAGGCAGTCCCGCGATGTTGCTGACCTCACGCCAGACCCTGTCTTTTGGCGTTTTTATGACTGTTGATTTTTTTACGTGGCCAGAATGAAACGATTTTTGCATAAAAATTCCAGATTTTTAACAAGTTTTAAGTTTTACAAACACCGGTTCGTATGGGGCCACCTGCCCTTGGCCGGCCATGCACGAATTGCGTGCGGCTGTGATTTTCATGCCTGTCCCGTAAGGAGACGTGGCCTCATACAAATTCTTGAATCTGTGAACCAATCTTGTGCATGGCAAGTGCGGTCTTTGTAGGTTTTAGCCTGCAGGATCTGGAAAGGCAGTATGCAATTTCATCGGAGATCATGCTTCACAGCAGCAAGTCTGGCAGACAGAGAGCAAATCCCAGGTGCTTTGAGCATGGCAACAGCTGGATTTGCCATGCCATGGAAGTCGACGAAAAAACCCGGGATGCTGAAATGGCGTACTTGCAGCGGGGTTGTTGCCTAATTCCACTTGTTTGACCCAATCTGCACGTTTTTCTGAATTTCCGCCCTTTTGCACGCCTGATCATATGGCATCTCAACGGTTTTCATGAATTTCAATGAATTAGGCAACAACCCCAGTATTACAGGACGGTGTCGTTTGCCCACCTTTGCATGTACAAGTACATTTACAGATCGCCGGTCAAAGCCCTCAATCACTTGTGACCGTTGCTATAAAAGCTATGGCGCGGTTTCAGTGACGATTACCTGGACCCCGATGTCCGGACAGCCAAGTGATTTGTACTGATCTACCAATGTGTTCCAGCGGTGGTCATAGGCAATGTTGTCACCTGGCCAGGGCTCAAATACCATGGCGTTAAGCTCGGCTATCAGGCTGAAGCAGTGCTCTATCTGGATTGACTGGTAGCCGATTATGACTGCCATTGCAACCATGGCCGCTGCGACTCCGGCTGTCATTATACGCGCCTTGCTTCGCCCGCCAAGCTCCATGACGGCTCGTCAGTGACCAGCCCTAATTTTTGCTCCGGTTTCAGGCTGCAGTCATGGTGCAGGGAATGCAGGAAGTCATAGCGGCGTAATACGATGCAGGTATCGTTGATGGTTGGATTAGCATCTGAAACGGGTGTTGACGGGTACAGAAAACCAGCACATCCAGTCTTTGACCTGCGTGGATCCGTGCTTGGGAATACGCCGGTAGGTCCCGGGGTTTTTTTGCAGGTTTCTGAGGCATGCTGAATTCGGTCGCTGTCACGTTCAAGATGACACAAACTATCTGGCATGCCCATCCGGCTTGGCCACTGACAGGCGGGGATGAAGGCAGATCCGACATGTGGCTCTGAGCTGCGTGCTGTAGTCAACTCATAAAAAAATAGATAGTTTTGACAATTGCTTTTGGCCCAAGGGTCTGGGATCAGGCAAACCGTACGCACATGCATGGAAAAACAGACAGAATTCGCGACATCAGGGAGGCAGATTTCTGCCAGGCAAGGCACCCATGCCTTTGCAGGGCGTACCAGACCGGCAAAATGGAACGCGGCAGTCCGCCGTTGCGGTCAACTGAAAAGCGACTGGATGATGACTGCAGGGAACGTGCCGGCAAAATGGAACGCTGCAGTCCGCTACTGCGGTCAGCCCATCAGGTATTGGAACATCTTTACCGGAAGGATCTCACGCTTGGCAAACAGCTTCCGCACTGAACGCTCCATGTCATCAAGAGTATTGAATATCCGGGCAGACAGCCTTCGCTTTATCTCCCTGTACCGTATCTCGACGGGGTTGAGCTCCGGCGTGTACGGCAGTGTGTACTCTAGCAGTATTTCACCGTCGTACTTTTCCAGCGTCTTTTTTACGCCGCCGGACTTGTGGTATGACGCATTGTACAGGAATATCAACACCTTGCCGTATCTTTCGTGCACCCTTTCTAAAAAGTCGCAAAAGCTGCCGGTGTTGGTCTTCTCATAGAACATAAAGTGGAATATGCCTGCTGCCAGCACGCCGAATATGTACCTGCGCTGCCGTGACAGGGACGAGGGCGTCGTGAGGCGCCTGCCGCGCTTTGCCCACCCACGTTTGGGGCTGTTTGAGGTCTTTTGGATGGAGGACTCGTCCTCTGCCAGCACCGTATACCCTTGTGCCGTCTTTTCCCTGATCAGCTTCTGTGCTGCCTCCTTGAACTCGTTTTGCTTGCGCTTTGAGGCGGCCTTTGGGTTCTTTGACCTTGATTTCCTCCAAGCGAACCCAAGCTCGTGTGCCAGCAGCCGCGTGCCGCTACTGCTGTACTGTATACCGAACTTTTTCTTGATGTGCCGCCTTATCAGGCGCAAGTCCCACAGGCTGCTCTCAAAGCCGCAGTCCCCGGGATCCGACTTGAGATCCGCGTCAAGCTGGCTCAGCTGCGACTCGCTCAGCTTGTGCTTGCGTCCCCTGCCTGCGCGCTCGTGTCTTGCGCGTATTCCCTCGTCCTGTGCGCGGTTGAGCCACCTGGATATGGTGGAAGCTGCCCGGTCGAGGTTCTTTGCTATCTGTTCCGTACCAAGGCCGTCCTTGCGCTGCATGTATGCAAGCAGCCCGTCGCGTTCCCTCTTGTCAGCTGCCCTCTTGTACGCCTCGTGCAGGTAGGAGCGACTCGTGTTTGGCAGGAACTCGTCTCCCGATGCCACGGATTCCTTTCTCTTTCTGTTCATGTACATTCGTATGCCTTGCCTGGTCTTAACCTTTGGATTAAAAATAGTTGCCAAAGTTGTCCATTTTTTTATGTGTTGACTATATATGTAAAACCGGGGTTGTCGCCTAATTCCATTTATCTGGCCCAACCTGCACATTTTGTAGCAGGCCGGGTTCTAGAAGTCGTTCCTGATTCCAGGCGTGAATCTGCCTGATCGGGTTCAGCTGATTCGAAACCAGCAGACTCCGACTATTTGTGAGCGAATCTGCATAATGCGGCTCAGAATACCGGCAAAACACAGGTTACCTGCAAAATCGCCTGAAAGATTCGCATGGCTTCTGATTTCGGATCACCTCTCAGGATTATGGCAGACTGGATTTAAACGTAGCATAGTTATTTTTTGCAGTGTTTAGCCACGAGGGATTGATTTTCCTCCCATTGACATACCTTGATTTTATGCTCAGATCATAGAGTTTTTTATAGGATCTGTATGATGATGGTGGAAGATTTTCTCTTACAAATTTGCTTCGCTCATGATGATTGGGCAGCTGTCCTGCCTGATTTCTGGCATAATATGCATCCACTAGATGCAATGCAGAATAAAACAAACTTGTGATTTCCCAATCGACATAAACAGGCGTTTTCGTATTAAGAAAATCCGACGCTTCTTTATTGTGAGTGCTTTGCACTGCGTGCCAGTTTAGGGGCATGCTCGGGGTTTTTGCAGTATGGTCTTTGCGCCGTGCAAATGCCTCTCTTCTAATTCCGAGCCATGTAGGATCCAGGGCTCAAACTCGTATTTTGGCAGAACGTTTTCTAATCTGATCAGCTCTTCCTCTATCTGATCAAACATGCCTTCATGATCCTGACTATCATACACTATTATCAAAATCAGCTTGTTACCGCTCTGCCTGTATGAGATCGTCCTGACAGGCTCAATTTTACTGAACAGCTCGCAGATCAGCCTCTTTATTACCTCGATTTCTGGCGATGTGTTCTTTTTTGTAGATTCAAACCTGTCTTGAATATCATGTGATTGGACTGCATTCATAAAGCGTAATCTTCGATCAACGATAAATTCTACGAATTTTTCAAGTATTGGCATATTTTCTGCAACTGTCTGTCGAATATTTTTTTAACTTCGTATTCCTGATCTGCCGTAATGTTGGTTTCAGGATATGCCTGTCCAAGCCACGGTTTGGGTATTCGTGGCGTGCCATATGCCTTGGCGTAGTCCGTTGCGCCTGTCATGGAATCCGGAGAAAGGTCTGCCACGGCCACTCGGAAAGCCATATGTGCACGTTTTGGAATACGTCGTCTTGTTTGTGTCGTTGCTTTTGATTTGAATCCCTGTTCTAGCTTGCCTTCACTACTCGTTCTTATCACCTTGCAGTTTGTTGTACACATAAGACGAAACTGTAAATGCTATCAACACTTTCATAATTTTAATTCTTGATTCTAGGGGCGCATCCATCATTTCGGAGAATTCATTCTCCCATTTTTTAAATGCTGGACTGCCTGCTAACTTGAGGTATGCAGAGCTAGGATCATCCATTACTGCAAGAATTGATTCATTTCTGCCCCTGTTGGAGTGATAGATTGCCATCGCCAAGCGATATATCAAAGTCCCTCCGTCCATCTTTCTCTCTCTGAGCACCTCTCTTGCAGCCGATACTATCGTCTGGTTTTTATCAACTTCCTCTAGGACCCCTATGGTGCTTAGTAGTTCTCGGGAATTTTTTAGTGCACTCTGTTGATTAAATGCCGCATCGACTTTTTCATTTGTTAAGAAAAGACTCAGACTTTTCCTTGCATCGTTGATCCAAGATTCAAAGTCAACAAAAATACTCATCTTTGAGAGTACTTTCATCGCAACGATCATGTCGTAGCTCCATTGGGTTAAACAACCATCAGAGTTGTTAAGAAAAAATACCAGATCGTCGTTTTGTCCCGTACTTTTTATGAATTCATAAACATGTCTGTTCACTTTAATTTCAACTACACTGTCTTCCTGACTGTCATCTGGTATCATTTTGACATTCAAGAATGGAAATGTGGGAGTTGAGGTATTTTTTAAAAATAGATCATTGGCTGACTCGCTTGCCGACACTCCTGCCGCACCAAGCTGTAAAGAAAGCATTCCGGGAAGCTTTTCAACTGCCATTAATTATACTCCCTTCAGGGACTAATAAACATAGATTCTTAGGCGGGCAGTCTTCCCAAACGTAACCGACTCGTGGAGGTGCAGGAAGCGACATGCGGATCTGCAGGCATCCTTATTTGAATTGTTTCGAGCCGGGGATAATTTGACGTGGTACTTCTGGGAAGACTGTTTCAGGCATGAAATCGTGCAGTTGTACTCCTCTACCGCCAGCGGATGTCCTCGATGTATGGGGTCACCTGCCCCTGCCAATCAGGCATGGATTGGCATGTATGATTGTGATCTTCGTGCCTAGCCGGCATACTCCAAGTCAGAATGCCACGAGCCGTTAGTGTAGCGGTTCCCGAGCAGGAATTGGCCCTGGCACCTTTTGCATAGCTTGCCTAGCCAGCTCGCCGCGAGCAACAAGGGCAGGGTCCTGCCGGTACGGCTCTAGCGCCTTTTGCATAGCTTGCCTAGCCAGCTCGCCGTCTAGTGCCTTGAATTTTAGGATTAGCTCGCTTTCACTGTTTAGAGAATACAGCTGTGCCTTGCCGAACTTTCTTGTGGCCTTTAGAAACCCAAACTGCATGACTTCATCCCAGATCTTGTAGAGCGTAGTCTTTGAGATGCCCGTATACTCTATTATCTCCTTTTTAGAATAGTCACTGCCTGCGTTATCCAGAAAAAAGTCTATGATTCTGAGTTTTGGCGTGTCACCCATGTACTGTAGGAGCAGCGATCTGTCTTGCATGGAATTACTGGTACCTCAAGCGTATTTAAATATGAGCTACCAAAGGTACTATAAGCGTACATATGTTATCAAACGAAGGGATCAAGTCTAGAATCATTCGCAAGCTCTACAGACACGGAAAGGGGGTGCAAGCCACATCTCGTTTGAAAATCTCAAAAAAGGATTCACACAAAGGGATGCGGGGAAACAGGGCTCAAAGAGGGTAGGCAAGATGGGCAAGGAGCTGATTAAAGAGGGTCTGATTCTCTCAAAACCAACCGGATATGGACTAGAGGTGAGCCTGAACCCCAGGATGATTGATCAGATAAGGATGTATTTGGAGATTGAGTAAGGTCAGCAATTCCGATTGCGGCCTGAGAATACAGCAAAATGGTAGGTTTCTGTGATCACCCATACTGACGGGCAAAAAGTTCCTGAAGTATTTCATGATCAGATATTCCTACCGACAGTAGACAACCTTCGAGAATAGAAGACCTTATGTGTAATCGTCCGGATCGAAATATTATGTTTAAAAGCCGATCATGCACGCAATGCTAGCGCACGGCACCGTACGGCTCCGCATAATGTCCAGCATATTTGATCAAACCCCAAATATTTTCATACGGTTGATTTAGATCCGGGATTCATTATCGTAGTGGTATGTCAGAGTCATGGGCCAAGTTGATGCGACGGCTGAAAGTGGAGATCAGGTAGTACAAGAAAAGATCAGAACGTGGCCGTGGGGTGATGTAGCAAGTGGAGGCATCCACACCAAGCAATGGATCGTGGTTTTGGCATATTTTGTGCCGTAATAGGATAGTCCCCGCCTAGGCAGCAGTCAGGCACGAATCTGCCTGCAGTTGTGATTTTCATGCCTGACCGGCAAGGGATGTGACTACAACTCTAGGCAGGGGCCATCCTATTACGTGGCAAGGCTACTTCGGCTCTTGGGTCCAACGTGGATAATATGGCATCCGCTACAGACTAGATTTGATATAACGTCTCTTACCGGCGTTTGGCATGAAAATCATGTTCGTCAGCATGCAGTGGCAGTCATAGAGGTCGGCGAACCGGCCATCACCCGGCGCCTTGCATGAAAATCATGCTCGCCAGCCACCGATTTTCCCCTACATCCGTTTTGGGCCGCCCTTCCTGATCACAGCTGCGGGCCCTGCACGGGCCATTCATGGGAGCCGTATGGCCCGATCCTAGGCGAGAATGTAGATCCCCCTGGTTGCTGCAGTGCCAAACGTGCTAGGACGTGGTGCCGTGCAAGAGCGGCGGCATCTGGAGCATTCCGCGAGTCGCCTTTGGACATGCCTTCAGATCACCCTGCGGGGGGCGTCCATGGCAGCCGGGGTTTTCGGGCTTTTCCCACACCAGAAACTCCAGGAACGGCAGACGTAAAAAATCCAGTGCTTGTCTAGTGCTGATTTTTCCTATCAATGTCAATGCCGCAGTCATCCTTTAGGTAATTTTTGTACTTTGCCCCCTAGGCCTAGTCGTACTCGAATATGGACTCATCCCAGATTACCGTCACAAAACCCTCCCCTTTCAGGCATGAAATCGTGCAGTTTGTGCTCCCGCCGCGGTACGCGCGAGCGCTCCTAAAAAAGTCAACCCCTTTCAGCAGTCTTCCCAGATGTAACCCGACTCGCGGCGGTGCAGGCGACGACGTGTGGATCTGCAGGCGGCCAGATTTGAGCTGTTTTGAATTTGGAGTCGTTTTGAATGGAGATTCTGGAAAGACTGCACTTTTGGGAAGGCTAAAATGCAGCACGCCCTATCGGCAGGGTTCATGGCAGGATCGGGTGCGATTTCACACTGGGGCGCATTTCCCACTACTGCCAAACGTCTAACACATTTAATCCCCCAATGCATGAGTAAGGAAAATGGTTTTTGGATGGGGAAGGAAAAGGGAGAAAAAGGAGGGGGTTCCGGCATCTGCGCCTAGGGAGATCTCGCTCCCCGAGGTTCCACGTATACTTGATGATCTCATGCAGCGGGAATCAGGCCGCCTTCTTGAGCAGGCCAGAAAGCTGCGGTTTCCCATAACCCGGCATATAGAATCACTGCTAAAAATCGCAATCGAGCTTGAAAAGGACAGGATAAACACCAATGACATTGACACCAACATCGTGACCATAGTAAGGCGCGGCAAAAAGCAGGTTCTAGACGCCATACACAAGGAATCCGAGCGGGAATTTCCGGAGCTGGACTCAGTTGATGATGTCAAGGCATTCAACCGGATGGCCTCGCAGACGCTGGCAAAAATAGGGGACGTCTTGGGAAAGCAGACCCGCGTCATCCACATATTTGCCAAAAAATATGCCGGAAGGCTAAAGGAGATCTTGGAAAAATTCACCCAAGACCTTGATCACCTGAACCGGCTCCTGAAGCGATTTGCCGAGTTTGAGGAAGGCCAGTCAAAAGTATCCGAGCTGCTCTCAAAACTTGACTCTGAGCAGTCGGCAATGGCAGACATCTCTGAAAAAATCCTCGGCCTCGAAGGAACCGTCTCGGAGAACGCAAAAAGCATAGAATACCTGGAGGCCAAAATCACCAAGTTCAAGTCTTCCACAAAATATGAAAAATACCGGGCCATTTGCAGGCAGATGTCTGACCTAGAGTCAAAAAGGTCCCAGATTGAAAGCCAGATCAACAACCAAACCATCCTGATTTCGAGGCCCCTCTCAAAGTACGAGTATGGCTCCTCCCTGGACAAGGAAAACAAGGCAATCATTGAAAAGCTCCTCTCGTCCCCCTTTGAGGCATTCCTGCCGCAAAACAAGGACGGCATCATGACAATACTGGAAAACATCAAAAAGGCAATCACCCTGGATCACCTCTCAGTCAAGGAACCAGAAAAGACGCTCGGATACATCGATGACATCATCTCAAAGGTTGATGGATTCATCCGGACCGTAGACTCGTTTCTCTCCGAACAGGGCAAGCTGCGCGACGAGCTGCAGGGCTTGGACTTGGACGTACTTGAGGGGTATCAAAAGCGGCACTCCAAGCTCAAAGAAGACAACAGCTTTTCGCAGTCCAGAATAAGGGATCTTCGATCTGAAATCGACACCCTAAAGTCAAACCGGCCCATGCTTGTCGGGGAAATCACATCCGTGATGAGCAGGCTCGGCAGCACAAAATACACAGTCGGCGAGCGGTCATGATCTTCAAGTCAAAGCCCTTTGAGCGCAAGGTGACGCTTTCCACAAAATCCCGGGACGGCATTCTCTCGTTTTGCAAAATGAACCACCCAAACGAGGCCATACTGATTTTAAAGGGCAAGTCCAAGAACGGCAACATGCTTGTAGATGATCTGGTCATACCGCCGTTTGCCGAGACCGGAACCACCTGGGCCGGGTTCCCGCATTCGTTTCTGCCCTTGGATACGTCGTACATGGGGGTGATGCATTCGCACCCGACAGGCTCTGCAGAGCCATCCCTGGAGGATCTGCAGAACTTTTACGGCCTGGTGTCTGTGATCGTAAAGTCCCCCTATGAGGACGAGGACATCTTTGCATGGGACAGGAGCGGCAACGAGATTCCGGTGGTGCTGCCTGAGGAAAAATAACTCCTGCCGGAGCCTGGGGAGTTTTTTCAGAAAACTTCCAAAAACCTTATAAGGTTTTTTAAATGATTTACCGTATATTGATTAACTACAAGGGCTATCTGATCTTCCTGTTTGCATCGCTGGCAGTAAGCATTGGACTGCAAATGATCCTTCCATTCCCCTACGGGCTGGGGGCGGCCCTTGCAATCTTTATCATGTTCCCGCTGTTTCTCCGGCGCCGATACATGAGCCGCATGCGCGGCGGTTATGGGGGCTCTGACTCTGGGGCCGGCGGCGGGCTGTTTGGCATGGGCCAGGGCATGAACCGAAGCTCGGTGCGCTATGTGTGCCTAGTCTGCAACCACAAGTACAAGGGCGGCTCGTGTCCTAGGTGCGGCTCCAAGATGAAGCGCGCCGACTTTTAAAAATGTCCCTAGAATCCCTGCGGCAAAAGGTGGTCTTTCAGAACAGCATCGACGTGTGGATAGCTGCCGCAACCGACAAGGGGATCAAGTGGAACGATCCCGAGGGCTACAAAAGGTTCATCTCGTATCTGCTGGCAAACAAGCTCAACCTCAAGGCCTTTACACTGTGTGCCCACGAGGCCGGTGCAGTAGAGCAGGAAAAGACCGACTTTGTCGAGGTCCTGGCACAAGCCAGGGACGGGGATCCAAACGCGGCCACGTATACCGTCCGCCTGACAGACTCGGCCATGGAGATAATCCGGGGCTTTTCACAGTAGGCTATCTCCTCAGCCTCGGGTTTGCTATGGCATCAAGCGCGTTTCCTATAAAGACAAAGGCAAGGCCGGTAATTGCAATCATTATTCCCGGCGGCATTATCCACCACCACAGTCCCCTAGCGGCTGCACCGTAGGTGCTTGCATCGTGCAGTATCTGCCCCCACGTTGGAAACGACGGATCCCCCAGCCCCAGGTAGCTCAGCCCCGCCTCGGTGGTGACGGCTGCCGGAACCGAGATTGCTATGCTTGCAAACGCATATGGCAGCAGCTGCGGCAGGATGTGCTTGAAGATAATCCTGGAGTTTTTCTGCCCCATCATCCTTGCGGCATCGACGTACCCGCGGGTCTTGATCTGCAGTGCCATGCTCCTTGACACCTTGGCGATTCCCACCCATCCAAAGATCATCAAAAACCCGATCATGACAAAGATGCTGTTGCTGATGGTAACTGCCAGGATGATCAAAAACGGCAGCGCAGGCAGCGCGTAGATGACGTCGTTGAGCCTCATCATCGCCTCGTCGGTGGCCTTTCCCCTGAATCCCGCATACACCCCGTAAACCAGTCCCGTGACGACCGAGCCCACAGACACTGCCAGTCCGATGAACAGTGCCAGCGGCGTTCCCCAGAGCAGCCCTATTGCCAGGTCACGCCTGAGCTCGTCCGTGCCGATCACCCCAAACGCCTTTCCCCCCAGAATGAACCTGGACTCTTTTATGTCCAGGTCATCTTGGCCAAGCAGGCTGACTGTGAATACATAGTCCCCCTTGAGCGGCTGCGGCCTGTCGGTGTGGGAGAATACCACCTCCTCTGCCGGAAGCCCGGATATGTCAAACCCATATGCTCCGGATCCCAGCATCAGGTTTTTTCTGAGCAGGACATCCGTTGAGAACACCTGCTCTCTGTGGGCCGTACTTGACTGCACGTGGGGCAGCGACGTCCTGAGCAGTTCCAGACTGATCCCGTCGGGCCGCGTAGCTGTGACCACGACTAGCGGACTTGATGCGTACTCTAGCTCCAGGTTATAGATAAAGTCGCTGGGAAACCGGTCATACTCAAAGCTTACCGGATGCCGTATCGTCCTTACGTGTAGCGAGCCTACCTGCTGCTCGGCATAGTGATAGTCCTCGATGATTTGGTGCTCGGGTATTTTTTCACTCAGGAATATGTTTGTCCATGACGGCAGCGCCGCTTTTGGGTATGATATCCACCTTGCAGGATTGTTCCACTGCTCAAGCGTCTCTGCGGGGATCGCCACCAGCGTTGCAAGCGAGACTGCGACTAGGATCCCAAGAATGCTGACTCCCGCGATTCCGATCCTGCTGCGTGCAAACTCCCTCCTTATCTCCCGGGGCGTAACGCTCAACCTGCCGTCCTCACCCGCGGATCAAGGTATCCGTACAAAATATCTGCAATGAATATGCTTGCCAGGAAAAACACCGTAAGGACGTATGTGGCGCCGACTATGACGGGCAGGTCCATTACCGAGATTGCCTCAAAGTACAGCCGTCCCATGCCTGGCCAGTCAAAGACTGCCTCGGTGATTATGGCCCCGCCAAGCGATCCAGAAAGGCTCAGTGCCAGTATGGTGACTATTGGCGGTGCTGCGTTTTTTAGCGCATGGGAGTAGATGATTCTTTTTCTGCCAACACCGATTGCCTTCTTTGCGGCAATAAAGTCCTCCTGGATGATCCCCACCATGAAGTTTCTCACAAGATATGCCCACGCCCCAAAGCCGATCATCACGATTGTGATCAGCGGCAGCGCCATGTGGTACAGCAGTGCCGCAAGATAACCCGGATCGTCTGCAGGTATGGTGGGCGTGGCCCTTGCCGGAAATATCTGGTACGTAAACGCAAACAGGAATATCATCAGCAGCCCGATCCACCACACCGGAAAGCTCGAGCTGATTATTGCAAAGGTCGACGTGAACCTGTCGATTGCCGAGCCTACCTTGCTTCCGGACATCGCGCCTATGAAGATGCCCATGACGGAGATGATCACCGTTGCAGTGGTGAACAGCAGGACCGTTCTTGGCAGCTTTTCGTACAAGATATCCTTTACGTCCGATGAGCCCGAACTGCTTGTCAAAAACGTGGCGTGCCCAAAGTCCAGGATCAAAATCTTGTACATGGTCAGCCCAACCCTCTGCGGAGAGTGCCACGGCTCGTCTAGCCCCAGCGACCTCACCCTGTGATCTATCTGCCCCCGGACATAAGCCTCAAACTCCTCCGGACTGGCAAAGCTTTCGGCAATCGCCGGATTCTCGGCTATCTCGGCCCTGACCTGGACTGTCACCCCCTGCTTTAGTATCGTATCCATGTTGGAGCCGACTAGAAGTATCGTAATTAGCAGCGTGACTAGGAGGACCCCGAACATCGTTGCCATCCTCGTCAGAATGAATCTCTTGTATCCCACAAGTTACAATAGTATGTGCGGATATAATATTTGCAGGGGCCCGGTGCTGACAGGCAGCCCAAACTTTAAAGAAAAATAGGGCCTGATCTGTAGGGCAGTACATGAGCGTAAGCACCATCCGCAAGGCCAGGAGGCTTGCTGAGGGAGGCAGGATAGCCAGGATTGGCGACGGCCTGTACCAGGCAAGGTCATCCAGCGATCCCGGAAAATCATACATGGTCACAGATGACTCCTGCGACTGCCCCGGCTTCAAAAACTTTTACAAGCTTCACCACGGAAAGGGCCTAAAGGCCAACTGTTCCCACCTGGAGGCAGTCCGGATATTTGAGGGAAAGAGCTCATGACTCCCCAACGTTTGCCACGCCTATTGTGACCCTGTTTTTTGTGACTATGATCGGTCTTTTGATCAGGCCCGGATGCCTTACCATCAGCCTGATTAGCTGGGAATCTGTCATCCTTGAGCCTTCCAGGTTCAGCTCCCTGTACATCCTGTCCTTTTTTCTCAGCATCTCCTTGGGCGTCAGCCCTGCTCTTGATATTATTTTTTCTAGCTCGTCCTCTGAGAACGGCTCTTTGAAAAAGTCCCTCGTCTCTAGGTCTGCCCCGGCACAGGCTGCCTGTGAGATTGCTCTCTTGCAGGTAATACACGCGCCCTTGTGGAATATTTTCAAGCGTACGTCCTGCCGTCCTTTGGGTTTTAATTGTTGTGCATGATATAGTCATCCCGGACGTGGCCAGATCATTGACGGCGCACGGATCTGCAGAAAACCTGGCTTGAGCCGCTTTGAGCTTGGAGCCGCTTTACGGGGATCTGGAAAGACTGTGATGCGCCGGCCTGTCAGCTGTACGCATGAAAAAACGTGGCTGCATGCAAGACCCTGCCTTGAGAAGATGTTTTGCATTGCGTCGGGAAGGCGGCTTTGGCCAGGCGCTATTTTTGGATCCGAGCCCGCTCCTTACTGCGTGGAGTTTGTTATCTGTACAAGCTGTGTCCCGTTGACGGCATACTCGATGATCACGCCGTCGATGCTGATAAAGATTGAACTCCCGATGGCCTCCACCTCTATGTCCGTGCCGTTGGCGCCCGGGATTCTGGCATTACCTGCCGTCTCTGGAACCTCGAGATCCTGAATGTTGCCTTCGTCCTCCTCGGCCGGCTGCCCGGAGTTCGTGGAGTTGGCCTTGATGTCCCCGCGCTCCGTGGTCAGGACTGCCATCATCTCCTGCGTGATTGACAGCTCATCCAGGTAGGCGTCCCTTGCCTCCTGGTGGCTTCCGCCACTTTCTAGTATGCTGTCCATTATCTCGCGTGCTTCATAAAGCGAGGTCTTTGTGTGGTTTAGCTGGTTTACAATCATGTCTCTTACCGACCGATCCAGGTTGTCTACAAAGCGCTCGTACCTCCATCCGTCATAGACGCCCGCGTCCAGGTTCTTTTCCCACATTGCCTCTTGCAGGAGCCTGTGCGCTGCATCCCTCTGTCCATTTAGCTCGTCTGCCTTGACCTCCTGGCCCTCGCTCTCTAGTGCCTCCTGGTACTCCTCGTACAGGCCTTGGTAATACTGGTACACCTGCATGCCGATTGCGTCATTTGAAAACTCTTCCTCACTTGCCTGCAGGTATTTCTGCGCATCAGCAGACCCTATCTGCCTGGCCAAAACCTCCGACTGCTTTATCTTGCCACTCACGTAAAGTTCCAAGGATGCCAAGCCAAGCATGTCCGCGTAGCTTGATCTGATGCTTACCACGTGTGTCCCCGGAATCCCATCAAAGCCTGTCAGTTCCTGCTCAAAACCTCCGTTTTCGTCAGTGGACGTATCAAACGACAATGCCCCGATGCCTATTGCAATGTCTGCGCCCTGAACCGGCCTTCCTGCATGATCAACTACATGTCCGGATACCGTAGGGGCATGGCCAGAGGGAACCGGCTCTTCGTCTATGTGTGCCTGCACTACCAGATCCCATAACACATTCTCTGATAGTGCCATGCCTGGCACAAGTAACATGCACAGTATGATGATGTGCAGTAACGCTTTTTTCATATCTGTGGGTTTTGCAATTTGTTGTTAAGCCCAGACCATTGGATTATTCGCTCCTGAGGACAATAAAGTTTGAGTTGTCCCGGACATGGCCCCTACATCAAAAAAACGGATCATAATTGAGATATCGCGCCTATTCCGGTAAGACACATCGATTTTCAACCGTGCGGACCGGGGGGACTCTTGCAGGCCATAGCAAGCAGGTCCGTAGTCCTGATCATGGCAGGCGCATCCGGTATGGGGCTGCCTGCCCTTGGCAAGCCAGGCATGATCTGCACGTAACTGTGGTTTTCACGCCTTGGCCAGTATGGGGGGCGGGATCTCACGCCGGATCCCGTTGAAAAATATTAAAAATCCCCGCATTGTTGTATAAGTACGATGATCTGTGCAGACTGCGAGAACCGCCGGCATTACAAGTGCATCGACTGTAAAAATGATCACAAGACATATCTCTGCAGCTGTGACTGCCATGATGAGGACACCCCGCCCCACGGCGAGCAGGAACACAACTAGATCTCCGGCGGCTGCATGAGGACACATCCAGTTGCTGGCCGGACATGAAGATCACAGTCACACGTGCATTCATGCCCAATTGGCCAAGGGTGACCTCGTGCAGGCTGCCTGCTGTAGTGCGTGCAACTGAAGGCCGATCATTTTTTATCGATGCATGCACTGCATCCTAAAACCCTGATCCCACTTTTTGATGTGAACACTGGCAAATCATGTACTGGAAAACCATTACTAAAAAACCAATCTGTGATCCTGCAAAAACATGAAGATTCATAAGTAAAAAAAAATGCCAAAGGGCAGCTTATGGCCGTATCGGTGGAAAACTTTGGCAGCCTGGAATACGTCCTTGATCGGTATTCCAAGTCGTGGTGCTGGAAAATCACCGGAAACCGGGCAGTAGGCATGGTCTCCAAGCTGATCCCAAAGTCGTGGTACGGTGACGGGCCTGATATCGTAATCGTCCCTGACACCCCTGAGAATGTCGAGCACATACAGTGGATCAATGCAAGGTATCCCTTTGAGATCCTTTCCAAGTCTACCTGGCAGCGTAAGATCAGCAAAACCATAAAGCCCAAAAAGAGGATCCCCAAGATTCAAAGACTCATCAAGGCAAAGGCCGGGGATCAGTTCAGGGGCGAGCTGCTGAACTTCCAAAAGGAGGGCCTGGACTTTTTCATAAAATCCTCTGGGAACGCGCTACTAGCAGACGAGATGGGCCTGGGAAAGACCGTCCAGACTCTGGCATACCTGGGAACAGAAAGGCAGACCTTCCCCGCCCTGATAGTCTCCCCCCTGGTTACGCTGAATAACTGGCAGCGTGAAATCGAGAAATTCCTGAAAAAGAAAAGCAAGAACGGTAGGATCAACCCCTACAAGACTCCCACGTCTGTCATAATCCGGACGGGAAAGTCCTCCCGGCTGCCCGAGGTTGACTTTTACATAATCAACTATGAGCTGCTGCACAAGAGAATGGACGATCTATCAAAGCTGGGACTCAGGACGGTCGTGTGCGACGAGGTGCACAACCTTCGCTCAAAAACCACAAAAAAATACCGCGCAATAAAAAAACTGGCCGGCCTGCCCTCAATAAAATACCGCATCGGACTATCTGGCACCCCGATATACAACCGGGGCTCTGAAATCTGGCCAATAGTCGATATTTTGAGGCCCGGCCTGCTGGGAAACTTTAAAGAATTCTGCGAGTATTTCTGCTACGTCAACGAAAAGGGCAAGGCAATCGTACTGGAGAACAAGCGCGAGTCCCTGCGCCATGAGCTGCAAAAGCACGTGATGCTGCGAAGAAAAAAGTCTGATGTGCTAAAGGAGCTCAAGGACAAGGTCCGGTATAAGGAGGTCATAGATGCCGACACAGAGTACTATCTTGCAGAACTTGACAAGATCTGGCACCGGCTTGAGGAGGAGCAAGAGCGCGCCGAGAGCGCATTTGCCAAGTCGGTATCGTATCGGCGTGCGATTCAAAGCGAGCGGCAGGTGGCCGGCATTGCCAAGCTTCCGCACGTCATTAACTTTGTAAAGAACATCATGGAGATTGAGGAGAGCGTCGTGGTTTTTTGCCACCACCTCTCCATTCATACGCTGCTCCATGAGAGCCTTCGGGAGTTCTCCCCCGTCTCCGTAATCGGTGGACAGAGCGACAAGGAAAGGCAAAGAAACATAGACATGTTTCAGGCAGGCCGGTCAAAGCTGATGATTGCAGGCCTTCGCGCAGGCAACGTCGGAATCAACCTTACCAGGGCGCGCTATGTCATATTTGCCGAGCTGGACTGGAGTCCTGCAATACACCGGCAGGCAGAGGACAGGCTTCACCGAATCGGACAAAAAAACACCGTGTTTGCGTATTACCTGATTGGCAACGGAACCCTAGACGATCACGTTGCAAACGTACTCGTCGACAAAAGCTACGAGATTGACGCCATAATGGATGAAAAGGTCGAGTCCTTTGAAAACAAGGAAAAGGCAAAGCTCATTCTGGCACAGATTCATGACAAGGTCAGAAGCAAGTCATATGTCCAGCCTCGCCTGAACCCTTGAGACTTTTCCCAGGATCTCACTCTTGACATTTTCGTCCAGCTTTGAGTTTTTTATGGTGCCTGCTATGTCCTCTAGCAGCTCAAAGACCTCCGAGTCGTCCGGCAAGTCCGCACCAGCCTTCCCGATCACCCTTCTTCCCTCTGAGGTGATCTCAAATACCTGCTCTATGCCCCGCCCGGTTCTCAGCGCCGACATTAACACAAGCCGGTTCCTCCTCAGGCCTTCGATCTCCGATCCTATCTTTTTGTCGTCCTCGTCAAGGTACTCTGCAATCTTGTCGGCGCCAAGCGAGCTGATTTCCAAAATCCGAAGGATTTTTACCCGCACTGGAATGCCGTCGCCCCAAAGAATCTGCCTTGCCAAGTCGGTGACCTGAAACGACTTGTCTTCGTTTAGCTTGAGCAGGCCCCTCTCGATCATTGACGCAAGATTGTCCAGTATCCTTCCGGTACCTGCGCTGCCGACCCCGGAGCCCTCTAGTACCTGCTCGTCAACTCGGTTGCGATTCCTTACTCCCAAGGCCAGAATCTTCACATCGAGTATCCCCACCTTCATCATGATAAGCCTTGCCGCCTTGAATATATACAATATTGCCGCTCTCCTGTGCAAGTTCCGCCGAGGCCTGGATTCGGCGACGATGGCAGACTGCTTCAACTTTGAGGCGCTTGGCCAGATGCGCGCCAACCCCAAGCCATAGGATCACCTCTGGTGTCAGATTCCGGCGTGGAGCTTGCCGGAGTGTACTCGAGCCGGACGGACATGCCGTTTGCGGTTGGGATCTTTTCGGCAATGTTGGTGTGGCTCAGGCGCCCTTTTGCGGGGTACTCATAAAACGTCAGATAGTCGCCGTCGGTGCCTGCTGCGTTTATGTCGACTGTGACCTTGTCGTTTGTGGTCACGCCTATTGCCCTGTTCTAGGCTGTGGGTGCCTGGTTTCTGGTTGTGATGTTGTCACAGTCAAGCGACGTTATGGTTCCTGCGATAAACGAGTTACCCCGGCATTCTTTGCCGATGTACCCCTCCGAGACGGACGGCTGGGACAGGGATGGCCATATGCAGCAATGCACAGTGAAGACTGCAAAAAACAAAACGGGAAGCTTGGTCATCACTTTACCAACAGGCTGTTAAAGACGGGCAGCAGCTCATCAAGCGTGTGATAACGTGAATTTACGCCCATCGACGTATGTTCATCATGATGGAAGCTGATGCCTGCACGATAGTGATTCAGAGCATTTCCGCCCTCAAATGCGCTTACCGTTTTCCCGTCACGCGTCATCTCCCTGAAGCCCTCCCCGTAGTTGCCGTACTGAGAACCAAAAACTTCTTTGATATATTCTATCTCATCTTCAATCTCGTCAAGAGGAACAACACGATACTCGGCCCAAACCACAAATCCCTCGGAGTGCTTCAATTCGTAGTTGGTCACGTTTTCATTTAATACAAAGGTAGTCGGAACAAACTGCATCCTCATCTTGCAGCCTGAAGGTTTGCAGACATTGTCTGCATACAGCAGTCGCTGTCCGTCGGGAATGTATGTGGGCATCCAGTCCTCAATGTGGAACCCTGTTCCGGGGGTTATGGAGTATTTTTCATGCTGCGTTGCAGGCAGTCTTATCAGGTTGTCAGGGCCGACATCATCGGGGGTTATATCGCTGCCCATGATCTTTTCATAGTAGGGCCACGGGGGAGGGTATCTTGCAAGTCAGTACTTCCTAGATGTACTTTTGCAGACCCGACACGGCACCTCCGCTACTTTCCGCGATCGTTTACAAACGAGTCGGCCGCATCGACAATGCACGCGACAAACAGCATCATGGTAAACCCCTTCCCTCCTGCAAATCCGTCCCACTTGGATTCCACGTCTATGAACACGGCAGTCCTCCACAGGTTGTACAGTATGACAGACATATAGAACAGCAGCAGCCTGACGACCGGGGAATTGCTGCACGTCTTGCCCATTATCCCCTTGATCACCCTGAACCCGGTCTCGATTCCCCACCGACTGCGGTACTCCTCCGGTATCTGCTCAATGACTGCCTCTGCACTTTTAGCAGACATGTTGGTGGCAAAGACCAGATACCTGTCGGCTATGGTCTCTTCTGCCTTGTCCTTCTTTGCTGCTGCCGTGCCGTCCTTTTCTACCTCGTCCTTTTCCACAATGACTAGCCTGAATGTGGCGCTCTTGCCGTCCTTGTTGGTCATTGTATATTTTGATACCGCACCGCGTTCTCCGCGGTCATGCTCCTCTATTGCCGCCACTATCCTCCTGTTCTTGACGGCAGGCATGATGTAGCTGCCCGTGCTTGTTTCTGCAGCCCTCATGCAGTCCACGTTAAAGAACCCGCGGTCATACAGGAACGTCTTGATCCTCATCCCTGATCTGGACGCCTTGCGGATCATTTTAGGCACGAAATCGGCCAGTTTTGCCTCTTTTGGAAGCTGCAGCGAGGAAAGCACGAGGTCAGACCCGTCATCTGATCCTATTCCGTGCATGGTAATGTGCGAGAGAAACGTCGACGTGCCGTTCTTGGGCTTTGACTTTCTGGCGATATCCTCCAGGCCCTTGCCATAGTATTCCACGTCGGTAACGTCCACTGCCACGACGTCCGTGTTGTGCAGCATGCCTGACCTGCGGGCGCACCTTACCGTATGCTGCAGCATGGAGCTGCACCACTTTTGCGCATCATCCAGGCTGACGCCCCGGATCGCCTTTAGGATCCAGTCCGGACTAGGCGTACGGCAACTATACGCGCCGCCCTTGGAGGCAGCCCCGTCGTCATGCTGCTGCCTGCTGCATTTTGAGGCCCGCCTGCGAAGGTGCGTCACGGCAGATTCTGCAAACATCCTCCTCTCAGACATGAAATATAGAACGCGCAGTGCGTCGATGTGGTCATACACTGCGTTGCGACTCTTTGAGACGGCCAGCCCGAGCTTGGGAAACCGCCGTCGCAATGTTTTAAACTGTCTCGATGTTATGTCAAACTGGTGTGCAAACACGTCGTTTTGTGTTACTGACATGATGATGGTTGGCACACCGCCTGATCTATAGTATGATGGTCAAAAAATCTCGGCAAATTGCGTAATTATCGTGCCTGCAAAAGTACATCGAGGAACTACTGAAGTGTGGATCTTTTGATCTCCCGCCCGTCATCGACAAACTCCACGGGAGACGAGGCACTCAGCACCACAAAGCCATCGCCCTCTCCTCCGGCATCGGGGCCGTCGATGCTGCCGCCTCCGGTTTTTGCCGCCTCCGGCTGCTGTCGGTCATGGCGTTCTGTTGCCTGTGCTACCGGCACCCATCCTTTTTGCAGCAGTTTTTGCACCGAGCCCTCGCTGATGCATGCAGGCGTTCCGCGCGTGGTCTCCATCAGCGTCTTTGAATCCCGGCACTGTATCTCGTGTATCGGCACCCCCGCCTCATGCTGTGCCATCGGAGACGGCACCTCTGCCATTGCGCCGAGCGACAGCATGCCCGCGCCTGCGACAGAGAGCAACGCAAGGGCAGCCACTACCGTATTCATTACCGTTCTTCAATACTGAAATATTTAAGCGATCCAGAGAACCGGCCTCCTAGAAATCATCAGCCAAACTATGGATGCGGCGGCAAAATACGTCGAGAAGAGCCGAAAACGTACCAGCAAGCTCAATGATGGCGAAACCATCTAACTTGACAGCTCCCTCATTTGATTGGTATAGCTGATAAAACACCGTTGTGACGGGGACTGTCGCCTAATTCACCAGAATTCCTGAAAATCATGAGGTGCCAAATGGATCAGGCGGACAAAAGGGCGGAAATTCATAAAGACGTGCAGATTGAGTCAGATGGATGGAATTAGGCGACAACCCCGCTCACACCTGATTTTACGGAGGATCTGATGTTGTGCAAATTATCTAATTAGGCAACAGCTCCGGTGTGCGCAGATGCGCCGTCTGTTATTGTCAAGACCTTTCCAAAGTGACTGTGCAGATCTCTCGGATACTTGAGTAATGTCGGGCCGTCAAATTTATCGTACGTCCGGAAGAAGCGGCGTCCGTCCGTGGCAATTGCGCCGTAGGCCACAATCCTGCGGTGGTTTCCCTTCAAAGTTTAAAATGTAATATATCCTATAATCCTTGGGTTTCGGTCAGGCAGTGCTAGCATTGTACTAGCCTTTTTTTTAATTAAAAATAGCAGGAAATTCTAGCTGGATCACCTGTAACGGCCAGCCCCCGTCCGGTTTTTTCGGCCTTTAAAGCGTAACAGCTCAGGCTCTGGAAGTTCAGGCATGAATTTTATCGCCAAAGGGATCTTCGCAGATGTAATTTGTGCCTAAAATCATAAATCACTTCGAGCCCGAGCTGTTACTTTAAAGCAGCGCGGTTTTTTGCTTGGCCAACGAAAACCACGGGGCCGCACCCTAATTGATCTGTTTGCATCTGCCGGTGTTGTCAAGATGGCCTAAATTCCTTGATTTTCTGCCTAGATGGGGTACTTTTCACTTAGCTGAATTGTAAGAGCTTACCCCCTTCCGAAAATGCGAGTGGTGGGCACAGTGATCAAGGTTCTGGACTGTAGTGTCGCCCAGGGGGCAGACTCACGCCGAATTTGGAGCAACGCTTTTAACCAAAAATTGGGGCCGATCCACAATGAAGACGATTTTCAAGTATGTGGGATTGCTTGCAATCCTACCCATACTGGCAGTGGCCTTGACAAGCGAACCATTTACAGATGCCAGTGCCCTAAAGTCCAAGGGAACAAGCGTGGGCAATTTTGGCTCCTCTACTGCAAGCATTGTTTGCGGTGACAGGCTCTGCTCAGAATACCTGGGCGGAAGGGCCGAATTTGAGGAATCCATGCGTATGGCTTCTCCCACGAGAGCCGCCGCAGAGACCTCTGAGGAGTCCATGGCTCATGACGAACATGAAAAAAAACATGTTGATGAGGGCGACCTGGATTCCGTACTTCGACTGTCAAGGGCAAGCGTTCCTGCAACAATTCCAATGCACATGGGATACTATGACGGCCAGCCGGTATATTATGTCATTACCGATGCCAGTGACGAGGCACATGCCGACGTAATCACCGAGCAGCAGGGCTGGCGGGTTGAGCTTGCACCTGTCCTGAGTACGGCTCCTGATTCCGCACTCTCCAAGACATACTTCTTTACTAACGGAGTGTCTGGGGACGGAATCCACGGATTCCAAAACCAGGTCTTGACAAGCATTCCCGGACAGGAAGGCTACAGCGCACTGACCTACCACGTTCATGTGGCCTGGGTCGATCAAAGCAATGTCCGTGAACTGACCTCAGAGTCTGAAATCATGGATGCCGCGCAAAACGGTGAGGTGGAGCTGTTGGATCTGCCCGTCGTAGTCAACATGCCGCAGATTGTCTGGCCTAGCGGACAGATGATGGTGGCTGACAAGGTTTTGGAGGATGACACCCCGTACGGCGGTGGCCAGGTCTTGGATATTGACATCGAAGGGATGGAGGTAACGTTCATTGCGCACAGGGGCTGGGGACCGGATGGCAGGACCATCTACTATATTGTAACCGATGCTACCCCCAGCGGCCCGGCCGACATGATGGGCGTTGTGAGCACCCCCTCATCTGCCAACCTGATAAACAGCGGTGCCGCAGTAAATCTGTTCCAGTTCCGTAACGGGATTGGCGGCTCGGGTCCATTGGGATTCCAGCCTGGAATTGCCGCCGGTGCCCCGGGAGACGCAAACTACAGTCCGATGTGGAGAATATTCCTGATCGACTGGGAAGATCCCGAGGATGCAGCTGTTTTGGAGACCATTGGTGACATCAATGCCTACAGGGATGCAGGGTTGATTCAGATCGACATAGCAAGGCCCATGGACAGTGATCACATCGTAAACTGCCCGTTCATCGATCCCTTCCAATAGGGAAAACCCCCTCTTTTCTTTCTGTCTTTCTAGGCGTAGCCTGCCCCTTGGCAGTCCGGACGGCAGCGTACGAGTCTGCAGGAAATCCAAGTGGTGGAATGCCCCCCGACAGGCCGCCCCCTGCCAGCGCATCCATGATGATGCCCGTCACGCTGCTGGGGCCTGTCATGTTACACCCCGGGCCTGCCGATAGCCACCGTGCAGGGCAGCGTCTCTGGCTTGGAAGCGTCGAGCTCGATGCAGGGGAGAGCCGGGACGATATTTACCTGCCTGTTCCCGGGCCTTGCAAAGGCGCCTGTCGCAGTCCAGGTTCATCATGATGGGATCCTGCCATCTCCAGAGGATGCTGCATGGTGATCAAGGCTGGCCCGGTGTAGCCTAGAGGGCAGCCTCCTGCAAAGACTGTCTATACAGGTTAAAATAAAGCAGCACGCACTTTCTTGGGTATGGATTTCATGCTAGAGGAGGAGATGATTGATCTTTTTACGTTTTGCCTGCAAAATCCCGACTCCAACGAGGCTGCCGAAAAAAAGTCCAGGATTGCCGAGATTGGCAAAGAGCTGCACGCCGATGGCGGCGTTGACGCGATGGAGAACTTTTTCTTTGTGGTAAGGAATCGAATAATTGGAGAGATCGAAAAGGATCCAGAGTCGTTTCGCAGGCTGTGGAACGGCATAGATCCTCAATGGGATTATTGATCCTAAAAAAAGAGATGATTATTCAGGCCTGCCTATCCTGAATATTGGAGTACTGCATGTCGGACAGGTTCCCCTTACTGCAGGTTTTCCATTCTTGAGAGTTGTCGGCTTTACTCCCTTGATCTCTCTTTTGTCTCGGCATTTCACACAATATCCGATTACCATACAGTATTATGCGCCCAGATCCTATTAGCGAGAATTTGTGAATATTTTTTTACCATCTGGCAAACTGCCAATCCAGTTTTGTCGGCTTGCCTGGTTTTTGGTGTTCTGGCAACAACACCAAAAAATGAGCCATGATTTTGTCATGTCGTGCATATTTCGACAAGGAAATAATCGCTTTTCAATTACGCATACTGGCATCATTAGCTTTGCCTAAACCTTTGGAACAATTGGGCTGATAACTGCTTTGTAGAGGATATGCCTGCAAGCTTTAAATGCGTTGCAATACATTTTGAACCCATGCTGCTCCCTGCAGAAATTGAGTCAAAGACCTTGATTCCTGCACTTCGTGCAATTTTGGCAAAAAAGCTGGCACTGGATCATAAAATCCGCGAGGACGAAATCTCGAAAATGCTCGGCGTAACACAGGCTGCAATCAGCAACTACATCAGGGGGACGCGCGGCAACCCCTCCCTGATTGCCAAGCTGATGGCAGAAGAGCAGGTGGCAAAAATGATAAACGAGCTAAGCGATAACCTAGCGTCGGATATGGCATACACCCCATCAAGCCTTTCCAAGTTCATAGGTCTGTGCAACTATGTCAAGTCAAGCCTGCTGATTTGCGATATCCACCACAATCTTGAAACCGACATTGATGAGCAGGTCTGCAAAGAGTGCGAAAACATGCTGCTAAGGGGCCCCGGCAGCGTATACTAGTCCCTGACAAGAACAATCTCTATGGTGGACGTCATCCTTCCGATTCCGGGCGGCGCCTCGCTGTCCACCGTAATGTCTTGCGTCCTGGCATCGTTTTTTAGCATGTTCTCTGTCAGGATGTTTGCTACTGCGACCGCGTTTGGGATCGAGCTGCCGCTTGCCCTTAGAATGAGCTTTTTCCCCCTTGCAAACTCCTGCAGCAGATCCATTGCCACCTGCATGACCGGATCACGCTTTACATAGACTACAATGTCGCCGGCCGAGCCCGTACGACTAGCCACGGATGTCTGCACTCCCTCTTCCATATGCGTCAGCTACCATGAGGACTTGCTGGCTTCTTAAGTCTTGTCGACGATTCATACATTACTGGAAATAACCGATTGGGATGTTTTGATGGTCGCCGTTTGGCAGTACCCTCTTGATTATAATCGGAATGATTCTCTGATCCAACTCCTCCATCGCAATGTCCAGCGAGGTCCTGGCCGTGGCGGGAATTTCAATGAATGGGGGGGCGCCTTGCGATAGCTGTAATGCGCGAGCGCCCATTATCCTTGCCTTTTCAAACCTTGTCAGTACGGGGGGACCGATTGTAACGTTGCCATCCTCTGCGGGGATTTCCTGCGGCGTGTGCTCCGAATTGGCCTCAATAATGTCCCTGTCCTCAATCTCCTTGATCTTCTTTTCCAGGTCGTCTTGCTCCTTTTCGGAAAGCTCCTTTGCCTCCATCAACCTCCTGTATGTGTCTACGGCCTTTGTCAGCCCAGCATTTGATAGCGCCTCCTCGTCGCTGATCTCCCGTTCTTCGGGCGGGGGCGCCGATACCTCTTCAACTGAAGCTTCGGACTCTGTAGTAGGCAAGTAATGTGTTGTCCTAAAAGCGGTTATATAATCCAATGACTCTAAACTACGAATTGAGCTTGCATTCTGTCTCAAAATCCAGCCTAATATTGGAGGTTAGGGGAAAGTCAAGGATCCCAGTTGAGCTAAAGCGGCACCTGGCCCCCCGGACGGTTGGAATGCTGCTAAGATCCATCCCGCTGGACGGCAATGCCCACCTTCTTGGAGGTGGCATCATCTATCTCGAGTCCCCGATTGACTCTGGACTTGAGCGTGCAAGAAGGGATTTCAAGAGGGGCGATGTTGCGTTTTATCCCGGGGGGAGGAGCATCTGCTTTTTTGCAAGAGCCGTCTATGCTGGAAAGCAAATGTCGCCGATTGGAAAGATAATCTCCGGCGTTGAGGATCTTGATAATGCAAAGCCCGGGGATGTCCTGTCCCTGCATCAGGATGCCGGCTGATATATGTGGTGGCCGCTGTGGCCGCCGATTTTTTTAACCTGGCCCTTTTCAAGCGCCTGCCTGAGATACGTGTTGGCAGCTGAGATCTTTACGCCTGTCTGCCTTGCCAGCTCTTGAACCGTGATTACCTTTGCGCCCTTGACTGCCTTGGAGGCCTGCTCTTCGGTCAGCACCACGGTAATCTCTGCCCTTGGGCCCCCTCCGCCTTCCTTGTCTTTTTTCTTTGATCCCTTGGAGTCCCTTCTCCTGTCCTGCGAGGATAACGGCTTGTTCTTTGCTACCATTTGCTGGTTTTCAGTCGTAATCCTGTTATAAACTATAACAAGGGCCGGCGGTAAGGGTTTGCCCATTGGACGATACTGCCGATCAGGATCCTCATGATCATGCCCATCTATGCTGCCTCTTCGGGATGGGGTGAACTCTTACTGCCGGCGGCAGGATCTTGCCCCTTGGGCGACGCTGCCGGCCAATGCCCTGATCACCATGCCCCCACACCGTATTTTCTGGAGGCAGGCTCTTGCGGCAGCAAACTTTCAACTATAAATAACATCCCCTACAAGAAAAATCATGGGAATCGTATCCAAGGGTGCAAAGTGCAACGTGGATGGGTGCGATGACGACGGCGCACGCTCTCTTAACACCGCAAAGGTGGAAAATGCAGGACTGCAGGTAAACTCTGCCGGAAAAAAGACCGTCCTGTGCAAAAGGCACTATAAGGAGTACAAGAAAGAGTCCAAGGATGATCGTGAACTAGAGCGGGCACGGTTTGACAGGTTCTGATCAATCCCGCCGCACTCGGGGATGCAGCAGTATCAATAGGCCGGCCAAGCCAAGGGAAAGGCATTGGGGTACCAGCGCGGTACAAGACGCACGAGTAGCGATAAGGGACGGTTCCATCCTGCTTGCATCGGCCACTGTGGAATCAGCAGCTGCGACGGCTGGAACCTACCTTCCTGGCCTTCCCGCGTTTAGTTTTTCCATTCCCCTAAAATAGTCCCTGCTCAGCCCGTCGTAAAGCGCACCGAGCCTCCCATAGAGCCGCTTGGACCTTCTCTTCTTTTGGCTGCTCAGGACATACAGCGCCAAGATTGGAAACGCAATTGTCGCGTCTGCGTATACCGTGACATTGTCCCTGTGCGCATCCTGGATCTTGCCCCAACTCTTGCCCTCCTGCAGAGTTGCACCCGACAGCCCCCCGGTGTCCGGCCGCGCATCCGTAATCTGGATGACATAGTCCTGGCCACCGTCGTTTCTCCTCAGTATCTGATCAAGCAGCGGCCCCGTCTGCTGGGCCGTGTTCTTTGGAACCCCCCCTCCCAGCTCGACAATACCTGACTTTTTTGAGTTGTACAGGATTGCCCCCTGCTCCAGGATCTCCCTTACAAAGTCCAGGCTGTATACCCTGTTCTCTAGCCTGTGTACTGCCAGGTTCAGTGCAAGGGACGAGTCCTTGAGCGTGGATATGTAGACCGGCACATCACAGTCATATGCGGCAGTCAGGAAGCTTTTTTCTGGATGCTTTGACTTTTCCTTGCTCATCTTTCCCAGAAAGTTGCAAAACTCCGCAGTGGTAAAGGGCTTTTCTACGAACTTGTCTCTGTATAATTTCTGAATGACTTGATCCTCTGCCTCCAGGGTCTCGTAGAACTTTATGTACACGTCCCTAATCCTGACGATTTCGTTGTCGTACAGCTTTGCATCGTCAACGTCAAAATGGCCCTGCTTTACGGGCAGCCCCCAGGCAAAGTGATCCTCGTGATACACGTTTGCCCCGGTAGTTATGATCCAGTCTACGAACCCCCGCTCGATGAGGGTCTTGAAGATCCCGCCAAAGCCTACCGGCGTCATGGCCCCCGCTATCGTAAGACAGATAGTCGCGTCGTCCCTGATCATCTTTGCGTAAAGTTTTGCCGCATCCCCAAGCTGCCTTGCATTGTACCCTGAGGCCGCAAACATCTCGACTAGATCCTCGATCTTCATTCCAGGATCCAGCCTGATGTGCGGGATGTTCTTTCCCGTAAACCTGTGATGATCCATCACCTCCCTTGGCGATTCTCGACTAGATAATAATTACGATACCCAAAATTACCGGCAGGTATACTAGTTGTCATGAGGTTTGTAGACGTCCCTGATCCGGGCAGGGTTGCAAGTGGGCCCTCCCGGGTTTCGGTGATCCTTGAGGGCGGCAGCTTCTGGGAGCGGGGCTTTGAGATAACTCGCGTCGAGCTTTGCCTGTACGAGGAAAAAGCCGATGAGAGGCTTGGCACCTATTCCCTGATTACGTCCGTCGTTCATACCGACAGGGGCTCAATTGAGATGGTCTATGACGAAGGGTTCAGGGGGGAGGATCCCTTGGGGCGCGCCAGCCGGTTCCTTTCTGCCAACCTGGGAATATCCGGAGTCGTCCTACGATCCATTATTGCACTGGAACAGCTCACCAAGACATAACATTTAATTTCAAAATTTCCAGTGTGAAACCATGCGGATCCTGCAGCTTCACTGTGACAGCATAGACTATGTCCCGACAAAAAAGGAGATCAGGTCTGCCGAGGACATTGCAAGCCCCGGGCCCCGGCACTTTGAGGAGGTGGTGGTGGCATTTGTGGCAGTAGAGGACGGCGATGACTCATCAGTGGCACAAAGGGCGGTATCCCAAATCAGATCCTCGATGGAGAAGATCGGCTGCAAAAGGCTGCTCCTATATCCTTATGCCCACCTCAGCTCCGACCTTGCGGCCCCCTCCACTGCAATGCCCCTGCTCAAGGAAATGGAGTCAGCAGCATCTGATCTTGAGGTGTCTTGCTCCCCGTTTGGCTGGACAAAGTCCTACCAGGTCAAGGTAAAGGGGCATCCGCTAGCCGAGAGCTTCCGGGTCATCACCAAGGATGATGCCGGGGGGGAGGTGACGTCTGACGCGCTGAGGGGCGAGTCCGGGATCGAGTCCTGCTGGAACATCCTGTCCCCCGACGGGACGATGATCCCAGTCGAGGAGTTTGATTTTGGGGATCACAAAAAGCTGGAGGTTCTCTCAAGGTACGAGGCGGCCAAGAAAAGAAGCACGGACGAGCCTCCGCCGCATGTAGCCCTGATGAAGAGGATGGCGATTGCAGACTATGAGCCGGCGTCTGACTCTGGAAACATGCGGTTTTATCCCAACGGGCGCCTGATAAAGTCTCTGATCGAGCAGTACGTCACAAACCGCGTCAGGGAGTATGGCGGATACGAGGTGGAGACCCCGATCATGTATGACTCCCACCATCCCAGCATGGAGAGCTACTTTAACCGGTTCCCTGCAAGGCAGTACAGCATCGACTCTGAAGGAAAGCAGCTCTTCTTGAGGTTTGCCGCATGCTTTGGGCAGTTTTTGATGGCAAACGACTTTCAAATGTCCTACAAGAACCTGCCCTACAGGCTGTACGAGCTGACCAGGTACAGCTTTAGGCGTGAGCAGTCCGGCGAGCTTGTGGGGCTGAGGCGGCTGCGCGCATTCACCATGCCTGACTGCCATGCCTTTTGTGCCGACATGGACCAGGCGGCCGGTGAGCTTCAGGCACGGTTTGATCTGTCAAAGAGCGTAATCAGGGAGCTTGGAATAGGGGAGGACGGCTACGAGATGGCAGTCCGGTTTACGGAGGACTTTTACAGCCAGAACAGGGAGGTGGTCTTGGAGCTTGTCAAAAAGCACGGCAAGCCGGTACTCGTTGAGATGTGGAAGGAAAAGTTCTTTTATTTTGTCCTAAAATGGGAGTTCAACTATATCGACAACCTTGGAAAGGCGTCCGCACTGTCCACTGACCAGATTGACGTCGAGAACGGAGGCAGGTATGGAATAGAGTTCGTCGACGAAAACAACACCCAGAGGCATCCCCTCATACTTCACAACTCCCCGAGCGGGGCCGTAGAGCGCGTAATCTACGCCCTTTTGGAGGAGGCCGCAAAGGATGCCGCGGAGGGCAGAAAGCCGGAGCTTCCGCTGTGGCTTGCCCCCACACAGGTGCGAATAATCCCACTCAAGGAGGAGTTTGCCGAATTCTCAAAGAACCTAGCCGACGGGATCTCCTCCCACAACGTCCGGGTCGACATCGATGACAGAAACGAATCCATCGGAAAGAGAATCCGGGAGGGCGAAAAGGAGTGGATCCGCTACATATTGGTCATAGGTGCAAGGGAGGCGCAGTCTCACAGCCTGAGCATTCGTGACAGGAGGACCGGAGACGTGCGCGAGATATCCTTTGACGATTTTATCGCAGAGATCCACGAGGAAACCAAGGGAAGGCCATACTCTGCACTGAACCTTCCGCGGTACCTCTCAAAGAGGCCCCAGATCATGGTGTGACAGGTTGAGCTTCATCGACCTCTATCTTAACCGAAACCCCCTGATATCTGCCCCCGGGGATGGCTCGGAGCCCGTAGCCACCGTGTTTGGGATTCCCTTTGACTCTACTCACTCTTACAAGCCCGGATGCCGGTTTGGGCCCGATGCAATCCGCGAGGCCTTTAACAACATCGAGATCTTTCACCCCGATCTGCAGGTTGACTTGGAGTCTGCCGGAATCGAGGATCTCGGAAACACCACCCACACCGTGGCCGCATCCGAGATGATCAACATGGCAAGAAAGGTCACGGGGGAGCTTGTCGGCCGTGGCAGGCAGCTGCTCATCCTGGGCGGCGAGCACTCTATCACGTATGGAACATACACGGGCTTTCCAAGGGAGACCGGATACATTGTATTTGACGCGCACTATGACCTGCGTGACCAGTATGCCGGCACCAAGCTGAGCCATGCGTCCTATCTGAGGCGCATTGTCGAGGAGCGCGGTGCCGACAGCATCGTCCATGTCGGTGCCAGGGCATTTGTCAAAGAGGAGCTTGCGTTTTTGACGGAGCATCGCATCAGAACAATCACCGACAGGGACATCCGTGGCGGCAGCGGCCCGAGACTGGTAAGGGACGCGGTATCTGTATTTGATGAGACGTATGCAAGCTTTGATCTGGACGTGCTGGATCCGGCCTTTGCCCCCGGGGTCGGAAATCCGGAGGCCGAGGGCATAACCTCGCGGGAGCTCCTTGACATGGTCCGCTCCATGGACGGCACCATGCTGACCGGCGTTGACATTGTCGAGCTGAACCCCCAGAATGATACCGGGGCCACTGCCGCCATGGCTGCCAAAATCGCCTCCACCGTCATTGCTATGGGCCTCGCAGATGGCAGCGCCTGACCCGTGCACGGATCCTGCCTTTTTTTCAGCCACGGTTTCCGTGTGCCCCGGCGTGCGTTCATGCCGGCACCCGGGGATCAGACTCGCGCAGTGGATGCGGCAGTTATCGGGACGGCACGCATGAGATGTCCCGGCCCGGCCAGATTCGTCACAGTGGCCGTCGTTGTTTGGCAGGCGGCCCGGCCCATGCCGGACGTGCAGACTTGGGGGATCTCCTGGCCGTCGTTATTTTATATATGCATCGGGACTGGTGATTTTGCATGCTCAACAACCTAAGAGAGCGCCTCAGACCGATCCTTGAGGGCATAGGACGCAGTTTTGCATCGACGGGACTGTCTCCTAACACTTGGACGTCCGTAGGACTGGCGTTTGCATTTGCCTCCGCAGCTGTCTATGGCACCGGCTATGAGTTTGCCTTTGTTGTTGCCGGAGTCCTGCTTTTGGTCTCTGGATTCTTTGACATTGTTGACGGGCAGGTCGCGCGCGTAACCAAGAAGGCATCCCAAAGGGGATCGTTTCTTGACTCAATGTCAGACAAGATTGCAGAGGTCGCAATCTTCATGGGAATCCTAGTGGGAGGATATGCCGAGCCTTATCTCGTACTGCCTGCAATTACGCTGTCTCTGCTGGTAAGCTATGCACGCTCCAAGGCCGAGTCCCTGGGAGTGAGGCTTCAGGGAATCGGAATTGGGGAGAGGGCCGAGCGGCTGCTGGTAATTGCGATTCTGGGCATAATCCCCGGAATGATGGAGATTGCAATGGTCATCGTGATCATCATAGCCGCAATAACGCTGGTTCAAAGGATGATCTTTACTGCAAAAAGACTGGACTGACTATCGCAGCCTGCCGCGCTTTCTCCTGTTGTCTGCAGACCGAATCTTCAGAATCTTGAAGTGAATTGCGCACGAAATGCAGTACCAGTTGAGAACCTTTGGCGATGCAATGTAGGCCCCCTGCGCGCGTAGCTCCTTTGCCAGCGTGTGCTCTACGAGATTCAGCCTGGAGGTGACCTTCTTGGCCTTGTCCTTGGGTACAGTCTGTGCGCAGTTTGAGCACTGGACTACGCCTGTGGAGCCCTTTCCCCCCTTTGTACGGCCCCTGCTGGCACGCTTGAGTGGCATGGGCTAACAGGGTTATCCCCTACTTATAATCTTGCAGTTTGGCAGCTGGTAAGTTTACCCCTGGGAGACACTGCGGGCTAGAACACTTGATCACCATGCCTACCATGTCGTATCTTCCGGAGGGGGTAAGCTCTTACGGCAAAGGGGATGCGGCCACACACCAGATGATCAGAGCCCCCTAATCACCCTTGGGTGCTTGGCGGCATTGTCGTATGGATAAAACGAGGGCGGCGATGGAGCCGTGACGATTAGATCGTCCCTGCGACGGGATGATCCTAATTCCATCAGAGCCCTCGTTTTTTGATTCCTTTTACTTCATTTTAGCCTTTCGAGATTGGCAGCTAGGTGAAATGTAGATGGGATTGTTGTTTTTGTCTTGATGTTGAGGCGTCATGTTTCCTGCCTGATTTTCTGTTTTTGCTCGATTTTTGGTACGTTTCACCTGCCTGTTTGAGGTAAGAGTTTCAGTAGTTCTTCGATGTACTTTTGCAGGCACGATAATTACGCAATTTGCCGAGATTTTTTGACCATCATACTATAGATCAGGCGGTGTGCCAACCATCATCATGTCAGTAACACAAAACGACGTGTTTGCACACCAGTTTGACATAACATCGAGACAGTTTAAAACATTGCGACGGCGGTTTCCCAAGCTCGGGCTGGCCGTCTCAAAGAGTCGCAACGCAGTGTATGACCACATCGACGCACTGCGCGTTCTATATTTCATGTCTGAGAGGAGGATGTTTGCAGAATCTGCCGTGACGCACCTTCGCAGGCGGGCCTCAAAATGCAGCAGGCAGCAGCATGACGACGGGGCTGCCTCCAAGGGCGGCGCGTATAGTTGCCGTACGCCTAGTCCGGACTGGATCCTAAAGGCGATCCGGGGCGTCAGCCTGGATGATGCGCAAAAGTGGTGCAGCTCCATGCTGCAGCATACGGTAAGGTGCGCCCGCAGGTCAGGCATGCTGCACAACACGGACGTCGTGGCAGTGGACGTTACCGACGTGGAATACTATGGCAAGGGCCTGGAGGATATCGCCAGAAAGTCAAAGCCCAAGAACGGCACGTCGACGTTTCTCTCGCACATTACCATGCACGGAATAGGATCAGATGACGGGTCTGACCTCGTGCTTTCCTCGCTGCAGCTTCCAAAAGAGGCAAAACTGGCCGATTTCGTGCCTAAAATGATCCGCAAGGCGTCCAGATCAGGGATGAGGATCAAGACGTTCCTGTATGACCGCGGGTTCTTTAACGTGGACTGCATGAGGGCTGCAGAAACAAGCACGGGCAGCTACATCATGCCTGCCGTCAAGAACAGGAGGATAGTGGCGGCAATAGAGGAGCATGACCGCGGAGAACGCGGTGCGGTATCAAAATATACAATGACCAACAAGGACGGCAAGAGCGCCACATTCAGGCTAGTCATTGTGGAAAAGGACGAGGTAGAAAAGGACGGCACGGCAGCAGCAAAGAAGGACAAGGCAGAAGAGACCATAGCCGACAGGTATCTGGTCTTTGCCACCAACATGTCTGCTAAAAGTGCAGAGGCAGTCATTGAGCAGATACCGGAGGAGTACCGCAGTCGGTGGGGAATCGAGACCGGGTTCAGGGTGATCAAGGGGATAATGGGCAAGACGTGCAGCAATTCCCCGGTCGTCAGGCTGCTGCTGTTCTATATGTCTGTCATACTGTACAACCTGTGGAGGACTGCCGTGTTCATAGACGTGGAATCCAAGTGGGACGGATTTGCAGGAGGGAAGGGGTTTACCATGATGCTGTTTGTCGCGTGCATTGTCGATGCGGCCGACTCGTTTGTAAACGATCGCGGAAAGTAGCGGAGGTGCCGTGTCGGGTCTGCAAAAGTACATCTAGGAAGTACTGGTTTGCCCCTCCCGAAACTACGGCGTGGTGGGCATGATCATGAAGGCCGCGATCGGCGCCGTCGTCTGAGGAATAATCCCCTACGGCAGTTTTGAGGCATTTCTGCCATATTCCTTTAATCTTAGATCGTCGTATAAGGTTATGATGCGTGGATTGTGTCATCGCTGCCTGAGCTCAAACGCCGAGCTTGTGGTGGACAGGGGAAGGATTATGTGCACTGGCTGCCATGAAAAGCAAAACACTAAATCCTGATCCCTGCCACCCTTGGCTAAATGAAGCTGGACATATACGCACACTGTGCAATCGATACGATTTCAATCGGCCAATCGCGATACCGGCAGGCCGGCGGCCCTGCCTGCTATTGCGGCCATGCTGCAAGGAAGCTAAAGTTTGACGTAGGCCTCCACACAAAGTTTGGAAGTGATTTTCCACATTCTGAGTGCCTGGACGACCTTGGAATTCAATACGACGAGGCGCTGTCTGATGCACCTACAACAAAATTTCGAATCAACGTCAGGGGCGCAGAGCGTGATCTCTTCCTCGAAAGCAAGTGCGAGCCCCTAGCCTTTTGTGATTCAGAATCCGATGGCGTCCTGATCAGCCCCGTCTTTGACGAGGTCTCCGCTGAGACGTTTGCAAGGGTTAAGGACGGCTCGAAGTCCGTCTTTGTGGATCCACAGGGGTTTCTCCGACGCGCAGACGGTAAAGGCATGGTGTACCTGGAAAAGACCGACGTTGATCTGTCCGGGGTGCGCGCGATCAAGTCCAGTCCCGATGAGATGGAGCGGCTGGTCGGAAGCTCGGATCTTGGGGGCATGAGGATGCTTCAGAAAAGGGGCGTGGACTATGTTCTCAGGACAAACGGGACGGAGGTCTCCCTGCTAGACGGTGACAGGCTGTACTCGCTCAGGCTGCCAAACAAGAAGGTCTATGACACGACGGGCATCGGGGATATCTTCAGTGCGACATTTGCATGCACCATGCTAAGGGAAAGGGACTCGCTGTGGGCGCTGTGCTTTGCCGGCGGCTCTGCGCAGGCCGCACTTGAGACGGGGGACGTGGGCCTGCAAAAGGTTCCAGAAAGGGGCGCCACCGCCACGAATGCGTCGTATTTTTACAATACGGTTGATTTCAAGCAGGTATAGCTTGTAGGCTTTTATTGCACATTTTCGACATTTCCTTGTGCAAATCGGGATCTACACATCAGGTGCCTCCGAATCCTCAATCAAGAGGATAAGAAAGGTTCTAGACTATGCAGACATTGCCAATTTTATCATCGGGCCCAAGTCAAAATCCAAAAAGGCCGACTGTGTCCTGGTCTTGGGCGGAGACAGGGGCGTCCGGAACTACTTTCACAGGACCTTTGATGCGACCACCCCCGTTGTCGGGATGAGCGAAGGCGAGTCCAGCGGCTTTTTGGCCCAGATCGACTATAAGGAGTTTACATCCCACGTCTCCCGCCTGAAGACGAAAAACTACAAGATAGAGGAGGTTCCCAGACTCGGCGTCAAGGTGGATGGAAAAAACGTGTACCCCGTCCTCAACGATGTGGCAGTCTTCTCCTCAAAAAGCGCAATGCTGATGGAGCACACCCTGAGGGTAAACGGCCAGGAGGTGTGGCACGACAGCGGCGACGGCATAATAGTCTCCACACCCATCGGCTCGTCTGCATACTCGATGTCTGCAGGCGGCCCCGTGATATTTCAAGAGTCACCGGTGTTTGGCATAATCTCTGTGAACTCCCTTGACGTCACGCGCCGCCCGCTGGTCGTCTCAAACGACAGCTGCATAGAGATAGACGACATCTATGCAAGGCTGCACTGTGAGGTGGTGCTAGACGGAATCGACCGCTACAGCGTCAAAAAGCTGGTAGAGTGCGCCAAATTCTCCCCGCCTGCAAGGATAATCCGGCTAAAGGAGAACTCCACTGCGATCTCCGCACTTGCAAAGAAGGTCAACCTTGCAAAGGAGCTGCTCAGCATGCCCCCGAGCTCCAAGCTGCTGCTCAAGACGCTAGAGTACGAGGGCGCGCTTACGCAAAAGGATCTTGCAAACAAGACCCTGCTTCCGGAGAGGACCGTGCGGCTGGCCCTCAGCCACCTCCTGGAGAAGGGATACGTCAAAAGGAAGATCTCCATCCGGGACGCCCGGCAAAAAATTTACGAGATACCGGAATTGGAATAAATAGCAGGCTGGCATGCAGGACAGCATGCCTGAAAAAGTCTGGGTGGGCTCGATCTTCATCAAGGACGAGGGCGGGTTTGACATCATCATGCGCGCCCTGAACCACTACAACCGCCGCCTGCACCGCATCTCTGACAGCCCCGAGATTGCCGGTGCCGGGGCGATGTTTGCCTCCATCCTGCAGTCCGAGTCCGTGAGGACTGCCCCCCGGCTCAGGCCGATTGCCGACAGACTGCGTGCTGGACTGGCCGACGCATCGGCGCTTGCCGCACTGGAGGACGACATTGAGATCATCGAAAAGGCAATGGTCTGCTACAGGTCTGACTCCCAAAAGGCCATCGAGAATGTCGACGGGTACTACACAGGGCTGGCAGAGGGAAACAAATACTATCGGCAGGACGTCAAAATTCTGGACGACTGCATCGCGAGGCTAAAAAGGTACGACTAGCCTGCCGAGGCTGCCACAAACGCCTCAAATGCCCCCTCGGGATATCCCGGACGGCTGTTGAACTCGGGATGGTACTGGACCCCAAGGTAGAACCTGTGATCTGGAATCTCAAGTATCTCCATTCTCTTGCCCCCGTCGCTCTCGCCGGTAAACTGCAGCCCCTTGTCTGAGAACTCCTCGATGAAATCCCGGTTGATCTCGTACCTGTGCCGGTGCCGCTTTGATATGACCTCAGAGTCGTAGATTTTCCTTGCAAGCGTGTTGTCCCTGATCTGAATGTCGTTTGCACCCAGCCTCAGTGAGCCCCCCATCTCTGATACGCCCCTTTGCTCCGGCAGCAGGTCTACCACCGGATGGCTTGTCTGGGGGTCGATCTCAGTGGAGTTGGCATCGGCGTATCTGCATACGCTTCTTCCAAAGGCCACCGCGGCCAGCTGGAATCCAAAGCAGATTCCAAGATACGGCGTGTTGCTCTCCCTTGCAAAGTCTGCGGCCCGTATGATTCCCTCCGATCCACGGGTTCCAAACCCTCCGGGCACCAGGATTCCGTGGTGGCCGCTTAGCTTTGAGAGGTCTCCTAGCTCGTCTGAGTCAATCCAGTCGATTGACACTGATCTTCCCACCTTTGCACCCGCGTGCCTGAGGGCGTGGTTTACGCTGACATAGCTGTCTGCCAGCGTAACGTACTTTCCGACCATTGCGATGCTTATCTCCCCGTTGGAGTGGTTCGTCATGTCGTGTACAATCCTTGCCCATCGCTCCCACCCATCGGCGGTGCCTACCAGGCCCGCCTTGCCGAACTTTTTGAAGATTGCGTCTATGACTCCCTGCTCGTACAGGATCTGGGGCACCATCAGGATGGACTTTACGTCATGGCACGATAGGACGTCCCCTGTACCTACGTTGGTAAACAGTGCGATTTTTTGCTTGGTCTTGTCCTGCAGTGGCTCGGCGCACCTGACTGCCAGCAGATCCGGCTGGATGCCGATTCTCCTCAGTTCCTGAACGCTGTGCTGCGTGGGCTTTGTCTTTTGCTCCCCCACCACGTCTAGCGACGGCGCCAGTGTGACGTGAACGAAAATCACGTTTTCTGCCCCCTCCTCGACCCTGATCTGCCTTAATGCCTCAAGAAACGGCAGGCTCTCGATATCGCCCACGGTTCCGCCGCACTCTACGACTAGGACATCCAGTCCCTCGTTGCATGCGACCGTCCTGACGCGCCGCTTAATCTCATCAGTTACGTGTGGGATGATCTGAACGCAGGCTCCAAGGTACCTTCCCTTTCTTTCTGCCTCTATCACGCTTGAGTATACCTGTGCTGTGGTTATGTTGTGGGACTTTGGAATGTCCTGGTTTAGGAACCTCTCATAGTTGCCTATATCCATGTCGCACTCCCCCCCGTCGTCGGTTACAAAGACCTCTCCGTGTGCAACGGGATTCATGGTTCCCGCATCATAGTTCAGGTACGGATCAATCTTGATGCATGACACCCTTTGGTTTGATAACTGCAGCAGCTTTGCAATCGAGGAGGCCGTGACGCCCTTTCCGAGGCCCGACATGACGCCGCCTGTTACGAAGATGAACTTTGTCTGCACATATGGGAAACGGCTGTCGGGCTTTTGTATGTTTTGTCTTGGCTGGCCTGCTGCTTCATATGAAAATTAGTTCCGCCCCTCACTGGCATACTTCATTTTGAGTCGCTTTTCCTGATCGCCTCGGGGGCCTCCCGGCTCCGACGGATCAGTCAGCTTCAATATGCCTGGATTGATCTGACCGTGCTCGTCAAAGAACCCGTCGGACTCATCCACATACTCGGGATCTGCATACAGTTTGTCATATTTTTTATTCAGTTCGGATATCTCGGACTTTGGTACCCGGCTTACATGTTCCAACAGATCACTGCGGCTCATGCTTCCCAGGCGCTTTACATGTTCAATGTATTCCTCGACGGTTCTTATGATATTTCACTCCTTGTATAATATGTGTCCAGCTCTTTTGAGCCTTTTCGTCCGGTGGGACGGGACATTAACTGGTGTTTATTCTCCTTGGGACACGTCGGGTGCTGGAAATCGGCTATTTGAAGACTTAACTGGATAATTGCATTGGAATCATCGGCGTGGTGGCCTTAACTGGTCAATCAGGTGTTGTGGATTTACACAACATCCATTGTTTTTAGTTAATAGACATTATGTGTAATCGACCTGAATGAGGCGAATCTGTTCGTAATAATCCCAGATCTGAACCTACTACGCAAAGTCTAATGCCGTCAAGCTCAAACCTCGCGATCCACACCTGTACGGTACGCCGTGTCACGCCGGCAGTCTCCGCGGTCTGCGGTGGTGCTGCCAGGCAGCACGGAGCGCACCGCCGGGATTCTGGTGTGAGTCTTGAGATCCTTTTCGACACGCGTGGCATCAGTGAGGATTTTCGTCTCGTCCATGCAATGGTGCCATGGCGGAGATCTGTAAACATTCGCAAGACGCGTAATCAGGCAAAGTCTTCAATGAGCATCAGTATGGGCCTGATCTCATGGCTGCCTGGAAAAGTTGTCCATGATCATGCAGACGGACTTTGTGGTCTTTTGCAGCAGGTCAACCCTGGCAAACTCGTTTGGGGAGTGGATGCGCCCAAAGATGTAGGTGCCCCCAAAGGAGATGCATGGGGCCCCCAGCACCTTGACGAAGGAGTGCATAGGCCCGGTTCCCGCGTTTGAGACGTTGAGGACGGATCTGCCAAAGATCCTGTCCGCTGCGTCCCTGACGCTCCGAACCATCGGATCCCCGGGGTCTGTCCTGGCCGCAGCCTCGCCGTGAAATATCCTGATCTTGACGTCGCCGAACCCCCCGTCCCTGAGGTGCCGCCTCAGCCTTGAGGCCTGCCTTGAGGGAATCATTCCGGGGGTGAGCCTAAAGTCAATCTTTGCCGTGGCGCTGCCGGGCAGGACGGTCTTTGCGCCCTCCCCCGAGTACCCGGAGTGGAGCCCGGCAATGTTGCAGGTGGCACCCCCGACCAGCGCCTTTTTTGCATCAAGCCCGGTCATGCCTCCGACAAACTGCCGTATCCCAAATTCCCTCTTGAACGAGCCGGCATCAAAGGGCTCGGCACTGATCAGCTCGATGTCCTGCCTTGTAAGCGGGACTGCCTCCCTGTACCAGTCCTTGATGAGGATTTTTCCGTCAGGGCTCCTAAGCGTCCCTATCGCCTCTACCAGCCGCCATGCGGGGTTTTTGATCAGGACCGCCAGGCTGGAGTGGGCGTCCCGGACGGACTCGCGTACGGACAGCTCTACGAACAGCAGTCCCTTCATCCCAAGTCCGATTATCGGCCGGTTCTTGGCATCGACATAGCCAAACTCCCAGATCACGCCGTCGCATGCGAATTTTTTCCTGTACCGTACAAGATAGCGCTCGATGTGCTCGCTGCCGGTCTCCTCCTCGCCCTCGATGACGAACTTGACATTGCATGGAACGTCTCCGGCAACCCTGAGAAATGCCTCGACTGCCTTGATCCGGGTGATCAGCTCGCCCTTGTCGTCGGCTGCCCCGCGGCCAAAGATCCTGTTTCCCCGGATTTTGCCCTCAAAGGGTGGATCGTCCCACAGGTCAAGCGGCTCGGCAGGCTGGACGTCGTAATGGTTGTAAAACATCAGGGTTCTGCCAGGGTTTGACTTTGATTTTACCTCGCCGAAGACGACGGGTGCGGCGCCCCTCATGCGCAAAATCCTAGAGGGTATCCCTGCGTCCCTGAGCATTTTTGAGACGAGTGCGGCGCACTCTTGTATCCCCTCGTTTTTTGCAGAGACGCTTGGCTGCCGGATCAGGGTCTGAAGGTCTGCAAGCAGGCCGTCCATGTTTTGATCAACATGTCTGAGGATTTTTTTCATTTTATCACATCAAATGGTCTCATTGCGGCAGGAATCTCCGGGATCAGATCCATGGATGTGATGTGCAGGCCCATCTTTTTCTGTGCAAGCCTTCCGGCATTGCCGTTTACCAGCGCGGCGGCTGCTGCAGACTCTACAGCCTTTCTGTTTTTGGCAAGCAGCCCGGCGACGAGTCCGGACAGGACGTCCCCGGTACCGCCGACTGTCATCGCCGGGGTTTTTTTGGGGTTGATGTAGGTAGACCTGCCGTCTGTGACGATGTCAGTCGCCCCCTTTAGAAGGATTGTAATCCCGTGTTCCCTTGCGAGCCTCTCGGCTGCGGGTATTCTCCGCCCCAGGCCCTCGGGGGGGCTTTGCCCGAAGAGCCTCTTGAACTCCCCGGAGTGGGGCGTTACTACCACGTTTCTGCCCGAGAGCAGCGGCAGGACGTCGGGAATCAGCGCGCCGGCATCCAGTGACAGCCGCACGTCGCCATCCAGCAGGGACTTTACCAGGTTCTTCAGTGCGACTGCCTCGTGAACTGCCAGGCCCATGCCGATGGCCGCAGAGTCCAGGCTCTTGGGGACCAGTCCCAGCAGCTTGGTGACAGAGCCCCGGGTGAGCTTCTGGTCGGCCATCGGCAGGACTATCAGGTTCGGTGATACTGCGCGGGCCGCGCCGGCGTGGATCTTCGGTACTGCTGTATAGACCAGATCGGTGCCGCTCCTTAGCGCGGCCAGCGAGGACAGTATCGGCGCGCCATGATATATGTGGCTCCCGCCCACGACTAGGACCGTCCCGTTGGCGCCTTTTCGGGAGCAGGCCACCCTGGCAGGAATGAACTTTTTGACGATTGAGGGGGTCAGTTTAGTGCCTTTCAACTTGGATCATCGCAGGGGCCGTCTTATTTTGATTTTTTCGTCCTCTTCAGCCTTTCGTCAAAGAACGCCTTTCGTCCAAAGCACAGGTATGTGGTATGGCCTATGCCCTGGAAGGAGTGGCGCGTCTTTCCCTCACGCGCATCAATGTGTCTGAGGATAAGCTCGGTGGACTCGATGTCCGTAAACTCGCTTTGCGTCAGGGCCGCCGTCAGCCTTTCGAGCTGGTTCATCGTGGGACAGACCGCACCGCTGCCCCTGAGCATGTACCTGATCTTGGGGATCACGGTTCAGGGGTCGCCGAGATCGATTAGCGCGACGTCGGCGTTTCTGACCGGCGTGATGTTTGCAGCCAGTATAAATAGAACCTGACGTTGTACATAAAATATATATTTTATGTATACATACTACCTTTGAAAGACAGGATGGTTACATATAATATAAGACTCGGGCCACAAGAGACCAAGCTTTTGTTCAGTCTGGAAGAGAATGGAGTAAGCGTCTTTACTACAGAAGATGCCAAAAAAATACTTGCTTCAGGATCAGCATCGACTTGGTCGGTAGTTAGCGGCCTTAAGAAAAAAGGCCGGGTCAGGCAAGTCGAGAGGGGAAAATACCTGCTTATACCTGCAAGAGCAGGGGTGGAAGGTTACTGGGCCGAGTCGCCATGGGTCATAGTCCCACACCTAATTGACGTCTACTATGTTGGATTTTGGACGGCTATGAATTACTGGGGGATGACAGAACAAATCCCCTACACGGTTTTTGTGGCAACAACAAAAAGGAAAAAGAAAAGGATCTTAAAATTTGGAAATCAAAAATTTGAATTTGTAACTTTATCAAAGAAAAAGTTCTTCGGGTTTGTTGAACAAAAAGCAAGCAAAGCAGAAACCTTCAACATCTCTTCAAAAGAAAAGACAATCATTGACGGCTTAACGCATCCTGAATATTGTGGTGGCATGCCTGAGGTCGCAAAGGCGATGTGGAATGCAAGGGATGATGTAAGCTGGTCAGCAGTGTTAGAGATGTCAAAGAGATCCGGGGTTGGTGCAGTCTTGAGGAGGCTGGGATACCTTCTAAGCATTTTAGATATCGAGCAAGGAATTGCAAATGATCTAAAAAACACCTTCAAAGGATATCACTTTCTTGATCCGAACGCGACAAAGGAAATACTGGATTATTCTAAAGAATATGGACTGATCATCAACAGGAGCAGGAATCGGCTATTGGGTTGGAGGGAATACTGATGGATGATAAAACGATGCGAAAATTAGCTACAAAAAAAAGAGTCCCGATTGGAACAATCGAAAAAGATTACACAGTTACAGGTATTCTTTTAGTATTCACGTCAGCCATTTGTTCATCTCCACCACCTTTATCTCGCCCCTGCGCAGCATGACGCGCAAGGATTTCTGCATTGTGTCGACTGTCTTGTAAAGGCAGTTTGCAGTCGCCTTTTTCAGCCCGCGCCACTGTCCCTCCGGATTGTTCAGCTCCGGCGTGTACGGCGGCAGGTACCGTATCACCACATCCCCGTTCCACCCGGCCATCTTTCTCTTGAGTTCTGTAGACTTGTGGTACGATGCATTGTCCACGAACAGCAGCACCCTGCCGTACTTGCGGCGTAGCGCCTTGAGAAACTTGAAGAATGTGTACCTGTCGGCCTTTTTGTAAAAGCGGCAGTCAAAGCCGTTCTTTGAGAGGGATCCTATGGCATAGAACCTCTTCCTCGACAGGTTGGACGGCGTAAAGACAGGCTCTCCTACGGGGTACCAGCTGTTCTTGACGTTCCATCCCAGGATGAACGAGGACTCGTCCCCTATCATTACCGTGTACCCCTTCTTCGAATAGTACCTCGCGCACCGCCCAGCTTTTTTTTGAACTCCTCTTTCTCGGATTCCGTGGCTGATTTTGGGTGTTTTGGGCGCGGCCTTCTGCACGAAAAGCCGATTCTGTGCAGCAGGTCGCATATGCCCATGGACGCATACGTGATGCCGAACCTCCTTTTGACGTGGGCGATGACCAGCGTCCCGGTCCATGTTGCCACCTCAAAGCCGCAGTTTTGCGGGCCCTCAATCAGGTCTGCGCGCAGCTGCTCAAGCTGCTTCCTGTCGAACCTGCACGGGGCGCCGTGCCTTATGTCAAACCTGCCCTCCAGGCCGTGCTCGTGTGCGCGCACCAGCCAGTACCGTATGGTTCCATATGGCCTGTCCAGATTCTCGGCAATCTGGTATATGCTCATGCCGCACTTTCTCATATAATAGACCAGAAGCTTGATGGCTGCCTTGCCGTTCTTCTCGGACTTGTGCATCCTAAAAAGCTCGTCCTTGCTTGCTATCCCGTACAGGAACTGCGTTCCCGTCGGTAGTTCCTTTTTTCCTTTCATGTGTATGTATGGGACTGGCAGATCTTAGATCCTTTGGTTGAAAAAAATTCTCTTTTTTGTAATCAATTGGTAGCAGTGAATACTACGGCATTCTGGAGGAGATACGGCACTCAGAGTCCAGAGGCGACGAGACGGGCTGGTTTTTCAACGGGGCAGGCCACTGGGTATGGGTGCTTGTGACAAAATTCTCCGTATTCTACCACATAGCGCCGTCCCGCTCGGGCGACGTCATAGATTCCTTGATGGCATCATTTGAAGGCATAGTGACATCTGACTCGTACTCGGCGTGGAACCGCATAGGATGCATGCGCCAAAAGTGCCTGCTGCACTACCTTCGGGACATGCACCTGACGCTGGATAAAAACGGTAGCGCCGAGTTTGCCACGCTGTTTTACAGGCTCCACTGTATCCTAAAGGACACAATAGACGCGGGCAGGGCCACGCCCGAGGAGATGCAGTGCCTAAAATATCGCGTGTACAAGCTTGCCTCGGCCGCATACACGGACACGGACTGCATCAGATACACAAAGCGCCTCAAAAGGGAGGTCGACGACCTGTTTACGTTCCTGGAGCATTACGACGTCGAATATCACAACAACGGCAGCGAGAGGGCGCTGCGCATGATGGCCGTGATACGAAAGATCCTGTACGGAAACAGGTCAGAAAAGGGCATGAAAATGACCGAGACCATGTGTACCGTATACGCCACGTGCGAGATGCGCGGCGTCAGCTTTTACTCGTTCGTAACGGACTATCTTGACGGAAGGGTCACGGAGATCCCGATGCCTGCTCAGTGCGTCGGTGCAGTGGCAGCATAAACAAAGGCACGACAGGCCCCGCCGGCACGCCCTGAAATCGATCCAGATGCGCAGGACTGCTGCCATGGCACGGTTATACAATGATGGCAGTGACGGCGGTAGACGTTACGCCGTACATTCGGCTCCGGCCCGGCACCGCTACAGTTCGGATTCCCAAAAACACGGCAGTTTGTGCCAAAATCCAGCTTCCAGAGCCCGATCAAACAGATTCGTGCTTGGAATCAGGAACAGCTTCCAGAGTCCGAGCTGTTATTGATCAAGGAATTTCTGTTGATCATGGAAAACCGACCAGATCTGGTCAGAAATACATGATTAAAAGTATAAAACATGACCAAAAGCATACCAGAATGTGCCAAGTTTCAAATCCCGATACGCGTATCCTTTGATGTATTACATGCTGTCTCACAAGCAATTCAAGCAACGCCAGATGGCACGCGATTTAGAATATAGGCAGGGGGGAAGCATTAGTGGTTTTGTAAACTGGTTGGAGGAATTGAAAATGGTTGAGAAAACCAAAGATACCCTACATAGAACCCTCACCTACAAAGTTCCATCACCGCTGAGTTTGATAAGATTTTACAGTAATTTTCGAAAAATGAGTGACTTGCGAATAACTAGAGACATGGGGGACGATAGAGACGCAGCAGTTGAATTTTTCAAAAAAAATAACGGTATTTTTTGTTTAACATCTGCCCTGGAGCACTATACGGAATATGTAAGGGATCTCGCAATTCACGTTTACGTTGATGAAAAATACTGGAATGAAATGGCAAATACAAACACGGAGGGGAGTGTACGAGTAAATTTGTATGCATTTAAGCCGTGTAGAGAAGACAACATCACTAAAATCAATGGAATGAAACTAACTAATCGTTTACGGACATTGATTGATCTGTATTGTGATGACAAAGCTTATGCTGCAGAACCGTTAATCAAAGAGTTATGGGCCTAACATCTGATGATTATGAGACCTTATGCGTAAACGAAATTAGCGGCGATGCCCCCGGCGCACGGGCTACAAATGAGGCAAGTCAGGGCCGGCGCACGCGCGACTGTACCTTACAACGTTGAAAATATTTGATCAAAACCACAACTATTTTCAGACGATTGATTTAGATCCGGGATCCATTCTCGCATAAGAGTAATGGCAAAGTCCGAGACCGAGCAGATACGACTGCTGAAGAAGAGAATCGAGCAGTACGAGAAGGAGAAGGTACAGGACAGGAAGGAGAAGGCGCGGGACAAAAAGAAGATCAAGAAGTATGAGAAGAGGATCAAGAGGCACGAGAAGAAGAGCAGGCAGGACAGGAAGGAGAAGGCGCGGGACAGGACGGAGAGGATGCAGTACAGGAAGGAGATCAGAGAGTACGAGAAGAAGAGCAGGCAGGACGGCAGGAGGCAGGAGCGGGATCAGGAGAGGATAGGGCAGCTGGAACAGCAGCTGGACGCCGAGCGCCGGATGTGGCCCGCAACCTGGGATGACGACAGGCGCTCCGCGGACAACGCCGCCCTCATGCACAGGCTCGAGGTGCTCGATGACATAATCGGTGGCGGGTCCCTGCAGCCCACCACGTCGATGAACCTCCGCCAGTTTGACTACATATATGACCGGTTTACGAAGCTTGCCAAAAAGCACACAGAAGGCCCCCTGTTCTCAGAAGACGAGGACAACTTGCCCGGAAACCGGTGCAAGCTGTCCTACCGCCACGCCCTGCTGATGTCGCTGATGCGCAAGTACGGAAACCCGACACAGGAGCAGCTTGCGGCGTTCTTCGGCATAGACCAGAGCACCGTATGCAGGTACCTCAGGTATTGCGACATGATATTTCTCAAGATACTGCCCACGCCGGACGCCGTATCGCGAAAGATACGAAACGCCCGCACGATCAAGGAAGTCAAGAAGATCGTCCCGGATCTGACCGTGATTGTAGACGGCACGCACATCGACATACAGCGCCCCACAGACAAGGAGCCAAGAAAGGAGGCATACTCTGGCAAGAAGAAGAGCTTTACGCGCAACACCCAGGTGATTGCCGACAAGAAGGGACTGGCGATGTATGCAAGCAAGTCGGCGCCCGGAAGCACGCACGACCTCACCATGATAAAGAACAACCCACCGGATCTGGGAATCCTGACTGCCAGGATGCGCAGCAACAGAAAGCACCCCGAGGACGAGAAGGTAAAGATGTTCTCTGATCTGGGATACATGGGAATCGAGGAGGTGTATCCCGGGGCCACATCCGTGCAGCCCGACAAGAAGCCAAGGAAAGGCAAGCTTACAAAGAAACAGAAAGCGCAGAACAGGAGGATAAGCAGCAAGAGGGTGACAGTAGAGCACGCCATAGGACGGATAAAGCAGTACAAGCGGATGCGTGATCCGTACGACGGGACCGCCGAGGAGTTCGACAGGGAGTTCCAGGTGACGGCCGGGCTTGCCAACTTTAGGCTGCTGTGGGACAAGCGGAACAAGAAGCTCATGCATGGGTTCTGATACCACGATACGGAGCGCATTGCGGCGCCACACGATGCCGCACTATACTGTAGTTTTTACCAGCTGTAATGGCTCGTAGCTGCACTATATACGGACTCTGCCGCCCTCATACACGTCATGTGATGCCGTCAGCCTTGCATGTATGGCCGGCCACCGTCGGAATATTTCGATCCGGTCGATTACGCATAAGGTCTATGGTACTGAGATAATATCTCAGAGCATGGTTGAACTTCAGGAGTTGACAAAATGGCAAAAAGTACATCAGGGGGAATGGACTACTGTCATAGGCGGATGGGCAGTTTGGGCCTATTATCAAGAAAGTTTTGGTTCAAGAGACATTGACATAGTACTTCCCGAGGATGCTGTAAAACGGGTTGAGATAACTGATACTTATTTTCCAGCACATAAAATAGAGAAAAAATTCGAAGATCCCTTTCAAACAAAGTATCACTATGGAAAATACATCACTACTCCGACAGGAAATGATGAAATTATTTTTGATTTGTTTTATCCGGAAAATCCACGGCCAGATCCCGATGGATTGGGGGTCACAGTCGATTGGAAATGGATGTCTGAATTTTCAAAAGAACAGCCAATTGAAAATGATGTCTTTATTCAGGTGCCAGATCCAGAATTGCTTTTACCCGTTAAAATGGTGGCAGCGTTATCAAGAATTGAAGAGTTGCAAAGAACGGATAATCGAGAAAGAAAACAATCAAAAATTTGGAAGGACTATTACGATGTAGCAATTTTGGTAAAACATGTGGATTTCAACCAAGAACATCTGTTGGGGCATATGAATCGGATCGGCTTTACACGAGATTTGGTCACTCGATTCTTGGATGGTTACGTGCCTAGGCCTGATACTTTGGAGCAGGCAGAAACCACGCTCATGGACGTAACTGACAAGATTCCCTCGTTGGAATAGTCGTTTTGACCAAACTCCAGATTTTAATTGAATCTGGATTAAAAATCAAATTTTATGATGAAAAATATGATCAAATTCCAGCAAAGCCCTGCTGAAAAAACTGACTACCTTGTAGGCGGTACGTGGTCTTCGCTAACAAAAACCTGGAAGAAATATGATCAAGCAAAAAAAGACATGAACGTCATGTTGATGAAGCAATATTCTAAAAAAATAAAAAATTCACAGAAAAAACTAGGCTTGGAGGAATCAAATTTTGACGAACTTTCTGAATATCCTGATTCGGAATTCGCATGAGATGTTATACCAAATCTTATCCGTAGCGGATGCCATGTATTTCATGTTGGATCCAGTCTTCCCGGAAGTAACCAACCCGTGGAGGTGCAGATGACTGTGCCGATCTGCAGGCAGCTTTGCTTGAACCGTTTCGAGTTTGGAGCCGTCTTATGGGGAACTTCTGGGAAGACTGGCCCAAGAGCCGAAGTAACCTTGCCACGTATGAGGGCGTGTATGAGACTGGCTCAGAGTAGGCGGACAACAAAATGCCACATCAAGGGCGAATGGGAGTTTTCCGTTCAGTTGGGCACACACACTTTGATCAACAAGGAGGTGATGTAATGATCAACATCGGAATAGACGTTCATAAAAAGTCGTGCGTAGTAACCGTCAAGGACGATACTGCAAGGATCCTGGAACAGACGGAGTTTTCCAACACGGCCGGTAACAACTCGCATTCTGGAAGCCGTTCCAGACTTTAGGCACGAATGTGCTCGATCGGGGTTTTCGGGGCGACAAAATCCACGCCTGAACTTTCAGAGCCCTAGCTGTTACCCGGTGTGGCTATGCGGGATGCAGTCTATGGTGGCTTTGTCCCAGCTGCCATGCCGCGGTTCACTACGAGATCCTTGATGTCCCAGATAATCAGCTGGAATACTGCGGGCGGCAGATGCGGATCCTCAGCATGGGCGTCGTAACCGAAGTCGGCTAGGGCCGCCTCCAGTATTTCGCGGTTTTTTGCGATTACAAAGTCCTCGCGTCTTAGCCGTGAGATCCCCTCCACCCAATTTTTTCCAGTCCGATCCGGATCTCGTCTGCCAGGGCAAGAATCCGGCGGCGGATTGGGTCAAGGTGTGCATGAGGGTTGATTTTGAAGGCAATGCTGGTGCCACTGATCACGATCCACATGTTTTCTGGCTGCATCACATACGGGGGTTGGATCTTTGCCTGTCAACCTCCATTTCCACTTGCAGATGTTTGGGCTCGGTTTAGCAAATCAGATCTTATCGTGCCCACCTCCTTTTCAATTTCCCCGAATTTGGATCGTATTTTGTATGCGTATCCTTCCATTTCCATCAAGCCAGATCTTATGGCGCCTGCGCTCTTTTCTAACTCCCTGAGCTTGGGTATTGCCAGATCAACCCACTTTTCCATTTCCACCTGGTCAGATCTTGCTGTGCCTAAAGGGGACGGTTTTTTGGTGATTTTATGAGACATCTCTCTCATCCTCTTGCACGCAGCACTTGCCATCTCGACCTCCCTTTCAATTTCATTATAATTGGACCTTCCCATCTTGATCGCCGCATTTATTTCCCTGAACCCGCTCCAAATTTTATTATAGTCAACTCTTAGTTTGTCTGCGATCTGTTCTACCACCGCGAAGACATCTTCCCTCATGCCTACATCCTCTCCCTTCTCAACGTCAGATCTTACCGAGTCTGAAAACTTTGCAAATTCCATTAATCTGTTCACTTCCATGTCTGTCATCTCTTTTATCTCATGTAGGTTGGCCCTTACTATTCCTGCATTCTTCTCTGCACTCTTAAAGTCAAATCTTGCCATGCCGGTATGTGATATTATTTCCTTAAAGTCAAGTCCTGCCCTGCCGGCATCCCTTCTCATTTCCTTGATCCTTGATCTTATAACCTCGTTCTCTCCCCTCATCTCCTCAAACCCACTTCCAATTTTCTCAAAGTCAGATCCTGCCTTGCTGATCCCTTTTCCTATTTCCTCAAAGGCAGACTTTATTCTGCAAGATTTCTTCTCTATCTCCTTTATGGACTCGAGGTCTGATTTCTTGTTTTTTGGCATATGAAACCAGTTAAACACATTCAAATTAAAAACTATTTGGGGGTGTGGTTGGTAAGAGTTTACCTCCCCCTCAGTCTTCCCAGAAGTAACCCAGAAAACGGCCCCGGATTTGAAACAAATCAAATTATGATGCCTGCAGATTCGCCTGCCGTCGTCTGTACAGTCATGAATCACGTACTTCTGGGAAGACTGCCCCTGAGATATAGCATGGTATGCGTGATCATGAAGGCTCCGGCCCGCAGTATCGCCCAGGGGGTAAGCTCTTACTGTGATCGGGCAAGAGTTTGCCACTTGGCAACGCTGTCAATCAGGGCCTTTATGATGTGTGAGGCCACGTCCACTTGCTGGCTCGGCATGAAAATCACAGCAACGCACAAGCTTGTGCCCGGTTGCTTGGGGAAGGTGACCTAGTGCCAGCAGGCTAACTTGAGATAATAATGCAAGAAGCCTACTGCAGTACGTCCACTAAACAATGGATGATAATACTGCCACACCGTGCCTATTTTGACACAAGAATATTCGGTTTTTATCTATGCGTACTATGGAAGGCGAGTCATAATATCCACTACACGATCACATTGTACCGATTACGCAAAGCCTACTGGTTGTTCAAGGGAGTGTTATTTTGCCGAGTCTGGAATGGAGATGTCCACGTAAAAGTCGGCATTTCTGTCCTGCTCCAGGGCGTTTTTGACGTTAAGAACTGTGGTAATTGAGACGTTTTTGTAGATCTCAAACCCGTCCATGGCCTCTACTACCTCCGCCGGTTTCCATGGAACCAGCATGTTCTGGATCTTGGCCCTGATCCTGTCCTCGTTGGGGTTCAGCTTGTGGGCAAACTTGTTCCTGATCTCGTTCATTATTCTTGCATTATAGTACAGCACGTCTGAGAGAAACCCCGTCCCGTGCAGCACCCTCAGCTTCAGGTCCGTCGAAAAGTAGGGCACGTCTAGGAGGTGAACCTGCCTTGGAAAGTACCTCTCGATTGCCAGATCCAAAAAGTGCTCCAAGTACAGGTGGGCCCTGATGAACAGGGTGACCTTCTTTTCGGCAGTCAGAACCTCCTTGATTATCTCGTCTGTAAGATCCTGCATGTCCTCACTCATCGCTTGGTCTCCTCTTTCAGGGCTTTTGTAAATGCAGCAACCTTTGACTCGATTTTTGCCTGCGGTGTCCTCTCAATCAACTTCAAAAACGCGCTTCCCACAATCACCGCATCGGCTCCAGCCGAGACATACCTCCTGACATCCTGCGGCGTCGCGACCCCGAATCCAACCCCTACCGGAATCCTGCCGCCCGTGGCCCTCTTGACGTCCCTGATTGCCCTGATCGTATATCTTTTCACCCCCGTCCTGAGGCCCGTCGTCCCGTATACTGCCACAAGGTACAAAAACCCCGATGACGCCCCCGCGATCCTTTGAATTCTTGCCCTGTCTGTGTTTGGGGATACCAGGAAGATCGTGTCTGCCCGGTTCCCTGCGGCCTCTAGGTATTCTGCTGCCTCCTCTACCGGCATGTCTGGCAGGACAAACCCGTCAATTCCGGCCCTTGTTGCCTCCCTGATGAACCTCGAGTATCCCCTGCGGTACAAGATGTTGGTGTACGTCATCATGACCAGCGGAATGTCCGTCTGCCCCCTCACCCTTCTTACAAGCTCGAGGAACCTCTCCATCCCTGTACCGCCCTCCAGTGATGCAATGCCTGCGTTTTGAATCACCGGGCCGTCTGCCAGCGGGTCTGAGAACGGAAAGCCCAGCTCTATGATGTCTGCACCACCCCTGATGAGGCCGTTTATGGCCAAAACCGTGGCCCTTTGGCTGGGGTGGCCTGCCATGATGTATGAGATCAGCGCACACTCGTTGCGGGCAGACAGCTCCCCAAACTTGCTGCTAATTCTTGACATTTTTGCCTAGGTACTCCTGTACAACCTCCACATCCTTGTCTCCCCTTCCCGACAGCGTGACTATTACCGATTCGGACTTTTTCCCCTTCCTGGCCACCTTGATTGCCTCTGCAATCGCATGCGATGACTCTAGGGCCGGTATGATTCCCTCCGTCTGCGCCAGCCTCAAAAACGCGCCTACGACCTCCCTGTCGGTGGCACTGCGGTATCTGACCCGGCCGGCGTCCTTGAGGTAGGCGTGCTCGGGCCCGACCCCCGGATAGTCGAGGCCTGCTGAAATGCTGTGCGTCTCCTTTATCTGCCCCTCCTTGTTCTGCAGCAGGTACGTCATCATCCCGTGCAGGACTCCCATGCTTCCCGCAGACAGTGTGGCCGAGTGGTGCCCGCTTTTCAGTCCCCGGCCTGCGGCCTCCACACCTATGATCTGGGCATCCGTGTCTGCAAGCGGGTAAAACGTGCCGATTGCATTAGAGCCTCCACCCACGCATGCAATTACCGTGTCGGGGGTTCTTCCGGATGCGGCCTTTATCTGCGACTTTATCTCCCTCCCTATAATGCTTTGAAAGTCCCTGACCATCACCGGGTACGGGTGCGGGCCTACTGCGGAGCCCAGCATATAGTATGTTGATTTGACGTTTGTAATCCAGTCCCTTATTGCCTCATTGATTGCGTCCTTTAGGGTCTGGGAGCCTGACTTTACCGGATGAACCCTTGATCCCAGCAGGTTCATTCTAAAGACGTTGAGCTTTTGCCGCATGGTGTCCCTGTAGCCCATGTATACCTCGGCCCTCGTGCCAAGTGCCGCACATGCCATTGCGGCAGCCACCCCGTGCTGCCCCGCACCCGTCTCTGCAATGATGCGCTTTTTCCCCATCCTCCTGGCAAGCAGCGCCTGGCCCAGGGTGTTGTTGATCTTGTGCGCACCCCCGTGGAGCAGGTCCTCCCTTTTGAGGTAGATCCTGGCCCCGCCTAGCTGCTCTGAGAGGTTTTTTGCATAGTACAGCGGCGTGGGCCGTCCTGCGTATTCTCGCAGGTAATAGTCTAGCTCCCGCCTGAACCCCTCGTCGCCTTTGATCCTCAGATAGCTCTCCTCCAGCTCCTCGATTGCCGGGACCAGAGTTTCTGGAATGTACCTTCCCCCAAACTCACCGAACTTTCCGTTTTTAGGATATCTCAATACGCATTCACCAGCCTTTTCACGAATTCTTCGATATTATCGCTTTTCATTATGCTTGAGCCTGCCAGGAACGCATCGGCACCGCATCCTTTGAGGTACCGGATGTCCTCAGGAGTCCTGATTCCACTCTCCGATAAAACAGGCCTGGTTTTGCCAAACCCCGAAAGGACTCGCTCCGTAGTCCTTAGATCTACCTCTAGCGTGTCAAGATCCCTGTTGTTTATCCCGATCAGGTCTGCCTCGGTTTTTAGCGCATTTTCCAGTTCTGACCTTGTGTGAACCTCAAGTAAGACCCCCAGCCCCCTCTTGTGCACATAGCCTACAAACTCGTCAACCTCACTGAGATGGCCCCTGTCAAACAGTGACTGTATCAGCAGGATATAGTCTGCCCCGATTTTTTGCCCCGCATCAATCTGGGCCCTGTCTATGACGATGTCCTTCATCAGCAGCGGGACGTCGACTGCATCTCTGGCCCTCAGAAAGTATTGCGGCGAGCCGTTGAACAGGTGTGGTTGCGTGAGGACAGACAGCGCCTTGGCGCCCCCCCTGACCATCTGGTTTGCAATGCTTGCCGGATCTGATGCCGTACGAATCTTGCCAAGCGAGGGGGATGAGAATTTTACCTCCGCTATCAGCGTGGCGTGCGGGTTTGTACTGATTGAATGCAGCAGATCGTGGCCGGATCCCTCCCTGTTTGCGTCAACCTCATAGGTGCCGTCGTCTATGGCTGCCTGCGAGTTGTTTACCAGCCTTTTTAGTACGTCTCTAGCCATCTGTCATCTCCCTCAGTCTTGCAACATCCCCCGTGTCCTGCACAAATCCCTCCAGGGTTTTGAATGCTTTGCCGTCCCTGATGGCAGACAGCGCAGTCTCTACTGCCTCCTCAAAGCTGTCTGCAATGCCTGCGACAATCAGCCCCCCCGCCGCATTGAGCGCAGTCGTCTCGATCATTGCCCGGTTTGCCGTGTTGTCTAGTACCCCCACAAAGGACTCTACGGCCTGCTGCCCCGTCTCAATCCGGATGTCACTCAGGGACGATCTGTGCAGCCCAACGGCCTCTGGATCAACCGTACTTGTCGTCACCTTGCCGTTTCTTAGCACCGCAACCCGGTTAACGGCGCTAGTTGAGAACTCGTCCATTCCGTCATCTGATCTGACTGTCATGACGCTTTGTGCCCCCCTCTGCCTTAGTAGCAGGGGCAGCCTTTCTAGAAGGTCTGTGGAGGATACCCCGACCAGCTGGTTTTTTACCCGTGCAGGATTAGACAGCGGGCCCAGCAGGTTAAACGCCGTTCTTCTGCCCAGCTGCCTTCTTGCCGAGAATACGTGTCTCATTGCCGGGTGGAATTTTTGCGCAAACATAAAGCATATCCCGTGTCTGTCCAGGATGTCTGCGATTTGCGACGGCTCCTGACTCAGATCATATCCAAAGTACTCAAAAATGTCCGCACTGCCTGAGACGCCGGAGCTGGAGCGATTCCCGTGCTTTGCAACGGTTCCTCCTGCGGCGGCGACTACGAACGAGGCCGTTGTGGATACATTAAACGTCTGAAGCATGTCCCCACCTGTACCGCACATGTCAATCGGCGTATCATGCGTCCTGGGCCTGACCTCTAGTGAGAACTCCTGCATCTTATCGAGCATTCCCAGCAATTCCTCATCTGTCTCCCCCTTTGCAGTCAGCGCGCCTAGAAAATCGATGTTTTCCCGCTCTGACGTATTTCCAGACAGCATCTCTTCCATGGCCGAGCTTGTCTGCTCGCGGGTCAGATCGGCCCCCCTCTGAAGCCTTAAAGCCAGCTCTGCAATCACTGCCTTCTCACCTGCTCAATAAAGTTCGAGAGGATCCTCTTTCCGTCCTGGGTCATTATTGACTCTGGGTGAAACTGAACCCCCTCGATCAGGTACTTTTTGTGCCGGATGGCCATTATCTCCCCGTCATCTGACGCCGTTGCGGTGACCTCCAGGGCGTCTGGAACCACCGTTTTGTCACCTACTAGGGAGTGATACCTGGTGGCTCTGAATGGGTTCCTCACCCCACGGAATAGTCTGCCGTCCTTGTGCTCTACGGGACTGGTCTTTCCGTGCCTTACGCATCCTGCATTTGTCACCCTGCCACCGAACGCGTGAATGATGCCCTGGTGCCCCAGGCATACTCCTAGTACCGGCTTTGAGGGCCCAATCTCCCTTATCACGTCGCTGCAGACGCCAAAGTACTTTTTGTCTTCGGGGGTTCCCGGACCCGGGGAGATGATTATCGCATCGTAATTTCTGGCCCTGATGTCCCCCAATGTGACTTTGTCGTTCCTGATTACGTCGCTTTTTACTCCCAGCTCCCCCAGATACTGCGCTATGTTGTATACGAATGAATCATAGTTGTCAATGATCAGGAACCTCATGACGCCGCCTCCCTGACTGCCTGGATCATTGCACCTGCCTTGTGCTCTGTTTCCTTGAACTCGTTTTCAGGGACCGAGTCCGATACTATTCCAGCACCTGACTGGACGTACCCCCTTGTACCGTCGATGAATATGCTCCGGATTGCAATTGCAAAATCACAGCATCCGTTAAATGAAAAGTATCCAACTGCCCCCGCATAGGCTCCCCGTGATTCCGGCTCTAGCTCGTCAATTATCTCCATGGCCCTGACCTTGGGTGCGCCAGATACCGTTCCTGCAGGAAACACTGCCTTGAAGGCATCAAACATGTCTTTTTGGGAGTCAAGCGTGCCTGCGACATGCGTGACGATGTGCTGAACGTGGCTGAACCGCTTGATCTGCATCAACTCCTCTGTGTGTACGGTGCCGTACCTGCATACCCTGCCTATGTCGTTTCTCCCCAAATCCACCAGCATGGTGTGCTCTGCCAGCTCCTTTTCATCACGCAGCAGCTCCTCTGCCAGCTCCCGGTTTGTTTTTTCATCGGCTGTGATCTTTTTTGTCCCTGCAATTGGGAATGTCTCTACCCTGTCTTGCGTGATTCGAACAAGCATCTCGGGGGATGCCCCGATTATTGTCCTGTCCCCGTGATTGAGGTGATACATGTATGGCGAGGGATTGAGATCTCGCAGCGTTTTGTACAGTGTTAGTTTGTCGCCACCTGCCTCGAACTCAAACCTGCGGGACAGGACAACCTGAAAAACATCCCCGTCATGAACATACTGCTTTGCCCTTTGCACGATTCTTGAAAATTTGGATTCGTCCATGTTTGGCTTGATTTCAGTTGAGGTAAAACCCCCAAACCCTTCCTCTGAAATCTTAAACCGATCAAAGCGGTTCTCCTCATAGTAAAAGTAGAACAGCTTTTCATGTATGTTGTCATAAAGGATTCCGTCATCATAAATCCCGAACTCCATCAGGGGTTCCGGGGCGTTATGCCGGTTTGGGATGTCCTCGACAAGCCTGATTGAGTCATAGCATACCACTCCTACTGCCCCTCCAAGATACCGGTATGACTGATCACCGTTGCTTCCTAGCAGTTTTTTTAGCTCTGAAAACGGATCCTTTGTGGGAACCGTTTCTGTGTTTTCTTCACTGTCAATGATCTCCACCCTGTCAGAGTACCCCCTTAGTACTATCTTGGGATCAAATCCCATCACCGAGGTCTCTGCAAGCTTTTCAGGGCCGGTCAGGGATTCAAAGAGAAACGAGTGTGAATAGTTTCGCGATATCTTGTTGTAGATTTGAAATTGGTTTTCAGACAGGTCTAGGGGCACTATTTTCGGCTGAGAGCTTCCAAAGGCGTCCACCCATAACCGAGACTCTAGTTGAATGTTATTTAAGTTGTAGCTCGCCGAGTTGTGAGGCCACGCTCCCCCAACCTAGGCTAGGCATGAAAACCACGGCTGCATGCAGCTCGTGGCCGATTTCAAGGGGGATGAAGGAAATCCCGTACGCTGAATTTTGAGGTCTGAGCCAGTTACCGTATGGTACGGTACCTTTATATCATATTTGATCGTACGTATGGCATGCAAAATACAGTATCTATTAGGAGAACAGTCCCAAGATCCTCTGCTCGCGAGGTTGGCTGCGATGTCTGCGGGAGGGGATTGGAGGATGGATTTTCAGTTACCGCAAAATCACTGCGAAACGGCACCGCAATGTTTTGTGACATTCATTATGAGATGCAATAAATAACTAAGACTAGTCCAACGTGCAATGGATGATCTCTACCGACTTCTTCCGGAGGAAATGGAGGACATGGTAACCAGCATGGGCGAGAGGAGGTTCCGTGCTGATCAGATACTGCTTCCCCTGTATTACAAGTATACCGAAAAAATCGGAGACATAAGGCAGCTGTCCAAGACCTTTCGCGAGGAGCTAGCGGGCAGGGGCTATACCATCGGCTCTGCAAGAGAAACCCACCGCATTGTCAGCGAGGACGGACGTACCGTAAAGTCGCTGCTTGAGCTGCCCGACGGGGCCCCTGTCGAGACCGTCCTGATGCAGTACGACCCCGGCTCTATCCTGGAAAAGCATCCCCGGTCCACCGTCTGTGTGTCCACCCAGGTGGGGTGTGCGATGGGATGCGTGTTCTGTGCCACCGGGCAAATGGGGTTTGGCAGGCAGATGAGGGCCGAGGAGATCATCTCCCAGGTAATCCATTTTGCAAAAATCCTCAAGGAGAAAGGACAGCATGTCACGAACCTGGTATTCATGGGCATGGGCGAGCCCCTTGCAAACTATGACGAAACGGTACGCGCAATCAGAATCCTGACACATCCAAGGGGGTACGGGATGGGGCAGCGGCACATTACCGTCTCGACGATCGGGCTGGTTCCTGCAATCGACAGGCTTGCAGACGAGGATCTTCAGATCGGGCTGGCCATTTCGCTGCATGCCCCCGGCGACGAGCTTCGGAGAAGGCTGGTCCCAACCGCCCGCCCAAGCTCCGTCTCCGAGCTGGTGTCTGCCGGAGTGCGGTATTTCAAAAAAACCGGGCGCCGTGTAACCATCGAGTATGCCCTGATTGCCGGCGTAAATGACGCCCCTAGAACTGCAAGAGAGCTGGCAGAACTGCTCAAGGGAAACGGATTCCATGTTAATCTGATACCGCTGAATCCAACTGCAGGTGACTTTTCAAGGCCTGTACGAAAAAGAGTGCTAGAGTTTGAAAAAATCCTACAGGCTGCAGGCGTGAACTGTACCGTTAGGGTGGAAAAGGGCAGTGAGATTGCCGCCGCATGTGGCCAGCTCCGAACGGATGCCGCAAGTCGGCAAAAACCCGGCAGTGCTCACCCGGCCTGATCACCGGCAAAGCCTGGACAGAAGCGGGGGCTGCTGTACCAAGGCAATCCAACAATGCAGACGGCAGATGCGGGATGGCCCCTGACACCTCATCACGCGTCTGGCCCGGAGTCGGGGGGAACGTCTCGGCGCATCTGTACCTGATGCTGCCTATGGCGATTTCGTCCCGGCCGCCCGCTATGATCCGTCAGAAGATCCTTGAGTTCCCAGGCGATCAGCTGGAATGTCGCGGGCGACAGGTGCGGATTCCCGGCATGGGCGTCGTAATCAAAGTCGACCAGGGCGGCCTCCAGGATTTCGCGGTTTTTTGCGATTACGAAATCCTCGCGCACTGACCGCGGGGCCCCTTTCGCCTCCATTCTCTTCAGCCCGACCCGAATCTCGTCTGCCAGGGCAAGGATCCGGCGGCGAATCGGGTCGAGGTGTCCCTCCGGACTGATCTTGAAGACGGTGTCCGTATCCCTGATCACGACACGCAGGTTTTCTGGCTGCAGCTCGTATGGGGGGACGGATCCCTGCCTCTCAGCCCCTGACTCTTGCGGATGTTCGGGTTTTGCCAAACGGTTTAGAAAATCAGATCTTATCCTGCCTGCTTCCCTTCCTATTCCCTTGAACTCAGATTGTACCCTGTATGCGTGTTTTTCTATTTCCACAAAGTCAGATCCTATGACGCCGATGTTCTTTTCTAGCTCCCTGAGCTCGGATCTTGCCAGCTCTATCCCATTTGCCATTTCATCATAGTAGGATCTTGTGCCCAGAGGCGGTTTTTTGGTGGTCTTGCGAGACGGACCTTCCAATTTCTTGAACTCGGATCTTGCCAGCTCCGCCTCCCTTTCAATTTCCTTGTAGGCGGATCTTGCAAGCTTGACCATCGCTTTGAACTCCTTGAGCAGCCCCCCAAGTTTCTTGTAGCCATCTCTTAGTTTGCCGGCCCTGTTTTCTAACAACTCGAAGACATTTTTTCTCATGGAGGCGTTTTTCCCCCCTTCCCCGAGATCGGCTCTTAATTCGCCGGCAAGCCTTGTCCATTCCATGATCCTGGCTCTTTCTATGCTGATCTCTTCTTTTAACTCATCAAAGCTGGATCTTACCTTGCCAAGATTCCTTCCTGTCTCCTCAAAGTCAAACTCTGCTATGCCGGTACGCGATATTACCACCTCAAAGTCAAATCCTGACCTGCATGCATCACTTCTCATTGCCTTGAGTTTTGATCTTGTCACCTCGGCCACCCTTCCCATTTCCTTGACCTTGCCTTCCATTTCCACAAGGTTGGATCTCGTCATGCCTGTCTCCCTCCCTATCTCCTCAAAATCGGATTTTATTTTGTGAATCTTCTTTTCTATCTCCTCTATGGACTCGAGGTCTGGTTTCCTGTCTTCTGACATGTGGAATCAGTTGAACGCATTCAAATTAAAAGATATTTGAGGGCGTGATCGCAGTTGGATGATCCCGGCAGTGCGGCGGCATCTACAGTTGAAAGCCAGCCGGCTTTGCCAGGACAGCCACGATATGCCAAAGTAATGATCCATTCTTTGGTGTGATCACTGACGGGATCCCATGCCCTGGTGCAAGTGCCTCCTTTGCACGGTACTCTACGAAATCCCCTACGCGGCATTGGCCACCTTTGGCTTTTCATGAAAATGCGTCTGTACTAGTGCAATGTTTGCACAGCAATTGCATATTGTGGATATGACCAGCCGGCATACGCAGCATCTTTCAAACTCCTGTATCTCACAGCCGCATTTCCTGCACATCTTGACGTTCATGAAGACACACCTCAAAAAATAACCGATGCTAGCGTCTTTCTGCCAGCACAGACAGTATCGGCATGGCATCCCACTGGTACATGCTATACTCCAAAACGCCCGAGCAATAGCGGTCGTACTTTGCAAAAAACTCTCTTGCTTCTGGCTCGGTTGCTTCAAAGACGGCCATGGATGAGGCCTCGTTGTCAAATGGCCCAGACCACATGATCCTTCCCCTGGACTGCCAGTCATCCACGAGGGATGCAACCTGCGAGGGAAGATTCTGCATCCTTTCTGCATCTGGATCATCCTTGACGTTGCTGATGATGACCCAGGGCTTGACTTCTGTTTGACTCATGTGTGGTGTATCGCCGTTTTGATTTTAAAGATAGGAATCGTTTCAATATACTACTCCAAACCCTTGTTTCCAAAACCAAAGCAGCCAGATTTCAGTACCGTATAACAACAATTTGAAATCTTAGCCACCTATAATAATTTCAAAAGACTGCTCTACCCTTGATGAGTATGATGCGTCTGACACAACTCATGCAAATCAGATCAATGGAGGGGGCAATCAGAGCAAAACCATTTTACACAGCTCCGAGTACGGAGCACTGCTATTGGCATATTGCAGTCACCCGACACCTCCCATTGATCCTTTTATGTGGTTGATATGGGTAAGGAAATACTGTTTGCAGGCACCGCAGATGCAGAACACGTTGAAATGTATCTAAAGGCCATTTGGCACATTACAGAGATGGGTGAAAGATGCAGGATCCGCTCCATGGCAGGAATGCTCCACATCAGGGAGCCCAGCGTCATTGAAATGCTCAAAAAGCTCCGAGACGGGGATCTGGTAGTCTACAACAAAAACCAGATATCGCTTACCGATTCGGGCCAAAAGATTGGCTCGGCGATGATGCGCAATAGTAGGCTGCTAGAAGTCATGATGTCAGATGCGCTGAAGATCGACGTTGACGGGGAGGCGGCATGCGGCATTGAGCACCACATGAACAGGCAGTTTGCCGACGCGCTGTGTGCCATGCTGGATCATCCCAGAAAGTGCCCGCACGGCCATGACATCCACCGGGGCCCGTGCTGTGCTTAGACATGCACGCGTGCTCATACTGTGATCAGCTCTTCGATACCAAGGAAAAGCTGTATGACCACATGGAAATCCATTCACCTTCAGACAGGAAAGCCACATCCGATTGTGGCGGTTAAAGACCCTAGATCACCAAGAGGCGCCCCTCTGCGCAGTCCATGCCCGCGCATACCCGGGAGTCCCCGGTCGTCACTGCGTGGTGCAGTCTGGAACCGGCTAGTCCCACCTTGGTCCGGTGATGGCGCCCTGTGCAGACGAGCCCACCAGCGATGCGTACTTTGCTAGGGCCCCAGACGTGTAGTTGGGCTCCGGCCTTTCCCACCCCTGTCTCCTTTTTGCCAGCTCGTCCTCTGATACGTGGAGATCGATTGCCGAGGTTTCGGTGTCTATCGTAATCCCGTCGCCGTCCCGGATCAGTGCGATCGGCCCCCCGACGTAGGCCTCCGGCGCAACATGGCCAACCATAAAGCCACGGGTTCCGCCCGAGAACCTGCCGTCGGTCACCATGGCCACCTTTTTGCCCAGGCCCTGGCCCACCAGCGCCGCAGTCGTTGCAAGCATCTCCCTCATTCCGGGACCCCCCTTTGGCCCCTCGTATCGAATGACTACCACGTCTCCCTCCACTATCTTCCCCCTGGATACCGCATCAAACGCATGCTCCTCCCTGTCAAACACCCGCGCCCTTCCGGCAAACCTCGCCATCTCGACCCCGGCAGTCTTGATGACTGCGCCCTCGGGGGCCAGCGTTCCCTTGAGGATGACTGCAGTGCCCGTGTTGTGAATGGGGTTCTCGACTGGACGGATGATGGACTGCTCGCCGGCTGGAATGCTTGCAGAGTCAAGGTTCTGCCGGATTGTCCTGCCTGTTACTGTGATACAGTCCCCGTTTAGCAGCCCGTTGTCTGCCAGCTTTTTCATTACAAGCGGTATGCCGCCGATCCTGTCCAGGCTGTTCATGACATAGCTTCCGCCCGGCTTCATGTCTGCAATGTGCGGCGTCTTTTTCCTGATTCTCTCAAAATCCTCGTAGGTTAGCCTTATCCCCGCCTCGTTTGCCATCGACAGCAGGTGCAGTATTCCGTTGGTGGAGCCGCCCACGGCGTTTAGCATCGTAATTGCGTTCTCAAACGCCTCGTAGGTCATGATGTCGCGCGGCCTGATGCCGGTCTTGAGCAGCTTTGCGCATGCGGCGCCCGTATCATACACCATCTTTTGCCGCCGCTCGTCCTCGGCCGGCGGGCTTGCACTTCCGGGCAGTGCCAGCCCTATGGCCTCCGAGATCGAGGCCATCGTGTTTGCAGTAAACATCCCCCCGCAGGATCCTGCGTTGGGACATGCGGTGTTCTCGATGTCCTTGAGCGCCTCCAGCGAAATCTGCCCCGCATCATATGCCCCGACTGCCTCGTAAACGTCAACTACGGTAAGCTCCCTCCCATCAAGGACTCCGGGCATTATGGTTCCGCCGTAGACGAACACCGAGGGCAGGTTAAGCCTGGCCATTGCCATCATCGTACCGGGAAGGCTCTTGTCGCATCCCGCTATCCCTACTAGCGCATCGTACTGGTGCGCGCGCACCATCAGCTCGATAGAGTCTGCAATGACCTCCCTTGAAATCAGGGAGGACTTCATGCCCTCGTGCCCCATCGCGATTCCGTCACTTACTGCAATCGTTGAAAATATTCTGGGCGTGGCCCCGTTTTGCGCCACCCCCTCCTTGGCATTCTCTGCGAGGCCGGGCAGCAGTATGTTGCACGGCGTGGCCTCGTTTCCAGTATGGCATACGCCTACCATCGGCCTGTCTAGATCCTCGTCGCTGAGTCCCATCGCCTTGTACATTGCCCTGTGCGGGGCACGGGCCGTTCCGCCGACTACGTTGCGGCTGGAAATCTCCATGATCACAACACCCCGTTTCTGTAATTTAACCTTGTTTTTGGCTACCTGATGTCCAGGATCAGGTTGTTTGCCTCCCTTAGCTGATCCTCGATCTCCTCTGGGGTCTCAGATCCGTATGACACCAGGATCCTGTCGTCGTCCCGGACGACATAGTCTGAAATGCTTGAAACCTGGTCTCCGTTGATGTAGAATTTCAGGGAATAGGTGTCATCCGTACAGAACTGCCTTCCGTCGGGGAATATGTAGCAGTCATCTGTGACCCCTATTGACAGCGAGTCAAAGAGGTATTTCAGCGTGACACCTGTCGCGTGCCTGTGTATGGTGTCCCCGTTTTGCCCCTCAAAGTGTATCCACGGTGTCTTGATCTGGTATGCGGGCAGCGAAAAGTCAAACTTGTCACCGAACACCTTTACCAGTATGCCTGCGTGTACGTGTGCGCTTCCCAGCGCCCCTGCGTCCTCCGGGCCGCCGGGGGTATCGACTGTAAGTGTGGCAAATTCATAGCCTGCATAGGCAATAATCGCAATGACTACGGCAAACACCGCCCCTGCAATCAGCTTGTTCTTGCTGCTTTCCTTTTGCTGTCTTGCGGCATATCTCTCGCGCTTTTCCTCGCGATCACGCTGGTGCTTCTTTCCCATGGGTAACCCAAACTCTGGAATTTGCCCTAATTAATGATTCGATGCATTTTGACACCAAGCGTAGCGTTGAAATAAAATAACAAACCAAAGTTTTTTGATGGACTGCATCTTTTGTGACATCCTAGACGGCAGGACAACTGCATACGTAATCTACGAGGACGAAAGACACGTGGCGTTTTTGGACAAGTACCCCATTGATCACGGCCACAGCTTGGTGATACCTAGATCCCACCATGAAAGAATCACCCAGATGGAGCCCGGTGCGGTAGGCGATCTGTTCTCCCGGGTTCCGAAAATAGCTGGCGCCATCCTTGATGCTACCGGTGCCGACGCGTTCAGCCTGGGGCAAAACAACGGGCGGGAGGCAAAGCAGATCGTGCCGCACGTTCACGTGCATATCATCCCCCGGTACCGGGACAGGGGGGCCGTCTGGACCAAGCGGGGCATTGCAGGCGAGTCCGAGCTATCCGAGCTTGCCGTCAAAATAAGGTCACACATGTGACTATTTCACATGTCCCGGATTGTATCTCAGGATGGCCCCTACCTTGCCAAGGCTTGCAAGCATCGAGCCGTGCTCTGCGGTTCCAGAGACCACCTCGATTTTCGAGCCCGTCTTTGCAGACAGCAGCGACAGATAGTCCACAATGTCCTGTTCGCGTATCTCCGAGCCCGCGGCCTTGCACTCGGGACACGGCAAGCTGGCAAACTCTGTCTTTTTGGGGATCACCTGTGGTCTTTCGATGATTGCGTCCTCCACGTGGCCACATCTCTTGCATGTAGACTCTACGCGGTACAGGTCTGTATCATCGGTGATGATCAGCGTCCCAACGACGTTGTTTTTTAGCAGCTCGACTACCTCCTTTAGGCCGTATGCGCCCAGGCCAGTATGGGAGTTTACATGCCTGAACAGCTCCTCGATGATCCTCCTCTCCTCTACCATCCTAAAGTCCGAAAGAATGTCGCCTGACTTTGTAAACGCCTCCCTGATCCCTTCTGCGCCTGCATAGGATGAGTCAATCGTTGAGATTATCATCTCCTGCAGGCGGTACTCGAGGTACCCTCCGTTGATAAAGTCCTCCTTTGTCGGACCCGGCCCTGAGATTATCAGCCCCTTGATGGGGTAGATGTCGATGAAAAACTCCCTTGTCACCCCTGCCACCCTGTTAAAATAGTACGTCAGCTCCATCTCCCTTAGCCTCTGGAATCTCTTTGCTGACTGTCCCCCCTGCCTGTGCTTTCCTGCGACCCCGGAGGACGTGTGTGTCAGAACCTCGATCTTGTCCCCGTGCAGCAGGCCCCACCCGGCATCCTTTGCATCAAGGGCCAAAAACCCAACCAGGTTGTCATCCTTTAGCATATCCTTGAGGATGTCGACGTGAAAGTGATCATCGCACCGGTACAGATACTGCTTCAAGTCCTTTGGCGGGTCGATCTCCCACGCCCTTACCACCTCGCTCCCGAGAGGGCCCCCGTCCTCGGGCGGCAGGGCCCCGCAGAATATCACCAGCCCCCTCTCGGGGGTCTTTTTGTATAGCTTTAGCCTCTGAATCACCTTTCCAAGCGAGTCGACCACGTGGCTTCGGGTCAGATCTGACTTGATATTGCCCGCCGTACCCTGCTCCTGCTGAAGCGTGCCTATGATCTCGTGAAGCTGCCTTCCCTTGGGTATGTATACGCTGATCAGCTCAGTGCCCCTGCCTGACTTTTGAGACAGCTCATCAAGCGCCTTTCTGATTTTGTACATCTTAACCGAGTCCTGTTTTTCAATGTTGATCCTGCCCATGCCACAACCATCCCGTCCTGTTCATATTAAGCTTGATTGGCTACAGCCCGTCGATTGCTTTTTCAAAAACCTCCAGGGGCTGGTTGCCCCTGATCTTGATTACTCTCTCGTCGTTGAAAATGAAAAACGAGGGCGTTGCATCCACCCCGATCTCCTGGCCTGCCCTGTACATGTCAAGCACCGCCCCTCTGTACCTTTGCCGATCTAGGCAGTCACTGAACTCTTCTAGGTTCAGCCCTACCGAGCCTGCAAATCCTGCGACAGAGTCCCGTGTCACCCAACCGGTCCTCTCCCCTCCCCAGTTCTCGTATATCTCGTCATGATACTGCCAGTACCTGCCCTGATCACCTGCGCAGTGTGATGCCTCTGCTGCCAGAACCGAGTCCGGACCGTTGAGCGCAAAGTCCTTGAAGATGACGTTCACCCTTCCGGCCTTTACGTATTTTTCCTGGATGGCATTCAGGGTCGTCTGGTGAAACCTGTAGCAAAACGTACACTGATAGTCCCCATACTCCAAAATCGTAACCGGGGCCTTTGGATCGCCCATTACAGGCGAGCCTCCGGACTTTAAATTCGAGGCTGTGAGCTTTGAGGAATGCCCCGGATCTGGATTGGCCTGCTGGTTGTAGTGTACGAGAAACGCTCCCACTGCAACCCCGATGATCAGTGGAACTGCAATCAGAACCCACCTGTTCATGGTTTTCTGAGCTGCCTTTGGCGTAATTAAGCTTGTTTTAGGATGCTGCCACGGTACACAGTGCTGCGTTTTTTACGGATAGCTCGGCCACAAATGGATCGTCGGCCGATGTTATTATGACTACGTCGTTGTCTTGTGGGCACATGCCCATTAGGACCTTGCGCGTCTTTTTGTCGCCTGCCAGGACATCCTTTTCCTCGCCGGGAAAGAAAAACCTACCTTTGCCGTAGATCAGCGTCAGTGCAGCAGATGCCCCGTACCGGACTGCAAAGTCCCTCTGCTCCAACCCCGTTCTTATCACGCGTGCAAAGTTCCTGATTAGGATCGCGTGGTTATGCCTGCCGCTAAAAATCCTTGACTTTTTTACTGCCGTCTCCCCGGTAATTGTACCCAAGACCACCCCGGTGAATTTCCTCCCCCTTTCGGTAAGAAAGGTACCTGCTCGCGTTGAATCTGCCATCCTTCCTGCCTTCATGTGCAAAATCAGCGTCTTGGCCGCACCCTCCCCTATGTGCAGCTCCCTGCAAAAGGTGGCCCTACTCACGAAGCGATCCCTGTCTAGCAGCTGCAGCGCCTTGAAGACATGTGGCATGCCAAATGTCAGGATCTTGCTGGAGCCTTTCCTGGATGCGATGCTTTGCAGTGACCGGATCTCTCTTTTCAGATCGTGTTTTAGGTATGTCCAATATAAAAATTGGACAATTTATCCAAGTGTTTAAATAATTACCTTCAGGGTTACCACTAGATGTCTCAATCCAGACTACTGACGCTCTCAAGGAGCAGGACTCCGGTATTGTCAATCATTGCCCTGTCTGCAGTATTTGCAGTTGGAATGTTTGTTGCCGGTTTTGACCAGGGACAGATTATCAACATGGCTTTTGCCGAGACTGGAATCGATCCACTGGTTATTCATGAACTGACTCATGACATGAGACATGCAGCAGGCTTCCCCTGCCACTAGGCACCTGTCATGAAGGCATTACTTTTTATTGCAATAGTTTTACTCTCCGGCTCACTTGCAGGACTGATTCACGGCGGTATTAATCTCGTACTCGTTGAGCCGTATCTGGACGTTGCAATAGGCATGGAGAACCAGAACCTCTTTGCGTCCGGCGAGGAGGAGGATACCGCGGAGTTTTGGAATTCATATTATTCTTACCGCGACTGGCAAAAAAGCGGGCAGATACTGGCAGGGGTAACTCTCGGCCTGGCCATGGGCTCGTTGTTTGGAATCGTGTTTGCATTATCGCAAAACATGCTGCCCGGAGGCCACAGCATCAAAAAGGCGATGATCCTGGCCGGAATCATGTGGCTGGTCGTATTCTTCATCCCGTTCTTAAAGTACCCCGCAAATCCCCCTACTGTGGGGGACGCCGAGACCATACAGCTGAGAACCATCCTGTATGTCTCATTCATTGCGATTTCGGGGTTTGGGGCAGCGGGTTTTTATCAGATTGCCAAGCGTGCAAAAAAGGGCAAAAAGGCCATTGCCATAGTGGGGTATGCGGCATTGATGGCCGCTGCATTTGTTTTGATGCCTGGAAACCCCGACGAGATTACGGCACCCGCGGATCTGGTGGGTGGATTCAGGGTAATGTCCGTTTTGGGCGTCTCGTCGTTTTGGACATCCATCCCGCTGATCCTTGGGGCCTTTTGGCAGAAGTTCAGGCCAGATGTTGATGTAAAGCTAAAGCCGTGACTTTCAATTCTCAAACCATGGAACGAGAACAACACCATGGCGTTTAAATAACTCGTGGTATGACGAGTCTTGTAAATGACAAAAAGACACACGCTGCCACAACTAAAAAAATACGACATCAACCAGAAGGTCATCGAGGCGTTGGCAGATGCCGAGTCCAGGGCAATTCTGTTTTCGGTGATCAGAAGAGGAAAGACTGCCGCAGAGCTGTCCGAAAAACTGCGCATTCCACTGAGTTCGGTATACAAAAAGTTATCAGGATTGGAAGAATTGACACTCATACAGGTAGAAAAGTGGATGCTTTCTGACAAGGGACGGCGCTACAAGGTGTATCGTAGCAGAATCAGCAAGGCAGAGATCTCCATTAAAAAGCCCGAACCCGTTCTCAGCTTGGTACCAAACTGATCCCCCATGTCCAAGCCAAACATCATCCAGCTAAGCGAGTTTGACATCACCCAGAAGATCATCGAGTCGCTGACAAACGTGTGTACGCGCGCAGTGCTGTTTTCTGTCAAAGAAAAGGGCAAGGATGCAACGCAGATTGCCGACGAGCTGCAAATCTCGATATCCACCGTATACAAGACGCTGTCTACGCTTGAGGATCTTGCCCTGGTTGAAATTGAAAAATTCGTCATTACAGAGGAGGGCAAAAAAATCAAGCAGTACAGGAGCCGGATCGGGAAGGTGGAGATCACCATGACGAACATGGCACCGGTCTTGAACCTGTATCCCAACAAGCATGAACCGTGATTCTAGATACGTGGAATGAGATCGTGGAATCAGGTTTTCGTTTAAATAATTAGCTTCAACTAACCCCAACATCCGAGATGAACAAGAATACAAAAATCACGATCCTGGCAATTGCCGTATCTGCAATTGCCGCCTCTGCAATTGCCGCCTCTGCAATTGCCCCGGGCGTGGCAGCACAGAGCTCGATGGTACCAACCTGGATCAAGACCCCAATACAGGCCTGGTCACAGGGCATCGTGTCTGAGGAGGAGTTTCTTGACTCAATAACGTTCCTAGTTGAGAATCGAATAATCGAGGTCGGGGGACGCTCCGATGATGCAATGGTAGGTCCAGACGTTGATACTCTGACGATTGGCTTTATCCCGGTCGAAAAGGCAGAGGAGCTGACGCCGAGGGCAGAGGCATTAGAGGGATTTCTGGAGGATCGTCTGCCCGGAGTGGATGTCAAGCTGGTAATTCCCACAAACTATGAGGCAATAATCGAGGGGATAAAGTTCGGCCACATTGACGGCGCGTTCATGGACACGGGTCCTGGCTGGATTGCACATCAGAGATCCGGCGCAGAGGCAGTCCTAGCCGAGGTCGTCAACGGCAAGATCAACTACCAGGCAACCGTCTGGACAAAGGCAGACAACGACTCGCTGCAGACAATAGAGGATACAGTTGGCAAGCGCGTGGCCTTTACCAGCATCACCGGCTCTTCTGGATTCGTCAGGCCGATGGGAACCCTGGTTACCAGCGGCGCCGTTGAGATTCAAGGGGACGATCTTGTCGCCTTGGAGGGTGCACTGGCAGACTCGTTTGAAAGCCACACCTTTGCAGGGGGCTACAAGGCAGCGCTGACCCTGCTTCTTGAAGACAGGGTGGATGCAGCGTTTGCCTCAGACATTGCACCTGCAAAGTATCTTGAGCCAGAACAGCAAAGACAGCTGCGCCCAGTAGCCGCGATTGGCCCGGTGCCCTCGCACGTCTTTATGGTCTCATCGGAAATGTCTGATGGTACGCAAAAAGCCCTGGTGGATGCGCTCATTGAGCTCAACTATGACGAGAACAACGAGATTCTAAGAGGCCTGTACGGTGCCGAGGCGTTGCTGCCGACTAGTACCACGCTGCACATCGGCGAGTTTGGCACCTTTATTGACGCGCTGACCGGCCTTGACCAGAAGATCCTCGACAAGTACGACAAGAGCAAATAAAAATCAGGGCTTGGTAATGGAAGTGCAGGCAATGGCGTCCTCCACCACATCTCTACCATCTATCTCCATTAGAAACATAGTCCAGATGAATGACGTGTGGGCATCGTATGACTCAAAGAACTACTCGCTCAGGGGGGTACATCTCTCAATCGAGAGGGGGACAAACTATGCCATAGTCGGCGTCTCCGGTTCTGGAAAATCCACCCTGCTCAAGCTGCTCAACGGAATGATGAGGCCAAGCAGGGGAGCCGTAAGGGTCGGCTATCAAACCCCGGACATAAACTCAAAGGAATTCCGCAAGATGCTGCACGGGATAGGGTACATTCCACAGAACCTGGGACTGGTGAGGAACCTTTCGGTCAGGGAGAACGTCCTGATTGGCGCTCTTCCAAGGCTTGGAGTGCTGCAGTCCCTCCTAAAGTCCTTTCCAAAGGCGGAGCTTGATGAGGCCGGAAGAGTCCTAAGACTGGTCGGGCTGTCTGACAAGACAGAACGCAAGGCATACATGCTAAGCGGCGGCGAAAAGCGGAGGGTGGCCATCGCGCGCGCACTGATGCAGAGGCCAGACATTCTGCTTGCCGACGAGATTGTCTCCGAGCTGGATCATGTCACTGCCAGGGAGATCATGGATCTTGTTGCAGATGCGCAAAAAAGCATCGGGCTGACTGCCGTCATGGTCCACCACGACATGAACCTAGCCCTGGAATATGCAAACAGGGTCGCGGTGATTCAGAACGGCAGCAAGGTGCTGGAGATCGGAGTCGAGGGAGACAGGATTGTGGACTTTCAGACGGGAAACCTGTCACAAGAGGAGATTTTGGAGATGTATCCTGGTGAGTCCAAAGAATAACCTGCTGGTGGGGGTGATAGTAGCCCTGGTGATTGCCATTTCGATAAACATGGAGGCCGATCCTGCGGAGTTTGTCGGCGGATTCTCAAATATCGCAATCGTAATAGAGGAGATGTCCATAGAGGCATCTGACCTCGGCCTGTTCAAGACTGCGTTTTTTTCCATGTTTGAGACGGTTCAGATGGCCTTTGTGGGTACAATTGCCGGCGTTGCAATATCCATGCCCCTCAGTCTGCTTGCCGCCCGAAACCTGAACAGCAAGTGGGTCTATGCGCCGATGCGCGCCGTTTTGGCTGCAATCCGCACGTTTCCCTCCATACTGTGGGCGCTGCTGTTTGTAATCATGATAGGGCTGGGGCCGTTTGCGGGAATCCTGGCCATCATCATGTATACAATAGGATTTGTGGCAAAGCTGCAGTACGAGTCGATTGAGACCATAGACTCAGATCCCGTCGATGCCGTGACCTCCATCGGGGTAAGCAAGAGCCAGCTGATCCGCTATGTCGTGATTCCCGAGTCCGCATCCCACCTGCTAAGCCAGGTTCTGTACATGTTTGACTATAACGTGCGGCAGACCAGCATCTTGGGAATCGTCGGCGCGGGGGGAATCGGCTTTTACATCATCAATTACATAAAGTTCTTCGAGTACGGCAAGGCGGTAGTCTTCATGCTGGTCGTGCTGGCAACCGTGCTGGCAATTGACTGGGCCAGCGTAAAGATCCGCGACAGGTACATCATAAAGTCGCAGCGCGGCACGCAGGTCAGAACATAAGTTTTAGTAATCCCGTGCCCTAGTTGCAGGCATGAGGGTTGCGCCGGTGCTTGCATTGGCTTTGATCGGCGGTGCCGTCCTGCCTGCATATGCGCAGTCAGATCCGTACCGGATATCAGTCGACGGGCACTCCTTTGACGTTGCCTACTCTGTGGACGCAGATGTCGTTGCCATGGAGATCGACGTGGAGCTGAACTCCCTGCTGGTGGGCCTTGAAGGCACCCGTGACTCTGTGTTTGAGATACATCTGCCAGACGAGATGATCTCGGCAGAAGACGATGATTTTGTCGTCCTAGTTGACTGGGTGGAAGTAGATCATCGGATAGTAGAGCCCTCGCACACCAGCGCCCCCGAGGCTCCAGTGACCGTGGTGCAGTTCCCGGTTCAGGATGGCGCGCTGGAGGTCGAAATCATCGGAACGCATGTCATCCCAGAGTTTCCAGTAGCCATGATTGCCCTTGCAGCAGTCCTGACTGGGGTGGTCGTCATGTCTAAAAGGCGTGGTCTTCTAGGTCGTAACCCTGTCTAGCTGGCCGGATTCTGCTGCAAGCCTTACCTCCCTTGCAATTCTTTTTCCCATGCTCATCGGCTCGTCATAGAACAGCGTGGAATACGGGGAGCCGTCCATGTAGATGTTGGTTCCTGCAACGATTCTTGCCGAGAACTCAAAGCTTGTAAACCTAGCATCTTCGTCATAGACGCCCTCGATGCAGAACGGGCCGTTCATGCCCGGCTCTACCAGCCGTGCCGATGCCTTGACAAAGTTCTCGCCCATCTCGTATACCTTATCAAGCAGGGACTCGCGCAGCACCATCGGGCTGTTTCCTATTACGTTAAACGAGGGCACCTTGCTGCCCTGAAGCTGCTGTCCTGCAGGGATTCTTGCCAGCCCCTCGATGTCGGACTCGTGTCTTTGGTCGATTCCGTAAAACTCCAGCTCCTCTTTTAGCGGGGAATAAAAGTACTGCAGGTATGCCAGAACGCCTGCGGCATACTCTTGGATGTACAGTTTTTCATCAGGCGAGATTAGTCCGTTCCCGATCAAGCTCGCTCTTTTTTCGTTATAGTCTCCCTCACTGGATGCCATAAAGTAGCCCTTGCCGCCTGCGGCACCCTGTCTTTTTACGATTGACAGGTTTTTGATCTGGCTGGGATCCGACACCGGCGTTGGAACCGGCAGGCCGGACTCCCTCATCAGCTTTTCCTTCATTTCGCGGTCGGACTCCCACCGGAGGATCCACTTGTTTCCAAACACCGGAGTCTTGATGGACTCTATCTGCTCGGAGCTCATCTGTGCAACCAGGGTTCCGTGAGGCACCAGGACGGCGTCATTTTGCTCCAAAACCTGCAGGCATCTTTGCTCAAGCAGCTCCAAAAACGAGTCTACGATCACAAACTCGTCAATGAATGGAAACCTGCGGTATAGCTTCTCACGCCTTTTCTCGCATACCAGGATTGTCCTCAGGCCCTCGTCCTTGGCTCCCTTTAGAACCTGCAGCGAGCAGTGCGATCCCAGCGTTGCAATTGAGGCCATCTTCTGATCACTTGTCCCCCGCTGTCCTTATGAATGTGCTCCAGAGACATAATTGAAGACCTCGTCGATGATCTCCATGTTTACCTTTGGTTTTAGATCCTCAGGCATCGCTCCTAGTATAAAGTCAAACATGGTGGCACCTTCGGGAATCCTCCCCTTCTCCGAATATAGGGAGTATGCGGCAATCCCGTTTGCAATTATGGCCACCAGCTGCTCCCTTTCCGTCAGAGCCATGTACTGAATAGGACTTGAGGGGGATTAAAATGATGGTACGAGGCCAGTCTTCCAATCTGTGTTAAAACGCCCGGGCCCTTTAGCGGTGGCAAACTGTGTCTCTCTGATCCACGCCTAGTTTGATATGGGCCGCCTTATGGCTTACGCTAGGTACAGGGGTCTGTTCCCCGGGTGGGAATGGTGCGCATTACTCTGCTGTCTTCTTCCCGGCCTCGGATGGCGGCTCGGATGATGCTGCAGTAGTAACAGCGGTAGCAGCCTCTGTCCTGCTCAGTTTGAGGCCGTACGTCCTGGGATCGTGTCCGGAGTATGGCGTCTTTGTCACGAGCATGGATCAGATGATCCTGATCATCTTGGTTGCCGCGTGCGTCCTGGCCACCATGGGCCTTGCGCTGTTCCTCTTGGATCCTGCATTGATCCTTCCAATCCTCTCGTCGTATATGGCGGCCGTGCGCGCAGCCTGAAGCATCGCCCGGTTGCACCTGTGGTTGGATGTCTTTCTCATCTTGCCGCAGTACTCCCTGTCGCCGGACTGGTGGACGGTCGGACACATGCCGAACCACGCAACAAGCTTGCCCGGGGTCTTGAATCTGCCAATGTCTCCGATCTCAGATACCGGCAGCATGGCCGCAGGCGAGTCGATCCCCGGAATGCTCATCGGGATCCTCGCATCCTCGCTGGCGCCGGCTTGTGTGGCTGTCTTCGTCTCGATATCTGCAATCTCCTCCGTGGGCTGCCTGACCCTTCTGGTATGCACGCCGAGAACCGCCCCGTCGTTGGGATCATCAAGTGCCATGTCTGTCAGCTGCCTGAGTCCCTTGTCAGTAGTTGAAAATGTACCCCATAAATCCGTCTAGCCGGGATCATGCCGCCGTCGCCCCACCCCGATCCTGTCGGCATCCGGCGCACGGAGGCAGCACGAATACAGGACCACGGCATACATCAGAGTCAGCAGCGCCATGACGCGGGTCTTTGGGTCTCCCGAGTCCCTCATTGTCAGCCATATGTTGCATACTGCAAGCGACATGTAAAACAAAAGCACACGCAGGACAGGATTCCTGCTGACGGTCCGCGGCCTGACGCTCTTGGCACAGCGGTATCCGGTCTCTATGCCCCACCTGTTCCGGTACTCTCTTGTCACATGGCAGAACAGCTGCCGATAGCTGCAGCAGCGCACCGTGGTCGCAAACACGTGGTATCTGTCAAAGACGTTCTTTGCCTTGGACCTTGGGATCTTCTTGATGACCAGCGTGAACGTGAACTCTTTGCCGTCTGACGACCTCATGGTATACCTTGATACTGCCTTTCTCTTGCCGCGGGCGCGCTGCACTATGGCCCTCTTTATCCCCGGCGTCTTGACTGCGGGCATGATGAATGCAAACCCGGGTTCGGATATGGCATCCATTACATCGACCGAAAAGAACCCCCTGTCAAGCAGGATGATGCTGCGCCTTGACCCGAGCCTGGGCGTAATGCCCAGATCGGCGCATTTTTTGAGCATATTACGCACCAGATCGGCCTGTTTGTCGCCCTCGGTCACCATGCGGCAGGCCGTATGCACGTCGGCGCCGGCCTTGGATGTCAGCTTGCATGTCATGTACTGCTCATAGTTGATGGTGCCCCTGTCGCGCTTTGACTTTACCAGGTGCTTTATGTCGGTTTTCTTGTCGTATCTGGGCAGCTTGGTCGCGTCTATGGCAAGGACAGGCGCCTTGTGGCTCCTTTGGAGGGAGCAAAGCTGCCTGCCCACCGCCTCGGCGGCCGTGTAATGCAGCATTGCATCGCACCTTTTCTCCATCGTGGACAGTCTTGCGTGCCCCAGCTTTGCAAGAAGCCAGGCCGAGCTGGGCACCGCGGCCCCGGCGCCTTCTGATGCAAGAAGTGCAAGCTTTTGGGCGGTATAGTGCGCACATGCGGAACGCTCCGACATGGATGCAATCAGGCGGGAGGCGTCTTCCAAGCCCCACATGGCGTTGTGTCTTGAGGAGAACTTGATTTTCAGCATGCCTACTGCGGTAACCAAGAATTTAAATCCGGCCTCACCGTACCTTGTGTGGTGTTTCTGTTGGGTTTGGTTCATTATCAAGGTAGACAGGAACACCGCTGTTTATAGCTCGATTGGTGAAAAAATCATGTCAACTTGTTCAAAACATTCAGACACTTAAAAAGGGGGTACATTTTCAACTACTGCTTGTTGGAGTATGCGTGTGACGAGTCGATCCTCCCGTCATACCGGGGTTGCCGCCTAATTCCACTTGTTTGACCCAATCTGCACGTTTTTCTGAATTTCCGCCCTTTTGCACGCCTGATCATATGGCATCTCAACGGTTTTCGGGGATTCTAGCGAATTAGGCGACAACCCCCGTACGGACTGCATATTATCAGCTTCTTGATCGGTTTTACAGGCTCACTCAACATCCAGCATCCTCATGATCTCGCGCCCGGCCCAGTCCATCACCTTTGCGGCGATCCTTTTTGGCTAGCCGGTGCCGCCCTCTGCCGGCCTGAGCGGCTGCGACCTCGTCTGCCTGTGTGCCTCCAGCTTGTCTGCGTCTATGACGGCCTTGAGATCCTTCAGCATAATGCGGTACAGATTATCTCCGAAGCTTCTGGGCATGGGAAAGAAGACCCGCCGCGGATGCATGCAGCGGCCACGCCGTATGACCGGGATGTGGCAAACTCTATCAGCCGGAATGTCGCAGCCGCCGACAGGCGTCCGTCCTATCGTTAGGCACCAACTAGATTATACAATCATCAGGTTTGCCACATTGAAGTATCCCCTTCTAATTCAAACGTGTAAGATTCTTTGGTAGCATACCCTTATTCATATCTGACACAGCATGAATGGATGAAAATTGCATGCTGATCGCATCTATTTTGGCCATGTTACATAGCAACTTCTTCATGCCCTCAGTTAATGACTCCATGCGTTGATCAAAGAAGTCACTACCGATATCCATTATTATCGAACCTCGAACCTTTTCATAATCACCCAGACCAATATCATGTTTGTCAATTCGATCTATTGCCTCTTTGGCAAAATACTGGATGAAAAATGGATATTGATCGGCATCGTCTATAATCAAAGAAATCAGATCGTCTGAAAATGTCCAGTATGTTTTTTCCAGTGGTTTGGTTATGGCCTCCTTTGATGCCGGTTTTGTCAGATTGGAGATTTGTAGGAACTTGAACATTCTTTCAGAATAGGATCGTGCATTTTTGACGTTGATTGACATAGGCAAGCCAGACAGAACAAGGGAGTACCTAAAGCCCTTGGCCTGCACCTGATTTATTGCCCAATAAAGGCCGAAAGCGTATACCATCCGTTTTGTTTCATGTTCTGGATTGTATGAAATTCGTCTAACAGAAACACTGCGCCTTCATAGTTTTCCCGTACAAACTTTGATTTTTTGATCAAATAGTCTGCAATCTGATCCTCCACCGGTGCATTGGAATCCGGGTTGCAAGAGGGCTCGTAGGATATCACTCCTAGAATCCCTATGTTTTTTGACTTTAGATAGCTGACAGCTGATTGGATCTTTCCCTTGGTTCTTTCCGTCTTTGAAAATTCCTAGATTGCAGTGTCAGGATCATGCCTTATTGTCTTGAAAAATTCTGTCGGATCAGAGTGCTGTTCGCTGTACTGCAGACGCAGTATGGGCAAAAATCCCTTATCGGTACAAATCTCTGCAAACTTATTCAGCAGTACAGTCTTTCCCATACCCCTGATGCCCTGCATCAGCAGGTTTCCAACCTTCCCTGCTTTGACGTCTTTGGATTCCAGCTGGCCGCGGTGGCCTTTGGAACTGCATCAGCAGGTTTCCAACCTTCCCTGCTTTGACGTCACGCAGTATGTGAGAGAACTTGTCAATCTCATGGTCACGCCCTGCCAGATATGGCGGCATGAGTCCAGATCCTAGATTAAACGGATTGTGCATGCTTTCTGTTGTGCTCTGCCTAGATAAGCTTGTGAATCCCTGGTTTGTGTGGGGTGGCGTCCCCTGCCTGCCATGTATGAAAATCATAAATCCGCGCCTAGCCGGTCGGGGACAGGCGACACCGCACCTTGCTTTCCAAGCAATGCCTAAATACCCCCACAGTAGCGATCAGATATATCGGGAGACCGGTCTCCCCTTGAGGACACCCCCCTCAGTTCCCGGTCTCTTGATTATCCTTATACTATCCTTTCAAACTCGGCTAGCTTGTCTTTGATTTGATCCTTTGTCTTGCCTGATATTTTCTTGGGATCAAACAACCCCTCCCTTGTGTTATTTTTGACAAACTCCAAATCAAACGTGCAGAGGCATCCCTCCTCTCCGGTTACCAGTCTTGCATCGTCAATTAGGACAGAGCTTGTCTGGTACGTCTCCACAAGCAGACTGTCCAGCTCGTCAAACAGATCCTGCTTCTTTTTTGCCATCCTCTGAAAATCCTCGTCGGCCGAGTCATGGATTTCGGAATAAATTTTCTCCCGCAGGCTGTCATTTTCAAACAAGACCTCAAATAACCTCTCGTGATCCAGATCCGCATATCCTGACTCCCTTAGCCGGTTCAACACGAACTGATCGCTTTGATCCGCCAGTGCGGCCTCTCTTTTCTTTGTCACATCCATTATTTCTGACAGTTCTTTTTGTGCCTCCACGACCCTGTGATCCGTCCTATAGTACAGCAAGACATGGAATTGAATCGAGACGTGTCCTGAAAGCAAATAGTTGCCGACCTTGGTCTCAAACTTTGCAAAAATCCTCCTTATATCCTCATTGTTTGTGGTTGTAAGATCCTGCACCGACCACCCCTCAAGCTTTTGGATGATTCCCTTAAAGTAGCCCTGGACCAGGCCGGGATCAAACGTCATCTGCTCCGTTACCGTGGCGTCCCCCAGCATGACCTTTAGAGGAACCGATCTCGTGTGCACCTTCATCCTCGCAACGAACCCTTCCTGAATCCTTTCATTCAGATCGCCTAGCTCGGACATGAAGGCATCGGAGGATCTGCTGCCTATCCGCATGGCCTGAATCTGATCACTCCCACATTAAACCTTGAGCATCCTATCTTAAATATGCCAAAATCGTATCATGGGTGTATGAGCAAGATGCTGTGCAATAACTGCAATGGCGATCTGACCGAGTATTATCACCACGGATACGGGGGAAGGCGGGGAAAATGCCCCGACTGCAAGGTTGATTTCCCCCTAGAATAGGGTGATTGTCATGGGTGATTCTGAAGAGCGTCCAATTCCAACCGGAAGAGACGCCCCCGACGTGGTAGACATGATGCTGGGCAAAAAGGACGGCACGGTAGTTGATCACGATACCATGATACAGGAAACCCAGACCAGGGTGTGGGGGGCACTGAAAAAGGGATACGAGTATGCCGGCCCCACGGATAACTCCGAGGAGTTTCTCCGGAAGAACGTATTCAAAAGAATCCAGATGGTTTCCCTGTATGTGGATCTGGTTGGCTCCACCCAGATGACACTGGAGCTGCCAAGCGAAAAAATCGCGATAATCATCAGCTCGTTTGCCCAGGAGATGGCATCTGTCGTGCACCAGCACGAGGGCTATGTCCTAAAGTTTGTGGGAGATGCCGTGATCGGGTATTTTGTTGCCGAGAAGAACTCGCTGCGCGCCGCAGACAATGCCGTAAACTGTGCAAAATCCATGATTACCGTAATAGAGAAGGGAATCAACCCGATCCTGAACCAGTATGACTATCCTGATCTGCTGGTAAAGATCGGCATAGACTATGGACAAAACATCATTGTTCGGTATGGCGCAGATGCCGAGCAGTCCCATGTGGATGTCATGGGGCCTGCAATGAATATCGCAGCCAAGATCCAAGGCATGGCAAAGCCAAACCAAATCCTGATCGGGGATGACGTCTTTGCAAGGCTGCATCCTGAGACCCAGAAGGAGTTCAGGCTGATTGAATGGAAGAACAACGAATGGCGGTATCGCTCAAGGGTTACTGGCCAAATTTACCCCGTCTACGAACACCTGCCTTAGACGGTAAACCTATCCGGACACTCAACGTGCTCATAGTGGTGTTCGGTGAGCTTTTCCCTGACCACATAGATCACAATCTTGTGTAGATCCGTGTACTTGATCTCCTTTTTGCACCTTGTGCAGTGCTTCTTTGTTTGGGCCATTTGCGTAACTGCGATCAAAATGCCCTGTAGTATAAGGATCTGCGATCAGCTGTTTTTAACAAAAAATGACTCCAAGCTAGCTCTTGGGGTATATCTAGTGAATGCAATCAGCAGTCTGTTGCACGATCCTGGTTTTAGGCACGAAAGACCGGTAGCCTTTACGCGTCCAGACACGGCCATGCAAGACTGCTGTTTCCCAGTGACGGAAATGTATCCCCTTTAAATACACCTGACAGACGGCAGCATAAAAAAACCCACCAAAAATGTAAGCAAATCTCTTACCATCACAGGCGGGGGCAGAATCAAGTTCTACAAACAGCATAACGTGCTATACGGACTGCCCCTAGTTTGTGATGGTTCTGGCCTCCATGTGCAGATCGGGCCAGACTGCTACAGGGGCGGTGCTGGAGTTCGAAGACAGTGAGAATCTGCCCATTGCCAGATGGTTTCACGGGAAGGTCAGAACCGCGGGCCTTGACGGGACAAGGGAGATCTGCGCTGACATGGTGAAGACTGCAATCAAGGCTACCAAAAAGGGCGGCATTCACAAAAAAGGCCCGGTCATGATTGCAATAGACCAGGCACGAGATACCTAGATACGACAAGGACAACATAAAGTACCTGATAAGATCAAAGCCCAAAAAGGGAACAAGCAGGTTCGAGGCGATGCGACCATGCAGGCAGTCGATTCCCCTGTCAACGCCACGCTCGGATGCATTCTGCTCGCAAGGGGGGGGATTTTGACGCCGACTTCGTGCGTAAATTCGTGGATATTCTCAGGAAATTAAACACAAGGCAGCGCCTTTTTCTACCGGATCGGGAGTTCTACTCGGTCGACATAATGACAGAAATGCGCCATGCAAGAAAAGTTTTTGATGCCTGCAGTCAAGAACATCTCTATTGCCTTTTTTACGGTGATGGCACACGAGGCAGGCAGGATCGACGAGAGCTGCGTGTCAGGCTTTGCCATCAGGAACAGCAAATGCAGGACCTCGTCGTTTAGCCTGGTCATCGTGCCGTCTGCCATGCACGGCAAAAAGGACAAGACTGTAGTGGAGCAGTACGTGGCATTTGCCACCAATCTCCCGTTCTCCAACGCGCTGCACGAGATCGATACTGCCTCGCAGGACTACCGGAAGAGGTGGGGAATAGAGACAGGATGCGTGCAGATAGAGCAGATACGGGCCAAGACCACGAGCAGGAACTAGGACATCAGGCTGCCTGTGTTCTTTGTGCACCGCCGCCCGCGATTACGTTCTCGGCAGTCATCATCAGGAACTAGGACATCAGGCTGCCTGTGTTCTTTGTGTCTGTATTTGTGTACAACATGTGGGCCATCGAGCGCAACAGGGATGACATATGGTGTATGAAAAGGGATCTTACACTGTTGCGGATTGCATGTGTGCTTCTCATGGCTGCCAGAAGAAACCTTGCAGAATACGGGTTTGCCGGCCCGCCGCCGTAGGGCTGCGGTGGCTTTTGGGGGTTACATTTCCGTCTACTGGAATGTAGCAAAGGCAGAAATACACCCGTTTTTCAAGAAAAACCATGGATAAAGAGCTCCTAGAGCACATGAAGACGCTGTTTGGCCTGAATCCCGACGCGGTGCCGCCAGGATTACAGTTTCCCAGACTGCCTCCCGGACTCATGCATCCGATGACCAGCCAATTTGCCGTCCCTCAAAGAAGGACTGCACAGGATGCTGCGTCCCTGACTCCCAGCTTGGAGGAATTTCAGCAGGCCTATCAGAGACATGCGTCGGGACTGCTCAACTCGCACTATCCTGGGGTCGTACCTCCGGGACATCCGCTATATGAAAAACATGCATCCGCCAGTATCCTGAGATCTGAAAACGACAAGCTGTTAAAGGAAAACCTCGAGCTTAAAAAACAACTAGACGAGATGGCAAAGCCTGGATCCCACTAGCCCTCAGTAGTCACTGTGAAATTTCATCTGTATCATCAGATAAATGAAAAGTACCCCAGCCAGGCAGAAAATCAAGGAATTTAGGCCATCTTGGCAACACTGCAGATGCAAACAGATCAATTGGGGTGGTGAGGATCCCTCTGGAATAGGAACGCTTTTTTTCGCACACTTTTTGAGTTAGGAGGTCGAATCACAGATATGAGCAAGAAAACATGGAGTGCGCAGGACAAGATAGAGATAGTCATGGAGCAGTTCAACACCAACATCGAGACGGCAGAGCTGTGCCGCCGTCACAGCCTCTCCCCTAGGACGTTTTATCAGTGGAGGGAGCGCTTTTTGCAGGCAGGATGCGCCTCGCTGTCGGGTAGAGGCCACAAGTCAACGGAGGAGCAACAGCAAAAGGAGATCGAGTCGCTCAAGAAAATAGTTGGGGAGTACGCCGTGGCCAATGCGGCATTAAAAAAAACCTTGGAGACAGGCAACAGGTGACGGCCGCAGAGAAGCGATTCTTAATTAGCAGATTTTGACCCACTTGGGCACTAATCTATGCCTGACGGATCAAAATACCTGTAAAACCATGTACAAATCATGTGTTTGATCGATAGACTGACAAAAAACCCACGGACGTTCCGGATGTTTGCAGGAATGACCGAGGCAGAGTTTGACCAGCTGTGTACCGAGGTGCAAAAGAAATTTCCAGATACCGAGAAGAAGAGGCTCTCAAGGCCCGACCGTGTGCGGGATATAGGCGCAGGCAGGCCCTTTGCCCTGGATCTGAGGAACCGCGTACTGCTGGTCTTGTTCTACTACAGGACGTACGTCTCCCAGGACGTGGCTGGCGCCATGTTCGGTATAGGACAGGCGTCGGTCTCGCGCTCCATAAGCCTGACTAAGCCCCTGCTAAAACAATGCCTGCCGATCCCCGAGAAGATTTACAAGGACTCCAAGAGGATCTCCTCAGTCGAGGAGCTGGCCGAGATCTTCCCGGGGATGGTGTGCCTGACTGACGCCTCCGAGCAGCCCACAAACAGGCCCAAGAGAAAGGACATGGAAAAGTCGCACTATTCGGGCAAGGCAGGCACGCACACGGCCAAGGTCCAGTATACGGTCAACATACACGGTGCCATAGTGCACAAGACCCCGCACTCGCCGGGGCGCGTAAACGACGTCAAGATATACCAGATGAAGCATCCCACGTTCTGGAGCGGTGAGGAGGACGGCGAGGAGCTGCGGCACTATATGGATCGCGGATACCAGGGTGCGCAGCACATCGATGCAGGGACGAAGGTTATACTTCCAATCAAGAAGAGTCCTGGCGGCAAGCTGACCGACGATGAAAAAGAGTACAACAGAACACACTCAAAGATACGGGTGTACGTGGAGAATGGCATACGCAGGGTCAAGACATTCAAGATAATGAGCTACAAGTACAGAAACAGGCTCAGAAAGTACGATCTGGCCAACAGTATCGTGTGCGGGCTGGTCAACCTGAGGATACTGGAACGGATAGCTGCTGTGGCCTGAAAAACACGGCAGAAAACAACTGCAACCTGCCACTCGTAATTTAATTACGGATTGCTTCTCAGGGCACTGCCCCCCATATCAGACGGGCAGAAAAAGCACGCGATAGTGGGGCAAACTCCCTTTATGTGACGGGAAGGGAGCAGAACATGGATTTTGTAGACGACGTAGTCGATGGAATCAAAATAAAGAAAATAGGAACGCCGGTGTGGAGCAGAAATTACAAGACCCTGGATAAAAAACGAAAGCGGAAAAATGCCAAAATGGCTCTGTTTAGACTATAATTCTGGCATCATCGACTCAGATTGCAAGTCCGCAGTCGGCCAAGCTAGGCTCGGGGAGGGGGCTTTTTGATCTGCGGTTTTGTATACTCTTCTGTGATGCGGGCAGGCAGCACCTTGAGCTTGGCCGCCCAGAGATGCAGTGCCGCAATCTTCCCTGGTACTGGCAACAGTTGCCAATAAGCGGGAACTTTTCTTCCCTGTTACTGGCAACGGTTGCCTACTTGCGGGAATCAGCAGATCCGACCGTGTCTGAAGACGCGGCAAAGCGACACGTTCTGACGATCGCCTGATCCAGAGCAGTGAACAGGACACAGAGATCCATTAGGAGTCAAACAAGGAGAAAAAAGAGTTGCATGTGTGATCGTCATTTGATCACCGTCCTTGAGAGCGGATCAAGGCCGGGGTCATCAAAGGGATTGTCATGCTTGCCTGTACCGTGCCTTTGAGGACGCGCCGCCCACATCGCCCGTCCTGAGATCCTTTTTTGCAAACCTTGCCTCCACGTGCTTTGCTATTATCGTGCCGCTTGACTCGCCCAAAGAGAAACCCCCTACCTCAAGCCACAGCCTGTCTGCAAGTCTCTTTGGGACGCTGGACACGGCTGCCCCGCTGCCGTGCCCGTGGATGACTCGCCATGTTTTTTGTGTGGATCCAGTGCATCCGGAACTTGAAATAAACTCAGGGCGCGTTTTTGCAAGCTTTGCAATACCCACTTGCAAGCTTTGCAAAAAAACTTTGCAAGCTTTGCAAAGATACTCGTGGCAGATTGACTCGCATTATCTCACGATTTCCAAAAAACGAGACCAGGACACAGGGCCCCCGTCGGGGACTCCTGATCCCCACAACCTTCTGGGACGCCGGAGTCTTCCCAGCCCCTTATCTTTACCTGAGTGAAGAATTCCCCCGCACCACATTGAATCAGACGACCGTCTTCGGACAGACAAGACAAAATCATGCCCGCGAGCTAGGAATCATTGCAATCAACCCCGTATGATTAATTTTAAAATCATAGTATCATATCCGGAGGAATATCAAAAACATGACAGGAATCAAGAACATGAAAAACAGAGTTTATCAATTCTGAGGGTATTGACTATTTCCCTTTCTATCCTGCCACGACATATAATACATCTCGGAATCTTTTGAGCCTTTTGATCACCAAAAGTCCATCATTTTTAACCCCTCATCGGATGTCATCGGAATCATCTGAGAAGATTATCTTCCCTCGGGCAGGTTCGTGATCCCGCCGCCTGTGGTTGCAGGATGCCCCATAGGCAGAGTCCGCATCCCAGATAAAGCCATCCCGAGCATCAAGTAAAGCATGAAAGCGGAAAAACTCGGCTTTGAGCAGTGTCACACGTGGTCAAAGAACCCAGATGTCCACGATCCCCGCCGGCCTTGACGAACAAGAGGGGTGCGGGGCGTCATTTGATGTGCAGTTTTTTGAGCTTTTCTGCAGGCAGATCCGCCTCTTCCATCATCTCGTCCAGGACCCTGTCGTACTTTGTCCTGCCCTTGCCTGGGGCGCCTGCGGGCCGTACGGGGATCAGCTCCAGCCTGTCCGGGTGCGCCACGAACTCGACGATCTGGCCTCCCGCAATGCCGAGATCTTCTGCCAGCTCCTTTGGAACGGTGATGGCGAGGCTGCCGGCCTGCCTGCGCACCTTTCTATAGTGTTTTTTTTCAGACATACACTGTAACCGTGTTCCATGTTTAAGGGTCCGGGGTTTTTTGTAAAGCACTGCCCCAAAAAGTGCGACAAGTGCAACAGCACCAACATGAAAAAGCCCGAAAAGGTAACAGCTCGGGCTCTGGAAGTTCAGGCACGAATTTTGCCATCAAAGAAGGCCGATCAAACAGAATTTATGCCTGAAATTGTAAATCACTTCCGAAGCCCGAGCTGTTACAAAATATCTCCGTTTAGTTTGGATCCGGTGGGAAGCGATGCGGTAGCAGGATAGACACTAGGCGGAGTTAAAGTCGCGCCCCCTGCCGGCCAGGCATGAAAATCATAACTGCAGGCAAGTGTGTGTCTGGTTGCTGCCCGGGCAGCATGATTTCAACACAAAATGACGTGTTTGCACACCAGTTTGACATGGCACCACAGCAGTTTGAAACATTGCGACAGAGATTCTCCAGGTTCGGGCTGGCCGTCTCAGAGAGCCACAACGCAGCGTATGGCCCAGTCGACGTACTGCGCGTGCTAGGCTTCATGTCTGGGAGGAGGATGTTTGCAGAATCTGCCGTGACGCATCTTCGCAGGCACCGGCATGACGGCGGAGCTGCCTCCGAGGCCGGCGCATGCAATCGTCGTACGCCCAGTCCGGACCGGATCCCAAGGACTATCCGGTGCGTCAGTCCGGACGGCGCGCAAAAGTGGTGCAGCTCCACGGTACAGCACACGGTGAGAGGCACCCGCAGGTCCGGCATGGCGCGTTGACCACGACGATGCAGTCACCGCCTAGTATGAGATCATGATCCCCCATGATCTCGATTGTTCTCTGGTAAGGGGATCTTATGTTCTGATGGCCGGCAAACGAGATTTCAAATCGGACTGCTCAAAACGATTCCGTGCGCATATTTTAAAATAGTTCCCGCGGCAGGTGGGATTTCAAATCGGACTGACCACTCCTCAAATCAGTGTGAGCTGATTTTCGTATAATAGGTGAAAAAAATCAGCAAGCCAACGATTACCCAAGGAGCAACGCGAAAAAAACCAGATGCCAGAAGTTTGTGCGTTGGGTTGACTGATTCTATTTCACATGGAGTCATTTTTCCAGTATCATCCTCAAACCAACACTCATCAGGATTGCCTGCATAGACAGGCTCAGACATGGAATATCTATACTCATATCTAATCATACCAATTGAAATCAGAATAGCTGCTGACAATAAAATCACAATGAGAAATTTTGATCTTTTATTCAAGAAAAAGGGGGGCTAGCATACATTATATGATTTTATGCATGGTCGCAGCCAAGTGAAAAGTACCCCGAAATCGGTAACAGCTCGGGCTCGGGAAGCTCAGGCGTGAATCTTGCCACCTTGGAGGCCCCCTTGGGCAGCACCCCAGGCTAGCAGGAAGATCTGAAAAAATCACAACACATAAAGATCCCAGGATCTGCCTTCCGGGTATTGGTTGGGGATCCTGACATTACGGACGTGGACTGGAGAATTCCCGACGTGATCCGCCTGTTTGAACACATGAAGACAGGGGTGGATAATGTTGAAAAATACAACCAGCAGCTGCAAAAAGACAACGAGCAGCTGCAAGGCGAACACCAGCAGCAGTAGAAAGTGATCCAGCAGCAGCAAGAGGAAATCGAACGGCTAAGGGCACTGCTCGGCCAGTAGATACCGGCGTCCGGATCCGGGCCGGTGTGGGGTTCCGTTCCAAAGGAGGCCCGCAAAGAGCCGAACTCGCGCGGCTATAACGTGCGCAAGTTCCACGACTTTCCGCATCCTGAAAAGGCGGCCCCAAAAAAGAGGTTGGAGACCAAGGCCGTCACCCGTACATGCACTGCAGACGCCGAGTTCTGCCCCGACTGCTGCAACAGGCTCTCTGACTGGTGCGAAAGGTACGCAAGGAAATCTGAGGATCTGGTCGACGGCAGGTGGACCGAGACGGAATGGGACGTCACCAAACGCTACTGCAAGTCATGCAAGAAAAAGCGCGCTGCCCCCGTGCCAGGCGTGCTACCAGGCGAGCATTACGGCACGCGCGTCATCGGGATAATCGTGTTTCTCCGCTGCATGTGTCTGTCCTTTGAGAGGATCCAGACCATACTGCACACGCTTTACGGCGCCCACATACCGGCGTCCACCCTGATCCACCTGTGTGATGTATCGACTACCAGGATGATGCCCGTATATGACGGCATTCTGGAGGAGATACGGCGCTCAGAGTCCGTCGGGGGTGATGAGACGGGCTGGTTTCTCAACGGGGCCGGCCACTGGGTATGGGTGCTTGTGACAAAATTCTCCGTATTCTACCACATAGCGCCGTCCCGCTCGGGCGACGTCATAGATTCCCTGATGGCAACCTTTGACGGCATCGTGACATCCGACTCGTACTCGCCGTGGAACCGCATCGGCTGCATGCACCAAAAGTGCCTCCTGCACTACCTTCGGGACATGTACCTGACGCTGGAGAAGAACCCCGGCGCCGAGTTTGCCACGATGTTTTGCAGGCTCCGCGGCACCCTAAAGGACGCAATAGAGCTGGGCAGGGCCACGCCCGGGGAGGTGCAGTGCCTGAAATATCGCGTGCGCAAGCTTGCCTCGGCCGCGTACACGGACGGGGACTGCATCCGGTATACAAAGCGCCTCAAAAGGGAGGTCGACGATCTGTTTACGTTCCTAGAGCATGACGTCGAGTACCACAACAACGGCAGCGAGAGGGCGCTGCGCATGATTGCCGTGATACGGAAGATCCTGTACGAAAACAGTAGTCAATTCATAAAAAAACGAACAATTTTGACAACTGCTTTTGATCCAAACATTAAGATCAGGCAAACCATCGCACATGCATGGGAAAACAGGCAGAATTTGTGGCATCTAGGGACAAATTCCTGGGCAAGCAAAGCACTCACGCCTTTGCAAGGCGTACTAGACCCGACAGTATGGAACACGACAGTTGTTGCTGCTGCAGTTAATTCGTGCATGTGGAGTTTGACATACTGCCACACAAGACCCGACAGTATGGAACACGACAGTTGTTGCTGCTGCAGTAGTCAGCCCATCAAATATCGGAACATCTTTACCGGTAGGATCTCTCCGCTGGTAAACAGATTCCGCACGGACTGCTCCATCTCATCAAGCGTATCAAACACCTTGGCAGACAGCCTCCGCTTTATCTCCCTCCACTGTATCTCTACAGGATTGAGCTCCGGCGTGGACGGCGGCAGGTACTCCAGTATTATCTCGCCCTTGTACTTTTCCAGCGTCTTCCTTACGCCGACAGACTTGTGGTATGACGCATTATCCAGGAATATCAACACCTTTCCGTACTTTTCGTGCACCTTTTCCAAAAAGTCGCAAAAGCTGTTGGTGTTGGTCTTGTCATAGAACATATAGTAGAATATGTTAACTGCCAGCACGCCGAACATGTACCGGCGCTGCCGTGACAGCGTCAAGGGCGCCGTGACGCTCATGCCGCGCCTGATCCACCCGTGTTTGGGGCTGTTTGAGGTCTTTTGTATGGATGACTCGTCTTCTGCCAGTACCGTATACCCTTGCGCCTCCTTTTCCCGTATCAGCTCCTGGGATGCCTCCTTGAACTCGTTCTGCTTTTGTTTTGAGACGGCCTTTGGGTTCTTGGGCCTCGGCTTCCTCCATGAGAACCCAAGCTCGCGTGCCAGCAGCCGCGTGCCGCTCTTGCTGTATTCTATGCCGAACTTCTTTTTGATGTGCCGTCTCATCAGGCCCGAGTCCCACAGGCTGCTCTCAAAACCGCACTCCTCGGATCCTGACTTGAGATCCGCCGCAAGCTGTTTCAGCTGCGACTCACTCAGCTTGTGCTTGCGTCCCCTGCCTGGCCGCTCGTGCCTTGCACGTATTCCCTCGTCCTGTGCGCGGATGAGCCACTTGGATATGGTGGAATGTGCCCGGTCGAGGTTCTTTGCTATCTGTTCCACACCGAGGTCGTCCTTGCGCTGCATGTATGCAAGCAGCCTGTCGCGCTTTCTCTTGTCTGTCTCCTTTTTGTATGCCTTGTGCAGGTAGGAGCGTGACGTATTTGGCAGGAATTTGCTCCCTGATGCTACGAATTCCTTTCTCTGTCTGTCCATGCATATGCGCATTCCTTGCCTGATCTTAATGTTTGGATCAAAAATAGTTGTCAAAATTGTTCTTTTTTTTATATATTGACTAAGGTCAGAAAAGGGGATGAAAATGACGGAGGCCATGTGTACAGTATACGCCATGTGCGAGCTGCGCGGCGTCAACTTTTGCTCGTTCGTAACGGACTATCTTGACGGCAGGGTCACGGAGATCCCGATGCCTGCTCGGTGCGTCGGTGCGGCGGTAGCAGTATAACGGACAATTGGTAGTAGGATAGCCCATGCCTAGGCAGCAATCAGGCATGAATCTGCCTGCAGCTGTGATTTTCATGCCTGACCGGCAAGGGACGTGATTCCAGCTTTAGGCAGGGGCTATCCTGTTACGACAATGGCATTACATGCTCCGCAGGCACGCCCCAGATCCGGATGCCCAAGACTGCTGCCACGGCATGGTTATGCAATGATGGCAGTGACAGCTGCAGGCGGTGCGCCGTACATTCGGTTCCGGCTTGATGTCACCATGTCTAGGAATCCCCGAAAACATGACAGATTGTGCCTAAATCCCGGCTTCCGGAGCCCGATCAGACAGACTCGTGCCCGGAATCAGGAATAGACTTTATGGTAACAGGTCGGGCTTTGGAAGTTCAGGCGTGAGTTTTGCCATCTTGGAGGAATCCTCCTAGGCAGATTTGTGCCTGAAATCAAGAACAGCTTCCATAGCACGACCTGTTACCCGAAAAGTTGTTCTCAAAGACCGTGACTGAGATCCCCAAGAAGCCCAAACCGGTCACGACAGAGCACACCGCATACAAACGCGAATGCGCCGACTGCGGCCACGTGTCAATCGAGGACGACAGGGACTGGAACGTGCAGGGAACCGAGTTTGGACCAAACATTACGGGGATGATAACCTCAATGCACATGGCACCTGCCTCCATACAGGCCACGGCCACAATGTGCTCAGAAATCCTGGACATGGACGTCTCAGAGGCAGGCGTGCTGCAGTGCCTGAGGGCCTGCACCAAGGCAATAAAGCCCAGCGTAAAGGGCATCAAACAGGCCATCAAGGATTCTGATTATCTGCATATTGACGAGACTGCCATGCCATACAACGGCAGGACGGCCCGCATATGGGTAATAGTGGGCAAGAACAAGGACGGCTCCACGACCGGCGTTCATACGCTGGTCGCACCCAGCAGGGCCAGGGTCGTAGTTGACACGAACTTTCCGTATTATGATAAACCAGTTACAGTTGATGGGTACGGCGTATATGTCGTATTCAAGATCAGGCAGTGGTGCTGGGCACACATACTCCGGGAGGCCAAGGACGCCGGCAAGACTTCCCGGCAGGCCCACGAGCTGTATGATGCCCTCAAGAAAAAATTTCTTTTTGCCAAGGGGCTGGGGCCACCACCACCGGAGGAGAAGAAGAACGGTGTCAGGCAGCAACAACACGACATGCTGGTAGTCGAGACACGCGCGCTGGCCGTAGCATTCAGGGAGGCAGGTTGCAAAAAATTTGCCACAAAGCTTGAGAATGCCTCAGAATACCTGTACACGTTCGTGCTGTATCCGGGCATGGAGCCCACCAACAACCTAGCCGAGCGCATGCTGAGGCCGTCCGTAATTGCGCGCAAGATATTCCAGGGACTCCGTACCATGGAGGGCATGGAGATGTTTACCGTACTGATGACGTGTACGATGAACTGGCGCGCCCAGAGTTGCAACGTGAGTGAGATGGTCGCCAAGACCCTGACTGGAAACGTCGCCTGAGGGGTAAACTCTTACCATGCTAAAGAGCACAAAGTTTGTTTATGGGCGGTATGCGGCTGCCTTGAGAAAATTGTTCAAGTTGTAGTGGTGATCTGGATTGGAAAATGAAAACTAGAATTCAAACCTGTCAGCCAAACTATCATGTTGGATCCTTTTTGCGTTTCAATAATCTGGTTTGACACGTCTGATTTGGATATTGCATGACAATACGCGTATGAGACCGCCTATCACTGCTGGCCAAGTATGAAAATCATGACTGCATGTGGATTCACGCCTATCTGCCAAGTGGAGGTGGTCTCGTACGTACGAGTTTACCCCTCACCTGAGATACGATGTGGCAGGCGTGATCATGAAGGCTCCAGACACCAGTGACGCCTAAGGGGTAAACTCGTACGTCTCGTACAACCGAATAATCGTAACCGTATGTGTCTCAACAAAATTCAGATGGTGCCAAAATAAATGGCAACGCAGACAAACAGACTGCCGCAAAAAAGAGGACACATGTGAAATCAAAGGCGGTGCAACAGCAACAACTGCAGTATGTCAGCCTGGACGTGAACAAGGAGTTCATCTAGTTGTAGTGATGGACAAGAACGGCAAGGTGCTGAGGAACACAAGAATCAACAACAAGAGACTTTATGCGTAATCGGTTCAGATCTGGGGTTATTACGAACGAATTGTAACAGGTTAGCCCCTGCCTAGAGTTGGAGTCACGTCCCTTGCCGGCCAGGCATGAAAGCCACCACTGCAGGCAGATTCGTGCCTGACTGCTGCCTAGGCAGGGGCTATCCTATTGCAATTTGTTCGTAATAATCCTAGATTTGAACCGATTACGCATAAAGTCTAATGACGGCAGTGAGTCGGTTCGGGCTTTGCAGACCCTGATCATACGTGAACGAACCTGCATCAGATGGATGCCATGTGAAATCCCATCGGCATCCCGGGAGTTGATCCGGAATTAAAAGCGTGCGAATCATTTCCCGGATTTTTCTACTGTGCATATGCCAGGTAACTCATAGGCAGTTTATCATCTACAGGCATCCTAATCGATTTGATGCAAGCAGGCTTGTTCATGCATCACGACCCGAGTCTGCTGGTTTCGAATCAACTCTCCGGCAAACGTGGTTTTCATATGACACGGTAATGATTGGCCGTAATGGCAAATTTTTATTGAGTGCAATCTACAAGACTGTATGGGGCGCGGACTATTCCTAGATCGTGACGGCGTATTGAATTTTAAGGCCGAGTCCTACGTGACAGGAGCAGATGAGCTGGTATTGCTTCCGGATGTGGGAAATCACTTGAGGAAATTTCAGGAATGCGGCTTTCAGCTGTTTGTGATTACCAACCAGTCTGCAATAAATCGAGGACTGCTAAGCCGTGAGACCCTGAATGAGATCCACCAAAAACTGCTACGCCAGTTATTCGCAGATGGCGTTACTGTAAAAAAAATCTACTACTGCCCGCACAGACCAGAAGAAAAGTGCGCATGCCGCAAACCGAAAAATGCATTATTTGAAAAGGCCCTAAGGGATAACAGTCTTGATCCTTCACAGTCTTGGATGTAGGGGATTCAGACTCCGATATCGAAGCTGCAATCGCTTCCGGCATAAATCCATTTAAAATAAAAACCAATTCTTCCCTGCTGGCCTGTGCTGTCTATTGTACGAAAAGTCGGTCCGCCTAGGATCAGGAGGACAATAACGGACTATTTTAGGCTGTACCGATCACGAAAAACCATGAAAAAAATACTGACAGAAGAGTCACGGCAGTACCTAGTAAGACAGTGCAAGAAAGGCGTCGCGCCCTCCAAGATAGCAAAGGATCTGAACATCACGGCAAGGCATGTAAGGAGGCTGTGGGCCCGGTTCCAGGCAACAGGTACGACGCGCGTGAAAATGGGCAGGCCGCATGTCCCGGTCACGGCCGCCCAGATACGTCTGGTGACCGGGACGCACGAGGGCGAACCGACAGGCGTACTGCGCACCGCAGGCAGGCTGAGGCACAATCACAATATAAGCTACCGTGCAGTATACCGCATAATGAAGAAGAACGGCCTAGTGATTCCGTCTGCGGCAAAATCAAAAAAGAGGGGATACGTCCGCTTTGAGCGCAAATACTCCAACGCGATGTGGCATGTGGACTGGCATGAAATGAAGGATCCGCGCCTAAAGGGACTCAACCTAGTCACGTATCTTGACGATGCCTCAAGGTGCATTACGGGGGCCGCACTATTTGAGCATGCCACCTCTGAGAACGCCGTAATGACACTCAGGCTGGCGATCGAGAGGTTTGGCACGCCTGCATCCATACTGTCTGACAATGGCTCGTGCTTTGTAGGACAGAACGGCAGAAAAAAGGCGGCCTCCAAAGGCGGCACCGGCATGGGGACGTGGCAGCCCACGCTCTTTGAGGAGGAGCTGCTTACACGGGACATCATCCTGATAAACACCAGGCCATATCACCCGCAGACCAACGGCAAGCTGGAGAGGTTCCACGGCAGCAAAGAGGCCGAAATCCGTCACTATGAGAGCCTGGATGCATACATCAAGGTACAACTTCAGGTCCTTTTTATACTGACTAGGGAACTTTTTGCCCGGAACTTTTTGATCCTTCCGCATCTGCTGTGACAGACCCGCTACATCATCATCACACGTCCCTTGTATATGCAAGACCGGCAGCGCGCAGACAACAGATTATTGGCAGACAACAGATTATTGGCAGACGGCACCTGCAGGAAACCAGCATTGTCAGATTTGTCAGGCGTTGTTGACTGGCAGACTTGCCTACACGGCCGGATTCTTTGACATGAAGCTACGGGTTACGCCGTCCCGTAGGCGCCAGACGGATCATGTTGTTGTAGGAGCTGCTGCTGCTGGTACGACGGCCGTCCGGTTCCGGCGTACCGCTCCTCTGCTGCTGCCTGCGTCATCATCGACTACAGGCGGCCACGCCGGCGGCGGCCCGGGACACTCAAAGACGCTGTATCTTGTACCGTCCGTATTGACAAGCGAGGACAGCAGGCGCGCATCATTATCATCATCTCTTGCTTCTGCAAAGATATCCCAGACCGGATTCCGCAGGTATTTCAAGAGTCCGCCGGCAGGATGTATATTCTGCTTGCGACATGTCATCGAAAATGTCAGCAGCGCAGAAGCCGTCTTTCTTCCCCCGTCAGTTACGATCTTGTGGCGTGCATTGCGTTGTGGTATGATCCCGTCGCGTATGCACCGCTCCGTATCGTTGTTGTGCAGCGGCATTCCCCGATGCGCTAGACACGTAAACATGTCATGTATGGCGTTTAGCAGGTGTGTACGCACGTGAACGTCCTCATACGGGTTGATTATTTTGTATACTTCCCTGGAAAGCTCCATGCATGTAAGCGGCGCAAGCGTCTTGATTTTATCTATCTTCCTGTAAAATTCCAGCAGCAAGTCATACCTTTTCCCCATCATCGCCTTCGGGCATCTTTACTGCAAGCTTTTCTGCATACGCCAGAAGGTGCCTCCAGCACCTCTGGATTATCTCAAAGAACAGCTTGTACTGGGCCAGCCCGTCGACGACTATGGGAACCCTGGGATCCAGCCATCCAAAGTGCGTGTGCAGTACCTCAGAGGACCGGGAATCTGCAAAGACCACAAAGCACGCCCCCGCACAGTTGAGCACCCAGACGTACCCCGTGTGTCCGTCGCCGCGCTTAAAGCCGGTCTCGTCCATCTGTATCCACGGCCTGCCCGCAATGAATGTCTGTATGCATTGTATCATGTTTTGCCGGAGTGCCTCTGCCACGGCGTGCCGGGCGGCAGTCACGGTATTTGGGGCCATCTTGAATCCAAACATATACTGAAAGTACTCTGCAATGTCCTCGTCTATGTTTCCCTTCTCAAAGAACATCATGATTAGAGAGAGTGAGACGGGCCCAAGTGACGTGCCGCCTAGAAACGGGGTAGCTGCGACATGCACGGTATTGCACTGTGGACACACCGCGTTTTGGATGATGGCATTGGCAGTAATCATGCGCATGGAGCCGTCCAGATCGTTGACAAGCTTGTGGATCGGCTTGAGCATCCGTAACTGGATGTTGCACCTTGGGCATATTTTGAAATCAAGATCGTACCTTAATGTCATGGATGGCCGGTTGCCGTGCGATGTACCATGGTGTCCGCACGGAGGGCCGCGTTTCTTGCCCCGAGCCGCATCGCCGGGACTGCCGCCGGGATCCTCGCCCCTTTTCTCCCTGAACTTTTTTCTGGCATCATTGTATAATGACGGCGTGGACGTGGGCATGTTGGGACTCTCGTACAGGGCAAGCCTTGCCTGAAGCTCAGCATTCTCCTTCTTGACATCCACATTCTCCTTCTTGACAATAGAGAGTTCTTTTTCCAGCCCGGAGATCTTCTCATCTTGCTCCATGATCATGACAAGTGCCTTTCCAAGATCCGTACAGCGTGCAAGCACGGCTTTGGAGTCCATATGTTACATCAGACAGGCAAGATCAAAAAAGATTTCCATCGAAATTCTTTGACCAAGATGCCGATATTATGTCACTCCCGTAAATTCCAAACCTGCAATGTCTGATCACAAATGTCTGATGTTCAGCCATGTTCGCAGGGGCATCTGATCATAAGATGCTGCCCAAAAATGTTTGACTGTCAGTATAAAAAGGACCTGAAGTTGTACGATAAAACAACATCATAAGACTATGTTTTATTTAGTTCGTTTTGGTAACAGTTCGGGCTCAAGTTCAGGCGTGGGTTTTGCCATACTCGATCGGGGTCTTCCGGAATAATCTGTGTCTAAAATCAGGAACGGCTTCCAGAGCGAGCTGTTACGGCAACAGCCTTTTTAGCGACATGCCTGTAGTCCTGTCATGATCAGGTGCCTTGCTATAACAGGACTCTTTCTGGTTCTAGCAGCAGGTGCCGTTGCCACCGCGCATGCGGAGGTGCCGCCCCCGCTAAAGCAGCTTGCAGCCGGCGTCTCTCCTGAAGGAGTCCTGTGCAGGGAGGGACTCGCGCTGGTCGTGCGCGACACCGGCGGCGCCGTATGCGTGAGTGGGAACACTGCAGAAAGGATGGGGTGGATCGTAACCATACCAGATGCCAGCGCCGCCGAGTCCACGCACCTGCTGCTACAGGCCGGCGGCCTGGTGCCAGTTGAGATTTCGGACTATTCTGGGATCGTGTCCGCAAACAACGACTTTGCAGTCGACTTTTACTCACATGCAGCCAGGCAGGAGGGCAAAAACATCGTATTCTCACCGTGGAGCATCTCCGGTGCCTTTGCACTCGTACACGAGGGGGCGGGGGGCGACACGAGGAACGAGCTCACAGATGCGTTCGGGTTTCCAGAGGAAAAACGCCTGCAGTTTGGCTCTGCAATGGTGGATCTGAACAGGCCCGACACAGAGTACAGGCTGTCGGTTGCAAACGCGCTGTGGCTTGCAGAGTGGCTCGAGCCGCTAGAGGAGTACGTGCAGACCGCAAGGATATACTATGACAGCGGCGTGGAGATGGTGGACTTTGGATCCAGCGACGCGGTCAAGACGATTAACCAGTGGGTGTCAGATAACACCGGTAGCAGGATAAACGAGGTCATAGCGCCCGGCTCCGTCAGCACCGCAGCGCCGCTGGTCATAACAAACACAGTATACTTCAAGGGCGACTGGGTGACCACGTTTAGAGGGTCTGCAACTATCGAGGACTACCCGTTCTGGGTGACCCCCGACAAAAAGGTGACGGTTCCGATGATGTACGCAAAGGCTGTCTACAAGCACGCATATGTGGACACGCACCAGATCCTTGAGATGCCGTACGTGGGCGACCGCATCTCAATGCTCGTACTGCTGCCAAACGAAAAAGGCGGGATAGGCGAGCTGGAGGGGCTACTGAGCGCCGAGAACCTCGAGGAGTGGAGGGAGGATCTTGCATGGAGAGGACTGAAGGTCTATTTTCCAAGATTCAACCTTGACGTCTCATACGACCTAAAAAGGGACCTGTCCGCGATGGGCGTGACCTCGATCTTTGATGAGAAGGCAGACCTTTCTGGCATCGCCGGGGACGGGCAGCTGTATGTGTCAGACGCAGTCCACAAGGCGTTCATAAACGTAAACGAAAAGGGGACGGAGGCCGGGGCCACAACTATAATAGCATCTAGTTCATCAGGGCCTCCGACGTTTCTAGCAGACCACCCGTTTGTATTTGTCATACAGGACAGGGAGACGGGCAACATACTGTTCATCGGAAGGCTGTCCGACCCGTCATAGGGCGCCCCCGTGAGTCATATCTGAGAAGACTGCACCTGTGAGATGTTAAGGTCGTTGTGACATGCAGGCACGAATCTTGTTGCAAGATGATTTGGTCATGACTGAAAACCGAGGCGGCCCAGCCGATTACTTGCACCTCATACAAACGTCTTTTATAAAGCATCATGGTAACATCCAGCATGAACCAAGCAGTGTGTCTTGCCATATTGCTGCCGGTTTTGCTCTCCGTTCCGGCTTTGTCATTTTCAGAGTCAGGCGAGGTACAGGACAACCTGTACAAGTTCGATGACGGCTTTTATGAAAAGATCCAGCACCTGCAGAACATGACATCGTATGAAAGGGCAGACAGTTCGGACAACGCTACACTGGCTGCACATTCCGTAATTATAGTCACAGATGACGGATACGAAGACGAATTGGAGCAAACGCTAAGGGAGATGGGCTCACGGGACATATTCAAGTCAAGGAGCCTGGACTTTCTCATCGCTGATGTCCCGGTGAACAGGATAACAGATCTGGCAGGCTATGATCATGTCTACAAGCTTGGAGACGGGCATGGGGAGCTGACATCGTCGGCATCACCGTCAAGGTTACCTACAGCATTGACACTGGCGCAGGCCAAGGCCGTAGTTGGCGCCACCAACGTAGGCTCCAACGCGTATCCGTATACCGGCCAGGAGATCACCGTTGGACTGATTGGTCCGGGTACGGATTTTACACACCCTGACCTGCAAAACAAGGATGCCGCCTCGCTCCTATGTACCCAACTCCGATGCAGTGATTCTTCACTGCTGGCCGGTACCGATCATGCCACCTCGACTTCCGCAGTCATATAGTGAAGAGCATAAATCATCCAAATCAACTTTATCAAACCACAATACATTTTGATCGCCATGGCACACATTATTCATGACTCCAAAAGAAAAGGCCAAGTTCAGGGAGGCGCACAGGAAGGAAAAGGATCCCGCCGTCAAGCTCAGAATGACTGCAATAAACCTGATCCACATTGAGGAAAAGGACTCAAAGATTGTGGCAAAATATCTGGGACAGACACGCGACTGGGTCTACTTCTGGACGCGGCGCTTCAGGGAGGGCGGCATTGATGCCCTCCGGAACCGCCCACACACCGGCAGGCCGCCCAAGGTGAGTCCGGAGATCATCACCAAGATCATAGATGCGGCCGAGGACGGCATACTCACGCCAAAGAAGTTTCGCCTGGACATACACGACGAGACCGGCGTTTGGTACCACCACACCCACGTCAGGAGGTTGATGAGGGAGCAGAACATGTCGCCCAAGACGCCGGAGCTCGTGCACAGGAACAAGGCAGACGAGCAGACCATACGAAGGTGGCAGTGCAACGCAAAAAGGCAGATTTCACGCCTGAAAAAGGAGGGTTTTGCCATCGTAATCCAGGACGAGTCGATCTTCGTCAATGATCCGGTGGTCGGACGCAAATACTGGTCCGCAGTCGGGGTGCCCATCACGATCCCGTACAACGGGAGCCACCGCAGGATTGTGGCCTACGGCGCGATTGCCACGGACGGACGCCGCTTCTTCCGGACATATGATAAATTTAACGGCCCGACATTCCTCAGGTATCTCAAGGAGCTCCGCAATAACTTTGGAAAGGTCCTAGTAATAATGGACGGCGCGTCTGCGCACAAGACCCGGGATGTAAAAAAATTCGTGGCAGACAATCCGAACACCGTAAGGGTCAGGTACCTTCCGGTGGCCACCCCGGAGATCAGCCTCATAGAGGAGTTCTGGCACCAAGCAAAGCGGGACGTGCTGGTCTCCGAGTACTATGCAACAATCGAGGAGATGAGACATGCGCTGTCCGAATATCTGAGGACTGCCGGCTTCGACCACAGTGTCATGGAGTATCTCGGAAACAAGCCCAAGATTTGAAGAATTTATGCTCTTCACTATAGCATCCAACAGCACCAACCCCGCAATGGCGGGGATGGCACCAGACTCCATGATACACGACGCTCGCTTAGCTGGCGTGACTCACGTGGGTGAGAGTTCAGCAACAAAAAATACCTTTGCCCGGGCACTTGATGAGATGGTAACCAGCGATATCACCGTGGCACTTTCAATACTGGCAGATGAAGAAAGTTTTGGATGCAACGACTATTCTGCCCTTACCATTGTCACCGATAGGGCGGTACACGAAGGCTTGAGCTTTTCCATGGCCATCGGAAACAAACCAAGTATAGCAACGGTCACAAGTAATTGAGGGCTTTGACCGGCGATCTGTAAATGTACTTGTACATGCAAAGGTGGGCAAATGACACCGTCCTATAATATTCGGATATGGTGTGCCGCAGCTCGCTGATCCTTCTGTACACTATCCCCCTGAAAACAAAATGTTTGCCCAGGTTCCAGCATTCTTCCACGATATTGAGGTACGGCGATCCTTTCGGAATCATTATCAGCCTGACGTCGGGATGGCCCGCCAGATATTCTGCGACATCAGTAGATCTGTGCACACTCCACCTATCGCAAAAGACTGCAACCTTGCCAAACTTGATGCGCAGCGCCTCCAGACATTCTATGAACTGCACCGACGTAAACGATCCCGTAAACGTCCTGAATAGCCTTCTGCCGTCTTCTGCGATGCTTCCAAACACGGCCACCTTTGTGTGGTCCCCCGAATACGATGCCACGCTTCTGGTGCCGACCGGACCCCACACGTATCTGTCGTATGCGCCCTGCACGAAGAACGCCTCATCAGATGACACCAGCGTAAAACCGTCGTTTTTCAGGCACGGAATCCGCACGTTTTCAAGGTATCGCTGCCACGAGTATACCGAGCTTGGGGTGGCATGGTTGACATGTATGTTTTGCACCTTGCGGCGCGACAGGCCGTGCTGGCACATCAGTCTTCGGACATGCTCTATGCTGTATTCTATCCCGGTGGCATTCCTTATGTCATCGCGTACCGTCATGACATCGGTACTTTTGCATGCAGTGGACAGATCCATTATGGCTGCAATACTTTCTCTGTCCACCTTTGGTCTGCATCCGGAACGGGGAAGATCCCGGAGACCGTCTATGCCGCCCTCCGAAAACCTCGCCAGCCAGTTGCGCACGGAATTCTCACTGCACCGGATCTTTCTTGCAGTCTCGGGTACGCCCATGTCGTCTTCTAGCACAAACATCAGCGCCATGATCTTCTTGTAGACTTTGACATCCTTTTCTTTGCGCATGGCCTCTGACAGAATGTCTGTTTCTTTTGTCATACATACTGCGCCAGTTACGTGATCATTATACCTTTCGAATGACCTTGTTTTGGCTCAAAGACTTATGCTCGTTGCTATAACACGGCGGCGTTCCCTCCACCACACATACAAAAGCTGGCATGCGGCTTTAATTACATCAGCGCAGGTGCCGTGGACGAGGACAGAATCCTGTGGAGTGACAGTGTTCTAGGCCCTGCCCAGTTCAACACCCCGGGCGGCGACGCACCCAGAATAAAGCCCGAGATAACCGCAATCGGCGTAGATCTTGATCTTGCACGGGCCGCAGATACTAGAAGTATGATAAACCGCGACTATGAAATAGACTCCGGTACGAGCTTTGCCACCGCCTTTGTGGCAGGTGCCAGTGCCCTGATCCTAGAAAAGCAGCCGGACTACCGGCATCTGGAGATAAAGTCCGCACTGATGCTTGGCGCAGACTGGCAGGCAGACACGCCGGCGACGGCAGCAGACTATGATGACCGGAGGGCCGGGATATACGATACCATGAACCGGTACGGCTTTGGCATACTCAACGCAACGAGATCCCTTGACTATGCCAACGACAACCAGTACCCAAACGTCCTGTACGACCAAAGCTCAAGCGACTTTGAGGTAAATTCGTACAGGATATACGCAGGCGCAGGCGAGCAGGTAAAGGTGCTGCTGTCATGGCTGGTGCATCCGAGAGGCACGGTACTGTCGCCCACCCTTCCAATCGGCAGCCCGCACATCCAGCTTCCAAGCCAGTACCACAACTATGACCTCGCGGTGACGCTTCCCAACGGCGTGACAAGGACAAGCGACTCTGACGTCCAGAACAACGAGTTTGTCGTGTTTGACGCACCAGAGACCGGATTCTACACCATCACCGTGAGCTCCGACGGGACGCTGACGACTGCCGTCGGCGAGCCGTACACCCTGGCAAGCACTCACGGGATAGACAAGTTCCCATACGACCTCGTCGTCCCGGTCACGGAGTTCGCAGACGACTTTGAGTCGGACCTCTCAAAGTGGGACATCTCCGGCGACTCTGACTGGGAGACGGGGGACCCCGACGAGGACGTGCCCGGCGAGAACAGCCGGACAAACCAGGCGCTCATATCAAGCAACTGCGACATTGTCTGCATCGCCACGATATCCTCGACGTTTGACACGCAGGACGCGCTGACCATCTCCTTTGACAGGTTCGTCGACTCCAACGTCGATGCCGGGGAGGGCCTGTTTGTAGAGTACTCTGCAGACGGAACCAGCTGGACCGGCCTTGCAAGCTATACCCACGACAACCGCGAGGACAGCGACTCGTGGAGCAGTGAGTCCCTGTCCTTGGATATAACGGATGACACCGCAATGATCAGGTTCGTGGCAAAGTCCAGCTCCTCAAGCGAGCATGTCGAGATAGACAATGTTGCAATAATGGAAAGTAACGGAGGCGGACCCTCGGACACGACTGACCCCGTAATCACCGTGCCCGCAGACGTCACGGCCGAGGCTACCGGCGTACTGAGTATGATATCCATAGGGCAGGCCACGGCCACCGACAACCTGGATCCCGACCCGGCAATCACAAACGACGCACCAGAGTCGTTTCCCCTAGGCAGCACGACAGTCACGTGGACTGCCACGGATGATTTCGGCAACACGGCCACTGACACCCAGACTGTTACGATACGGGACACGACGCCGCCCATGATCACGGTGCCTGCAGACCGTACCGCGGAGGCCGCCGGCGTACAGACTGCCGTATCCATAGGGCAGGCCACTGCCACCGACATTGCAGATCCCGACCCGGCAATTACAAACGACGCACCCGCGTCGTTCCCGCTCGGCGATACGGTAATCACATGGACTGCCACAGATGATTCGGGCAACGTGGCCACTGACACCCAGACTGTTACGGTTCAAGATACCACGCCGCCGAGCATCACGGTGCCTGCTGACCATACAGCAGAGGCCACCGGCGTGCTGACCACAATATCAATAGGGCAGGCTACGGCCACCGACAACCTGGATCCCGATCCTGTCATCACGCACGACGCACCGGAATCGTTCCCGCTAGGCAGCACGACAGTCACGTGGACTGCCACGGATGACTTTGGCAACACAGCGACTGCCACCCAGACTGTTACGATACAGGACACGACACTGCCGAGCATAACCGCACCACCAGATGTCACAACCGAGGCCACCGGCGTGCTGACTGTAACATCCATAGGGCAGGCCACCGCCACCGACAACCTGGATCCCGACCCGGCAATCACAAACGACGCACCGGAATCGTTCCCGCTCGGCGACACCATAGTGACATGGACTGCCACTGATTCCTCCGGCAATGCTGCCACGGCCACACAGACCGTGACGATACAGGACACCACGCCGCCGAGCATCACAGCACCCGCCGATCATACGGCCGAGGCTGCCGGCATCATGACAATCCTGAATGCCGGCGACTATGGGACTCCCGCCGTGTCTGACATTGCCGATCCCAGCCCCACAATCACAAACGACGCACCGGAATCGTTCCCGCTCGGCAACACCACGGTAACGTGGACTGCCGCCGACTCTTCGGGCAATGCCGCCACGGCCACACAGACCGTGACGATACAGGACACCACGCCGCCTGCCATATCCGGCCTGCGCAACATAAACGTGGATGATCCGGCGGGCCGGGGAATGGAAGTCAGCTATGATGCGCCTACAGCTACAGACCTCGTGGACGGGGTCGTGGCAGTATCGTGCACGCACGAGTCGGGATCGACGTTTGCGCCCGGATTCACCGAGGTGTCATGTATGGCGACAGACGGCTCTGCAAACTCGCTGCGGGACTGGTTTATCATACACGTGGACGCATCTGACGCCATCCTGGACGTCTCGCAGACCGTGAGCACGGGCCGGTCCACGTGGAGTGTCACGGGCCCCGACAGGATATTCGCGGGGCAGACCTTCGAGTATACCGTAACCCTCGAGGACGGGGCGAGGCCCAGGGAGGAGGCCCTTGCCGTGTACAGCGCTGCGCCGGATACGCGGTACCTCGGATGGCATGATCCCGATGCAGACTGCCAGACTATATTGTGCGCGGGGTTTCCCGAACAAAAGCACAACACGTACAAGATAGCCAGTGACGAGGACTCGCCGTATACTGCCATGCACAACAAGATGAAAAAGTCCAGATCCAGCCACACCATACTACTGCAGCCGGCAGCCGACGCGCCGGCGGGGGCGCAGGCCACAGTCGGCATGCTGGACGCCAGCTACAATCCTGTGGGAGGCATACCGGTAACGGTACTGCCGCCGTCCACGAGGACGGTAACGGACGGGGACACCACCTGGAGGATCACGGGCCCCGACAGGATATTTCCGGGACAGACATTCGAGTATACCGTGACCCTTGATGGCACAAGGCACCAACACGACGCCCTTGCCATATACAGCGACTCGCTTACGGTGGACGACTTTGGGGGACTCGCGGATGACTCTGCATGCGGCACGACCGTATGCACGGACTTTCCGGGGCAGCGGCGCCGCACGATGGAGCTTGACAACCACGCAGGCTCGGTATACGACGTGAGGTACCACACGATCAACGCGCCCGGCTCCCAGTATACGATACTGCTGAGGACCGCCGACGACGCAGACGCGGGAGGCGCGTTCAGGGTAGGCCTGGTGGACGGGGACGGGATCCCCATTGGCGGCATACGGGTCACGATCGCCGATCCCGTGGCTGTAACGGGCCCCTATGAGGAGCTCGTGGCGGGCCTGTCCTTTGAGGGCAGCTTGGCAGATGCGACGGGGGACAACAACGGCACGGCGGCCACAGGGGATGCCACGTACGTGCCTGGCAGGATAGGCAGGGGGCTGCAGCTTGACAACTCCTCTCATGTAGTCCTTGCAGAAGAGGCCGACTTTGACTTTGGGCGGAGCGACCCGTTCAGCATGGCGTTCTGGCTCAGGCAGGATGTGCCTCAGACTGCCAGGTCCATGATCCTCTCCAAGGCAGAGTCGTTTGGCCGTCCTGGCGCATACGTGTTTGTGTGGGACGGGGCGCCCAACAGGGTCCTGCTCCTGCTGTATGGAAACTCTTCTTTCATAAACGTGCACACACCGCAACACCTGAACATGTCAGACGGCGCCTGGCACCACATGGCATTCACGTACGACGGCTCGGGCGCCAAGGAGGGCCTCAACGTATACGTGGACGGCGAACACCGGGACTATGACCACTTCCGCAGGGGCGCGGGGCTGACAGGCAACATGACAAACGACCATGCGTTTACCATAGGGGCATCCGGCCTGGGGGAGCACGGCATATCCGATGCGGCACTTGACGAGCTGCGCGTGTACGATACCGAGCTGTTGGCCCGGCAGGTGCGGCTGCTGCATGCGGCAGGCCTAGGCTAGCCTGTGCGATCACGGTGGGCCCAGCCTGCGACAGGAGTTCGTACCGGCCGGTAAGGATTCTCAAAGTACTTCATGATCAGACACCCCTGCAAACGGACGATGACATTGAAGGATTTGTGACAAACTAGGAAGGCGACGGGGTACGGCAAAAACGAGTGATCCTGCAAACGGACGATGACATTGAAGGATTTGTGACTGCCGGCATAATGCCCCACAGGCGGCACTGCCTGCCGGGGCCATACCGCGCGGAATGCGCGGCAGCAATCTTCTGGAGGCGATAGACTCTTGCCTCTTATCGTGTATTGCTGCGCAATACCTAAATCAGGCGTAAGGTTCAATCATCGGAACGCAAAAAGGATGTATCTTACTATCTAGGAATGAAAATCACAGTCGCATGTAAAACCGTGCCTGATTAGTTAAGGGGGAAAACTTCCATATCAAATTATTCTGGTTCCCGGGGGGTACCGCTCAAATATTGGATCCTTGGTAGCAAAATTCATAACTGAATTACCAGAGCTAGATCAGCTATGATCATGGGCGGTGGACATTCTATATTTTTTCAATAAAAACAATCCGACGATAAAAGGTATGAAGATAACAGCAAGTGTATAGCTTATAGACACGATGTTTCCAAGTGTGTCTGTTTGTTCTGTCATAATTACAAATGATGGGACGTACAATATTAATGAGATTGTGCCCATAATTCCATGTGCTATTAATGCATAACAGATTATTTTTAATTTTTTAGAGGACATAGAAAAAAAGGGAGTTAGTTAAGATATATGTTCGATATGGTTGTGGAGAGCGTTGCACTATATGTGGCAGGAATATATGTGGTTCTTGTATATGTTTCACAGTCACCAGCATCAGAATGTGTGACTTCTTCGTCGTGATTAAAATGATATTGAGTCTGGCCAAAAATGTTTTTGGTGTTTCCATTAGAATTCACTTCGAAGTCAACACTGTTGTGATGTGTAGGGCTGTCAAGACATGTGATGGGGGTTGTCGCCTAATTCGCTAGAATCCCCGAAAACCGTTGAGATGCCATATGATCAGGCGTGCAAAAGGGCGGAAATTCAGAAAAACGTGCAGATTGGGTCAAATAAGTGGAATTAGGCGACAACCTCCATGTGATGGATTCATACGTGACGGTACCTCCACTTTGGCTAGCTATAAACCCCCATGAAGAAGTACTAGTGCCTTGATTCCAGCCATATGTTATCACTGGGAAAGGGATTGTTGCAGGACCGTATCCGAAAAGAGGAATAGTCAATATTGATGTTCGCTTCAAAGCTAGATCTGTTTGATGAACATAATGTAAGGTTGAATTCTCATCACTCATACTTACGTTCTTTGTTTTAGGCGTCTCCATTGCTGTTTTTGCAGCAAGTGCTCTTTCTTTCCAGTATTCCGGGTTTGCATCAAACCTATCTTTGGTTGTAACTCCATACTCTTCCAACTCAAAATATAGAGTCGTAAGTTCCATCTCAAGTGCTCGAATTACTTGCTCTGATTTGTTTTGTTCTTTTGCTAGGTTCACCTGTTTTTCAGCCTCAGCTATATTTACTACTTTATCAAATATGAATGCCTCATAGCCACCAAGTGTACCGATGAAAGATCTTAGTTTTTCAATACTTTGTACTTTCTGCGTGTCTGAATGTTCTTCTAGAGTCTTTAAAACCCATTCTTCATATGCGGTTAGTTTTCCTATATCGTCCATGTCTTGTTTTGCTTCCACTGCTTGTATTCCTGAAAACATCATTATGGTAATCAGAGATGCGAACAGTATCGTTTTTGCGTTTTTTGCAATCATTGCCTGCCCTATCATTCTTCATTATATAGGCAGCTATATCCTGATCTGGAGTGCCTTTTCTGAACGGCCTACGCAATGATGGCAGTGCCAGCATCTCCGGCTTGGCAGCAGCAGTGACAACCAGACGGGGGCATGTGGGAGCTGCTTTCCGCACGGTTGGATCCTGACAGGTGCGGCCGTTCTTCCTGCCTGCAGGCGTGATAGAAGAAACACATGCGCGACAGAATTCGCGCTTGCATAATGCCTGAACATCCAAGCGATATCCGGCATTACCGCATAATCACAACTACGATTACAATTCTATAATCCAAAAAGTAGTTCACCCCTTCTCCGAGGGTCAAGTCGGTAAGGATCAGATGCACGGGCCTCATGCATGCCACTGGAAACAAGGGTGTGTGGGTCTGGCGCAAAAGGGCTGGTAAATACGTCAGTCTTGCACGCCCCAACAACATGAATCTAAACAAGTCAGGCGTACAGTGGATAGTACGCCAAAAGCAAAAGGGAGACATGACAAACGCCCAGATAGCCGAATCCATGAACGTCTCGGTCCGCTGGGTACAGAAACTGTGGGCCCGGCACAGGTCAGGCACCATACAGGACATATCGCACCCCGCACGGATGGGAAGGCCCCAGAACGGCATGCCCGGGCGCAGGGAGCACTCGGCGGTCCTCTCGGTGCGACCCTCCGAGCACCTGGGTGCGGCATCACTGCAGGATCTCATAAGGGAAAAGACCGGGATTAGTATCCCGCGACATACACTGCACGGCATGCTAAAGGACGAGGGGATGGCCAGAGACGAGCCCAACGGGCGCAGAAAACGCAGGTGGCTGCGCTGGGAGATGGAGTATTCCAACTCCATGTGGCACACCGACTGGAAGCAGATACACGGCGGAATGCACGACGGCAGGTGGTTTTTGTGCTACGAGGACGACGCATCCCGGTTCGTGACCGGATACGGCATATTTGACAACGCGACTACAGAAAACGCCCTCAAGGTGCTTGACGGGGCCATGCAGAAGCACGGCAGGCCCGCCTCCATAATGACGGACCACGGAAGCCAGTTCTATGCAAACGAAAAACAAGGCGCAAAGAGGGGGCACAGCGAGTTCGAGGAGAGCCTGGAGGCCCTAGGCATACGGCAGGTCCTTGCCGGGGTGCGCCACCCGCAGACAAACGGCAAGGTCGAGAGGCTGCACGGCGAGATACAGCGCAAGCTGCACGAGTTTGAGGATATCATGATGAGAACAAGCGATCCCATGGATCTATTCATGAAATGGTACAACTACGACAGGCCCCACATGTCCCTTGACCGGGAGAACCGGGAGACGCCGGCGCAGGCATATGAGCGCAAGATGCCTCCTGCGGGCGAAACGGTCATAGATGGGCAGACCAGGGAGGAATATCATGTCAGATAGGGGGGGTGAACTACTTTTCGGATCCCACATCGCCTCCCGGCCAGCTCGTGGTTTATATAGTGAAATGATTTTCGGATACCAGTGGTTCAAGCTAGTGTGCGGTGCGGCAAGCAGAAATGAGCGATTACAAAAAAAAAAAACAATCCCTGGCAAGCTAAAGTACTATTGCAAAAAGTGCGTCTCTGTTGCCACCACCCCGTGGCCACGTTCGGCTCAGTCGTTCTTGTATACGAAACTATTACGGTGGTATCTTCCTGCTAACGCAACAGTCGCACAGGTAAAGTCGGCAATACCGGATTTATTCGAAGGCAAATATTCCAGCGTCCTGTACATAGGTGCGAGTCACCTGAGACAACACTTTCTGGACGACTTTGTACGCATGTATGATCGTGTCGTAGTGCTTGAGATCGATAAGAAAAACGCAGAATATGTCAGGCAGAAATTCGACCTGCCAGGAGTTACCGTGGTATGCGGTGACGTACGCAATACAGCGGACTTGACGGAGAGGGAATGGGGGGGCGGGCGGTTCGATGTATGCTTCTTTTACCACGGTTTGGAGCACCTGCCCAAGGAGGATGTCGCCGGCGTGCTAAACACGCTTGAATCCATAACAGATCATATAATTGTGCTTGGAATGCCATACGGACATTATAAGCAGGATTCTGAATACGGGAACGTATACGAAAGACACCTTTGGGACATCTATCCGGGCGACATGCACCGGCTGGGATATCGAATCGACACGATGGGGGACGTAGACGACACCTTATCAAACATGATTGCTTGGAAGCGCACCGGCAAGAAGACCTCTGGACTCAAAAAGTAGCCTGATGACGGTGTGGATCCCGTGCTTTCCTTGTAAGAGTTTACCCCTCCCCCAAGATACGACGTGGCAGGCGTGACCATGAAGGCTCCGGCCAGCAGTACCGCCTGAGGGGTAAACTCCCATATCAAATTATTCTGATTCCCTGCACGGGCCGCTGCGAGTGTGCGTTTCTCAGTCAGACGTATTTACTAGACACGGGGTTGTCCAAAAAATTTCCAAGAGGCTGCCATAATCTACCAGTCTGCCCCCGTATGTATGTAAATTCAGATGCAGAACGGGACATTTTCGGCCGGCCATGCGCAAAAGGCAACGTAAATATCCATGCGGGCCATACCTTACGGTAGTGCTGCGGTTCAACAACAGTACGGGTTATGATAAAAAATTATACCGTAAGGTTGTAGCACAACACGCGAGCGAACAGCTCGACTGTAATGGTTCCGTCCAGTTTTGAGCGCAGGACGGATCCAGTCCTTTCCTTCATTGCCGAGAACAGGGCCTCTACCTAGCTCCTCATGTGATAGGCGCGCCAGAACTCGTCTGGCCTGTCACGCAGCCACTGCAGCATCTTGGCCCGGGCACTGAACCCGCGGGGCTTTTCGTTTCCCTTTGCCGGCTTTATGGCAGGTCCGCGGCCGCTTTTTGCGATCAGCTCGCAGTTTTTGTACGAATCGTATGCCGAATCCAGCGCCACTATGCCGTATCCTCCCTTTGGGATGCGGGAAAACATGCGGGCAAACTCCGGCGAGTCGGCCGATGTGCCAGGCGTGGCCTCAAATGACAGTATCCTGCCTCCTACTGCGCCTACTATGTGCAGCTTTGCAAAGTCGTGTCCTGTCATCTCCCCGTACTTGGCATGATGCCAGCTCTTGTACTTGCGGAGGCCAAACCCCGTCGAGTCACCATGCAGGTCCGCTATGCGCTCGCCGTCTGACATGGCCAGCACGACCTCGTCCATAAAGTCCTTGCCCATTTCCCAGAGCATCTTCACCCTGTTGTGCAGGGTGGACTTGGAGAGTGTGTGGTCCAGGCCGCACCTCCTAAGATCGTCCGGATTTGTCTCCAGATGCGTGGCCATGATCCTGTAGGACAGGTGGTTCTCGATCCTGAGGATCGCAATGCGTATGGCAGACCATGCAAGTTTGGCATCGATTCCCGTTTTGTCCGCCATCTTCTTGGCCACCCTGCGCACGATCTTTCCCAGGTTCTTCCTTGCCCTCTTCTTGCGGGGGCTCTCCTGCCTGCGCTTTTGCTCGTAGAGTCGGTAATAACCTGTGTTCTTTCTGTCGTTACTCATTGAAATAGCCAGGATCGGCTGATCAAAATTGTTTTCGGCGTATTACGCCCATGATCTATAAGCTTAGCGGTCATTTTGAGGAAATTTTTTGGACAACCCCACTAGACACTCAATCATTTTATACTTTCTCTCCGTGAGATCTTTGTTCTGTGTGCGGTATTCGGTTTCATCAGCCAGCACGTGCCAGATCACCTTTGCCAGCGTTCTGGCCACGACTGCCATCCTTGTTCCGTCGGCTGTGTTGGAAAACTCTGCCTGTTCCAGAATCCCTGCAGCCAGGTCCTTGATGGCCGCTACACGCGTCTTCTTATGAACGTCTATTCCTATGTTGATCATTTTATCACCTCCTTTTTGATCAAAGTGTGTGTGCCCAACTGAACGGAAAACTCCCATTCGCCCTCGATTATGTGGCATTTCGTTGTCCGCCTACTCTGAGCCAGTCTCTTACGCGCCCTCATATGTGGCAAGGTTACTTCGGCTCTTGGGCCCAACACGGATAATATGGCGTCCGCTACAGATAAGATTTGATATAACGCCTCATACGATTTTTTTACTTTCGTATAGGATATGTGGTAACAGGATAGCCCCCAGCCAGAGTTGAAGTCATGTCCCCCCTTGCCGAACATCTTCTGCCCGCCGGAAGTCCGCAGTCCGAACCGTATCGTGCGAGCGATCACGCCGGGCCTCAGCGTGCGCTCGGCCAGGTTGTTGGTGGGATCCATCCCAAGATGCATCAGGAACGTGTAGAGAAACTCCGAGGCGTTCTCAAGCTTTGTGGCATAGCTGTTGGTGAGGACCCCGGGAAATGCCTGCCTGCCTGCCAGTATAAATAGGATCTGATGATGTACAAGCGTATGGTGGTGGATTGGACGGCACTGCGCACGTGGTACTGGAACATCCGGCCGCACGACCATCGTGTGAAATGTCCCATATGCGGCCGTTCAAGACACGTCCAGAGGACGGATTTTAAAAAGCTCCCAAGGCACCCGGTGGCACACATGATTCTGCAAGGGAACAGGAAAAGCGCCCTTACATCCTTTCTCCGTGCCCCCCATGCAAGGGCAGGTTATGGCAGCCGAACCGGGAACAGGAAAAGCGCCCTTACATCCTTTCTCCGTGTCCTGCCGGACTTTCTCATCATAGGAACAACCAAGTCGGCTACCACGTCGCTGTATGGTCTGATGTGCTCGCATCCACATGTGCTTCCTGCACGGGCCAAGGAGATAGGATACTTTGCCAGCACGTGGGCATACATGCACGGCCTGCAGTGGTACCGCACCCACTTTCCGACCGTACTGTACAAGCGCTATCTTGCATGGAGAACAGGTCGCAGGATGCTTACTGGTGAGGCCACCCCACAATACATGTTCTTCCCGGACGTGCCGGGCAGAGTCAAAGCCGTGCTTCCGGACGTCAGGATGATCGCCATCATGCGCAACCCCGTCGACCGCGCCTATTCGGAGTACAACATGCGGCTCAGAAAGGGGAAGGAGTCACTGACCTTTGAGGACGCAATATCTGTAGAGGGCAACAGGGTGTCGTATGAGCGGGAAAAGGCGGCATCGGATAGCAGATCCGACGGGTGTGATCTTCACTTCTATCTGAGCAAGGGTCGCTATGCAGAGCAGCTGACTCGCTGGTACAAGTACTTTGACAGGAACCAGATCCTAGTCCTGACGACCGAGGAGCTGGGGGACGACAGGCAGGGCACGCTTGACAGGGTCTTTGGGTTTCTTGGACTGGAGCCGTTTGAGGTGGGGGGGGGAAACGGGCCGCCTGCCGAACCTGCCTTGGATGGGGAGGTACAAGTCCGAGCCGGGCGATCCCTTCAGGCTCAATGCGGGCAGCTACCCCCCGATGAGGCGCGACACGCGCAGGATGCTGGTTGACTATTTTCGTCCGCACAACGAGCGACTATATGATCTTTTGGGGCGCGGTCTTGACTGGGATCGGTGACTGGTGCTGGGTACACAGTGCTGGGTACACAGTGCTGGGTACACAGTGCTGGGTACACAGTGCTGGGCACAGTGCGCACCGTTAAAATCTGAACATTTTTTATCGAAATAGGCACGATATGTCAAAATTACAGTCCGTTTTTTATGGGTTGACTACAGCATTCCCAAAGTACAGCCAAGTGAAAAGTACCACAGATCTGGCGTCATGGAGTGGGGGTGCGGCCTATCCCATGAGACAAACCGTCGCATCTCCCTGAATACCGGCATTGAATACCATCATGGATGCCGTGCTGCAACGCAAGACAGGCGGCCGGATCAAGGGAGGCTTGCTCTGTAGTGCGCACATCAAAAAACGGATCATAGTTTTGACATATCGTGCCTGCTTTGGCAAGACATGATCCATTTTCAGCTGTGCGTACTATGGGTGTACGGGAATGGATGGTTTACTACATGCGTGTCAAAGTGGAGGCTGCAGCAAGCCCGTCATGGTTGAGGCGTCAAGAACAATCCAAGGGGGGGCGGCCTAGCACATTTTGCCTGCCGCCTTTGACGATTAGTCCAGTCGTTAGCTTGACTCCATTCCAGCTTGAGCGTTCGGGATTCCATCCGATGGATCTTATCTTTTCTGTATCGAGCATCATGTTTTTCACATCACCACTCCATCCCCTGCCGCCGTCAACTCCGCCCGTATAGTTGATCTTGGTCTTTTTTAGATTCATTTCGTCCAAGACCAGGCTTGCAATGCTTTTTACCCTGATCCTGTCGTCTGATCCCACATTAAAGACCTCGACCTTTTTTCGGGCTTTCTTCAAAGCAAGATGCATTGCCGAGATGCAGTCATCCACATACAGATACGATTTGCTCTGTTCCCCGTCCCCCAGTACATCAAGGGAGGAGGGATCACTTTGTAATTTCCTGACAAAGTCAAATATTATCCCGTGCGTGCTGTTCGGCCCAATTATGTTTGCCAACCTGAAGATAACCGCTTTAAAACCAAACATGTGGGCATAGGAGCTTATCAATGCCTCACAGGCCAATTTCGAGGATCCGTAGGTTGAGATTGGCTCCAGCGGGGAGTAGTTCTCAGGAGTTGGAATCTGGCTGGCTTCGCCGTAAACTGTGGAGGTGGATGCAAAAGCCAGTATCTTGGGCTTTGCGTTTTTTAGCTTTTCAAGAAGATTAAAAGTTGCTGTAATGTTTTGGTTAAAATGATCTACTGGTCTTGATCTGGATGGGTTCACTTCTGGGTGTGCAGCCAAGTGGTAAACTGCATCATACCGTGGCAGCATCCCAAGCGACACTGCATCCAGCAGATCGGCCTTGAAAAATCTAAATTCTCGGCTCCTGCCCCATACTTTCAAGAGGCCCCTGTCGGCAGTCTTGTCAAGTACATGGGTTTCTTTTCCCTCCGAGATTAATTTGTCAACTAGTGACCTCCCAATGAATCCCATGCCGCCTGTAACTAGCACGGTTTTTATTCCATCCTGCATCATAGCCTCTGTCATATTCTGAACGCCCCGGGGGGGTGTGTAACTAGCACGGTTTTTATTCCATCCTGCATCATATGACTGCCTCCGTTTACACTCATTAAGTTTAGGATGCATGCAGTTCTGACTGGGGTTGTCGCCTAATTCCACTTGTTTGACTCAACCTGCACGTTTTTCTGAATTTCCGCCCTTTTGCACGCCTGATCCACTGGCATCACAGCGGTTTTCAGGAATTCTGGCGAATTAGGCGACAACCCCGTTCTGACTGTGACCATGCAGCAAGCTTCAACCCGGATCGGAGGCTTTTTGATCCGTGTCATTATGGACTCCCTGTCAACCATAGCTTGTTGCATAACCGTGTCTGAACGTGCAAAAACACCCAATCTTTTGTACTTAAAATCAGGGTTATGCAGCAAACTAGTCCGTCGGGATTGGTCTCTGCCTTACGTGCGTCCTCGATGTCTCGCAGCAATTTACGCACGAATTCTTGGGTTGAACTTGTCTAGTCGCCGTAAGGCACGCAAGATGCGTCTGGTGAACCATCCTCCGGCGGTTCCTGCCGTCATGTAGGCCCCCTCGGACGTGTTGAGAGTTGATTCGAAATTAGCAAATTCTGACTATTTGAGAACGAGTCTGCATGAAACAGCTCAAAATATCAGCAGAATAAAGTTACCTGTGAAATCACTTGGGAAATTCGCACGGCTACCAATTTCGGCTCACCTCTCTGGTGCCCGGCTCGTGTACTATACCTTGCGGGCCATGTCCGGCTTCATACCTTGGAATCTTGGTTTTATCAATGACTATCATCTGGAATCTGCCTATCAGGACGCACCGAGTCCCTGACGTTCTACCGGATGTCTTGAAGTCTTTTGAAAGATACCCGGAGTTTGAGGAGATGTCCGTGCTCCCTTGGTGATCTCAGAGGATCTCCTGGTTGGATTTGCACTGCGCACGGACACCGCCCCGCGCATCAGTCCGGACGCCCTTTCCTACTGCATACGTCCCTTATGTATCGGCTCAGCTGCCTGCCCGACTGATCAACTGACAGCTTTTCAAGATAGTGCCGCCGCCCCTGAATGGCCACGCGCCTCCGGAGGTCGTCGTCGTCCCTCAGCTGCAGGATGCACCGGGCCAGCTCCTCGGGTGAGTCTGACTGCACCAGCATGCAGTTTTTCTTGTCGACCAGGCCTGCCTCGCGCGTCGTGGGCGTGTCTATGGTGACCAGAGGCTTGGCCGATGACAGGGTCTGGTTGATCTTGTTGGCCATGGATCCCTTGCACTTGTCGCTTGTGCCAAACAGTCCCAGACACACGTCGCTGTCCTTTATCTGCTGTACGAGTGACAGAGTAGGAAGCATTCCACGAAATCTTACGTTGGAAAGGCCGGCCTCCTCGGCGTACCGCCTTACTTTGGGCTCGTCCTGGCCGCCGCCGCAGAAGACAAACGTTATGTCCTTTTCGCCACGCAGGCGGCCGGCTGCCTCCACTATGACCTTGGTGCCGTACGTGGGAATGAACCCTCCAAAATACAGCACGACGAACTCGTCCGTCCTCTCCTTGAACGGAATCGGTTTAAAGAGCGGCTCGTATGCGGCAGGCCAGAACCGGCGGAACTTCTCCCTCGGCAGGCCGAACTCCCTGACAAAGTAGTCGATCTGAAAGGTACTCTCCGTTATTACCAGATCCGAGCACCTGTAGGCGGTTTTTTCTGCAAAGCGGAGGATCCTGGCTTTCAGTGAGTTTTTGGGAATCTCTTTCCGGACGGTCACAAACGTGTCGTAGATCGAAAAGGGAAAGAAACACACTATTGGCCCTTTGGAAATCAGTCTGGCAAAGGGAGAACTGACTAGTCCCCCCCCCACTTCATCGGGATTATCATTACGTCATAATCGATCTTCCTGTGCCTTAGAAACAGCCGGATGTACACCTTGACAATCGAGGAGTTGAGTGGGACTTCATGGCACTCTACAGTTTCAAAACCCTGTGATTTGAGGATGTACTTTAGCAGATCTCCGGTACTGCCAGATGGAATGCCTCTGGTCGATTTGACGTAGGAGCCAAAGAGACACACCCTCATGAGTGGCACAACATCAGATCCTATTTAAACCTCCAGAGAGTTGATTCGAAGTTGGCAGATTCTGATTATTTGTGAACGAATTTGCATGACAGCCCAAAAACATCAACAAAATACAAGTTATCTATGAAATTATAGCAACGAGCAGAAGTCTTTGAGCCAAAACAGGGTTCATTCGAAAGGTATGACGATCGCGTAACCGGCAAGCATGGCAAAAGAAACAGACGGCCTGTCAGAGGCCATGCGCAAAGAAAAGGATGTCAAAGTCTACAAAAAGATCATGGCGCTGGTGTTTGTGCCAGAGGACGACATAGGCGTGCCCGAGACCGCAAAAGGGGTCCGGTGCAGCGAGAATTCCGTGCGCAGCCGGCTGGCGAGGTTTTCGGAGGACGGCATGGACGGCCTCCGGGATCTTCCCCGTTCCGGATGCAGGCCAAAGGTGGACAGAAAAAGGATTGCCGCCATAATGAACCTGTCCATTGAATACAGCAGTACCGACGTCATGACGGTGCGCGATGACACAAGGGATGCCGCCTAGACAGAATACAGCACAGGACATGTCCGAAGACTGATGCGCCAGTACGGCCTGTCGCGCCGCAAGGTGCAAAACGTACATGCCAGCCATGCCACCCCAAGCTCGGTATACTCATGGCAGCGGTATCTTGAAAACGTGCGTATTCCGTGCCTGAAAAACGACGGTTTTACGCTGGTGTCATCTGATGAGGCATTTTTCGTGCAGGGTGCATACGACAGATACGTATGGGGTCCGGTCGGCACCAGAAGCGTGGCATCGTATTCGGGGGACCACACAAAGGTGGCCGTGTTTGGAAGCATCGCAGAAGACGGCAGAAGGCTGTTCAGGACGTTTACGGGATCGTTTAGGTCAGTGCAGTTCATACAATGTCTGGAGGCGTTGCGCGCCAAGTTTGGCAAGGTTGCCGTCTTTTGCGACAGGTGGAGTGTGCACAGATCTATTGACGTCGCAGAATATCTGGCAGGTCATCCCGACATCAGGCTGATAATGATCCCGAAAGGATCGCCGTACCTCAATATCGTGGAAGAATGCTGGAACCTGGGCAAGCCTGTCGTTTTCAGGGGGATAGTGTACAGAAGGATCAGCAAGCTGCGGCATGCCATATCCGAATATTACAGGACGGTGTCGTTTGCCCACCTTTGCATGTCAGTCTTCCCAAAAGTAACCGATTTGTGGCGGTTCAGGAGGTGGCAAGCGGGTATGCAGGCAGTCCGTTTGAATTATTTCGAGCCCGGGATAATTTGACGTGGTACTTCTGGGAAGACTGCATGTACAAGTACATTTACAGATCGCCGGTCAAGGCCCTCAATTACTTGTGACCGTTGCTATACGAACAAATTCATCTCATTCAGGTGGATTGCGCATAAAGTCTAATGAGCTAACTATGTGCCACCTACGCCCAAGGAGTCCGATAGGCCATCCTCAAACCCAAGGTGCACTAGGAGTGCCCCGTCATAGTCTCCCATACAAGTATGTTCGACGGCGGTTTCTGTGTCTTCGTCGGCCAGTACAGCCATCTCCACATGGCACTCGTGAGCGGCCGACACGTAGCTGGCAGGCAGCAGTGCCGAATATATCATGACATCATCCAGTACGGTGTCCTGCGCAGGCCCGCCGCCGATGCTGTTGGCGTCTATCTTAAGCAGATACTCGTTTGCAGCGTATTCTGACAGTAACATGACATGCTTGCCCCGCCTGTCGATCTGTCCGTCCACGTACACGTCGAGTCCGCCGCTGCTCCCGGAGCCGTCATAGGTGAACACGACGTGGTGCCAGCGGCCGTCGGCCACGCTGGAGAACGTACTGGTGCCTATCTGATCCTGCGCGTTGTCAGTCATCATGAGTGAGATCCCGCCGCCGGGGCGGTTCCACACGGTGATACCTTGATGCATGTCCGCATCGTCCTTTGATATGATCGACGAGTCCGGGTCTCCCAGACCCGTATTTTTGATCCAGAACGCAATGCTGAACGGATCGTCCACGCCAAGATCGAGGACTGGCGCAGTGGCAAGTGTGATATGTGCAGTATCATCAAGATCCAGTGCTCGGCCGGCCGGGCCATACGTGGATAAGGAGGCCCACCCGGGAGGGTTCCATTCCCTTACCTCCACACTGCGATCGACATGCGGGATGACTACTGATGGTATCAGTATGTCCGGTTTGGGGGCGTTCTCAAACTCGGCCACCCTGTTGCCGCCGTTGTATATCTCCGAATACCGTCGTATCCAATCCGTTTCTAGAGACGCTGTCGCATTGTCGCCGCCGCGACTGGTCTCCATCTTGTTCATCTGCCTGTGGTTTCTGTCATTATAATCTACTATTACGATCTTTTTGGTTTTTTGCGGTTGTGCGGTATGTTTGCCAAAGAAGTCATATACAACCATGCCAGAATCGGTAAGATTGTAGGCCTGCGGCAGCCACGATTCGTGAAACTGTAACATGATTATTCCCGCCTCAGAGTCCGCATAGTTTTGCAGCGTAAAGGATACTGCTTCAGAGTACACGGATGTCACGTCCCAGTGCACAAGCACGCCCGACGTGGACAGGCCGAGTGCCGCGATCACAAGCACAGCAGCCAGCAGCAGTGTGCGCTGCCCGCTTGAACCCAACCGTCCCGCGGATGCCCTTTCGATTCCGCTGCCGATCAGTGCGGCGGCGGCAATGCACATCGCAGTCCACAGCATTCCTAGGTGGGAGTACGATACGTATCGTAATAGGTTAGCCCCTGCCTAGTTGATTTTTTCTGACCACCTGATCTATAAACTATCATTACCCGGGAAATACATGCCTACAGCCTCGGAATTCAAGGAACTATGCAATGAGCTTGCCCGCGAAAAAGCGGAACTTCAGAAGGAGCAGAAGGAACATCAGAGGACGCAAGGCAAGCTTCAGAAGGAGCAGAAGGAACATCAGAGGACGCAAGGCAAGCTTCAGAAGGAGCAGAAGGAACATCAGAGGACGCAAGGCAAGCTTCAGAAGGAGCAGAAGGAACATCAGAGGACACGGGAGGAGCTTGCCGCTGAGAAGGCGGGACGCAAATCTGACAATGCCGTCTCTGCCGCGCAAATCGCGACGCAGACAGCACAAATCAAGCAGTTCAAACAACGCATCACATATTATGAGAACCCGCACAGCCCCTCCTCGCAGAACTCGATTCCGACCAGGCAGAAAAAGGCAGCAGCCGCGGCAGGGGCATCTGGAAGGGCACCTACAAGGCCGGGCCGCAGGCCCGGACACGAGGGCATATCACACAGGAGAACACCGACCCGGGAAATGAACCACGTGCCTGACATGTGCGGCGCGTGCAACGGGCGCGACCTGACAGATCCGGTTCCCGCCGGAACTAGGATGGCTACTGACATTCCAGAGATCCCAGAGCCGGTCACGACACAGCACTACTTTACCCGCCGCAAGTGCCGCAAGTGCGGCGCCATCACCACGACAAACGGGGGCGGGCTGGTCGTTCCGGGCACCGAGTTTGGACCCAACATTGCCTCCTATATCGGCACCCTGTACACCATGCCGGCATCCGTCGGCTCGATCAGGCGCATCGTAAAGGAGATCTTTAAAATTGATGTAAGCAAGGCGATGATACAGAACTGCCTCAAGACCGTTACAAAGAAGCTTGATCCGTGCGTGGAGGACATCAAAAAAGACATTGCAGGATGCGACCACGTCCACATGGACGAGACGGGGATGCCATACGACGGCAAGAGCGGCTACATGTGGGTGGCAGTGGGCGTCAAGGACGGCAATGCCGTCGGCGCGCACATGGTGGCAACTGACAGCAGGAGGGCATCCGTACTGGATGAGCACTTTTCATACGTGCCCAGAGTCGGGGTGACTGACGGATACCCCGGATACGACAAGTTCTTTGGCAGGAACAGGCAGCGGTGCTGGGCCCACATAATCCGGGAGGCAGACGCCCAAAGCGAGAAAACGGACTCCCCGGAGGTTCGCGCCGCAGGCGAGCGCCTCAAGTGGCAGATGCATTGCGCCAAGGGGCCGGGGCCGCCGGAGGAGGCTGCCAGGCAGCACGACAGTCGGGTGGCAGAAACACGCGAGATTGCCGCCACATACAGGAAGGAAGGATGTGACAGCTGTGCCACAAAGATTGACAACGCCTCGGAGTTTCTCTACACGTTTACGACGCGTCCTGGGATGGATCCCACCAACAACCTGGCAGAGCGCACGCTGAGGCCCGGCGTGATCGCGCGCAAGATACGGTTCGGACTGCGGACAAAAGACGGACAGAAGATGTTCGGTAACATGTTGACGTGCATCGAGACATGGCGCCTCCGGGGGTGCAACGTTACGGACATGATCAGGGACGCGCTGGTCAGAAACCCCGGGTACGTGGTCGTCTGCCCCTAGCAATCCTGCACTAATCTGCCTGCAGTTGTGATTTTCATGCCTGAAAAGACGGTGGGTGTGACTTTAACTCTAGGCAGGGGCTAACCTATTACTACGTATCCTATTGATCCGAAGAACAATGAGACAGGTACAAACCACAGCACAAGAAATCTGTTGCGCACGGCCAGCGCAAAAGCGAGCCCTGCCGTACCCAGCGACACCATGACAGGATCTGTCGCGAACACCTGCACCACGGCCCACAGCATGATCGCAGGATGTGTCAATATGTCAGGATCCTGGTCTTGGTGCAGGGCCACCTGCGTGTGCATCTGCATCTCGTTCAGCATGCTTTGACCGTCCCTGTCGGCCTGCCACAGGACGCCGTTTACCCATCCATCAAAGTCACCTGTCAGCGCAGCAGCCGCGGGCCATGCTGCCGCAATAATGATTACAGACGCAAGCCACAACAGCAGCATCCGCCCCGGCCTCCTACCGATCGACCATACCAAGGCGAGGACTAGTGGGATCATGACAAGCGAGGGGATCTTGACAAGCATGGCACATCCCATGCAGGCGCCAGATAGAAGAACCATCAAGCGCGTCTTGTCTGGGGTCTGCGGTAGCAGCTCCCCCCCTCCCCTCCTCACTTGGAACGGGCCGCGTGCGTACATTGCAAGCAGAACGGAAGACAGGACAAACGGAAGGAAAATCGAGTCCAGCAGAACCAGCCTGAGCGTCAGCGATAAGGGCATTGTCGCAAACAGGACAGCTGCGATCGGCGCGGCCCTGCGCCCGAATCCCCTCTCGGCTATCTTGTATATCAAAAAGGTGTCCAGAACTGCAAGCAGGCCCATGAGGATGCGCGGTGCCCCATATAGCATCCCAAGCGAGGACGTATCCTCCGGTGTGACAAAGGAGTCTGGGTACCCTGTGGCATGAAAGAATCCTGCCAGTATCGTCCAGCCAAGGAAAGGGTGGTCGTGCTTGTCTACCAGCATCTTGTGATGATCCAGGACGTCCAGGGCCCGGTCTATGTAGACTCCCTCATCTATTTCCCACTGTGGAAATCCTGCAGGGTTCCACAGGTGCGTATACGCAGAAAGCGACAGTATGACTGCAAGCAGGAGGAGATGCTCGTGTCCTGACAGACAGCCTGTGCGAAAAATGGCATGTCTGAGGCCAAGCATGGCTTGTCCTCTGCCATTTGACCAAATAACGGTTTGGTACGAGGTCACCGTAAGAGTTTACCCCTCATCCGTATAATTTAGATTGAGCACAAGGCCAATTTTTGATCACCATCTGGATCCATATGCATCCAGATCACACCTGTATTCATTGCCTGATTCAGAGACCAAGATACTACGCGACGAGTTGGCCCGCACCATAGCCGAATTAGGCAGGAAGGACAGGATCATCGCAGACAAGGATCAGACGATAACCATGCTTGTCGAACAGATGGCCGAGTCCTCGGTGACAATCGTGATGCAGGCATCACAGATCAGCTGGTACAGGCAAAAGGGACCAGAGGGGGTAGCAGCATCTGAGGCGCAGACTGCCGAACTGAAAGCAGAAAACCAGCAGCTCAGACAGCACATCAAATATTACGAAAACCCGCACACCCCATCCTCGCAGAACTCGATTCCGACCAAGCAGAAAAAGACTGCTGCTGCAAAGGCATCAGGCAACGTACCGGCATCTGCAAAGGCAAAGCCGGGCCGCAGGCAGGGACACGAGGGGATATCACACAAGAGAATGCCGACCGAATTTGTAAAGCACTGCCCCAAAAAGTGCGGCAAGTGCGGCAGCACCAACATGAAGAAGCCGAAAAAGATCTTCTCCAAACTTGTGACCGATACCCCCAGGAGGCCCGAGCCGGTCACGACACAGCACACCGCATACAGGCGCAAATGCGCCGACTGCGGCAACATGTGCATCGAAGACGACAGGTCATGGAACGTGCCGGGAACCGAGTTTGGACCAAACATCACGGGGATGATGGCCGCAATACGCGTGGCACCTGCCTCCATACAGGCCACGGCCACACTGTGCTCAGAAATCCTGGGCATGGACGTCTCAGAGGCAGGCGTGCTGCAGTGCCTGAGGGCCGGTGCCAATGCGATAAAGCCCAGCGTAGAGGGCATCAAGCAGGCCATCAAGGATTCTGATTATCTGCATATTGACGAGACTGCCATGCCATACAACGGCAGGACGGCCCGCATATGGGTAATAGTAGGCAGGAACAAGGACGGCACCACAACCGGCGTCCACACGCTGGCCGCACCCAGTAGAGGCAGGGCCGTAGTTGACATGAACTTTCCGTATTATGACAAACCGGTCACAGTCGACGGGTACGGCGTATACGCCGCATTCAAGACCAGGCAGTGGTGCTGGGCCCACATACTCCGGGAGGCCAGGGAGGCCTGCAAGGCTTCTAGGCAGGCCCACGCGCTGTATGTGGCCCTTAAGAAAAAGTTCATCCATGCCAAGGGGCTGGGGCCGCCGGAGGAGGGCGCCGCCCGGCACGACATGCTGGTGGCAGAAACGCGCGGGCTGGCCGAGGCATTCGGCATGGAGGCCGGATGCGAGAGCTTTGCCACAAAGCTTGGGAACGCCTCGGAATACTTGTACACGTTCACATTGCATCCTGGCATGGAGCCCACCAACAACCTGGCCGAGCGCATGCTGAGGCCGTCCGTAATTGCGCGCAAGGTATTCCAGGGACTCCGTACCATGGAAGGCATGGAGATGTTCACCGTATTGATGACGTGCGCGATGAACTGGCGCGCCCGGGGGTGCGGCGTGAGGGAAATGCTCGTCAAGACCATGACAGGAAACGTCGCCTGAGGGCAAACTCTTACAGCTGATAACTCGCATACGTTTTTTATGTGTGATAGCCGCCAAAATGTCGCGTTGAGACTGTTGTGCGTCTGCCAGGAATCAAAATTACTTCCTGAACGGGAGATCATCGAAAACCTAGGGGAATACTCGATAGCGTGGAAGATCGTCGGCACGAGTCAGTTCCTTGAAAAGGGCGTCAGAAGACTGCCCATACTAAACAGAACAAAAAAGAAAAAATTCGAAAGGCTGCTAGATGAGTTCAACCCCGATTTTGTCATGCTGGACAGTCCAAGCGAGCTGGGGCCTATTGCAGCCGGCAAAAAAATACCGGTGCTGGTGTATTTCTGGGACAACTGGTCGTACCGGGAAATGGAAAGGGACAAGATGGTTTATCGCAGCATGTATCATGCCGTACGGGCCCGCGTGATGAATCCCTGCCTGAAAAGGGCCTCCGTCATACTTGCCGAGACTGACTCCGTAGCCGATACCATAAGGGAGCACCATCCCCGAAGCAGCGTGACGACGTTCCCCTATTCCAGCATAGATACGGACTATTGGAGCGGCGACGGGCGCAATGGCAGGGGCATGGCGCTGAGACATCCGTGCGTGGGCCTGTTGCAGCATGCCAACGAGTGGTTCAAGGCAAAGGAGATGCTCATCCTGCCCCGGGTCGTCGAGGCGCTCCCACACGTAACATTCTACTGGGCCGGCGACGGGCGGTACCGCGACAGGATACTGGGGCCGCTGGCCGGATACGACAACTTTGAGTGGCTGGGGGCACTCGAATACCCCGACAGGGTCAGGGACTATCTCTCCTCGATCGACATATACGGCCTTGCCAGCGCCATCGAAATGTCGCCGTACTCGCTAAAACAGGCCATGTCCATGGGCGTGCCGGCGATCGTCACAGATAGTGACTACATATCAGCAACGATGCTGGACGGTAAGACGGGGTTTCTGGTCAGACGGGGGGATCATGAGGGATGGATAGAAAGGATCTTGCTGCTGCTAGGTGACGCAGAGAGGGCGCAGGAGGTGGGGAGGCAGGGGCGCAGGTTTGTACGGGACAGCTGGGACAGCAGGCTGGCAGCAGAAAAGCTTGTCGCCATCCTCAAAAGCGTCAGGTCAAAATGAGCGAATCCGAAGGGAACCAGATCAGGGTGGCCTTTATCTACAAGCCGTCGTGGAGGTACTATGGGGGTTGTCGCCTAATTCACCTCAGGCCGCCTCCACCGGCACGCCAATCTTTGCGGCACACTCCATCCTGTTTTGCACCTCGATGTTCCATCCTGTGGCCCTGCACAGGCCGCACCTCCGGCGGGTAGACGCCTTTCTAAACCAGCACGTCAGCCTGTGGCCCTCTCTCCTCTGCGCCGAAGACGCACTCGATCAGCGAGCGCATCTTGTAGGCCTCGCTATCAAGCATCTTGGCTGCCTTTTTCGTAACAGGTCGGGCTCGGGAAGTTCAGGCGTGAATCTTGCCACCTTGGAGGCCCCCTTGAGCAGCACCCCGGGTTAGCAGGAAGATCTGGAGGAATCACAACACATAAAGATCCCAGGATCTGCCTTCCGGGTATTGGTTGGGGATCCTGACATTACGGACGTGGACTGGAGAATTCCCGACGTGATCCGCCTGTTTGAACACATGAGGTCAAGGGTGGAGAAGGTTGAAAACGAGAACCAGCAGCAGCAAGAGGAAATCGGACAGCTGCAGAAAGTGATCCAGCAGCAGCAAGAGGAAATCGAACGGCTAAGGACACTGCTCGGCCAGCAGATACCGGCGTCCGGATCCGGGCCGGCAGACGGCTCGGTCCCAAAGGAGGCCCGCAAAGAGCCGAACTCGCGCGGCTATAACGTGCGCAAGTTCCACGACTTTCCGCATCCTGAAAAGGCGGCCCCGAAAAAGAAGCCAGAGACCAAGGCAGTCACCCGCACGTGCACGGCAGACGCCGAGTTCTGCCCCGGATGCGGCGACAAGCTCTCTGACTGGTGCGAAAGGTACACAAGAAAGTCCAAGGATCTGGTCGACGGCAAGTGGACCGAGACGGAATGGGACGTCACCAAGCGCTACTGCAAGTCATGCAAGAAAAAGCGCGCCGCCCCCGTGCCCGGCGTGCTGCCGGACGAGCATTACGGCACGCGCATCATCGGGATAATCGTGTTTCTTCGCTGCATGTGTATATCCTTTGAAAAGATCCAGATCATACTGCACACGCTTCACGACGCCTACATACCAAAGTCCACCCTGATCCACCTGTGTGATGTATCGACTACCAGGATGATGCCTGTATATGACGGCATTCTGGAGGGAATACGGCGCTCAGAGTCCGTCGGGGGTGATGAGACGGGCTGGTTTCTCAACGGGACGGGCCACTGGGTCTGGGTGCTTGTGACCCGGTTCTCGGTGTTCTACCACATAGCGCCGTCCCGCTCAGGCGACGTCATAGATTCCCTGATGGCAGCCTTTGACGGCATCGTCTCATCAGACTCGTACTCGGTGTGGAACCGCATCGGCGGCAAGCACCAAAAGTGCCTCCTGCACTACTTTCGGGACATGTACCTGACGCTGGATAAAAACGGCAGCGCCGAGTACGGCACGCTGTTTTACAGGCTGCGCGGCATCCTAAAGGACGCAATAGAGATGGGCAAGGCCACGCCCGGGGAGGTGCAGTGCCTCAAGTACCGCATACACAAGCTTGCCTCGGCCGCGTACACGGACACGGACTGCATCCGATATACAAAGCGCCTCAAAAGGGAGGTCGACGACCTGTTTACGTTCCTGGAGCATGACGTCGAGTATCACAACAACGGCAGCGAGAGGGTACTGCGCATGATTGCCGTGATACGGAAGATCCTGTACGGAAACAGATCCGAGAAGGGAATGAAGATGACTGAGACCATGTGTACAGTATACGCCACGTGTGAGCTGCGCGGCGTCAACTTTTGCTCGTTCGTAACGGACTATCTTGACGGCAGGGTCACGGAGATCCCGATGCCTGCCCCGCAAGTCGGCGCGGCGGCAGCATAAACAAAGGCATGACAGGCCCTGCAGGCACGCCCTGAATCCGGATGCGCATGGCTGCTGCCATGGAATAGCAATACAATGATAGCGGTGGCTGCCGTAAATGGTGTGCGGTACACGAATTCGGTTCCGCTCATGTGCCACCGCAGTCCGGAGCCCGAAAAACATGGCAGATTGTGCCAAAATCCAGCTTCCGGAGCCCGATCAGACAGATTCGTGCCTGGAATCAGGAACAGCTTCCGGAGCCCGACCTGTTACCCTTTTTCCTGTACTTTGTTTTGGTGTTGACCGCGTTTGACCTCTGCTTGATGTTGGGTTTCATTCCGGCCTCTATGACGAGCCTTACGTTCCTGTCCGAGTCATACCACTTGTCGGCGTTGAAGATGCCGGAGAACCTGATGCCGGTCCTCTTGATCCCCCTGAGAAGATCTTCCAGGATGGTGGTGTCTGCCATCTTGTCTGACGTGATGCGGCAGGCCACGATAACCTGCAGGCCTGTGACGGCGGCCACGTGCCATTTGATGTATTTCTTGTAGGATTTGGATTTTCTGATCCTTTCGGCCTTTTTGGCGGTCTTGGGCTTGAGATCTTTCTTCCTCCTCTTGTCGTTTCTGTCCGTAACGACTCTGGTGCTGTTGGCTGCAAGCATGAGCGTCGACGGATCATGCCCGGCAAGGCACATTCGTGCAGTCTCGTCCACAATCGCCTCCAGCCACTTGTGGGGAATCTTTTGCATGAGCTTGCCGATGGTGCTGTGGTCAGGTATAGGCTCGTCCCATGGCAGACTCGGGCTCCCAGCAAGGTCCTGCATGTCGCGGTACGTCTTGTTCCAGCATACCATCAGGATGCACAGGCAGGCAAGCTTGTCTCTGCCGTGGACCGTGGGTCATCCTAGCCCCGAATTGGTCTGGACAGGACACGGGTTCTCCTTGATCAAAGAAACTATGTTGGATATGAGGAACCCGGATTCTTTGGTGTGGGCAGCGTGGTAGTACATGTAGCACCCCTTGCGCCTTTTGTGCTTCTTCATTAACTACCCCACACCCGATCTGATCAATATGTGTGGGGATTGAGAAAATTAGGCCAAATTATCTAATTAGGCGACAACCCCGGCCCAAAGCGCGGACTGTACATACACGTTTACTCGCGCCTAGATCTTGACGAGGTGTGCGAGGGTCTTGAGTATGTCGTTGCGCCCTGCGAGCAGGTGACCGGGCGGGACAGCCCAAATACTGGCACATGGTAACAGTGGGAGGCCGTACTCAGGAAGAGGTGGCATGAGGGTCGTTCCATGCAGAAAACATGTCCGGATTTGTGTGTAGGAAAAGGCCGTAGCGCGCACAGTTGACAGTGGGATGTTTTTTATCGCATGCACGATATGTCAAAATTATGTTCCAATTTTTGATGTGCGTACTATGCAAGCTTGCCGCCGAAGCTGTACCCCGTCTTGGTGTACTGAGCAATTATGGTCTTCACGTCAGTAGTTCCTCGATGTACTTTTGCAGGCACGATAATTACGCAATTTGCCGAGATTTTTTGACCATCATACTATAGATCAGGCGGTGTGCCAACCATCATCATGTCAGTAACACAAAACGACGTGTTTGCACACCAGTTTGACATAACATCGAGACAGTTTAAAACATTGCGACGGCGGTTTCCCAAGCTCGGGCTGGCCGTCTCAAAGAGTCGCAACGCAGTGTATGACCACATCGACGCACTGCGCGTTCTATATTTCATGTCTGAGAGGAGGATGTTTGCAGAATCTGCCGTGACGCACCTTCGCAGGCGGGCCTCAAAATGCAGCAGGCAGCAGCATGACGACGGGGCTGCCTCCAAGGGCGGCGCGTATAGTTGCCGTACGCCTAGTTCGGACTGGATCCTAAAGGCGATCCGGGGCGTCAGCCTGGATGATGCGCAAAAGTGGTGCAGCTCCATGCTGCAGCATACGGTAAGGTGCGCCCGCAGGTCAGGCATGCTGCACAACACGGACGTCGTGGCAGTGGACGTTACCGACGTGGAATACTATGGCAAGGGTCTGGAGGATATCACCAGAAAGTCAAAGCCCAAGAACGGCACGTCGACGTTTCTCTCGCACATTACCATGCACGGAATAGGATCAGATGACGGGTCTGACCTCGTGCTTTCCTCGCTACAGCTTCCAAAAGAGGCAAAACTGGCCGATTTCGTGCCCAAGATGATCCGCAAGGCGTCCAGATCAGGGATGAGGATCAAGACGTTCCTGTATGACCGCGGGTTCTTTAACGTGGACTGCATGAGGGCTGCAGAAACAAGCACGGGCAGCTACATCATGCCTGCCGTCAAGAACAGGAGGATAGTGGCGGCAATAGAGGAGCATGACCGCGGAGAACGCGGTGCGGTATCAAAATATACAATGACCAACAAGGACGGCAAGAGCGCCACATTCAGGCTGATCATTGTGGAAAAGGACGAGGTAGAAAAGGACGGCACGGCAGCAGCAAAGAAGGACAAGGCAGAGGGGACCATAGCCGACAGGTACCAGGGTCTTTGCCACCAACATGTCTGCTAAAAGTGCAGAGGCAGTCATTGAGCAGATGCCGGAGGAGTACCGCAGTCGGTGGGGAATCGAGACGGGGTTCAGGGTGATCAAGGGGATGATGGGCAAGACGTGCAGCAACTCCCCGGCAGTCAGGCTGCTGCTGTTCTATATGTCTGTCATACTGTACAACCTGTGGAGGACTGCCGTGTTCATAGACGTGGAATCCAAGTGGGACGGATTTGCAGGAGGGAAGGGGTTTACCATGATGCTGTTTGTCGCGTGCATTGTCGATGCGGCCGACTCGTTTGTAAACGATCGCGGAAAGTAGCGGAGGTGCCGTGTCGGGTCTGCAAAAGTACATCTAGGAAGTACTGACGTGCAATACCATCCGGGTGCAGTCGTGGTTGGGGAGTACATGCTTGGCCTCGTGGAGTACGAGCTGTAGCTGCTTGTATGGTGTGGAGCAAAAGTTCTTCAATACATATGGGCATGAACTACGCAGGGAGATGCTTTCCGTTGTTGAAGAAGTTATGTTTTTCGCTATACAGTGATTCCTCGGTGCATCCCTTGTGTACATGTGACTCGGCATTGCGCAGCATATGCATCCAGTACCTCTGCGGACTCTCGTACCTGCGGTACGGCTTGTTGCTGTGGAGTTGTCGCATAATTCCACCTACCTGACTCAATCTGTATGCTTTTCTGAATTTCCAACCACCTCTGCACGCCTCGATCCGGATAACATCGTACGGCCTTTATGGGTTCTGATGAATTAGACGACAACCCAATTTCTACATGAAAGGCATGGATGTGCCACATGCTGCAAGCTTTAGCAACGCTGATCCATTTATCTTATAAGGATTCAAACAAAGGTTAGAAACATGCGTAGCGCAACAGCACGAAAAATAGCCGGTCTTGTGCTAATGGCATCCATGGCTGCATGTGTGGTGTCCATTGGCATCCCCGGCGTAATGCCGGCAGCAGCACAATACCTTGGAAACGTCGGCGACGTAGATCCACCGGAATACGGCATTGGGGGATTGATGATCGGTGGTGCTGGAGAGGCACCCGTTAACCTGCTTGTCTCCGCAGTAAACTCGCAGTCTAACAGCTATGTTGCAGGACCTCAGGTAATAGAGGTAATAGTCGATGATCCGGGCATCTCAGATACAGACGAGGGAGAGGGCGAGCCGGACGTCGAGATAAACGGCAGCGACCTGAGAATGGTTCAGGCCACCGACGGCAGGTGGTACGCCTACTTTGCAAGCCTTGAGCATGCGCGTACAGCTGACGGCACAACCCTGACACCGGGAAAAGGATTGGACTATGGCTCGTTCTGTAGCTCTGACACTGCAATCCTGGGATCGGGGGTAGCCGGCTCTGACGGCATCGCAATACCGATAGCGGGGGGTGCCAATGGTGATGATGCCATGAATGACTGCTCCGGTCTTGCTGCTGATGGCAGCTCTGTGAGCATCAACAACGTAGTCAGGCGGGCAAAGGCAGTAAACGAGAATTCCGGCGCAAACGGAATCGGCCAGATCGGCTTGGCACATGAGAGCCTGTGGCCCTTCATCCAGCTCTACACATTCAGCCCGGCCGATAGCATCATTATCGATTATAACCGAGTCCGATCAACGACACTTGTCTTTGATGCCGTTGAGGGATTTGCCGACATGGAGCTTGACAGGGCAGTCTATCCCCCGGGTTCGCACGTCCACGTAACGGTAACCGATGCGTGGCTAAACATCGACCCGACAGACGAGGACTCGTGGACTTGGGAGACCGCCGGTCCCAATGAGGGGGATGCATACTATGACGTCTTTGGGGCAGGCAATGCTGGGGTACCCGACGGCATTGGTGCTGATGGCACCCTGCTTGTCAATCCAATAACCTCTGACGACGACCTCATGCAGGGGGCTGCCGTCTTGCTGCTGGATGCTAGCACGCAGGGCAGCACGGTTATGGAACTTCGGGGAAACCGCAACGCCATGATGGCGGTTCCGGGACTTGAGCGGCCGGTAACCCTTACAGAGCAGGGCCAAAACAGCGGCACGTTCGGGACATATGACGAGTCAGATGACTCACTTCTTGTGGTTGCCGACGATGCACGCAGGGGTGACTCTGCCACCATCCGCTACAGCGACGACCCGCGCACGGTTCTTGTAGGGTTTGGGTCTGCAACGCTTGACATCTTGCCAGTAGACGGGGGCCGGGGTTCCGGCAGGGAGGTTGAAGTGGTACTGGTCGACGGCGATGCAAACAAGAACAGCAGGGTAGTGGAGAATCTGCTTCTGTCCGATCCGAGCACTGCACTGATACCAAGCCTTGTGACCGGAGACCCGTTCACACTGGGCGAGGGTGATGACCCCGGGGCATTCCTGATCCGGGATTCTCTTGCAAGCGATGCAGGCATGGCCGGTCTTGAGGTTCAGCCGCTCAGCGAGAGGGCAATTGTCTCAATTGTCTCGGCGATGGATGGCTCCATGGTAAATGCCTCTGGACTGCTAATTGACCTGGATACTACCATGGCAGAGCTACGCGAGACAATCCAGTACTCAGACACAACAGGCTGGAGTACTGACTTTAAGGGATACAACCTGCTCAACTATGACGTTGATTCGCTTACTGACTATAATGCTGTAGACAACATTGAGATAAAATTGGTCAAAGTTGGCGACTCTTCACCCGGATACGCCAGTCCTGTCACGCTGGCCACAGGCAGCCATGGCCTGGTAAACCTGAGTCTTGACTCTGTCAATGACCATCTGTTCAACGCAACATTCGATGACTCTGACAGCATAGGAATACTGTACACCTGGAGTCCGACCCAAATAAGCGAGGGAGACTATCCGATAGTCACCGACTTTTTCTCATTTGGATTCAACGATGACGGAGACCGGGCATCCGAACGGGTCGCCAACCAGATAATCCGATTCGAGATGCAGGAACATGATCACAACTCTGATGCCTTCGTGGCTGATCTAGGGCATGTAGTGGTCAACCAGCTCAACATCCTTGACGAATCAACGTACGAGACGTACCCGATCTCCGATGACCCGAGCTTCGTCGTAGTCGAGGATCTCACCGGCGAGGACTCGCCGAGGATAGACTATCTTGACCTAGGAGCCGACGGCGTCTCCACGCAAATCGCCGAACGGCGGGCGGTACCATCCCATTCGGGAGTCGTGTCATTTGACTCGGACACCTACAAGGTTGCAGACACGGTCACAGTCAGGCTTGACGATGCCGACATGAACGCAGATGGTAGTGTCATCGACATCTTTACGGTGGTCAAAGTAGAGGATGATCCGGCATTTGACATGGTAGGCGTACCGGGTCTCCCAGAGCTTGCATTCGGTCCGCTTGGAGGGCTGCTGGAGATCACGTTTGATGACCAGCGGTGGCTTGACTCCCAAGCTGGTGCTGTCAGATGTAACGACAGCTTTGACGGTGATGACGGCTTGGGCGCAACGGGAATTCGCATGATTGAGACAGGAGCAGACTCCGGCACCTTCGTCGGCTACTTTCAGATCCCGACCGAATACTGTGCAAGATCAGACAGCACTGCAGAATGGGCATCCGTAGTCGGCACCGACATTGAGGTCAACTATGTCGACTTTATGGACGCATCTGGCAAAACCATCGAGGTCGGTGATTCGGCAAGCATCAGAGCATACACCGGCACCGTAAGCCTTGACAGGACGGTCTATCCGATCCCGTGGGGGCTTCAGTTCGACGACGGCTCGATATTCCCACTGCACGCAACGGCCATCGACGGCAGCGTAGATCGGGAGGATGAGACGCTGGGTGAAGGCGTTCTTACGATATACGCAAGAGTATCCGACCAGGATTTTAATGTCTCGGCCTCATATGAGGACGTAATCGAAACCGATGTTTCCACTGTTGGCGGAACCGGTGTCGGTCCTGTAAGGATCACGGTCTCAAGAGGCGGTGAGAGTGCGGTAATCGCATATGCGGGAGGCAAAACGCCTGGCAATGACTTTGAGCTCAACGGCCGCATGGTCCAAGACCTTGGGCCGATCTCGGAGATCTCACCCGATGCGGGAGTCTTCGAGCTTGACTTTACCATGAGATTTGACGACGGCCCGGAAGACAGCGACTGTCCGACGACGGCCACCGGCGGATGCATCCTGCGGGGGGATATCCTTACCGTAGAGTATGTCGATCCGACCGATGTGGCAGGTGATCCGGGTATTGCTGCCGACTCGGCGATATTTGATCTCAGAGACGGCGCGCTCCGGTCAGACAAGCTAGTCTACATCATAGGCAGCAACATGATCCTGACTGTCATCGAGCCGGATTGGAACCTTGACGGTGACGCAGCAGAGACATATGATCTGGACGTCCTGGGATGGGACTCTGGTGCGACAACTACTACCATGGGGGACAGAGGCATTGATGCGGCAGCATTTGATCCTGAGCCGGCCTACCTGTGGGAGACCGGTGATGGCACTGGAATATTCCAGGTCATAGTCAAGATTCCTGCCATTCTAGCCGGTGACCGTCTAGGAAGGGGCGAGCAGGTTGTCTTGGAATACATCGACTGGGGCCCGTCCAGAGCAGGTTATGTCGGAGAGGATGGCGAGGCCATTGGCCTAGACTTGTTCACGTCCATCTTTGGCGCCACCGTAGAGCTTGACCAGAAGGTCTATACCTGAGAAGCGATTCTTAATTAGCAGATTTTGACCCACTTGGGCACTAATCTATGCCTGACGGATCAAAATACCTGTAAAACCATGTACAAATCATGTGTTTGATCGATAGACTGACAAAAAACCCACGGACGTTCCGGATGCTTGTAGGAATGACCGAGGCAGAGTTTGACCAGCTGTGTACCGAGGTGCAAAAGAAATTTCCAGATACCGAGAAGAAGAGGCTCTCAAGGCCCGACCGTGTGCGGGATATAGGCGCAGGCAGGCCCTTTGCCCTGGATCTGAGGAACCGCGTACTGCTGGTCTTGTTCTACTACAGGACGTACGTCTCCCAGGACGTGGCTGGCGCCATGTTCGGTATAGGACAGGCGTCGGTCTCGCGCTCCATAAGCCTGACTGAGCCCCTGCTAAAACAATGCCTGCCGATCCCCGAGAAGATTTACAAGGACTCCAAGAGGATCTCCTCAGTCGAGGAGCTGGCCGAGATCTTCCCGGGGATGGTGTGCCTGACTGACGCCTCCGAGCAGCCCACAAACAGGCCCAAGAGAAAGGACATGGAAAAGTCGCACTATTCGGGCAAGGCAGGCACGCACACGGCCAAGGTCCAGTATACGGTCAACATACACGGTGCCATAGTGCACAAGACCCCGCACTCGCCGGGGCGCGTAAACGACGTCAAGATATACCAGATGAAGCATCCCACGTTCTGGAGCGGTGAGGAGGACGGCGAGGAGCTGCGGCACTATATGGATCGCGGATACCAGGGTGCGCAGCACATCGATGCAGGGACGAAGGTTATACTTCCAATCAAGAAGAGTCCTGGCGGCAAGCTGACCGACGATGAAAAAGAGTACAACAGAACACACTCAAAGATACGGGTGTACGTGGAGAATGGCATACGCAGGGTCAAGACATTCAAGATAATGAGCTACAAGTACAGAAACAGGCTCAGAAAGTACGATCTGGCCAACAGTATCGTGTGCGGGCTGGTCAACCTGAGGATACTGGAACGGATAGCCGCTGTGGCCTGAAAAACACGGCAGAAAACAACTGCAACCTGCCACTCGTAATTTAATTACGGATTGCTTCTCTGGACCGACAAGGTTCACATTACCGTATTTGCACCCGAGCACAACAGCGACGGCTACCTCATTGATGAGATAGGCAGGGACGCACTCGATCCAGTCAGGGTCGCCACCAGGGGACATGAGCTTGGCCAATACAGGCTGGTCGAGACCGGCACTGATACCGGCGTATTTTCAGGCGCGGTAACCCTTACCGGGTTCGCATACGATGCAGACAGCAACGAGCAGACCGGAGACGAGAACGGCCATGACGCCAACCCGAGAACCGGCGACTTTGCAGGAGGCGGAAGGGACGGCCTGGGCCCGACCGACGGATTCCTGCAATCCGGTGATGACGACGTCATTACGGTCTCCTTTGAATCGTCAGGGGACAAACCCGTGTTCAGCTCTGCATTGATCCAGTGGAACATCGGCGAGGTAACTTGGCTGGATGCAGGCCATCTGACAGGCGGAAAAGGCGTGTTGCAGGTGGTAGACCCGGACATGAACCTGAACCCAGAGTCAGTCGACAGCTTTGGCGTCGACGTCTGGTCGGATTCAGACTCTGGCGGCATTGACCTGATCGTAACTGAAACCGGCGAGGCAACCGGCATCTTCGAAGGTACGGTATTCTTTACTGCCGTTGACAAGTCATACGGCCACGTACTCAGGGTTTCAGAGGGCGATGCGGTCACCGGGGAGTACGAGGACAATACCCTGCCCGGCCCATACACGGCTGCAGATGGGCTAAGCATTTTTGCAACCATGACCGGAGCGATCGTGCCATCCCTGGAAGGAGCACGTCTCTTTGAGCCCTTTGACAGCCTTGAGGCGTGGATTGAGGAGGGCGAGGTAGACTGGCGCGTGGGGCCCCCAAAGGAGGGCGGCCACCCGCCGGGCCACTCTGCGGCAGCAAACACGGTGGCAAAGGCAGACAACTGTGACTCCGAATGCAGGTTGGTCCTCTCAGACGGGCTGGATCTGACCGGGTACGACTCGGCTGTCATGACGCTCTACAGGTACGTCGATGACGACCTTGACGGCGGGGAGTACCTCAGGGTGGACGTCTCAGACGATGGTGGGGCAAGCTGGACTAGTGCATACGACTGGCAGGGGGGCCGGGACGACGATGACACGTGGATCCGGCACACGCTGGATCTGGCAGATCATCTGGCATCAAGTGACTTTAAGGTGAGGCTGGCAGCAAAGGCGTCCCTATCGTCGGAGGATATGATGATCGATACCCTGATCATAGATGGTGTGGTGTCGGGCAGAACAGCTGCAGCCAGCGTCGGATTCGGAGAAGGTTCCGGATCATCACAGGCCTGTGCAGAAACAAACGATTGCTTTGTGCCAGAAACTGTCACCATTGATGCCGGCAGAAAGGTCGTATGGGTTAACAGTGATACTACACACCATACAGTATATTCGGGCACGTTTAAGGATTTGAGACCTGGCACTGTAATAGGTTAGCCCCTGCCTAGTTGATTTTTTCTGACCACCTGATCTATAAACTATCATTACCCGGGAAATACATGCCTACAGCCTCGGAATTCAAGGAACTATGCAATGAGCTTGCCCGCGAAAAAGCGGAACTTCAGAAGGAGCAGAAGGAACATCAGAGGACGCAAGGCAAGCTTCAGAAGGAGCAGAAGGAACATCAGAGGACGCAAGGCAAGCTTCAGAAGGAGCAGAAGGAACATCAGAGGACACGGGAGGAGCTTGCCGCTGAGAAGGCGGGACGCAAATCTGACAATGCCGTCTCTGCCGCGCAAATCGCGACGCAGACAGCACAAATCAAGCAGTTCAAACAACGCATCACATATTATGAGAACCCGCACAGCCCCTCCTCGCAGAACTCGATTCCGACCAGGCAGAAAAAGGCAGCAGCCGCGGCAGGGGCATCTGGAAGGGCACCTACAAGGCCGGGCCGCAGGCCCGGACACGAGGGCATATCACACAGGAGAACACCGACCCGGGAAATGAACCACGTGCCTGACATGTGCGGCGCGTGCAACGGGCGCGACCTGACAGATCCGGTTCCCGCCGGAACTAGGATGGCTACTGACATTCCAGAGATCCCAGAGCCGGTCACGACACAGCACTACTTTACCCGCCGCAAGTGCCGCAAGTGCGGCGCCATCACCACGACAAACGGGGGGCGGGCTGGTCGTTCCGGGCACCGAGTTTGGACCCAACATTGCCTCCTATATCGGCACCCTGTACACCATGCCGGCATCCGTCGGCTCGATCAGGCGCATCGTAAAGGAGATCTTTAAAATTGATGTAAGCAAGGCGATGATACAGAACTGCCTCAAGACCGTTACAAAGAAGCTTGATCCGTGCGTGGAGGACATCAAAAAAGACATTGCAGGATGCGACCACGTCCACATGGACGAGACGGGGATGCCATACGACGGCAAGAGCGGCTACATGTGGGTGGCAGTGGGAGTCAAGGACGGCAATGCCGTCGGCGCGCACATGGTGGCAACTGACAGCAGGAGGGCATCCGTACTGGATGAGCACTTTTCATACGTGCCCAGAGTCGGGGTGACTGACGGATACCCCGGATACGACAAGTTCTTTGGCAGGAACAGGCAGCGGTGCTGGGCCCACATAATCCGGGAGGCAGATGCCCAAAGCGAGAAAACGGACTCCCCGGAGGTTCGCGCCGCAGGCGAGCGCCTCAAGTGGCAGATGCATTGCGCCAAGGGGCCGGGGCCGCCGGAGGAGGCTGCCAGGCAGCACGACAGTCGGGTGGCAGAAACACGCGAGATTGCCGCCACATACAGGAAGGAAGGATGTGACAGCTGTGCCACAAAGATTGACAACGCCTCGGAGTTTCTCTACACGTTTACGACGCGTCCTAGGATGGATCCCACCAACAACCTGGCAGAGCGCACGCTGAGGCCCGGCGTGATCGCGCGCAAGATACGGTTCGGACTGCGGACAAAAGACGGACAGAAGATGTTCGGTAACATGTTGACGTGCATCGAGACATGGCGCCTCCGGGGGTGCAACGTTACGGACATGATCAGGGACGCGCTGGTCAGAAACCCCGGGTACGTGGTCGTCTGCCCCTAGCAATCCTGCACTAATCTGCCTGCAGTTGTGATTTTCATGCCTGAAAAGACGGTGGGTGTGACTTTAACTCTAGGCAGGGGCTAACCTATTACCTGGCACTTTTGGTACTAGCTGGCCAGATGGTGCAGGTGCTGTTGGAAGCATAGGATTCCAAAGCTCGTTTATGGATACGGGAGATGTGTTCAGACACACGTTTGATGCTCCCGGAGAATATCCGTATTTCTGCATCCTTCATCCTTGGATGGCAGGCACTGTCATTGTAGAAGGCAAATAAACCCATGACGAAGACGGACATGTGGATCTGGTGTAATGGGATGGCCCCTGCCTAGGTGGCAATCAGGCATACATTTGCCTGCAGTTGTGATTTTCATGCTTGGTCGGCAAGGGACATGACACCAACTCTGCCTAGACCCACTGTTACATCCTTTACAACTCCCCTCAAATTGGTGCGACCTAATTTTCGTACAATACATTTCATGTGTGGCTGGCCAAAGACGTCCCGTTCTGCGTCTGAAACTGCCCACATTTAGGGGGCAGACGGGCAGTCTGTGGGAAAAATTGGGCAGCCACACCTTTGGGGCAAGTCTTATTACTTTCAAGAGGTGGCTGTTGTCATGGTTAAAACCCCTTCTGACAAATGGCAGGCCAACATCGTAAAGCTCAGGAAAGACTGCCAGAGCGTCTCAAAGCTGTCTAAAAAAATACGCTATGTTGGGGTCATCAACAAGTATGGTAGAACACTGACCGGGATTCTGCGCCCGGGTACAAAGCCACTGCTAAGCTCCGAGCACACCAAAAACGAGTTCTTTCTGATCTCCAGCCTGCTCCACATGAGAAACGAGTCTGTACGGCCCATTGGAAGGCTTGATCACATCACACTCCAGCATGAAAAGGTGTACATCGTGCTGTTGCAAAAAAAGAGCCATGTCTATTATATCTCAATTGACGTGGACGTTAGGAACATATCCAAACTGATCCTGAAAATAAAAAAGAAGATATGAAAAGTGTGGATTGGGGGGTCCTGTATGACAAATACAAGGATGCTCAGCTGGGCACCGATAAGATTGAGGGGGAGATACAGAAATTGATTCTGGATGATGATGTGACCAAGAAGAGTGGGGTTTGCCCGTATATCCTCACGTGAGATGAAAAACATCTCTCAATCCGTGTATTTACGGAAGATATGAAGCAGAAATCCTACACATTACAGAATGGCAAATGCAGGAATTGTGATGAATGTTTTGACAGATCTGATATGGAGGCAGACCACATCATACCTTGCCAAAGGCAGAAGAGCAACCGTAGAAAACTGTCAGATGCTTTGTAAAGCATCTTGAACAGGCGCGCAAAAAGTGGGGAGAGGTTCTGATGGTGATGGACAACGCAATACAGCACAAGACCGGCAAAGTTTGCAGATACCTAAAGAAAAATCCCAGCGTTGTCTTGCTGTACCTGCAGGTGGCAGACCGGAGCTGAGCGCCATAGAGACAGTCTGGAAGGATGCCAAGTACAGGCTGGTCACATCTGTCTTTTACGACACGCTAGAGCACCTCAAAGAGGCCGTTTTGGAATACTTTAGGACGCGTTCCATCGAGGTTGACATCTACAAATATCTTGAGCGCAGCGTGTGAGGAAGGCGAAATTTTCAATGATCATCAGCATAGGCTAATGTGCCTGCTGCTAGATGAGGAATTAACAAAAAAGTCTGTAACAGGCTGGGCTCTGGAAGTTCAGGCATGAATTTTACTGCCAGAGACCCTCGCAGATGTAATTCGTGTCTAAAATCGTAAATCACTTCGAGTCCGAGCTGTTACAAAAATCTTAACTTCATATGCAGTCTTTGTTTCATGTGAAAATTAGTTCCGCCCCTCATTAGTATCCTTTTCCATCCATTTGGGGTCGCTTTTCCTGATCGCTTCTGTGGCCTCCCGGCTCCGGAACGCCATCCTAGGCGTCTTGGCACGCCCCATATCCGGCGACCAGTGCGTCCTGCGCTCGTTGTAGAACTCGATGAACTCGTCGATGCTCTAAGTGCGTCAGCTCCCTCTCAAGCGTCCCAAACTACCTCTCCAGCTTGCCGTTGGTCTGGGGGTGATGCGGACGCGAGTTGAGCAGGACGATGTTGTGCTCCAGTAGTTCGTTCTCAAACAGCGTGGGCGTCCAGCTGCCCCGGGGGGTGCCGCGCCTGGTAGACGTAAAGCAGCTGTCGTTGTCAGAGAGTATCTGGGCCGTCGTCCCGAATTGCCTGATGGCATTGCGCAGCACTAGGCCCGGTGCAATTTCCCCGCTGTCCAGTCTGCCGGCGTCCCGAATTGCCTGATGGCATTGCGCAGCACCAGGACTGCGTTCTCCGAGGTCGCGTGCTCAAAGACGCCGAATCCGGTTATGCACCGCGAGGAGTCGTCAAGATATGCCTGCCAGGTTGAGCTTTTCTAGGCGTGGATCCTTCATTTCGTGTCAGTATGTGTGCCACATTGCGTTTGAGTACCTGCGCTCGTAGCGCAGCCATTTGAGCTGCCTGGATCTTCCGGGCGAGCTGTCCGTGATTCCCTCGGCCTTCATGATCCTGTATACTGCATGATAGCTTGTCTGCCTGCCTGCGGCCCTCATGCGCAATGCCAGCCGCTCTGCACCCGACGGCATCTGTGTATATGCATCAAGGACCGCCTTCACATCCCCGGGATCCGTGTCCACGCCGGGCCTTCCTGCCCCGCTCCGTGGCAGGATCGTGCCGGAGCTGCGGAACCTGGCCCATATCTTCCTGACGTACCTGTCGCTGATGCCCAGCTCCCGGGCTATCTGCCTTGCAGACACGCCCTTTTTCCTCTGCCTTTCTATGTACCTGAGCGACTTTTCCTCCAGTCTTTTCCTCGCATTTTTTGATCGGTACAGCCTGAAATAATCCCAAGTACGCCTGATTAGGCGGAACTAATTTTCGTATGATAGATTCATATGCAGTCTTCCAAGAAGTAACCAGACTCGTGGCGATGCAGGTGGTTACATGCGGATCTGTAGGCGATCCATCTTGAGTTGTTTCAAGTTTGGAACCACCCTCTGGGGAACTTCTGGGAAGACTGAGGGACGAGATATGCCAAAATAGGGGAGTGCAGGGCCAAGACCCGGACTACCGATCTGGCAGCCAAGATGCTGTGCTTTTACTATTCGATGGTGGTGCTGTTTAATGAGTGGATGATTGCCAGGACGCTGCCCTGCGATAGTTCCGGGATGCAGAACGTCATGGTAATGCTGGCATTCTAGGAATACATGACGGTTTATCTCAGGGAGCCCAAACCCCCTCCATGACGCCAGATCTGTTGCACCTTTCATTTGTATGAGATCAGTAAAAAACAATTAAGACTCTGCGGTGCAGCAGCTCCTGTGTATGAGGTACAGTCCCGATATGAGAAATGGGAGACTGTACAGGGTCAAAAAAATTACGTTATCATAAAATGCCGGTGGTGGGACTATCAGATCTCCGGAGGGATCTCGTATCATGCCGCCGCCAAATATAGTTATGAAGGCCGCTACAGTTCTAGTGTGAAATATCCCCGATGGAAAGATCAGCACTATGCCGACGATTGTTTTTTTATTCATGAAAAAAGATGTCTCCGTCCTGGATTTCTCCAGCACCCCGTCGCCGACTGCGACACTGAACATGTCGTTGACCAGGCTGCTCTGGGGCTGCTCACAGATGCCACCTCTGAACTCGTCGCGGTACATGTCGCAGTATTCCACCGGCAGGATCTCCATTCCGAGTGTCAAACTTTGAGAGCATCCTGTCTAGGTGCTCGGAATGATCATGCCTGTCGCGGACCTCCTGGAATGGGACGACCACCCGGTAATACGATTTTATGCTGCCTACCATGACATGTCTACGCATCAACATCATTAATTAATAGCGCGTTAAGTGAAAATAAAAAAGGCGATTAGGCCGGAGTGAATCCCTGGTATCCTCCCGTTTGCTGATCCTTGTCTGAGAAATCCGGCTCAAACAGCGATACCAGATAGTCGTCCGGATCCAGGATTATTGCGTTTTTTCCCGCATCCCTTTTGACCACGTCCCGGTGAATCCTGACGCCCTTTTCCTTCAGTTCAGCGACTGCCGAGTCTACGTCTCCCACCAGAAACCCTATCGTGATTCCGTTGTCTATGGAACCCCCCACGTGTTCTGCGGTAAGCGAGGCGGGATGGAGGCTTAACAGTGCGCCACCGGTTCCCAGGTCAATCCATGAACGTCTTTGGTTTTTTATTGGCAGTCCGATGATCCCGTGATAAAACGCCAGTGACCGGTCAAGATCCTGCACTGCCAGAATAACGTTGCCAACTTTTTTGATATTCACTCTATAGTGTATGCGGGAGTAGCATAAAAACAAGATGTTTGTTTTTTTGGCCTTTGGAGTCTATTGAACCTCGACCATGGTCTCGGTCCTGTCCACGCCGCTTATTTTTTGAATTTCGGTTGTAACATCTTTGATCATGGCCAGCTCATCGACCTCTATGATTGCCACTGCATCAAACTGGCCACTGGTCGGAAAAGAGTCATAGACTGCCTTGACTTTTCTCAGCCTTGCGGCAATCAGTTTTTTTGGGGATTTTACCAGAACGATTGCCCTTACCATCCCATGTTCACCTCCACCTCGATCATGGTCTCAGTAGTCTCTATCTCCTTGACCTTCTTAAACTCAATTACGATGTTGTTGATCTCATCTATGGAGCCACTCAGCAGGACGCAGATGTCGGCCCTTCCGGTGACCACCATGATTTCCTTGGAGATCTTGCGCTTCTTTTTTAGAACGCCTACCACCGCATCCACCTTTCCGGGCTTGACGGTAATCATGCAAAGTGCACGCATGGTAATACTAGGATATTGACAATGATAAGGGTTACTTAATCAAATGCTTCCTGAGATCTGGCCTCTTCGAGGTATGCGCGCCTTTCCTCGTTGATCTTGTCCTGATCAATTGCCAGATCATCCTCAACGATCACAATCCCCATGTCGCCAATTGGCTCGTCTTTTGCCTTTTTCTTGGATTTGTTAGCCTTGGCCTTTGCCTTGGCAGTTGCAGGCTTTACCTCCTTGGGTTTTGCTTCCTTGGTTACAGTAGGCTTGGTGGTCTTGGCCTTTGCCTTGGCAGTTGCAGGCTTTACCTCCTTGGGTTTTGCTTCCTTGGTTACAGTAGGCTTGGTGGTCTTGGCCTTTGCCTTGGCAGTTGCAGGCTTTACCTCCTTGGGTTTTGCTTCCTTGGTTACAGTAGGCTTGGTGGTCTTGGCCTTTGCCTTGGCAGTTGCAGGCTTTACCTCCTTGGGTTTTGCTTCCTTGGTTACAGTAGGCTTGGTGGTCTTGGCCTTTGCCTTGGCAGTTGCAGGCTTTACCTCCTTGGGTTTTGCTTCCTTGGTTACAGTAGGCTTGGTGGTCTTGGCCTTTGCCTTGGCAGTTGCAGGCTTTACCTCCTTGGGTTTTGCTTCCTTGGTTACAGTAGGCTTGGTGGTCTTGGCCTTTGCCTTTGCTTTCTTTGCAGTCTTTTCTGCCATAAATTGCATGAAAGGATAAACTGCATGTTAATAAAACTTGTGCAGAATTGGATTTTTGTTTTGGGATCGTTCGATCAGGAATCAAGGTGGTGCCAGGGGCGGGATTTGAACGCGCGACAGCTCGGTCTTCAGCCGAGTGCTCTCCCGGGCTGAGCTACCCTGGCACAACCTAAATCCGCCGTGTGGAAATAAAAACTGTTCCTATTTCTGAGACTTCCAGACGGTATCTGGAATACCATTTCTTTGATTTACCACCCGTGCAGCTACGAAAAGAAGATCTGACAGCCTGTTCAGATACTGTACGCAGCACGGGTTGATTTTTTCTACCTGCTGCAGCTTTACGGCGTTTATCTCTGCCCTGCGCGTAATCGTCCTTGACAGGTGTATTCCAGATGCTAGTCTTGTGCCACCCGGCAGGATGAAGTTTGTCAACGGTTCTAGTTCGCTCTCAAAGGCATCGATTTCAGACTCTAGTCTAGTTACCATGTCTTCGGTCATTCTGTTGGAGCCGTCCTCAAGATTTGGGTTGGACAGATCCGCCCCAAGCGTGAACAGCTCATTTTGTATCCTTGTCAGTGTGGATTTGATGTCTGCGTCTGCCTTTTCTGTCAGCGCAACTCCCACCGATGCGTTAATCTCATCCACAGATCCATAGGCGACAATCCTATAGTCTGATTTGGACGTCCTGATGTTTCCCTGAATCCCCGTAGTTCCATCATCACCTGTTTTTGTGTATATCTTCACATTTTATCGTGGCCAGCGAGTCCTATTATTGTGTTCTATCCTGTTGCACAACCCCGGCTTTAGGCACAAAAGATCAGTTGCTTTTACGCTTTCAGGCACGGCTGCACAACAAGCTATTGCGTTCGAATTGTTTAATAGTAAAATCCAGGGCCCTTGGTTATGATCATTGATTTTTTCAACACTGCAGCTGGGCTCAAATCCGTGTCCCGGCAAGGCTGGATATCAAAGCTAGGCATGGAAAACCCGGAATCCGTAGCCGATCACAGCTATATGATGAGCCTGATGTCCGCAACCCTCTCAGACCTCGTTGGGCTTGATACCCTAAAGGTCGTGAAAATGTCGCTGCTTCACGACGTCGCAGAGTCAAGAATCGGGGATTTGATGCATGGTGAGGTTTCCAAGTCCGAGAAAGAAAGGATGGAGGACTCTGCAATGGATGAAATCCTTCAGGATCTGCCGGACGGCATCAGGAATGATTACAAAGGCATCTGGAGGGAGTTCCAGGATTCCTCCACCCCAGAATCTGAGTTCGTCCACGAGGTCGACAAGCTGGAGATGGCCCTTCAGGCAAAAATCTACTCAAAAAACGCATCCGATGAAAAAATCAGGGCGTTCTTTGAGTCCGCCCAGGAGTCAATACATAACAGGCACCTGCAAAGCATATTAGATGAAATTCTATCAAGGTAGCCATGTCAGAACAACAAAAGGACGAGCTAATCGAGGCACAGAAGCAGGTAATCGGGATCTTGTTTGAGGCAGTAAAGAGACTGCAGGCCAACAACAACCTTGACTCCGAATATCTTCAGATCATCTCCTCGGGAAAATCCGAGGACGGCAAAGCCCGCCTGGGCCAGATTCTGTCTGAAAGGCAGGAAAATGCAAGGATTGTAGGCAGGCTGCTAGAACAGCTGGAGGTCTAGTGGCCGCAGCTGCATGACTCATCAGAACACGAATCACGGCCGTCATCTACCACCCTTAGCCGGGATTCCTGCTCGTGCCTGATTTGGACATAGTGGGCCAGGTTCTGGATTCTGACCCTTACGTCCCTGCTCTTCCAGCTTCCCTCGTTCTCAAACCACGATTCTATCTCCTCCACGTCATAAAATCCGCCATTCCTCAGGATATCTTCGAATACTCCCTTTATCAGCGCGGCCTCGCCCTCATCTAACCTGTCCTTGTTTGAGACCATCATGGTTATTTCGTTGAGCCTGGTTATGACGTCGTTGGCAAGCGGCAATATTCGTGCTCGGAGAGTTTGATATAACAACTTTGTGAGCTTTTTATTATTCCAAAGACATGCCAGATCATGCAGTATTTTGCCGCCCTGAGAAAGGGACAAAAGCGGGTGGAATCGGCACGCCAGTACCTGAACAAATACATGGATGGGAGGGCGATGCCTGCGCTTGCCTTAAAGTCTGCCAAGGGCAACATATGGACACCCGTGGGCGAGGAAAACCTTTATGCGTTCGTTGACGAGTCAGCAGGGTTTGTTCTGACCGATGACAGCGGATACATTCTGGCCCTGGTGGATGACGAGGGGTACTCAAAGAGCATAGTCCAGGGCGTTACCGGGCAGCAAAAAGAGTTTTTGCTGCAAAGGTTTGCTCTAGATGGCATCCCAGAGTACAAGGGGAAGGTTACGCTTCCCGTATGATCCCGAGGCAATGCTTTAGTATGCAGTATTTTTACGATCACCATGGCTAGATTCACCGAGGAAATCGAGGTAAGGGGCCACCTCATCGACTCGTCAATCCTTACCAAAATCTTTGACGCAATCATGGATCTTGGCGGCGAGTTTGACATACTGGATATCAGCGTGGGCAAAAAGAAGCTTGATCCATCATTTGCAAGACTGTCGATTCATGCAGGGAGCCAAAAACAGCTAGACAGGATAATGGATGCGGCATACAGGCAGGGTGCAGTATCGCCGAGGCAAATGGAGGCCAAGCTGCAGGCCGCCCTAAAGGACATGGTCATGCCGGAGAACTTTTACAGCACAACAAACAATCGCACCCATGTATTTTACAGGAATAGATGGATCGAGGTTGACAACATGATGATGGACAAGTGCATAGTAGTCCGGGGGGGCCACGCCTCGTGCGTCCCGATTCGCGACATAAAAAAGGGTGACAAGATCGTCGTAGGTGATGCCGGCATCAAGGTCACCCCTCCTGAAAGACCACGCGAGGGCGTCAACGTCTTTGAGTTCATGGGCAGCAGCAGCTCAAGCGAGAGGCCGACCCAGCACATTGCAAAGCAGGTGGCGCTGGACATAGTCAAAACCAAAAAGGAGGGCGGCAAGATCGTGCTGGTCGGGGGCCCCGCAATCGTTCATACCGGTGCGGCCCCTGCAGTTGCAGAGCTGGTCAGGAAGGGATACATCCACGGAGTCCTGGCAGGCAACGCACTGGCGGTGCACGATATCGAATATGCCACACTGGGCACCTCGCTGGGGATGAACGTACATGACGGCACCCTGGCCATTCGCGGCCACAGGAACCACATGGACGCGGTAAACTCTGTGTTTCGCGCAGGCTCCATCCCGAAGATGGTAAAATCAGGCAGGCTCAGGAGCGGGATAATGTACGAATGTGTGAAAAACAAGGTTCCGTTTGTCCTGGCCGCATCCATCCGGGACGACGGCCCGCTTCCAGACGTGATTACCGACATTACAAAGGCCCAGAGGGACTACAAAAAGATCCTCAAGGGCGCAAAGATGGTTATAATGATATCCACGATGCTGCACTCCATTGCGACCGGAAACATGCTGCCTGCAGACGTCAAGGTGATTGTCGTGGATATCAACCAGCCGACTGTCACCAAGCTTATGGATAGGGGTACCTGGCAGGCACTGGGAATAGTCTCTGACGTCGGGGCCTTTTTGCCCCTAGTTGTCGAGCAGATCAAAAAGTCCAAGGGCTAGGTAACAGGATAGCCCCTGCCTAGAGTTGAAGTCACGACCCCCCCCCGCCGTCTAGGCATGAAAATCACGCCTGCATGCAGATCCGTACATGATTGCTAGGGGCAGATGACCACGTATCCGGGGTTTTTGGCCAGCGCGTCCATGATCATGTCCGTAACGCTACACCCCCGGAGGCGCCATGTCAGGATGCACGTCGATATGTTGCCGAACATCTTCTGCCCGCCTGCAGTCCGAACCGTATCTTGCGCGCGATCACGCCGGGCCTCAGCGTGCGCTCTGCCGGGTTGTTGGTGGGATCCATCCCAGGATGCGTCGTAAACGTGTAGAGAAACTTCGAGGCATTGTCAATCTTTGTGGCACAGCTGTCACATCCTTCCTTCCTGTATATGGCGGCAATCTCGCGCGTCCCTGCCACCAGCCTGTTGCGCTGCCGGGCTCCCTCCGGGGGGGCCAGTCCCTTGGCGTGGTGCAACTGCTCCCTGAGGCGCCTGCCTGCGTCGCAGACCTCCGGGGAGTCCGTTTTCTCGCTTTGGGTATCTGCCTCCCGGATTATGTGGGTCCAGCACCGCTGCCTGTTCCTGCCGAAGAACTTTTCGTACCCGGGGTATCCGTCGGTCACCCCGACTCTGGGCACGTATGAAAAGTGCTGATCGAGTACGGATGCCCTCCTGCTGTCAGTTGCCACCATGTGCGCGCCGACGGCATTGCTGTCCTTGACGCCCACTGCCACCCACATGTAGCCGCTCCTGCCGTCGTATGGCATCCCCGTCTCGTCCATGTGGACGTGGTCGCATCCTGCAATGTCTTTTTTGATGTCCTCCACGCACGGATCAAGCTTCTTTGCAACGGTCTTGAGGCAGTTCTGTATCATCGCCTTGCTTACATCAATTTCAAAGATCTCCTTTACGATGCGCCTGATCGAGTCGACGGATGCAGGCATGGCGTGCAGGGTGCCGATATAGGAGGCAATGTTGGGTCCAAACTCGGTGCCCGGAACGACCAGCCCGCCCCCGTTTGTCGTGGTGATGGCGCCGCACTTGCGGCGGGTAAAGTAGTGCTGTGTCGTGACCGGCTCTGGGATCTCTGGAATGTCAGTAGCCATCCTGGTTCCGGTGGGAACCGGATCTGTCAGGTCTAGCCTGCTGCACGCGCCGCACCTGTCAGGCACGTGGCTCATTTCCCGGGTCTGATGCCTCTTGTGTGATACGCCCCCGTGTCCGAGTTTTTGGCCCGGCCTTGCCGGCGCCTTGCCCGGTTCCATTGATGCGGCCGTCTTTTTCTGCCTGGTTGGTATCGAGTTCTGTGATGACAGGCTGTGCGGGTTCTCATAGTATTTGATGCGCTGCTCGAGCTGCCTATTTTGTGCCGTCAGTGTGGCGATCTGTGCGGTATCATCGGCCTGTTTTATGGCAGATGCTATCCTTTCTGTGTCAAGCTTCTCCTGCGTCTTCTGAAGCCCCGCCCTGACGCAGACCATCTTCTTGCTCAATGCCTTGAATTCCGAGGCTGTAGACATGTGTTTCCCGGGTAATGATAGTTTATAGATCAGGTGGTCATAAAAAATCAACTAGGCAGGGGCTAACCTATTACGACTCATCCGTAGAGGCTCATTATTCTTCAAGGATTTATGATCGGCAGTAAGGCAAGCATCATCCAGACGGATCTGTCTTTTTTCTGTAAATCATCCATAGTGTGACCAGTGTAGTAGCCACTATGAATACAATAACGGCAAGAACTATCGCAAGCCCATAGAAGGTATTCCATTGTACCATGCAGGTCTCCCAGTCTGCACTCCACTTCAGAAAGAACGGGCAGTCAATCTTAAACTGTGGCTCCTTGCTGGCAAACGCAAGATCTAAAAAAATAAAAAAAAGAGTGATCATCCTGCCTCCATGTAGATGGTTCCTGGAAGTATCATTATGGCTTGTGCGTGTGCAGTGCTTCTGCCTCTCCATGCTACTTCAGTCTGGTAGCAGTAGAAAGAGAAAGGTCCCCACTCGTAACATTTGTATTAGACCTTATGCGTAAACGAAATTAGCGGCGATGCCCCCGGCGCACGGGCTACAAATGAGGCAAGTCAGGGCCGGCGCACGCGCGACTGTACCTTACAACGTTGAAAATATTTGATCAAAACCACAACTATTTTCAGACGATTGATTTAGATCCGGGATCCATTCTCGCATAAGAGTAATGGCAAAGTCCGAGACCGAGCAGATACGACTGCTGAAGAAGAGAATCGAGCAGTACGAGAAGGAGAAGGTACAGGACAGGAAGGAGAAGGCGCGGGACAAAAAGAAGATCAAGAAGTATGAGAAGAGGATCAAGAGGCACGAGAAGAAGAGCAGGCAGGACAGGAAGGAGAAGGCGCGGGACAGGACGGAGAGGATGCAGTACAGGAAGGAGATCAGAGAGTACGAGAAGAAGAGCAGGCAGGACGGCAGGAGGCAGGAGCGGGATCAGGAGAGGATAGGGCAGCTGGAACAGCAGCTGGACGCCGAGCGCCGGATGTGGCCCGCAACCTGGGATGACGACAGGCGCTCCGCGGACAACGCCGCCCTCATGTACAGGCTCGAGGTGCTCGATGACATAATCGGTGGCGGGTCCCTGCAGCCCACCACGTCGATGAACCTCCGCCAGTTTGACTACATATATGACCGGTTTACGAAGCTTGCCAAAAAGCACACAGAAGGCCCCCTGTTCTCAGAAGACGAGGACAACTTGCCCGGAAACCGGTGCAAGCTGTCCTACCGCCACGCCCTGCTGATGTCGCTGATGCGCAAGTACGGAAACCCGACACAGGAGCAGCTTGCGGCATTCTTTGGCATAGACCAGAGCACCGTATGCAGGTACCTCAGGTATTGCGACATGATATTCACCAAGATACTGCCCACGCCGGACGCCGTATCGCGAAAGATACGAAACGCCCGCACGATCAAGGAAGTCAAGAAGATCGTCCCGGATCTGACCGTGATTGTAGACGGCACGCACATCGACATACAGCGCCCCACAGACAAGGAGCCAAGAAAGGAGGCATACTCTGGCAAGAAGAAGAGCTTTACGCGCAACACCCAGGTGATTGCCGACAAGAAGGGACTGGCGATGTATGCAAGCAAGTCGGCGCCCGGAAGCACGCACGACCTCACCATGATAAAGAACAACCCACCGGATCTGGGAATCCTGACTGCCAGGATGCGCAGCAACAGAAAGCACCCCGAGGACGAGAAGGTAAAGATGTTCTCTGACCTGGGATACATGGGAATCGAGGAGGTGTATCCCGGGGCCACATCCGTGCAGCCCGACAAGAAGCCAAGGAAAGGCAAGCTTACAAAGAAACAGAAAGCGCAGAACAGGAGGATAAGCAGCAAGAGGGTGACAGTAGAGCACGCCATAGGACGGATAAAGCAGTACAAGCGGATGCGTGATCCGTACGACGGGACCGCCGAGGAGTTCGACAGGGAGTTCCAGGTGACGGCCGGGCTTGCCAACTTTAGGCTGCTGTGGGACAAGCGGAACAAGAAGCTCATGCATGGGTTCTGATACCACGATACGGAGCGCATTGCGGCGCCACACGATGCCGCACTATACTGTAGTTTTTACCAGCTGTAATGGCTCGTAGCTGCACTATATACGGACTCTGCCGCCCTCATACACGTCATGTGATGCCGTCAGCCTTGCATGTATGGCCGGCCACCGTCGGAATATTTCGATCCGGTCGATTACGCATAAGGTCTATTCTATCTCTGCCTGGACCTTGAGACTTACATCATCAGTGTGAACCTGCACTATGTCGTTATTTGCAGGTCGGTATGAGGCGCTTTGGGTCTCACCGTCCCGTAGCCTCTTGATGGCCTCCTGTGCCTTGTTCTGCCAGTACTCCTTGTTTTGGAGCAGTCTTTCTTCCGTTACGACACCATATTCTCCTAACTCGAAAACGATCGCCCATGCATCCTGTGTCAGCTTGGTAGTATCCTCGCCATTTTTCTCGGCGGCGGCTATCTGGGCCTTAATTTCGCTAAACTTGTTGAGAATCTCATAAACCTTTATGTTATATGGATCTTGCTTCATCTGTGCCCTTACGCCTTCAATGAGCTCCTGCTGTTTTTCGTCATCCATCTGACCGTATGCTTCTTGTGCTTTTATCTCCCTGACGTATGCATTTTCCCCGGTACTGTCACTGTCTGTTTGTGCTACGGCCGGAGCCCTGCTTGAAAAAGGCACGGCCATTGCCGCAATCAGGAATGCAAACAGTATTGTCTTTGCGTTTTTTGTAGTCACTGCCTGCCCTATCATTCTTCATTATATAAGCAGGTATATCCTGATCTGGAGTGCCTTTTCTGAACGGCCTGCGCATGCGATGGCAGTGCCAGCATCTCCGGCTTGGCAGCAGTAACGGCAGTTGGATCCGGGTCGGAGGACTCTTCCAAAGGAGGACCGCAAAAAGCCGAATTCGCGCGGCTATAACGTGCGCAAATTCCATGACTTTCCACACCCTGAAAAGGCGGCCCAAAGGAAAGGCCAGAGACCAAGGCCGTCACCCGCATGTGCACGGCAGACGCCGAGTTCTGCCCCGACTGTGGCAGCGAGCTCTCCGACTGGTGTGAAAGGTACACAAGGAAATCCAAGGATCTGGTCGGCGACAGGTGGACCGAGACGGAATGGAGTGCCATCAGGCGCTATTGCAGGCCATGCAAGAAAAAGCGCACTGCCGACGTGCCCGGGGTGCTGCCCGGGAAGGCACTACGGCACGCGCATCATTGGAATAATTGTGTTTCTTTGCTGCATGTGCCTATCCTTTGAGAGGATCCAGACCATGTTGCACACGCTTCACGGCGCCTACATACCAAGGTCCACCCTGATCCACCTGTGCGATGTGTCAACTACCAGGATGATGCCTGTATATGACGGCATTCTGGAGGAAATACGGCGCTCGGGATCCGTCGGGGGTGATGAGACGGGCTGGTTTCTCAACGGGACGGGCCACTAGGTCTGGGTGCTTGTGACCCGATTCTCGGCATTCTACCACATGGCGCCGTCCCGCTCGGGCGACGTCATAGGCTCGCTCATGGCATCCTTTGGAGGAATCGCGACCTCTGACTCGTACTCGCCGTGGAACCGCATCGGCTGCATGCACCAAAAGTGCCTCCTGCACTACTTTCGGGACATGTACCTGACGCTGGAGAACCCCGGCGCCAAGTTTGGTACGATGTTTTGCAGGCTACGCGATATCCTAAAGGACGCAATAGAGATGGGCAGGGCCACGCCCGGGGAGGTGCAGTGCCTCAAGTATTGCATACATGAGCTTGCCTCGGCCGCGTACACGGACGGGGACTGCATCCAATATGCAAAGCGCCTCAGGAGGGAGGGAGGCCACCCGTTTACGTTCCTAGAGCATCGCGACGTCGAGTATCACAACAACGGCAGCGAGAGGGCGCTGCGCATGATAGCCGTGATACGAAAGATCCTGTACGGAAACAGGTCAGAGAGGGGGATGAGGATGACTGAGACCATGTGTACCGTATACGCCACCTGCGAGATGCGCGGCGTCAACTTTTGCTCGTTCGTAACGGACTATCTTGACGGCAGGGTCACGGAGATCCCGATGCCTGCTCAGTGCGTCGGTGCAGTGGCAGCAGCATAACGGGTAGATACATGGCAGGCCATATTGCCGGCACGCCATGAAATCGATCCGGATGCATGGGACTGCCGCCATGTGATGGTGATGACATGATGGTGACGGCCGTAAACGGTGTGCGATACACGGATTCGGTTCCAGTCCGGTGCCGCTGCAATCCGGATCCCCGAAAACATGGTAGATTGTGTCAAAATTCAGCTTCTAGAGCCCGATCAAACAGATTCGTGTCTGGAATCAGGAACAGCTTCCAGAGCCCGAGCTGTTACGCGCGAATTCGGCTTTTTGCGGTTCTCCTTTGGAACGGAACCCCCAGCCAGCCCGGATCCGGCCGGCGCCGCCGTCGGCGGCTGCCCGAGTAATGCCCTTAGCTGCTCGTTTTCTTTTTGCAGCTGCTGGTATTTGCCTTGCAGCTGCTCGTTTTCTTTTTGCAGCTGCTGGTATTTGCCTTGCAGCTGCTCGTTTTCTTTTTGCAGCTGCTGGTTGTCTTTTTCAACATTATCCATCCTTGTTTTCATGTGTTCAAACAGGCGGATCACGTCGGGAATTCTCCAGTTCACGTCCGTAATGTCAGGATCCCCAACCAATACCCGGAAGGCAGATCCTGGGATCTTTATGTGTTGTGATTTTTCCAGATCTTCCTGCTAGCCGGGGTGCTGCCCAAAGGGGACTCTAAGGTGGCAAGTCTCACGCCTGAACTTCCCGAGCCCGAGCTGTTACCAATTTTTTTGCGCCTAAAATCAGGGCTATGCAGCAGCTAGTCGGTAAGAGAGTTTACGCCTTCCAGAAAATGCGGCGTGGCAGGCATGGTGGTCGAGGGTTTGGCCGGCAGTGTCATCTAGGGGGTAAACTCACGCTCGGGAGGGGCAGAAGAAGCCAAATATACCGCTGGATAAGAAAGAGGTCTCATGAATCCGACGCTGCAGGAGGTGGAGAAGGCAGATCAAATGCGGGGAAAGGAGATCAGAAAGACCCCGCTGGCGTATTCTCCAATCTTTAGCAAGCTGACGGGATCCGAGGTTTATTTCAAGTCAGAGTTTCAGCAAAAGACGGGCTCGTTTAAGATTCGTGGGGCTCACCACAAGATTCAGACGCTGACTGACGAGGAAAAGAGAAAGGGGGTGGTGGCAGCATCCGCAGGAAACCACGCGCAGGGGGTAGCATATGCTGCGTCCACAGAAAACATTCCGTGTACCATCGTCATGCCAAAGACGGCATCCCCTGCCAAGGTGGCGGCCACCCGGGGGTATGGGGCAACGGTAATCCTGGAGGGCACAAACTACGACGAATCATCTGCAAAGGCCCACCTGATTTCAAAGGATACGGGCGCAGTAATGATACATGCGTTTGATGATCCACACGTGATCGCAGCACAGGGAGTAATCGGCTTGGAGATCCTAGAGGAGATGCCGGACGTGGAGGAGATCTACGTTCCAATAGGCGGGGGCGGCCTTGCAGCAGGGGTCCTCACCGCAGTCAAGACCGGCCACCCGGAGATCAGGGTTGTCGGCGTCCAGTCCTCGTCGTTTCCCGCAATGAAGACGTCAGTTGAGAAAGGGGAACTCGTCACCGACGGTGGAGAAAAAACAATTGCAGACGGCATCTCGGTTCAGACCCCGGGCCGGGACACATTTGGCGTAATCAGGGAGCTGATTGACGAGATAGTGCTAGTCGACGACGACGAGATCATCAAGACGATGTTTTTGTTGATGGAGAGAAGCAAGATAGTAGTTGAGCCGGCAGGGGCAGTATGCCTGGCATACCTGCAGGCAAAAAAGCCGGCTCCCGGAAAAAAAATTGCAGTGGTAATGGGGGGCGGAAATGTCGACATGTATCTGCTCGGACAGATAGTGGACAAGGGCCTCGTGGCCATGGGACGGCTGCTAAAGATTGAAATCATGCTCAGAGACAAGCCCGGGGCGCTAAAGCAGGTGGTCGATGAAATCACAGAGGTCAATGCAAACATCGTGGAGGTCATACATGACAGGGTTAGCCATGACGTGGATGCGGGGTCAGTCAGCGTCACCCTGGGCCTGGAGACGGAGGGGGCAGAACACGCAGACAGGCTAATCCGGCACCTTAAGGACAAAAACATAGAGTTCAAGCTGAAATAATCAGGCGAACCTCTTTTTGTGGAACTTTACCAAGCCGTGCCTTTTCATCTCCGCAGACTCTCTTACCACGCCCTCGTGCTGGCACTGCTTGTGGGTTCTGAGCCTTTTTTTCAGACGGGGTGACTCGTTTGCAAGAATCTTCAGCGCGTAGATTCCGGCATTGCCTGCCTTGTTGATTCCTACCGCGGCCACCGGGGAGCCGCTTGGCATCTCCGAAATTGAAAGCAGCGAGTCCATCCCCCCAAATGCCGAAAAGTTTGTCTTGGATTTTTTATGCTCCTTGTCATTGTAGACTAGTATCGGTACCCCGATGACCGGAATGGTTGTAAACGAGGCAATCATCCCCGGCAGGTGCGCCGCACCTCCCGCGCCTGCGATTATGGCCTTGAGGCCAGCCTTTTCGGCGTGTTCTGCGTATTCCTGCAGCCTGGACGGGGTGCGGTGGGCAGATACAATCTGATCCTCGTGGGCTACGCCGAACTCGTCAAGAATCTCTGCGGCGCCCTTCATTATCCTGCTGTCGGAGCTGGATCCCATGATGATGCCGATCAGGGGACTCTTGGATGCCATGATTAGACAGAGTCCGCGATGCTTTTATCTATAACGAAATTGGAAAGCATGATAAATCCGAGATTCGGAGGGTAAAACGGAATGGGAAAGGTTCTGGGAATCATAGGCGGGGGGCAGCTTGGAATGATGCTCACCGAGGCCGCACGGCGCCTGCCCGACGAGATATCAGAGACAATAGTGCTGGATCCGACGGAAAACTGCCCTGCCTCGCAGGCCGGCGCAAAGCAGATTGTGGCGGATTTCAAGGATCAGGGGGCAATCGAGGAGCTAGCCGAACGCTCGGACATAATCACGTACGAGATAGAATCAGGAAACAGCGACGTCCTGGGAAATCTGGAAAAAAGTACAACAATCAGCCCCTCGCCGGAGACGCTCAGGATCATACAGGACAAGCTTTTGCAAAAGACAGAACTCTCAAGGAATGGCATCGGCGTGGCAGAGTTCCACGCAGTAGAGTCAGTTGGGGGCCTGAAAAAATCAATAGGCGAGTTTGGCTATCCCGTACTACTAAAGGCCCGCCGCGACGCATATGACGGCAGGGGAAACTACAAGATAGACTCGGAGGGGCAAATCCAAGCCGCCTATGACTATTTCAAGGGCCAAAAACTAATGGTAGAAAGGTTCGTCCCGTTCAAAATGGAGGTCTCCGTGATTGCCGCAAGAAGCACAAACGGGGAGATTGCGACGTACCCGCTAGTCGAAAACATGCACGAGCAAAACATCCTCAGGATGACCATTGCGCCTGCAAGGGTGGGTGGGGCAGTTGCAGAAGATGCCCAGAGGCTGGCAGAAAAGACAATGGAGGTGCTGCACGGCGCCGGGGTGTTTGGAATAGAGATGTTCGTCACGCAAGACGACGGGCTGCTGATCAACGAGATAGCCCCCCGGGTGCACAATTCCGGACACCACTCGCTGCAGTCAAGCAGGACATCGCAGTTTGAGCAGCACCTGAGGGCAATAATGGGCATGCCGCTGGGCAGCACCGAGCTGGTCCGCCCCACAGTCATGTACAACATCCTGGGAGAGGCTGGGTTTGAGGGAAGATACGTGGTGGATGACCCGCACGTAGATAACACATTCCTGAAGATGTACGGCAAAGAGTCAGCAAGGCCGAAAAGAAAGCTGGGCCACATCAACATAGTGGCAAGGCATGGGGAGGGCCTAGATGAAGTACTTGAGAGGCTTGAGACGGTAAAGGGTCACCAGATACTGCGCCCCGCAGGCTAGAGGATGTCAAGGGTCGCCACCCCGAAATAGTATCCTGCCGCAGTCAGCCCCATGCTCCAGGCACAGGAGCCGATGAACGTATAGACTGCAAATTTGGCAAGCCTCATGTTGAGCAGGCCCGCAGGTATGGATACCAGGGAGCGAATCCCCGGAATCAGCCTTCCAAACAGCACGGACTTGTCGCCGTATTTTTCAAACCACTCCTGTGCGCGGGTTATCCTTTCCTCCTTTATCCGGATCTTGCGGGAGTACCTGACGATTGCCTCGCGTCCCAGCTTTAGCGCTATAAAGTATATGATAAACGCCCCCGCCGTGGAGCCGGCGCCGCCTGCCATTCCCGCACCGGCTATGTGAAGGACGCCCATGTCGTTTTGGAGTATCGTGTATCCTGCCAGCGGAAAGACGGCCTCGCTGGGAATCGGCGGAAAGACGGTCTCGATCAGCGCTGCCAGAAACACGCCCGGATAGAGGTTGCCTGCCACAAGATCAACGACCCACTGTACAAAGGCATGAATCTCGCTCAACCTCCACCGGGCTCCGTAAGGTAGTAGTGAAGCTCGGCATAGCACTCTGCACAGTACTCCCGTTCATCGGTATGCTCGCAGTCATACACCTTCCTGACATCCCTGAGGCATTTCTTGCAGACCGGCATTTGCTCTCACAGTCAGGATTTTGCTATTTTGATGCCGCCCAGGGCAAGCTGGATTGCCGCAGGTGCAAACAGCATTGCAGTGGACGCTGCCGGATCCCTTTCGGGGGCATCGACTGCAGGCGCGGGACTTGCCAGTACGACCATCCCCCCTATGATGATCAGGATGCCCGAGATTACAATTAGGACTCCCAGTCCCCTTGAGGGCTCTTTACGTGAAATGAAGAATGCGATAATCGGCAGGATCAGCGCCGGGCCCCCCAGTCCCATGCCCCTTTGCATGTGATCAAGCGGCAGGAACCCGTGATCGCCGCCTGAGGACATTGCAGTTGCCACGTCGGCAGCATAGATCAGCAGCAGTCCTATCGCAATGCCGGTGATGATCAGGGAGGCAGTCAGGGCCATGTTTCGGGTCACAGGAGGCCGTTAATAAATTTGATGAGGACGATCGAGGGCCCGGCACCTGACCGATAAGTTTGAATGAGCAGGCAGGCAGAATCCATCCATGCATGCCGTGGTTCTGGCAGGTGGGTTCGGGAAAAGGCTCAAGCCGATCACAGACTATGTCCCAAAGCCGCTGGTTCCGATTGACAACGTCCCAATCATAGAGTGGCAGGTAAGATACCTAAAGGGGTTCGGCGTAAAGGACGTCACAGTTTGCACGGGATACAAGACAGATCAGATTGAAAAATTCCTCAAATCCAAGTCCGACTTTGGCATAAGGATCAGTGTATCCGTGGAGAAGACGCCGCTGGGGACGGGGGGCGCCATAAGGCGTGCGCGCGATTACATCAAGGGGAGGAGCTTTCTCGTGCTAAACGGGGACACCATAACGGACATCAGCCTAAAGGCGATGCAAAAGAAGGTCAATACGGTGGCAGGCATAGAGCTGAGAACGCAGTTTGGCACGCTGGGCATATCGGGCAGCAGAGTCACGGCGTTTGAGGAGAAAAAGCCAGTAAGCGGCGTCTGGATGAACGCGGGGATTTACCACCTGTCTGCAGACGTGCTTGGGCAGCTCCCAAGAAGGGGCGACATTGAAAAGACGACGCTTCCCGAGATGTCGAGGCAGGGGAGGCTGTCCGTTACAAAGTTTTATGATGCAATGTGGCACTCGATTGACTCCCACAAGGACATAGAGGAGTGCTCAAGGGTCGTAGGCTCCATCATAAAATAGGATCGGGCGCCGGTGGACGGAGTGTCCGGGGTCATGTCACCCTTGCCGGACATGCGCAAGAACCACAACCGCATGCAGGCCTGTGCACATGGCGCGTACAGCTGAAAGTGGATCTTTTTTTACCGGTGTATGATGTGTCGATCATGATCCGTTTTTTGGCGTGCGCGCCAGCTGCTTGGGGGCGTTGCCCCGTATGACGGAATCATCGATCCGTTCGGCAGCCACCACGCGGAGTCCACAATAAAATGGGATCAGGCACCCGCGCGGTGCAGGGTAACCATCATGTATGCCATCTCGCTGACAAAGGCGTCGTCGCAGGTACTTGAGGCATATTGGTTAGCTCGTTTCCAGAAACCGGCATCCTGCCCGGATTCCGTCTTGACTGCGGCCATGGATGTTACTTGCAGAATCGAGGATAACACCGAGCCTCAACGATTTTTAACAAAGTGCTAAAAGTGTGGGTGTGGGCTAGATCCGTCTCTTGATCCAGTCGGCCACAATCTTCTTTGCCAGCTCGTCAGATTCCATGCCCTTGCGCTCTGACTGCTTTTCTAAAAAGCCGGACTGGCGCTTGGATAAGACGATCGGTATCTTTTGCCTTGTCTTGAGCTTTTTTGCCCTTCTCAGGATTGCGTCATGCCTCATTTTTGGGTTTGCGGCAAGAATCTTGATGTACTGCCTTCGTATCGGAGGGTCGTACCTTCCAATCCTGTTTGCCACCAGGACGGCCTTTTTGGTGTTGGGCATTGCGACGTGAAGCCTGGTCGCCTCGTCCCTAGATATTGTCTTTGGAACCAACTCCTTGAGTCTTTCTGGCACTCCGGCAAACCCGTGGAGTTTTTTAAACGTCGGCAGGGACATTCCGAGGGTCTTGGCGGCCTTGGACTGGGATTTTAGCTGCTCGGCCAAAAAGACGCAGGAGCTGGCCAGCTCCCGCTGGCTCATGTTCTTTCTGTGGATGTTCTCGATCACCGATGCGGCCTTTGCATCCTCCAGATCGTACTGCGTTTTCTTTGTGATCACCAAGACCGGGACCTTTTTTGCGCGTAGGCGCTTGAGTGCGGCAAGTCTCCTCTGGCCTGCCATCAGCATGTATTGCTTGCCCTCCTTTTGAACAAGGGGGGGGTTTTGGAGCCCTTCTGCCCTGATCGACTTTGCCAGCTCGGCAATGCCCTCTCGGTCCAGCCTTCGTGCCTGGGCATCCTTCCAGATTTTGATCTGTTTTACTGGGATCTCTCTGAGCTTGTAGTCTATTCTGGACTTGAATCTTTTTGCCAAGTGTATTGTATGAAGCTTTAATTCTGTTAAACCATGGTGGTTTGTTTTGTTTAACTAGTGGATATGATATTTTTGCAGGATTTTTGACAAAAGATAAAGTATAGATCGGTTTTAGATCAGCATGAGGCTGTCATTTAGCCTGGGATCGCTGCTCAGCATACAGGACATCCGGGATTGTCTTAAATACCTGTCAAAAAGCGAGCCTGATGCGATCTGGATTCCAGAAACCTGGGGGATGGAGGGCTTTTCTATGCTGTCAGCAGTAGCTGCAAGGACGGAATCGGCAAAGATCGGCTCGTCTATCATCAACATATACTCTAGGAGCCCGTCGCTGATCGGGATGGGTGCAGTAACGGTTGATACGCTGTCTGGGGGCAGGCTGATTCTGGGGCTGGGCACAAGCAGCCTGCCCATCGTCGAGGACTTTCACGGGAGCCCGTTTGAGAGGCCGCTGTCCAGGATGAGGGAATACGTGGAAATCCTCCGGCTGGTCACGTCTGGCAAGACGGTCGACTTTGAGGGCCAGTTTTTCAAGCTGAGGAACTTTGCACTGCTGATCAAGCCGTACAGGGACAAAATCCCGGTCTACCTTGCAGCGGTAAACCGTGGAATGGTGGGACTGGCCCGGGAGCTGGCAGACGGGGTGATTTTTTACCTGCGGCCAAAGTCAGAAATGAGGCAGACCATCCGGGCAATGCAGGCAGGCAGGAAGATCGACGTTACCTGCCAGATAATCACGTCGGTGTCCGAAGACCCGGAGAGCGCCATCGAGCGTGCAAAAAGGACGCTGTCGTTTTATGTGGCAGTCGGAAAGGTTTATCGGGATTTTTTGGCAAGAAACGGGTACCTGGAGGAGACCGAGTCGGTGCTAGAGGAGTACAAAAAATCAGGCCTGCAGAACACACACAACTATATCACCGAAAAGATGCTGCGGGACTTGACAATCTGCGGGACCCCAGAGGAGTCAAGAAGGCAGCTAGATGAGTTCAGGGCGACGGGCATAGACCTGCCCATCATACAGTTCAACCCGGCAGGGGATGCAAGGGACTCCTTTGGACTGCTGCAAAAGACGTTTTCTGATGCGCAATGAGCAAGGTGGGAGTATCTGCATTTGGAGGCACGAGCTTTACAACGGAGGGCCGGCCGATAGGCGAGATCATGTTTGATGCGGCAAGGTCGCTACTTCAAAGCAATGACAACATAGACAGAAAGGACATCGACACGGTACTGGTATCTACCAACGACAACACAAAGTATCTTGGCGCAATAGTCTCCGAGTCCGTCGGCATACGGCCAAGAATCAGCCACAGCGTTGAGAGCATGTGCAGCTCGGGGGCAAATGCCATAGTCTCTGCATACTCTTACATCGCATCGGGGCTGGGCAGTGCCGCGCTGGTCGTGGGGGCAGACAGGTTTGACGGGCCCGGACAGATCCTGGAATGGGACGAGTCGCGAGGGGAGTTTAGGCATCCGATATTTTGGGCGTCCCTGTTTTCAAAGTCATACAAGAGCCGCCTTGGCGCAGACCCGGAGGATCTGGCGTCAATACCTGCAAAGAACCACCGCAACGCGCAGGATAACCCAAATGCCATCTCGAGGAAGGCATACAGCATAGAGGAGGTGCTTGGCTCAAGGAAACTGACGGAGGATCTGAGGCTACTAGAGTGCTCTAGGCCGTCGACGGGGGGATCTGCAGTCCTGCTGACGTCTGAGGTGCTCACAGCGGAGATTACCGACGAACCGGTTTGGATTTCAGGCATAGGCCAGAGGACGACATCTGCTGGATTTACGAGAACCGAGGATCTTGCCGGGATGCGCTCGACGCAGGATGCTGCCAGGCAGGCGTTTGACATGGCAGGGATCGGGCCCGGATGCGTAGATGTCGCAGAGGTCCATGACGCGTTTGCGGTATGCGAGGCCCTGGCAGTCGAGGATACGGGCATGGCCAAAAAGGGACTCGGCGCGAGGTTCTCAAGGGAGCTGTTTGAGACAGGGAGCAGGATGGTCAATCCAAGGGGCGGGCTGATAGGCTCCGGACACCCCCCGGGGGCCACAGGAGTCGCCCAGACAGCTGAGATCGTGCAGCAGCTGCAGGGCAAGGCAGAGAGGAGGCAGGCAGACTCCCCGCAAGTGGGGCTGGTACACAACATGTCTGCAGCTGCCACCTCGTCTACGGTTCTGGTGATGACCAGATGAGTCCGTTGAGGATCTCAAAGTGCACAGAATGCAGCACGACGGCGTGGCCTGTTCGGCCCCACTGCAGCAGATGTCTTGGGCAGATGCGGGAGGCAGATGCCTCCGATGAGGGCAGGATCATCGAATGCTCCCAAAAGGACGGGAGTTACTTTTGCATGGCAGAGTTTGACGGTGTCAGGCTATTGTGCAGGCTGGACTCCAAATCCCCCCCAAGGGCTGGCCAAAAGGCCAGGTTTCTGGGCCATGAAAAAGCCGGACAGGCGCATAGCTTTATCATTGAGCCAGTCTAGGTTATTGCGGTATAACCAGCTATACTAAATGTGGGGATTTTTTTACAAGAACATGGTTAAGGGATCCTTTGGAACGGTCACCGTGGAGAAAATGGGGGCAAAATCAACGCAGAACAAAAAAATCGCAAGAACAAGGCGCCAGAGGGGGTATGCGTGGGAGGATACGCTGGTCAAGCGGTTTAACGGGACGGAGGCCTGGCAGGGATTTCGTCTGGGCTCGCCTAGCGTGGCGCTGCCGGACATTCTGGCGATCAGCAACAAAAAGAGCATAATTTACACGATTGAGGCAAAATCCGGAACCGGCACCACGCTGCAGGTGCCCCTTGATCAAATTGTGAGATGCCTCAAATGGGCCAACACGTTTAAGGTATACAAGACAAGAAGGGTGGTTCTGGCGTTCAAGTTTTTGTCCAAAAAGAGGATAGGGGTGGGCAAGTACGAGAATCGGCAACTGCGGGAGTTTTTCAAGATGTGGAGTGCAAAAGCCAAGCCGGTTGATTGCGTGTGCACGTATGATGGGGAGACGTATGCGATCAGAGACGGCATGCGTGAAAAGCTCACACTGAAAGAGTATCAGATGCCCTTCCAAAGACAGCACTAGGATTTCTAGCTTGTTGCATGGCCGGTAGACAGAAATGGTAGCAGTTCGGGTTCTGAAGGCCGTTCCTGATTTCGGGCACGAGCATGCGGCCATATCTTCATAGTACACACGGACATGTGCGGATCTGCAGGCAGCTTTGCTTGAGCTGTTTCGAGTTTGAAGCCGTCTTGTGGGGAACTTTTGGGAAAACTGTGATTGCAGAAAAAAATTTAAGCATGCAGGTCATTTTCATGTATGGCAAAAAACATGATCAAAACAATTCCCATCTCTAAGCTTTTAATCAACCCCAAGAACCCTCGTTTTAGTCCCGTATCAAACCAGGATGAAGCAGTTCAATTAATGCTTGATCGAGAGGGTTTGGGAATAAAAAACCTGGCAAAAGACATAGCACATCATGGAATTAACCCAACAAAGATTCCTGCGGTTCTATCTAAAAACGGAAAATTTCTCACACTTGAAGGAAACAGACGTATGCTCGTGTTAAAACTTCTAGACGATCCAAAAAAGACAAACGACCAAGCAATGAGGGAGTTCTTTTACAACCTGAAAGCAAAAAATCCCGGGCACATTGTTGATAAGATACCGTGTAGGGTTTTTGAGGATGAGGACGACGTAATAGGTTAGCCCCTGCCTAGAGTTAAAGTCACACCCACCGTCTTTTCAGGCATGAAAATCACAACTGCAGGCAGATTAGTGCAGGATTGCTAGGGGCAGACGACCACGTACCCGGGGTTTCTGACCAGCGCGTCCCTGATCATGTCCGTAACGTTGCACCCCCGGAGGCGCCATGTCTCGATGCACGTCAACATGTTACCGAACATCTTCTGTCCGTCTTTTGTCCGCAGTCCGAACCGTATCTTGCGCGCGATCACGCCGGGCCTCAGCGTGCGCTCTGCCAGGTTGTTGGTGGGATCCATCCCAGGACGCGTCGTAAACGTGTAGAGGAACTCCGAGGCGTTGTCAATCTTTGTGGCACAGCTGTCACATCCTTCCTTCCTGTATATGGCGGCAATCTCGCGTGTTTCTGCCACCCGACTGTCGTGCTGCCTGGCAGCCTCCTCCGGCGGCCCCGGCCCCTTGGCGCAATGCATCTGCCACTTGAGGCGCTCGCCTGCGGCGCGAACCTCCGGGGAGTCCGTTTTCTCGCTTTGGGCATCTGCCTCCCGGATTATGTGGGCCCAGCACCGCTGCCTGTTCCTGCCAAAGAACTTGTCGTATCCGGGGTATCCGTCAGTCACCCCGACTCTGGGCACGTATGAAAAGTGCTCATCCAGTACGGATGCCCTCCTGCTGTCAGTTGCCACCATGTGCGCACCGACTGCCCTGCCGTCCTTGACTCCCACTGCCACCCACATGTAGCCGCTCTTGCCGTCGTATGGCATCCCCGTCTCGTCCATGTGGACGTGGTCGCATCCTGCAATGTCTTTTTTGATGTCCTCCACGCACGGATCAAGCTTCTTTGCAACGGCCTTGAGGCAGTTCTGTATCATCGCCTTGCTTACATCAATTTCAAAGATCTCCTTTACGATGCGCCTGATCGAGTCGACGGATGCCGGCATGGTGTACAGGGTGCCGATATAGGAGGCAATGTTGGGTCCAAACTCGGTGCCCGGAACGACCAGCCCGCCCCCGTTTGTCGTGGTGATGGCGCCGCACTTGCGGCACTTGCGGCGGGTAAAGTAGTGCTGTGTCGTGACCGGCTCTGGGATCTCTGGAATGTCAGTAGCCATCCTAGTTCCGGCGGGAACCGGATCTGTCAGGTCGCGCCCGTTGCACGCGCCGCACATGTCAGGCACGTGGTTCATTTCCCGGGTCGGTGTTCTCCTGTGTGATATGCCCTCGTGTCCGGGCCTGCGGCCCGGCCTTGTAGGTGCCCTTCCAGATGCCCCTGCCGCGGCTGCTGCCTTTTTCTGCCTGGTCGGAATCGAGTTCTGCGAGGAGGGGCTGTGCGGGTTCTCATAATATGTGATGCGTTGTTTGAACTGCTTGATTTGTGCTGTCTGCGTCGCGATTTGCGCGGCAGAGACGGCATTGTCAGATTTGCGTCCCGCCTTCTCAGCGGCAAGCTCCTCCCGTGTCCTCTGATGTTCCTTCTGCTCCTTCTGAAGCTTGCCTTGCGTCCTCTGATGTTCCTTCTGCTCCTTCTGAAGTTCCGCTTTTTCGCGGGCAAGCTCATTGCATAGTTCCTTGAATTCCGAGGCTGTAGGCATGTATTTCCCGGGTAATGATAGTTTATAGATCAGGTGGTCAGAAAAAATCAACTAGGCAGGGGCTAACCTATTACAGGACGACGCATATCACTGGATAGAGTTAGAACACACAGGACAGAACAAGGGAGTCGGGGTAAAGCCGTGGAGTCCAGAGCAAAAAGACAGGTTTTTGAGAAAGTCATCAAAAAAAATCCAGGTTTTTGAATTTGCCGATTCTCACGGTATTGACAGGGCCAACGTGGATCCAAGCAGCCTCGATCGACTGATAAACGATCCGCATGTCAACAACACAATAGGAGTATCGTTTCCAGATGGCAAATTAGAGCTTAAAAAACCCACTCAAGCGGTTATAAGAAACCTGTCCAAGACGTTGGCCAAAATGTCAAAAAGTGAATTCAGGGTGGGTGACATATACACCAAGGATAGCAGGGCAAAGTGGATTGATGACATCATAAAAACCCAAGGTGCAAAAAAAAATCCCACAGAAAAACTGGGTGCCGATGGCGGACAAAAAGGAAAGAAAGCCTTGCCAAAATCCACCAACAGAAAGCGACTCATTCCGGACGGCCTTGCCTTGGTAATTAAACAGGCGAAAATCAACAATATTTTCAGGGAACTCAGGGATGATCTGGTATTGGATGGGAGAAAGGCAACACCTAACGCCGTTGCCGTATTATTCAGGGTGTTTCTGGAATCTAGCCTGCACCACTATCTTGACAGAAACGGCATACCGTCTGCCAAAACCACAACGATAACCCAAATGATTGCAAAAGTAACGCAGCACATGAAAGAAAACGGCATAGCCAATGAAAACCAGCTCAAGGCAATCAGAATAACATCCAGCAAGACCAGCGATATTCTTCACGTAGACAGACTACACGAGTACGTGCATGACGAGCGCATTATGCCAGATTCGGACGGCTTGAAGTCAAGATGGGACAACCTGCAGGAATTCTTTGAAATACTGTGGAATGCCCTTGGCAAAAAGAACGGGTAAATCGACGTGATAAACTCCCCTCTCAGATATCCCGGAGGAAAAGGCAAGCTGGCAAGATTCATCGCAACGCTGTGCGAAAAGAACAATGCAGGTGGTCATTATGTGGAGCCATATGCAGGGGGCGCAGGTGTTGCACTATACCTGCTGTTCAACGAGTATGTGGGGAAGGCAACCATAAACGACATTGACAGATCCATCTATGCATTCTGGCATTCCATACTCAACAACACCGAAAAGTTCTGCGATCGAATCGAGAGAACCGAGATAACCATGGAAAACTGGGATCGGTTCAGAAAAATCCAGGACAACAAGGAAAAATGCCCACTCTTCGATCTTGGATTCTCGACGTTTTTCCTCAACAGGACCAACCGCTCTGGCATAATCGACGGCGGAATGATCGGCGGAAGGGCGCAAAAGGGGGAGTATCGCATGGACTGCCGCTTCAACAAGGAGGAGTTGATTTGGAGGATAAGACGAATCGCAGGGTACCGTGGCAGGATCCGTCTTTACAACATCGATGCCATGGATCTGGTTCAAAAAATCAAGCACGAGCAGATCACAGAAGACACGATTTTTTACTTTGATCCGCCATATTATACAAAGGGGCCATCCCTGTACATGAATCACTACCAAAAAGACGACCACAAAAGGGTTGCAAAGGAGATAGGGAGGATCAAACGGTCCAGATGGATAGTCTCATACGACGACGTCCCGGAGATAAGAGATCTATACCGTGGCTATGATAGAAAAAAATACCCGCTGGTTCATACTGCATACAACAGACGCAGCTCCGGGGAGGTGCTTTTTTTCAGCCATGGCCTGAAAAACACAAAAGCCGCACCGGTATGCGGCAGGCAGTCCTAGCACACACCGGTGATCGGGTCTCCCCAGTGCATCCGGTCCCACGCCTGTCATGCGTTTGTTGCGCGGGTCGGCAACAGACCTTGCGTATAATCTGCATAGATCAAAAAAATCAGGCAGCTTTTACGCGGTTTTTGGCAAATACGCACAAGGCCTACATATGGTTAGCCCGCATGTTAGATGCATGCATTGGCCAAGCCAGCTAAGTGAAACGTAAGCGAGATTTGCTGTTTTGCCTTGCTGCTGAGGAGTTGCGCCTCATGCCAGTTTTTGTTTTTGCGCGATTTCAGGGTACTTTTCACTTAGCTGCAAGCTTGCCGGAATGCGTTCTACAGGAGGCGTCTTTCCGTTTGTCATCTTTACGGCCTCTAGGCATACCTTGTAGAAATCCTTGCCCAATGCGACGATCTTCCTGCCCACAATCGCAATCCACTTTTCCATGCATGGCTCGATGTCCTTCAGACTCAGAGACTCTAAAAACCCACATTCCACACTTGGCATTACCACCGGTTCTCACTGCATGCAGCATGCAAGTCTGCTATTAAAGACAGTATGGCTGCGGTAAGAGTTTTGCACCCCCAGGCGGGCATTACCTATCCCGGAGGCACGGCCATAAGGATCCATGCCATATCTTCTGACCAGCCAAGTGAAATGTGCCAAAAAACCGAGTAAAAGCAAAAACCGGACAAGAGGTGCAACACCTCGATAGCAAGACAAAAACAACAAATCTCACTTACATTTCACTTGCCTGAGGATTTCCAATCATTTTTTAATGAACGGCTACCAGAATAATGCATGGGGGACGGAGAGAGGAAGGCGCTGGGATTTGTCAATCCCGAAAAAGGCGCCAGGCATTACATCCGCAGGTACCTAAACGAGCCAAAATACAGGGACTGGTTCCATAGAAACTATCCCGACTATACAATCCACCAGGGAATCGGAATCTCAGAGGAGGAGTTCAAAAAGATCTCTAATGAGTTGGCGGGGCACGAGGCTCCTGCAGAGCACGCCGCCAAAGCCCGTGAGACGGCCGTACAAGGCAGTGCGAATGTGGATCAAAATGGGGACGATGGACTGACCCGGCTAAAGCAGTTGGCCGAGCAAATCAAGCAGGAAGACTCGGACTCGTTTTCAGAGGAGGATGAAAAGAAAATACAGCCCAAGGGGGAGGATCTTGCAAAGACGGTTTTTGACTCATACTCAGACGAGGGCGGAGGCTATGACAGGCGCACGTTTGAGGAGTTTGTAGACGAGAGAGTCCTGGTAAGCAGGGATCTGTTTGGCAAAAAAGAGATGAAGATCAAGATTCTGGAGGTCTCCGACGAGATCCAGGAGTCAAAGATCAGGTGGAAGTTCGGGGACCGGGTAAAGGTCAACAAGATTTTGGTTACAGTAAAGCACCTGGACAGCATGGAGGTGGAGGAAGGCGAGTTTGACATCGAGGCAATCGAGAAGGAGCTCGCCGAGAAGAGGCACTATTCATCGACGAACCGCTGGATACCCTCGGGGGACATCAAAAACGGATACGTGGTCAACTCAAAACATACTGCACTGATCAGCGATGCAGTAGCCCTGGACTATATCGTGTTCTAGACACGTCAAAAACCTTGAATTCTTTTCGCCCAACATGTATCAATGACTATAGCACGCACGTCAAAAACTGCAGCATAATTTTGACGCATCGTGCATATTTCGATGAGAAAAGAGCCTTTTCAACCGTGCGCATTATGTCAACCCGATTTTCCGGCTCATTCCAAGGTGCCCGGAACATGTTATCGACAGTTTGGCACTTGCAGTTGGGATTTGAAATGCAGGCCCTGCCACGGAACTAGGGAGCAAGTCCAGCCAAGTGAAATGTAAACGGGATTATTGCTTTTGTCCTGTTGAGGCATCGTGCCTCCTGTCCAGATTCTGTTTTTACTCGATTTCTTGGTACTTTTCACTTGGCTGAAGTCAGCACAACTTTCATGTGTGCGCCTTGTAGATGCCTCGGTGTCCCAAAAACTTTCCAAGGCGTTCTATCTGCCTGTCTCTTTTTACTTTCCTGATCCATGCAAACGCGGCCTCTGCTATTATCACGACCATGCCTCCTGTTTGTCATGGGACTGGGAGACGGTAGGTGAAAGGCCATCACCTAAAGGCACCTGCAGTAGACACGAAGGATCTGAGCCAAGGCCGGGGCAATTTGACAGGACCTGAAAATTAGCTTGTCGCATAACCGTGCCTGAACGTGTAAAAACAGGCGGTCTCTTGTGTCAAGTCAGGGCTTGTGTAACAGACTATGGAAATGGCGCGCTTATTGGATGGCTTTTGTGCATGCAAAACGTGACGGGCAAAGAGAAAAAGAAGGAGAATCAAAGAGGTGGCAGAACGATGCATAAATGACAACAAGCTGATCTTCAATGCACTGTCCAAAATACGACGGTACATCTTACCGCCGATGACGTGCCGGGCCTGCACCACGTTGCCAAGAAAACCTTTAAAGACCAATATCTAGAAGCTCACTTGTGATTACAAAGACGGTTGAGGCAAACGGTGCAAAGTTTAGGATTACGCTCACTGATCAGGTCATAAGCCAGGTAAACAGCCTAAAGGATCTGTACAATACGGCGTATGAGGATCCGGAAAGCTTTGAGCAGGTAAGCTCGGAGATATCCTCAACCATACAGGACATTTCCACGGCAGTAGATCCAGAGCCCTCCGGCAGTGATCTAGACGACCTGATTCAGGAGATAATCAAGGTCGTGGACAACAAGGCCGCAGAAATGCAAAAAGAACTGGAGGAAAGGCCCGCAAAAAGATCCAAAAAATAACCTAAATATAGAAAAATTCAAGAACTAGGCCGAGGCAATACAAGGGGGATGAAAATGGTCAATAGCTGCGAGTGCGGGATATGTGGGCATCACGAGGAGGCAGAATGCCTGAAAAGCGAGTGTCGGTGCTGTCTGAACTTTCACGAGAGATCCGGCCCCCGCATCAGGAATCAGTCCGCGTAGCAGCTGCACCTTTTTGCGGCGTGCCTGCCGCAGCCAACCAGCCTGTGATCCCGGCACCCGCACAAGACGCATCTTTTTTCGGCCATCACAAGTCCTCCATGATGTGGCGTATTTTGTTAACCAGCCTTCTGTCAACAAAGGACTCTAGGATCTTGAGGCGGATGTTGTGAATCCTGTTTGCATCCTCAGAGTACAGGGGCGACATCATCCTGATTTCATGCTCAAAGGAGTACGTGTTGATATAGTCTTCGGCAGCAGCTGCCAGCTCCTTGTGGCTGGCCCGGGGGGATTTTGAGTCCTCCACCCTGTTGACGATTGCCTGAAACAGTGCCGTGATCCTGGCAATTTCCTTGTTGATTATGGGGAGATCCCCGGGCCTGTCCTCTAGCTCAGACAGCCTCTGGTGGGAGTCCAAAACCCGGCCCAAGACATCCCTAAAGTACTCGTCATACGTGACCATGTCTGGTATAGAAAATCCAATAATCTTAAAGCTTCGTAGCCTCTGGCAGTCTAGTATCTTTAAATTGGAACGCCCACAGTCAGAAGCGTTGCAGTCTGCTTACCTGAAATGCATCGAGCCGGCATGCGGGCTGGAGTATCCGATAGGGGAGGTCAGGGTCGAGTGCGACAAGGGACACCTCCTGGATGTCATGTACGGGCAAAGGCCAAGCCCGTCCCTGAAGGATGCGTTTTTGCAGAGGAGAAACCCGGGCGGGAGCATCTTCAACGAAAGCGGGGTATGGCGGTTCAGGGAGCTGCTCAACTTTTGCCAGATCGATACCGAGAACCTAGACGAGTGCGCAGAAAAACTGGTCTCTCTAGACGGGGCAGAGGGAAGGCAGTCAAAGCCGTACCAGATGTCAAAGCCTGCAGAGTTCACAGGACTGCCCACAGAAGGCCTGTGGCTGCAGCCAGAGGGGTACAACCCGAGCGGCTCCTTTAAGGACAACGGGATGGCGACCGCGGTGACGCATGCAAAGATGGCAGGGGCAGAGAAAATCGTATGCGCATCCACGGGAAACACCTCGGCATCTGCAGGGATGTTTGCCGCAAACGAGGGGATCAGCTGTGACGTCTACATCCCTGCAGGCCAGATTGCGCCGGGCAAGCTGAGCCAGGCATACCAGTTTGGGGCGCAGATAGTCCAGGTCGATGGAAACTTTGATGATGCACTGAGGCAGTCGCTGGACGAGGCAAAGAACCACGGCGGATACACGGTCAACTCGATCAATCCGTTCAGGATAGAGGGACAAAAGACGATCCCCTTTAGGGCCCTGGAGTATCTGGACTGGGAGGCCCCCGACTGGATCGTCTACCCCGGCGGGGCACTTGGAAACACGTCTAGCTGCGGAAAGGCGCTGATGGAGCTGTACGAGTGGGGCTGGATAAAAAAAATCCCAAGAATTGCGGTAATCAATGCAGAGGGCGCAAGCACGCTTTCGGACCTGTACAACGGGGGGTTCGAGGGCGAGAGGCTGCGCTGGAACCGGGGGAGGCCAAACACGGGGTTGATTGCAAGATACTATGATCACCTTGACAGGGAGGGCATACGCCCCAAAACAAAGGCAACTGCAATCCAGATCGGCAGGCCCGCAAACATCCTCAAGGGCCTGCGCGCACTGGAGTTTACCGACGGCGTTGTGACTACGGTAACCGATGCGGAAATGCTTGACGGCATGTCCGTAGTGGGGCTGAACGGGTTTGACTGCGAGATGGCATCAGGCGCATCGCCTGCAGGGATCAGAAAGCTGATCGGCGAGGAGATCATCAAAAGAGACGATGTCGTGGTGGGAATCCTGACGGGGAGGCAAAAAGACGCGATGCTACCCGTGGACTATCACAACAACCCGCAAAACAGGTTTGCAGTACCCCCGAGAAACTAGGCCCCGCACCCGTGGGATGCAGACAGGCCCGCATCATGAGCGAACCATGGAAGATGCGTTGAACGCAAAACAGAGGGCGCACCCGTGGGATGCAGACAGGCCCGCATCATGAGGCTTCCACTGTCAGGCCCCCCATGCAGGGGCGCAACGGATCCGATCTTGGGGGCCTGGGTTGTGCGATTGCGTTCCCGTACCGGCCATGCACGAGAAGCCACGTGCATGTGTGGGGGCCGATCCGTCATGCTGGCTGCGACGGGGGCTTTAGCACAGTGAAAGCCTGTGCCTAATGGGTCGGGACAGGCTGCCGTGTGCCGGCCGTGCGGTCTAAAACTTAAAGCAGACCGTGTCCTACCGGTTTCATTGGAGAGGATCATGATACTTGTGCTGGCGGCACTGGCGGCACTTGTCCCCGTATCCACGGCGCATGCAGATGCCGGCCAGGATCCGGCGCGGGCCCAGATCACGGCCGCCATGGAGCTGTACGGCGAGTCCGGGCTTGAGGCCATAACAATGCACAGCGACAGGGAGCACTATCCGTTTGTGCTTGACAGGGGCGGCAATGTGCTGGCACACGGGGCAAACCCATCCCTTGTGGGGACGTACGCCATGGACAGCATACGTCCTGACAAGACGCTGGAGCAGATAAACGCAGAGCTTGACGCCGACGGGGAGGCTAGGATATACTATGAGTTCCTGAATCCTGCTAGTGGCCGAGACGAGCTCAAGCACACGCTGCTGGTTCTGCATGACGGGTACATCTTTGGCAGTGGAACATATGCTGTCAGGCATGACCCGCCTGCAATGCAGTACCGGGACGGGGTATTTCTCTCTGCCATAAAGTGCAACGCGCCAAGGGAGCCGTTTCTGATGGACTCTGAGACGCCAGTATGCCTGAGGCCCACCTCGTACGAAAGGCTCTCAGAGCGCGGACATGATCTGATCGCGTACGGATCCATACCGGACTCGGATTGGGCGATGCACACAGTTACGGTCGGTATACTTGCACCCGTCAGCGGCGGTGCTGCCGGGTACGGCCAGGACATAGCGGAGGCGGCAAAGATGGCCGCAGGTGACTTTAACGCGGTGCTAGAGGAGGGCGGCCACCCGTGGCGCCTTGATGCCACAGTATATGATACGGGTACCGACGGCAGCAGGGAGCTGGAGGGCATAAAGGCGCTAAGGGAGCAAGGAGTCCGGCTGGTCGTCGGCCCCTCAATTGACATCTTTGAGAGGGATGTGATAGACTATGCCGATGACGGCGGCATGCTGCTTTTTAGCTGCTGCTCGGTCGTGACCGGCTATGCCACTGCAGGAGACTCGCTGATGCGCATGATATCTGATCACCGCGGCCACGGCGAGGCGCTTGCCCGGCTTATTGCAGTCGAGGGAATAAAGGTCGTGGTTCCCGCAGGCAGGGACGGCATATGGGTAACCGATCTCATGGACAGCACGAATGAGGTGTTCATCGAGGCAGGCGGCTCACAACCAGAATCCGGCGAGGGCTACGGGGCTGATGGATTTGAGGGGGGCCTGTTCTTGGAGCCAATACTATATGACGCATCCGGACGGTTTGAGCAGCGACACCTTGAGATGCTCTCAGAGGCCGTGTCCGGTCAGCTTGACACCTACGGTAAAGACAGGGTTGCAGTCATGTTCGTAGGCTTTGAGGAGACATATGACTTTTTAGAGGAGGCCTCAAAGTACGAGGTCTTGGCCGACGTCAGGTGGTTTGGCGCCGATGCCAACACGGTACCGGCTGGCAGCGCAGAGGCGCTAGGGTTTGCAGAGGCCGTCCAGTTTACCTCCGTCCAGCCCACTGTTCCGTACGGCGACGTGACCGAGGACGTGGATGCACGTATGGCCGAGATCCTCGGCAGGCAGCCAAGCGTGTATGCCTTCTTTGCGTATGACGCCATGCGCCTGATCGGAGAGGCAGTCCTTGACGGTCAGACCAGCTCCGCCCCCGATGTCGCAGACGGGATCGTCCAGGCGGCCTCAGAGTACGAGGGCGCAAGCGGAGGCAGTATAGAGTTTAACGAGGCAGGAGACCGAATGGAGACTGCCTATGCCGTATGGCAGATCCAGGACGGCGCGTGGGTACGGCCCTGACAGGCGGCGAGTCTGGAACATGCGTCCCGGCACGAGCAGCGATACGGGTTCATCCCCAAACAACGGGGCACAGGTTTGCACCTGGGCGCACCGGAACCGGGAGGCCTCAGGTGCGATCAGGAAAGGCGACCCAAAATGGACGTAGGATGCCGGCGATGGTGCGACATAATTTTCATATAATACACAAGACACAGAGCATGTCAATCCTTAAAAGCGGGTTTTTCCAACCATCAATGCCAAACATGGTGGTATCAAAATCATAATGGGTAACCGTTGTAGTTATTCTAGCAGACTAGGGGGATCAGATGGCTGATCTGTGGGTAGAGGCATCTGCGCTTGCCGTCTTGATCGGACTGTCCGGCTTTTTTAGCGGCCTGGAGGTGGCCTTGGTTGGAACCAGGATCTCAAAGGTCACCCAGCTGGTAAACGAGGGCAGAAAGGGCGCCAAGGCGCTTCACAGGCTAAAGTCCAATCCGGGCTGGATGATGGCAAGCGTAAACCTTGGAAACAACCTGGTAAACGTGGGGGCATCGGCGCTGGCTACAAGCGTGGCAATCCGAATGTTTGGAGATGACGGCCTGGGAATCGCGGTGGGGATCATGACGTTTCTGATCCTCGTGTTCGGGGAGATTACGCCAAAGACATACTGCAATGCCAACGCCACAAAGATTGCACTAAGGTTTGCCCCCGTCCTGCTGGCGTTCAGCTATGCACTATACCCAATAGTCAAGCTGTTTGAGTACATCACGCGGGGGGTGGTAAGGATGACTGGTAGCAGCTATGTTCCCCCCCCGATTACCGAAGAGGAGATCAAGGGGGTAATTGATCAGGGCCTGGCCGAGAAGGCGCTGGAAAAGGACGAACGGGAGCTCGTACACGGGGCGCTGGAGTTTGACGATACCGTAATCCGCAGCGTCATGACCCCTAGGATAAAGATGTTCACGCTCCATGCCAAGATGTTTCTGTTTGAGGCACTGCCACTGATAAACCAAAACGGCCACTCCAGGATTCCGATATACAAGGAAACAAGGGATGACATAATCGGCTTTATCCATGTCCGAGACGTGCTAAAGGAGATGGAAAGGGACAAGAAGATGGTAACGCTGGATCAGATTGCAAGGGAGCCGGTTTTCGTATCACAGGAAAAGCTTGTAAGCGGACTGCTAAAGGAGATGAAGGGGCGCAAGACGCACATTGCAATCGTAATTGACGAGCACGGGGGAGTCGAGGGCCTGGTCACACTAGAGGATCTGTTAGAGGAGATAGTCGGCGAGATCGAAGACGAGAGTGACAAGGCCAGACCCAAGGGATACAGGACAATTGATCAGGATACCATAATTGCAAACGGCGATATTGAGATTGACGAGATCAACAGGATCTTCAATACGAGCGTTCCGGAGGGGGACGACTATGCAACGCTGAACGGGCTGCTGCACGAGAGGCTGCAGGACATCCCCCAGGAGGGCGACAAGGTGGAGATAGACTCGCTTCGGATCATAGTAGAGAAGGTATCAAAAAACAGGCCCGAGGAGGTCAGGATAGAGAAGACCGGCTAGGTCTTGCAAAGTGCTCCTGAAGCCTCTGCTTTTTTTCCTTCATGTGAAACACCGACTCGGTGTGCGCAAACGCATCCTCGTACGGGCGGCCAAAGAGCATGGCCTGCATCAGCATGTGGTTCTCGGGGATCACAATCCCCGTCTGATCATCGGAGTACATCATCTGTACCGTGTCGCCCACTGCGGCCGTCATGTTTGCGTGTATGTGAACCATGTTCGTATCCCTGAAGCTAAACCCCATGGCGTCTGCATAGTCGCGCACGTCCCTTGTCCCCCTCGCAGTCCACAGGATTGCCACGCCGAACTCGTCCCGAAAGACCTCGTGAATCTCAGAGGGCCTCGGCGCCGTGTCGCCGAACCTGATATCCAGGATGTGCAGGTGCATCTGCCTTGTCGGCACCTTGACGGCCCTGACAAACAGCGGCGAGTCCTCCCCGAGGTAGGTCCTGACGTCATCGCCGTGGTGGGGGCTCTGGGTCATCTCGATTGTGTCGGTCAGCTCCTTGTCGGTCTGTTCGATGTCTGCCCAGCGGCGGATCAGGGTGACGTCAAAGCGGGCCAGCCGGTCGCCGAATCTGTCCCTGAGGGGCTTGAGAATCCTGCCCATTCCGGTGACGTTGCAGCTGCCCTGCATGACGTGACTCCTGCCTGAGGCCTTGTCATAGTTTGCACGTGAGTTAAACAGCAGGTCAGATACGGCCTCATCCCCGGAGACGGACTCTCCCCCCTGGTAGATTGCCTTGAGGCCTCGGGGCTCATACAGGCTCTTCTTGTTGGCATGTCCCCGGCCTCCGGGGGAGGCGTCAATTACCAGGTCACAGCCGTCCAGCGCAGACTCGATTGTGCCTGCAATCTGGAAGTCTGCAAACCTGCCAAGACTCTTTTCTGGGACGTATACTGCCAGGCCCCGGGAGATGGCATCAGAGACCCCCCCGTCGGGGGAGTACTTGCCTACTCCGATGATCTCGATCTCCGGATCATCGCAGATAAAGGATGCAATCCTGCTTCCGATGGAGCCATAGCCGTTGACAAAGACCTTTTTCATGCCAAGTCAGCCAAGCCGCCTTGGGAATATTAACCAACCCTGGCAGGATCCGGCCGGTCTTAATTGACGGCCCGTGGGGCATGCGGTTCGTCCCGGGAATCCCGCAATGCGTCAAGGGGCATCTGATGCCTACAGGTGCGGGGTGGTTTTTGCATCCCCCGCGCCAGGAAGCACCTTGCCGCAGCCGTCATGCAGGCTCCCGGCATCGACGAGTTTTGGATTCTGCCAAGATCATTTTTGAACATGGTGCCAAGTACGAGTGATGCAGGTACCTGCAGCCGTTGTTTTTTGCCGTGTGTACAGCATGCCTTTGATCGAAGCGTGCCCTGCGACTGTCCGACAGAGAATCCTGCATGCGTACAGGAGGAAAGAACCGGGGGAGGTGCGCCAGTGCATCCGTGTCCGATGCCGCCTACGGCGACCTTGTCCCTGCCGCCCCGTCACGGTTCACCAAAAAGCTCTTGAGACCCCAGGCGATCAGCTGGAATACGGCGGGCGGCAGGTGCGGATTCCCTTCATAGGCATCATAGTTGAAGTCGACTAGGGCAGCCTCCAGTATTTCGCGGTTTTTTGCGATTACAAAGTCCTCGCGTTCTGATCGCGAGGCCCCCTCGGCCTCCATTTTTTTCAGTCCGGCCCGAATCTCATCTGCCAAGGCAAGAATCCTGCGGCGGGTTGGGTCAAGATGTCCTTTCGGGTTGATTTTGAAGGCAATGTCGGTGTCCCTGATCACGACCCGGAGGTTTTCGGGCTGCAGATCGTACGGGGGGTCGGATCCTTGCCTGCCAATCCCCTCCCCTGCACGCGGTTCCTTGTGCTTCTCTAGGCGGTTTAACAGATCAGATCTCATCCTGCCGGCATGTGCTCCCATGTGTCCAAAGTCAGATCCTACTGTACCAGCATCCCTTTCCATTCCCTCAAAACCAGCTCCTATCAGGGCGACGTTCTTTTTTAATTTCTCAAACTCGGATCTTACCTTGTCAGCACCCCTTTCTATCCCCTCCAAGTCATATTCTATTGTGCCAAAATGAGTTGGTTTTTTGGTGATTTTATGTGGCGTCTTTCCAGATTCCTCGAGCATGGATTGCATCATGTCGACCTCCTCTACTATTTTCATGAAGATGGATCGTGCCTTGTCAATCCACCCTGCCATTTTCATATACTTTATTCCTGACTCCGCGTAGTCAAATCTTAGCAGGGTGACTTCTGCCTCTATTCCCTCAAACTCGGATCTTACCTTGTCAGCATCCTTTATCACTTCCCCAAATCTGGATCTCATCAATCCGACAATCTCCGCCAATTCCCCAAATCTGGATCTTTCTGTATCTGTCTTCTTTTTTAACTCATCAGTCTGGGATCTTACCAGGCCCGCATTCCTCCCCGTTTCCTCAAAACCAATACTTGCCATGTTAATATGCATCATCATCTCCTCAAAGTCAAATCCTCCAATGCGGTCGTTTCCTCTCATTTTCCTGATCTTGGCTAGTGCCAGACCTGCCTCCACTTCCATTTTCCTGAGTCCTACTTCCATTTTCTTGAGGCCGGATCTTGCCATGCCTGTCTGCCTCTCCACCTCCTCAATGACTGATTTTATTCTGTAAGACTTTTTTTCTATTTCCGTTATGAATCCCAGGTCTGATTTCTTGCTTTTTGGCATGTAAAATAGTTGTGGGTATTCAGATTAAAAACTAGCGAATGTGGTTTAGACTGTTGAATAACTCCGACTAGAGCCCTATCCAATCTGCCCGGATCATGGCCGGTGCAAGGTTCCTACTCGGCAGCTGCCTACTCTGCGATCCACTTGCTGTACAGTTACATCCCCTCCATCTTTACCTCCTACACCATGTTGGGCCACTTGCCGTCACGTCCTCGCCGAACATGCGCTTTATGGCCGATATCGCGATCTCGACGAGCCACCTCCTGCCGCAGCCGATCGTGCTCTTCGGGTACCGCAGGTTCTCCTGCCTTTCCTCCTCTGAAAGATCATCTGCCGGTACCTTGGAACCTCCGAACTGGTTTCGCACAAGCATGCCCCACTCATCGCCGATGCCCCTGTTCCTTGCAGTACATCTTGTCAAAGCCGTATGAGTGGCTTTATGCCGCACTTGTGGCACGGTGCCGTTCCTCCATGAGGTGTATCTGCCGTCTGTAAGCAGTATCTTGCCCGGCACGCTCCGATCCTTGCCGGTGTTCGGGGCAGCGGCAGGTTCCACCTGCAAGCATGTCGAGGATCTTGATTATATCCGTGCTACCGGAGCCGTCCTGCCACGCATCCTCCTTGATGCCCCCGGCTGTCACGTCAAGCAGTGTCCTCAGCTGTGTGCTGTAGCCGATTACCTCGTCGTATAAAGTCGCGTCCCCCTGCTGGCAGGCACGAAAGCCATAGTTATGTATGCTAATTCGTACCTGGTCGATGGGGGCAGGTGATCCCGCATCGTGTTTTGATTGGTACGGCCTAAAACAATCAACTGCGCCTGATCTTAGGCGGAACTAATTTTCATGCGATACGGGAAGGCCGATGACGGGCAAGGGCTAAATTTAGCCCAAGGACATCCAAACTATTGATTCATGGCCCGTCGCTGGGACTGGGCGCAGGCGTTGCAGCCGCCGCAATGATTGCGTCATTCCTGGCCTTCAACTCAGCAGGTGTGGAGCAGGAGCTGGTCTTTGAGCCTGCGCCCACGGCAGGCCAGGCAGGGTCCGCGATGTCCATATCAGCACTCCTTGAGAACGGCTCCCCGGCACTGGGGGATCCCGACGCGCCAATCACATTGGTGGAGTTTGGGGACTATCAGTGTCATTTTTGCAACGTGTTCTTCCACGAAACAGAGCATGAAATCGTGGAGAACTATATCCAGACGGGCAAGGTAAGGCTGATCTTCAAGGACTTTACGATAATCGGACCCGACTCGGTCAACGCATCGCATGCAGCACACTGCGCAGGTGATCAAGAGATGTTCTGGCAGTATCATGACACGCTGTACAACAACTGGACGGGCGAGAACAACGGATGGGCAGGCTCCCAGAATCTCCTGAGGTTTGCCCAGGAGGTCGGACTTGATATGGATGAGTTCACAGACTGCATGTCCGAGACGCGCCACGCAGATACCATAGAGCAGAGCAACTCGGATGCCAGGGCCCTGGATCTGACTGGAACGCCGGGATTTTTTGTGATCGGGCCTAGCGGTGACGTTACAAGGATCGGCGGTGCGCAGCCATACGGCGTGTTTGAAAGAATTTTTGATTCCGAGCTGGAAAAGTAGAATTCTTACACCAAACTCTGCGAAAATAGAACCAGGGGATGCCGATCTTGGCCAAATGGCAAGATACTGTTAGCTCGATATCCTTTTATCCTAACTAGCGGAGGCTAGCTTGATGGCAGCTGGAATCGACGACATTGCATTGTACGTGCCAAAGCTGTACGTAGATGCAACGGATTTTGCGCAGGCACGTGGACTGGATCCGGAAAAGCTGCAAAAGGGCCTGGGGGTCTCTCAGATGGCAATCGCGGATACAAACCAGGATCCGGCATGCCTTGCTGCCAACGCCTGCCTGAAGATCATGCAGAAAAACAGGCTCTCCCCGGAGGATATAGGAAGGCTGTACGTCTCGACAGAGTCGTCATTTGACGAGTCAAAGGCAATGAACTCCTTTGTGGTTGGGATGCTAGAGCAGGTCTACGGCCAGGGCGCATTTGAGCACTGCGGGGGGGTCGAGACAAAATTTGCATGTGTAAGCGGCTCTTATGCACTTTATGATAACGTCAACTGGATCAGGGCAGGAGAGGCCGAGGGAAAGGCGGCCCTAGTCGTGGTGTCCGATATCGCAAAGTACGACATTGGCTCTAGCGGCGAGATGACCCAAGGTGCAGGGGCGCTTGCAATGCTGCTAAACGACGAGCCAAGGCTACTGGCGTTTGATCCCAAGGTCACATCCACGTCGATCAGTGACGAGTATGACTTTTACAGGCCGTTTGGAAAGGAGACTCCGATCGTACACGGTCAGTACTCCAACCTGCTTTACCTGATCCAGGTAAGAAAGGCGCTAGACGCATACAAGAAAAGGGCAATATCAAATAACCTCGTTGAGCTAAAAGACGGGGAGTCGATTCTGGATCATATCGATTACATCAACATGCACCTGCCATACAGCAACATGGGCAAAAAGGCGCTGGCATACCTGGTAAGGCATGAATGGAGGACGCTTCCGAGGTGGAAGAAGATAGTCGAAAAGATCGGAATGGAGGAGCCGATCCCAAAGGACTCGAGGGGCACCGTCGAGTCGGTACTGGGCGATGCGGAATTCATGGCAAGGGATCACGAGTTTACGAGGCTGTTTACGCACACAGAGGAGTATCAGGAGGTCTACGAGTCAAAGCTGGCAAGCTCCCTGATTGCGTCGAAGATGATCGGCAACCTGTATACCGCATCACTGTACCTGGGATTCAGAAGCAGCCTGGAGTTTGAGTACCGAAAGGGCGCGGATCTGGCAGGCAGGAGGATAGGATTCGGATCATACGGTAGCGGGAGCAGTGCAATGGTCTTCAGCGGCGTAGTCCAGGAAAAATACAGGGAGATCGTACGGGAGATGGACTTTGAGAGGGAGCTTGGCCCGCGAAAGAGGCTCAGCCTGGAGGAGTATGAGGACCTGCACGAGAACAGGCGCAGTCCGGAACAGTCGATCCTAAACACCAGCCACGAGTTTGTCCTGATAGACGTAAAGACGGCCCCCGACTCGCGGGGGGAGAGAAGATACCGCTTCAATGAATGATGGATGAAGAGCCAGACCCGATCCGGGACATTGTTTACCAAAGGCTGGACAAGCCCTCCGAGAAGGGAATCCAAGAGGAGTTCCTGCAGGGCAACGGCCGGGAGGTCATCGACGAGCTGGTGTCAAGCTGCATGGACGATATACTGGAGGTTCCGGGCAGCCCTGAGGAGAACATTGCGGCCATGGCCACCGTCCTGATGCACTACCTGTGCACCACCCTTCTGATCCCCGCCCAGAGAAAGACCGTCCTAGATGGCACCTGCATCGACATCGTAATCCCGGACACCAGGACGCTCAAAACAAACTGGAACTCCAGCGTCGTCTTGTGCATCCTGACATCCTCAGAAAGGACGCATGTCGAGCAAAGGATAGCCGACGCAAGGAGGATACAGCCCAACCAGGAAAACATCTGGATAATATCACCGGGGCCAGTCGAGACGGAATACAGGACGTTTACAATAGGCTCCCATGAAAACCCGTTCTCAAGTATAATAGACCGCATCAACGAATTCCTGGAGAAAAACAGGTCTGCAAGGTTTAGGATCTTCAAGGCAGTCTAGAGACCGGACAGGTCAATGCTGGCAGATACGGCATCCGATAACGCATCATAGTCCAGCGACGGAACCCTTGGAATCACCCCGAGGACGGGCAGTCCAGCAAGCGCCTCCAGATCACGCTTTAGCTCGCCGCGCGGATAGCCCTCATCAATGTCGTTGATTATGACTCCGCGCACCGGAATGCCACTGTCCCGGCAAATCCTGGCGCTCATCAGCGTATGGTTGATCGTGCCCACCCTCGTCCTGGTTACAAGGACTGCAGGTATCTTCAGGTCCCGCATGAGGTGATACACAAAATAATCCCTGAGAATCGGGGTCATGATCCCGCCCATTCCCTCGACCAGTACGAGATCATGAGAGTCAGACAGTTCTGCAAAGGACTCTAGCACCAGGGGAATGTCGACTCGGCCTCCAAGGTTCTGCATGGCAGTATACGGGGACGCAGGTATCGGGTAAAACTGGGGGTTTACCAGCCCTGTATCATCAGATACCCCTGCTGCCTCCATGATCCTCCTTACGTCCTCGGTCCGATACCTTGTGCCGTCAGGGACTCCTGCAGCAAACGGCTTCATCACCCCCACATCCCGCCCCTGCCTCCAGAGGGCCCGCGCAAGGCCCGCAGTCACGACGGTCTTTCCCACGCCGGTATCGGTTCCTGCGATGAAAATAGAGTCCAACACCTAGCATGATGGCAAATCGCTGATTAACCTACCGCTTGGTTATTAAGAAAAGAGGCGGCAGGGAATGTCGTTGGCATCAAGCTCCATATGGCATCCAAACACCCAGATGAGGGAATGGCCGGGTTTTGACAAAATTGTCCGGGGGGAGGGGGTATGGCTCGTCGACTCAAAGGGCCATAAAATGATTGACGGGGTGGCCTCGATGTGGTGCAATGTCTGGGGGCACTCTGACAAGGACATGATCAGGGCAATCTGCAGGCAGGCTTCAAGGCTGCAGCACTCGCCGATGTTCAACCTTACAAACGAGCCAGCAGAGGTCCTGGCCAAGAGGCTGGCAGGGATGTCGCCCGGAATGCGCAGGGTGTTTTTCTCAGACAACGGATCATCTGCAATGGAGATTGCGTTTAAAATGGCTCTGCAGTACTGGAAAAACGGCGGGGAGCCAGGGAAGACCAAGATTGCCACGCTTGAAAACGGATACCACGGGGATACGTTTGGCGCAATGTCGGTGGGATACGTGCCTGAGTTCTTTGGGAAGTTCAAGGCGCAGCTGTTCGACACGCTGCAGTTTCCCGCGCCAAACCCACACCGCGCCAGGGGGGCAGGCTCAAGGGATCTTGAAGACGCATGTCTGGAGAGGATAGAAAAGTCATTTTCAAATGACGACAGGATTGCAGCCTTTGTCATGGAGAGCGGCGCACAGATGGCAGGGGGGGCAGTAATCTTTCCAAAGGGATTCCAGTCAAGGATTCAAAGACTGTGCAAAAGGCACGGCGTGCTGTTCGTACTAGACGAGGTCGCAACAGGACTGGGCAGGCTGGGCTCCATGGTACAGTACATCGAGCAGAAAAGCAGCCCCGACATTGTGGCATACGGCAAGATGCTTACCGGGGGATACCTGACAATGGCTGCAACCCTTGCGACCAAGAGGATATATGACTCGTTTCTGGGCAGATTCGACGACAGGGTCCACCTGTTCCACGGCCACACATACACGGGAAACCCCATTGCGGCAGCAGCCGCCGTCGAGAACCTGAGACTGTACGAAAGGCGCAGGCTGATTCAAAGGATATCTAGGACGTCAAGGGTATTTGCCGGATATGCGCAGGAGATCTCCGAGCTGGGTGCGGTGGGTGATGTCAGGCACAAGGGGATGCTCATGGGGATCGAGCTGGTATCAGACAAGCCCGGGAGGACGCCCGTAAGGCATCCAAGATCCGTCAACAGGACGTTCTTTGAGAAGGCAAGGCAGAACGGGGTCTATCTTAGGACACTGGGAAACGTAGTCATGCTGGTGCCCCCGCTTGCAATCTCAGAGGAGGAGCTTGCAATGCTAATTGAGAGGACAATCAAGACAATCAGGGACGTGGAGGGGACTAGATGACCCCTCGCTGAGGCGGGGTTAAGTAACAGGTCGGGCTCTGGAAGCTCAGGCGTGAGTTTTATCACCTCGGAGGTCTCTCCTAGACAGATTCGTGCCTGAGATCAGGAGCAGCTTCCAGAGCCCGACCTGTTACGGGGTTAACAATTAAGTACTCCCGCACAGGATCAGGCATCAAACACATGGATGAAAGAGAGTTTGTTTTAAAGTGCAAGGAAAACGTCCTCTCCGGCGCAGGGGTGTCTGCAAAAGACATCGGGTTGCTGATCAACGTATCTGATGAAAACCTGAAAACGCTTGCCGAGTCGGCAAACCAAATCACCCGGAAGTTCAACGGCCCAAGAGTAGACGTCGAGCAGCTCAACAACATCAAAAAGAACTCATGTAGCGAGGACTGTGCATTCTGCGGCCAGTCTGCATTCTTTGATACCAAAGTCCAGACATACCAGCTGCCCCCCGCAGAGGAAATTGTCGGTGCGGCAAGGCTCGCGAGGGAGCAGGGGGCCGGATCCTACTGCCTGGTGGCAGCATGGAGGGAGCCGTCACAAAAGGACTTTGAGGCAGTATGTAGCATCATTGATCAGGTGAACAGAGACGTGGGGATCCCAGTCGAGTGCAGCCTGGGATTCCTGACCGGGGAGCAGGCAAGGCGCCTCAAGTCGCTGGGGGTCAGAAGATACAACCACAACTTGGAGACGGCAAGATCAAAATTCCCCGAAATCTGCACCACCCACACGTATCAGGACAGGATCGACACGCTGATGACCGCAAGGGATGCGGGACTGGAGCTGTGTACGGGCGGGATTATCGGGATGGGCGAGACGCGGGATCAGAGGCAGGAGCTGGCACTGGAGCTTGCGGCGCTGGGACCGGAGGAGGTCACAATCAACATACTGGTGCCGGTTCCTGGAACGCCGCTGGAGCTGCAGACGCCGCTGCCAAACCAGGAGCTGGTCAGGATGTTTGCGGTGGTGCGGTTTGCGCTGCCAGAGTCGATCATCAAGATTTCCGGTGGACGCGAGGCAAACACGGAGGACTCGGGGGAGGAGCTTTTGCAAAGCGGTGCAAACGGCATCATAACTGCAGGATACCTGACAATGGGTGGAAACGAGGCGCAGGAGGATCGCAGGCTCATCGAGAAGATAGGCCTTGAAGCCTAGACTGTCGTACCTGGGCGCAGAGCTGGCCCGGATAAAGGGGGACAATCTCCGCCGTAGCCTCAGGTATGGAACGATCTCAGGCCCATACATTACCATCCGCGGCAAAAGGCTGCTCAACCTGTGCTCAAATGACTATCTTGGCATTCCGGCCACGAGGCTAGGCCGGGCACAGGTGCAGTCGAGCTCAAGGCTGGTCTCAGGCAACGACGACTCGTATCTGGAGCTGGAAAAGAGCCTTGCAAGGCACAAGTCACAGCACAGCGCGCTGGTATATCCGACCGGATACATGGCAAACCTGGGCACAATAGCTGCAGTAGCAGGAAGGGGGGACGTGATCTTCAGCGACGAGCTAAACCATGCAAGCATAATTGAGGCGTGCAGTCTGTCAGGGGCATCGACTGTAATCTACGGGCACAACGACACGGAGGATCTTGCCAGAAAGATCTCAAAGGTGGGGGGAAGGAGGTTCATCGTTACAGAAGGGGTATTTAGCATGGACGGGGATCTTGCAAGGCTGGATGAGATCGTAGAGATAGCGCAGAAAAACGACGCGATTACCGTGCTGGATGACGCGCACGGTGATTTCGTAATGGGCAGGGACGGCAGGGGCACGCCGGATCGCTTCAGGGTCTCAAGGGAGATTGACATCTACACGAGCAGCCTGAGCAAGGGGTTGGGATCCTTTGGGGGGTATGTTGCATCCGAGAAGAGCGTGACGGACTATTGCATAAACCGGTCAAGGCCGTTTATCTACACGTCTGCGCTCCCAAGTGTCTTTGTAAACCACGCGCTAGCAAGGCTGAAATCAGACCGCAAACCGCGCAGAAAAAGACTGGCCGCAAACACGCAGGCCATGACATCGGGGCTCAGAAAAATCGGATACGACATAACGTTTGAGAGTCAGATCATCCCCATAATCATCGGGGACGAAAAGACTGCCATGAGCTTTGGAAGGTACCTGGTCTCGCAGGGCATCTTTGCGCAGCCAATCAGGTACCCTACTGTTGCTAGGGGCAGTGCAAGGGTGCGCATCTCGATTACCGCCTGGATTACAAGGCCGCAGGTGCAAGTGGCGCTGGATGCCTTTGAGAAGGCAGGAAAAAAATTCGGCATAATCTAGCGATACATGTCAATCCCTTCAAACATGGGCGAGCCCATGAAGAATGCAAATGTTACAATTGCTGCCAGTATCACTCCCACAATGACGTAGCGCCTGTTCATGACTGGCCTGCGAGCAGCCCAGATAAAAAGTAACCTAGCCTGCCCAGTCTTCCCAGTAGCTCAGTGAGGCACCAGTAGAGGTGGGCTCGGGCATCATCCGATGGTCTTACAGTGTCTGAGCGTGTTCTTGAATCACTGCCGGTACGGGGTCACCTACCCTCATCAGCTAGGCACGAATCAGCATGCATGATTGTGATTTTTGTGCCTAGATGGCAGGGGGACGTGACCACATACAAATCTGCTGCGTCCCGGTGGCCAGATTTTTATCATATACACATATACGGGCATCATTAATGGCAACATCAAAAATACGACCCTTATCAACATAATAATTGCCGCTGATAAAAAATGAGGTGGGTGCGCTGGAAGTACTGCCAGAGGCTCTAGCATGATCCTGCAATCCGAATTCGGGATAGGCCATGCCAAAGTCGTCTATGAATTTTTGGCTAAACTTGGGCGTGTATACATAGTCTGAAACAGACTCGCCGTTTTCAACTATATACCTTAGAAATTCAGCAAGTCCGGGCCAAGTTCGCTCTTCCATATACACGTCCACCTCCGGCTCGGAGCGGGCCGTTTGTGTGACGGGTTTGGTCTCAGGTACATGCTCTACGTCTTTGCTGTAATAGCGATCATACCGAAGAAGATCATCGTCAATAGGGAACCAAGTTCCATTCACAACTATCCCTTCAGATGCCCAAACCACAGTGGCAAGATGCGCGTCTATATCATATTCGCTGATCAGATCCGAGACAGGCACAAGGTTCACACCCTCGTCGGTCTGCTGGAGTTGAAAATTATAAACGCCCGCATCAGAGGCATACCAAAAGAGGTCGCGGTCATGATACATGTCAGTAGTTCCTCGATGTACTTTTGCAGGCACGATAATTACGCAATTTGCCGAGATTTTTTGACCATCATACTATAGATCAGGCGGTGTGCCAACCATCATCATGTCAGTAACACAAAACGACGTGTTTGCACACCAGTTTGACATAACATCGAGACAGTTTAAAACATTGCGACGGCGGTTTCCCAAGCTCGGGCTGGCCGTCTCAAAGAGTCGCAACGCAGTGTATGACCACATCGACGCACTGCGCGTTCTATATTTCATGTCTGAGAGGAGGATGTTTGCAGAATCTGCCGTGACGCACCTTCGCAGGCGGGCCTCAAAATGCAGCAGGCAGCAGCATGACGACGGGGCTGCCTCCAAGGGCGGCGCGTATAGTTGCCGTACGCCTAGTCCGGACTGGATCCTAAAGGCGATCCGGGGCGTCAGCCTGGATGATGCGCAAAAGTGGTGCAGCTCCATGCTGCAGCATACGGTAAGGTGCGCCCGCAGGTCAGGCATGCTGCACAACACGGACGTCGTGGCAGTGGACGTTACCGACGTGGAATACTATGGCAAGGGCCTGGAGGATATCGCCAGAAAGTCAAAGCCCAAGAACGGCACGTCGACGTTTCTCTCGCACATTACCATGCACGGAATAGGATCAGATGACGGGTCTGACCTCGTGCTTTCCTCGCTGCAGCTTCCAAAAGAGGCAAAACTGGCCGATTTCGTGCCTAAAATGATCCGCAAGGCGTCCAGATCAGGGATGAGGATCAAGACGTTCCTGTATGACCGCGGGTTCTTTAACGTGGACTGCATGAGGGCTGCAGAAACAAGCACGGGCAGCTACATCATGCCTGCCGTCAAGAACAGGAGGATAGTGGCGGCAATAGAGGAGCATGACCGCGGAGAACGCGGTGCGGTATCAAAATATACAATGACCAACAAGGACGGCAAGAGCGCCACATTCAGGCTAGTCATTGTGGAAAAGGACGAGGTAGAAAAGGACGGCACGGCAGCAGCAAAGAAGGACAAGGCAGAAGAGACCATAGCCGACAGGTATCTGGTCTTTGCCACCAACATGTCTGCTAAAAGTGCAGAGGCAGTCATTGAGCAGATACCGGAGGAGTACCGCAGTCGGTGGGGAATCGAGACCGGGTTCAGGGTGATCAAGGGGATAATGGGCAAGACGTGCAGCAATTCCCCGGTCGTCAGGCTGCTGCTGTTCTATATGTCTGTCATACTGTACAACCTGTGGAGGACTGCCGTGTTCATAGACGTGGAATCCAAGTGGGACGGATTTGCAGGAGGGAAGGGGTTTACCATGATGCTGTTTGTCGCGTGCATTGTCGATGCGGCCGACTCGTTTGTAAACGATCGCGGAAAGTAGCGGAGGTGCCGTGTCGGGTCTGCAAAAGTACATCTAGGAAGTACTGATGTGCCTATCCAGCCTGAGATCAATGCTGCCAGAGACTGTATCCTCAGAACAGCGCACCCCAATCCAGTACGTCGTTCCAGAATGAGGGGCATAAAAGTCACCCAACCTGAGAAGAAACACCTTGTCCTCGTTTAAAACGGTAAACTCTTCGGGAACAAAGATACGTATGTGGGTAAGTATGTTATCCGTACCATAGGTGCCAAGCTCACTGTGTGTGGCAGTACCGTTTGGGTGATACCAGGATACCGTGTACGGTATTGAAACCGTCTGGCCTACCGAGATCGAGCCGGGAAACTCGACGGTACTCAGAACCGGATAATGCTTTTCAATGCCGTGTGCCTTGGATTCTCCAATGCCAGAATAGCTGTATTTTTCAGGCAGTACGTATGCATTAGAATTCGAAACCACGATTCTGCCCAACCCCCTTTGTTCCAGTTTTTTGGCAGTCTCCTTGCTTACGCAGGCAGGCGTCCCTCCAGTCATCTCCATCAGAATCTTTGAGTCCCTGCACTGTACCTGTTCCAGTGGCACCCCATGTGCGTGCTGTACCATTGGCGGTTCAATCTCTGCAAACGCTTCCGTTGCTCCCAATCCGACTGCCAACGCCGCCAGCATCACCACCACTTTTGCGTTCTTGTAAGTCATTGCATATCTGCACGTCACTCTGCTATGTGATCCCACGAGTACATAAGACCTGGTGAGGACCCCGCTAGAATAGGAACGCTTTTTTTCGCACACTTTTTGAGTCAGGAGGTCGAATCACAAATATGACCAAGAAAACATGGAGTACGCAGGACAAGATAGGGATAGTCATGGAGCACATCAACACCAACATCGAGACGGCAGAGCTGTGCCGCCGCCACAACTGGCCCCTAGGACGTTTTACCAGTGGAGGGAGCGCTTTTTGCAGGCCGGACGCGCCTCACTGTCAGGCAGGGGCCACAAGTCAACAGAGGAGCGGCAGCAAAAGGAGATCGAGTCGCTCAAGAAAATAGTCGGAGAGTACGCCGTGGCCAATGCGGTATTAAAAAAAACCTTGGAGGCAGGCAAAAGGTGATGGCCGCAACCGAGCTGAAGAGCAAGGGATGGAGCACACGCACATCACTGCAGTACAGCGGGGCAACCAGGACTGCACTGTACTACGAGAAGACGCCCAGAAAGGTGTTGCCTGACAGGCAGACTGTCATGCATGTGGAACGGATTGGTAAGCAGAGGCCTACATACGGCACGCGCCGCATGGTAGCCCAGATAAGACGCCAGACCGGCGTGCCGACAAACCGCAAAAGGATACAGCAGATATACCGCAAAATAGGCTGGATCACGCCTAAAAAGACCAAAAACGACATAATCCGGGCCGGTAAAAGGGGCAGGTTCAAGCCCACAGGACCAAACCAACTGTGGGAGACTGACATCACGTACGTCTGGTGTGGCGTTGACGGGTGGTGCTACTGCTTTAACGTAATCGATACGTTCACCCGGAAGTGGATAACATACGTATTTGACACGCAGGCCACCGCACAGGTAGCAGTCGAATCGCTGACAAAGGCAGTCTCCACGATTTCGGCAGACGAGGCGCGCGGCCTGCTGGTCAGAAGTGACAACGGCGTCCAGTATACGAGCCGCGAATTCAAGGAAAGCATGAAGGCGCTTGGGGTAAGGTGTGAGTACATCTGGCACAACACGCCCGAGCAGAACGGACATGTCGAGTCATTTCACAAGACTTGTGGTCAGGGCAGCCCCCGGCAAGAGTGGTGGATCGAGCAGAACGGACATGTCGAGTCATTTCACAAGACCCTCAAAAAGGAGTACGTCTGGCCGCACGACTTTGCCAGGTTCCAGGATGCAGAAGCCGTCCTGGCAGAGGCGTTTGCGGACTACAACCAGGACAGGATCCACTCGGCGCTGGGATACCTGACACCAGACGAGTTTGTCCGAAAAACCCAGAAAAGACAGGAGGAGGTGCCTCAAAAATGAGCGATCAATGTGTGCATAAAATGTTGCCAAAATCGTTCCTACTCATAGGGGTCCACTCCACGGATACGGCATATTTGACAACGCGACTACAGAAAACGCCCTCAAGGTGCTTGACGGGGCCATGCAGAAGCACGGCAGGCCCGCCTCCATAATGACGGACCACGGAAGCCAGTTTTACGCAAACGAAAAACAGGGTGCAAAGAGGGGGCACAGCGAGTTCGAGGAGAGCCTAGAGGCCCTAGGCATACGGCAGGTCCTTGCCGGGGTGCGCCACCCGCAGACAAACGGCAAGGTCGAGAGGCTGCACGGCGAGATACAGCGCAAGCTGCACGAGTTTGAGGATATCATGATGAGAACAAGCGATCCCATGGATCTGTTCATGAAATGGTACAACTACGACAGGCCCCACATGTCCCTTGACTGGGATAACCAGGAGACGCCGGCGCAGGCATATGAGCGCAAGATGCCCCCTGCGGGCGAAACGGTCATAGATGGGCAGACCGGGGAGGAATATCATGTCAGATAGGGGGGTGAACTACTTTTCGGATCCCACACACAGAACCACTACGCACAATCTTTTTTTATAGGCCAGTGGAACAACAAGCATGTCTGGAACAAAGCAACTAGAATCCCCGCCATTGTCTGACGAGGAGATACGGGACATCAAAGAGTTTTACGCCCATCCCGAAGGACACAAAAAAGGAACCCTTCAAGATCTGCTTGATGAACTGCACAGAGTATAGGAATGTGGGAGTTAATCTGGTCTGAAAGATTCATCAAGCAGTACAAAAAACTGGACAGTAAAATAAGACAGAGTGTAGATGATGCAATTATCGTCCTTGCAACATCTGATAGTCCGTCTGCCCTTGGCACATACAAATCCGGAATGAGAACGTTTTCCTATGAGTTGGGCCGCAAACATAGAATCATATACTTTATCCAATATCAAGCTGGAGCAATAGAACTGCTACGAGTGTGTGACCACAAGTCAGCATACGGTAAGGACTGACTCCATCTCACACCGGAGACGATCCCATCCGGACTCGCATCATACCGTGACCTGCCCCGTATGGCAACTGGACCTTATGCGCAATCGACCGCGATTAAAAATTCCGCATGGTTTTCCAAACACAGGTGCGTTGATCAGATCAAACCACTGCATGCTAATGTGGATCCATGACTGCGCGATCCGCGACCCCTGCCTCCATACACGCTATCCAATACCCTAGACCTTATGCGTAATCGACCGGATCGAAATATTCCGACGGTGGCCGGCCACACATGCAAGGCTGACGGCATCACATGACGTGTATGAGGACGGCACAGTCCGTATATAGTGCAGCTACGAACCGTTCCAGCTGGTAAAAACTACAATGTCGTGCGGCATCGTGTGGCGCCGCAATGCGCTCCGTATCGTGATATCAGAACCCACGCATGAGCTTCTTGTTCCGCTTGTCCCACAGCAGCCTAAAGTTGGCAAGCCCGGCCGTCACCTGGAACTCCCTGTCGAACTCCTCGGCGGTCCCGTCGTACGGATCACGCATCCGCTTGTACTGCTTTATCCGTCCTATGGCGTGCTCTATCGTCACCCTCTTGCTGCTTATCCTCCTGTTCTGCGCTTTCTGTTTCTTTGTAAGCTTGCCCACTTGGCTTCTTGTCGGGCTGCACGGATCTGGCCCCTGGATACACCTCCTCGATTCCCATGTATGCCAGGTCAGAGAACATCTTTACCTTCTCGTCCTCGGGGTGCTTTCTGTTGCTGCGCATCCTGGCAGTCAGGATTCCCAGATCCGGTGGGTTGTTCTTTATCATGGTGAGGTCGTGCACGCTTCCGGGCGCCGACTTGCATATATCGACAGTCCCTTCTTGCTGGCAATCACCTGGGTGTTGCGCGTAAAGCTCTTCTTCTTGCCCGAGTATGCCCCCCTTTCTTGGCTCCTTGTTTGTGGGGCGCTGTATGTCGATGTGCGTGCCGTCTACAATCACGGTCAGATCCGGGACGATCTCCCTGAGCCCCTCGATCGTGCGGGCGTTTCGTATCTTTCGTGATACGGCGTCCGGCGTGGGCAGTATCTTGAGAAATATCATGTCGCAATACCTGAGGTACCTGCATACCGTGCTCTGGTCTATGCCAAAGAACGCCGCAAGCTGCTCCTGTGTCGGGTTTCCGTACTTGCGCATCAGCGACATCAGCAGGGCGTGGCGGTAGGACAGCTTGCACCGGTTTCCAGGCAAGTTGTCCTCGTCTTCTGAGAACAGGGGGCCTTCTGTGTGCTTTTTGGCAAGCTTCGTAAACCGGTCGGATGTATGGTCAAGCTGGCGGCGGTCCATCGACGTGGTGGGCTGCAGGAACCCGCCGCCGATTATGTCCTCGAGCACCTCGAGCCTGTGCATGAACGCGGCGTTGTTTACGGTACGCCTGTCGTCATCTCAGGTTGCGGGCCACATCTGGCGCTCAGCGTCCAGCCGCCGCTCCAGCTGCCCTATCCTCCCCTGATCCCGCTCGTGCCTCCTGCCGTCCTGCCTGCTCTTCTTCTCGTACTCTCTGATCTTCTTCCTGTACTGCATCCTCTCCTTCCTGCCCCGCGCCTTCTCCCTCCTGTACTGCACATTCTCTTTCTCGTACTGCTCGATTCTCTTCCTCAGCAGTCGTATCAACTCGGTCTCGGACTTTGCCATTACTCTTGTGCGGGAATGGATCCCGGATCTAAATCAACCGGATGAAAATACCTGCAGGTTTGATCAAATATTTTCCACATAATGAGGCGCCGTCGCGCGTGCGCCGGCCCTGACTCGCCCCATTTGTAGCCCGTGCGCCGGGGGCATCGCCGCTAATTTCGTTTACGCATAAGGTCTATAGATGGTTACAGTGCGCAGCTGTCCAAAAAGATACTTTGAAGCAAACCTACAGCTTGTATCGTACCTGCTAAGAAACGAGGATTTTTGGTAGCAGCTCGGGCTCGAAGCTCAGGCGTGAGTTCTGCAACCTCGGAGGGCACTCCCGGGCATATTCGTGCCTGAAATTAGGAATGGCTTCTAGGGCCCGAGCTGTCACCGTTAGTGTTTTAGATTTGTTTTTACTTTGTCAAGAATTCTTTCTGCCCACTTTATGGTATTTTCTGCCTGGCTGTCACTCATCAAATCCGGTTGATACTCATGCATTTTTCAGACCAAGCAGTGAGCCAAACTGTCTTTCCATCTCTTTGAATTCCGGGCCAGAAAGGATGCCTTTTACCAGCAACAATACATCGGCATGTGATCCTGAGGCACGTTTGCTTAGATGAAAGATTGTAAGTGCATCCAATGCGTTAATTGCACTGTGTATACAATTCATCACAGTGCTGTCATATGCATGTCGTTCTAGTGCAATTTTTGCTAGTTGCATCGAGTTTTCTGCTTTTGTGGTGTGATTTGCATATTTTTGAGAATCTACGTCTCTAGTCACCGCATCATACTCTCCAAGCCCTTGCCACAAATCATGACATGGTCTGCAACGATTGAACGGATCAAGTCGCTTTCCTTTTTGGATTGGAGTTCTTTTTGCGAGAGCGTCATTGGTGCAAGCTGGGCATGAAACACTTCTGCCACTTCTACCAGTGCGTTTGAAATTATTTGGCTTGCGGCGTCAAAATCGTTTGATATGACAAGTATGTCGACGTCGCTATCTGGCTTCTCCTTACCCTTTGCGACACTTCCAAACAGCGCAGCAGAGACGATGACTTTCTTTCTGTCAAGATTTTTTTTCAGAACTTTGAGCAGCTCCTCCAAAGCATCTTCTTCGGTTTTGAAGACAGGTTCGATTACCTTGTTGAGGATGTAGTTTTTCCTGTTCAGGGATAGCTGGTGCGACCTGCCAACGGGCTGAACCGTGACGATGCCAAGATCCTCAAGATCACGAATCGTGAGGGCCGCCTCGTTGACAGAGACATTTGCCGTTCTGGCAAGGCCTCTTTTGGTAAAGATCTTGGCCGGATACCGGACCATTGTTCTAAGTACGCGTATGGCTGCCTTGCTGCCCAAGACTTGCTCAAGACAGTCGTGGAATTGCATCACCATCATGTCCCATATTTAAGACATATGTCCCATATTTAAGACATAATCTGTGATAAAATGATTGCCGCACGGCAAGGTTTTCTTCCATGGTGCTTTGTGTCTGAGAGATTTCGCATAGACGCGATACGGACAATAAATCACTCTGCTTTCTTTTTGACGGATTTTGTTTTTTATTTTATTACCTCGTGTGTTTCAGAGCAAGAAAAGGCAGTCTGGTTTAGAGTCATGGGTCTACAATCCAAAAAGTAGTTCACCCCTTCTCCGAGGGTCAAGTCGGTAAGGATCAGATGCACGGGCCTCATGCATGCCACTGGAAACAGGGGTGTGTGGGTCTGGCGCAAAAGGGCCTAGTAAATACGTCAGTCTTGCACGCCCCAACAACATGAATCTAAACAAGTCCGGCGTACGGTGGATAGTACGCCAAAAGCAAAAGGGGGACATGACAAACGCCCCAGATAGCCCAGTCCATGAACGTCTCGGTCCGCCGGGTACAGAAACCGTGGGCCCGGCACAGGTCAGGCACCGTACAGGACATATCTCACCCCGCACGGATGGGAAGGCCCCAGAACGGCATGCCCGGGCGCAGGGAGCACTCGGCAGTCCTCTCGGTGCGGCCCTCCGAGCGCCTGGGTGCGGCACCACTGCAGGATCTCACAAGGGAGAATACCGGGATTAATATCCTGCGACATACACTGCACGGCGTGCTAAAGGACGAGGAGGTGGCCAGAGACGAGCCCAACGGGCGCAGAAAACGCAGGTGGCTGCCCCCGGAGGCCGGAGTTCTGGGTGAGATCTGGAAGAACGCTTTAAAAGAGAAACTGCAGCAGTGAGCCATGGCAGAGGTCGGAATCGCAGTGGCGGTTTTGGCAGGGATCGGCTCCTTTGTTGCGCCGTGCATCCTGCCGATGATTCCGGCATTTCTTGCGTATATCTCGGGAACGACGGTCTCGGAGATGAGCCAGAACAGGTCAAGCACGCTGGTCGTAAACAGGGCAAACATCGTCCTCAACGCCGTATTTTTCGTACTGGGGTTTTCGGTGGTGTTCTCAATACTGGGGGCAGTCATCAACGGGGTTCTTGCAAGCTCTGCAGGCGAGCTTGTGACTGGATTCAACCAGGCAGGCGGAATCATAATTGTCGGCTTTGGGGCGTTTTTGCTGCTATCGACCAGGATTGCAAGGTTAAACGTCGAGAAAAAGTTCTTTCCAAAGCGTGACCGGGCAAGCTATCCGATGTCCTTTGTCTTTGGCCTGGCCTTTGCGGCGGGGTGGACCCCGTGTGTCGGGCCGGTTCTGGGTACCATACTCACGCTGGCAGCCACCACGCCGGCAATTGCGTTTAACCTGCTTTTGGCATATTCGCTGGGGCTTGGAATCCCGTTTGTGCTGATGGCGGTGTTTTTCTCAAGGGCAAACAGGCTAATCCGCGCAATGAGCAGGCATCTGAAGTACTATTCTGCAGTGCTTGGCGCCTTTATCATGGTGCTGGGAGTGCTGGTGTTTTTCAACCAGCTGGCATACATTGCAAACTTTCCCCTGCTAAACGAGCTGCTCCTACTTGGGTGATATGATGAGATCCGAGTACAAGACAGCAGTTGTGATGGTGGCCATAGTCGGGGGAATTGTGGGGATAGCAAGCCTGGTCCTAGGGCAGTATGAGACCGACTCGTTCCAATCAGGCACGATACAGACAGATGACGGGATGAGGCTGGCAGACATTGACAAGTCCGGCCTGAAGAGATCACCGGGAATCGTAGGCATTGAGCAGTACGTCAACACCACCCCAGAGGAGCTGGAGGAGCTGACAAGGGACAGGGTGGTCCTTTATGACATATGGACGTACAGCTGCATCAACTGCGTCCGGACCCTGCCGTATATCACGGCCTGGGATGAAAAGTACTCAGATGAGGGCCTGGTAATAATCGGTGTCCACACGCCGGAGTTTGAATTCGAAAAGGAGCTACACAACGTAGAGCTTGCAGTATCAAAGCACGGAATCAAGTATCCCGTCGTGCTGGACAACGACTGGGAGACGTGGAAGGCCTTTGAGAACAGGTACTGGCCTAGAAAGTACATTGCAGACCACGAGGGGTACATCAGGTACGATCATATCGGCGAGGGCGGATACGCAGAGACTGAAAGGGTGATCCAGCAGCTGCTCGAGGAGAGGGCAGTCTCGCTGGGGCTCAATGTGGCCTCCGCATCATCCCTGGTGGATCTGCAGGAGTTTGAGCACACAAGGTACAGGACCCCGGAGCTATACTTTGGATACGAGCTGGCGTTTGGCAGAAGCCAGCTGGGAAATCCCGAGGGGTTCAGGCCCCACGAGCAGGTGGCGTACACCGTCGCCGGGCCGATGGAGCAGCACAGGTTCTACATGGAGGGAACATGGGAGAACAATCCCGATCACATGAGGCTGGTCTCAGGCGAGGGTGCAGTCCACCTGCCATATGTTGCAAAGCAGGTAAACATAGTGGCCGCAGGACAGGGCAAGCTGCAGGTGCTGCTAGACGGGGAGCCCGTCCCAGAAGAGATCGCAGGCAGCGACATCAGGGATGGAATGCTGGTGCTAGACGGCCCTGCCCTGTACAACCTGGTTGAGGGGGAGGCCTCCGAGGAGCACGTCATCCAGATCGTGGTGGGGGAGGCGGGCTTTGAGATGTACACGTTTACCTTCGGATAGTGTAACCGGACACCCCTGTAACCGCAGTGACAAAAAACGCAGTTACAAATCGGTTTAAAGACCGGATTTTCACCAAGTGTGGGGAAAGGCGTGATATCTGACGGATGGAGCAAGCGTGGGGGGGCAAGCATCTCAAGCAGGGTCCTAGGCGCAGTAAAGCAGGAGGTTCCGTTAAAGAACAAGATCGAGCTTGCACAGAGAAAGCTGTCGGTCCAGATCACAAAGCTGGACTCTATCCAGTCAAAGCTGCAGAAAAAGCACGACATGATATTTGAGCGGATCGTGACTGCCCAGAGGAGCCACAGCAGCTCCTATGCCAAGGCATACGCCGCAGAACTCTCCCAAGTCAGGAAGATGAAGACCATGGTGGATGGTGCAAAGCTGTCCATGGAGCAGATACAGCTCAGGCTCAACACGGTATCGGAGCTAGGAGACGTAGTCGTGACGCTTAGCCCGTGCATGTCCATCATCAGGGGGCTGAGCTCGTCAATCGGCGGAATCATGCCGGAGGCCAACGCATCAATGCAGGATCTCTCATCTGTACTCGGGGACGTGATGAACAACTCCTCTGTGGGCAGCGTGGAGGTGGGAATCAGCGAGCAGTCCAGTAGCGAGGCAAACTCGATACTTGCAGAGGCGCAGTCAATACTGGAAAGCCAGACAAAGTCAAGCATTCCGGACGTCCCATCCGAGCTGCGGGCCGGTGCCAGGCAAAGATCCCAGACCCTGATTTAGGCGCCAAGCTTTTGGTTGATTACATGAACGAATGACTCAAACGGCTTTGCCCCGCTTACGAGCTCGTATCCCGTCTCGTCGTTGCCTATGAAAAACGCGGGGGTTCCGGTTGCGCCATACTGGCTCCCCTGGGCCTTGTCTGCGCTGATCTCTGCGTTTATTACGGGGTTCTCCAGGCACGACGCAAAGGCATCAACGTCCAGCGACAGGGCGCCCGCATAGGTGACCATCTGGCCTGCAAGCTCCTCTGGGCCGAGCCTGTTCCACTCGGACTGCCCTTCAAACAGCATGTCGTGGTAGGGCCAGAACATGCCCTGCTCGTCTGCGCACTCTGAGGCAATGTGGGCCATCCTTGCATTGGGGTGGATCCTGTCGATCGGAAAGTCCCTGTACACTATGTTTACCGCGCCGGTCTCGACATAGTTTTGCATTATCAGCGGCAGGGTGTCCTGATGGAACCTGGCGCAGAACGGGCACTCAAAGTCTGAAAACTCTACGATGGTGACCGGCGCATTCGGGCTTCCGATCATTGGATCGTCATCCGGGGATACGATCAGCTTTTGCGGGGCGGCAGGGCCTGCGGCAGCCGGCTGCATCCCCGACAGCAGATCCTGCAGTTGTGACCTTGTGACGTATTCGGGGGCATTTGCGGTGTGTGCCACGAAATACCCAGCAAAGAAGGTGCCTACTGCAATGCCTACAATGGCCGTAATCACCAGTCCATAGTATGCGGATTTTTTCATGGTTATATCGGAATGGGGCATTGCAGGCCTTGGAGCCTCCCCAGGGCCGTCATTGTGGGTGTCATCGGACATGCTAGACTAGGCCTGCTAGCACCGGCTCAAATATTTAGGTATACACGGCAGGGCAGAAGCCGTCCGTCAGGCCAAGCACGCCGCCTGAAAGGCCGCAAAAACGGCAAAACCATACTTTTTTTTAGGCCCTAATTTACAGGATAATCCTGGCTCCCGTCCCCGTCCACCGTCGGGGGCTGGACGGGTCGCAGTCATTGTGGCGGGGGCCGTTTTTATCTAAACTAGCAAGCAGCTGTCCCCGGATATGGGGCCGCCTCCCCTTGCCGGCCAGGCATGAAAATCACAGATGCATGCGCACTCATGCTTGGCTGCCAGGATGAGGTGGCCTCGTACGTCCCCGGCTCTGCAAAGGCCGGGATCGTCAAGATATGCTACTCCCGTGGCAGGGGCGGGGATTCCGGATGTTTTTGGAAGTCTTTCTTGCATCTCGGGCCTTGGGCGCCTGCGTCATGTGGCAGGGGCGGGGATTCCGGATGTTTTTGGAAGGGCGGCAGCGGGGCACGGGATGTATCACCGGAGAGCAGAGCAGGTCATCTCATCATGTACAGCGCGCCTAAAATCCCCGCACAAATCGAGCTGAGGATGACCACGACTGCGGAAAACCTCCTGTTTTGGGATATCCAGGAGCCCGTCATGGTACTTGGAACCTGTTCTCAAAGACTACCTCGTCTAAGGACAGCTGCCCCCCGCGGGGTGCTGCAGGCTCTAGCGCCCTGCCGACGGCAATCATCATGACAATAACGTGATCATCGGGCAGCTCGATGATTCTTGCAAGATCATCGTACTCAAATCCCACCATCGGACAGGTATCTAGCCCCATCTGCCTAGCTGCCAGCATAATCGTCTGGGCCGCAAAGCCGCAGGAGCGCATCGCCTCATCGCGCATGCTCCGGGGGCTGTCCTGGTACTTTAGCCTCAGTTTCTGGGCGACCATCTCCTGCTTTTCCTCGGAGTGGTTCCTCCAGTATCGTTTGGGTTCCTGGTTCCACGCGTTAAGATTTCCGCACAGGATGACGGCTAGGGAGCAGTCCGTTGGCTGCGGCTGTCCGCGCGCGGCCACGCTGATTCTCTCCTTTACGTCCTGGTCAGTTACAGTGACGAACCTCCAGTTCTGCTGGTTGTAGCTGGTAGGAGACAGTATGGCCAGCTCCATCAGGGTCCTGACCTCGCCGGGTGTCATCTTGTGGCCGGGATCAAACCTCTTTACCGCACGTCTGGTTCTGATTGCCTCAAAGGTATCCATATCCAGATACGCCGCCCGTTGCAATTTAACTGATACTCGACAAGATGATCCGGTGGGAGGGGTGGGGTTGTTTCCTAATTCCACCTGCCTGACTCGATCTGTATGTTTTTCTGAATTTTCGCCCTTTTGCACGACTGATCCACGTGGCATCTCAACGGTTTTCAGGAATCCTGTCGAATTAGGAAACAACCCCGGTGGGAGGATGCCCTGCACCGCTTGCCGTGACTAGGGGAGCATTTTTGGGGCAGATCTTGCAAATCAAAACTGCCAGTACTGCCACGCTAACTGTAAGCAGGGCCAATGCGGTTGGATCCTGTAAAACACATGACGGACCAAAGTACACAGAGTCTAGATGGATTTGGTGTGCCAGAGACGGCGAGCCCGCTCCGGCCAACACCAACCCGCAAAAGCCAAGTGTCAGACAAGGATAAAAAACGTGCCAGTATGTGATGCCGCACACCGTATTCGAAATCCGCCTCTACGCCATACCAGATTGTGCCCCCATGAGGATTGTCAAATGCATGGCTGCCTCTTCGATCACCATGACCGCCCAAAAGTACGGTTTCGGTTCCGTGTCTAACCTCGCCCTGCCGGAATTCATGGGGGGTAAGACACCAATGCATGTAAAACGGGCTTGATAAGGGCGGCAAGGATGGGCAAATGGCTGACGCAGATGCTGCGCCAGTCCTGCACGCCCCAATAGTACGAGGCTAAAGAAATCAAGCGTACAGTGTGTAACAGGCTATGGAATGTTTGTTTTTAAAAATGAAAAATTATTAGACCTTATGCGTAATCGGCCTGAATGAGATGAATTTGTTCGTAGTAATCCTGGTTCTGAACCGATTACGCAAAGTCTATTGCAACAAAATCTGGTAATTACCTTGAGACCTTTAACAACTTGATGAGTTGGAGAAAAAACCAGTTTCCAGAGGCGTTCCACATCAAGTAGGTTTAAGTGAACCATGTCAGTTTAGGAATCAGATTGAACAAGAAAATCGCCCTACCTGTGGGAGCCGGCATTGCCGTGTTATCATTTGCGCTTTTAGTTTGGACTGGGGTTTCTTATTCTCCTAACGGCGTCCTGGGTGATGCCCGAGATTACGAGGTAAAGTCAGTTGTTCGAGACACCATTAGCATGTATGATTCTGATAAGGAAAACGCGTTTGAAAGTATTAATTCTGGGGCCGGTCTTAGAATAGATTCAAAATACCCCTTTGTCTTGGATCCTATCACTGCCACAATTGTTGCACATGGCTCTAATCCCGGCATTGTGGGAAACCCTTCCAAAAGCCTTACTGATGGCGACAGACCACTGAATGAAATTTTGACTGATTTGGAAAATAACGACGGCACTTGGGTGGAATACACATTTGAAAATCCTGAAACCGGTCAGGAACAACTCAAGCGTTCATGGCTGTACCTGCACGACGGCCATATTTTCGGTTCTGGCTATTATCTGCCCTGACTGTGTTTTATTGTTTGGTAATATAGCAACGAGAAGTCTTTGAGTCAAGAGAAGCCCCAGCTCCTAGATATGGGCGGCATGGTAGTACTTGTACTCTTTGCGCCCCTTGTGTTTGGTCATTGGAGAGCCTACACCCGTTCTGATCAATACGGGGGAGAATTTAGAAAATTAGGATAATTACCGAATCAGGAAACGGTGTCCCATCCAGACGGCGCCTCATGGTTTTCAGGAATTTTGATGAATCAGGCGACAACCCCGTTACAAGGTTAATTATAGAAGGAATGGCAGCCTGTGTCATGGGCGACGGAATAGGCGGTCCGGTGATCTCCTGTCTTTCAGGCAACTCCTTTGAGATGTCGGTAACGCACTATCGAAAGGACAACCGGGAGCAGTATGACAGGGTTGAGAAGATCGTAATTGCCAAGGTCGATAATCCCGACAGCCCCCAGTACAGGGAGACCTCGCCGGAGGAGCTGCAGAGGGCGCTGAAGGGGAGGTTTGTCACCTGCAACGTGCAGTACAGGGATGAAGGAACCGATGCCCTGGTATGCAACGTCTTCGTACAGAATCCCCCGGAGGGGTTCTAGGCGGCAGGCCGGATCATTGCGGTATGCAGACTGGTGACGCAGGGCTTGCAAAGCCATGATGTACATGCAAACCACTGATCGCGGCCGCCTGTGGCACTCCTACTGAGGCATCAAGCAGTCTCAGTACTGCCCTGTCGTATATGGGAACAGTGTTGCATGTTCCGTATAAGGCAGTCTTGAGAATCAGGTGGTTTCCTACCTTTCTTTCGGTTGTCTTGTCGTATATTCGAAACAGGGCAAATGCGTACGGCTCCTGATCCCACCTGACCATGCTGTATGGACCGCCTCCCACAACGGGGTTCCTGCTCCGTCCACAGCATGTGAGATTTGCCTCCTCCATCAGGCGCCTCATTGCAAGCAGTTTTTGTTCGTGTGATTCGTCCGTATTGAGGACGACTCTGCCCAGTGCGCGCGACTCGTATTCGTTATAATCCATGCTCATGCGCGCTTCCCTGAGACTTCTTCCAATGTCCTTAGAATCAATCTCCTCGTCCTCTGACAGGGTGTAGCTTTCCTTCCCCACCATCCTGGTTATGTCACTGATCTTGGTTTCCAGCTTTCCAAGGAGGCTCAGGAACGCCTCCAGATCGATGTCCGGTGCAATGTTGAAGACAGACGTGCGGTCTGTGCTGCCTATCCTGTCCACCCTACCTACCCTTTGAACCAGCCGCATCGGGTTCCATGGAAGGTCGTAGTTGACTATGACTGAGCAGTCCTGCAGGTTGACGCCTTCCGCAGTCAACTCATAAAAAAAACGGATTGTTTTGACGGTTGTTTTTGGCCCAAAGATCTAAGATCAGGCAGACCATACGCACATGCACTGGAAAACAGACAGAATTCGTAGCATCAAAGGGTAAATTCCTGTCATGCAAAGCATCCACACCTCCGCAAGGCGTACAGGGAGAACCCACAAGGGAGAACGCGACAGGCTGCTGCGGTCAATTCGGGCATGTGGAGTTTGATATACTGCCGCGCAAGACCCGACAGTGCAGGACACGACAGGCTGCTGCGGTCAGCCCGTCAGGTATTGGAACAGCTTTATCGGAAGGAGCTCGCGCCTGGCAAGCAGCTTCCGCACTGACCGCTCCATGTCATCAAGCGTCTTGAACATCCTGGCAGACAGCCTCCGCTTTATCTCCCTGTACCGTATCTCGACGGGGTTGAGCTCCGGCGTGTACGGAAGCAGATATTCCAGCATTATCTGGCCGTCGTACTTTTCCAGCGTCTCCTTTACGCCACCGGACTTGTGGTATAGCAACGAGTAGAAGTCTTTGAGCCAAAACAGGGTTCATTCGAAGAGTGCAATGATCGCATAACCGGCAAGTGGGCATGGCAAAAGAAACAGACAGCCTGTCAGAGGCCATGCGCAAAGAAAAGGATGTCAAAGTCTACAAAAAGATCATGGCGTTGATGTTTGTGCTAGAAGACGATGTGGGCGTGCCCGAGACCGCAAGAAGGGTTCCGGTGCAGTGAGAATTCCGTGCGCAACTGGCTGGCGAGGTTCTCGGAGGACGGCATAGACGGCCTCCGGGATCTTCCCCGTTCCGGATGCAGGCCAAGGGTGGACAGAAAAAAAATTGCCGCCATAATGGACTTGTCCATTGAATACAACAGTACCGACGTCATGACGGTGCGTGATGACATAAGGGATGCCACCGGGATAGAATACAGCATAGAACATGTCCGAAGACTGATGCGCCAGTACGGCCTGTCGCGTCGCAAGGTGCAAAACGTACATGTCAACCATGCCGCCCCAAGCTCGGTATACGCATGGCAGTGGTATCTTGAAGACGTGCGTATTCCGTGCCTGAAAAGAGAGGGTTTTACGCTGGTGTCATCTGATGAGGCGTTCTTCGTGCAGGGCGCATACGACAGATACGTATGGGGTTCGGTCGGCACCAGAAGCGTGGCCTCGTATTCGGGGGATCGCACAAGGGTGGCCGTGTTTGGAGGCATCGCAGAGGACGGCAGGAAGCTGTTCAGGACGTTTACGGGATCGTTTACGTCGGTGCAGTTCATACAATGTCTGGAGGCGCTGCGCAAAGTCTGGCAAGGTTGCAGTCTTTTGCGACAGGTGGAGCGTGCACAGATCTGCTGCCGTCGCAGAATATCTGGCGGGCTATCCCGACGTCAGGCTGATAATGCTCCCAAAGGGATCGCCGTACCTCAATGTCGTGGAAGAGTGCTGGAACCTGGGCAAGCCTGTCGTTTTCAGGGGGATAGTGTACAGAAGGATCAGCAAGCTGCGGCATGCCATATCCGAATATTACAGGACGGTGTCGTTTGCCCACCTTTGCATGTACAAGTACATCTACAGATCGCCGGTCAAGGCCCTCAATTACTTGTGACCGTTGCTATACAAGAGTTTCTGCTTGGCCAAAACGTCCCTGGGTTTTTTGTCAGTTTGTCAATCAAACACATGACTCGTACTGGGTCTTGCCCAGTATTTTGATCCGTCAGGTACGGATTTGCGCGCAAACGGGTCAAAACCTGCCGATTAAGAATCGCTTCTCTGCATGGTGGCGGCTAGGCTCGTGAACACACGTGGGCATGGATTATGCAGCAAGGCGCCTTTTGGAGATCAAAGACCATCAGTCGTCACCATACCGCCCCCGCTTGAGCGAGCCACAGGCGCCGCCGCACTACCGAAAGTTCTTCCAGGGAAGCCTGCAGTCCAGGATCCTCTCCGTCTCAGACACGTCGTCCCGGAGAAAGTCCTGCAGTCGGCACCTGTCTGACGGGCTCATCTGCGGTTTTGGCCTTCTTTGTCCTAGGATTCTTTCGGCAGCAAACGTCCTGATGGGGGACGGGATGCGCGTCCGGGCTGATGGCGGTATGAGATCTATGGCTTTGACCAGTGCATGAAAGCGGTGGACATGAAAGCTGTTGTGGGCCCTGAGAACGAACGAGTCAGTGTCGGCAGTACACCCCCCCCCACAAAGTCCAGCAGGCCGGCCACCGTGTCCCTCGGGTTTTCGACCAGATCCTCGAGGAGCATCACCTTGACGTTCTGTCTCCCAAATACCGAAATCCACATGGACAGGGGTTCAGAGTAATAATACTTGTTTGACTTTCTGAGATCCAGCAGATCGCGGTCGTTGTCGATGTCGTTGCGGCATATGTCGCCATAGTCGTCGTCAATGAAACGGTCAACCGTTTGGGTAAAAGTGATGGCAGTCCTTTTCCATGTCAGGGCCTCAAACAGGAACCGTGAAAACAGCCGCTCGACGGGATCTCGCAGGGTGATCAGGATTTTTGCGTCAGGCCTGACTTCGCGGATCCGCCGGCACGCGGTACTGTTAAAGTAATATTGCGAGGGGTCAACAACCACCCTCTCGTCTCTGACGCCCCTGTAATACGAAAGGTACTGCCTCTTGGTGATGTGGCGCGTAAAGTAGCTCGTAACCTTCACGGAAGGAACGTACATTCCACGGATCCCCCTCAGAATGTGGTACATCGTAGTTGTCCCTGTTTTTTCTGGGCCGACATAGAAGAGATTGGGCCACCTCACGGCGTCAGTCTTGTGCATCAGATAGCCTCTTGATCAGTCAAGTAAAATATGTGTTGGTTGGGACAAAATCCCGGATCTATTGTACAGAAATTAGGTCGCACTGATTTGAGGAGGATTGCAAGGGATGCTTTGGGCTTTACCGATCAAGACCGATGGTTGCAAGGCTCAATGCACGACAGATCAGATACGCAGCAACGCAGTGTGCCGGGAGACGAAGGCCCTTTGAGGTGGTCCCGAAGACAGAGAAGCAATCCGTAATTAAATTACGAGTGGCAGGTTGCAGTTGTTTTCTGCCGTGTTTTTCAGGCCACAGCGGCTATCCGTTCCAGTATCCTCAGGTTGACCAGCCCGCACACGATACTGTTGGCCAGATCGTACTTTCTGAGCCTGTTTCTGTACTTGTAGCTCATTATCTTGAATGTCTTGACCCTGCGTATGCCATTCTCCACGTACACCCGTATCTTTGAGTGTGTTCTGTTGTACTCTTTTTCATCGTCGGTCAGCTTGCCGCCAGGACTCTTCTTGATTGGAAGTATAACCTTCGTCCCTGCATCGATGTGCTGCGCACCCTGGTATCCGCGATCCATATAGTGCCGCAGCTCCTCGCCGTCCTCCTCACCGCTCCAGAACGTGGGATGCTTCATCTGGTATATCTTGACGTCGTTTACGCGCCCCGGCGAGTGCGGGGTCTTGTGCACTATGGCACCGTGTATGTTGACCGTATACTGGACCTTGGCCGTGTGCGTGCCTGCCTTGCCCGAATAGTGCGACTTTTCCATGTCCTTTCTCTTGGGCCTGTTTGTGGGCTGCTCGGAGGCGTCAGTCAGGCACACCATCCCCGGGAAGATCTCGGCCAGCTCCTCGACTGAGGAGATCCTCTTGGAGTCCTTGTAAATCTTCTCGGGGATCGGCAGGCATTGTTTTAGCAGGGGCTCAGTCAGGCTTATGGAGCGCGAGACCGACGCCTGTCCTATACCGAACATGGCGCCAGCCACCTGGGAGACGTACGTCCTGTAGTAGAACAAGACCAGCAGTACGCGGTTCCTCAGATCCAGGTAGCAAGACCAAAGGGCTCTGCCTGCGCCTATATCCCGCACACGGTCGGGCCTTGAGAGCCTCTTCTTCTCGGTATCTGGAAATTTCTTTTGCACCTCGGTACACAGCTGGTCAAACTCTGCCTCGGTCATCCCTGCAAACATCCGGAACGTCCGTGGGTTTTTTGTCAGTCTATCGATCAAACACATGATTTGTACATGGTTTTACAGGTATTTTGATCCGTCAGGCATAGATTAGTGCCCAAGTGGGTCAAAATCTGCTAATTAAGAATCGCTTCTCAGGAATCCTGTCCTGCGTGTGCTTTTGTTTTACATGTCGCTTGCAGTATGCAACATATGGCTGACAATGAGGGACTCGGGAGACCCAAAGACCCGCGTCATGGCGCTGCTGACTCTGATGTATGCCGTGGTCCTGTATTCGTGCTGCCTCCGTGCGCCGGATGCCGACAGGATCGGGGTGGGGCGACGGCGGCATGATCCCGGCTAGACGGATTTATGGGGTACATTTTCAACTACTGGATACGTTCTCCCCGGATGTCAGCAGCGCCGATGCGGCGTTCCTGTACTGCCCAAACATGCCTGCCACGTCCGCCCAGCTGTCATCGAACATGGGCGACAGCGGCGGTATCTCGATGTCTGACATGCTTCCCCCACGCTTTAGGAAGTGGATGTTTTCCTCAAGGCGGTCGAGGGCCTCGAAGACTGCCGCATCCTCTGCCGTGCAGTGAAACAGCACGCGGTTCAGCTCGTTTTGCACCTCGCTTGTAAGAAGCCTGTTTTTTCCCGCAACGTTTACGGTGTTTCCGGTCAGAACCGTCTGTGACTCAAAGTACATTATTACCAGGAAGCTCGCTATGATCAGGATGACCTAGAGAAAAACCACGACTGCAATCTTGTGTACCAGCTCCATCCCGTTTCGTAACACGTTCTGGGAAATAAGGCTTCTTTGCTTTATCCTGCGTGGGCAGATCCCGGATCCTTGCTCGTTTCGTGCGCAAAAGGCATACCGCAAGCCGATATCAATTGCTATATAACAAAGGCGCGTAGGGCATACAATGACTGCAAAAAATACAAAGGCATTTTTGTTTTCCTCATTTGTTGCCGCGCTTATGATCAAATCGCTAAACGATGTTGGATTTGCATATGTAGGTGAGGAAGCTGAAAAATACGAGCCTGTGGAGGTATCCGAGGCAATACAGCGCATAACACCATATGTAATACTAGATGAGACCGGGTTGGTGAAATTCACTGTGGAAAAGAAGGACATCCCACTACATCCGCATGCAATACTTGTTGCGTCTGACTATATCGACATGCAGAACTCCTACCGTAGCCAAACCCAAGAAAATCCGAATGAAAAACCAGAGATAGATGATGAACTCAAAGAAAAGTTCTCGAAATTCATAGGAGACATACAAGAAAAAAAATCAAGATCCAGTGATCCTGGCAATAATGCGCGATCACTAGATCTCATTTTGCCGCAAGCCTTTGCTGTGGGCGAAGTGTGTGGCGGCGCCCCTTGGAATCCCCAGCCAGAACCTCCGGTCACTTCCAAATATGCAAGTTCGGGGGCCGTGAATCATCTCCTGAACAACGGATACCACCAGGTTCCGTTTTATGCATCGGGAAACTATGGTGACGATTATGCAAAAAACACGTCGGCATTTGGATGTAATAACGGTGAGCTCCGCACGCAGGGGCTAGTCACATCTGCTAACTACTATAACCACCAAAGCCCGGAACCAAACCCCGAGATCCTGTCTTATACTGCGCCGGTTTGGTGGTGGGATGGTTACGTACTTGTGTGGCACGTTGACAACTAACCCCTCTTTTTTATCCAAATTTATAACAGTCATAAACGGGCTGGCTGTAGGAGCTTTTCTATATGTTGTCATCATTGGCAGCATTATGGGATTTGTTTTAGATCCTGTGGATCCTGCGGATCTGCTGCAAAACTTTTACAACCCCGTTATCTTGGTCTCAAGTGCGTTCTTGCTACTTAGCGTTGTTATTTTTCCATTTGTCATCCCGCTATGGAAGAGCAAGATCAACAGGATATTGTCCTGGTGTACGACAGGCGGCTTTTTGATATGGATGTCTCTTTTTTTGTTTTAGACGCCCAGTCTTCCTCCTTGTCCGTCCGCTTGAAATCCATGACGCCGGTCACCACGAACCTGGACGGCCTCGTGCTGCACTGCGGCAAGACTGCCGACGGAAACGTCAACGACAAGGGCATGATGAACGCGGGAGGCGGCCCTGACTTTGGAAGGCACACCAGGGCAATGAAGAACGCAGCAAACGCAGCCGACCCGCAAAAGGCGTTTGTGATTTACAGCGACCTGGGCTTTGAGGGCATCCAGAAGACGCTCCCGGACGCCATACACAGGCAGCCTCCCAAGAAGCCCAGAGACGGGGAGCTGACCGCGATGCAGGAGAGGCGCCGCAAGCAGATCAGCAGGGTCCGCGTCAAGGTGGAGCACCACATAGGGAAGCTCAAGAAATATGCCATCCTGACCACGCCGTTTGGCGGAACCGCCGGGGATCTAAACTATTTCATGCAGATAATTACGGGTCTTGAGAACCTCAAGACTATACTGAAAAAGAAAAAGCGCTACGGCCACCTGCTTGAAATATAACGTACGGCGGCACGAGCCGCCTTTCTTATGACTTGACAACAGGACACATCACCGTGCTATATGGTTGCGCACGTCTTTTTGACACGGGCCGATTCTTGCGCACGTCATGGCATGTCCGCATGCGGTAGCTTGATCTGATCGATACATCCACGCCCGGAAAACCCCGCGGAGTTTTTAATCCCGGTCGATTACGCATAAAGTCTACTGTACGATAGGAAGATCAAGAGGGTGACAGAACTGGTGGGAACGGCATAGGATTGCCACCTTCCATCCCCCACCCACCCAATGATCGGCCGCACCCTGGTAGGTGCGACAGGACTGGCTCGTGCGTATTGCTAGCATTAGCTATAAAGCACGGCCCGGCCGACTAGGCACGGATCAGAAGACGAAAGGAATGTTGCCATGTTACTGGCGGGCGTTTTTACCATGGATGCATAACCATGCCTGAGATTTGGAGCTTGGCCAAAAATCACCAAGATGATCAACGGATCATCCGGGTGGCAAAAATCGGACAAACCCCCAGTTTGATCGCTGTTTTTTTATTTATCTGCAAACGTACAAAAAGTATTGATGCTTGATAAATGTTCTACACTCATCGTTCTTGCAATGATGCTTGAAGTATTCAAAATATTCAGTACTTGGGAAAACATTGCCGAGGGGTTAAACATACATTGAAACTTTCTTCCACATTTTTTGTAATCACAAGCTTGGCGCTGTCGCTTGTTTTTTTTATCACATTCATAATAAATGTACAGCACACGCCAGAAGTTTGCTTCCATTCAGCATGGTACCCGGAGATCGATCGCAGCAACTGCTGGAAACACGTCCCGCTTAACGTTATGCTGTTTTTAGTTCTGCCAGGATATGGTATTTTTGCCCTAGTCGTCTGGATCAGGCATAGGATTAAAAAACCCAGAGAAATCATTTGATGTGAGTTGTCCACTGCCAAGCTCGGTGGTGTCTAGCCCACCCTGTCTGATGTTATACTGCATACAAGACGGCGGCCATGTGCCACTTGATGTATTTCCTCTGAGGCCTGCCTTTCTGATCCTATTGGTAGCAGCTCGTGCTCTGGAAGTTCAGGCATGAATTTTGCCACCAAAAAGGGCTGTTCAAACAGAATTTGTGCCTAAAATCAGAAACAGATTCCAGAGTCCGATCAGCTACTCCTATTGGTCTTTTTTGCGCCAGATTTGTGCGGTATCCACCAGCTCCATAAGTTAACGCCAGAAACCCCTAGATTAACACCCTGCCGAAAAACCCCGGAGATTTACCAGAGTAGCCGTACGGAATGGTTTTTAATTAAATCAGATCTGGGAATAGCTGATGTCAGACGCGCCTCCTGAGGACACATTTGAGATAACGCACGAGGCAAGGCTGCTTGACTTTCAGGGGGAAAAGCTGTGCTGCATAATAGACAGCAGGGCAGAGACAAGGCAGGCGTGCGAGAGCTTTGTAAGCGACGGGTTTGACTACAACCTAAAGGGAGTCATACTGAGAAGGCCGGACGGCCACCAGATGGGGTGCAGGTTCGTCATAAAAAACGACGTGCATGCGCTAGACTGCAGGTGTGCGCCCCCAAACGAATGGATATCCGAGCTAAGAAAGGCAAGGCGGCTGGGAATAGCAGACTCTGCCGGCACCGCGATGGTGGTCTGCGACGACCTGTGGACCGGCGATATCGAGGGGGTCCTGAGGGTGTTTTACTCTGCAGGCCGGGGCAGGTAGTCACTTGCTCTTTTGGACAAGTATTTTTTTTATCCGAGATATCGTAGGGTAGCTATAGCCCCGCCGGCGGTAGTTTGCAATCATCATCTTCCAGTTTTTCAGCCTCCACCGGGCCTGCTCGGCGGTAACGGAGTGAACCTCCCTTTGGATTATGCTTTTTCTGCCCACCCTCAGGGTTCCGGCATCCTTTGCAGACCAGCGGTTCCTGGCAAACTTGAGCCCTACGAGGATCTCAGAGACGGGCATCTCGCGGAAGTACTCGCGCATCTTGCGCATCTGGGCATCCGTTGGCTTTTCTGAGACGTTCAGCTCGATGGATGTTTTTTCCATGACATGTATCCGCGCGCATTGCTTATCAAAATCATGCTAAGCTTGATTTAACAATATGTGAAATATTTTAGCAGTCAAAAAAGGGCACGCTGGAGTTCTTGCACAGCGTGTTGTAGATGCCGAATCCGAAGATGATGGCTCCAAAGACTGCCATGGGCACGATGATCAGGAGGTTGGACTTTAGCCCCATGCAGAAAACCTGCAGTCAGGGTATAAAATTGCACCCGACTATGCGATCTCAACGGTCAGGGTTGCAGTCGTCTTTGGATCCTGGAGCGCCCGTACCATGCTTCTGGGAAGGGAGTCAGATGCCTTGTCGGATTTTATGGCCATGGTTCTAGGGCACGTAAAGCCGCTTTTTCGAATCACGATGTCCCCGGGATGGCTCAGCTCAAGTCCCGGATGGCCCCTCCCCTCAAAGGAGAACGCCTGTCTGCCTACGACAATGCTAAAGCGAACCCTGGTCTGCGGATCCCTCAGCCTTTCTTTGAGATCCTCCGGCAGGCCTCCACATGCGGCTGATGCGTTGACCCCGACGATGCAGTCGCCGCTGGGGGTAAGATCAGGATCCCGCGTGATCTCGATTGTCTTTTGATGGAGTGATCTTATGTTCTCATGGCCGGTAAATGAGATTTCAAACCGCACCACTCAACGGCTTTGTGCGCATATTTTAAAATAGTTCTCACGTCAGGCATGATTTCAAACCGTACCCGTCATGTAGCCAAATGAGGCGTGCATTGAGCCAAAACCAGGCGGGGATGCAAGCGGACCGGCGAGCGTCCGGACTTGAGACGTGTCTTGAACGGCCACAGACATGACATGGTTTGCACCGAGTGCCTAAAATGCGCAAGATGCAAACTTGAGACGTGTCTTGAACGGCCACAGACATGACATCTCGCATGATGGTCACACAGTCCCGTGTGCTCAAACGGCATGCTGCAGGATGCGCGTTTTATCTGAATCCAAAGGCGGTGCCCCACAGACACGCAGGATCCCACTGCAGTCACGTAGAGACGTGTCGCGCGATGAGATGCAAGCTATCCGTACAGATTGGGATAAGACATGCCGCAAATCATATGTTGTGTGGATACGTCAGATAAGGGGCGGAGGCGGATCTTCACTGATCCGTCTGCAGTCCCTAGGCGTTTTCGGGCCCCATGCCGGGCCGCATGGGGACTGCACCGATGTCCAGCAGGCACGGATCAAAAAGTGGCACCTGAACACATCTGCAAGATCCTCAGGCGTGATGTCCGGCGGCGACGGCGACCTCTGGGTGGATCCGTGCCGGGGATAGACCATGTCAGGAGGATGCAGGTGCGGCGACAAGTTCTGATGCAGGTGCGGCACCGTGTACTGGAAACGGCAAGTACGAGTCTGCCTCCCCTCAGCGGTTAGGCAGGCCGGTATGCGACCGTGAGATTCATGGCTGGCCAGTGATGAAAGATGGCCTCACACGAACCGGTGTTTTACCGCGCCATGCCATAACCCTGTACTCAAAAAAGATCCCCTAAACAGTGCGTCATCTACGCCAGGCAGCCGATTATGATTTTGATGGTTGTCCACTCACACAAAATCCAGCCTGCCTTCGGCCACATATGACACGTCCTCCGATCGGCTCCCCGTCCCTGCGCCCACGCGGCGGTGCCGGGATCACGGATCGGCGGTTCCTGATCGGCTTAGCGACACATGACAAAATTGGCAAAATTTTTACACCGATTCCTTCTATACTAGGTTCCCTCCCTACCTACGTATGTCGTGTGAGAACTGCGGTGCCGTGATCCAGATTGGCGACGAGGCCGTGTACGCCTGCCCGAGCTGCGGATACGAGTTTGAGGGTGCCGTCAGCTCCCCCGCGGGCATGGACTATGTCGTGACAAGCTATGCAAAGTCAGGACGCAAGAGAAAGCATGTGTGCAGAGGAACCTGCCGGAAGTATGAGACGCATACCATGGCTAGTGGGGTGGCGTATTGCAACACGTGTGACAAATACATGCGGCTTGATGATACCTCACGATGCCCGTGCTGCGGCAACATACGGCTTCGGCACGGAAACCGCAGGTGCAAGGGGATCAAGGTTGCACGGTACTGACGCCCGGGGATGAGGCCGGGGTAGCCTCGTACAGCGGCAGTGCCCGGCCTGCGGCTGAGTTGGGGATCTACGGGTAGGCCCGCTGCGCATATGCGCACGACTCGGCCGGAGACGGCATGCCATGGCCGACTTGATGCACGAGGCCACGTCCCCGTACTTACCATGCATGAAAATCACGGCTACGCGTGAATTCATATCTGATCGGTTCAGAAGAGGCCGACCCCGTACGGTAGCGTCTCGGGCTTGGTGATTTGCGATTTTAGGCACGAATTACGCCTGCGGGGGTCTCTTTGGTGGCAAAACCATGCTTGAACCACCAGAGCCCGGGCTGTTGCCATGCCCGGAGGAATATCAAGGACATGACAGGAGTCAATGAATCGTGAGAAATTTTAAGAACACGGTCTGAGGGTATTGGTTATTTCCCTTTCTATCCTGTCACGATATACAGTACGACTTGGAATCTTTTGAATCTTTTGTTCATCATGGTTTGCATAACCGTGCCTGAGCGCGTAAAAACGGCTGATCTTTCGTGCCTAAAATCGGGGTTGTGCAACAGGCTAGCTCGTCAGAAACCAGTAATCAAGTACTAGATCACCTGCCCCTGTCAGCCGGGCACGAATTGGCATGCACAACCATGGCCTTCGTGCCTGCCAGCAAGGGGGCGTGGCCCCGCAGGGTAAACTCTTACCCTGCCGCAGTATGAGCTTGCCTCTTGGGTGGCACTGCAGGTCACAACCTTGATCACCGTGCCCCCCACGCAGTATTTTCTGGAGGAGGCAAGCACCTGCCCGGCCGCACAAGGCATGGCTTATATTAAACTCGCCAGGCACCAGAAATGAATTGCTTCCCGCACAGCAAGGCTATGACAGGGCCATTACGGTGTTCTCCCCGGACGGCAGGCTGTACCAGGTAGAGTACGCCATTGAGACCGTGCGAAGGGGAACCATCGCAGTAGGAATCAAAACCAAGGAGGGCGTAGTCATTGCCGTCGAGGAAAAGGCAAGAAAGCTGCAGATTTCAGATAATGCCCAGAAAATATTCCAGATTGACGAACACGTAGGCGTGGCCGCGGCAGGATACATCCCCGATGCCAGAAGCCAGGTGGACAATGCGAGGTTCTTTTCACAGAGCAACAGGCTGATTTACGACGAGTCGGTGGATGTCGAGACGATTGCAAAGCACCTGGCCGACCAGAGCCAGCAGTTTACACAGTACGCCGGAGTCAGGCCGTACGGCGTGGCATTAATCCTTGCAGGCGTTGACAGGGGCCAGGGCCAGCTGTACCTTACGGATCCGAGCGGCACGTTCATCTCATATGACGCAGTCGCAATAGGGGCAAACTCGGATACGGTAACGGGCTTTCTGGAAAAGTCATACGGGGAAGACATGTCACTGGATGATGCGTCCGCACTGGCTGCAGCATCAATCCACCTTGCAAGCGAGGACAAGGAAAAAACCGAGAACATCAGGATGGCGCAGGTCAAGACGACAACAGGACAGTTTGAGCTGGTCTCAGACGACCAGACAGGCGCATACGCAGATGCCGCAAAAACAAAGTTCCCGGCAAACCAGAACTAAACCGCGCCCGGGCCAGCTTGAGTCAAATTGAAACTGTCCATAGCCGTTCCGGATTCCTGCCTCAACGACGACGCTACGAACCTAGACAAGTCGCGAAAGATTGCAGGCATTGCAAGGGCGTGTGCAATCTTCAGGGTGGGGACGATCTACATCTACGAGCACGGTGCAAGCAGGGAGGACAGGGCCCTGCTCCTGACGGTTCTGCGGTACATGGACACGCCGCAGTTTCTCAGAAGGCGGCTCTTTCCCAAGATGAACGAGCTAAAGTACGCAGGCGTCCTGCACCCACTCAAGATTGCAAGCCACACCGTGCCCGCAGACGGCGGGAGGATAGCGGACGGCACGGTCAGGGACGGAATCATAGTAAAGGCAAAGGGCAGGCTGTTTGCAGACTTTGGAATCAGTACCCTGCTTCCATACAGGGGCGGGGCTGGGGTCGGCAAGAGGGTAACGGCAAGGTTCAGCACGGGCGCCCCCGAGTTCAGGTACAAGGAGATCCTCAAGGACGAGTCGCCTGAATACTGGGGGTACATAGTAAAGGAGAGGGGCCCACTCTCGAGGTTCCTAGCATCCTGGGAGGACGCAATAGTCCTGACCTCCAAAAGGGGCAAGGCAGTCTCCGTCGAGCAGATCAGGAACTATCAGAGCATGACTGCGCCGCTGCTGGTCGTATACGGCTCGACTGACAGGGGGATACACGAGATCCTGGGAAGGAGTCCGGGCAGCATTCCAAACTCCAGGGTTCTGGACTTTTTCCCGGGACAGGCCACCGAGACGGTCAGGCTGGAGGAGGCCATACTGGGAACGCTGTCGATGCTGAACCTGCCATGAATAAAATAGGATTCCGGCGGACAGTCAGCATGGAAAAGAAGGGCTTTCTGATCCTGGCAATAGGAGTCGGGGCGCTTGGCGTGATTGTCGGCGGATACAGCATCTACAGCTATGCCTCCGGCTTGCTGCAGCCGTGAGGATCATTTTTTCGCAAAAACTCCAGGAAACCGTCCAAAAATTTAGTAGGTATATAATGGGGTTTACGACTTTTCTCGTTTATCCATGGGACACAGAAAGCACAGCCAGCCGCGCAGGGGGAGTCTTGCATACCTGCCCAGGGGGCGTGCCAAGAGCATGGAGGCAAGAATCAGGATGCACGGCTGGGCGCAGGTCGACTCTGAGGAGCCGCAGCTGCTTGCACACTGCGGATTCAAGGCAGGATGCGTCCAGGTCGTCACGATCGACGACAGGGAGCACGTGCCAAACCACGGAAAGCAGCTGGTCAGCCTGGGCACGGTTCTTGCCACGCCGCCGGTCCTGATCCTTGGGATCAGGGGGTACTCAAAGGACGGCGCCGGAACCCATGCGGAGTTTGACGTTTATGCAGAGGACATCCCGAGGGATATTGCAAAGGAGATCAAGGTTAAAAACGCCGAGGGCGCCATGGGCAGGGCAGAGGGCCAGCTGGGCAGGATCAGGGAGGTCTTTGCAATAGTGGCAGTCTCGCCGAGGGCAGCAGGCCTGGAGCAGAAAAGGCCGTACGTCTTTGAGGCGCCGGTCAGGGGCGGCGACGTACAGAAGCGGTTTGCGTTTGTAAGGGACCTGCTGGGCAAGGAGGTAAGGTTTGATCAGGTCTTTGAGGAGGGCTCTAGCGTCGACGTTGCGGCCATCACAAAGGGCAAGGGATGGCAGGGCGTCATCCAGAGATACGGCGCAAAAAGAAAGCAGCACAAGTCAAGAAAGACCGTAAGGGAGCTTGGCTCGCTTGGCCCCATCTCGCCGCAGTACATCATGTATACGGTTCCAAGGGCAGGGCAGATGGGATTCCACCAGAGGATAGAGTACAGCAAGAGGATCATGATGGTATCAAACGCAGGCGATGAAAAGAGGCAGATCAACCCCGAGGGCGGCTACAAGCACTTTGGACTGGTCAGGGGCGACTATGTCATACTAAAGGGCTCGGTTCCCGGAACATATCGCAGGCTGATCAAGATGAGAAGGCAGATCAGGGGAGAGCCCGGCAAGACAACCAAGCCAAACATCCTGGAGATAGTCGTATGACGAGGGTGCAGTCATACTCCGTGTCCGGCTCAAGGGACGGCGAGGTGGAGCTGCCGGCCGTGTTTGAGACTCCGGTGAGAAGGGACGTCATTCAAAAGGCATACATCAACCTGGAATCGCACAGGTTCCAGCCAAAGGGGACGCATCCGACGGCGGGCATGGACGTCGTCGCAAGATCAAACGACCCTCCGACGGGGCAGGGCACGTCGCGTATCGCAAAGATGCGCGGGGGCGGCGGCGGGCGCCAGGGACAGGCAGGCGGCGTGGCGTCGGTGAGGGGCGGAAGGCAGGCACACCCGCCCAAGGTGCAAAAGGTAATCCACAAAAAAATCAACAAAAAGGAGAACAGGCTTGCGCTGTGCTCTGCAATCGCAGCTACCGCATCAAGGGATCTGGTAGAGGCAAGGGGCCACAGGGTCGGCCCCCGCGAGTCATTTCCGATCATAGTATCAGACGACATCGAGGCGATCACAAAGACGCGGGATCTGGTCAGAGTCATCGACTCGCTGAGCCTTTCAGGCGACGTAGACAGGCTCAGGAACAGAAAGGCAAGGACCGGCAAGTCCTCGCTCAGGGGAAGGCCAAAAAAGGTGGGAAAGAGCATCCTGTTTGTCACGTCGTCATCAGAGAGGCTCTCAAGGGCCGCAGGCGCCATTCCGGGCGTCGATGTAAGGTCAGTCAGGGAGCTCAGCGTACTGGACCTGGCGCCGGGCTCGACGCTCATCAGGCTGACGGTTTATTCCAGGGCCGCAATCGGGGAGATCGCAGGTATAAGATCCCCGCACCTGGAGCTGATGGTGAGGGTGCGATGAACGCGGATCAGGCAATGAAGGTCATCCTCAAGCCGTATATCACCGAGAGGACGTTTGCGCAGGTGGAGACCGAAAGCAAGATCTGCTTTATCGTAGACAGATCCGCAAGCAAGCCACAGATCATCGAGGCAATCGAGGCGCTGTACAACGCCAGGGCAGTCGGGGTCAACACGGCAAGGACAATCTACGGGAAAAAGGCCTTTGTGCAGTTTGCCGACACCGAAAAGGCCAGGGATCTGGCAACGAAAATAGGAATGCTCTAATATGGCCCACGGATTTGCGCTTGTATCACGGGAGACAGGATATGGTTAAAGAGTTTTCATACAGGGGAATCGCCCACGGCGAGCTGGAGAACATGTCGCTGGAGAGGCTGTTCCAGCTGTTCAACTCCCGCCAGAGGAGATCCCTTACCAGGGGGATTACAGACAACAAGAGAAAGCTGATCGAGGAGATCAAGGCCGCAAAGGCAGGCAGGATCACTGCCCCGATCAAGACGCATGTCAGGGACCTGATCGTCCTGCCGTACATGGTCGGCGTAACAGTCAACGTATTTTCCGGAAAGGACTTTGCCCCCGTCGCAATCATGGAGGAGATGATCGGGCACTATCTGGGCGAGTATGTCATTACCAACAAGCGCGTCCAGCACGGCGCCCCGGGCGTGGGTGCGTCAAGGTCCAGCCTGTACGTACCGTTAAAGTGATTGTCATGGGAAGGTTCGACTATGCGTTTCAGGGCTATGACAGGACAAGGCACGCCAGGGCCTCCATCAGGGAGGCGGACATGTCGCACAAGCATGCAAGGGAGATCGGGCACAGGATCCAGGGCATGAGGCTCGAAAAGGCAAGGGACTTTTTGCAGAGGGTATCAAACCTGGAGAGCGCAGTGCCCATGCAGAGGTACAAAAAGCAGGTGGGGCACAAGTCAGACCCCGGCATGATGGCCGGACGCTATCCGCAAAAATCGGCAAAACAGTTTCTAAAGCTCATAGACAACCTAGAGTCAAATGCAGAATACAAGGGAATGGACATGGACAGGCTGCAGATTGTCAACGTGACAAGCCACAAGGGGGTGTCCGTAAAGCGGTTCATTCCGAGGGCCATGGGAAGGGCTACGCCGAAAAACAACGTGCTGACACACGTGGAGCTGGTGGCTCGGGAGGCATAGGACATGTCGGTCAAAAACGTAATCAAGGACAACTATAACATGATGCTTCTCAAGGACTACCTACGGGAGAAGATCAAGGATGCGGGATTCTCCCACGTCGAGATGGCAAAGACGCCCACGGGTACCAGGGTCTCGCTGCATGTCACAAGGCCCGGAATAGTAATCGGCAGAAAGGGCTCCGGAATCAAGGAGCTGACGGAGGTTCTTGGCACGAGGTTCGGGCTGAAAAACCCGCAGATCTCAGTCGAGGAGATAGACAGGCCGGAGCTGTCGCCAAGCGTCATGTGCAACAGGATTGCCACGCACATCTCGCGCGGGATCGCATTCAGGCGCGCGACCATGTGGACGCTAAAGCAGATCATGGAGAGCGGCGCGATGGGCGTGCAGATTACGGTCTCAGGCAAGCTCAGGGGGGACAGATCGGCATTTGAAAAGCACACCCAGGGCGTGCTGCCAAGGGCCGGACACCATGCGGAGGTCATAGTATCGGAGGACGTCGCGCACGTAGAGACCCCGATGGGGCTGATCGGCGTCAGAATAAGGATTGCAAGAAAGGAGAAGGTGGTTCCGGAGTTTGAGATGAGGATCCCAAGGCCAAGGCAGGTCAAGGACGCAGAGACCGGAAAGATGCGGGACGAGACAGAAAAGGAGCGCAAGGCAAGGACAGAGTCCGAGCAGATTGCAATTGAGGAGGAGAAGATGAAGAACCTTGAGACGCTCGAAGAGGAGGAGGCGAGGCTAAAGTGAGCAGGATCAGCATGAAGACAATCAGGCAGCTAAACGAGTCGGATCTCAGGCACAGGATCCAGGAGGCCCGCGTGGAGCTGGGCAAGCTGCGGACCGACGGCGCAAAGGGCACGCTGCGCAAGGAAAGCGGGAAGATCAAAGCAGTCAAAAGGGACATTGCAAGGATGATGACGAGGATAAGCGAGTTGAGGAACGCATGATAACTACAGACAACATCTCAAGGCACGAGCTTGTCGGGCTGCCGGCCGTCATATCGGCATCTGCCAACGCGCAGCTGGTGGGCATGTCAGGGGTGGTAATCGACGAGACGAGATCCACCCTCGTACTGGAGACGCAGTCGGGAGTCAAGAGGATTCCAAAGGATGCAAGCACGTGGACCTTTAGGGTGGCCGGCCGGGACATACGGGTCGAGGGCGGCAGGATTTTAAGGCGTCCTGCAGAGAGACTGGTGATCAAGACATGAGCAGGAACATAGGACTGGATGTAAGCCCCCCGGGCGAGGAGTGTGCCGACGCGCACTGCCCGTTCCACGGAAGGCTGTCCGTCCGGGGAAAGCTCTTTGAGGGTATAGCCACGGGCACAAAGGCCAGGCAGACCATAACCCTGCAAAAGGACGCGCCGACATACATGAGCAAGTTCAAGAGGTATGCAAGAAGCAAGAGCACCATCCACGCGCACGTGCCCGGATGCATCTCGGTTAGGGACGGGGACGTCGTCAAGACCGCAGAATGCAGGCCGATATCAAAGTCGGTATCATATGTGGTGGTGGAGGTCAGGCGGTAATGTCGCAGGGACGCAGCAGGGGCAAGGCAAAGGGTGTCTCAGAGTTCAGGCCGTACGTGACCAAGGCGCTGCCAATTGGCGCCGAGATCGTATGTGCGGACAACTCGGGCGCCAAGATCATAGAGATCGTGATGGTTCCCGGGCACAAGACTAGGGTCTCAAGGCTGCCGGCAGCCTCGGTGGGCGACTTTGTAAACGTGGTGGTAAAAAAGGGCCCGGCCGAGCTGAGAAAGCAGGTGTTCGGCGCGGTGGTCATCAGGCAAAAGTATCCGGTCAGGAGGCTAAACGGGGTACGGGTCGCCTTTGAGGACAATGCGGCGGTGCTCATGACCCCGGAGGGGGAGGCAAAGGGCACCGACATCAAGGGACCGGTTGCAGCAGAGGCCTCGGAGAAGTGGCCAAGGGTCGCAAACCTGGCATCGATGGTGGTATAGGGGATGAAGCCAACAAAGATGAGAAACTCGCAGATGTACCGCGCAGCCTACGCGGCTAAAAGCGCGCAGGTATCCAGCCCACTCTCAAAGAACCTGCAGGGCAAGTACGTAAAAAAGTCCGTCAGGATAGTCGCAGGTGACGCGGTCAGGGTAGTCAGGGGCGAGTACAAGGGGGTTGACGGCAAGGTCGCGCAGGTCGATACTGCAACCGGCAGGATATCAATAGAGGGAATCAAAAAGGAAAAGACCCGCGGGGACAAGTACGACGTGTTCATCCACGCATCAAACCTCATAGTCACCGATCTTGACACGGAGGATCCGTGGAGGATGAGAAAGCTAAAGGGAGACGGCAAAGCGCCATCCGGACAGGCATCCCGGGAGGATTCAGGGGCCGAGGATGCTGCCCCCCAGCGGGTTCATCTGGGCATACCCGACTCTGAGCCGGCACCCACGGAGCAGGAGGGAGAGGATGCTGCCCCCCAGCGGGTTCATCTGGGCATACCCGACTCTGAGCCGGCACCCACGGAGGATCAAGCTGGAGAGCCAGTGCAGTCCGAGGAGCAGGCCGCTGATGATGCAGGCGCAGAGTCAGAGGATCAGGCCGGAGAGCCAGTGCAGTCCGAGGAGCAGGCCACCGATGATGCAGACACGGCCGGCGCAGAGTCCAAAGATCAAGCTGGAGAGCCAGTGCAGTCCGAGGAGCAGGCCACCGATGATGCAGGCGCAGAGTCCAAAGATCAAGCTGGAGAGCCAGTGCAGTCCGAGGAGCAGGCCGCTGATGATGCAGACACGGCCGGCGCAGAGTCCAAAGATCAAGCTGGAGAGCCAGTGCAGTCCGAACAGCAGGCCGCTGATGATGCAGGCGCAGAGTCAGAGGATCAGGCCGGAGAGCCAGTGCAGTCCGAGGAGCAGGCCACCGATGATGCAGACACGGCCGGCGCAGAGTCAGAGGATCAGGCCGGAGAGCCAGTGCAGTCCGAGGAGCAGGCCACCGATGATGCAGGCGCAGAGTCAGAGGATCAGGCCGGAGAGCCAGTGCAGTCCGAGGAGCAGGCCACCGATGATGCAGACACGGCCGGCGCAGAGTCCGAGCAGGAACAAACAAAGAGCAAGGAAAGGTCATGGATGTCACGGTTCCGGTCACGTGTGACACGGACGTCAGAACCGGAACAAACTAAAGACAAAGAAAAGTCAGGAGATGCAGAAGAATAATGGTAAGCATATCGGGAAGCAAAAAGCTCAAGCGCCAGATGGCGCCGCTGTTCTGGGGAATCGGCAGGAAGGACAAGAGGTTCGTAGTAACGGTAAGGCCGGGCCCGCACCCCAAGAGCCAGTCAATCCCAAGCGCGGTATTTCTGAGAGATACGCTGAGGATTGTCAGCTCGCTGAGGGAGGCAAAGTCGGCCATCTATTCTGGCAGCGTAAGGGTGGACGGCATAGTCAGGAGGTCACTGCACCACGGCATAGGACTGATGGACGTAGTAGAGCTGGACAACGTCGAGGATGTCTACAGGCTGGTTCCGGGAAGGGGCGCGCCGCTGACGCCGATAAAGATTAGTCCCGAGGAGAAGGCAAAGAAGCTCTGCAGGGTCACATCAAAGGTGTCAATCAGGGGCAAAAGGACGCAGATAGGGCTCCATGACGGGAGAACGATCATTGCCGACACGGATGCAAGGCCGGGCGATACATGCGTGGTTCAGATCCCCGAGCAAAAAATACTGGAGACCATACGGCTCGAGGAGGGCGCACAAATCATAGTTACAAAGGGTACAAACGCAGGACAGACCGGCACCATTGAAAAGATCGAGGGTGGAACCTTCAACCTTCCGCGGAGGGCGCAAGTCACCCTCGGGGACAGAAGGATCGAGATTCAGACCGACAACACGATGGCAATAGGAAGGAACAGTCCGGCAATCCAGATACGGTGATATCCATGGCTCAACAGACACAACAGGTTATGAAAAAGATCTTCCTTGAAAAGGTGGTACTCAACATGGGGATCGGCAGATCCGGGGACGCAATCGAGGCGGGCAAAAGGTGCCTCGAGCAGATTTCCGGCAAAAAGCCAAACGCAAGGGAGGCAAGGCAGACGCTCAGGGACTGGGGGGTAAGAAAGGGGGAGCCCATCGGCGTCGCAGTGACTGCCAGGGGCCAGGATGCAAGGGTTCTGCTAAAGAGGCTGCTTGATGCAAAGGCAAACAAGGTAAGCGGGAGATCCTTTGACGACTTTGGCAACCTCTCGTTTGGAATCCGGGAGCACATAGACATCCCAGACGTAAAGTACGACCCCCAGATAGGGATCCTAGGACTGGAGGTGGCAGTGGCGCTTGCAAGGCCCGGATACAGCATCAGAAAGCGCAGCAAGCACAAGGCAAGCGTGGGCAAGAGGCACGTCATTACAAGCGAGGAGGCAAAGAACTACATGAAGGAAGAGTTTGGGGTTGACATAACATAATGGCAAAGGACAGGTCGTATGAGGCAACGGGCAGAAAGCAGCACAAGTTCGGGCGGGGCTCGAGATGGTGCAAGAGGTGCGGGGACTATACGGCGGTAATCCAGAAATACAACCTCATGATATGCAGGCGGTGCTTTCGGGAAGTGGCAGGATCCTTGGGATTCAGGAAGAACAGGTGATAGCATGCCGGCAACCAACGTACTAGCAAACCTGTTTGTCACGCTGTACAACAACGAGGCAAGGCGCAAGAGCGAGTGCACTATTCTGCCCACGTCCAAGCTCGGCGTGGAGGTCCTCAAGACCCTGCAAAAGGAGGGATACGTGGGGGAGTTTGAGCGCATAGAGGACAACAGGGGGGGCAAGTTCAGGATAAAGCTGCTGGCAAAGATCAACAAGTGCGGCGCAATCTCGCCTAGGTTCAAGGTGGGAAAGGACGAGTACCCGGCATGGGAGCAGCAGTACCTGCCGGCATACGACAGGGGCGTGCTGCTAGTCACCACAAACCAGGGCGTAATGTCGCATCATGACGCGGTAAGCAGGGGAATAGGGGGGTTTCTGATAGGATATGTCTACTAGACAGGCAGAAAAGTTCGAGGCACAGGTAGAGATCCCGGAGGGCGTCACGGTGGGCCTCAAGAGGCACATGCTGGAGGTCAGCGGTCCGCTGGGCAGGACGTTTAAGAGCTTTAGAAAGATTCCGGTAAGGCTGGAGGTCGGCGACAACAGGGTACTGCTAAAGGCCGCAGGATTCAGGAAGAGGGATCGCTCCATAATGAACACGGCAAGGTCGATAATCAGGAACCTGTGCGAGGGCGTCGTCAATGGATACACAATAAAAATGAGGGTCGTCTTTGCACACTTTCCAATAACGGTAAAGGCCGAGGACGGCAGGGTTCTGATCGAGAACTTTCAGGGGGAGCGGGCAGCAAGGGTCGCCAAGATAGAGGGCAGCGCCAAGGTGATCCCAAAGGGCGAGGACGTGCTAGTCACGGGCCACGTCAAGACAGAGGTGTCGCAGACGGCTGCAAACATACAGCTCAAGACGCGGGTAAAGGACAAGGACCACAGGGTGTTCCTTGACGGTATATACATAACCGAAGAGTCGGCGGGAATAGCAAAGTGAGAGTGCGGCACCCTTGAATCCGGAATTTAAAAGCATAATCAAGAATCTCATCCTGGGCGCCCTGGAAAAGTCCAAAAAGTTCGATGAGCTTCCAAGGGAGGCGCGGGTCTGGAAATGCGAGAACACGGGGGACTTTCTTTGCGGGCACTTTGTAGGCGAGATTACAGGCATCGCCATAGGCTCGTTTCCAATCTTTCATGACGGCAGGGAGCCTACTGTCAAGGAGCACATGGAAATCAAGGCGCTGCTTGAGGATCTACATGATGAGATCAAGGAGTTTTTCGAACAGTACAACTGAGTTTTTGCGCTTTCGCAAGGATTAAATCGCATCTGCCAGGATCGGAGACTAGTGCCGCCCTAGCTCAGCGTGGTAGAGCGTCGGACTGTTAATCCGTTGGTCGCCAGTTCAAGTCTGGTGGGCGGCGCCACCATACGTTCTGGTTCTACAAGGGCTTTTTCGGCCGGGTGCAGGCGGCGCACTGCATGGCAGTATCCCGCGGCATCCTACCTGACTGTAGTGCCATACAGCTGGGGCCCTTCAGTGCTTTCGGACGTGTTTTGTCATATCTGGTGGGGCAATAATTAAAATAATTGCCCCAGCTTGCCCTTGGCCAGACGTGCATACGTATTTTATCCGTGAAAAAGGCAGTACGGACATGGCACAGCAGGTTCCAGACATCATACCGGTACGGATGCTTACGCAGTATGCGTATTGCAAGCGTCTCTCATACATGGAATGGGTCCAGGGCGAGTTTGAATACAATACGGAGGTGATAGAGGGCAAACATAATCACCGCAACGTGGACAAGTCATCTGAGAGAAGAAAGGCAGGAAAGGAGGAAGATGAAAAGATCCATACGCGCTCCGTTACGCTCTCTGATGACAAAATTGGCCTCGTAGCAAAGATGGATCTGCTGGAGATAAGCGGCAGTCATGCCACCCCGGTAGAGTACAAACGAGGCAGCACGCCAGATACTGCCGAGAGGACGCATCTGGATCACAGGATACAGGTGTGCGCGCAGGGGCTCCTGCTGCGTGCCAACGGATACGAATGCACAAAGGGCATAGTCTACTATGTGTCCTCAAAGCAGCGCGTAGAGGTGGACTTTGATGACAGGATGGTGGCAGAGACGCTGCAGATGATACACGACATGAAGGAGACGATGGCCCTGGGCTCCATGCCTCCCCCGCTGGTAGACAGCCCCAAGTGCCCGAGATGCTCGCTTGTTGGCATATGCATGCCCGATGAGACCAACATGCTCTCCGATGTCGGGTCAGGTACGAGCCAAGAGCGGATCCGCAGAATGTATCCAATGAGGGACGACGCGGTTCCGGTATACGTGCAAGAGCAGGGCGCGCGCGTTACAAAGTCCAATGACCGCATACATGTCATGATAAACGGGCAGGTGGCAAGGAAGATCCGCCTCATTGACATCTCTGAGATCACGCTGTTTGGAAACGTGCAGATTACAACCCAGGCCGTACGGGAGCTGTGCAACAGAAACATACCCATATGCTACATGACCTATGGCGGGTGGTTTACAGGCATGACCACCGGCATGGTACACAAGAACATAGAGCTTCGCATGGCCCAGCATAAAAAGCACTCGGCCAACAACGCGAGGATGGACATAGCCAGGAGCATAGTATACGGGAAGATCAAAAACTGCACTACGCTGCTGCGCAGAAACCACAAGGGCATGCCGGAGAAGGTGCTTGGCAGGCTTGACGAGTTTGCAGATCAAGCAAGGCACGCCCGCAGGTATGACGCCCTGCTGGGCATCGAGGGCATGGCGGCAAGGGTGTACTTTTCAGAGTTCAATGGCATGATAAAGGACGAATCCGTCGGCTTTGAGTTCACGGAAAGGAACAGGAGGCCTCCCCGCGATCCCATCAATGCGCTCCTGTCATTTCTGTACTCTGTCCTGACGCGGCAGGCCACAGTTACTGCAGGCAGGGTCGGGCTGGATCCGTATCTTGGGTTTTTGCACATGCCAAAGTACGGGCGTCCCGCCCTGGCACTTGATCTGATAGAGGAGTTCAGGCCGCTTGTTGCAGACTCTGTGTGCATCACGGTCATAAACGGCGGTGAGGTTACAAACAAGGACATGATAAAGACAAAATTCGGCGTCAACATGACGTCTGCGGGAAGGCGCGCAGTCATAGCCGCATACGAGAGGCGCATGGACTCTACCGTGACACACCCGGCCCTTGGCTATTCGGCAAGCTACCGGCGCATCATGGAGACTCAGGCAAGGCTGCTCTCAAGGCACCTGCTAGACGAGATACCCTCATATCCTGCATTTAGGACAAGATGAGGCATGCGCAACAGGTATCTGGTGTGTTATGATGTCAGCGATCCCGTGCGGCTTGTCAAGACGTACAAAAAGATGAACGGATACGGGGATCCGGCGCAGTACTCTGTCTTTATGTGCGACCTTAGCGCAGGGGAGCTGGTAATGATGAAGGAAGAGCTAGGAGATCTGCTAAACCTTGACGAGGACAGGGTTCTCATAGTGGACATTGGGCCTGCAGAAAAGCAGGACAGGCGCATAATGACGATGGGGGCGGCGCCATCTAGAACCAAAAGGGAGGCATCCATCGTAGTATGACGTACGAGAGGCCCGGAGCGCTTGCGTTACGAGGGAGGTGTTTGAAAACACGTTATATATGAGGATGGGGGCGCATGCCATCCAAGTGCACTCGATACGAAAAACGCAAGTGCTGTACAAAAAAGATGCTGATCACACACCCGTAATGACCGATACAGTCGGGATTACGGGATTTCCGCAACGATAAAGTTGCGGCCCCATTGAAGCTAATGCTTGTTACTGTGGCGATATTCATTTCCGCAACGATAAAGTTGCGGCCCCATTGAAGCTGCGTCCAGTCTATCACGGATTGGAAGGCCGCAATCATTTCCGCAACGATAAAGTTGCGGCCCCATTGAAGCGTCCTAGCCGGAAGTACCCAGTGGGCCGCCCAGATATTGCATTTCCGCAACGATAAAGTTGCGGCCCCATTGAAGCAACGGTAATGCCGTCGCGGCTGTAAAGTTTCCAGCCTGACATTTCCGCAACGATAAAGTTGCGGCCCCATTGAAGCTGATCGTCTCGATGTCTTACAATGGTTCTTTTTGTCTATTTCCGCAACGATAAAGTTGCGGCCCCATTGAAGCATTATTCTATCACGGGTTTCCGGCGACATGATGCTGAATTTCCGCAACGATAAAGTTGCGGCCCCATTGAAGCCGTAGCCAGGCTGAAAACGTCGAAGATCGGGTTCGTCAATTTCCGCAACGATAAAGTTGCGGCCCCATTGAAGCGACGGCCTGGCAGTTAACGTCCACATAGCGACTAAATTTCCGCAACGATAAAGTTGCGGCCCCATTGAAGCGCAGGCCCCTGACAAGAGCTTGGCAGGCCCCTGACAAATTTCCGCAACGATAAAGTTGCGGCCCCATTGAAGCACTGGTCAAGTCGACTTCCCAGTTAAGGGATATTGTATTTCCGCAACGATAAAGTTGCGGCCCCATTGAAGCTCTTCAGGGGAGCTGCCTAACAGTTGTCTGTGATATGCCGATTTCCGCAACGATAAAGTTGCGGCCCCATTGAAGCATTTCCTCGCATTCCTCCCGGAAACCTCACCCCTTGCATTTCCGCAACGATAAAGTTGCGGCCCCATTGAAGCGGACTAGGAGCCGCAGTAGCACTTAACGCGTTTCTTATTTCCGCAACGATAAAGTTGCGGCCCCATTGAAGCGCCCTAATGTTGCGATTGCGCCAATATCGGGAATAAATTTCCGCAACGATAAAGTTGCGGCCCCATTGAAGCCGTGCATATGTAGGGCTTATCCCCAATCGCGCAAACTCGATTTCCGCAACGATAAAGTTGCGGCCCCATTGAAGCTTCCCTTACCTCGCCGACATCTACTCGACCTTCTGCCATTTCCGCAACGATAAAGTTGCGGCCCCATTGAAGCGTCGAAATTTCCCACGCTCTGCGATAATCACTATCCGATTTCCGCAACGATAAAGTTGCGGCCCCATTGAAGCGGATTTCGTCTGCGCTATTCTGACGCACCTGGGATAGATTTCCGCAACGATAAAGTTGCGGCCCCATTGAAGCAATCCGCAGCTTGGCCGAATCGACCCTGATTGCCGTATTTCCGCAACGATAAAGTTGCGGCCCCATTGAAGCAAGAATCCCAGAACCATAACGTCCTCTATGCCCTCGCATTTCCGCAACGATAAAGTTGCGGCCCCATTGAAGCGTTATTTTCTGATGCCGAGTAAGTTGTCTTGCACTTTCATTTCCGCAACGATAAAGTTGCGGCCCCATTGAAGCGAGCTGGAATCCCTCAAGATGATCTGGGAGATCCTAATTTCCGCAACGATAAAGTTGCGGCCCCATTGAAGCCGTTCTGCAGCTGGAGCGGGGATATCCACCTTTTGTATTTCCGCAACGATAAAGTTGCGGCCCCATTGAAGCGAGCACGTGGCCGTCAATCGGCGAGTACTTTGACTTGACATTTCCGCAACGATAAAGTTGCGGCCCCATTGAAGCCGCGACGACTGCATCTGCACCAGGGCAGAATACGAGATTTCCGCAACGATAAAGTTGCGGCCCCATTGAAGCTGGCTAATCAAAAATATCTCACGGTGTCTTTCCAGCAATTTCCGCAACGATAAAGTTGCGGCCCCATTGAAGCCTGATCAGCCAATGCACACTAGGCATTATTGCTCCTCAATTTCCGCAACGATAAAGTTGCGGCCCCATTGAAGCGAGCCAAGGAGCTAACGGTACAGGCCCGACTTCTTTGTATTTCCGCAACGATAAAGTTGCGGCCCCATTGAAGCATCATACTGAATATGATAACTGCCAATTTCAAAATAATTTCCGCAACGATAAAGTTGCGGCCCCATTGAAGCGCGGCACGTGGCACGCACAGGCCCAAGAGATACTGGGTATTTCCGCAACGATAAAGTTGCGGCCCCATTGAAGCGGTTCAGTAAGGCGATCTTTGCATATGAGGCAGTATGTATTTCCGCAACGATAAAGTTGCGGCCCCATTGAAGCAATGTTTGCGCCTCTTGATAGTTCTTTTCTTGACTGATTTCCGCAACGATAAAGTTGCGGCCCCATTGAAGCACATTAAGTCCGAACCAAATCAAGTTCATACCATTCGCATCATTTCCGCAACGATAAAGTTGCGGCCCCATTGAAGCCCGTTAATACCCCGTGCGTAAAACGGTATTACTATGGTAATTTCCGCAACGATAAAGTTGCGGCCCCATTGAAGCGCCCGTGAATGGCTTCAAGCCAAACCAACGGCAATAGATTTCCGCAACGATAAAGTTGCGGCCCCATTGAAGCTTTTATTTAGAATAAAGACATGGCTATTAGATTCGGATTTCCGCAACGATAAAGTTGCGGCCCCATTGAAGCAAAAAAGGACAATAAAACGAAGGAAAAAACGCCATGCCTATTTCCGCAACGATAAAGTTGCGGCCCCATTGAAGCCTCATGGCATGACAGGCATTCGTTCCACAGATTGTAGATTTCCGCAACGATAAAGTTGCGGCCCCATTGAAGCTTGATAGTTACCTTGCGCGTTTAGCGCCTCTAATGAGATTTCCGCAACGATAAAGTTGCGGCCCCATTGAAGCTTTCGTGCCTATACTCACGGTACTCACGGTATTTCAATTTCCGCAACGATAAAGTTGCGGCCCCATTGAAGCGCACCTATCGTCATCATCAAGATACGCGATGACCTCCATTTCCGCAACGATAAAGTTGCGGCCCCATTGAAGCGATAATTCTGATCTGATAGATGCAATACGTGAGTATATTTCCGCAACGATAAAGTTGCGGCCCCATTGAAGCACCCTTTTTGTCCTTGTATGCCACAACAACAAGCCCGATTTCCGCAACGATAAAGTTGCGGCCCCATTGAAGCAAACAAGTATGCTTGGCCTGCCGCCGCGCGCCTCTTATTTCCGCAACGATAAAGTTGCGGCCCCATTGAAGCGTTACTGTAGATTTACCGGCAATACAGCGATATCCATATTTCCGCAACGATAAAGTTGCGGCCCCATTGAAGCGATTAATCTTATGAAATGCTGTGAATGTGATTCACAGAAATTTCCGCAACGATAAAGTTGCGGCCCCATTGAAGCGGGGGGCTATACATGACTGAGAGAGTCAAGACAAAAGGATTTCCGCAACGATAAAGTTGCGGCCCCATTGAAGCAATATGATTGAAGGATAACGTGCCACCTGCTCCAATATTTCCGCAACGATAAAGTTGCGGCCCCATTGAAGCTCGTCAAACGCCTGGAAGCCCACTACGCTGTATACACCTATTTCCGCAACGATAAAGTTGCGGCCCCATTGAAGCGCTGGGGAGATAGGCAGGATAGAGAAACATCTGAAATTTCCGCAACGATAAAGTTGCGGCCCCATTGAAGCGACGGCTTGTATGATCCCAAGGATATAATCGAGCTGCATTTCCGCAACGATAAAGTTGCGGCCCCATTGAAGCGAACCATCGAACATTAACACCCCCCCTTTTTTTTAAATTTCCGCAACGATAAAGTTGCGGCCCCATTGAAGCTGCCAACGCGGATATTAACAACGAGGCAATAGTACGATTTCCGCAACGATAAAGTTGCGGCCCCATTGAAGCGTGTATTTCTTCTTTTGTCGGCATTGTTATGTATTGTATTTCCGCAACGATAAAGTTGCGGCCCCATTGAAGCGTATTTCCTTGACGTATGGTGCATGGATTTTGTTCACATTTCCGCAACGATAAAGTTGCGGCCCCATTGAAGCCCTTTTCTGCCCTAACGTCATGGTTTGTGATAACCGTCATTTCCGCAACGATAAAGTTGCGGCCCCATTGAAGCAATGCAAATCGGCCTTTACCGACATTCAGCACTATACTTATTTCCGCAACGATAAAGTTGCGGCCCCATTGAAGCGATTGAAGGTGAATGTGTTTGGTCGTACTTGTGGTACATTTCCGCAACGATAAAGTTGCGGCCCCATTGAAGCCGCAAAAGCCCAGTCTTTTTGCCAATCTTTTTGGTATTTCCGCAACGATAAAGTTGCGGCCCCATTGAAGCGTAGGTTATCTCTGCTCCCCGGATGCGGAAGTCTGGCAGATTTCCGCAACGATAAAGTTGCGGCCCCATTGAAGCGCGCAAAACCTCAATTATGTGCGCCTGCCATTTCTCATTTCCGCAACGATAAAGTTGCGGCCCCATTGAAGCCATTTTTGCAGCTTCTCCCGCTTCGTGCATTTCGGCATTTCCGCAACGATAAAGTTGCGGCCCCATTGAAGCAGCTTATTCCCCATGAGTAGTATGTGGAGTAGTCGCTATTTCCGCAACGATAAAGTTGCGGCCCCATTGAAGCTAACTGGTATCGGCAAGCGTGTTAGGCTCTCAACCGTATTTCCGCAACGATAAAGTTGCGGCCCCATTGAAGCGCTGCTAGATGTGTTTGTGGATGATGCGAGGTTATAGATTTCCGCAACGATAAAGTTGCGGCCCCATTGAAGCTTGTAGGGTCTTCATGGCCTGTTGTCGAAATTCTGAATTTCCGCAACGATAAAGTTGCGGCCCCATTGAAGCATCACCGTGCGACCCGACGATGAGATTGAAGCCTCCGATTTCCGCAACGATAAAGTTGCGGCCCCATTGAAGCAAATATGCCGATTACGCCAAAGTCCGCCAGCTGCCGCATTTCCGCAACGATAAAGTTGCGGCCCCATTGAAGCGAAAAGACCTTCGGCGGTCAAGCCAACACAATCCGAAATTTCCGCAACGATAAAGTTGCGGCCCCATTGAAGCCGGCGGTTGAAAGTCATGGTGAGCCAGCCCGAGGCATTTCCGCAACGATAAAGTTGCGGCCCCATTGAAGCGTTGAAGACTGCATCCTATCATTCAGTATTCTGACAATTTCCGCAACGATAAAGTTGCGGCCCCATTGAAGCGTTACTAAAGCTGTCATCCCCAAAGTGGTCTATACTCATTTCCGCAACGATAAAGTTGCGGCCCCATTGAAGCATACCCGTTATGCAGGAGTTCCATGCGTACTTCATATTTCCGCAACGATAAAGTTGCGGCCCCATTGAAGCGTGTTTTTCCGTGCTGATACCCGTAATAGATGAGAGATTTCCGCAACGATAAAGTTGCGGCCCCATTGAAGCCAATGTTGCCGCTCGGCGCTGGAACTGAACTATCATATTTCCGCAACGATAAAGTTGCGGCCCCATTGAAGCAGAGTTTTGTTGTCTCTGGGCTTGTGGTCTCAGAGTTATTTCCGCAACGATAAAGTTGCGGCCCCATTGAAGCACAAGCAACTAAAATCACGAGCACATGCGGTATATTCATTTCCGCAACGATAAAGTTGCGGCCCCATTGAAGCAATAACCCCACCTTTCTAGAATAGCCATGCAAACCGATTTCCGCAACGATAAAGTTGCGGCCCCATTGAAGCAACGGCGTTGTTACATCCACTCGAATCATCCACGACTTCATACACGTTTATATTTCCGCAACGATAAAGTTGCGGCCCCATTGAAGCAACGGCGTTGTTACTCTGACCAATTTTATCCACTCGAATTTCCGCAACGATAAAGTTGCGGCCCCATTGAAGCCCTTCTTTCGGGCCGATATCTGTGGAATGCTATTGCATTTCCGCAACGATAAAGTTGCGGCCCCATTGAAGCTTTAATCTTCATTCCTCTTTCTCCTGCTTTTTTGCCTATTTCCGCAACGATAAAGTTGCGGCCCCATTGAAGCATGAAAAAAATAATTTCTTAACTGAATAGTATAGGATCATTTCCGCAACGATAAAGTTGCGGCCCCATTGAAGCATTAGGCGTATATGGGGATGGTGATCTCCATATTTCAATTTCCGCAACGATAAAGTTGCGGCCCCATTGAAGCACGAAATTACGTGACCAAGTTAGGAGCTTGATGCGTCATTTCCGCAACGATAAAGTTGCGGCCCCATTGAAGCAGTTTGCAATTGAGCAGACTGGCGGATCAGCTGCAGATTTCCGCAACGATAAAGTTGCGGCCCCATTGAAGCCGAGTTCCGGACTTACGGCAGATCTACTCATCGACTCGATTTCCGCAACGATAAAGTTGCGGCCCCATTGAAGCCCCCCAGCCGACAACCCGTACGCCTCGCTGTATCTGATTTCCGCAACGATAAAGTTGCGGCCCCATTGAAGCGATCCCAATCGAGGACGAGCACGGCCAGGACGGAGGCTAATTTCCGCAACGATAAAGTTGCGGCCCCATTGAAGCATTTTTGCTTGTGCGACTGTTTTCAAAGTTATCACTGATTTCCGCAACGATAAAGTTGCGGCCCCATTGAAGCTTATTGATGAAGGCGACAAGATGAAGTCAGAAGATCAATTTCCGCAACGATAAAGTTGCGGCCCCATTGAAGCTGCGTGCTCGGTGTCTGGTATGGACGCGCCTCAAGATTTCCGCAACGATAAAGTTGCGGCCCCATTGAAGCTTGACAAAGATACTGTCGGTATCCCCGTACAGGACAGATTTCCGCAACGATAAAGTTGCGGCCCCATTGAAGCATATCCCCCCTACACGGTTAGCAGTCTGATAACGTACATTTCCGCAACGATAAAGTTGCGGCCCCATTGAAGCTGGGAGGTCGTACGGACCGAATGATGACGTCCGCACATTTCCGCAACGATAAAGTTGCGGCCCCATTGAAGCACAATCTGGTTCCAGAGCCCTCTATATCGAACAGACGCATTTCCGCAACGATAAAGTTGCGGCCCCATTGAAGCCACCTGATCAGGTTCTAGACCCATGGACCTGACTTCAGATTTCCGCAACGATAAAGTTGCGGCCCCATTGAAGCTATTTTCCCGGCTCCTGATGTGGTCAATGAGCCTTTGATTTCCGCAACGATAAAGTTGCGGCCCCATTGAAGCTCAAATCCCAATTCATCACCTAATTTACTCAACTTACATTTCCGCAACGATAAAGTTGCGGCCCCATTGAAGCATGCATCTTCCCCACGCTCCAAATCGTACAGCTCGGATTTCCGCAACGATAAAGTTGCGGCCCCATTGAAGCGCGTCAGGATATGCCTTCTGCAACTTCCTTTGCTTGATTTCCGCAACGATAAAGTTGCGGCCCCATTGAAGCTTGAATTCTGTCTGCATAATGCCTGAACAGGTTCAGATTTCCGCAACGATAAAGTTGCGGCCCCATTGAAGCCCTGGTTTTCATGTAAAAAAATAGGTATTGGGTATTAAATTTCCGCAACGATAAAGTTGCGGCCCCATTGAAGCTTGTTGTGGGTGATTTTCCACTGATGCATTTGTACCCATTTCCGCAACGATAAAGTTGCGGCCCCATTGAAGCGGGTTGGATGCTGGCCGTGATTGGCCGCAGGTTTGGTATTTCCGCAACGATAAAGTTGCGGCCCCATTGAAGCGGGTTTGATGCTGGCCGTGATTGGCCGCAGGTTTGGTATTTCCGCAACGATAAAGTTGCGGCCCCATTGAAGCGATGCAATACGTTGCCAGTCGTTAATTTCACACCGATATATTTCCGCAACGATAAAGTTGCGGCCCCATTGAAGCTGGCCTATAACGGTGAAACGCTATTGCCATTTGGCCATTTCCGCAACGATAAAGTTGCGGCCCCATTGAAGCGGGTATCAGTTATGTCGTATTTGTGCGTCCAGTTGGCCTGATTTCCGCAACGATAAAGTTGCGGCCCCATTGAAGCCAAGCAAAAGGTTGCCAATACTGTTGAGAAAAAACAAATTTCCGCAACGATAAAGTTGCGGCCCCATTGAAGCATAGATTCGATTTAGAGGGCAAACTGTTTTTCCGAAATTTCCGCAACGATAAAGTTGCGGCCCCATTGAAGCAGGTCTGCCGCCGCGTACCGTGGCGGCAATGCAGTAATTTCCGCAACGATAAAGTTGCGGCCCCATTGAAGCTTCGCAAGGAAGGACTCCTAATCTTCCATTTTTTGGATTTCCGCAACGATAAAGTTGCGGCCCCATTGAAGCGTGGTGGTACCGGTGGCATTGGCATGGTTTGAGTAGATTTCCGCAACGATAAAGTTGCGGCCCCATTGAAGCACTTCTCCAACCAGCGCTCCGGCGACGACTCGATCCGGATTTCCGCAACGATAAAGTTGCGGCCCCATTGAAGCGCGGCAGATTTTGGGGCTGCTTATGATTATTCTTGGGATTTCCGCAACGATAAAGTTGCGGCCCCATTGAAGCATTTTTTGTGAATCGGCGAACCAGGTGCCAGAGCCGTATTTCCGCAACGATAAAGTTGCGGCCCCATTGAAGCGTCTATCATATCCACTTTAATTGTGGATACGTACATCTATTTCCGCAACGATAAAGTTGCGGCCCCATTGAAGCACTGAGCGATACCGATCCTATGCATACAACACGACAATTTCCGCAACGATAAAGTTGCGGCCCCATTGAAGCATGGGTATCTATCTGGAATTTCCGGGCGAACACACTCGATTTCCGCAACGATAAAGTTGCGGCCCCATTGAAGCAATAATGCTTCCTCTTCTTCCTGCGTCGGCGGTGCCATTTCCGCAACGATAAAGTTGCGGCCCCATTGAAGCAGAATGTGTATTCAGCCTATGGATACTATTGTGCGAATTTCCGCAACGATAAAGTTGCGGCCCCATTGAAGCGCTGAGGATGTCAGGGAGGTACTCGAGCACAGGCTAATTTCCGCAACGATAAAGTTGCGGCCCCATTGAAGCTGATATAGATCCTCGATTTGGTTGTCGGGCATTTTCTTGATTTCCGCAACGATAAAGTTGCGGCCCCATTGAAGCTAAAGTGAGGTTGAGGTTGTATTCTGCGACAAAGGGATTTCCGCAACGATAAAGTTGCGGCCCCATTGAAGCTCGGACACCAAGCTTGCGGTCCGGTTCCAGACCTTCTCGATTTCCGCAACGATAAAGTTGCGGCCCCATTGAAGCGTGAAATACTACGGCGACACAATGTCCAAGATCAGCAATTTCCGCAACGATAAAGTTGCGGCCCCATTGAAGCATATCCTTATCTAGTGTATCTGCTTGATAGTTGATCTATTTCCGCAACGATAAAGTTGCGGCCCCATTGAAGCGAGGCGGGGGCTGTGACAAAAGGCGTATTGGCAGCTATTTCCGCAACGATAAAGTTGCGGCCCCATTGAAGCGTCCATTGTGCAGGTGATGAGTAGCCCGCGAATGGATCATTTCCGCAACGATAAAGTTGCGGCCCCATTGAAGCGCAGGGCAGGGCTAAAACTATCAAAGTTTCCATAACGATTTCCGCAACGATAAAGTTGCGGCCCCATTGAAGCTCTGCTCACTGGTTTTGATTGAATCAATTCAATATGAATTTCCGCAACGATAAAGTTGCGGCCCCATTGAAGCCGTCACGACTTTGCGGAAAGTCTGGCCATGTATTCCCCCATTTCCGCAACGATAAAGTTGCGGCCCCATTGAAGCGTGGTTCCGCGATAGCCGTCGGACTCGCGCCCGGTCCATTTCCGCAACGATAAAGTTGCGGCCCCATTGAAGCGCTGACCAATTACTTTTTTCCCAGCCACGACTAAAATATTTCCGCAACGATAAAGTTGCGGCCCCATTGAAGCTGATCGTTCCTGTATAAAGGGAGTTTGGCCACGTTCATTTCCGCAACGATAAAGTTGCGGCCCCATTGAAGCAATTACGCTGGCTTATCCGGTTTAGGTTTTTGACATAATTTCCGCAACGATAAAGTTGCGGCCCCATTGAAGCTTCGGTATCGATTTGGGTTTCTAGCGATTGATCAGATTTCCGCAACGATAAAGTTGCGGCCCCATTGAAGCCAAAGAAGTCAATCCCTTCGTTTTGCATCTTGATGATCTATTTCCGCAACGATAAAGTTGCGGCCCCATTGAAGCATTCAGCCTGAGTGTTACTCAGGGATCAGAAAAATGTATTTCCGCAACGATAAAGTTGCGGCCCCATTGAAGCTGTGTATCAGAAGATGAAGAAGAAATAATAAGATATATTTCCGCAACGATAAAGTTGCGGCCCCATTGAAGCATGTATGAGCTGTGGATCGACAAACAGAAAAAAGATCGATTTCCGCAACGATAAAGTTGCGGCCCCATTGAAGCGATTTGGCTGTGGTTGATATCCTGAAATTTATAGACATTTCCGCAACGATAAAGTTGCGGCCCCATTGAAGCATCTTGGCGCCTGCCTCGCAGAGCAGCTCGATGATGGATTTCCGCAACGATAAAGTTGCGGCCCCATTGAAGCCCAGCAGATCTGCTGCCAGATTGCGGGCGGCAGCTGGATTTCCGCAACGATAAAGTTGCGGCCCCATTGAAGCGCGCAAAATGTCTTTATTTAGTCCGGCTCCGGACTTTTGATTTCCGCAACGATAAAGTTGCGGCCCCATTGAAGCTCTGTTTACTGCTGCGTCAAGTGTCGCGCGTGAAGCTGGATTTCCGCAACGATAAAGTTGCGGCCCCATTGAAGCCAGCGCGTGGCCCTTATAGCAACGGTCACAAGTAATTGAGGGCTTTGACCGGCGATCTGTAAATGTACTTGTACATGCAAAGGTGGGCAAATGACACCGTCCTATAATATTCGGATATGGTGTGCCGCAGCTCGCTGATCCTTCTGTACACTATCCCCCTGAAAACAAAATGTTTGCCCAGGTTCCAGCATTCTTCCACGATATTGAGGTACGGCGATCCTTTCGGAATCATTATCAGCCTGACGTCGGGATGGCCCGCCAGATATTCTGCGACATCAGTAGATCTGTGCACACTCCACCTATCGCAAAAGACTGCAACCTTGCCAAACTTGATGCGCAGCGCCTCCAGACATTCTATGAACTGCACCGACGTAAACGATCCCGTAAACGTCCTGAATAGCCTTCTGCCGTCTTCTGCGATGCTTCCAAACACGGCCACCTTTGTGTGGTCCCCCGAATACGATGCCACGCTTCTGGTGCCGACCGGACCCCACACGTATCTGTCGTATGCGCCCTGCACGAAGAACGCCTCATCAGATGACACCAGCGTAAAACCGTCGTTTTTCAGGCACGGAATCCGCACGTTTTCAAGGTATCGCTGCCACGAGTATACCGAGCTTGGGGTGGCATGGTTGACATGTATGTTTTGCACCTTGCGGCGCGACAGGCCGTGCTGGCACATCAGTCTTCGGACATGCTCTATGCTGTATTCTATCCCGGTGGCATTCCTTATGTCATCGCGTACCGTCATGACATCGGTACTTTTGCATGCAGTGGACAGATCCATTATGGCTGCAATACTTTCTCTGTCCACCTTTGGTCTGCATCCGGAACGGGGAAGATCCCGGAGACCGTCTATGCCGCCCTCCGAAAACCTCGCCAGCCAGTTGCGCACGGAATTCTCACTGCACCGGATCTTTCTTGCAGTCTCGGGTACGCCCATGTCGTCTTCTAGCACAAACATCAGCGCCATGATCTTCTTGTAGACTTTGACATCCTTTTCTTTGCGCATGGCCTCTGACAGAATGTCTGTTTCTTTTGTCATACATACTGCGCCAGTTACGTGATCATTATACCTTTCGAATGACCTTGTTTTGGCTCAAAGACTTATGCTCGTTGCTATAGATCAGGACATCAGGAAGAATTTACCTAGTAGATGAAGGGGTAAAATCGTACTTTTAGTGCGTTGTAATTGTTTATTAGAGGTTACATGTAAAAAATAGTGTGGATTTTGTAAAAGCATTCAAATCACTCACTGAACATGAGCCTTATCCATGGCAACAAAGAATGTTTAAAAGGTTCATAGACGGAAACGTGCCAGACGTATTAGACATTCCGACAGGATTAGGAAAAACATCTGTCATTGCAATATGGTTGTTGGCATTAGCACATACAAAAGAATTGAAGAAAGATACAGTTTCTACCCGTATGGTATACATAGTTGACAGACGTGTAATTGTAGATCAAGCATCTGCAGAAGTGGAAAACATACGCAAAAAAATCAATGAAGAACCTATAAAATCCATTTTAGGTAACATCGGGGGAGATTTGAATGTAAGTAGATTGCGAGGAGGTGGAGGTCTAGATGACAGCAGGCAATGGCTACGAGATCCACACAAACCTGCAATAATAGTAGGGACTACAGATATGATAGGGAGCCGTTTGCTCTTTTCAGGTTATGGGGCTGGTAAGAAAATTAGATCGTTTTACGCGGGTTTGTTGGGTCAAGATTCCTTAATTGTGCTAGACGAAACACATCTTTCACCTGCTATGGAAAGAGTGCTAAAAGATATCAAACATGTCTCACATGAAATAGAAGAAAAAAATCTATTATATCCACCAAAAATCCTTCTGATGTCAGCTACACAACACACTAGCAACTCAGACAGGTTAGGATTAGATGAAGATGATCTAAAACTCGAAAATGTCAAAAAACGCTACAAAGCACCTAAAAAGCTAGAATTGCAGCAAAGTGATAAAAAAGAAGTACAAAATGAAATATTTAATCACGCGATTAAAATGAGCGGGAGGGTTATAATATATGTTCAAAAACCATCCGATGCAAAAGCCATATCCAAAAAACTCCGTAAAGAGGAAAAAGAGAGCATAGTTCTAACAGGTACCATTAGAGGATTTGAGCGGGACCGCTTGGCTGACGAAGAAGCATACAATGCGTTTCTAGACAAAGAATGGAATCATGATAGAACTGTATACATGGTGTCAACATCAGCAGGAGAAGTAGGGGCGGATTTTGATGCAGATCACATGGTATGTGACATGACCACGATGGACTCATTCATACAAAGGTTAGGGAGAGTAAACCGGAGTGGGGGAAGAAAATCAAGTATAGTGGTAGTATACAGCAAAGAGGATTTTAATAAAAAGGACAAATATAGTGAAAGTAAAAAAGCCACAGCACATATCTTGGAAAAACTAGTGAAGGAAAACAACAATGATGTGAGCCCGCATCGGTTGGACAAAATACCCTCAGAGGAAAAAAACCAAGCGTTTTCCCCCACACCAGAGACTCAGCCACTAACCAAGGAGATATTGGATATGTGGTCCATGACGTCGATCTACAAAGAATATTCATCCAGACCCAAGGTAAGTCACTGGCTGCATGGCAAACCAGAACGATCCGAGCCAGACACATACATCGTATGGAGAGATGATGTCGAATACCTAACTGATGCTGACGATTCAGAATTAGAACATCTCTTTGAACGCCATAGAATACTCCCACAAGAGATAGTCCGAGAGAAAACAAACGATGTTTATAATTTTCTAAAACAGCTAGGCAGTAACGACAATGCAATCATTATAACAAATGGTAGGTATGAAAAATTCAACATATCTAAAGATGTACAAGAAAGAAAAGATTTGAAATTCGCAACCATAGTTCTACCATGCAGAGTGGGGGGCCTGAATTCTGATGGATTTTTGGATGTAAAATCCAAGCGGTCAGTACTCGACGTGGCTGACATTCCTCACATGAAAAATCGCATAAGGGTTCTCGTAAAAGAAGTGGAGGAAGAAGACGGCAGCATTACAGAATATGTTGAAAAATACATTGGTGATAGTAATGAAAAAAATGAAAAGCTTGATGAATGGTATAAATCCATGCCTAATATGAAATTAGTTCACAGACAGAATGAACCATCATACATGAAAGAAGATGGCGTTGTCCGCGAAGTACGGTATTATAGGACAGTAAAAGATAAACCACAAAAGGCGCAAAGAATGGAAAAATTACAAGACCATCTTGAAGAGACAGAAGGCGTGACAAGGAAGATTCTAGAAGGCTTTTCACATGTGCATTCCAACATAAAAGATGCAGTAATTACAGCCGCAAGATACCATGATCTCGGCAAGGACAACGAGCATTGGCAGAAATGCATGTGGATAGAAGAAGCCGAAAGACCCCTAGCAAAATCCGGAAATAAAAAAAGACCCATGTCTCTTGGTGGCTTTAGACATGAGTTATTATCCACTCACATGGCACTTAAAAATGACGACAAAGTACGCAATCATGCAGAGAAGGATCTAATACTACATCTGATAGCGTCACATCACGGCTGGGCCCGTCCGTGTTTTCGTCCCGAAGCTACAAGGCACACAGGCTTAGAACGCAATAATTCCATATTATTGGAAATTGCCACAAGATACTCACAATTACAAAAAAGATTTGGTTCGTTCGGCCTTGCATGGTTGGAGGGACTAGTGAGAGGATCAGACTGGACTGCATCAGACGGGGAGAAAGTATGACTGCAAATTTAAAACTCCATGAATTTTCAATTCCGGTAAACCCCAACAATCCAGGACATTATTTTGCATGTTGCGGCATACTGTATATGGCAGATCGTGTTTTTGATGTTGCGACTGGGCATTTTAATGACGGATGTTTTGTTCTGCAAACTAACCATGATGGAAATCCACTCGAGTATATGATAAAGCAGATTTCAATGTTGGAAATCAAGAATGTGAATGAAACTAACGAGTCTCCAATAGAACTAAAGAACGAAAACGTAAAAATATACTTAGATTTTTGGGATCATTTTGATGATAGGCCCAAAATAAAATTATTTGCAGGGAGAGAAAAATCAAAAGAAATAATTGACAGATGGCAGGAGGAGTTAAAAAAAGTAGAAATTGAGGGAGCAAATATTTTCAAGATTAGTACAAAAAATCTCCCGTCTGGGTTTGACACATCTACAGCATGGAACTCGCTAGATGTGGGATTTTCACTAAACGAACATAAGAAAATGAAGGATAACATGACTTCATATCCCGTAGTTGAGTTTTTTGCACATATTGGGGCGCAAATGTTTGGATACAGCATACGTGAACACAGATACTACTATCAAGTATGGAAGCATCCATTGCCTATTCAGACTGCTATGGCAGTTGCAGCCGGCGCAATTGAGTTGGCGCATACTCAGCTATTTATGTCCAATACAAAAAAGAGTGGACAAAAGCAAGTATTTATACCTGCAAAGAGGTACTTAGTCAACTATGAGTGATTTTTCTTCCACGGTTGAAAAATGGATTAAGAGTGATTTATCCGCCATAGTGTTAAGAGAACACCTTATTCCGGTAGAAGGCAAAGACTCGCCATTCTTCCCCCCCACATTTGCAGGAGATGATGGCGATAAAGGTGGATACTGCATTGACACTATGAAAGACGGCACCAAAACATGCCTGATAGACACGGTCGGTTCACAAGCAAATAGAATGGAACCAATGTTTACAGACAAGGAATATTCCAAGTTGATTCCCCAGATTACCATAAAATATGGTCAGAATGGCGGCATGGTAAACATGTGCGAGGTAGGGCACAGAGCAGCTGATGCACTACTTAGAAATTCAGACATTTACGATGATCTGCTAAAAGAGGCGCTAGAGGACATTCCAAGTGACCCAAGCAAAATTGCAAAGATTGCACCAACATCCTTGGTATTTGGTTTATGGGATTCGAGGGGATCACAGGTAAAAACCCCCAGAATTGTTTCCTCTGTAATACGAGCATATGATATAGATGAACTACGAAGATCGGCGCAATATACACCACCTGTTAACTATGTGGAGGAGGAATTGCTAGATGAATATGGAAGCGACAAGAAAGAAAAAGAGGCACGTTCAAGTTTGGGGTTCCACGACAACCCGTCAGTCAACACACATGGAGGAATCATAGCTCGTGGTGACATACGCAAGGACACAGTCATAAATTTTGCCGCACTTCGTAAAATTACCCTGGAGGATGAAAGTGAAGAGATGAAATTGCAAAAATACATTCTAGGCCTATCCCTGGTTGCGGCAACATACAAACAAGATGGATATCTCAGGCAGGGTTGCATACTAGTCGTAGATCCAGAACAACCGTCTTCAGAGTGGGATCTCGTATATCCAGACGGAAAACGAGAGAAAACGAGTATAGATCACGACGTTGTTAAAAAATTTGCCCAAGATGCGGCAAATGTGTTTGGAATTGGAGAAGATAAAGAAGTGAAATTTAACGAAAAAAAAAGTAAAGAAGAGATTAAAACAAAAAAAGACGAAGGCAAAAAAAGTAAAGGAAAATGAGCGCACAGGGTTTGGTTCAACCCAAAACAAACATCAAGTACATCGTTTTTCAAGTTAACTTTCTATTGGATAGGTATCATGGAAAAGAATGGCCACCATCTCCACGTCGCTTTTTTTTAGCTATGATTGCAGCGCTACACCAAGGCTCCAAGAGACGGATAGACACAAAACTCGGTATCGATGCACTAAAGTTCTTAGAGAATCTTTTGCCCCCCACGATTTATGCACCGTACGAACAGAATGGGTGCAACTATGCATTATTTGTTCCAAATAATGATTTAGACATAATTAAAAAAGATTTGAAGAATGTTTTGACAAACAGAACCATGCAGATGAAAAAAATAGGAGCCAGAAAAAACGCAAAGCCGTACATAATCGATGGCACCATCAAATATTCGTGGGAAGTTGACGCATCAGAACCAGACCTAGACAAACATGTAGATCTGTTAAAAAAAATAGCAAGGGAGATTACCGTGTTGGGGTGGGGAATAGATCCGGTTGTAGTAGACTGCAGATTGTTTGATGAAGTCACGAATTCAAGAGGAGTAGAGTGTTATAGATACGATGAGCATAGTGAAGAAGAGTTGATAGAGGTGCCAGTCAACGGACTTTTAGAAGATGCAAAACGTCATCATGTTGAATGGTGCAAGAGAATAGAGACTAATGGGGGATTTTGTCAGCCAAACCCGATTACAAAGTCTGCAAGTATGCCATATAGAAAAGACAGGCATGCAATATATGACATAAAAGGATTTGCGATTAAAAACGTTGATGATGAGAACGGGCAAAAATCAAGAAAGCGTATGCAAGTAATCACAGTTGAGGAAGTAGGGAAGATCATACATGAGGTTAATTCAGAGAAGGACAAAGCCATAAAAAGTGTAGCGGCGGGCAGAGAATCTAAAATAAATACTATTCCACTACCGAGCATAGGCTCCAGCAAGTCAGATGCAAAAATACGCCGTATTGGGTTTTTAGTTCCATCACACATGCAAAACAGCGTTAAAGATGCACTTTCTTTCCTAGATGGCGAGATCATAAAAAGTGGTGGAAGTGAATGGCAGTTTAGATCGATAAAAAAAGACGACGGGGTGTTGAGGGCTTACAAGGGAAAATCAAAGACATGGTGTTCCATAACGCCGTTAGAATTAGATGTAAAGTATGATGCAAGTCGTGAGGAGATCTTAGATTCCATAATGCAAAAAATGTACGACATTGCAACAGAAATAGATTTTATTGATTTCAGAAAAGAACCTTATTGGAGCGGCCTTCCAAAAATTGTCAATCACCATGATGATAAATTTAGAACGTATGTTGATGTGGAATTTAAGAATCCCATCAAAGGTCCGCTTGTTCTCGACAATTCCCATGCCGATGGAAAAGGAGTGTTTGCCCCAAAAGATCTTCCAGATGTGGCACATTATGCCATACATACTCCCATACCTAAGGAAAAAACAATAACGGTTGGAGATCAAATGCGCCGGGCGGTAATGTCAAAATTACCCAAGATTATACCCACATCAATATCTGGCCACAGTGGTAGTAAAAGAGCAACAAATCACAGACATGCATTCTGGTTACCGATTGACATAAACCAAGATGGGATGATAGATCACATCATAGTGTACCTCCCTGACGGATTCAACAATACTGAAAGGCATGCCTGCGGTATGGTTAATGCTTTGTTTGGTAAGGACGATACAAAAACGAGACTGGTTTTCCTGGGATTTTCTAGCAGAAAAAAATTGCTGAGGAAAATTCCGATGTTTAACAGCGCTTATAAATGGAAAAGTATATCACCGTATTTTATGCCAAAGCATTCAAAAAAAAGATATGGTGTAATAGAGCAAATAAAAGAGGAATGTGTGAAACGAGGATTGTCAGAGCCAGAAATAACATCATGCAGTACATGGATGCAGCAAGACTCCAAAAACCGCCATGTGAGAAATTTTAATTTCAATAGGAACGGACGGCAGCCCCCAAACACAATAGGGCATTTTCTGGAGATAAAGTTCCCAGATAAGGTTACAGGTCCTCTCAATCTTGGATACGGATGTCATTTTGGCTTGGGCATGTTTGCCCCAGAAGAACCTCAAGGAACATAGTAGTGTCTTTGTTATAATGGCGATCAAAAGTTTTCAAATGCATACGGGTATGAACTACGCACGAATGCGCTTTTTGGTGATCAAAGACTTTCAACTGTAGTGCGCACAATTGAAAATGGGATATTTTCTTATCGAAATAGGTACGATATGTCAAAATTGTGTTACAATTTTTGATGCGTGTACTATGTAACCATGTACATGTTCAGGATTTCGGCAGGGCAGTTCTACCTGATCATCTTTGCATCACAAATGCTGTGATACGAGCAAAACAGGCACGACCGGAAGCTCGGCGTGGGCCCAAAGTCCTCCTTGAGGACGTCCTCTGCCATCTCCTTTATCGACTCCATGGATTCGGCCACCGATTCCTCAGTTATATCGTACTCGACCATCCTGTCCTTTTCGAGGTAGAACAGCGATGCCTTTGCCGGCAGGGCCCCCATTATCTTCTCGACTGCCTTGGCGTAGATGTTCAGCTGGTGATCCGCCCTTGCCTTGTCCTTGGACTTTGCCGACGAGCCGGACTTGAAGTCCACCACCTCGTATTTCCCGTCCGGATTCCTCTCCAGCCTGTCTATCCTGCCCGTAAACGTGATCCCACCTATTTTTACCTCGAATGGAACCTCCGTTCCCACCACCTCGTTTTGCGTCTTGGCATCCCACCTCAGATATGCCTCGATCATCTGCTCGGCCCTCCCCATCGCCTTGCCCTCGTCTGCCCGGCTCGGATACGAGCGGAAGATCCACCTGTCCCTGAGTATCTCCATCCCCCTCTCCCTTGTCGGCGCCTCCCCCCTTGTCTTCATCTCGGCCATGACCCGGACCACGTCATGTATGACAGAGCCAAGATCAAGTGAGGCGCTTGCCTTCTGCGGCACCCGGAGGATCTTCTGGTACTTGAACTTTAGAGGGCAGTCCTCAAAGGCGGCTATGCTGCTAGGCGACAGCGTAAACGTATCCATGTTGATCAGCTGCCGCCGCGCACCGGGCATCTCGGGGGACAAATCAAGGTCGTCTACGTCTATCTTCAGCACGTCCCCGGGGACAAACCCCCCGAGGCTGCCGTGCTTTTCACGGTGCCTCATCCCTGCAAGCTCGACTATTCTGTGGACTGCCGTGGTCAGGTGCATCTGGTTTACGGCCCTGACTGCCTCCGCCTGAAGGCGCGACCTTGCCCTCTCTATCGCATCCCCGTGTACAGCATAAGGCTCCCCGGACTCTTCAAAGTCAGTCACCCTGACTCGCGGGTTGTTCTCATAGTCCAGCTCCTCCAGAAACTGCGAGGGCTTGTTCTCGCTTACTTTATCCGTGTAACGCCGCGGATACAGCAGGAACAGCCGGTTCATGGCGCGCGTCACCGAGACGTAAAACAGCCTCCTCTCCTCCTCCGTGTGGAGCTCCTCGGTGTCTGCTATCCGATCCGCGCCCCTCAAAAGGTCCCTTGGCACGTCAAACAGGCGATCCCTCCACTTTACCGGAAACCTTCCCATTACAAGGTCTGTCACAAAGACTATTGGAAACTCCTTTCCTTTGCTCTTGTGCATCGTCATGACGCTGACGGCATCTTCTGACGCCATGTCCTCGATCTCTATATCAAACTCCCCCGTGATCCTGACGTGCTCCAGAAACTCCGACAGCGGGCTGGTCGGATAGATGTCCTGAAACTCTTGCGCGATCTCATAGAACTTGTTCAGGAGCAGGATGTTCCTTCTGTCACGCTCCCCGTCCGAGTCTACAGATCTCTTGTACAGGTCAGAGACGCCAAACATTATTTCATATACAAGCTCGCTTATCGTTGCGCTGCCTGCAAGATCTATAACCCTGTCTATCTGCCCCACAAGCTCGGCAATCTCGGACTTTTGCGTGACTGCAAAGTTCCCGTGCTTTCTGACCGTGTCCAGTACAAAGTCCTGCTCTCCGGCATGGGCGCGCATTGCCCTCATATGTGCCTCGCGCGTGAGGACGGCGATGTTTTGTTCGGAGATCCCGTGGTTTTTGAGCAGCTTGAAGATCTCCATGCCAGACGTCGTGGGCGAGTCTGCCATTCTCAGGAACGCAAGCAGGTCCAGTATGGCCGGATTGGCAAGGATGTTGACCTCGCCGGCAAAGGTGGCGGGGATTCCAAGCGAGCGCATAGATTTTACATATTGCAAGCCCTCTGCCTTGCTCCTTGACAGGACCGCAATGTCCCCGTACGTGATCCTTCTCACCGTGCCGTCGCGTCTCTGCAGGTTCTGGCCGACGGACTCGCGGACGGTCCTTGCCACAAACTCTCCCTGTCCTGCCTCCGTGAGGGTCCTCACCACGCTGACGGGATCCCCGTCCTCCTCGTCAGAATAGAGTCGCTTTTTCTCTCTGTTTTTCACGGCTGCCAGCAGCTGGCGTGCAAGCTCTACGATGTTTTTGGTGCTGCGGTAGTTCCTGACAAGCCTGCTCTTTTTCAGGCCCGCATACGCCTCCTCAAACTCCCTGAAGATTCCACGGTACGCACCTTGGAACCCCATGATGCACTGATCATCGTCTCCGACCGCCGTTATATTTTTGGATCCGGCCAGCAGCTTGACCAGCTCCATCTGTGAAAAGTTGTTGTCCTGAAACTCGTCTATCAGGATGTGCCTGAATCTGTCCCGGTACCCTTGCAGGATCACGGGATCCCTCCTCAGCAGCCTGACTGCCTCGGCCACCATGTCGTCAAAGTCGATCAGGTTCCTTTCCTTGCGATGGTCCTCGTATGCCCGGTATATCTTGTTGAACTCGTTCAGCCTGTGGTAGTATTTCAGTTGTTCCTGCACGTCCCGTCCCTTTGTGTCCTTGCCGTTCAGCCCATCCAGGGTAGAATCGATGTGGCTCTGCAGCTCTGCCGGCGTGATCATCTCCTCCTTGTAGGAGGCGATTGCCCTGAGGGCCGCAGTGTAGACCCGGATCTGGTTGCTGCCTATGGCCAGGCGATTGGCGTCAAGACCAAACCTGTCTGTGTTCTTTATGCACCAGACAAGCTGCGACGTCTTTTTGAAGATCCTAGTTGTCCTTTCCAGTCCTGACTCTACAAAGTTGTCCTCCAGGATCTCCTTTGCAAGCGAATGAAACGTGCCTATCTTTACATCTGTGACCCCCTCTTTTTCCAGCCTTTGCCTCATCTCGCCTGCCGCCTTTGTGGTAAAGGTCATGCACAGGACAGAGTCCTGGGGGACGCCTGACCTTGCCAAATTGAGCACCTTTGCGGCGATGACGCGGGTCTTTCCGCTGCCGGGCCCTGCAATGATGAGCAGTGGACCCTCGACATGTTTTGCCGCAGATTCCTGCTGCTCGTCTAGCTGAAAATCCAAGCAATCCCCCGACATGATCCGTACACCTGATGCGCTCACCGGTATTTCCTATTTTACTGTAGGCCCAAAGACTGGCGGGGACTGCTATGTTCATACTCTTCATCCCCGATGCAGAGGACGCCTATGAGGCGATGCGGATTATGGCAGTCGTTTCGTCTCTTTGCCGCCACTTGGAACCAACGTAACAGGATAGCCCCTGCCTAGGCAGCAATCGGGCACGAATCACGACGGTTTGCCGTAACTCCAAAATGACCCCATAGTCTCCCACACGCAGTCTATGCAACGAGGAGCCAACCTGCCTAGTCGCTGCCTTGAACGGATCCTCATATGCACATTCCAGAAGAGTCATAAATCCATCGGCTGTACCTTCTGTCTATTTTTTCCAGCCTCCTCACTGATCTGTCGTACAACATCAGGTTCTATGTAAAGCGCCTGGGGAACTTTTCTCCACAGTCTTCCCAAAAGCAACCCAAAAAATGGCTCCAAACCGTGAAACAGCTCAAGCCAAACTGCCTGCAGATCCGCATACCACCGTCTGCACCACAGTGAGTCATGTTACTTCTGGGAAGACTGAGTTAGAAGAAAAGTGTAAAAGCCAGGCAAAAGCAGAAACCGGCCAGAAAACGCGGCGCCTCGAACCGTGCCCGGCGACACGGTAGGTGGACGGCAGTTCCGCTCACGCTCCTCCTAGCTGCCCATATGCATCCTTTGCGGCGGCAGTGATCTTCTCGCGCAACAGCATGCTGCCATCTAGGAACTCCCTCGGATCCACCTCCAAGAACCCACAATCGCCACGCTTCAACATCCGTTTTTCCTTGGACTGCATGACTATCTTACGTCCCCTCCGGCCGACACAGTTTGGACTCTCGCACCGGGGCATGTTTACGGCATCCTCAAACGCCCTTTCCAGATTTGAGATGCACCTGTCTTGGCTGCCCTCATACCAGCCATACTGCTTTACGCCGTATGCAATGCCATGATACAACACACGCATCGGACTCTCTCCACCACGAAGATCCCGTGGGTTCGGAATGACATCAGAATGCATGTCTGAGACGCTCCAGCAGTTTGACTTTGTGATCACGCACGACAGGGGGGCAAAAAACTCTGATTTCTCGGACATCGGGGCCGTCATTATCCCGTACTTTTTGCTCAGGCCCAGGATGAAAGGCACGCCACGTTTTTTTACCATCTTTCTGGCATCCTTGAGCGCCCCAGTTAGTTGGAGTCTTCCCTCTGAAATGAATCTCAGGTGCCCGTATTTGATTATTCCATTTGCCAGAAAGTCATGCATCCTCGGGATCATTTCGTCGACTGTGTATCTGGCCCATCCTACGTTGTCCCAGAACTCTCCTTCTAGCTCCCTCTCGAGTCCGGCCCGACTGGAATTCTTCTTTGCCACCCCACACACAAACACGTGGATGTCCCTTGGATCAGAAAGGGCAACCATGTTCCCGTCCACGTCCTCGCCTATGCGAACTGATATGTCATGCTTTTCGGACATGCGCAGGGCGTCTTCAAGTACGCTCCTGATTTTTGCCCCGTCCCATGAGGAATCGACACGCCCGTAGGATCTCACAGCAAAATATCACATGCATGTTATTTAACCTCTTAAAAATCGGAACCGACAGTGCCATACGACGCGGAGAGGCCACGTCTCATCTCCCTTCCTCCTTGCCGGCCAGGAGTAAAAACCACAGCTGCAAAGCAGCAGGGTTGGCTTGAGATTGCCAGATTCAAATAACGCACAGGCAACCTGCACCAAATCGACAGATCAGGATGCCTGCAGATAACAGATCGTCTGCAAGCCACCTGGCAGGCGTGCAGAAAAATCCAGGCGTCTGCGGTTCCTGATTCCGGATCACCCCAGCCCCTGTTTTGCGCAGCTTAGCAGGCTCTAAAAGCCGTCTCTGATTTCAGGCACAAATTCTATTTGATTGGCATCACCAGTAGTAAAATCCATGCCTGAACTTCGAGCCCGAGCTGTTATCTTTGAGCCGGCTCCTGTATCCATAGCCTGTCATCTTGAACGTCTTGACCACGAGAGTCGATCCAAAGTTTGCTAATTTTGAGTCGCCTTCCTGCTCAGGTAGATGCGCGATCTTCTGCGGGAGCTCCTTCCCGGGAGGTGGCCGCCTGCGTGTCCTGTAGCCGGCCACTCTTGGAGAGGAATGCACGCACGTCACACGGATATGTGACCCGTAGCCTGCCACGCGTTATGATCCCCATGTACTCGTCAAGCGTGACATGATCCCCGTCGTTTGATATGAAGAGCACGTTGTGGTCTCCTGCAAGCGTTGCGGCCTGGGCAAGCAGCAGGGCGTCTCCCCCCCTGCCGGCCTCCCTGCACAGACCGTCCAGGATCCCCCTCCTTTCATCCCGCCTCATGCGCCTTATGCCGCGTTCGCTGTACTTGTGGCCGTACTTCCTGTGGATCCAGTCGACGGCCTCGTCGGTATCCGGATGGTTCCGCATCCACAGCTGCCTTCCGGTGATGTTTTCCAGCATCTCCCTGTGACTGCCTATCCTGTTCGTATAGTCCTCAAAGCCCTCTGCCTCGATCCTCTCTCTTATCTCGTTCATCCTGTCCGTTCCCGCGCCGTCAAACACCACTCCCCTCTTCCTGTTGGACTGCCCGTCCTCCGACCATGTGACGTGTTTTTCCAGCTGGCTTGCGCTGGTCTTGAAGAGGATCTTCTTCTCGTTCCTCAGCACCGACCCCAGGCCCTGCACTAGGACCGCCTCCTCCGCCTCCCTCCGGCTCCGCAGGTTCTGCCTGCCGAGATAATAAAGCAGCGTGCTAGTGTCAAAGGATACCAGCAGCTCCGACCTTACAGCCATGCGACACCAGCACAGGTCATCGTCTGGTATGGCAGAGGATGCGGTAAAAACATTGCGAGGGTCATGGTATGGGTCAGCCCGCCGGACTCTTCGGCCGCGGCTGCCCGGATGCATTGCATGCGGGATTGTGAGGCGCCGCTACTTCAACCTCATAAAAAATCAATTAGGCAGGGGCCAACCTATTGCCACGCCGACTTTGCATGAATCCATGTGGATTCTCAGGGATTCGCACGTCATGAGCCGCCTTTTTCTGCCGGACCGCCACGGCGCCGCACTTCCGGATCTCACAATACAGGCAGCGCTCCCTCAAGCACTGTTGATTCGCGCCGCGTCCTTTGCATCAAGGAGATCAAGCCGCCGCCTGACCCCTGCAGGCATGCCACGAACCGACGGAGCCGCGACTCTGCAGGTTCCGGGCCTGCCAGCGCGGATGCCCCCCGCGCATCCTGACGCCTACCACACTGGCCTGCCCGGATGCAAGCTCCGACATCAGCACGGCCCCGAGGACCTTCAGATCGTCGACGGAGCCGCCGGTGATCCAGCACAGGTTGTGGTGCGGACAATACGTACCAGTATCCATTGCAGTTACCCCGTTTCTGCTCAGATCGGCAGGCAGCAGCTTGGGCCTGCAGGCAAGGCCCAGGATGTATCCCGTCAATCGTTCTGTGCCATTTTGACGGGTTTCTCTTGGCGGTGTACCTCCCCCCCGAGCGCCCCCTTGCGGGAGCGCAGATACGCCTCCGTCCACGGGTATCGATCCAGCCTTACCACGGTGCCGTCATCCTCAAACGGGCTGAGCATGTGGCTGCCCGACCGGCGGATTCTTCCGTTGCGGATGTCGCCTGAATGGACTATAGACACAAGGCGGTCTTCCTCCACCGTGGGGCGTGGCCCCACATGCGCATCACAAGCGTTAAAAATCGGGCCTCCCAGCCATACCAACATGGAGCGCATCCGGATCTTTTTGAGTCATGCAGCAGAGGACCGGATTGCTGCCAGGCGCCTGGGAGAGATGCTGACAGGGCAGGGTTTTGACGTGTTTGGAGCAGGCGATGATTTGGCGCTCAAAAAGGATTGGGAGGACGATATAAAGGATCTAATAGAAAAGTGCTCCATGTTCGTGGCGCTGCTGTCTGAGAACTTTAAAAACTCGGACTTTACGGATCACGAGGTCGGAATCGCCGTAGCGTACGACAGGAAGATATTTCCGGTCAGCCTTGATCATGTCACGCCCTATGGCTTTATGTTCGGGTTTGGGGACTCGCAGAAAATTGATCCGGGGATTGATCCGGATGAGGTGTCGGTGCTTGCACGGGCCATGAGATCGCTTCATGACGAGGATCGAAAAGCGATCGACGGGCTGATAGAGGAGATGCGCCGCGCCGACTCGGCTGAAGACGCCGGCGCGGCAGCCTATGTGCTGTTTGAACACACCGCATTCTCCCCAAAGCAGATCAATGGCGTCGCCGCTGCGTTTCTTGAGAACGACAACATCAGCGGCAGCTGGATGGCAGAACCCGTGTGCCTGACCTTTCTCAACAGCAATTGGGATTTGATAGACCCCAGATACCGGGACGAGCTGAGCCAGATACACCCAGATCTGGGCCATTCCTGAACGGGGATGCCGGGCAGGACGGCCCGGCGCGGCCGCCTAGACCAGGGCAGCATGCATCTGACCATGCCCCTGATCATCGGATCCGTGCAGCCCGGCAGACTCCCCCTGTGAATCCGAGACAGGCTTCCCTTCCGGCATGAATCCCATGAATCGGGTCATCGGCGGCGGGCGGATCCGCTCATGCGGATCATGTGAGGCACGGCCGGCCGTCATCCACACCCAGGATCAGGGATGGCCTCCAGAGCCCGAGCTGCTGCAGGCGGGGGATTTTACGCTGCTGCCGGTCGCAGGAGCGCTTGTCTTGGCTGCCAGAAGAAATCGTGCAGATGCGGATTTGCCGGTCCGCGGCAGGGTCTGGGTGGCTTCTGGAGGTCTTGTACTTCCGTCTACTAGTCTGCCTCACACTCGACGCGCCGATGCCCGGAGACCCCGCTTCTGCGGCGTTGCTCCCTCACCGATTTAAACGCCGCAGCCAGCTTGTACATTCTCCCTTCGGACATCTTGCTTCCATGGTACAGCTCAAACAGCGCCCCCATGCTTCGTTTTGACCCCTTCCTGTCATTCCACGCCAGCGTCTCGCAGTACATCTCCTCCATATACAGGTCCCCCAGGATGGTACGGCTGTTCAGGAAACGCCTCAGACTCCTCCGCCTGCCGGGATCCGGCTCGTACACGTCGATTATGATCTCTCCCCTGCCGGGCACTGCATTCTCGCCGACGGTCACCGTCTCATGCCTGTATCCGCCCTCGCCATCAAAGACATACCGGGACAGCCTGTTCTCGTACCTGAAGCTGACACTCAATGTGCAGATACAAGATCGCCTCCGCTTGTAAACGTTTATGCGGCGCTTCTGGGATCGATGGAGGGCCGGGGAGGCAGCCTTGGTGAAAATTTGAAGGCTTGGCCGGCCATACAAAAAACATTTCTGCGTGCGGTGATTGCGGTCTGACTGTGTTCGCGCCGCCTCCGGATGGACCGGCAAGATGGTCTGGGCCCGGTTGTCGCCCGGTACGCGAGTCACATCTGATATGGATGATGCCGGCACATCTGATTTTATGCCGTTTGGGGGGGGTTCCTGCATCCGAATGGCCGCCGTCATGTTGCCTGCAGGCAGACACCCGGTACCGGGGCGGGCGGGGCCAGATGCGCCCCGATCCGGGGAGGCTGGCAAAAAAAAGTGGAGGATTCTAGTAATCCAGGATCACGGCACCCGCGTCGATGAGCCTCTGCATCTTTGGCATCTTCGGGTGCGAGTCGATCTCTATGCCCGGAAGCAGGTCGCCAGGACTCATGCCTGCCATTGCAATGCAGCGCTCGCACGCAATCACCCTTCCCCCAGAAGACATAAAGTCGACCATCATCTGGCTTGCCGGCTGCAGGATCTGCTCGGGCTTGCCGGCGCCCGCCCTCACCCCGTCCACGTCCAGGAGTATGGCCACGTTTTTGCCGGAATCCAGCATCGCTGCTGCGTGCTGGACACCCATCATCACGCGGTGGCCCTCATCGGACGCTATGTGGATCAGCACCGGTCTGGCATGCGCGTCTGCCTCCTGCTCCTGGGCCGGAAACGCGGCCACGGCCACCAGTAGGACGGCCGCAAAGGCCGGGACTGCCAGCGAGTATTTCATAACGGACTTCATTGGTAACCGTTGCACCCAATGATAATAAACCGGATTGGAGGCTTTGTAAACGAAGAAGATTTGCAAAATGCATTATTACAAAAAGCATTTTCGAGTTTAAGACGATTACAGAACCAACTAAAAAAACGATGAAATTCGAAATAAAATTTGCCAAATAGGATAATAGGTAACAGCTCGGGCTCTGGAAGTTGTTCCTGACTTCAGGCACGAATCTGCCCAAGAGGGATCTTCAAGGTAGCAAAACTCACACCTGAACTTCCAGAGCCCGAGCTGTTACGATAATAGACCTTGTGCGTAATCGGTGCAGATCAGAAAAATCAGGCAGCTTTCATGTCATTTTTGGCAAATACGCGTAAAGTCTAATCCATGTCCCACACACCTATTTGAGTCCAAATTTCTTTTTTACGTCATTATGTGATATGATGCGACCAGCTTTGACGTCTTCTAGTCCTTTTTGTACATCTGCAAGCTCTTGTTCAGTTAGAGTTACATCCTTGTTGTAGTGTTCCAGAATACGTACTACTACGCTTTCCAGGGATTCCTTTGGATAGTTGCGGTGACTTGCAAGCTCTTCTTTAACTTCCAGGGACAGTTTTACTGTACTCATTTATACTACAATACACCATAGTGCAGTATGGTATAATAACACGATCACTCGTGCCTAAAATACGCTTGTTTGCAACAGCTCGGACTCGAAGTTCGGGCGTGAGTTTTACTGCCTCGTAGGGGTTCCCGGGCAGATTCATGCTTGGAATCAGGAAACGCCTTACAGAGCCTGCACTGTCGCAACAAATCAAATTCCGAGTAAGTCATGCCGGCAAACCTCCTGACTGCAGGGGGTTTTTTGGTAACAGCTCGGGCTCTGGAAGTTCAGGCACGAATTTTGCCACCAAAAAGGGCCGCTCAAACAGGATTCATGCCTAAAATCAGGAGCAGTTTCTAGAGCCCGACCTGTTACCTTCTGCCTGAACATGAGCAGGAATATGGCAGAGGCTGCAAAGATGCTGATGGCAGGGTAATCTACAATCAGCCAGTATTCGTTGCTGTCAATTGCCATCCCCACGGATATGACGGCTGCACCAAATGCCAGCAGTCCTACAAACACGGGATGTATTCTGCGCAGCACAGGACAGTGCGGCCACGACACCATACCTAGGATTTGATCTACCGGATCAAGGAAGCGGTTTGCTGGTGGCGCATGTGACGCAAAGACAGTCATCTTGACTCAGAGCACGTCGAATCCGAGTGCATGCGCATCCGTTCGTGGCACACGCGCATCTGATGGACTGGTACGTCACCGTCACTGCGACAGGCGTGCATTTCTTTTATCATGTGCTCAACTGCCGATGATCTCAGCCATATGTGACTAGAATTTTTTTGCTTTTTTCATGCTACGTTCTAGTTTTTGACTGGCAGGCCCGGTCCAGAAGAACGAGCCATCCTTGCCAAACGTGATTTTGCCCTGTTTTTCTAAAATGTCCAGGACGAAGTTAAACGACGGGTATTGCATTCCCTTGGGAAGCATGCTGTACAGCTTGCGCTTGGTCTCAAACTCTTTGTTTTCGAGGATTAGTTTTTCGACCCGGACAAAACTTCTTAGCGTGGGATTGTGTTTCCTGCTCTTGTCTAGGATATAATCCAAAATGGCAGTTGGTTTGGTCATTTTGCCTTCAACATGCTGTGCACGCCTGTGATATTTATACATATGTACGTTTATGTACTGTGTTAATATTTGAATCTGTTTTCATAGCTGCTGTGATCAGTTAGCTCCATAAGAAACGCTGACCTTTCTTCCCGAAAAGTTGTGATCGAATAGATCAGCCTCATGCCTTCGGGCAAATACACGTGAAATGCATTATCAATCCCATGTCTTTTTTTGTAGTATTTTGGTATGGTTTTGAATTTTATCCTCTCCCCTGAAATGACATCCTTTTTCAGATTCTCGATAATCCCTTCAACGTCTTTGAAAACTGCACCTGATTTATCCAAAGATGAGAACACCGGATCAAAATCTTTGTAGTCGCCATACACTTTCATTGATGTATGGCGCAATCAATATCTAATATTGATATCTGAAAAAACATCCAAAAACAACCACCCAAGGCCGTGTCTTTTGTCGTGCTGAATCTCGTGGCTGTAAAATTTTCTCAGAAAAAAAACACCGCAAAGCTTGTGAATGCAGCTGACGTAGTAACTATTGGAAGTAACCGATCACAAAAAGGACGGAAAATTTTCATCAAAGGATCTAAGATCCGGTACAACGTAACAATACATATGAAACCAGACGACTCGATGATTCCAATCAGGGGCAAGTTTCTTCCCAACGTCTCGGTCCCGTCCCTCCTTGAGAGGTACAAAAACGAGAGATTCCAAGGCCGCAGCCAGGCTGATGGCCTACATACGGCGCAAAGAAGGCGACTCGATACGCCAGATAGCCAGGCAGCTCGGCCGGGGGTACTCTACGATACGCGACTGGCTGATACGGGCCATGCAGCCTGGCATACGGGGCAGGTACGACATCAAGAGGCCCGGCACCAAGATGTGGCCGGATGTAGGGAATCTCAGGCAGGTGCGCGCCGACCCGGTTGCGGGCCCGCGCAGCTGCGGATTCGAGTCGGAGGTGTGGGCCGCACCGCTGCTTGCGGTACACATCAAAAAGAAATACAAGGTAGACTATGACGTCTCCAGCGTATACAAGATACTGCACATGCCTGGGCTTTTCATGCAAAAAGCCCGCCGCCCAAAACACCCAAAATCAGCCTCAGAATCCGAGAAAGAGGAGTTCAAAAAAAAAGCTAGGTGGCACGTAAGGTACCATTCAAAGAGGGGGTACACGGTAATGATGGGAGACGAGGCCTAGTTCATCCTTGGGTGGAACGTCAAGAACAGCTGGCATCCCGTGGGAAGGCCCGGTCTACGCGCCTTCCAACCTGTCAAAGGAGAGGTTCTATTCGTTCGGTGCCCTGTCGGCAAACGGACTTGACTGCCGCTTTTACAAAAAGGCCAAGTACGCGTTCATCAGGCTTCTCAGGGTGCTGCGCCGCAAGTACGGCAAGGTGCTGCTGTTTGTCGACAACGCATCGTATCACAGGGCCGCACTGGTCGGGGAGCAGCTGGCAGAATGGAATGGTGATGTGGCGCCAAAGTTCCTGCCGCCGTACACGCCAGAGCTGAGCTCGATCGACCTAGGACAAGCGCTTTAGGGTCTTCCTAGACTGGTTCCTGCCGCCGTACACGCCAGAGCTGAGCTCGATCGACCTAGGACAAGCGCTTTAGGGTCTTCCTAGACTGGTTCCTGCCGCCGTACACGCCGGAGCTGAGCTCGACAGAGGGGCAGTGGCGCGGGTTCAAAAAGGCGACTGCAAACCGCCTGCATCAGACCGTCGGCGAGATGCAAAAGTCTATACGCGTCATGTTGCGCAGGGACGAGATCAAGATCTGCAAGATGAGTGATTATCTCAGCTAGATACTATGGCCATAGATGGGCAGACCGGGGAGGAGTATCATGTCAGATAGGGGGTGAGCTACTTTTCGGATCCCACAAGCAGACCGGGGGGAGTCAATCTTCATATAAGACAACTGCAAGAGCAGGGCATGCCAATCCACCTGTATTCGTGTCCTAGGAGCCTGTTTTGGCGCATGACGTATTCAATGCAGAACACACATGCGGCAGCCTGCCTGCCATGTCGCATGAAGATGTAAAAGAGTTCTGGAGAACACGTGTTTTTTGATCCGCATACAAAGCAGAACCACCTGCCTCCTGCTAGCAGCCATACTGGCGCTCTCTGCATATGTCCACCTGTGGAACCCGGCAGGGTTTCCGGGCTTGTTCTACGACGAAAGCATCTATACCAGGAACGCAGTACTGCTCTTGGACGCGGGCATCCTGCAACCCGACAGCTTTTACAACCATCCTTTTTTTGGCTGGATTGTCATGGCGGGATTCTTGGAGGCTACGGGATACAGGGAACTGATAGGTACGCTACCATCGACGGATCCGTCGTCACTCATGGCGATCTACGCGGTTCCGCGCATCCTCATGGGAATGCTTGCTGTCTTGGACACGTTTCTGATTTACAAGATTGCCAAGAGAAGGTTCGGATGGAGGACAGGAATGATCGCATCGGCCCTGTTTGCGGTAATGCCAATGTCGGGGCTTCTCAGGATGATCCTGCTGGACTCCATACTGCTTCCGATTGTGCTCTCCTCGATCCTCCTTGCCCTCTACGCCAAGGACTCGGGCAGGCCCACCGCACTAGTGGTCATGTCGGGCATGTGTCTCGGACTGGCCATACTCACAAAGATCCCCGCATTTGCAGCGATTCCACTGGTTCTGTTTTTGGTGTATGGTGTCAGGAAAAAACTAAGACAGGTTGCCCTGTGGTTCGTACCCGTATTTGCAATCCCGACGATCTGGCCGGCATATGCCATATCTGTGGGAGAGTTCGATCATTGGATATCCGGGATCACTTGGCAGGCAGGCAGAAGCAACGGCGGCCTGCGTACTGCGATGTGGAGTGCGTTTAACAACGATCCAGTCTTGATCTGCGTCGGGATGGCAGGCATTGCCCTGGCTACTGTATGCCTGACTCGGCGGGCGTGCAGGGAGCGTTCTGGCTCTTGGTTCATAGTGTTGTGGTTTGTACCGCCCGTTTTGTTCTTTGCGGCAATTGGATACGTGGTGCACTTCCACATAGGCAACCTGCTACCAGTGCTGTGCATCGCCGCCGCCATTCTCCTCATGAAAGCCGGGGGGGTGATCAAGAGGCTCACAAGACATGCCACACAGAACCGCGTGATGGCAGGTATCGTGATCGTGGTCGTGGGATTCGGCCTTTATACTACGGGCACGGTCGTAAACACGAACGCATCGCTTGCGCAGTTTGAAATGCTTTCATACGTACTGGAAAACGTAGACGACAAGGACACGGCAATCATCGCAAACAACATATTTGTGTGGATATTATCATATGTATATGGATACGACAACGCAATGTTGCATTACAACGTCGATCCCAAAATTGAGGTAGACAAGGTCGTGTTTATGATCGACTATGATTTTGCAGCCGACATGGATAACATGAGGAGGAAGATGGCCATGAATCCTGCCGACTCTGCCGGCTTGGTGTCAGCAAAGGATCAGCTCAAGTGGCAGTGGATGATCGGACTCCACGATGACGCCCATGTGCTGGCCAAGTTTGGGGGATCGGCGGACAGATCAGTCGAGATCAGAACCAACGACGCGAACCTGCTGGGATGACTCCCGGATGCCAAGGACGCAGCCGGCGATCCCTTGCCCATTGCACCGTAATCGGTTAGGTTGAGCACGGGGAACCGGGGTGGAAAACAGGCACGAATACTAGGCTGCCGTAGGAACCTTGACCAGTTTGGCAGGCACGTCCAATCCGCGCATGCGCCATGTCAGTAGTTCCTCGATGTACTTTTGCAGGCACGATAATTACGCAATTTGCCGAGATTTTTTGACCATCATACTATAGATCAGGCGGTGTGCCAACCATCATCATGTCAGTAACACAAAACGACGTGTTTGCACACCAGTTTGACATAACATCGAGACAGTTTAAAACATTGCGACGGCGGTTTCCCAAGCTCGGGCTGGCCGTCTCAAAGAGTCGCAACGCAGTGTATGACCACATCGACGCACTGCGCGTTCTATATTTCATGTCTGAGAGGAGGATGTTTGCAGAATCTGCCGTGACGCACCTTCGCAGGCGGGCCTCAAAATGCAGCAGGCAGCAGCATGACGACGGGGCTGCCTCCAAGGGCGGCGCGTATAGTTGCCGTACGCCTAGTCCGGACTGGATCCTAAAGGCGATCCGGGGCGTCAGCCTGGATGATGCGCAAAAGTGGTGCAGCTCCATGCTGCAGCATACGGTAAGGTGCGCCCGCAGGTCAGGCATGCTGCACAACACGGACGTCGTGGCAGTGGACGTTACCGACGTGGAATACTATGGCAAGGGCCTGGAGGATATCGCCAGAAAGTCAAAGCCCAAGAACGGCACGTCGACGTTTCTCTCGCACATTACCATGCACGGAATAGGATCAGATGACGGGTCTGACCTCGTGCTTTCCTCGCTGCAGCTTCCAAAAGAGGCAAAACTGGCCGATTTCGTGCCTAAAATGATCCGCAAGGCGTCCAGATCAGGGATGAGGATCAAGACGTTCCTGTATGACCGCGGGTTCTTTAACGTGGACTGCATGAGGGCTGCAGAAACAAGCACGGGCAGCTACATCATGCCTGCCGTCAAGAACAGGAGGATAGTGGCGGCAATAGAGGAGCATGACCGCGGAGAACGCGGTGCGGTATCAAAATATACAATGACCAACAAGGACGGCAAGAGCGCCACATTCAGGCTAGTCATTGTGGAAAAGGACGAGGTAGAAAAGGACGGCACGGCAGCAGCAAAGAAGGACAAGGCAGAAGAGACCATAGCCGACAGGTATCTGGTCTTTGCCACCAACATGTCTGCTAAAAGTGCAGAGGCAGTCATTGAGCAGATACCGGAGGAGTACCGCAGTCGGTGGGGAATCGAGACCGGGTTCAGGGTGATCAAGGGGATAATGGGCAAGACGTGCAGCAATTCCCCGGTCGTCAGGCTGCTGCTGTTCTATATGTCTGTCATACTGTACAACCTGTGGAGGACTGCCGTGTTCATAGACGTGGAATCCAAGTGGGACGGATTTGCAGGAGGGAAGGGGTTTACCATGATGCTGTTTGTCGCGTGCATTGTCGATGCGGCCGACTCGTTTGTAAACGATCGCGGAAAGTAGCGGAGGTGCCGTGTCGGGTCTGCAAAAGTACATCTAGGAAGTACTGATGTCACCATATGCATCATTGCTGTTCCAAACACCTCCGTGCCGGCAGGGGTATGCAGCCCGTGCCACGTGCTCCCTGCATGACTATCCTGTGCAGTGCCCCCCCCCCTGTCCTGCTGCTGATAGGTTCCATGTCCGGATGCCTGACAAAGATGAACATGTACTGGGCAGCAGCTGCCAAGCTTGCCGCCAAAATTGCACTCCATGTTTGGGTAACAGCTCGCGCTCTGGAGGCCATTCCTGGTTTTATGCACGGATTGTGCTAGACCGGGGTTTCTTGGGTGACAAAATTCACGCTTGGACTTCCAGAGCCCGGCATGTTACCAAAATTTTCATACCTTCATTAATGGTCGCCGTCCCTCGTAATTGTTCATGAAGTTCTGCACTGCTTGTGGCACAAGACTCGCCCAAAACCTTCAGGATGTTGGCGGTCCGGGAATATGCCCCAAGTGCAGTCCTGAGATGATCATTCCAAAGGGGCCGACATTTGGAACGAACCACTTTAGAAAAACAAAACCCTGCTTCAAAGGCTGCGGCGCTGAGATCTATTGGGATGACTCGTTCAAGTCTGACAGTGGCAAGTTCATTCCGATTGATTCGAGAACTGATGAGCCACATCGATGCGACGGTCCGACCGAGTCAGCAGAGCCCGGCTATCCCGATGAGGCAAAAAAATACCCCGGGAAAAAAGAGTCAAAACCGGAATCAACAATCCCGGTATCTGAGGAAATTTTGTTTGATATCAAAAAAATCCCAAGATCCCTCATCGAAGGTGATCTGATAGTTCATGAAATCATTCAAGGTCACACGGAGAAATCCTTGGGGATAATTCACTATGAAAACCTGGCATCCCCCGAACCTGAAAAAATCCCGGTCGAATCCCTAAATGACGTCTTGTCTGAAAAAATCCTGGATGGAATTAAAAGGTATGGTTTTTCTGGACTGCTACCCTTCCAGGATGAGTCCGTCCGCTCCATTCTAAATGGGGAAAACTCTATCATCTCTGCGCCAACTGGCTCAGGAAAAACCGAGGCCTTTAGCATACCGATTTTAGAGAAAATCTCACAGGAATCTGAACCCGGAGTGTTTGCCCTGCTTGTATACCCCCTAAATGCCCTCATTGATGACCAAGTTTCAAAAATCTCAAACCTGATAGACAAATGTGATCTGAAAGGCAAGATGGGCGTCTACTCCATTCATGGCGGACAAAGTTCCCAATACAAAGACATGATAATCTCAGATGCCTCTAAAAAGTCATTAATCATTGCAACAAACTTTGATTTTATCAATTACCACCTGATTTTACAAGACAAAAAATGGAACAGGTTGTTCAAAAATGCAAAAATCATTGTGATGGACGAGGCTCATTCGTATACTAGTTTTCACGGATCAAACGTATACCATGTTCTAAAAAGGATGAGGCGCTACATGAAAGGTGTTCAGTTTGTTGGCTCTTCTGCAACTCTGGATAACTCCTTGGAATTTTTCTCAGACATGTTTGATTTGCCCCAGGAGTCCTTCTCGTACATCAAAAGCAAAACCAGACGAAAAAGAAACATGCACATGTTTTTCATCATGCCAAGAAAGTTTGGCCAGCGAACCACCATGGAGATGCTGGCATCCATTTGCCACAAGAATAAATCGACACAACTGATTTTCAGCAACTCCCACAACGATGCGGAGTTTTTGGCATCAAACGTAGAGTCTGCCAATGACGGAATGCGCATCCAAATTCATCGCGGGGGCCTTGATCAAGGCAATCGAAAACTGTACGAGTCTCAGATGAAGGCAGGCGAACTAGACGCCTTGTCCTGCACTCCGACGCTGGAGCTGGGCATTGACATTGGCCACGTGGATGTTGTGATCTCTGCATTCAAAAACGAGTTTGATTCTTTTGTGCAGAGAATCGGCCGTGCAGGCAGAATGGGACAAAAATCCTACGCAATCTGCGTTTTCGACCCCGATGATGCCTCCTGCCACTATTTTGCGCGTCATATCGATGATTATCTGACTCAAAATCACGTAATTCCAATCAACAAGAAAAACACGATCATTGCAGACAAACACACCGAGTCAATCAAAGTAGAAAGGGAGTCAGCGGCAGAATATGACAAGTCCCGATTCTTTGATTTTGCAAGTAGTGTGAACCTTCGTGGCTCTTCAGGCGAGATTGCGATTTATTTTAATTCTAAAAAAATCGGCACTCGCGATGTTCCGGTAGGGTACTATCAATTGCATCAGAATGCAATTTATCATTTCAACAAGCAAAACTATGAGGTAACCTCTTTGATAAAATCACAGGGTGGTGCAAGAGCCTACCTGAAAAGATCCTATGAAATGCAAAAAAGAACAATACCTGTTGTTAGAACGTCAATGCTTCAAACATCCGAAAGAGACGCAACTCGCAGAAGCATTTCTAAAAAATCTGCGACCCTTTCTCTGAGGTACGGGTTTGTTGAGCTGAGCAGAACCATTACCGGCTACATGAAAGGAAACTATAATGATTCCATTGACAACTTCCAAACCTTTAGTGGGGTCACAGTTCCCTCGTGGAAAAATTTTAACTGGAAGTCAAAACACTCCTCGGTAGGCATTATCCTCCCCCCTGAGTTTGTTTTGGCATCTGAATCATCTTCTAAAAGTCAGATTGTATCGGATTCCAGAGTGCATACTATAACACATGTGTTACTCAACGCTGCAAAAATTGTCACAAAATCCGAATCAAATGACATTGATTCGTTTTATGAAAATGGCACAATCTATCTGTATGATAATTCTTCAGATGGATTTAATGGGTGCAGCAAGATTGTCTTTGAAGAATTTGAAAAAATTCTAGATACCTGCAGTTCTCTGCTGTCTGATTGCAACTGCCCCGTGGACTCAAAGCAGAGACGGCAGGCAAAGCTTGGCGAGGGGTGGGGAGGATGTCCCAAATGCACGTTTGTCACAAGTTACTGCCAAACCAAGAATAAAGATCTGTCAAAACAGGACGCCTTGGACTTTTTCTCCCTATTTTGACTCAAATCATGCGAAACCAACAGTAGGATCTTGTGCGTAATCGGTGCAGATCAAAAAAGCCAGGCAGTTTTTGCGTCATTTTTGGCAAATGCGCACAAGGTCTTGTATTTTCAGGCCACAGCCGGAACTACCGCAGTTGGTCTTGAGGGATCAGAGACGGGGCCCGACTTTACCTAAAATTTCTTTTGCGGCAACATCCAACCCCACCCGAAGGCCCTTTGGAACATACGGATTTGTCGAACCATGCAAACTCTTCGTTTTTTGCCCATCCTAAAGTCTTTCTAGCGTCTTTGTTCTAAAATCATCATATTTTATGCCTGCTGAGCTTAAAACATCCCCCAAAATTTCGATTATTGCGTCTATCTCATTCGTAATTCTGAGGCCAGAGTGGATATCGCAGACATCTTTTCCTTCGTCTCCCTCGTAAAACGCCTTTAATTTTTTGGCAATCAGAGCATGAAGCAAATAGACGGGAACTTTGCCTACTGTTAACGGGAGTATGGTATGCTCGCGCTAGCCACCTTGCTACTGCCGGTCATTGCTTCCCCCATATTGAACTCAAGAAATACGTAACAGCTCGGGCTCTGGAAGTTGTTCCTGATTTCAGGCACGAATCTGCCCGAGGGATCTTCGAGGTGGCAAAACTCACAACTGAACTTCCAGAGTCCGAGCTGTTACCTCAGGCGACACTGCTGGCCGGAGCCTTCATGATCACGCCTGCCATGCCGTATCCCGGGGGAGGGGTAAACTTTTGCCTGGGAGGTGCCACCAAACCATATTAATAAAGTCGCAGCCGCGTTATTCCGTGCTGCATAAAGCATACCTTGTGTTCGTAGGCCTGCTGGCACTTGGTGCCGTAATCATATCCGTCGGGATGATAATTGACAGTGACGAGTACTGGCTGGTTGCCGATTATTTGACCATCTGCATCTTTGCGTCATCTGCAACATTCCTGCTCGTATTCAGGCAAAAGGCATACGGGCAATGACTGTCACCGGCAGGACTGCGTGCAGGCACAGGCTGCCACGGACTGCCCGTCCGGGCCGGGCCGTGGATCAAAGCGGCGGGCGCATCTGCCGAATCGGCGGGGGTATCTCAGTGGAGGGCCGGGAGGACTCACCGAAGCAGGAAGATCAGAGTTGACACAGTCATCAAAGCAATTTCACACAAGGGTTAAAGCACCCGCGGGGCAAACTGTGCATATGCAGCCCGAAAAGCAAAGGAGCAACATGTGGTTTCTTTTGCCCATATTCATGAACGTGTGCGGCGGACTAATCGCATATTTTATTCTGCGGCATGACGACCCCCGAAAGGCAAAAAACTGCCTCTATCTCGGAATCGCCCTGATAACAGTCGGCATCGTGACAAGCCTGATCTTTTCGCTGACCGGCATAGACATGTGAGGCCGGAAAGGCAGCAGCTGAGGATCAAGTCAGGAGCCATGTGAGCAGATCAGCTGCGGATGCCTGGGTTTTTCCCTGATCGGCATTTTTTTCTGCCCGGGCACGATCCTGTCTTTTTTGAAAGCCATGGCAGGCCCGAAGCGCAACCTCTGCCACTGCCTGCAGGGGCGGCTGCAGAGTACAGTCATATGGAGAGGGCCGCACGGGAGGTCATGGAGGCGGCAAGGCTCAGGGACAGCGTGGAGAGGTGGCTGGTTCATGAAAGCTATAGGTTCTACCAGACGGAAAACGAGGAAAACGACTTTACCCTGACGGTAAAGCATGCAGGATCATTTGGAAACCGGATTGAGGTTTTCAGTCCAAGGCAACAAAACGTCGTCCTAGTAGTCGGCAGCCTCGTGCCCCTAAAAAACAGCCAGAATGCCAGATACCAAAGGCTGAACCATGCGCAAAGGGCGAGCTTTGCAAAAAGGGTGGACGACTATTGCCACTCCATAAGGGCAATAAGCAGAACTAGGATGGAGGACGGCAAGCCGGTCTTTGGCGTATATGTTGTGCTAGATGACGAGGAGAGGTTCAACCAAAATGACTTTTCCGAGGCCATGATCCGGGTGGCAGAGATGGGCGACATGGTGTCCCGGTTTTTGGTAAAGACATGCTAGCAGATGCAGGGATGGAGACGGGACTGTTAAGTTGTCGGGATATGGTTCCTCCTGTTAAGAGTCGGGATATGGAAGCCTCCTGTCTTGCAAGACTTGAGCAGTACAGTCGGGCCATGATTATCAGCATGGTGACCTGATCGGTCAGTCCGAGTACCGGGGATTTCTCAGGTATTTTTCACATTTCTCCATTTCGGACTGTTTCATTCCAGCGCCGCCCGTGCTCAAATTTCAGGACAGAATCCATCCCAGCCAGACTTTTAGTTTCGTATGAAATCTCCGGGATTTAGTGAGCGCAAGCGGTGTTTGAGACTGTCCATAACCCCATTAACTGTTATGCTGCCGATCATAAGTTCCTGAGTAGAACCGATCCTCTCCGGATGGGCCTTCTGGCGTCAGGCTGAATTCCGGACGTCCTCAGGCACTCGGGGGTGTCGCCTGATTCATCAGGATTTCTGGGAACCGCGCGATGTCATCCGGGCCCGGGCGTGCCAGGGGCAGGGCGGAAGTTCAGAAGAACGTGCAGGCTGGGCCAGGCAGGTGAATTGCGCGACAGCCTCGGCACTCTGGCAGCTTGCGCCTCATCGTCCCAAACGCGGAGCAATACCGGGAGGCCAGGCACGTCCCTCTTTGACCGGCTCCGGCAATTTTCAATGGCTCTGACCCCCGACCCCCGAGCGGCCCTCCCCCGTAGTCACTGGCCGCTCCTGCGCGTGTGCCGAGGCGCCCATTACAACGTGGGCCTTGTCTGTGCTGCATGCAGGCGGCACGAGGTAAGGCCGTACATGCCAAATTTTTCCCCGTATGTACAAAAGAGCCTGCGGTGATCGATCGACACTGCACCGCACGCCATGATGTCGGGCATAAACTCTTCGGCACATATGAGCATGAACTACGCATGGAGGCGCCTTCCGTTGTCGAGGAACCTGAGAAGCAATCCGTAATTAAATTACGAGTGGCAGGTTGCAGTTGTTTTCTGCCGTGTTTTTCAGGCCACAGCGGCTATCCGTTCCAGTATCCTCAGGTTGACCAGCCCGCACACGATACTGTTGGCCAGATCGTACTTTCTGAGCCTGTTTCTGTACTTGTAGCTCATTATCTTGAATAGACCTTATGCGTAATCGACCGGATCGAAATATTCCGACGGTGGCCGGCCATACATGCAAGGCTGACGGCATCACATGACGTGTATGAGGGCGGCAGAGTCCGTATATAGTGCAGCTACGAGCCATTACAGCTGGTAAAAACTACAGTATAGTGCGGCATCGTGTGGCGCCGCAATGCGCTCCGTATCGTGGTATCAGAACCCATGCATGAGCTTCTTGTTCCGCTTGTCCCACAGCAGCCTAAAGTTGGCAAGCCCGGCCGTCACCTGGAACTCCCTGTCGAACTCCTCGGCGGTCCCGTCGTACGGATCACGCATCCGCTTGTACTGCTTTATCCGTCCTATGGCGTGCTCTACTGTCACCCTCTTGCTGCTTATCCTCCTGTTCTGCGCTTTCTGTTTCTTTGTAAGCTTGCCTTTCCTTGGCTTCTTGTCGGGCTGCACGGATGTGGCCCCGGGATACACCTCCTCGATTCCCATGTATCCCAGATCAGAGAACATCTTTACCTTCTCGTCCTCGGGGTGCTTTCTGTTGCTGCGCATCCTGGCAGTCAGGATTCCCAGATCCGGTGGGTTGTTCTTTATCATGGTGAGGTCGTGCGTGCTTCCGGGCGCCGACTTGCTTGCATACATCGCCAGTCCCTTCTTGTCGGCAATCACCTGGGTGTTGCGCGTAAAGCTCTTCTTCTTGCCAGAGTATGCCTCCTTTCTTGGCTCCTTGTCTGTGGGGCGCTGTATGTCGATGTGCGTGCCGTCTACAATCACGGTCAGATCCGGGACGATCTTCTTGACTTCCTTGATCGTGCGGGCGTTTCGTATCTTTCGCGATACGGCGTCCGGCGTGGGCAGTATCTTGAGAAATATCATGTCGCAATACCTGAGGTACCTGCATACGGTGCTCTGGTCTATGCCGAAGAACGCCGCAAGCTGCTCCTGTGTCGGGTTTCCGTACTTGCGCATCAGCGACATCAGCAGGGCGTGGCGGTAGGACAGCTTGCACCGGTTTCCGGGCAAGTTGTCCTCGTCTTCTGAGAACAGGGGGCCTTCTGTGTGCTTTTTGGCAAGCTTCGTAAACCGGTCATATATGTAGTCAAACTGGCGGAGGTTCATCGACGTGGTGGGCTGCAGGGACCCGCCACCGATTATGTCATCGAGCACCTCGAGCCTGTGCATGAGGGCGGCGTTGTCCGCGGAGCGCCTGTCGTCATCCCAGGTTGCGGGCCACATCCGGCGCTCGGCGTCCAGCTGCTGTTCCAGCTGCCCTATCCTCTCCTGATCCCGCTCCTGCCTCCTGCCGTCCTGCCTGCTCTTCTTCTCGTACTCTCTGATCTCCTTCCTGTACTGCATCCTCTCCGTCCTGTCCCGCGCCTTCTCCTTCCTCTCCTGCCTGCTCTTCTTCTCGTGCCTCTTGATCCTCTTCTCATACTTCTTGATCTTCTTTTTGTCCCGCGCCTTCTCCTTCCTGTCCTGTACCTTCTCCTTCTCGTACTGCTCGATTCTCTTCTTCAGCAGTCGTATCTGCTCGGTCTCGGACTTTGCCATTACTCTTATGCGAGAATGGATCCCGGATCTAAATCAATCGTCTGAAAATAGTTGTGGTTTTGATCAAATATTTTCAACGTTGTAAGGTACAGTCGCGCGTGCGCCGGCCCTGACTTGCCTCATTTGTAGCCCGTGCGCCGGGGGCATCGCCGCTAATTTCGTTTACGCATAAGGTCTAATCTCGACAGACGAGGCAAGAAACCTGCTGGTCAGAAGCGACAACGGCACCCAGTATACGAGCCGCAAATTCAAGGAGAGCATGAAGGCGCTTGGGGTAAGGTGCGAGTATATCTGGCACAACACGCCCGAGCAGAACGGACATGTCGAGTCCTTCCACAAGACCCTCAAAAAGGAGTACGTCTGGCCGCACGACTTTGCCAGATTCCAGGATGCCGAGGTTGTTCTGACAAAGGCGTTTGCGGACTACAACCAGGACAGGATCCACTCGGTGCTGGGATACCTGACGCCGGACGAGTTCGTCCAAAAGACCCGGAAAACGATGGAGGTACGGCAAAAATGAGCGATCAGAGTGTGCGTAAAATATCGCCAAAAGCGTTCCTATTTTATGGGGTCCACTCCAACCTCGTCTGCTACGGATCTGCCCCTTGCCCTCCACGTCAGTATGCACGTCATAACCCACGACCACCTCCTCATCCAGATCTCCCCTCCCTTGATCTGCCCGCTTATCTTGCGGGAGACGGCGGTGAGTTCTCGTTCTCGTAGTACCTGAGCTGCCTGCCCTGCTCCTCGATTGTCTTGTCTTTCTCCTCCAGCATTCTGTTCGTTGCCTTTAGGCTCCTTTCTAACGTGCTTATTCTGTCTGTGACTGACACGATTGTGGCCTCAAGCTTGCGGCATGTGGGTCGGCGGCCTTTCATAATGCTGATGTCATGCAGGCATCGCATTTGATCGGTATGATCGTGGTATGTTAGACAGGTTGTCAAAACACGTCAAAACATAAGTGGCCTCGTACAATAGAGCCTCGTACAAGTGACCGAAAAAGCTAAAAAGAGGCAAATCCGCCTAGACTTGATGAAGAATTTTAGCTGTTGCTGGAAATTTTTCACTATTGGAGGCTTACAATAAAATTGAAAGCATCCAAAGTGATTAAGACAAAGAGCATATACAAACCAAAGGAGTACGGTGATGGCCTAAGAGTCCTAATAACGAGGTACTACCCCAGAGGCGTCAAAAAAACCCATTTTGATAGGTGGATGAGGGATCTTGCGCCCAGCCAAGAACTGTTACGCAGATACAAAAACGAGCAAATCCATTGGGAGGATTTTATACCATCATTCAAACTTGAATTGCAAGAAAATCAGAACAGTGTCAATTTAATAAAATCATTGAAGGCCAAATCAAACTATTCCCACGTAACCTTGCTGTGCTATGAACCGGAAGGCACACCGTGTCACAGGCACCTGTTAAAAGAGATCATTAGGAATCCGAATCTTCTAAATGTCGATTTTGTGCCGGAATATGCTGATTATCATAAAGGAGGAGCGATGAAGAAACATGTTGCCCACAAGGAAGCTTGTATCGTACCCTGATTCGCCAATGTGTAGGTTTTTCCATACTTGCTCAATTTTGTCGGGATTTTTTCTAATCCATTCGTAAACTCCCCACTCCAAAATCTGCTGATCATGAGGATTTTTTGATTTGCAGCCAGAGCATCGATAGGTCATTCTTGGTTGTACATCATAGTTGTGAATCGTTAGAAATGGCTCCTGAGAAAAGAGTGTGGTTTGTACATTACGTTCGTGTTTTTTTCTTTTTTCAAAACGCTGTTGGAATTCACGAGGCTTTATGAATCCCAGACTTGATCTCTCATCGTTTAGATCTTGTATACACTCAACGCCATATTTTTTGTGCATGTCATTTAACAACGCTATCCATTTTGATCTTGATAATGTTTCATGAACAGTTATTTTGAATCGTAGTTTATCCCATTCTGATTTTGACCCCTGTATTTTCCAACTTTCGTTTCTAGTATCCTGTGGATTTCTCTCCAATGGGATTTCCACCACGTCCCATCTTTTCATAGGAGTGCCCGGTGGTACTGGGTAAACCCTTATCAAGCCATATTTTGGCGAATAGCCCGCAGTACAAACAGTTTTCCTGTTATCACTTATTTCGTCGGGTGCTGCACTGCCTAACACAATTAGATCATCGATTTTTATTTTCTCTACGTCAGACATGCTGTCTACTCACCAATTCCTTGTCTTTCGTAACAACGCCTGTCGTAATAGGTTTTGTTGTTGATCCAGAGAGTTGATTCGAAATTAGCAAATTTTGATCAAATGGGCACATAACGTAGTATCTATAATTGAAAACCAATCAGTTTTGTGTCAAAATAGGCACGACGTGTCAAAACTCTGATCGGTTATTTGGGGTAGATACTACGCATGCCAGACCGATCCAAATGCCAGTAAAACGCACATAATTCATGAAATTACTTGATAGATTGTCAAGAAACCCCGTACATTAAGGATGTTTGCCGGCATGACTGTCCCCGAATTTGACTTGTTGCATGCGAAGGTGGTAAAGAAATAGACTTTATGCGTAATCGGTTCAGATCTGGGATTATTACTAACAAATTCATCTCATTCAGGTCGATGACGCAAAGTCTAATCGTAACAGTTCACGATTTGGAAGCCATTCCTGATTTTATACTGGCGCGCAAAAGTTCCTGCCGAATCAAATTTACCAGACCGAAGCAGGTTTTGACCACGTCGCACAGGAGTCGTTGTCAAGCTCACCAGTTTGGCAGCAGATCGTGTTTGTGAAGTGATTTATGATTCTGGGCGCGATTTGCACTCAAGATACCTGTGTTGGAATCAAAACCACGCCTGAGCTTCAGAATCACAGACTGTCACGATGTTTTGCAATACTGCCGTTTTCGTTTAGACATGTTGCATCTCAAATACTGATATAAACAAAATTACAGTTATGATTTTACAGATTAGACTTCGATTAGTGCTGATTTTTTATTCTGTGCTTTAGATATGCAGAACTTGGAAAACTCTTCTTCTGTGTATTCCACTTCTTTTAGGGCACTGCGGATCTTGGCAACTGTGGGATACTCATCGTATGTTTTGCCCCTTATGGTGCGACCTCCAGACTTTGGCCGTATTCCACCCCATTGCTTGAAAAAGACAGAAACCTTTTGTTTTTTGCATTGTTTTATGATATCGAGAATCCACTTTTCTTTTACTTTTCTGTAGCCGGGTCCGCTTTCACCGCCAATTATGACCCAATCAATATTTTTGAGATTTAGATCACCTACCGGACCAATTAATGGCTCCATACTCAAGAATCTTGTATGGCACTTTGCCTTTCTCAAATCATCAATTCTCCACCTATAGTCCTCGTTTTCTACACTTACTCCCATCCATATATGCGGGGGTATTTTTTCTCCAAAATATTCACGAAATAGTTTTGAGAATTCAACCATGGTGCCAGAACGTTTTGTCAACACTTGGTAAAAATGACGATCGGCTCTGAGCATGGTGTGAAAACATCTGCCAATGTACTCCATTCTAGAGCTTTCATGAAACAAATCCGACATGCTGTTTACAAAGACCTTCTTGCTTTTTTTCCAAGTCAACGGCAGTTCTAAATCATCTGGTTGCTCTGTAAATTCAAAATTGTTTTTGTATTTTTTCACTCCCATTGCTTTTAGTCTATTTGAAAGTTTTTCGGCATAGCAATTAGCACACCCGGGAGATATCTTAGTGCAGCCTGTTGTTGGATTCCAGGTTGCTTCCGTCCATTCAATGGCGGAATTATTTGCCATGTCTCTATCAGATCTACACCATGCTAAAAGTATTCATTTTGTATGTTGTGTCAGTTCTTGACTATGGGTACACAAACCTTGCATCATAGCAATAAATAGAAATTTAAAAAATTAATATTGTTGAGTTGTCAGGAGGTATTGCTTGTCAAACAAATTTTCTATAACTGACAGTATCAAGAGGGCAAGAGCAAGTTTTGCACATATTCATGACGATGGCTTAGAAAAATCAATCGGCGATATTTGGTCTATTAAGAAATTTCTTTTGCTTGACTATTACATGCCTGTTTTCATATGTATCGTACGTTGATCTGGACCCCGTATTTTCGAACCACTTTTTGGGCATTTTTGCGTAGCTCTGACATCATTTGCCTGCCTCCCTTTGGTGCCGTACGATGAACTCCATCGGAGTGAGATATCCAAGCGAGGAGTGTATTCTATCGTGATTATAGTCCCTAAATGCCTCCTTTATGACGTCTGAGGCGTCCTGGAAGGAGTCAAACTCATGGGGCCACAGGTATTCCCTCTTGATGCTTCCGTGAAACGACTCTATGTGGCCGTTTTGCTCTGGCGTCCTGTATGCTATGAGCTCGTGCCTGATTCCCAGCTGTTTTAGGGACTCCCTGAACATACGCGATGTATACTGAGAACCGTTGTCTGTTCGCAGGGTCAGCATGCTGCAGTCCGGATCTGCTGCCGATACCGCATCGAGTACGGCCTGAATCGCATTCTCCTTTTGCGCCGTGGTATCAAAGGAGTATGCAAGCCATCTGCGCGAAAAGGCATCAAGTACGTTGAAACAGTAGCACCAGCCGTCCCCGCCGCAGTCCACGTATGTAATGTCTGCCTGCCACAGCCGGTTGGGGGCATCTGGCTTTGTAAGCTTGCGCGAGGCCCGTATTATGTCGTTTTTGGTCTTTTTGGGCTCGATCCAGCCTATCTGGCGGTAGATTCGCTGTATCTTTTTGCGGTTTACGCGCACGCCAGTCTCGCGCAATATCTGGTTTGCCATCCTCCGGGTTCCATACGTCGGCCTTTTCTTGCCTATGGTACGTATGATTGAGACCGTCCCAGAGTCGGCTTTTCTGGTCCGTCTGTCGACGTCCTTCCTGGCGTAATACCAGATGCCCTTTGAGACGCCGCAGTATTTCAGGGCCGTGTTGAGGCCCATCTTCTGGTGGCAGATCTGTACGGCATTCATCCTTTGCTCAGCTCCATTGTTTTTTTTAAAGCGTCACAGGCCACTGCATACTCGCCTATGATGCGTTTGAGATTCTGGTTCTCCTTTTGCAGGGCAGCCGCTACCTTGTCATTCCGGCCCAGGATGGATGCCTTGCCGCCCTCGACGAACCTGTCCATCCACCTGCCAAACGTGGTGGGCGCGATGTTGTGCTTGCGGCACAGCTCGGCAGTGCTGATGCTGGTCTTGATGGACTCCATCACTATGTCTGTCTTTTCGGCCAATGTGAACTTTTGTTTTTTCATGCCCCGTATGCCCTCCCGTCATATACAAATTCTACGCATTTGGGTGGTTCGAATTTTATGGGGTCCTCACCAACGTAAAAACAATTTCAAGAAATTTTATTATGCAGATCCTTTTTGTGGCTCTGGAAAGTTTGCAAATTTTAAGGATCTTAGTTTGAAAAAGGAATCTTTTCCAGGATCTGCATTAATTGGAGCACTAAATGCATCATCACTGGGTTATACAGACTGTGTTTTTTCAGATATCAAGTCAGATTATGTTAATTCGCTTAATGCTCGCTTGGAGAGCAGTAAGTCTATTCTAAGTGGAGTTTCCTATAAGGCAAACGCTATGGATTTTGAAAATGCTGTAAAGAAAATTCTAGCACTAAGAAAATATCAAGTTGCAATTCTTGTTTTGATAGATCCTGCTGCATATGTACCGATTAAATGGCAATTTATGGAAAAGTTAGCCAGAGAGATTGGCATAGATATAATCCTTAATTTTTATACCCACAGAATAGCACAAAATGTTTCTGCTACAAGGAAAAACAAGAGGGGCGAAAAGAATCTCAATGAATTTTTTGGTGATGACTCTTGGAAGAAAATCAGAGACGGTCCCAGAGTATCGTCTTTGGGAGAAAAATTGTTAGATCGTTACTTGGAAAAACTTCGTACAACATCTAAGAAAAACGTAATTGATATTGGAGTGTACAAAGAAGGTGCTCGCAAACTATATGACTTGATTGTCGTTACGCGTAGCAAAGCAGGTGCAAAAGTAGTAACGGATGCAAAAGAAGTAATGAGAAATGCCACAACCGAAGCTATAAAACGCGAATTTAAAACTCAGATCACATCACAGAAAAGACTTTTTTAAATATCAAAAGATTTTGTATGAATAACATAATAGACCTTATGCGTAATCGACCTGAATGAGATGAATTTGTTCCTAATAATCCCGGATCTGAACCGATTACGCATAAAGTCTAATGTCTTGACCCTGCGTATGCCATTCTCCACGTACACCCGTATCTTTGAGTGTGTTCTGTTGTACTCTTTTTCATCGTCGGTCAGCTTGCCGCCAGGACTCTTCTTGATTGGAAGTATAACCTTCGTCCCTGCATCGATGTGCTGCGCACCCTGGTATCCGCGATCCATATAGTGCCGCAGCTCCTCGCCGTCCTCCTCACCGCTCCAGAACGTGGGATGCTTCATCCGGTATATCTTGACGTCGTTTACGCGCCCCGGCGAGTGCGGGGTCTTGTGCACTATGGCACCGTGTATGTTGACCGTATACTGGACCTTGGCCGTGTGCGTGCCTGCCTTGCCCGAATAGTGCGACTTTTCCATGTCCTTTCTCTTGGGCCTGTTTGTGGGCTGCTCGGAGGCGTCAGTCAGGCACACCATCCCCGGGAAGATCTCGGCCAGCTCCTCGACTGAGGAGATCCTCTTGGAGTCCTTGTAGATCTTCTCGGGGATCGGCAGGCATTGTTTTAGCAGGGGCTCAGTCAGGCTTATGGAGCGCGAGACCGACGCCTGTCCTATACCGAACATGGCGCCAGCCACGTCCTGGGAGACGTACGTCCTGTAGTAGAACAAGACCAGCAGTACGCGGTTCCTCAGATCCAGGGCAAAGGGCCTGCCTGCGCCTATATCCCGCACACGGTCGGGCCTTGAGAGCCTCTTCTTCTCGGTATCTGGAAATTTCTTTTGCACCTCGGTACACAGCTGGTCAAACTCTGCCTCGGTCATTCCTGCAAACATCCGGAACGTCCGTGGGTTTTTTGTCAGTCTATCGATCAAACACATGATTTGTACATGGTTTTACAGGTATTTTGATCCGTCAGGCATAGATTAGTGCCCAAGTGGGTCAAAATCTGCTAATTAAGAATCGCTTCTCTGTGCTCGGCACCATATGATCCCGCGGCGGTCTCGAGTTTCCAAGGCTTGTAACCCCGGCGGGTGTGAGCCGTCCCCGCACTGAACTCTGCCCAGAAAGAGCCGGATTTCTGCGAGACGCCCAGCTCACTTTTTTCTAACGGTGGCAAGCCACATGTTTTTAATTTTATCAAGCTTCCAAATGATCACATCCCCCTCACTAAGATCCATTTGCTCAACTATGTGCATGGGCACGGTTGTTCTAAGCGACCTGCTTTTTGACACGGCTAGCGACAATGCAGATTCATTCACTCCGAGCCTTGCCATATAGGTAAACTAACTGGATATTATATCAGCTTACCTGCGGCATGGATTGCCAAACCATTTACCTATATTTATATAGGGCCGCCTGTTTGCCTGTACCGTGAAAGGGTTGGCGGGCAAGGCAGGTCACCATGCTGATGATATGACCTTCCATGGAACTTGCCGGCTCGAATCCCGCACGCCTGTCTTTGGGGGTTCTGCCTAATGGGTGCAAGGCAGGACATGGGAAGAAGGATTTCAGAAGGGCAGGGACAGGTTGCAAGACTTGATGATGCGCATTATACCGTAAAATCCCAGTCCAGAGAAATACGGCACGACGTTGTTGCCGCCGGGTTCGACTGGACATGCTCCTGTGAGGATTACCGGTTCAGAAACGCGTGCTGCAAGCACATCCATGCCGTAGGAATCGGCCTGCAGCTTGGAAAGAACGCCCCGGATGGCGTCGTCATACCGGAGATGACCGGCAAGGCGTGCAGGCACTGCAAGTCGGACAGGACGGTGAGGGCCGGAGTCAGGCACAACAGGAGCGGCGACGTCCAGAGGCTTTTGTGCCGCGACTGCAACAGGAAATTCTCAATCAACCTCGGCTTTGAGGGAATGAGGGCCACCCCGGAACAGATCACGATGGCCATGAACCTGTACTTCAACGGCGAGTCGACCAGGAAGGTTGCCCAGTCGCTGAGGCTTGCCGGCATCAGCGTCTCAAACGTCACCATACACAACTGGAACAGGAAATACGTCGAGCTGATGGACAGATACGTCGATAGGATCAGCCCACGGGTCGGCGAGAGCTGGAGGACAGACGAGCTGTACCTCAGGATCAGGGGAGACCGAAAATACCTCTTTGCCATGCTGGATTCAGAAACCCGGTTCTGGCTGTCCCAGATGGTGTCGGCGCACAAGGGAAGCGATGATGTGGCGCCGATGTTCCGGGAAGCAGAAAAGAGGGCCAGCAAGGTTCCATCAACCCTGATCTCCGACGGGGCTGCAAACTTTCACCACGCGTGGAGGAAGCAGTACCGATCCAGGAACTTCCTGCACAAGGACACCGAACACCACAGGCACATCCACATCTCAGGCGACCTGAGCAACAACCAGATGGAGTCGTTTAACGGCAACACGCTGAGGGCAAGGGAGAAGGTGATCAGGGGAATAAAGAAGGACGGCTCTGCAATACTCAAGGGGATGCAGATCCACCACAACTATATCCGGCCACACCAGGGACTTGACGGGGATACCCCTGCCGGACGGGCAGGAATCAGGATATTGGGCAGCAACAAGTGGAAGACCATAATTCAGAATGCCGCCTCATGCCCCGACTCTTAACAGGAAGAGCCATATCCCGACAACTTAACAGTCCCCGCCGCCATACAAACTTAAATGTGGCGTTTGAGCAAACCATCCTAGGATCGAAATTGAAAAAAAACAAGCTTACCTTTGCCGTAAGAAAGGAGGAAAAATGGCTCACGGCACAGTGCATAGAGTTTCCCTCGGTGGCAACCCAGGGCCGGAACCACAAGGAGCTCATGGCCATGATCAGCGACGCTGTAGACGGATATTTCAGTGCTTTTCCAGAGGAAAAGGAAAGGCTAGAAAGCTTGGAAAAGGCCAAAGTGATAGAGATTACCATCTCAGTAGTTCCTCGATGTACTTTTGCAGGCACGATAATTACGCAATTTGCCGAGATTTTTTGACCATCATACTATAGATCAGGCGGTGTGCCAACCATCATCATGATACCAACACAAAACGACGTGTTTGCACACCAGTTTGACATAACATCGAGACAGTTTAAAACATTGCGACGGCGGTTTCCCAAGCTCGGGCTGGCCGTCTCAAAGAGTCGCAACGCAGTGTATGACCACATCGACGCACTGCGCGTTCTATATTTCATGTCTGAGAGGAGGATGTTTGCAGAATCTGCCGTGACGCACCTTCGCAGGCGGGCCTCAAAATGCAGCAGGCAGCAGCATGACGACGGGGCTGCCTCCAAGGGCGGCGCGTATAGTTGCCGTACGCCTAGTCCGGACTGGATCCTAAAGGCGATCCGGGGCGTCAGCCTGGATGATGCGCAAAAGTGGTGCAGCTCCATGCTGCAGCATACGGTAAGGTGCGCCCGCAGGTCAGGCATGCTGCACAACACGGACGTCGTGGCAGTGGACGTTACCGACGTGGAATACTATGGCAAGGGCCTGGAGGATATCGCCAGAAAGTCAAAGCCCAAGAACGGCACGTCGACGTTTCTCTCGCACATTACCATGCACGGAATAGGATCAGATGACGGGTCTGACCTCGTGCTTTCCTCGCTGCAGCTTCCAAAAGAGGCAAAACTGGCCGATTTCGTGCCTAAAATGATCCGCAAGGCGTCCAGATCAGGGATGAGGATCAAGACGTTCCTGTATGACCGCGGGTTCTTTAACGTGGACTGCATGAGGGCTGCAGAAACAAGCACGGGCAGCTACATCATGCCTGCCGTCAAGAACAGGAGGATAGTGGCGGCAATAGAGGAGCATGACCGCGGAGAACGCGGTGCGGTATCAAAATATACAATGACCAACAAGGACGGCAAGAGCGCCACATTCAGGCTAGTCATTGTGGAAAAGGACGAGGTAGAAAAGGACGGCACGGCAGCAGCAAAGAAGGACAAGGCAGAAGAGACCATAGCCGACAGGTATCTGGTCTTTGCCACCAACATGTCTGCTAAAAGTGCAGAGGCAGTCATTGAGCAGATACCGGAGGAGTACCGCAGTCGGTGGGGAATCGAGACCGGGTTCAGGGTGATCAAGGGGATAATGGGCAAGACGTGCAGCAATTCCCCGGTCGTCAGGCTGCTGCTGTTCTATATGTCTGTCATACTGTACAACCTGTGGAGGACTGCCGTGTTCATAGACGTGGAATCCAAGTGGGACGGATTTGCAGGAGGGAAGGGGTTTACCATGATGCTGTTTGTCGCGTGCATTGTCGATGCGGCCGACTCGTTTGTAAACGATCGCGGAAAGTAGCGGAGGTGCCGTGTCGGGTCTGCAAAAGTACATCTAGGAAGTACTGATCTAGCAAACTTCCTGTCCTGTCATGGAGGGATGTCATGAAGATCCTGAGAAGATCTGGCTTTTTCCGTAACAGGTCAGGCTCTGGAAGCTGCTCCTGATTTTAGGCATGAATTCTGTCTGAGCGGCCCTTTTTGGTGGCAAAATTTGTGCCTGAACTTCCAGAACCCGACCTGTTACCTGCGAAGGGCTCTGGTGGTAAAATTCACGCCTGAGATCCGAGCCCGAACTGTCACCTGCATCGCGATTTTCACTGTGGCCTCGGCCAGCTGTTCGATAAGCCCGGTTATTGCCCGATCCCTGCCTGCGATGGTCTTACCCTTCATGCCGGACTCTGACGCGGGCCAGCTCGTTGCACAGCATCTTGGTCTCTGAATTAGGCAATGAGCATGGGCGTGGTCTGGGTGCACAGGGATCGAGTGGTGATCAAAAACTGGCCCTGTGCCCAACCCGGCCGATTACTGGGAGGACATGTCAAAAAATTAAATACGCCAGAGTACGGCATGAATCTGTCTTATGATTGGAACAGAGCTAGGTGATCTTAGAAGGACGCACTATTCAAGCGGGCTGAACCCCTCCCTTGAGGGCCAGGACGTCACCGTAATGGGGTGGGTCTTGAGTGTGAGGGGCCATGGAAACATCTCGTTTCTCAACATCAGGGACAAAGACGGACAAGTCCAGGTCGTTGCAAAAAAGGGGGCATGTCCGGATGACGTGCGTGAAAAAATCTCAAGGCTAAAGGCGCACTCGGCAGTCAGCATCACCGGCAGGGTACAGGCATCCGAAAAGGCCCCGGGCGGCATCGAGTTGTCACCCGAAGAGCTGAGGGTGTTCTCCGAGGTGGTCAAGATCCCCCCGTTTGAACCCCAAGCAAGGACCGTAAAGAACATCGATACGCGCCTGGAGGTCAGGCCGATTGATCTCCGCAGGCAGGCGCTGCGGCACATCTTCAATGCAAGAAGCATGGTACTAAAATCAATACGGGACTATTTCTACGGCAGCGCCTTTATCGAGATCAACACACCGAAGATTATCTCCAGTGCGACCGAGGGCGGCGCGGCGCTGTTCCCGATATTTTATTACAACAAGCAGGCCTTCCTGGCCCAGAGCCCGCAGCTGTACAAGGAGGAGCTGACGATGAGCTTTGAGAAGGTGTTTGAGATAGCCCCGATATTTCGGGCAGAACCGTCCAGAACCAACCGGCACCTGGCCGAGGCGATCTCAATCGACATGGAGGAGGCATTTGTGGACTATAATGACATCATGGACAGGATCGAGGAGATCATCTGCACTGCGGCAAAATCGGTGTCTGACTATGTCAGGGATAACGCCGATGCGGAGTTTGTGGTGCCATCAGCTCAAGAGTCCATTCCAAGATACCCGTATGCGGATCTGGTGGACAGGATGCAAAAGGCAGGCGTCAATACGGAGTTCGGCGATGATCTGTACCCGTCAGGCCTGAAAAAGATCGGCCTTGAGGGGTTTTACTTTATCAAGGACTGGCCCCGGGGACCAAAGCCGTTTTATGTCAAGGCAAGCGCGTCTGATGCAAGGATCTCCGAGTCCTTTGATCTGATGTTCGGCGACCTCGAGCTGTCCTCTGGCAGCACCAGGATTGAAAAGCGAGACGAGCTGGAGGAGAGGATGAAAAACAAGGGCATGAAGACGGACATGTTTGGGTATCACTTTGGTGCGTTTGATTATGGCGTTCCACCCCATGCAGGTTGCGGAATCGGCCTGGAGCGCCTCATGATGGCCCTGACGGGCACGGAAAACATACGCGACGTGACGTTTTATCCAAGGGACGTGGACAGACTGGTGCCATAGGTGAGATAATGGTTTCCAGAGAGGAGATAGAGAAGGTGGCCGGGCTGATGAGGATCGAGCTGTCCGATCACTCTGATCATATCGAGCGCGTTCAAAAGATGCTGGCATACTTTGACATCCTGGACAAGGCCGGGGTGGAAGACCAGGAGATCACCGGGCAGGAGCTGGCCGTTGACCGGCTGCGCGGGGACGAGCATGTTGAGTATCCTGACAGGCTGATTGAGAAAATCAACAACTACAAGGGAACCTTTGTCAGAGCACCCAAGATGATGTGATTGGACCTAGGAATCTCTGCCCTCAGATACGTCGAAGAGGTAAAGTCGGGAGGCTTTACCGTCGAGGAGTTTGTCTCTGCAACGCTGGATCACATCAGGAGGCACGAAAGGCTGCACGCCTACCTCAGCGTCGACGAAAAGTCAGTAGAGCGGGCCCGCAGCATAGACAGGAAAATCAGGGCAGGGGAGCGGGTCGGCGCGTGCTACGGCATGCCCATATCCGTAAAGGACAACATCTGCATCCGCGACACCCCGACGACCTGCGCATCTCGGGTTCTAGAGGACTATGTGGCGCCGTATGACGCCACGGCAGTCTCAAGGCTTCGATCGGAGGACGCCATATTCGTCGGAAAGACGAACCTTGACGAGTTTGCCATGGGCCTGACCACCGAGTTTAGCGCCTACGGGCCCAGCCTCAACCCGTGGAATACGGACTGCGTTCCGGGTGGCTCGTCGGGTGGCAGCGCCGTTGCGGTGGCCGCCAACGAGTGCGCCGCATCCCTGGGATCCGACACGGGGGGCTCTGTCAGAAACCCCGCCAGCTTTTGCGGGGTCGTCGGATACAAGCCGACCTACGGTCTGGTAAGCAGGTACGGCCTCATATCGTATGCCAACAGCATAGAGCAGATAGGACCCCTGGCAAGGACCGTCGAGGACGCCGCGTTTCTTCTGAACGTGATTTCCGGGCAGGATCCCAATGACAACACCACCGTGGATGGCAGGCAGGCAGACTATCTGGACGGAATCGACGCCGGAGTCGAGGGCAAGACGTTTGGAGTGGTCAGGGAGATGCTGGGCCACGGTGCAGACGGCAGGGTCGTAAGATCGACGAGGCAGGCGGCGGCCAGCCTAGAAAAGATGGGCGCGGCATGCACGGAGATCTCCCTGGACATGGTGGACTATTCTGTCGCCGCATACTATACGATAACTGCCACCGAGGCCGGAAGCAACCTGGCAAGGTACGACAACCTGCGCTACGGCTTTGACTTTCCGGTGGAGGGGTACGAGTACAACTCGTACATCTCAAAGGCAAGGAGCCGGTTCGGGCCGGAGGTGACCCGCAGGATGATCCTGGGTGGGTTCGTCCCGTCTGCAGGACACGCCGGAAGGTACTTTCTCAAGGCCCTGAAGGTGAAAAGCAAGCTGACCCGGGAGGTTGCAGAGGCGTTCAAGACCGTTGACTTTTTGCTGTCGCCTACCGTGCCCGTCCTGCCCTTCAGGCTGGGCTCAAAGATAGACGATCCCGTGGCGATGTTTCTGGTCGACATCAACACCATCACCGCAAACCTTACGGGCAAGCCCGCCGTCTCCGTGCCCTTTGACGTCATAGACGGCCTGCCCGTCGGGATGCAGATCATGGGACGTGCGATGGACGACAAGTCCGTGTTGCAGGCAGCATATGCGCTGCAGGGTGCCGCAAAGCTGCCGGAGGTGCCACTGTGACCAGGATCGGACTGGAGATCCACTGCCAGCTGACCAGCCTCAACAGCAAGCTGTTCTGCCCGTGCAAGGCAGACTACCGGGGCTGTGGGCCCAACACGAACGTCTGCCCAATCTGCCTGGGGCTTCCCGGTACCCTGCCCCGGCTGAACAGGGAGGCAGTCAAAAAGGCCATAGCCATAGCCGGGGCGCTAGGCTGCGCGACCCCAGAGAGGATTGCGTTTTTTAGGAAGAACTACTTTTATCCGGATCTTCCAAAGAACTTCCAGATTACCCAGCTGAACGCCTACGGGGATGCCAGCATCGGCGGCAGTGGCAGGGTGTCTGTGGGGGACCGCAAGATCCGAATCCGCAGGGTTCAGCTCGAGGAGGATCCCGGGCGGCTGGTTTACGAGGGCGCCTCTGAGAAGACCCGGATTACGCTGGTCGACTATAACCGCGCGGGCACTCCGCTAGTCGAGATTGTCACAGAGCCCGACTTTGAGGATCCGCGCGAGGTTCGGCTGTTCCTCAACATCCTGTCTGACCTGCTGGAAAACCTCGGGGTCTCGGATCCGGGACTGGAGGGGGCCATGAGGGCAGACGGCAACGTCTCAATCGAGGGCGGGCCCAAGGTCGAAATCAAGAACATCAGCTCCTTTCATGACCTGGAAAAGGCGCTGGACTACGAGCTGGTCAGGCAGGGCAGCCTCGCCTCCAGGGGCATTGCCGTCGACCAGGAGACGCGCCACTGGGACGAGGGGCGAAAGGTCACGGTTCCGGCAAGAGGCAAGGAGGAGGACATGGACTATAGGTACTTTCTGGAGGGCGACATTCCATGGATATCCATTGATCCGGGCACGCTGGAAAGAATCCGGGAGGACATGCCGGAGAGCATAAGCTCCAGAAAGGAGAGGTACGTATCAGACTATGGCATCGCCCCCCAGGTCGCCGACGTGCTGTCCTCGGACAGGTTCTACTCGGATCTGTTTGAAAGGTCGCACAGCAGGGAGAATGCAAAGGAGATTGCCAACATGATTACCACCGACGTCATGGGCCTGGTGGACACGAAGGAAAAGCGCAAAGAGTCAAAGCTTGCCCCCGCGCACCTCTCTGAGCTGGCCACAGCCATGAGGCAAAACTCGATCTCCAGAAGCTCCGCAAAGCGTGCGCTCTACGAGATGGTCATGACGGGCGAGTCGCTGGGGGACATAGTAAGGAGGCTGAACCTGGGAGGCGTATCGGATGCCTCGGAGCTAGAAAGGATGGTATCCGAGGTGGTCTCAGAGGAGCCCGAGGCAGTAGAGGGGGTAAAATCCAACCCGCAGGCGATAAACTACCTAGTGGGACAGGTCATGAAAAAAAGCGGCGGAAGGGCCGATCCAAAGGCGACGCTGGATCTGCTCAAGGAGAGGATTTCAGATCCATGATCGACTTTGCCGGACTGAGCCCGGAGGAAAGGGAGGTCGTCTCCGTCGTGGCAAGGCTTGAGGCGGTACTGCCTGAGGCGCCTGATGCGCACTCCCTAGAGGACATCAAGGCAAGGGCGGGAGAGGCGCTGACCGGCTACCGGGGTTGTCGCCTAATTCATCAGAATTCCTGAAAACCATTAGACCTTATGCGTAATCGACCGGATCGAAATATTCCGACGGTGGCCGGCCATACATGCAAGGCTGACGGCATCACATGACGTGTATGAGGGCGGCAGAGTCCGTATATAGTGCAGCTACGAGCCATTACAGCTGGTAAAAACTACAGTATAGTGCGGCATCGTGTGGCGCCGCAATGCGCTCCGTATCGTGGTATCAGAACCCATGCATGAGCTTCTTGTTCCGCTTGTCCCACAGCAGCCTAAAGTTGGCAAGCCCGGCCGTCACCTGGAACTCCCTGTCGAACTCCTCGGCGGTCCCGTCGTACGGATCACGCATCCGCTTGTACTGCTTTATCCGTCCTATGGCGTGCTCTACTGTCACCCTCTTGCTGCTTATCCTCCTGTTCTGCGCTTTCTGTTTCTTTGTAAGCTTGCCTTTCCTTGGCTTCTTGTCGGGCTGCACGGATGTGGCCCCGGGATACACCTCCTCGATTCCCATGTATCCCAGATCAGAGAACATCTTTACCTTCTCGTCCTCGGGGTGCTTTCTGTTGCTGCGCATCCTGGCAGTCAGGATTCCCAGATCCGGTGGGTTGTTCTTTATCATGGTGAGGTCGTGCGTGCTTCCGGGCGCCGACTTGCTTGCATACATCGCCAGTCCCTTCTTGTCGGCAATCACCTGGGTGTTGCGCGTAAAGCTCTTCTTCTTGCCAGAGTATGCCTCCTTTCTTGGCTCCTTGTCTGTGGGGCGCTGTATGTCGATGTGCGTGCCGTCTACAATCACGGTCAGATCCGGGACGATCTTCTTGACTTCCTTGATCGTGCGGGCGTTTTGTATCTTTCGCGATACGGCGTCCGGCGTGGGCAGTATCTTGGTGAATATCATGTCGCAATACCTGAGGTACCTGCATACGGTGCTCTGGTCTATGCCAAAGAATGCCGCAAGCTGCTCCTGTGTCGGGTTTCCGTACTTGCGCATCAGCGACATCAGCAGGGCGTGGCGGTAGGACAGCTTGCACCGGTTTCCGGGCAAGTTGTCCTCGTCTTCTGAGAACAGGGGGCCTTCTGTGTGCTTTTTGGCAAGCTTCGTAAACCGGTCATATATGTAGTCAAACTGGCGGAGGTTCATCGACGTGGTGGGCTGCAGGGACCCGCCACCGATTATGTCATCGAGCACCTCGAGCCTGTGCATGAGGGCGGCGTTGTCCGCGGAGCGCCTGTCGTCATCCCAGGTTGCGGGCCACATCCGGCGCTCGGCGTCCAGCTGCTGTTCCAGCTGCCCTATCCTCTCCTGATCCCGCTCCTGCCTCCTGCCGTCCTGCCTGCTCTTCTTCTCGTACTCTCTGATCTCCTTCCTGTACTGCATCCTCTCCGTCCTGTCCCGCGCCTTCTCCTTCCTGTCCTGCCTGCTCTTCTTCTCGTGCCTCTTGATCCTCTTCTCATACTTCTTGATCTTCTTTTTGTCCCGCGCCTTCTCCTTCCTGTCCTGTACCTTCTCCTTCTCGTACTGCTCGATTCTCTTCTTCAGCAGTCGTATCTGCTCGGTCTCGGACTTTGCCATTACTCTTATGCGAGAATGGATCCCGGATCTAAATCAATCGTCTGAAAATAGTTGTGGTTTTGATCAAATATTTTCAACGTTGTAAGGTACAGTCGCGCGTGCGCCGGCCCTGACTTGCCTCATTTGTAGCCCGTGCGCCGGGGGCATCGCCGCTAATTTCGTTTACGCATAAGGTCTATTGAGTTGCCATATGGATCAGGCGTGTAAAAGGGCGGGAATTCAGAAAAACGTGCAGATTGAGTCAAATAAGTGGAATTAGGCGACAACCCCCCGGCTACCACAAGGATCACACGCAGATGACAAGCTCCGGATGGTTCAAAAGGTTCGAGGATGCCGGAATCACCGAGGAGGAGGGAAAGTCCGCAATCTCCTGCGCAAGAAGAATCGGCATCGACATAGGATAGGCACAGGCCGCCTTTGTGCCTGCCTTGCAGGTACCCACGGGCACCTGCCGTGATCCCCCGGTGGATCCACCCGGCTGCTGTGGGCCCCAGCGCCTCCCGGACTTAGATTTTTTAGCCCGGGCTCTTTTACAGTATCATGTCGTTTGAGTTTGTCCCGACAGAGGAGCAGGCAAAAAACTCAAACATATACCGCTTTATGCAAAAACACGGCATAGCGACGCTGGACGAGCTGTCAGAAAGGGCCAGGTCTGACCTGTCCTGGTACTGGGAGGCGGTAAGCGAGGATGTCGGGATTGTCTGGGACAGGCGGTACTCGAGGGTGCTGGACACCTCGCGTGGGAACGCTTGGCCGGAATGGTTCGTCGGCGGACGCACCAACATTGCAAGATCATCGCTTGAGAGGTTTGCCGGCAGGACTCCCGAAAAAACGGCATACTGCTTTGTGTCAGAGTCTGGGAGGGAGGCAAGGGTGTCGTATTCCGAGCTGAACCGGGAGGTGAGCATGCTGGCCAACGCCCTGAGGGGCCTGGGGATAAAAAAGGGGGACGTGGTGGGCATCTTCATGCCGATGATGAGGGAGGCATTCGCCGCGATACTGGCATGTGCCAAGATCGGCGCCGTCCAGACGGTGATTTTTTCAGGATACAGCTCGGACTCGCTTCACACCAGGCTGCGCGACTGTGGGGCAAGGGTGCTGTTCACAAGCGACGGGTTCAGGCGACGGGGCAGGAACGTATCACAGAAGGACGCCGTACTGGACGCAATAAAAAACACCGCAGTCGAGAGGGTCATCGTTGCAGAGTATGAGGGCATAGACTCCCATGACCGGCCCGACTTTGTCTCGTATTCCGAGCTGATCTCCGGACAGCCAGAGACATGCGAGTCCGTGGCCATGGACTCGGGGGATCCGCTATTCATCCTGTACACGTCGGGCACCACCGGGAGTCCCAAGGGAGTCGTGCACTCTCATGGCGGCTTTTCTGTGTTTGCAGGGCACCAGGCCGCATACCCGATAGACCTTACGCCTGATGATGTCCTGTTCTGGCCTGCAGACATTGGGTGGATAACGGGACTGGTGTGGAACGTCTACGGGATGCTGATGATGGGCGGAACCGCTGTTCTCTATGACGGGGCGCTGGACCACCCCGATCATTGTAGAGTCTGGAGGCTGCTGGAAAAGCACAATGTGACAATCTTTGGAATATCGCCGACTGCGGTACGGATGTTCAAAAAGAACAACGTCGAGCCCAGAGCGCTTGCAGACTTGGGCAGGATCAAGAACATGCCGACGACGGGGGAGCCCATCGACGAGGATTCCTGGCACTGGCTGTTTGAGAAGGTAGGCGGCAGGAAAATCCCGATCATGAACCTGTCGGGGGGTACGGAGATTGGCGGCGCAATGCTTTCGGTGTTTCCGGGCATGAGGCTCAAGCCATGCACGGTGGGAATCCCGTGTCCCGGCATCGATCTGGATGTCCTTGACGACGAGCAAAGGCCGGTCAGCAATGAAAAGGGATACCTGGTGATAAAGTCGCCGTGGCCTGCGATGACCAGGGGCCTGCTAAATGACAACCAAAGGTACCTGGATACGTACTGGTCGAGGTTTGATGATGCCTGGTTTCACGGCGACTATGTCCTGCGCGACGGGGACGGGCTGTGGTACATGCTGGGACGCGTAGATGACGTCATCAACGTATCAGGACACAGGCTGAGCACCGCGGAGATAGAGCAGGCAGTAATCGCGCATGAGAAGGTCTCCGATGCGGCGTCGATCTCCATACATGATGAGATCACCGGGGAGGCCATCGTGGTCTATGTCGTGCCCGAGGATCGGTTCAGAGACGACGACATCGGCGGCGAGATCACAAGGCACGTGTCTGAGACAATCGGAAAGCTCGCCCGCCCAAAGCACGTCTGCGTGGTATCGGATCTGCCAAAAACAAGAACCGGCAAGATCATGAGGAGGCTGCTCAAGGCAAAGGCTTCAGGCAGGCCCCTCGGAGACACGTCGTCGCTGGACAACCCGGGCGTGCTAGACGAAATCCCGAGGCTGGGTCGATAATTTCTCACCCCGCGATACAGTAGTTTTGTCCTGCCGGGCTTTATTGCAAGCCAAGACTAGACAATGTGAAGCTCCTGGTAGACCAGAACGTAGAGGACATAGAGATGCCAGAGAACCTCAAGCTGAACACGTTCCTGCAGGAATTTCACTCAAACTGCCCGAGTATCGAGTGCGGCTTTGGATTCTACGGCTTTGCATTCGGCCAGTCGCCGTTTCCGGTGCCGCAGATCATGCAGAACGCGCTGATGGACAACGCAGGCCAGGGCACGTATGCGCCGGTTGCCGGAATCACCCGGCTGCGCGAGGCAATCTCAAAGTACAACAGGCACTATTTTGACATCGACGTTGATCCAAGCAGGATCTACGTCGGTCCGGGCACCAAGGAGCTGATCTACAACCTGCTTGAAACATTGCACGGAACCGTCATACTGCCGACGCCCGCATGGCTGGGATACCTGCCGCAGATCAGGTTCCTGAGGAAAAACTACCACATGCTGCCTGCTGGCAGCAGCCACAAGATATCCCCAGACGAGCTGGAAAGGCTGGCGCTGAGGCTGCAGGACAGGCAGAAGATACTGATCCTCAACAACCCTAACAACCCCACGGGCCTAGTCTATGACAGGCTGGAGCTGGAGGAAATCGCAGACGTCTGCAGAAGGCACAACATCGTGGTGATTTCAGACGAGATTTACGCACAGACGACATATGACTTTAAAAAATTCGTGACGATGGCCAAGATTTATCCGGAGGGAACCTTTGTCACAAACGGGCTGTCAAAGTCGCACGCCGCCGGAGGATACAGGCTTGGATACGTCATCGTCCCGCAGCATGCAATCGAGATGAAGAGGCAGTTCAAGAAGATTCTGGCCGCAGAATACACCGCGGTATCGACGCCGATCCAGCACGCCGCAGTCGCGGGATTTGAGCCCTGCACCGAGATGGACCAGTATTTTCTGATAACGCGAAAGATCCACGAGATCATGGGGCAGTACGCGTATGACGCGCTAAGCGCAATAGACGGGGTAGCCGCCACAAGGCCGGAGGCCACGTTTTACCTGCTTGCCGACTTTAACCACTTTGCGCCTGACTTTGAGCGGGCAAGGATCAGGACGGCGCAGAAGCTCTCCGAGTCACTCATAGTCCACCCGTATCACACCGCAATCGTTGGGGGCGACAGCCTGGTGCTGGAGAGGACCGACTATAGTGCAAGGATCGCCTTTGTCGACTATGACGGCGCAGGCGCGTATCGCAACTATGTGAAAAACACCCCAAAGACGCGCTCTGAGAGGACGGCGTTTGTTGCAGAAAACGCGCCAAGGCTGGCAAACGGAATCCGGGCAGTATGCCGCTTTATACATGATCTGCAGCCAGGCAGGTCAAGGGCAGAGATGCTTTTGATTCAATGACTGCCGCCTTGGCGCCTGACCCTTCATGCCGGGCAACCGTGATTCCTCGCTTGGCGGATCCTGCATAACGCCTGGCTCTACGGCGCGAGGCCGCCTCCCATTGGGCAGCTGGATGCAAATCTGTACACCATGTGGTTTTCATGCCTGGCCGGCAGGGTGGCATGAACCCATGCGCGGCCCGGCACCGGATTTTCATCGTAACGACTCGGGCTTGAAGTCTGGGCATGAATTCTGTCATCCGAGTATCCCGATCGAGTGTAATCCGTGCCTAAAACCAGGAGTGGCCCTAGTGCGGGCTGTTGTTTTTTACCCCCACTCCTGAATTTTGTGCCATGTGCTCATATGTTGTATTGTACGAAAATTAGGTCGCACTAATTTGAGGAGGGTTGCAAGGGATTACTTTAGGCTTTACCGATCAAGAAAACCGATGGTTGCAAGGCTCAAGGCAAAGCAGATCAGATACGCAGTGACGCAGTGTGCAGGGGGACGAAAGCCCTCGGAGGTGGCCCCGGAGATAGGCGTCACGACAAGGCACGTCCAGCGGACGTATGCCAGGTTCAGGAAGACAGGCGACACGCACCACGTGCCGCTCAAGCCGGGAAGGAAAAGGAGCGCCCCGGTTCCCGACGTGGCCGTGCGCGCAGTCCTAGAGGAGTACAAACACAGTGCAGTAGGGGTGGTTCATACGGCCAAGAGGCTGCGAAGGCAACTCGATATAAGCTACTACGAGGTATACAGGATAATGAAAGAAAACGGACTGGTGACGCCATCGGCTGCAAAATCAATGCCCAGAAAATACGTCCGCTTTGAGCGCAAATACTCCAATGCCATGTGGCACGTGGACTGGCATACCATGAAGGATCCGCGCTTTGCAGGGCTCAATTTGGTCACGTTTCTGGACGACTCGTCCAGATGCGTGACTGGTGCGGGCCTGTTCAGGGAGGCCACCTCGGAGAACGTCGTGGCGGTCCTGCGGCAGGCCGTGGCCCAGTTCGGCGCACCTGCTACTATTCTATCAGACAACGGCAAGTGCTTTGTCGGGACACGCTCGGATCCGAAGAAGAGAAAGAACCCTCCCAAGAAAGGGTGGACGCCGACTGCCTTTGAGGAGGAGCTGCTCAACCTCGGAATCGAGCTGATAAACTCCAGGCCGTACCACCCACAGACCAACGGCAAGCTGGAACGCTTCCATCGGAGCATCGAGGAGGAGATATGGAACCACGAGAGCCTGTCTGCATACATAGGCTACTATAACGAGGACAGGCTGCACTGGTCGCTGGATATAGACAACTACGAGACGCCTCTGCGAGCATTCTGTGACAGGAAGGCCACAGAAGCGATCAGGAAAAGCAACCCAAAATGGATGGAGGAGGACACCGGTGATGGTGCGACATAATTTTCATATAATACACCGGGGATTCTAACACCGGCAACCTTGAATATGATGCCAGTGAGGGCTCATCCAAGTCGTTTACATTTAATTCGGGGCATAGACACCTGAATCCGAAAAAAATCAGGGTGAAAATCATGCCAAAGGGAATCCCTTTTGAGGTGCTAAAGGCAGTACCGTATCCGCGAGAGCCTGATAAAAGTATGAAGCGTGGTCAAGGTATGGTCATGAATAATCTGGAACAAGAAGAACTCAGACTGGATACCACAAAACCTGTCAAGTTTGATACGGATGCAGTCGTGGCCATATCCGTAATAGACAGGAACAATCCGGCAATTTGGGGCGATTATGAGGGAGAACTAGACGAAATTGCCAAGAAGTTTAATATCAAGGTCGATGTTATAGGAGACATGAGTGAGACGGTATCATCGGCTGTGGTTCCTGTAACATATGAAAGGCTCGGAATTATTATGGAGGGCGACGGCCTGATAAACACAATGAGACATGGTGATCCTGTTCGCAGTGGCGGCGGCCTCCCATTCCAATGGATGGCAGATAATTATCGCAGCTGGGGGATGCCCGTATATGTTGTTGACGGGACACTCATTCATACTGACGATGATATGACCCCGGAACAGCTGGTTCAGCTGTATATTGACAAGGGAATCATCGTCAAGACCACCGGCAAGGCCTCGCGCGGCGGCACGCTTGACATCTACTGGCTCGCAGACAAATACCGTACCTGACATATAAGCTTGCAGCCGTCTCATTAAAGAAAAACGCCTTTTCCTATAATGGTGAGTCAGTTTGTTATAGATCCCTATAATGAGATGTCAATCCCTTAAATGATATGGAGGCGGATATGGTGAGATTCTTCCATAGTTAACGCTTCGGTCTGGGAGTGCCCTGCCTTTCCGCCGTACCGGTGCTGGGCACGATTTCAGTGTCTGCTGAGTTTAATACAAATCTGTGCTATTGTTTAAAAATTAAATACTAACACCTCTAAATATAGGTGTTGATATATAAATATTATATGATTGGCACCTTGAATTTGGATGGCATGGTGGAGATATAAAAGATGGGCAACCTGCTAGCTGCCCAACAACATGTTACAACTTGGCTTCTCAGATATGATGATGAATTTTTTGGATTGCTGTACCAAGACATCAATGAAACTCCAAGGGAGATTGCAACGCAGGTCTTTGAACACGGCAGAAGTGTATCGATATACGGCGTAAGGGGAATTGGCAAGACAACGCTGATGCAGGCTGTCTTATGGCACGGCTTGCAGAATCCCAGCAGGAAATTCTTGCCCGTAGTCGTTGAAGTTGTTGGAGCAAGCAGTGTTTCAAGTCAATCTGATCTTGCCGACAAGTTCTATCGTGCAGTCTTATCCGGATTAATATCTGCAGGCTCCCTAGGGAACAAACATAGCAAGATAAAATCAGCCGTTGGCTCTCATGTTCCTTGGATTGCAGCATCAGCCGTCTCTGTACTGGGGCTAGTCTTTCCGCCGGTTGCAGTTGGTTCACATGCGACTAAAAAGGCGCTAGGGGCATTGCTGGATGAATTTGGAATAAAAAAGGAAGTAGAGGGCAGTCTGCTGATAAGCAAAAACATTGAACCAAAAATTGCAGTTGATTTCATTGTTGAGAAGCTGGCAGATGCAGACGTCCATCCTGTTTTTGTGATGGATGAGCTTGACAAAGTCCCAAATGATGCAATGCTGTCAGAGTTTTTTAATGGAAACCAAGGATGGTTTCAAGGCAAGCGTTCGGTTATTTCTTTGTCCCATACATATGGCCAGTCAGTTGAAAAAAAGATGATAGAATCATTGGGAAGAATTTCTCAAGCTCAAAAAATTGAAGGGCCAACAGCAGTTGACCAATTCAAAAAAATTCTTCATGCAAGGTTGCTACTTGGGATATCAAACATAGAGCCAAACGAGTCACGTGCAACGAAAGCCGTGCAGAACATGTTTCCGGATGAGGTCATGGCGGCAGTTGTCAACATGTATGTTCCTAACCTGTACTTGATGCTTGAGCATTCTTATCGTGCAATGCAAAGGGCACGGACAAGAAATGGGACGCAGGTGATACTGAATGATTTGGAAAAATTTGAATCAAACGAGATCAGGGAGCCAACAGGGATTGAGATGAAAATCCTCAACCATCTGAGTAAAAATTCATCCAGTCCAAGGGAGTTGATTGCAAAAACCGGGAAAAACAGAGGCACCATAACAAAAGGCATAAAGTCCCTGTACTCAGATGGCCTTATAGAAAAGACGGGAACTGGCAAGAGCGTAAGATATTCCATAACGCAAAAAGGCGAGACTGTGAGGAGGGTTGGCGGAGTAACAGGATAGCTGCTGCCTAGGCAGCAATCAGGCACGAATTAGATGCATGATTGTGGTTTTCGTGCACGTCTGGCAAAGGGACGCGTCCACATACGACGCAGGCAGGCGCGGCCTGCATCCAAGGTATCTAATGAGTCACACCGTCTTGTGTATCAAATTAGACCACATAGATCTAATATCTGATCGCAGAAAACATACAATGCAGGAGGCTTGCATTGGCTAGGACTAGGAGGGCAAACAGGTACTGCGTCGACTGCGGCGCAAGGCTGGTCTACTATCCCCGGCTCTCAAACCCAAAGGCGCCCAACGAGCACCGCGTCCTGGTGTACGCCTGCCCTGACTGCACCGAGGACTTTGAGCGCCCAAAGATGTTCTCGATAAGGCGCAACCAGGTCGAGGATCCGCTAGAGACCGTCGAGATCGAGATCACGCAGGTGCAAAAAAAGGTAGCAGCGCGCGGTGAGTCTCGGACAGCATCCTGAGGCAAGGCAGGGCGCCGCCCGCACCGGAGATGCCTTCTGACTTAGGGTGGATCCGGCGACACGTGATCAAACCCCATTAATAAAGCCGCAGACGCGTAATCCCGTGCTGCACAAAGCATACCCCGTGTTCGTAGGACTGCTGGCACTTGGCGCCATAATCATATCCGTAGGGATGATAATCGACAGCGACGAGTACTGGCTGGTTGCCGACTATACGACCATCGGCATCTTTGCGGCCTCTGCCGTATTCCTGATCGCATTCAGGCAGAGGGGGTATGGGCAGTAACTGTAGCCTGCAGGCTTTTTGCACAGGGCATCGCAGACTGCCCACCAGGGCCAAACCATGAGCCGCAGGGCGGCCTACGTGCATCCCCGAGTCGCGGGGATCACCTTACAAATGGGCATGAGTCCAAGGGATTCCAAGACCGGCAGCTCGGAGCTGACATAATCATCAAAGCAGGTTCACACAAAGGTTAAAGGACGCACGCGACAAACCATTCCCATGCATCCCGAAAAACAAAGAAGCAACATGTGGTTTCTTTTGCCGATATTCATGAATGTGTGCGGTGGACTGATTGCATACTTTGTCCTGCGGCATGACGACCCCAGAAAGGCCAAAAACTGCCTCTATCTCGGAATCGCCCTGATAGCAGTCGGCATCGCGACAAGCTTGATCTTTTCACTGACAGGCATAGACATGTGAGTCATGACAGGCATCAGCTGATCCTTCCGAGGATCTGCAGTCCCCAGGCCAAGAGCCGCGTGGACAGATCAGCTGCGGCCGTCCGGGCCCTTTCACTGCGGCGTTTTTTCCCCGGGCATCGTTCTGTCTTTTTTTTGAAGGTTCCCGGCGGGCCAGAAGCGCCGCTTTGCCACCCCCTGAAAGAGCTGCCTGCAGAGTACAGTCATGAGTAGAGGGCCGCACGGGATGTCATGAAGGCGGCAAGGCTCAGGGACAGCGTGGAGAGGTGGCTGGTTCATGAAAGCTACAGGTTCTCCCAGATACAAAATGATGGAAACAACTTTACCCTGACGGTAAAGCATGCCGGCTCATTTGGAAACCAGATCGAGGTCTTCAGTCCAAGGCGGCAAAACGTCGTCCTGGTAGTAGGCAGCCTCGTGCCCCTAGCAAACCGCCAGAATGCCAGGTATCAAAAGCTGAACCATGCGCAAAGGGAGAGCATTGCAAGAAAGATAGGCGACTATTGCCACTCCATAAGGGCCATAAACAGGATGATGCTGGAGGACGGCAAGATGACAGTCGGCGTATACGCGGTGCTAGATGACGAGGAAAAGCTCAACCAGCACGACTTTGCCGATACCATGATCCGGGTTGCAAAGATGGGCGACAGGATGGCTCGGTTTTTGCTAAAGACGTTCTAGCTCCGGGCACCCACAAGGCAGGATCACACAAAAGCTTTGATTCGGGCTCTTGCTCTGCTGGCCAGACGAGACCATGGCGAGGCCTGTGCAGCACCGTTGCTCTCATAGTGCAAATATTTTACCCGCATGTTTTTTGCACTTTTTGCATGCTTACAGCAACATGTCCCCCCCATGTGACATGATCCGGGACCCGGTAAAAAGACGTACGAGGCCGCCCGCCCCCCAGTCAGGCACAAGTTGGCGCGTATAGCTCGCACAAAAAAATCCAAGGTTCCAGTTCGGCTTGGTTGACTGCATGGAGACGGCAGCGATCCTGTCAGGACGGCACGGTACACATGCGGCTGCGCGCTCTGGTACTGCATGCCGGCACGCATGATCTTCGCCGACGCGGCGATCAGCATCACGCTTATGAACGGCATCACAGAACGCCATACATGATTGTTCTGCATGCCGGCGTGGTCGACAACGGCATGGCGTTCTGGGGCGAGATCGCAGGCGACGGCGAGTCTCGCAGACCCGCAAGGGGCAGAAAGGCCAAAATCAGCAGGCACCCGTACTCTGCCACCGCGCAGGAGATCAGCGACAGGTTTGCAGCGCAGAGGGGCATGAATGTCAGTGGGAGCACCGTTGCTGCAAGCGTATGGCTTCCAAGTACGGAGGATGGCCCCCTCCCTTCGGGCGGGGGCGGCATGCAGCCAGGATCCGGCGGGGAGATCAGCCTCATGCGGTGGGGGATCAAGGCGGTATCGCTCTCGTGGATGGACTCCATACGGGTGCTCTCAGAGGTGGTGCGCAACAAGAGTGTCGTGGCCGGGATGACCGTCGGTCCTGACCTTGCATACTGGGCCGACGTCCTGCGCCTTGCCGCATCGATAGTGGCGCGCCAGAAGTTCATGCCGGATCTGTCGACGTATGACGGCTCGCACGAGGCATATTGGATCCCCCTGACCACCGGCAGTGAGCAGGAACGGCTCGACGTCCTGGCAGCCCGCATGCCGCCGGCCGCCCGCGCGCTTGATCACGCCAAGAAGACCATGCCCAGGGAGCCGCCTGCCACGTTGCTCGACACTACTTGGGCCAGCCTAGTCGACGGCATCGTGCGCGCCAGGGCGCTGGCAGGGGTGCCGCGAGGATATACCAGGCGGAGACACTTTAACAGCACGCATGACGGCTGGCTTCACTCCCTGAGGACCGAGTACCCCGCCATGGGTAACTACCCGGCCGTCACCGCGCTTGAGAAAAAGGTACACGTATGGCAGTACCCGCTCACCCACCTGAACAACCCGCTTCTAAAGATGTGCCTCCGCCTCGAGGATCCCCAAGAGGGCATGGACGGGTCCGGCCTGTACTGGCCCATCAGGTACTTTGTACAGTCCCGCAAGGATCCCGGCCCCATGGTTCCTGCCGACGAGATATGGAGTAAAAAGACTGCCATTCCGGGGCTCGACGGCGCGCATGCAAGGGGGCTCATGATGGCAGCGCTTGGGAGCGCAGCCACAATAGTAGCCGGAATGTCCGAGGGCATAAAAAAGTACGGGGTGGCAGGATATGCCGTCGGCACCGCCGAGGCCCACAGGTTCCTGCGCGAGGAGGCGCCGATCCTAGAGCAGTTCGGATACGGCGTCATGCTGCCCTCGTGGTGGGCCGGCGGCCGCGCGGGGGCCGGGCTGAGGGCGCGTGCCAGCGTGACATCAAGGATGAAGACCGGCAGGATGCTGGACATAAACTCCCTGGTCAGCTTCGACTGGAAGCTTGCCCTCGGGGATCAGGGCATCACGCTGGACGAGCTGCGGGGGCTGGCAGAGGAGAAGGCGCCGCTGGTCAACATGCACGGCAGGTGGATCGAGACGGGGTCAGAGGAGATCCGGCGCGCGATAGACTTTGTGACAGAAAACGAGACGGCCACCGTCCGCGACACGGTGATGATGGGGATCGGTGCAGGCACCGCGCCCGAGTGGGTGGATCTCGAGGTCTCCAGCAGCGACGACAGGATTGCAGGCATGATGGGGATGCTCAGGGGGGACGCGGCGGTGAAGGAGCTGCCGCAGCCCGAGGGGTTCGAAGGCACGCTGCGCCCGTACCAGCTGCACGGGTACTCGTGGCTGTCGTTCCTGCAGGGGATCGGCATGGGCGGGTGCCTGGCCGACGACATGGGGCTGGGCAAGACCGTCCAGGTGCTGGCGCTGATCCAGCAGTACAGGCTGGACGGCGGGAGGCAGCCGGTACTCCTCGTCTGCCCGACGTCGGTGATGGACAACTGGAGGAGGGAGGCAGCCAGGTTCGCCCCCGGCATCTCGGTGGCAATCCACCACGGATCGGACAGGAGGAGGGGCGACGCGTTTGCAGAGGAGGCCGCAGGATGTGACGTGATAGTCTCCAGCTACGGCCTGGTACAGCGCGACATAGAATCTGTCAGCAAGGTCAGGTGGGGTGGCGTGGTGCTTGACGAGGCGCAGAACATCAAGAACGCAGACACCAGGCAGGCGCGCGCAGTCAGGACGCTGGATGCCGGGTTTCGCTTTGCGCTGACGGGCACACCAGTCGAGAACAACGTCGGCGACATCTGGTCGATAATGGAGTTTCTCAACCCCGGGCTGCTCGGGACCCGGGCCGAGTTCAGGCGGAATTTTTTTGCGCCCATACAGACGAGGAGGGACGCCGCGGCAACCGAGACGCTCAGGCGCATAGTAAGCCCGTTCATGCTGCGCAGGCTCAAGACGGACAGGTCGGTGATCTCGGACCTGCCAGAGAAGATGGAGGCCAACACCTACTGCTCGCTGACCCGCGAGCAGGCCTCCCTGTATGCTGCCGTGCTCAAGGATCTCGAGGAGAGGATCAGCTCGGCCGAAGGCATACAGCGAAAGGGGCTCATACTGGCCGCGCTGACCAAGCTCAAGCAGATCTGCAACCATCCGGCGCACTTTCTCAAGGACGGCTCGTCCATACCGGACCGGTCCGGCAAGCTGTCAAGGCTGACTGAGATGCTCGAGGAGGTGACAGAGTCCGGTGATCAGGCGCTGATATTCACCCAGTTCGTCGAGATGGGCGAGATACTCAGACGGCACATATGTGAGACGACCGGCCGCGAGGTGCCGTTCCTGCACGGCGGGACGCCGAGAAGGCAGCGCGACGTGATGGTAGAAAGGTTCCAGGACGGAGGATCAGGGGTGCTTGTGGTCTCGCTCAAGGCAGGAGGTACAGGTCTGAACCTGACGGCGGCAAACCACGTGTTTCACTTTGACCGCTGGTGGAACCCGGCAGTCGAGGACCAGGCCACCGACAGGGCGTTTCGCATAGGGCAGGAGCGCAACGTCCAGGTGCACAAGATGATATGCTCCGGTACGCTAGAAGAGAGGATAGACGAGATGATACGCCGCAAGAAGGAGATATCCGACGAGGTGATCGGCACCGGCGAGGGCTGGCTGACGAGCCTTTCTGATGATGACATCCGCAAGGTGCTGTCTCTGAGCAGGGAGGCCATCCAGATATGACACGATACGGCCGGCACGATTCGATCAGGGTGACCAAGTGGAATATCAGGATGAAGGCGGACTTGGATTGGCCGCAAAGCGGGCCTGTCCGCAAGTGGATGCACATGCTGGGCGCATCATGCGCCGCTGAAGGCAAGGGCCGCCATCACGACGTCAGGAATCTTCCCAATTTCGAGATTCTGGAGGCTGCAGAGGCCGACATGACCACGAATCTCGGCAGGATGCATGCACAAAGCGGACACGTGACATCAATGAACGTGTACCTCGGACAGGTCAGTGCGTGGGTGCAGGAGCCCGGGGGATTTTCATACAGGGTTGACATGTGGATCGACGTGATTGACGCGCCCGCGTGGAAGAGGCTGGCAGAGTCGCTGTCCACGCGGCCGGACATAGCCTCAGAAATCCTTGCAAGAAGGATGCCCGGCCACATAGAGCATGCATTCGAGTCAGCCGGCCTGCGCCTCTTTCCCACAAGGGATAAGATCAAGGTCTGGTGCCCGTGCAGTGACGGGGCCAGACTGTGCAGACATGCCATGGCCGCCTTCTTCGTGCTTGCCCAGGAGTGCGAACGCAATCCCTTCTTGATGTTCGTGCTGCGCGGGTGCGATATAGTGGATCTGACGGAGACGGCAGGCCTCGTACTCATACCCAAGGCGATGCCAGAGATCAGCAGTGATCCTGTCGAGCCGACATCCGAGCCCCTGCCTGCGGATCCGGACGTCTTCTGGGGCAGGGATGCGGACGCATACGATCACGAGGACGCGTTTATTCCCGCCACAAACGCCGTGGTACCCAAGATGCTCGGGGAGTTCCCGTTCTGGCAGGGCAGCGACGACTTTGCCCCGATGATGGAGAAGATATACCGAGAGGCGTCCCAGGACGGCATGAGGCTGTTCCGGGGGGAGCCGCGCGACGGCATCTAACGGGACGCCACGGAGCAGGGCCCGAAAGGTGAGACCGTCCACCGGCACTCCCCCACCGAAGGCATTATTTTCCAACGGATTCCAGAAAGGGCGTGCCCTCCTTTGACGGCTTTACCGAGGGTGAATTTGAGGGGATATTCCCAAACATCTTGAATCTGACTTGCAGGGACAACACGTACAAGTTCGCCCTCGCCCGGTTCCTCCTGGATTACAGCAGAGAGCACGGGCCCCCGGAGACGCACATCTGGTTCCGTACCGCAGCAGGGTCGTCAACCACAACAAGAAATACGTGGATCCCGACTCTGGCATGACGCTCAGCCCCGAGGCGATGGCGTTTCTCAAGAAATACAACGTCGTCCTGCCAAAGGCAGCAATACCGGAGTGATCCCGATTCCTCGAGCAGATGAACCAGCCTCATCTGAATTGTCTCGAGCCCGGGATAATTTGACGTGGTACTTGTGGGAAGACTGCTTTAATGAAAACATTCTAAAAAACAGTCAATGTGTATGCTGTCCTGCACGCACGCCCGGTCTTTACGAGCATGTCCCGCCCGAAATACAGCTATGACCAGGACGCAATCCGCCAGACATGCGTTTGGGTCGCTACACATATTATCTCATTTGGTGCAATGTGACGCATGCGAACTCGTGCAGGCAGACAGGGTTCCAGCCGGGCAGGCAGCAGACATGCTGTTGTCGCCTGCACCCTTTCTGCATCCCTGTTTTTATTGGCATTCATGTTCCCCGCGTCGGCGCCGGCGCTTGCACAGCCGGATCCAGAATACGTTCCCACATGGGTCCGCGACCTTGCCCTATTGTTTGATAGTGGCGGCATCACCGCTGCCGAATTCGACGCGGCGCTGACATACCTGATAAACAACGGCATTCTGGATTTCGGCAGTATAGATCCTCCAGAGGCTGACAATCCAGAGATGGTCAAAGGGACGATGGTGCGCGTCATAGACGGCAACACGGTGCACATAGACAGCACGAGAATAAGGCTGTCGTTGGTTGACGTAGAGAATAGTGGGGACACGGAGGCCCCGCACGCCGTCCTTGCCAGAATCCTGTGCCCGGTTGGTTCGGTGGCATATCACGACGTTGACGACATGCAGCCAGTAGACGTGTATGGCAGGACGGTTGCAGTCGTGTACTGCTCTGGTGCATCACTCAACCAACTGATGGTGGAGTTTGGGCTCGGTTGGATAAACGAGTACTATTGTCCGCGATCCGAGTTTCACGACGAGAGGTGGGCGTGGCCATGCGCCGATGTCGTACATGGCAGAGCGGGCTAGCCGGCTTTGAGGACATCCCAGCAGATGTGCCGGATGCCGCGATTTTGCATGCTGGATCTGAAAACGCCCGGTTTTGCCCAGGTACCCCAAAATGCACATGCAGTGCAAAGTGGTCATGTGATGGGTGCATCATGTAGAGTGGCAAAAAACACAGATTTCGCGTTCCTGACTTAAAATTCCCATGGTAATTGATCTGATTTCGAGCCGCATGACCGGGCGCAAGCCTGTGCAGTATCGTGTTTCCAGAGACTCCTGTTGCTGCAATCTGGGTCTAACGCACTTGTGACTTTATGCTCTTGGCAAGCTTGGCTCCGATCCTGCCTATCCGGGCCAGCCTTGCAGTCGAGACGCCCGGTATATCGGCGCGTGTTCTGATTCCCTGCCTGTACATCTGCCTTGCCCTTACGCGGCCAACGCCTTTTAGCGAGACAAGATCAGCTAGCTCCGCCTTTACCCCGTACCTGATCCTTTTACGCAGCATGCTCAGCTCTGCTGCAAGCTCCCTTTTGCCCAAATGTCTTGAAATTTCCCCCATGCACATGATCAGCCACTCGGATGTCTCAATCATCCTGTAAAGATCCCCCGACTCTACTGCAAACCTGTCAAATATGTCCAATTCCCGCATCTCTGAGATCCAATTGTAGAGCACGAGCAGGCTGCGTGAGATCCGCTCCGTGTCATCCGGGACGGACTGTCCTAGAATACTGTAGGCATGTGCATAATCCCCATCCCTCATGTAAAACTTGGGAAAGAACACGTCTGATCCTGTTGCCATGACAAGAAAGTCCGTCGCGTTGGATCCGGGCTCCATTGACAGCAGTCCGTCTCGGAATCTGGCTGCCGTCGCGGGATCGATGTACAGCAGCGAGATCTTTTGACCGAACGCCGTTGCCGCAAACCTTCCTCTGTTGGATGCTACCATCCCGTCTTTTTCCAAAAGACTTAGCGAATCGACGACGATGCGCCGGATTCTGGCCTCTCCAAACTCGATGCCGCCAAGCGTCTTGGAAAAGAATCCAATAATGCCGCTTTTGGTCATTCCGGCATCCGATGCTGCTACAAGGCCTAGAACATGCATGCTCATTGTGGATCCCTTGATCTTTGACTTGATCGGCTCGGGCTTGCCACGAACATACTTGTCACGCAAATCATTGTTGTTTTCACGGCTTACCAGTATGGCCTCGCCATGATCGTCGTATTGCGGCCTACCTGCCCGGCCGCACAACTGCTTGTACTCTGCGATACTGATTGGCTTGTTGTATCCGGCACGAACATCGTACCGGCTCGCACTGGTTATGATGACGCGTCTGGCAGGAATGTTGATGCCGGCAGCCAGTGTCGGCGTTGACGAGATGAGCTTTATTCTCCCTCTCCGGAATCCGTCCTCCACTGCCTCCCGGCAGTTCTGGTTCAAACCGGCATGATGAAACGCCGCACCCTTGCCAATCACCCTTGCCAGCGTCTTTACCATGGGGGTTTTGTCATTATTTTGAAGCAACGAGTCTGATATCTCCCTCAGGTGTCTCCTCTCCTCTGCTGAGATCGTTTTAGATATGGCATCGGCCACCTTCTCTGCAAATGATGCCGAGCGCGCCCTTGTCATGGCAAAGGACAGGACCTGCCCGCCCTGGGAAACCGCATCGATTCCAAGATCAGCGGCCGTGCCAAGGGTAGATCGTCTTATCTTGAACTTGCTGCCGTCATTCATTGTTACGGTGGTTCTGTAACAGGTACCCTCGATCAGCGGGACCGGCCTCCAGTCATCCGATACCAGTTTGGCGCCCATCCACTTTGCAATCTTGCCTGCGTTGGATACCGTGGCGCTCAGGCCCAGCAGCTGCGGCCTTGTTTCAGGCATCCTCATCATCTTTGTAAGCACGATCTCCAGTGCTGGGCCCCTGTCGGCATCACCTACCAGGTGTATCTCGTCTGCTATGACAAGCCCTATCTGATCAATCCATTCCGGCCTGTGTCTTGTTATGGAATCGAGTCTTTCGTTGGTCATGACCAGCAGGTTTGCCCTGGCCATGGCAGTGTTTGGGGCGCTATAGTCACCAGTCGACATGACGGTGTTGATTTTCGTTTTAGAGTCTATTCTGCCCATCCTTTTGAACTCGCGATACTTTTCTGCTGCAAGCGCTCTAAGCGGACTGAGATAGATCGCCTTGCCGTGCCTATTTCTCATCAGATAGTTCAATATGGCAATCTCGGCAATCAGGGTTTTGCCCCCTGCCGTGGGGGCAGATACCATGATGTTCTTGCCCTTAAGCAGGCCTGCCCTGATGCTCTTTTCCTGCGGGGGGTAAAGAGACTCGTATCCGGAGGAGTTTAGGAACTCTATGGCCTTTCTTGGCAGTTTTAGATCCGATATTTTCATGATCATTAGAGACTAGGTTACTATAATGATGTTTACGTATCCCAGCCAAGTGAAAAGTACCCTGAAATCGAGCAAAATCAAAAACTGGGCAAGAGGCGCAACGCCTCAGCAGCAAGGCAAAACAGCAAACCTTACTTACACTTCACTTGGCTGATCCGGCAAGGAGGCGGCAGAATTAAAGTCATGATCCCCCTGGACAGGCATGAAAATTACAACTGCAGGCAAATGTACGCCTGATTGCTGCCTAGACAGGGGCCATCCTATTACATTCCGTTCAATCGTAAATTTTCAACTCGGGGAATATCCGTATTCCGGCCCTCGAAGATGCAACAGAACTCTAGGCAATAGCCTTGGCCTCGGGGATTGGCGTAATTCCACATGCTTGATATAATCTGAATATTTTTCTGAATTTCCACTCCCCTTGCATATAGTCCGTATGAAACCCGTGGTTTTTGGCAGTTCTGGTGAATCCGGCAGGCAGCACCGATCAGATCTAGGGGCTGGGATCCGTGACCCTCCCCATGAACAGGATCGCGCCGCTCTCGTCGTCCTGTATGATGAAGACGAACGGGCGGTCTGCGATAAAGGGCACCGGCGGCGGTGGTGCTGAAATCATTGTGCCAACAACCGCAGTCACGGCTGCCGCCTCGGTCCCCTCCTCGTTTACATCGACAAACGCCTTTTGTACCGACTTGCTTACGAACATTTTTCGATCCGACACGTCTGCGATGCCCGAAAGATTGGCCTTGTGGGGATCAAAGACGTCTGTCACTCCAAGCCTCGTCAGGGAGTCTGCGACGTCATAGTGCGTCTCCATCCTGAACTTTGGCATCGACACCCTCACGTCCGTCTGGAGCATGTCTTTATTCCATTTCTGTATGAGATCAGCCGAGAGCGTCTCCTGCAGCGGATCCATCCCGTCCCTGTCTGCCGGCAGTATTACCAGCATGGAGAGCCGATCACCCTTGTATGGAAGCCTGAGCACCTGCACGCCGTCCTGCTGCGTATGGTCGAACATGCTCACCACGTTCATAAAGTCCGTCCTGACGCTCTGCGTGCCGTCCTTCCAGAACTCGGACTCGCGCGTGTTCTCCTCTGGAAACTGCGTCACCCACGTTCCCTTGAAGTATATGGCGTTTGCCAGGACAAGCGCGGTCAGGTGATTTACATCCTCGGGTGCGAGTATCTTCTTTATCTTTTCGCGCGTCTTCTCATACGCCCAGCTGTTTATCCTGTCCGTGCTGCCCTGCGAGTCTTTAAAGTCAACGCGCTCGATGTCGGCAAGGTATGTGCCGCGTATGGTATTCACATACGAGTCATACGGTGCAAGCCAGTCGGCAAGCCACATCGAGTTTGCCAGCTCCAGCGTCGAGTGTGGATCGTATCTGGAAATGGAGGACATCGTATGTGCAGTAGCGTTGTGGCGCGTCTGCTCGTCTGGATCAAAGCCAAAGGCAGTCTGTATCTGCTCTGCACTGTCGCCTCCTGCCCCCTCGTACAGCATGGAAAAGACCACGTATATGCTGGCAGGCGAGAAGAAGATGTTCTTATCATTGTCTGAGACCTGCTTGTAAAAGTCTACTGCAAAGCCGTTGTTTGCAGACGCGATATCCTCTGGAATCGCAGCGGATCCTAGCTGCAAAAATGCAACTATGGAGTGCGGTACCGTCGTTTCGGCGTACAAAAAGACGGATGCCGCAATCACAACGGCGGCTGCTGCTACGGCATAGAGGCGCCTTTTCATGGAACGATCACCGTGTATGGCTCGCGATCATGGTCCTGCAAGTCCGATGCGGTGACCCAGAAGACATATGTGCCCGCTGCCGTGCCGTGATCCGTCACCGATACGGAGCCTTCCGGCATGCTGTCCAGTATGCCCGGTATGCCAGAATGCGCCGAGCTCGTATCGTCTTGGGTGGTCTGCGACATGAAGGCTGCCGGAGGAATAAAGAGAGCCATTGAGAATAATACCATGAGAAGAATCGCCGTTCTGGTATTCACAGTATACCGATGGAATCTTTAACCCATTTAACACTTACAAACCGTGTTGTGTTCTTAATTTCCCAAGTTTTATTTAGTTTGTAGCAGACTTTGTAATCGACCGTGTTCAAACTCAGCGGGGTTTTCCAGGCGCAGCTGCGTTGATCAGATCAAGCTGTTGCGTGCAGATGTGTCATGACGCGCGCAAGAATCGGCTCATGCCAAAAAGACGTACGCAATGACATAGCACAGTGATGTGCCCCGCCAAGTCAGAGAAAAAGGCAGCCCGTGCCGCCGTACGTCATATGTCAAGACGGCGATACTTTTTCTTTTTCAGTATAGTCTTGAGGTACTCAAGGCCCGCAATTACCTGCATGAGATAGCTTGGATCCCTGGCGGTTCCGCCAAACGGCGTGGTCAGGATGGCATATCTCCTGGGCTTCCCTATGTAGTGCTCCACCCTGACGCGAACCCCACTGATCTGCCTGCGGTGCCTCTTCTGCGTCGCGGCAAGCTCCCCGTCTCCGGGCTTCTTGGGAGGCTGCCTGCGTATGGCACCCGGAGGCATCCTTTTGATGCCATCAAAGCCCAGGTCGCTGTAAACTATAAACGCCGTTTCCCGGATCGTCTGCGTTTTCTGCGTTCCTCATTGCTCTCGTGTGTCTTCAAGTCCGGGCCGCCTCCCGCGTTCATCAGGCCCTTGTCGTTGACGCTGCCATCTACAGTCTCGCTGCAGTCCGGCGCGAGGCCGTCTAGGTTCGTGGTGACCGGCGTGTTGTACATGCGCCTCTTTTTTCTTCCCGTGTACCTGGTCTTTCTTGCAGTCTTGTCCCCGGGCCTGTCTGCCGGGGTCATGGTTCCGTCAATCAGGATCGTCTTTGGGATCATCTCCTCTATCCTGTCTGCCGGGGTCTTGCAGATGACGTCCGCCATCTCTTCGGCAGTAGGCAGCATCCGGCATAGTATCATGATACAGTACCAGAGGCACCAGGACATCGTAGACTGGACGTCAAATGTTGCAGCCAGACGGTGCTGCGTCGCGCCGGTCCTCAGGCTCGTGAGCTTTGCAGGCAGCGCGTGCCTGACGTGCAGCTTGCACCGGTTTCCGGCATCGCTGCTGCTCGCGTCGTCCTCCCAGAACAGGGACCTGTCCCCGTCGGCCATGACCGCCTCTGTAAAGCGCCCCAGCATGGTTCCCAGACGATACCCTTGCTAGCATGTTGATTGGTTTGGCATACATCATATGTACATTTGATCAAAACCCCTAACTTCGAATCAACCCCCAGGGACTAGATAAGGGAAGCGGAGACAGACAGATGGCCATCATGAACACCATGGATATTTTTAAAAAGACAAATAATGGAGGGAGCGCCAGATTTAGCATGAATGAAAAATTCCAGGCGTTTTTGAACGCATGCGACATCGATGTCGTAGAGAGGGGGATACTGCCCGATGCCAGGCTGCCAGGCGACCATTCACGGCCAGACAACGTCCTCTATCGTACCGGAAAGGAAACTGAGATCAGGACGATGGACTGTACGATCACTTTTGGGCCGCACACCTGCTATGGGCACCACATGATGACGCACAACACGTACTATGTCAGCGTACACGGCAAACCGTTTGACTTTCTGGTCGCATACGGGATGTGTCACGCCCTCAAATGCAAGAAAAACATCACCAATGGCAAGATCATAGCATATACGAACATATACGAACGTGACGGCAGCAAGTACATCAGCTTTGACGTGGTGAATAGAAGAGGCCTAAGCAGTTTCATGATATCCCTGCGTATGAACAATCCGGAGGCAGTCATGGTAAACGAGAAAAAATTCACAAAGATTGTCAAGGATTTCATCTATTCTAACACATCCTCCTCCACATAGGCCAAGTCCTGGCTTGCAGGCAACAGGTCGGGCTCGAAGCCGTCACTGATTTTAGGCACAAATTCTGTTTTGATCGATACTCATTGGTGGCAAAATTCATGCCTGGACTTCCAGTCTGACCTGTTATTTGTGGTCAGACTGCTCTAATGTAGTATGAGTTTACCCCTTCACCTACTTGGTGAATTCTTCCTGACCGCCCGATCTACAAGATAGCACTACCTAGAAAAATGCATGTCATCAGGCTCGGAGGTCAGGATACTGCGCGACGAGATAGCCCGCCTCATAGCGGAGATTGGCAAGATGAAAAGGGAATTTGCCACAAGAAACGAGGAGCTTGCCACACAGCTGGCCGAGGCCACGGCACGAATCGCGATGCTGGAGGCAGAAAACCGGCAGCTCAGACAGCACATCAAATATTACGAAAACCCGCACACCCCCTCCTCGCAGAACTCGATTCCGACCAGGCAGAAAAAGGCTGCCGCAAAGGCATCAGGCAGCAGACCGGCGATACAGGTAGTAATCTATATCACAAAATACCACTTGGTGGCAGGCTGTGAAACAAGGTGAAGATCAGCACAATAGTCGACAAGATTAGACTGGAAAAAAAAGAGTTTGTTACATCAGACGAGTTGGAGAAATACTGTAAGGCATTCAAAATCGATCACAGGGCAGCCATCCACTATCTCACAAAAATGAGGTACCTAGTGAGGATATTCAGAGGCATATTCTATGTAAGGACCCTTAAAGAGTTCAAGCTTGGGATGACCACAAGGTATAACCACTTAACTATACTGATGACCATTGAAAATTTCGCCTCCCTTACAAGCTGCGCTCAAGATACTTGTAGATGTCAACCCTGATGGAACACGTCCTAAAGTATTCCGAGACGGCCTTTTTGAGGTGATCCACCGTGTCGTAAAAGGCCGACGTGACCAGCCTGTACTTGGCATCCTTCCAGACTGCCTCTATGGCGCTCAGCTCCGGCCTAGCTACCGGCAGGTACAGCAAGACAACGTCGGGATTTTTCTTTAGGTATCTGCGGACCTTTTTGGTCTTGTGCTGTGCTGCGTTGTCCATCACCATCAGGACCTTTCCCCACTTTTTATGCGCCTGTTTAAGATAATGCACAAAGTTTGCGCTGTTGAACTTGTCGTACGTGCGCATCAGCCTGGTTCCGTCGTCTGCAATCGTTCCATACACCACGACGCGCTCCCTTCTGCCGGATCGTTCCACCTCGATCCTGTCCCCCACGGGCGACCAGAACTTTTTGCCGTCCCTTCCCGTACTGACGAATATCGATTCGTCCTGTACGGTTATCCTAAATCCGCGCCTTTTTGCAAGCTTTATCGCAGTTTTTGCCTCTCTTTGCCACCGTCTTACCGCCTTTGCGTCGGCAGCGTCTGCCAGCCTGGTGGTTGACGTCTTTAACGAGAATCCCATCGTGCGCAGGATTCTTCTGATGCTTCCCACGCTGTATGTGACATGCAGCCTGCGGCGCGCCCAGTTGCACAGCTTCTTCGGGGTGAGCTTTTCCATCCTGCGCAGCCTCGTGGTGATCTTTTTTATCCTGCCGACCGGAACTTTTGGCTTTTTGCCCCTGTCAGGGGAGTCACGGAGGCCGTCAATGCCGTCAAGCTCGAACCTTTCAACCCACATCTGTACTGTACGCTGTGTCACGTCGGCAATCTCCGCAGTATGTGCGGTGGTGTTGCCAAGCAGTACGGAGCGCACCGCCATGATTCTGGTGTGAGTCTTGAGATCCTTTTCGACATGCATGGCATCCGTGAGGATTTTCGTCTTGTTCATGCCGGGAGTGACATGGTGGGGAGCTATAAACCTTTACAAGATGTGTGATCAGGCGAAATTTTCAATGACCATCAGTATAGACGCACTTTTGCAGACCTGACGCGGCAGTCCTCCGCAGGTTGGGATTTTACGCTACTGCTGGTCGCAGGCGAGCTTGTCGTGGAGGCCAGAAGTCTTGCAGAACACGTGTTTGCCGGCCAGCCGTAGTATCTGGGCGGTCTCTGGAGGTTACATTTCCACCTACTGACTTGCAGTCTTTCCAAATGTAACCGGACTCATGGCGGTGCAGATGGTTGATTCGAAATTAGCAGATTCTGATTATTTGTGAACGGGTTTGTATGAAGCAGCTCAAAACATCGACAGAATGCAAGTTATCTGTGAAATCACTTGAAAAATTCGCACGGCTTCTGATTTTGGATCAATTCTTTGGAGGCGGGCAAACTCTACTGTCGTGCAGTCGCATATGCTTTTATAACATCGCAGGCATCATCTCTTGTTGGAAGAGTCCGACGTTTGTAAGTTAATGGACGATGCAGGTATTCAATACAAAAAGATTCAGGAATGTCCGCCGTCCTACCTGTATGCCTTACTTGCAACAAAGGACACCATAATGATGCTTGGCAAGTCGGATCTGGTTGAGCTGCAGGCCACGCACCCCTTCAGTGCCGAGATAACGGAGAAATTCTTCCAGACGAATGAATCCTCCAAAAACGTGATCAGGTACGAGCTGGAGCACATGCTGGCGACTCTGGACATCAGGCACAAGATAATAGTAAACGACAGCAAGCGGTTTTTCGGTTTTTCACTATCCATATTTTTACGGGACAACACGTCTGCCGTCGATTTTCTCAATTCTTACAACAAAGTCAAGGAGACAAGGGAACTCCTAGGAATGCGGGCAGTCACCCTCATTCAACGTCCCGCATGATGCGAGTGCGAATGCCATGACACACGTGAGTGACTCAAGTATGACGCAACACTTTGGTAGCATGATGACTGTCAAGGACCAAGACAATATCTACAAACAGACGAAGTGGCCAGCCCATTTTGTTGCACGAATTCTTATTGCACTGCAGGACCACGCCATACCGTACGATGGCGGTGCAGGCACCTCCAAGGACGTCATACCGTACGATGGCGGTGCAGGCACCTCCAAGGACGTCATAATGAGGAATCTGGACAGGATCATCTCCGAGGCAGCTGCAAAATATGACGAGGTCGACGTAGAGGATCTAAGGGGATTCGTTTCAGATCCGGCCGTCTTGTACATTCCACGCCTGCCGGAACGCCTCTCTGCGGTATTTGATGCAATACATGCATTCATAGGCAGACTAGATCATGCCGGAAAATCCCGAATTGGCGTGTTTCATGACGGCGACTCTGAAGACAAGCTTATCACCACAAAGTGGTACGTCAGCGCATCAGTCGACCAATGCATAAAATGGACAAATGAGATGGTCTCTGCAATTATTGAGATGGATGAGGACATGCTTGACATAATTATGGTACAGGTCGTTCCCAAATGAGCGGTGATGGCTTTGAGCCCGGAGACTATCTGGAGATCAGCTCGTCCATAGAAACGTCCCTCAAGGCCGACGCGGACATAAGGATGAAAAAGCACGCGGCGTGGATGCGCTGTGCGGTCAGCAGGGCATACTATTCTGCATTCCTGTCAATACGATCCAAGTTTGAAAAGGATGCGGAGCTGCGCAAGTACCTCAAAGAAAGCGGCAATCCCCACAAAGCCATTACCGATGGCCTGAGCGCGGACATGAAGACACATGCACACATCATGAACCTTCTGCGAGAAGCCCGGAACTGGTGCGACTATGATCTGCCACCCAAGTTTTCCGTCTGCACCGAGGTGGTGGAATGGGCCAATAAGCAAGCGAAGTGGCTGATTGCATGCTCCTCGGACATGGCTCGGACGTATGACGTACGAAAGGCCAGGACCGCCAACCAACGCCGTCGAATCAGCAGACAGCGGCAAGGATAAAGCGTCCTAGAAATGATTGGAGATTAGCAGATTTTGACCCGCACGGGAACGAATCCGTACCTGACGGATCCAAGTTAACGTCTCCTCATCTAGAGGCGGTCATCGCCTAATTCCATTTATCTGGTTCAACCTGGGTTGTTTCCTAATTCGCCAGAATTCCTGAAAACCGTTGAGATGCCATATGGATCAGGCGTGCAAAAGGGCGGAAATTCAGAAAAATGTGCGGGTAGGGCCAGATAAATGGAATTAGGCGACAACCCCGCTGGCACGTACAAAAGGCCGGCCGGGGGTTTTTTCCTGACGCCGACGCGCCTTTTTTTTATGAAGTTCGACGGGAAGAAATTCGAGATGAGAGTGAATCACAAGGACGACGTAATGACCGGCATGCTGTATGAGCGACGCCGGTTTTTGGACGATGGCCGGATAATCATCGCCAGGATCAGGAAAAACCTGTAGTCTTGAGGCCGCCTGACACGGGGCTGTATCTGTGCGTGGACTAATCCATGCAGTGCCTTCCCTTGAGGATAATGTGCCCCTGTGTGTTTACCAAAAGTGGCGTAAAAGATGCCTGGTTTTTTCGATCTGTGCTGACTACGCGAGAGGCCTAGCGCAAGACGATCCGATGTGATCCATGTCAAGGTCTTCGGCTGTGGTGCGGCCCCCTGATAGACTAGTAGACGTATGGGATCCCGTCCACCCGCCATCCTGGGATTCCACTTGGGCACAAAATTCCAACCCAAAGAAGATCTGGGTTTCATGTCCCGAAGATTGCACAGAACCATTGGGCGGGGAACTGGGACATTAACGGGTGTTTCTTCTCCTTGGGACACGCCGGGTGCCGGAAATCTCCAATCTTGTAAGACTTAAAAACGGAGCATTTGTACGGTAGGCATCGGCACGGCATGGCCTTACTGGCCAATCAGGTGTTGGAGGTTTTACCTCAACACTTTTCATTTTAGGTTTATCGCTCAACCCGACACGTCGGCTATATACGACGCCAAAAAAGTCATTCTGTGAAAATATGTGACTTTGTAGTGTCTGTGACGCGCATAGGCGACGTGGAACCTAACTCTGTCGGCATAGTCAAGGAGATTCACGGCGCGTCGGCAAAGGTCTATTGTAAAAAAATAGACGGTGCAAAATGGCACCGATCCGGTTTCTCACCCGATATATTTTATATGTGACGTCCATTAATAAGTATTCGTGGGCCGGTGGTGTAATCGGGTAGCACAGTCCGGTTTCTCACCCGACTGGTACGGGTTCGAATCCCGTCCGGTCCAGCCCACACTTTTGATCAATCCGACGCAAAGTCGTGCGGCCAGACGTACTCCTTTTTGAGGGTCTTGTGGAAGGACTCGACATGTCCGTTCTGCTCGGGCGTGTTGTGCCAGATGTACTCGCACCGGACTCCCAGAATCTTCATGCTCTCCTTGAACTGGCGGCTCGTGTACTGGGTGCCGTTGTCGCTTCTGACCGGAAGCTTTCTTGCCTCGTCTGCCGAGATTGTAGAGACTGCCCTTGTCAGCGATTCGACTGCGACCTGTGCGGTGGCCTGCGTGGCAAAGACGTATGCTATCCACTTCCGGGTGAACGTGTCAATCACGCTAAGGCAGTAGCACCACCCGTCTATACCGCACCAGACGTATGTAATGTCGGTCTCCCACAGCTGGTTTGGCCCTGTGAGCTTGAACCTGTCTCTTTTTCCTGCTCTTATTATGTCGTTTTTGGTCTTTTTAGGCGTGATCCAGCCTATTTTGCGGTATATCTACTGTATCTTTTTGCGGTTTGTCGGCACGCCGGTCTCGCGGCTTATCTGGGCTGCCATGCGGCGCGTGCCGTATGTGGGCCTCTTGTTGCCGATCTCCCTGACAAGCGAGACCGTCTGCGGATCCGGTTCTGTCTGTCTTTGCGGCTTTTTTACGTGGTACCACGCAGTTCTGGAGGCGCCGCTGTACTGCAGGGTCTTGTCCATGCTCCAGCCCCTCTCCCTTAGCAGTATTGCAACGCTCACCTTTTGCCTGCCTCCAAGGTTTTTTTTAAAAGCGCATTGGCTATGGCATACTCGCCGATGATGTTTTTGAGCGACTCGTTCTCCTTTTGGAGCCTGCCTTCGGCCGTTGCAGGGCCGCTGCCTGACAGCGATGCGCGTCCGCCCTGCAAAAAGCGTTTCCTCCACTGAGAAGCGATTCTTAATTAGCAGATTTTGACCCACTTGGGCACTAATCTATGCCTGACGGATCAAAATACCTGTAAAACCATGTACAAATCATGTGTTTGATCGATAGACTGACAAAAAACCCACGGACGTTCCGGATGTTTGCAGGAATGACCGAGGCAGAGTTTGACCAGCTGTGTACCGAGGTGCAAAAGAAATTTCCAGATACCGAGAAGAAGAGGCTCTCAAGGCCCGACCGTGTGCGGGATATAGGCGCAGGCAGGCCCTTTGCCCTGGATCTGAGGAACCGCGTACTGCTGGTCTTGTTCTACTACAGGACGTACGTCTCCCAGGACGTGGCTGGCGCCATGTTCGGTATAGGACAGGCGTCGGTCTCGCGCTCCATAAGCCTGACTGAGCCCCTGCTAAAACAATGCCTGCCGATCCCCGAGAAGATCTACAAGGACTCCAAGAGGATCTCCTCAGTCGAGGAGCTGGCCGAGATCTTCCCGGGGATGGTGTGCCTGACTGACGCCTCCGAGCAGCCCACAAACAGGCCCAAGAGAAAGGACATGGAAGAGTCGCACTATTCGGGCAAGGCAGGCACGCACACGGCCAAGGTCCAGTATACGGTCAACATACACGGTGCCATAGTGCACAAGACCCCGCACTCGCCGGGGCGCGTAAACGACGTCAAGATATACCAGATGAAGCATCCCACGTTCTGGAGCGGTGAGGAGGACGGCGAGGAGCTGCGGCACTATATGGATCGCGGATACCAGGGTGCGCAGCACATCGATGCAGGGACGAAGGTTATACTTCCAATCAAGAAGAGTCCTGGCGGCAAGCTGACCGACGATGAAAAAGAGTACAACAGAACACACTCAAAGATACGGGTGTACGTGGAGAATGGCATACGCAGGGTCAAGACATTCAAGATAATGAGCTACAAGTACAGAAACAGGCTCAGAAAGTACGATCTGGCCAACAGTATCGTGTGCGGGCTGGTCAACCTGAGGATACTGGAACGGATAGCCGCTGTGGCCTGAAAAACACGGCAGAAAACAACTGCAACCTGCCACTCGTAATTTAATTACGGATTGCTTCTCTGCGGTTACGATAACAATCTTAAAAGCGTGGCTGGACATATAAAATCCATGAAGACAAGAAGGTTTACCGTGCAGGTGATCAAGTCTCCTGAAGGCGGATATACGGGCAGGTGCCTTGAACTGCCCGCTGCCATAAGCGAGGCAGACACGATCGAGCAGCTAGAGACAAACATGAGAGAGGTCATCACTCTGGTCTTGGAGGTCATTGAGGAAAAAACAAGACCCGACCAGAAAATTACCATCGAGATCCCAAATTGAGCCTTAGGAACCACAATTGGCTGGATGTCACAAAGGCACTGGGCAGGTTTGGATACTATGTAAACAGGCAGAGAGGAAGCCATATTATTTTGCAAAACAAAGCTGGCAATATCGTTCCGGTGCCAAGACATTCCCCAATAAGAGAATCCACACTGAAAGTGATCCTAGCGCAGGCCAAAATATCAAGGGATGATTTTCTAAAACATGTCTGATCTTTTTGGGACGGGGGTTGCTCATGTATGTTCTCCTGAGAGGTGATCCGAAATCAGGGATCATGCGAGTTTCTCAAGTGACTTCAGACAGTTTGCATTTTGCTGGTATTTTGGACTGTCATGCAGATTCGTTCGCAAACAATCAGAATCTGCTGATCTCGAATCGACTCTCGGCACGGGTCACCGGTCCCAGTCAAAGCGACGCTGCAAGAGATCGTACAGGCGCTCGTTGTGCGGCCGAAAACAGTCCACCAGCATCCTGCGCGTGTCGTCTCGCATCGGGAGGTAGCTGTCTATCTTTAGACTTCTAGGATCCCCGTCTGGCCGGATGCTGTCTGGCCGCAGCCCCAGCTGCAGCACTCGACGGGGATCACGCAGGACCGCGCCGCCTGCGTCAAACGGCTCCAGTCCCAGAAACTCAAAGACCCGGTCAAGCATGCCCTGCCGGTCCGCCTCACTCATCGGTAGTCAGGACAAGGAGCCTGTCCCCATCGTAGTGTCTGAGCCATCTGGCCAGCTGCTCTGCGTAGTGGCCCTTGTGAAGGTAGGAGTACCGGTGCAGGCTGTGCCAGTGAAACCCCGGATCCGATGCGGCTCTTCCCATCTCGTATGATATCCTGTCCTTCTCTGCCGCTATCGCGTCCTCAAACGTCAGCGATTCGATCCCGCGGCGGAGATCCTGTTATAATCAGAGTAGGCGCGGTCTACCGGGTTGCGCAGGATGGCAATCAGCCTGACGTCCGGAAGCGCGGCCTTGACCCTGCCTGGCGCCAGCGGGTGGAATATGTAGACGGGGGTGGCCTCTCCGGACAGCATCCTGCTGTCTGTCTTCCATGCAAGGTAGCGCTTGCGCAGGACGGTCGGAAAGTAGGAGCGGTACCACATCATGCCCCTTCCTATAGGCCAGAGCATTGGAAAAAAAGTGCACCTCCTTGGGCGCAGAAAGCACCTGCGGATGCGTGTTTATCAGGCTGTACAGCGACGAGGTCCCCGACTTGGTAATCCCTATGGTGAGAAAGTCAGGCAGGGTACGGAGAAACGACGTGTAGATGCCATTCCTGTGTGCCATACGGGTGATCCAGTGGGTGCGCTTAACGAGACTGCCCGGCGGCGGGGGGACATGCCCGTATTTGCTGCGTCCACTGCCGGCACCGGCACCTGTAGCATCGCCCTCCCCCCCCCCACTCTTCACAGTGGCACCGGGTACTTGGGCACCAACAACACTACGGCGGAGTTCGCGCGAGATCAGCTTTGGCACGAAGTCCAGAAGCATCGATACTCTCGGGTATTTTGCGAGCCGCCAAAAGTCCGTCCTTAAGACGTGTCGTGAACGTCCACAAACGGGACACCTCACGCGACAGTCATGCGATCCCATGGGCTCGAACAGCAGGCTGCGCGTCTTATTCGGCTCAAGGCGTGCCCCACAGACATGAAAGACCCACGTCACCAGTCACAGCGTAGCATGTTGGGCGATGCGATATAAATGTACAATGTCAGGCGGGGTTGTGTCTTGTGCGGAAATTTTTTTTTTTTTTTTGGACAACCCCCGCCCAAGGCGTCCGGATAACGAGAATGATAATCACAGCCAAGAAAAATACACCTCACGGCAGGCCTCATGTTTTGAAAAAAAAGATAGGCTGCAAGGTGCGCTTTCAAAACATGTCTAGTTGAACGTCAACAGGACATGCGTTTACCTGCGACAGGGATGGATGGCGATAGCGCCAGTATTTGGATTTGGCAACTTTATCACGCTTATCTGCATAACGGTCGGGTTTGACGTTCCGCTGTACGTGTTTGCGCCGCTACTGGCAGCCGCCGGGCCGGTCTTTACAGGCAAGCTGTTCAGGGACAGGCAGGTGCCAACGGACATGAGCGTGAAATATTTTCGATCACAGGAAGCGCTGACGTCCCAGTACATTTTGTGGGAGCAGATCAAGCTGATCTGCAAAAACAGAGGAGTCCCACTCCGAGACGAGTTTGTCAGGCGTCTTGACACGCTAAAGACAGCAGCCAAAAAGTGAGCGGCCACAGACACCGCATCCCGAACAGATCCACGGTGGGTAGAGAGACGGCAACAAGCAATCCCGGTGCAAGACCGCATGGGAAAAATCACCGTTGCACGGTACCTGCTTTTACAGCAGCTGACTGCGCATGGACTCCCCTTGACATCCCTGAATCCGTGACTTGTCGTGCCATCATCAAGTCACATGATCCCAAACGGCTTTGATTCCTGAGAGTTGGTCCGAAATTGGCAGAATTTGATCATATGTGATCAATTTGCACAGAACGTCTCAAAAAACTGGCAAAATGCAAACCGTCTGCGAAATTACTTGAAGGATTCGTACGGCTTCTGATTTCGGATCACGCCTTTGCAGTTAGTTTTGAGCGGTCAGAGATGCGGTTCAATCTTGCCTAAAATTTCCCTTGCGGCAACATCCCACCCCACTCGAAGACCTTTTGGAACGTATGGATTTGTCGAGCCGTGCAGGCCCTTCATTTTTTGCCCATCCAGAAATTTTTCCGTCATTCTTGTTCTAAAATCATCGTATTTTATGTCAGCGGAGTTTAGAACATCTTTCAAGATTTTGATTATTGTGCCTGTTTCACTCGTAATTTTGAGGCCAGAGTAGATGTCATAGACGTCTTTGCCCTCGTCTCTCTCGTAAAACGCCTTTAGTTTTTTGGCAATCAGAGTATGGAGCGAATAGACCGGAACCTTGTCTACTGTCAGCGGGAGTATCGTGCTGCTTGCGCCGGTCACTTGGCTGTTTCCAGCCGTTGCTTCTCCCATATTGAATTCAAGAAACACACTATCATCCATATTGATTTCGTTTTTGAATTTGCACGTAAAATGAACAATGTTTTTTCGCCGTGCCTCTTTTGGAATTGTGTAAGAGCTGCTCAATGGGGCAATAACGTTGTTTTTAATAAATTCTATTTTTTCATCTTTTGATCTGTCATCTTTGAAAAATATATCCAGATCAACATCCTCTGAGAATCTCTGTATATGGCCAAGATATACTTTGTTCAGTGAGGTACCGCCTTTGCATACTATTTTGGCCTCAGACAAAACTGCATCAGACAACATGACAGGACACGTCTTGCTCCAGATGTCAAACACCCTTGCCTCTTTTAGGACGTATTGCATTCCAATGCCGGTTCTTGCAGCTGCCTGCTGTGCTTCCCGTAATTCAACCATCGTACCACCACGAGAGAAGATTTCTCTCCCCTATGTTATCTGTCACCATCCATTCTTTGATGTACCTTCCGCCCTTCAGGGCATAGTCAAGCTTTGCCTTGTTTTTTACCCTGCCCTCCAAATATTCCACAAAGTCTGCAGGGATGTCATATCCCGTCTCTTTGCGAAGCAGTGAAAGCACATAACCAATCTTCTGGCACAGGCTAGACGATCCAAGGCGGTCAAGATGTTCCTGCATTTCAGTCCAGTCGATTCCTTCCTCTGCCAGGTGCAGGGATTTTAAAACCTCAGAATAGCCGCCTGCGTGACACGGATGGCAGAAGCAGTCAAAGAACGTCTTTGCCTTTGTTGAGACTGTGTACTTTCCTTTTTTCTCAAATCCGGCGAACCTCCTTCCAAGCTTGACGGCCTTTACCTCATAGTGCTCAAGCAACGGGGTCGTCTCCGATTTGTTTTTGGTCGCAACAAAAACTGTGAATGGCTCGTATTCGCTTAGCCCGTGTATTCTCAGTGCGCTTTGGAAGGCAAGGTACCCCGAGTACATCTTCAGGCCGACCTCGAAGGGATCCTCAAGGTATGCGCGTCCCTCAAACGCAGTGCTGGCCGGGAGTCTCAGATATACGCCCTTTCCCACCCCGGTTATCCAGCCCTTCTTTTCCAGCCTGTTGATTACCACGTAGAGATAGGCCCTGCTCAGTCCCAGTCTTTTATCATCTATTTCAGATACCTTAAAGGAGTTCTTTCCCATGCTTTCCAGATGGAGATAGAACTTTTGCTCTTCATGGCTGAGTGGCACTGTGGAGAGGTTTAGGTCCATAATCTAACCATGACAGTTAGATTTTAAATTCTTTTCTCGCCAACAGGCATGTGGGATCGGATGCCATCTATCTATCCGAGCAGTCTTTCAACTGCCAGAATTGTAATAGGTTAGCCCCTAGCCAGATTCGCATGAGGGTAACAGGTCGGACTCTGGAAGCTCAGGCGTGAGTTTTGTCACTGATGAATGTCGATCAAAACAGAGTTTGTGCCTGAAATCAGAAACGGCTTCCAGAACCCGATCAGCTGCCTGCAAAGCAAACCGTAATTTTGACACATCGTGTCTGTTTCGATGAAAAGATATTCGATTTTCGACCGTGCGCACTTGCAAATCAATGCCGTCTCGGGCTGACACGGGGAACGGGGTTTTCATACCTTCATTAATGGCCGCCGTTCCTCGTAGCTGTTCACGAAATTCTGTACCGTCTGTGACACAAAACTCTCCCAGAACTTTCACGATGCTGGCGGTCCTGGAATATGCCCCAAATGCAATCCCGAGATGATCATTCCAAAGAGTCAGGCATTTGGAGCGAATCGTTCCGGAAAAACGAGACCCTGCTCCAAGGGCTGCGGCGCCGAGATCTACTGGGATGGCTCGTTCAAGTCTGACAGTGGCAAGTTCGTTCCGATTGATTCGAGGACTGATGAGCCGCATCGGTGCGACGGTGCGGCCAAACCAGCAGGGCCCGCCATACTGCCAGCGAGGCAAAAGAACACCCCGGGAAAAAAGAGTCAAAGCAGGAATCAAAAATCCCGCTGCCCGAAGAAATCTTATTCGACGTCAGAAAAATCCCAAGATCCCTCATCGAGGATAATCCGATAGTTCATGAAATCGTCCAGGGTCACAAAGAGAAATCCCTGGGGATAATTCACTAGACTTTATGCGTAATCGGCACAAATCAGAAAAATCAGGCAGCTTTTTCGTCGTTTTTGACAAATACGCATAAAGTCTACTATGAAAACATGGCATCCCCCGAGCCTGAAAAGATTCCGGTCGGATCCCTAAATGATGTCTTGTCTGAAAAAATCCTGAACGGGATTAAAAAATACGGTTTTTCGGGGCTTTTGCCTTTCCAAGCCGAGTCCGTCCGTTCAATTCTAAGTGGAAAAGACACCATCATCTCTGCGCCCACCGGCTCGGGAAAGACCGAGGCCTTTAGCATACCTATTTTGGAGAGGATGTTGCAAGAGCCCGAGCTCAGGGTGTTTGCCCTACTTGTGTACCCCCTAAACGCACTCATTGATGACCAGGTTTCAAAAATCTCAAGCCTGACAGACAAGTGTGATCTGAAAGGCATGATGGGCGTCTATTCCATTCATGGGGGACAGAGTTCCCAATACAAAGACATGATAATTTCAGACGCCTCCAAAAAGTCGCTAGTCGTCGTGACGAATTTCGATTTTATCAATTACCACCTGATTCTGCAGGACAAAAAATGGAACATACTGTTCAAAAACGCAAAAATCATCGTGATGGATGAGGCACACTCGTATACCAGATTTCACGGATCAAACGCGTATCACGTTCTAAAAAGGATGAGGCGCCACATGAAGGATGTTCAGTTTGTCGGCTCTTCTGCAACCCTGGACAACTTCCCGGAGTTTTTCTCAGACATGTTTGACCTGCCCCAAGAGTCCTTTTCGTACATCAAAAGCAAGACCGGGCGGAAAAGAGACATGGAGATGATTTTCATCATGCCAAGAAAGTTTGGCCAGCGAACCACCATGGAGATGCTGGCATCCATCTGCCACAAGAACAAATCTGCACAGCTGATTTTCAGCAGCTCCCACAACGATGCGGAGTTTTTAGCGTCAAACGTGGAATCTGCCAACGGCGGGATGTGCATCCAGATTCACCGCGGGGCCTTGACCAGAGCAGCCGAAAGCTGTACGAGTCCCAGACGAAGGCAGACGAGCTAGACGCCCTGTCCTGCACCCCGACCTCGGAGCTGGGCATCGACATTGGCCGCGTGGACGTGGTGATCTCTGCGTTCAAAAACGAGTTTGACTCTTTCGTGCAGAGGATTGGCCGCGCGGGCAGAATAGACTTTGCATAATCGGTTTAGATTTAGGATTATTACGAACAAATTCAACTCATTCAGGTCGATTACGCATGAGGTCTACTACACGATCTAGGCCAGCTGGACTTGCAGGGTACATTTTCAAGTATTGGCATGTGGAGTCTAGAGAAACTGCTAGACCTTATGCGTATTTGCCAAAAATGACGTAAAAGCTGCCTGATTTTTTTGATCTGTAGCGATTACGCATGAGGTCTATTCAATCACATTGGGTATTTCTTCTCTAATCTCAGACAACATTTTTGGAATGTTGATTGACTCGTTGATCAAACGTGTTAAACTGCGTAAATGTTCCTTCAAAACTTCTTCAATATCTTCAGGAAAGAATTGTCCGATGCCAGTAAATTTGACATTTTTTGTTTCACATTTTTTCAAAAAAAGATCTCCGACACCGTTCCAGATTTTGTTTTCTTTGAGCAATCGCCAGACATCATAGTAATCCCTAATCTTTCTACGCTGGAGGATTGCTCTCAATTTTTCTGCCAGTATTGTTTCAAGTGAGTAAACGCTTACCGAGAATTTTGGATAGTCATAATACTGTGGTACCGGCATTGCTACAATTTTGCCAATCTCCTCTTCGCGACTAATTTCAATTTTTAATCTAGCCGTGCTAATGGGCCCCGTATACTTGAACCTGCTTTGAAAATATCCCGGGTTTGTGTATGGTGATCCTTCAAGTTTTAACGCAATTTGGTTTTTTTGCATCACAATATTTGGTATTTCTTTTTCAATCGGCTTGACAAACTTTTCCCATGCTGTATTGCCTATGGGTGTGAAATCAAGATCTTCTGACAGCCTCCACTGGTTAGGAAAGTAGATCTTTGACAGGGCCGTACCTCCCTTGAAAACAAGCTTGTTAGAAATTGAACTGTTTGCAATGCCATAGAGCATCCATCCGAGAACATAGTCTTTTTCCACCGTGTCGACTCCGACTTTTAGCTCCACGGCCTTCTTCCTAAGTTCTTGATGTGAGATCATTATTGCGTCCACCTGTCTGGATCAATTGTTGCATTGACAATCAGAGACCATTTTGTCTTTATTTTGCCCCTTTTTGGAGAGAGTGGATCAAGCATGGAATATCCCTTTTTAACTTCTGCATTTTCCAAAACATTGAGACACTTATCAAGTCCCAGTACTTCGGAGATGTATCCAAGCCTTTTGACTACCGCGCCATTTCCAATCTTTACTGCCATCTTGGACAACGTTTCAAGCTTCAGCTCACTGGCAGAAAAATAAAGTGCCCTTGCAACCTCGTCAATGCCTCCCGCATGTTCCGGATGATCTAGGCAGTCTACGAATGTTTTTGCAGGCGTTGAGATGTTGACAGGCATGTTCTCAACTGTGGTGATTGCGGCAACGCCAAACATTTTACGTGGAATTATTGTAACAAACTTGAATTCAACATTCAGTATTTTTCTAGAATTTCTTGGTTTTGGTGTGGCAATGTACACACAGGGCGGTGTCTGCTCTGTGAATCCGTAATGGTTGAGGGCGCTCCAATATCCGATGTAATATGGTTTTGCCAGCAGTGATCCTATTACAAAGCTGTGAATGGTGTAACTGTCAGCTCCTTCCTCGCCTGCCTCAAATGGAGCTATAGCATAAACCCCCTTTCTTACTTTTAGAATCCATTTTTTTCTGACCAGCCAGTCTAGGACATTTTTTGGATTGCTTACTAGGTTCTTGACATCATCTAGCGTGAATATTGTCTTGTTTTTGTGACTGAGTCTTGCCAGAACTCCCGCCTCCCTTTCCGACAATGTATGTCTGTATTTTTTTATGGGCATTCGAACCATAACTCGAAAATCATTAAGAAAATATAGGTTTTTGGTGCTTAAAAGTATGACGGAAACCGGCTTGTTGCATAACCCCGATTTTAGGCACGAAAAACTGGCTGTTTTTACGCGTTCAGGCACGGTTATGCATCCATGGTAAAACGCCCGCCAGTAACATGGCGACGTTCCTTTCGTCTTCTGATCCGTGCCTAGTCGGCCGGGCCGTGCTTTATAGCTAACGCTAGCAATACGCACGAGCCAGTCCTGTCGCACCTGCCGAGGTGCGGGCGGATCATTGGGTGGGTGGGTGGGGGATGGAAGGTGGCAATCCTATGCCGTTCCCACCAGTTCTGTCACCCTCTTGATCTTCCTGTCGTACAGGGCAGCATTGCGCGATGAATACACAGTCTTTGTCGTCAGCATGTGCCAGATTATCCTGAGCATCTTGTTTGCAACATGCGTTATCGCTATGACGTGGTTGTTGCCGTTCCTTTTGCGGACCCTCTCGTAGAACTCCCTCATCCTGTCGTCGTGCTGTACGGCGACGTTGGCTATCTGGATCATCAGCCAGTTGATCCTGCGGTTTGCATCCTTTTTCATGTGGCCGTGGTACTCGCGATCCCCCGACTGGTACACCCGGGGACACATGCCGGCCCAGGACACAAGCTGGTTCGGCGATGGAAACCTGGTTATGTCACCGATCTCTGCTATCAGCAGCATTGCTGCAAAGGTGTCTATTCCCGTCATGCTCAACAGCAGCTTGGCATCCTCGTTCGATCCTGCCTGTCTTCCTATGTCCTCCCCTGCTTGGTCTATCTCCTCTGTGACGTGTACAATCCTCCTAGTGCAGCTTGCCAGTATCCTGTCATCGTTTGGCATGTTCAGCCTGGTATTGGAGATCTTCCGTATGGCCTTCTTGGAGTACATCGTGGATGCATCTATGGCTATGTCGTACTTGTCAAGCCAAGCTGTGCAGCCCGTTTATGACTGCGGTCCTCTCCTGCACCATCCGTATCCTGTACCTCATCAGCTCCCTGACATCCCTCAGCTCTGCTGATGCCACGTAGCATCGTGGTATCATTCCGGCCCTGAGCGTTTCGGCTATCTTCCTTGCATCTATCGGGTCAGTCTTTACGCTGGTCTCTGATACTATCTTCATCTTGAGGGTGTTTGCAAGCAGTATGGGGATATGCTGATCCTCAAACGCCCTGAACGTCTTTAGCCACATGTTGCCCGTTGACTCGCACGCGGCCTGGCACTTTTTGTACTCTTTTTTCAGTCGTGCAGCAAGCTTTGATGCCTCCTTGTACGTGTTGTTATACGAGCCCTCCTCTAGCACGTGTCCCTTGGCGTCGATGACGCACACTGCGCATTTTCTCTTTCCAATGTCTATTCCTATGCTTCTCAATCCTTTTCTTTCACCTCCTTTTGGATATGGTTTGACAGATCAGAAGCTGCATTCATCCATCAGTGCGCGTAGCACAGGAACACAGCAGCTCGGATATCCCCATTCAACAGGTAGTGCGCGAAGCACATGCATAACGAGGGGTTGATCCATCACCCTGGCTACGGCGGGGGCGTTTTTATCATGTGTTCAACAGGCTAGGAAACCGTAGCTTGTTGCATAACTCCGACTAGAGCCCAGCCAATTCTTCCGGATCACTACCGGCGCTCGGTTCCTACACGGCAGCCACCGCCTCTGCGATCCACTTGTTGTACAGCCATATCCTCAACTTTACCTCCTGCACTATATTGGACCACTTGAGGGCCTTTACGTCCTCGCCAAACATGCGCTTTATGGCCGATATCACGATCTCGACGATCCATCTGATGCCAAAGCCGACCGTGCTCTTCGGGTACCGCAGGTTCTCCTGCCTCTCCTCCTTTGATAGGCTGCCCACCGGCTCCTCGGGGCCGCCCCCGAGCTGCCATCGCACCAGCCGGCCCCACTTGTCGCCGCTGCCCAGGTGCATCTTGACAAATCCTCGCCTTTGGTGCGGACCCCAAAAAAAAGAAGGAACGATCTGCAATGCACACTTTTTTAGTTCGGAGGTCGAATCACAGATATGACCAAGAAAACATGGAGTACGCAGGACAAGATAGGGATAGTCATGGAGCACTTAAACACCAACATCGAAACGGCAGATCTATGCCGCCGCCACAACCTCTCCCCCAAGACGTTTTACCAGTGGAGGAAACGCTTTTTGCAGGGCGGACGCGCATCGCTGTCAGGCAGCGGCCCTGCAACGGCCGAAGGCAGACTCCAAAAGGAGAACGAGTCGCTCAAGCACATCATCGGCGAGTATGCCATAGCCAATGCGCTTTTAAAAAAAACCTTGGAGGCAGGCAAAAGGTGAACATTGCAATACTGCTAAGGGAGAGGGGCTGGAGCATGGACAAGACCCTGCAGTACAGCGGCGCCTCCAGAACTGCGTGGTACCACGTAAAAAAGCCGCAAAGACAGACAGAACCGGATCCGCAGACGGTCTCATTTGTCAGGGAGATCGGCAACAAGAGGCCCACATACGGCACGCGCCGCATGGCAGCCCAGATAAGTCGCGAGACCGGCGTGCCGACAAACCGCAAAAGGATACAGCAGATATGCCGCAAAATAGGCTGGATCACGCCTAAAAAGACCAAAAACGACATAATAAGAGCAGGAAAAAGAGACAGGTTCAAGCCCACAGGGCCAAACCAGCTGTGGGAGACGGACATTACATACGTCTGGTGCGGTATAGACGGGTGGTGCTACTGCTTTAACGTAATCGATACGTTCACCAGGAAGTGGATAACATACGTCTTTGCCACGCAGGCCACCGCACAGGTCGCAGTCGAATCGCTGACAAGAGCAGTCTCCACGATTTCGGCAGACGAGGCAAGAGGACTGCTGGTCAGAAGTGACAATGGGACCCAGTACACGAGCCGCGAATTCAAGGAGAGTATGAAGATCCTGGGAGTCCGGTGTGAGTACATCTGGCACAACACACCCGAGCAGAACGGACATGTCGAGTCCTTCCACAAGACCCTCAAAAAGGAGTACGTCTGGCCACATGACTTTGCCAGGTTCCAGGATGCCGAGGCCGTCCTGGCAGAGGCGTTTGCAGATTACAACAAAGACAGGATCCACTCGGCACTGGGATACCTGACGCCGGACGAGTTTGTCCGGAAAATGCAGGAGGTGCCACAAAAATGAGCGATCAGAGCGTGCGTAAAATATCGCAAAAAGCGTTCCTATTTTATGGGGTCCACTCCAGTATATCGGACTATGGGATGCTGCCCCAACCCCCTCCACCGGTGCCTCCATGATCTGCTTCATGGAAGACGGCATAATGGGCATTTGCCGTATCAGTCCTTGCCGTATGCTGACTTGTGGTCGCAAACTCGCATCAAATCTATTATCTTTTCAGAGTATCTTATGCTAAAGATCATTCTGTATTTCCCGATCTTGTATGCAAAAACGCGCATGCCTGGCTTGTAAACCCCCAAATCAGAAGGGTTTTCCGAATTGGCAAGTTCTTCTAACGCACTGTTGATGCGTTTTTTCGTTTGCAGATCTAGTCGTCTAAACTGCTTCAGAAATTCGGATCTACGGTAAAAATTCCACATCATCATTCGTTGAGTTCTTCCAAGAGTTCCTCAAGAGTTCTAGTTTTCCCGTCATCACTTTCTCTGAATTCCTCAATATCTCTGATCTCTTCTGGTGACAAGTCGTCTGTCTGTCTTGCCTTTGACATGTTTTTCTGTATTTTGCGTACTTTAAAAATAGTTGTATCGTAGTCTTCTTGCATCATATGAAAATCATGTCGCATCACCACCAATGCACCGGACCCTTCTTGCAATCTCGGGCACGCCTACATCATCTTCTAGCACAAACGTCAACGCCATGATCCTTTTGTAGACTTTGGCATCCTTTTCTTTGCGCATGGCCTCTGACAGGCTGTCTGTTTCTTTTGCCATGCCCACTACGCCTGTTACGTGATCATCATACTTTTCGAATGAACCCTGTTTTGACTCAAAGACTTCTGCTCGTTGTTATAAATCAAAACACAGCATCTTAGATTTTTCTAATCCTTCTGAGTTTTTTTATTAACTTGTCATCAAATGTTGATTTTTCATCTATTCGATAAGGGAATTTTGTATCATCATTTGTTAGAGGCTTCTTAGACTCTTTTGTATATGCAGATTCAAGTTTTTTCAGTGCATTTTTCATTTTCAAAGTTTGTTTTTGAGCTGCATCTAATTCATTTTCTAAATCAGTAACTTCTTTTTTAGATTTCTCTTCTAAAAATTTTATTCGTTCTTTTAGTTTTTCTGATTCTTGTTTAATTTCATCTGGATTTTTTTCTAATATTAAATCCATTCCTGTGGTTGCAGGTTTAGGTAGATAATCAGACAGTATTATGTTTGGATCAAATCCTACACTTGTGAGATTCTTCCCACAATTAGGGCACACCACAGCAAGAATATCTACCGGGGTATTACAATTATCACAAATTATTTTGAAACTATCAAATGACATATAGCAACGGTCACAAGTAATTGAGGGCTTTGACCGGCGATCTGTAAATGTACTTGTACATGCAAAGGTGGGCAAATGACACCGTCCTATAATATTCGGATATGGTGTGCCGCAGCTCGCTGATCCTTCTGTACACTATCCCCCTGAAAACAAAATGTTTGCCCAGGTTCCAGCATTCTTCCACGATATTGAGGTACGGCGATCCTTTCGGAATCATTATCAGCCTGACGTCGGGATGGCCCGCCAGATATTCTGCGACATCAGTAGATCTGTGCACACTCCACCTATCACAAAAGACTGCAACCTTGCCAAACTTGATGCGCAGCGCCTCCAGACATTCTATGAACTGCACCGACGTAAACGATCCCGTAAACGTCCTGAATAGCCTTCTGCCGTCTTCTGCGATGCTTCCAAACACGGCCACCTTTGTGTGGTCCCCCGAATACGATGCCACGCTTCTGGTGCCGACCGGACCCCACACGTATCTGTCGTATGCGCCCTGCACGAAGAACGCCTCATCAGATGACACCAGCGTAAAACCGTCGTTTTTCAGGCACGGAATCCGCACGTTTTCAAGGTATCGCTGCCACGAGTATACCGAGCTTGGGGTGGCATGGTTGACATGTATGTTTTGCACCTTGCGGCGCGACAGGCCGTGCTGGCACATCAGTCTTCGGACATGCTCTATGCTGTATTCTATCCCGATGGCATTCCTTATGTCATCGCGTACCGTCATGACATCGGTACTTTTGCATGCAGTGGACAGATCCATTATGGCTGCAATACTTTCTCTGTCCACCTTTGATCTGCATCCGGAACGGGGAAGATCCCGGAGACCGTCTATGCCGCCCTCCGAAAACCTCACCAGCCAGTTGCGCACGGAATTCTCACTGCACCGGATCTTTCTTGCAGTCTCGGGTACGCCCATGTCGTCTTCTAGCACAAACATCAGCGCCATGATCTTCTTGTAGACTTTGACATCCTTTTCTTTGCGCATGGCCTCTGACAGAATGTCTGTTTCTTTTGTCATACATACTGCGCCAGTTACGTGATCATTATACCTTTCGAATGACCTTGTTTTGGCTCAAAGACTTATGCTCGTTGCTATACAATAGCATATCCGGTTTCGACGGATTCTGTTGACTGTCCCGAATGCGGCGAAAAAATAAATTTATTGCCGTTCAGGCAACAGATGGAATCGCAGACTGGAAAAAAGGTGGTCGAATAAAATGTCCGGAGACGGATTTAAGATAATCTTTGAGCACATGGACAAGGAAATGAAAGGACAGGCAGAGCTGCAGGCAGATGCGATCAGGTGCGCGCTGGAGCAAAGCGACGAGATAAGAAAATTAATCGAGATTATCAACGACGCGGCCCCGGCTGACGAACCCCTCCTCTATTCCAGCTCATAGGTTTCAATTCCTGATTTGAGACCTTGTCGGGTCGTACTTTGTCCATCTCCGATACTATCTTCATCTGGAACGCGTGTGCAAGCTGTATCCATGATGCATGCAACGCATCTCCTCTTTCCAGTGTACATGCATATGCTTCCCAATCCTTTCATCACCTCCTTGTGAATTGCTAAACCTTACGCGTAGTCGGTGCAGATCAAAAAAATCAGGCATCTTTTACGCCATTTTTGGCAAATACCATAAAGCCAATTGTGGAATCCATACCAGATAATTGAACAAAAGGTAGACAAGTGCAAGAAAACCACAAAGCTATGTGAACGTTTGATGTCTGCCGTCATGGTCTTTTTTGGATTTTTCTGCAAACGTATCCTGTTGGGAGGAATTTTTCGGAATGGTCTTTGCGGTCATCCATAAAATCATTGATTTTGAGAAAAACTTTGGAACATCTGGAACAAAAAGGTGGCAAATATATCAAAAAGCGATCAGAAAAAGCGACCCGAAACAGATGGAGGGGGACATCAATGACCGGCGGGCATGATTTTCATACAAAACGAGGCGACTCAATCCTCGAAATCATCTTTTGTGATTTTTCGTGATTCTATGATGTCAAAAGTGCCTCTGGGCCTGATTTGATACGCCAGTGGACTCTCATCACAGTCATACATTTTTTTTACCCGTTCCTTTTCTGCGTCGGTAATTTTACCCATAGTGTACATACCCAACACCGTTATTAAAACTTGTAAGGGTCAGACAAACACCATCAGCAGGCCAAGACCGATCGGCATCAAATACCAGGCCATCAGCTGCCTTCTTATCTCGTGATCGGCCTGAATACTGGGCAGTACCAACGAGGCGCCGACTACAAACAGCCCGATGTCGATTTTTTTCGCCAGAAACAGTTCAAATCCAGCCATGTTGGAAAGGCTTGCCAGAAAGTACATGATCGGCAAGAGGCACAGGGATATCACGCCTGCCTTTGTCAGTATTTTTGAGGAAGGACTCGCAGCAAGCGAGTAGGTCAGCACAAAATCATATTCTATCTCTTTTCTGACCCTCAGGGACATCGAGTGGTAGCTGTTGTGCACTTCAATATGTTCAGGCGGCCTGTCTACGGTTTTAATTCCATCAGACTCTAAAGATGTGAATCTTGGCCGATCAAAATCAAAGCGGTCGGGTGAAAACAGCGAGTAGTATACGGGGAAATTCTGCGTGTTGATCTTGATGAATATCTCGGGATTTTTGACCTTCTCCAACTGTGGAAGATATGTCAGGGTAAACGTTCTGATCTGATCCTTTTGCAGGGGCCGGTCCTTAAGCGAAAGCCAAATCATGTGCTTTTTCTGATCACGTATGTCCTTCAACTCCCTCTCTAGCAGGGATTTCTCGTGTCCTGAGCTGTTCTCTATATGGTATGTGTAGAGAATCTCTGTGTCCTTGCTTGACATGAGAGGAACGGTGCTGCCCTGCTCATCATGAATAAGCAGGCTGGGAAGGAACTTGTCGTAATTTAGAAAGATGTTCTTCAATTGAGGCAGCTTGGATCTTATGGTGTATTCTACGGTTATTTTTCTTTGGCTTGTACTGGCATGATCTATGAACAGCCTCTGGCGTATGATTTCCATTGAGCTTCCGGCCGTCACAACCCCACTTTCAGACAATTATCACGGTTTGTTGTTTGGGGACTATTAACATGTTGTCTCAAGCTGCGTGTCACCACCCATGCCTGAAAAACAAGAGCTTCAGGAAACCGCCAAGACGGTAAATGGATCACGGCCAAAGGGATCCGGAATCGTGAGGGCGCCACACGCGGCGTCTGACGACATACGCCGGCAGTCTCACGACGTGTCGAGAGGGGCCAGGCCAGTTTCTGGACTCACAGCTTGGACTGAAACGCCTCCCGCTTAGTCCCCGCCGGCGTACCTGTCAAGGCTCATCTTTTTCGGCTGCCAGTCAGGATTCGGTTCGAACTCCTTGGGGAGTCCCGCGATTATCCTGTCTGATTCGACACCGGCGTAGACTGCACGCTCTATCACAGATATAATGTCGGTGCTGGTGCAGGGGTCGTTTGTTATGCCGCCGTCCTTGTCCGTGGTGATTTTGTAGCGGCCTACTATCCATTCAAGTGACATCCTGCCGTACTTGCGGCGCAGCGCTCTGAGAAATTCGAGGAGCGTGCCCGTGTTGGCCTTGTCGTAAAAGAGGCAGCCAAGGCCGTTCCTTGAGAGGGCCCCCATAGCATAGAACCTCTTCCTTGACAGGCTGACCGGCGTGAAGACCGGGCCTTCCCACGGGATACCGGCCGTTCTTGACGTTCCATCTCAGAATGAACGAGGCCTCATCCCCTATCATTACCGTGTACCCCCTCTTTGAGTAGTACCTTGCGTACCACCTAGCTTTTTTTGAACTCCTCTTTCTCGGATTCTGAGGCTGATTTTGGGTGCTTTGGGCCTGGGCTTCCTGCATGAAAAGTCCATCCTGTGCAGCAGGTCGTACATGCCCGTCTCCGCGTACGTGATGCCGAACTTTTTTGACGTGGGCGATGGCCAGCGATCCGCTCCATGTCGTCGCCTAAGCCGCAGCTGCGCGGGCCCGCAGTCAGGCTGCGCGCAGCTGCCAAGCCCAATTGCCGCCTTGGCGTTCTCGGACTTGTGCATCTTGAAAAGCTCGTCCCTGCCTGCTATCCCGTGCAGGAACGCAGTTCCCGCCGGCAGTTCCTTCCTTCCTTTCATGTGTTTGTACAGGATCGGCTGGATCTTGGATCCTTTGGTTGAAGAAAATCGCCCTTTTTGTGATCAACTGGTAGCCGAGGATACTACGGTACTACATTTTTCCATGATGCTGTACATCAAGCACCAACAGACCAAGATTATGATGATCCATAAAATCCTTGGTACTACTCCAGCTAAGTGAAATGTAAATGGGATTGTTGTTTTTGCCTTGTCATTGAGGCGTCGTATCTCTTGCCCAGTTTCTGTTTTTGTTCGATTTTCTGGTACATTTCACTTATCTGTACTCCAGTCTTCCCAAATGTACCTGACTCATCGCGGTGCAGGCGTCCACATGCGGATCTGCAGGCAGCTTGGTTTGAACTGTTTCGAGTTTTAGAATCGCTTTGTGGATTACTTCTGGGAAGACTGTACTCCACATAACGCAAATGTATTTCACATTAACGCGTGTTTTTTGCTTGTATTGACGAAGATTGCCGATTTGGGGGGGGTTATGGCAGCGTGGTGGGTTGGCATGTCCAGTGTAACGGACGGATTCTAGGCTAGTAAGGCACCGGTGGCGTGGTAGTGGTGCCGCAATATGCCTGGATGGTGCGGCATCTGGCGTAAGAAGAATCCGAAATTCGGATTGGCAGTGGGTGTATACGGCGGGCCGCAGTGCAGAACGTTAGGCAGTTACGGCGGCGGCAGAGCTGGCAGGACCGGCGGTGGTGGCGGTGGCAGTCCGGCTTCCGATCCCATCACGCATACGGCAAGCATCACATCAAGCAGGGAGTGCAGCGGCAGGACCGGCGTCTCAAGAATGCGGCTGTGAGACGACCAGGCCAGCATCATGTTGGCACACACCCACGCATTGTAGAGGACGGCAGTCATCATAAAGTACATGACCCTGACCCCATGCGACTTGCTGCGTGTCTTGATCCTCATGGACTCGATCATCTTGTAGCCGTTCTCGATACCCCATCGCCTGACGTACCCGTCCACGTCAATGTCCGGATCGTTGGTTGCAAAGCCGATGTATTTGTTCTCCGGAAGAAGGTTCCCGTCATCCTCTCCATCTTTCTTCCTGCTCTTTTTCCGGCTCTTCCTCTTGCGCTCCGTTATGATCAGAGAGTAATCTGCCGTGGTTCTACCTGCACTAGTGAGGACGGCATCTGATACCCGGTCCCTTTGCTTGTCTGAATACTCGCGTATGCCTGCAATTACGCTGGGGTGGTTTACGCACGGAACCATGTATGTGATGCCCAGGCTCTTCATCAGGTTGATGATCGCAGTAGAGAAGAACTCGCGGTCCATCATGAGCGTCTTGATCTGGATGCAGTGCATTTTGCACGTGTCAAGCAGCCTCTTGACTACGTCCTCGTTGGAATCCAGCGGTGCAAACGGCAGGATGCCCAGTATGAACCGCCTGCCGCCTGCTATACACTGCACCGTACAGTACGTCTCAAAATAAGGTGCCTTTTTGCCCTTTGTCACACCGTGCACCAGGTTCTCCCTGTGCTTGCCGTCCCTGCGTTCAATCTTGTGCTTGCCAATGGCCACCTCGACGGTCTCACCGTCTTTCCAAGCTCCAATCTTTTTGAGATCTGCAAAAAACATCCCCCGTGTTTTTGTCAAATGTCTTGATGGCCTCCTCGACGGTCACCTCTGATACCATCTTTCGGAGCCACTCACCTGAGGGTGTGCCCTTCTGCCTGTCACATTGTTTGGAACCACCGCCTTTGCCCAGTGCAAGGGATACATCGAGCTTGGCCCTTGCAGCCGTAGCCATGTTCTTGTCACGTATTGCAGCGTTGATTGCGCACCTGCAAAAGTCATTCCTGCCATAAATGGCATTGTGACGCTCAGAGAAGGGCAGAATATCAGCTATTCGGCCAAAGCCCTCAAAAGTATCCTTATAAACAACCGGATTGTTTAACATATTGCGTTTCAAGTGATTTGTTTTCATTGCTGATAATAGGTCACCAAACGCATCTTTTAGATCTTTTGGTTGGGAGCAATCGTGCTCTGCTAACTCGTTTTACATTTGCGTTATGTGTACTCAATTCAATACTCGGCAACGAATATTACATGATCTTTTTTTATTTTGGTATGAAACATAAAGTTGTTTTTTCAGGGGCAGTATCCATAATAATCGGAGTTGTATTTTCTCTTCAACCGTACAATCCGGGCAGATTTCAAACAGTTCATGAATTTACCATTCAGTGCCACTTACGTTCAGATCATTTTCTCGAAGTGTTTGGAGGTTCATTGGCAGAATTAGACTGGTGTCTTCACAATACGGGGTTATCCTTGACGCTATATGCAATAGTTGGAATAGGCGCATTCTTGATTTACAAGTCAGGGATCAGGCAATAAGACTTCGGATGAATTTGCTAGATCAACAGGCAATCAACACGGAGAGATCAGCCGGAGACGGACGCAGAACCTCAGAATATGCGGGCCGGGGACAGGAGGTGGTTTGGTCAGGCAGTACCGTCTGTGTCTCCAATACTTGGAATGTAACATGGTAGCCCCTGCCCAGAGTTGGAATCACGTCCCTTGCAGGTCAGGCATGAAAACCACAGCTGCAGGCATATTCGTGCCTAGTTGGTTGTATGTGGTCACGTCCCCTTGCTAGCTAGGCACGAAGATCACAATCACTCATGCTAATTCGTGCCTGACTGATGGGGGTAGGTGACCTTGTACAGTTGGTTAGTGGGTGGCAACCCCGTACGCAAAAAGTCGCAAAATTCATTAACACAGTATTATGCCAAGATCATGCACTTGCTTTAGTTGCCCTGTATGCCTGGTCAAGACGGCGCATGATTTGTTGTAATGATCCTGGCGACATGGTTATTTTTCTTCCTTTTCTTCCAGGGAAAAACGATTCGGCCACCTCTCCTACTTTTTCACCATCCGCATCAAATGAGTTTGGATTTATTCTAAAAACGACATCTATGACGTATTTTTTACACTCGACTATTGCAAATAAATTACGCTCTTCGGCGGGTTTCTCGGTGTAAAAAAATAGCCATTTGCGATATGGTTCTGACACGCAATCGAATTTATCATCTATCATTGAAATCAGCTCGTCTACTCTCTCGCTGTTCGCCGGTGTCGCCCTTTCAAGGCTTGAATCCCATGTATCCCTGTCCTCGCCTTCTTTGCTCGCCAAATCTTTCTCACGTTTTTTTTCATTTGACAGTTCCGGATATTTCCAGATTTCAAGGGATTTTTTTGCCATGTCATCTGCTCGCTTGCAAATTGCAGTTTTGTTCCATTGCAGCAGATCTTTAAGCTTTAAAGTTAGCCCTATTTTACTGCTGGAATAGATGAGTTGCTTATCTTGAAATGATTTATCGCTCAACTCGGGATTATAACCCGTCAGTGTAAGATTTCCAATTGTGTGTAGGTGTTTAGAGCGGATCTCCTCCCACTCTCCTCCCAATTCTTTCTTCCATTCTTCTGACAGGTTTGGGTTTTGCGGCATAATGTGTTCAACAGTTAAGGGCTCGAGGCTAACAGTTTCTTTTTCTTCACTAAATTTTTCTAATTTGACTAAAAGATATTTCGCTATGCGAGTATTGTAAACATCTTTGTGGATTAACTTGCCTTCAAATTCCTCATCATCTGGAAATCTTTGGTGTGGTTTCATGCTAACAAATGCGTCCTTTATGCTCTCAACATAATCGCCTTTGGTTTTTCTTGCAAGATTTGCAAATATCCTGTTTAATGAGTTTGCGGGAAGTTCACATATGGAACGTCTGAACACATAACTTTCAACCATTGAAAATATCTCCAAAATGTCATTTTTTGTGATTTTTTTCTCTTCGGATTCTTCTTCTTTGCCTTCTTTATCGTCTTTCTTGTAGTCAGAATAGACCCTTAGCAGGAATGGATATGCAACATCAACTTGAAGTGCGTTGATATCTGCAATTTTTTGATTAAGATCCGTGTCTGATTCCTTCTCAAATGCCAGCTTGCAAAAGAACTCTGCAAAACGTTTGATGTCAGATACTAGCTCACGCGTGAATTCCTGCTCGGATTTTTGCTTGGCAAACTTCTTGAAGCTGGAATACACGTCTTTGATTTTAGGAATCTGGCCTGTTCTGATTGTAAGATAATCCCTCATGAATCTGTCAAAATGCTCAGTTCCTTGAGCGTGGAAATTTTCCTCAATGCGAGACCAATAATTGTTGTAAATGTAGTCCTGCTCTTCTTTGTTCAAATCCATCAAAAGATAATTTCGAATCAGATCTGCTTGTGACAATTCCAGCCCTGTAGAATTCAGGCTTTCAAAGATTAGTTGCGGATCATCATGGTTGTTGTCCAGAGCAATACAAACGATCATCAATCCACGAATTCCCTGTAATAGCTTATCCAAATTGATTTTACTTTTTTCTATTTTATTTTCAAAGAATTCATAATTATTCCGGATGTTAAATGATTCTTTCTCCGAAGGTTCTTGCCCGTCTAATAATCTGATCAAAGTATCTCTGTCACTTTGTGTTAAAATCAGCTTGTATTTTTTTTCTCCATCCCCTTTACTGTTAAGTAAAAATTTGCTGATTTGTTCTTTTGTAACTTCAGTGTATCTTTGTTTTTTCAGTGCTTTTGAAAACGCCGACAGCAGCAATGTCAAAGTTGTTAGACGCTGCTGCCCGTCAATTACGAAATATTCCTTAACTCCTGATTTGCTCTTCTGTTCTTTGTCTTTGTCTATGTATACGATAGAACCAATAAAGTGTGGATTGTCTTTATTTTTTGAGGCATTTTCGATATCTCTCCATAACTGCTCACACTGTTTCTCAGTCCAGCTGTACGTTCGTTGATAAATTGGAATGATAAACTGGTTAGAATCTTCTAAAAGTTTTGTTAAACGAGCCTCCTTTGCGTGCACATGCCTGATTTTTTGAGACCCATGTTAAAACCTTGTGTCGATAGCAATGGATGAAAGTGTACCCCGCAAATCCCGCTATCTTGGATTGTGCTACCTCCCATGGTAGAAACACCGCTGTTTATAGGCATCTTGGCGAAAAAATCGTATCAATTCATTCAAAACAATCAGACCTTTACAAAGGAGTTACACTTTCAGCCACTGTGAGGGGGCAACCTCGTGCTGGGTATGTGGTCACGTCCTCCTGCTATCCTGTCGTTTATGGAGTCAATTATGCCCAGCTTGTCATCTATCCTAAAGTTGCCCAGCCTTCTCACCCTTGAGATCCACGGTGCCGAGAACGGGTTTCCTCTTACCTGTATCCTGTTTTGCAGCAGTATCGCATGTATCTGGTTCTTTAGTATGGTTCTTGACTGCACCATCTTTGCGCGATGCCTAGTCAGTTGCCTGTTCTGTACCGTCTCGCTGGATGTGTCTTATACAGAAATTAGATCCGCCTAAGATCAGGCGTACTTTGAAGGATTATTTTAGGCTGTACCGATCAAAAAACGTGAGGAAAAAACTGGAGGAAAAGTCGCTTCGGTACATAGAAAGGTAGAGGAAAAAGGGCGTGCCTGCAAGGCAGATAGCCCGGGAGCTGGACATCAGCGACAGGTACGTCAGGAAGATATGGGCCAGGTTCCGCAGCTCCGGCACGGTCCTGCCACGGAGCGGGGCAGGAAGGCCCGGCATGGATACGGATCTTGGGGATGTGAAGGCGATCCTTGATGCGTATTCCCGGATGCCGTCGGGCGTGGAGCGGCTGGCATTGCGCATGAGGGCCGCAGGCAGGCAGATAAGCTACTATACCGTATACGGGATCATGAAGGCCGAGGGAATCACGAACAGCTCGCCCGGAAGATCCAGGCAGCCCAAATGGCTGCGCTATGAGCGCATGTATTCCAACGGTACAACTTCAGGTCCTATTTAAAGCGCCTAGGGAACTTTTTGCCCGGAACTTTTTGATCCTTCCGCATCCGTTGTGACAGACCCGTTGCACCACCACACATCCTTTGTACATGCCAGGACCGGCGCCATGCAGGCAACACATTGACGAGTGGCATCTGCAGGCAGTCAGGAGCCGTTGCACTCGATGCCGTTGACTGGCAGATTCAGCCGGATCCTTCGATATGAGGCTACGGGTTACGCCGTCCCGTAGGCGCCAGACGGATCATGATATCATCGGGGCTACGGGTACGACGGCCGTCTGGTTCCGGCGTACCGCCCCCTTGCCTGCACCCGGCCACACCGGCGGCGGCCCGGGACACTCAAAGACGCTGTATCTTGTACCGTCCGGATCTACAAGCGAGGACAGGCGTGGTGCGTCATCCTTGGCCCTGGCAAAGATGTCCCACTCCGGATCCCGCAGGTACTCCAGGAGCGCCCTGGCAGGATGTATGCCCTGCTTGCGGCACGTCATCGAAAACGTCGACATCACGGAAAATGTCTCCCTTCCCCCGTCGGTCACGATCTTGTGGCGCGCATTGCGCTGTGGTATGATCCCGTCGCGTATGCACCGCTCGGTGTCGTTGTTGTGCGGCGGCATTCCCGGATGCGCCGCAGACGTAAGCATGTACGGTATGGCGTTTAGCAGGTGCGTGCGCACGCGCTTGTCCACGTATGTGCTGATTATTTCGTAGGCCTGCCTGGAAAGCTCCATGCATGTAAACGGTGCAAGCGTCCTGATTTCTTTTATCGTCCTGTAAAGTTCAAGCAGCAAATTATACCGTACCTCATCATCCCCGCCCATCCTGACTGCAAGCTGCTCGGCATATGCCAGAAGGTGCCTCCAGCACCTCTGGATTATTGTAAAGAACCGCCTGTACTGGGCCAGCCCGTCGACGACTATTGGAACCCTGGGATCCAGCCATCCAAAGTATGTATGCAGGACATCGGAGGACCGGGACGGTGCAAAGACTACAAAGCACGCCCCCGTACAGTTGAGCACCCAGACGTACCCCGTGTGCCCGTCGCCGCGCTTAAAGCCGGTCTCGTCCATCTGTATCCACGGCCGGGCAGCAATGAACGACTGTATGCGCTGTATCATGTTTTGCTGGAGCGCATTTGCCATTGCGCGCCGCGCACCTGTCACGGTATTTGGGGCCATCCTGAACCCGAACAGGACCCGAAAGTACTCTGCAATGTCCTCGTCGGTGTTTCCCTTCTCGGAGAACGTCGTGATTATGGAAAGCGAGAAGGGCCCGAGCGACGTTCCGCCCAGGAACGGGGTGGCCGCAACTACCTCGCCGTTGCATTTGGGACACACGGCATTCTGGATGATGGCATTGGCAGCACGCATGCGCATGGAGTCGTCCAGGTCGTTTACAAGCTTGTTGAGCGGCTTGAGCATCCTCAGCTGGACGTCGCACTTTGGGCACGCCTTGGAGTCAAGATCGTACCTCAATGTCCTAGACGGCCGGTTGCGGTGCGATACGCCCCGGTGTCCGCACGGGGGGCCGCGCTTTTTGCCCCTGGCCGTGTCACCCGGACTGCCCCCCGGATCCTCGCCCCTTCGCTCCCTGAACTTCTTTCTGGCGTCATTATATAATGACGGCGTGGATGTGGGCATGTTGGGACTCTCGTACAGGGCAAGCCTTGCCTGAAGCTTGGTGTTCTCCTTTTTGATGTCGGAGAGTTCCTTTTCCAGCTTGGAGATCTTCTCATCCCGCTCCATGATCATGACAAGTGCCTTTCCAGGATCCGTACAGCGTGCAGGCGCGGCTTTGGAGTCCATGTGTACACCAAGCAGGCAAGATCAAAAAAGATTCCCGTTGAAATTCTTTGACCCGGATACTAATACTGGCACCCTTTCAGAAATTTCATGCCTGCGATGTCTGGTCACAGATGTTTTATGCCCAGCCATGACTGCAAGGACATCTGATCATAAGATGCTGCCCAGGAAATGCCTGCCTGTCAGTATAAAAAGGACCTGAAGTTGTACGCCTCATCAAATTCTATGTCTCCAGACAGCATTTTCATCTCTCCAATTGCGGCCTCGTATATGGCATCGCGAAACACCATGAACGCATGTTCTATGGACCTAAGACTGACGTTTATGCTAAATCGCAACCTGTATGCCGGAACTCCTACCGAAAACAGATACAGCAAAAGGATTACCGTGTTGGGTGGAAGCCTGATCCTTGCCAAATATGTGCCAGTAAACTCGTCGAACCTATACCAACATCTTTTACACCGGAATCGATCTCCTGTGCGATAGACCTTCCTGCACCGCATTTGGAACATGTCCTCCTTCCATTCCATCTGGCGTGTCGAAAATAGACCCTACTTTTTGACACGCTATTGGCCAGTTTTATTGGATCTGCGCTAGGCACGACTTGGGCACGAATGCTGGTCATATTATCTGTTTTTTGCTCGGCCAACTGACTACATATTACCTTATTTTTTTTGTCAATATTCTAATTCCAACACCTTTGAAACATGTCACTGCAGTAAAACAATGTACATGAAACCTACAAAACCAAGAAAAAATCGGATCGTTGATAAGTTAAGGATGGTAAACGGGTAAAGAAATATTTACTAAAAACTTGACGGTTTCATCAAATGGCAGAAATTGTTTGCTCCTTTCAGGAATTTATAGATTTTATTGGTCCTAGAATAAGAAACAACATAGCAAACATGACTAGACCTTTTAAAAGAAACTTAGGATCAAAATGTCAGAAATGCGGAGAAAAGAAAAAAGAATTGGATGCAGCCCACAAACATGGTAATTCCAGACGAGAAATTATTGCAAGAGTACTAAACAACTATGAGACCACGAATGATGGGGTGTATAAGATAGACGATATTGCTCGAGTACTTGCTGAAATAAATAATGCTCATATCCCAATAGAGGATTGCTTCCTATTTTTGTGCAGGCCGTGTCACAGGGAATATGAATCAGAAACAAAATATTCGGACAGTTCAGAGATTCAAGAAGATGCTGTTAGTGCAAATTATAAACCACGAAAAATAGAAAATCAGCGAGTTCAAATAAAAGACCGTGACCGTCTTTGTAAAAAAATAAAACAGAGCTGGAAATATAAGATCGGTTGGACGTCACCCAAAAACAGAAAGAACATAGAAGAATTAATCTCAAAGATAGAAGAAAACTTTGATTGTCACACAGTCGCTAGCAAATCTTGGCATTATCATAATCGAAATGACAATGGCCGTCAGTTTTCAGGAATAATATGTCATAAAGACAGATCACTGATTTGTTTCAGGGTGGAGCCTTTCTCCTTTACCACTAAGGACTCAAGAATCATTCATGGAAAGAGATGGTTTTTCCCAGAAGGCAAAGAGAAGCGAATCGATATTGTTCCAGAAAATTATAATTTGATAATTGATTGTCTGAGTCACGCGTACAAAGCATCAGGGCACTAATACTAAAGTCAAAAACCAACCCACAGTGGCAGGTAGAACCAATCTCCAACAAAAGGCACTTTATGGGCCTCCCGCAGGTGCCCTTTTCCCGTCCCGGGCAGGAACCTGCTGCCAGCAGGAATCATAGCATCTTGTTTCATGCATTGTTGTGCATGTCCCGTGATCTAGATCCTTTGATCAAAAATTGTTGTCGCAATTGCGATCGGTTTTTGATCACGAATATCACGCCCGTGATCTGTAATCTTGGCGGGGGTCATTTTACGGAAAATGATTTGGACAGCCCCTACAACATACGAGGAATGCACAGTCTTCCCAGAAGTACGTGATTCATGACTGTGTGAATGGCGATGGGTGAATCTGCAGGTATCATAATTTGATTTGTTTCAAATCCGGGACGTTTTCCGGGTTACTTCTGGGAAGACTAGAACCGAATCATCCTTTCATACGCTTTAACTCACTTCCCGATATCCCCTTTCTTGATTTTTAGCAGGCCGTCAAGTCCGTATCGTTCTACTGCAAACGATCCAATCACGTTTCCGTAAACTAGTTTGTTGCAACAAACTACAAATACGCATAAGTCTATACATGACAAGCAGCAGTGATTGTCCCGTCAGTCCCATTCACTCCATGATTTTTTTATGAATCGGTTGCTGCTTTTTGGAAGAGCGTATATTCTTGTCGCGTTGGATTTTGCATATCTTTTCGACTTTTTGAGCCGCCTTGCTCCGAGTATTCTTTTCCACGGTTCAAGCGCGCCGCTCATGTCTCTCTCCACTTTGTCTATCGCGTCAGGATCCTCACTGTACGACAGAATATTCTTGATTTTTCTCGGATCGATGCCAATCTTTTTGGACTCGCTTTTCATGTATGTGGCCATCTGCCCGCGCAGGATTCTGAGCCTTGTTTCCTTGTCACCCATGCCTTCCATCCCGTACTTGACTCTGTTCATCGCAGATAATATATCGCTCCTGGCAGCTTTGATAACGCTGGCGATTCCAGTAGACGGAAATGTAACCCCCAAAAGCCACCGCGGCCCTACGGCGGCGGGCCGGCAAACCCGTACTCTGCAAGATTCCTTCTGGCAGCCATGAGAAGCCCGCATACTACCAGTAACAATGTAAAGTCCCTTCTCTCACACCATATGTCGTCCCTGTTGCGCTCGACGGCCCACATGTTGTACACAAAGACAGACACAAAGAATGCAAGCAGCCTGATGTCCTGGTTCCTGCTTATGGTCTTGGCCCGTATCTGTTCTATCTGCCTGTATCCTGTCTCTATCCCCCACCTCTTCCGATAGTCCGGTGAGGCAGTATCAATCTCGTGCAGTGCGTTGGAGAACGGGAGGTTGGTGGCAAATGCCACGTACTGTTCCACTACGGTCTTGCCCTCCTGCCCGTGCATGGCAGATGGCACAATAACCAGGTTAAATGATGCGGTCTTGCCTTTGCTGTTTGTAATGGTAAAGCCCGACACGCAGCTTCCATCGGTCTTGCCTGCTGCGTGTGCCGTCTCTATCGCATTCTTTACGGTGGCATTCTTGACTGCAGGCATCAGGAATTTTTTTCCTGCGCGATACATCTCTTTCATTATGTCGACTGAGTAGAACTCCCGGTCCAGCAGAAAAAGTGTACAACTTCAGGTCCTTTTTATACTGACAGGCAGGCATTTCCTGGGCAGCATCTTATGATCAGATGTCCTTGCAGTCATGGCTGGGCATAAAACACCTGTGACCAGACATCGCAGGCATAAAATTTCTGAAAGAGTGCCAGTATTAGTATCCGGGTCAAAGAATTTCAACGGGAATCTTTTTTGATCTTGCCTGTTTGGTGTACACATGGACTCCAAAGCCGCGCCTGCACGCTGTACGGATCCTGGAAAGGCACTTGTCATGATCATGGAGCGGGATGAGAAGATCTCCAAGCTGGAAAAGGAACTCTCCGACATCAAAAAGGAGAACTCCGACACCAAAAAGGAGAACACCAAGCTTCAGGCAAGGCTTGCCCTGTACGAGAGTCCCAACATGCCCACATCCACGCCGTCATTATATAATGACGCCAGAAAGAAGTTCAGGGAGCGAAGGGGCGAGGATCCCGGCGGCAGTCCGGGTGACACGGCCAGGGGCAAAAAGCGCGGCCCCCCGTGCGGACACCGGGGCGTATCGCACTGCAACCGGCCGTCTAGGACATTGAGGTACGATCTTGACTCCAAGGCGTGCCCAAAGTGCGACGTCCAGCTGAGGATGCTCAAGCCGCTCAACAAGCTTGTAAACGACCTGGACGACTCCATGCGCATGCGTGCTGCCAATGCCATCATCCAGAATGCCGTGTGTCCCAAATGCAACGGCGAGGTAGTTGCGGCCACCCCGTTCCTGGGCGGAACGTCGCTCGGGCCCTTCTCGCTTTCCATAATCACGACGTTCTCCGAGAAGGGAAACACCGACGAGGACATTGCAGAGTACTTTCGGGTCCTGTTCGGGTTCAGGATGGCCCCAAATACCGTGACAGGTGCGCGGCGCGCAATGGCAAATGCGCTCCAGCAAAACATGATACAGCGCATACAGTCGTTCATTGCGGGCAGGCCGTGGATACAGATGGACGAGACCGGCTTTAAGCGCGGCGACGGGCACACGGGGTACGTCTGGGTGCTCAACTGTACGGGGGCGTGCTTTGTAGTCTTTGCACCGTCCCGGTCCTCCGATGTCCTGCATACATACTTTGGATGGCTGGATCCCAGGGTTCCAATAGTCGTCGACGGGCTGGCCCAGTACAAGGTGTACTTTGAGATAATCCAGAGGTGCTGGAGGCACCTTCTGGCATATGCCGAGCAGCTTGCAGTCAGGATGGGCGGGGATGATGAGGTACGGTATAATTTGCTGCTTGAACTTTACAGGACGATAAAAGAAATCAGGACGCTTGCACCGTTTACATGCATGGAGCTTTCCAGGCAGGCCTACGAAATAATCAGCACATACGTGGACAAGCGCGTGCGCACGCACCTGCTAAACGCCATACCGTACATGCTTACGTCTGCGGCGCATCCGGGAATGCCGCCGCACAACAACGACACCGAGCGGTGCATACGCGACGGGATCATACCACAGCGCAATGCGCGCCACAAGATCGTGACCGACGGGGGAAGGGAGACATTTTCCGTGATGTCGACGTTTTCGATGACGTGCCGCAAGCAGGGCATACATCCTGCCAGGGCGCTCCTGGAGTACCTGCGGGATCCGGAGTGGGACATCTTTGCCAGGGCCAAGGATGACGCACCACGCCTGTCCTCGCTTGTAGATCCGGACGGTACAAGATACAGCGTCTTTGAGTGTCCCGGGCCGCCGCCGGTGTGGCCGGGTGCAGGCAAGGGGGCGGTACGCCGGAACCAGACGGCCGTCGTACCCGTAGCCCCGATGATATCATGATCCGTCTGGCGCCTACGGGACGGCGTAACCCGTAGCCTCATATCGAAGGATCCGGCTGAATCTGCCAGTCAACGGCATCGAGTGCAACGGCTCCTGACTGCCTGCAGATGCCACTCGTCAATGTGTTGCCTGCATGGCGCCGGTCCTGGCATGTACAAAGGATGTGTGGTGATGCAACGGGTCTGTCACAACGGATGCGGAAGGATCAAAAAGTTCCGGGCAAAAAGTTCCCTAGGCGCTTTAAATAGGACCTGAAGTTGTACGTTTTGCGCAGCTTAGCAGGCTCTAAAAGCCGTCTCTGATTTCAGGCACGAATTCTATTTGATTGGCATCACCAGTAGTAAAATCCATGCCTGAACTTCGAGCCCGGGCTGTTATCTTTGAGCCGGCTCCTGTATCCATAGCCTGTCATCTTGAACTTCTTGACCATGAGAGTCGATCCAAAGTTTGCTAATTTTGAGTCGCCTCACTGCTCAGGCAGATGCGCGATCTTCTGCGGGAGCTCCTTCCCGGGAGGTGACCGCCTGCGTGTCCTGCAGCCGGCCCCTCTTGGAGAGGAAGGCACGCACGTCACACGGATACGTGACCCGTAGCCTTCCACGCGTTATGATCCCCATGTACTCGTCAAGCGTGACATGATCCCCGTCGTTTGATATGAAGAGTACGTTGTGGTCTCCTGCAAGCGTTGCGGCCTGGGCAAGCAGCAGGGCGTCTCCCCCCCCCCCTGCCGGCCTCCCTGCACAGACCGTCCAGGATCCCCCTCCTTTCATCCCGCATCATGCGCCTTATGCCGCGTTCGCCGTACTTGTGGCCGTACTTCCTGTGGATCCAGTCGATGGCCTCGTTGGTATCCGGATGGTTCCGCATCCACAGCTGCCTTCCGGTGATGTTTTCCAGCATCTCCCTGTGACTGCCTATCCTGTTCGTATAGTCCTCAAAGCCCTCTGCCTCGATCCTCTCTCTTATCTCGTTCATCCTGTCCGTTCCCGCGCCGTCAAACACCACTCCCCTCTTCCTGTTGGACTGCCCGTCCTCCGACCATGTGACGTGCTTTTCCAGCTGGCTTGCGCTGGTCTTGAAGAGGATCTTCGTATGAGGTCACGTCCCCTTGCCAGCTAGGCACGAAAATCATAATTGTACATGCCAATTCGTGCCTGATTGCCAGGGTAGGTGACCACATACGGATCTTCTTCTCGTTCCTCAGCACCGACCCTAGGCCCTGCACCAGGGCTGCCTCCTCCGCCTCCCTCCGGCTCCGCAGGTTCTACCTGCCGAGATAATAAAGCAGCGTGCTAGTGTCAAAGGATACCAGCAGCTCCGACCTTACAGCCATGCGACACCAGCACCGGTCATCGTCTGGTATGGCAGAGGATGCGGTAAAAACATTGCGAGGGTCATGGTATGGGTCAGCCCGCCGGACTCTTCGGCCGCGGCTGCCCGGATGCATTGCATGCGGGATTGCGAGGCGCCGCTACTTCAGATTCCTCATAAAAAATCAATTAGGCAGGGCCAACATATTGCCACGCCGACTTTGCATGAACCCATGTGGATTCTCAGGGATTCGCACATCATGAGCCGCCTTTTTCTGCCGAATCGCCACGGCGCCGCACTTCCGGATCTCACAATACAGGCAGCGCTCTCTCAAGCACTGTGTTGATTCGCGCCGCGTCCTTTGCATCAAGGAGATCAAGCCGCCGCCTGACCCCTGCAGGCATGCCACGAACCGACGGAGCCGCGACTCTGCAGGTTCCGGGCCTGCCAGCGCGGATGCCTCCCGCGCATCCTGGCGCCTACCGCACTGACCTGCCCGGATGCAAGCTCCGACATCAGCACGGCCCCGAGGACCTTCAGATCGTCGACGGAGCCGCCGGTGATCCAGCACAGGTTGTGGTGCGGACAATACGTGCCAGTATCCATTGCTGTCGCCCCGTTCCTGCTCAGATCGGCAGGCAGCAGCTTGGGCCTGCAGGCAAGGCCGGGGCGTATCCCGTCAATCATTCTGTGCCATTTTGACGGGTTTCTCTTGACGGCGTACCTCCCCCCGAGCGCCCCCTTGCGGGAGCGCAGATACGCCTCCGTTCACGGGTATCGATCCAGCCTTACCACGGTGCCGTCATCATCAAACGGGTTGAGCATGTGGCTGCCCGACCGGCGGATTCTTCCGTCGCGGATGTCGCCTGAATGGACTATAGACACAAGGCGGTCTTCCTCCACCGTGGGGCGTGACCCCACATGTGCATCACAAGCGTTAAAAATCCGGGCCTCCCAGCCATATCAACATGGAGCGCGCCAAGATCTTTTTGAGTCATGCAGCAGAGGACCGGATTACTGCCAGGCGCCTGGTAGAGGGGCTGGCAGAGCATGGCTTTGACGTGTTTAGAGTAGATGATGATTTGGTGCTCAAGAAGGACGGGGAGAATACGGTAAAGGATCTAATCGAAAAGTGCATCCTGTTCGTGGCGCTGCTGTCTGAGAACTTTAAAAACTCGGACTTTACGGATCACGAGGTCGGAATCGCCATAGCGTGCAACAAGAAGATATTTCCAGTCAGCCTTGATCATGTCACGCCCTATGGCTTTATGTTCGGGCTTGGGGACTCTCAGAAAATTGATCCGAAGATTGATCCGGATGAGATGTCGGTGCTTGCGCGGGCCATGAGATCGCTTCTTGACAAGGATCGAAAAGCGATCGACAGGCTGATAGAGGTGATGCGCTGCGCCGACTCGGTTGAAGATGCCGGCATGGCAGCCTATGTGCTGTTTGAACACACCGCATTCTCCCCAAAGCAGATCAATGGCGTCGCCGTTGCGTTTCTTGAGAACGACAACATCAGTGACAGCTGGATGGCAGAACCCATCTGCCTGGCCTTTCTCAATAGCAATTGGGATTTGATAGACCCCCGATACCGGGACGAGCTGAGCCAGATGCACCCCGATCTGGGCCACTCCTAAACTGGGATGCCTGGCAGGACGGCCCGGCCGCCCAGACCAGGACAGCGTGCATCTGGCCATGCCCCTGATCATCGGATCCGTGCAGCCCAGCAGATCCCCCCTGTGAATCCGAGGCAAACTCCCTTCTGGCATGAATCATGTCATCGGCGGCGGGCGGATCCGGTCATCGGATTATGCGGGGCGCGGCCGGCCGTCATACATACCCAGGATCAGGGATGGCTTGGCCCGAGCTGCTGCAGGCGGTGGGATTTTACGCTGCTGGTCGCAGGAGCGCTTGTCACGGCGGCCAGAAGAAATCGCGCAGAATGCGGATTTGCCGGTCCGCCGCAGGATCTGGGCGGTTTCCGGAGGTCTTGTATCTCCGTTTACTGGTCTGTCTCACACTCGACGCGCCGATGCCCGGAGACCCTGCTTCTGCGGCGCTGCTCCCTCACCGATTTAAACGCCGCGGCCAGCTTGTACATTCTCCCCTCGGACATCACGCTTCCATGGTACAGCTCAAACAGCGCCCCCACGCTTCGCTTTGACCCCTTCCTGTCATTCCACGCCAGCGTCTCACAGTACATCTCCTCCATATACAGATCCCCCAGGATTATGCGGCTGTTCAGGAAGCGCCTCAGACTCCTTCGCCTGCCCGGATCCGGCTCGTACACGTCGACTATGATCTCCCCCCTGCCGGGCACTGCATTCTCGCCGACGGTCACCGTCTCATGCCTGTATCCGCCCTCGCTCTCAAGGACATACCGGGACAGCCTGTCCTCGTACTTGAAGCTGACACTCAACGTGCAGGTACAGGATCGCCTCCACTTGTAAACGTTTATGCTGCGCTTCTGGGAATCGACGGAGAACCGAGGCGGCCGCCCTGGTGAAAATTTGTATGTGGTCACGTCTCCCTGCTAGCTAGGCACGAAAATCACAATCATGCATGCTAATTCGTGCCTGACTAATGGGGGTAGGTGACCTCATACGAAAATTTGAAGGTTTTGAGCCGGCCATGCAAAAAACATTTCTGCGTGCGATGATTGCGGCCTGACCTGGCCCACGCCGCCTCCGGATGGACCGGCACAGTCTGGATCCGGTTGCCGCCACGATACAGGCGTCATGTCTGGCATGGATAATGCCGGCACACTTGGTTTTATGGCGTTTGGGGAATTCCCGCATCCGAGTGGCCGCCGTCATGTCGCCTACAGGCAGACGCCCGGAATCGGGACGAGCTGGGCCAGACGCACCCCAATCTGGGGGGACCGGCAAAAAAAAGTGGTGGATTCTAGTAATCCAGGATCACGGCACCCGCGTCGATGAGCCTCTGCATCTTTGGCATCCTCGGATGCGAGTCGATCTCTATGCCCGGAAGCAGGTCGCCAGGACTCATGCCTGCCATTGCAATGCAGTGCTCGCACGCAATCACCCTTCCCCCAGAAGACATAAAGTCGCCCATCATCTGGCTTGCCGGCTGCAGGGCCTGCTCGGGCTGGCCGGCGCCTGCCCTCACCCCGTCCACGTCCAGGAGTATGGCCACGTTTTTGCCGGAATCCAGCATTGCTGCTGCGTGCTGGACCCCCATCATCACGCGGTGGCCCTCATCGGACGCTATGTGGATAAGCACCGATCTGGCATACGCGTCTGCCTCCTGCTCCTGGGCCGGAAACGCGGCCACGGCCACCAGGAGGACGGCCGCAAAGGCCGGGACTGCCAGCGAGTATTTCATAACGGACTTCATTGGTAACCGTTGCACCCGATGATAATAAACCGGATTGGAGACTTTGTAAAATGTACCAGGCGTTACAGTGCCAGGAATATGTCCTCTGCGTGCCCGGCCTTTTCATCAAAGAGACTCGCAAACTCCTTCTTGAAGGTCTTTTTGAACAGCTCCCTGTCCGTGATCCTGTAGCAGTCCCGGCCGTCCTTTCTGCACTTTTCGACCACGCCTGCCTCAATCAGGCCCGAAAGGTTCCATGAAAGGGCAGCCGGACTCTTGTCCATCTTGGATGCCAGATCCCGAAAGCTTGGATTCCCCTCTACTATTATCCTGAGTAAGATCTCCTTTTTTGTCGGCCTTCTCATGCTTTGAATCACCGGGATCTCCTCCTCAAAGACGTCAGCGGGATAGTATCCCCTGTACCTAGGGTGCCTCTGTGACTTTACCTTGCCATCCCTCTCCAGCTGCCGCAGGTGGTGCATGACCACGCCGTTTTCCAGCCCCGACTCCCTCATCAGGCCCCTTACGTGGATTCCTGGGTTTCCACGGATGATTTTGAGGAGTCTCTCCCTTCTTTGCACGATCGTACCGTCCGGCAGCCCGCAGTTTAATGATTGCCACGATCCGTCCCGGCGCGTGGCCCCGGGCACCGGGGGCAAGGATCCCCCGGTGTGCAGACGAGGCCTCCAGACCTGCTGCCCCCCACATGTGCAGTGCCGGCACGGGGGCCCAAAACGGGGCCGCCGTACGGCCTCCGCTGCCGGCTCCGGTGAGGCATGCGGTGCAAAGGCTGCCGGCTGGAAAAATCCAGGCAGCTAGTGCCTCTTTGGCAGGAACGGAATCAGCGCCCTTGCAAACTCCATGATGTTCTTGGTCTGAAGGTATACCGTCCCCGGGCCCGTAATCTCGATAATCAGCGCCTCCCCGCCAAACAGGGTCGTCTTCAGGCTTCCGTGCTTTGTGATCCTGTACCCCGCGGTGGAGCTCAGGGCCACCAGCTGGTAGTTGTCCAGATGCATCCTTTCGCCGGACTGCAGCTCCTTTCTCAGTATTCCACCCCACGCGTTGACAAACATCCTGCCGGTACCGACGGTCTTTAACATGAACAGATTGCTGCCAAAAACCCCCTTTGTGAACCCCTGCCACTTTGTATCCAGCTCCAGATCTGCAGTAGAGCACACAAAGGAGCCCGACTGGACGATAAGCTCCTCGGCGACGTCGATGGCCTCGATGTCGCCCAGCATGTTTCCGGTAAGCCCGAGCCTGCAGCCGTCCTCCTCGGCGGTGAACTCGTTGACAAAAAACGACTCCCCGCCCAGCGCCGCGGCCTTGAGCGACCTGAGGAATCCCCCCCTCCTCATCCGGGTCTCGGTCCTGATGTCCCCCCTCATGAACACCATTGCCGCGGCCTCTGCGGTGACGCTCTCGCCCCGGTTCAGCGTGAACTCTACCAGCCCCATCGGGTTTTTCACGATCTCGTATTCCATGCAGTGCCGCTGCGCCATGATCTAATAAACGATCGTATGCTGCCAATCACAGGTTCCTGAAAAGCACCGAACCCCCTCGGGCGGGCCTCGTGATTTCAAGCTGCATACGGGACGCCCCCATGCATTCAGACGGCATGCGCCCCGTCATCCCAAATGCAAGATGACACCCGGAGGACGGCACGTCCATCTTTGGCCGCCGCTCCCCGATGCGGCGTGCCTGCGGCGCTCAGTCCGGCCACAGGCATCCCCCGTTTGCCCTGATGCAATACCTCATGAACCACTTTAGAAAGTGCATCTTGTCGCCGCCAAACTGCGAGCGCTCAAGCGCCCCAAAGTAGCGTCCCCTGCTTTGATCAGCAAGAGCGGACATCCGTTTTGTGCAGCATATGGTCCGTTGCCAGCCTTGAGATCCTGCCGCCTCCGTCCGCAAACGGGTGCATCGACACGCGCCTAAAGCATGCAAGCGCCGCAAGCTCCACGGGGTTTCTTGACCCGTCCTGCCGCTAGGGTTCAGCCAGCTGAAAAACCCCCTTACCCACTTGGATCTCCAGAACCGTCGCAAACTCCACGTCCAGATTGGTCGCCACGCCGACGGCGTGAGACCAAAGCGAGCTTGCCTCCTCGATCTTTGTCTGTCCGAACACCCCTCCACCGGTGTCTCCCAGGGTTACTTCTGGGAAGACTGTATGGTAAAAGCCGGCGTTGCCCCTCCTCCCCCTTATGACGTTCACCGCGGCACTGTTGGGTACCGTATGGTTATGAATCCAGTAATTTGCATAAAATTCGGTACCCAATGCATCGCTCATGGCCCGGCAGATTCAGGACCTGGCCCCCTCCTCCTCGTGCAGCCTCTTTACTCGCCTGATGATCTCCTCGAACTGAGAAATCTTGGTGGATTCAAAAAGGGCCTCAAAGTGGCAGTGGATTTTCCCCTTCATCGTATTGCCGCTTGCCGAGCGGAGATCCCCATAGATCCAATCTTCGCAGGAGTCGATGACGCCACCAAACTCGTCTTTGTACTGGCCATGCTCATCCTCGTCTGCCTCAAGCGAGAATTTCGCCGAGGTGAACGCGTCTCCCCCAAACTGGATGCGCATGCCGTCTATGTGATCTGACTCGACCGGCTCGATCGTAAACAACATCGACTCGTCTTCTGGGATGTATCGGCAGCCGGATATCGAATAGCTGCGGCCCTCCATGGCTTCGTCAATCAATGCATTGAACACGTGGCCTGCCGAGGCCGTGTGCACCAGCCCCTTTATCGCATCCTCAAGCGACTCGCCATTTGCACGGACAGGTGACAGACGATCCATGAAATCCAGCAGGCGCGCGACCATCCGTTCCGGCGTGGTCTGAAACTCCTCGGCCATCCCCATTATCAGCTCCTCGTCGACCTCTACCTTCATCGGATTCCCTTGGCCGCCGATGGTTAATCAGTGTTTGTCGCCTTGGTAGGGGGCAGGGCATCCGGATGCCATCATCATTGCAGCCGCACCGGCAAAAAGGACGCGGGCGCTCCCAAAAAGGAACTGGGTCAGGAACTGCAGCGGATCAAGGTTGTTGAGCACCGGCAAAAAGGACGCGGGCGCTCCCAAAAAGGAGCCCCGAGAAACATGGATTCCACCGGTTACTTCCTGCCGGCCGCCACGCATAAGACCTCCGCCCGGCTTGCAGGAGCTGCCGAAAACCCATGCGGTCTCATCCTGGCAAGCGGTGCAGAATGGGGCGGAAATCCAGCAAGGCGCGCGGATCAGATGCATCAAAGCATACCACGCTCAGTGAACTTCCCCGGATGCCCCTCTGGAATCGTCTTGGAAAGACCGAGTCCGGCCGGCCCTGCAATGTCTTGTGTCGTCACCGGGATAAAAGACAAGCCCCCACGCATTCTGGGGGAGACAGGGCCAGCATGCAGGGTGGCAGGATAATGCCTTGATCCTCAGGACATGGATCTCTTCATGTCGTGCAGCCTCTTGACTCGCCTGACAATCTCCTCGAATTCAGAAATCGTGGCAGATCCAAAAACATCCTCAAAGGCGCAGTAGATTTCCCCCTTCATCGCATTGCCGTTTGCCGAGAGGAGATCCCCATAGAGCCAATCTTCGCAGGAATCGATGACGTCGTCAAACTCGTCTTTGTATTGGCCATGCTCATCCTCGTCTGCCTCAAGCGAGAATTTCGCCGAGGTGAACGCGTCTCTCCCAAACTGGACGCACATGCTGTCTATGTGATCTGACTCGACCGGCTCGATCGTAAACAACATGGTCTCCTTTCCCATGTCGTGCTGGCATCCGTATATCAAATAGCTGCGGCCCTCCACGATGTCGTCAATCATCGCACCCGCCGCGCGGCCTGCCGAGGCCGAGTTTGCCAGCTCCCTGACTGCATCCTCCAGCGATCCTCCCTTTGCACGGACAGGCGGCATCTGGTCCATGAGAACCAGCAGGCCCTCGGCCATATGTTCCGGCGTGGTCTGAAACTCCTCGGCCATCCCCATTATCAGCTCCTCGTCTACCTCCACCTTCATCGGATTCCCTTGGCCGCCGATGGTTAATCAGTGTTTGTCGCCTTGGGAGGGGGCAGGGCATCCGGATGCCATCATCATTGCAGCCGCACCGGCAAAAAATACACGGATGCTCTCAAAAAGGAACACAGATCACATGGATTCCACCATCAGACTGACCGACGTTTCCGTCGGCTCGGCCTCTCAAAATGGAACACAGATCACATGGACTCCATCCGGTTATTTCCTGCAGCCCAGCTTGCAGGAGCTACCGAAAACCCATGATGTGGGATTGCCTCTTTCAGTAATCCTGCAGCGTCATGCCAAATAAATCCACATCTGCTCTCAGTCTTCCCAGTACCGCATCAAATCATCCCCGGCTCGAAACAATTCAGATGAGGCTGCCTGCAGATCCGCATGTTACCTCCTGTACCGCCACGAGTCGGTTACTTCTGGGAAGGCTGGCTCTCAACAACTGGCAGTTTCCTTCACTTGGCTTCCATGCTCTTGAACCCCAAATTGTCGGATCGAGACGAGGTTGTCGCGTAATTCTACCTATCTGACTCAATCTGTACGTTTTTCTGAACTTCTGCCCCTCTTGCACGCCTCGGTCCAGATGACATCGTATGGTTTTCAGGAGTTCTGATGAATTACGCGACAACCTCGATCGAGACACATTTTGATCACCGCATTTGAGGCAGCACATGACAAGTATGATCACCTGCACCCGCCAATCAGGCACGAATCGGCATGTGCAATTATGGTTTCCATGCATGGCCAGCATTGGATATGACCCCATACTGTTACGTATCATGGATTTTCGACTCCTGTCTTGCAGTGCCAGGATGTCTCCTATGCACGTTAGAGTTTCTTCTCTATCATTTCCAAGGAAGAGATCATCCTTGTCATGACGCCCATCATCTCGCCATGGTTTTGATTCTGGGATGACGCCATCTCCTTCTGGGATGACGCCATCTCCTTCTGGGATGACGCAATTTCCTTGAGGATTTCGGTATGGGTTTTCAGGGTATCATCTAACGCGTCAAACCGCTTGTGAAGGCTCCTTACTACCCGGCGTGTTGCCAGCATCATGTATATTCCTACGGAACCGGCGATAATAAAGGCGCCTCCCAGAGCAGTCTTCCCAGAGGTTCCCCACAAAGCGGCTTCAAACTCGAAGCGGTTCAAGCAAAGCTGCCTACAGATCCGCATATGGCCGTCTGCACCCCCACGAGTCGGTTACTTCTGGGAAGACTGCAGAGCCTGCAGCATCTCTGGGTGAAACGGATCCAACCCAGATGACAGAGTGGCTGCCCCTGCTACGACTATTGCAATCAGAAAGGAGTTGTCTATCACAATCTCACTCAAGTTTCTTGAACCGTCCTGCGGGTTCATGATGACTTGCCCCCACTCATGTTGAATGTGGCAAGGCATTGCAGTGTCCTTTCGCGATGATTTGACAGCAGTTGAGAATTCATCCACCAATCCTTCCCACATACATCAGTACTTCCTATAGTGGCGACTGAAGGTCTTTGATCACCAAAAGGTGTCTTCCTGCGTAGTTTACACCCATGTGTGCTCAAAAACTTTTAATCGTCACCATAGGTGTGCTTTTGCAGACCCGGCACGGCATAGCCGCTAATTTCGTTTACGCATAAGGTCTTCTCCAAATTACGCAATTACCGTGCCTGTAAAAGTACACCTAGCAAGTGCTGACATAGCAGCCGGCTTCCTGTGCGGAGGATTTTATCAAACTGCGGGGCGAGGATGCGTTCAGGAGTCCCTGATGTTCAAAAAATAGCACGGCAGGCCGCCACGGTGCACCGGTATCGACAACTGCTTGGGACAGATATGTCGGAGTTCAAAAAATAGCACGGCAGGCCGCCACGGTGCACCGGTATCGACAACTGCTTGGGACAGATATGTCGGAGTTCAAAAAATAGCACGGCAGGCCGCCACGGTGCACCGTACTGACTCGGCGCCTCCGCAGAGGCCGGGCAGGCTCTCGGCACAGTCCTGCAGAGAGATAGTCCGAAATTGTACGAGGTCACCTGCCCCTACCAATCAGGCACGAATTGGCACGTATGGTTATGATTTTCACGCCTGGCCAACGGGGGGACGTGACCACATACCCGAAATTAAAAGCCGTACGAATTTTTCAAGTGATCTCATAGATAATCTGTATTTCGTTGACATTTTGGGTTGTTTTATGCAAATTTGTTCACAAATAATCAGGGTTTACTAACTTCGAACCAACTCCCAGGGGACGCCGAGATACGACGCAGGCAGGCGCGGCCTGCAGCCAAAGCATCTAATGAGTCACACCGTCTTGTGTATCAAATTAGACCACATAGATCTAATATCTGATCGCAGAAACCATACAATGCAGGAGGTTTGCATTGGCCAGGACTAGGAGGGCAAACAGGTACTGCGTCGACTGCGGCGCAAGGCTGGTCTACTATCCCAGGCTCTCAAACCCAAAGGCGCCCAACGAGCACCGCGTCCTGGTGTACGCCTGCCCGGACTGCACCGAGGACTTTGAGCGCCCAAAGATGTTTTCGATAAGGCGCAACCAGGTCGAGGATCCGCTTGAGGCCGTCGAGGTCGAGATCACGCAGGTGCAAAAAAAGGCAGGCAGTGCGCGGTGAGTCCCGGGCGGCATCCTGAGGTGGGGCCGGGCGCCGCCCGTGCCGGAGATGCCTTTTGGCTTTGAGGGTGGATCCGGCGGCAAGTGATCCAAACCCTATTAATAAAGCCGCAGACGCGTAATCCCGTGCTGCGCAAAGCATACCCCGTGTTCATAGGCCTGCTGGCACTTGGCGCCATAATCATATCCGTAGGGATGATAATCGACAGCGACGAGTACTGGCTGGTTGCCGACTATACGACCATCGGCATCTTTGCGGCCTCTGCCGTATTCCTGATCGTATTCAGGCAGAGGGGGTATGGACGGCAACTATAGCCTGCAGGCTTTGCACAGGGCATCGCGGACTGTCCGCCCGGGCCAAGCCGCGAACCGCAGGGCGGCCTGCGTGCATCCCCGAGTTGTGGGATCATCTCACGAGTGGGCAGGAGCCCAAGGGATTCCAAGACAGGCAGCTCGGAGCTGACACAATCATCAAGGCAGGTTCACACAAGGGTTAAAGGGCGCACGTGACAAACCACTCCCATGCATCCCGAAAAACAAAGGAGCAACATGTGGTTTCTTTTGCCGATATTCATGAATGTGTGCGGCGGACTGATCGCATACTTTGTCCTGCGGCATGACGACCCCAGAAAGGCCAAAAACTGCCTCTATCTCGGAATCGCCCTGATAGCAGTCGGCATCACGACAAGCTTGATCTTTTCACTGACAGGCATAGACATGTGAGGCATAACAGGCAGCAGCTGATCCTTCCGGGGATCTGTAGCCTCAGGCCAAGAGCCGCGTGGACGGATCAGCTGCGGCCGTCCGGGCCTTTCCCTGCGGCGTTTTTTTGTCTGGGCATCATTCTGTCTTTTTTTGAAAGGTTCCGGCGGGCCGGAAGCGCCGCTTTGCCATCCCCTACAAGAGCTGCCTGCAGAGTACAGTCATAAGTAGAGGGCCGCACGGGATGTCATGGAGGCGGCAAGGCTCAGGGACAGCGTGGAGAGGTGGCTGATCCACGAAAGCTACAGGTTCTCCCAGGTACAAAATGATGAAAACAACTTTACCCTGACGGTAAAGCATGCAGGCTCATTTGGAAACCAGATTGAGATCTTCAGTCCAAGGCAGCAAAACGTCGTCCTGGTAGTAGGCAGCCTCGTTCCCCTGGCAAACCGCCAGAATGCCAGGTATCAAAAGCTGAACCATGCGCAAAGGGAGGGCCTTGCAAGAAGGATAGGCGACTATTGCCACTCCATAAGGGCCATAAACAGGGTGATGCTGGAGGACGGCAAGCTGACAGTCGGCGCATACGCGGTGCTAGATGACGAGGAAAAGCTCAACCAGCACGACTTTGCCGATACCATGGTCCTGGTGGCAGAGATGGGCGACAGGGTGACCCGGTTTTTGCTAAAGACGTTCTAGCTCCGGGCACCCACAAGGCCGGATCACACAAAAGCCTCGACTCGGGCTCTTGCTCTGCCGGCCAGACGAGACCATGGTGAGGCTTGTACAGCACCGCTGCTCTCATGGCGCAAATATTTTACCCGTATTCTTCCTGCACTTTTTGCATGCCTCATTTACAGCAACATGTCCCCCCAATGTGGCATGATCCGGGACTCACGTACGAGGCCGCCCGCCACCCCAGTCAGGCACAAGCTGGCGCGTATAGCCCGCACCAAAAAAATCCCAAAGGTTCCAGTTCGACTTACTGCATGGAGACGGCGGCGATCCTGTCAGGACGGCGCGGCACGCATGCAGCTGCGCGCTCTACTGCATGCCGGCGCGCATGATCTTCGCCGGCGCGGCGATCAGCATCACGCTTATGAATGACACCACAGAATGCCATGCATGATTGTTCTGCATGCCGGCGCGGCCGACAACGGCATGGCGTTCTGGGGCGAGATCGCAGGCGACGGTAAGTCTCGCAGGCCCGCAAGGGGCAGGAAGGCCAAAATCAGCAGGCACCCGTACTCTGCTACCGAGCAGGAGATCAGCGACAGGTTTGCAGCGCAGAGGGGCATGAAGGCCAGGGGGCGCCCCGTCGCTGCAAGCGTATGGCTTCCAAGTACGGGGGACGGCCCCCTCCCTTCGGGCGGGGGCGGCATGCAGCCAGGATCCGGCGTGGAGATCAGCCTCATGCGGTGGGGGATCAAGGCGGTATTGCTCTCGTGGATGGACTCCATACGGGTGCTCTCAGAGGTGGTGCGCAACAGGGATGTCGTGGCCGGGATGGCCGTCGGCCCTGACCTTGCATACTGGGCCGACGTCCTGCGCCTTGCCGCATCGATGGTGGCGTGCCAGAAGTTCATACCGGATATGTCGACGTATGACGGCTCGTGCGAGGCATACTGGATCCCCCTGACCACAAGCAGGGACCGGGAACGGCTCGACGTCCTGGCAGCCCGCATGCCGCCGGCCGCCCGCGCGCTTGATCACGCCAAGAAGACCATACCCAGGGAGCCGCCCACCAGGTTGCTCTACACTGCTTGGGCCGGCCTAGTCGACGGCATCGTGCGCGCCAGGGCGTTGGCAGGGGTGCCGCGAGGATATACCAGGCGGAGATACTTTGACAGCACGCATGACGGCTGGCTTCACTCCCTGAGGACCGAGTACCCCGCCATGGGTGACTACCCGGTCGTCACCGCGTTTGAGGAAAGGGTACACGTATGGCAGCGCCCGCTCGCCTACCTGAGCGACCCGCTTCTAAGGATGTGCCTCCGCCTCGAGGATCCCCAAGAGGGCGTGGACGGATCCGGCCTGTACTGGCCCATCAGGTACTTTGTACAGTCCCGCAAGGATCCCGGCCTCATGGTTCCTGCCGACGAGATATGGAGTAAAAAGACTGCCATTCCGGGGCTCGACGGCGCATATGCAAGGGGGTTCATGATGACAGCGCTTGGGAACGCCACCACGATAGTAGACGGAATGTCCGAGGGCATAAAAAAGTACGGGGTGGCAGGATATGCCGTCGGCACCGCCGAGGCCCACAGGTTCCTGCGCGAGGAGGCGCCTGTCCTAGAGCAGTTCGGATACGGCGTCATGCTGCCCTCGTGGTGGGCCGGCGGCCGCGCGGGGGCCGGGCTGAGGGCGCGTGCCAGCGTGACATCAAGAATGAAGACCGGCAGGATGCTGGACATAAACTCCCTGGTCAGCTTCGACTGGAAGCTTGCCCTAGGGGATCAGGGCATCACGCTGGACGAGCTGCGGGGGCTGGCAGAGGAGAAGGCGCCGCTGGTCAACATGTACGGCAGGTGGATCGAGACGGGGTCAGAGGAGATCCGGCGCACGATAGACTTTGTGACAGAAAACGAGACGGCCACCGTCCGCGACGCGGTAATGATGGAGATCGGTGCAGGCACAGCGCCCGAGTGGGTGGATCTCGATGTCTCCAGCAGCGACGACAGGATTGCCGGCATGATGGGGATGCTCAGGGGGGACGCGGCGATGAAGGAGCTGCCGCAGCCCGAGGGGTTCGAAGGCACGCTGCGCCCGTACCAGCTGCGCGGATACTCGTGGCTGTCGTTCCTGCAGGAGATCGGCATGGGCGGGTGCCTGGCCGACGACATGGGGCTGGGCAAGACCGTCCAGGTGCTGGCGCTGATCCAGCAGTACAGGCTGGACGGCGGGAGGCAGCCGGTACTCCTAGTCTGCCCGACGTCGGTGATGGACAACTGGAGGAGGGAGGCCGCCAGGTTCGCCCCCGGCATCTCGGTGGCAGTCCACCACGGATCGGACAGGAGGAGGGGCGACGCGTTTGCAGAAGAGGCCGCAGGACACGACGTGATAGTCTCCAGCTACGGTCTGATACAGCGCGACATAGAATCGATCAGCAAGGTCAGGTGGGGGGGCGTGGTGCTTGACGAGGCGCAGAACATCAAGAACGCCGACACCAAGCAGGCGCGTGCAGTCAGGACGCTGGATGCCGGGTTTCGCTTTGCGCTGACGGGCACGCCCGTCGAGAACAACGTCGGCGACATCTGGTCGATAATGGAGTTTCTTAACCCCGGGCTGCTCGGGACCCGGGCCGAGTTTAGGCGGAATTTTTTTGCGCCCATACAGACGAGGAGGGACGCCGCGGCAACCGAGACGCTCAGGCGCATAGTAAGCCCGTTCATGCTGCGCAGGCTCAAGACGGACAGGTCGGTGATCTCGGACCTGCCAGAAAAGATGGAGGCCAACACCTACTGCTCGCTGACCCGCGAGCAGGCCTCCCTGTATGCTGCCGTGCTCAAGGATCTCGAGGAGGGGATCAGCTCGGCCGAAGGCATACAGCGAAAGGGGCTCATACTGGCAGCGCTGACCAAGCTCAAGCAGATCTGCAACCATCCGGCGCATTTTCTCAAGGACGGCTCGTCCATACCGGACCGGTCCGGCAAGCTGTCAAGGCTGACTGAGATGCTCGAGGAGGTGACAGAGTCCGGCGATCAGGCGCTGATATTCACCCAGTTCGTCGAGATGGGCGAGATACTCAGACGGCACATATGTGAGACGACCGGCCGCGAGGTGCCGTTCCTGCACGGCGGGACGCCGAGAAGGCAGCGCGACGTGATGGTAGAAAGGTTCCAGGACGGCGGATCAGGGGTGCTTGTGGTCTCGCTCAAGGCTGGGGGTACAGGTCTGAACCTGACGGCGGCAAACCACGTGTTTCACTTTGACCGCTGGTGGAACCCGGCAGTCGAGGACCAGGCCACCGACAGGGCGTTTCGCATAGGGCAGGAGCGCAACGTCCAGGTACACAAGATGATATGCTCCGGTACGCTAGAAGAGCGGATAGACGAGATGATACGCCGCAAGAAGGAGATATCCGACGAGGTGATCGGCACCGGCGAGGGCTGGCTGACGAGCCTTTCTGATGATGACATCCGCAAGGTGCTGTCTCTGAGCAGGGAGGCCATCCAGATATGACACGATACGGCCGGCACGATTCGATCAGGGCGACCAAGCGGTGCATCAGGATGAAGGCGGACTCGGACTGGCCGCAAAGCGGGCCTGTCCGCGGGTGGATGTACATGCTGGGCGCATCATGCGCCGGTGAAGGCAAGGGTCGCCACCACGACGTCAGGAATCTTCCCTATTTCGAGATTATGGAGGCTGCAAAGGCCGACACAACCACGAATCTCGGCAGGACGCATGCACAAAGCGGACACGTGACAGCATTGAATGTGTACGTCGGACAGGTCAGTGCGTGGGTGCAGGAGCCAGGGGAATTTACATGCAGGGTGGACATGTGGATCGACGTGATTAACACGCCCGCGTGGAAGAGGCTGGCAGAGTCGCTGTCCACGCGGCCGGACATGGCCTCAGAAATCCTTACAAGAAGGATGCCCGACCACATAGAGTATGCATTCGAGTCAGCCGGCCTGCGCCTCTTTCCCACAAGGGACGAGATCAAGGTCGAGTGCCTGTGCAGTGACGGGGCCAAACTGTGCAGACATGCCATGGCCGCCTTCTTCGTGCTTGCCCAGGAGTGCGAACACAATCCCTTCTTGATGTTCGCGCTGCGCGGGTGCGATATAACGGATCTGCTGGAGGCGGCAGGCCTCAGCCCCACTCCAGAGGCGATGCCGGAGATCAGCAGTGATCCCGACGAGCCGACATCTGAGCCCCTGCCTGCGGATCCGGACGTCTTCTGGGGCAGGAATGCGGACGCATACGATCACGGGGACGCGTTTATCCTCGCCACAAACGCCGTGGCACCCAAGATGCTCGGGGAGTTCCCGTTCTGGCAGGGCAGCGACGACTTTACCCCGATAATAGAAAGGATATACCGCGAGGCGTCCCAGGACGGCATGAGGCTGTTCCGGGGGGAGCCGCGCGACGGCATCTAACGGTACGTCACGGAGCGGGGCCCGGGGGGCGAGACCGTCCACCGGCACCACCCGCCGAAAGCATTATTTTCCAGCGGATTCCAGAAAGGGCGTGCCCTCCTTTGACGACTTTACCGAGTGCGAGTTTGAGAGGATATTCCTAAACATCCTGAATCTGACTTCCAAGGACAACACGTACAAGTTCGCCCTCGCCCGGTTCCTCCTGGATTACAGCAGAGAGCACGGGCCCCGGGGGGCGCACGTCGGGTTCCATACCATGGCAGAGTACTTTCTCAGCTACTATTGGCCGCAGGTCTGCAAGCTAAAGATGAAGCACGCCCCGCAGTCGACGAAAAAGCCGATGATAGTCAGCATAATAGAGAAGGAGTTTGACAGGCCGTACTATCCACAGGCATACCCCCAGATACTGGCCGAGGAGCCAGAAAGGATCAACAGGTGCGTAGAGTCGATCGTGAAGAGATGTTTTCACAACGTGACATGGAGGTTCCAGCGAATAAGGACGAACGGGGCGACCGAGGTAACGGCGTTTTACAGCTATACCATCAAGAGGGTCGTCAACCGCAACAAGAAATACGTGGATCTCGACGCTGGCATAACGCTCAACCCCGAGGCGATGGCGTTTCTCAAGAAATACAACGTCGTCCTGCTAAAGGCAACAATACTGGAATGGGCCCGATTCCTTGAGCAGATGAACCTGGGACTGCCAAAGATAATCACAAAGACGGAGGGAAAGAGCATTTCAAGGAGGGGCCTCTCAAGGTACAAGCGGAGGCTAAGGCCGCTGTTTGAAAGGTGCTTTTACTGTAACGGCGTCCTAGAGGAGGGATCAAAGACGCACGTGGAGCACGTGATACCGTTTGACTATATCGCAGAGGACAACATATGGAACCTTGCCCTGGCATGCAAGCCGTGCAACATGAGGAAGCTCGGCGCCCTGCCCCCAATGAAGTTCATAGAAAAGATCACAGACAGGAACCGCAGGTACAGGGAGGCGATACCGGGCCTGGACAGGTCACTGCGCAGGCTTGACTCGGACTTTGGACGCATAATAAGGAACCATTACGAGACGGCCAAATCCCACGGGTACATGGTCCTAGAGAGATTTCCGGACTCTGGTCCTGCAGGATAGCAGGTAAAAAATCCCCCCAGACAGGCTTGTGATGCGGGACCGTCATGCTACGACGCAGGCCGGATCGTTAACTATTATAGGATTCTATAACAAACGGATTCGCTATTATAGGAAACGGCGTTTTTCTTTAATTGGGTATTGTTTTGGACTCTAGTTTGGCCGTGACACGATCCTGAATGTCCTCAGGGAGTTTCTCCCACTTGAACACGCTGAACTTGAGACCCATGATGATGTCGGAGACCGACAGGTATTCGTTATCACAATGGGATGCAAACGTATTCTTTATGTTTCTCTCAGATGAACTCGACGTGACCATTTTTCTTAACCCTCACTATGGTTTCTTGGTCGTACTTGCTTTTAAGTGTCTTAAGAGGGTAATCGGTCAGGTTGGGCACAAGGCCAATTTTTGATCACCGCGAGATCCACATGGACTCAAGCCGTATCTGGGTTCACTGTCTGATTAGGAGACCAAGATACTGCGCGACGAGCTGGCCTGCGTCATAACGGAGAGCGACAAGGGGGGGAAGAAATCCCACCACGCAGCTTGCCGAGGCCACGGCGAAAATCTCCATGCAGAAAGTCAGGCAGCCCTATCAAAAGATGCAACAGCTCGGACTCGAAGCCGTTCCTGATTTCAGACATGAATCTGTCCTAGTGGGCCTCCGGGGTGGCAAAGCTCACGTCTGAGCTTCCAGAGCCCGAGCTGTTGCCTACAAACTACAAGTCATCTGTAAAGTTGCTTGACAAATCTACAAAAAGATCCGGACATTTGCACGGCTTCTAATTATGAGCCACTTCTCAATACTGCCAAAACAAAACATTTCATCGCGTAGGATCCATCACTCTGCCCATAAACAGAATCTGTTCTGAATGATTATCTTGTATTATGTACACAAATGGATGATTCGCCCTGAATATGACTGGCGGCCCTGATTGGAGTTTTGCCATGGTACCGGTAGCCGCTGCGGCCTCCGTGCCTAATTCATTTACCTCGACTGCAGCCTTGTGAGCTGCCTTGTCTATGTAGATTCCCGGATAGTCTGCAATGCCGCCAAGATCTGCCTTGTCTTTATCAAAAGGCAAGTCCATCCCCATCCGTATTAGCAATTTTTTTAGATCATAGTACGCTTCCGCCGTAAATTTTGGGATGTACACCCCTGCCACGGTTTCTGACAGCTGCGATCTCCATTTTTTCAAGTTCGAGTTTGACATCTCTCTTTCTAGTTTTGAAATCTGATTTTTTTCTGTTGGCAGCATTACTAGCATCGATATTTTATCGCCCTTGTATGGCAACTCTATGATTTCTACGATATCGTTTTGCATGTGCCTGATGGGGTTCATCTCATTATTCATCATATGAACCGTTACTGTCTCGTCGTTGCTTACAAAGAATTCTGATTCCCACGTGAATCCCGGTTCAAAGGGATGCAGCCATTCCCCCTTGAAGTAAATTGCATTTGTAATTGCAACGAGTGTGAGGATGTCCGTAGATCCTAGTTCAAACAGCTTCTTGATCTTGCCATTTGTCTCTTCGTTTACCCATGAGTTTATTGTGTTTACCCCTTGATCTGATACAAAATTCACATTTTGAACAGAGCCATCATAATGGTTTTTTGCAACATCTACGTACCCTGAATTTAATTCGTACTTGTCTGATATCCAAAGCGCATTTGCAGTATTCAATGAGTATTGAGAATTTTGCACGTTCAGAATCTTTGTTGCGTTGTAGTATTGCCCTCTTCTCTGTGTGTCGTCTAACTCAAAACCAAACCTGTTTTGCATACTTTCTGCAGTGTCTCCTTTGGCACCTTCATACACCATTGCAAAAACTGCGTCTATGCTGACTGGTGAAAAAAATAGGTTTTCATCGCTGTCTGATATGTGTGAATACAGCTCAAAACCAAACTCGTTTGTTTGCCTTGCCAGACTCTCATTTGACCACGATTCATCCGGGCCACTCCGGCCTTCCGGCGTTATTCGGGCATCTGTATACTCGTACACTAAATACGCACCTAAAATGGCTATGGCCACAGCAATTCCCAGAATCTTTGCATTCATCCTCAATCGTTGATCCTGTACCCGACTATTTATGGAGTGTCCGGCTCGTCCAAGGCGTCTTCTGTCTCTAGACAATTTGTACATTGCAGATCACAGGTTCGTGAATAAAATCGATCCTCCCCGGATGAACCCTCTGACGTCAAGCTGAATGCTGGAGGCTTTCAGGTATTCTGACAGCCTGTGCCTCATCTCCTCAAACGAGTACTCGGAGACCGGCACATCCATCCTTGACTTGTTCCAGTACTGCTCCATCCCACTGGCCTCAGGCGCTGCAGCCGGCATGTACGTGGCCCTCAGACGATCCTCGCCCCTGGTGTAATCACTGCGGTGTATGCCGAGGCGCCCATTACGACATGGACCTTGCCCGTCCGCAGCTCGTCCAGGCGGGCCTTCATGCCGCCCCTCTTGAAGAGCTGCACCCGACGGCGTACCCAAGTCGCTTACAAAAAACGATGGCCCCACAATCAGTTTCCTATTTTATGGGGTCCACTCCAGAAACAACCCTTTGTGTGCCACACGTAAAAGCCGGCCCCGATCAGCCACGTATATTATAAAAACAAAAATCAAAGAATTTTTTTATAAAAAAATAATTTTTATAAACTAGGCGTACCCTAGTACACAAGATGGGCAATATTTGGGCAGATCTTGGGCTGGATGGCAACCCATATGATCCAAGGCCGCTTTCAATTGATGCACGCGGCAGAAAACTGTTCGTAGGCCGTGCAAAAACGCTTGACGAGTTTAACATCCTACTAAGCAGTACAGGGGGCGGCATGGTGATAGTTGAAGGCGGAGTCGGGGTAGGCAAGACGAGCTTTGTAAACATCTGCCTGTATGACAAGCTCAAATCAGACAGCTATCTTCCCTGTGACAAAATAGAGCTGGATGGCAACATGGACGTTGTCCAGTTTGTTCTTTCGGTTTTTTCAAACATGTTTCACAGCCTTGAAAAGTATGACAGGACAAAAAGACTGGGCAGGTTTTCAGTACACGGAGAGGCAAGGGTGCTGTTGAGCCAAACAATCCAGTCCAGCTGGAGTGGCAGCATACAGGTTCTCGGGACAGGCGGGGGAATAGGTAGACAAAAATCCACAACGGCACCGACTGCCGTTGTCCTCTCATCCATTATTCCGGTCATGAGCAAGTGGGTGAGTCTTGTCACAAACAAGCTGAATTACTCTGCCATCGTTGTTCCAATCAACAACCTAGATATTGTCGACGATGCAGATATCGTGGATTTTTTAAATAGGGTAAGGGATACCCTGACTGGGTTCAACGGAGTGTGGTGGGTACTTGTTGGCAAGCCAAACCTATTTTCATTGCTTGAAGGAAAGGCAAGCAGAGTAAGTGAAATGATAACTGGAAGTCCAGTCAAGCTAAGTCCATTACCAAAAAAAGAGATACACGAAATGATAGAACTACGAATCAAGAACCTTTCAAAAAATAAGATAAAGCCTCCCATTCCGGAAAAAGTAATAGACATTCTTTATGATGTCTCAAAGGGGGAGGCAAGATACATACTAAAGAGATGCGGCGATCTCATACTCAAGTTTCATGCAAAATTTCCCTCAGAGAAGACAATTCCAGAGAAAACGGCCATCGAGATGCTGTCCTTCATGGCCAGGGAAAAAATTGAGGCCATCAATCTTTCAAGCTCGGACAGAAAGACGCTGGAACGGATGGCTAAAAAGGGCAGGTTTCAAAACAAGAGCTACAAGCAGTTTGGCAAGCCATCTGCTCAGAATTTTAACCACCTGACTAAAAAGCTGCTTTCACAGGGATTGATAGCCAGGGAGGAGTCAACCGGCAGGGATGTATACTATCATACAACGGGGGACGTCAACATGGTTTTTGCAGCCAGGCAAAATGCGCCATAAACGGCAAGTCTGAAGAAGCCAAACAGATCAAGCTGGAGAAGGGGGACCATAGTCAACACATAAAAAAACGGACAATTGTGACAATTGTTTTTGATCCAAGGATTAAGATCAGGCAGGCCACGCGCACATGCATGGACACACAGAAAAAGCAACTCGTAGCATCGGGGGCAAGTTCCTGCCAAACACGTCACGCTCCTACCTCCTCAAGGCGTACGAGACCGACAAGAGAAAGCGCGACAGGCTGCTTGCATACATGCAGCGCAAGGACGGCAGCAGCATATCACAGATAGCAAAGAGCCTCTGCCGGCCAACGTCTGCCATATCAGAGTGGCTCAACTGCGCACAAGACGGGGGGACACGCGCAAGGCACGAGCGGCCAGACAGGGGACGCAAGCACAAGCTGAGCGAGTCGAAGATGAGCCAGCTTTACGCGGATCTCAAGGCGGGCCCCGGGGACTGCGGACAATGTCTGGTATTTCAGGAGGGCATGACGGCTTGTCTGAGGGAGCAAGCCCCCCCTCCATGACGTCAGAGCCGGGGCACTTTTCACTTGGCTGTTTTAATGAAAGCATTCTAAAAAACAGTCAGTTTGCCTGCTGTCCTGCGCGGCCTGCGCGCACGCCCAGTCCCTGTACGAGCATGTCCCGCCCGAAATACAGCTACGGCCAGGCCGCAATCCACCAGACACGCGCTTGGGTCACTACACATATTATCTCATTTGGCGCAATGTGACGCATGCGAACTCGTGCAGGCAGACAAGGTTCCAGTCTGGCAGGCAGCAGACATGCTGTTGTCGCCTGCACCATTTCTGCATCCCTGTTTCTATTGGCATTCATTTTCCCCGCGTCGGCGCCGGCGCTTGCACAGCCGGACCCCGAATACGTTCCCACATGGGTCCGCGACCTCGCCCTGTTGTTTGATAGTGGCGGCATCACCGCTGCCGAATTCGACGCGGCGCTGACATACCTGATGAGCAACGACATTCTGGATTTCGGTAGTATAGATCCTTCAGAGGCTGACAATCCAGAGATGGTCAAGGGAATGATGGTGCGCGTCATAGACGGCAACACGGTGCACATAGACAGCACGAGAATAAGGCTGTCGTTGGTTGACGTAGAGAACAGCGGGGACACGGAGGCCCCGCACGCCGTCCTTGCCAGAATCCTGTGCCCGGTTGGCTTGGCGACATATCACGACGTTGACGACATGCAGCCAGTAGACGTGTATGGCAGGACGGTTGCAGTCGTGTACTGCTCCGGTGCATCACTCAACCAACTGATGGTGGAGTTTGGGCTCGGTTGGATAAACGAGTACTATTGTCCGCGGTCCGAGTTTCACGACGAGGGGTGGGCGTGGCCATGCGCCGATGTCGTACATGGCAGAGCGGGCTGACCGGCTTAGGACCCCCAGCAGATGTGCCGATGCCGCGATTTTGCGTGCTGGATCTGAAAACGCCCGGTTTTGCCCCAGTACCCCAAAATGCACATGCAAAGTGGTCACGTGATGGGTGCATCATGTAGGGTGGCAAAAAACACAGGTTTCGCGTTCCTGATTTAAAATTCATATGGTAATTGATCTGATTTCAAGTGAGCCGCACAACCCGGCGCAAACCTGTGCAGTATCGTGTTTCCACAAACGCCTGTTGCCGCAGTCTAGGCCTAGTGCACCTGTGACTTTATGCTCCTGGCAAGCTTGGCCCCGATCCCGCCTATCCGGGCCAGCCTTGCAGTCGAGACGCCCGGTATGTCGGCGCGTGTTCTGATTCCCTGCCGGTACATCTGCCTTGCCCTTACGCGGCCAACGCCTTTTAGCGAGACAAGATCAACTAGCTCCGCCTTTACCCCGTGCCTGATCCTTTTACGCAGTATGCCCAACTCTGTTGCAAGCTCCCTTTTGCCCAAATGTCTTGAGATTTCCCCCATGCACATGATCAGCCACTCGGATGTCTCAATCATTCTGTAAAGATCCCCCGACTCTATTGCAAACCTGTCAAATATGTCCAATTCCCGCATCTCTGAGATCCAATTGTAGAGCACGAGCAGGCTGCGTGAGATCCGCTCCGTGTCATTCAGGACGGACTGTCCGAGAATATGGTAGGCATGCGCGTAATCCCCATCCCTCATGTAAAACTTGGGAAAGAACACGTCTGATCTTGTTGCCATGACAAGAAAGTCCGTCGCGTTGGATCCGGGCTCTATTGACAGCAGTCCGTCGCGGAATCCGGCTGCCGTTGCGGGATCGATGTACAGCAGCGAGATCTTTTGACCGAACGCCGTTGCCACAAACCTTCCTCTGTTGGACGTTATCATCCCGTCTTTTTCCAAAAGATTTAGCGAACCGACGACGATGCGCCGGATTCTGGCCTCTCCAAACTCGATGCCGCCAAGCGTCTTGGAAAAGAATCCAACAATGCCACTTTTGGTCATTCCGGCATCCGATGCTGCTGCAAGGCCCAGAACATGCATGCTCATTGCGGATCCCTTGATCTTTGACTTGATCGGCTCGGGCTTGCCGCGGACATACTTGTTACGCAAGTCATTGTTGTTTTCACGGCTTACCAGTATGGCCTCACCATGATCGTCGTATTGCGGCCTGCCTGCCCGGCCGCACAACTGCTTGTACTCTGCGATACTGATTGGCTTGTTGTATCCTGCACGGACGTCGTACCGGCTTGTACTGGTTATGATGACGCGCCTGGCGGGAATGTTGATGCCGGCAGCCAGTGTCGGAGTTGACGAGATGAGCTTTATTCTCCTTTTCCTGAACCCGTCCTCCACTGCCTCCCGGCAGTTCTGGTTCAAACCAGCATGATGAAACGCCGCGCCCTTGCCAATCAGCCTTGCCAGCGTCTTTACCATGTGGGTTTTGTCATTGTTTTGAAGCATCGAGTCTGATATCTCCCTCAGGTGTCTCCTCTCCTCTGCTGAGATCGTTTTAGATATGGCATCGGCCACCTTCTCTGCAAATGATGCCGAGCGCGCCCTTGTCATGGCAAAGGACAGGACCTGCCCGCCCTGGGAAACCGTGTCGATTCCAAGATCAGCTGCCGTGCCAAGGGTAGATCGTCTTATCTTGAACTTGCTGCCGTCATTCATTGTTACGGTGGTCCTGTAACAGGTACCCTCGATCAGCGGGACCGGCCTCCAGTCATCAGATACCAGTTTGGCGCCCATCCACTTTGCAATCTTGCCTGCGTTGGAGACAGTGGCGCTCAGGCCCAGCAGCTGCGGCCTTGTTTCAAGCATCCTCATCATCTTTGTAAGCACGATCTCCAGTGCTGGGCCCCTGGCGGCATCACCGACCAGGTGTATCTCGTCTGCTATGACAAGCCCTATCTGATCAATCCATTCCGGCCTGTGTCTTGTTATGGAATCGAGTCTTTCGTTGGTCATGACCAGCAGGTTTGCCCTGACCATGGCAGTGTTTGGGGCGCTATAGTCGCCAGTTGACATGACGGTGTGGATTTTCGTTTTAGAGTCTATTCTGCCCATCTTTTTGAACTCGCGATACTTTTCTGCCGCAAGCGCCCTAAGCGGACTGAGATAGATCGCCTTGCCGTGCCTATTGCTCATCAGATAGTTCAATATGACAATCTCGGCAATCAGGGTTTTGCCCCCTGCCGTGGGGGCAGATACCATGATGTTCTTGCCCTTAAGCAGACCTGCCCTGATGCTCTTTTCCTGCGGAGGGTAAAGAGACTCGTACCCGGAGGAGTTTAGGAACTTTATGGCCTTTTTTGGCAGTTTTAGATCCGATATTTTCATGATCACAAGAGACGATGTGACTATAATGATGTTTACGCATCCAGCAGAGAGGCGGATGCACCCAATATGGTGGGCATGCCTGTGTACCTTGGTGTATCTGGACCTGACGTACCGTGACACGCAGTGTCTTGCGCGCTGCGTATTTGCCAAAAAGGACGTAAAAGCCGCCTGATTCTAACCGATTACGCACAAGGTCCACTATCCGAATATACATCCTGCTAGCATGCCAGTCTTCCCAGAAATAACCGACTCGTGGTGGCACAGGAGGCGACATGCGGATCTGCAGGCGTCCTCATCTGAATTGTTTCGAGCCCGGGATAGTTTGATGCGGTAATTCTGGGAAGACTGCATGTGGGTTGGTTTAGCATGCATCATGTGCCCATTTGACGTAACAGCTCGAGATCTGGAAGTGGTTTACTATTTTAGGCACGAACTACACCTGCGAAGGTCTCTTTGGCGGTAAAATTCATGCCTGAACTTCCAGAGCCCGACCTGTTACCATTTGATCAAAACTTCTAATTTCGAATCAACTCCCAGGGACGAGATAATGGTGTTGGAGATGAACAAATGGCTGTCATGAATGCCACGGGTATTTTTAAAAAGACAAATAATGGATAACGTGCCAGATCTAGCATGAATGAAAAATTCCAGGCGTTTTTGGACGGATGTGACATCGATGTCGTAGATAGGGGGATACTGCCCGATGCCCGGCCGCCAGGCAGCCTTTCACAGCCAGACAACATCCTCTTTCGTACCGGAAAGGAAACAGAGGTCAGGACGACGGACTGTACGATCACGTTTGGGCCACACACATGCTATGGGTACCACATGATGACGCACAACACGTACTATGTCAGCGTACACGGCAAGCCGTTTGACTTCCTGGTCGCATACGGGCTGTGTCACGCCCTCAAATGCAAGAAAAACATCACCAATGGCAAGATCATAGCATATACGAACATAGACGAACGTGGCGGCGGCAAGTACATCAGCTTTGACGTGGTAAACAGAAGAGGACTAGACAGCTTCATGATATCCCTGCGTATGAACAGTCCGGAGGCAGTCATGGTAAGCGAGAAAAAATTCACAAAGATTGCCAAGGATTTCATCTATTCTAACATGTCCTCCCCCACATAGGCCAGGTTCCGGTTTGCAGGGAACAGGCCGGGCTCGAGGTTCAGGCGTGAGTTTTGTTACTGATGTGTGTCGATCAAAATAGAATCTGTGCCTGAAATCAGAAACGGCTTCCAGAACCCGATCAGCTGCCTGCAAAGCAAACCGTAATTTTGACACATCGTGTCTGTTTCGATGAAAAAATATTCGATCTTCAGCCGTGCTCACTTGCAAATCAATGCCATCTCGAGCTGACACGGAGAACAGAGTTTTCATACCTTCATTAGTGGCCGCCGTTCCCCGTAACTGTTCATGAAATTCTGCGCCGTCTGTGACACAAAACTCTCCCAAAACTTTCACGATGCTGGCGGTCCGGGAATATGCCCCAAATGCAATCCCGAGATGATCATTCCAAAGAGGCCGGCATTGGGAACGAATCGTTCCGGAAAAACAAAACCCTGCTCCAAGGGTTGCGGCGCTGAGATCTACTGGGATGGCTCATTCAAGTCTGACAGTGGCAAGTTCATTCCGATTGACTCGAGGACTGATGAGCCGCATCGGTGCGACGGTCCGATCGAACCAACAGTGCCCCGCCATCCTGCCGGCGAGGCAAAAAAATACCCCGAGAGAAAAGAGTCAAAGCAGGAATCAAAAATCCCGCTGCCCGAAGAAATCTTATTTGACATCAGAAAAATCCCAAGATCCCTCATCGAAGATGATCTGATAGTTCATGAAATCATCCAAGGCCACGAAGAGAAATCCCTGGGGATAGTTCACTATGAAAACCTGACATCCCCCGAGCCTGAAAAAATTCCGGTTGAATCCCTGAACGGTGTCCTGTCTGAAAAAATCCTGAACGGGGTTAAAAAATACGGTTTTTCGGGGCTTTTGCCTTTCCAAAACGAGTCCGTTTGCTCCATTCTAAATGGAAAAAACACCATCATCTCTGCACCCACGGGTTCAGGAAAGACCGAGGCCTTTAGCATACCAATTTTAGAGAGAATGTCACAGGAGTCTGAGCCCGGAGTGCTTGCCCTGCTTGTATACCCCCTAAACGCACTCATTGATGACCAGGTTTCAAAAATCTCAAGCCTGATAGACAGGTGTGATCTGAAAGGCAGGATGGGCGTCTATTCCATTCATGGCGGGCAGAGTTCCCAATACAAGGACATGATAATTTCAGATGCCTCTAAAAAGTCGTTGATCATCGCGACGAATTTTGATTTTATCAACTACCACCTGATTCTGCAGGACAAAAAATGGAACAATCTGTTCAAAAATGCAAAAATTATCGTGATGGATGAGGCACATTCGTATACCAGTTTTCACGGATCAAACGTATATCACGTTCTAAAAAGGATGAGGCGCTACATGAAGGATGTTCAGTTTGTTGGCTCTTCTGCAACCCTGGACAATTCCCTGGAATTTTTCTCAGACATGTTTGATTTGCCTCAAGAGTCCTTTTCGTACATCAAAAGCAAGACCAGGCGGAAAAGAGACATGGAGATGTTCTTCATCATGCCAAGAAAGTTTGGCCAGCGAACCACCATGGAGATGCTGGCATCCATCTGCCACAAGAACAGATCGACGCAGCTGATTTTCAGCAACTCCCACAACGATGCGGAGTTTTTAGCGTCAAACGTGGAATCTGCCAACGACGGGATGCGCATCCAGATTCACCGCGGGGGCCTTGACCAGCGCAGCCGAAAGATGTACGAGTCCCAGATGAAGGCAGGCGAGCTAGACGCCTTGTCCTGCACCCCGACTTTGGAGCTGGGAATCGACATAGGTCGTGTGGACGTGGTGATCTCCGCGTTCAAAAACGAGTTTGACTCTTTTGTGCAGAGGATCGGCCGCGCGGGCAGAATGGGCCAAAAATCCTACGCAATCTGCGTCTTTGACCCCGATGATGCCTCCTGTCACTACTTTGCGCGCCATATTGATGACTATTTGACCCAGAGCCACGTAATTCCAATCAACAAGAAGAACGCAATCATTGCAGACAAGCATGCCGAGTCAATCAAGGTGGAAAAGGAGTCGGCAGCAGAATATGACAAATCCCGATTCTTTGATTTTGCAGGCAGCGTGAATCTTCGCGGCTCTTCAGGCGAGATTGAAATCTATTTTAACTCTAAAAAAATCGGCACCCGTGATGTTCCGGTAGGATACTACCAGCTGCATCAGAATGCAATTTATCATTTTGACAAGCGAAACTACGAGGTAACCTCTTTGATAAAATCACAAGGCGGTGCAAGAGCCTACCTGAAAAAATCCTACGAAGTGCAAAAAAGAACGATACCTGTTGTCAGAGCATCTATACTTCAGATATCCGGAGGAGACTCGGCTCGCAGAGACATCGCCAAGGAATCTGCGACTCTTTCTCTGAGGTACGGGCTTGTAGAGCTAAGCAGAACCATTACCGGCTATATGAAAGGAAACTATAACGATTCCACCGACAGCTTCCAAACCTTTGACGGGGATGCGATTCCCTCGTGGAGAAATTTCAATTGGACATCAAGGCATTCCTCAGTAGGCATCGTCATCCCTCCCGGGTTTGTTTTGACATCTGAATCATCCTCCAAGAGTCAGATTGCGTCAGACTCTGGAATACATACCATAACGCATGTGTTGCTTAACGCCGCAAAAATCATTACAAAATCCGAATCAAACGACGTTGACTCGTTTTATGAGAATGGCGTAATCTATCTGTATGACAATTCCTCAGACGGGTTTAACGGGTGCAGCAAGATCATCTTTGAGGAATTTGAAAAGATCCTAGAGACTTGCCGTTCCCTGCTGTCTGACTGCAACTGTCCCGCGGATTCAAAGCAAAGACGGCAGGTAAAGCACGGTGAGAAGTGGGGAGGGTGTCCCAAATGCACGTTTGTCACGAGTTACTGCCAGACCAAGAACAAAGAGCTGTCAAAGCAGGATGCCTTGGACTTTTTCTCCTTGTTTTGACAAGCCATGCAAAACCAGCAGGGAGGTGATCCGAAACCGGAAACCGCACGGGTTTTTCAGGCGATTTTGCAGACAGGTTGTGTTTTGCCGGTAGCAGGTCGGGCTCGAGGCCGTCACTGGTTTTAGGCACAAATTGTAACAGTTCGGGCTCTGGAAGTTCAGGCGTGAATCTTGCCACCTTGGAGGCCCCCTTGGGCAGCACCCCAGGCTAGCAGGAAGATCTGAAAAAATCACAACACATAAAGATCCCAGGATCTGCCTTCCAAGCATTGGTTGGGGATCCTGACATTACGGACGTGGACTGGAGAATTCCCGACGTGATCCGCCTGTTTGAGCACATGAAGACAAGGATAGAGAGTGTTGAAAAAGACAACCAGTAGACCTTATGCGTAATCGGTGTAGATCTTGGATTATTACGAACAAATCCGTCTCATTCAGGTCGATTACGCATAAAGTCTAGTAGCAGCAAGGCGAACACCAGCAGCAGCAGAAAGTGATCCAGCGTAACAGTTCGGGCTCTGGAAGTTCAGTCGTGAATTTTGCCACCTTGGAGGCCCCCCTCCCGGGCAAATTGTGCCTAAAATCAGGAACAGCTTCCAGAGCCCGAGTTGTTACCCCAATCTTGGAAGTTTCAGGAATTTCAGGAATTTCAGGCAACAGTTCGGGCTCTGGAAATTGCTCCTGATTTTAGGCACGAATCTACACGGGAGGCCTCCCCAAGATGGCAAAATTCACGCCTGGACTTCCAGAGCTCGACCTGTTACAATTTCAGGAATTTCAGCAGTCTCCCACACGGCCCAGCCCTGGCAATTTCAGCAATTTCAGGAATTTCAGCAGTCTCCCACACGGCCCAGCCCTGGCAATTTCAGCAATTTCAGGAATTTCAGCAGTCTCCCACACGGCCCAGCCCTGGCAATTTCAGCAATTTCAGGCGACAGGTCGGGCTCTGGAAGTCCAGGCGTGAATTTTGCCATCTTGGGGAGGCCTCCCGTGTAGATTCGTGCCTAAAATCAGGAGCAATTTCCAGAGCCCGAACTGTTACGAAATCATTTGAAAAATTCATATGGTTTCTAATTTCGGATCACCCCCAAGAGGACGTGGCCCTGTACAAATCTCTCTTTAGAGGGGAGAAAGGTGACACAAAATATACGGTTGGGGCCACAAGAAACAAAACTACTGTTCAGTCTGGAAGCGAGGAAAATGAGTGTCTTTGCCTTTGATGACGCAAGAAATATTCTTGAAGGAACAGACTCTGCTACTTGGAATGTAATTGAAGGATTGAAAAAGAAGAAGCGATTACAAGAAATTGAAAAGGGGAAATATCTCCTTGTTCCTGCAAGAGCTGGCCCCGAGGGATATTGGTCTGAGGATCCCTGGTTAATTGTACCTAGATTAATTGATGAATATTATGTTGGGTTCTGGACTGCAATGAATTTTTGGGACATGACAGAACAGATACCCTACACGGTTTTTGTCGCTACGCCAAAACGAAAGAAAAACCGCATCGTAAAATTTGGAAATCAAAAGTTCCAGTTTGTCATCATATCAAAAAAGAAATTTTTTGGATACGTCGAATACAAGATAGGAAAAAACAATCATTTTAACATTTCTTCAAAAGAAAAAACAATTGTTGATGGGTTAACCCATCCAGAATACTGTGGTGGGATAGTAGAAGTGACAAAAGCGATGTGGAACATACGGAAAGAAGTCGATTGGAATGAAACTTATCAATTGACCAAAAAAATTGGAATTAATGTTGTACTACATCGGTTGGGTTATTTGCTCACTGTTCTTGATATAGAAAAAAATCTGTCTGAGAAAATAAAAAAAGAGTATGTGGTCATGCCCCCCTGCTAGCTAGGCACGAAAATCACAATCATGCATGCTAATTCGTGCCTGACTGATGGGGGTAGGTGACCTCATACAAAAAAGAGGCAACCAGATATCCCTATAGTTTTCTTGATCCAACAACTGCAAAAACAAGAACTGCGTATTCAAAGGAATATGGGCTGATACTTAACAGAACAAAAGATGAACTGCTTGGCTGGATGGAGTATTAGAATTGGATGCAGACGAAATAAAGTCGTTAGGTGGCAGGTATGGCGTATTTGCAGAAACCATTCAAAAAGATTATTCTGCAACCATCCTATTGTTTGTGATTTCAGAGTTTTCAAAAATATCTGAAATGGTGTTTAAGGGAGGCACAGCACTCAAAAAAATATATTTTCCAGATGCGGGATTTTCAGAAGATCTTGATTTTACTTGTAACAATGACATCTCAAATGAATTAGAGTCGTTTCTAAAAGAGAAAATTAAAAAACTTGACGTAAATTTTACCGGAGTCAAAAAAATGGAAACCGGCAAGCATAGTCGAAAATATTCCATAAGGTATCTGAACTATAACGGCCATCCCATGTCCGTCAGAATAGACCTTAGTTTGAGAGAAGTGATTAGGAGTGTGAAAACCCTGCCAATTCGGCATTTTTACGGCCTAGAGAGTGGTAATTTTTCCATTCCCAGTATGAGTATTAAAGAAATCATGGCTGAAAAAATACGGGCATTAGCATATGCCCAAAAACCACGTCATTTGTATAGCAACGAGCATAAGTCTTTGAGCCAAAACAAGGTCATTCGAAAAGTATAATGATCACGTAACTGGCGCAGTATGTATGGCAAAAGAAACAGACATCCTGTCAGAGGCCATGCGCAAAGAAAAGGATGCCAAAGTCTACAAGAAGATCATGGCGCTGATGTTTGTGCTAGAAGACGACATGGGCGTACCCGAGACTGCAAGAAAGATCCGGTGCAGTGAGAATTCCGTGCGCAACTGGCTGGCGAGGTTTTCGGAGGGCGGCATGGACTGTCTCCGGGATCTTCCCCGTTCCAGATGCAGGCCAAAGGTGGACAGGAAAAGTATTGCAGCCATAATGGATCTGTCTACTGCATGCAAAAGTACCGATGTCATGACGGTACGCGATGACATAAGGGATGCCACCGGGATAGAATACAGCATAGAACATGTCCGAAGACTGATGCGCCAGCACGGCCTGTCGCGCCGCAAGGTGCAAAACGTACATGTCAACCATGCCACCCCGAGCTCGGTATACTCGTGGCAGCGATACCTTGAAAACGTGCGTATTCCGTGCCTGAAAAACGACGGTTTTACGCTGGTATCATCTGATGAGGCATTCTTCGTGCAGGGTGCATACGACAGATACGTGTGGGGTCCGGTCGGCACCAGAAGCGTGGCATCGTACTCTGGAGACCACACAAAGGTGGCCGTGTTTGGAAGCATCGCAGAAGACGGCAGAAGGCTGTTCAGGACGTTTACGGGATCCTTTACGTCGGTGCAGTTCATAGAATGTCTGGAGGCGCTGCGCGCCAAGTTTGGTAAGGTTGCCGTCTTTTGCGACAGGTGGAGTGTGCACAGATCTACTGATGTCGCAGAATATCTGGCAGGTCATCCCGACATCAGGCTGATAATGATCCCGAAGGGATCGCCGTACCTCAATATCGTGGAAGAATGCTGGAACCTGGGCAAGCCTGTCGTTTTCAGGGGGATAGTGTACAGGAAAATCAGCGAGCTACGGCATGCCATATCCGAGTACTACAGGACGGTGTCGTTTGCCCACCTTTGCATGTACAAGTACATTTACAGATCGCCGGTCAAAGCCCTCAATTACTTGTGACCGTTGCTATAGATGTAAGCCTAAGCAGTTTACTAAGACTCTAGATTTCCTGATCATATGTGAGGATGATCACGCATGTATATCCTTGCATCCATCATCGAGCGATATACCTTATTGTTGTGTTCCAAAAACTCATTTACTATGCGGCCAATCGCACCGGCAACCGTCCTTTTATCCTCTGGCATGTTGAAAATCTCTTCCGGATATATCCTGTCAAAATATGTCTGTTTTCCCTCTTCACGTACAACCATAAAGAAACCGACGGGCCCAGCATCCTCATAAAACATTCTTGTTGTAACTTCGAAGAAAACCAAATCACGGTAGGCTTGCCAGTTATCTTTAGTTATCTTTGCATCCAGTTCCTTCTGCCTGTCTATTAACGTGAACCCTAAACTGGGAATGTCATTCAATGTCCATGTTGAAAGACAGATAAATAAAAAGGTATGTGGTCACACCAGTCTTCCCAGAAGGTACTCATGCACCACCATTATGCAAATCCGTTCACAGATAACCAGAATTTGCTAATTTTGAATCAACTCTCATGTCGTCGTTGTGGATCCTTGAGCTGTTCAGCGCTTTGCCGTCTGCATCCATCACTGCCATCTGGATTAACTCCTTGTGCACATCCGGGCCCTCGTACTACTGACATTGCTGCTTTCGTTGTTACATCTGTTTTTATCCCCCGCCCTTGCGTTCATACATGTTCCCTTTTTTTGAGACAATCTGTTTCTTTGTACTATCATGTCCTTTGGCACCATCTGAATTTTGTTGCTGAGACACGTACGGTTACAAAAGTGATGGAAAAACTATCTGATTTTTTTGATCTGTACCGATTACGCATGAAGTCTACTATAGCAACGAACAGAAGTCTTTGAGCCAAAACAGGGTTCATTCGAAAGGTATGACGATCGCGTAACCGGCAAGCATGGCAAAGGAAGCAGACAGCCTGTCAGAGGCCATGCGCAGAGAAAAGGATGCCAAAGTCTACAAAAAGATCATGGCGTTGATGTTTGTGCCAGAGAACAACATAGGTGTGTCCGAGGCTGCAAGGATCCGGTGCAGTGAGAATTCCGTGCGCAGTCAGCTGGCGAGGTTCTCGGAGGACGGCATGGACGGCCTCCGGGATCCTCCCCGCTCTGGATGCAGGCGAAGCGGACGGAAAAAGGACTGTCGCCATAATGGACCTGTCCATTGAACGCAACAGTACCGACGTCATGACGGTGCGCGATGACATAAGGGATGCCGCCTGGACAGAACACGGCACAGGACATGTACGAAGACTGATGCGCCAGTACGGCCTGTCGCGCCGCAAGGTGTAAAACATATAGTGAAAAACAGAAGTTCATGAAAATTTGGACTGGGTTCTGAAGCACTCCGTAACGTCTTGATCTTCACGAACTTTTGTTTCACACTATACAGTCAACCATGCCGCCCCAAGCCCGGCATACTCATGGCAGCGATACCTTGAAGACGTGCGTATTCCGCGCCTGAAAAACGGCGGTTTTATGCTGGTGTCATCTGATGAGGCATTCTTCGTGCAGGACTCCGACAGATACGTATGGGGTCCGGTCTGCACCAGAAGCGTGGCATCGTATTCGGGGAACCGCACAAGGGCGGCCGTGTTTGGAAGCATCGCAGAGGACGGCAGGAAGCCGTTCGGGACGCTTGCGGGATCTTTTACGTCGGTGCAGTTCATAGAATGTCTGGAGGCGCTGCGTGCCAGGTCTGGCAGGGTTGCCGTCTTTTGCGACAGGTGGAGCGTGCACAGATCTGCTGACGTCGCAGAATATCTGGCGGGTCATCCCGACGTCAGGCTGATACTGATCCCAAGGGGATCGCCGTACCTCAATGTCGTGGAAGAATGCCGGAGCCTAGGCAAGCATGCCGTTTTCATGGGGACAGTGTACAGAAAGGTCAGCGAGCTGCGGCGCACCATATCCGAATATTACAGGACGGTGTAGTTTGTCCGCCTTTACATGTACAGGTACATCTACAGATCGCCGGTCAAGGCCTTCAATTACTTGTGACCGTTGTTATAATTCATCAATATCTGAAATATGACGTAAAGGATTGAAATTAAATGTAAAATTAATCACGTTTGATGATGAATCAAGCCATTTCTTTGATAAAAAAAATGAATTAATTGCAGAATCACTACTTTCTTCAATAATTGTTTGAATTGTTTTAAAATTCCTAATAGTCTTGGAGGCTTCAAAGATTTGAAAATTCGATTGGTGTGCAAAATTATTAAAAGTATCTTGAGTAATTTCTTTTGTATCTAATGTTTTTATCGGCCTTTCAAAATCAATTCCAGATACAGTAGTTCCGATTGTAACCCCGCAGCCTGCCTCAGTCCGGATCAGGGGGCTTTTTGATCCGTACGCTTGTGAGCTGCCTGATGATGCGGGCAAGCAGCACCTTGAGCTTGACTGCTTTTTTCTTGCTCCCAAATCTTGCGATCATCCAGATGTTCGACATGGCAAGTGCCAGGTAGAACAGCATGAGCCTTATGGAGTCGTTCCGGCTGCAGGTGAGCGGCTTGGATCTCTTGGCGTCGCGGTATCCGGTCTCTATGCCCCACCTCTTGCGGTACTCCTCGGGAAGCTCCAGCAGGTCCTCGCGGGTGCAGCCGGTCATGTTGGTAAGAAAGGCGATGTGGAACTTTTTCTTCTTCTTGTCCTCCCTTTCCAGTATTATCATGTTGCATGTTATCTTGTCGCTGCCCGATGATACCGTATACCTGCTGACTGCATCCCTCCTGCCATCGACGTACTCCTCTATGGCCCTCTTCACTGCCTCGGTGAGCCTGGCAGGAGTCACGAACTTCATCCGGGCACCCCTGACGGCCTTGAACACGCCGACGGAGTAAAACTCCCTGTCCATCAGAACCAGCCACGGCCTGATGCCCGCTCCCCTGGTAGTCTGCAGCAGTTTACGCACGAATTCGGGGTTGAATCCGTCCCTGGTGACCTGAAGGCACGCAAGGTGCACCTGGTGCTCCTCTCCGACGGTCCTTGCCGTAATGTAGGCCTCGGCCGTGTTGGTGCCCGGCCCCCTGTACTTTATCTTGTGGGTCATGTCCGGCTTGTGGTCGTACCTGGGAATCTTGGTCTTGTCGATGGCGATTATCGGGTTCCTGCTGATCAGGCCGCCATCTATAGAGTCCCTAACCGTCCTGCCTAGGATCCGGTCTGCCTTCCTGTGCATCGTCTCGTACCGTATCTGACCCAGCTTGCCAAGCAGCCAGTCGGCGCCGGGGCTGCGGCCCGTAGAATCCCGGAGCGACTCCGAGGCCTGCTCGGCGCACATGCGCTCCTTGGACATCGTTGCCAGAAGAGCCGCGGCATCCACTTCGTTGTATATCGCGTTGGGCCTGTCAGAGAACCTCATGCCTATGGATGAGACGGCTGCTTGGTACATTTTGCGCTCCCTGTGTCCGCACAGCTGAACAACCTTGTCCCGTTTTGGCATGCAGGTACTGCCTGGCCCCCGTCTATAGATCTGGTTGATCAGAAAAACCTGTCATTTTACTGTATTTTCAGGCCACAATCGGAACTACTGAGATATCGCAAATCGTTTAATATTGAACCATGAATTTTTATCTTCGATTGTTTCTTTTATCTGGATACTATTTGCCATTTTTACAACTCTTGACTTGATTCGTAACCGAACTTATTATGTTATCTGACACGCGAAATTTTGATACTTTAATCGCTTGTAACAATAGACCTTATGCGTAAACGAAATTAGCGGCGATGCCCCCGGCGCACGGGCTACAAATGGGGCGAGTCAGGGCCGGCGCACGCGTGACTGTACCTCATTACGTTGAAAATATTTGATCAAACCTGCAAGTATTTTCAGCCGGTTGATTTAGATCCGGGATCCATTCCCACACAAGGGTGATGTCAGAGTACAAGGACGAGCTGATACGACTGCTGAGGAGGAAGATCGAGCAGTACGAGAAGGAGAAGATGCAGGACAGGAAGGAGAAGGCGCGGGACAAAAAGAAGATCAAAAAGTACGAGAAGAGGATCAAGAGGCACGAGAAGAGAATCAGGAAGGACAGGAAGGAGAAGGCGCGGGGCAGGAAGGAGAGGATGCAGTACAGAAAGAAGATCAGAGAGTACGAAAGAAAGAGCAGGCAGGACGACAGGAGGCACGAGAAGGATCAGGAGAGGATAGGGCAGCTGGAGCAGCGGCTGGACACCGAGCGCCGGATGTGGCCCGCAACCTGGGATGACGACAGGCGCACCATAGACCGCGCCGCCTTCATGCACAGGCTCGAGGTGCTCGAGGACATAATCTGCGGCGGATCCCTGCAGTCCACCACGTCGATGGACCGCCGCCAGTTTGACTATATATCCGACCGGTTTACAAAGCTTGCCAAAAAGCATACGGAGGGCCCACTATTCTCCGAGGACGAGGACGACGGGCCCGGAAACCGGTGCAAGCTGTCCTACCGTCACACCCTGTTGATGTCGCTGATGCGCAAGTACGGAAACCCGACGCAGGGGGCAGCTTGCGGCGTTCTTTGGCATAGACCAGAGTACGGTATGCAGGTACCTCAAGTATTGCGACATGATATTTCTCAAGATACTGCCCACGCCGGACACCATGTCTCAGAAGATACGAAACGCCCGCACGATCAAGGAGGTCAAGAAGATCGTCCCGGATCTGACCATAATGGTCGACGGCACGCACATCGACATACAGCGCCCCTCGGACAAGGAGCCAAGAAAGGGGGGCGTACTCGGGCAAGAAGGACTTTACGCGTAACACCCACGGGTGATTGCAGGCAGCAAGGGACTGGTGATATATGCGAGTCGGCGCCCGGAAGCGTGCACGACCTCACCATGATAAAGAACAACCCCCCGGATCTGGGAACCCTGACTGCCAGGATGCGCAGCAACAGGTACCTCGAGGACGAGAAGGTAAAGCTGTTCTCGGATCTGGGATACGTGGGAATCAAGAGACTATACCCCGGGGTCATATCAATGCAGCCCCACAAGAAGCCAAGGGGGGGCAAGCTTACAAAGAAACAGAAGGCGCAGAACAGGAGGATAAGCAGCAAGAGGGTGACAGTAGAGCACGCCATAGGACGGATAAAGCAGTACAAGTGGATGCGTGATCCGTACGACGGGACCGCCGAGGAGTTCGACCGGGAGTTCCAGGTGACGGCCGGGCTTGCCAACTTTAGGCTGCTGTGGGACAAGCGGAACAAGAAGCTCATGCGTGGGTTCTGATACCACGATACGGAGCGCATTGCGGCGCCACACGATGCCGCACGACATTGTAGTTTTTATCAGCTGTAATGATCCGTAGATATACGATATACGGACTCTGCCGCCCCTGTACACGTCGTGTGATGCCGCCAGCCTTGCATGTGTGGTCGGCCACCGTCGGAATATTTCGATCCGGTCGTTTACGCATAAGGTCTAAAGTATAAAGCGATGGAATGCCTAGTAGATGCGTCTGACTGAGAAACGCACACTCGCAGCGGCCCGTGCAGGGAATCAGAATAATTTGATATGGGAGTTTGCCCCTCAGGCGACACTGCCGGCAGGGGTCTTCATGATCACGCCTGCCACGCTGTATCTTGGGGGAGGGGTAAACTCACGTTTGAAAGGATAAAATTTGGTGACGGAACCCGCAAGGAGTTGGTGCTGGTTGTAGGAGACACCAACCTCTTCTTACAGGATGCAGCGCACCAGGTCGGCGCGGATCTAGAGGCGTTTCTGAGCGGGAAGACAAAGATAGTCTTCAAGGAGGTCAAACGCGAGATCGGCAAGCGTGCCAAGATGTTAGAACGCGTATGCAAGACTGTCAAGATAGGTCAACTACAGTACGGTGGGTTTCTAGAACACATACGTCTCTTGCAGAAGCAGATGGCAAACAATCCGTCAAGCCAGATGTCCAGAAAGTGGCTTAGGAAAAAGACCCGATTAAGGAGGCTTGCAGACATCGACGAGGGGGTGCTAGTCCAGCACCTGCTGGATCTTGGTCGTAACGCAGACAGGGTGGACAACAAGATACTGGCAAAGGCCGCAGCCCTCTCGATGGAGTACCGGACATACTTTCTCTCAAGGGACTGGGATCACTTGGTAATTGCATGCGCCATTGAGAGCCACGTCACCGGTGTTGGTGGGCGTCTGAGCATACTCAATCCAAAGCGGGTTGACACGTGGACAAACACGTAGATGCATTATCTATGTGTCGTGCTCATAACAGCCGAGTGAAAAGTACTAAAAAATCAAGTAAAAACAGAAGATGGACAGGAGGCACGATGCCTGAGTGTCAGGACAAAACAGCAAACCTCATTCACTTTTCACTTGGCTGATCTTCGGCTATGTCTTGTGTGAAAATTATGTCGCACCATCACCGGTATCCTCCTCCATCCGTTTTGGGTAACATCTCGGATTCTGGAAGTTCAGGCTTGATCTTTGATACCAACGAACGCTGATCAAAACAGGGTTTGTGCCTAGAATCAGAAACGGCTTCCAGAACCCGATCAGCTACTACAAGAGCGCATTTCTTTTATCATGCGCTCAGCTGCCGATGATCCCAGCCATATGCGGCTAGACTTTTTTTGCTTTTTTCATGCTGCGTTCCAGTCTTTGACTGGCAGGCCCGGTCCAGAAGAACGAGCCATCCTTACCAAACGTGATTTTGCCCTGTTTTTCTAAAATGTCCAGGACGAAGTTAAACGACGGGTATTGCATTCCCTTGGGAAGCATGCTGTACAGCTTGCGCTTGGTCTCAAACTCTTTGTTTTCGAGGATTAGTTTTTCGATCTGGACAAAACTTCTTATCGTGGGATTGTGTCTTCTGCTCTTGTCCAAGATATAGTCCAAAATGGCATCTGGTTTGATCATTTTGCCTTCAACATGCTGTGCACGCCTGTGATATTTATACATATGTACGTTTATGTACTGCGTTAATATTTGAATCTGTTTTCATAGCTGCTGTGATCAGTTAGCTCCATAAGAAACGCTGACCTTTCTTCTCGAAAAGTTGTGATCGAATAGATCAGCCTCATGCCTTCGGGCAAATACACGTGAAATGCATTGTCAACCCCGTGTCTTTTTTTGTAGTATTTTGGCATGGTTTTGAATTTTATCTTCTCCCCAGAAATGACATCCTTTTTCAGATCCTCGATAATCCCTTCAACGTCTTTGAAAACTGCACCCGATTTATCCAGAGACGAGAACACCGGATCAAAATCTTTGTAGTCGCCATACACTTTCATTGATGCATGGCGCAATCAATATCTAATACTGATATCTGGAAAAACATCCCAAAACAACCACCCAAGGCCGTGTCTTTTGTCGTGCTGAATCCCGCGGCTGTAAAATTTTCTCAGAAAAAAAGCACCGTATAGCTTGTGAATGCAGCTGACGTGTTTGTATGCGATCGAAGAAAATAGCGCAAGTCGACAGAGGAGCGTGTTTGACTGCTTATCCTGGCTCCGGGCATCTTCCTTCTCCACGCCATCCTAACCGCCCCAATTCGGCTTTGGCATGCAGCACTTTTTGTATTAGACTTTACGCGTAATCGATTCAGAACTAAAATTACTACGAACAGATTCACCTCATTCAGATCGATTACGCATAAAGCAGCCAAGTGAAAAGTACCCCAGTCGGGCAGAAAACCAAGGAATTCAGACCGCCTTGACAACGCCGGTACTCAGGGAGGGCATGGTGATCTAGCTCAGGGAGCCCAAGCCCCCTCCATGACGCAGGATCTGGGGTACTTTTCACTTAGCTGAGATTTCTGGAAAAATTCTGGACAACGCCGGATGGAACCTTGAGGTGCTAAACAGGTTCGAATGCACCGCAAATCTTTGTGTGCTGGTGGAGGCAGCATGGATTGGATTAGGAAACAATCCCCACCGTACATGTCTACTAAACGTTCAGATAGGTTTAAAATTACAGGTCGTCATGATAGCAGAAGGTCAAAAGCCGTGACAAAACACATTCGTGCCAATCCAAAATTCAACAAATTTTACAAGTCACTGAATCCAAACGACAGACTGTTTAGGGAACTAAACGCAATTTTTAAGGAACTTGAAGAAGACCCATATCTTGGATCATGGATCAAACCCAAGAGAATTCCAAAATCGCTCAAGAAGCAGCATCCGAATCTTGACAATTTGTTGCTGGTGAAGATAAACAGGGACTGGCGGCTGTTGTACACCCTGATTGCAGTGTCGCAAGACAAAACGGTGTGCATCCTAGACGCCATGCGGCACAAAGAATACGATAAACTGTTCGGTTACTGATATTTCAACTCGACCGAATTCTTGAGCAGTTCAATCAGTTCGGGCTTGTCTCCGGCAAATATCCAAAAAACTGCACCGTCCCTGTCGTATCCTACTTTGCTTGATTTTTCCAAATTTGTCAAAACTCTGTAAAAGATGGAATGCGGTATTCTGCACGGCAGTGCGTTATAAAGTTCGATTACGTTACCAAAGCCATGGTTTGACTCTATTGTTCGCGCTATCATCTGTTCTACCTGCTGGTAGGGGATGCCGGATATCCCATCTGCAACAACTGTATCCTCGCTCATGCGATACATTGTGGTGATTGCATATATAACCATATGTGGCAGCTCAGTCTTCCCAAAAGTAACTCAGGGAGGCACCGGTGGAGGTGGTTGGGGCAGCATCCTATAGTCCGATATGCCGCGCTTGATCACGTCCTTGAGGACTGCTGGGTGATCAGTGGATCCTCTGTAACGATCCCCGTCATGATCCTCATCATCACGTTTGCCATGACCCACGCGTTGAAGACTGCAACCGAGTACACAAAGTACAGCATCCTTGCATCGGGGCTCTTGCTGTGGGTCCTGACCCTTGCGTTCTCTATCAGCCGGCACGAATCTGCCTACAGCCGTCATGATTTTCATACCCGGATGGCAGGGAGACACGGCCTCATACGAATCTGGCCATGGGCTAACCTATTACGTCTAATTCTTCATCTCCCAACATGACTAGAGACTGATCATTTGACTGAACGCATGTGGTCACCTACCCCTATCAATCAGGCATGAATGGGCAGGTACAATTATGATTTTCGTGCCTAGCTAGCAAGGGGACGTGACCTCATACATTCAATCAACTCTCTGCACCGCCATGAGTCCGGTTACATTTGGAAAGACTGCAAGTCAGTAGGCGGAAACGTAATCCCCAGACCGCCCAGATACTACGGCGGGCCGGCAAACCCGTGTCCTGCAAGGTTTCTTCTGGCCGCCATGACAAGCACTCCTGCGACCGGCAGTAGCGTAAAATCCCAACCTGTGGAGGACTGCCGTGTCGGGTCTGCAAAAGTGCGTCTAGGAATTACTGATGTGCACAATTGTACTATTTCATTACAGTTTCAATATTTTGAATGACGTTTTTCGATATTTCATCAAATGATGGGACTGTTGGAAGTAAGGGATTTAGATCCACATCCCATTCATTTTTCATTTTGTTAATACCGTCTTTTATTTTATCTGATGAAAAATCTTCTTTATAGAAAGACAGTTTTGAATTTACCAAGCTTTTGTCGAGTTCAATGCCTTGTTCAAATAGATACCACACATCATATAGCAACGGGCAGAAGTCTTTGAGTCAAAATAGGTCACAACTACACGTAAAAAACCTCAATTATTTCTGCTCGTTGCTATAAGTGGTTTTTTTGATCTTTACTATGAACACTCAAAACTAATGGTATCAATACCAAATCTAAAACTTCAGAAATACAGTACTGAAAGAAAAATTGAAACGATTGTCAATATTGACGATTATTTGAAATTTGTTGATTCTGTTTTTGATATATTGAATACAAAGAACAACAAACCAATCTTTGTACCAATATCATTACGAACGTCACAAAAAGACATCGAAGAAATTTGTACACATTATTTACAAAGAGATTATCTGAATTTTTGGATTGATTTTGAGGGCAAATCAGTTAATGAACAGCAGATGGGTAGATTACGTTATTTGTATAGAATTTTAAAAGAAAAGGAACAATTCAAAAATATAGTTTGTTATTGTACCAATATAAAACGAGAAATAATGTCAAATTCCAAATTGGAGTGCAGTCCTGCATCAGATGTCCTTGCAGCAATTTCTGGGGCTAACATCATTGGCGTAAATAAAGAACCACAAAGACCATTTTTTGATAATACTTCTAGCAGTTTCATAGAACATAAAACTATACTGATGACCATTGAAAATTTCGCCTCCCTTACAAGCTGCGCTCAAGATACTTGTAGATGTCAACCCTGATGGAACACGTCCTAAAGTATTCCGAGACGGCCTTTTTGAGGTGATCCACCGTGTCGTAAAAGGCAGACGTGACCAGCCTGTACTTGGCATCCTTCCAGACTGCCTCTATGGCGCTCAGCTCCGGCCTAGCTACCGGCAGGTACAGCAAGACAACGTCGGGATTTTTCTTTAGGTATCTGCGGACCTTTTTGGTCTTGTGCTGTGCTGCGTTGTCCATCACCATCAGGACCTTTCCCCACTTTTTGTGCGCCTGTTTAAGATAATGCACAAAGTTTGCGCTGTTGAACCTGTCGTACGTGCGCATCAGCCTGGTTCCGTCGTCTGCAATCGTCCCGTATACCACGACGCGCTCCCTTCTGCCGGATCGTTCCACCTCGATCCTGTCCCCCACGGGCGACCAGAACTTTTTGCCGTCCCTTCCCGTACTGACGAATATCGATTCGTCCTGTACGGTTATCCTAAATCCGCGCCTTTTTGCAAGCTTTATCGCAGTTTTTGCCTCTCTTTGCCACCGTCTTACAGCTTTTGCGTCGGCAGCATCTGCCAGCTTGGTAGTTGATGTCTTTAGCGAAAACCCCATCGCGCGCAGGATCCTCCTGATGCTTCCCACGCTGTATGTGACATGCAGCCTGTGGCGCACCCAGTTGCACAGCTTCTTCGGGGTGAGCTTTTCCATCCTGCGCAGCCTCGTGGCGATCTTTTTTATCCTGCCGACCGGAACCTTTGGTTTTTTGCCCCTGTTGGGGGAGTCACGGAGGCCCTCGATGCCGTCAAGCTCGAACCTTTCAACCCACATCTGTACGGTGCGCTGTGTCACGTCGGCAATCTCCGCAGTATGTGCGGTGGTGTTGCCAAGCAGTACGGAGCGCACCGCCATGATTCTGGTGTGAGTCTTGAGATCCTTTTCGACATGCATGGCATCCGTGAGGATTTTCGTCTTGTTCATGCCGGGAGTGACATGGTGGGGAGCTATAAACCTTTACAAGATGTGTGATCAGGCGAAATTTTCAATGACCATCAGTATAGATTACTAGACAGAAAAACATATTTTTACAATAAAACAAGTGATGAAAAATATTTTAAAAAGGATCGTAACGTAACACAAAATGCTGTAAAACTCAATGAAGAATTTCACTCTCAATCGGAAAATTTTTTGAAAGAATTTACCATAGTAAATACATTGAAAGAGAAGTCAATGTTAAAAAAAGACAAAAAGCTTCTAAAAGCCTTAACCACCAAATCCCCAATCACTAAAAAAATAGATCAATGGTTTTAATCAATAGACTTGTGCATAATCGACCTGAGTGAGATGAATTTGTTCCTAATAATCCTAGATCTGAATAGATTACGCGGGGTTGTCCAATTTTTTCCTACAGGCTGCCCGTCTGCCCCCGATGCGGGCGGCTTTAGACGGCAATACGTGGGGCATTTGGCGGCCCCGGACAGCCAAAACGGCGCATCAGCTAAGTGAAAAGTACCCCAGTCAGGCAGAAAATCAAAGAATTTAGACCATCTTGACAACACTGGCAAATGCAAACAGATCAGTTACGGTGCGGCCCCGTGGTTTTCGTTGGGAAAACAAAAATCCAGACAGTGCCGCGATCTTGACAACAACCCGCGGATTGCTCTCAAGATCGCGGCTCTGCCTAGATTTTGTCTAGACAGCGAAAACCGCGGAGCCGCGCCGTAACTGATCTGTTTGTATCTATCAGTGTTGTCAAGACGGTCTAAATTCCTTGATTTTCTGCCTGGCTGGGGCACTTTTCACTTAGCTGTATATGCAAAAACGCATATATATGCAAGATTGCATATGTGTGCAAGAATGAACATGGCACAGCAGGACATTCCGTTTGTTGTAGGCAAGCCGGTTACCGGCAAGTATTTCATCGACAGGAAGGAGGAATTAAAAAAGATCACCGCGCTACTGTCTGGAAACGCAATAAACAACATTGCGTTGCCGGCGCAAAGACGGACCGGCAAGTCCTCAGTCCTCTACAACCTAAAAGAGAAAGACACGGGGAAGATCCACGTCCTGTTTGATGCCTACGGCATATCCACAAAGGAGAGGTTTGCAAAATCATACATCAACTCCATCCGTCATTGCTACACAGAGAATACCGGTGACAAGGCATACAATAAAAGAATCAGGGAATCACTTGGTGAGGGCGCAGGCGTACTGACAGGCAAAATAAGCGATGTCGGAATATCCGTATTTGAATTTGTAAAATTTCAAGTGACAGTTAACAAAAAAGAGACAGATCCTGATGAGCTGCTGGAAGACGCGCTGAACTATGCAGAGGCGCTTGCTAAAGAGAAGGGCGTTTCGCTGGTAATCATGATTGATGAGTTTCAGGAGCTGCTAAAATGGGGAGACGGCTTTTTGAGAATGTTCAGGAAGATCATGCAGTCCCAACAGAAGGTGTGTTATGTTTTGTCTGGTTCGGCACCCACCACAATGCGCAGGCTGGTGTATGATTCAAAGTCTCCGCTATACAGACAGTTGATGGATATACGATTAAACAGGCTGCCAAAAAGGGAGGTGATTGCGTTTGTCAAAAGGAGGCTTGCAGCAGCAAAGATTGTGGCAGATAGCGGCGCGGCGGAATACATTTTCGAACTAAGCCGCGGATATGCTGACTATGTACAGAGAATTGGAATGCATGTCTTTTGGATGTGCTTGGACAGTAATAAAAGACGGGTTGCAAGACGCGATGTGGATGATGCATACGAGGATATGCTGGTTCGGCTAGATGCCGATTTTGGCGCAGGTTTTTCACGGCATACGGATCTTGAAAAGGAGATATTGTTTGCATTGGCGGGAGGCAAGGCGTCGATATCTGCGATGGCCCTGGAAATCAGGACGTCTCAAAGCACAATACCAAAAACCATAAACAGGCTGATAGCATCAGACATTGTTGAGAGGTACCAGCCTGGCAAATACCGCATTGTCGACGGTGTCTTTTCAGACTGGATCTACAAACAGACGCATGCACGGGTCACACGAAGTTTCAGGTCTTCATATACAACAGAGTCAGACCACAACCCACAATAGACTTTATGCGTAATCTATTCAGATCTAGGATTATTACGAACAGATTCATCTCATTCAGGTCGGTTATGCATAAAGTCTAATAGGCAATCTAACAGGAGGATGCGCGAGACCGACATACTGACGATCTGGAGCGGGCCCATGAGACGGAAGTTGTTGGCATCATACGCTGTTCTTGGAATTATTGCACAATTCGTCAAAATGCTTGAAGATCCCGCACGCCGCCCTCACATTGGGCGTGAGGCATAATGAAAAGCATAAGGGCTTCAAACCAAGTATGTCAAACCGGGGTTGTCGCCTAATTCATTCATGCTGCCTCCACAGGTATCCCGAGACTTGCGGCGCATTCGAACCTGTTTAGCGCCTAGAGGTTCCATCCTATGGCATTGCACAGAGCGAACCTTCTGCGGGTGGACGCCTTTCTGAACCTACACGTCAGCCTGAGAGTTGATTCGAAATTAGCAAGCTATGATTATTTGTGGACGGATTTGTGTAAAGCAGCGCAAAATATCAGCAAAATACAAACTATCTGCGAAATCACTTGAGAAATTCGTACGGTCTATGATTTGGGATCACCTCTCTAGGGGCGTTGGCCGGAATCGCCGCTGCTGCGGCCTGAGGGCCGGCAGCAGGACAGCTACGAACGGGGCGTTCGGTCTCTGATTTCGGACAACCTCTCAGGAGGAGAGCATGACGGTTTATCACAGGGAGTCCAAGCCCCATCCACTCCATGACGGTAACAGCTCGGACTCTGGAAGTGAGTTGTGATTTTAGGCACGAATTACATCTGCGGATGCCTCTTTGGCGGTAAAGCTCACGCCTGAACTTCCAGAGCCCGAGCTGTTACCCATGACGTCAGATCTTGGATACTTTGTGCTTGGCTGGATGTACGAATCAAAATCATCATAATCACCACCACGCCTGAGCTTCAGAATCACGGACTGTCACTCTGGTGCTCATCCATACAGAAACACATCCCCCTTGGTGCTCAGATACATCGTCTTTTTGACTATTAGATCGATCAGTCTTTGCTTGTTTTTCCATTTTCCTGCAAGTCTGGACGTATCAAAACCCCTTGTACGCACAATTTGCCTTAGCGTGTCAATGTCCAGTTTTTCCAGCTCTTCTCGCAAAAGATCCTCCCCACCTTTGGATACCAGGCCAAACAGGTCAATGTCGGGCCTTTTTCTGACCGATCTCCGTTTTGGATCCAGCAGTTTGGGATTTTTTTCTATCTGGTCTGCCAGCAGACGCAGGATGTCTGGAATCGTCAGCTCGTCATTCCGGCTCATCGGATCCTCTCCAGAAACTCGTTTGTAAGCTTGTCATATACGTCAAACATTGTCACATAGCCGTACTTTTGTTTTAGTGTAGCCGATACGGAACTGACATCCGCCGCATCTGCGGTTCTTACGGTCAAAGGAATCACCGTATCATAAACCGGGGGGTATTCGCCGCTTTGTGCTCTGTTTTTCAGGGACTCCATCATGGTTTTGTGTGTGGTACTTTGCTTTCTATACATTGAGATTATTATTCCTGAGGGATTGATTGTCAAATCGCTCTCTCTTGAAAAATCCGATATCCTACTCATTATTTGTGGGATGCCAAACGTTGGAAGGATGTCTGGAATGGTGGGAATGACATAAAAATCTGATATGTACAGGCCGTTTAGCGTTATTATTCCAAGGTTTGGTGGACAGTCAATGAGTACATAATCGTAATCCTGCAACACCGGCGAGATGGATCTTTTAAGAATCATAACTGGGCTGAACAGATGAAAGCGACCCGTAGTAATTTGTGATAATTCATCCTGTATTCCTACCAGATCTAGACTTGATGGCAAGAGATCCAAGTTCGGTATGCCGTCATTCACATTGGATACTTTTTGCATTATCGAGTTTTTAATATTGAATTTTGACGTGTTGTCTAATCTGTCCTTGAACATTTGAAAAATAGTCTCGCCTTTCTCGTTCTTGTCCTTCCAAGCATCTTGCGTGATCAAAGTCATGGTAGCATTGGTTTGCGGATCTAGATCAATTACAAGTACTTTCTTCTTGTGCTGCATGGCAAGAAATTCGGCAATGGCCACTACGGTCTGAGTTTTTCCCACTCCGCCTTTGAGATTGATCATGCTAACGGTTTTTGTCAATTGTCAGTGCTGTGCCACTATGAAATTTTAACATTGTGATCAAAGTAGTTTGGCATGAGGTCACCTACCCCTGCCAATCAGGCACACATTTGCCTGCAGTTGTGATTTTCATGCCTGTCCGGCAGGGAGGCGTGACTTTAATTCTGCCTATGGACTACCCTATTACCAATTATATACTATCATGCGGCCATCCGGATTATGTCGGATGTCGTGGGATCCTCCGTGCCGATAGGGCGCCGCCTTTGGCGCATGATGGATGCGGTCACGTGTGTGTGGGGGAGGGGCAGGAGGAGCGCCCGTGCGCTCCTCTTCAGCACCCTGCCGGACTTTCTGATTATAGGGGCCGCCAAGTCAGGCACCACGTCGCTTTACGGCCTGATAAGCGCGCATCCACACGTGCTTCCGGCGCGGATCAAGGAGATAGAATACTTTGCCCCCACGGGAATATACTTGTCTGGCCCGACGTGGTACCGCGACCACTTTCCGACCGTACTTCATATGTATGGCTCTGCCCTGCTGCACGGACACCGGATGCTGACCGGCGAGGCCACCGCCGTCTACATGTTCCATCCAGACGTGCCGGGCCGGGTCAGGGACTTGCTTCCAAACGTCAGGCTGATAGCCATACTGCGCAATCCCGTAGATCGCGCCTATTCGGAGTACAACATGCGACTCGGGAGGGGAAACGAGTCGCTGACCTTTGAGGACGCAATAGCCGCAGAGCGTAACAGGGCATCGTATGGGGAGACATCGGATTCCAGATCCCAGTACAACCTCTATCACTCCTATCTGGGCAGGGGCCGCTATGCCGAGCAGCTGATCCGCTGGTACAAGTGCTTTGACAGGAACCGTCTTCTGATCCTGACGACCGAGGAGCTGGAGGACGACAGGCAGGGTATGCTTGACAGGGTCTTTGGGTTTCTGGGACTAAAGCCGTTTGAGGTGGGGGGGTCAGACGGCCTGCCGGACTCGCCTTGGATGAAGAAGTACAAGTCCGAGCCGCCCCATGCGGACGATCCCTTCAAACTCAACGTGGGAAGATACCCCGCGATGAGACGCGACACGCGGAGGATGCTGGTTGACTATTTTCGCCCGTACAACGAGCGGCTGTCTGAGCTTCTGGGGCGTGGCTTTGACTGGGATCGGTGACCAGTGCCCGGCACAATGCGATCTAGGCCGCATATCGGAGGGGACTCGAATCCGCCATGTGCGGGGTCGGGCCCCGGCCGGACTGAGTACAGAGGGTTAATTCGAAATTAGCAAATTTTGATCAAATGGGAACATAATGTACACCAACCCGATCCAAATGCCAGTAAAATGTACATAATTCATGAAGTTATTTGATAAATTGTCAAAAACTCCGGACATTCAAGAAGATGTTTGCCGGCATGACTGCCCCCGAATTTGATTTGTTGTATGCAAAGGTGGCAAAAAAAAACACCCAAAGATGGACAGAAAGAGGCTTTCTGCTTTCTGCCAAAAAAGACCGCAAGCGTGATATCATCGGTGCAGGACGCCCGACTGCCCTCAGCCTGAAGGAGAGTCTTCTGCTGTCCCTGTTCTACTACAGGACGTACGTCACACAGGACGTGGCATCTGCCATGTTCGGAATAGGACAGGCATCAGTCTCGCGCTCGATAGACAGGATTGCGCCGGTTCTCAAAAAGTGCCTGTCGATCCCCGAAAAGATCTATTCGGGCACCAAGAGAATATCCTCAGTAGAGGAGCTAATGGACGTATTGCCAGAACTTGTCTGCCTGACAGATGCCTCAGAACAAAAGATATGCAGGCCCAAGAGAAAGGACATGGAGAAATCGCACTATTCAGGCAAGGCAGGCACGCACACAGTCAAGGTCCAGTACACCACCAACATCCACGGACTCAGTACACAAGACACACCCCACTCTCCGGGACGCGTAAACGACATCACGATGTACCAGATGAGGCATCCCACGTTCCGGTACGACCAAAGAAAGGAGAAGGAGAAGGAGAAAAAGTGTCCCGGCGGCAGCGGGGATGGTGATGCGCCACAACAACAACAAAAGAGCACAAAGCTTCGTCACTACATGGACCGCGGATACCAGGAAGCACAGTTAGTGGATGCAGGCACGGACATCATACTCCCAATCAAGAAAAAACCGGGCGGCAAGCTCACTGATGCGCAAAAAAGAGTACAATATCACGCACTCAAAGATACGTGTGTACGTGGAGAACACCATACGCAGGGTCAAAACATACAGGATCATGGGCGACCGGTACCGAAGCCCACTCAAAAAGTACGACCTTGCAAACAGTATCGTGTGCGGACTGGTCAACGATGGGGCGCCGGCCAGAATCGCTGCTGCGGCCTAATGAGTGGCGGCAGCTGAACGGTTGCAGACGGGGCACTCGATTTCTAATTTCGGATCACCTCTCTGGGACGGCAGATGGCATCCAATGCCGTAGGGGCCTGCCTGCCTTAGAATGTGATTGTATTCTGGCTATTCTAGACCCCCTGTACAGTACCAACCCCGCTGGCACGATGCGTACAAAAACGTGGATCCTTATCCCACGCCTGAGAGCTAAACCCCCCTCCCCGGACACGCGTCCCAGGCACGGTGCCGTTTTCTCAAAAAACGCCGATTTCAGGGGGGGTTTAACACCTGCTCGTAAATGCGGTAGGCAACCGTCAAAACACCCCGGTAGCTGGGCAGAGTATTGCCTATGTTTTATTTTTGTGCCTGAGAGCTAAACCCCCCTGTTTCCGGCTCGATCTTGGGAAAACAGGCACGGAAATGCACCAAACCAAGGCCATGTTTGCCCTAAAAGGGGCGGGGGGGTTTGGGCCAAGACACCAGTGCATAAATAACTCTAGTCTGGACTGCCAGTGGGGGTGTATCCCGTATCGCCGTTCTTGAACCGCACCCATTCTTCCGGGGTGGATCTCCGCTTTTGATCATCCAATGCCGCATGGAGTGCGTCTTTGGCCGCTTGGGGGAGCTTGTCATAGTTCAAAAGTCCCAGCTTGAGCCCCTTAAAGATCATGGAGATTGTTAGATACTTGTTCCTACATTGTGGAGAAAAAGTGTTCTTAAACTCTTTTTTCCACAAATCCCCCTGCGGCGGCCCTGCTGGAACAAAACCCGGAGGCAGTAGAGGAGCGTCGGGGTCGCGTTTTGGCCGCTTGGTAGCATGCAGGTCTGCAGGCGAATTTATGGGCTTGAGGACTAGATTGTCTGGGTCGTCACTTGACGGCCGGACAGTGTACAAGCCGCCAGGCAGTTTGCCCTTGGCTATGTCGTCCCACGAGTATTCTTTTGCCATTCTTGTCAGTCACCACTACAGTGGGCGTAGCGATGTTTTTGTATTTAACACATTTTTGCGAATTCCACCTGTGACAGGTATGATATTGCTTATATTGTCAGCAGGACCGATCCACGTTCCCAGACTCGCCAGCCCCACCGCAACAAGTGCGCGCCGCAGGAGCCGGGGCAGGGCAGCAGGTGCAGATTGCAGTACCCGCTGTCAAAAATCTATATTTCTAAACTCGAATTTAGAAATATGTGTTTTCAGGCGTGTCACATCTCCTTGCAGCAAAGCCAAGGCCATGTTTGGCCCCAAAAGGTGGCCCAGATCACATCAATGCTGAGAAAGCAATATCAGATAAACAAAAAACCAAGGATCTGGTGAGACAAGCGAACATCTCAAGCACGTACAGGATATTGTTGTATAGTCTCTTGTGATATTTCGGAAATACGAGGGATTGTAAACCCGTCTAACGCTTGGACATAACTGCAGTTTTTGCATTTGTAAAACACCCTGCCATCTAAATGGGCCGCTATTTTGAGTGGCTCATTTTTTGTACATTCGGGGTAGTTGGTGTCGTGCTGAGTTTTCAACAACCACCATTACAAAACAGGCATAAAAGCACACCAAAGGCAGCCGTATACGAGGTCAGTCCCCTCACCACCATCTATGCATGAAAGCCACGGTTACGCACAAATTCACGCCTATTAGTTTAAGGCGAGGTGATCTCACACAGTTCCTAGGTCATGTAGGGTACACCGTCAAAAATCCATATTTCTAAACTCGAGTTTAGAAACATATGTCTTCAAGCGTGTCACAACTCTTTGTAGCAGACGCCAAGGCTCAAAACGGCTCGTCTATTCCGAAAAGTATTGGGTGTCTATGCTGTTGATCTCGTACGTATGATCTAGGCGCACGCCCACCCCATAGTCGTACATGAATGAGGCCAGTTTTGCGCCATCAATGAGGATGACCCTAGACGAGATGTTCCTGACAAAATCATGCGTGTCCTTGGTAAACTCCGACGTGGTGACAAATATGCCCTTTTTCGCCTTTTTGGAGTCCATTGCACCTGCAAAATCCCTCACGTTACTTACTGGAACTGCGTCTTTCCATCTTTTTGCCTGAAGGCATATGATGTCGATCCCAAGCTTGTCTTCGTGTATCACGCCATCTATGCCTCCGTCGCCAGTCTTGCCCAGCACCTCGTGTTCCACACCATACCCCATTTTCCTGACTAGATCAACTATCAACTTCTCAAAAAATTTCGGCGATTTCTCGTTCTTTATTGTGTCCAACAGATCCTTTTCAACGTCGTTCCTATATCGGACATATCCAGACTCGATCATTTCTGTTGGTGACTTGTCACTGTTTGACGGCTCTGGATCAGTGTTAACAGACATCTTGTTTTTCCAATCGACATATTTCGGACAGTTCTCAAGCAGGAATCGCAGGTTGACTTCGGTTGGATTTTTTGCCAGAATCTGCCTTCCCTCATCTGTGATTGACCACGCACCGTCTGATTTTTCAACAAGGCCGGCCTTTCTGAGGTATAAAGTAGTCCAGTATATCCTGTTTTGTAAAACACGTTGCCTTCCACTCTTCAAAAGCCTTGTCTTTTCTTCATCGCTCAGGCCATACTTGCCTGCAAGATCATCCTCAATCTCTATGTAAGTGAGCCCTTTCCTTTCTTGACCCCCCCCCCCCACGTTTAGCATTTTGAGGACAGGAAACATGATGGTTTGAAAGTCAGGAATCATGATATGTGATTCCAATCCTTGCACGTGCAGTAAAAATGTTGCGTGATTGAAATAGTATGTTTCGTAATGGGTAGCCCCTAGCCAGAGTTGAAGTCACGTGCCTTGCCGGCCAGGCATAAAAATCACAGATGTGTGTAGACTTCTGCCTAATTACTGGGTGGAGGTGACCTCGTACGCTTCGGCAGCTGTACCGCAGCGCCGTCAGGGCAAGGAGGAAGGACAGGGGCAAGGATCTGCGCAGAAGGTTCGAGTCCTGACTGCGCAACATACTGTTCGGGTACCGGGAAAGCACGGACGACCCCGTCCTGGGCCCGGTGCTGCGCAGACTGACAAGCTCGCTGCCGCACCTGTTTACGTTCCTGGAGCACGACAACGTGCATCCCACAAACAACGCCGCAGAGCGTGCCCTCCGTTACGCCGTCGTCTTCCGCAAGATAAGCGGGCAGATCAAGGGAGGGGAACTCTGGATGAGGAGGTGGTCGTGGTTTATGACGTGCATACTGACATGGAGGGCAAGGGGCAGATCCGTAGCAGACGAGGTCATGAAACTGGTTTAGGAACGTGACCTCGTACGCAGAGAAGTGTCCCATAATTAAAAATCATGTGAATGGCCTGGTTTTTCTACCAACCCGTCAAATAATCTGACATGCAGTATGATTTTTGCAAGCATTTTGACCTGCTTGACGCACGTTCGTATACTGGTGAGGATCCCACTAGAATAGGAACGCTTTTTTTCGCACACTTTTTGAGTCAGGAGGTCGAATCACAAATATGACCAAGAAAACATGGAGTACGCAGGACAAGATAGGGATAGTCATGGAGCACATCAACACCAACATCGAGACGGCAGAGCTGTGCCGCCGCCACAACCTAGCCCCCAGGACGTTTTACCAGTGGAGGGAGCGCTTTTTGCAGGCCGGACGCGCGTCACTGTCAGGCAGGGGCCACAAGTCAACAGAGGAGCGGCAGCAAAAGGAGATCGAGTCGCTCAAGAAAATAGTCGGAGAGTACGCCGTGGCCAATGCGGTATTAAAAAAAACCTTGGAGGCAGGCAAAAGGTGATGGCCGCAACCGAGCTGAAGAGCAAGGGATGGAGCACACGCACATCACTGCAGTGCAGCGGGGCAACCAGGACTGCACTGTACTACGAGAAGACGCCCAGAAAGGTGTTGCCTGACAGGCAGACTGTCATGCATGTGGAACGGATTGGTAAGCAGAGGCCTACATACGGCACGCGCCGCATGGCAGCCCAGATAAGACGCGAGACCGGCGTGCCGACAAACCGCAAAAGGATACAGCAGATATGCCGCAAAATAGGCTGGATCACGCCTAAAAAGACCAAAAACGACATAATCCGGGCCGGTAAAAGGGGCAGGTTCAAGCCCACAGGACCAAACCAACTGTGGGAGACTGACATCACGTACGTCTGGTGCGGCGTTGGCGGGTGGTGCTACTGCTTTAACGTAATCGATACGTTCACCCGGAAGTGGATAACATACGTATTTGACACGCAGGCCACCGCACAAGTCGCAGTCGAATCTCTGACAAAGGCAGTCTCTACAATTTCTGCAGAGGCGGCGCGCGGCTTGCTGGTCAGAAGCGACAACGGCGTCCAGTATACGAGCCGCGAATTCAAAGATAGTATGAAAGCGCTCGGGGTAAGGTGCGAGTACATCTGGCACAATACGCCCGAGCAGAACGGCCATGTCGAGTCATTTCACAAGACCCTCAAAAAGGAGTACGTCTGGCCGCATGACTTTGCCAGGTTCCAGGATGCAGAAGCCGTCCTGGCAGAGGCGTTTGCGGACTACAACTCCAAGAGGATCCACTCGGCACTGGGATACCTGACGCCGGACGAGTTTGTCCAAAAGACTCAAAAAATCACGGAGGTACGGCAGAAATGAGCGATCAAAGTGTGCGTAAAAGATCGCCAAAAGCGTTCCTATTTTATGGGGTCCACTCCAATACACGTGGTCAAAAACTGCCAATTATGAATCGCATCCTCCTCTCAGGATAAGGTGGGGCTGAACCCGTCGGGACTCGAACCCGAACCGTCCGGGTCTTAGTCGGACATGCTGCCGATTAACACCACAGTACGAGGTCACCTATCCCCATCAGTCAGGCACGAATTAGATGCATGATTGTGATTTTCGTGCCTAGCTAACAAGGGGACGTGACCACATACACACCACAGTAAGAGTTTACCTCTCCCCAGAGATACGGCGTGGCAGGCGTGATCATGAAGGCTCCGACTAGCAGTGTAGCCTGGGGGTAAACTCTTACCACACCACAGGCCCCAAGGTTTTTAATCTAGAGGCAGATTATAAGATTTACCGGGTCTTAGTCGGAATGCTGATGATGATTACATCATTGGTATTTTTTTCTAATAATAAAAAATTCAAGTGTCCCAGCCACGCATCTTCCAGGCCACATTTCCTATCGCCCAGTGATCATTCCAGTTTTTGGAGGCAGAATCATGGGAGTCAAAATTTATCCGGTGGGATGCATGCCCTCCCAGCCTGAGCAGATTTGCCATCCGGAAAATCATGCGTGTCAAGCCACCCCGACAGTCGCGGAAACTCGTCGCCGTCTGGAATCGGCGCCCTTTGCCTGAACAGGCATCTACTCGTCACTCAAAAGAATTACCGCAGTTGTTGCATTGCCAATCGTACGGGCCGACGCAGCAACCGCCAAGCGTTATTTTTTTGCGTGCAATGTCCCTTTCGATCTTGTCGTTTATTTCCATATACCCGTAGACTATCCTCGCAAGATCGTCACTGCCGCAGTCCGGGCATCTTTTGATTTTTTTCCTGCCGTTTGCGTGTGGAATCAACGTCGGCGATGGCGACATGTGCTCTTCTTTCATGCCTAGGCGTCATACAAAGGACTCATAACAGTCTTTCGTCGAGTCCACAAAACGTAACAGATCGGATTCTGGAAGTGATTTGCGATTTTAGGCACAAATTCTGTTTGAATGGCATTTTTTGATGGCAGAATTCACGCCTGAGCTTCCAGAGCCCCCCCATTGCAAAGGAATATTTTTGTCCTGCTCTGACATACGGCATGCATGAGCAGCTGTAGTACAGCCGGTTAGTATTCTGGCTTCCCAAGCCAGTGACTCGGGTTCGAATCCCGGCAGCTGCACCAATTAAACAGTACACGTGCCGCCGCACCCACATGCCTTCAGTTATATTCAGCAACATTGCCCAAAACACCGTATGATAAGACTCGGCATGGTTGTCGTAGTTGGCGCCGTAGTGATATCAATGGGGGTTGCCATGGCCTTTTTCGTAGAGTACCAGCCAAACATCATAGAGTCACAGCTAGGCCAGCAGATCAAGGTGGGTCCTGCAACCTACATTCTATCGTATGAGGGAATTGAAAAGGGCAGCAAGGAGATCGAGTCAGATATGACGTTTATGAAGATCGGGATTGTTGCAGAAGGCCCGGAGGGCGAGCCGGTCACCGCGGAAAAAAAACAGTTTATCCTGCTTGACAAGAACGGAGTGCAGACCCAGCCGACCCACGGGATATTCGCAAAGGACTCGCCCCAGGTTATTGCGTACTTTCCCCTGGAGGACGAGGAGATCGACGACGAGTTCCAGTACAAGATAATGGTAAGGCCCACCAAGGATCAGGGCTCGACTGACCTGGGTTTTGTATGCGTGACGAATTGTGACGGACGGTAAAATATTTCCAAACTCGGGTTTTGAAACATCCCGAATCCCTACTCTTCGCTCATCTGCAGCTCGGGCAGGACAAAGACCCTGTCGGGCCTGATTTTAAGAACGACTCTCTTCTCTCCGGGTCTCTTGAATGGATATACGCCACGTCCAAGATATTTTTGGGTCAGGCGGTTTGCATGCTCGTACTCATAGTCAGGAACAAGCTCGACTACGGTTCCCCTGATCGTCGTCATCTCAAGTGGGTCATCATGTGCAACGACTGATACTGCTACCCGCGGGTCGCGCAGGACGTTTTTGTGCTTTACCCTGCCTTCTGCAGTATTCACCATGACGTGATCATCCTCAAAATCTGCCCAGACCGGCGACAGTTGGGAGGAGCCATCCTTCATCAGCGTGGCAATGTAGACTAGGTTCTTGCCCTCAAGCAATGAGACCGCCCTTTGATCCATTATCTTTCGGATCTCCACATGGTCTTTAAATTTTCAGTTTTTGTATTCCAGCGTCCTTTGGTTGTCTTGTTCTTGCATGGCAATCAAAAGGTTGCATCCAAGTTGGATGACCTCAAGGTAGCCTTCAGATGTGCCCGACTCGTGGTGGTGCAAGCGGCAACATGCGGATCTACAGGCAGCATGGTTTGGATTGCTTCGGAATTTGGAGCCGTCTTACGGGGCACTTTTGGGAAGGTCGCAAGACGACGAATCCCCAAGAGCCGAGTCCTGCCTTTGGGTTTTGTTGGCCACCCCCGGTAGCGCGCATTCTCCGGCGATCGGCAGATACTGATCTAGGCCTTCTTGAACCGGCAGTATCCGGCAGGACAGGACTCATCCTCTTGGCCAGGCGCCCGGGTTTTGGCCCAAAGATGCCTCCCCCGCGTCGGGGATGAGTTGCAGGCGCGCGATGTTTTGGATCTTCAGATGTTATTTGGGCTTTGAGCCCTCCAAAACATTGGTGACGGCCCGATTCATGATTTCCATCATAACATACTGCGAATATGCATCGCCGGATTTTTTGGCCTTTGGCTTTGTTTTGGGTGCTATTGACTTGAGGATCTTTTCCATCTTGGCTGCAGTGTTTTCGATCTGCTTCGAGTACTTTGAGTCAAAGTCTTCGGGAATGCTATAGTCCAGCAGCCTTGTGGACGTGCCGTAAAACTTTGTAACGGCTCCCCGGGCTTCCTCGATTTTGACGACCTCGATCAGTCCGGAGACCTTGAGGATGTCCAGATGATGCCGGATCGTCGTCAAGGCCTTTTTGTATCCAGCCTTTTTGAGTTCCTTGGAAATCTGTTCTGCGCTCAGCGCATTATGGTACAGAATCTCCAAAACTTTGGCACGGGCCGGGTCTTCAATGGCACGTGCATGGTTCACGCTAGTCGTGATTATTCGGTTTACCCTGATTGGCTTTTCCAGTAGTGTTGACATGTAAGTGACTCTTCTCATGCAAGCTAAAAGATCATAGTATCATATTTTTTTGTCTAATCGCATCAATTTTTTTCCGCTACTATTTTTGTGCCTAGCACCCACATGTTTTAAGACTGCCGCCACTTGGTTCACATTGCTACGATAATTATGATAATGCTATCAATATTATTGATATTAATATAATAAAAATGATTTTAGTATTATAAAAGCTATAGCAAAACTAAAAAAATAAAAGGCCACAAAAAAAAACGCCGGCTCTGGGATCCCGCGGCCCCAAACGTCCAAGGTCAGGCCCCAGCAGGGCAGGTGATGGGTCTGGTAGAATCAATAATTCGAGTTATGGCGGTGTCAGAGGCAAGAGGAATGCACCATGAGCCGGGTCGCCTTCTCCCGTCTCCCGATCTTACGATCATCGAGATGTTCGTCAGGGCAGGCGATAGGTACAGTGACGACTAAAGGTTCCCGAACACATATGCGTATAGACTACAGGAAGGCGCTTTTTGATGATCAAGACTTTCAATCGCCGCCATACGTATGGCCCTGCCGTATGTGGTCACGTCCCCCTGCTGTCTAGGCGTGAAAATCACAGTCATAGATGTCAATTCGTGCCTGATTGACAGGGGTAGGTGACCTCATACGCCCTGCCTGATCTTGGATCTTTGGGCCAAAAACAGCTGTTCATGACCGTCTGTTTTTTTATGATTTGACTGCATCACAATGCCTTACCTGTGATCCTTTGGTATGCAGCAACATATCGCCGGGTCATCTTTTCTATAATTTTATCAGGGATTGCGGGAGGAACCGGCTCTTGCCCTGCATTCCTTGCGCCATCAAACTGCCTCGCATAGCCATGCTCAGTCAGCCAGTCGCGAAGAATCTGCTTGTCATAGGCCTCCTGGGTTTCTCCGACCCGGTACAGTTCCTTTGGCCACAGCCTATACTCATCGGGTCCTATGGAATCGCCCAAGACAATCTCGTCCCCGTCGAGGCCGAACTCCAGTTTTAGGTCGGCAAGAATGAATCCGGCAGAGTCGGCAACAGATGACATCCTTTTGTAAATATCAATTGATTTCTCAGAAAGCCAGTCAAATTGATCCTCGGTAACCAGATCCATCCCAAGCGCGGTGCCTTTGGTTACAGGAATGTCATGCTCGGATTTTGTCGTTGGATCAAAAACCGGCTCTGAAAGCCTTGCGGCAACCTCGGTCTGCGTGCCGGCTGGAACCTGCACCTCCCCCCTTTTCCACCTACCCACTAGGCTTCCGTAAAAATAGCCCCGGACGACACACTCCATGGGAATCATCTTCATTTTCTTGACTATGATTTCGGTATCAGACTCCCGCCTTACAAAATGATTCCTTGCAGGCAGCTTGCCAAACCAGTATTCGGCAAACTTGCAGAGGATCTCGCCCTTTTTTGGGATGTCTTCCCTGAACTTTACATCGTATGCAGATACGCGATCACTGAACCTGAAGAGCAGGTGGTCGTCATCGTACTCGTATATGTCCTTTACCTTGCCAGACGTGAGAAACCTCAATCATGGATTATCGGATTTGCACGGAAATTAACCTTGTCATGAACGGCTCTGCCTTGTAACATATGAAAAGTCGGTCCGCTAGTCATCTGTGTCCCTCTCCATCCATTTTGGGTCTTTTTTTCGTATGTGGTCACGTCCCCTTGTTAGCTAGGCACGAAAATCACAATCATGCATCTAATTCGTGCCTGACTGATGGGGGTAGGTGACCTCGTACAATAAATCTATAAACTGCCGGTTTTAGTAAAGACCATAAGAGATACCATAGGTGGCCGCCCCTACGAGGTAAGAAAGGACGGCTCAAAGTATGTCATCAGCTTTTATCCGCAGGCAAAGAACGCCAAGAACCCGGACGCCGCGCTGTTTCGGCTGACCCTCACAAAGGACGAGCTCAAAAAGCTGGAAAAGATTTCGAGATAGGCATAATGGCAGGCAGTCCAAACGACATGCTGGAGGCGTGGATTGCCGACTATGACCGCGGCGTAGAGGCGATCAAAAGGTACGGCAAGGGAAACGTCACGTACAGCCCTCGGATAGGACGCTGTATCTGTCTGAACATTCCCCGGGACAGAGACGTGTTCTTTGACGAATTTAGCGATGGCGGCAGTCCTGTATACATCATAGGCGTCACCGACAACGACGGGGATTTTGACGAGGCGCGCCGGGATGCCTACGTGAGTATGCGCAGCAGGGGCGTTGAAGCAATGCTTGGCCAGTGAACCAAAAGGGAAAGGACGTTCCAGGACATCGTCATGGTGATGTCCGGAATAGACCGCAACCAGTACGAGGTCGCGTTCCTAAACCAGTTTCATGACCTCGTCTGCTACGGATCTGCCCCTTACCCTCCATGTCAGTATGCACGTCATAAACTGCGACCACCTCCTCATCCGGAGCTCCCCCCCTTGATCTGCCCGCTTATCTTGCGGAAGACGACGGCGTAACGGAGGGCACGCTCTGCGGCGTTGTTTGTGGGATGCACGTTGTCATGCTCCAGGAACGTAAACAGGTGCGGTAGCGAGCTTGTCAGTCTGCGCAGTACCGGGCCCAGGACGGGGTCGTCCGTGCTTTCCCGGTACCCGAACAGTATGTTGCGCAGCCAGGACTCGAACCTTCTGCGCAGATCCTTGCCCCTGTCCTTCCTCCTCGCTGCCCTGACGGCGCTGCGGTACAGCTGCCGAAGCTGCTCGTACAGTATTCCCGCAAACAGCGGGGCGCCCTGCTTTTGCGCCGCGTATTTTGATACGCGCAGCTCGTGCGACCAGCACAGCTGGTGCCTGTCCTCCCCGTTGAACCTGTCATACACCGAATACTTGTCAGATGTCACTACTCCGCCATACCCCTCCATGTGCCTGTCCAGGAACAGTGCGCCCCTGCTCGTATTGTACTCGACAAACACGCCGTTGTCCGTCTCGGCAGTCCATGTCCATATGCGGCTGCCGTTCATGTTGGCCGCAGTCTCGTCTATTCTGACGTTGGATGATCTCTTGATGCCGCCCAGGATCGCGCCTGACGGCTTTTGCAGAGTCGCATACCCCTCCGATCATGTTGATTACGGTCGATTTGGCGATGCTCCTGCCGGTAAAATCCTTGAGCGTGTCTGCCACGGACTGCAGCGGCATGTGCCTTGCGCGCAAGGCAGACACAAGGGAGATCATGTGCTTGCCGTACCTGCCCCTCCTTGGGAGTCCGTCGTCTGCTGATATCGTAATGCCGCACAGTCTGCATGTGGCACGCTCGGTTATGTGCCTCGTCTCTGTCATCCGGACCGGTTCAAAGTCGATGATGTCCCGTATCAGGGCAGTTATGTCCATGGCCCTCCCGCACATGCACACCGGCGAGCACGTCCCGTCGTTGTCCTGGAACGTGTGAAGCACCGTCTTCTGGGGGTCGTGTCTTCTGGATGTCCCCTGTGGCCCCTCTGGCCTCCCGGCTTTTTGCCGGTGCCACTATTGCTGCCGTTGCCACGGTTACTGGCCCTCTCCCTTTTCCGCTGCGCCTTTTGCCTCTTGTACTCTAGTGATTCTGCAGACGGTGGCGAGTTCTCGTTCTCGTAGTACCGGAGCCGCCTGCTCTGCTCCTCGATTGTCCTGTCCTTCTCCTTTATCATCCTGCACATTGCCTTTTGGTTATTTTCTAGCGTGCTTATTCTGTCTGTGAATGATACGATTGTGGCCTCTAGTTCGCGGTATGTGGGTCGACAGCCTTTCATGTTGATGCTATGCAGGCATCGTATTTGATCAGCATGATCGCAATATGTTAAACAGGTTGTCAAAACACGTTAAAACTAGGTGACCTCGTACGTTACAATTTTTATCCCACATATTTGCTCAGATGTTCTCATCAAGGCTGCCATTGTCAAGGCGGTTCCGGAGATTGTCAGAAAGGACATATCCTGCCACGGGGAATCTTGGAATCATTGTGGGCATGAGGGCGTGTCAAAAGATAGTACATCAGATAACGTGACAGTGGGGCATCTCCGACTACCACCGACGGAAATGAAAGACCATCATGCAAAGCGCCTCATTGTGCAGGGATTCTATTCATGCATGAAAGCCAGTTATGGGAAAAGATCCCTGTTTCGTATTACCACCGTCAGGCGTGGTCTCACAGACTTAGGAACCCATCATTCCGACCATCTTCGGAGGAGTCCGGTACACCTTGCTGACTAGGATGTCATTGTCTGCAGTGACGGTGACATACTGCATGGCGTTGCCGTCAGGCGGAGAGACCATGATCTTCTTGCCTGGCTCCAGCGTGCCCAAATCCAGTGTATCACCCTCGCCAAAGTTGACGCGCAGATTGGTCAGCGGTTCCAGGCCGGTATTTTGTATCGTAACGCGGGCCATGACAAAGAGGTTTTGCTTGTCCAGCAGCGGATCCACATAGATGTCGTAGTCCTGCGTTGCAATCATCATGTTAGACAGGTTCATTGCAGTGACTGCACCAACTCCAGCAATTGCGGCAATGCCAATGAAGAGTACATATCGGTACGAACCCAAACTAGGATTAATTTGGAGGGCCTAATATTAAAATCTGCAAGCTATCTTCCCATAGGTTCCCCACAAAATGGCTTCAGACGCCAAACAATTCAAGTAAAGCTGTCGAGTCGCACATGACCAAGCTGCAAAAAGGTAACAGCTCGGATTCTGGAAGTTGCTCCTGATTTCAGGCACGAATATACTCGGGAGGCTCCCCGAGGTGGTAAAATCCACGCCTGAACTACGAGCCCGACCTGTTACACAAAAAGGCGCTTTTTTCAAAGTGGTCACGGCATCGGTTAGAGGCTCGTCAAATTCCGCGGAGCCCTTAGACCTTGTGCGTATTTGCCAAAAATGATGTAAAAGCTGCCTGATTTTTTTGGTTTGCACCGATTACGCATAAGACTTGTTACGTATGAGGTCACGTTCCTAAACCAGTTTCATGACCTCGTCTGCTACGGATCTGCCCCTTGCCCTCCATGTCAGTATGCACGTCATAAACCACGACCACCTCCTCATCCGGAGCTCCCTCCCTTGATCTGCCCGCTTATCTTGCGGAAGACGACGGCGTAACGGAGGGCACGCTCTGCGGCGTTGTTTGTGGGATGCACGTTGTCATGCTCCAGGAACGTAAACAGGTGCGGCAGCGAGCTTGTCAGTCTGCGCAGTACCAGGCCCAGGACGAAGTCGTCCGTGCTTTCCCGGTACCCGAACAGTATGTTGCGCAGCCAGGACTCGAACCTTCTGCGCAGATCCTTGCCCCTGTCCTTCCTCCTTGCCCTGACGGCGCTGCGGTACAGCTGCCGAAGCTGCTCGTACAGTATTCCCGCAAACATCGGGGCACCCTGCTTTTGCGCCGCGTATTTTGATACGCGCAGCTCGTGCGACCAGCACAGCTGGTGCCTGTCCTCCCCGTTGAACCTGTCATACACCGAATATTTGTCAGATGTCACTACTCCGCCATACTCCTCCATGTGCCTGTCCAGGAACAGTGCGCCCCTGCTCGTATTGTACTCGACAAACACGCCATTGTCCGTCTCGGCAGTCCATGTCCATATGCGGCTGCCGTTCATGTTGGCCGCAGTCTCGTCTATTCTGACGTTGGATGATCTCTTGATGCCGCCCAGGATCACGCCTGACGGCTTTTGCATAGAGTCGCATACCCCTCCGATCATGTTGATTACGGTAGATTTGGCGATGCTCCTGCCGGTAAAATCCTTGAGTGTGTCTGCCACGGACTGCAGCGGCATGTGCCTTGCGCGCAAGGCAGACACAAGGGAGATCATGTGCTTGCCGTACCTGCCCCTCCTTGGGAGTCCGTCGTCTGCTGATATCGTAATGCCGCACAGTCTGCATGTGGCACGCTCGGTTATGTGCCTCGTCTCTGTCATCCGGACCGGTTCAAAGTCGATGATGTCCCGTATCAGGGCAGTTATGTCCATGGCCCTCCCGCACATGCACACCGGCGAGCACGTCCCGTCGTTGTCCTGGAACGTGTGAAGCACCGTCTTCTGGGGGTCGTGTCTTCTGGATGTCCCCTTGTGGCCCCTCTGGCCTCCCGGCTTTTTGCCGGTGCCATTATTGTTGCCATTATTGTTGCCACTACTGCTGCCGTTGCTGCCGTTGCCACGGTTACTGGCCCTCTCCCTTTTCCGCTGCGCCTTTTGCCTCTTGTACTCTAATGATTCTGCAGACGGTGGCGAGTTCTCGTTCTCGTAGTACCGGAGCCGCCTGTTCTGCTCCTCGATTGTCCTGTCCTTCTCCTTCATCATCCTGTTCTGCTCCTCGATTGTCCTGTCCTTCTCCTTCATCATCCTGCACATTGCCTTTTGGCTATTTTCTAGCGTGCTTATTCTGTCTGTGAATGATACGATTGTGGCCTCTAGTTCGCGGTATGTGGGTCGACGGCCTTTCATGTTGATGCTATACAGGCATCGTATTTGATCAGCATGATCGCAATATGTTAAGCAGGTTGTCAAAACACGTCAAAACTAGGTGACCTCGTACCTTGTTACTTCTGAACACGGGTTAAAACGCCCGGGCCCGTAGCAGTGGTGACGTGGATCAACTGCTGTCTTCCCATGCGCCCCGCGCGCTGACTTCTGAATGCGGTAATTCCGAGCTGCAGTGTTCGTGCACCACGGCGTGCTGATAGATGTGTGCAGTCTCTGATCCACAAAAAAAGGAAGACGAGAAAAGATGCAAATACAGCATAGGAATAGACATTGGAAAGAGAAAATGCATAGCGTGCATTATGGACGACAAAAAGAGGATCCAAGAAGAGACGGCATACGAGGACGCCTCCAAGGAGGCAAGTCTGTTTGCTAGGAAGGCAAAGCTCAATTACGGAAGGAACTGCCAGGCCGTCTGCGAGTCCGCAGGCAACATGTGGCCCAAGACCTGCGAGGCGTTCGAGTCCGCAGGAATACCCAAGCTTGCCAGCACCTACAGGATGCGGATAATCTCGGACATGGATGTAAAGACTGATCCAATCGACGCAAGAAGGTTCGCAAACGCCCTGAGGGCCGGAATGGTTCCCGAGTGCTACGTGGCACCGCCCGAACTCCGGAGCGTCAGGGAGCTGATACGCTGCAGGATCGGCCCCGTGCAGGCCAGGACGGCCGTGATCAACCGGATCCACAGCCTCCCGGACAGGTATGACGGGAGGATCGACTCGTCACACGTATATTCCAAGGGACTCAGGCAGCTGACAGACATGGCACCTGATGATCCCAATGACGGGGGCGGTTCTTGGCGTGCATACCAGAAGGGTCAGGCAGCCCACGGAGGAGATTGCAGACATCGAGACGAAGACAGCCGCACAGGCCGGCGCCAGCGAGGATGCGAGGATCCCGATGAGCATTCCGGGGATCGACTCGCTTGCGGCCATGCTGCTGGTATCTGAGATCGGAGATACTGGCAGATTCAAGACCCCGGGCAAGCTTGTTGCGTGGTTCGGCATGTGTCCGACCGTCCACCAGTCCGGCGACAGGGAGTATCACGGTAAGATGAGAAAGACATCCAACCGCAGGCGCAACCGGGCGATGCTTCAGGCTGCGCGCACGGCTGCCATATACGACGAGAGGATGGGAAGGATCCATGCAGGATCCAAGAAGAGGAACAGCGCAAGGCCCATGGTGGCCAGGACGCACGCGGCAACCAAGATGATCAGGATCATCTGGTCCATGCTCGTGACAAAGACGCCATACTCCGGACACGATCCCAGGACGTACGACCTCAAGCTGAGCAAGGCAGAGGCTGCTGCCGCTGTTACTACTGCAGCATCATCCGAGCCGCCATCCGAGGCTAGGGAGAAGACAGCAAAGTAATGCGCACCATTCTCACACGGGGAACAGGCCCCTGTACCCAGCGTAAGCCATAAGGCGTCCCATATCAAACTAGGCGTGGATCAGAGAGACACAGCTTGCCACCGCTAAAGGGCCCGGGCGTTTTAACATAGATGATGTTGTACACCTGAGGGGCCTTTGTTTTTCAGTGTGGGCCTCAGCGATGCAGTGATTCAAGCATGGGTGCTGGTCACGGCGGGGTTTGTGACAGCAACATGGCTTCCTAGGCCTGCATGGCTTTGCTAGGATCGGACGTCGACCCCGTTCCAAAAGGCAATCCTGCCCTTGATTTTTTTGGCAGCGTCGTTTGGCTCGGCATAGTACCACGCGCAGTTCTTGTTTGTCCTCCCGTCGACGGTCACAGAGTAATAGCTGGCCACCCCCTTCCAGCCGCAAAACGAGGTAAGGTCGGTCTTTTCAAAAAACTCGTCCCTTATGGAGTCAGGCGGAAAATAGTGGTTGCCCTCGACGACTATGGTATCGTCGCTTTCTGCAATCACCTGACCATTCCAGACGGCCCTCATGCAGTACGATATGCCGGGCAGTACTTAATTTTTACCAGCTGTCGGCATACCTGGCCTGCCCGGGGGTCAGCCTGTCGATTCTAACTCCCAGGGACGAGAGTACGCTTTTTGCGATTCTTTCATCCAGGGAGCCGGGTACCGGGATCACCGCGGTGGGCAGTCTTTTGTGGCACCTTGCAATGTGTATAATCGACAGCAGCTGGTTTGCAAACGACTGGTCCATTACCTCTGGAGGGTGCCCTCCGGTTGCCACAAGGTTGGCCACGCGTCCCTTGGAGACAAGGAATATCTTCTTGCCGCCTGCCAGGGTGCACTCGTCTAGACCTGCACGGACCTGCCTCACAGGCCTTGATCTGAGCAGGTATCTCGAGTCGACCTCGACGTCAAAGTGTCCAGCATTGCCTACGACTGCGCCGGACTTCATGGATTCGATGTGTTGGGGGGCAATCACGCAGGTCATTCCGGTACAGGTGATAAAGACATCTCCGACTCTTGCAGCAGAATCCATCGTCATGACCTCAAACCCGTCCATGTGCGCCTCAAGCGCCTTGACGGGATCAACCTCAGTGACAATGACCCTTGCCCCCATACCGCGGCATCTAGAGGCTACGCCCTTGCCGACCCAGCCATAGCCTGCAACCACCACCTGCTTGGCGGCAAGCAGTAGGCCCACTGCGTGAAGATACCCGTCAACGGTGCTCTGGCCGGTCCCGTACCTGTTGTCAAACAGGTGCTTTGTGCGGGCGTCGTTGACGGCGATGACGGGATAGCGCAATAGTCCGGACTTTTCCAAGGATCGAATCCTTGAGACGCCTGTAGTGGTCTCCTCTGTGCCCCCGAGGATCTTCAGCTTGCTGAACCCGGGATCAAGGTGGGCAAGAAGGCTCAGCTCGGCGCCGTCGTCGGCCACGATGTCGGGCCTGTGCCCTAGTACCTGCCGCACGCACCAGGCAAACTCCCTCCGGGTCTGGCCCGACCAGGCATAGACGGCAATCCCCCTAGAGTCCAGAAATGCCGCAATGTCATCCTGCGTGGTCAGGGGGTTTCCAGAGGAGGCGGCCACGCGGGCGCCCAGCTCCCTGGCGCCGGCAAGCAGCACGGCAGTCTCCTTTGTAAGTTGCAAGCAAAACCCCAAGGTAAGCCCCGAGAGCGGTCTTGACTTTCTGAGGCAGCCAATTATGCCGGCCAGGACAGGCATGTGGGTGCGGGCCCACTCGTAGGAGAGCCGTCCCTGCCTTGCCAGCCCTCTGTCTTTGATCCTGCTCAACGAGTAAGGTGGCAGGCGCATGGAATTAAGAGTTGGTTCCCGGGCGGTTACTCGCCCTTCATCTCCTTGCGGGATCGAAACTCAGGGGTTATTCCTAGGGATGCATAGTTTCCCGAGGAGCAGGTAAAGCACATCGAGTCGGCTGGGATTCCCACGGCATCTGCCAGATTTTCTGCGTCGTTGTACCCCAAAAAGTCCGCACCGATGCTCTGCCTTACCATGTCGGTCAGCTCTGCATCGGAGAGATCCCCCCCATCAGAGAACGTGGCCAGCTCCTCCTGTGACGGAAAGTCGATTCCGGCATAGCAGGGGAACCTGATCGGCGGATAGGTGATTATCATGCTTATCCTGCGCGCGCCTGAGCGCCGCAGTGCCTTGATGATTGCACGGGAGCTGGTTCCGCGCACAAGGCTGTCGTCGACGACTACGACATGCTTGCCCTCGATGATCTCCTTGATGGGTATGATCCAGCGGTTGATCTCCACGCGATCGGTCTGGTGCGGCTCTATAAAGCTGCGCAGGGGCCCCTTCCTGCTGTAGCGGTCCTTTAGAAGCCCCTCGTCAAAGGATACCCCGAGCTCTTGCGCATATCCTAGTGCCGCAGGCCTTGCAGAGTCGGGGACCGGAATGACGAGATCGGCATCCCCCAGGGGGAACTTTTTTGCAAGGAGGCGGCCGATGTTCTTTCTTGCGACATAGATGTTTGTCCCCTCCATGTTGCTTGATGGGTGTGCAAAGTACGTAAACTCAAAGGAGCAGTGGGCGCGGGAGTCATCCTCGGAGAACCGCTCGGTCTCGATGCCGTCCCTGCTCAGGCGGATCAGCTCCCCGGGCAAGACGTTTCGCTTAAGCCTTGCGCCGACCGAGGACAGCGCCGAGGATTCTGATGCGACGATATGGGCATCATCTGACTCTTTGTGGCCCAGGACCATGGGCCTGAATCCCTTGGGGTCGCGCGCAGCATAGACGGAGCCGTCATCGGAGATGAATGTAAAGCAGTACGAGCCTACCATCTCGTTTTTCAGGATGGAGAGCGCCTTGCCCATCTGGCCGTTCTCGGAGATCAGGCCTACCAGTCGCTGGGCGGCCACCAGGGTGTCGCTTGCGTTCTGCGGGGTAAACGAGCAGCCGCCTACAAGGTTTGAGAGCTCTTGGACGTTGGCAATGGTGCCGTTGTGCGCAACGCAGAGATCCTTGACCTTGAGTGGCTGGGCGTTATCCAGCGAGCTTTTGCCGATTGTCGAGTATCGGACATGCCCGATTACGCAGGGTGATGCGTACTCCTCGGCTATCTTCTTAAAGTCAGACGAGGAGGCAGTCACCAGGCCCAGGCGTTTTAGCGGCTCCTTGTTGGGGATTGCAATGCCCCATGCCTCCTGCCCCCTGTGCTGCAGCGCGCGCAGGGCGTCGATTGCCATGGGGATGACGTTGGTTCCAGACAGGCTGTAAATCCCGACTACGCCACAATTCTCTTTGATCTCAGGCATGCAAAACCAACTCTAACGATTTTAACCAGCCTGTCCGCGCCTTATCAACGCTTAGGCAGACTGCCTTGGAGGATCCGAGTCCAAACTCAATTTGATCGCCCCCGAACTGCCCTACCATGCCGTGGCTTACCCCCCTTTTAGAGAGCAGCTTTCCTACCTCGGATCTGTTTTTCCCAGATACGACTAGCAGGTACCTTGAATGGCTCTCTGAGAAGAGCGACTTGTCGACTGCAAGCACGTCTCCTGGCAGATTCTCAAGCATGACGCGGCAGCCAATCCCGCCGGTCATGCACAGCTCAGATACTGCCACTGCCAGCCCGCCCTTTGAGCAGTCGTGGGCGTTTTGCAGCAGATCCCCCTCGATCAGTGACAGGACAGCGTCCATGCTGCCCTTGGACTGTGCAAAGTCGACCTCGGGGCACCTGCCGCCAACGAACCTGTGGATGTACTCGTAATACTCAGAGCCACCCATCTCATCACGGGTGTCCCCAATGACGAACAGCGAGTCCCCCTCTCTGATCTGCCGCGGATGCGGCGGCATTTTGTCGGCTAGTCCCAGGATCCCGATCAGTGGGGTGGGCTTGATTGGGCCCCGGGGCGTCTCGTTGTACAGGCTGACCTTTCCGCCCACGCAGGGGATTTTAAAGTGCCTAGCAAAGTCTGCAATCCCCTGTAGGGACTCTACAAACGTCCAGAAGATTTCCGGATCCTCTGGATTTCCAAACTGCAGGTGGTCTACCATCCCGACCGGCCTGGCCCCGGTACACACTATGTTGCGGCACGCCTCCTCAAAGCACCCCATTGCACCCTGGCGGGGGTTGAGGTAGCACTGCTTGGGATTGCCGTCGATTTTGATCGAGAGGAACCTGCCGTTATCCAGCCTCAGGACGGACGCGTCTGCCCCGGGCTTTACTACGGTCCGGATTCCAACCTCGTGATCATACTGCCCGTATGCCCAGATCCTGCTTGCGATGTTGGGGGACCTTAACAGCCTGAAGAGGGTCTCTGTCAGGTCAGAGGGGGCCTTCAGCCGGGGATCCGTGTTGATTTTGTCTATGTAAGACGGCCTCCTTGAGGGCCTGTCCAAGAGTTTGGCGTTTGCGACGACGCAGGCAGGCAGGTCTGCAAGCGTTTTTTCCCCCTGCCTTACCCTCATCATCCCGTCGGATTTTACGCAGCCGATGACGGACAGCTGCACCCTGTACTTTGCACACAGGCCTTTGAGTCCCTCAAGTCCGGGCCCGTCGGTGATTATGAGCATCCGCTCCTGGGACTCGGAGATCATGATTTCGTCGGGGCGCATCCCCCGCTCCCTGGTGTGCACTGCATCGATGTCCATCTCGATTCCGACGCCCAGTGCGTCTGCGGTCTCAGAAACAGCACACGAGAGGCCGCCGCCGCCAAGATCCTTGATGGCCTTGATCAGTCCCCGGTTTCGCGCCTCCAGGACGACCTCGATTATCAGCTTTTCAATGAAGGGATCTGGAATCTGGACGGCGGAGCGATCCTGACCCTCCAGTGAGTCAGACGCAAACTGCGAGCCGCCGACGCCGTCGCGGCCCGTCGAGCCGCCAAGCAGCACCACATGGTCGCCCTCATCGGCACGGTTCTTGATCAGGCTTCCCCTTTTGCCAAAACCGACGGATGCCACGTCGACTAGCGCATAGTCTGCATAGCAGGCATCAAACTCAATTTCCCCCCCAATCGTGGGAACCCCCAGGCAGTTCCCATAGTCGGCAATTCCGGCCACGGCATTCTTGAAGAGCCATCTTGCCTGGGCGTCCGTTTCAATGTCGCCAAAGCGCAGGCCGTCAAGGATTGCAATCGGCCGGGTTCCCGCAGACAGGATATCGCGGATTACGCCGCCGACGCCTGTTGCCGCACCGCCGTAGGGCTCCACGGCAGATGGGTGATTGTGGCTCTCGATGTGCACCGTGACTACGTATCCGCCGCCCACATCCAAGACGCCAGAGTCGTATCCCTTCTCGCTTATTACCAGCGGGCCGTCCATCGGCAGGACTCCCAGGTGCTTTTTTGAGGACTTGTAGGAGCAGTGCTCTGACCACTCTGCGGCAGCAATCTGAAGCTCCGTGGAGGTCGGATCCCGCCCGATTTTGGACCTTAGATACTCCAGCTCCTGCTGCTCCAGACTCATTTTTGCACACCTGCTGTCTCTAGCAGCGACTCGAAGATTTTTGACGAGGGCCTGTGATCAACGGGGTTGATTTCGGATTCGGCTGCGCGCTCGGGGTGGGGCATCATGCCCACGACGTTTCCATCCCTGTTGCACACGCCTGCAATCTGATCAGAGGAGCCGTTTACGGGCTTTTCATACCTAAAGACAACCTGGCCGTTTCGCCTCAGCTCCCCGAGGGTTTGCTCATCGGCATAGTACCTTCCCTCGCCGTTTGCGATGGGGATTGGGATTTTTTGGTGGTGCCTGAGCCGGCAGGTAAACGGAGTCTTGTTGTTCTCTACGATCAGGTTGGTCCACTCGCACATAAAGTTCAGTGACGTGTTTTTGAGCAGCGCCCCGGGCAAAAGCCCGGACTCTACTAGGATCTGGAATCCGTTGCACACGCCCAAGACAGGGGTTCCCTTGTCGGCCATTTTTTTGACATCCGATATGATCGGGCTGTGCGCTGCAATGACTCCCGAGCGCAGCCTGTCCCCGTATGAAAATCCCCCTGGAAGGACGACTGCATCTAGGTTCTTTGGCAGGGAGTCCTCATGCCAAAAGTATTTGGTGTCCAAATTGAAGACGTCTGAAAGGACGTGATACATGTCTCGATCGCAGTTACTTCCCGGGAAAACTACAACGGCGACCTTCACAATGACACTGGGGTACTTGATCTATTTAATTTGAATCGAGGCCGAGGTGGCAGGTGCCTGATCGCTACGGGCCCTCTACGTCATAGGCAGCCCTGCTGACAAGGGGGTTGAGTACTCGGAGCTCGTCACAGAGCCTGCGAACTGTTTTTTCAGCCTCTTCTTTGTCCTTTTCCTCAACGGTAAACTTTAGCATTTTTGCGGTCCTTACTTGGGATACGGAGGAAAAACTTCCCTTCAGTACAAGATCATTGAGGATTGTAGCTCCCTCTGGATCGGCTATCCCGGGCTTGTTCTCAATCGTCACGCGTACGCTGTAGGCGGGCACAAAAACCAATCACAATCATGTGATTATAATCCTTCTCAAAGGATGACTCGGTCAGTTAGGCTGAGCACGGTGGGCTGAGGCGGAAAGCAGGCACTAGTCCTAGGCCCACACGGGCACCTCGACCCAGCCGACACGTCCAGTCCACGTATGCGCCATGTCCCGATGCACGATACCATGATGCCAGGCATCCCTTCATGCCGCCGGGGGTGCGCAGCCCGTACCGCATTCCCCACCGTATGGCTATCCCGTGCATGGGCCCCCTCGTCCCCGTCGTTGGTGTGCTACATGTCATGATACCTGGCAAAGGTGGATGTGTACGGGGCCGCAGCTAACGCGCATGCCAAAAAATAGATCATATCTTTGGCATATCGTGCCTATTTCGATAAGAAATGATCCGCTTTCAGCTGTACGCATCATGGCATCAGGATTGCCTGCTGCAGGCCTTCCCCCATCAGGAGTGTTGTCTCGTATCTCTAGGCTGCCGCCTAATTCACGAGCTCCCAAAAGCCACGACACATCATCAGGACTACGCGTAAAGGGGAGTGAGGACTCAGAAAAATGTGCAGTTTGAGCCAAACGGGTGGAATTATACTACAGCCCCCGTATCTCTGGAAACAAGCCGGGGAGGTTTTTTCGGCGGGATGGCATCCGGGCCGCAGAGACTGCCGGTGCAGTGCCGCGCACTGTATTGGAATTTATAGTAGAGGATGGCCGAAAAGACATGGCAAGGGCGCGATACTGGAAGCTAACGGCAGACGAGGTCGCAGAGTTCAGGTACGACGAGGACAAGCTGCTAAACTGGGACATAAAATGCGTCAGGGAGCCAGAGGAGGAGGCCATTTTTGTCGGAGTCTTCATGTACAGAAACGGAACGCCGTTTGACTATGAATCAATCAGGGGGCTGGCCTATTACCACAACCACATCCCAAGGGGCGAGCTGCCAGGCATCACCAAGTTTTTGAAGAGCAGGTTCGGCGGCGAGGGGATGGAAAAGGGGGACCGCGTATTCCTCAAGGGCTCCAGGGAGATCTTTTCCGGGCAGGATATCGGCGGGCTGGCAGGGGATCTGGAGGGGTTCCTCAAGGCCACAGCTACGATTACCTTGGAGTTTAAGGACTTTGATGAGGAGGCGATGGCAGCGGCGGGCCTGCCGGCAGGAAAGCTGCTGCCCATACCTGCCAAGTAGATAAATTACAGAAAAATCCATTGAATCCAGATGTCAGAACTTGAGGCATTCAGGGAACACCTGGAGGAGCTAAGAAAAAGGGTGCTCAGAATCGTCATCATAATAGGAATCGTGACGGCTGCGCTGCTGACCATCCACCTAGAGCCCGTAGAATACTTGGGACTAGGCCTGTATTATCCCACTGTGGAGCCTCTAAACAACGTTGCAGCGCAGATTACAGTCTATATGAAGTCAGCGCTGCTGCCAGAAGAGGTCCAGCTGATTCAGACATCCCCAGGGCAGGCGTTCTTTTCACAGGTTTACATAGCAGCGCTTGCGGGGATCATGGCCGGCATGCCGGTGATCGTAAGGGAGCTTGTCGCATTCATCAGGCCCGCATTAAAGGAAAACGAGATCAAGGTAGGCAGGACCGTAACTGCCCCGGCGGTGGGACTGTTTGCAGGTGGGGCGATCTTCTCATACCTGGCAGTGGTTCCGTACATTTTGGAGTTCCTGTACGGGTACGGCAAGTCAGCGGGGATACTGGAATTCCTCAACGTGATTGATTTTGTCACATTTGTGCTGCAGTTCATGCTGGCGTTTGGATTCTCGTTTCAGCTGCCGCTGATCATGTATGCATCCACTGCATCTGGAATGACAGGTCCGGAGTTTTGGAGGAGAAACATCCGGTATGCGGTGGTTGCAATTGTGGTGTTCGGGGCAGTAATCACGCCGGACGGAACCGGCGTCTCGATGTGGCTGATTGCAGGTCCGATGATCGGGCTGTATCTTGCAGGCATGGCAGTCATTGAAAGAAACGAGCGAAAATCTAGAACACTTAAATCTTAATTTGTGGGAAAAGGATCAATGCTGCCTACTCTAACCGGCTTTATTGCGGGCCAGGAATGGATCTTCATCATTGTGATTGCAGTGGTGTTCATTTTTGGCGCCAAAAAGATACCGGAACTGGCAAAAACCTTCGGCAAGGCCAAGGGAGAGTTTGAGAAGGGCAAGATCGAAGGCGAAAAGGAGCTCAACGACTTTAAGGAAAAAAAGTCAAAACCAGACTAGCCTTCTGCCAGCCTTGCAAGCTCGCCGGTGATCCCTTCCAGCCCGCTCTGCAGCCTGTCTCTTCCAAAAAATCCGGCAAGCCTCGTGACCACCCCCAATTTTATGTCAGCATCAACGATGATTTTGGTTCCACCCGGGAACTCCTCGTATCTTTCCACGATATGGCTCCCCTTTGCATCTCCTCCTATGACAAAGACCTCGTGCATGTCTGGGCAGCAAACGACATGCTTGGTCATCATCACAAGCTCCCTGCCAGAAAGGCGGACGTGCTGCTCGACTACGGTTACATTGCCACGGCTTGAGCGGATCCGAACCGATGGAAAGTACTGGGGCATTGTCTTTTGGAATGACCCATAGTCTACGGCAGCGTCAAAAACCTTGCTGCGCTTGGCCCTGGCGATTTTCTCGTACCTTACTCTAGGCAAACCGCTATCTGGTTCCCCATCTTTTGTATAAATTATGATCCAAGCCGAACTGATCCAGGCACTTTCCGACGCCATGATTCACCAGGTCATCGATGGACTCGGGCTTTGTGTAAAACTCTGTAGCGGGCGGCAGGATCACAACCCCCAGCCTTGCAAGCTTTAGCATGTTTTCAAGATGTATTGCAGAGAGTGGGGTCTCCCGTGCCAGCAGGACAAGCCTTCTTGATTCCTTGATCGTGACGCCGGCAGCGCGCGAGATCAGGTTCTCGTCATACCCGCTTGCGATGCTTGAGAGTGTCTTCATGCTGCAGGGCAGCACCATCATCCCATCAACCCCGAAGGTTCCGCTAGATATGCCGGCTGCCATGTTCCTGTCGTCATAGACCTTGTCTGCCAGGGATCTCACATAGTCGGCGTCATGCTGGGTCTCCATGGCTATGCATTTTCCCGCCCACTCGCTGATCACCAGGTGGGTCTCAACCCCCAGATCCCTGAGGACCTCCAGTGCGCGGATTCCGTAGACTGCCCCCGTGCTGCCAGTCATTCCAACTATCAGGCGCATATGGAACCAAGATGCCTTGCAGTATTTTATCTATTAGGGGGCGTTTTCAGGGCTGTCACCAGTCTCCTGGCCGACTTTGTTTTCAGCAGATTCGGCAGATCCGGCCTCGCGCCTGCGCTTGATCCGCAGCGTAACTGCACCGGCGGCCATGGCAGACAGCAAAATCATCCCGACTAGTACCATTTCAAAGCTATAGGCCATGGTTTACCAAAACGGATCTGAAATAAATCTCGTACGGGGCCCGGGCTCTGAGTCCAGGGCAGCAAGATAGCCCCTGTCTAGGTAGGGCAGCCAGTCACACATTTGCCTGCAGTTGTGGTTTTCATGCTTGGCCGGCAAGGGAGTATGGCCTCAACTCTGACCCGGGGCCATCCCGCTACAGTCTAAGCTATATTAGCCCCTCCCTCGGATAGTCAACCTGTGATCAAGAGGCAGGAGATCAAAAAAATCGTCAACGGCTACTCGGACCTTAGAATAGGCGTCCTAGGCAGTCATTCTGCGCTAGAGGTCATGGACGGCGCAAAAGACGAGGGGCTGCAGACCATAGTCGTCTGCCAGAAGGGAAGGGAGACGCCATACCGGAGGTTTGGAAGGATTGCAGACGAGGTTCTTGTCCTGCCAAGATTCGGTGACATGGCATCGGCCAAGACCCAGAGGATGCTGCGGGAGACCGGCACCATAATTGTCCCGCACCGCTCCCTTACTGCATATCTGGGATACAAGACGATCGAGGATGCCTTCAAGGTGCCGATCTTTGGAAACAGGGCGCTGTTTCAGGCCGAAGAGCGCCACCACAAAAAAAACCAGTACTATCTCCTGCAAAAGGCCGGGATAAAGCATCCGAGAATCTTCAAGAACCCAAGGGATATAGACGGGCCGGCAATAGTCAAGGTGCAGGAAAAGGACAGGAGGCTTGAAAGGGCGTTCTTTACGGTCTCATCATACCCGGACTATGCGGAAAAATCCGAGGAGAGGATCAGGCGTGGGCTGATTGCAAGGGAGGATCTAGAGCAGGCAAGCATAGAGGAGCTGGCAATCGGGACGTACCTCAACTTTAACTTCTTTCACACGCCGATTTCAGACCACTGTGACTTCATAGGCATAGAAAGGCGGCTTCAGACAAACACCATGGACTTTAATGCGCTGCCTGCAAGGCAGCAGCTTGAGATGGACGTCGACCTGCAGAACATCGAGGTGGGACACACCCCTGCCAGCATAAGAGAGTCGCTGCTTGAGAAGGTCATATCCATTGGGGACAGGTTCGTCAGGGCAGTCAAAAGGGAGTACGCGCCGGGAATCATAGGGCCGTTCTCGCTGCAAAGCGTGATAACACGAGACCTTGAGATGATAGTCTATGACGTGTCCCTGAGGGTTCCGGGCAATCCGATTGTTGCCACGACCAGCCCGTACACGAAATACCAGTACGGGGCAACGTTTGGCATAGGCAGAAGAATCGCCATGGAGATAAAGAGGGCGCAGGAAGAGGGCAGGCTAGACGAGATAGTGACCTAGACATCCGTGCCTTCCTTTAGGAGGTTTTCTCGAACCAGAATAGGAACGTTATAGTAGGATGCCAAGGCCAGGGCGTCTGAGGCGCGATAGTTTCTCAGGACCAGCTCGTTTTGGCCTGCAAAGTACAGGTTTGCGCGCAGGACCTGCCCGCTCTCGTAGATCTTTACCTTTACCAGGAACATCTCATTGTGCTCGCAGATATCCTCAATCATCCTGTATATGGTCGGAAGTGGCTCAGAGTCCTCGTCAAGGAAGCTTGTGATGTGCTTTGCAACCTCGCCGGAGAATGCGCGCATGTGGAACTCTTTGCCGTCATCAGAGCGCAATATAACCAGGCCCTCCACGGCGTAGGGATCAACAAAGCCCACATGCTCGACTGTGACGCATTCATAGTCTGGTTCCTGCTCTTGATCTATTTTCATCGTACTGGACACCTTGTCTTAACCTCCAATGCTTATAAGGGTACAAGCAAAGATCGATCAGTTGAAGCACAGTGATACAGCAGGCGATCTCCCATGTCTGGTCGAAACTAAAATTATTTAAAATGAGGCCGAAGTGGTAGCTTTATGTCGGCAAGTCCGGAAAGATCGGTCTCGTACATCCTCTCCAAGCCCGTCTCACAGTACATGGAAAAGGAGATCTTGCTCCTAGACAGGAAGACGTCCACGCGTTCTGCTACCAGAATCCTGCAAAACTACGAGCATGACGACATAATAGTCACCGAGGACAAAAAACCGATCGGGATTGTTACCGACGAGGACATTCTAAACAAGGTGGGCGACTCTAGGGTCACAGCCGAGCACACAAGGCTAGAGGACATCATGTCTGCCCCCCTGATTACCGTGGACGACAAGACCACCCTGCAGGAGGCGTTGCACATAATGAGGGACAACAACATACGGAAGATTCCCGTGGTCTCAAGGAAAAACAACGTGGTCGGGATGATCCTTCAGGCCAGGATTGCAAACGTCATCCGCAGCGCAAGCGCTGTTCCCCCAAGGCTACTCAGCCCCCCCGTAAAGGCCATCCTGGGAAACCTGGGGTTTGTCCTGCAGTTTGCAGGCGTGCTACTGCTCGTGCCTGCAATCATGGCCACAATCGTGCTAAACGACCCGCAGACGGCGACGGGAATCTATTCTACGACGGTCCTGCTGCTAGTCACGGGATTTTTTTTGAACTCCTATGGCGAAAAGGCCAGCCTGGACATGCGGCAGGCCTCAATCCTGGTGTTTTGTAGCCTGTTTATCCTTACGCTGTATGGAACCATACCGTACCTGTATGTGGCGCACATCGCAGGCGAGACAAGCATAGAGTCCTTTGCAAGCAGCTTTTTTTCCAGCGCTGCAGGATTCACCACGGGAGGAATCTCTCTGTATGACACCCCGGAGGACCTGCCCCAGAGCTTTACGTTCTATCGCAGCTTTACGCAGCTGGTGGGGGGGATGAGCTTCATCTACCTGGTAATGACTGCGTTTTACCCCGAGGGAAAGCTGCAGTCGATGAGGGGCTTTATCTCCGGAAAGACACTGCACATGAGGGAGCTCTTTGGAACCATCACGGTAATCTTCACTCTGTATATAGTGATTGTCGCGGTGCTGCTTTTCCTGTTCGGGGAGCGGGACATCGTCGACAACCTGTCGCTGGCAATGAGCACGCTTGCGACGGGAGGATTCCTGCCTGACTCTACAATAGTGGACAGGCTGGTATGGGAGGAGCAGATTGTGCTGATGGCAGCCATGATTCTAGGGGCCCTGCCGTTCACGTTCCACTATGGGTTTGTCAGGAAGAAGTTCGTATCGCCAAAGCTTGGAAAGGAGGTCCTGGTATACTTTGCAGTCCTCGGAGGTGGGATCCTGTTGTTTTCGGCACTAGCAGACTTTGAGCCAATCTGGTCTTCGTTTTATACGGTATCGGCTAGCACCACGACGGGGCTTCAGCTGAGCAGCCTGAGTGGACTGGACGGCGCGGCGCACTCGGTTCTGATAATACTGATGATCATAGGCGGATGCGGGTTCTCGACTGCGGGGGGGATCAAGATATACAGGTTCTTCCACCTGAGAAACATCAGGCAGTTTATCCGTGCCGGGACCAGAAAGAACCTTCTGCAGGACAACAAAAAGGAGATCATGTCGACAATCATAATCCTAGCGTCGTTTCCATTCATAGCGCTAGTCACGGCGGGGCATCTGTCTGCAACCCACGATGCGACCCTGCAGGACTCGTTCTTTGAGGCAGTCGGGGTGATCACCACCGGAGGGCTGTCTGCAGGCGTGATCTCGCCTGATACGGATCCTGCAACCAAGATGGCGCTCAGCTTCCTCATGATCATCGGAAGGCTTGAGATAATCGCGCTTGTGTACATCTTTGTTCCAAAGCTGAGCACATAGCAGGCATTACAGGGGCGGAGCTACAGTAGATCCACGAGATTAGCAGGGCGGCCAGCGGGGAGCTGGCGGGGCAAGGCTGCAGCGGGTGCGGACTCCCCCATAACGGCCCCCAGGTGACCGATAGAGCTGTCCGGGTACCCGAGCCCCTGCCGCCTGTTTTTTGGGCGGCAGGCTAAAGGATGCACTGATGGTAAAGGCTACGGAAGTTAAGTTCTTGGCAAGCTATCCTGCCGGGGCTGTTTTTGAAAGATCTATGCCAAGCACTGTTGATACATTCGATGTGATTTTCTCCATGGCTTCCTTGCCTGCGGGGCCGTATATCAAAAACTGTGTGAGGTCACGTCCCCTTGCTGGCTAGGCATGGAAATCACAATTGTACATGCCAATTCGGCGGAGCTCAACAAGAGGGCCGACGACATCAAACGATCAGGGCGACATTGGCATGGGTGTTCTGCCCCATAACGGCATGCAAGTCATTCATTCTGATGTCATGGTTAAGTCAGGTGCGGTTATTAAAAATAGCGGACTTACGTGGTGGCCATAGATCGTTGCAGCATGCAGGCATGAGTTTTGCTGCAAGGTGGTTTTGGATGTGGCTGAAAGCCGAGACGGCCTGGCAGGTTGCCCCCGGGAAGACGGACATGGTCAGATACAGTTTAATCCAATGCCGGGGGGATTTTGAAGTAGTGAGAGAAAAATCAGGGCCCAAGCCAGGAAGGCCGCTAGTCATTGTGGGATTTGTCACCATTGCGGCGCTGTTTGTAGTGTATTCAAGGTATCAGGATCCAGGACTCCTGACCCCGGAATCCATAGAAGTCATAGTGAGGATCGCGTACGCGTTTTACGTCTTGTTCTTCATGGCACTTGGTGCAATTGCATACGGAATGTATGTACACCACAAGCAAAAAATCGCCGAGAACCACAAGGGACTGACAACAATCATCGCGCTGGCAACATGGAACCCCAAAAGCAGGAGAATCTGGGCCATGACGTTTGCAGTATACGGAATATTCTTCTCGCTGTCATCGGGAACCTTGGTCTACCAGCCCGATGTCGTGTTCTCAGAGGCGTATGGCGTGCAAGTCCCCTCGGGATTCATGGCACCGTGCTGTGACGACCCCGGATACATGCCGACAATCATCATATACCTGACAGAGCACGTAGGACTGCAGATTGTTCCAATCAACCTGCTGCTGCAGATCATAGTATCATATCTTGTCGCACTAAACATGGCACTGGCCGTGACTGCCATCACGGTATCAAGAAAAAGCAGGGGCGTGGGAACGATAGGTGCGGCCACAGGCCTCTTCATAGCGTGTCCCACGTGTGCTGGGACGTTTCTTTCACTGTTTTTGGGAACCGTGACAGGGCTGGGGGTCGCATTTGTGATAACCCAGCTTCAGACGATATTCATTGCAGTCACAATACCGGTCTTGCTTGCAACCCCGTTCATAATCGCCAGAAAGCTGCAAAATGCGGACGGCAGCTGCAAGGTCAGCCCGGAGTAGGCCTTACCTCCGGGGTTTTATAGTCTCCGATATCAAGGCCGTCACGACGGAGATATTTTAGGGACAGCTTGTATACCAGCTCGTCATGATCCACACGCTCTAGGATCTCAGTCCACGACATCCTGCCGTTTTTTGCTATGGTTTCCTGAAATTCCAGGTTCATTTTTTCTGCAAGCTCCCGGCATTGCTCCATGGTCTTGCCGTTTTTGTAGGCGCCAACACGCCTGTCGCAGCTTTTCATGGTTATCCAGTGGACGCGCCGAATAAAAATATGATCAAGAGCCCAGCTTTTCGAGATCCGGCAGAATTATTCGCTCAAAAATCAGATCATCGCTTATCCAGATGCATTTTATGTCGTTGTCAGGGCACGCCTTTCCGGGTTCCTTGTCCTTTGTGATAAACACCATGTTGTTTTCTTTGGCATACTGCATGATGTTGTAGTCGTGTGCCATTTTTTCATTTCCGGCCTTTAGTTTTTTTACGCTTTCTGCATGGTATCCGGCATCTTGCAGCTTTAGATCCAACCCGTCGCTGGTCTCATCAACTAGGATTTTGGGTCTGCCATATATCATGTATCAAATCAAAGCTTGGAGATAATAAGACTTCTGTCCTCCCCGCTGCATGCCAGGTCAGAGATCTGATGTGATCTTTTTGGCCCGGGTTATTATCGCCAGCTTTTCCTCTATTGCCAGCTCGGGCTCCATTGTAAAGTAAACTGTGTGGTTCTTTGGATAAATTGCGATTTGGGTCAGCTTTTCGCGCTCAACGTGGACATAGCGAACCTTTCCCAGCGTTCTGTCAAAGTTTTTCCTCATCCTCCTTCGCTTGGCAACCTGCTGGCAAAAGTGCTCCTCCTCCTGCTGGGACTTTAGCGAGTTCTTTCCGCTCTTCATTATGGCCTCCACGATGTTCCCCTGCGTATCAACGATTGCGGCAAACCTCATCTGCGGATCCAGGCTAATGATGTCCTCGACTATCCTGATCATGTCGACTTCCGTGTTGCTCAACAGCCAAAATTCCGCGTGGGCAAATATAATTGAATTAGGCACATTCAAGGCGTAAAATCATAATATAATGCGGGGCCCAACGGCCTTTATGAGATCCCAAATTGCCAGGGTTTTGGAGAGGCTTGAGGAACGATCAGGGCTGGAAAGGTCACGAGGGGTCGACGTCGCCCCTGAAGACAGGATGCTCGCAATTACGAGGGATACGGGCCTGTTTTACAATATTTTATTGAGGTCATCTGGGGCCAGACGGGTGTTGGAGATTGGCACGTCTGCAGGATACTCTACGCTGTGGTTTGCAGATGCGGTTTTAGGGAACGGTGGCGAGGTTGTCTCAATAGAGCAAAGCCCGTCTAAAATCAAGAGGGCGAAAAGAAACTTTGAGGAGGCCGGGGTTTCAGATATGATTACCGTAGTTCACGGAACCGCACTAGACGTGCTACAGGAGGTAAGACAGTCCGGAGTGGGGTTTGACTTTGTCTTCATTGACGCAGACAAGGAGAACTGTAAAAACTATTTTGATCTGGCGTTTCCGATGCTAAACGTAAACGGGGTGGTTGGAACCGACAACATGCTGTATCCCGAAAAGTACCGGGAATGGATGAGGGGGTTCGGCGATCACGTTAGGACACACTCGAACGCAAGGACCGTCACGCTGGATGTCGGAAACGGACAGGAGCTGACGGTAAAGACCTCCGGCTAGGCCCTTGGTTTTTCCTAGGCCATGCGGTCTTTGGGTTTGGCCGTCCTTTTGGAATGTACCCTGACGGGTTTGAGCTGTTTTTGTTTCTGCCCTGGCCTCTTTACATACTTGCAATCATAAATTCTTGAAGGCATATACTGCCGGCAGGGACACCTGATCATGAAATGCCGCATGGGCTTTTGCTTGCCAGCGCATCTTGGATTGGCGCCTTTTGATTTTCGTGCTTTTTCCTTGACTTGCCTTTCCGGCCTCGGGGGGGGGTTGTCGCCTAATTCATCAGAATTCCTGAAAACCATACGATGTCATCCGGATCTAGGCGTGCACGAGGGACGGAAGTTCAGAAAAACGTGCAGATTGAGCCAGATAGGTGAATTAGGCGACAACCCCGGCCTCGGGTGGTTTTCTTTTAGCCCCGTACATGAGGATCTGTCCATCCTCATCCTGACAGTGCACACAGTTGAGGGCGGATCTTTTTTTATCTAAACGGACACGACGTGTCAAAGCTGTGATCCGTCCTTTGATGCGATTACCGCAGGCGGCTTTGGATTTGCCTGCGTCATGACTTTTCCTTCCTGCTTGGCCTTGCCACCTCCGGTCTCTGCACCCGCTTTTATCAGGCATCCTGCTTGGCCGCAATGGATCCTGCCGCTCCTGTCTGCCTGGCAAGCTTTTTTTTTGCTGCGCTACCAGAACTGCAGGCCGGGACTTGCCTTTGCATGATGCATGCAGCCTTGCCATGAGGTATTGGCTCCGGCCCAGTCTGCGTGAGGCTAGGCGCTGTTGGCATGCGTTTTTTAGCAAATCCCGCCCCAGGTCCTGTGGCGCAAGAACCTGATCATGGGACTTTCAGTCCCAGATCTTTTCTTTAAACGTCCACTTCTTGTTCAAGACAAAGTTTCCCAACGCGGCAGTCGTCACCGAGATCACAAGTGCAACCGGGTAGGCCATCCCATATCCGTCCACCAGCCCAAACACCATCCCCAGCTGAGCCAGCGCCCCAAACGAGCTAAAGACGATGAATTTTGAATACTGGGACAGTGTTCGCCGGAGGCCAAAGTCCCGGTCACTGAATGTCCATGCCTTGTTAAGGACGAAGTTGCTTGTCATGGATACGGCAATCCCAATGATATTAGCGTGCAGGTACCACATGTCTACGATTCCGCCTGCAAACAGAAGGGATACAAGGTAGTTGACGCCCAGGCCGGAGGCGCCAACGGTGAAAAAGCGCGCAGCCTTTGAGATGAACCGCACGGACTTTTTGGATTTGCTGGTTTTGTCCTGCTTGCCATATCGGTACAGCCTCCAGACAGATCTTGCATAGTCAAGAACGGTCGAGGCTCCAAACTTGCTTGATCCGAACTGCCTGTCGGTGAAGGTGTAGGGAATCTCAGCTATGTTGATTTCCTTGGACTTGACAAGGATTTCCAGTAGCATTTTGGGGCCGACTGTGTCAAACTTCAAATCCCGGATTATTCTTTTCTTGAATGCAAAGAACCCGGACATGGGATCTGCAGTATCAATTCCCAGCCCCTTTTTGGCAATCTCGGTGGCAGTTTTGCTGATTATCTTTCGTTTGATGCTCCAGCCCATGATGGCACCGCCTGCAGTGTACCTAGAGGCAATTGCCAGATCATACCTTGACTTTAGCGCATCAAGCAGTTTTGGGATCAGATTCGGGGGGTGGGACAGGTCGCTGTCCATTACCACGATGGTCTCGGCGGTGGCTTGCCGGATGCCAGACAGTGTTGCAGAGGTGAGTCCGGTTTGGGCTTTTCTGTGGATTACATTGGTAGTATTGTTTGCAAATTCCTTGACGTTTCTGATGTACTCCTCAACGATGTTGCCGGTCCCATCAGGTGAGTTGTCATCGACTACGATGGTTTCAAACGGTATTTTTTGGGGGATAGAGTCCCCGATGGACTTTAGGATTTTTAGAATGTTTTGAGACTCGTTGTACGTAGGAAGGATTATGGATACCTGCGGGGATTCATTCCTGCCCATCATGAAGGGGTGCCAATTTCATAGTTATTAATATTAACATGAAAAAATTTGTCAAAGTAATCGATTTTTCCTAAAAAACCGGCTTGGCAGATCGATCAGGCATGGCCATGCCAGCCATTAATCAGCCATGGAATAGACATGAAAATAGCGTCGCCATGGGCTGCCTCATATACCCAGAGATTAAAGAAGTGCAGTGGGTGCGCACAAAAATGGCGCCTATGCAAAACATTCCCAAAAAAGATAATGTGCGCAAACAGCGACAAGAGCACGCCATGCCTTGACAACATAAGGAGAGCCGACATCCCGGTGGTTGCCCATACCCACGATCCACACTTTGCAAAAAGCTGGGATCTGATCGGATTTCATGAAAAATACAGGATCAACTGCTACTTTAACTTCATGTCTGCCAGTTATTTTTACAGGCATTTTCCCGGCGATTTCACATACAGGACTATAACATATGGCGTCGAGCCGGATCTGCCGTACTGCAAGCCGTTTGAAGACAGGATAAAGGATCGCATCCTGCTTACAGGCATGCTTGGAGAGCCCAAATCGCTCGTCGGCCGTATGCTCAACACCATGAGGTTAAGGCGCAGTACAGTGTGGAACATCTACAAGCTAAGAAGAATGTGCAAAAAGCTGCCATATGTGGATCATGCCGGAGTCATACCGGGAACCATCACATACGTGCACGGCGGCCATCCCGATTTTATCACACACCTGTCGCAGTACAGGACGACCATTGCCGCTACAGGATACTATCCCACGATCAAGTATTACGAGTCCACCGCTGCAGGATGCCTTACGTTCATGGAAATGACGCCTAAAAACGACGGCGGATATCTTGGGTTTCGTGACGGGGAGACGGCAGTTTTTATCAACCAGAGGAACTACCGCAGAAAGTTTCAGGACTATCTAGACGACCCGGACAGTCCAAGGTGGGAGCAGATAGCCCTGCAGGGAAGGCGGCACACCATGAAGAACCTTACAAACGACGTGGCCTCAGAGTCCCTGGTACGTCTGATAAGGGAGATCACATAACGCGGCAAAACCGCGGAGGGCAGATCAAAAAGACCGGCAGTCTCCAAGTCCAGATAGCGGTGCCGTGCTGCCGACAGGTCATTGGAGGTTGCCGTGAATCAGCTGTTCCAGTCAAAGTCACGCTGCAAGAGATCGGACAGCCGTTCGTTGTGCGGCCTGAAATAATCCAGCAGCATTACACGCGTCTTGGGCTTCATCTTTGGATAGCCGTATGCGTTCAGCCGTCCGCGGTCAGTCTCGTCTGAGGGCTCCCGGATGAACTGTTTTGTCCAAGAATAGCTCGGCAGGGAGTCAAGGCCGCCCACATCAAGCATCTCGAGTCCCAGAAACCCAAACACCCTGTCAAGCACGCCGCGTTGGTCTGCCTCTAGCTCCTCCAGGGTCAGGATGAGGAGCTGGTCTCTGCCGGTATCTGAACCAGCGGGCCAGCTGCTCTGCATAGTGGCCTTTTTGGAGGTAGGAGTAGCGGCGCAGGTTGCTCCAGTAAAACCGCGGATCAGAGATTACTCTTCCCATCTCGTATGACGTCCTGTCTTTTTCTGCCCTTATTGCATCCTCAAAGGTTAGCGACTCGCGTCGTTCCCTAACCTGCATGTGGTAGTCAGAATAGGCGCGGTCGACGGGGTTGCGCAGGATTGCGATCAGCTTGACGTCCGGAAGCAGGGCCTTGACCCTGCCGGGTGCCATCGGATGGAACATGTAGGTTGAGGAGGCCTCGCCGGACAGTATTTTACGGCCGTATCGCACGGCAAGCCGGCGTTTGTACGACATGCTTGGAAACCGGGCACGGTACCACAACGCGCCCATCCCATAATTACGCGAGTCGGTGAAATAGTGTACCTCCTTGAGCCGTGCTGGAACCACGTGCGGATGCGCGCTTATCAGGCCGTACAGCGACGTGGTCCCCGACTTGGCAATTCCGATTATGAGAAAATCCGGCAGGGCGTGGAAGAGCGATGTAATGTTGTTCATCAACAGGCGTGGCACCAAAAATGCGGATGTCCTTGGGTACCTCAGGAGCCTCCAGAAATCAGTTCTTTGAACGTTTCTTGAACGACTGCAAACCGGACACATGATCTGGTAGCTATGCAGTCGGAAATCGGCAAACAGCAGATCCCTCGCCTTGCTTTTTATCCTGCGTAAAAGGAGGTGTTTGAAGGATGATGGGCTTGGCGTGGTCATGTGGGATCCAGAAAGTAGCTCGTCCCCCCCCCCTTTATCTAGCATGGTACTCCTCTCCGGCCTGCCCATCTATGACCGTTTCGCCCGCAGATGGGGTTGTCCAAAAAATTTCCGCAAAATGACCGTTGGGTTCATAGATCATGGGCGCACGGCGCCGAAAATGATTTTGATCAGCCGATCCTGAATATCCCAATGAGCAACAACAGGAAGAACACGGACTATTGCCGCCTCTACGAGCAAAAGCGCAGGCAGGAGAGCTTCCGCAGGAAGAGGATGATGAAGAATCTGAGAAAGATCGTGCGCAGGGCGGCCGGGAGGATGGCAGACAAGACTGGAATCGACGCCCGTCTTGCGTGGTCTGCCATACGCATCGCGATCCTCAGGATCGAAAACGGCCTGTCCTACAGGACCATGGCCACGCACTTGGATGCAAACCCGGACGATCTCAGGAGGTGCGGCCTGGACCGCGCGCTCTCAAAGTCCACCCTGCACAACAGGGCGGTCATGCTCTGGGACATGGGCAAGGACTTCATGGACGAGGTCGTGCTGGCCATGTCAGACGGCGAGCGCATAGCGGACCTGCACGGCGACTCGACGGGGTTCGGCCTCCGCAGGCACAGGAGCTGGCACCACGCAAAATACGGCGGGATGACCGGGCACGACTTTGCAAAGCTGCACATAGTAGGCGCAATCGGGGGCAGGATACTGTCATTCGAGGCCACGCCGGGCACGTCAGGCGACTCGCCGGAGCTTGCCCGCACGCTGAGCCGCATCCCACGTGGCGGATGCGGCATCGTGGCGCTGGACTCGGCATACGACTCGTACAAAAACTGCGGGCTGATTGCAAAGAGCGGCCGCGTGCCCGTCATAAAGCCAGCAAAGGGGAACGAAAAACCCCGCGGGTTCAGTGCCAGGGCCAGGATGCTGCGGTGGCTGCGCGACAGGCCGGACGAGTTCTGGCGGGCCTACCACAAGAGGAGCCGGGCAGAGTCCCTGCTCTCGGCAATGAAGGAAAGGACCGGATCCGTCCTGCGCTCAAAGATGGACGGAACCATCACTGCAGAGATGTTCGCTCGCATGCCGTGCTACAGCCTTACGACATGATTTTGTATCACAATCCGTACCGTTGGATCGCAGCACTGCCGCAAGGTATGACCTGCACAGATGTTTGCGCGGCCTTTTGCGCACGGCTGGCCGGAAACGTCCCGTCATCCGTCTGAAATCGCCCGCATCCGGGGTCAGGCCGGCAGATTATGGCGTCCTGTTGGAAGTTTTTTGGACAACCCCCCCCCCCCGGAGATGGCATCCTTTTGACAAAAGATGCCTGAAAGGTGGTTCGAAATCAGGGACCGTGCAAATGACCGGATTTTTCAGCACGTTTCGCTCAGACGGCGTTCGCTAAAACAAAGCCAGATTTGGAGTTTATTAATCAGCAATTAGACGAAAAGGTGTGAATACCGGAAAAATCATCGTAATTGCCGGGGTTTGTATGTTTGCTGTAGGCCTGGTTATGTTTTATTCGATCAGATCAGGGGAGACGGATTCCACCCTAAGGCTGGCAAAGAACATCGGCACGTTTGTCGGATTAAGCGGAATTGGGGTCACATTGGGAGGAATCATGCTGTTTTTGATAGGCAGAAATGAGCCTCCAATTAAGGAAAATTATGATGCCTGAACATGCCAAAGCATTCCCCGGTATTTCTCAGCTGCGGCAACGAATTTGCGTCATTTACAAAAAAGAACTTTCTTTGCTTGCCAGACTCGATTCCATAGAGTTGATTCGGAGCAATTAGCAGATTCGGATTATTCACGTATTGACAAACTCGCATCAAACCGATCAGGATTCCTGCAAACGGCAAGTTATCCGCATGTGAAGTTGTTTAACAAGCGTACGGAAAAAACCGGGCGATGAACTGCACGGTCCCTGATTTCGGATCACCGTTCAGTCCGGACATCCGTCCTTGCCGCATACGTCCCTTATGTACCGATTCAGCTGTCTGCCCGACTGATCAATCGACAGCCTTTCAGCGTAGTGCCGCCGCCCCTGCATGGCCACGCGCCTCCGGAGACCGTCGTCGTCCCTCAGCTGCAGGATGCACCGGGCCAGCTCCCCGGGCGAGTCAGAGTGCACCAGCATGCAGTTCTCCCCGTCGGCCAGGCCGGCCTCGCGTGTCGTGGGCGTGCTTATGGTGACCAGCGGCTTGGCCGACGCAAGGATCTGGTTGATCTTGTTGGACATGGATCCCTTGCACTTGTCACTTGTGCCAAACAGCCCCATGCACACGTCGCTGTCATTTATCTGCTGTACAAGTGACAGGACAGGAAGCACGCCCAGAAATCTTACGTTAGGTAGGCCGGCCTCCTCGGCGTACCGCCTTACCTCGGGCTCGTCCTGGCCGCCGCCGCAGAAGACAAACGTTATGTCCTTTTTGCCGCGCAGGTGGTCGGCAGCCTCCGCTATGACCCGGGTGCCGTACGTGGGAATGAACGATCCGAAATACAGCACGACGAACTCGTCCGTCCGCTCCTTGAACGGCAGGGGCCTGAAGAGCGGCTCATATGCGGCAGGCCAGAGCCGGCAGAACCTCTCCCTTGGCAGGCCGTACTCCCTGACAAACCATTCGATCTGAAAGGTGCTCTCCGTTATTACCAGATCCGACCACCTGCAGGCGGTCTTTTCCGCAATGCGGACGAACCTGGCCCTCAGCGAGTTTTTGGGGATCTTTTTGCGGACGTTTACCTTCGTATCGTAAATCGACAACGGACAAAAACATAGTACTGTAGTCAATATATAAAAAAAAGAACAATTTTGACAACTATTTTTGATCCAAACATTAAGATCAGGCAAGGAATGCGCATATGCATGGACAGACAGAGAAAGGAATTCGTAGCATCAGGGAGCAAATTCCTGCCAAATACGTCACGCTCCTACCTGCACAAGGCATACAAAAAGGAGACAGACAAGAGAAAGCGCGACAGGCTGCTTGCATACATGCAGCGCAAGGACGACCTCGGTGTGGAACAGATAGCAAAGAACCTCGACCGGGCACATTCCACCATATCCAAGTGGCTCATCCGCGCACAGGACGAGGGAATACGTGCAAGGCACGAGCGGCCAGGCAGGGGACGCAAGCACAAGCTGAGTGAGTCGCAGCTGAAACAGCTTGCGGCGGATCTCAAGTCAGGATCCGAGGAGTGCGGTTTTGAGAGCAGCCTGTGGGACTCGGGCCTGATGAGACGGCACATCAAAAAGAAGTTCGGCATAGAATACAGCAAGAGCGGCACGCGGCTGCTGGCACGCGAGCTTGGGTTCTCATGGAGGAAGCCGAGGCCCAAGAACCCAAAGGCCGTCTCAAAACAAAAGCAGAACGAGTTCAAGGAGGCATCCCAGGAGCTGATACGGGAAAAGGAGGCGCAAGGGTATACGGTACTGGCAGAAGACGAGTCATCCATACAAAAGACCTCAAACAGCCCCAAACACGGGTGGATCAGGCGCGGCATGAGCGTCACGGCGCCCTTGACGCTGTCACGGCAGCGCCGGTACATGTTCGGCGTGCTGGCAGTTAACATATTCTACTATATGTTCTATGACAAGACCAACACCAACAGCTTTTGCGACTTTTTGGAAAAGGTGCACGAAAAGTACGGAAAGGTGTTGATATTCCTGGATAATGCGTCATACCACAAGTCTGTCGGCGTAAGGAAGACGCTGGAAAAGTACAAGGGCGAGATAATACTGGAGTACCTGCCGCCGTCCACGCCGGAGCTCAATCCTGTAGAGATACAGTGGAGGGAGATAAAGCGGAGGCTGTCTGCCAAGGTGTTTGATACGCTTGATGAGATGGAGCAGTCCGTGCGGAATCTGTTTACCAGCGGAGAGATCCTACCGGTAAAGATGTTCCGATATTTGATGGGCTGACTACTGCAGCAGCAACAACTGTCGTGTTCCATACTGTCGGGTCTTGTGTGGCAGTATGTCAAACTCCACATGCACGAATTAACTGCAGCAGCAACAACTGTCGTGTTCCATACTGTCGGGTCTAGTACGCCTTGCAAAGGCGTGAGTGCTTTGCTTGCCCAGGAATTTGTCCCTAGATGCCACAAATTCTGCCTGTTTTCCCATGCATGTGCGATGGTTTGCCTGATCTTAATGTTTGGATCAAAAGCAGTTGTCAAAATTGTTCGTTTTTTTATGAATTGACTATGGCCCTTTGGAAACCAGTCTGGCAAAGGGAATTATGAATGGTCTCCCCCTCCTTAAATACGGGATTATCATTACGTCATAATCGATCTTCCTGTGCTTTAGAAACAGCCGGACGTACGCCTTTATGGCAGAGCCGAAGGAGTGATATTCATCATGGCACTCTGCCGTTTCAAAGCCCTGCGACCTGCAGATCTCTTTTATCAGATCGCCGGTGCTTCCCGACGGAATGCCGTCGGTGGATCTGACGTAGGGGCCAAAGAGGCACAACCTCATGACGTTCAGAGCAGATCTTGGCATAATATCTTTTGTACAACATCAGATCGTAATAGGTTAGCCCCTGCCTAGTTGATTTTTTCTGACCACCTGATCTATAAACTATCATTACCCGGGAAATACATGCCTACAGCCTCGGAATTCAAGGAACTATGCAATGAGCTTGCCCGCGAAAAAGCGGAACTTCAGAAGGAGCAGAAGGAACATCAGAGGACGCAAGGCAAGCTTCAGAAGGAGCAGAAGGAACATCAGAGGACACAAGGCAAGCTTCAGAAGGAGCAGAAGGAACATCAGAGGACACAAGGCAAGCTTCAGAAGGAGCAGAAGGAACATCAGAGGACACGGGAGGAGCTTGCCGCTGAGAAGGCGGGACGCAAATCTGACAATGCCGTCTCTGCCGCGCAAATCGCGACGCAGACAGCACAAATCAAGCAGTTCAAACAACGCATCACATATTATGAGAACCCGCACAGCCCCTCCTCGCAGAACTCGATTCCGACCAGGCAGAAAAAGGCAGCAGCCGCGGCAGGGGCATCTGGAAGGGCACCTACAAGGCCGGGCCGCAGGCCCGGACACGAGGGCATATCACACAGGAGAACACCGACCCGGGAAATGAACCACGTGCCTGACATGTGCGGCGCGTGCAACGGGCGCGACCTGACAGATCCGGTTCCCGCCGGAACTAGGATGGCTACTGACATTCCAGAGATCCCAGAGCCGGTCACGACACAGCACTACTTTACCCGCCGCAAGTGCCGCAAGTGCGGCGCCATCACCACGACAAACGGGGGCGGGCTGGTCGTTCCGGGCACCGAGTTTGGACCCAACATTGCCTCCTATATCGGCACCCTGTACACCATGCCGGCATCCGTCGGCTCGATCAGGCGCATCGTAAAGGAGATCTTTAAAATTGATGTAAGCAAGGCGATGATACAGAACTGCCTCAAGACCGTTACAAAGAAGCTTGATCCGTGCGTGGAGGACATCAAAAAAGACATTGCAGGATGCGACCACGTCCACATGGACGAGACGGGGATGCCATACGACGGCAAGAGCGGCTACATGTGGGTGGCAGTGGGCGTCAAGGACGGCAATGCCGTCGGCGCGCACATGGTGGCAACTGACAGCAGGAGGGCATCCGTACTGGATGAGCACTTTTCATACGTGCCCAGAGTCGGGGTGACTGACGGATACCCCGGATACGACAAGTTCTTTGGCAGGAACAGGCAGCGGTGCTGGGCCCACATAATCCGGGAGGCAGATGCCCAAAGCGAGAAAACGGACTCCCCGGAGGTTCGCGCCGCAGGCGAGCGCCTCAAGTGGCAGATGCATTGCGCCAAGGGGCCGGGGCCGCCGGAGGAGGCTGCCAGGCAGCACGACAGTCGGGTGGCAGAAACACGCGAGATTGCCGCCACATACAGGAAGGAAGGATGTGACAGCTGTGCCACAAAGATTGACAACGCCTCGGAGTTTCTCTACACGTTTACGACGCGTCCTGGGATGGATCCCACCAACAACCTGGCAGAGCGCACGCTGAGGCCCGGCGTGATCGCGCGCAAGATACGGTTCGGACTGCGGACAAAAGACGGACAGAAGATGTTCGGTAACATGTTGACGTGCATCGAGACATGGCGCCTCCGGGGGTGCAACGTTACGGACATGATCAGGGACGCGCTGGTCAGAAACCCCGGGTACGTGGTCGTCTGCCCCTAGCAATCCTGCACTAATCTGCCTGCAGTTGTGATTTTCATGCCTGAAAAGACGGTGGGTGTGACTTTAACTCTAGGCAGGGGCTAACCTATTACTCTTGATCATATGCAACAATACACAGTGCAAAGACTGCAAAAAACAAAACGGGAAGCTTGGTCATCACTTTACCAACAGGCTGTTAAAGACGGGCAGCAGCTCATCAAGCGTGTGATAGCGTGAATTTACGCTCATCGATGTATGTTCAGTAGTTGAAAATGTACCCCCTTTTTAAGTGTCTGAATGTTTTGAACAAGTTGACATGATTTTTTCACCAATCGAGCTATAAACAGCGGTGTTCCTGTCTACCTTGATAATGAACCAAACTCAACAGAAACACCACACAAGGTACGGTGAGGCCGGATTTAAATTCTTGGTTACCGCAGTAGGCATGCTGAAAATCAAGTTCTCCTCAAGACACAACGCCATGTGGGGCCTGGAAGACGCCTCCCGCCTGATTGCATCCATGTCGGAGCGTTCCGCATGTGCGCACTATACCGTCCAAAAGCTTGCACTTCTTGCATCAGAAGGCGCCGGGGCCGCGGTGCCCAGCTCGGCCTGGCTTCTTGCAAAGCTGGGGCACGCAAGGCTGTCCACGATGGAGAAAAGGTGCGATGCAATGCTGCATTACACGGCCGCCGAGGCGGTGGGCAGGCAGCTTTGCTCCCTCCAAAGGAGCCACAAGGCGCCTGTCCTTGCCATAGACGAGACCAAGCTGCCCAGATACGACAAGAAAACCGACATAAAGCACCTGGTAAAGTCAAAGCGCGACAGGGGCACCATCAACTATGAGCAGTACATGACATGCAAGCTGACATCCAAGGCCGGCGCCGACGTGCATACGGCCTGCCGCATGGTGACCGAGGGCGACAAACAGGCCGATCTGGTGCGTAATATGCTCAAAAAATGCGCCGATCTGGGCATTACGCCCAGGCTCGGGTCAAGGCGCAGCATCATCCTGCTTGACAGGGGGTTCTTTTCGGTCGATGTAATGGATGCCATATCCGAACCCGGGTTTGCATTCATCATGCCCGCAGTCAAGACGCCGGGGATAAAGAGGGCCATAGTGCAGCGCGCCCGCGGCAAGAGAAAGGCAGTATCAAGGTATACCATGAGGTCGTCAGACGGCAAAGAGTTCACGTTCACGCTGGTCATCAAGAAGATCCCAAGGTCCAAGGCAAAGAACGTCTTTGACAGATACCACGTGTTTGCGACCACGGTGCGCTGCTGCAGCTATCGGCAGCTGTTCTGCCATGTGACAAGAGAGTACCGGAACAGGTGGGGCATAGAGACCGGATACCGCTGTGCCAAGAGCGTCAGGCCGCGGACCGTCAGCAGGAATCCTGTCCTGCGTGTGCTTTTGTTTTACATGTCGCTTGCAGTATGCAACATATGGCTGACAATGAGGGACTCGGGAGACCCAAAGACCCGCGTCATGGCGCTGCTGACTCTGATGTATGCCGTGGTCCTGTATTCGTGCTGCCTCCGTGCGCCGGATGCCGACAGGATCGGGGTGGGGCGACGGCGGCATGATCCCGGCTAGACGGATTTATGGGGTACATTTTCAACTACTGACCCTGCATATCCTGATGGCATCCCTCCTGGATATTGTTTTTGGGACCATCTCCCTTATCTTGTCAGGGACTGCGCCATACCCCAGGTATTCCCGGAACGTTCTGCGGGAGACACCGAGTGCCCTTGATGCTGCTGCCACCCCCATCTTTTCTGCCAGAAACTCACACGATGCGGCCATCTCGGAGGCAGACATGTCCCTTCTGTGCAGGTTCTCGATTACCGATACTGCCTTTGCATCCTCGATATCGTGCGAGCTTTCACGGGAGAGTATCAGGACGGGAATCGTCTTGGAGCCTAACTTTCTGAGTGCCTCAAGTCGTCTCTGTCCTGCCATGAGCAGGTACGAGTTTGCGCCGCTTCTCTGCACCATCGGGGGATTCTGCAGTCCCTCCTCCCTTATGGAGCGGGCAAGCGAGTCGATATCAGTATCATCCAGCGTTCTTGACTGTGCCTCCTCCCACACAGTAACAGAATCAATCGGAACCTCCCTTAGAGAATACAATATTGGATTTTCCTTTATGCCTTCCAACGGTCTGTGTATTGTGGAACCTCTCATAAACTTTTGTAAATGAGTTAAAGAAAAAGTTGGAATCAGACCAGAAAGACAGAATCAAGGAAATGCTGCTGACAGCAACAATGAATGAGATCAAGGGAGGGACAAGCCACAATGTAACTCCAAAAGAGTGCGAAACGATTTTTGACATTAGGATTCCCGTTGATAAAAATTGCAAGGACGTTGAGCAGCAAGTGGCAGCATCAGTCAAGGAAATTGCCCAAGTGCGCAGAGTGGAGGCGTTTTATTCCATTTTGGATGAGACTGAGCCGTTTGAGGCGCCGTGAATCTCCTTGACTATGCCGACAGAATTAGGTTCCACGTCGCCTATATGCGTCACAGACACTACAAAGTCACACATTTTCACAAAATGACTTTTTTTAGCGTCGTATATAGCCGACGTGTTGGGTTGAGCGATAAACCTAAAATGAAAAGTGTTGAGGCAAAACCTCCAATACCTGATTGACCAGTAGGGCCACACCGTGCCGATGCTTATCGTACATACGCTCCGTTTTTAAGTCTTACAAGATCGGAGATTTCCAGCACCCGACGCTTTCTAGGTAGAAGAAACATCCGTTAAGTTACCAGTTCCCCGAAAACAACAAAAATAAAAGCACGCACAAAACAGTCATTCACGTTGGAACCAACAAAAAAACACACGTCCAAGCACATAACGTTTCGTGCTTCAGACGACATTGTAAAAGTGCTAGAAAGGGAGGCCGCACGTCTTGGAATATCCACAAGCGCACTACTTAACTCCATACTGCAAAGATGGGCCGGCTGGGACAGGTATGCGCAAAAACTGGGACTGATTCAGGTTCCAAAGGAACTGCTGTTGGAGGTCATATCTGGCGTAGTAATAGGTTAGCCCCTGCCTAGAGTTAAAGTCACACCCACCGTCTTTTCAGGCATGAAAATCACAACTGCAGGCAGATTAGTGCAGGATTGCTAGGGGCAGACGACCACGTACCCGGGGTTTCTGACCAGCGCGTCCCTGATCATGTCCGTAACGTTGCACCCCCGGAGGCGCCATGTCTCGATGCACGTCAACATGTTACCGAACATCTTCTGTCCGTCTTTTGTCCGCAGTCCGAACCGTATCTTGCGCGCGATCACGCCGGGCCTCAGCGTGCGCTCTGCCAGGTTGTTGGTGGGATCCATCCCAGGACGCGTCGTAAACGTGTAGAGAAACTCCGAGGCGTTGTCAATCTTTGTGGCACAGCTGTCACATCCTTCCTTCCTGTATGTGGCGGCAATCTCGCGTGTTTCTGCCACCCGACTGTCGTGCTGCCTGGCAGCCTCCTCCGGCGGCCCCGGCCCCTTGGCGCAATGCATCTGCCACTTGAGGCGCTCGCCTGCGGCGCGAACCTCCGGGGAGTCCGTTTTCTCGCTTTGGGCGTCTGCCTCCCGGATTATGTGGGCCCAGCACCGCTGCCTGTTCCTGCCAAAGAACTTGTCGTATCCGGGGTATCCGTCAGTCACCCCGACTCTGGGCACGTATGAAAAGTGCTCATCCAGTACGGATGCCCTCCTGCTGTCAGTTGCCACCATGTGCGCGCCGACGGCATTGCCGTCCTTGACGCCCACTGCCACCCACATGTAGCCGCTCTTGCCGTCGTATGGCATCCCCGTCTCGTCCATGTGGACGTGGTCGCATCCTGCAATGTCTTTTTTGATGTCCTCCACGCACGGATCAAGCTTCTTTGTAACGGTCTTGAGGCAGTTCTGTATCATCGCCTTGCTTACATCAATTTTAAAGATCTCCTTTACGATGCGCCTGATCGTGCCGACGGATGCCGGCATGGTGTACAGGGTGCCGATATAGGAGGCAATGTTGGGTCCAAACTCGGTGCCCGGAACGACCAGCCCGCCCCCGTTTGTCGTGGTGGTGGCGCCGCACTTGCGGCACTTGCGGCGGGTAAAGTAGTGCTGGGTCGTGACCGGCTCTGGGATCTCTGGAATGTCAGTAGCCATCCTAGTTCCGGCGGGAACCGGATCTGTCAGGTCGCGCCCGTTGCACGCGCCGCACATGTCAGGCACGTGGTTCATTTCCCGGGTCGGTGTTCTCCTGTGTGATATGCCCTCGTGTCCGGGCCTGCGGCCCGGCCTTGCCGGTGCCCTTCCAGATGCCCCTGCCGCGGCTGCTGCCTTTTTCTGCCTGGTCGGAATCGAGTTCTGCGAGGAGGGGCTGTGCGGGTTCTCATAATATGTGATGCGTTGTTTGAACTGCTTGATTTGTGCTGTCTGCGTCGCGATTTGCGCGGCAGAGACGGCATTGTCAGATTTGCGTCCCGCCTTCTCAGCGGCAAGCTCCTCCCGTGTCCTCTGATGTTCCTTCTGCTCCTTCTGAAGCTTGCCTTGCGTCCTCTGATGTTCCTTCTGCTCCTTCTGAAGCTTGCCTTGCGTCCTCTGATGTTCCTTCTGCTCCTTCTGAAGCTTGCCTTGCGTCCTCTGATGTTCCTTCTGCTCCTTCTGAAGTTCCGCTTTTTCGCGGGCAAGCTCATTGCATAGTTCCTTGAATTCCGAGGCTGTAGGCATGTATTTCCCGGGTAATGATAGTTTATAGATCAGGTGGTCAGAAAAAATCAACTAGGCAGGGGCTAACCTATTACCTGGCGTAAACGAGGCTCAGATACAAAACCTGGCAGAAAAGTCACTGAAGGCTCTCAAGGATTCTGTTTTGGTCATAAAGGACGGGTATGATCTCAAACGATGCATTTCGACGCTTGAGGAATACATGCGATCCACAGGAATGGCATCAGACCACACGGTAATAAATGGAACGCACAAATTCACGGTAAATCATGACATGGGAATAATGTGGTCACTGTTTGTCAAGTACATGATGGAGCAGCTGTTTGGCCAGTTTGTACCAGACAAAAAAGTATTCTTTGACATGAGTGACGGAACGGTAGTGATCAGCATAGCACTTGGTTCGGATTGGGATGAGCACGACTATTAGAAGTCAGACGATCGTTTGCAACTTGTGCCACAATGTAACACAATGTACAACTTGTGCCACAATGTAACACAATGTACAACTTGTGCCACAATGTAGACATGGTAGTTATGTACAACTGTAGCAAACTGTATCTGCAATGATTACAAACAACGTAAAAACCACACTGTTTGCATCTCTGATTGTTGCAATGATCCTTCCATTTGGCGGAATGGACTTTGCAATGGCAGAAGAGACAGTCAGCACAGAAACCATCAGGGCAGACGCACAAGCAATCGCTGCGAATATTCTGAGAGTTCAGGAAGAAATTGCAAGTGCAAAGGCAGAACTCGAGGATTCTGCTGATGACAGACAAGTTTCAGAGTTAGAGTCAAGACTGGCCAAGCTTGAAGCAAGGCTGGCCAAGCTTGAGCAAAACCTCACAGAAAAGGTAAATGATCTTTCACAAGCAACGTCAAGTGCAGCCGAGGCTCCAACAGAAGAGAAGGCAGCCAGATCAATCGGTGGCAGTAGCGCAAATCGCAGCATTGGCAGCAACAGCGGCAGTTCCACATGCTATGGTCTAATCAATGAAGCCAATGAGTGTGACTCTGACATGAACGTCAAGGGAACCACAGTATCGCTCATTCAGCCCCTTGAAGACTATGCAACAGGATCATGCCCAAGCGGAAGCCCGACCACAACATGCGCGAACTTTGTATATGCCGCATATGACATTCCGGGCTGGTACTACGAAGGAAATGACATTTACTTCTACGGTTCTGGCTTTACAAACACATGCACCCTTGACAACACATGCAGTACTTGGGGCGTCATAGCAAGACTGCCTCTTGGCGATTCTGCAGATATTGACATGACAGACGCGCCAACCGGAATTCCGATGAGGACCAGCTGGTTCATGTACTATGAAGGTCTGATCTTTGGTGCAACCCAGCCACACATCCATGTGCAAAACCTTGCAGACGGCTACGATCCGAACCCATAATAGGAAAAAAACACGATAGAGAACATGACTTCATTTTCCCTTTTTTCTTTTTCATATCCGCAAACCTTGCGTGAGTCATTGCTAAGCTCGCCTGCAGCTTCCGCCCGTGAAAGAATTGGCCTTCTCAGATCAAGGTGCAAGGAAGTTCTGCTGGCAGAGGGTTCAAAACACACTGATCAAATAAAAACGCTGATCCTAGACGCCAAAACTGACGGCTATCTTGTGTTGTATTGCGACTGCGGGGATGGATTTATTTTTTCCTCAAGCGAAAAAATAGTTGAAACGCTCCTGTGTCAAAAAGAAAGCAGCCGCTCGGGCTCTGGAAGTTCAGACATGAGCTCTGCCGCCTCGGAGGGCCACTCCTCCCGGGCAGATTCGTGCCTGAAGTCAAGGGCGTCTTCCAGAGCCCGGGCTGCTGCAAAAAAAAGGGTAATTTTTAGAATATTTTCAGGAAGGCAGTTGCAGTTGCCCGAAATATTGTTTTACCTTGTCCATAAGGGACTGGACATAAATGGTATAGTGCCGCACGGTCGTCCTCCTGATTCAGGCACCCCCCATTCCAATACCCGGTTCGTATATTAGCGTCACCGGGGGCTAGTTGCCGTGTGGCGATGCGCCCGTGTCCGCATGTGGAACCGCACCCTTTACTGCTACTATAGCAACGGTCACAAGTAATTGAGGGCTTTGACCGGCGATCTGTAAATGTACTTGTACATGCTAAGGTGGGCAAACGACACCGTCCTGTAGTACTCGGATATGGCCTGCCGTAGCTCGCTGATTTTCCTGTACACTATCCCCCTGAAAACAAAATCCTTGCCCAGGTTCCAGCATTCTTCCACGATATTGAGGTACGGCGGTCCCTTCGGGATCATTATCAGTTTGACATAGGGATGGTTGGCCAGATATTCTGCGACATCAGCAGATCTGTGCACACTCCACCTGTCGCAAAAGACGGCAACCTTGCCAAACTTGGCGCGCAGCGCCTCCAGACATTCTATGAACTGCACAGACGTAAACGATCCCGCAAGCGTCCCGAACGGCCTTCTGGTACGAGGTCACCTAGTTTTGACGTGTTTTGACAACCTGCTTAACATATTGCGATCATGCTGATCAAATACGATGCCTGTATAGCATCAACATGAAAGGCCGTCGACCCACATACCGCGAACTAGAGGCCACAATTGTATCATTCACAGACAGAATAAGCACGCTAGAAAATAACCAAAAGGCAGCGAACAGGACAATCGAGGAGCAGAACAGGCTGATAAAGGAGAAGGACAGGATAATCGAGGAGCAAGGCAGGCGGCTCCGGTACTACGAGAACGAGAACTCGCCACCGTCTGCAGAATCACTAGAGTACAAGAGGCAAAAGGCGCAGCGGAAAAGGGAGAGGGCCAGTAACCGTGGCAACGGTAGCAATAGTGGCACCGGCAAAAAGCCGGGAGGCAGAGGGGCCACAAGGGGACATCCAGAAGACACGACCCACAGAAGACGGTGCTTCACACGTTCCAGGACAACGACGGGACGTGCTCGCCGGTGTGCATGTGCGGGAGGGCCATGGACATAACTGCCCTGATACGGAACATCATCGACTTTGAACCGGTCCGGATGACAGAGACGCGACACATAACCGAGCGTGCCACATGCAGACTGTGCGGCATTACGATATCAGCAGACGACGGACTCCCAAGGAGGGGCAGGTACGGCAAGCACATGATCTCCCTTGTGTCTGCCTTGCGCGCAAGGCACATGCCGCTGCAGTCCGTGGCAGACACGCTCAAGGATTTTACCGGCAGGAGCATCGCCAAATCGACCGTAATCAACATGATCGGAGGGGTATGCGACTCTATGCAAAAGCCGTCAGGCGCGATCCTGGGCGGCATCAAGAGATCATCCAACGTCAGAATAGACGAGACTGCGGCCAGCATGAACGGCAGCCGCATATGGACATGGACTGCCGAGACGGACAACGGCGTGTTTGTCGAGTACAATACGAGCAGGGGCGCACTGTTCCTGGACAGGCACATGGACAAGTATGGCGGAGTAGTGACATCTGACAAATATTCGGTGTATGACAGGTTCAACGGGGAGGACAGACACCAGCTGTGCTGGTCGCACGAGCTGCGCGTATCAAAATACGCGGCGCAAAAGCAGGGCGCCCCGCTGTTTGCGGGAATACTGTACGAGCAGCTTCGGCAGCTGTACCGCAGCGCCGTCAGGGCAAGGAGGAAGGACAGGGGCAAGGATCTGCGCAGAAGGTTCGAGTCCTTGCTGCGCAACATACTGTTCGGGTACCGGGAAAGCACGGACGACCCCGTCCTGGGCCCGGTACTGCGTAGACTGACAAGCTCGCTGCCGCACCTGTTTACGTTCCTGGAGCACGACAACGTGCATCCCACAAACAACGCCGCAGAGCGTGCTCTCCGTTACGCCGTCGTCTTCCGCAAGATAAGCGGGCAGATCAAGGGAGGGGAACTCTGGATGAGGAGGTGGTCGTGGTTTATGACGTGCATACTGACATGGAGGGCAAGGGGCAGATCCGTAGCAGACGAGGTCATGAAACTGGTTTAGGAACGTGACCTCGTACGCCTTCTGCCGTCTTCTGCGATGCTCCCGAACACGGCCGCCCTTGTGTGATCCCCCGAATACGATGCCACGCTTCTGGTGCCGACCGGACCCCACACGTATCTGTCATGTGCGCCCTGCACGAAGAACGACTCGTCAGATGACACCAGCGTAAAACCGTCGTTTTTCAGGCACGGAATCCGCACGTTTTCAAGGTATCGCTGCCACGAGTATACCGAGCTTGGGGTGGCATGGTTGACATGTATGTTTTGCACCTTGCGGCGCGACAGGCCGTGCTGGCACATCAGTCTTCGGACATGCTCTATGCTGTATTCTATCCCGGTGGCATTCCTTATGTCATCGCGTACCGTCATGACATCGGTACTTTTGCATGCAGTGGACAGATCCATTATGGCTGCAATACTTTCTCTGTCCACCTTTGGTCTGCATCCGGAACGGGGAAGATCCCGGAGACCGTCTATGCCGCCCTCCGAAAACCTCGCCAGCCAGTTGCGCACGGAATTCTCACTGCACCGGATCTTTCTTGCAGTCTCGGGTACGCCCATGTCGTCTTCTAGCACAAACATCAGCGCCATGATCTTCTTGTAGACTTTGACATCCTTTTCTTTGCGCATGGCCTCTGACAGAATGTCTGTTTCTTTTGTCATACATACTGCGCCAGTTACGTGATCATTATACCTTTCGAATGACCTTGTTTTGGCTCAAAGACTTATGCTCGTTGCTATACGCGTCGTTTTCTTGTATTACTTCAGGTTTTTGGCAAATTTCTACATATTTAGATATGTCATCTTCGTATACCGGATCGTGTTTTTTCAGTCTATTTTTTCCAGTTAATTTTGCTTTTACAATAAGCTTAGTCTCTTTGTTAAACAGTACTTGGTGCTTTTCATCGGGTGGGAATCGGATCAGGATTGCACGGGGCATTTCATATGTTGTTTTATTTTCGTCTTTTAGTCTGCGTTTAATTTCAGGCTCCAGCCACAATTGCCAAATTTGATCAAACAAATTCTGTGCGCCTTGACCATCATCTAATGAAAGATTATCACCCAACAATGATTTGTGTCGTGCTTGAATACTAAAAACTTTGTAGTAATTCAGCAGACAGAAGTGTGTCCAGTTTCTGTCGGATATCTATCGTACTCCTTGCCTTTCAACCTGAACCTGACATCCATGATTTTGTTTTCAGACAACCACCATCTGAACCCTAATTGTCATATTGGAAGCTGCCAAGATGAATCTGGCACGGAGTTGTACTGACAGATAATGGCCGATTGGCGGAAACGCGTCGTCCTGCGTGCTGGGTTCTTTGTCCAGCATCGACTTTACGTCCTCATCCCTGTCAGCCTCCAGCAGGCTGGAAAAGTACTTCTCGACTGATCTGGACCCCGTATTTTCGAACCACTTTTTGGGCGTTTTTGCGTAGCTCTGGCATCATCATTTGCCTGCCTCCCTTTGGTGCCGTACGACGAACTCCATCGGAGTGAGATATCCAAGTGAGGAGTGTATTCTGTCATGGTTATAGTCCCTAAAGGCCTCCTTTATGACGTCTGAGGCGTCCTGGAAGGAGTCAAATTCATGGGGCCACAGGTATTCCCTCTTGATGCTTCCGTGAAACGATTCTATGTGGCCGTTTTGTTCTGGTGTCCTGTATGCTATGAACTCGTGCCTGATTCCCAGCTGTTTTAGGGACTCCCTGAACATGCGCGACGTATACTGAGAACCGTTGTCTGTCCGCAGGGTCAGCATGCTGCAGTCCGGATCTGCTGCCGATACCGCATCAAGTACGGCCTGAACCGCATTCTCCTTTTGCGCCGTGGTGTCAAAGGAGTATGCAAGCCATCTGCGCGAAAAGGCATCAAGTACGTTGAAACAGTAGCACCAGCCGTCCCCGCTGCCGCAGTCCACGTATGTGATGTCTGCCTGCCACAGCCGGTTGGGGGCATCTGGCTTTGTAAGCTTGCGCGAGGCCCGTATTATGTCGTTTTTGGGGGGTTGTCGCCTAATTCCACTTATTTGACTCAATCTGCACGTTTTTCTGAATTTCCGACCTTTTGCACGCCTGGCCCATATGGTGCCTAAACGGTTTTCAGGAATTCTGATGAATTAGGCGACAACCTCCGTACAAGGAGACCGACAAGAGAAAGGGCGACAGGCTGCTGGCATGCATGCAGCGCAAGGACGGCAGCAGCATATCGCAGATAGTAAAGAGCCTCTGCCGGTCAACATCTGCCATATCCGAGTGGCTCAACCGCGCACAGGAGGAGGGGATGCGCGCAAGGCACGAGCGGCCAGGCAAGAGAAGCAATCCGTAATTAAATTACGAGTGGCAGGTTGCAGTTGTTTTCTGCCGTGTTTTTCAGGCCACAGCGGCTATCCGTTCCAGTATCCTCAGGTTGACCAGCCCGCACACGATACTGTTGGCCAGATCGTACTTTCTGAGCCTGTTTCTGTACTTGTAGCTCATTATCTTGAATGTCTTGACCCTGCGTATGCCATTCTCCACGTACACCCGTATCTTTGAGTGTGTTCTGTTGTACTCTTTTTCATCGTCGGTCAGCTTGCCGCTAGGACTCTTCTTGATTGGAAGTATAACCTTCGTCCCTGCATCGATGTGCTGCGCACCCTGGTATCCGCGATCCATATAGTGCCGCAGCTCCTCGCCGTCCTCCTCACCGCTCCAGAACGTGGGATGCTTCATCTGGTATATCTTGACGTCGTTTACGCGCCCCGGCGAGTGCGGGGTCTTGTGCACTATGGCACCGTGTATGTTGACCGTATACTGGACCTTGGCCGTGTGCGTGCCTGCCTTGCCCGAATAGTGCGACTCTTCCATGTCCTTTCTCTTGGGCCTGTTTGTGGGCTGCTCGGAGGCGTCAGTCAGGCACACCATCCCCGGGAAGATCTCGGCCAGCTCCTCGACTGAGGAGATCCTCTTGGAGTCCTTGTAGATCTTCTCGGGGATCGGCAGACATTGTTTTAGCAGGGGCTCAGTCAGGCTTATGGAGCGCGAGACCGACGCCTGTCCTATACCGAACATGGCGCCAGCCACGTCCTGGGAGACGTACGTCCTGTAGTAGAACAAGACCAGCAGTACGCGGTTCCTCAGATCCAGGGCAAAGGGCCTGCCTGCGCCTATATCCCGCACACGGTCGGGCCTTGAGAGCCTCTTCTTCTCGGTATCTGGAAATTTCTTTTGCACCTCGGTACACAGCTGGTCAAACTCTGCCTCGGTCATTCCTGCAAACATCCGGAACGTCCGTGGGTTTTTTGTCAGTCTATCGATCAAACACATGATTTGTACATGGTTTTACAGGTATTTTGATCCGTCAGGCATAGATTAGTGCCCAAGTGGGTCAAAATCTGCTAATTAAGAATCGCTTCTAAGGGGCGCAAGCACAAACTGAGCGAGTCGCAGATGGGCCACCCTTGCGCGGATCTCAAGTCAGGTCCCGGGGACTGCGGCTTTGAGAGCAGCCTGTGGGACTCGCGCCTGATAAGCCTGCACATCAAGAAAAAATTCGGCGTGCAGTACAGCAGGAGCGGCACGCTTCTGCTGGCACACGAGCTGGGCTTTTCGTGGAGGACATCAAGGACGAAAAACCCAAAAGCTGCCTCAAAACGCAAGCAAAACGAGTTCAAGGAGGCATCATAAAAGCTGATACGGGAAAAGACGGCACAAGGGTATACGGTGCTGGCAGAGGACGAGTCCTCAATCCAAAAGATCTCAAACAGCCCCAAACACGGGTGGACAAAGCGCGGCATGAGCGCCACGGCGCCCCTGTCGCTGTCACGGCAGCGCCGGTACATGTTCGGCGTTCTGGCAGTCGGCACGTTTTACTTTATGCTCTATGACAGGACCAACACCGGCAGCTTTTGCGACTTTTTAGAAAGGGTGCACGAAAGATACGGCAAGGTGCTGATATTCCTGGACAATGCGTCATACCACAAGTCCGGCGGCGTAAAGGAGACGCTGGAAAAGTACGATGGCGAGATAATACTGGAATATCTACTTCCGTACACGCCGGAGCTCAACCCCGTCGAGATACGGTACAGGAAGATAAAGCGGAGGCTGTCTGCCGGGATGTTCAAGACGCTTGATGATATGGGGCGGTCAGTGCGGAAGCTGTTTGCCAAGCGCGAGCTCCTTCCGATAAAGCTGTTCCAATACCTGACGGGCTGACCGCAGCAGCCTGTCGCGTTCCCTACTGAAGTTCTGCGCGGCAGTATGTCAAACTCCACATGCCCGAACTGACCGCAGCAGCCTGTCGCGTTCTCCCTTGTGAGTCCTCCCTGTACGCCTTGAGGAGGTGTGGATGCTTTGCATGGCAGGAATTTACCCTTTGATGCTACGAATTCTGTCTGTTTTCTAGTGCATGTGCGTATGGTCTGCCTGATCTTAGATCTTTGGGCCAAAAGCAGCTGTCAAAACAATCCGTTTTTTTATGAGTTGACTACGAGACGCCCAGGATGGCGTTCCGGAGCCGGGAGGCCACAAAAGCGATCAGGAAAAGCGGCCCCAAATGGATGGAGAAGAATACAAATGTTAGGCGGAACTAATTATCATATGGAACAAACAGGTTAAATCTGTCCAAAGTATAAATATATTGCACACATTAGCATTACTGTATGAATATGCAGGAATGCACGTCAATACATGAAAAAGCAAGGGATGCCATTGGATTTGCACAGGAACTGCCCCCCAGTCCGATCTATGATCTAAAGAATCTAGGAAACACCGTCAGTGTCTCATCCAAGACCATCAAAAGAAGACTTGCCCGCCTAGAGGAGCTGGGGTTGGCATATTACAATCGTGGAAAATTTACAATAAAAAGAGAAGTGGTTTCCCAACCGTACATCGTTTTGCAAAACATCATCCCTTCACTAATGTCACTCAAAAAAGCCAGAAGGTTTGGAAGGCATTACAAATCAACGGATATTAACTTTATGAGAAAGCATCTTCCAAAAGGCTCAATCATAACACTCGATCACAAGGCTCATGAGCTAACAAAGTTTCAGACTCCGCTCAGCCTGTATGTCTATGTTGATGATGTGGAAAGCATGTCCGGGCTTTTGAAAAGCCACGGATTTAGAGAGGGAAAAAGAGGAAATGTCGTGCTTCTTCCAAAGATTGGTTCTTTTGAAAATCCCATTGAGAGGGTCTTTCTTGACTGTGTAGCAAATGGCGGACGAAGTTTTCTTGACGCTGCAGCAATTATGCTGACCCATAAAGACAGGATAAAGACCAAAGTCAGGTTTACGGGAGAGACCATACTAAAAGTTCAGGAGAATCTGTTGCCATATGAGGCCGCTCATTAGAGAAGCAATATGTATTTCTCGGGATTTTGGAACTGCCACATTTGTTGGTGCAACTGCAGTCATGCTACATACTAATGAGCAGCGACAATCCCAGGATCTGGATTTTGTTGTTTCTGAACAAATAACAACTGATGAGTTTTTGGACAAGGGATACAAAATTGATCAGCAAGGAGATAGAAAATTCACCCCAAGGGGATACAAGATTGACGTGTACCATGAACGGGATCTAAATGACATTCCGCTGGAGTACATCATAAAGACCGCAGCAGCAATTCCGGTAGACAGGAAGGGAACCACCACAGTCAATGCCATCTCTTTGGAGGGATTGATTACTGCAAAGTTCAGGGCAGGACGTGACCAGGACATCGAAGACCTGCGAAGACTGGCCATTCGCTGTGGCTCAAAAATCAACTGGAGTGAAATCAAGAACCTTGCCAAGTCCGATACGGAATACTCTGAAATAGAGCAGGCAATTCGTCTTTATTCCACACAATGACATTCTTGAATAATTCAGATTAATGGCACGTCTCCAAGTTCTTTCCGTTATTTGACCGCCAAGCGCCCCTCCCGTATTGCCGTAAGCCGTCCGCATCGGGGGCCGACGGGCAGCCTGCAGGAAAAAAGTGGACAACCCCCAATACGATCTCTTTAGTAGTTTTATATACCAATACACATTTGGAAAAATAATTTTATATAAATATATACACATTTGGAAAAATAATTTTATATAAATATATACACATTCTAGAATTATGAGTCTGAGCCCTGCCTTGTATGATGACAATCCTTGGTGGACAGATATTGACGAGATTAATCAAGAGCGGGAGATTAAAAATTGGGAGGACAGCCCAATCAAGTGGGATCCGGGAATACGTCAAGCATTTGATTTTGCCCGTGACATAATCTACTCTCTACGGGGACCAAGGCAGGTTGGCAAAACAACCCTGTTGAAGTTACAGATTAGGGAATTCCTTCAAAATGGCGTATCGCCTTGGAATATAATGTACTATGCATTTGACGTTGACAACTCTCCAAAAAACCTGGTAGAGATTGTCGAAAACTACCTAAACAGCACTAGGAGGCTACGTGGCGATTCGAGGTTCTTTTTGTTCTTAGATGAGGTATCGAAAGTAAAAAATTGGCCAGACGGAATAAAGCGATTAAAGGACAGGCGGAAATTAGACAATGCCACAGTCATCCTGACCGGTTCGTATGCGATTGATCTAAAAAAATCCCTGGAGAACCTGGCCGGCAGGCGCGGCAAAACGAATGAGGCCTATGACAAAGTACTCCTCCCGATGAAATTTTCAGAATACGTCTCAGTCATGGACACTGGATTGAAAAAACAGCTGATCAAAAACAAGCTATTCAAAAGGGAGGATCGAATCAAAACTATTAAAAAATTACTTCGCTCCGAGATTGATTCGTCACTTGACATGCTTCAGCCCCAGTTGGCATCCCTTAACTCCTTGCTGCTGGATTACATGCTGACTGGAGGCATTCCACAGGTTGTCAGCGTGTATTATGACAAAAAATATTTGGACGAATACCTGTACACAACGTACCTTGATTACGTTTTAGGGGACCTCAAATCACTGCGAAGAAGTCCAATCATTGTTGAACAGCTGGCATCCAACATAATTAAAAACCTAAGCTGGCCGCAAAGCTGGCTATCTCTTCAAAAGGATACAGACATACGAAATCCAATAACCGCGGGAGAGTACGTGCACGCCCTTGACGACATGTTTGTACTGACATTTTTTTATCATTATGATCCTGAGAAAAAGAGACCGCTGGTTAGGAAAAACAAAAAGATTCATTTCCATGATCCGTTCTTCCTGCACTCACTAAACGGCTGGATTTCATCAGAGAATTCCTTTAGGACTGCACAAAATTATGTCCGGGATGCGGCCAACCAGGGCCCGTTGGTGGAAGGGATAGTCGGTGATCATCTGGCACGGCTAGTGTTTGAGATGAGCGATAAAAAGCAGAACTTTGATTACCATAACCACCTGTTCTACTGGAACAAAAAGAAGGAAACCGAGGTGGATTACGTAATCAAGCTTGGAGGCTTTGAGCTGCCCGTAGAGGTCAAATTTCAAAACACCATACGGAACAAGGATCTCAGGGGAGTCCGTTATTTCAGTTCGCTGGCAAAGGCTCGAAACTCAGTAATACTATCCAAAAACACGCTGGAAAAGACCGATGACACCGTGGTACTTCCGGCAGCATTCTTTTTGCTTTTAATCTGAGTCTGTGACGGACTCCTTTCCTCCAAGCCTCCTCAAAAGTCACACATGAGGCGGATCCAAGATGTGCAGTCCGGATCAGGCCCCCACATGTACGCTGGATTGGGAAAACCAAGAGATGCCTGCCCAGAGAGGTGATCCGAAACTAGAAACCGAGCGCCCGTCCGTATGTCCTGCTGCCGACCTTCAGGCCGCAGCAGCGATTCTGACCTGGGGGAGCTGGCCTTTCATAATGCCTAGCCTGTGCGCTCATGGTATGTGGATCAATGCCATCATCGATGTTTGACTGGCTTCCAAGGGAGCGTGGCCTCATACGGCGATTCTGCAAAAGCCTGACACCGCTTGGGTTTTAGCTTACGATCACTCCGATCGTCCTTACCGTTGATAGCGGAACCTGCTTTTTCAGGCCATCCCATACGAATATCTCCACTGTAAACTCCCCGCCTTCGTGGGGCGTCCAGGACAGCGATGCGTTGAGCGATTGAAACTCGCTCAAGCTGCCTGCAAACCAGCTCAGGTACACTATTCTCTGGTTGCTGTCCTTGATCTGTACGATGTAGATGAACTCCTGTATCCTGTCTTGGGCGTTCTTTAGATCCGACATTATCAGGATCTGCTGGTTGATGCTGATCTTGTTGCCAATCGGGTTGCCGATTGCGTTGGACAGTCTGGAGTTCTCCACCAGCGTTTTTTCCCACAGCTCAGCTGCCATGCCTGACTGCACGTGCATCACAAGAAGCTACGGTAGATGATTCTCCTTGGGAAATGTCGGTAGATCTAATAAATAAAAAATAGTTACAAGGTTCTGTGTAATCTGCGTTTGGTATTTTGCCGTGTTCACTGTCGTTTGGCGGGATTTTATGAATGGGACTGTTAAGTCAGTCTCCCGGATGTGCCAGACTCATGGCGGTGCAGGTGGCTACATGCGGGCCTGCAGGCAGTCTGATCTGTGTTATTTCAGGTTTGGAGCCGTCTTGTGGGTAACTTCTGGGAAGACTGATGTTGTAGAAATCAATCAAGTGGAATTACGCAACAACCAGATCTGATCCGTTGATGGGGCATAACTTACGACTAGATTGCAGGGATCACTTTTATAGAATCCCTTTTATGAAAAACCAGTGATCTACAAGACGCTACTGGGACTGTTCCTGGCAATCGGATTATCTGCAATGCCTGCATTTGCAGAAACTGACACTCCCTACAAACAATTTCAAAGCGGTATCGCGCTAGAGGAGATACAGTGCCGGGATTCAAAGACGCTGATGGAGACCACGCGCGGAACGCCTGCCTGCGTCAGTGAGGGCTCGGTGCAAAAACTGCTGCAAAAGGGATGGGTGCCGGTAGCACAGGCAGCAGAACGCCATGACCTGCAGCTGCCGGAGGCGGCAAAAGCCGGGCACGGCAGCAACATCGACGGCCCCGATGCCGGAGAAGTCGACGGATTTGTGGTGCTGAGTGCCTCGTCTCCCGTGGAGTTCGTCGATGACGGGCGGGAGATCAAAAGATCCACACTTGCAAGATACCCTCCCCCGTGGCCCTACTATGAAAATATCATGGACAGTGACATAACCCCCGACGATGTCGGCCCCGACAACCTGATAAGACTGTCTGCAACACAGCATGAAAAATACTCCATAACCCCCAGAGTAGGGTTCCATATTGAGGACTGGATGCCCACATACATTCCTGATGGGCAGCGGTTGCTGTATGCAGACAATACTTGCTACCCTTCAGGTGACTGCAAGCTGAGGATACAGTTTGTTCCAACTACCTTTGTATTAAACGAAAACGTGACCAACTATGAATTGAAGTTCTCCGAGGGATTTAGGGTTTGGGCCGAGTATAGCGTTGTTCCTCTTGACGAGATTGAAGATGAGATAGAATATATCAAAGAAGTTTTTGGTTCCCAGCCCGGCAACTACGGGGAGGGCTTCAGGGAGATGACGCATGACGGGAAAACGGTAAGTGCATTTGAGGGCGGAAATGCCCTGAATCATTATCGTGCAGGCATCAGCTTCCATCATGATGAACATACGTCGATGGGCGTAAATTCACGTTATCACACGCTTGATGAGCTGTTGCCCGTCTTTAACAGCTTGTCGGCGGTAAAATGATGACCAAGTTTCCCGTTTTGTTTTTTGCAGTCTTTGCACTGTGTATTGTTGCATATGGCCAGGACGCATTTGGAATCTTTGACTGTGCTGACCCTCGTTGCCATGTATGGCAGCAGACCAGCCGTCTTACCCCAATCGAAGGCATAGAGTACCAGCTGGATTCGCCGGATCTGTGGATAGACAGGACGGAATGCGACAATACCGCAGCAGCTGCCGGCTGGCTGGTTGCAAATACCGGGGAATGGGTGGAGGCAGGAGTTACAAAAGGACATTTCCTAAACGTTGGATGCGTCGCCGTCCTGAGCACCTATTATGGATTTAATTATGTGATAGGCGATCTTGATGTTTACCAAGAATACCTAGTATCAAACGGTCGCGTTGATCCCGGCGATGACATATCAGTAAAGATACAAAAGTACCTGACAAGCAACGTCCAGGTGTATGTCACGACCCCGGACGTGACAATCCCGTACCCACAGGCGCAGCTTTTCATGAATCCAAATAATGTCTACCATGGCAACTTTGGAATAGAGGGAACCGTCTCTGCCACAGACGACTATTCGTCAATTCCGATGAGCAAGTTCACCGGCATGAAGATAAGGCAGAACGGCTCTTGGACAAACCTTCCCGCCTCAGCCTCCCTGTCCCAGCCGTCCGTCTCGGAGGGGTACATCGGCAAGGAATGCCGGGGCAACTCGTTTATCGCAGGAACCGTGACATCGCTTGACTGCAACAACATCGCAACCAGAAACCAGGTTCCCACGGTCCAGAACAGGGACATAGACGTGGCCACAAACGACAGGGTCACAGTCGACATAAACGCAATAGACACCGACGGCGACTATCTGACGTTTTATCTCAAAGAGCACCCCACAAAGGGAAGCCTGAGCCACACCAGCACCACCGAAAAGATCCCGACCACAAACGGCACGGCCATCCGGCTCGAGTACACCCCGGCAAGCTCCACGCCGGAATCTGACACCATAAGGTACACCGTCACGGACAAGAGAATCGGCCACACAAGGGAGGGGGTGATCTCGATCGTCGGGCCGTCCACGCAGACCGTACCCGACCCGGTCGACGACCTTTCCTACACCCTGTCGGGAAACAACATCACGCTTGCCTGGAGCATCCCGGACGACGGGGGCTCTAACATCACCTCGTTTAGAATAGAAAGGTCGCCGGACACCCAGAGATGGAACCTTCACGACACCGTCTCTGAAACGACCACGAGCATCGAGCATACCGGATATCCCGGCTACGACATGTACTTTAGGATATTTGCCAAAAACGCGCACGGGCTGTCGCCTGCCTCGAACCTGGTGAACGTAAACATCGAGGATCCCACGCCGCCAGTCATAACGATCACGGCCCCGGCAGCAGGATCCACCGTAACCGTGCCAGACATCGCAGTATCGGGGTGGGTCTACGAGCCTGAGGGCTCTGGGATAGAGTACGTGAAGGTCTACGTAGACGGCATTGTACCTGCCACGAATCCCGTCGAGGTGACCCACATATCCGACGTCACTGCAAGCTTTGAATCGGTCCTGACCGGACTGGACAACGGCAACCACACCATCGCAGTGGAATCGGCAAACGGGGACGGCGCAACCGCCACAAGCAGCGTCACCGTGACGCTTGATGCGCCGGTGCAGGCCACCGTCGACTCCTTTGCAGAGGACTTTGAGGGGATGGATCTCTCAAGGTGGCATCTGACCACGGGCGATGACGAGTACTGGTCGATCAGGCCAGACCCGACAGAGCCAGTTCCGGGATCCCAGCCCGGAAACAAGGTGGGGGGAGCCGAGGACTGCGACGACGTGTGCTCGATGACGATGATAGACGTGGTGGACCTGACGCAGATGTCCCAGCCCGTGCTCAGCTTTTACAGGTTCGTCGCGACGGGGGCCGACGTCTCAAACAACGAGGGGATATACGTCCACACCTCCAGTGACGGCGGCACCACGTGGATCCAACTTGCAAACTTTACCGCAAACAACGCAGGCGACGACGGCGCCTGGCATCACCACAGCTATGTCCTCTCAAACGCGTCGGACTCCTTCAAGGTGAGGTTCGAGGCGCGTTCCAGCTCAAACAACGAGGATGCGGAGCTTGACGACATTCGGATATACGACGGTGACGCAGGCGACACGACGCCGCCTTCAATCACGGCGCCAGAGGACGTGACGGCCGAGGCGACTGCCGTCCTCACCCCTGCCTCCGACGTGGGTCTGGGCGACGCCGTGGCCTCAGACGATGTTGATCCGGATCCGGCAATCACAAACGACGCACCGGAATCGTTCCCGCTTGGCGATACCATAGTGACATGGACTGCCACCGATTCTGCGGGCAACGCGGCTACTGCAACCCAGACTGTTACGATACAGGACACGACACTGCCGAGCATCACCACACCCCCAGATGTCACAATCGAGGCTTCCGGCGTGCTGACTGCCGTATCCATAGGGCAGGCCACTGCATCCGACATTGCGGATCCGGATCCGGCAATCACAAACGACGCACCGGAATCGTTCCCGCTTGGCGATACCATAGTGACATGGACTGCCACCGATTCTGCGGGCAACGCGGCTACTGCAACCCAGACTGTTACGATACAGGACACCACGCCGCCCCGGATCATGGCACCCGCCGATCATACGGCCGAGGCTGCCGGCATCATGACGGTCCTGAGTGCCGGCGACTATGGGACTTCCACTGTTACCGACGTTGCCGATCCCAGCCCCACAATTACAAACGACGCCCCAGAGTCGTTCCCGTTGGGCAACACGACAGTCACGTGGACTGCCACCGACTCTGCAGGCAACGCGGCGACGGCCACCCAGACTGTTACGATACGGGACACCACGCCGCCTGCCATCTCCGGCCTGCGCGACATAGACGTAGATGATCCGGCGGGCCGTGGAATGGCAGTCAGCTACGATGCGCCGACTGCCTCCGACCTCGTAGACGGGGTCGTGGCAGTATCGTGCACGCACGAGTCCGGATCGACGTTTGCTCCCGGATTCACCGAGGTAGTATGCACGGCGACAGACGGCTCTGCAAACTCGCAGAGGGACTGGTTTGTCATACACGTGGACGCCTCTGACGCCGTCCTGGACGTCTCCCAGACCGTGAGCACGGGCCGATCCACGTGGAGCGTCACGGGTCCGGACAGGGTGTTTGCGGGGCAGACCTTCGAGTATACCGTAACACTCGAGGACGGGGCAAGGCCGCGAGAGGAGGCCCTTGCCGTGTACAGCGCGGCACCGGAGCGGGACCTCGGATGGCACGATTCCGATACGGACTGCCAGACCGTGATATGCGCGGGGTTTCCAGAGCAAAAGCACGACACGTACAAGATAGCCAGTGACGAGGACTCGCCGTATACTGCCATGCACAACAAGATGAAAAAGTCCAGATCCAGCCATACCATACTGCTGCAGCCGGCAGCCGATGCGCCGGCGGGCACGCAGGCCACAGTCGGCATGATGGACAGCAACAACAACCAGGTGGGAGGCATACCGGTAACGGTGATGCCGCCGTCCACGAGGACGATAACGGACGGGGACACCACCTGGAGGATCACGGGCCCCGACAGGATATTTCCGGGACAGACCTTCGAGTATACGGTGACCGTTGATGGCGCAAGGCACCAGCACGACGCCCTTGCCATATACAGCAGCTCGCTTACCGTGGACGACTTTGGGGGATTCCCGGAGGGCTCCGGGTGCGACACTGCGGTGTGCACGGACTTTCCGGGGCAGCGGCGCCGCACGATGGAGCTTGACAACCACGCAGGCTCCGCGTACGACGTAAGGTACCACACGATCAACGCGCCCGGCTCCCAGTATACGATACTGCTGAGGACCGCCGACGACGCGGACGCAGCGGCGGGAGGCACGTTCAGGGTCGGGCTGGTGGACGGGGACGGAAGTCCGATGGGCGGCATACGGGTCACGATCGCCGATCCCGTGGCCGTAACGGCCCCCTACGAGGAGCTCGTGGCAGGCCTGTCCTTTGAGGGCAGCCTGACAGATGCAACGGGGGACAACAACGGCACGGCGGCTGCAGGGGATGTCACGTACGTGCCTGGCAGGATAGGCAGGGGGCTGCAGCTTGACGGCTCTACGAACGTCGCCCTTGCGGGCGAGGCCGACTTTGACTTTGGGCGCACCGACCCGTTCAGCATAGCGTTCTGGCTCAGGCAGGACGTGCCCGTCAACAACAGCACCATGATAATGTCCAAGGCAGAGTCGTTCGGCCATACCGGCTTGTACGTGTGGATATGGGGAGGGGCGCCCAACAGGATCCTGCTTTTGATACACGACAACTCCACGTTCATAAACGTGCACACCCCCAACCACCTGAACATGTCAGACGGGGCCTGGCACCATATCGCATTCACGTACGACGGCTCGGGCGCAAAGGAGGGCCTGAATGCGTATATCGACGGCGAGCACCGGGACTATGGCCAATACCGCAGGGGCCTGGGGCTGGCAGGCAGCACGACAAACGACCATGCGTTCACCGTGAGGACCACCACCTGGTGGGATCCCGACAGGATCGACTCGGTTCTTGACGAGCTGCGCGTGTACGGCGCCGAGCTGTCGGCCCGGCAGGTGCGGCTGCTGCATGCGGCAGGCCTCGGCTAGCCAGCGCGATCACGGCGGGCCCGACCTGCGGCAAGGGCTTGTACCGGCCGGTAAAAATTCTTGAAGTGCTTTATGATCAGACACCCCTGCAAACGGTCGATGGCATTCAAGGATTTGTGATTGCCGGCATGCCCCACAGGTGACACTGCCTGCCGGGGTCTTTACTACCGTGCCTTCCACGCGATATCTTCCGGAGGGGGCAAGACTCTTGTCGCGTATTGTTGCGTAATACCTAAATCAGGCGTGTAAAACTCAATTGTTGGAACGCAAAAAAGATCAAATATGGTTGCGGTACCCAACAAATCCATTAATCCAATTACTCCGCATTTTGGACATTTTCCGTTGGTGTGAGTGGTTGGTCTGCCATGATAAATCCGTCCCATTGGAGTGTCACGCTCCCTGATTTTGAACAATGTCATTCCAGCGTTGTCTATGTTCGAACTTTACTGACTCATCCTTTTCTATCAGACGCACATAATTATGCACAAAGTCGTCGGGTGTTTTTAATAGACGAAGATAGTATTTCAGGGTGTTCATGACCCCGTTTACAATAACCTGACATCCATGAATCTGACTGATTTTTACAACTTCGGCAGTTATCTCTTCACTGTTCTGATCCTGCTCATCCGTGGTCAATAGATAGTACCGTTTGATTGGCTCTGATTTGAATTTCATATGTGCTTCTCTTACCAAAGAAGGCGTTATTCTAATCCGATGTTTCACCTCTACGGCCTCAAAAATTTTGGATTGCTCGTCTGCAACCTCAATGTCTCCAGTTGCACCAGAACGCCTGTCTGGTGATGTGTGTGATTCGAGTTGTTTTAGGACATGTTTTCTATATCGCCCCACCTCGGAAATCATCTGTTGATATGCAGCGTATATCGCCAACACCGGTAGTCTGGAACCTCCTGCACTGCTATACTGAGACATGAAATGCTTATTTAGATATGACATGATTGTCCTGATTGGCAGGTCTACGGGTTTGGCTAGTCTGAGTTTGGTATTTTCATCTCGTTGTTTGATTAATCCACTCAACAAATATGTTAGCAGTTCTATGGGGGATTCATCGTGGTTTTGCACCCTGTCCAACGTGCACAAGAATGCCTGCTTTAGTTTATGTGGAGTGACACTGCCTTTGTAATCCAATGTGTATGGTTGATTCTGTTCCAAGGATCGTGTAAGCCATCCGGACTCCGACATGGCTGGAAACTGATTGGCCTTGAGAAACGGGGTGACTGTCTTGGTATCAAGGGTTCTTCCTGAATATCCACCATCAAGCCCACTCTGATGACGCCGGATGTCTTGTTGCGGGTCTACCGCCTTCTTTGTCAGCGATGTCACTGTTACTGCCAAAACCGCCTTCTTTTTTTCACTGTTTGAAATAATGACATCTAGGTGTTTTTTTACGTCATCACCACATACTGGCACATGCACACCGGCCTCCTTGAGGCACTTTTTTAATATTTTCAGACAGTGGTGATGTTCTACATTCATATTTCATCAACCAATTCAATACGTTTGGCGGCCATATCACAAAATTCGGGATTTATATCAATGCCTATAAACTGCCTGCCTGTCTTTTTGGCAACCACTCCCGTAGTGCCGCTTCCTATGTATGGATCAAGGATTATGGTCTTGTTGGGGGGGGGGTGTGAGGAGATGGATCATCTCCGATATTACGACCTCTGGATATATGGCAGGATGTTTGTTCCATCTGAGGCTTTCTACACTACTGGTTATCGTATCCCGCTTTAGAGGATTTCCAGACATCCGGATTATTGTAAATCCGTTCTTGTCAAGCTGAATCTTTCTGCCACCATTTTGTCCGCCGAATGCAGGTGCGTGTATGCCGCGTATCTTCATTCTAAATCCTGTTATTGTGCCGTCCTTCACTTCCTTGACGGCCTTGTTTAACTCTCTTACCGCCTTTCTTTTTTCGGATGCGGTAAGCTCCGAATCCCTGATCATTGTTCTGTATCTGTTACCAATCGTCGTGTTTTTGGTGGGTGGCAGGCTGTCGTCGTCTTTACGGACCTGAAATGCATCTATGTCATAGTAGTAATCGGATGATTTTACGAAGTGGAAGAATGGCTCAGTACTGCTTACAAGGCGCCTTTTGAACTGTCTAGGTGTGGGATTCTTTTTGATCCAAGTTATATCATTTACCAGTTTTACATTTTTTACATTCATGGCTTGGATTGCAAATTTGTAAGGGATCAGCATTAAAGAACCGTTTTCATATTTGTCACCCATGTTGAAGACAACGCTACCGCACCTCTTTGTAATTCTCACACATTCACGGAACACATCCATGACCGCATCGATATAGTCTTCCACGTGTTTTTCACCACCCACCTCACAGCCAGCGTATTCCCGTTGCCGAAAGTAGGGGGGTGACGTGATAACCAAATCTATCGAATCATCTGGAATCTGTTTTAGAATCCTAGCACTGTCGCCACACTGGATTGTGTTTATGAACGGGATCATTGTTTTCGGGGTGTTTTTTGTAGCAGACATCATGTTCCACGTTGGATTTTTTTTGTAATTACTTCAAGTTCTTTTGTAATGTTGGCTTTCTGTTTGGTAAGATCGTTTTTTTTGCATTGCAGGATTTTTTTGTCAGATTCCGGATCTGAAGACAGTCCGCAATAAACCTCTGTTCTTCGCTTTTCATCATAATAGACGTAGTAAACATATTCTTTGTCTCCACGCTGGCGGTATACGACAGTCCCCATACAATGAATCACACAACCTCCCATTATATGTTTTTATGTCAATTAATTATTGGTATAGATTTATATGATATATCAACTATTTATTGGTATGAATCAAGGAGCGAGAAAGACTATGAAGAAAAATCAAGAGTCAGAGGGAATGATCCTCCCAATGACGAAGAACGCGGTTGACACCGAGTCCTTGAATCTCTTTGATTCCAATCCAATATTAATTTTTGAGGTGCGATCCGCATGAACCAAAGAGAGATCAGAGGAAAGCAGATAGCAGAAAAACAAAACCAAATTGTACGAATAAATGAAAGCCATTACAAAGTAAACTCACAATCAAGAGACAAACAGCATGACGTTATTTCCACTGAATATGGCTGGGCCTGCTCCTGCGAGGATCACCAGTTCCGCAGGACTTGCTGCAAGCATGTCCACGCAGTTGAAATATCTGCCAAGATTCACCAAAAAGTCAAAGATGATGTTGTAATCCCTGAAGTCACCATTGACTCCTGCAAGTATTGCAATTCTGCAAACATAGTAAAAATGGGTGTACGACACAACAAGAACCATGATGTTCAGATGTTCAGATGTAATGACTGTAAACGCAAGTTTTCAATCAACCTAGGATTTGAAAACATGAGTGCCACCCCAGACCAAATCACAATGGCAATGAACCTCTACTTTAACGGGGAATCATCAAGAAAGACAGCACAATCATTGACACTGACTGGAATTACCGTCACATACAGGACGGTTCAGAACTGGGTCAAGAAATATGTAAACCTCATGGAGAAGTATCTAGACAGGATAACTCCACAAGTAGGTGAGCAATGGAGGACAGACGAGCTCTACCTGAAAATCAAGGGCGACAGAAAATACCTCTTTGCGATGCTGGACAGCGAGACCCGTTTCTGGCTATCCCAGATGGTGGCAGAACATAAGGGAAATGATGATGTCTCCCCGATGTTTACAGATGCCAAAAGAAAGGCCAAAAAAATCCCAAAGACCCTGATCTCTGACGGAGCTGCCAACTTTCACCATGCGTGGAATGAGCAGTACAGGCCAAAGAACTTTCTTCACAAGGACACCGAGCACCGCCGTCACATCCACATGGCGGGTGACATGAACAACAACCAGATGGAGTCCTTCAACGGAACAAGGGAAAAGGTAGTCAGGGGAATCAAGAAGGATGACTCTGCCATATTCACAGGAATGCAGATTCACCATAACTACATCAGGCCCCACCAAGGACTGGAAGGCGATACACCAGCAGACAGGGCAGGCATCAGGATTCAGGGCAAGGACAAGTGGAAGACCATCATTCAGAACGCCTCAAAATCCAGTCTACCGGCATTTCCCAGGGAGAATCATCTACCGTAAACTTCCCAGCCCTTTTTGAATGCCTCCCTGCGATCAGCCTTACGTGCAAGTTTCCGTTGCCTGCGTGGCCGTAGATGACTGTCCTGGCCTTGAGTTTTTTGCTGATCGAGCCGATGATCTCGAATATTTTTTTAAAATCCCTGATCGGTATGGCCGCGTCCTCGATGACGTGCGGGGTCATGCCGCCTTTTGCGACGGCCCTCAGGCTGCATGAGAGGGCCGAACTTCTGTGGGTCCACCACTTTTGGATTTCTGCCTCGTCGGTAGTTGAGAATTCCACCCTTCCACGGACCAGCCTCCTGACCTGCCTGGTTTTTGAAGGGATTTTCTCATCGATCTCTGCAAACAGTGCAGCGGTTGCGTTTTTTGGAAACTTGTAGTCGATGCTGCCAAGAGTGTTGTCGTCCAGGAACTCAAGCGCAGACGGGCCCAGCTTTAAAATCTCGCCTACGTCGCGGTGGATGTCCCTGACGTTTTCGTATGTGATGACCAGGAGCGACCTCTCTTTTGGGATACTCCGAATCCTGAGTCTTGCCGACGTTATTATGCCCAGGGTCCCCTCTGATCCTGCGATGACCTTGTGGGAATCCGTGGCCTTCTGTACTGCGTCGAGCCTATACCCGCACGAGTTCTTGGACAGTCTTGGAAATCTGCCACGATCGATTTTTTCTGACAGCGAAAAAACCTCCCTTGATTTTTTGACCGCATCTGGCAGCGTGATCCTCTGCCCCACTCCGTCTATTATCGTAACCCCTAGGATGTTGTCAATCACGCTTCCGTACTTTAACGAGTGGATTCCTCCCGCATTGGTTCCTATCATTCCCCCGAGACTGCAGTATTTCCCGACTGAAGGATCCGGCGAGAGGAATTTCCCCACCTCTGCCAGCCTCTCATCGAGGACTCCCTTGAGTACCCCCGGCTGAACCGTCACCGAGTCTCTCCACACCGTCATCCTGTTCATCTTTTTAAAATCCAGCACCATGTCCATTCCCAGCGCCCCCCCGACCAGTCCCGTGCCTGCCCCCCTCGGCGTGACCGTCATGCCGTATTTTCCTGCAAACCTGATGATCCGAATTATGTCTGCCTCGCTTTCTGGAAAGACGACGATCTGCGGCCTTATCCTGTAAGAGCTGGCATCTACCGAGTAGCACCTTCTTACCAGCGGATCATCGCTTACCTCGCAGCAAAGCAGTCGCCCCAGCCTTGCCTTTAGACTGCCTGTCATTTTATATGCTGATTCTGTAATAGTCCCATCTCTCTGGATCAAACAGCGTCACAAACTCTGCATCCTCCCTTGCCTCTATCCTTTTTCTGATGACGTCCCGCAGAGCAAAGCTTGTGAGGTACTTGTACTTCATAGAGTGAGACTGCATGATGAACATGTGCCTCATCTCGCTGCCCCCCCTCATCCCCCAGTATCCCATTTTTAGCGCCAGAGGCTCTAGGAACACCGTGTTGTTTAGACCATAGTTTTCATCCCGTATCTCCGGGCGCAGCTCGTAAGATTCCAGGGGGCCGCCCTTGGCAAATCCTATGATCTCCTCGCTTGGGCTGTCCAGCCTCAGCGTGTTTAGGATGAACTTTGGATCCCTTATCGACTCTTCGAACTTTTCCCTTGTAAACTGAAGCGGCCTTGGAAGCTCGTCATAGATTGCCAAGAGGGCCTTTATGAACTCTGGATCATTTCTGGCATTCATCTTTTCAATTGTCGGAACCAGCTTTAGGTGCTCAAAGATATATTCTGCCTGTATCCTGATCTCCTGCTGGCGCAAGTTCATAAACGACTGTACCGTGTTGAAGAAGTTCCTCCTCATGTTCTTGGGGAGTGCCTTTAGGACGTACTGCGACATCTCTGCCTCCGAGTTTAGCAGATCCTCAAAAAATGCCACCGATCTGCGGACTATGACGGCCGGATGCCACGCCGAGGCGTGCGCGTTCATCTTTGCCATCTCCATTGACTTTGCAAAATCCCCCAGCGCATATCCGCATATCCTATCTATGATGGACAGGAACCACCCCAGCCTCATAATCCTTGCCTGCCTTTCCTGATCGTGCCTTGTGGCAGGCGAGAGGCCAAAGCACTCAGTTATCAGCCCCTGTGCATCCTCCATCACCTTCCCCCTCCAGGGATACGTCGTACGCAGGATCAAGACCTTGATTATGTCAATATCGATTCCCGCCGCATCTAGCAGCTGCCGCAGGTTCCTATCCATTGCAATAAAGTTAATCACGCTCTCCTCGTGTGGCTTGTCCACGCTCTTCTGAGGATCAAAGTCGTGAAACAGTGCCGCTGTGAAAAGATACTTTATCTCCTCAAGTGTCAGCTCGCCCCTTCCAAGATAGTGCTTTCCGACTAGCAGCGTGCCATATGTCACCTCCAGCTCGTGGTTGATGTTGTGGTACCCGTAATAGTCTGAGCCCAGCCCCTGGGAGTCAAACAGCTCGATCGTATAGTCTAGCATCTTGGCATAACACCCCTCCCTTAGTCCTGCCGACTCTGCCAGCTCCTTGATCTGGTTGCGCATTGCGTGCGGGGTTGCAAACTGCTGCATTAGATAATCGGATCAAATACTGTTTTTTAAAGATGTAGAGATTTTCCTTTATAAAGCGCCCGGGAAACATGGTATCATGGATCTTGACGAGTCCCTAGTTGAAAGGATAGCCGTCTCAAATCCCTCCTGGTCGGTGCTGGTTCAAAAAAGGGAGTTCGTCCCCGAGTCCGTTGAGGTTACAAAATCGGCGGTTCCGGTAAAAAAGCCAGGTGCCCGGGGCGGTGTTTACTTTTCAGAAACCGAGGCATACAGGGTAATCTGCTCCGTCCCCGATCCGGCCATTGCACCGCTGCTTACCCCCCTCATGCTCGGCCCTAGCGCTGACTTTACCCCAATTGAAATCACCGCCACCCTAGATGGTGACAGGTACCTGATAAGGGCCAACCTCACAAGCTATGTGCAGACAAAAACCGGCATACGGCTGAACTTGGTGGTGGTGGGCGTGTCTAGCTAGCAAGGTACCTGTCATACTCGTCTCTTTGCTTGGGATCCGACAGTATCTCGTATGCCTGATTGATCTCCGCCATTTTATGCCTTGCATCCTTCTCTGCGCTGCGGTCCGGATGGCTCTCCTTTGCCAGCCTTCTGTACTGCCTCTTGATCTGCTCCTGTGTTGCGTCCCTTTCAAGCCCCATTATGGCATAGAGATCGGGGATGCTCTCGCCCTCCGACGGCCTTTGGAACCCACCGCCTAATCCCTTTGTCCTGGATCCCACGTCCTCATAATCGTCACTCCAGTCCGAGTGGTACTTTTCATACTCCTTGTCCTCCTTTGAGCCCAGCTCCTGCCTGTCATAGTCCGTCTTTTTTCGCAAAATCATGTCCCTTGCCAGGTACGCGAACACCGCCGCAGCTGCCACGGCAAATCCTGCAAGGATTACTGCCTGATCCCAGTGCACTGCAGCGGGATCCTCTTGGGCATGGGCAAATCCTATGAGAAAGACCAGGGCAATAGCCTTCATGCTCTATGTCAGCCTAAAGTCCTCTTTTACCGTATTTAGGACTAGGTGCGTAATCGTGTTCTCGACGTTTGGTATGCCGGACAGTCCCTTTACAAACTGGCTAAGATCCGATCTTCCCCTGAACTTTGCAATTACCAGCGTATCCGTGCTGCCCGTAACATCGTACACCCCGCACACATTCTCGATTCCAGATAGCCTGTCTTCGACCTCGAGGATCTTGTCCTTTCGTGCTATGATTTCAATGATTGCAGTCAGGCTGTAGCCTAGCTTTTCGTGATCGACTCGGGCAGTATATCCCTCTATGATCTTTGCCTTTTCTAGTTTCTTGATTCTGGAGAGCACCGTTACCGTGGACAGTCCCAGCTTCAGGGCAAGCTGCCTTGCCGACAGCCTCGAGTCCACCACTAGGTTGTTTAGAATTCTCTCGTCGGTTTTGTCCATGTATGTTATAGGGTACAGGTAAAAATACATTTAAGTTTTAGGCTGAATTATGTATGCATGTTTAGCATGGATATTTGCAGGCTAAAACGTGATGCCAATTTTAATTTATGGCGCCCTGCCTGAAAAACCATGGACTGCATTGAGGATCTGGTCAAAAAGGGAGACAGGATGATGGACGAATTCAAGTTTGGACTGGCATTGGGGTTCTATGAGCAGGCACTGCTTCTTGATCAGAACAACCCTGACTTGTGGAACAGCAAGGGGGTTGCATTGCGCAGCATGGGGCGGTACGAGGAGGCCATGGAGTGCTTTGAGAGGTCGCTGGAGATTGAGCCCCGGGACAGGAATGCCTCCTAACTTCGCTGACCTCCGGCCAAAGCATATTGTTGAGAATCTGGCATCTGTGATGGCGTGGCAGCAAAGTCCGAACGGCTGATGTCTTGGACCTATGAGCTATACAAGAAAGGCCGCCTTGAGGATATATCCTACCATGATTAGGTTCTGAAGATCGAACCGCGGAACATGTCTGCCCTGATTGACAGGGGCGCCACGATGCAAAGCACTGGAGGGGTTAACAGATCAACCCGGGCCTAGGCCGCTCTCTGTCCGTAGATCCTGCCCGTGCCGATGCGCCGCTGAACAAGGGCTCTGCACTTTATACACTGGGCCGCCTTGAGGAGGCCATATCCTACCATGGTGGATGTCGCGTAACTCTGGCTGCCTGACTCAATCCGTATATTTTTTGGAATTTCCTTCCCTCTTGCACGCCTATACTATACTGATGACCATTAGACCTTATGCATAATTGCCAAAAATGACGCAAAAGCTGCCTGATTTTTTTGACTTGCACCGATTACGCATAAGGTCTATTGAAAATTTCGCCTGATTACACATCTTGCAAAGGTTTATAGCTCTCCACTATGTCACTCCCGGCATGAACAAGACGAAAACTCTCACGGATGCCATGCATGTCGAAAAGGATAACAGGATTTATACTAGAATCCTGGCGGTGCGCTCCGTGCTGCTTGGCAACACCACCGCACAGACTGCAGAGATTGCCGACGTGACACAGCGTACCGTACAGATGTGGATCGAGAGGTTTGAGCTTGACGGCATCGACGGCCTCCGTGACTCCTAACAGGTGCAAAAAAAACCAAAGGTTCCAGCCGGCAGGATAAAAAAGATCGCCACGAGGCTGCGCAGGATGGAAAAGCTCACCCCGAAAAAGCTGTGCAACTGGGTGCGCCGCAGGCTGCATGTCACATACAGCGTGGGAAGCATCAAGAGAATCCTGCGCACGACGGGATTCTCGCTAAAGACGTCAACCACTAGGCTGGCAGATGCTGCCGACGCAAAGGCGGTAAGACGGTGGCAAAGGGCGGCAAAAGACACGATTGCGCTTGCAAAAAGGCGCGGATTTAGGATAACCGTACAGGACGAATCGATATTCGTCAGTACGGGAAGGGACGGCAAAAAGTTCGTACAACTTCAGGTCCTTTTTATACTGACAGTCAAACATTTTTGGGCAGCATCTTATGATCAGATGCCCCTGCGAACATGGCTGAACATCAGACATTTGTGATCAGACATTGCAGGTTTGGAGTTTACGGGAGTGACATAATATCGGCATCTTGGTCAAAGAATTTCGATGGAAATCTTTTTTGATCTTGCCTGTCTGATGTAACATATGGACTCCAAAGCCGTGCTTGCACGCTGTACGGATCCTAGAAAGGCACTTGTCATGATCATGGAGCAAGATGAGAAGATCTCCGGGCTGGAAAAAGAACTCTCTATTGTCAAGAAGGAGAATGCTGAGCTTCAGGCAAGGCTTGCCCTGTACGAGAGTCCCAACATGCCCACGTCCACGCCGTCATTATACAATGATGCCAGAAAAAAGTTCAGGGAGAAAAGGGGCGAGGATCCCGGCGGCAGTCCCGGCGATGCGGCCAGGGGCAAGAAACGCGGCCCTCCGTGCGGACACCATGGTACATCGCACGGCAACCGGCCATCCATGACATTAAGGTACGATCTTGATTTCAAAATATGCCCAAAGTGCAACATCCAGTTACGGATGCTCAAGCCGATCCACAAGCTTGTCAACGATCTGGACGGCTCCATGCGCATGATTACTGCCAATGCCATCATCCAAAACGCGGTGTGTCCACAGTGCAATACCGTGCATGTCGCAGCTACCCCGTTTCTAGGCGGCACGTCACTTGGGCCCGTCTCACTCTCTCTAATCATGATGTTCTTTGAGAAGGGAAGCATAGACGAGGACATTGCAGAGTACTTTCAGTATATGTTTGGATTCAAGATGGCCCCAAATACCGTGACTGCCGCCCGGCACGCAGTGGCAGAGGCACTCCGGCAAAACATGATACAATGCATACAGACATTCATTGCGGGCAGGCCGTGGATACAGATGGACGAGACCGGCTTTAAGCGCGGCGACGGACACACGGGGTACGTCTGGGTGCTCAACTGTGCGGGGGCATGCTTTGTGGTCTTTGCAGATTCCCGGTCCTCTGAGGTACTGCACACGCACTTTGGATGGCTGGATCCCAGGGTTCCCATAGTCGTCGACGGGCTGGCCCAGTACAAGCTGTTCTTTGAGATAATCCAGAGGTGCTGGAGGCACCTTCTGGCGTATGCAGAAAAGCTTGCAGTAAAGATGCCCGAAGGCGATGATGGGAAAAGGTATGACTTGCTGCTGGAATTTTACAGGGAGGTAAAAAAGATCAAGACGCTTGCGTCGCTTACATACATGGAGCTTTCAAGGGAGGCATACAAAATAATCAGCCCGTATGAGGACGATCACGTGCGTACACACCTGCTAAACGCCATACCCAACATGTTTACGTTTCTAGCGCGTCCGGGAATGCCGCCGCACAACAACGATACGGAGCGATGCATACGCGACGGGATCATACCACAGCGCAATGCGCGCCACAAGATCGTAACTGACGGGGGAAGAAAGACGGCTTCTGCGCTGCTGACGTTCTCGATGACATGCCGCAAGCAAAACATACATCCTGCCGGTGGACTCTTGAAATACCTGCGGGATCCGGGCTGGGATATCTTTGCAGGGGCCAAGGATGACGCGCACCTGCTGTCCTCGCTTGTCAATACGGACGGTACAAGATACAGTGTCTTTGAGTGTCCCGGGCCGCCGCCGGTGTGGCCGCCTGCAGCAGGTGCAGGCAAGGGGGCGGTACGCTGGAACCAGACGGCCGTCGTACCCGTAGCCCCGATGGCACTTTGATCCGTCTGGCGCCTACGGGACGGCGTAACCCGTAGCCTCATATCGAAGGATCCGGCTGAATCTGCCAGTCAACGGCACCGAATGCAACAGTTTCTGATTGCCTGCAGGTGCCGTCTGTCAATGTGTTGCCTGCACGGCGCCGGTTCTGGCATGTACAAAGGATGTGTGGTGATGCAACGGGTCTGTCACAACGGATGCGGAAGGATCAAAAAGTTCCGGACAAAAAGTTCCCTGGGCGCTTTAAATAGGACCTGAAGTTGTACAAAAGTTCTGGTCGCCCGTGGGGGACAGGATCGAGGTGGAACGATCCGGCAGAAGGGGGCGCGTCGTGGTATACGGAACGATTGCAGACGACGGAACCAGGCTGATGCGCACATATGACAGGTTCAACAGCGCAAACTTTGTAAAGTATCTCGAACAGGCGCGCAAAAAGTGGGGAAAGGTCCTGATGGTGATGGACAACGCAATACAGCACAAGACCAGCAAGGTCCGCAGATACCTAAAGAAAAATCCCGACGTTGTCCTGCTGTACCTGCCGGTAGCCGGGCCGGAGCTGAGTGCCATAGAGGCAGTCTGGAAGGATGCCAAGTACAGGCCGGTCACGTCGGCCTTTTATGACACGGTAGATCACCTCAAAAGGGCTGTCTCGGAATACTTTAGGACGTGCTCCATCAAGATTGACATCTACAAGTGTCTTGAGCGCAGCGTGTAAGGGAGGCGAAATTTTCAATGATCATCAGTATAGTCCATATTCTATCTTGTGGCTTTCAGGAATTCTGATGAATTAGCCTACAACCTTCATACCGTGACCAAATCATAAAAAGCGACAAAAAATGAGCCGTGGCCTTTGCATGTGAGGGACTGTCTCTGGAGGAGGGGACAGGCTTTGGGACACCATTGCCTTTTTCAAAAAGGCGTTGGCAATTGACGGGATTAGCCTGGCCGGCACTGGCAAGGATCCCGCAGAATGCCTGCCTGGCTTTGAGGAAGGCTAGAACACGGCAACATCGCCCGGTGCTGGCTCTCTTTTTGCATCTGGTTTATGACGCACAAGATCCGCATGTTTTGACTCTTGGTGCCCCCTCAGCTTTTCAATATCGTCAAATCCCTCGTGACAAATGTAGCACTTGGGCTTGTCCTCGTCTACTAGTGGCAGTACCATGATACGCTGTAGGATTGCCTCTATTTTAAGATCCAGCCAAGCGAAACGTATGTGGTCACGTCCCCTTACTAGCTAGACACGAAGATCACAATCATTCATACTAATTCGTGCCTAACTGATGGGGGTAGGTGACCTCGTACATTTCGCGAGGCCGTAAGGGTGCTTGTGACCCCGATGATCTCGACGCTGTCGATAATGTCGCTTGCCGAGGAGGGCTCAGATGCCTCGGTGCTGGCGCTGGGCGCCTCGGTCATTGCCCTCAATGTAGGCATGTATGCAGCAGCCCCTGCGGCAGTCATCGTAGCTGCCCGGCGGCTGTGGGGCTGAAATCTGCCGGTAGGTGCAGGGCAGGCCTTACAATGTATGCCTCCTGCAGATGTCGCATAGCCGGAATCCGGTCAAGTGTACACACGGATCAGATGTCATGGTGTGGTTCCGGTTTTTAGCGAATCTGGAAATTATATATTTACTCAAGGGTGGGTGTCAGCATGCTAGATCAGCTTGTAGGTGGCTCTCGGGCACTTGAGAAGGCAATGGCAGGCGAGGAGCTGTCCATTGATGACGGCGTAGATCTGATGAACCATGACAATCTTCACATGCTGGGCGCCGTTGCCGACAACCTCCGGCAAAAATCCGTCGGCGACACGGTAACGTTTGCGGCTTCTTACTATATGAACTACACAAACGTCTGCGCTGCCAGCTGCCAGATGTGTGCGTTTTATCGCAAGGGCAGCGAGGATGACGCATACACCCTGACCCCGGGGCAGATAGAGCAGCGGGCCGGAATCGCCAAGCAGATGGGTGCCACCGAGGTCCACATAGTCGGCGGCTTTCATCCAAAACTTCCGTTGGAATACTATGAGGACATGATGCGCGTCATCAAGTCAAAGCACCCTGATCTGAACATCAAGGCATTTACCGCAGCTGAAATCTTCTTTTTGTCTAGGCTCACCAAGACCTCTGTAAAGGAAATCCTGTCCAGGCTAAGGGAGGCGGGCTTGGACTCAATGCCTGGAGGCGGGGCCGAGTTGTTCCATCCGGAGGTCAGAGGACATATCGTCCGTGGAAAATGTACCGGCCAGGAGTGGCTTGACACCATTGAGCAGGCCCACGGCCTGGGAATAAAAAGCAATGTTACCATGCTTTACGGCCACATCGAAAAGCCCGAACACGTAGTTGATCACCTGATCAAAATCCGGGAGCTGCAAAAAAGGACCGCCGGCTTTATCACGTTGATCCCGCTAAAGTTCAGCCTCGACAACACCGAGCTTGAGACCGAGCACCAGGTGATGCATGAGTGCTCTAGCGTCTACGACCTCCGGGTGATTGCACTATCCAGAATAATGCTGCACAACGTGCTTGATAACATCTCAGTCTACTGGGTTGCATACGGCAAAAAACTCGCACAGGTGGCCCTGTCCAACGGCGGTAGCGATCTGGTCGGCACCGCGTTCTCTGAGGAAATCTACCGCGCTGCAGGCAAGCCGACCGAGTCCTCAGTTGAGGAGCTTGCAACGTTAGTCAGGGAGATAGGAAGGCATCCTGTCCAAAGGGATACCTTTTTCAGGCAAATAAGGGCGTTTTAGGATTTTATCCATCCGGATGCTTGAGGCCCGCTTTTCCTCCGGCCTTGCCTCAAGTCTATCTTCACTACCGCATCTGCACTGCCTACTCTCAGGTTGTGGACTGCCTCATCTGTCTGCTTTGGGGTGATTAGCAGCCCGCCAATCGACAGAATCTATGATGCGGCCCTGGAAAGCGGCGCGCTGGGGGGAAAGCTGTTGGGAGCAGGCGGCGGCGGGCACTTTCTGTTCATCTGTGATCCGGACAGGCGCGAGGAGGTCTCGCGTGCCGTCGAGAAGCTGGACTGCAGGCAGATCAAGATAAACTTCGATGCCGAAGGCCTGCAGGTATGGCAAAAAAACAACGACCACACCACGTACTGACATTCAAACAATTTAATACCATATGCTGAAATCCAAGGCATGGAGCACGCTCGCTTTATAGAGCATCAGCTGCAGAGCAGCATAGACGCAAAAAGGCTGCTCCTGCAGGACATCCGGACGATTCAAAAGATCGGGGAATCCATGATAAGATCCATCAATTCGGGCCACAGCATGTTCTTACTTGGAAACGGGGGCAGCGCAGCTGACGTGCAGCACATGGCAGCCGAGCTTGTAGGGCTGTTCGACCATGACATAAAGAGGGCAGCACTGCCCGCAGCTGCCCTGACCACCAACTCATCTGTCCTTACCGCGTACGAGGTCACCTACCATCATCAGTTAGGCATGAATTAGCATGAATGATTGTGATCTTCGTGCCTAGCTAGCAAGGGGACGTGACCACATACCTTACCGCAGTATCCAACGACATCTCCTTTGATGCCGCATTCTCAAGGCAGGTCGAGGCCTTTCAAAAAGGGCGACGTGGTGGTGGCCACAAGCACCTCCGGGCGCTCAAAAAACGTCATCGAGGCGGCAAGGCTTGCCAGGAAAAAGGGCGCCCTCACAGTTGCCCTTACCGGCAAAAGCAAGAGTCCGCTGTCAAGGATTGCAGACATCTCCATGCATGTCCCCTCAAACGACACCCAAAGGGTTCAAGAGCGCCACATCACGATAGGCCACATCCTTTGTGCAATGGTTGAGGGCTCCCTCGGGCCCGGCTTCATTCGGGCCCAAAAGAAGGCTTGATATAGCATCGCACTTTGCCCAATGATATTGAAGGTATTGATTACCGGAATTACCGGCTTTGTGGGAAGCCACCTGGCCGAGTACATCCTAAAGCAGCACCCGGACTGCGAGATCCATGGCGGCTCTAGGTGGAGAAGCAACCTGCAAAACATCAGGCACCTGACGGGGGAGGATCTCCTTGCACGACTTTGAGCTGCGCGACGAAAAATCCGTATACAACGTAGTCAGCGATGTCCGGCCCGACAGGATATTCCACCTTGCGGCCCAGTCCTACGTGATGTCAAGCTACGAGTCCCCGCGTGATACCATTGAGACAAACGTCGTTGGAACGCTGAATCTTTTCGAACCCATCAGAAAGTCAGACATTGATCCCGTCGTGCATGTGTGCAGCTCTTCTGAGGTGTACGGCGACGTCGGTCCTGAGGACATGCCCATCAAGGAGACTAGGGAGATGAGGCCTGTCAGCCCGTACGCCCTGAGCAAGGTCGGCGAGGACAGGCTCGGATACCAGTACTTTGACTCCTATGGAATCAAGAACATCATGACCCGGGCGTTCACCCATACCGGCCCGCGCAGGGGGGACGTGTTTGCCGAGTCCAGCTTTGCCAGGCAGATAGCAGAGATTGAGAACGGGAGGCGCGATCCCGTCGTCAGCGTGGGCAATCTGGACTCTGTACGGACCTTCCTTGACGTGCGCGACATCGTTGCCGCATACTGGCAGCTGACCGAAAAATGCGTTCCAGGCGAGGCCTACAACATCGGCGGAAATACCACGATGACGGTAGGCGAGATGCTTGAGATGATGACAGGCATGAGCGACCGGGAGATCACGACACGGCAGGATCCAAATCGCATGAGGCCCTCCGATGTCACGCTGCAGATTCCAGACATATCCAAGTTTGTTGAGAAGACCGGCTGGGAGCCTGCAATCCCGGTTGAAAAGACGTTCGGGGATCTCTTGGACTACTGGCGCGATCTGACCAAATAGGGGATTGTCGGGGGCTGTGACTTGGCAAAAAGGCTGCTGGTTCTTGGCGCAAGCGGGCTGACCGGATACAAGATAGCAAGCCTTGCATCGGGGCGGTACGACGTACTTGGGACGTACAATGCCAGAGAAACCCGGATCAAGGGCTGCCAGACAAGGAGGGCTGACGTCACCGACGAGGCTGGGCTGGGGGATCTCTTCTCTGCGTTTGGGCCTGACATTGTCATAAACACGACTGCGCTGCACAGCGTTGATTTCTGCGAGGACAACCCGTCCCAGGCCTTTTCTGTCAACGGCAAGGCAGTGGGATTCATGAGGAAATACTGCGACGAATACGGTTCCCGGCTCGTGCACATATCTACAGACTATGTGTTTGACGGGGGCAGCAGCTCGCCGTACTCTGAGACTGACGTCCCAATGCCGATCAACAAGTACGGCGAGTCCAAGCTGTCCGGTGAGAAGGTACTGGAGGGCTCGCCACACGTGGTTGTGCGGCCCAGCGTAGTCTATGGGTGGACCCCCCGGGAGCTGTCCGGTGCCGTCTCCAGCTCGGGCAAGCCGATGAACTTTGCAATGTGGCTGCTGATGAAGCTGCACAACGGCCAGACGCTGGATATCGTAACTGACCAGTTTGCCACGGCCACCTTGGCCGACTCGCTGGCCGAGGCCTCCCTGAAGCTTGCAGGTACGGGGGAAGGCGGCATCTTTCATGTCGCCGGGGCCTCCTGCGAGAGCAGGTTTGACTTTGGCGTAAAGCTTGCACGGGAGTTTGGGTTTGATGCAGGCCTTATCCGTCCCGCCCGCTCCTCGCAGCTTGGTCAAAAGGCAAAAAGGCCCCCGTTTTCCTGCCTGGACTGCAGCAAGGCAGCCGAGCTTGGCCTGAGCCTTCTCAGCACCGAGGAGTCCCTGAAGATAATGAAGAGGCAGGTGCTCTCCGAGTCCCCGGACCTGCTTCCGGGTGTCGGCAGGTGAGCCCACCCCTCTTTTGATGGCGTGTTGCACAACTCTGGTTTCAGGCACGAAGGTACGAGGCCGCCTACCCTTCACAGTGGGTTAAACATTGATGGCGATACTGATCCATAGATACGAGGTAACGTCCCCTTGCTGGCCAGGCATGACGACCCAGCCAAGTGAAAAGTACTAGGAAATCGAGTAAAAACAAAAGCTGGGCAGGAGGCACGATGCCTCAACAACAAGACAGAGGCAATAATCCCGTTTACATTTCACTTGGCTGAAACCACAGATGCGTGCAAGTTTGTGCCTAGCTGCCAAGGGCAGGTGACCTTGTACCGTCCTACTGCTTGGCAAATTGATGGAAAATCCAGACGTTCACGCGGTTTTGAATTATGAATCACTTTTCTGTTCCCAGCAGGCATGTGCTAATCCCTGCGTGAATCAGCCTACATCCCTATGTCCGGCTTTTTCTCAACCCGCTTGGCGCCACCCCTGCGCTTTCTTCTTGCACCAAATGATATCAAAACCAGCAAAAATCCGACGCCTACCAGTATGCCCGCAAGCGTGTTCATGTCCTGGCCTTCGCGCTGCTTTAGGATCAGATCCATGGCCTCATCTGCAGACATTTCCGAGGTGCCCACCGGCGCCTGTGAGCTGATGTACAGTGACAGGGAGATGCCTACAATCAACATGGCCGCGCCCCCGGCAAGGATTCGCCTGTCCACTAGCATGAAGCCTATTTTGAGTTGACCATATTTAGAGTATTTTACGGCCGGCGTCTCATCCCGTAAACTCTGTTGTATTAGAAAAAATTGGCCAAAGGCAGTGTGTTACGAGGTCTTGCCTGTACACCGAAGTAATGACTTGGGAGCCGGTAAAGCTCCACTGATCTCTTACAACGCCTTTGGCAATACCCATAGGGCGTAATCGTATTTAGGATGGATCCGTGCAAGATTAAACAAACGTTTAGGTTCCCGAGATGCCAACTCCGATGGCCTGTCCCATATCTGAAAAAAGCCTGCCTGGTTACCGGGGGGCAATCTGCAGCTCAAAGTCGGGAACCAGCCCCTCCTTTCTTGCCATCTCAAAGACCCTCCTGATTGACCTTTCGCCTGCCTCCCCCATGTTTACGGTCACCTCGTTTACGTACATTTTTACAAACTTTGAGATTAGCTCCCTGTCCTTTCCCCTGCCGTACTTCATGGAATACTCTAGCGCATCCTCAAAGTTCTCTCTCCCGTACTCGATTGACGCCTGCAGGTACCTGTCGAATTTTACAATGGCCCCCTCACCCAGACTGGTCTTCATCACGTTGACTCCCAGGGGCACCGGCAGCCCGCCGGTTTCTTTGTCCCACCACTCGCCGACATCCAGGATTTTGACGTTTCCCTCCTGCGAGTATGACAGCTGGGTCTCATGTATGACCAGCCCCGCATCTGCCCTTCCATCCCTTACCGCCTTTGGAATGTCGCTAAAGTTCATCACGACATGATCAAACCTTCCAATCATCAGCTGTAATAGCAAAAACGCCGAGGTCATCACTCCCGGAATCGCAATCCTTGATTTTTTTATCTCGTCTACCGTCATTTCTTTTCTGGCAGTAACAATCGGACCATAGCCCAATCCGAAGCTGCCGCCGCTCCTCAGGATTGTATACCCCGGAATGTGTGCACATGCGTGAACAGAGACCGCAGTCACGTCCAAATCCGGATTTGCCGCCCTGCGATTCAGCTTTTCAATGTCCTCAATTACGTGTTTGACCGTAAAGCCAGGCGACCCCACCCTGCCTGTGAACATCCCGTAGAACATGAATGCGTCATCTGAATCCGGCGTGTGGCCCACTGAGACCTTCAATACCCACACGGGTTTGCCTCGGTATAAAAATCAAATAATTCAAGTAGTGCCAAAACCCAGACCCCACGTTGGATACGATATCTGCGTTTGAGTCTGATGTCAAGCTACAGCTGGGGTATCTAAAGTCATTTGTTCCGCAAGTCCCGCTACCTGAGAGCGTGCAGAAAAGATCGGTCTTTTGCGGCAGTGGGGACTCTCTGTCTGCTGCCATGCTTGCCGAGTCCTTTTCTGACTGTTCCGTGCGCAGTGCAGATCCGCTTGATATCGTCAGAAACGGAAGGATCACCGCAGGAAAGCGCCTGTACCTGGTATCCATATCCGGCAATACGGCCTCTAACATCCGTGCATCAAGGACTGTAGCACATTCCGTCGCAGTTACCGCATCAAAGAATAGCCGGCTGGACAGGGCGTGCTCTAGGACCATTCTTTTGCAATATCCTAGCTCTGGCGTGTTCACTGCCGGCAGCGTGGGCTATCTGGCAAGCGCGCTGGCCTGCATATCGCTTGTCTCCAAAATCCGGATTACAAACGCAGAAAGGATCTTTGAGGCCGCAAGGCGTGATGCCTCAAGATCCCGCCTGACCGGAGGCTCCTTCGTGCTGGGCACCTTTCTGACGTATCCCGTTGCCATGTACTGTGCGGCAAAGTTTTGTGAGATTCTGGGTGCCGCATCCCAGTATGAGCGGATTGAGCAGTTCTCACACATGGGCCTGTTCTCGGCTAGGCCAAAGGACACCGTCTTGCTCTTTGAGCAAAAGAGCCCCCACGCCCAGCGCCTGGCCGGGAACCTCAAAAAGCTGGGCCTGAACGTGGTTTGGCCGCAAGTCGGGGGCAGCAAGATACAGCGGATCCTGTACCTGGTATTTTTTTCACAGTTTCTGGCCCTACACGAGGCAAGGCGCAGGGGGCTGCGCGACTGCTACTTTGTTACTGCAGCAAAGGCCAGAAACGCAAGCTCTGATATGATTTACTGACAGCTGGGTGCCGGCCGGATCCTACCCGGAAGAGTCAGACGCAGTGTGCACACAAAAAAACGGATCATAATCATGACGCATCGCGCCTGCTTTGATAAAAAATGATCCGCTCTCAACGGTGCGCACCGGCGGTACTGCGCGAGATGATCCCACTGCAAAAGAGGAATGTGCGTTCAGTGATCACGCTGGCCTGTTGGCAAAACCCCGCATCTCTGCGGACAAGGATTCCGGGAGGATCAGCTTGGGATTTCTTTCCCAAAATGGTTAGGTTTAATAGATGAATAACTCGGCTTGCGGATATGGTAAAGTACAAGTCAACCGATCAGGTCCTCAAAATCATCAAGAACAAGGATCAAATCAGAAACTTTGGCGTCATCGCCCACGTTGACCACGGCAAGACTACAATGAGCGACAGCCTCCTGGCATACTCTGGGATTATAGCCCCATCTGCTGCAGGCAGCGCGCTTGCAATGGACTTTGACAAGGAGGAGCAGCAGAGGGGAATTACCATTTACCAGGCAAACGTAACATTGCACTTTACAAAAGACGAAAAAGAGTACGTCATCAACATGATTGACACCCCCGGACACGTCGACTTTAGCGGAAGGGTCATCCGGAGCCTCAGAGCCATTGACGGCGCAGTAGTGGTATGCGATGCAGTGGAGGGCATCATGACTCAGACTGAGACTGTGACTAGGATGGCGCTAGAGGAGCGTGTCAGGCCTGTACTGTTCATCAACAAGGTAGACCGGCTCATCAAGGAGCTCAGGCTGACCCCTGAGAAGATGCAAGAACAGCTTGCAAACGTTGTCTCCAACTTCAATCAGCTCGTAGAGACCTATGCCGAGCCCGAATACAGGGAAAAATGGAAGGTGTCAATCCAGGACGCCAGCGTGACGTTTGGCTCTGCAAAGGACAGGTGGGCAATCAACATCGACCTGATGAAGGAGCACGGCATCACCTTCAAGGACGTCATAGACGCGTACGGCGGGGACAAGGTTGCAGACCTTGTAGAAAAGGCGCCGCTTGCCGATGCCGTCCTGGGAATGGTCGTAAAGCACCACCCTGATCCGTCCGAGGCCGTAAAGTACAGGATCCCGCAAATCTGGAAGGGTGACCTGGACTCTGACGTTGGCAAGGCGCTGCTTGCGTGCAGCGACGACGGACCCACGATCATGATGATAGTAAACATGGTACTTGACAAGGCCGCAGGACCCGTTGCAATAGGGAGGCTGTTCTCTGGCACGGTAAAAGACGGCCAGACGATCAACATCATTGACGCAAAGCGGGAGGGCAGGATCCAGTCTGTCAACTTTTTCATGGGTAACCAGAGAGAGCAGGTCGGCGAGCTTGGCGCCGGAAACATTCCTGCGCTCCTAGGGCTGACTGAGGCCAGGGCCGGAAACACGATTTCCACCGTGAAGGGCATTCCGATGTTTGAGGGCGTCAAGTATGTCTCCGAGCCCGTCGTCCAGGTGGCAGTAGAGCCAAAGCATCCCAAGGATCTGCCAAAGCTGGTGGATGTTCTCAAGCAGCTTACGATTGAGGATCCCAACCTGATAGTAAAAATCGACGAGGAGAGCGGCGAGACGATCGTTGCGGGGATGGGGGTGCTGCACCTAGACGTTGCAACGCACCGCATCGAGGATGCCGGAGTCGACATTGTGACCTCAGAGCCGCTGATCAACTATAGGGAAACCGTAAAGGCCGGATGCGAGCCAATCATGTCAAAGTCGCCAAACAGGCACAACAAGATCTTCATGAAGGTGGAACCACTGGAGCCTGAAATTGCCCAGATGCTCAGAACCGGCGAGATCAGCGAGATGAAGGACAAAAAGGTCGTAGCAGACCTGCTCAAGGGCGTAGGGTGGGACACTGACACCATCAAGAGGGTGATGAGGTTTGACTCCCGCGGAAACGTCCTGATCAACGGCACCAAGGGCGTGCAGTTTGTCCAAGAGTCCACCGACTCTATCAACTCCGGATTCGACGAGGTGATGAAGGAGGGCCCCCTCTGCAGGGAGCAGATGAGGGACTGCAAGTTCATCTTCACCCACTTTGTGCCCCACGAGGATACCGCACACAGGGGGCTTTCACAGCTGGGGCCCGCCTCAAGGCGCGCATGTACCGGCGCACTGCTGACTGCCGGCACCACTGTCCTAGAGCCGATGCTGGCAATCGAGGTCCGCGTGCCGACTGACGTTGTTGGAAACGTCGCCACGGTCCTTTCCGGCAAGCGCGGCAAGGTGCTTGGCATGTCCCAAAAGGGCGCCTCCAGCATTGTCACCGGCGAGATTCCGGCCTCTGAGACCTTTACCCTGTCTGAGGAGATGAGGGGCCAGACTGCCGGCCGCGCAACCTGGAACACCTCCTTTAAGGAGTGGACCGAGGTTCCAAAGTCGATGCTGGCCCCCGCAATTGCCGACATCAGAAAGCGGAAGGGACTGGCCCCTGACCCGCCGCAGGTCGGTGAGTTCATAGACAGGGAGTAAGAATAAAACGACGGTTCGGTAGGTTTTTGCTTGATGACCGTGGGCCTGAACGCGTAAAAACAGCTAATTTTGCATGATGTCACGTCTCCTGCCGGCCGGGCACGAGGATCACCGATGCGTGCAGTCCTGTGCCTGGCTGCCAAGGGGAGGCGCCCCGCACAATTTTTTTGCGTCCAAAACCTGGGTTATGTAGCAAGGTCGTATTACTGCAGAGACGCGGGTGCCATCTGGCGGCCAGACACTTATTTTCACACGCTAGGGGCCTGATTTGAACGCATTCCTCAGCAGAATCGGCGCGATAAATATCGTAGCTAGGATCACAAAGACGACTGTAGAGTATACCTCGTCTGAGAGCACTCCGGAGGCAAGCCCTATTCCCGCCACGATAAAGGACACCTCTCCCCTGGCAACCATGCCAAACCCTATCCGAAACCCCATTTTCCTGCTTTTGAGCAGAAGGGATGCGGGTATTCCGCAGCCAAAAAGCTTTGAAGACACTGCTACTGTCAGAACAATCCCAAACAAGACCCAGTTGATCGACGAGACCTGCGTTATGTCCACGTGGGCGCCTATTATAGCAAAAAATAGCGGGGCGACGATTACCCTCAGCCTCCCAACAAACTCGCGAACCTGCACTGCAAGCCTTGATCCTGCAAGGCCCATCCCTGCGGTAAATGCGCCCACAATGGGATTGAGCCCAACGCTGGACGCTATTGCGGCCAAGCCAAAGGCCGAGCCCAACGCCACCCCCTGCCGCGTGCCCCTGGCCTCCAGCGTGGACGGATGCGTCCTTGAGACGACGTGTACGATCTTTGGCAGAACAAAGACTGCGCCAAGCAGTATCAGGAACCAGAATCCAACCTCGATGGCAGCAGTCATTGCAACGGATGCCATTGTCGGGGCCGTCTTTAGCGTGACCAGTGAGACCACTGCAGAAAGGATCGCCAGGCCCAAGACATCATCTAGGACCGCCGCATTTACCAAGATGTTTCCCTCCCTGGTCTTTTCCTTTCCCAACTCCTCCAGGATTACGACGGAGATTGCAATGCTTGTGGCGCTAAGCGTTGCGCCGACCAAGGCGGCAGCCGTCCAGTCAAACCCCATCCAGAGCATGGCAAAATATCCCGCAACAAGGGGCACTATCGCACCCAGGGTGCCTATTACCGCGGCCCTCGGGCCCGCCCTGATCAGATCCTGGAACGTAAAGTGCAGCCCCGCAGAAAACAAGATTATGATTCCGGAGATCTGCCACAGGCCCAGCATCATCTCGTTTAGATCCACAACCGGCCTGTCAAAGACCGGAACCAGTCCCCCCAGGGCAGCAGGACCCAGCACAATTCCCGCAAAGACAAACCCGATGACCTCTGGGATTTTAAAGCGCATGCACAGCTTCCCAAAAAGCAGTGCAGGCAGAACCAGAAACAAGACACCGATGATTGTAGGGACTACGTCAAACTCGGATACCATTTACTCCCGGCCTTAGATTATGGAAAAGCCATAATATCCTTTTGCAAGCCCTTGCCACTTGGCATGCAGTGATCCTGCTGCCTGAGCATGGGAGTCTTGCACCGGCATGGACCGGGGCCGCGTGGCCCGACAGCTGATACACGATTTTTATACATGACTCTTGATTGGAGGGCATGGCTGAATTCTCACAGATTGATGAAAGAATAAGGTCACTTGATGTCCCAATGTCTGAGCTGATCGAATACTTTAGAACCAAGTGCACGGAGTGCGGACATCATCGAATCATGCATGACGAGCAGGGCGCCTGCGGGGGCGTGATGAACAAGCCATGCATGTCGGGATGCGACAAGTTCTACCCAGAATAGGCCGATCTCTTTACCCGGCCCGCCGTAAATTGGCTCATCGAGTCTAGGATGCGCTTAGGTAGGTTTTTGCAGGCTGGCGTGATCGAGCACTGCTCAAAAATGCCTGTGGATACATGGAAGGCCCTCATTCATTGTCTGCATGTCCTAGCGCGCACACCAAAAGAACGGATCATGATCTTGACGCATCGTGCATATTTTGATAAAAAAGATCGTATATGGCCACGTCGTATGAGGTCACGTTCCTAAACCAGTTTCATGACCTCGTCTGCTACGGATCTGCCCCTTGCCCTCCATGTCAGTATGCACGTCATAAACTGCGACCACCTCCTCATCCAGAGTTCCCCTCCCTTGATCTGCCCGCTTATCTTGCGGAAGACGACGGCGTAACGGAGGGCACGCTCTGCGGCGTTGTTTGTGGGATGCACGTTGTCGTGCTCCAGGAACGTAAACAGGTGCGGCAGCGAGCTTGTCAGTCTGCGCAGTACCGGGCCCAGGACGGGGTCGTCCGTGCTTTCCCGGTACCCGAACAGTATGTTGCGCAGCCAGGACTCGAACCTTCTGCGCAGATCCTTGCCCCTGTCCTTCCTCCTTGCCCTGACGGCGCTGCGGTACAGCTGCCGAAGCTGCTCGTACAGTATTCCCGCAAACAGCGGGGCGCCCTGCTTTTGCGCCGCGTATTTTGATACGCGCAGCTCGTGCGACCAGCACAGCTGGTGTCTGTCCTCCCCGTTGAACCTGTCATACACCGAATATTTGTCAGATGTCACTATTCCGCCATACTTGTCCATGTGCCTGTCCAGGAACAGTGCGCCTCTGCTCGTATTGTACTCGACAAACACGCCGTTGTCCGTCTCGGCAGTCCATGTCCATATGCGGCTGCCGTTCATGCTGGCCGCAGTCTCGTCTATTCTGACGTTGGATGATCTCTTGATGCCGCCCAGGATCGCGCCTGACGGCTTTTGCATAGAGTCGCATACCCCTCCGATCATGTTGATTACGGTCGATTTGGCGATGCTCCTGCCGGTAAAATCCTTGAGTGTGTCTGCCACGGACTGCAGCGGCATGTGCCTTGCGCGCAAGGCAGACACAAGGGAGATCATGTGCTTGCCGTACCTGCCCCTCCTTGGGAGTCCGTCGTCTGCTGATATCATAATGCCGCACAGTCTGCATGTGGCACGCTCGGTTATGTGCCGCGTCTCTGTCATCCTGACCGGTTCAAAGTCGATGATGTCCCGTATCAGGGCAGTTATGTCCATGGCCCTCCCGCACATGCACACCGGCGAGCACGTCCCGTCGTTGTCCTGGAACGTGTGAAGCACCGTCTTCTGTGGGTCGTGTCTTCTGGATGTCCCCTTGTGGCCCCTCTGGCCTCCCGGCTTTTTGCCGGTGCCACTGTTGCTACCGTTGCCACGGTTACTGGCCCTCTCCCTTTTCCGCTGCGCCTTTTGCCTCTTGTACTCTAGTGATTCTGCAGACGGTGGCGAGTTCTCGTTCTCGTAGTACCGGAGCCGCCTGTTCTGCTCCTCGATTGTCCTGTCCTTCTCCTTCATCATCCTGCACATTGCCTTTTGGTTATTTTCTAGCGTGCTTATTCTGTCTGTGAATGATACGATTGTGGCCTCTAGTTCGCGGTATGTGGGTCGACGGCCTTTCATGTTGATGCTATGCAGGCATCGTATTTGATCAGCATGATCGCAATATGTTAAACAGGTTGTCAAAACACGTCAAAACTAGGTGACCTCGTACGAAAAAAATAGTGAAAATGTAGCTTTTTGTGATAGTCAAAAGTTACATTATGACATTTGCGGGCGGCCAAAAGTTACATTATGACATTTGGGAAAAACCCGCCCTTAAACGAAAAATTACAGATACGGTACGTGGCTGAAAAAAAATACTATAGAAGGGTGCGCAAGCAGGGCAACAGCCTCGTCATCACCGTTCCAAAGGCGCTGGTAGAGGATCTCGGTATTGACGAGGACCAGATCGTCGAGTTCGTGGCGCTCCCGGACAGGCTGGAGCTGATCCCCGCGCATCCGGCAGACACCCCGGAGAAGGGCAGGACAAAGTACGACAGGGTTCTGGACGACATGATGGAAAAGGCGGATCTGCCTGCAGACAAGCTGAAAAAACTCCACATCAAATGACGCCTGCCATCACGCCGCGCCTCTCTTTTTCGTCAAGGCCGGCGAGGATCTCGTGGACCTTTGGGTTCTTTGACCACACGTGACACTGCTCGAATCCGAGCTTCCTCCACTTTGTCATGTTGTATCTCACATGCTCCGGATGGCTCCGGACCTCCGATATGGACTCTATCTCTATGCTTATCGGCGTCCTGTTGGTATAGTCATAAGCAACAAGGTCGGTCCTGTCGGTGCCCTTTCTGATCCTCTGGGATGCAGGCGTCACGAACATCCCCTTTTTGATGTACGACTCGAAGACCTTCTGCGTGAACTCCTCTATCTCCTGGGCCGAGCCGATCTCGGCAAAACTCGGCTCAAAGTATGCGGATCGGGAGTCTCCGGTCAGCTCGTACGCTGACAGCCGGTTCTCCGGATCCGTCTTTGTTATGACCCCGCGGGCCACCATGGCCTTGAGAACCTCGAGTACCTCGGACCTGTTGGAGACCCAGAGGTTTGAGACCATCTCGACCTGCTGCATGGGCCGCCCCCGCAGCATCAGCATTATCTGCCACTCCATGTGTGCAGGGAACCTGACAGATATGCTCTCAAGCCACTTGTTCCTGTTTGCCGCCGTCTGCCTGACTATGGTATCCTCCACGGTTCCAGCGCCGTATCTAGCAAGCTGCCCGGAGACGAACCGCTCGTACTGACTGCCGCCAGTCAGAAGTTCAGGAGGCATGTTGAGCCAGAACTGTATGGGCGGCGGCTGCTCCTGTCCCGGCGGCGCCTTTTCGCGCACCGTCCAGTGAAAGTACTCCTGACTTGCAAACTGCTGCATGAGCTCCTTTTGGAACTGCGGATCCCATATCTGCGCTATCCTTGAGGCGTCCCTGCCGTTGACCTTGCCAGTCAGCTGCGTGCCCGAGTTTCCCGTGATGAGTCCAAGCTGCCTGTCGCTTATCTGCTCGGTCGTCTGGTGTGACAGTATCAGCCCCAGCCCCAGCGAGCGGGCCTGCTCCAGCATCAGCTGAAGCACCTGCAGGTCCTTTACTATCTGGAACTCGTCGAGAGCCAGAACCACCTGCGTCCTGTCCCCCTCATCTGGTACCCTGTTTGCGCGCTCCTGTATCGTAAACCACAGCTTCAGTATGAATGCCTGCATGGCAAGCGGTTGGACGTGGTGCGGCATGTTCAGCGGCGATATCCTGACTACGGTATACCTGCCCGCCTTTATTATCTCCTCAAAGTCGACGGTTCCGTGCCTTACGGCAAACATCCGCTTCAGGACGGGATCGGTTGCAAACTGCTCTATCCTATTGAGTAGTGGAGTAAACGCGTCGCCCTTGAGCGTGGAGATGCCCTTGAGCGCCTGCTCCATCTCGGGATCCGGGTCGCCGAAGGTCTGTATTATCTGCGGCAGGGCGCCGTTTCCGCCGTCCTGCAGCCTCAGTATTATGTCGTGTATGTCAAGGAAGGTGGGCGCATCATGCTTCATGTAGATATAGAACAGCAGGGCGCGAAATATCCTCTCCATCTGCACAAAGCTGGTCGACTGCTGGTACCACTCCTCTATCGTCTTCATGAAATAGCCGACATACCGTGACACCACCTCCTGGCGCTCGCCGGGGTCATGCGCTGGCAGCTCAAGGGGGTTGATCGAGAATCTCGTCTGCTGCGGGTCAAGAAAGTGTATCCTGCCGCCCTTCATGGTGGCCTCCTCGCACTGCTTGACGAATTTGTGGGAGTCGTCCCCCTTGGGGTCTACATACACAAAGGCGTTGGGAAACTCCCCGGAGTTGTTCCATGCCTCCAGAGAAGCAATCCGTAATTAAATTACGAGTGGCAGGTTGCAGTTGTTTTCTGCCGTGTTTTTCAGGCCACAGCAGCTATCCGTTCCAGTATCCTCAGGTTGACCAGCCCGCACACGATACTGTTGGCCAGATCGTACTTTCTGAGCCTGTTTCTGTACTTGTAGCTCATTATCTTGAATGTCTTGACCCTGCGTATGCCATTCTCCACGTACACCCGTATCTTTGAGTGTGTTCTGTTGTACTCTTTTTCATCGTCGGTCAGCTTGCCGCCAGGACTCTTCTTGATTGGAAGTATAACCTTCGTCCCTGCATCGATGTGCTGCGCACCCTGGTATCCGCGATCCATATAGTGCCGCAGCTCCTCGCCGTCCTCCTCACCGCTCCAGAACGTGGGGTGCTTCATCTGGTATATCTTGACGTCGTTTACGCGCCCCGGCGAGTGCGGGGTCTTGTGCACTATGGCACCGTGTATGTTGACCGTATACTGGACCTTGGCCGTGTGCGTGCCTGCCTTGCCCGAATAGTGCGACTTTTCCATGTCCTTTCTCTTGGGCCTGTTTGTGGGCTGCTCGGAGGCGTCAGTCAGGCACACCATCCCCGGGAAGATCTCGGCCAGCTCCTCGACTGAGGAGATCCTCTTGGAGTCCTTGTAGATCTTCTCGGGGATCGGCAGGCATTGTTTTAGCAGGGGCTCAGTCAGGCTTATGGAGCGCGAGACCGACGCCTGTCCTATACCGAACATGGCGCCAGCCACGTCCTGGGAGACGTACGTCCTGTAGTAGAACAAGACCAGCAGTACGCGGTTCCTCAGATCCAGGGCAAAGGGCCTGCCTGCGCCTATATCCCGCACACGGTCGGGCCTTGAGAGCCTCTTCTTCTCGGTATCTGGAAATTTCTTTTGCACCTCGGTACACAGCTGGTCAAACTCTGCCTCGGTCATTCCTGCAAACATCCGGAACGTCCGTGGGTTTTTTGTCAGTCTATCGATCAAACACATGATTTGTACATGGTTTTACAGGTATTTTGATCCGTCAGGCATAGATTAGTGCCCAAGTGGGTCAAAATCTGCTAATTAAGAATCGCTTCTCAGGTGCTTTGCAAGGATCCGGATAAGCGAGGTCTTGCCGGAGCCGGACGCGCCCACGGCATATATGTGGTTGGCAAAGTCAGTGGTCGATATTACCGCGGCATCCGCGTCCTTTGACTTGGAGATGCGCCCCCAGAGCGAGCCCCAGTCAAAGGCGGGATCGTCCCTTGGCTTGAAGAATCCGATGCACGATCCCGCCTTCTCGGAGGGCTTGGCCGGAATCGCCACGCCCCGCGTGGTGTCTATGTTGGGGGTAGACGGGTTTGGCAGGTGGATAAACAGCGGTATCTCAGACAGATTCAGGATCAGAAACGGCAGCGGCGCCCGCTCCCTGTATCCTCCGAGCCAGCCCTTCTCAAAGTACCGCGAGGATGCCGCATCCAGGAACGGCCTCGGGTCAGGCAGCAGCCTGGACTCGAAGATCCTGATCCTCTGATGTTTCCCGTCGTCCCCGTGAATGCGCACCAGGGGCGCCTTTTTGCCCTCCGAGTAGAAGCTGCCGTACCCGTACCGGAACTTTGTGAGGTGCTCGTGGCCCGAGCGTATGTTCTCAAGCGGCAACGCCTCTATCTCGTCAAAGTGCAGGTCGATGTCCGAGTCGCTCTGCACCAGCCCGCGTATGCTCATCAGCAGGTGCGCGCTCTGCATCTTGAGCGTGGCGTGCTTTTGCAGCCCGGCATAGTTATTGGCAAAATCATACCCGAGCTCGGGGTGCTCGTGGGGCTGCTTGTCCGGATGCATCAGTATCTCCGCAGTCGACAGGTACTTGCCGCGCCTTATCTCTATGTTCTTCTCGTCCAGCCTGGTCACGTGCCTGCGCAGAAACGAGTTAAAGCTGTAGTGCCGGAACGCAAACTGTATCCACGCGTACTTTGAGAGCTGGATGGTGTTTGCGATCTGCGTTATTATCTGGTGTGACTTTGTCTGGTCGAATACTGCCGTATAGTGGCCGTGGTACGTCCCCACGTCAAAGACCTGGTACTCGGATCTTGCGTCAAACCATCCGGGGGTTATACTCTTGAGGTTCTCAAAGGCCGCGTTGGGGTACATGTTTGCAAAGGCCTGCCGAAAGCTGGAGAGATCCTGCGCCTCGCCTGCCAGGACGAACTGCAACCGCTTTTCTGCCCCGTCCCACCAGATCTCAAAGCTGCGTATGCCGGCGCTTGCAAGCCCTCCTGCCGACAGGACGGCCTCCTTTTTGTCCATGGCTACCGGGACCATTACAGAACACGCAGACATCCTGCCGGGTGCCGGAAGGAACTTTTTTACTTTGTCCAGCTGTCCCTTTTGCTTTTTTGCGTTTGCAAGACGCCATCGCCTCGAACCCAAGCCCTCAAAAAATACCGCGGTATTATATAAGGCGGCATCGCCCCCGTTTTTGCATCATGCCAATTCTGCGCGTTCATAGCGTGCACATCAAAAAATGAATCATGATTTTGACATGCGGCGCCTGTTTTGACACAAATGTTTGATTTTCAGCTGTGTGCACTGCCTGTGGCATGCTGCATAATCCGGCACGCAGTCTACGCGCTCTGCAAAAAAAAATATCGTGTGGTTCCGGCTCAGGCCGCCATCTTGTACAGACCCCGGGCGTTGCTCATCACGGGATCGTCCGGAATCATGACCTTGAACTTCTTGAGCCCCGACAGCAGTATGTCGTTCATTCCGGGAATCAGCAGCCCGCCCCCGGACAGCGCTACTGGGTACCTGTCGTCATAGTTTTCTGACACCTCGCAGATCTCGCGGACGAGGTTCTCTGCCATTATCTTGGAGTACGACTTGCACACGTCCTGGTTCCTGACCAATCTGGGTATGTCCAGGTGCGCAAACTTGCCGATCTTCTTTGTGACAAAGCCAGACGCCCACCCGGAGCTCTCCCCGTCGATGACCTCCAGGTCGTCTATTACTATAATCTCGGTGGTGCCCTGCCCGATCGACACCACGATGCCGCTCTCCCGGCCGAGATCCACCAGGGTGCCCGATGCCTGCGCCACAACAATGCACTTTTCTGCGCCCAGCGTCTTCTTGACCAGCCTGACCATGGGATCCCGGTAGTCAAATGCGTGGTACGGCAGGCCTACTGCTGCCCGGACGGCCTTGTCCTCCCCTGCAGGAATCTTTGCAAGCTTGCGAAGCTGGGTCATCGTCTCCTTGAGGAGCATCTCGACCTGCCTCTGGTACCTCTGGTCGGGCCTTCCCCTGCGGATGGGGCTTATGGCAGACGTCCCCATCGTGGATATAACGGCCTGCGCCTTTTCTCCGACCATCTCGGAGTCCTTGCTTGTCCAGTGTCCGTGGACGCGCTTTACGTATACTGACGGAAAGCGCACAGAGCCGTAGTTTGAGACACACTTTACGAATCCGGTTCCGATGTCAAGTCCTATCTTCAGCATGCAATACAAGGCATCAGAGCAATTTAAGGGGCAGATGGCCTGCGTTTGGAATCCAGAGTGTGGACGGGCCGGGATTTGAACCCGGGCATCTTGGGTGACAACCAAGCACATTACCAGGCTATGCTACCCGCCCACAAGGTTTAATTGATGAGATATCCTATAATTGTTAGGTGACAACCAAGTGCGCTAGCCATACTATGCTAGCCTTTTTTTCAAGTTTGGGAAAAACTGGCCGGAACGTCCAGACGGCATCATCGCCGCTTTTCCAAAAACCGCGGATCGGCGGATGGTCGTAGTAGTCTTGTTGTTGTCGCTCTTCCGGACTGCACCCAAGAACAGTGGGCCGCATTACCGAAAGACGCAACGACCAGAAAAACAAAAAAGGGATTTAAGGGAACTCAGACTGTAAACAGGCCCCGCTTGAACTCTTCCGTGTCGCGTATCATCCCGCAGTCCCTGCAGCACTGCCAGGAGCGGTGCCTTAGCAGCCTCAGCGGGGCGTCATAACTTACAGAATGCATCGCGCCGCCGCATCTGGGGCATTTCAGTGGAATCCTGACTATCACGGTTTCAAACTGGACATACGATAAAAGTCAGGAAAAAACCGTCATGGCAACGGCGACAACAAAACCCAAGACCACCGCTGCCGCCATGAACGGAAATGCGGGCATCGCCCACGTCACAAACACGCCGCGGCGCGTCTCGTACTCCGAATCCGGATCAGGCGTTCTGAGGTCGATCGTCTTCTGTCCGGACTTTGACTTTTCCGCACAGAACGTAAACCGCTCATGCTGCCGCCTCCTGTGTACCGAATAAAACGCCGCGGCCTTGACGTGCCATGGCGCATCCATTCCAACAAAGAGCCTCCGGCGGTACGCATCCTCCAGGTTGTACCGCAGGTTGTAAAGCAGCGCGGCCACGTGCTCCAGTACCAGGCCCCCGAGGAACATTACGGCGGGATTCATCACTCCAAACGACACGGGACACACCACACAGCTGGATAGTATGGCAAGCACGTCGGCCTCGCCCATCGGAAAAAACCTCCATGCCAGGAGGGCCATGGCCCCGCCTGTCCCCATCGAGAACAGCACGAAATAGTCCACGGTACTCCAGTCAAAAATATACAGTGCGGCGCCTGCGACCCCTCCCACTATCCAGATGTAATCGGGAATCTCCCGCGTCCGGACATCGTGATACGAGGCGGCCCCCAGCATTGCAAGCAGCATGGCAAGGCGCAGCATCTCCAGCATACACGCAAACTGTAGGCGGCATAAAAGCGGCCTGTATCCGGACGGATGATCCGGCCTGTGCGGGTAAGGCGCCTGCCCGCCCGTCTAAAGCCCGCATATCAGGTCGTGCAGCTCGCGTATCACGGCATCGTGCCGTCCAAGCCGCTTTATCGTGGGCTTTCTGAGCGCGATTATCTGCCTGCCGACGTGTGTCGCAAACCCGCTGCGGCACATCCTGCTCGTCGTGTTCCGTATTGACTTTCTGGAGTATATCCTGGCAAGCTGTTCTGCCAGCTCGTCTGAGGGATAGAGCAGCCTCGTCCCCTGCGCGGCCTGATACGTATTCACCACATACGCCTCAGTCAGTATGCACATGCACAGAAACGAGACGCCGAGGATGCCGCGCAGGACGCATATCCTGCCTGTGCGGGTAAGGCAGTACCGCCTGCCGGATGTATCGTCTGCCTTTTCCAAAAGTCCCTTTTTGACCTGCTTTGATACAAAGTCATACATGCCGCCTCCGTCGTCTCCGGGCATGTCGCGCGTGCTGAGCTTTTTGTGCGGATAGAACCTGGCCAGCAGCCCCGTCCTCCTGCTGCCTGTCTTTTGCCTGTTTTTTGCCAGGTGCATCAGCCTGCTGCGCGCATCGGTCATGGCAGCCCTACCTTCTGGGCAGCCTGGCAGACGTCACTATTGCGAACCGGGCCCCCTTCATCTCGGGCCTCTTGAGGGCGGCCCTGAGTTTTTCTACGGAGGAGTACTTGTAGACCGAGAGTTTCTCGTCTTCGGCGCCAAGGAACTTTGAGACGCCGCGGGGGAGCGCCGATACCGGGGCCCCCTTGTCGCCCACAAGCGAGTACGTCGAGTGCATCTCCGTTGCATCAAAGAGCCGCCCGGTCTTTTTGTGTATGACCATGTCGGAGGTGACGTCCTTTCTGGAGATGAATATCAGGTTCGGATCATCGGCGATGAACCTTTCTGCGTTCCTTACGGTCTCCCTGTCCGGCTTTTTCCTGCCCTCCTCCTCCTTGGACGCTATGCGCTCCTCGGCGGCAACCGTGTACTTCTTCCTTTCAAAGTCGATCAGGAGGGTCTCGACTGCATCCGGCGCGGGCCATGCGGACTTTGCGGCGGATCTTATCTTGGGTACCGTATACGAGGCGATCTCGGCGGCGGCCGCCTCCTGCTCCCCTGGATCTATCCTTGCGATCTTTGTGATGTAATACGGGGGAATCACGACGCTGGAAAGGCTGCCCGATACCTGGTCTGCCATGTTCAGGAATACGCCTTTTGCCCCCTCGCCGATGTCCGCATGGAGCGCGTTAAGGAGTTCCGGCCGCTTGTCTATCCACAGGATCTCGTCTATTGCGGCCCTCTTGACTCCGGACTTTTCCATAAAGTCGGCCACATAGTGAAGCCTCAGCGGATCCACGGCCTGTGGGGTGAAGCTCCTGTGGACGTGATCGGTTATCATCTCGACTATGGAGGGGTGGTCGGTTATCACCGCCCGGATGGCGCGCATCCCGGCCCTCTTCATTGCGGCGACTGACTCAAATTCGTTCATCACGTACAGCTGCCCGTCCACCCTGCCAAGCAGCACGGGGGGGATCCTCCCGGGACTGTTCCTGGCAACGCCCGTCAGGATCTCGGTCAGCTTCCTGGACGTGTTGCGTATGTGTACGGGCATGTCCTTGATCCGGGACAGGCTGACCTCCTCCTCTGCCATGACCTGATCCGGGCTCCGGACGCTCTGCGTGCGCGGCACCTAGCGGACCCCCATCTCGCTCACCGTGAGCCTTACTGCCTTGGCTGCCCTGTTTGTCCTGTTCTCAAGCATGGCAAAGTTCCTCATTACGTGGATCTTGAACCTGTCATACCCGTCGGGATCATCCTTGAAGTGTTTCCGCCGGGACGACATCTCCCGGTTCAGCCCGTACTCCACGGACTGCCCGTCGTTGGTGTCGACTCCAAGCCTTACGGCGTCCTCGTGCATCTCGGATATGACGCCGAGCATCTTTGGCGTCTTTTTGACGCACAGGACGACGGATATGGTCTCCCGTATGTCCTTTTCTGGTACGAACTGGCAGGACTCCCTGCATGCTACGTATATGGCAAAGGCCGCGCACTTTGCCCTGGCATAGTGAGTTCTTGCGTGCAGCGTATCGTATATGTTCCACGCCCTATACCGTATGTGCTCCACAAGCCCAAGCTTGCTGCATATGTTTGAAAAGTCAGACGAGGTCCGCGGGTTGCCGATGTGGATGTTCGGGTTGATCACCTTCATGTCCCCGGGATCCCCGCCGCTCTCCACCTGGTGATACAGCATGGGCCTGCTCTCCGATGGCACGCACGACCTGTCGGGGATCCTCTCCTCCAGAACCACGCCGCACCTGCAGACGGACTCGCCGTCCTCCGTCGTCACGATCCTGGAGGGATCGTCGTGGCGGCATGTGATTATGAGGCCGTATCGCTGCATATCGTACCGTAATTTACGGATCACTGATCCCCGCCGCTATTTGATCATTGACTGAACGCACGATCGGGGATGCCAGAAACGCCGATCAACCGTTCCTGTCGATGATCCTGGAGGGTCGTCGGCGGCAGGCGTAGCTGCCACGACGGCTTTTAAGATATGCACAAACGCATGAAGGGACATGCGCATGAAGGGACATGCCAGAAGGGGGGACTCCGATCAAGGCAAGGCTGGGAAGAAACGCCTGCATACTGTATGCGGGAAACGGCGCCATATCCGTAGAGTTTACAAGGTTTCAAAAGTCACTGTGTATTCCATACGAGAGCATACGGTGCATCCAGACGTGGGATGACTGCCTGCTTGTCAACGCCTCCGGGAAGGGATCCGTCCTGTACGTGTTCAGGCTTGCAGGCGCAAAAAAGATGTACGACACGATACGCTCAAGGCTCGGTATAAAGTGAGTCAAGCGTTCTACGAAGCTTTTTGTAGTGTTTTGTCCGAAACTCGAATGTATGTTCTGACCCGTCCTCCTCCCAGTGCATCCTGCACCGCTCCTCGAAGACTCCCCCCAGCGACACGGTCTTCTTCAGGGCAGATAGTGGCACAAAGTCAAGATAGATTCCGCGCCGGTGCACCTCGTATGCCACTGCCATGTTGGTCACACATAGCGTGCCTGCGCCAAACTCGGAGCTTGCAGGTATGCGGAGAAGAACCCTCTCTCCCATGTCTCTGCGCGGCACTATCAGGATTCGTCCCCGTCCGTGACCATCCGTCCTGCCCCGACCGGATGCCTCCTTATCTGGCGGGTTACCTTGTCGTCAAACTTTTTCCTCGCCTCGGGCGGTGCGCCGTCAAGCCCGGCGTCCCTGCGGGCAGAGTCAAGAAACCTCTCCCTTGCGTCGGGGTCGTCCGTCATGGACTGTCCGGCATCAAGGGGCCGGGCGTTGTGCATCATGGCGTTGAGCGGTTCTCCCGGGTTCACCAGCGTATTGTCCTCGAATACGTGCGGGGCCACCGCGCGCTCTGCGGACTCCATCTTTCTGGTGACTTCCCTGGCGGCCCCTCCCGCAAGCGCGCCATATGCGGCATTCTGTATGCGCGCGTCCCCGCCGTGGATCATCTGGCCCGATACGCCTGATGCCGCAGATCCCATGCCCATCTGCTGTGTCGCCGACTGGACCATTCCGGAGCCAAGGCCGCCAAGAAACCCGGCGGCCCCGGCCCTGCCGTACACCCTCATCTTGTCCAGTACGGACATTCTTCCCAGGCTGGCCCCGGAGGTCGCAGATCCGACCGAGGCGGAGCTGAACCCGTTTCCGGCCGAACCCGCTACGGCCCCGGCAGCGGCCCCGCCCACGATACCTGATACCCCCCGCATGGCAGCAGAGGCCCGTCCCACCCCGTGCGTTATCCCGCGCAGCGCCCCGGATCCGGCCACGCTTGCAGACGTTATGGACGATGATACCATGCTGCCCACCTTTGTCGAGAGGTTTCCAAGCATCGGGGAGAGCATGACTGGGAAGAACACTGCCAGGAATCCCACGCTCAGCAGCTGGAACCACATGCGTAGTGGCGGCAGCTCCTGCGAGTCTATGGTGGAGATACCGACTGAGAGAACCAGTGCGGACAGTACAGGGGCCATGGCAAGCCCGACCAGGTTCTGCTGGAACATCGACGAGATCCTGCCCGTGTTTATCCACGGGATCAGACCTATGGCAGTAACCAGTGGGAATGACACTATGATTATCTCGGTAAGCATGACGCGTACCGCGGACAGCACGAACATCATGGCAGTCATGAACATCACGGCAAACCCCTTGAAGAGCGACAGTATGACGTTTACAAGAAGGTCCTCGCCAAACAGTGGGTTCTGGAGCGACTCGTTCCACGATTCCAGGTTCAGCGTATCGTCGCGGTCGTACCGGCTGACGTCATCAAATATCCCCACGGGGTCTATGGATGTCGTGCCGTCGATGCTGCATGCCACCGATCCCATAAGGCACCACAATCTGGTGGTCCTGGCATGCGGGTCGCCGCCGAACGGATCCATGAGATACAGCGAGGAGGACTCTATGACCAGCGCGACGGTATCCCACAGGTACGGCAGCACCAGGTATATCGGAACTAGGATGACAAGCTTTGCAAGTATCCCGTATGCCGTGCCGGGCCTGACCAGGTTGAACTCCTCAAAGAAATAGGATACGCCTGCAAGCATTACAAGTATCACGAATATCCCCATGGCTATCTTTACCATCAGGCCGTACATCGCGATGGATGGGAACAGCTCCGCAAACTCCTGCTCTGAGAGGACAGTATCAGAGTCACCGACGGCTATCTCTCCGGAGTCAAGTGTTGGAACGTACTGCGGGATCCTGGTGCCGTCATCGGCATAGTGGAATATCGTGGGCATGTCTGCAAGCAGGTCCGGGACCATCGGCCCTCCTACGCCCACGAACAGCTGCGATATGGCAATCATCGACGAGAATATCAGGATCCCCATGCCCAGCATGAGCGGCATCGTGAAGAGAAAGCCGCGCCGCCTGCGGCTCATCCGGGTGCGAAAGGACACACACCCATAATCCCGGCGTCATTTAAGACCACATATCCGGCTTTTATGACGTACGGAATTTGACCGTATGAACGAGATAATCGCGGCAGTCATGCTGTTTGGCGTCGTAACTGCCGTCTTTGTGCCGCTTATCGCCGACTCGGGCTCGCAGATATTCTCAAGATCCACTACCATAAGGGACTCCATGGAGGATGCGCGCGTGCAGTCGGGCCAGTCCGCGGTGGCCACCCATGCCCAGCAGGTCAACGGGACCATTACCGTATTCGTATCCAACATCGGAACCGAGGACATTTACATACGCACCGTCCTGGTCGACGGATACGAGTCGCCATACGTGCTGAATGACCAGGACGGCGACGAGGCAGGCGTGCTTGCAGCAGGCGGCCTGGGCTCGCTGGGCATAACGGGCACGGGGAACAGGGTACAGGTAATCACGACTGCAGGCAAGCTCTTTGAATTTGATGCCGGGTGACGTGTTTGGGGGTCAGGGGATTTTGGTGGGCGGCTCCGGCACTGTCAGGCGCTTTATCGCATTGTGTTTCCCCACATGACTTTGATTTTGATATCCGGTCTTCCCAAAAAGCACTAACCATACCCAACATTCTTAAACACAAACTTTGCATAGATCATGCATGCCTGATACCAAAAAAATAACGATGGAACTAGAGGATGTCAGTGATAGTTTGGCCAAAAGAGCCCACGAAGAGTGGAAGGAGCTAGGCGAAGACTAAAAAATTATTCTGTTTTGTTTGGCTTGGGAACACAATAGCGGATAAAGTGCCTGTAGGCTTCCCTGCCGACATATTTGGCAAACCAGTGTCTCATCAGGTTCCATTCCTCTACATCCGCATCATCGGATTCAACACGCAGTCCGATCTCACTTGCGAGGTTTCTGTCAATTACAAACCCGTGTGTGGGCAGCTTGAAGAGCAACTCGTCCGTTATTTGCTCAATGCCTTCCTCATCACAACTCCCTGATTGCCTGTGCGATCTTAAATTATGACGCAACCCCGCCGACGACAGAATTGGCAAGCAGGTACGCCTTTTTCTTTTCTGCAGGCTTCATCTTTTGCCCAATGCCAACAAGCACATCTTCAATTCCAATCTCAAAACAATTCAGATTAGGCCGCATGCAGTCCATCATGTCACCATCCGAACCGCCACAAGTCTGATTGCATCCGGGAAGACTGGACGACAGGGCAGGGTTTATCCCTCCTGCAGTCTTCATACGTGGCTCGCGAAGGCACCGTGGGAGCGTATGGGAGGATCGCATCCGTCTCCTGAATTTTATTTTTAATTAAAAAAAAGGCTAGTACAACGCTAGCACTACTTGCCTAAGACTCAAGGATTATAGGATGTGTTGCATTTTAAACCTTGTGGGCCCCTAGTATAATGGTAGTACGCTTGCCTAAGACTCAAGAGGTCCGGGTTCGATTCCCGGGGGGTCCACGCTAATTCAGAATGAGCGTATCTCTCCGAGACAGCGGCTGCCGGTTCACCATATATCACGGATGGATTTTCTCAAACACCATGCCGCATTCCTCCACGGAGCCGTCCCCGGAGGTTACCGTCGCCCTTACCATGTGGGCTGAATTCGTAACAGATGCGGCAAACGTACCTGACGGCTTCCACGAGTCCCCCGGGCCAAGGGCCGTCCCGTTGAGTCCGTGTACGGCACCGTCATCATCGAGGAACCTCACCGCTGCAGAGTCGACTGTCGCGGTTCCCGTGTTGTATATGGACGCGGCAAAATACGCCCTCCCCGCCCCGGTCCCGTGCAGCACAACATCGGATATCTCGCATCCTATGGATCCCGTAAGGTTGTCCACCTGGCCCGTCAGTACAGATGCCACCGCCGCCGCCATGACAGAGGCAAGTCCTATGAGGAGCGACACTGCGACCAGGCTGTGGATGCCCCGGCGTGTCCCGGTGATCAAGGTTTCTCCCCGGGCGGGGACGTGTCAAACAGTGTTCTTTCCTCCCCGGATGGCTCGAACCTCACGTGCAGGCGGTACCTCTTTGTGAGCAGTATGGCGTTTCCCGGATCAAAGGACTTTATCCGGGAGGCCTCGTGCGGTGATAAATTGAGTATCTTTGCGGCGCTGTCGGTGGCCTCCTCCTCCATGTTCAACAGAATCTTGGTCTCCATGTTGTCCACGATGCGGTTTGCCCCGCCCCTGTCGCGCGCAATGTCGTCTATGTTCTGCGATACGAACAGGAATTTTACGTTGCGCTTTCTTCCCATGCGGACTATCTGCTCGATGTACTTTTGTGCGCCCTCCATCTTGAAGATCATCCATGCCTCGTCCAACAAAATTATCTTCTGTACGTTCTGCGGCATGGCCTCTATCCTCTTCCATACCCTGCTCAGGGCGAGGATCAGCAGCATTATCTCGTGCGGCTTGCCGTCTGCCTTTCTCATCGATATCACGATCCGGTCAGACATCTTCGGGGTTCCGCGCATCATCCTGGCAAGCGGGCCGTCCACAAGATCGTCTAGCCACTTTTGCGAGCCCGGATTGTCTGCAAGTATATCGTACAGCTCATCGACGCTGCCCACCCTGTCAGAAAACCTGCGGAACTGCTTTACCACATCCTCGGGCGCCCGGGTCACGCCGCCCAGTATGTCGGCCGCATCCGCAGGCTCGAGCAGTTTGAACGGGTCAAGGCCCAGCTCGGCGTCCCCGCCGGTTATCTGTATCCGGTCAAGGCCCAGCTCTGGGGCTATGTCGTGGTACTCGCCCATCGGGTCTATCACAAAGCACAGACTCTCCGGATGCTTCTCAATCAGCCTGCGCAGGATCATCTTTGCCGTAAAGGACTTGCCCGAGCCCGACGTCCCGATTATGGCCATGTTGTAGTTTGTCCGCTTTTGAAAGTCAAATATCACGGGCGCCCCGCTGTCGGTGTTTATTCCCAGCACGAGTCCGTTTGGGACCTCCAGCATGTCGCCTGACACCATCGAGTAAAGGCACGACATGCTTCCAAGGTCAAAGGTGAGGGTCTTGCCCCACCCCTCTGCAAGCATGGCCCCCTGCCTTGCCATCTGCGTGCAGAACTCCCCGCCCTGGATGCTCGATGCGTTGCGCAGCTCCCGGACTGCCGTCCGCAGTCCCTTGAGGTCCTGTGCCACCAGTACGCATATCACCCTGCACCTGAACAGGCCCGAGTGGTTCTGCCTCATCGACGTCTCTGCGCGCTCCAGCTTTTCGTACTCGACTGCGGCCTGCTTTGAGCGCAATGACGACTCGTAGACCAGCTCCTTTCTCTTGCGTATGCCCTCGAGCGCGTCCCGGTGCTGCACGGGCTCTATCCAGATGCCCACCTCGTGGCATGCGGGAAATATCCCCGTCGCAATCCACCCCCACGCAATCTCGTAGGGGAGGCGGCGCAGCGTAAAGCACTTGGCCACGGCTGTCGCCCCGTCGCCGATGTCAACGTCCATGTGGCGCCATCCCTCGCGCAGTATCCTTATCTGCCTGTGCCCGCCGATGTCGGCGGTATACTCGTAGCGCAGCGCGTCAAATATGTGGTTGAGCGGCTCGCCGCTTGAGACATACAGCTGCAGTATGGGCATCCCCACCATCTGCCCGTCCACCGGGATTGTCAGCATCTTTCTTGCCAGTCTTATCCGAATCGGTTTTGATATTACGCGCAGCAAATCAAAGAACTCGCCCAGCTTCTTGCGCTGCTTTTGCTCGGGAAGCGTGACAAAGTTTGTCGGCGTTACCGTATAGTGGTAGGATAGCTTCACACCAGACAAATCGGGCCTGACCTTAAAAGGACGGCAACGCTTGACGCATATGGAGCACCATGTCGGCGAGTTCAGCATAGTGCGGTTTGAGACGGGCGATCCGGGAGACGTGATAAGGTCATACGGGGTAAACGGTGCCACGATCCACATAACGCGTGACGGCAGGTACCTGGTATCGGAACCCGGGCTGAGCGGCAGGGCGGAGAAGGTGTGGCAGGGACTGATGGAGAACCTGTACTATTCGTTTGCAGACACGCACGTGGGGGATGCCGTGCAGGCGGTAAAGGACAGGCTTGAGGAGGAGGCAAGGCAGACCGCCGTCCTTGACGTTTACGGGGCAGAAAAGGAGGCAATCGAGTACTATCTGATACGCGACATCGCCGGATACAGGGAGCTTGACGTGCTGATGAGGGATCCAGGGATAGAGGACATCATATGCACCAGGTTTGACAGGGAGGTGGCAGTCATCCACCGCGACCACCCGGAGGCCGAGATGCTGAAGACCAACATCAGGTTTGCAACGCAGGAGTCCCTTGACGGCCTGCTGCAGATAATGGCCCAGCGCAACGGCACGGCCCCCACGATATCCAAGCCCATAGCGTACTGCTCGACCCCGGACAACGACAGGATAACCATAACGTGGAAGGACGAGGTATCAAGGCCCGGATCCACACTTGCAATTAGAAAGTTTCCAAGGGAGCCGTATACCATAACGCACCTGCTGGAATCAGGCGTGCTCAGCCCGCTGCTTGCCGCATACGTCTGGGTGATGAACGACGCAAGATCGTTCTCCTTTATAGTAGGCGAGACGGGCTCGGGCAAGACCACCATGATAAACGCCCTTGCCTGCATGATGCACCCCCGGTGGCATATACTGACCATAGAGGAGACACGGGAGCTGAGCATACCGCACTACTGGAACGAGTACATGGTCACGAGGACCAGCCCGCACCTTGCAAGGTCGGAATACGACATTGACATCATGGGCCTCGGCATGGCCGCGCTGAGAAAAAAGCCGCACTATGTCATAGTCGGCGAGGTGCGCGGAAGGGAGGCGCAGCAGCTGTTTCAGGTCGCGCTCACCGGACACGGGTGCGTCTCCAGCATACATGCGCCCGGCGCAGGCGACCTGATGGTCAGGCTGGGCGGAGACGAGATGGGAATCACGCAGACCCAGCAGGCAAGCATCGACTATCTCATCCAGATACAGAAGGTAAAGACGGGCGGCGGGGTCGTGGCAAGGAGGGTCACGGGTGTAACGGAGGTGGCTGGGGGAACCGTGCCGGAGCTGCACGAGCTGTTCTCGTATAATCCGGAAGCGGAGTCGTTTCTGCCCGGCGATACAGATGATGTGATATCAGACAGCATAAAGCTGAAGGATGCCACGAGGTTTCTCGGGATAGATGACATCGGAGAAGACATCGGGAGGCGCATCTCGCTTCTTGACGAGTGCGTGAGGAGCAGGCGCACAGCGTGCGCGACGTGTTTGGGATAACCTCCAGGTACTACGGCACGGCATCGCCCGGATCCTGAACATATCATAATGCTTTGTTTGATCCTAGAAATCTCTCATTGGACAGTATTGCAAAACCGTGAAGCGTGGCAAACAGGTATGCCACTGCCGTGCTTGCCGCCGGGTCGAATCCGTGCACGACTATGACGGGCAGTGATACAACGCATGCCGCCTCGATTGCCATCGTTATAATCCAAGAGGTTCGGGTTGAAAACCTTCCGTATACAGCAGACAGCATGACGCTCTGCTCGTGTCTTGATATGCGGGAGCTGTTCGCAAGCGTGATGTGCAGATCCAGGTACATGGAAGATGCCCACATCCCGAGTATCGCCAGTACAGAGGCCCAGTCTATATCGGGCCTTGCAAAAAAATACAAAAAGAGTACGGATGCCGAGGATATGATCCCGGCACGGTCAGGGGCGCGGAACAAGCCTGTACTGGATGCCCTTTATCCCAAAGGCCACGATTATCACCACGGCCCCGCCTATCCGTATCGCGTTGAGGGCGATGCTTATCAGGCCCGTGACATCCTCTGAGAATATCGCGTTCTCCTGGCACTGCTCGTCCTCGCCTACCGCACAGAACGTGTTGATGTCGACCCCCATGAGGGGCGCTATGATTGTAGGTGCTGCAATGATGAATATCATCGCGACGAACGCCTTTTTTCCGAACCTGACAAGGTCTCCCTTGCTTTTTCCCTCGTCATCGTCTCCAAACATGGTGTGTATGATGCCGTTTGATTTAAGGGACAAAAACCCGGTGTGACGGGTCGCAGATCTGCAAGCCTGTCGGCGGATTTACACAGGAATTATGGACTACACCAAGTCAGAATTTAGGCTCGAGATCCACTCGCACCTGGACTGTTTTGGCTGCCCCAGCCCAAGATCCCCGCGACATTTTTTTAAAAACTGCCCAAGGTTTGGCACGTGCTTAAATAATTCGTTACAAGGGATTTATAAAACATGAAGATCTAACTAGTGCAGGTAACACGGAGCGTGTTACTAGAGGGCGTGTTGAATGGGGGGTACCTTGTTGCATGCTCTTGACCCTTATCTTGGAAACACCTCATAACCGTGCCCCATTGCATTTCCATGACCGTCAGTTCGAAACTTCCCATAAATCAGATTCCAGTACTTTTCAAATTCATCTGGCGTTGAATGGTGACGAAACGACCCATATGCGACTGCGTCTGCAACCTGAACTCCTTCAACTGCGGATGAATCGACAAAAACAGGGGGCTCTGTCTGCGCTTTTCTTTGGTAATCTGGCCCCTTTTCTCTCATCTCTCTGATTATGTCGGCAATATCCCTGTGAAACCTGCTTGAGCTCCTGTCAATTTTTATGATTCCGTGATTGTTTTCGCCCGATCTTTCTTCTAGAAACTTGTCGAATCTTTTGACTAGCGACACCCATGCAGTGTTGAATACCTTCCAGCCCGGATATCGACGTCTTAGTGATTCCTTGTCAATTACCACGGAAACTGCGGTGATGTCCAAGCTTGATATGTTACGGTATAATTCGTCTGACATCTCTTGCTGTTTTGAAAAACTCAAACTGGCAAAATCTCCCTTGGCCTTGAAGATGTCGTGCGCATGAATCTCCGCATCGACATACTGCCCGGTAAAATGCTTTAGTTTGTACTCGTACGTGGATCTTTTGAGATCGTTGATTTTGTCCTCCTCTACAATCACTCCCGACAAAACGAAGAAATTTGTGTTATCATTATAGCTCACAGAGCCAGATTCGTCTACATACATAACTGGCATACAATTATTGCCTTTGTGTTTCTGCTATTAATGTCAAGCTATTTTGTTTTGATGGTCTTCCCAAAAATTCCACGTCAAACGGTTCCAAACTCGAAACAATTCAGGTTGGACTGCCTGCATATCCGCATGCTGCCGTCTGCACCGCCACGAGCCGGATACGTTTGGGAAGACTGTTTGAAAAAATGAGCAATTCATAAAAACTGTGGTTGCGATTAAGAGTTCCTCATCACGTGTGGGCATGAATCATACAGAAAGGTGCTTGCTGTTGTTAAAAAGCTTTGAATCGGTACTTGGGGAGCAGGAGTTTTCGCCCAACTGGCATGATTGCCAACAACAAGCTCGTCAGTTGATGGATGATAATATGATCGCAGTTGGTCACATGCCTTGAACAGATTTTATAGTTTTAGGCATGGGCTGCGTGTTTTTGGATCATCTGGACAGACTCCCCAGCACGATGTGACCAGCCGCATACCCGTCTATTTGGATCTCCTCACGTCAAGAACCGCGTCCACCGCGGGCCGGTTCTGGCCGTCGACTTCGATCCTGAGTCGCTTCTGTCCCTCAGAGCGCGGCACGAACGTCATCCCCATGGTGCCGTCAGAATCGGTCGTAACCGAGGCCTGGAGCATGTCGTCAACATATGCGCGTGCAAGCCTGTTGCGGATGGGAACCCCGTGTATGTCGTATAGGGTCACCGTGATACTCTTTGGAACCCCGAGCTCGGTCACGGATACGATGTGTGTACCCTCCCGGCGGGGCAGTGGTCCGGCCTCATATGGATCTGCAAATCCTGCCAGCCTGCTCTCCTTCTTGCCGCCTGCAGTCTTGCCCTTTCTGCCGCCTGCCGGGCCCCGTCGGGCCGGCCGGGTAGATTTGAGTGACGTATGATATATCATGAACCGTATGATCATTGCCACCAGCACGTCCATCGGCACGAGTTTGGGCCTGCCAAGCCCCAGTATCAGGCCTGCGGGGACCGGCAGCAGCGCCAGCACCACATCCCACGTGACGTCCACTCCGGCGTTTACCGCATCAATTGAGAGTATGGGATCCGGCATCGCCTGGAGGATGTGAGATGACGCCCCCGAGTATATCACCATGGGCAGGATGACTGACAGGCCCATCAGAAAACCTATCTGCCGGAACGACACCTTGCCTGCCATCGGAAGCGAGATGACGGGCTCGTTTATCGTGCCGTCCCCCTCAAAGACCGTAAGTACCGTATAGCTGGACAACTCACCGTGAATAAAAAAAATGAATAAAAGGAGGTCACTGGACGCGGACAGTCGACAGCTCGCTCAGCATGCTGCCACCCGTGGTATTGCCGCGCACCACGATGGACAGATCCTGCCCGTAGGTCAGCGCAATGTCGTCGCCGTCAGAGTCCACAATCTTCTCGTACCCGGAGGCAGTCACCCCGGGCTCCAGCGGGGAGGGGTTTACATCCATCACGAACGGCTGTATGCCCGTCGTGTTGGTATCGGTATCGACCAGGACGTCGACTGAGACGGAGTCAATCGCGCTGGTCCCCACGTTCCGTATGCTGGCAGACAGGTACGCCTCCTCGCCGACCTTCTGCACGAATACCTTGCGCAGCGAGATCGAGTCCGCAGTAGTCTGTATCTCGAATATGTCGCTTGCAAAGGCAAACAGTATCCCGGCAAAGATGATGACGATGCCGATTATCATTGCCACCTGCATCAGGCCGCTTATTCCGCGCCTCTTCTTTGATGATGTGATCATTACAGTACAAGGTCCGGCCGCATAAAAGGCCGGTTGCCCCTGTCCGTTTTATGCGCCGGTACCATTGTGTTACATGCTGGGATACAGGGGGGCGATAATCATTCCGGTCTCCGCCATGATCCTGGCATCGCTGATTCTCAACCGGCCGTATGTCTTTGCCGTACTTGCCGGGATCCTGCTGCCTGTACTGCTGTGGGGTATGATACGCCGGACAAGGCTTGTGCGCATGCCGGCAGAGCCCGTCAGGTTCCGCATACGCGCCAGGGATCTAAGGCCGGACGTGCTGGCATCCGTATTCCGTCCAGTCCTTGACTGGACGCCTGTGCAGAGGGCCCGAAACAAGATAGAGAAAGACCTGAGGCCCCACATTCTGAGATCCGGCTCTGCCCAGAACCCGCGCATACTGGGAGGCAGGAGCGTCCTGTACCCGATTGCCGCCGCAGTCGTGACCGTACCCGCAGGGATCATCCTTGCGGTATCCCTCGATCCGGCGTTTCTTGCCATATCCCTTGCATCGCCCCTCCTGGCAGGCGTGTACTTTGTGACACTCCGCATAAGAACCGCGGAGAGGAGCTCCGATACCACCGAGGAGCTTGCAAGCTTTGCCGTCCTTGCAGGAATCATGGAGTCGGTAAACGTTCCGATGTTCTCGACCCTGCTGATTCTGGCAGAATCCCCCTCTGCCGTCTTTGCAGTAATGAGGAGGGAGGGGCGCAGGATAAGGAACCTCATGGTGCTGGGAAGGAGCCCGACAGAGGCGCTGCTGGAACTATCGGACTCGCACCCGAACACGGAGTTTCGCGACTTTGTGACGGGGTACGTCTCGGCGTTCAACACGGGCGGGTCGGACACGGCGGGATACCTGCACGAGCAGGCAAACAGGTTCTTCCGCCAGGTCCAGTTCCGCATGGTATCGTACGCAAGGCAGGCAGACATCATCTCCCAGGTCGTCCTTACCGTGATGATGCTGCTGCCGATGATGGGGCTGTCGATGACGTTCTTCTCGTCGGGGCACCTGGCAGGGACGATGACGCTTCTGATGATTGCCGTCTTTCCGTTTGCCACCGCGGTGATGGTGGCGTTCGTGCACGCCAAACAGCCAAGGGGCAGGGACCGCATCAGGGTCTCGTGGATGATATTTCCGGTAGGTGTCTGCTGCGCGGTTATAGTGTATCTTGCCGGGATGCAGGCCTGGGAGGCGGCAGGCGCGGGTGTCGTGGCATCCTCGCTGCTCAACCATATATTGACAAGGAGGAGGTTTGCAGAGATCTGGGGTATCGACAGGGCGCTGCCCGAGTTCATGCGGCGCCTCACCAGGCTCAGAAACGTGGGCTTTGATATCATACATGCAATCAGGACCATCCGCGCCGAGGCCGCCGCGCGCGAAAAAGGTGGAGAGGCGTTTTACGCGATGCTGGACGGCATATGCAGGAGGGTCTCGGTGGGAGGCTCCCTTGAGGATGCGGTGGGCAGGGCGGATATCTCATCATGGAACGCGCGACTGGTCTTTTTCATCCTTGGCAGGATCAACGAGTCAGGCGGCGGCACGGCCAAGACCACAAGCGACCTTGCGTACTGGATAGCGCAGTACCACGAGGCGCGCAGGGAGATGATCTCGTCGCTGCGCTCATCGCTTGTCACGGCCCTCGTGGGTCCCGTACTGATGGTCATGATGATGGCAGTATCTGACAGGCTGGCAGCCACCCTGGGGGAGGGCCTTCTCCCGGACGCTGGCGGGCTTCCGGTGAATATCGTAGTGTCCGCAGACCCCTCCGGGTTATCAGAGCTGCTCATAGTCACGGCAGTCGCATGCATGGGGGTTATACTATCCAAGATCAACTACTTTACGATACGGCACTCGCTGTTTACCGGGATGATCACGGGTGCGACCATGGCGATGATGTACGCGGTGCCGTACCTTCCCGACCTTGGGTTCTAGGGGAGGGCCGCACGGGGGTTCCCCGGGATCTTCTGCGTGCCGGCAGGGCACGAGGCTCCAAGGCGTGATCTCTATTGGCCTGCCGCATGACTCCGACCAGAGTCCGGTTGATCCTCCCGGGCAATGACCGGCGGGCGGCTCTGACCACACGGCAGGCATCTACGCAACCTGTTTGGTGGTTTTTGGAAAATTCCAAATTTCAGGCGGGGTTGTGTAGCAACCTGCAACAATAGCCAGTTTTTTATGTCCCTCTTTTTTGTCAAGTGTTGTTTAGCAATGCCACACGTTTCGGTTTATGTTGACGAGTCAGGGGATGCAGGATTTGATGACAAGACTTCGGAATTTTTTACTGTAGGCTACGCATTTGCGGTGGACGGATCAGCGGCAAAGGAGAACAAGACAGTAAAGCGTGCCTTGAAAAACATCAACGCCGGGAGCAAAATGAAAATTTCCGAGTTCAAGTTTTCGGCAAACACTGACGTGGTCAGAAGGAGGTTCCTAAAAACCGTCAACGGACTGGATGCTGATCTGGGGGTTTTCTGCGTCAGCAAGGACTCGGTGAAACCAGACCTCAAAAAAGGCCCCTATGCGTTTTATGAACATGCCGTAGTAGACACAATAGCTGCCCATTTGGTTGAGGATTATATCCGGGCACATGATCATGACAATTCGGTTAGCCTTACCATCGACAGAAGCTTGGCAGAGAATGCAAGGCATTCATTCGACGAATACTGCAGGAATAAAATTCATGATAAGATGAGGCAAAAAAAATTGAAGGCAGATCTTGCTCTAGGCATTTACCATGAGGATTCAAAAAGCGTGCCCATGCTTCAGGTTGTGGATTATATTGCAAGCGCGACCCAGGGATTCATTGTTCATGGTGATGCGGCGTTTTACAACGCGTACAGTGGCAAGTTGAAATATCGTGAAAAATGGGATTGGAATGACAAGATAAAATGGTGACTCTCGACCTACTTCTCCCTATCTGTCCAAACAGCCGTCATTGGTTCGATCAAGATCCTATTGATTGCTCAATAGACTTTACCCACCTGCTTGGTATTCTCATGTCTGATATTAAAAGTATAAGCATGGGCAGTCTTGCACAGCCCCGATTTCAGGCACAAAAGACCAGCTGCTTTTACGCGCTCAGGCACGGTTGTGCAACAGGCTAGGTTGTAACAAGTTAGCCCCTGCCTAGGCAGCAATCAGGCGCGAATCTACCTGCAGTTGTGATTTTCATGCCTGTCCTGCAAGGGACGCAACTCCAACTCTAGGCAGGGGCTAACCTGTTACTAATCGACCGGATCGAAATATTCCGACGGTGGCCGGCCACACATGCAAGGCTGACGGCATCACATGACGTGTACAGGGGCGGCAGAGTCCGTATATCGTGCAGCTACGGACCATTCCAGCTAGTAAAAACTACAATGTCGTGCGGCATCGTGTGGCGCCGCAATGCGCTCCGTATCGTGGTATCAGAACCCATGCATGAGCTTCTTGTTCCGCCTGTCCCACAGCAGCCTAAAGTTGGCAAGCCCGGCCGTCACCTGGAACTCCCTGTCGAACTCCTCGGGCAGTCCCGTCGTACGGATCACGCATCCGCTTGTACTACTTTATCCGTCCTATGGCGTGCTCTACGGTCACCCTCTTGCTGCTTATCCTCCTGTTCTGCGCTTTCTGTTTCTTTGTAAGCTTGCCTTTCCTTGGCTTCTTGTTGGGCTGCACGGATATGACCCCGGGATGCACCTCCTTGATTCCCACGTATCCCAGATCCGAGAACATCTTTACCTTCTCGTCCTCGTGGTGCTTTCTGTTGCTGCGCATCCTAGCAGTCAGGATTCCCAGATCCGGTGGGTTGTTCTTTATCATGGTGAGGTCGTGCGCGCTTCCGGGCGCCGACTTGCATACATCGCCAGTCCCTTCTTGCCGGCAATTACCCATGGGTGTTGCGCGTAAAGCTCTTCTTCTTGCCCGAGTACGCCCCCCTTTCTTGGCTCCTTGTCTGTGGGACGCTGTATGTCGATGTGCGTGCCGTCTACAATCACGGTCAGATCCGGGACGATCTCCCTGAGCCCCTCGATCGTGCGGGCGTTTCGTATCTTCTGAGATACGGCGTCCGGCGTGGGCAGTATCTTGAGAAATATCATGTCGCAATACCTGAGGTACCTGCATACCGTGCTCTGGTCTATGCCAAAGAACGCCGCAAGCTGCTCCTGTGTCGGGTTTCCGTACTTGCGCATCAGCGACATCAGCAGGGCGTGGCGGTAGGACAGCTTGCACCGGTTTCCGGGCCCGTCGTCCTCGTCCTCTGAGAACAGGGGTGCCCTCCGCGTGCTTTTTGGCAAGCTTCGTAAACCGGTCGGATGTATAGTCAAACCGGCAGCGGCTCATCGACGTGGTGGGCTGCAGGGACCCGCCGCCGATTATGTCCTCGAGCACCTCGAGCCTGTGCATGAGGGCGGCGTTGTCCGCGGTGCGCCTGTCGTCATCCCAGGTTGCGGGCCACATCCGGCGTTCGGCGTCCAGCTGCTGCTCCAGCTGCCCTATCCTCTCCTGATCCCGCTCGTGCCTCCTGCCGTCCTGCCTGCCCTTCTTCTCGTATTCTGATCTCCTTCCTGTCCTGCACCTTCTCCTTCTCGTACTACTCGATTCTCTTCCTCAGCCGTCGTATCAGCTCGGTCTCGGACTTTGCCATTACTCTTGTGCGAGAATGGATCCCGGATCTAAATCAATCGTCTGAAAACAATTGCAGGTTTGATCAAATATTTTCAACGTTGTGAGATGTCATCACGCGTGTACCGGCCCTGGCTAGCCCCATTTGTAGCCCGGGTGCCGGGGGCAACGCCGCTAATTTCGTTTACGCATAAGGTCTATTGTATGCACTCTACTCAAAATCATATGTTCAAGATCTGTTCCATATTTGATTATCAATGCTTGCGTTCTGCTTAAAATGGATGCAAGTTGTTGATTGCCAAAACATCGAAAGTTTGCCTCACCCTGACACTTCTTCTTTTGTATCTGATAGTTTGACCAATTTAACCTCTAATATCACAGCCAAGAAAGTTACGATTAACAGCGTTGCATGAATCTAAAACTGAAAATGATCCTGCTGCGGGATCAACAACCAAGTCATTTTCACAGGTTACTGCTTCGATAAGTCGTGATTGTAAATCTATTGGTTTCGTATGAGGAAGAATCCGTGATATTGGTCTTTGAGCGGGGGCTGGCAGGCCGCGGCATGAGGCCAGAGACAAGCAGGATTCTTGCTGTGGGCCTAATCTTTAACAAGACGATATGGTATTATAATGGCAAGGAATGTGTGTGAACAAGTATGAAGAATCAGATTTTGGTAGAAGTTAAAGAATCACTTGAGAGAATGGAAGAAACAGGGAGGGTGGATCTTTCCATATTGGACAATCTTACGGCATTACGTACTTTTCTAAATACAATTAAGATTAAATGGCTAGACATGGAAAATTCTGATGGATTCTATTTCTATCAGGCTGTCCGTAACGTAGAACTATAGCAACGAGCATAAGTCTTTGAGCCAAAACAAGGTCATTCGAAAGGTATAATGATCACGTAACTGGTGCAGTATGTATGACAAAAGAAACAGACATCCTGTCAGAGGCCATGCGCAAAGAAAAGGATGCCAAAGTCTACAAGAAGATCATGGCGCTGATGTTTGTGCTAGAAGACGACATGGGCGTACCCGAGACTGCAAGAAAGATCCGGTGCAGTGAGAATTCCGTGCGCAACTGGCTGGCGAGGTTTTCGGAGGGCGGCATAGACGGTCTCCGGGATCTTCCCCGTTCCGGATGCAGATCAAAGGTGGACAGAGAAAGTATTGCAGCCATAATGGATCTGTCCACTGCATGCAAAAGTACCGATGTCATGACGGTACGCGATGACATAAGGAATGCCACCGGGATAGAATACAGCATAGAGCATGTCCGAAGACTGATGTGCCAGCACGGCCTGTCGCGCCGCAAGGTGCAAAACATACATGTCAACCATGCCACCCCAAGCTCGGTATACTCGTGGCAGCGATACCTTGAAAACGTGCGGATTCCGTGCCTGAAAAACGACGGTTTTACGCTGGTGTCATCTGATGAGGCGTTCTTCGTGCAGGGCGCATACGACAGATACGTGTGGGGTCCGGTCGGCACCAGAAGCGTGGCATCGTATTCGGGGGACCACACAAAGGTGGCCGTGTTTGGAAGCATCGCAGAAGACGGCAGAAGGCTATTCAGGACGTTTACGGGATCGTTTACGTCGGTGCAGTTCATAGAATGTCTGGAGGCGCTGCGCATCAAGTTTGGCAAGGTTGCAGTCTTTTGCGATAGGTGGAGTGTGCACAGATCTACTGATGTCGCAGAATATCTGGTGGGCCATCCCGACGTCAGACTGATAATGATTCCGAAAGGATCGCCGTACCTCAATATCGTGGAAGAATGCTGGAACCTGGGCAAACATTTTGTTTTCAGGGGGATAGTGTACAGAAGGATCAGCGAGCTGCGGCACACCATATCCGAATATTATAGGACGGTGTCATTTGCCCACCTTTGCATGTACAAGTACATTTACAGATCGCCGGTCAAAGCCCTCAATTACTTGTGACCGTTGCTATAATATTAGGAAAAATGGAATCCCGTTTCAAAAATTCTCAAAAAGCTGATGATAATCCAAAAATTGCCGAAGATTCGATGTTGCTACTGCCAAACATAGACAGCATTCTAGAAGCAACCCAGGAATTTACGATTAACAAAGAAGCCATTAATGACGTATTAAGCAAAACACATTCACTGAGAAACGAAGCTGCACGTGCCAATCTCATAGAACCATTAGAGATAAGCAGAGAGGCGCTTGACAAAGACAGTTTGAAGATGCAGTTTACAGCACTAGTGCAAAAACTAGACCTTATGCGTAATCGACCGGATCGAAATATTCCGACGGTGGCCGGCCATACATGCAAGGCTGACGGCATCACATGACGTGTATGAGGGCGGCAGAGTCCGTATATAGTGCAGCTACGAGCCATTACAGCTGGTAAAAACTACAGTATAGTGCGGCATCGTGTGGCGCCGCAATGCGCTCCGTATCGTGGTATCAGAACCCATGCATGAGCTTCTTGTTCCGCTTGTCCCACAGCAGCCTAAAGTTGGCAAGCCCGGCCGTCACCTGGAACTCCCTGTCGAACTCCTCGGGCAGTCCCGTCGTACGGATCACGCATCCGCTTGTACTGCTTTATCCGTCCTATGGCGTGCTCTACTGTCACCCTCTTGCTGCTTATCCTCCTGTTCTGCGCTTTCTGTTTCTTTGTAAGCTTGCCTTTCCTTGGCTTCTTGTCGGGCTGCACGGATATGACCCCGGGATACACCTCCTCGATTCCCATGTATCCCAGATCAGAGAACATCTTTACCTTCTCGTCCTCGGGGTGCTTTCTGTTGCTGCGCATCCTGGCAGTCAGGATTCCCAGATCCGGTGGGTTGTTCTTTATCATGGTGAGGTCGTGCGTGCTTCCGGGCGCCGACTTGCTTGCATACATCGCCAGTCCCTTCTTGTCGGCAATCACCCGGGGTGTTGCGCGTAAAGCTCTTCTTCTTGCCAGAGTATGCCTCCTTTCTTGGCTCCTTGTCTGTGGGGCGCTGTATGTCGATGTGCGTGCCGTCTACAATCACGGTCAGATCCGGGACGATCTTCTTGACTTCCTTGATCGTGCGGGCGTTTCGTATCTTTCGCGATACGGCGTCCGGCGTGGGCAGTATCTTGGTGAATATCATGTCGCAATACCTGAGGTACCTGCATACGGTGCTCTGGTCTATGCCAAAGAATGCCGCAAGCTGCTCCTGTGTCGGGTTTCCGTACTTGCGCATCAGCGACATCAGCAGGGCGTGGCGGTAGGACAGCTTGCACCGGTTTCCGGGCAAGTTGTCCTCGTCTTCTGAGAACAGGGGGCCTTCTGTGTGCTTTTTGGCAAGCTTCGTAAACCGGTCATATATGTAGTCAAACTGGCGGAGGTTCATCGACGTGGTGGGCTGCAGGGACCCGCCACCGATTATGTCATCGAGCACCTCGAGCCTGTGCATGAGGGCGGCGTTGTCCGCGGAGCGCCTGTCGTCATCCCAGGTTGCGGGCCACATCCGGCGCTCGGCGTCCAGCTGCTGTTCCAGCTGCCCTATCCTCTCCTGATCCCGCTCCTGCCTCCTGCCGTCCTGCCTGCTCTTCTTCTCGTACTCTGATCTCCTTCCTGTACTGCATCCTCTCCGTCCTGTCCCGCGCCTTCTCCTTCCTGTCCTGCCTGCTCTTCTTCTCGTGCCTCTTGATCCTCTTCTCATACTTCTTGATCTTCTTTTTGTCCCGCGCCTTCTCCTTCCTGTCCTGTACCTTCTCCTTCTCGTACTGCTCGATTCTCTTCTTCAGCAGTCGTATCTGCTCGGTCTCGGACTTTGCCATTACTCTTATGCGAGAATGGATCCCGGATCTAAATCAATCGTCTGAAAATAGTTGTGGTTTTGATCAAATATTTTCAACGTTGTAAGGTACAGTCGCGCGTGCGCCGGCCCTGACTTGCCTCATTTGTAGCCCGTGCGCCGGGGGCATCGCCGCTAATTTCGTTTACGCATAAGGTCTATTCAACTACGAGTGCGCCATGCACATGAAAAAGAAGGGGTTGATCATCACCCTGACTACGGCGGGGGTGTTTTTATCATGTGTTCAACTACTGGAAAAATTCCAAAGCTTATATTCTGGATGGCGTCGACATGTCATGATGAGGCTGGTTGTGCTAATCCCGGCGTATAACGAAGAGTCCACAATAGGGGACGTCATTGCAGGAATACCAAAGTCAATCCCACACGTTACTGAGATATCCGTCGTTGTAGTTGATGACGGCTCTACGGACGGCACCGAAAAAACGGCAAGAGAGGCCGGCGCGATCGTGTGTTCCTTTGAAAAAAACAATGGGCTTGCACGGGCTGTATCGTTTGGTTTTTCCAAGTGCCTAGAACTCAAGGCAGACATTGTAATTACACTGGACGCCGACGATCAGTACGATCCGGCGCAAATCCCCATCGTTTTAAAACCAATATTAGACAACAAGGCAGACATTGTGATAGGCGACAGGCAGGTCCACAGGCTTGAACACATGTCCCGGCAAAAAAGGATCGGCAACAGGTTGGTATCCAAGACGGTCTCGCGTATCATGAGCAAAAAAATCAACGATGCGCAGACTGGGTTTAGGGCGTTTAGCCGCCATGCGCTTGCAAAACTGCACATCTTTTCCAGATACACCTACACGCAGGAAACGCTATTGCAGGCAAGCTTCAAGGGACTGAGAATATCCGAGGTTCCCGTAGAATTTCGGAAGAGACGGGTAGGCAAATCCAAACTGATCTCAAGCATCTTTACGTATGCGGCAGAAACCATATACCTGATCATGTCCACGATAATCTTTTACAAGTCCGCAATGTTTTTTGGCATCATTGCGGCCATACTGTTTGTTCTAGGCATCGGACTGTCCGCTTTCCTGCTTGCCCATTTTTGGGCGACCGGACAAATCCAACCACATTATCCTACAATGATACTGGCCTCGCTTTTTCTGATAACTGCCTCGATATCCTCACTGATGATCATCATATCCTCCATACTAAACAGGCAGTCGGTGCTGCAAGAAGAGATACTGTACAGGCTAAGGAAGAAGACATGAGGCCACGTGCCCTTGCTGTGGCCAGGCATGAAAATCACAATTGTACGTGCTAATTCGTGCCTGACTGGTGAGGGTAGATGGCCACACACAGGTCTAGTATTCCACACCCATGCCTGCATCCATGTCTATGACGAGCCTTACATCCCTGCGGCACACGTCAAGAAAGTGGTAAAGGAACGGCCGTATGTGCGCCCACCTCGTTTCTGGCATGACGTAATCCAGCCACAGCGATACCAGCGTCGGGTCATTATCTTTGGTGCAGCATCGCTCTCCATGACGCCGGATTCTCTTATCATCTGGCGGCATGCGGACTCGACGTATCCAAAGGCACCATCGTTTTTTGTTATTATCCCAAGTGATATCCAGCGCGACAGAGAGCTGCCAGGATCCGGCGTATCCCACCTACCAAATAGGATTGCAAACTCGTCGCCCCAGACGCCTATCCCCTAGGCTCACTCCCGAGGATCCAGGTCGTGGCTTTGCAGGATTGTCCAGGCTCTGGTAGTCGAGAGGTATCGGAGGCCGACGCCATGAACCTGGTGCCACTGCCAGAACTCCGAGAAGGTCTCATCCCTAGAGTCGGCCTCCAGATCCGCCGAACCCCTCAGGATTACGCGGACGCCGCCTCCGCGTGTGCCACTTGGAAGCACCCCGGCGTGCGCATCGAGATATCTAGGGCGGATGCTCATGTATTGGGACGGTACAGGCACTTCCATGGCATTGTAGCGCTCCATAGTCTTGAACGCGATCTTCACGAACAGGCTGTACTCAGGCTTTATCGCCATGATGCGGTACAAGGTTCCCACAAAAAAAGAGATCATCCATGCATTAAGGAAATACAAGTAGGACGTGTCCAAGAAAAATTTCGAGAATTTGTTGGGGGTTTTGATATTATGACTGCATGGGATCGGACGGTCTGTGCTTGTCTGAATCGCCGTTTTTGGCAGGTGCGGCAGCAGGATCGTTTGCTACTCGTATCGAATTATCTGGTGTTTGTTTTCCAACACAACCTTGTTTATTTCAGATCCTATATTGTTTAGATCATTGATTTTGATAAGCGACGGCGTTATCGTATACAGAAAATCACCTATGTATAGAGATCTTGCCCGGTCATGGCTGGCATGCTCTGTTCCATGTTTGACCTCCCCTGCCGGTACAAACTTTCCATTCTCTGTAATCCCATATACAAAGAAGGACAGGGTGCCGTTGTCATGTATTGGTATTGACATAAACGCCCTTTTTTTGTCAACCAGAACGGACTTGTGATCATGCAATGACGCCGAATGGGCTTTCCAGTCCCCAATTACGACATAATCAACCTGCGTTGGGTTGTTGACGTCTGACACATCGAACATTGATATTTTGACTCCCAGCTCTTGTGCCCCTCCCCACTGGTTTTCTGCGGCATCCCGCCCTATGCCGATTATCAGGTTTTCGTCGTATGGATGCAGATAGTCCGAAAACCCCGGGATCTTCAGCTCGCCCAATATTTTTGGCTGGTTTTCAGACAGATCAATTACAAAAAACGGATCAATTTGCTTGAAGGTTACAAGGTAGAGTTTGTCGCCCATAAACCTTGCAGAGTGCATATTTTCTCCGGGCGCTATGTTTTCAAGCTGGCCTATTATGTCAAGATCTGCGTCTATACTGATGGTCATTGAAAATTTCGCCTGATCACACATCTTGTAAAGGTTTATAGCTCCCCACCATGTCACTCCCGGCATGAACAAGACGAAAATCCTCACGGATGCCATGCATGTCGAAAAGGATCTCAAGACTCACACCAGAATCATGGCGGTGCGCTCCGTACTGCTTGGCAACACCACCGCACATACTGCGGAGATTGCCGACGTGACACAGCGCACCGTACAGATGTGGGTTGAAAGGTTCGAGCTTGACGGCATCGAGGGCCTCCGTGACTCCCCCAACAGGGGCAAAAAACCAAAGGTTCCGGTCGGCAGGATAAAAAAGATCGCCACGAGGCTGCGCAGGATGGAAAAGCTCACCCCGAAGAAGCTGTGCAACTGGGTACGCCACAGGCTGCATGTCACATACAGCGTGGGAAGCATCAGGAGGATCCTGCGCGCGATGGGGTTTTCGCTAAAGACATCAACTACCAAGCTGGCAGATGCTGCCGACGCAAAAGCTGTAAGACGGTGGCAAAGAGAGGCAAAAACTGCGATAAAGCTTGCAAAAAGGCGCGGATTTAGGATAACCGTACAGGACGAATCGATATTCGTCAGTACGGGAAGGGACGGCAAAAAGTTCTGGTCGCCCGTGGGGGACAGGATCGAGGTGGAACGATCCGGCAGAAGGGAGCGCGTCGTGGTGTATGGAACGATTGCAGACGACGGAACCAGGCTGATGCGCACGTACGACAAGTTCAACAGCGCAAACTTTGTGCATTATCTTAAACAGGCGCATAAAAAGTGGGGAAAGGTCCTGATGGTGATGGACAACGCAGCACAGCACAAGACCAAAAAGGTCCGCAGATACCTAAAGAAAAATCCCGACGTTGTCTTGCTGTACCTGCCGGTAGCTAGGCCGGAGCTGAGCGCCATAGAGGCAGTCTGGAAGGATGCCAAGTACAGGCTGGTCACGTCGGCCTTTTACGACACGGTGGATCACCTCAAAAAGGCCGTCTCGGAATACTTTAGGACGTGTTCCATCAGGGTTGACATCTACAAGTATCTTGAGCGCAGCTTGTAAGGGAGGCGAAATTTTCAATGGTCATCAGTATAGGTTGTATACCGCGTTGGTTAGTTTCCAGCTTTTGTCTGTTGTGGCTATTCTGAACCTGTTGTCAAACTCATCCATGGCAAACTGGTTGATGGGATGGCCCGGAACTGCCCCCGTAGACTCGTGTGTAAATGAGGTACCGTCAAGACTGATCTTGTGAATTATTGTTTTAGGATTGTGGAGCTCGCGGTGGTTTGTAACGTTTTGGTCTTCAAGCAGTTTTGAGATTATCTTTTCTTGCTGCGTGCGATCCAGTCTTTCATACAAGTCCAAGAATAGATCAAGCAGTTTTGTCTGAACTCGGTTTGCATCTACAATGTTGTCTTCATATGCGGAGCTTAGCAACAGCAGTTCAAACTGTTCGGTTATGCTCAGGTTCTCCAAAACAGAATCAAAGAATTCGTCGTTCCCAAATGGATTCAATATGAATTCAGGATAGATGTTTATGTAAGTTATGTACATGTTTTTTTCAGAAACATAAACGCCACCTGCATCACCCATGATGTATGATTCGGAGTTTATCGTGTCTCCGACGGTGTCAAAGGCAGTTATTGTGTTAAAGACATATCTGTGGTGCATGTCATGTGGAAAATAAAACACGTCCGAGTCCATGGACATTCCCAGTGAATCGGTAATTTCCGGCATCATGATATCATCGGGGTTGAGATCGCTTGATGTGAGAAGATACACGTGATCCTCAATCATTCTGGCTTCTACGTATGCGCCCGTGATAGAAAAACTCCTCATGATTTGCGGGTTTTCCTTATCGTCCATGTCCAGTATAAAGACATCTGTTGCCGATGTGTGTTGGGGGTTTTCGGAAAAAAGAATCAGCCTGTCGCCACTTAACAGCATAGTGTCAAGACTCTGCTCTGAACCGATCCCTATTTTGGATAGCAGTGCAGCACCTGATGGGGGGAATGCCTTTACCGTTGCAAGCTTGTCATCGCCTAATACGTAGATGTTGAACGCATCGTTTTTTACAAAATCAGGCTCGTCTACGTTTTTTACCTGGATGTTGGTAGTCGAGTATTCTACGGGGCCGTCTCCCCCAATCTCCCAAGCTTTGGGTGATGCTTGTGGAATTGATGGTTGGAGTGAGAGGGACTCCTCCCACAATCCGTCGGCGAGCCCGCTTTCACGGAAGCCGGAATGGGAATCAAGTGTAATATAATTGCCTGAGAGCATCTCGTTCACATGGATTTTATTTTGTGAGGATTCTAGGAATTCCCGAATTTCAAGAGCCGTTTGCAGCTTTTCAGGCGCGTTGGAATCAACTTCAAAAAGGTCTCTGATTACTTTGAATTTTATGTCATATGATTTGTCTCCAGCCGCAGTTGCAAATCCAATCGCAGACAATCTTGCGACACTTTTTTCCATTACGCAAATTGGCTTGCCGTCAAATGTTTTAATCATTAACTGATATGCATTTTTACAGGTTATGTTGTACGGATCAATTCCGCTTGGGGCCTGTTCGTTCGGTCTGGACGGTGTTTCAGAAAAGGACAAAGGAACGGCTACCAGTGCGAGGCTTGAAAATAAAACAAGGGCCGGCAGCAGAATTTTTTTGTGCATTTTTATATAAAAAAAACTCCGTTAGTTAAGACTTGCGTATTAATGATACGTAAGAGCTTACCCCTTCATAACAGCTCGGGCTCTGGAAGTTCAGGCGTGAGATTTGCCACCTTGGATGCCCCCTTGGACAGTACCCCCGCACTGGTCAGGGAGCAGCTAACAGAATGGAATGGCAACGTGGTGCTAAAGTTCCTGCCTTCGTACACGCCGGAGCTGAGCTCGATAGAGGAGCAGTGGCGCGGTATGAGGTCACGTCCCCTTGCTAGCTAGGCACGAAAATCATAATTGTACCTGCCAATTCATGCCTGATTGATAGAGGTAGGTGACCACATACGTGGCGCGGGGTCAAAAAGGCGACTGCAAACCGCCTGTATCAGACCGTCGACGAGATGCAAAAGTCCATGCGCGTCATGTTGCGCAGGGGCGAGATAAAGGTGGTAGAGATGAACAAATGGCTGACGTAGATACTACGTTAGCCAAACGACATTTACCGGCCAACCTTCCGACATTTACCGGATAATCTTTCAAAGAGTCTCCACATTTCTTTGTACGTATTAGGTGTTTTTTTCCATCAACCCAGATTCTTGATTTTCGGATTATCTCGTGGGCAGAATGATTGTAACTTTTTGCCAGCAGAATCATATACAGAGAAAATCTTCCCGGCTCCAAAGACCTTGCCATGTCTATGGACTTTTTGCCACTGTTGGTAAATTTATCGATGATCTTGTCTACGCCAAGGGATCTTCTCTTCAGCTCAACTATGGCAATTTTTTTATCGTTTTGAAAGACTAGACAGTCACACATTTTTTCCGGCCGCGCCCGTACCAGCCGCTCCCCCTTTAATATTACCGAGTCTTTTCCCGTATCTATGCGAATGTTACATCCGTGTTCATTGCAGCAGTCTACTACTGCATGTACGTATTTTTCCTTGATTGCATGAACAATCATCGGTCTTCGGGAATGCATTCCTGTAATATGATGGATTGTGAGTGGAGAACATCGCTTACTCTTATGAACTCGTCCTGGGGAATGCCCTCCTCATCGTTTGTCTCAATTGGATGGATTTCGTGGTCGTCGTCGCCTTTTCTGACAAATACGTATGGGGCGACCTCGTCTGGATGTAAGAAGTCACCACGGTCAAGCCCTAGCTTTCTCTCCCTGATCTCCGGCTTGACCTTGCTGGCAAGCATGAGTTTTCCCAGGCATTCTAGTAGGAATACGCTGTGAGTAGTAATCAACACGTTGAGTCCGGAACGAATCATCCTCGCAATGTATTTTGCAAAAATCAATTGGTTGGCAGGATGCATATGTGCTTCTGGTTCCTCAATGATCAGCAGGCTGTTAGACGGTATGAGGTGTTTTAGACATAAAGTAAGCGGGGCAATCTCTGAAATTGTAGATGATGCCCTGTGCAATGGAATTCCATATTGCTTTGTTTTGTATGTGATTTCAGGCCAAGCTCCCTTCTCCCCAGGCCGCTGTTCAATGTGTCCGTGAAGGAGCTCAGATTCCAACTCCTGTGCCAGTTGGAAAAAATGCGCCCGACGATCAGGTAGCAGAATAACATCGATAATGAAATCTGACACCGCGCCTGTCAGTTTGGGCACCTGGATTGGCTCAATTCCCCCAAACTGGGCATTGTTAATTATGCTGGCAGACAGTGACTTGTGCCCCTGTAATATGCCAGATCTTCCTGCTTGAAAATAGAATGAATGTTCAGGAACAGTGTTGTGTCTGATCCTCTCCTGCATCAAGTGTATTATGTCCAACGTCACTCCTGATGCATGGGATTTTTCCACAAAAAACCTGCTTACGCGCATGATCTGGTCACCATCGCTGGTTTTTGAATCAGTGATGTATTCTTGTTCTTTTGAAATTTCAACTTTGAGTTTGCTAACAAATTTTGGATCTGCCTTTACGCTTAATTTTTCGTTTATTGATATGTCGTACCTTCCTGAATTTGAGACTCTGATCTTTGACGTTGCTTGTTTTACCCTGACAAGTTCGGACACCGCTTCTGTGCCAAAGTTTCTTTGAATTTCCGACTCTAGGTTTTCACTAAACTGATTCCTGACTATCGTTCTAAAAATTTTTTTTGTGATCTCTGTTGGAATCTCAAAGGATCCCTTGCCCTTATTTTGTTTGACAATTCCTTGTATGTCATTGTTAAACGAATTATACAGCTTGAGGACGCTGGAACGCCTCAAGCCATACGGCCTGAGGATGCCGGGATTCCCCACAAGACTCCGCCTGCCAAATCCGGACGTTTTGTTTTCCGCAGTCAGAATTGAATGGATAAGCATTGTGACGTATGACTTTCCCGAGTTGTTAGGACCGACAAAAACTGTCAGGGGCTTTAGTCTCACACTGCCTTTTGAAACAGGGCCAAAATTCGTTACATCTATCTTTAAATCGATCGGTACAGGATCACCATCTTCTTCTCTAGAACGTCGGCGTCTCGAAAGCATGCCCAAGTCACGTGTACGAAAAACGTTACTGCGCTATTAACCTTCTTAGGTGTGCTAGGTTGTCTATTAGACTTTATGCATAATCGGTTCAGATTCAAGATTATTAGGAACAAATTCATCACATTCAGATCGATTACGCATAAAGTCTACTCTTCCACTGTTCTATTCCACGGATAAGTCATTCCGTGATTTGAAAAACGATTCTGACTTTGGTAGAACAGCATTTCAAGTGATTCCGTACACCCTCAACGCGGGATCGTTTCCAATGATATCCTCAATAGATCTTATGCGTAATCACAGGGACTGGTGGGAATACCCCGGCAGACAGGGCCGGAATCAGGATTCGGGGGAATAACAAGTGTAAGACGATAATCCAGAATGCGGCAAAGTCAGACTCCTGCACCCGGCGCTTCCCAAGGAGAATCAGCACCCGTTAACTTCCCAGTTCCACCTGCGGTCAAGACTTTTAATCTCCTGTTTGAAAACCGTGTTGAATGTTTTCGTATTTTACCGTAACGCAGGCAAACGAGGCACTGCCTGTCGTCATCAAAAAATTCGAGTCGGCCCTGGCAAAAAAGAACGAGGTGTCAAGAATCGAGCACCAGATACAGGCAAGCATGTCGGCCGGCGGCAAGTTTGAGGAATATGTGGCGCTAAAACAGAGGCTGAACTCCGCCGTCACGCGGTTTTACCGATCCGTGGAGGAGCTTGAGGAAACAGGGGTCGTTGTAAAGAGCATCGATCAAGGGCTGCTGGACTTTCCCTCTCGGAGGTTCGACGAGGAGGTGTGGCTGTGCTGGAAGTACGGGGAGACCGAGATCAAGTTCTGGCATGAAAAGGATTCTGGATTTGCGGGCAGAAAGCCACTGGAGATCAGCGACGACGCCCTGGTCTAGGCACGGCTGTCCTGGGATCCTTTGGCAATTTTTTTGAGACTTGTTACATTTGGAGGACGAGGCCGTAACGGACATGCCGTGCTGGAAACAAGTCCCCGTGGGTCGCCTTCTGCTGACCGGCACGCCTGATCATGAAACACTGCGAGAGCCCCTGCCCGTGATCATGCGGGACTCGCGTCGGGCCGGCATGCCTGCAGCCTGGAGCCGTGGAATGCACCGGGGCAGGATCGGAGCTGCCTTCCCAAAAGTTTCCACAGCCCCGAAACAGGCCGAACCATGGTGCGTACAGTTGAAGATCGATTGTCTTTATCGGAACAGGCACAACGTGCCAAAATCATGATCCATTTTTTGACGTGCGTGCTACGGGGTTGCCTGCAGATCCGCCTGCACCGCCGGAGCCGGACACGTCTGGGAGGGCCGCGTGAAGGGGAGGAAATTTAACTAGAAATCCACAGCCACAAGTAGTTATGCTACGTGTCTGGCTGCGTGTGATTCGTATTCGGTTCCTCCTGGCCTCAGTTATAGCAGTCTCTGTAGGGCTTTCCCTTCACTGGTGGCAGTCTGGGACGATCGACATGGCACACGCCGCAATTACCGTCGCCGGTGTAATGGCGCTCCATGCCAGCGTTGACCTGCTAAACGACTACTGGGACTTTAAGCGCGGCATAGATACTGCGACAAAGCGCACCAAGATGAGCGGCGGTACCGGCGTCTTGCCCGAGGGACTGCTTGATCCGTCCTCAGTGTATCGCGCAGGTGTTGCATTCCTGGTGGCCGGTGCTGCAATAGGGAGCTACTTTATGGTGACAAACGGGTGGGTCATCGCAGTCTTGCTTGGATTTGCCATCGTTGCAATCTACTTTTATTCCACGCGGATCGTCGACTCTGGGATGGCAGAGATCTTCGTCGCCGTAAAGGGTTCCATGATTGTCATGGGCACCTATTTTATCCAGTCTGATGTCCTGACAGCGGAGTCCGGACTGGCAGGAATTACAGTCGGCGCCCTGTCCTCCCTGGTGCTGTTCATTGCCTCGTTTCCAGATCACGACGCGGACAAGGCGGGGGGCAGAAAGACGCTGGTGGTTGCTGCGGGGCCCAGGCAGGCCACAAAATTCTACTGGGCCTTTCCCGCCGTCTCCTATACGGCAGTCCTGCTGGGGGCCTCCCTGGGGCTGTTCCCAGCATCTACCCTGATTACCCTGCTGGCCATCCCACTGGTGGTTCAGGCCGGCATCGGACTGAAAAACAGCTATAACGACACCGACAGTCTGGTGCCCTTTATGGCAAAGGCCATGTCGTTTAGCAGGATCACCGGCGCACTGCTTGCGATTGGCTTCATCATCGGGCTATAGACTACAATTAAATCCAGCGGACGCCATATCCGTACTGTGATCTCAGGATTTGCAACTCCGGAGGGGACTGCCAGGTTTGCCTCAAGGCACGCATCGGTCCCCCCTAAAAACTACAAAAAGACACACGGCCTTACCCTGTCAAACGTCGGCATCGGGACCTACCTTGGGGATGCGGACGCCCAGACAGACGCACTGGTCGCCGGCGCCGTAAAGTCCTCAGTCGAGTCCGGAATCAACGTGGTCGATACGGCAATCAACTACCGCGCGCAAAAGGCGGAACGCTCGGTAGGCAGGGCAGTCTCCGAGCTGGTTGCAGAGAAAAAGATTTCGCGCGATGAGGTCTTTATCAGTACGAAAAATGGATACGTCACAAGCGACGCCGACGTGCAGCTGGACTTTTGGCCGTATGTGAACCGGGAGTACGTGCAGAGGGGCGTGATTTCAGAGGGCGACGTGTCCTCCGGATACCACTGCATGTCTGTGAAATACCTGGAGGATCAGCTGGAGCGGAGCCTCAGGAACCTTGATCTGGAGTGCGTCGACCTGATGTATCTCCACAACGCCGTGGAGGGGCAGATCAAGGATGTTCCCCGGGATGATTTCCTCGACAAGCTCAAGCTGGTATTTGAGATGTACGAGCAAAAGCGCGGCGAGGGCAGGATCAGGTACTACGGGATGGCGACATGGGAGTCATTCCGGGTGGCAAGGGACGACCCCCGGTACCTCCCGCTAGACGAGGTTCTAGGCCTGGCAGAGCGGGCCGGTGGCCCGGGGCACGGCTTTAGGTTCATCCAGCTGCCATTCAACATGTACTATGACCAGGCACTGCTCCTCAGGAACCATGCCCTAGACGGCCGGGACTCTTCCGTACTAGAGGCCGCAAAGGGGAGGGACATCGGCGTGTTCTCAAGTGTTCCACTAATGCAGGGCAGGCTGCTGCAGCCCGGGACAATGCCTGAATTCGGAGACCTGTCCCCAAGTCTCAGGGCGCTGCAGTTTGTCCGCTCGGCACCCGGAGTGGTCGCGCCGCTGGTTGGCCACAAATCGCCCGGACACGTCCGGGAAAACCTCAAAATCATGGAGATTCCACCCCTGGATGCAGGCGAGTTCTCTGATCTGGTCAGGAAGCTGACCTCCTAGGGCGCCGGCCACCAATATGTTTTTCAAACCCCTGAACCGACATACTGTACAGTGTCAAGCAAAATCTATGACTATAACCAGATCTGTGATCTGATCAAGGCGCTAGATGCCAAGATCAGGTTTGCAGGCATAATCAACGAGCGGGGCAGGCTGGTGGCCGGCGGGATGAAGCCCGGCGTCACCCCGCTTGAGAACGAAAAGGACGACGAGATGCTGTTCATGGAGCTTGCACTGAGGATCAAGATGCGCCGCGAGTTTGACAGGCAGCTGGGACCTGTAAACTTTGCGATGGCCTCCAGGAAAAGAGCAACCACCATGAGCTTTCTAATCAACGGCGACATCCTGTATGTTGCAGCAGAACCTGACGCCGACTATTGCAGGCTCCCAAAGGAAATCCTGGAGATTATCGAGTCTGACTAGCGCGTCCTGCCAATACATAAATAGAATTGCCGGAGGCTAGACTTGATGCCGGTGGATCCTGTGTGTGGAATCGAGCTTGACGAGGGCCTCGCACTGATCCACGAGCACGACGGGCAAAGATACTATTTCTGCTGCAACGGCTGCAGGCGCATCTTTGTCAAAAAACCGCGCAAGTGGAAGAAGAACGGCTAGACAGGAAACCTTCCGCACATCCTGCAAAACCTGGACCCCGCCTCGACTGCATGCCTGCAGTCCGGACAGGCGTCCTCGGATCCAGAGTCCGGACTGGGGTGGAACCTCCTAAACGCCTGGTAGTAGTGAAGCGACTCCTTGGTCCTTATGTTCACACCGTCTGCCTCCAGAATCTCCACCCTTCTCTGCACGAATGCCTCGTCTGAGATCAGGGTCTCAAACAGGCCGGTCAGTCCCGCGGTTCCAGAGCCGTCCTGCATCGGAGCCTTTTGCCTCCAGACGACTTGATCCGGGATCCTGCCCTCTAGCGCCCTTCTGATGATCATCTTTCCGAACCTGCGCCCCCCGTGCGAGCCGACCTTGTACTCTGGCGGCAGGCTCCCGGCAAACTCGACCATCTCCTCGTCCAAAAACGGGGCCTGCACTGCAACCCCAAGCGACCTGCCTATCTTCTTTGAGGGAAAGTGCATGATGCCAGCAATTCTTTGCAGGTCCCTTTCCAGCTCCGCGGCGGGCTTTTTCAGCAGAAAGCTGTATCCTGCAAACAGCTCGTCTGCGCCATCCCCTGTTATGATGGAGGCCTTGCCGTCCTCCTTTGCAGCCCTGATTGCAAGGTACATCACAAGCGAGTTTCTGATCTCAATGTCGTTAAAGTTCCCCAGAATTTTTACCGTCTCGTCGGCTGCGGACACGACCTCCTCGGTTCCCGCCCTTTTCATGTACAGCGGCAGATCCAGCCGGGATGAGATCACCTGGCAGTATGTCAGATCGGATGAGGCAAAGTCCCTTGCGATTACTGCGTATGCGTCCGGCCTCCTATCTCGCATACAGTATGCAATTGCGCTGCTGTCAAGGCCACCCGAGAGCGCAATGCTTCCTGACGGGCACCTTGACGAGGAGTCCTCCAGAATCTCTAGGAACCTTTCCCGGTACTGGCCCATCGGTCTTGTTTTCAGGCGCGACTATAATAGGTTGGCCTGGCCTCAACGGCAAGAGTTTGCCCCTCCAGAGGATATGGCGTGGAAGGCATGTCGTGGAGGGCCTTGGCAGGTGGGGGTCGCCTGAGGGGCAGACTCCAGAGCTGTCCCTTTTTGCACTCTTGCAGGCGGGTACTGCCGTTGCAAGCATCATCCGTATGTGGACACCTTTTGACGTTAAATGGGGGCCATAGTGATGGTTAAAGGCTTGAGCACGCATGGGCGCAAACTGCGCAAAAGGACACCTTTTGGTGATCAAAGACCTTCAGCCGCCGTTATGGTTGGTATCATGGATGCGCGAAAGCACGTACGGCCGCTCGTTTGGCTCTAGCGACAGCATGACCCTTTCCGTCTCAAAAACAAACTCGCCCAGATACGTGCCGTCCGAGTAGACTGCAAACGGCGCGCCCTTCCAGTCCGCGGGCTGGTCAAACAACACGGTCAACGGCTGGTCAAAGACTGCGTCGTCCAGCCCGTCTGAGACGGTAATCTTGATGCGCTCAATTCGCGGCGGCGGGTGGTCTGTTGCCACCTCGACGGTCACCTGTGCGTCTGCCCTCTCCCTTGCATACAGCGTTATCTCGTTCATGGGAGACACCCAAAAGTCGCGGACTGCAATGGATTCCACGTCCTTTCGGAACTCGTCCATGTCGTACCACCCGTACCCCTCAGGCAGTCCTATGTTGTGGTATGTCAGTATGATCCACGAGGTCCGCTCCAGCGCCTCGTCGAGGACCGGCTCCAGCTCGCCGTTGTCGTTTATGCATGACTCGCACGGCCCATGGTCCTCCGACTCGAAATGTATGCTCTGCATGGGCAGTGACTGCAGGGCAAACCAGTTGTCCGGCTCCGTCCTGTCGTCTGCAATGTTGTGGAACCTGTCCGGATTGGTCGTCAGCAGCCTGCCGCTGAGAAATCCCGCATCCTCCAGGGCCTGCTGCGTCTCCCCCTCAGATCCGGCGTTTCGCGGGTAGGCGTAGGCGACCGGCTTTAACCCCATCCATACCATGGCATCAAAGCAGGCCTGAAACGACTCTAGCGCCTCCCCGTATGACATTTTGTCGTGGTCGACGTGGTTGTGGCCGTGCCCGAAATAGCCGGCGCCGCCGGGAATCAGATCCGTCAGCAGGTAGATCAGATCGGCATCATGCGGATTGCTGTATTCTGGAACACCGTGATAGCTGCTTCCGGTCACCATCTCGTATCCAATAGCCACGCCGTGCTCATCGGCGTGGCTGACTGCCTCCGGGATGTCCGAGGGACGGCCGTCATACGTGATTGATGCCGCAGCGGTATGGTTGTCAAACCACTTTGCGACCCGTGCGCCCGACGGCAGGTCTCCTGCCTTAACCACGTGCCACTGCATCCTCTCAGCGGTGGCCTCCCCCACGCACGCCGGGCTCCAGTCCCCACGGATTACAGGCACCAGACCGTCTGCGCACCGTACATCCCCGAGGGATGCCCCGGACTCTATCTGCTGCCTGAGGCTTTGGGGGGGGGATCAGCCCAGCCGTATGATGGCGCCATGATCAAGAGAATGCCGGCACAGGGGAGCAGGAGCAGCACATGCGACCGGGACGCGTGGCGGAGGGCCGCCTTGCCGTCAAACCGCCATGGTGGATTCGTCATACTCGCTTTCTGCACCCATTTCCTTGAGGGCCTCGTCGCCGATATCCCTCAGGCTGGAGCCGAACCTTTTCTCCAAGAGCTCAAGTGCCTTTTTGTTGTTGGTTGACTCGGCCTTGTCGCCCAGGATCTTTCTTATCACGTCGCCCTTGGATGTCAGGATTTCTGCTATGTACTCGTCAAAGGTGTCGGTTCCTATGATATAGTGCGAAAAGACGCGGTTTTTCTGCCCTATGCGGTGCAGCCTGTCCTCTGCCTGCGCGTGCACTGCTGGGGACCAGTCAAGCTCTGCAAATATCACGTATGATGCCTCGGTGAGGTTTATTCCGACGTTGCCTGCGCGCAGGCCGCAGATCATGACCCGCTCATGCCTGTCCCTCTGGAACGAGTCTATGGCCTTTTGTCTTGCAAAGTCGGACTGGCCGCCGATTATCTGCAGTGGATGGTGCTGCCACAGTCCGTCTGCGAGGATCTTGTGCACCCTCCTGTGGTGGCAGAACACGACGAATTTTTCGTCCACATAGTCGTCCAAAAGCCCCTTGATGTATTCGATCACGTACGGAACCTTGGCAAGGCCTGCTATCTGCCGCTCCTCGACCCTCATCTCAAGCAGCAGGCTGTTGAACCTGGCCAGCTTGCGCTTTTTGTCTGCGCCCTCGGCGGCGGCCCCCAGGGCCATCCTTGCCTCTGCTATCTTGTCGTACAGCTCCCTTATCTTTTCCTCGTACATTTTCTTGTCAATCGGGATGGTCTGCTGGATCCTGTTCTTCTCGGGAAGGTCTGCCAGCACGTCTGCCTTCCTCCTCCTTATCATGAGGTTTCTCTGCAGGAACTTGGAAAGCTCGTCCTGCTTGAAGGTGACTGTCCCGTATATCTCGTCCACATGGTAATAGTCCTCCTTGAACTGCTCCTTGTTGCCAAATATGCCAGGCCTTAGAATCTCGGCGATCTCGTACATCTCCTCCCCGTTGTTGTATACCGGGGTTCCAGACAGGCCTATTCTGTGGATCGTCGAGTCATGGTTTGCAAGATCCGTGCAGGCGTTAATCTTGTACGTGTTGGAGCGGCGCAGGTTTTGTATCTCGTCAAAGACTGCCGTTTTCGGGTTTGTTGATACGATGTCCTTTATGCGCTTGTGAACCAGCTCGTAGTTTATGAGGTAAAAGTCTGCATCCTCAAGATCCTTGCCCTTGCCGGACCGTATTATCTGCACGCGCGGTATGCGCCTGTCTTTGCCCGTGCCCAGCCTGAGAAACCTCTGTATCTCCCTTTTCCAGTTCTCCAGCGTGACTAGGGGGGCAACGACGACTACGGGTATCGACTGCGGCTGCTGGGCCACAAATGCCAGGGTCTGAACGGTCTTGCCAAGCCCCATCTCGTCGGCCATGAGTGCGCTGCCGCCGGTCCTGAGCAAAAAGTCCAGCCCGTACTTTTGAAACGGCATGAGGACCCCCGTAAAGTGTTCCGGGTTGGGCGTGACGGGGACAAGGCTCGAGATGGTATCCTGTACGTATTTTTTCTCCTTCATCTCCATCAAAAGGCCGTACCACCTGTCCTTGCCCACTATGTGCAACGGGTATTCGCCAAGGGCCATGTTCAGCATGCGTACATTCTCGCTTTTCGCGTCAAATGAGAACGGACGCGCCCTGTGCGACGGTATGAGGCGATCCAGCACCTCCACCACCTCGGGCTGCGCGGTTATGACGATGTTGTGGTGCTTGGCATCCCCGTACAATGCGTTTTTTTGCATGACCTCCATCATGCCATACGACTTGGCCCTAGCCATGAATTCGGGAATGCGCCTGGACTTAAAAACTGTCTGTATGTAATTTTTTTTACAACCGTACAAGGTTACCTAGACTTTCATTTAGGCATCAATGGTGAGTATCCAAGACTGACAATCGATCGCAGGGGGACGGACAATTTTCGTCAATGGATCTAGACTAGATGTGATTATACACAGTGCCTATGTGAAGCAGTCGATCATGGTTTTGACACGCCGTGCCTGCCTGCACAAAAATGATCGGCCTTCGATCGCAGGCGCTACGCGCCCGTCCCAGTCATGATTCCATCTGTTCTGCAAGCTGCGGGTATTTTGCCTCCAGATCCGAGACCAGCTCCCTGCTCTTTGTGACGTGGTTTGGTATGTTCTTCATGATCCTAATGTGCCTCTTTATGGCATCATAATCGTGTATGGTCATGGCAGACTTGACCAGCATGGGAAGCTGCTCTGCATACTTTTCATAATACTGGTTTGGGTATTTGCGGGAGAACTCCCCACTGTATGCGTCAAGCAGATCCAGGTTGCAGCTCTCAAGTGCGGCCTTGACGGCATCATCGGCCTTTTTCTCATGCAATAGCACATCTATGCAGGTATGGATATGCCCATAGCTCCTGAGATCAGCAAGAATCATCCCCAGCTGCGACTCCCAGTCGTCGGCGATGTCCTTTATCTTTTCATAGTACGTCCAGTTGGATGTCGCAATGAACATATCGCGTAGGGCGCCGACCTGGTTTGGATCCCCCTTTTGCTCCAGAATAAAGCTCCGTATCCGCGCAAATTGCTCGGGATTTTTAAACATCTTGGAGGCCTTGTGTGCGATCCGCAGCGCCTCATCAGCGTCGCTTTCCATCAGATTCCAAATGTACTTTGTGCACAGGCTCTCGCTTTGCTCGTGATGATCAGAGAGAAAGTCCATCATGTCGTCACTGCCGCCCTCCATCCTCTCTAGCACCGATGAGGCCGCCTCTAGGATCTCGGTCTGATCCCGCTGCAGGCGGTCTGGTGCAACGACGGGTTTGCCGCCAAGAATCTGCGACTCAAAAAGTGACTTGCAGTACCGGGCGTCCTCGATGCCGTCTAGCATGTTTAAGAGCGCGCCAAGGTAGATTGGTGCAAAGTGGCCGACCTTTTCTTGCATGTGCCTCTCAAAGAAATACAGGATATGATCCCGCTTTTTGTCGTGATCTAGCTTGAGCCTGCGTATGAGCGTGACGGCATCCAACATGGAACGCCTGACCTGTCCCGTATAGTAGTGCTTCATGTTGTCTACCACGTCGATATTCTCCGAGATGTACTCGCACATGTGCCTGTACACCTCTATTGCCTTTTCGGGATGGCCACAGTCGTTGTAACTTGTCGCCATATTCTCGATTGAGTCAAACGAGACCCTGTTTTTGCTCGTGATGCGGCCGTTTTTGCCTTTTGCGCCCTCGTACAGGCGCTTCATATGCTGCCTGCACTTGCGTGAAGGCGGTGTCTTGTCATTTACTGCCGCAGGAGGCCTTTTGACGTCCCATCCCTTTGGCATTACGCCCCTTCCTGTGCCGATACCCTGTAATGCATTCCTTACGAACTCCAAGACAGCACTAGGATCATCATACGGCATGCCGTAATCCCGGGCGCTACTGCCGTGGCCTCCTCTCGGCGCATACTTGTAGTCAAGATCCACGTCGTTTATTATGTCGACGTTTCCTGTGCGGTCATACACACTAAACAGTACGGCCACTATGTGCTTGCAAAATCCATCACGGTCATACGGGCACGTACAGTGTAAAATGGACTTTTTGTAGTTCTTTACTATTGAGACCGAATATACCTTCGTGTCTGTCACCTTTGCTGTCACAACATCATCGTCTATGTGCAGCTGGCCCACGCGTCCCTCATGGAAATACCGGATCCCCTCCATGTGTGAACTGATGGTGGACATCTCTTCTATTATCTGCAGGTGGGGCTGGTCGTAGCTCATACTCTGTCCTACACACTTGGCCTACACAGACATATTTACAGGGTTTTGGGTTTTCTTAGTTTACCATACAGCTCGATTTTTTTGCCTAACTTGGCGAATATAGAAGGATCGCGATCGATTTCAGATCAACTCCTTGCTCCGATCTCGCGGCGTACGGGGCGGCGTCCTTTCGATGTCCATTCGGCGCGCTTGTGGCATACGGATCAGTATTGCCATCGATGCCCAACTGGTAGTTAGGTGGGCGTGACCTAATACCTTTTTACGGTCTATCCGCGTGCCCATCTGGCGGGATATCTGAGAAGCGATTCTTAATTAGCAGATTTTGACCCACTTGGGCACTAATCTATGCCTGACGGATCAAAATACCTGTAAAACCATGTACAAATCATGTGTTTGATCGATAGACTGACAAAAAACCCACGGACGTTCCGGATGTTTGCAGGAATGACCGAGGCAGAGTTTGACCAGCTGTGTACCGAGGTGCAAAAGAAATTTCCAGATACCGAGAAGAAGAGGCTCTCAAGGCCCGACCGTGTGCGGGATATAGGCGCAGGCAGGCCCTTTGCCCTAGATCTGAGGAACCGCGTACTGCTGGTCTTGTTCTACTACAGGACGTACGTCTCCCAGGACGTGGCTGGCGCCATGTTCGGTATAGGACAGGCGTCGGTCTCGCGCTCCATAAGCCTGACTGAGCCCCTGCTAAAACAATGCCTGCCGATCCCCGAGAAGATTTACAAGGACTCCAAGAGGATCTCCTCAGTCGAGGAGCTGGCCGAGATCTTCCCGGGGATGGTGTGCCTGACTGACGCCTCCGAGCAGCCCACAAACAGGCCCAAGAGAAAGGACATGGAAAAGTCGCACTATTCGGGCAAGGCAGGCACGCACACGGCCAAGGTCCAGTATACGGTCAACATACACGGTGCCATAGTGCACAAGACCCCGCACTCGCCGGGGCGCGTAAACGACGTCAAGATATACCAGATGAAGCACCCCACATTCTGGAGCGGTGAGGAGGACGGCGAGGAGCTGCGGCACTATATGGATCGCGGATACCAGGGTGCGCAGCACATCGATGCAGGGACGAAGGTTATACTTCCAATCAAGAAGAGTCCTGGCGGCAAGCTGACCGACGATGAAAAAGAGTACAACAGAACACACTCAAAGATACGGGTGTACGTGGAGAATGGCATACGCAGGGTCAAGACATTCAAGATAATGAGCTACAAGTACAGAAACAGGCTCAGAAAGTACGATCTGGCCAACAGTATCGTGTGCGGGCTGGTCAACCTGAGGATACTGGAACGGATAGCTGCTGTGGCCTGAAAAACACGGCAGAAAACAACTGCAACCTGCCACTCGTAATTTAATTACGGATTGCTTCTCAGGGCTGCCATGCGGCGCGTGCCGTATGTGGGCCTCTGCTTGCCAATCCGCTCCACATACATGACCGTCTGCCCGTCCGGCGGCACATTCCTGGGCGTCTTGTTATAGTATAGCGCCGTCCGGGTTGCCCCGCTGTACTGTAACGCCCTGTGCGTGCTCCAGTCCCTGTCCTTCAGTTCGGTTGCGGCCGTCACCTTTTGCCTGCCTCCAAGGTTTTTTTTAATACCGCATTGGCCACGGCGTACTCTCCGACTATCTTTTTGAGCGATTCGATCTCCTTTTGCTGTCGCTCCTCCGTTGACTTGTGGCCCCTGCCAGACAGTGAGGCGCGTCCGGCCTGCAAAAAGCGCTCCCTCCACTGGTAAAACGTCCTCGGGGAGAGGTTGTGGCGGCGGCACAGCTCTGCAGTCTCAATGTTGGTGTTAAGATGCCCCCATGACTATCCCTATCTTGTCCTGTGCACTCCATGTTTTCTTGGTCATATTTGTGATTCGACCTCCTGACTCAAAAAGTGTGCGAAAAAAAGCGTTCCTATTCTAGTGGGGTCCGCACCAATTGGAATATTCCTGGACTCTTATTATCTAGCGTTTTGAGTATTTTCTAATACAGAAGCCTAAAGAGACCAACAACGGATTGCTTTTCGTAGATGCCAGTCAAAAGATTCCAGAGTCGGAAATCAAAGACATAGTTTGGAGACTGGTTAGAATAGGCAGTTTGTGGCAACAAGTTGAGCATGTTATTAAAGATCCGATTTTCACCAAATCACATTTGCGAAATTTGATTCAGCTTGCAGATATGATCGCATATGTAATTCACAAGCATTACAAAGGTGATCCTAAATTCGCAGATTGGTTTGAGATGTTAAAACCAAAGATGTATCAGCCTAATGGAAAATCGCATGGTTTTGGCATCAAAGAATTTCCTGACTGATATAAACAATAGCAGGAAGCAGGTCCACACAGATGCAGAGTACTACTTCCCTACAATCGCACCGATGCGATTCTTATCGCATTATGTCATCTCGCTATATATTTTCTTTTTGTATGTCAGCCTTCCCAGATGTAATCAGGCTCATGACGGTGCAGACTGCAACGTGCGGATCTGCAGGCAGTACGGCCCGGATTGTACCAAACATGGAGTCGTTTTACGGGGAGCTTTTGGGAAGACCGACAGTGCTACACAAATTTATTACAGAAGACGGATCAGTGGAGGCATGAATGAAGACATGTTTGAGGCATTTATCAACCAGACTTTAGACGCAGTATTGGCAACCGTGCCAGTACAGCTGCAGGAGGTTGAGCAAAATGGCGTGGAGTGGAAGGTGGAAAATCCAAAGGAATTTGTCTACGGCTTTGTTGTGGGAACGGCACTGTCAATGGGAGGCGCGTTGCTTAGTGCGCAATCAGAGGGCATGCCAACCCCAGAAGAACAGATGAAGGTAAGAGATGCCGTTTATGACAGGATTCCGGATATCAGGGAAAGGATATTTGGATGAAGGGACTCAACGAAGGGCGAGTCAGGCCTCTCGAATCCGCAAATGGGCTCCGGATCTGCCGCAAGTCACAGGGACATCGTGCATGCAGGGCCGGTCTGAAGCGGAGGTGCCTGAAACGCTAAAGATAATAGCAGACGGGAAGTTCCTTATCATCTACGGGCAGAGCTATAGTTAGCGCGTGCCTGAAACGCTAAAGATAATAGCAGACGGGAAGACTGCCAGTCATGAACAAGATCAAGTGCTCGCACATTCTGGTAAAAAGGCAGGGCGAGGCCCTAGAAATACTGGAGAGGATCAAAGGCGGGGAAAAGTTTGGAAGGCTGGCAAGGGAGCTCTCGACTGACTCGGGCAGTGCAAAAAGGGACGGAAACCTAGGGTATTTTGCAAGGGGCAAGATGGTAAAACCGTTTGAGGAGGCAGCGTTCAGGCTGCAGGTCGGCCAGATTTCCGGGCCCGTAAGGTCAGAGTACGGCTATCACATAATCAAGAGGCTAGGCTAGGTAAAATCATCGAGTCCTGTTTGCTCCTGGTTTTCCTCCAGCACCTTGGTCATCCTGGCCCCCATGCTCCTTGCAGACTCTATCTTCCGCTTCCCGATCCAATAATAGGTCTCATCAATGGTGTCCCTGGCAATCAAGACAATCAGCCTCCCGCTGTCCTTTCGTCCGGTTCTGCCCCTGCGCTGGACAAACCTGATGGAGCTTGGAACGTTGTCATAAAAAACCACCAGGTTGACCTCTGAGACGTCAAGCCCCTCCTCGCCGACCCGGGTTGCAACCAGTACTTGGTATTGGCCGCTTCGGAACTTTTCGACGGCCTCAATCTGTGCCTTTTGTTTCAGGCCGGCCTCGCCTGCCTTTCCAATCAGGATTCCCGCACGTATCCCGTCCCGGATCAAATTCTTGTGGATTACGTCCACGGAGTCCCGATAGCTGGAAAACACAAGCGCCTTGCCCTCAAGATTCTGCAGTATTTGAAGAAGCTTGGGGATCTTAGAGTGCTCGATGCCCTTTTGCTGTGCAGAATGCGCCAGCTGAACCGCACGCGTAAAGTTCGGGTCTGTCTCAAAGAGCTCCCTTACGCCGGCCCCCTTCTTCTGCCTTGCCCGCTCGCAGAACTTCAAAAATGGGGTGATGCCGTGGGCCTCCAGGATGCCAAGCGCATAATGAATCCGGATGGCGGTGAAAAGCGGTTTTGCAGAACGTCGGTTCTGTGCAAGCACGAACTGCCGGGTTCGAAGCAGTGCAGACAGTGATTTTTGCTTGGACAGGTCTATCCCGTTTTTTTTCAGTGTATCATATCTCTCGTCGAGTGCATTCTTTACCAGAGCCTGGATTGTCCTGAGCTCGTCGGGCAGCCTGACGCTAACCCACCTGGTATCAGTCTCCTGGACATACGGCTTTACGTCGTCGCTTTCTTCGGTACGCTGCGCCACGCTTGCGATTCTCAGGGTGGTCAGGATTTCTGTCGCCTTTTCCTTTTCACTGGGCAGTGTTGCAGTCATTCCCATCATCCTGGCATTAGAGCCTGCAAAGCGCCCTGCGATTCCCGAATAGGCATAGTCGCCTACGGTCCTGTGGGCCTCATCAAAGATCACCAAGGCAAACTGATCCGAGTCTACGATTCCGCGGTCTAGATCGTTTTTTGTGATTTCGGGGGTGGCGCAGACGATGCTGTTGGACCACAGCTTTTTTCGCTTGGATATATGATCCGTGCCGGTAACGACTCCGATATCATCAAGCAGGACGTTTTCCTTGAGAAACTGATAGTGCTGGTTTACCAGGACGCGGGTCGGCGCAAGAAACAGAACCCCGCCGGCCCCCTTTTGCAGATACTCGCATATTACCTGCAGTGCTATCGTGGTCTTTCCAAGGCCGGTGGGCAGGACCACGATACAGTTCTCAGAGACGGCCTGCCGGGCAAGGCTTACCTGGTAATCCCGCCTTTCAATGGAGTCCTTTTTCACGAACCTGTTCTCGAAATATTCCAATCAGCCTTCTAGTGGCATGGCTTTGATTTTATTCTTTTAGTGTAGCATAAAGGAAGCTATTGCTCAATTCTGCGTCAGCCTCGGATCCAAAGATCCGCTGAATATTAAATAAGGGGCGGTAAAAACCCCAACCATGAACAGCGACTTCAAGGCAATAGGGTATTCCTTGATCGGCATAATAGCCCTAGGCATAGCCTGGGGATTCTATACAGTCTACGGCTAGTCGTTTAGATCGGTTCCCGGCTCAAATCCATATATTGCGGCAGTGGCAACTGTGCGTGTTGAGCACCTTTGAGAGGCCAGGCTGGGACGAGTACTTTATGCTGCAGGCAGAGCTGGCCAAGCTGCGCTCCAACTGCATAGCAAGGCAGGTCGGCGCGGTGATTGTAAGGGACAACAGGCAGCTTGCCACAGGCTATAACGGAACACCGCCTGGCGTAAAAAACTGCTTTGATGGCGGGTGCAAGAGATGCCAGCTGCGCACGGAGGGGAAGATCAAGTCAGGGGATCTGCTTGACAGGTGTCTTTGCAACCATGCAGAGGCCAATGCAATCATGCACTGCGCGATCCTAGGCATCGAGGCAGGCGTCAAAGGGGCAATGCTGTATACGACGCTGGTGCCATGCCTAGAGTGCACAAAAATGGCAGTCACGATTGGAATCAGGAGGATTATTTGCCTTGACTCCTACCCCGAAACAGATTATGGGCTGATAAAGGAGGCAGGGGTGAAGGTGGTCACGCTGGATAAAAACAAGATTCAAAAATGGGCACAGCAGCTAACGGGTGATTATTCAAAATAGCCATGTCAGTACAACAAGCACAAAGAGTAACCGAGCTGCCTCCCTCCATGCTGGTGTCTGCGACATATGACAGCAAGAACAGGTGCGCAGTACTAAAGTTCTACGAACCAGAGTCGCAGAAAATCATCCTATGGCGGGACGAGATAGGCCACAGGCCGTACTGCTACTCAAAGCTAAACCCGGACGAGCTTGGATTCATCGCAGGCAGGAAGGATCTGATAGAAATCAAGGACGTCCGGCGAAACGACCTGCTCAGGAGCGAGGAGATTCCGCTATCAAAGATTGTCGTAGAGGATCCGCTGGCCATAGGCGGCACTGCAACGGACAAAAGCCTGAGAAACGTAATCGAGACGTGGGAGTCAGACATAAAATACTATGAGAGTTATCTTTACGACAGATCGTTGATCATCGGCAAGTTCTACGAGATCAAGGACTCAAAGGTGACCCCGCACGACATGGAGATCCCCCCGGAGGTAAAAGAGTCGCTCAAGACCCTGCTGTGGGAGAATATCTCAGATGAGAAGATGGTAGATCCCGGGCAGTTTGAGGAGTACATTTCAGACTGGGCGGATCTGCTCAACCAGCCCATTCCAAAGATGAGACGGGTGAGCGTGGACATAGAGGTAGAGGCGGAGGTCGGCCGCATTCCGGATCCCAAGCTGGCCGAAAGGAAGGTTACGGCCATAGGGTTTTCAGGAAGCGACGGGTTCAGGGAGATCCTTGTGCTAAGGAAAGCGGGGGTTCAGCAGGGGGCCAACGACCTGGACTTTGAGCCAAGGTTCTACGAGGAGGAGGACGAAAGACAGATGATACTGGACGCCTTTGGCCTGCTCAGGGAGTTTGCGTTCGTCCTGACGTATAACGGGGACGAGTTTGATCTGCCGTACCTTTTCAATCGGGCAGAGAGGCTGGGAGTCAAGACGGAGGACAACCCGCTGTACATGATGAGGGACTCGGCCACCCTAAAGCACGGCGTGCACATCGACCTGTACAGGACCCTGTCCAACAGATCCTTTCAGATCTACGCATTCAGCCACAAGTATTCGGACTTTTCGCTCAACAGCGTCTCAAAGGCGCTGCTGGGCAAGGAGAAGATCGACTATGGCGTGGAGTTAAACGACCTGACGCTTTACCAGACTGCAAACTATTGCTACAACGACGCGCTACTGACCTACGAGCTTGCAAGCTTTAACAGCGACCTGCTGATGAACCTGCTAGTCGTAATCGCAAGAATCGGCAGGATGCCGATTGACGACATTGCAAGGCTCGGGGTGTCGCAGTGGATTCGCAGCCTGATGTATTACGAGCACCGCCAGAGAAACGCGCTGATTCCAAAGAGGGAGGAGCTGCAAAAGCACTCGGCTGCGGTGTCCTCAGAGGCCGTAATCAAGGACAAAAAGTACCGGGGCGGCCTGGTCGTGGATCCCATGGAGGGAATCCACTTTAACGTCACGGTGATGGACTTTGCAAGCCTGTATCCGAGCATCATCAAGGTGCGAAACCTGTCCTATGAGACGGTAAGGTGTCCGCACGAGGAGTGCAGGGCAAACACCATCCCGCAGACCAGCCACTGGGTATGCACCAAGAAAAACGGGATGACGGCCATGCTCATAGGCTCGCTACGGGACCTTAGGGTAAACTACTACAAGAGCCTGTCAAAAAGGGAGTCGATTACAGAGGAGCAGAGGCAGCAGTACACGGTCGTCAGCCAGGCGCTCAAGGTCATCCTCAACGCCAGCTACGGTGTAATGGGCGCAGAGATATTCCCCCTGTACTTCCTGCCTGCCGCGGAGGCCACGACTGCCATCGGGAGGCACATAATTTTGCAGACGATTGAAAGGTGCAAGGAGTTTGGAGTCGAGGTGCTATACGGCGACACGGACTCGCTGTTCATCAAGAACCCCACGCAGGAGCAGATCGACAGGGTCATCAAGCAGGCAAAAAAGGATCACGGTGTTGACCTTGAGGTGGACAAGGAGTACAGGTATGCGGTGCTGAGCAACAGAAAGAAGAACTACCTGGGGGTCACAAGGTCAGGCAAGGTGGACGTCAAGGGGCTGACGGGGAAAAAATCCCACACGCCGGGGTTCATCAAAAAGCTGTTTTATGAGCTGCTCGACGTGCTATCCGAGGTCGAAACAATAGAGGGCTTTGAGCGCGCCAAAAAGGAGATCAGCGACAGGATTGCAGGCTATGCAAAAAAGGTGCAGGAAAAGGAGATCCCGCTTGAGGATCTGGCGTACAACGTCATGATAAGCAAGGCGCCCTCAGAGTATGTCAAGACGGTCCCCCAGCACATCAGGGCCGCCAAGATGCTAGAGTCCACAAGGGAGATCAAAAAGGGTGACATCATATCGTACATCAAGACGCTGGGCAAGCCAGGTGTAAAGCCAGTCGAGCTTGCAAGGCAGACCGAGATTGATCCGAAGAAATACCTCGAGTTCATGGAGTCGACACTTGACCAGATAACGTCCTCCATGGATCTTGACTTTGACACCATACTGGGCAAGCCAAAGCAGACCGGCCTGGACCAGTTTTTCTGGAACTGATTGCATGTACCTGGACGAAGGCACGCTTACCCTAGTCGGAATTCTTGCGGGAATCCTGATTTTGTCTGGATGGGTGCAGCAGATCATCAAGGGATACAGGACAAAAAGCCTCAAGGACGTATCCAGGTACCTGATGTCCCTGATTGCAGCAGGGGCGGCGCTGTGGCTGGTCTACGGGATAGAGGTGGAGGACGTCTACATCATAGGCACGAACCTTGCGGCAATAGTGCTGATGGTAATCGTGATTGCCATGAAGCAAAGGTACGACAGGAACATCCGGATCAAGGATTAAATAGCAACAAGGGGTGCATTGAGACAGGCCTTGTTTGTCGGGACTAGTAAGTTAACGGGAGCTGATTTATCTTGGAAAGCGTCGGGAGCTGGAACTTGTGACCATTCTAGGCACTAACCGCCGAGTGATGCGTTCAACTGGCAGACCTGCGCTTACTCAGTTTAATCGAATATCTCCATCGACTATCTTCTGTATCTCAAGCGGATCCCCCTGTCTAAAATCGAACTTTGGCGTAAGCTGGCCTGCTCATATTAAACTAGGCGTGGGTTAGAGAGACACCGTCCGCCACCGCTAAAGGGCCCGAACGTTTTAACATAGATGGGAAGACTGCACGTCTAGAAAGACTGAAATGAGACGATCACTTTTTGTGTATGTAACCATTTATCGTTCTATTGTATGAAAATTGCAAAATTCAAAAGTAGAATCAAGGTGGCAGGCAGGGCTGTTGAATACTAGACCTTATGCGTAAACGAAATTAGCGGTGGTACCCCCGATACCCATGCTACAAAGAGAGGGCGCAGCAGTGACGGCACACACACATGACGGTGCCTTGCAATGTTCAAAATATTTGATCAAAACCACAACTGTTTTCAGACGATTGATTTAGATCCGGGATCCATTCCCTCACAAGAGTAATGGCAAAGTCCGAGACCGAGCAGATACGACTGCTGAGGAAGAGAATCGAGCAGTACGAGAAGGAGAAGGTACAGGACAGGAAGGAGAAGGCGCGGGACAAAAAGAAGATCAGGAAGTATGAGAAGAGGATCAAGAGGCACGAGAAGAAAATCGGGAAGGACAGGAAGGAGAAGGCGCGGGCAGGCAGGAGAGGATGCGGTACAGGAAGGAGATCAGAGAGTACGAGAAGAAGGGCAGGCAGGACGGCAGGAGGCACGAGCGGGATCAGGAGAGGATAGGGCAGCTGGAGCAGCAGCTGGACGCCGAGCGCCGGATGTGGCCCGCAACCTGGGATGACGACAGGCGCACCGCGGACAACGCCGCGTTCATACACAGGCTCGAGGTGCTCGAGGACATAATCGGCGGCGGATCCCTGCAGCCCACCACGTCGATGAACCGCCGCCGGTTTGACTATACATACGACCGGTTTACGGAGTTTGCCAAAAAGCACACGGAGGGCCCCCTATTCTCAGAGGACGAGGACGACGGGCCCGGAAACCGGTGCAAGCTGTCCTACCGCCACGCTCCCCTGCTGGCCCTGATGCGCAAGTACGGAAACCCGACACGGGAGCAGCTTGCGGCGTTCTTTGGCATAGACCAGAGCACGGTATGCAGATACCTCAAGTATTGCGACATGATATTTCTCAAGATACTGCCCACGCCGGACGCCGTATCTCAGAAGATACGAAACGCCCGCACGATCGAGGGGCTCAGGGAGATCATCCCGGATCTGACCGTGATTGTAGACGGCACGCACATCAGTAGTTCCTCGATGTACTTTTGCAGGCACGATAATTACGCAATTTGCCGAGATTTTTTGACCATCATACTATAGATCAGGCGGTGTGCCAACCATCATCATGATACCAACACAAAACGACGTGTTTGCACACCAGTTTGACATAACATCGAGACAGTTTAAAACATTGCGACGGCGGTTTCCCAAGCTCGGGCTGGCCGTCTCAAAGAGTCGCAACGCAGTGTATGACCACATCGACGCACTGCGCGTTCTATATTTCATGTCTGAGAGGAGGATGTTTGCAGAATCTGCCGTGACGCACCTTCGCAGGCGGGCCTCAAAATGCAGCAGGCAGCAGCATGACGACGGGGCTGCCTCCAAGGGCGGCGCGTATAGTTGCCGTACGCCTAGTCCGGACTGGATCCTAAAGGCGATCCGGGGCGTCAGCCTGGATGATGCGCAAAAGTGGTGCAGCTCCATGCTGCAGCATACGGTAAGGTGCGCCCGCAGGTCAGGCATGCTGCACAACACGGACGTCGTGGCAGTGGACGTTACCGACGTGGAATACTATGGCAAGGGCCTGGAGGATATCGCCAGAAAGTCAAAGCCCAAGAACGGCACGTCGACGTTTCTCTCGCACATTACCATGCACGGAATAGGATCAGATGACGGGTCTGACCTCGTGCTTTCCTCGCTGCAGCTTCCAAAAGAGGCAAAACTGGCCGATTTCGTGCCTAAAATGATCCGCAAGGCGTCCAGATCAGGGATGAGGATCAAGACGTTCCTGTATGACCGCGGGTTCTTTAACGTGGACTGCATGAGGGCTGCAGAAACAAGCACGGGCAGCTACATCATGCCTGCCGTCAAGAACAGGAGGATAGTGGCGGCAATAGAGGAGCATGACCGCGGAGAACGCGGTGCGGTATCAAAATATACAATGACCAACAAGGACGGCAAGAGCGCCACATTCAGGCTAGTCATTGTGGAAAAGGACGAGGTAGAAAAGGACGGCACGGCAGCAGCAAAGAAGGACAAGGCAGAAGAGACCATAGCCGACAGGTATCTGGTCTTTGCCACCAACATGTCTGCTAAAAGTGCAGAGGCAGTCATTGAGCAGATACCGGAGGAGTACCGCAGTCGGTGGGGAATCGAGACCGGGTTCAGGGTGATCAAGGGGATAATGGGCAAGACGTGCAGCAATTCCCCGGTCGTCAGGCTGCTGCTGTTCTATATGTCTGTCATACTGTACAACCTGTGGAGGACTGCCGTGTTCATAGACGTGGAATCCAAGTGGGACGGATTTGCAGGAGGGAAGGGGTTTACCATGATGCTGTTTGTCGCGTGCATTGTCGATGCGGCCGACTCGTTTGTAAACGATCGCGGAAAGTAGCGGAGGTGCCGTGTCGGGTCTGCAAAAGTACATCTAGGAAGTACTGACATCGACATACAGCGCCCCTCGGACAAGGAGCCAAGAAAGGGGGGCGTACTCGGGCAGGAAGAAGAGCTTTACGCGCAACACCCAGGTGATTGCCGGCAAGAAGGGACTGACGATGTATGCAAGTCGGCGCCCGGAAGCGTGCACGACCTCACCATGATAAAGAACAACCCACCGGATCTGGGAATCCTGACTGCCAGGAGCGCGGCAACAGAAAGCACCACGAGGACGAGAAGGTAAAGATGTTCTCGGATCTGGGATACGTGGGAATCGAGGAGGTGTATCCCGGGGTCAGATCCGTGCAGCCCAACAAGAAGCCAAGGAAAGGCAAGCTTACAAAGAAACAGAAAGCGCAGAACAGGAGGATAAGCAGCAAGAGGGTGACAGTAGAGCACGCCATAGGACGGATAAGGCAGTACAAGCGGATGCGTGATCCGTACGACGGGACTGCCCGAGGAGTTCGACAGGGAGTTCCAGGTGACGGCCGGGCTTGCCAACTTTAGGCTGCTGTGGGACAAGCGGAACAAGAAGCTCATGCATGGGTTCTGATATCACGATACGGAGCGCATTGAGGCGCCACACGATGCCGCACGACATGGTAGTTTTTACCAGCTGGAATGGTCCGTAGCTGCACGATATACGGACTCTGCCGCCCCTGTACACGTCATGTGATGCCGTCAGCCTTGCATGTGTGGCCGGCCACCGTCGGAATATTTCGATCCGGTCGATTACGCATAAGGTCTAGTCTCTTCCTCTGATCTTCAAGAGCCTCATCGACGATGTATTCCTCCATGCTCTGCTCGATACATCTGAAGGTCTTCACCGGGACACTGCGTGTCAGAATTCCCCTTTCAACCCTGGAAAAATCGACTTGCAATTAGAAAGTCACGGTGGGGATGTCTTTGGCGGACTTGAGCGCCTCTTTCAGTGCTTGGGCCTGTTCTGCCGTCTGCCCGGCCTCCACATCATCCGTAAGCTCCTTCCACTCAGCATCATCCAACGGCTCGATCTCTCTTAATGTCATGCATTTGGCAACCATCACTCCTTTAATAAAAATTGAGGCTTCCTTCAGGAGCAAGAGTTTACCCCTCATGCGGCACTGCTGGCCGGAGCCTTCATGATCACGCATGCTGGAGGAGTTCCTCGGTTTCACAGCATTGATTTCCTCAAAATCATCCAACCGGCAAAATCCGCCTACTCGACCTCACAGAATCACCCGTCTTTAACCTCTCAGGCAGAAACTCACATGTCACTGTGATCTTCGCGCCCTGATGATAGTGGACTCTGCCTGATCAACACCGGTCACTCCGCGCTTAAATCATCGTACGTATGGTGACAGTCTTCCCAGAAGTAACCCAGAAAACGGCCCCAGATTTGAAACAAATCAAATTAGGATATCTACAGATTCGCCTGCCGCCATCTGCACAGTCATGAATCACGTACTTCTGGGAAGACTGCTAATCAGTCTTCCCAAAAGTACCGCATCAAATCATCCTAGGCTCGAAACAATTCAGATGATGATGCCTGCAGATCCACATGTCACCTACTGCACCGCCGTGAGTCGGTTACTTCTGGGAAGACGATGTACCAATTACGCACAAAGTCTAGTATAGTGTAGATAAAGCTACTGAGTACGAGTTTACCACTTGGGCGTCATTGGTGTCTGGAGCCTTCATGATCACGCCTGTCACACCGTATCTCAGGTGAGGGGTAAACTCGTACACTGAGTGACATCTACGACGTGGATTTCTCTTTTCTCAACAAAAAGCGCACATCGAAGTATGACATCTTCCTCTTTGACATACACCTTGAAGCCTTCTCCACATGTAATAAAATGAAGCGATCCCATGGCTCTTGCCATGTTCCTAATGCTTTCAATCTCTTTCATGTAGATTTCAAAAGAATTAGAATCCTGTGAGTTGCGTGATCTAATCCAACTAATGACAGTTTGACTTATTAGAGTATGCCAGCCATTTTGAGACAATTTCAAGTCACGAACTTAGAATATCTTTCAGGTTTCCCGTATAGTGCAATGGCGTTATGGAACCATCACGTACCTTGGCCTTGTATGCCTTAATTGCGTCCGTATCATCCTGTGTCCATTCAAGCTTGCTAGGATTCATGTTACACAGCACAAGTGCAATTATTTAAAGGTAATTATTTTAGGGGACTGGTGTGTTATATGAAAATTAGGTTCGTTAGTCATTGATGTCCCTCTCCATCCATTTTGGGTCTTTTTTTCTGATCGCTTCTGTAGCCTCCCTTGCCAAAAAGGCCTGCAGTGGCGTCTCACACTTGTCGATATCCAGTGCAGTGCAGCCTGCGCTCGTTATAGTACTCCACGTATGCAGCCAGGCTCTCATAGTGGTGGATTTCCTTCTCTATGCTGCCGTGCAACCGTTCCAGCTTGCCGTTGGTCTCCGGATGGTACGGCCTGGAGTTTATCAGCCCGATGCCCCGGTCCAGCAGCTCGGCCTCAAATGCAGTCGGCTTCCACGTCCCCTTTGGCATGTTCTTCTTGCTACGGCCGCCGTTGAAGCACCTGCCGTTGTCAGACAGTATGGTAGCCGGCGTGCCAAATCTGTCTATGGCATCCCTGAGTGTTATCACCACGTTTTCTGATGTGGCCTCGGCAAACGTCCGTGCCGCCATGATACATCTGGATGAATCGTCCAAAAACGTGACTAATTTGAGCCCTCTCAGGCGTGGATCCTTCATATCGTGCCAGTCCACGTGCCACATTGCGTTGGAGTACTTGCGCTCATAGCGTAGCCACTTGCGCTGTCCGGATCTTGCAGCAGACTTTGAGACCAGCTTGTTCTCACTCATTATCCTGTATACAGAGTTGTAGCTTATATTCAATTCCTCCCTTGCACGCCTGGCCGTGCGCACCACACCGATGTCCTGCTCGGCGTACAGGCGAAGTACCGTCCGAACCTCATCGCTTGAGGGCGGCGGCGATGCTGGCCTGCCGGGACTCTTTTGCACGTGTATTACGCCGGTTCTTTCGAACTCGGCGCACAGTCTGCCCACGTACTGGGGCGTCACCTTCAGCTCCTCTGCTATTGCCTTGAGCGTCCTGCCCTTCTTACGCTGTCTTGTGGCGTATCTTATCTGTCGCTCTGTCAGTGCTTTCTTTTTCGTCGTTTTTCTTGATCGGTAAAGGGTAAAGTATTCCTTGGCTTTTCTCAAAATCTTAGGCGAACCTAATTTCCATATAAGACAACCGAACCTGTGTCCAGATATGTGGTCTTGGCCGATGCCAGAACCAATGAAAGGTATGTGGTCACTTCCCCCTGCTGGCCAGGCGTGAAAATCATAACCCTACATGCCAATTCGTGCCTGATTGATAGGGGTAGGTGACCTCGTACAATGAAAGTATGTTTATGTCAAGTCCAGCGGTGGGGATTCCTGCAAGGACACCCTCGACACATACCCCCCCCCCCACCACAGAATGGGTCTAGCAACGATACAGGTTTAGTCTCTTGGATCATCTTTTTTGCAAGAGCTGGAATCATAGATGCCACATACGGATGCATTCCATGAGTGGCATAAGTGGTGCTGATTTTCTTGAATTGGAAATCATCACGCAGAATAGGTCTGGCTAGTCGTGCATGTGTCGTCATTTTTCACACCCACCTTTCACCATTATTTTTTTGCCCTCAATCACAAATTGAATCGATTTGGGGTTATTAAGGAAATCTCTGATCGGTTTGGGTACTCGGCAGATTATACTATGCCTTCCATCATCTGACAGTTTTACACAAAACCTAGTTTCGTCTTCCTTCCATCTTGTCAATAATCCATTTACGCTGACAGGTTATATTAAGCGATCGGATAACTATGCATACGGATAGCAGCAAGGATTAAATAAGCATACGGATAATATCGCGTATGGCGAGGTTGCTTAGGCAGGTAGAGCGACGATCTGAAAAATCGTTGGGTGTGCACCTACGGGGGTTCGAATCCCCCTCTCGCCGCTTACAACATTTTCCATTATTCTCTATTTTAACTTTTGAGCGGGATCAGATATGAACGCAAGGGAAAAGAAGGCCAGACAGATCATGTCGGTGCCAAACCACGCATTCGAAACAATAGGAGAAAATACATTCAAGGTAAGGTCACAATCCGACCCATCCAAGTTCTACATAATCACAAGAACCGGCAACGGGCTTGTCTGCGAGTGTCCAGACCACCGGATCAGAAAGGCGGACTGCAAGCACATCAAGGTCATACTGGAGTATGTCAGAAGAAACGTGTTCGGACACGAGGGATTCAGGATAATGGAGAGGTCGAAGATCAGGCTGTGCAAGTTCTTCGATTCTGGCAACGTCATCAAGAAGGGAACGAGAAAAAACAAGAATGGCGATGTGCAGATTTTCAAGTGTACCGACTGCAACAGACGATTTACAGCAAACTTTGGCTTTGAGAAAAAACAGTTTGATGACAGAACCGTAACTGCTGCCTTGTAGATGTACTATACGGGAATGTCAGTACGGGATATCGCAGACCATTACGAGATGATGGGAATTGATGTGTGCCATAAGACCGTCTACAACTGGATTGACGAGTACTCCAAACTCACCACACGGTACATAAACGGAATCGTCCCAAGGGTCGGCAGTTGGTTCAGGGCCGACGAGGTATGGGTAAAAATCGCAGGAAAGCAGTGCTGTATTTTTGCATCAATGGATGATGACACACGATACTGGCTGGCCTCCGACCTTGCAGACAACAAGTTCCAGCACAATGCGGACAGCCTACTACAGCTAACCAAGCTACAAGCTGGCAAGTCACCTAGGAACTTTATCACTGATGGCCTGCCTGCCTACATGAAATCATCCAAGAAGGTGTTTGGAAATAAGACAAACCACGTAAGGCACATCCACCTGGCTGGAAAAAGAGACCGTGACAATAACAACAAGATGGAGAGGCTCAACGGCGAGATCAGAGACCGTGAGAAGGTGTTTCGGGGCCTCAAGAAGATGGATACTTCAGTACTTCCTAGATGTACTTTTGCAGACCCGACACGGCACCTCCGCTACTTTCCGCGATCGTTTACAAACGAGTCGGCCGCATCGACAATGCACGCGACAAACAGCATCATGGTAAACCCCTTCCCTCCTGCAAATCCGTCCCACTTGGATTCCACGTCTATGAACACGGCAGTCCTCCACAGGTTGTACAGTATGACAGACATATAGAACAGCAGCAGCCTGACGACCGGGGAATTGCTGCACGTCTTGCCCATTATCCCCTTGATCACCCTGAACCCGGTCTCGATTCCCCACCGACTGCGGTACTCCTCCGGTATCTGCTCAATGACTGCCTCTGCACTTTTAGCAGACATGTTGGTGGCAAAGACCAGATACCTGTCGGCTATGGTCTCTTCTGCCTTGTCCTTCTTTGCTGCTGCCGTGCCGTCCTTTTCTACCTCGTCCTTTTCCACAATGACTAGCCTGAATGTGGCGCTCTTGCCGTCCTTGTTGGTCATTGTATATTTTGATACCGCACCGCGTTCTCCGCGGTCATGCTCCTCTATTGCCGCCACTATCCTCCTGTTCTTGACGGCAGGCATGATGTAGCTGCCCGTGCTTGTTTCTGCAGCCCTCATGCAGTCCACGTTAAAGAACCCGCGGTCATACAGGAACGTCTTGATCCTCATCCCTGATCTGGACGCCTTGCGGATCATTTTAGGCACGAAATCGGCCAGTTTTGCCTCTTTTGGAAGCTGCAGCGAGGAAAGCACGAGGTCAGACCCGTCATCTGATCCTATTCCGTGCATGGTAATGTGCGAGAGAAACGTCGACGTGCCGTTCTTGGGCTTTGACTTTCTGGCGATATCCTCCAGGCCCTTGCCATAGTATTCCACGTCGGTAACGTCCACTGCCACGACGTCCGTGTTGTGCAGCATGCCTGACCTGCGGGCGCACCTTACCGTATGCTGCAGCATGGAGCTGCACCACTTTTGCGCATCATCCAGGCTGACGCCCCGGATCGCCTTTAGGATCCAGTCCGGACTAGGCGTACGGCAACTATACGCGCCGCCCTTGGAGGCAGCCCCGTCGTCATGCTGCTGCCTGCTGCATTTTGAGGCCCGCCTGCGAAGGTGCGTCACGGCAGATTCTGCAAACATCCTCCTCTCAGACATGAAATATAGAACGCGCAGTGCGTCGATGTGGTCATACACTGCGTTGCGACTCTTTGAGACGGCCAGCCCGAGCTTGGGAAACCGCCGTCGCAATGTTTTAAACTGTCTCGATGTTATGTCAAACTGGTGTGCAAACACGTCGTTTTGTGTTGGTATCATGATGATGGTTGGCACACCGCCTGATCTATAGTATGATGGTCAAAAAATCTCGGCAAATTGCGTAATTATCGTGCCTGCAAAAGTACATCGAGGAACTACTGACTTCCATACTTGACGGAATGAGGGTATACTATAATTTCACGAAAAAACACGGTGCACTGGACGGTCAGACCCCCGCAGAGTCGGCCCTGATAAGCGTGGACGGTACGAACAAGTGGAAAACCATAATCCAGAACGCCTCACTAAGTAAAAATTCAGCCTAGTCGTAAAAATCGAATCTGAAGAAGATCCATATTTCAGGTCTCGAAGATTACACAGAACCTTATTTTAGGGTCACGTGAATTCCCCGGTAGATGATTTCAATGTGCATCCCTGTCTTGTAGGTCGTGAACCCGCCTCCCGCACCAACGGAGTGAATCCTTTCTGCCCGGCTCAGATCCATTTTCAGCCACTCTGCTATCCGCCTCGGAATAAAGCAGGAGTATGTGGTCACGTCCCTTGCTAGCTAGGCACGAAAATCACAATCATGCATCTAATTCGTGCCTGACTGATGGGGGTAGTTGACCTCGTACAAGCAGGAATCTGCCCGAGTCAACCAGCCCACGTACACTCAATTCTGGATTGGTCTTGGCGTCTGCGCCTTCTGATCCCTTTCGTATGACTACTGCCACTCTTGGACGTCTTGTCAGGGTTTCCTTTCCGTCCACGCCTACAGCCCGATCGACTCGGTAGTCGAACTTCATCACGTCTGTAGGACTGTCCCTGTCGGCCATGTCAGCAGCTCGCATGTCAGAGGATGTACGTTGTGGCCTCTAGGTTTGCCGGAATATGCTCTACAAAAGGCGTCTTTCCATTTGTCTTCTCTGCTGCCTCCTGGCATACCTTATAGACGTCCTTGCCAGATGCGACGATCTCCCTGCCGACAATCGCAATCCACTTTCCCTTGTACGGCTCGATATCCTTCAGGCTCAGAGACTCTAAAAACTCATCTTCCACGCTTGACATTGCCTTCAACCCTCACTGAGAAGCAATCCGTAATTAAATTACGAGTGGCAGGTTGCAGTTGTTTTCTGCCGTGTTTTTCAGGCCACAGCAGCTATCCGTTCCAGTATCCTCAGGTTGACCAGCCCGCACACGATACTGTTGGCCAGATCGTACTTTCTGAGCCTGTTTCTGTACTTGTAGCTCATTATCTTGAATGTCTTGACCCTGCGTATGCCATTCTCCACGTACACCCGTATCTTTGAGTGTGTTCTGTTGTACTCTTTTTCATCGTCGGTCAGCTTGCCGCCAGGACTCTTCTTGATTGGAAGTATAACCTTCGTCCCTGCATCGATGTGCTGCGCACCCTGGTATCCGCGATCCATATAGTGCCGCAGCTCCTCGCCGTCCTCCTCACCGCTCCAGAACGTGGGATGCTTCATCTGGTATATCTTGATGTCGTTTACGCGCCCCGGCGAGTGCGGGGTCTTGTGCACTATGGCACCGTGTATGTTGACCGTATACTGGACCTTGGCCGTGTGCGTGCCTGCCTTGCCCGAATAGTGCGACTTTTCCATGTCCTTTCTCTTGGGCCTGTTTGTGGGCTGCTCGGAGGCGTCAGTCAGGCACACCATCCCCGGGAAGATCTCGGCCAGCTCCTCGACTGAGGAGATCCTCTTGGAGTCCTTGTAGATCTTCTCGGGGATCGGCAGGCATTGTTTTAGCAGGGGCTCAGTCAGGCTTATGGAGCGCGAGACCGACGCCTGTCCTATACCGAACATGGCGCCAGCCACGTCCTGGGAGACGTACGTCCTGTAGTAGAACAAGACCAGCAGTACGCGGTTCCTCAGATCCAGGGCAAAGGGCCTGCCTGCGCCTATATCCCGCACACGGTCGGGCCTTGAGAGCCTCTTCTTCTCGGTATCTGGAAATTTCTTTTGCACCTCGGTACACAGCTGGTCAAACTCTGCCTCGGTCATTCCTGCAAACATCCGGAACGTCCGTGGGTTTTTTGTCAGTCTATCGATCAAACACATGATTTGTACATGGTTTTACAGGTATTTTGATCCGTCAGGCATAGATTAGTGCCCAAGTGGGTCAAAATCTGCTAATTAAGAATCGCTTCTCTGGATATAATGCGCAAATCTTACTATTAAAGACAGATGAGAACCGATCGTAAGAGTTTGCCGCCTAGGCGACACTGCTGGCCGAAGCCTTCATGATCACGTCTGCTGTGCCGTATCTCGAGGGAGGGGTAAACTCTTACTACCTGTGGTATGTCAGGGACAGGGACTCGCACACGTTCAACCTGGACGCCGTAAGGGATCAAAACGTGGCGTATCCGGGGCAGAAAAAGAACGGCAGGCCAAGGTGCAACCCGCTTGGAAAGAATCCGACAAACGTGTGGGAGATTCCGAAGGTCACCTCCGGCAGGAACAGGTCGTCCAGGGAGCGTGCAGACCACATCACAAATGCATTCATATTGTTTCTTGGTATCCGGGGCAGGAACAGGTCGTCCAGGGAGCGTGCAGACCACCCTGCGCAGTTTCCACTTGCCGTCCTGGACCGCATAATAAGGGCCTCAAGTGACTGCGGCGACCTTGTCTTTGATCCGTTCATCGGCTCTGGCAGGGCAGTGTCAACGGAGCGGCCCGACTTGATTGCCGGTGCCGCAAAGGCCGTAAGGGGTGCGGGGGGAAAGACAAGGCTGCTATGCGGGACCGGGATGTCTCAGGGGAGGATGTTGCCAAGGCAGTAGAGCTGGGATCGGCAGGAGTACTCGTGGCAAGCGGCATCGTCAGGGCCAAAAACTGGGACAGGGCAATATCAGAGTTTGCAAGGTCGATGCGACCTGGCACTCCAGGGAAGTAAAATCCCCCACGCCCTCGTTTCTTGATCAGGGTCAGGGGCCCAAGGGGTCTGGCCGGGAGGCGCATCCAAGGCTTTGATTGCAATTGGATCTTTTCTGAAAAAACAATCCCGTCCTCAAGCAGGCTGCTTGATCCCGAAAAAGCCCATGTAGCAGAGTTTCCGGGACTGACGGCAAGATCTGCCAGGAAAAGATCAGGCCGCCGAAACGAATCGTTTTTTCATGATATTCATTTAATACACCCATTTCCGGTTCAGGTTTCTAGTAATGAAGTCGGTATACGCATTTGAGGAGGCAGACAGCAAGAACAGAATGCTTCTAGGCGGAAAAGGCGCCGGACTAAGCGAGATGACCCGGCTAAAGCTGCCGGTGCCACCGGGGTTTACCATCACGACTGAGGTCTGCGCCAAGTATTACGCAAACGGTCAAAGACTGCCAAAGGACGTGATGCCCTCAGTGATGAAAAACATTGAAAAAATAGAGAAAAAGACAGGCAAGAAGTGGAACTCCGCCAAGAATCCACTGCTGGTCTCGGTGCGATCCGGTGCGGCAATATCGATGCCGGGCATGATGGATACGATTTTGAATTTGGGGCTAAACGAGGGAACCGTCAATGGACTGGCCGAGCAGACGCAAAATCCGCGTTTTGCCTGGGATTCATACAGGCGGTTTGTCCAGCTGTTTGGAAAGGTGGTGTTTGGTGTAAATGATGAAAGGTTCGAAGACGTGCTGGACTCGGCAAAATCCAGGCAGGGCACAAGGGACGACGGCCAGCTAAGCGTCGAATCGCTAAAGAAGGTCGTTGCGCAGTACAAAAGGATCTGTGAAAAACACGCCAAAAGGAGATTCCCAGACTCGCCTGACGAGCAGCTGAGCCTGTCAATCGAGGCGGTATTCAAAAGCTGGATGGGCGAGAGGGCAGTCGTTTACCGTGAGAAAAACGGCATAACCAGGGACGTTGCAAGCGGAACCGCGGTAAACGTCGTGGCAATGGTATTTGGCAACATGGGCGACGACAGTGCCACAGGAGTCGTATTTACAAGAAACGGCCACAACGGCAGAAAGGAGCTGGAGGGCGAATACCTGATCAACGCGCAGGGAGAAGACGTTGTTGCAGGAGCAAGAACGGGGAAAAACGTATCCCTACTCAGAAAGGAGATGCCAGAGTCATATGACGAGCTAAACAAGGCATGCGCAAAGCTGGAAAGGCACTTTAGGGAGCCGCAGGACATCGAGTTTACCATAGAGCAGGGAAGGTTCTACCTGCTGCAGACAAGGGCCGCAAAAATGAGCGCCATGGCGCTGGTAAAGACGTCAGTTGACATGGTAAGGGAGAAGCTGATTGACAAGAACAGGGCACTCATGAGGATACCTGCACAGCAGCTAGAGGCACTGCTGCACAGGACGGTGGACGAGTCAGGGGTCAAGGACTTCAAGAAGCTGTGTGTGGGAATCGCCGCCTCGCCGGGGGCCGCAAGCGGGACTGCGGTATTTGACGTAAAAAAGGCAATAGAGCTCGGAGAGGCAGGAAGGAGGGTCATCCTGATCAGGCGGGAGACAAAGCCAGAGGACGTTCCGGCGTTCTTCTCATCAGAAGGCGTCCTGACCAGCCTGGGCGGCAAGTCATCACATGCTGCAATCGTCTCAAGGGGCATGGGAAAGCCGTGCATAGTGGGATGTGCGGATCTGAAAATAGACTATGACGGCAGCAGGTGCACGGCAGGCGGGGTCACCGTAAGGGAGGGCCAGACGGTATCCATCGACGGCAGTACGGGCGCAGTATACATAGGCAAAGTCCCCACGGTGGAGCCAAGGGTCACAAGGGACTTTGAGCAGATCCTAGACTGGGCGCAAGGGGCAAAGGTTCTGGGGGTCAGGGCCAATGCAGACACGCCGGAGGCCGCAAGGCTTGCACGGAGGTTCGGTGCAAGGGGTATAGGACTGTGCAGGACCGAGAGAATGTTCAACGCAGGCGACAGGATCGGACTGTTCGTCGACATGATCATGGCAGACGGCACCGACGAGCGCGCCAGGATCCTCAAAAAGCTGGGACGGCTGCAAAAAAGCGACTTTGTCCAGATCCTGAGGGCAATGGAGGGCCACGAGGTGACCATCAGGCTGCTTGATCCCCCGCTGCACGAGTTCCTGCCAAACCCGGAGGAGCTGGCAGAGAAAATCCGCAAGCTAAAGGCAAAAAAGGCGGCAGGGGAGCTCAAAAAGGCAGAGGTCGTCCTGAGACGGGCAAGGGAGCTGGCAGAGGTAAACCCGATGATGGGGCACAGGGGGGTCAGGGTCGGAATCACGTATCCGGAGATCTACGAGATGCAGATTCGCGCAGTATTTGAGGCGCTTGTGGCACTGACAAAGAGGGGGACAAGAGCGCACCCCCAGATCATGATTCCCCAGATCAGCAGCGTCGCAGAACTGGATCACATCAAGAAGATTTATGACAAAATAAAGAGCGAGGTCGAGGCCAAAAACAGGATGAGGCTGACGGTAAGCTTTGGGACGATGATCGAGGTCGTGAGGGCCGCACTGACTGCAGGCGAGCTTGCAGGAACGGCGGAGTTCTTCAGCTTTGGCACCAATGATCTGACGCAGGGAACGTTCAGCTTCAGCAGGGAGGACGTGGAGGGAAAGTTCCTTCCCGAATACATGGAAAAGGAGCTACTAGAGAAAAGCCCGTTCCAGTCAATTGACGTAGGCGGGGTCGGCAGCCTAATGAGGATGGGAATCGCCCACGGACGAAAGGCCAGAAAGGGCATGGAGGTCGGAATATGCGGGGAGCACGGTGGGGATCCAAGCTCGATTGAGTTCTGCCATGATGCGGGCCTAAGCTACGTCAGCGCCTCGCCGCACAGGATACCCATTGCAATCGTCGCCGCAGCACAGGCGGCGATCAAGAAGCCGGCGGGACGAAAATAGTTTAAACCAGCACCCTGCAAGTACCATCATGCTTCCAAGGATCGACTCGATCAAGCAGATGAGGCTCAAGGCAGGAATCACGCAGAAAAGGCTGGCAGGCATGGCAGGGGTCAGCACCTCGATGATAAACCAGATAGAGTCAGGCAGGAGCAGGCCGAGCTATGAGACGGCAAAAAGGATCTTCGACAGCCTGGCCACGCTCGAGGGCGAGTCGTCATCACATACGGCGGGGGACTTTTGCAGCAGGGATATTGCAAAGCTCAGGCCGGGCAACACCCTGTATGATGCAATCAAAAAGATGCACGAGCTCTCAATCAGCCAGATTCCGATATTTGACGGGGCCGAGCCGGTAGGCCTGGTCTCAGAGGACGGCATCGTAAGGCACCTCTCAGACGGCGGGACGGAGCTGAAAAAGGCCAAGATCTCAGACGCCATGGACTCGATCCCGCCGATAGTGGACTTTGAGACCCCTGCAAACGTACTGGTTCCCCTGATCAGGTACTCAAAGTGCATCCTTGTCTCAAGGCAGACGAGGGTCATCGGGATAATCACGGCATCAGACACCCTGAGGATGGTATAACGGCAGACCCAAGGGTCTGCGCGGCTCCAGCCGGCAGGACTGCTGTCCAAGCCTCAGGGCAGCCGAGCAGAGACTCAAGACACTTAATGTCTGCGCGGCTCCAGCCGGCAGGACTGCTGTCCAAGCACGGAGGCCGCAGCTGCGCGTGGACTCATGCAATTAGTTAAAGGTCGGTGACCACATACTCTACTAGATTTGGGTCTAAATTTAATAGCGTATTGTGGGCATGTTCGGTATGGACATATTGTATGCCACCCCCCCCCCCGGGGCGGCCCGGATGCGGCAGAGGTAGTCTGTGGCCATGATATGTAGGCACACATCAGATCCTGCAGTGACGGTTTGCATGCTCATTGCGTTCGTCGCGGCAGCGGCGGGCCTGACAGCGGTAGGCGAGCCTGTGCCGGTGGCGCACGCCCTGCAAACGCAGTATCTCAACGTGACTGCCGCCGGGCATCTGGCCGACGCCGGGGAGCTGATCCTCGACGAGCCGCTCGACTTGGATCTGTACACGATCGGAGACAAAATCTACGTGGCAGTATCCACGCGCGGCGGCCCCTTTAATGGCCCAGGTCCCCACGGCCTCCAGCTGATCAACATTACCGATCCCTATGATCCTGTCGGCCTAGGACAGCTTACAAACGAAGAGATCCCGGCACTGTACCAGCCAGGCAGCATACACGCCTTTCAGATCGGAGGCGGCGCATATGCGGCGATGGGCAGCGCCAATGGGGGCATCCAGTTCATCAACGTCACCGATCCCACCGATCCGGAGGCCGCAGCGCATATGAGCAGCGCCGCCTTGAACTTAACCAGGAACGTCTACATGGACACGTTCACGTCTGGAGGCGAGACCCACATGGTGGCAGTAGCCGCAAACAACAAAGGCATCCGGGTGATCAACGTGACGGATCCGTACGACCCGCGGCACGTTGGAACCCTGCTGGACGACGAATCCCTTTTGCTTAACAGCGGCCGCAGCGCGGACATATTTGAGACAGATGGCAGAGTCTACACACTGGTGGTCTCGCGCGCCGGCGGCATTCAGATAGTAGATGTCAGTGATCCCCGCAGTCCGGCTCCGGCAGGACACCTGGATAGCCCCAACTCGCTGCTGCTCAACAGCACCAGTGATGGAGACACCTTTGAGGTGAACTCGCGGATCTACGCGGCGGTGGTCGACGACTTTGAAAGCTTTTTCCACATAGTCGACATCACGGATCCCCACAATCCGATCACGTTCAGGAGCCTGCCGGCCGATCGCGGATCTTCAGCCCACTTTGACCCCCAGAGTGTGCATGTCTTCAAGATCGACTCTGCCATCTATGCGGCGGTGATCTCCTACCACGACAGCACCACCACGTTTCAGGTAATCGATGTCAGCGACCCGGCCTTTCCGGCGGGAGCCGGGCGGCTGGTGGACGCCGAGGGCCCCGACGAGTTGCTGCTTGATGGAGCCCAGGAGACAAGGACATTCGAGGTGGACGGTGTCACCTATGCGGTATTGGCAAGCATAATCGACACCGGCATCCAGATAGTAAAGATGGAGCCCCTGTCCGACGAGTTTGAACCCGTCTTCAGATCCGCCGTTTTGAACCTGATAACCGGCAAGATGACAGTCGAGTTCGACGAGGTAACAGACATCTCCGAGACCGACCTATCCAAGATGTACATAAGCGACGTAAACCAGACAAACACCGTTTCGTTGAACGGCGCCATGATGAACTTTTCGTCTGCCGACGTCGAGACCCTCTCGCTTACACTGACCGAGTCCCAGCTAACGCAGGTGTTTCCGATGGATGAGCCAGAGCTCGATATTACCGTCGGCGCCGTAGTAGACATACTTGGAAACCAGATAAAAGACTCGCCTGACAACCCGATCACGGTCATTACCGACACGACACCGCCCGTCATTACAGTAAACGGCGACAACCCTGTCACCATCGAGCTGGGCAGCAGCTATACGGATGCCGGCGCGAGTGCCACCGACAACGATCCGGCATATGACGGGACTGTGAGCGACGACGCTGCCAGCGTGGACGCCGGCAGGTCCGGCAGCTATACGGTAACCTACACTGCCACCGATCCGTCCAGCAATACCGCGACTGCTACCAGGATAGTGCATGTCAATGATACCACAAAGCCGGTCATCGAACTAAACGGGAACTTGACTGTCACAGTAGAGCTGGGCGACGCCTACGCCGAGCTGGGCGCCAACGTAACTGACAACGATCCCACGTATCCAGCCACCGAGGCCACCGTCGGCGGCGATACCGTCGACGTGAATTCGGTGGGAAACTACATCATAAACTATACGGCACCGGCAGATGCGGCAGGCAACGTCCCCGACGAGGTGACCCGCACCGTCATAGTCCAGGACACCAATGCCCCGGTGATCACACTAAACGGCAACAACCCGCTGCATCATGAGCTTGGAGACGACCCCTACGTGGATCCGGGAGCGACAACAAACGACGGCTCTACTGTAACAATCAACTCCACGGCAGTCGACGTCTACGTGCGCGGCGACTATACTGTCAGATTCAACGCCACTGACGAGAACAACAACACCGGCACGGCCACCAGGACAGTCGAGGTGCGTGACACAACAAAGCCGGTCATTGCGCTAAACGGAGGGGACGTCACAGTCGAGCTTGGAGGCACATACACCGAGCAGGACGCCACCGTATCTGACAACGATCCGGCATACAGCGGAAACGTCACCGCTACGGGCGCCGTGGACACAGCCAAGGCGGCTACATACACCATAACATATACTGCGCCGCCAGATGCTGCAAACAACACACCTGATTCCGTGGAAAGGACGGTGACAGTCCAGGACACAACAAAGCCGGTCATTGCGCTAGACGGATCCCCCAGCATTACAGTAGAGCTAGGTAATAGATATAACGAACCCGGTGTCAGTGTAACTGACAACGATCCGGCATACACTGGCACGGTGAATTATAGTTATTTTCGCAGTAATGAAACTCCTTGGATATCAATAGACACGTTAGTTGTAAAGTCCGTTGGAGTTCACAACGTAACCTATACTGCGCCAGCAGATGCGGCAGGCAACGTACCCGACGAGGTGACCCGCACCGTCATAGTCCAGGACACCAATGCCCCGGTGATCACACTAAACGGCAACAACCCGCTGCATCATGAGCTTGGAGACGACCCCTACGTGGATCCGGGAGCGACAACAAACGACGGCTCTACTGTAACAATCAACTCCACGGCAGTCGACGTCTACGTGCGCGGCAACTATACTGTAACCTTCAACGCCACTGACGAGAACAACAACACCGGCACGGCCACCAGGACAGTCGAGGTGCGTGACACAACAAAGCCGGTCATTGCGCTAAACGGAGGGGACGTCACAGTCGAGCTTGGAGGCACATACACCGAGCAGGACGCCACCGTATCTGACAACGATCCGGCATACAGCGGAAACGTCACCGCTACGGGCGCCGTGGACACAGCCAAGGCGGCTACATACACCATAACATATACTGCGCCGCCAGATGCTGCAAACAACACACCTGATTCCGTGGAAAGGACGGTGACAGTCCAGGACACAACAAAGCCGGTCATTGCGCTAGACGGATCCCCCAGCATTACAGTAGAGCTAGGTAATAGATATAACGAACCCGGTGTCAGTGTAACTGACAACGATCCGGCATACACTGGCACGGTGAATTATAGTTATTTTCGCAGTAATGAAACTCCTTGGATATCAATAGACACGTTAGTTGTAAAGTCCGTTGGAGTTCACAACGTAACCTATACTGCGCCAGCAGATGCGGCAGGCAACGTACCCGACGAGGTGACCCGCACCGTCATAGTCCAGGACACCAATGCCCCGGTGATCACACTAAACGGCAACAACCCGCTGCATCATGAGCTTGGAGACGACCCCTACGTGGATCCGGGAGCGACAACAAACGACGGCTCTACTGTAACAATCAACTCCACGGCAGTCGACGTCTACGTGCGCGGCAACTATACTGTAACCTTTGAGGCGACCGACGGGGAGGACAACACCGGCATGGCCACCAGGACAGTCGAGGTGCGTGATACTACAAAGCCGGTCATCAAACTCAACGGGAACTCTACTGTAACCGTCGAGCGCGGCAACACCTACACCGAGCTGGGCGCCAACGTGACTGACAACGATCCCGCATACATGACCACCAATGCCACAGTCGGCGGCGATGCCGTCGACGTGGATTCGGTGGGAAGCTACGTCATAAACTATACGGCGCCCGCAGATGACGCCGGCAATGAGCCTGACGCCGTCACCAGGACGGTGCAGGTGCGCGACAGCCTGCCGCCCACATTTGCGTCGGCGACCCTTAACGAGAACACTGGGGCAATGATGATCATGTTTGACGAGACCGTCGATGTCTCGGCTACCAACCTGTCGCTGCTGTATGTCAGTGACATAAACCAGACAAATACAGTTCCGCTGAACGGCGCCATGATGAACTTTTCGTCTGCCGACGTCGAGACCCTCTCACTTACGCTAGTCGAGTCCCAGATGTTGCATGTGTTTCCAATGGGAACCCCGCAGCTGGACATCTCCGCCGGTGCCGTATCAGATATACTCAGCAACCAGATAGAGGACTCTCCGGACAACCCGATCACGGTCATCCCCGACACCACAAAGCCCGTCATTGACCTCAATGGAAACTCTACCATCACAATCGAGCTGGGCGACAGCTACACCGAACCGGGTGCCACCGTATCTGACAACGATCCTACCTACAAAGTGACGGTGAGTATCGCCGGGACGGTGAACGCGACAACCGTGGGAAGCTATAACGTGACATATACGGCGCCCGCAGATGACGCCGGCAATGAGCCTGACGCCGTCACCAGGACGGTGCAGGTGCGCGACAGCATGCCGCCCACCTTTGCATCGGCGACCCTTGACGAGAATACTGGGGCAATGACGATCACGTTTGATGAGACCGTCGATGTCTCGGTTACCAACCTGTCACTGCTGTATGTCAGTGACGTAAACCAGGTAAACGACGTTACGCTGGGCGGCGCCATGATGGACTTTGGCTCTGCCGACGTCGATACCCTCTCGCTTACACTAACCGAGCCCCAGCTGCTGCAGGTGTTTCCGATGGGTACTCCGCAGCTCGACATCACCGCTGGCGCCGTATCGGATCTGTCTGGAAGCATGATAGATGATTCACCGGACAATACAATTGCACTCACCGAGATTGTTCCAGTCGATGACGATGATACTGACACCGAAGTGCCGCCGCCCAACGGAGGCGGACCTGGATCCAATGGCGACACGGACGGCGGACGACCATCAGGCGGCGGTGGCGGCGGTGGCGGCGGTGGCGGTGGCAGCCGAGGATCCAACACCAACACAGACATCAGGCAGACATCAGGCGGCGGCAGAGACCTGGTCAACATACTGTCCATATCATGGGACTGTTCCACAGAGTTGATCAGGACGACCGTCGAGCCAGACACAGGAGACCTGTCCGTGTTGGTGCGCACCAGCGAGTACGGCACCCAACGGGCCGTCGAAGTGCCCGCCAACGGGCTGGCTAATCCTGCAGGATACAGGGTATTCACAGCCAAGATGCACAGTGAGGAGAGTTACATAGGGGTCGACGCGGTGCTGCTCCTAGGAAGCAGCCTGTTGCGTGACAAGGAGTCGGTAAATGTGGACTCATGCACAGGCCAGGAGACCTTCAATTACGGCGAGGTACTCTTCCCGCCCGAAACCGTCCTAGTGTCCGACGAGACGCCAGACGAGTCTGATGCAGGAGAATCCATACGTCCGGCGGTACCCCCACCCACCCAAGTGGACATGGTTCTGCCCGGGCACTTCGGGTGCGGGCCTGGCGTCGAACTGATCGACGGTGTGTGCCTCCCCGCAGTGCGGACGGGCGGATGTGGGCCCGGTGCCGAGCTGATCGACGGTGTGTGCCTCCCCGCAGTGCGGACGGGCGGATGTGGGCCCGGTGCCGAGCTGATCGACGGTGTGTGCACACTCCTAGATCAGTCCGGCGCTATCCCCCCACAAGACGCCATCTCAGACGACCAGCCCGCCATGTGGGCATCCCCCGTACCGTTCGGCTTTGGCATAGATCTGCTCATAAGCGCAGTAGTCGTGGCCATCATGGCCCTGATCATGGGAATCATCCTGTGGGTTATATCCAAGTTGAGAAGATCAAGGGATCATCAGGAGGCGGCCCCTACACCGGGGACCACCATCTGAGCGGGCCACCATACATCCGGAAATGTAACAGTTCGGGCCAGGGAAGCGTACGAGGCCACCAATCAGGCACGAATTAGCATGTATGATTGTGATTTTCATGCCTGGCCATCGTACGAGTTTACCCCTCAGGCGACGCTGCCAGTCAGGGTCTTGACGAGCATTTCCCTCACGCCGCACCCCCGGGCGCGCCAATTCATCGCGCACGTCATCAATACGGTGAACATCTCCATGCCTTCCATGGTACGGAGTCCTTGGAATACCTTGCGCGCAATTACGGACGGCCTCAGCATGCGCTCGGCCAGGTTGTTGGTGGGCTCCATGCCTGGATGCAATGTGAACGTGTAGAGAAATTCCGAGGCGTTCCCAAGCTTTGTGGCAAAGCTCTCGCATCCGGCCTCCCTGCCGAATGCCTCGGCCAGCCCGCGCGTTTCTGCCACCAGCATGTCGTGCCGGGCGGCGCCCTCCTCCTCCGGCGGCCCCAGCCCCTTGGCATGGATGAACTTTTTCTTGAGTGTACCATACAGCGCGTGGGCCTTCCGGGAGGTCTTGCCGGCCTCCCTGGCCTCCCGGAGTATGTGTGCCCAGCACCACTGCCTGGTCTTGAATGCGGCGTATACGCCGTACCCGTCGACTGTGACCGGTTTGTCATAATACGGAAAGTTCATGTCAACTACGGCCCTGCCCCTACTGGGTGCGGCCAGCGTGTGGACGCCGGCGACGGTGCCGTCCCTGTTCCTGCCCACGACCACCCATATGCGGGCCGTCCTGCCGTTGTATGGCATGGCAGTCTCGTCAATATGCAGATAATCAGAATCCCTGATGGCCTGCCTGATGCTCTCTACGCCGGGCTTTATCGCATTGGCGCCGGCCCTCAGGCACTGCAGCACGCCTGCCTCTGACACTTCTATGCCTAGGATTTCTGAGCACAGTGTGGCCGTGGCCTGTATGGAGGCAGGTGCCACGCGTATTGCGGCCATCATCCCCGTGATGTTTGGTCCAAACTCGGTTCCCGGCACGTTCCATGACCTGTCGTCTTCGATGCACATGTTGCCACAGTCGGCGCATTTGCGCCTGTATGCGGTGTGCTGTGTCGTGACCGGCTCGGGCCTCTTGGGGGTATCGGTCACAAGCTTGGAGAAGATCTTTTTCGGCTTCTTCATGTTGGTGCTGCCGCACTTGCCGCACTTTTTGGGGCAGTGCTTTACAAACAAGGTCGGTTTTCTGGCGTGTGAGACCCCCTCGTGTCCCTGTCTGCGGCCCGGCTTTGCCTTTGCAGGTGCCGGTACATTACCTGATGCCTTTGCCGCGGCGGCCTTTTTCTGCCGGGTAGGAATAGAGTTCTGCGATGAGGGGGTGTGAGGGTTTTCGTAATATCTGATGTGCTGTCTGAGCTGCTGGTTTTCTGCTTCCAGTGCCGCGGTTTGCGCGTCAGGTGCCGTCCCTCCCCGGGGTTCGCCCTCTGGCCACCCTGGGGCGGGCCCCTTTTGCTTGAACCAGTTGATCTGTGCTGTCTGCATCAGGATTGTCACCGAGGCCTCGGCCAGCTGTTCGGCAAGCCCGACTATTGCCCGATCCCTGTCTGCGATGATTCCATCCTTCTTGTCTGATTCGGCTATGACGCGGGCCAGCTCGTCGCGCAGTATCTTGATCTCTGAATCAGGCAATGAATACAGGTGTGGTCTTGACGTATATGGATCCAGATGGTGATCAAAAGTTGGCCTCGTACTCAACCTAAACTATAGGGAGGGGTAAACTCATACCTGGCCATCAGTGGGACGTGACCCCATACGAATACGACTATTGCCATGACGTTCGTGCCGCAATACTCCCCCGGCAGCACGGCGGAGGTGTGCTTTTTCTTGCATGACTTGCAGTAGCGCCTGATAACGCTCCATTGCATCTTGATCCACCTGCCGTCGATCAGATCCCCGAGAGATCCTTGAGTACTCTTCGGATCAGTCAGAGCTTGTTGCCGCACCAAGGGCAGGACTAGGCGTCTGCTGCACATGTACGTGTGACGGCCTTTCTTGCGTGTCTCTTTTGTGGCCTCCCTTTGGTGGTGCGGGAGATTATTGAGCTTGTGCACGTTATAGCCGCGGGAGTTTGGCTTCTTACGGGCCTACTTTGGAAGAGTCGCCCGTCGACTCGGATCCCGTTGCCGCCGTCCGTTGTTGGCCAAGCAGTGCCTTAGCCGTTGATTCCCTTTTTATAGCTGCTGGTATTTGCTTTGCACCTACTGGCTTTCGCTCTGCAGCTGTTGGATCTCTTTTTCAACCTTCCCCATCCCTGGCTTTAGGTATTCAAACAGGTGGAGCGCGTCTGGATTGTTCCAGTCCACATCCTCAATGTCAGGATCCCCGACCGATACTTGGAAAGCAGGTTCCGTGATCTTTGTGTGGCAGGATAACCCCTAGGCAGAATAAGTCATGACCCCCCCCCCCCTGCCGGACAGGCATGAAAACCACAGTTGCAAGCAAATGCATGCCTTGCTGCTGCCTAGGCAGGTGCTGTCCTATTAGACTTTATGCGTAATCGACCTGAATGAGATGGATTTGTTCGTAATAATCCTAGATCTGAGCCGATTACGCATAAGGTCTATTACGTGCTGTCCGGAAGGCCTCCGAGGCGGCAAGATTCACGCCCAAGCCTCCAGAACCCGAGCTGCCACGCAGTACAACTTCAGGTCCTTTTTATACTGACAGTCAAACATTTTTGGGCAGCATCTTATGATCAGATGCCCCTGCGAACATGGCTGAACATCAGACATTTGTGATCAGACATTGCAGGTTTGGAATTTACGGGAGTGACATAATATCGGCATCTTGGTCAAAGAATTTCGATGGAAATCTTTTTTGATCTTGCCTGTCTGATGTAACATATGGACTCCAAAGCCGTGCTTGCACGCTGTACGGATCCTAGAAAGGCACTTGTCATGATCATGGAGCAAGATGAGAAGATCTCCGGGCTGGAAAAAGAACTCTCTATTGTCAAGAAGGAGAATGCGGATGTCAAGAAGGAGAATGCTGAGCTTCAGGCAAGGCTTGCCCTGTACGAGAGTCCCAACATGCCCACGTCCACGCCGTCATTATACAATGATGCCAGAAAAAAGTTCAGGGAGAAAAGGGGCGAGGATCCCGGCGGCAGTCCCGGCGATGCGGCCAGGGGCAAGAAACGCGGCCCTCCGTGCGGACACCATGGTACATCGCACGGCAACCGGCCATCCATGACATTAAGGTACGATCTTGATTTCAAAATATGCCCAAAGTGCAACATCCAGTTACGGATGCTCAAGCCGATCCACAAGCTTGTCAACGATCTGGACGGCTCCATGCGCATGATTACTGCCAATGCCATCATCCAAAACGCGGTGTGTCCACAGTGCAATACCGTGCATGTCGCAGCTACCCCGTTTCTAGGCGGCACGTCACTTGGGCCCGTCTCACTCTCTCTAATCATGATGTTCTTTGAGAAGGGAAACATAGACGAGGACATTGCAGAGTACTTTCAGTATATGTTTGGATTCAAGATGGCCCCAAATACCGTGACTGCCGCCCGGCACGCAGTGGCAGAGGCACTCCGGCAAAACATGATACAATGCATACAGACATTCATTGCGGGCAGGCCGTGGATACAGATGGACGAGACCGGCTTTAAGCGCGGCGACGGACACACGGGGTACGTCTGGGTGCTCAACTGTGCGGGGGCGTGCTTTGTGGTCTTTGCAGATTCCCGGTCCTCTGAGGTACTGCACACGCACTTTGGATGGCTGGATCCCAGGGTTCCCATAGTCGTCGACGGGCTGGCCCAGTACAAGCTGTTCTTTGAGATAATCCAGAGGTGCTGGAGGCACCTTCTGGCGTATGCAGAAAAGCTTGCAGTAAAGATGCCCGAAGGCGATGATGGGAAAAGGTATGACTTGCTGCTGGAATTTTACAGGGAGGTAAAAAAGATCAAAGACGCTTGCGTCGCTTACATACATGGAGCTTTCAAGGGAGGCATACAAAATAATCAGCCCGTATGAGGACGATCACGTGCGTACACACCTGCTAAACGCCATACCCAACATGTTTACGTTTCTAGCGCGTCCGGGAATGCCGCCGCACAACAACGATACGGAGCGATGCATACGCGACGGGATCATACCACAGCGCAATGCGCGCCACAAGATCGTAACTGACGGGGGAAGAAAGACGGCTTCTGCGCTGCTGACGTTCTCGATGACATGCCGCAAGCAAAACATACATCCTGCCGGTGGACTCTTGAAATACCTGCGGGATCCGGGCTGGGATATCTTTGCAGGGGCCAAGGATGACGCGCACCTGCTGTCCTCGCTTGTCAATACGGACGGTACAAGATACAGTGTCTTTGAGTGTCCCGGGCCGCCGCCGGTGTGGCCGCCTGCAGCAGGTGCAGGCAAGGGGGCGGTACGCTGGAACCAGACGGCCGTCGTACCCGTAGCCCCGATGGCACTTTGATCCGTCTGGCGCCTACGGGACGGCGTAACCCGTAGCCTCATATCGAAGGATCCGGCTGAATCTGCCAGTCAACGGCACCGAATGCAACAGTTTCTGATTGCCTGCAGGTGCCGTCTGTCAATGTGTTGCCTGCACGGCGCCGGTTCTGGCATGTACAAAGGATGTGTGGTGATGCAACGGGTCTGTCACAACGGATGCGGAAGGATCAAAAAGTTCCGGACAAAAAGTTCCCTGGGCGCTTTAAATAGGACCTGAAGTTGTACGCCACGCATGATGCGTCAAAATCATGATCCGTTTTTTGGCGTGCGCACCGCGGTTTTCGTTTTTGCGCTAGCGTCCGGCACTCAGGGGTGGGAGCAAAGCTCTGTCAGCACGCCCTCCAGGGACTTGGGATGGATGAACGTGACCCGGGTTCCCTCAGAGCCGGGCCTCACCTTCCCCAGAAACCGGATGCCGCAGTCCTCCATGCGGGAGACCTCGGCGTCAATGTCGTCAGTCTGCAGGGCCACGTGATGCAGGCCCTGCCCCTTCTTCTCCAGGAACCGCCTGATCGGGCTGTCGTCTCTTGTCGGCTCCATCAGCTCGATTCTGCCGTTTTCCAGCCTTATGATGGCGACTCTGACGCCCTCGGTCTCGACGGTCTCAAACTCGACATGATCGACGCCCAGCGCCTCCCGGTATACCTTGGCAGATGCCTCAACGTCGCTTACCGCGATCGCAATGTGGTCTATCCTCATCTAGAACACCTCCCTTGGCCGGTATTCGCCAAAGACCCTGCGGAACGAGTCGCTGATCTCGCCGGTCGTCGCATATGCCTTGGCCGCATCGATGATGTAGGGCATCAGGTTCCCGTCGGTCTCGGCTGCCGCCTCCATTGCAGACAGGGCCTTTTCGACCTTGGAGGCGTCCCGGGATGAGCGCAGCCTCCCTAGCGCCCTTTTCTGCTGGACCTCGATCTTGCCGCCGACCCGCAGCAGGTCAGGCTGCTTTTCTGCCTCCGTATACCTGTTGACGCCCACCAGGATTCTCTGGCCGTCGTCTGCCTCTTTTTTCAGGCGGTATGCGTTCTGCCGGATTTCTGACTGGAAAAAGCCCCTCTCGATTGCGCGCACAGAGCCGCCCATCCTCTCAATCCGCCTGAGGTACTTCCAGACGCCGTCCTCGATTTGATCGCACAGCTCCTCAAGATAGTAGGAGCCGGCCATCGGGTCGGCAGTCTTGGTCACGCCGCTCTCGTGCGCCACGATCTGCTGGGTCCGGAGCGCGATTTTCGCGGATTCCTGGGTGGGCAGCGCCAGCGCCTCGTCCCTGGAATTTGTGTGAAGCGACTGGGTGCCGCCCATTACTGCGGCCATGGTCTGGATGGCCACGCGCACGATGTTGTTGTCAGGCTGCTGCGCCGTGAGCGACTCGCCGCTGGTCTGCGTGTGGAACTTTAGCTGCATTGACTTTGGGTTCCTGGCGTGAAACATCTCCCGGAGGATTTTGGCATACACCCTTCTTGCGACGCGGAACTTTGCGACCTCCTCGAAGAACTCTATGGTACAGCAGAAGAAAAACGACAGCCGCGGGGCAAAGTCGTCAATCCCCAGGCCCCTGTCTATGCATGTCCGGATGTAGGCAATCGCGTTTGCAAGCGTGAATGCCACCTCCTGCGTCGCGGTGCACCCTGCCTCCCTCATGTGATAGCCGGAGATCGATACCGGATACCAGGACGGAACCTCCTGCGCGCAGTAGCCTATCATGTCGCCAATCAGCCTCATCGAGGGCTGCGGCGGATAGATGTAGGTATTCCTTGCGATGTACTCCTTGAGGATGTCGTTCTGTGTGGTTCCCCGGAGCTGCCGGCTTTGGAATCCCTGGGACTGGCCCACTGCTATATAGTATGCAAGCAGGGTGGATGCCGTCGAGTTGATCGTCATCGAGGAGCTTACCCTGCCCAGCGGAATCCCCTCAAAGGCAGTCATCATGTCCTTTAGTGACGCAATCGAGACGCCCACCTTGCCGACCTCGCCCTCGGCCTGTGCCGAGTCCGGATCGTAGCCGATCTGTGTCGGCAGATCAAAGGCCATGCTGAGGCCGGTCTGCCCCTTTTCAAGCATGAACTTGAATCGCTCGTTGGTGAGTCTTGCATCGCCGAATCCGGAGTACTGGCGCATGGTCCAGAGCCTGTCACGGTACATTCCCGGGTGGATTCCACGCGTGAACGGGTACCTTCCGGCATCCTCGGCAGGCCTCTTTTTTGCAGATCCCCTGTAGATCCGCTTTACTGCAAAGTTAGAATCAGTAAAGATCTTCCTTTCTGGCTCTTTTGCCGTTTTTGTAGGTTTTTTTGCCGCCATGCCCAGTCACCCCAGTATTGACCTCGAGATTCTGTCTCCTGCCTCAAGCGGGTCTATCTTCCCAGATTTTAGTTTTTTAAGACAACTGGCGTATGTCTTGCTAGAGCCAAGCATGGTATCGATCTGTCCTGCTATGTTATTTAAAACAATATCGCGCAGCTCGCCCTCCAGACGGATTGGATCCCTTTCCTTTTTCTCCTTTTTCTTGGCAGCCATCATCCCCTTGAGCTGCCTTGCAAACTCCTTGATTCCCCTGTTTTTCTTGGCAGATGTCTTTAGGATTACGGGTTTTTTCTGGGAGGTCCCGATATGATCCAGGACTGCATCGAAGAGCTGGGATGCCCCATCCAGGTCAGACTTGTTTACAATGTACATGTCCCCGATCTCGGTCAGTCCTGCCTTGATGGCCTGGATGCTGTCGCCGGTATGGGGATTGAAGACGACTACGGTGACATCGGCGATGTTGGAGATCTCTACCTCCGTCTGCCCGGCCCCCACGCTCTCTATGATTATCGGGTTGAATCCCGCATATTCCAGGACGCGGATGCTGTTGCGCAGCGAGCGCGATACGGCACCAGCAGAGCCGCGGGATGCAATGCTCCTGATATAGGTTCCCGAGTCCGTCGATTCGGTCATCCTGACCCTGTCGCCCAAGATTGCTCCGCCGGTAAGATGGCTGGTGGGATCGACGGCAAGGACGGCAGGCTTGGTCTTGAGCCTTCGAAGCTCGACTGTGGTCTTGTCGATAAGCGAGCTTTTCCCGGCGCCGGCAGGACCGGTTATGCCTATTACGATGGACTTGCCGGGGCCACGGAAGATCTCCTTTAGGAGCCTTCTGGTTCCCTTTTGATCGTTTTCGACGACGGAGATTGCCCTGGCAATTGCGCCGCGCCTTCCCCTCTTTAGATCGGCTAGCATGTCCAACAGTTATGGTGGATTTTTACTGCAATAAAATCTTGCAGGTGATCCGGTCACAGGTAGCTGTATATCACCGCAGGCTTGGGCTCTCCGGGGGCTCGGATCTCTGTCTTTAGTCCAACCTTTCCCAGCTCCGGATGCTCTATTACAAACGTGACAGGATGCACCTTCCATCCGTACTTTGGGGGCAGTCCGAAGGCGACTTCCTCGACAAAGCTGGTCTCTTCATAGTATCTCTGAAACGTCTCATCCATTCCCAGAACCTCCATTGTTACAGATGTCGACTGGCTGCCCGTATCCTCAAAGGAGATCCGCACGAGTCCCTGCTCCTCATGATATGTTGCATCAACGACAAACGTGCCGCCAAGATCCGGCGGTCCGCCTGCGCCTGCAACAAGAAACAGCACCGCAAGGCCGGTGACGACTATGATGCCAAAAACAGACATTGTCTTTGCAATCATATCAGATCAGCTGCTTTTCAGATCCTCTTTGACGGATGCAAGGAACCTTGAGCGTATGCGCATTCGCTCCAGGGTCTGCTCCAGGGTTCTGTCGGTTCCCGGGGTGGGGTTCTTTTTGAAAAACGACCGGATCTCCTTTTCTGCCTTTGCATCTGCTGCCTGGCCAATGCTTGCAACGATTCTGTTGAACAGTAGATTTCCGTGCCCTACCTTTTTGCTGAGCTTTGTCCAGTTCTTCTGAAGCCAGGGCCAGAGGATTTCCCTTCCGTGCGGATTGGCCGCAACGCGCATTATTGGCAGCTGCATGTTCTGCGAGCGCACCTCCGGTGTTTGTGAGAAGTTCAGCGTCCTGACAAGCAGCCTCCTGTCCTGGAAGTTGCACAGTGCGCCCAGGAACCGGAGCTTTTCCTCCTGGGTCTTGGTCTTTTTGAAGAGATCCGTAAGCTGCGCATGTGTCTTAGAGTCGCCGTTCCATGCCACAGCGGAGAACACGGCCTCACGCAGGTCTGGGTGCAGGGAATGCGGCCGTTTCAGGAACGCCCTGAACCTGGATTCGGCCTCCCCGGCTACCTGCTCGTCGCCCAGTCTTGCCAGGGCAGAGATCGTAAAGCCTCGAAGCAGTGCATCGGTGTGTCGGTCAGACTTTTTGGGATTCCAGCCCAGCCGGTGCAGCAGGTGCCTGAAATAGTTCATGGCATGACCCCGGATCACCTCAGATGTGGGCTCCCAGTAGGTCATCAGAAACAACGAGTAGATGTTGCGCGCTACGTTTACGGATACAAGATAGCTGTCCTCCTCAAAGTATGCGTCGCTAAAGTCAAGATAGTTTCCCACGGTATCGTCTCCAGACATGCACAGTGCAAACAGGTCGTTTTGGACTGCCCACCGGTCAACGTGGGGGATTCGCTTTTGATCTACTAGCATCTTCAGATCAAGGAGGATTCCGGCATCATACTTTGTGCGGTAGAATCCGTTTCTGCCCCGATTGACTATAGGGGTGGAGTTTTCGAGAACCCTGATGTTCTTTGATTTCGAGGTCAAAAGATGGCCCTGGTGCCGGGTGCCAGCAGAGACGTCGACTGGGATCTGCCACAGTCCCCTTTGGTGCCTTTTGTCAGGCTCTAGCAGGAACCGTTTTTGCCGGAGTCTGACACCGGTCCCGTTCTTGCTCACCTCAAGCACGGGAAAGCCCGGCTGTCTGAGCCAGCTGTTCACCATGGATTTTACAGGCTTGCCTGAGGCCTCGCCGATTGCCGACCATAGATCGTCGCCTGCGGCGTTTTGGTACTTGAACTGCGACAGATATCTTCTCAGGCCCTTCCTAAAGCTGGGCTCGCCCACGTAGTTCTCAAGCATCCGCAGGATGCAGCCGCCCTTGTCATAGGATATGGCATCGAAGATCTCCCGGATCTGGGCAGGGCTGTCTACCTTGACATCGATGGGATGGGTGGACTTGAGGGAGTCAAGATCCATTGCAGTGTTCATCGCGTCTTCGACGAACTGATCCCACAGTTCCCACTCCGGATAGAACATGTCAACGAACTTTGTTGCCATAAACGTGGCAAAGCTTTCGTTGAGCCACAGGTCGTTCCACCACCTCATGGTCACGAGGTTTCCAAACCACTGGTGTGCAATCTCGTGTGAGATGACCTCCGCAATGAACTGCTTTGTCCTAGTAGAAGAGGTCCGGGGATCATAGAGCAGGATCGTCTCCCTGAACGTGATTGCGCCCCAGTTCTCCATGGCGCCTGCCGCAAAGTCTGGTATTGCAAGAAGGTCGAGTTTTGGCAGTGGGTACTTTATGCCGAAATACTTCTCATAAGATGCAAGCAGTCTCTTTGCAAGATCCAGTGAGAACCTGCCGTGGGCCTTGTTTCCCCTGGTTGTGATCACCCGGACGCTTGTCCTGCCGGATCTGCCCGATATGTATTCAAATTCTCCCACCCCGAGATAAACAAGGTAGGTTGACATGACAGGAGTGGTGTCGAACCGGTGGCGGGTCTTCCTGCCAAGCTTCCTCCTGGAGACTGCCGGCATGTTGGAGACTGCCATGTAGTTGCTTTCAGCAGTTATTGCAATGTCAAAGGTGGCCTTTGCCTGGGGCTCATCCCAGCAGGGAAACGCACGCCTAGCATCGGCTGCCTCAAACTGGGTTGTGGCCATGTACTTTGTCTTAGAGCCGACCTTGTACTGGCTGCGATAAAATCCCAGCAGCCGGTCATTTAAGACCCCGGCAAAGTCAATCTCTAGGACAAACCTGCCCCTGACCGGGGATCCCGTTGTTATGTGAAGCTGCTCGGATTTTTCATCCAGCCGGGTCTTGGCCCGTGTCTTGGAGTCTCCATGCACGATATGGCAGGACTTGATCTTGAGCTCTGCTGCATGGATCGATATTTTGCTGGTAGGCCTGCTGGCAACTGCCGTAATGACTTCCCTGCCGGCAAACGTGAAGTTTTTGAGGTCTGGCTCAAATTCCAGATCATAGTTTATTGGAGATACCAGCATGGGATTTGGCTCTTTGTACGGCCTTAAGTAGATTGGCGTCTGAGGTGTTTGGCCAGAGTTTTTCCAGAAATCGCAAGAGTTTGCCTCCCAGGTAGCACTGCTGGCCAAGGCCTTGATCGCCATGCCCGCCACGCCATATTTTCGGTGGATAAACCCCTACCACCAAGATGCAAGAGTTTACCCCGCCCCCGAGATGCGGCGTGGCAGGCGTGATCATAAAGACTCCGGCCAGCAGTGTCACCTGAAGGGTAAACTCACACCGAGATAGTGAAAGAGGTATTATGCCAAGATCTACTATGAACGTCATGAGGGTGTGCCTCTGGCTGCTATGCCAGATCTACCCACGGCGTTCCGTCTAGCAGCACCGGGGATCGTATGTGGTCACCTGCCCCTATCAATTAGGCATGAATTGGCATGTACAATGTGATTTTCGTGCCTAGATAGCAAGGGGACGTGACCACGTACGGTGGTATTGGAGAGCACCCTTCTGATCGAGTACCTTGTCAGGGAGTACGGCCTAAATGGGGGCCGCCAGACAGCTGCGCGATGAGGTGGACGTAACGTTTGTGTTCTGCGGCAGCGGCTAGGACGAGTCGGAAGCCAAGTACACCGAGGAAAACGACCTCTCCAACGTGAGATTCTTGGGACTTGTGGGATCCCAGCAGCTGCTAGAGTGCATGAAGAGTAGCGACGTGTGCCTCGGACTGTTCCAGACAAACAGCAAGATGGAGGGATCACTGCCCAACAAGGTCAACCAGATCCTGTCATCTGCCAAGCCCCTGATTACGGCAAGCACGTCTGCAGTGCGCGAGAGGACTGGCAGGCAACACCCCTAGGAGCACAAAACCAACCCCTGATTACGGCAAGCACGTCTGCAGTGCGCGAGAGGACTGGCAGGCAACACCCCTAGGAGCACAAAACCAACCCCTGATTACGGCAAGCACGTCTGCAGTGCGCGAGGCTGGCCTAGTCGACAAGGAGAACTGCATGCTAGTGCAGTCCGACTCGCTAGGGAGCTGGCCCGGTGCACCTTACAGCTGAGGGACGACGGCGGCCTTCGGAGGTACGTGGCAATGCAGGAGCAACGACACTATGTAGAAAGACTGTCAGCTGATCGGTCGGGCAGGCAGCTGGGCAGATACATGTAGGACGTGTGCAAGGATGGGCGTTCGAGCTGTCCGACAGGCGGCGTCCATGCGCAGCACACCCCCGATCCAGAGATGCCCCCCACCCAAGATCACCCTGACTGACCAGAGCCAAGACGGAACTACGAGATCATCACCCTCTAGTTATTCAAGCATGAATTCGCATGTGACTGTGATCTCCATGCTTGGCTGGCAAGGGGATGTGGCCTCATACGCGGAACTTGATCTAGCCGTCCCCCTCGTAACGCCTCCACAAGAACCTGCAAGGGCCATCATGGTTCCGTCCCGCCGGCTATGTCACTTTTTGATTTCCCCAAGGATCGCAGCAAGCCTGTCTGCGGCCACGCTGCTGTCACAGTTGTCCTGCACGAACCTGCGTCCCTGCCTTCCCATGTCCCGGGCCCTTTCTGCATCGCCCAGCAGCAGCGTGATCTTCTCTATCCACCCCCTATAGTCCCCCAAACATACCAAGAGCCCCGTCATTCCGTCCCGCATCGTCTCTGAGACGCCGCTAGCATCCGTTGCAATGGCAGGCTTTTCCATGGACATGGCCTGCTTGAGCGAGTATGGCCACATGTCAATGCCGCTTACCAGGCTGTAGACGTCGATCGAGGAGAGGTACTCCATGATCCTATCGGTCCCTCCAGCGGCTCCAGTATCCTGTCGCGGTAGCGCCCGTCGCCGGCTCAGTAAAATGATACGTGTGGGAGCGCCTCGACTGCCTTGGGCAGGATGAGCATCTCCCTTGTCTTGGGCCAGCAGCCAGCGCTCTAGCAGGCCCACGCACGGATGCCTCAGCTCCATGGCACCCCCGGGATCCCTCGCTCTTCCAGTTGTCCGCGTCTATGCTCGAATGCAGGAACGTTACTGTGTTGTTTTTTGGATAGTGCTTCCTTATGGTGCCCGCTATGAAGCCTGTCTCGGCAGGCAACAGTTCGGGCTTTGGAAGCGGCTTGCGATTTTAGGTGCAGATTACATCTGCAAAGATCCCCGGCGGCAAAGCTCACGCCCGGACTTCGAGTCCGAGCTGTTACCCATACATACCTAGCTGGCCGAAGGCAGGCGGCCATGCGCTTTGCCCTGCAGGCTCTGTCGGCCCGGTATCCATGCCGGACTAGTCCGATACGTGGTATGTCATGGACATCATCCTGTCTATGATCTCCTGCGCCCTGAGCCGCTCGGCCTGCAGGGCGTCGGCCAGCTGCTCAAGCCGCACGTCCCCGGGCTGTATGTCAGGATACTCGTATGCAAACACGGATCCGGGCTCCGGTACAAGCTGCGCCGCATCAAAGACCAGCACGGCCCGGTCATGCTCGGCCTGCACGAGCGTCGCAAAGTTGGAGTTCATCCTGTTCATCACCTTCCATGCGTCGTCCTGGTGGCGCTCAAAGGCATCGGGAACCGTCCTGTACCAGGTGCCGTGCGAGTTGCGGGCCCACTCGTTGCCCCACTGGTCTGCCCACAGGTCTGCCAGCTTGTCGGTGCGCTCCAGCTGTATTACGGCCGCCTCGTGCTGCTGTCCGCGCTTGTATATCCCCGCCGTATCCAGCGGGGCAGGATTCATCGAGTCGCCCTGTACAAGCAGGCCGTCGTTCATGTAGTTCTGCGCGCTCCAGCGCTGTACGTCCATCACATATATGACAAAGGGCTCGTGGTACATCTGCTCCCTGAACAGCAGTCCCCCGATTGAGAGCTCGACGCACTTTGTAGGATCGGCGGGGGACATGCACCCGACAAGTTCCACGCCGAGGACTGCCTCTCCTATGACGTCGTTTGGATCCGTGTATGCGGCATCCAGTATCTCATATGTAGAGTCTGCAGAATAGTCGCGCCCGAGCTCGACGGTCAGGACGGCCTCTGATGCGCCCATCGGCGAGCCGACCTCGGGCACCCCAAAGCCTATCTGGAACTGCTGTACCCCGGCTACGGAGTGCGCCCTCAGCGTAAAGTCGTGCTTGGTATTGGTCTGTATTGATTCGCGCCTGTAATCGACGTGATAGTCAAGCACGTCGCGGCACGTGCCGTCCATCGAGTATCCGCAGGCCACCACCTGGCTGCCCGTCTGCGGGGATATGCCAAAGGTCGGGGCCGTCTGCCACTCGTCGTCGTTGCCGCCGCCCCTTGAGTCAGGGATGAATCCGTCATCCCATACGCCCAGGCGCGTCCAGCCCGAGCCGTCTATCCCCCATACGGCATATATGGACCTGTCCAGGTCTCCTGCCGCGTTGAGATTGATGTCGCCTATGGCCCCCTCATGCCCTGATGCGGCCTGCGGAATGGCATCCTTTATTTCAGCAAACCCCGCATCCCATCCGGCCCGCTCAAGTGCCAGGCCCAGGACCCGTATGGTATCGTACGTGCTGTATGTGTACACGGCAGGCGTGGTGGTGCCAAACTCGTCGTCTATCCTGTCCGTCAGCGACTCGTACAGGTCGCTGCCCGAATCCTCTGCAAAGGCGGATGCCTGGAATTCTGCGCCTGCCAGGAACCCGCGTATCCTCGGATCGCCTGCTAGGTTCCCGTCAAGGACGGATGCATCAGAGCCCATCCACCGCACGGTGCCCAGTGCCGGATAGTCTGCTGCCCTGTCCACGAACCGGAACGTCTCGTCCTGCCCTATGAACAGGACAGACACCCTGTCGGCGCCCACGTCCTCGGTGTGCCCGGAGACGGCCGTGTTGAGGCGCTGGGCTAGGCCTGCAAACGTGCCGTTCAGGTTTGCGTCATCCGGATCATAGCTGCCCACGGTCTCATCGACCGTTCCCCCGAGCGCCTCAAACCCGGCCACAGCCGAGTTCTTGATGCCCTCGCCCCAGATGTCACCGCGCCATACCACCACCACGACGTCCTTTTCGTACTCTTCCCGCAGCAGGTCGGCAATCACGGGTCCCTGCTGCGAGTCGTCAGGTGCCATCCTGAAGACGTTATCACCCGCAATTGCAAGCGAGGGCGCCGTCGAGCAGCAGCTGAAAAGTATCATGTCGTTGGAATCCGCATAGTTCCTTACGGCATCCAGCTCGGAGCTGCGGACGGGTCCGGAGACCAGCGTGACGTTGGCAGTGTCAAGCGACCGGATCGCGGCGTCCGCGCCGGCAGCCTCCGTATCCCTGATCTCCAGGACGGCGCGCCAGACTGCATCGGTGCTGGCAAGGTGTGCATTGAGGTCGGCTATGGCCTGCTCTGCTGCAAAGGTGTGGTGTGCTCCCAGCTGGCCGCCTAGGCCCCCGGTCTGCGGAATCATGGCGCCTATCGCTATCATCTCTACGGGAATCACCACGGTTCTGGTGGCAGTGGCCGTGTTGCCGGCAGCATCGGTTGCCGTGTAGATTACCGCATAGGTTCCGAGCCTGTCCGTATCCACCGTGGTGGCATCGGTAGATATGGACTCTGTGTATGCTGGATCGTTGTCAGTGGAGCTGGCACCCGCGTCTGTGTATGTCGAGCCCAGCGGTATGGTGACCGGATCCTCGCCTGATATCGTGATGACAGGTGGCGTGGTGTCGCGCACCACCACGGTCCTGCTGGCAGTAAGGGGGTTGCCATCGGTGCTGGTTGCCGTATAGTTTACGATATAGTCGCCTGTCAGATTTGCATCCACCGCAGAGGCGTCGGTGACGACCGGCGAGCCGTCGGTTACCGTGGCTCCCGGATCTGTATACGGGGTGCCAAGCTCGTGGTACAGCGGATTGGATCCGTTGAGCATGATTATGGCCTCGGCGGATACCGTTATCTCAAAGGTTTGTGAGTCGGTGCCGCCGCGGCCGTCATCTACCGTTATTGTAACCTCGTGGGTCAATCCATCGACCGAAGTTGGCGTCCAGGTAAGGATGCCGTCGGATGTGGAAAACACGGCAGCTGCCGGCAGCGTGCCGCGCGATATAGAGTACGTGTGTGTGTCGGTGGGATCGGCGTCGGTTACCATAGGCGTTACTGTCAGCTGGACTCCCACCACCGTAGTCCGGCTGCCTATGGTTTCCAGCACGGGGTCGTTGTTGTCGCGCGTTATGGTTATCGTTATGGTACCCTGCGCCGTGTCGATGCCGTCAGATACCGTATATCCGAACGTGTCGGTGCCCGTATAGTCCTGGTCGGGCGTGTACGTTATCGTAGTACCGTCATGGGTGGCAGTCCCGTTGGGCGGATTCTCCACTGCCGATATCCTCGGGACATCTATTGTATCAGGATCCGATATGGCAGGCGTTATGGTTACCTGCACATCCTCTGTGGTGGTGGCCGTCGCGTCCGGCGCCACCGGCGCGTTGTTGGGAATCAGATCTGCACCCTCTACAAGCTTTGCCATCTGGAGTCCCTCCGTGTCAGAGACCACCGCGGCGTACGTGTCCCTGCCGATCATAAACAGGTCCAGATCCCGTGCATTTTCAAGTGAGTACTGCGGGCCGTCCTCCAGGGATCCGGCCTCCGACGGATTATCAGGATCGGTGACATCCACAATCTGAAGGCCGTCGTCGGACTGGGATGTCATGGCCGCATAGACGGCCTGGCCCACCCTGAATATCTCCACGCCGCTGGCCCCGTCAAGCTGCAGCTCGCCGCCGTCTGCAAGCTTGCCGGCAGCTGCCGGATTTTGCGGATCGGTGACATCCACAATCTGAAGGCCGTCGTCATGAAATGATGCGGCCGCCACATATGTGGAGCCGCCCTCCTCGAAGACTGCCAGGGCGCGGGTTCCGTTGAGCAGCAGGTCGCTGTCGTCTTCCAGCTGTCCTGCGGCTGCCGGGCTGGCCGGGTTGGTTATGTCTATAATCTGGAGGCCGGGCTCACCCCAGGAGGCCACGACGGCATACGTGGAGCCTCCCGTCTCGAAGATGTCCACGGCGCTGGTATCTACAAGCAGCCGGTTGCTGTCGTCTTCCAGCTTGCCGGCAGCTGCCGGGCTGGCCGGGTTGGTTATGTCTATAATCTGGAGGCCGTCGTCGTTCTGGGTGGTGACGGCAGCATAGATGTTCGGGCCTATCCTGAAGGTGGTTACTGCATTGACGCCGTCAAGAAGCAGGTTGCCGCCGTCTTCCACCTCTCCGACAGAGGCCGGGCTGGCCGGATTGGTGACGTCGACTATCTCGACGCCGTCGTCGTCATTGGAGGCCACGACGGCGTAGGTCTTGCCGCCTGTCGCAAACACATCCACTGCGCGGGCTCCATCAAGCTCCCTAGTGGTATTATCTGCCAGACTGCCAACGGCGGTAAGACTGGCAGGATTGGTGACGTCTACAATCTGGATGCCGTCCTCGCCACCGGAGGCGACCACCGCATACGTGGAGCCGCCTATCTCAAAGGTGTCCACGCCGCGAGACCGATCAAGTAAAAGCTGCGCGCTGTCGGGCAGGCTTCCAGAGTAAAGCGGGCTGTCCGGACTGGCCGTCGTGATCGGGTTGTCAGCTGCCGCAGATATCCGGTTTCCAAGCAGATCAGATATGGCGCCCGCTGCAATGTCAAGCTGCGGGGTACGCATCTGGCCTACGTCGTCTATCTGGGACTGGGTAAGCGTGAGCGATATCGTATCAGAGTCCGGTACCGTGTCATCGAATGTCGCCCCAGTCAGGGCCACCTCGTTTGTTTCGCCCGTGTCGCTGACATACACCTTGGACAGGTCTGTATCTGAGACATCTATGGCTTCGCTAAAGGTTACAGCCATGAGGCCCGTGCGCACGTCAAGGGTTGCCGATGCAAACTCGGGCATTATTGTGTCAGTCTCGCCAAGCTTTGCCACCTGGAGGCCCTCCGCCTCTGTTACCACAGCAGCGTAGGTGTCCCCGCTGCTCGTAAACAGTGCCAGATCCCGGGCATTTCTAAGGGAGTACTGCGGGCCGTCCTCCAGGGATCCGGCAGCTGTAGGGCTGTCGGGATCGGTGAGATCCACAATCTGGAGGCCGCCGTCGGACTGGGATGTCATGGCCGCATAGGCGGTTCCGTCCACCCTGAATATCTCCACGCCGCTGGCCCCGTCAAGCTGCAGCTCGCCGCCGTCTGCAAGCTTGCCGGCAGCTGCCGGATTTTGCGGATCGGTGACATCCACAATCTGGAGGCCGTCGTCATGAAATGATGCGGCCGCCACATATGTGGAGCCGCCCTCCTCAAAGACTGCCAGGGCGCGGGTTCCGTTGAGCAGCAGGTCGCTGTCGTCTTCCAGCTGTCCTGCGGCTGCCGGGCTGGCCGGGTTGGTTATGTCTATAATCTGGAGGCCGGGCTCACCCCAGGAGGCCACGACGGCATACGTGGAGCCTCCCGTCTCGAAGATGTCCACGGCGCTGGTATCTACAAGCAGCCGGTCGCTGTCGTCTTCCAGCTTGCCGGCAGCTGCCGGGCTGGCCGGATTGGTTATGTCTATAATCTGGAGGCCGTCGTCGTTCTGGGTGGTGACGGCAACATAGATGTTCGGGCCTATCCTGAAGGTGGTTACTGCATTGGCGCCGTCAAGAAGCAGGTTGCCGTCGTCTTCCACCTCTCCGACAGAGGCCGGGCTGGCCGGATTGGTGACGTCGACTATCTCGACGCCATCGTCTCCAACGGAGGCCACGACGGCGTAGGTCTTGCCGCCTGTCGCAAACACATCCACTGCGCGGGCTCCATCAAGCTCCCTAGTGGTATTATCTGCCAGACTGCCAACGGCGGTAAGACTGGCAGGATTGGTGACGTCTACAATCTGGATGCCGTCCTCGCCACCGGAGGCGACCACCGCATACGTGGAGCCGCCTATCTCAAAGGTGTCCACGCCGCGAGACCGATCAAGTAAAAGCTGCGCGCTGTCGGGCAGGCTTCCAGAGTAAAGCGGGCTGTCCGGACTGGCCGTCGTGATCGGGTTGTCAGCTGCCGCAGATATCCGGTTTCCAAGCAGATCAGATACGGCGCCCGCTGCAATGTCAAGCTGCGGGGCATTCATCTGGTTTGCATCGTCCAGCTGGGAGGGGGTAAGCATGAATGATATCGTATCAGAGTCCGGTACCGTGTCATCGAATGTCGCCCCAGTCAGGGCCACCTCGTTTGTTTCGCCCGCGTCGCTGACATACACCTTAGACAGGTCTGTATCTGAGACATCTATGGTCTCGCTGAAGGTTATAGTCATGAGGCCCGTGTTCTCGTCAAGGGTTGCCGATGCAAACTCGGGCATTATTGTGTCAGTCTCGCCAAGATTTACCATCTGGAGGCCCTCCACGTTTGTTACCACCACGGCGTACGTGTCCCCGTCGATCGTTGACAGGGCCAGATCCCGGGCATTTCTAAGGGAGTGCTGCGAGTCGTCCTCCAGGAATCCGGCAGCTGCGGGTTTGTCAGGATCGGTGACATCCACAATCTGGAGGCCGTCGTCGGACTGGGATGTCATAATTGCATAGACGGCCTTGTCCGCCCTGAATATCTCCACGCCGCTGGCCCCGTCAAGCTGCAGCTCGCCGCCGTCTGCAAGCTTGCCGGCAGCTGCCGGATTTTGCGGATCGGTGACATCCACAATCTGAAGGCCGTCGTCATGAAATGATGCGGCCGCCACATATGTGGAGCCGCCCTCCTCGAAGACTGCCAGGGCGCGGATTCCGTTGAGCAGCAGGTCGCTGTCGTCTTCCAGCTGTCCTGCGGCTGCCGGGCTGGCCGGGTTGGTTATGTCTATAATCTGGAGGCCGGGCTCACCCCAGGAGGCCACGACGGCATACGTGGAGCCTCCCGTCTCGAAGATGTCCACGGCGCTGGTATCTACAAGCAGCCGGTTGCTGTCGTCTTCCAGCTTGCCGGCAGCTGCCGGGCTGGCCGGATTGGTTATGTCTATAATCTGGAGGCCGTCGTCGTTCTGGGTGGTGACGGCAACATAGATGTTCGGGCCTATCCTGAAGGTGGTTACTGCATTGGCGCCGCCAAGAAGCAGGTTGCCGTCGTCTTCCACCTCTCCGACAGAGGCCGGGCTGGCCGGATTGGTGACGTCGACTATCTCGACGCCATCGTCTCCAACGGAGGCCACGACGGCGTAGGTCTTGCCGCCTGTCGCAAACACATCCACTGCGCGGGCTCCATCAAGCTCCCTAGTGGTATTATCTGCCAGACTGCCAACGGCGGTAAGACTGGCAGGATTGGTGACGTCTACAATCTGGATGCCGTCCTCGCCACCGGAGGCGACCACCGCATACGTGGAGCCGCCTATCTCAAAGGTGTCCACGCCGCGAGACCGATCAAGTAAAAGCTGCGTGCTGTCGGGCAGGCTTCCGTAGAAGATCGGGTTGTCCGGGCTGATCGGGATCTGGCTGATCTCCGCTAGCTGGAAGCCGCTGTCACCCCAAGCGGCGACTGCGGCGTAGGTCTTGTCGTCTATTGTGAAGACGTTCACGCCTCTAGCGCCACGAAGCTCCCTAGAACCCCCATCACCCAGATGCCCTGCGGCGGTTGGAGTGGCAGGATCGGTGATGTCTATAATCTGGAGGCCGTGGTCGATATTAGAGGCTATTGCTGCATAGGTTCTGCTGTCTAATGTGAATATGTCCACGCCATAGGCACCGTCAAGCAACAGCTCGTTACCTCCATCAGCATCTTTCAAATTGCCTACGGCAGTGGGACGGGCTGGGTTGGAGACATCCACAATCTGGAGGCTGTCACCATTCTCGGAGACAACTACGGCGTAGGTTGTGCTATCCATCGTGAAGACTGTCACATCTTGGGCGTTTGTAAGCAATACGTTAGTACCATCATGTCTCAGATTACCGGCCGCTTGCGGATCGGTAGGATCGGAGACGTTGACTAGCTGGATGCCGGCGTCACTAAAGGAGGTCACTACGGCGTAGGTGTTTGTTCCTATCGTGAAGACATCCACGCTATAGGGGGCATCAAACAGCAAGGAGCCGGTATTCCCCAGACGCCCGGCAGCTGCCGGGCTGGCAGGGTTGGTGACGTCTATAATTTGGAGGCCGTCATCGACGGAGGAGACCACTGCAGCGTAGGTGTTTGTTCCTATCGTGAAGGTATCCACGCTTCTGGCGCCATCAAGTAGCAGTGTGTTACCTTCATCGGCATCTTTCAAATTGCCTACGGCAGTGGGACGGGCTGGGTTGGTGACATCTACGATCTGGAGGGCGTCTTCCTCTAAGGCGACGACTGCGGCGTAGGTGTTTGTTCCTATCGTGAAGATAGCCACATCAAAGGCGCCATCAAGCGCCCTAGTACCCCCCTCTCTCAGATTTCCCACAGGAGTAGGACTGGCAGGATCAGTGACATTTACAATCTGGAGGGCATCACTAAAGTAGGACGCTACTGCGGCGTAGGTGTTTGTTCCTATCGTGAAGGTATCCACGTTGCGGGCGCCTTCAAATTCCCGAGAACTGCCATCAGTCAGCATCCCGGTGGGAGTTACCTCGACCGGGAATTGGATCTGCTGTGCATATGCATCCTGCAGACCGCCGGCGGCTACAAGACCTAAGACGGCCGCAATTAACACCAAGCACATAGAGGCAGTATCTACACGGGCCCGACGGGACGGGTGCGGCCATGTCAAAGCTACGGTAGCTCACCCCCCCCCCAAGCGATCAGGGGAACTTTGGCAGGGGTGCCCTGCCCCATGACAACATGTAAGTCATTCATTCTGATGTCATGGTTAAATCGAGTGTGATTATTAAAGATATTGAAACCTCTTAGCCTGTGTCTCATATGATAATTAGTTCCGCCTAACATTTGTATCCTTCTCCATCCATTTGGGGTCGCTTTTCCTGATCGCTTCTGTGGCCTCCCTTGCCGAGAAGGCCATCCTGGGCATCTCGGCACGCCCCATGTCAAGCGACCAGTGCGTCCTGCGCTCGTTGTAGAACTCGATGAACTCGTCGACCGTCTAAGTGCGTCAGCTCCTTCTCAAGCGTCCTGAACCACCTCTCCAGCTTGCCGTTGGTCTGGGGGTGGTGCGGACGCGAGTTGAGCAGGACGATGTTGCGCTCTAGCAGCTCGTCCTCAAACAGCGTGGGCGTCCAGCTGCCCCTGGGGGTGCCGCGCCTGGCCGGCGTAAAGAGCTGCCGTTGTCAGAGAGTATCTGGGCCGGCGTCCCGAATTGCCTGATGGCCTTGCGCAGCACCGGCACTGCATTCGTACAACTTCAGGTCCTTTTTATACTGACAGTCAAACATTTTTGGGCAGCATCTTATGATCAGATGCCCCTGCGAACATGGCTGAACATCAGACATTTGTGATCAGACATTGTAGGTTTGGAATTTACGGGAGTGACATAATATCGGCATCTTGGTCAAAGAATTTCGATGGAAATCTTTTTTGATCTTGCCTGTCTGATGTAACATATGGACTCCAAAGCCGTGCTTGCACGCTGTACGGATCCTGGAAAGGCACTTGTCATGATCATAGAGCAGGATGAGAAGATCTCCGGGCTGGAAAAAGAACTCTCTATTGTCAAGAAGGAGAATGCGGATGTCAAGAAGGAGAATGCTGAGCTTCAGGCAAGGCTTGCCCTGTACGAGAGTCCCAACATGCCCACGTCCACGCCGTCATTATACAATGATGCCAGAAAAAAGTTCAGGGAGAAAAGGGGCGAGGATCCCGGAGGCAGTCCCGGCGATGCGGCCAGGGGCAAGAAACGCGGCCCTCCGTGCGGACACCATGGTACATCGCACGGCAACCGGCCATCCATGACATTAAGGTACGATCTTGATTTCAAAATATGCCCAAAGTGCAACATCCAGTTACGGATGCTCAAGCCGATCCACAAGCTTGTCAACGACCTGGACGGCTCCATGCGCATGATTACTGCCAATGCCATCATCCAAAACGCGGTGTGTCCACAGTGCAATACCGTGCATGTCGCAGCTACCCCGTTTCTAGGCGGCACGTCACTTGGGCCCGTCTCACTCTCTCTAATCATGATGTTCTTTGAGAAGGGAAGCATAGACGAGGACATTGCAGAGTACTTTCAGTAGTAATAGGTTAGCCCCTGCCTAGAGTTAAAGTCACACCCACCGTCTTTTCAGGCATGAAAATCACAACTGCAGGCAGATTAGTGCAGGATTGCTAGGGGCAGACGACCACGTACCCGGGGTTTCCGACCAGCGCGTCCCTGATCATGTCCGTAACGTTGCACCCCCGGAGGCGCCATGTCTCGATGCACGTCAACATGTTACCGAACATCTTCTGTCCGTCTTTTGTCCGCAGTCCGAACCGTATCTTGCGCGCGATCACGCCGGGCCTCAGCGTGCGCTCTGCCAGGTTGTTGGTGGGATCCATCCCAGGACGCGTCGTAAACGTGTAGAGAAACTCCGAGGCGTTGTCAATCTTTGTGGCACAGCTGTCACATCCTTCCTTCCTGTATGTGGCGGCAATCTCGCGTGTTTCTGCCACCCGACTGTCGTGCTGCCTGGCAGCCTCCTCCGGCGGCCCCGGCCCCTTGGCGCAATGCATCTGCCACTTGAGGCGCTCGCCTGCGGCGCGAACCTCCGGGGAGTCCGTTTTCTCGCTTTGGGCATCTGCCTCCCGGATTATGTGGGCCCAGCACCGCTGCCTGTTCCTGCCAAAGAACTTGTCGTATCCGGGGTATCCGTCAGTCACCCCGACTCTGGGCACGTATGAAAAGTGCTCATCCAGTACGGATGCCCTCCTGCTGTCAGTTGCCACCATGTGCGCGCCGACGGCATTGCCGTCCTTGACGCCCACTGCCACCCACATGTAGCCGCTCTTGCCGTCGTATGGCATCCCCGTCTCGTCCATGTGGACGTGGTCGCATCCTGCAATGTCTTTTTTGATGTCCTCCACGCACGGATCAAGCTTCTTTGTAACGGTCTTGAGGCAGTTCTGTATCATCGCCTTGCTTACATCAATTTTAAAGATCTCCTTTACGATGCGCCTGATCGAGCCGACGGATGCCGGCATGGTGTACAGGGTGCCGATATAGGAGGCAATGTTGGGTCCAAACTCGGTGCCCGGAACGACCAGCCCGCCCCCGTTTGTCGTGGTGATGGCGCCGCACTTGCGGCACTTGCGGCGGGTAAAGTAGTGCTGTGTCGTGACCGGCTCTGGGATCTCTGGAATGTCAGTAGCCATCCTAGTTCCGGCGGGAACCGGATCTGTCAGGTCGCGCCCGTTGCACGCGCCGCACATGTCAGGCACGTGGTTCATTTCCCGGGTCGGTGTTCTCCTGTGTGATATGCCCTCGTGTCCGGGCCTGCGGCCCGGCCTTGTAGGTGCCCTTCCAGATGCCCCTGCCGCGGCTGCTGCCTTTTTCTGCCTGGTCGGAATCGAGTTCTGCGAGGAGGGGCTGTGCGGGTTCTCATAATATGTGATGCGTTGTTTGAACTGCTTGATTTGTGCTGTCTGCGTCGCGATTTGCGCGGCAGAGACGGCATTGTCAGATTTGCGTCCCGCCTTCTCAGCGGCAAGCTCCTCCCGTGTCCTCTGATGTTCCTTCTGCTCCTTCTGAAGCTTGCCTTGCGTCCTCTGATGTTCCTTCTGCTCCTTCTGAAGCTTGCCTTGCGTCCTCTGATGTTCCTTCTGCTCCTTCTGAAGCTTGCCTTGCGTCCTCTGATGTTCCTTCTGCTCCTTCTGAAGCTTGCCTTGCGTCCTCTGATGTTCCTTCTGCTCCTTCTGAAGTTCCGCTTTTTCGCGGGCAAGCTCATTGCATAGTTCCTTGAATTCCGAGGCTGTAGGCATGTATTTCCCGGGTAATGATAGTTTATAGATCAGGTGGTCAGAAAAAATCAACTAGGCAGGGGCTAACCTATTACTTTCAGTATATGTTTGGATTCAAGATGGCCCCAAATACCGTGACTGCCGCCCGGCACGCAGTGGCAGAGGCACTCCGGCAAAACATGATACAATGCATACAGACATTCATTGCGGGCAGGCCGTGGATACAGATGGACGAGACCGGAGAAGCAATCCGTAATTAAATTACGAGTGGCAGGTTGCAGTTGTTTTCTGCCGTGTTTTTCAGGCCACAGCGGCTATCCGTTCCAGTATCCTCAGGTTGACCAGCCCGCACACGATACTGTTGGCCAGATCGTACTTTCTGAGCCTGTTTCTGTACTTGTAGCTCATTATCTTGAATGTCTTGACCCTGCGTATGCCATTCTCCACGTACACCCGTATCTTTGAGTGTGTTCTGTTGTACTCTTTTTCATCGTCGGTCAGCTTGCCGCCAGGACTCTTCTTGATTGGAAGTATAACCTTCGTCCCTGCATCGATGTGCTGCGCACCCTGGTATCCGCGATCCATATAGTGCCGCAGCTCCTCGCCGTCCTCCTCACCGCTCCAGAACGTGGGATGCTTCATCTGGTATATCTTGACGTCGTTTACGCGCCCCGGCGAGTGCGGGGTCTTGTGCACTATGGCACCGTGTATGTTGACCGTATACTGGACCTTGGCCGTGTGCGTGCCTGCCTTGCCCGAATAGTGCGACTTTTCCATGTCCTTTCTCTTGGGCCTGTTTGTGGGCTGCTCGGAGGCGTCAGTCAGGCACACCATCCCCGGGAAGATCTCGGCCAGCTCCTCGACTGAGGAGATCCTCTTGGAGTCCTTGTAAATCTTCTCGGGGATCGGCAGGCATTGTTTTAGCAGGGGCTCAGTCAGGCTTATGGAGCGCGAGACCGACGCCTGTCCTATACCGAACATGGCGCCAGCCACGTCCTGGGAGACGTACGTCCTGTAGTAGAACAAGACCAGCAGTACGCGGTTCCTCAGATCCAGGGCAAAGGGCCTGCCTGCGCCTATATCCCGCACACGGTCGGGCCTTGAGAGCCTCTTCTTCTCGGTATCTGGAAATTTCTTTTGCACCTCGGTACACAGCTGGTCAAACTCTGCCTCGGTCATTCCTGCAAACATCCGGAACGTCCGTGGGTTTTTTGTCAGTCTATCGATCAAACACATGACTTGTACATGGTTTTACAGGTATTTTGATCCGTCAGGCATAGATTAGTGCCCAAGTGGGTCAAAATCTGCTAATTAAGAATCGCTTCTCGGCTTTAAGCGCGGCGACGGACACACGGGGTACGTCTGGGTGCTCAACTGTGCGGGGGCGTGCTTTGTGGTCTTTGCAGATTCCCGGTCCTCTGAGGTACTGCACACGCACTTTGGATGGCTGGATCCCAGGGTTCCCACAGTCGTCGACGGGCTGGCCCAGTACAAGCTGTTCTTTGAGATAATCCAGAGGTGCTGGAGGCACCTTCTGGCGTATGCAGAAAAGCTTGCAGTAAAGATGCCCGAAGGCGATGATGGGAAAAGGTATGACTTGCTGCTGGAATTTTACAGGGAGGTAAAAAAGATCAAAGACGCTTGCGTCGCTTACATACATGGAGCTTTCAAGGGAGGCATACAAAATAATCAGCCCGTATGAGGACGATCACGTGCGTACACACCTGCTAAACGCCATACCCAACATGTTTACGTTTCTAGCGCGTCCGGGAATGCCGCCGCACAACAACGATACGGAGCGATGCATACGCGACGGGATCATACCACAGCGCAATGCGCGCCACAAGATCGTAACTGACGGGGGAAGAAAGACGGCTTCTGCGCTGCTGACGTTCTCGATGACATGCCGCAAGCAAAACATACATCCTGCCGGTGGACTCTTGAAATACCTGCGGGATCCGGGCTGGGATATCTTTGCAGGGGCCAAGGATGACGCGCACCTGCTGTCCTCGCTTGTCAATACGGACGGTACAAGATACAGTGTCTTTGAGTGTCCCGGGCCGCCGCCGGTGTGGCCGCCTGCAGCAGGTGCAGGCAAGGGGGCGGTACGCTGGAACCAGACGGCCGTCGTACCCGTAGCCCCGATGGCACTTTGATCCGTCTGGCGCCTACGGGACGGCGTAACCCGTAGCCTCATATCGAAGGATCCGGCTGAATCTGCCAGTCAACGGCACCGAATGCAACAGTTTCTGATTGCCTGCAGGTGCCGTCTGTCAATGTGTTGCCTGCACGGCGCCGGTTCTGGCATGTACAAAGGATGTGTGGTGATGCAACGGGTCTGTCACAACGGATGCGGAAGGATCAAAAAGTTCCGGACAAAAAGTTCCCTGGGCGCTTTAAATAGGACCTGAAGTTGTACCTGCATTCTCCGAGGCAGCGCGTTCAAAGATGCCGAATCCGGTTATGCACCGCGAGGAATCGTCAAGATATGCCACCAGATTGAGCTTTTCTAGTAACAGCTCGGGCTCTGGAAGCTGTTTCTGATTTTAGGCACAAATTCTGTTTGAACAGCCCTTTTTGGTGACAAAATTCGTGCCTGAACTTCCAGAGCCCGAGCTGTTACCTTTTCTAGGCGTGAATCCTTCATTTCGTGCCAGTCTGTATGCCACATTGCGTTGGAATACATGCGCTCATAGCGCAGCCATTTGGGCCGGCTTGTGACACCAGACGCCAGAAAGTGAAACATACCCAATCTCTGACGCTAAGATGGGCTCAGCCGCTACACGGTAAATATCAGACCTTATGCGTAATTGCCAAAAATGACGCAAAAGCTGCCTGATTTTTTTTGATTTTAACCGATTACGCATAAGGTCTATCATTTCAATCCGGAGAAGATCCAGGCTTCATGTCCAGAAGATTGCACAGAACCCTGCAAAACAAGCTTCTTAACCCTAAATCGAACCCACAAGTATCATGCGAGACAGGGCAATCATAACCAGCGCGCTTCCGTATGCCAACGGCGAGATTCATCTTGGCCACGTTGCATCGACCTATCTGCCGGCCGATGTCACCACCAGGTTCTTGAGGCAGAAAGGCGTTGAGGCATACTATTTCTGCGCATCTGATGATTTCGGGACTCCGATTCTAATCCAGTCAGAAAAACAGGGAAAAACCCCCCAAGAGTACGTCGCACACTGGAACAGGCGCGACCGTGAGGACTTTGCCTCCCTTAACATCGGGTTTGACTCCTTTTGCAGCACCAGCTCCCGCGAAAACATAGAGTTCGTACAGCAGGTATTCAACAAGCTAAATGATGCCGGGCACATCTACGAGTCCGAAATCATTCAGTTTTTCTGTGAGAATGACGGCAAGTTCCTGCCTGACCGGTATGTGAGGGGAACCTGCCCGCATTGCAGGGCAGAAGACCAGTACTCAGACCTCTGTGAGAGCTGCGGCCGCGTGCCTGATGCCATAGACAGCCCCAAATGCTCCATCTGCGGCCAGACCCCGGTTAAGAAAAAGACCAGCCACTATTTTTTCAGGCTCAAAAGCTTTGGCGATGCCCTAGGCAGGTGGCTGGAGGAAAACGGCAACCTGCAGGGGGACGTAAAAAAATACGTCCAAAACTGGATCAATGCCGGGCTGGTCGACTGGGATATCACCCGCGACATAAAGTGGGGCGTCCCGATCCCTGCCGAAAAGGCCGGCGGGCAGGTCTTTTACGGCTGGTTTGACAACCACCTGGCCTACATTTCCACCGCAGTCAAGTTTCTAAGCGACAGGGGGATTGACGGAAAGGAGTTTTGGAATTCTGCGGACGTTTACCACTTTATAGGAAAGGACATTGTATACCACCACTATCTGTTTCTGCCCGCAATGCGCCTGGGCATATCCGAGGAATACAAGCTTCCGGACTTTATTCCCACCCGCGGACACCTCACACTGGGGTCTCGGAAGATCTCCAAGAGCAGGAACTGGTATATAGGCCTCAGGGAGTTTTTGGGGTACTATCCTGCCGACTATCTGCGGTACTATCTGATATCGATCAACCCGTACTCCCAGGACGACCTCAACTTTGACTGGGACGAGTTTGCCACAAGAATCAACTCCGAGTTGATTGGAAACTTGGGGAATTTCGTAAACCGTGCGCTGGGGTTTGCCGCAAAGAGCTTTGACGGCGTGGTTCCGTCACCCGGGGAGCTGGATGACGACGACAGGGCAGCAGAGTCCAAAATCATGTCGCTGGCATCGGAGCTCGGAGCCCTGATGGAGCAAAACCACCTGGATCGCGCACTCAAAAAAATCCTTGACTTTACAGGCCACTTTAACCAGTACTTTCAGCACAAGGAGCCCTGGAGGGGGGGCTCTGGTACCGGCACCTGCGTGTTCTTGTCGGCAAACGCAACTGCGAGTCTTGCAATAGCTCTGAGCCCGTTCCTGCCTGAATCCTCGCAGAAGATCTGGGAGCAGGCAGGACTCAGGGGAAGATCCTCTGAGCGGTCCTGGGACTCGATGTCTGAGCTGTGCCTCAAGCCAGGCCACAGGCTGGCAGCCCCATCCCCGCTGTTCTCCAAGGTCGAGGATGGCGATATCACAGAACACAAGCAGCGGCTGGGCGCAAGGCAATGACGAGAAGGCCATTTCCTAGAATTTCAACTAGGGGGTACTATGATCTGGAGACCGGGAACACGCTAAAGACATCTCCGTACCACCTCTATCCCAAATCCTTCTTTGACTCGCTTGCCGGGTCGGTGGAGCTGGTAATAATGATGCACGGGCTGAGAAACGACAGTGCAGGTGCACTGAACAAGTTCGTAATCGCGCAGAGGCGCCTTCGGCAGATTGGATATGGGCACCCCGTCGTCGGATACAGCTATGACTCAAACACCAGGGGCGCCCACCTGGCAAAATCTGCCCTCAAGGCACTGCATGTAGGCCAGAAAATCGCCAGAAAGAACGGCAGGAACCTCTCAAAATTCATCCTGGATTTCGCAAGGCATAGTCCGGAGACGAAGATCCGGCTGATGGGCCACTCCCTGGGCTCGCAGGTAATCCTGCACGCAGTCGAGAGCCTGGCAAAGAGTCCGAAAAACGACTCTGCCATCGAGTCCGTCTACTTTTTTGGGGGCTCTGTTGCCGCAGAGGTGCTCTCGTCTGCAAAATACTCCGGGATGCTGCAGAGGGTTGTGAGCTCCAAGATTGTGAACTATTTTAGTCCCGGAGACGAGGTTCTCAAGCACGCCCACGACTGCGGGGCCGTCTTGAACCCCGTCGGATACCTCGGATGCAGGCCAAGGAACCTCCCAAAGTACACCCAAAAGAGGGTATGGCCGGAAAACCACAGGTTTGCAAGCTATGCTGCAACCATCAGGTCATTCCCATAGTCAAGCAGTTAAATCCCATTGATTCTGGCTATACCGGTATGAAGTCCGCAAACTTTGTCGTCCTAGGTGATCAGGGCATTGCAGCCGGCCTCGGAAGGAAGGGAACCGAGACCGATCTTACGCTGTATGACAAAAAAGAGTCCGGCATCATCCGCACGTGGGTAGTCCCAAACGGGTTTCCAGAAAAGATCCAGCCGCTGTTCCAGGCAATCAACCTGGCCGAGTTTGCAGTACTGCACATAGCTGCGCTTGACAGGTTTGCCGGAGAGCAGATTGTGGCACTAGACATGCTAGGCAAAAAGGCAGGAATCCTGAGCCACTCCTACGAGGTTGACGAGGATACCCTAGGCGCAATGATCAGGGGGACCGTCGTCGAGGGCTATGTCGCAGCCGAGCCCGGCAGAGTCCGCCAAGAGCTGGAAAAAATCGAGCCGGTATCCGTAGGGGGCAAAACCCGGATCGTAGTTGATCACTGCTTTGATGTCAAAGGCGCAGGCACCGTTGTTTTAGGAAAGGTCGCCTCTGGATCTGTCAAGCAATACGACAGTCTCAGGCTGCTCCCCTCAGGCGCCGAGGTCACGGTAAGGTCAATCCAGATGCATGACGAGCCAGTAGATACGGCATCATCGCCCGCCCGGGTCGGCCTGTCCCTCAAGGGTGCAAGGCCAGACGAGGTCGGTCGCGGGGATGTCCTGTGCGAGGATGGCTCGGCTAGGGTCGCCGACGAAATAGATCTGGATTTTTCAAAGACTCCGTACTACAAGGGAGAAATCTCCGAGGGACAGATGTGCCTGGTCAGTACCGGCCTCAAGATAATGGCCGGAAAGCTCGCCTCAACATCCCCCTTCAAAATAAAGCTGGACAAACCCGTTGTGTGTGATGAGATAGGCGTCGTCCTCAAGCCCGAGTCGGCCGGCATACGCATCATGGGCAGCGGCAAAATCAAATGACATCATTTAATTAAATCGCAGTCCTGCCTTCTGCATGCGCGCACTAATGATGGGGCGATTCCAGCCCTTTCACCTGGGCCACTTGGACTTGGTAAGGCAGGTCCTCGGTGAGAACGACGAGGCGATCATCGCCGTGACCAGCTCCCAGTTTAATTATCTCTTAAAGGATCCCTTCACGTCAGGCGAGAGAATCGAGATGATCCACAGTTCTCTGCGTGATGAGGGCGTTGACATCTCAAGATGCTACGTCGTTGCAATCGAGAACCAGCCCAACATTGCAACATGGGCAGGCTACCTGAAATCCTCGCTTCCCCCCTTTGGAAGGGTGTACAGCGGAAACAAATACGTCTCCATGCTGCTCGGGGACTCGGACATCGATGTAGTCCTTCCCGAGTTCCTGGAGCGCGAAAGGCTCACGGCCACTGCCATTCGAGACATGATGATTCATGGCGGGGACTGGAGGTCATGCGTTCCTGCGGCAGTATCTGAAATAATCTCCAGAATCGGCGGAGTAAACCGACTAAGGACCATGGCAGCCTCTGACACCAATCCGATCGAGCATTGACTGAGCCGGTACGCGCATGTCCCATCTGTCCCGAGTGCGGCTCAAGGCGGTTTGAGCGGCTTGCCGGCCCTGGGATGGCCGTAAAATGCCGAAAATGCGGCAAAATCATGCAGATCTGAGGCTTCATAGTTAATATTTGCAGTATGCTGCCCCCCTCACATGGCACAAACGTGGAAGGATGCCGACATTAGCCTTGACCCGATAAGGGATCAAAGGATAGCCGTGATCGGCTATGGAATCCAGGGCCATGCTCAGGCAAACAACATGAGGGACTCTGGCCTTGATGTCGTCGTCGGCCTCAGGGAAGGCGGAGACAGCTGGAAAAAGGCCGAGGCCGACGGCCACAGGGTAATGTCCGTTGCAGATGCCACAAAGGCTGCCGACATTGTTCACATTCTGATTCCCGACATGATTCAGGGCCGCGTATACGGGGATCAAATCGGGCCCAATCTTTCTGAGGGAAAGGCGCTGTCGTTTTCCCATGCCGCGGCAATCTACTGGAAGTGGATTGAGGCTCCCCCCAATGTTGACCTGATAATGGTTGCGCCAAAGGGTCCGGGCTCCAAGGTAAGGGAGACCTATCTTGAAGGCTTTGGAACGCCCTCCATCGTTGCAGTCGAACGGGACTTTTCAGGCGGGGCCTGGGACAGGACGCTGGGGATTGCAAAGGCCGTCGGGAGCGCAAGGGCAGGGCTGATCAGGACAACCTTCAAGGAGGAGGTCGAGACCGACTGGTTCGGCGAGCAGGCAGACCTGTGCGGAGGCGCCGCCTCCATGGTGACCAACGCGTTTGAAACCCTGGTTGAGGCAGGATACCAGCCAGAAATTGCATACTTTGAGGTCTTGCACGAGCTCAAGCTCATCGTGGATATGATCCAGAGGTATGGAATCAACGGGATGTGGAGGCGCGTGAGCGAGACTGCCAGATACGGCGGCCTGACACGCGGCCCGATGGTAATGGATGCGGCAAACAAGGAGAACATGAAAAAGATCCTGGCCATGATTCAGGACGGCACCTTCAACGGCGAATGGATATCCGAGTACCAGAAAAACGGCAGGGACGCATTTGACAAGTACATGAGGCAATACGACGAGCACCAGATTGAAAGGGTCGGCAGGCAGATGCGAAAGATGATGTGGCCTGATTCCACGGAATAACCCCCTTTGTAACAGCTCCCACTTGAAGCCATTCCTGATTTTAGGCACGGATTACGCCCGGCCGGGATGGCAAAATTCACGCCCGAATTTGGAGTCCGAGCTGCTGCCCCTTTTTCTATATTTTCCGCAGTCTGCCCACGCCGGTTGTGATGTGATCAATGATTGTTGGAAGCGGCGTTCCCGGCCCGAATACGTGGTCTACTCCAGACTTTATCAGTCCCTTGTGGTCGACCTCTGGAATGACTCCGCCGCCGACTATTAGGACGTCCTTGATTCCCTTTTTTTTGAGTGCCTTTACCACTCTGGGGAAAAGCGTCCCGTGCGCCCCGTTTAGCAGACTCATTGCTACTGCGTCAACGTCCTCGTCCTCTGCAATCTGGGCAACCCTCTCAGGCGTGGCAAACAGCCCCGAATAGACCACCTCCATTCCAGCATCCCTAAACGCCCTGCAAAGAACCAGAGCTCCACGATCGTGTCCGTCAAGGCCCAGCTTTGCCACCAGAATCTTGACCCTGCGTGATGCGGTCTCTTGCTTCATCGATCTAGCGTAAACCTGACACCTTTATTTGATTTTCCCAGTAAGAGCTTGCCACTCGGGCGGCCTTGCCGGCAGGGGCCTTGATCACCATGCCCCCTCACGCCGTATCTCCGGGCCGGCGGTAGCTCGGGCTCGAGGTTCAGGCGTGGGTTTTGCCGCAAGCCTCTCGGGCAACGCCTCTATCCAGCAGGAGGATTTAGAAAAATCACAACACGGAGATCACGGGACTTGCTTTCCAAGCATTGGTCGGGGATCCTGACATTACGTATGTGGACAGGAGCAATCCCGGCGTGATCCGCCCGTTTGAGCAAAGTCAGGTGTAAGAGTTTGCCTCCCGGCGACACTGCTGGCCGGAGCCTTCATGGTACGCCTACCACGCCGTATCTCAGTGGAGGGGCAAGCTCTTACGGATATGGCGTGAGAGGTAACAGCTCGGGCTCGAAGTGATTTATGATTTTAGGCACAAATTACATCTGCGAAGATCCCTTTGGCGATAAAATTCATGCCTGAACTTCCAGAGCCCGAGCTGTTACCGTGAGAGGGAGTGCTTTGAGTGGGATTCCCTCCGGATTGAACGATAGTCTGACGGTCTTATCATCGAAATACCTGTACTTGGGTATGAACGTAAAGGACCTTGATTTGTCACCCTTCTCATCAGGCTCGATGCTACCTTGTTTCTTGTCTTTGCTTTTAATCTTGCCCGTCTTGTATATTTCGACAAGCTCCACCATCACAACAACGACGGCGAGAGGGCGCTGCACACGATGGCCGCGATACGAAAGATCCCGTACGGAAACAGGTCAGAGAAGGGAATGAGGGTGACTGAGACCATGTGTGCCGTATACACCACCTGCGAGATGCACGGCGTCAGCTTTTGCTCGTTCGAAGTCTATCTTGACGGCAAGGTTATCAGCACCCCGATGCCGGTCCAGCGTGTCGGTGCAGCGGCGGCATAATGAGCAGGGATACAACAAACCCTGCCGGCACGCCCTAGAACCGCTCCAGATGTGCAGAACCGCGGCCGGGGCACGGTGACATAATGGCGACAGTGGCGGTAAACAGTACGCAGATTCGGTTTCGATCCGGCGCCGCTACAGCTCGGATTCCGAAAAGCATGGCAGGCTTGTGCCAAAATCCGGCTTCCAGAGACCGATCAGACAGATTCGTGCCTAGAATCAGGAGCGGCTTCCAGAGCACGAGCTGTTACCAAGACTCGGCTGATTGTAACCCTTAATTCACAGGCAAACCAACCCAGCACAGGTTGCAGGCGCACAGGAGATTGATGCTGCTCGGAGGAATGCTGCTCATCTTGACGTTTTTGATAAACGACTATCACGGGCAAGATTCCGTAGACGGATTCAACTATGCATACGTTACCGGAGCAGCCATGATTGCGGTGTTTTTGGCTAGTTTCTACCTGTTTTATTCAAAAAATGGCAGAAACAGGTAGCACTATTCGCTTGGCATGAGGCGCACCAAGACGCCCATGATGGCATTCCTAGGCCGGAAGGCCTCAGAAGCAATCAGGAAAAGCGACCCAAAATGGATGGACACCGGTGATGATGCGACATAATTTTCATACAACACATGCAGTGTGCTGAGACTTGAACCGTCTTTTATGACCGCCCGACGGCCGGTACGATGGTATGTCATCCGTCAAGCCAGCAGGTCCGAGTTTTACTGGTTCAGCAGCGATCAAAACCGCAGCTGGGGGGTGTTCAAAATCTACCAGCTGTTGGCATACTCTACTTGCTCTGGGGTCAGCCTGTCAATTTTGACGCTCATTGCCCTGAGGGCGTCGCGCGCTACCTGAACGTCGATCTCTTCGGGCACGACTATTGCCTTGTTTTCCATCTTCTTGTGGTTTTTGAGTATGTACAGAATCGAGAGGATTTGGTTTGAAAAGGACTGTGCCATCACCTCGGGTGGGTGTCCTTCGGCAGCAACAAGGTTTGCCAGCCTGCCCTTTCCAATCAGGTACACTCGCCTGCCGTTGCGCAGGCGGCACTCGTCTAGGTTCGGCCGCACCTCCCTTGCGGACTTTGTCAGTAGGAACTTGGTATCAATCTCAACATCAAAGTGGCCTACATTTCCCATGACTGCACCGTCCTTCATCTTGAGTATGTGCTCCCTTCGGATTACGCCGGTCATCCCGGTACAGGTGACAAAGATGTCGCCCACCCTGGAGGCCTCGGACATGGGCATTACCTCGTATCCGTCCATGTGTGCCTCCAGAGCCCTGACGGGATCAACCTCGGTGACTATGACCCTGCCCCCCATTCCCGCACAACGGGATGCCACGCCTTTTCCAACCCAGCCATATCCGGCTACTACGATCCTCTTTGTCGCAATGAGCAGATTCATTGCACGTAGGTAGCCGTCAATGGTGCTCTGTCCTGTGCCGTATCGGTTATCAAACATGTGCTTTGTATGGGCCTCGTTTACCATAATCACAGGATAGCGAAGCTTGCCCTGGTTTTCTATGGCCTTTATTCTGGTAACCCCTGCAGTAGTCTCCTCGGTTGCGCCCAGGATGTCGAGTCCCTGGTGCTTTTTGTCAAAATGTGCCTTGACATTCATGTCTGCCCCGTCATCTGTCAGGATGGCAGGTTTGTGTTTTAGAACCTGGTCAATACACCAGTCATATTCCTTGCTTGTCTGATCATTCCACGCATAAACATGAATTCCCTGCGATGCCAAAAATGCGGCGATGTCATCCTGGGTGGTCAGCGGGTTTCCGCCGCATGCTGCAACGTTTGCCCCCAGCTCCTTTGCACCCATCAAAAGTACGGAGGTCTCTTTTGTGATGTGCAGGCAGAACCCGACGGTCACGCCTTTGAGTGGCTTTGATTTTTTTAATCGGTTAATGGTATTATCCAAGATTTGCATGTGAGAGCGGGCCCATTCGTAAGAAAGCCCCCCCTGTTTTGCAAGCCTTGGGTTCCTGACTTTGCTCAATGGTTTTGGCTTTTGATCATTGTATAAAATTCTATCATTGCATGGGGCGCCGTCCATAATCGTGATTAAGGACATGATTTTTGCGGTGATCGGCGCCAAGCCATGACGTAATGATCACCAATACTGGGACGGATCCATGCGGCGATCTGGACTGTGCAGCCATCGATTGTGTTTTTGCGCGGTACTGTAGTAACTATGTGTATTAACCAATCACAAAAAGGACAAGAAATTTTCACCAAAATACCCAGATACGATACAGTGAAGCAATACGCATGAAACCAGACGACTCAATGATACCAACAGGGGGCAAGTTTCTTCCCAACGTCTCGGCCCCGTCCCTCCTTGAGAGGTACAAAAATGAGACCGACTCCAAGGCCGCAGCCAGGCTGATGGCCTACATACGGCGCAAAAAAGGCGACTCGATACGCCAGATAGCCGAGCATCTCGGCCGGGGGTACTCTACGATACGCGACTGGCTGATACGGGCCATGCAGCTTGGCATACAGGGCAGGTACGACATCAAGAGGCCCGGCACCAAGATGTGGCTGGATGCAGGGCAGCTCAAGCAGGTGCGCGCCGACCTGATTGCGGGCCCGCGCAGCTGCGGATTAGAGTCGGAGGTGTGGACCGCACCGCTGCTTGCGGTACACATCAAAAAGAAATACAAGGTAGAGTATGTGGTCACGTCCCCTTACTAGCTAGACACGAAGATCACAATCATTCATACTAATTCGTGCCTAACTGATGGGGGTAGGTGACCTCGTACAAGGTAGACTATGCCGTCTCCAGCGTATACAAGATACTGCACATGCCTAGGCTTTTCATGCAGAAAGCCCCCCGCCCAAAGCACCCAAAACCAGCCTCAGAATCCGAGAAAGAGGAATTCAAAAAAAAGCTAGGTGGCACGTAAGGTACCATTCAAAGAGGGGGTACACGGCAATGATAGGGGACGAGGCCTCGTTCATCCTTGGGTGGAACGTCAAGAACAGCTGGTATCCCGTGGGAAGGCCCGGTCTTTGCGCCGTCCAACCTGTCAAAGGAGAGGTTCTATTCGATCGGGGCCCTGTCGGCAAACGGACTTGACTGCCGCTTTTACAAAAAGGCCAAGTACACGTTCATCAGGTTTCTCAAGGTGCTGCGTCGCAAGTACGGCAAGGTGCTGCTGTTTGTCGACAACGCATCGTATCATAGGGCCACACTGGTCAGGGAGCAGCTAACAGAATGGAGTGGTAATGTGGTGCCAAAGTTCCTGCCGCCGTACACGCCGGAGCTGAGCTCGATAGAGGGGCAGTGGCACGGGTTCAAAAAGTCAACTGCAAACCGCCTGTATCAGACCGTCGGCGAGATGCAAAAGTCCATACGCGTCATGTTGCACAGGGGCGAGATCAAGATCTGCGAGATGGGTGGTTATCTCAGCTAGATACTACAGTTATGTCCATGGCCCTCCCGCACCTGCACACCGGCGAGCACGTCCCGTCGTTGTCCCGGAACGTGTGAAGCACCGTCTTCTGGGGGTCGTGTCTTCTGGATGTCCCCTTGTGGTCCCTCTGGCCTCCCGGCTTTTTGCCGGTGCCACTATTGCTGCCGTTGCCACGGTTACTGGCCCTTTCCCTTTTCCGCTGCGCCTTTTGCCTCTTGTACTATAGTGATCCTGCAGACGGTGGCGAGTTCTTGTTCTCGTAGTACCGGAGCCGCCTGTCTTGCTCCTCGATTGTCCTGTCCTTCTCCTTTATCATCCTGCACATTGCCTTTTGGTTATTTTCTAGCGTGCTTATTCTGTCTGTGAATGATACAATTGTGGCCTCTAGTTCGCGGTATGTGGGTCGACGGCCTTTCATGTTGATGCTATACAGGCATCGTATTTGATCAGCATGATCGCAATATGTTAAGCAGGTTGTCAAAACACGTCAAAACTAGGTGACCTCGTACCTAGGAAGTACTGACATGGTTACTGGGACTTGGCACTATGGAAGACTTGGAATCTTCTTTTTATTTCACAACTGCACAATTAACACATGACCAAATCGTGCAGGCGGCATTTTGCCATTACCGACTCTGACAGGGGGGAGACAATTTGTAACTTCTGCGGCGTGGTTCTGACTGAAAAGCTAGTTGACAGATGCCACGAGAATAATTACTTTGAGGAGTTCTCTACAAAGAACAATGCCAGGACAGGGCCTGCCACATGCCTGTCGATGTATGACAAGGGTCTTTATACCGTAATTGGAAGCAACACTGACTCGTCCGGCCACCTCCTTTCAGGCAAGACAAAGTCCAGCTTTGAGCGTCTGCGAGTCTGGGACAGGCGCAGCAAGTCCGTTTCGTTGGGGCGTAACTTCGGCACCGCGTTTGTCCAGCTTGACGCCATCAAGGCCAAGCTTGGCATTCCTGACAGCGTCATGGAGGAGACCGCATACCTGTATCGCAAGGTTGTAGCCAGGCGGCTGCTTCGTGGCAGGCCGATCGCCCATGTAATGGCAGCCTGCTTGTATGCCTCCTGCAGGGCCACCAACACCCCTCGGAGCATAGACGATATTGCAAGAACCGCCAACATCAGGAGGACATCTGTATCCAGAACCCTCCGGCTGCTGCTTTGCGGGCTGAACATGAGGCTGGAACAGTACGACATCCGGGACTTTGCCGTAAGGCTGGCAAACAACCTGGGCCTAGGCGAGAAGACCAAAAGGCGCGCGCTGGAAATTCTGGCCGACTCTAAACGGCAGGGCATGCCTGCAGGCAAAAACCCCGTGGGGTTTGCCGCGGCCTCCGTATACCTTGCATGCCTGGAATGCGGGGAGGAGGTATCCCAGACGCTGGTCTCTGGCCGGTCCGGGATTTCCTGCGTGACGATTCGCAACACGGCTGCCCAGATAAGAAAAAGGATCACTCTTCGGCTCTGATCACCTCTTTTTTGACCCACGTAGTTTGAGATTTATGATCCAGCAGCTCTACATTCAGAGACGCAATCTCGTCCCTGATCCTGTCTGCCTCCTCGTACCGCCCTGACCGTCTTAGCTCCTCCCTTTTTACAATCATCCCGTTTATGGATCTTACCTCCTCGTCTGAGATTTCTGGAATGGACAGGCCTAGCACCTCCATGTACCTCTCGATCTCCGGCCTTGCAGCCTCGCTGACGCTCTTTGTCAGCTGCTCGCCTGCGGCCAGCCTGTTGATTTCCCTGACCAGCCTGAAAAATGCCGACAATGCCTCGTGCGTGTTAAAGTCGTTTTCCAGGCATCTGTCAAACTCAAGGCCGCATCCCCTTATGATCTCCTGAATCTCCTTGGTGCCCCCTCCGCCTCGTGCATGAACCAGCTCAAAATACGCCGTCTCTGTCTGCCTCCACTTGACCAGGCTTTCCCTGAGCAGCCCCTCAGAATAGTCAATCGGCTTTGAATAATGTCCCGACAGGCAAAACAGCCTGATGACATTTGGGCCCCAGTCCCCCAAGAGCCGTCCTACGGACTTTACGTTTCCAAGCGACTTTGACATCTTCTCGCCGTTGACTGTGACCATCCCAACATGCATCCAGGATTTTGCAAGCTGCCCGCCTGCATGCGCCTCGGACTGTGCAATCTCGTTTTCATGGTGCGGGAAGATCAGATCCCTTCCACCGCCGTGGATGTCAAAGCCGCCTCCAAGGTACCTGAGGCTCATGGCCGAGCACTCTATGTGCCATCCGGGCCTGCCTGCGCCCCACGGACTGTCCCATCTTGGCTCCGTATCTGCTAGCTTCCACAGTGCAAAGTCCAAGGGATCCCTTTTGTCCTCGTCAATTACCACCCTTGCGCCTGACTGCAGCTCGCCGATCCTCTTTTTGGACAGCTTGCCGTATTGGGGAAACTCTGACACTGCAAAATATACGCCATTCTTGCTTACATAGGCGGCCTTTTTCCTGATCAAGTCCTCGATGAATCGGATCATGTCTGGGATGTGTTCTGTGGCCCTCGGATATGCAGTGGCCCTCTTGACGTTGAGCCCGTCAAAATCGCGATGGTAGCCTTTGATGTATTTCTCGCTGATTCCTGCTGCTGTCTTCCCCTCCACCTGTGCGCGGCTGATGATTTTGTCGTCGATGTCCGTAAAGTTCTGTACCATCTCGACTCTGTGACCCCTGCCCTCCAGATGCCTGCGCAGGACGTCAAAGACGACAATGGTCCTTGCGTGTCCTATGTGCGAGTCATCATAGACGGTGACCCCACAGAGGTAAATCCCGACCCTGTCCCCAAGCTGCAGCTCCTTTTCCTGTGCCGATAACGTGTCTGCTATCCTCATTTTATATCTCCGGGGCCCCTGGCACTGGCTCCCTTTTGTGCCTGCTGTCCTGATTCATCTGGCGGATTCTGTTGATTTTTCCCCTTGCGATTCCAGTCTCCTTCTCGGTTTGCTCAACTGACAGCCTCCTGTCTATCAGGCAATGAAGGATTGGGTCTGTCTCCTCATATGTCAGGCCAATCTCCACCTCTGCGTCGTGGCCCTTCCACAGGTTGGGACTGCTTTTCTTTTTGATGATTTCCTGCGGAACCCCTAGGTATTCTGCTAGCCTTCTTACCTGAGTCTTGTACAGTGAGGCGATTGGCATTGCATCTGAGGCGCCGTCCCCATATTTTGTAAAGTATCCTATCAAAAGCTCGCTTCTGTCGCTGGATCCCAACACGAGATAGTTTCTGATGTTGGCATAGTAATAAAGAACACTTGTGCGGATCCTTGCCCTGAGGTTTCCGGCACCCATCTGGTTTGGCTCCAGCACCTTTGTAAACTCTCTTACTATCAGGTTGATGTCCAGCAGCTTGTAATCCAGGCCTAGGCTGCCTGCCAGGCCCAGGGCGTCACGGGTCTCCTCGCTGGGAGATACCTTCGAGTCCGGCAGAATCATGGCAAGCGAGTTTTTTGGAAAGCATCTTTTTGCCAGCACCGCGGTGACCGCCGAGTCAACCCCGCCGCTCAGGCCCAGCACCACTCCATCCTTTTTGGCCTGCCATACCCGCTCCCTGATAAAGTCCTCTATGGTCCTGGCTGCCCCGGCATAGTCTTTGGCGGTCATGCGATCCAGAATCTCTTGGCTCACGGACTAGGCTGGGTTATTTTGGCATAAAAATTATGTCAAACGTCGATATAGACCCCGTCGCCTTTTTCCTCTACCGGGTATGTCTGCAGCCTGATGCCCTTGAGATAGTCAAGCAGGTCTCCGGTTTTCAGGTTATAGTGCCAGAAGTGGTGTGGGCACTCTACGACGTCGCCTTCTATGCTTCCGCATGCTATTGACTGATCCTGATGCACGCACATTGCATCTAGCGCATAAAATCCGTCCTTGTTGAATACGGCTATTCTTTTGCCGCCAACCTCAACCTCTGTGCCCCCTCCGGACTCGATGGATCCCTTTTCTGCAACCTTTGTCCAGGCCAATGCCTTTTGGCCATTCTTGGCACTTATTTAGATTCCCACGCAATGGCGCGTAAGAGCTTGGACCCCTCCCGAAAATACGGCAGTGTGCACGGTGATCAAGGCCTTGGCCTGCAGTGCTGTGGGGCAAACTCTTGCCGTTGACACCGTCCCGGATTTTTCCAGAAATCCGCCGATGGGCTTGTGTATCGTGAGTGCGGGATGTGACGGCCTTGTGGATCCACGGTACGAGGTCACCTAGTTTTGACGTGTTTTGACAACCTGTTTAACATATTGCGATCATGCTGATCAAATACGATGCCTGTATAGCATCAACATCATGAAAGGCCGTCGACCCACATACCGCGAACTAGAGGCCACAATTGTATCATTCACAGACAGAATAAGCACGCTAGAAAATAACCAAAAGGCAATGTGCAGGATGATAAAGGAGAAGGACAGGACAATCGAGGAGCAGAGCAGGATGATGAAGGAGAAGGACAGGACAATCGAGGAGCAGAGCAGGATGATGAAGGAGAAGGACAGGACAATCGAGGAGCAGAGCAGGCGGCTCCGTATGAGTTTACCCCTTCACCTACTTGGTGAATTCTTCCTGACCACCCGATCTATAAGATAGCATTACCTAGAAAAACGCATGTCATCCGGCTCGGAGGTCAAGATACTGCGCGACGAGATAGCCCGCCTCATAGCGGAGATTGGCAAGATGAAAAGGGAGTTTGCCACAAGAAACGGGGAGCTGGCCACACAGCTGGCCGAGGCCATGGCACGAATCGCGATGCTGGAGGCAGAAAACCTGCAGCTCAGACAGCACATCAAATATTACGAAAACCCGCACACCCCCTCCTCGCAGAACTCGATTCCGACCAGGCAGAAAAAGGCCGCCGCCGCAAAGGCATCAGGCGGCGTGCCCGCACCTGCAAAGGCAAAACCGGGCCGCAAATCGGAACACGAGGGGGTATCACACAAGAGAAAGCCGACCGAGTTTGTAAAGCACTGCCCCAAAAAGTGCGGCAAGTGCGGCGGCACCAACATGAAAAAGCCCGAAAAGATGTTCTCCAAGCTTGTGACCGAGACCCCTAGGAGGCCCGAGCCGGTCACGACACAGCACACCGCATACAGGCGCAAATGCGCCGACTGCGGCCACGAGTCCGTCGAGGACGACAGGTCATGGAACGTGCCGGGAACAGAATTTGGACCAAACATCACGGGGATGATGACTGCAATACACGTGGCACCTGCCTCCATACAGGCCACGGCCACGCTGTGCTCTGAGATCCTGGGCATGGACGTCTCAGAGGCAGGCGTGCTGCAGTGCCTGAGGGCCGGCGCCAATGCGATAAAGCCCGGCGTAGAGAGCATCAAGCAGGCCATCAGGGATTCTGATTATCTGCATATTGACGAGACTGCCATGCCATACAACGGCAGGACGGCCCGCATATGGGTGGTCGTGGGAAGAAAAGGTGACGGCACCGTCACCGGGATCCACACGCTGGCCGCACCCAGCAGGGGCAGGGCCGTAGTTGACATGAACTTTCCATATTATGACAAACCGGTCACAGTCGACGGGTACGGCGTATACGCCGCATTCAAGATCAGGCAGTGGTGCCGGATCCGCATACTCCGGGAGGCCAGGGAGGCCGGCAAGGTTTCCCGGCAGGCCCACGCGCTGTATGTGGCCCTCAAGAAAAAGTTTATCCATGCCAAGGGGCTGGGGCCGCCGGAGGGCGCCGCCCAGCACGACATGCTGGTGGCAGAAACGCGCGGGCTGGCCGAGGCATTCGGCAGGGAGGCCGGATGCGAGAGCTTTGCCACAAAGCTTGGGAACGCCTCGGAATACCTGTACACGTTCGTGCTATACCCGGGCATGGAGCCCACCAACAACCTGGCCGAGCGCATGCTGAGGCCGTCCGTAATTGCACGCAAGATATTCCAGGGACTCCGTACCATGGAAGGCATGGAGATGTTCACCGTACTGATGACATGCGCGATGAACTGGCGCGCCCGGGGATGCGGCGTGAGGGAGATGGTCGTCAAGACCCTGACTGGCAGCGTCGCCTGAGGGGTAAACTCTTACGGCGGCTCCGGTACTACGAGAACGAGAACTCGCCACCGTCTGCAGAATCACTAGAGTACAAGAGGCAAAAGGCGCAGCGGAAAAGGGAGAGGGCCAGTAACCGTGGCAACGGCAGCAGTAGTGGCACCGGCAAAAAGCCGGGAGGCCAGAGGGGCCACAAGGGGACATCCAGAAGACACGACCCCCAGAAGACGGTGCTTCACACGTTCCAGGACAACGACGGGACGTGCTCGCCGGTGTGCATGTGCGGGAGGGCCATGGACATAACTGCCCTGATACGGGACATCATCGACTTTGAACCGGTTCGGATGACAGAGACGAGGCACATAACCGAGCGTGCTACATGCAGACTGTGCGGCATTACGATATCAGCAGACGACGGACTCCCAAGGAGGGGCAGGTACGGCAAGCACATGATCTCCCTTGTGTCTGCCTTGCGCGCAAGGCACATGCCGCTGCAGTCCGTGGCAGACACACTCAAGGATTTTACCGGCAGGAGCATCGCCAAATCGACGTATGAGGTCACCTACCCCTCACAATAGGGTAAACATTACTGACGGTGCTGATCCTTATACTATGATCGCGTAGACTAGGCATTGTGAAAGGTCAGCCCTCCGCATGCTGCGAGATCGAGGCATCTACAGCATCGCCCACGGAGACGATAAGGAATCTAAAAAAGGATCTCAAGGAGCGCGACAATATCATTGAGGAGCAGGGCAGGACCATTGAAAAGCTAAACAAGACACTTGAAAAGCGCGACAAGACCATCAGGGAGCAGGACAACCGGCTCCGATACTACGAGAACAAGAACTCGCCCCCGTCAGCAGACTCGCTGGAGTGGAAGAGGCAAAAGGCACAGAGGAGAAAGGAGAGGGCTAGGTCCGATGCTGCAGCCGGGGATGACGGCACCGGGGAGGACAGAAAAAAGCCCGGCGGCCAGAAGGGCCACAATGGCGTATCGCGCACCCACCGGCCCACCAGGGTACAGAAACACTGCTTTCCGGGTGGACGGGCGCCGGAGTGCAAGTGCGGCACCACCACAGAGATCATGAAAAAGCCGCAGGTGCGCGACATGATAGGATTCAAGATAAAGTACACCGAGACGCGCCACGAGACACAGAGGGCAGTGTGCCCGAAATGCGGCACCATGCATACTGCCCCCGACGGCCTGCCCCGACGCGGCAGCTATGACACGAGCGTGGTCACAGCCGTCACAAAGCTGCGCAGCGAGGGCGTCCCACACAACAGGATCCCGGGTATAATGTCAGATATCCTGGGCGTGCACATGTCAAAGTCAACTGCAATCAACAGCATAGGACGCGTCTGCGACGCCGCAAAGGCGCCTGCCGAGGCCATCGCAGAGGAGGTAAGAAGCTCAAAGACGGTCTGCATAGACGAGACGGGGATCAACCTGGCAGGCAGACTGGGATGGGCGTGGGCCATGCTGTCGGCGGTGGGCGTGTTCATGATATATGCAGACACCAGGAGCGCCCGGATCCTGGACCAGTACATGGGCGGGTACGGGGGCGCCGTCACATCGGACGGATATCCCGCATACAAGAGGTTCGGGCTGCTGGGAAGGCTCCAGCGGTGCTGGGCGCACGAGCTGCGGTTCCTCCTGTATGGCTCGCAGAAAAAGGGTGCCCTGCTGTTTGCAGGAGTCCTGTACCGGCAGATGCAGCAGCTGTTCAAGGATGCTAGGGAGTGTCTTGAGGGCTGGGACAAGCTGTCCGGGGAGGATCTCCGGGAGCTCGAGGAGAGGACGGGGATAAGCAGTGCCGGCGGGCTGATGGGGCGGCACTCGCCGGAGCTGCGCCGGCGGTTTGAGACCAACATGCAGAACATGCTGTTCGGATACGTTGATGCATGGGGCGGCCCGCTGGAGCCCCTTCTCAAGAGGATGCACAGGGCCCTGCCGTGCATGTTTGCGTTTCTGGAATACGAGGGTGTCGAGCCGACCAACAATGGTGCAGAGCGGGCGCTGCGCCCCGTCGTGCTTCAATTCAAGATAAGCGGCCAGATCAAGGGCGGCCTGGTCTGGACGGAAAGGCATGGATGGCTCAATACATGCGTGTCGACATGGAAGCTGCAGGGCAAGTCCATCATGGATGAGGTGGCCAAAATAATCTAGGGGTAGGTGACCACATACGAATACTTTACCCTTTGCCGATCAGGAAAAACGATGAAAAAGGCAGCGCTTACAGAGCGGCAGATAAAATACGCTACAAGGCAGCGAGAGAAGGGCAGGACGCTGAAGGCAATAGTAAGGGAGCTGGAGGTGACGCCCCGGTACGTGGGCAGGCTGCGCCGAGTCCGAAAGGACCGGCACGGTGCACGTGCAAAGGAGTCCCGCCAAGCCCGCATCGCCGCCGCCCTTAAGCGACAAGGTAGAGGCGGTGCTTCGACTGCACGCCGGGCAGGACATCGGCGCGGTGCGCACGACCAGCGCGAGCCCCTCCCTGCACAGGATCCCATCGGGAGAGACGCCGGCTGCAAGCTGCTTTAGCTGGGGCGGCACCTCCGCATGCGCGGTGGCAATGGCAGCTGTTGCCAGAACGAGAGAGTCCTGCCGCGGCAAGGCGTCTGATCATGGCATGCCTACAGGCATGTTTCCAAAAAGATTGTCGCCGCGTACGAGGCCGCCTTCCCCTCAGATAGTTAAGCGCGGGTTGCATGCAACGGTGATTTGCACGCCCGGCAGTGGTGGAATGCGGCCTCGTACGCTTGAGCCATCCTGCAAAGGCTCCGGCCAGGCACCAAGCTACGCATACAGCTCCTTCATCAAGTAGACATGCTCTGGGGTTGCACCGTTTAGAATATTTTTGTTAAAGGGAACAGAATCAGGCATAGAATTGCGGCAGGATTCAGCCTCAGAGGCCGGATCTGAGATGTTGTTGTTTTCCATGTCGTTGATTTTCGATATTATCCCGTGCATGGATGCAGAGGACGCATCAGCAGAACGTGTGCCATCAAAAATTCCCCCGACATGCTGGATCAGGATTTTGATTAACAAGATGTCAGAAACGTGTCTGGTCTTCTTATAACTTGCATCCTTTGAGATATAGGTTCCCTGGAAATCAGAATGCCGCTTTGCCTGTGCTGCGGTAATGCTCACAGCGGAAGTCAGATCCAGAAAGCCATCCACCGAACAGGAGATGTTTTGAACTATGTCATCGACGGCATACTTTGGAGAATGAAAGTGCGCAGTCTTAAAACCAGTGAGTCTTGGAAAGATATCAACTGCTTCCCGTATGTCATGCTTGTCGGACAGTCGCATTAGCGCAGCAATGTCGTAGATTTGCTTGGCAATCTCCGTCTGTCGGGTGGGCTTCAGTCCGATTGTGCCCAGTGCCAGGGTGGTAATCTTGTCAGCCAAAAGAGCGCCCTTGGAGAGAATGTTCATCTCCGCAGTTGTGGAAAAGCCAAAAACGGTGGTGCCTAGAGGCACCGTCCTTGTGGACAGCGGCAAGCCAGACTCGCAGAGAAAGTCAACCTTGACGGATCCTCTGCCGCCCAGGCACGAGTCATAGGATACCTTGTAGGTGATCAGGTTGTCAAGAGGGTAGGGATTTGACGGATGGTACTCCTTACATGCAAGCTCATCCATGGCATCAATGCCGACCATTGCATCTCGGACATCATCAAGCGTGCCGGGGGTCATCAGATCGATGTCGATGCTCAGCCGCTTGGCGGCATCTGGCAAATGAAACGGCATGCACATGCCTCCCCTGACTATGCAGCCAAGACTGCCTGAAACATGGCGATACACCTCAAAGTCCATCATGAATTTTTCAACGGAAGATCTATCAACAAAGCCATACCGGACCGCGACTGCACCAACGTTTTCAGCTGTCAGATATCGGGATAATGATAGTGGCAAGTCACTCACTTTGCAGGTACATTTCGACAGAATCTATAATCTTCCTGTGGCGAGCCAGCGAGCGCAGTCTGTCCGAGTCAAGCAGTCTGCAATCAAGCAGCTCGTCCATGATAGATATCAGCTCATCCTTGTACAGTGTGAGCCTGTTTTTGACGACCTCCACATAAAGATCCAGCCAGGCCTTTTCAGGGATGGCCCAGGTGGAGGACAGCCTTGCAGCGTATTCACGGATTAGGATCACCTTACTGTGGGGGGAGACCCTTAGCAGCGCCTGAAGCTCGTGTGGCTTTGGATCCAGCAGGACGGCGAATCCCTTGGCGTATTCAGATACGACCTCCGACAGGGACTGCCCGGATCCATTGGTGGTCTGAATGTTGTAGACTATTTTGCTGTACGAGTTTTGCAAGAATGGAAAAAGGGTGCTCAAGCCGGTGAACTGAAAGCCATGGGCAAAGCTTTCCTTCAGGTGATCATGCAGTGGCATGAGCTCGCCGTTCAGGGAGTAGTTTGTGAGGTGGTACAGATTTTGCCCGCGGCGTGACTGCAGGATGCCTGCGGCAGGCATAGAATTCGTTATGAACTCGGCCCACCGCCTGTTTCGCGTCATGACAAAATCCGGATCCCTAGCCGACATGAGCAGTCTTGCCTCAATCCCTATCAATCCAAGAAGAGTCAGGGGGTTCTTGAATGCGCCAAATGCGGGGCTGCCTCTGTTGATTTTTACAGTCACCTCGTTTTCCCGGGCTGTCAAGCCATAGATCTCAGATCCAGAGTCCTCGAACTCAAAATTCAGCCGTGAGCTGCCCTCGCTTATGCTAAAGGATTCGGCCTTTCGAAGGAGCATCTTTGCATTTGCTGCACTGATGCGGGTATTGAGGGCCGGGGTGCTATTTTTGCCGGCACCTGACAGTACGGACCGGATTTCCGAGGGGCTGACCTGCCTGGAGGCGGCGCTGCGCAGTGCCTTGATCACGGCAGGGTCGTTTTTGAACCCGGAAACGGCCTCCCTGTATTCAAGGGAGTCCTCCAGGAATCCGGTCTTGTGAAAGTTGACAGGAACGTGATCAAGTGACAGCTCCCCTGCAATCTTTGCGACCTCGGGATGATGCCTGATGCCGAATTTAGCATAGGCCTTGATCAGCCTGCCCTTGCGGTACAGGTGGATCCCGTAATCTCCCTTGATCGAGCGCCTTTCTAGCAGTCCGACCCAGCCGGAAATGGCATGGCCGCTGGGAAGACTGACTGTGACTTCTTGCTTTGTATCATCCTTCAGTTCAGGGGCAGCATGAATGCAGTCGCGCGAGTTTATGCGTATCCTGACTTGGTTGCTCTTCAGATAGGGCCCGTATCTGATGCCAAACCGCTTTTTAAAACCAGAGATTTGGTTTGGGTACAGTGGAATCTTTAGCTTGCAGATTACAATTGTTGTGCCGTGCCAGGTGCCGGTCTTTTCCTCCTCGATCTCAAAGTTTGTCCAGCCCTTTGAGGAATCATCCAGCCACCGATCCTCGTCGTACCTGGCAGTGAATTGGGATTCAGAGCCGGGAGTGGCAGTCGTTATGGTAAAGGATTTTCCAAGGTGGGAGCAGGCGCTTTTCATGCCCAGGCCAAACCGTCCCAGCTTTTCACCCTCTGCCTTGGTTTCCCTTGCAATGGTAAGCGCATCCCCTAGTCCGTCCAGTTCCATCCCATGGCCGTTATCAGAGACGGTGATTTGTTTTTGATCAAAGTCAAGGTCTATGTCGATTTTTTCAACCCCACCTGCAAGCCTGGCATCTATCGAGTTGTCGACTAGCTCCGCTATGGCCTGCTCGGTCCGATATCCTGTCATCCCCAGTTTTTTAATCAGGCTCTTATCAGGGGCTATGTCGACTCTGGTCTTTTTTGTCATTATATGATTCAAGATTTGCGAATTTTATATATTTTCGCAAATTTTACTCGTAAGATTATAAAATTCAATTGGGTTTTATATGCGAAAATACCCATTATTCGCAAAAGCAAATTGCGAAGACAGCCTCAAAACCATAGAAAATGCGGCCAATTGCCCATCGGGGGCGTAGCAACAAGCGAATCCTCTGGCGCTACGGGGAGCCGGCCTGATTTCCATCACATCGTGTCGGCTCCCAAAGGTCAGCCCTGCAAAACAGTTAAGCATCTAGAGCCCAGGATACGCGCAAGGCACGAGCGTGGAGTGGACCCCATAAAATAGGGTAATACGTAGTCATTTGGCCGAGCAAAAAACAGATAATACGACCAGCATTCGTGCAAGTCGTGCCTAGCACAGATCCAATAAAACTGGCCAACAGCATGTCAAAAAGTAGGGTCTATTTTCGACACGCCAGATGGAATGGAAGGAGGACATGTCCCAAATGCGAGTGCAGGGGGGGTCTATCGCACAGGAGATCGATTCCGGTGTAAAAGATGCTGGTATAGGTTCGACGAGTTTACTGGCACATACTTGGCAAGGATCAGGCTTCCACCCAACACGGTAATCCTTTTGCTGTATCTGTTTTCGGTAGGAGTTCCGGCATACAGGTTGCGATTTAGCATAAACGTCAGTCTTAGGTCCATAGAACATGCGTTCATGGTGTTTCGCGATGCCATATACGAGGCCGCAATCAGAGAGATGAAAATGCTGTCTGGAGACATAGAATTTGATGAGGCGATGTTCGGGGGACATCGTAAAGGAAAGCGTGGCTGGGGTGCCGAAGGCAAGACGATCGTATTTGGAATATATGCGAGAAGCGGACAGGTAATGACGTTTCCAGTACCTGACCGAAAACGCACCACTCTCCGGCCGCTGATCGAAAAGCACACCGAGGCAGGTTCGCTATACTATACAGACGAGCATACTGCATATGCGTTTCTCTCCACCAGGGGAATGCACAAGACGGTAACCCACAGCAACGACGAGTTTGTACGTCAGTAGTTCCTCGATGTACTTTTGCAGGCACGATAATTACGCAATTTGCCGAGATTTTTTGACCATCATACTATAGATCAGGCGGTGTGCCAACCATCATCATGTCAGTAACACAAAACGACGTGTTTGCACACCAGTTTGACATAACATCGAGACAGTTTAAAACATTGCGACGGCGGTTTCCCAAGCTCGGGCTGGCCGTCTCAAAGAGTCGCAACGCAGTGTATGACCACATCGACGCACTGCGCGTTCTATATTTCATGTCTGAGAGGAGGATGTTTGCAGAATCTGCCGTGACGCACCTTCGCAGGCGGGCCTCAAAATGCAGCAGGCAGCAGCATGACGACGGGGCTGCCTCCAAGGGCGGCGCGTATAGTTGCCGTACGCCTAGTCCGGACTGGATCCTAAAGGCGATCCGGGGCGTCAGCCTGGATGATGCGCAAAAGTGGTGCAGCTCCATGCTGCAGCATACGGTAAGGTGCGCCCGCAGGTCAGGCATGCTGCACAACACGGACGTCGTGGCAGTGGACGTTACCGACGTGGAATACTATGGCAAGGGCCTGGAGGATATCGCCAGAAAGTCAAAGCCCAAGAACGGCACGTCGACGTTTCTCTCGCACATTACCATGCACGGAATAGGATCAGATGACGGGTCTGACCTCGTGCTTTCCTCGCTGCAGCTTCCAAAAGAGGCAAAACTGGCCGATTTCGTGCCTAAAATGATCCGCAAGGCGTCCAGATCAGGGATGAGGATCAAGACGTTCCTGTATGACCGCGGGTTCTTTAACGTGGACTGCATGAGGGCTGCAGAAACAAGCACGGGCAGCTACATCATGCCTGCCGTCAAGAACAGGAGGATAGTGGCGGCAATAGAGGAGCATGACCGCGGAGAACGCGGTGCGGTATCAAAATATACAATGACCAACAAGGACGGCAAGAGCGCCACATTCAGGCTAGTCATTGTGGAAAAGGACGAGGTAGAAAAGGACGGCACGGCAGCAGCAAAGAAGGACAAGGCAGAAGAGACCATAGCCGACAGGTACCAGGGTCTTTGCCACCAACATGTCTGCTAAAAGTGCAGAGGCAGTCATTGAGCAGATACCGGAGGAGTACCGCAGTCGGTGGGGAATCGAGACCGGGTTCAGGGTGATCAAGGGGATAATGGGCAAGACGTGCAGCAATTCCCCGGTCGTCAGGCTGCTGCTGTTCTATATGTCTGTCATACTGTACAACCTGTGGAGGACTGCCGTGTTCATAGACGTGGAATCCAAGTGGGACGGATTTGCAGGAGGGAAGGGGTTTACCATGATGCTGTTTGTCGCGTGCATTGTCGATGCGGCCGACTCGTTTGTAAACGATCGCGGAAAGTAGCGGCGGTGCCGTGCCCGGTCTGCAAAGGCACACCTAGGAAGTAACCATATGTGAAGACATCGAAAGTGCAGTGATCAGGTGGTACCTCCACTGATACGCCAAAGCCCAGGAAGGCGTCAGGGAAGGCAAACAAACTCATTACCCATCGACGTAGTAAGGGCATGATATACGTGGGACTGGACGTTCACAAGGAATCCGTCCAGATGGCAACGATTGACGGGGACGGAAAGCTCCTGTCCAACAAGAAGATCCCAAGCGACTTTGAATCAGTATCAGAGGCCGTCTCGAAGATCCCAAAGAAGGCAAAGTACGTCAGAGTCCTCCTCTGTGTGGTACGGGCTGTATCGGTACATGACTGATACCCTCAAGCTGGACGTGGTTCTGTCAAACCCGTACGCCACCAAGATGATAGCGGCATCCCTGAAGAAGACGGACAGGATAGACGCGCACAAGCTTGCCGAGCTGCTGCGGGGCGGATACATAGCAAAATGCTATGTCCCCGATGAGAGGATCGTATACCACAGGCAGCTGACCAGGCACCGGAACAAGATAGTGAGGGTCAGGACCAGGATGAAGAACCTGATCCACGGCATAACACTGCAGGCCGGATTCAAGAGCAAGGCGCCGTATCCGTTCTCGCCCGCACACGTGGCAGAGCTCAAGGGTCTGCATGACTATAGGATAGACTCGTACCTGAGGGAGATAGACATGCAGAACGTGGAGGTTGCAAAGGCAGACATGATGATACGCAAGGCAGTCGATGAGAGCCCCGGTGCGCAGCTTCTCACGTCGATCCCCGGGTTTGGGCAGTACACTGCACTGGTTGTAATAGCCGAGATAGGCGACATTGAAAGGTTTCCGGACTCTCACAAGCTGTGCGCGAATGCGGGGATTGTCCCGTCGGTGCGCAACTCTGCAGACAAGGTATACCACGGGCGCATAACCAAGCGGGGAAGCAACATGATGCAGTGGGTGCTCGTCGAGGCAGTACACACGCATGTAAGGTGTGCGCCCAACAGCAGCATTACGAGATTCTACAAGCGGCTTGCCAAGAGCAGGGGAACCTCCAAGGCCACCGTGGCAACCGCCGCCAAGCTGCTGCGGGTCATCTACTGGATGCTAAAGGAGAATAGGAAGTTCGTAGAATGGCTGTGACCGTATGTACTGCACTGCGGGGATGGTGGGGTGACCCTGCATGGTGCGGTCGTTGTAGTGGTGTCCACCCCCTAGCCCCCACCCACCCACCCAATGATCTTATAGGATATGCTTGCACCCGACGGCATGAAACGTTTCAAATGGATATCATGGTTAGGAATTTACCGCGTTATCAGTATGAGGATAATGCCTCGGGAAGTAACTGCGGGATCGCCTAACGAATGGATGAAGATGGTACTGGGGGAAAGCCCCGAATGGATACGTGTCCGCCCATCCTTTGGAAGTGGATCAACCCTAGCGAAAGCCATGCACCATGTCACGAAATCCAGGAAAATGCTTAAAAAGAATTCACATGGATACTGATGTGCCTCTTTTTTCTTCCCGTGTACCGTGTCTTTCTTGCGGTCTTGTCCCCGGGCCTGGCTACGGGAGTAAGGGTCCCGTCAACTAGGAGGCGTCCTTTTTGGGATCAGTTCCTCTATCCTGTCTGCCGGGGTTTTGCGGATGACGTCTGCTATCTTTTCGGCGGTAGGCAGTATCTTGCGCAGTATCACGATACAGTACCGGAGGTACCTAGACATCGTGGACTGGTCGACGTCGAACGTTGCGGCCAGGTGGTGCTGCGTCGCACTGGTCCTCAGGCTCATGAGTTCTGCAAGCAGCGCGTGCCTGATGTGCAACTTGCACCGGTTTCCGGCATCGCTGCGGCTCATGTCGTCCTCCCAGAACAGGGGCCTGTCCCTGTCGGCCATGACCGCCTCTGTAAAGCGCTCCAGTATGGTTCTCAAATGACTTCTTTGTGCATCCGGTGACGCTGCAAAGGCGCGCCGGGCCGCCGATTATGCCGTCTGTAAGCTCGATTGCATGCATCCGCAGTGCCCGGCCGCCGCGCACGATTCTTTCCGTTTTGTTTTCCTCGGACTGCCACAGTGAGTCCTCAAACGCAAGCCGGTTCCTCAGATGCTCGTTTTGCTTGGAGAACGGGCATGTTTTGTTCTACCAGACTCTTGTTTTGCTCTTGCAGTGTTTGGAGAAGGTTGTCATTTGAACTCATACCGTCAAAGAATCATACTGATCTTTATGGTTGTAGGTATACAAATCATGATCTATTGTGTTGTATTTTTAGATCAGATTTGCCAATTACGCATAAAGTCTTACATGAATGCCAGCTCCGTGTAGCGATCATGCGCGGCAGGCGGTGGAAGGAAAAGATGGATGATGTCGGAGGCCTCAAGATGATGCTGGCATTTGCCGCCGGCATATTCGTAGAGGTCACAGTCATATCATCACTGCTGTCCTCTGATTTGGATTCTGTTATCGGCATTTCACTGGCCGTTTTTATACCAATCATCATTCTCCTGATCGCCTTGATTCTAAGCAAGAAGGACAAGAATGAAATCATGGGAAGGCTTGAGACGATGGACAAAAAGCTGGACAGGCTTGACGAGATGTCAGAGACCCTCAAGGAGATGCGTGACACGCTAAACGAGATCAACCGGAAGCTGAAATAGCCGCGAATCCGTGCTCATTTCGGCTTTATTTGCCTTGCTGCTTTTCATGGTCAACTTGTGGCTGAACAACAACGGCAAGAAGGAGATCATGGAAAAACTTGAGACGATGGACAAAAAGCTGGACAGGCTTGACGACATCGTGGAGGAGAACAGGGCGCAGACAAAAAAACTGGACAAGATACTGGACATACTGGAGGAAATACGCGACATCCTCAAGTCACGGGGCTGAGGACGGCCGCACGGACGCGGACAGCTGTCAGATGCCCATCATTGCATTCTCGGACAAGACGGCCACCCGGACGCGGACAGGAAATCAGGCCGCAACGGATGCAGGAAAAGGCATCAGTGGGCAGCGGACATTGTTCCCATACAATGCAATCCAGGGCCGGATTGACAAAGTATAAACACGGACAAAAAACCCACCATGCGTGGAATCACCCTATGCCGGACTGGATGAGACAGAATGGGCGAACAAGACAGGCGAACTGATCAGCAGGCATCCGCTGAGGCCAGAAGAAATCACGGGAATAGTAACTAACTGCTGGGACTGCATACTGAACACGGTCATAGGGGACTACAAGATAGGCACGGACATCTTTCCTAGGCCGCAAATCATGGGGTTTTTTCTGCACGAGCTGATCTGCTTGGAAATATCAAAGCTTGACCCTGAAACATGGGGATGCGAGAAAAAACCAAGCGACAAGGACATTGTCAACCTAAAAGACGACACGTATTCCATAGAGGTCAAGACATCGTCCCACAAATCAAAAATTTTTGGAAACCGGAGTTACGCGCAAGATACCACAAAACCCAGAAAGTCGAAATCCGGCTACTATCTGACAATAAACTTTGAAAAATTCAAATCCGGCAGGACAAGGCCGAAGATTACAAAGGTCAGATTTGGCTGGCTGGATCATGAGGACTGGGCCGGCCAGAAATCACAGTCGGGACAGCAGGCCCGCCTGCCGCCAAACGTTGAAAAGTCAAAACTGCTGGAGATCCTGTGACTGCCGCCGTATCCTGTCTATTGCAATGTCCAAATAATCCTCGTTTGTGTCACACCCCACGACCTGTCGGTTGTTCATGATTCCTGCTATGGCAACGCTGCCTGATCCCATGAATGGATCAAATATCAGATCATGCTCGTTGCTTGATGATTTCACTATCCTGTCCAGTATTGCCAGCGGAAACTGGGCGGGGTGGTCCACTCTTTCCCTGGATGCCCTGTTCCTTCCAGACGTCACTTTTGGTATCTCCCAGACGTTGGTGGGGTTTTTCCCCAAAGGATTGCATTTTAATCTTCCATTCTTCTTCTGGTTGGGGTACTTTACGTCGGGATCCCTTATGGAATCCAGGTTGAACGTGTACCGGTCCCGGTTTTTTACATACCACAGGTACTTTTCATTTCTCGGGGAAAAGTATCTCTTTGTCGCCACTCCGGCCTTGTAGTACCACACGATTTCCTGCATGAAATAGAAATCCGTCTTGTCCCACAGCAGATAGTTTATGGGAACGGCCTTGCCTATGTCCTGCAGTTCAAAGTACCCCAGGTTGAGCCAAAAGGCGCCATTGCGATCTGTCATTTCAAAAACCTGATTCAGCCATTTCCTGCACCACTTTAGGTAGTCCTTTGGGTCCTGCACCCTTTCATACTCCTTGCCTATGTTGTATGGCGGCGAGGTTATTGTCAGGTTCATCAGGGGTGATTTTACTTTATCCATGAATTCCACGCAGTCAATATTGTACAGCAGTACGCGGTCATCAGAGTAATAGGGGTCGCCAATCTCCTGCCTTATTGAATCCAGTTTTGACATCTGTTTCAGGTTGCTCATCGCTCATCGCTCCGTTTCTTCACTGTGATTTTTCACCACGGGCTTTCGCGCGTCTTTCATGAAACTGTTACCATGCGACTCTACTTATATTTTCAGCTAGGTGCCGGAGATGGAAATGTGATCCGGGTGGCGGCAGACTCGCCGGATCACATGATCAACTTTGACGGGGAGAGGTTTCTCGGGCCGTAACATGCGGCATACGGACTGCGGCGTGATGCCGGTCATCCCCGGTCTCCGGCCGGCAAGTCAGTAGTTCCTCGATGTACTTTTGCAGGCACGATAATTACGCAATTTGCCGAGATTTTTTGACCATCATACTATAGATCAGGCGGTGTGCCAACCATCATCATGATACCAACACAAAACGACGTGTTTGCACACCAGTTTGACATAACATCGAGACAGTTTAAAACATTGCGACGGCGGTTTCCCAAGCTCGGGCTGGCCGTCTCAAAGAGTCGCAACGCAGTGTATGACCACATCGACGCACTGCGCGTTCTATATTTCATGTCTGAGAGGAGGATGTTTGCAGAATCTGCCGTGACGCACCTTCGCAGGCGGGCCTCAAAATGCAGCAGGCAGCAGCATGACGACGGGGCTGCCTCCAAGGGCGGCGCGTATAGTTGCCGTACGCCTAGTCCGGACTGGATCCTAAAGGCGATCCGGGGCGTCAGCCTGGATGATGCGCAAAAGTGGTGCAGCTCCATGCTGCAGCATACGGTAAGGTGCGCCCGCAGGTCAGGCATGCTGCACAACACGGACGTCGTGGCAGTGGACGTTACCGACGTGGAATACTATGGCAAGGGCCTGGAGGATATCGCCAGAAAGTCAAAGCCCAAGAACGGCACGTCGACGTTTCTCTCGCACATTACCATGCACGGAATAGGATCAGATGACGGGTCTGACCTCGTGCTTTCCTCGCTGCAGCTTCCAAAAGAGGCAAAACTGGCCGATTTCGTGCCTAAAATGATCCGCAAGGCGTCCAGATCAGGGATGAGGATCAAGACGTTCCTGTATGACCGCGGGTTCTTTAACGTGGACTGCATGAGGGCTGCAGAAACAAGCACGGGCAGCTACATCATGCCTGCCGTCAAGAACAGGAGGATAGTGGCGGCAATAGAGGAGCATGACCGCGGAGAACGCGGTGCGGTATCAAAATATACAATGACCAACAAGGACGGCAAGAGCGCCACATTCAGGCTAGTCATTGTGGAAAAGGACGAGGTAGAAAAGGACGGCACGGCAGCAGCAAAGAAGGACAAGGCAGAAGAGACCATAGCCGACAGGTACCAGGGTCTTTGCCACCAACATGTCTGCTAAAAGTGCAGAGGCAGTCATTGAGCAGATACCGGAGGAGTACCGCAGTCGGTGGGGAATCGAGACCGGGTTCAGGGTGATCAAGGGAATAATGGGCAAGACGTGCAGCAATTCCCCGGTCGTCAGGCTGCTGCTGTTCTATATGTCTGTCATACTGTACAACCTGTGGAGGACTGCCGTGTTCATAGACGTGGAGTCCAAGTGGGACGGATTTGCAGGAGGGAAGGGGTTTACCATGATGCTGTTTGTCGCGTGCATTGTCGATGCGGCCGACTCGTTTGTAAACGATCGCGGAAAGTAGCGGAGGTGCCGTGTCGGGTCTGCAAAAGTACATCTAGGAAGTACTGATGTGCAGTTTGTGCCAAAGTCCAGTCTCCAGACCGATCAAATAGACTCGTGCCTGAAATCAGGAGTTGCTTCGAGTCCGAGCTGCTGCCTTTCTCTGCCTTTATATCGAGACGATTTTTCCTCCAGTCTTTTCTTCGTATTTTTTGATTGGTGCAGCCTAAAACAATCCAAGTACGCCTGATCTTAGGCGGAACCAATTTTCGTACAATACACTGTATCGCTTCTATGGAGGGCGCCATGATGAAGGCTCCCGTGAAATGGCTGCAACGCAGCTAAATTTAAGGGTAGATGGCTAGCTTTAGTAGTAGTTGGAATCATTTGACTTGGTCATTCCATGGATAGGCGAGGTTTTAGGGGAGCACCTATACGAGGGGATCTTCCTGGCGGCCCTGCTTGAGACGGTCATTCCCCCGGTTCCCACACTGGCAGTCTTTCCAACCGCCGGACTGATAGCGTCTCAGAACGGACTGTCAGTCTTCGAGGTCATCCCCATGATATTCCTAGGCGCGCTGGGTGCGACCATCGGAACCACGGGGATCTACCTGATTGCGCTAAAGCTTGGCAGGAGCGTACTGCTGCGTTACCTGCGCCTTTTGAAAATTTCCGAGAAGAGGCTGGAACGTGCAGAAGGATGGTTTGAAAGGCACGGGGACAAGGCAGTATTCATCGGACGGGTGGTGCCGGTAATGAGGGAGATGGTTTCGGTTCCCGCTGGACTCCTGGGCATGAAGACCCCAAAGTTTGTCCTGTATACATTCGGGGGATCAACGGTCTGGTCGGCAGGAACCATCCTGGCAGGGTACTATTTTGGCGCAGCATGGAATGCGTAGCAGTGCTTGTGGATACGCGTATGGGGCAGGCTCAAACCAAAGACATGTGCGGACGGTCAGATCAGGGGCTTTGTAAAGGACAGCGAGTTTTGCTCGAATCCAAGACGGAGGTAAAACCTGTGGGATCCTTTCCGCTGGTTTCCAGACTCCAGTCTGATCCTGTGGCACCCGTGCTCGACACCCAGAGAAATGCTGGACTCGACTAGCCTCCGCCCTATTCCCCGGTTTCGGTACCTTTCAAGCACGATCAGCTCGGGCATATACAGCTCTGTGCTTTTGTGGTTTAGCCTTGGCAGAAACACAAGGCTTGCCATGCCGGCAATATCCACGTCATCTACCACCGCAACAAGAACCTGCTTGTCTGAGTCCCTGATGTACCGCCTGACCAGCCTCCTAAAGTCATCCACATCAGAGTCCTGCCTCGGTCTTGGACGGCCCAGCTCATAAGACATTCCAAGAATCAATGGGACGTCGTTCTCAGATGCAGGCCGGATATCTATCTCCATCAGATAAACAAGAAGCGAGTGGAATAAAAATTCACTTGAGCTTGCTGGAAACTTCCTCTTTTGCGAGGCAGCCAATACGGACGTGTTTTTTGACTTTCTCAGGGCGCTGCGCCTCAAGTACGGCAAGGCGCTGCGGTTTGTAGACAATGCGTCGCACCACAAGTCGAGGGAACCCAAGGGAAGGATGGACGAGTGGAACATGGACGTGGCAAGGTACCTGCCCCGTACACGCCGGAGACGAACCGGATGGAGGTGCAGTGGCACAGGCTCAAAAAGACAACTACAAACTGGCTGTATCCGGACACCGACAGCATGTAAAAGTCAATACGCCTCATGCTGCGCAGTGGCTAGATAAAGGTAGTAGAAATGAGCGAATGGCTGACGTGAATACTGTGGACTGCCACTGCGTCAATGTTTTCAACTGTCAGGTATCTGGACAATGATGGTGGCAAATCACTCACTTTGCAGATACATCTCAACGGAATCAAGAATCTCCCTATGGCGGGCCAGGGAGTGCAGTCTGCCTGAATCAGGCAGGTTGCCATCAAGCCGCATTCTTGAAGGAATCGTCCAAAGAGTCGGGCTCCGCTACCTCATACAGGCAAAGGCGGTGCAGCACTGGATTCACGGATACGTCAAGAACCCGGAAGACGGCACAGTCGAGATTGTGCGCAAGTGAGGACGCTGAGACATCGGCGCAATGCTCGAATCCATAAGAAACCTTCCAAGGCCCGTCCTGATCAGAAACATCCGATCCGAGTATTAGACATTATGTGTAATCGGTGCAGATCAAAAAAATCAGGTAGCTTTTACGCCATTTTTGGCAAATACGCATAAGACCTATTCAGAAGGTACGAGCCGGTGCCCGACTTTTCGCATAGAACATGACGGACTAGACGAGGAACTGTCAAAGAACATGTCGCCATAGAACCAAACGCTTCTCAATGATGCGCGCATCCTTGTGGATGAGGCCAAGGGGTTTCAGTACCAGCTCCATGTATTTAAAATCCATAGATTCAAAGCAGAACCAGACGGTAGGAGAGATACGCCAACTATCCTCCAATGTCAGCGACATGCTAGATTCTAAATTTCAAAAGCTGGAAAACGAGATGTTCAAGATGGAGATCTGGGGGCAGCAGGATCCGGCAGAGAGTATGTACATGATCAGTACAGAGGAGGATCGTTTGGTGTTCGCTTTGCAGCTGCCGGTTCTCTTTTTCAACCTTCTCCATCCTTTATGTGCTCAAACAGGCAGAGTACGTCTGGACTGTTCCAATCATACTCGTAATGCCAGGATCCCCGACCAATAATTGGAAAGCAAGTCCTGCAATCTTTATGTACTGTGATTTTTCCAAATCTTCCTACTGGCCAGAGGTGTTGCCCCGGAGGCTTCAGAGGTGGCAAAATTCACGCTTGCACTTCCAGAGCCCGAGCTGTTGCAAATCAGCAGAATCAGCATTACAAAAGCCCCGATCGTGCCATCCCGCAGGTATTCCTCAAAATATTAGGCGGGCCCGACCGGATTCGAACCGGCGACCTAACGCTCCGCAAGCGTTCGCACTATCCATGCTATGCAACGAGCCCAGATACACTTGGGGTATACAGGCTTAATTTGGATTGCGATTAGGCACCTAGACATCTCTCATGCCCGCCTTGATTCTTGCAGGATGCTCGTCGGGAATTGGATCAAATCCATGCCCATCTCTTGCACGGGCACGTACGAGCTCGCCTGATCTTAAATCCAAGCTTTGCGCCAGCACGGACGGAATGACCACAAAAAATGAAGAGTTGTCCTTGATAGAATCTTTGCCCATGTATTTTTTCCATGTCATCAGCAAATGTCGGGGATTCATAAGACTCTGATTCCAAAGGCGCCAAAACACGGTGCCAAAGGATCCAATCTCCAAGGGGCAGTGGTGGACTTTCAACTCGCGCTACTTTACAAAACACGAAAAACAAGACCAGAACGCCCGGGGCCCCTGATCCCACCAGCCTTCTGGGACGTCAGAGTCGTCCCAGTCCCTTGTACCTTGCCTGAGTGAAAAATTCCCCCAGACTCCAGATGACCGTTCCAAACCGACGGCCGAAATATTTTCATGGGCTGAAACTATTACGATTAATCATGGATGATTAATTTTAAAATTACAATATCATGTCCAAAGGAATATCAAGAATCGTGACAGGAATCAAATGACACAACACAAGAAATGTCTGAGGGTATTGGATATTTCCCTTTCTATCCTGTCACGATATGCCACACATCTTGGAATCTTTTGAATCTTTTGATCATCAAAAATCTGTAGTCTAGTCATTCATCGACTGTTACAATATCACCTGAGAAAATTATACTCCCGGGCTCTCCTGTGACATTAATCGACACAATAGGCCTTATGCGTAATCGACCGGATCGAAATATTCCGACGGTGGCCGGCCACACATGCAAGGCTGACGGCATCACATGACGTGTATGAGCGCGGCAGAGTCCGTATATAGTGCAGCTACGGGCAGTTCCAGCTGGTAAAAACTACAGTATAGTGCGGCATCGTGTGGTGCCGCAATGCGTTCTGTATCGTGGTATCAGAACCCATGCATGAGCTTCTTGTTCCGCTTGTCCCACAGCAGCCTAAAGTTGGCAAGCCCGGCCGTCACCTGGAACTCCCTGTCGAACTTCTCGGCAGTCCCGTCGTACGGATCACGCATCCGTTTGTACTGCTTGATGCGTCCTATGGCGTGCTCTACTGTCACCCTCTTGCTGCTTATCCTCCTGTTCTGCGCTTTCTGTTTCTTTGTAAGCTTGCCTTTCCTTGGCTTCTTGTTGGACTGCACGGATGTGACCCCGGGATACACCTCCTCGATTCCCACGTATCCCAGATCCGAGAACATCTTTACCTTCTCGTCCTCGGGGTGCTTTCTGTTACTGCGCATCCTGGCAGTCAGGATTCCCAGATCCGGTGGGTTGTTCTTTATCATGGTGAGGTCGTGCACGCTTCCGGGAGCCGACTTGCTTGCATACATCGTCAGTCCCTTCTTGCCGGCAATCACCCGGGGTGTTGCGCGTAAAGCTCTTCTTCTTGCCCGAGTACGCCCCCCTTTCTTGGCTCCTTGTCTGTGGGGCGCTGTATGTCGATGTGTGTGCCGTCTACAATCACGGTCAGATCCGGGACGATCTCCCTGATCCCCTCGATCGTGCGGGTGTTTCGTATCTTTCGCGATACGGCGTCCGGCGTGGGCAGTATCTTGAGAAATATCATGTCGCAATACCTGAGGTACCTGCATACGGTACTCTGGTCTATGCCAAAGAATGCCGCAAGCTGCTCCTGTGTCGGGTTTCCGTACTTGCGCATCAGCGACATCAGCAGGGCGTGGCGGTAGGACAGCAAGGAGAAGGCGCGGGGCAGGAAGGAGAGGATGCAGTACAGGAAGAAGATCAGAGAGTACGAGAAGAAGAGCAGGCAGGACGGCAGGAGGCACGAGCGGGATCAGGATAGGATAGAACAGATGGAGCAGCGGCTGGACGCTGAGCGCCGGATGTGGCCCGCAACCTGGGATGACGACAGGCGCTCCGCGGACAACGCCGCCCTCATGCACAGGCTCGAGGTGCTCGATGACATAATAGACGGCGGGTCCCTGCAACCCACCACGTCGATGAACCTCCGCCAGTTTGACTACATATATGACCGGTTTACGAAGCTTGCCAAAAAGCACACAGAAGGCCCCCTGTTCTCAGAAGACGAGGACAACTTGCCCGGAAACCGGTGCAAGCTGTCCTACCGCCACGCCCTGCTGATGTCGCTGATGCGCAAGTACGGAAACCCGACACAGGAGCAGCTTGCGGCATTCTTTGGCATAGACCAGAGTACCGTATGCAGGTACCTCAGGTATTGCGACATGATATTTCTCAAGATACTGCCCACGCCGGACGCCGTATCGCGAAAGATACGAAACACCCGCACGATCGAGGGGATCAGGGAGATCGTCCCGGATCTGACCGTGATTGTAGACGGCACACACATCGACATACAGCGCCCCACAGACAAGGAGCCAAGAAAGGGGGGCGTACTCGGGCAAGAAGAAGAGCTTTACGCGCAACACCCCGGGTGATTGCCGGCAAGAAGGGACTGACGATGTATGCAAGCAAGTCAGTACTTCCTAGATGTACTTTTGCAGACCCGACACGGCACCTCCGCTACTTTCCGCGATCGTTTACAAACGAGTCGGCCGCATCGACAATGCACGCGACAAACAGCATCATGGTAAACCCCTTCCCTCCTGCAAATCCGTCCCACTTGGATTCCACGTCTATGAACACGGCAGTCCTCCACAGGTTGTACAGTATGACAGACATATAGAACAGCAGCAGCCTGACGACCGGGGAATTGCTGCACGTCTTGCCCATTATCCCCTTGATCACCCTGAACCCGGTCTCGATTCCCCACCGACTGCGGTACTCCTCCGGTATCTGCTCAATGACTGCCTCTGCACTTTTAGCAGACATGTTGGTGGCAAAGACCAGATACCTGTCGGCTATGGTCTCTTCTGCCTTGTCCTTCTTTGCTGCTGCCGTGCCGTCCTTTTCTACCTCGTCCTTTTCCACAATGACTAGCCTGAATGTGGCGCTCTTGCCGTCCTTGTTGGTCATTGTATATTTTGATACCGCACCGCGTTCTCCGCGGTCATGCTCCTCTATTGCCGCCACTATCCTCCTGTTCTTGACGGCAGGCATGATGTAGCTGCCCGTGCTTGTTTCTGCAGCCCTCATGCAGTCCACGTTAAAGAACCCGCGGTCATACAGGAACGTCTTGATCCTCATCCCTGATCTGGACGCCTTGCGGATCATTTTAGGCACGAAATCGGCCAGTTTTGCCTCTTTTGGAAGCTGCAGCGAGGAAAGCACGAGGTCAGACCCGTCATCTGATCCTATTCCGTGCATGGTAATGTGCGAGAGAAACGTCGACGTGCCGTTCTTGGGCTTTGACTTTCTGGCGATATCCTCCAGGCCCTTGCCATAGTATTCCACGTCGGTAACGTCCACTGCCACGACGTCCGTGTTGTGCAGCATGCCTGACCTGCGGGCGCACCTTACCGTATGCTGCAGCATGGAGCTGCACCACTTTTGCGCATCATCCAGGCTGACGCCCCGGATCGCCTTTAGGATCCAGTCCGGACTAGGCGTACGGCAACTATACGCGCCGCCCTTGGAGGCAGCCCCGTCGTCATGCTGCTGCCTGCTGCATTTTGAGGCCCGCCTGCGAAGGTGCGTCACGGCAGATTCTGCAAACATCCTCCTCTCAGACATGAAATATAGAACGCGCAGTGCGTCGATGTGGTCATACACTGCGTTGCGACTCTTTGAGACGGCCAGCCCGAGCTTGGGAAACCGCCGTCGCAATGTTTTAAACTGTCTCGATGTTATGTCAAACTGGTGTGCAAACACGTCGTTTTGTGTTACTGACATGATGATGGTTGGCACACCGCCTGATCTATAGTATGATGGTCAAAAAATCTCGGCAAATTGCGTAATTATCGTGCCTGCAAAAGTACATCGAGGAACTACTGAAGTCGGCTCCCGGAAGCGTGCACGACCTCACCATGATAAAGAACAACCCACCGGATCTGGGAATCCTGACTGCCAGGATGCGCAGTAACAGAAAGCACCCCGAGGACGAGAAGGTAAAGATGTTCTCGGATCTGGGATACGTGGGAATCGAGGAGGTGTATCCCGGGGTCACATCCGTGCAGTCCAACAAGAAGCCAAGGAAAGGCAAGCTTACAAAGAAACAGAAAGCGCAGAACAGGAGGATAAGCAGCAAGAGGGTGACAGTAGAGCACGCCATAGGACGCATCAAGCAGTACAAACGGATGCGTGATCCGTACGACGGGACTGCCGAGAAGTTCGACAGGGAGTTCCAGGTGACGGCCGGGCTTGCCAACTTTAGGCTGCTGTGGGACAAGCGGAACAAGAAGCTCATGCATGGGTTCTGATACCACGATACAGAACGCATTGCGGCACCACACGATGCCGCACTATACTGTAGTTTTTACCAGCTGGAACTGCCCGTAGCTGCACTATATACGGACTCTGCCGCGCTCATACACGTCATGTGATGCCGTCAGCCTTGCATGTGTGGCCGGCCACCGTCGGAATATTTCGATCCGGTCGATTACGCATAAGGTCTAGTCCCAAGCCCTATAATTTTCGTAAACTTAATACGTGCGGCACGCCATTGATCACATATGACACTGAGAGAGGTGGAACCACTGGATGATGAACAGTGGAAGATGTTGATCGATGCCTTGAACAAAGGACCCACGCCGGAACAAAGGCGGCTTTTGAGAAAGGCCATAGAGAACGGAAAGCAATTCAAGGTAATCCGGTAGCTGGGCGGAGTCAGATTGACGGTTCGTCCAGCCAATTTTTACAAGGACATACGCATTCACAGGTTGGGCAGGACCGGCTTTGTTCTGAATCGCTTTGAGTGCCGCAAGCAGCAGTACGCGGACTACCTGAGAGAGGGGGCTTTTGATGATCAGGCCAAGAAAGTCGGCCAGACCTGGCTTTTCGTATACAAGAAAGAGTGCGTGATCGGCTATATCACGATTGCAATGGCACATCTGAGCAGACGCGAACACGGTAAACTGGAATCCTTTCCCCATTCCAACGTGCCGGGATTGCTGGTAGGACAGATTGCCACGCACAGGAATTTCGAGGGTTTGGGCATTGGAAAGGCGATGATCGACTGGGCCGCTGCGCAGGCAAAAGAGTATCAAGAAGATATGGGCTGCCGGCTGATCATTGTCAATCCTGACAAGGACGTGGTCGGCTGGTATGAAAAAATAGGATTTGTACGCATACGGCACGAAAGAAAACAAGACATGATGTTCATCGACTTGGACTGGGTTTGAAGATGCAAGCTGGCGGAGCCGGGCATGATCATACCAATATCGGCAGACGGAAACGTGCCGCACAAGAGCAGCCGCGACACTGCGGCGGAAAGGCAGATCCGTCATCTGCAGGAAGGGCGCATATACGATCAGGAAAAGCGGCCCAAACGGATGGAGGAGGACACCGGTGATGATGCGACATGATTTTCATATGAAACATACAAACTACCAGATCCCTACTTTTTTATAGAATGTCCAGATAGATTACGGCGTTGGCGACGGGAATTGAACCCGCATGAACGGCCCGTCTCGGGGCCACTCGCCGAGGTCTGAACTCGGTGGGCTTGCCAATGCCCAACGCCAACGTCATTTCTTGGACCTGCTTTGTATATTAGATTAGAAAAATGCGGGACTTTGGGTAATCATTCAGGAACGGCATTGTTGTACAGATTGACAGACTCAGAACACCATCCAGATTATACGGATTTTCCCTATTGCGATGTCATCCGAACCCATGAACAGGATGGAACCGGGTTCGTCACAAACATGATATGCAGAACATCACACGCGGCACTATTTCAGACCAAGCCACTGGAGTCCTTTCAGGTCGGCAAAGAATTGCTTGTAGACTTCCGCCGGTGGCCGGTTATACGGAAAATTCTCAAGCACGTACAGCCTCTGGTCTATTATGCGCACCAACTCGAGTTGCTGGTTGACACTCAGGTTCTCATAATGCGTCACCTCCACTATGGCACCCTGCAGCTCAGACTGGAAGCGTTCAAACCACTTGTCACGCCAGAACAGCTTGTCACTGTCACCCGGAACAGGATTTACGCGCGCTTCAATCTGCTTGAAAAACCTTCTGAGACTGGATATCTCCCTGCCTCTTTTTATTTTCCTGATTGCTGCACGAGCGACATCCACTATTATGACAACTATGATTCCCCCTGCAATTCAGTACTTCCTAGATGTACTTTTGCAGACCCGACACGGCACCTCCGCTACTTTCCGCGATCGTTTACAAACGAGTCGGCCGCATCGACAATGCACGCGACAAACAGCATCATGGTAAACCCCTTCCCTCCTGCAAATCCGTCCCACTTGGATTCCACGTCTATGAACACGGCAGTCCTCCACAGGTTGTACAGTATGACAGACATATAGAACAGCAGCAGCCTGACGACCGGGGAATTGCTGCACGTCTTGCCCATTATCCCCTTGATCACCCTGAACCCGGTCTCGATTCCCCACCGACTGCGGTACTCCTCCGGTATCTGCTCAATGACTGCCTCTGCACTTTTAGCAGACATGTTGGTGGCAAAGACCCTGGTACCTGTCGGCTATGGTCTCTTCTGCCTTGTCCTTCTTTGCTGCTGCCGTGCCGTCCTTTTCTACCTCGTCCTTTTCCACAATGACTAGCCTGAATGTGGCGCTCTTGCCGTCCTTGTTGGTCATTGTATATTTTGATACCGCACCGCGTTCTCCGCGGTCATGCTCCTCTATTGCCGCCACTATCCTCCTGTTCTTGACGGCAGGCATGATGTAGCTGCCCGTGCTTGTTTCTGCAGCCCTCATGCAGTCCACGTTAAAGAACCCGCGGTCATACAGGAACGTCTTGATCCTCATCCCTGATCTGGACGCCTTGCGGATCATTTTAGGCACGAAATCGGCCAGTTTTGCCTCTTTTGGAAGCTGTAGCGAGGAAAGCACGAGGTCAGACCCGTCATCTGATCCTATTCCGTGCATGGTAATGTGCGAGAGAAACGTCGACGTGCCGTTCTTGGGCTTTGACTTTCTGGCGATATCCTCCAGGCCCTTGCCATAGTATTCCACGTCGGTAACGTCCACTGCCACGACGTCCGTGTTGTGCAGCATGCCTGACCTGCGGGCGCACCTTACCGTATGCTGCAGCATGGAGCTGCACCACTTTTGCGCATCATCCAGGCTGACGCCCCGGATCGCCTTTAGGATCCAGTCCGGACTAGGCGTACGGCAACTATGCGCGCCGCCCTTGGAGGCAGCCCCGTCGTCATGCTGCTGCCTGCTGCATTTTGAGGCCCGCCTGCGAAGGTGCGTCACGGCAGATTCTGCAAACATCCTCCTCTCAGACATGAAATATAGAACGCGCAGTGCGTCGATGTGGTCATACACTGCGTTGCGACTCTTTGAGACGGCCAGCCCGAGCTTGGAAAACCGCCGTCGCAATGTTTTAAACTGTCTCGATGTTATGTCAAACTGGTGTGCAAACACGTCGTTTTGTGTTGGTATCATGATGATGGTTGGCACACCGCCTGATCTATAGTATGATGGTCAAAAAATCTCGGCAAATTGCGTAATTATCGTGCCTGCAAAAGTACATCGAGGAACTACTGACATGGCCATAAAGACCCTTGCAGGCAATGTAGCCTGGGGGTAACCTCTTACCGCCGAGCGTAAGAGTTTACCCCATAGGCGACGTTGCCGACCAGAACCTTGATCACCGTGCCCACCACGCCGCATTTTCGGGAGGGGTAAATTCTTACATATCACTAAACTAACCCCTTTTTTATGTCTCCAAACAAAATTAAGATAATCTCATATGTTTTATTGGGATATGGAATATTTGGATTAATATCGATAATATTAGATCTATCAGGTTTCACATTAGCTGATGAAAATAATCTAGACAGATGGATTAACTTTAATCAAGATACTTTTGGTCAAACTATCTCAATATTGTATGCAGTTGGACCTTTAATTCCAGGATTGTTACTGCTTAGAAAATATCGAAAAACTTTAAGACCAACAAAATCCAATGTATGATAAGTACAAGTGGTACTAACACATCATTGTCAAAGGTCTCAGTACCTTAACCCTTTCTTTTTCATTATGAGAAAATTAACGATGTTGCTGATCACAGTATTACCGTTATATGGAATTTTAATTTTGAACATCACATAACTCAAATGTAAAACGAGTTAGCAAAGCACGATTGCTCCCAACCAAAAGATCTAAAAGATGCGTTTGGTGACCTATTATCAGCAATGAAAACAAATCACTTGAAACGCAATATGTTAAACGTACGAGTTTACCCCTCAGGCGACGCTGCCAGTCAGGGTCTTGACGAGCATTTCCCTCACGCCGCACCCCCGGGCGCGCCAATTCATCGCGCACGTCATCAATACGGTGAACATCTCCATGCCTTCCATGGTACGGAGTCCTTGGAATACCTTGCGCGCAATTACGGACGGCCTCAGCATGCGCTCGGCCAGGTTGTTGGTGGGCTCCATACCCGGATGCAGTATGAACGTGTAGAGAAATTCAGAGGCGTTCCCAAGCTTTGTGGCAAAGCTCTCGCATCCGGCCTCCCTGCCGAATGCCTCGGCCAGCCCGCGCGTTTCTGCCATCAGCATGTCGTGCCGGGCGGCGCCCTCCTCCTCCGGCGTCCCCAGCCCCTTGGCATGGATGAACTTTTTCTTGAGTGTACCATACAGCGCGTGGGCCTTCCGGGAGGTCTTGCCGGCCTCCCTGGCCTCCCGGAGTATGCGGATCCGGCACCACTGCCTGGTCTTGAATGCGGCGTATACGCCGTACCCGTCGACTGTGACCGGTTTGTCATAATACGGAAAGTTCATGTCAACTACGGCCCTGCCCCTACTGGGTGCGGCCAGCGTGTGGACGCCGGCGACGGTGCCGTCCCTGTTCCTGCCCACGACCACCCATATGCGGGCCGTCCTGCCGTTGTATGGCATGGCAGTCTCGTCAATATGCAGATAATCAGAGTCCCTGATGGCCTGCCTGATGCTCTCTACGCCGGGCTTTATCGCATTGGCGCCGGCCCTCAGGCACTGCAGCACGCCTGCCTCTGAGACGTCCATGCCCAGGATTTCTGAGCACAGTGTGGTCGTGGCCTGTATGGAGGCAGGTGCCACGCGTATTGCGGCCATCATCCCCGTGATGTTTGGTCCAAACTCGGTTCCCGGCACGTTCCATGACCTGTCGTCCTCTATGCACATGTTGCCGCAGTCGGCGCATTTGCGCCTGTATGCGGTGTGCTGTGTCGTGACCGGCTCGGGCCTCTTGGGGGTATCGGTCACAAGCTTGGAGAAGATCTTTTTCGGCTTCTTCATGTTGGTGCTGCCGCACTTGCCGCACTTTTTGGGGCAGTGCTTTACAAACAAGGTCGGTTTTCTGGCGTGTGAGACCCCCTCGTGTCCCTGTCTGCGGCCCGGCTTTGCCTTTGCAGGTGCCGGTACATTACCTGATGCCTTTGCCGCGGCGGCCTTTTTCTGCCTGGTAGGAAGAGTTCTGCGATGAGGGGGTGTGAGGGTTTTCGTAATATCTGATGTGCTGTCTGAGCTGCTGGTTTTCTGCTTCCAGTGCCGCGGTTTGCGCGTCAGGTGCCGTCCCTCCCCGGGGTTCGCCCTCTGGCCACCCTGGGGCGGGCCCCTTTTGCTTGAACCAGTTGATCTGTGCTGTCTGCATCAGGATTGTCACCGAGGCCTCGGCCAGCTGTTCGGCAAGCCCGACTATTGCCCGATCCCTGTCTGCGATGATTCCATCCTTCTTGTCTGATTCGGCTATGACGCGGGCCAGCTCGTCGCGCAGTATCTTGATCTCTGAATCAGGCAATGAATACAGGTGTGGTCTTGACGTATATGGATCCAGATGGTGATCAAAAGTTGGCCTCGTACTCAACCTAAACTATAGGGAGGGGTAAACTCATACCCGCCGAGCGAGCGATTCGTATTTATAGAAAGGCCAGGCTGTACAAGCTGACATCGAATTCAAACCGATTCGGGGAACAAAATGACTGGCAGTCAGTGCGTGGCTGCCAGCCCCATATTTTAAGCAAAGACTCACACAGTATTCGAGTCCTATCATAGATGGTGGATTGGTGAGAAATCTACTTGTCACTGGAGCCACCCCTGTTTTCCACACCTGCACGGGTCCCCGGGTTCCTTGCACGCAGCTGCATGCCGGCACCATTTGATGAGCGCATTGATTTTGCAAACATGATACTCACTGGAGCAGGTGCCTCGTCTGATGACCTAGCAACCATGCATGGTAGCCGATCACAAAAAGGACAGAAAACCTCCACCCGGGGATCTAGATTATACCCAATGATGCAGGCAAGCATAAGACCAGATGATTCAATGATTCCAGTCAGAAGCTTCCCAACGTCCCGGCCCCGTCCCTCCTTGAGAGGTACAAAAATGAGACCGACTCCAAGGCCGCAGCCAGGCTGATGGCCTACATACGGCGCAAAAAAGGCGACTCGATACGCCAGATAGCCAAGCAGCTCGGCCGGGGGTACTCTACGATACGCGACTGGCTGATACGGGCCATGCAGCTTGGCATACAGGGCAGGTACGACATCAAGAGGCCCGGCACCAAGATGTGGCCGGATGCAGGGAATCTCAAGCAGGTACGCGCCGACCTGATTGCGGGCCCGCGCAGCTGCGGATTAGAGTCGGAGGTGTGGACCGCACCGCTGCTTGCGGTACACATCAAAAAGAAATACAAGGCAGACTATGCCGTCTCCAGCGTATACAAGATACTGCACATGCCTGGGCTTTTCATGCAGAAAGCCCCCCGCCCAAAGCACCCAAAACCAGCCTCAGAATCCGAGAAAGAGGAGTTCAAAAAAAGCTAGGCGGCATGTAAGATATTACTCGAAGAGAGGGTACACGGTAATGATAGGGGACGAGGCCTCGTTCATCCTTGGGTGGAACGTCAAGAACAGCTGGTACCCCGTGGGAAGGCCCGGTCTTTGCGCCGTCCAACCTGTCAAAGGAGAGGTTCTATTCGATCGGGGCCCTGTCGGCAAACGGACTTGGCTGCCGCTTTTACAAAAAGGCCAAGTACACGTTCATCAGGTTTCTCAAGGTGCTGCGCCGCAAGTACGGCAAGGTGCTGCTGTTTGTCGACAACGCATCGTATCACAGGGCAGCACTGGTCAGGGAGCAGCTGGCAGAATGGAATGGTGATGTAGTGCCAAAGTTCCTGCCGCCGTACACGCCGGAGCTGAGCTCGATAGAGGGGCAGTGGCGCGGGGTCAAAAAGGCAACTGCAAGCCGCCTGTATCAGACCGTCGGCGAGATGCAAAAGTCCATACGCGTTATGTTGCGCAGGGGCGAGATCAAGATCTGCCAGATGGGCGATTATCTTAGCTAGATACTAAGCAATGACTCTAGACTTCAATTTTTTTCCGGGTCCATTTTCTTCTGTAGTGTACAAACGTGGCAGTCAGAACTGCTGCAGCGATAGTTACAGCTATCATTGTGTTGAAGACGGCATCCATGTTTGCGCCATCCTTCTGCATTGGTAGAGTTTGCGGCTGTACTGTAACTGCTGTGTGTTCCTGTTTTATTTCCCTCTGTATATGCTCTGGGTGTTCCTGTATCGGTAGAGTTGGGACGGGTTCTGGGTGTAGTAAAACATTATCTACGTTGTCGAGTGCTGCCAGCCTGACCAAATCAGAAGGCGAAACTAAAATCACCGTATCGTAGCCCCCATAAGACAGATAACATGATTTTGCCACCACACCTAATTCCTTTGGTATTGTACAGTCATCAGATTCAAACTTCACCAAAACATACAATCTTTCGCCATGAATGCTTTTTTCTGAGACATGCCTGCTCCCCATCACGCCGGTTTCCTCGTGATCCAGATAAAGCTGATACAGGCCATATGCAAGTCCGTTTCTTACGGCATCAGGTATGTCCTCTCGCATCTCGTCTGGTTCGGTCTCCGTGGAGTTGGTCTGGACAAAGACAGGCGACATGATTAAAGGTATGAGCGCTAATAACAGCAACAGAACAGTCCTGTTTTTGCCCAACGTTGCCATTGTTGATACTGCATGGCTCTGCCTAATAAGATAGACATCGCAGGTTCTGTGTAATCTTCGAGACCTGAAATATAGATCTTCTCTGAAATTATCATACCTGAATTCTTCTTCTTTCAATGATGTCTGTTCCCCGTATGTCGAAAAGTCCCCCAAGTGAGAACTTGAACTGTAGCATCCGGGCAGTTGGTTTTCCACCGTCATCGCCTTTTCTTTGGATCGTCAGTTCGTCGAGTTTGAGGTCTCCCCCATCCGTGATTGAGGCCTCACCCATACAATATTCTATGACTTTGTCAACTGGCAGGACTGCCGACCTGACGGGTGGGTTCTGTGTAATCTTCGTGATATGGATCTTCTCTGAATTGAACCCAATCTGTTCTCTTATGGGCTATGTGACGTTGCCGGGACGTGAGAGGATGCAACCATTCTGTATGCCTTTGCAACCTACAATGCTTCCCAAAACAGTCAGAATATCCTTCAAATCGCGTGACTGAACCGATATCGGAGATTTCCCGCATTCGAAACTTTCCAGAAGAAATCAGTTCCTGTTAACTTACTAGTTCCGATCTACCGACACTTTCCAGTGAGAATCATCTACCGTAAACTTTCCAGTTCCTTGTAATGGTACAATATTATATGGTAGACGAGTAAGTCCACGGGAAACCGTGTTCCACAAAGGAATGGGAGGGGTTCATGCCCAATCGGGAATACCGTGGGGTCGTCTTTCTTACTATCTCCAAAGTATTCTTTCACCACTGCCGATCTTTTTTGAATGAAGAATGTTCGAATACGCCCACTCATTATTTTCAAATTTATGATAATACGAACCAGATACCATATCTGCGGCCCATATTCCTGCTTCTAAAACTGAAGAAGTATCAATTGACGGAGACAATCTACCTCGATATTTCCTCCGTCCCCCATATTGAAAATAATTAATACTTACAGCATGGGTATTGAATTTTGTAGCTTTTGATACAGATAACCTTTCTTGTATGTGGTCACGTCCCCTTACTAGCTAGACACGAAGATCACAATCATTCATACTAATTCGTGCCTAACTGATGGGGGTAGGTGACCTCGTACCCTTTCTTTGTCATAATAGACTGTGGGAGGATTTGGTGGAGACATTTTAGACCTTATGCGTAATTGCCAAAAATGACGCAAAAGCTGCCCGGTTTTTTTGATTTTAACCGATTCCGCATAAGGCATATTTAACATAAAAGTACCGTTTTTATTTAGTTAATAATTATTAACTGATAGGAAATATTGGTTTTATGAGTACAGAGACGGTATTGGTTGAAAGAATGGGAAAATACTTTGAAAGAAAAGGATGGATTGTAAGAAGGGACGTAAAGATCAGGGGGAGGATTGCTGACATTGTTGCAGTAAAAGGCAACAAGATTACAACAGTAGAGGTAAAGGGTTCGAGGGGGGATATTGAAAGAGGGATAATGCAGTCACTGCACCAAAAGGGTGCTGTGAATTTTTCCTATCTAGCTATACACAAAGATATGTTTGCAAAATCGGTAAAAGAGACATGTCAGAATCTCGGCATTGGTCTTATTTTGGTAAATGAAGACATAGAAGAGATAGTCAAGCCAGAACACACATCATCACTGGAGTCTGTCAAAAAAAAGATATTCAAAGAAAAACCAGTGATTAAAAAGAAAGCTATTGAAACTAAAAGCTTACTTGGTTCCATATTTCATGCAAAAAGCCAGATCCTAATTCTCAAACTGTTCTTTCTGAATCCTACAAAAGAGTTTCATCTAAGCGATATCGCACGCAGGACAGACCTTACATCACCTGCAGTATCAAAAGAGATGACAAATCTGACAAGAGTAAATCTTGTCACGAGAAGGGATCAAGGCAATTTGTCATTTTACAGAATAAACACAAAAAGCATAATCTTTGATGAGATGAAAAGAATATTCCTAAAGTATGAAATCTTTAGCGAGCTTCTTTCAAAGGAACTTGCAAGAGAGGCGACAAAGTATGCATTAATCTATGGTTCATTTGCAAAAGGAACGGAAAAAGAAGGAAGCGATATCGACTTGCTTGTTATCGGAGATGCAAAAGAAGAATATCTTCTCAAGACTATTCCCAAAATAGAACGAAACACAGGTCGTGAGATTAACTTTATACTCTGGACTGAAAAGGAATTTTTTGAGAAAATAAAAAAGAACATACCACTAATCAAAGAAATCTTCAAGACTCCCGTAATCATGATTGTTGGTGATGAGGATGAATTTAAGCGACTTGCTAAGGAATGATCTAGTAGAGGAATTTCAATCTGATAAAGAACAGATTAAAAACGAGATAAAGAATGCAGAAAAACAAATAAAATCATCTGGCAAGATGTTTGGAATTGATGAGTGGGGATACGCACATACTGCCTCGTATACTGCCATGCTTCATGCAGGAAGGGCATTAATGTTTTCAAAAGGATACAGGCCCAAAAGCCATGATCATCATGTTGCAGTAATATCGTTTTCGTGGGCCGTTTTTTGGAGGAAGTTTGATAATCACGTACTTGAAGCCTTTGACAAAGGACGAAGGAGAAGACACGAGTTTCAATACGATGATGCAGATGCAATATCAGAGACTCAGGCAAGAAATTTGGTTGAAACTGCCAAAATCTATGTAAGCAAAGCCAAAGAAATTTTGAGCATGGTCTAACCCATTGCAGAGACTGTTTTGTCCACTTCCTACTGTTCCTACAGGGTAATCGTATGTGGTCACGTCCCTTGCTAGCTAGGCGTGAAGATCACAATCATTCATGCTAATTCGTGCCTGACTGGCGGGGGTAGGTGACCTCGTACGGGTAATCAGTTTTGTCTTATAGTCTAACCCATTGCAGAAACTGTTTTGTCCACGCTGAATTGAGCCATCTGAAGTGGTTCAGCCTTCACAGAAGTTCCCCATAAGACGGCGCCAGGCTCAATAATTCAGACTATACTGATGATCATTGAAAATTTCGCCTGATTACACATCTTGTAAAGGTTTATAGCTCCCCACCATGTCACTCCCGGCATGAACAAGACGAAAATCCTCACGGATGCCATGCATGTCGAAAAGGATCTCAAGATTCACACCAGAATCATGGCGGTGCGCTCCGTACTGCTTGGCAACACCACCGCACAGACTGCAGAGATTGCCGACGTGACACAGCGTACCGTACAGATGTGGATCAAGAGATTCGAGCTTGACGGCATCGACGGCCTCCGTGACTCCTAACAGGGACAAAAAACCAAAGGTTCCGGTCGGCAGGATAAAAAAGATCGCCACAAAGTTGCGTAGGATGGAAAAGCTCACCCCGAAGAAGCTGTGCAACCGGGTGCGCCGCAGGCTGCATGTCACATACAGCGTGGGAAGCATCAGAAGAATCCTACGCACGATGGGATTCTCGCCAAAGACGTCAACCACCAGGCTTGCAGATGCTGCCGACGCAAAGGCGGTAAGACGGTGGCAGGGGGCGGCAAGAACCGCGATCAAGCTTGCAAAAAGGCGCGGATTTAGGATAGCCGTACAGGACGAGTCGATATTCGTCAGTACGGGAAGGGACGGCAGAAAGTTCTGGTCGCCCGTGGGGGACAGGATCGAGGTGCAACGATCCGGCAGAAGGGAGCGCGTCGCGGTATACGGAACGATTGCAGACGACGGAACCCGGCTGATGCGCACATACGACAAGTTCAACAGCGCAAACTTTGTGCATTATCTCAAGCAGGTGCACAAAAAGCGGGGAAAGGTTCTGATTGTGATGGACAACGCAGCACAGCACAAGACCGGAAAGGTCCGCAGGTACCTGAAGAAAAATCCAGACGTCGTCCTGCTGTACCTGCCGGTAGCCAGGCCGGAGCTGAGCGTCATAGAGGCAGTCTGGAAGGATGCCAAGTACGGGCCGGTCACGTCGGCATTTTACGAGACGGTAGATCACCTCAAAAGGGCCGTCTCGGAATACTTTAGGACGTGTTCCATCAAGGTTGACATCTATAGGTACCTTGAGCGCAGCTTGTAAGGGAGGCGAAATTTTCAATGGTCATCAGTATAGGCTGCATGCAGATCCGCATGTCACCATCTAAACTACAAGTCTGATTACGTAACAGATCGGCCTCGAAGTTCAGGCGTGAGTTTTGCCGCCAAAGAGGCATTTGCAGATGTAATTCGTGCCTAAAATCGTAAATTATCTATGTGTCGTGTTTATAAGGATTCCACGCATAACCGGGGGTAAGAGTTTACCCCCTCCAGAAGATACGGCATGGTAGGCCATGGTGATCAAGTGCCTAGCCTACAGTGTCGCCTAGCGAGTCCGGGCATTACAGCAGGCAATAGGCATTCGCAGACAGAGATTTTTATCATGCAGGGCGCTGCCAAAGGCATGATCGAGTCAGAGGACGCAGTCAGGGTCATCGAGGTGCTGACAAGGAACCTGGAAGGAATCGCAAAGAATCCGGCAAACTTTCAGAGACTACCGGACAGCTTTTGGGGGTATTACGCAAGGGGGCACGACGGCAAGGGAAGGTTTGGCGTGATTGTTACATACTCGGAGGACGAGACGGACGTCGATGATGTGATGAGGATGTACGAGGCATGGCTTGCGAAAAACAGGTCGCGCCCAGAAGACCCGCAATAAGGGATAAATTTCCCAGTGGTGCAGGGCTGCATGTGGACAGGTGCGGCTATTGCAGCTCGGCATTTGGGGACAGGAGGTGCTACTTTTGCCAGACGGTGTGCTGTACAGGCTGCATGACAGACGACAGATCACGCTGCAAGCGGTGCTATATCAAAAAGGCGAGGCTTGGATGGAGGCAGGTTCTGGGGAGAAACAAGGCCGTCCTGGCGTTCGTTGCAGGGCTGTGGCTGTACGCGGTGTTTCCAGGGCCGCTGATGCCGGGGCTGGATCCGACGTTTTATGCAGTCTCAGTCGCCGCGGCCGTGCTAATAATGATACCAGTGTGCCTGGCCATGTTTTTCTGGTCGCTGAACCCGCCGTCCTCGGATCTGAGGAGGGGCAAAGACTAGGCCAGCCTTGCAACCACGTCCCCGGTAAACTCGGCAGTCGACTTTGAGCCTCCGATATCCCGGGTCATGGAGCCGGCCCTGATGGCATCATGCACGGCATTAGTGATTTTCTCAGAGATCTCCACGCACCTAGAGTCGTTGTGCTTTTGCCCCAGCCACTCAAGCATCAGCCTGGCAGAAAGTATGAATGATACGGGATTCGCAACGTTTCGTCCTGCAATGTCAAACGCCGCGCCGTGTACGGGCTCAAAGATTGCAAAGTCATCGCCCACATTGGAGGAGGCCGCCATTCCCAGGCCGCCGGCAACCTCCGATGCCTCGTCAGAGAGGATGTCGCCAAAGAGGTTTGTAGTCACGATGACGTCAAACCGGTGCGGCCTCCGGACCAGATCCATGGCACACGCATCGACATACATCTGCTCAAGCTCCACATCCGGATAGTCCCTGCCTACCTCCGCGCAGGACCGGGAAAACAGTCCGTCGGTGAGGCGCATGACGTTTGACTTGTGGACGCACGTCACCCTCCGGCCACGCCTCTCTGCCAGCTCAAAGGCATGCCTGGCAATGCGTCTTGAGGCATGCTCGGAGATTATACGCAGTGCCACGGCAGAGTCTCCCAGGGAGAACTCCTTGCCGGTGTAAAGATCCTCGGTATTCTCGCGCACTATTACCATATCAACGTCCCTGGCGGCGGCGGGCATAAAGTCATAAGACTTTACGGGCCTTATGTTGGCATAAAGATCCAGGGCCCGACGCAGCACCACGATCACGTCTGCGGCGCTCTCGCCCACGGGCGCCTTGAGGCAGGCATCAGAGCCCCTTATCGCGCCAAAGGTATCATCAGGAAGCGCCTGTCCGGTATCACGCAGCGCAGCGTCGCCTGCGGGAAGCCTGGCCACGTCAAGCCTCAATCCAAGCCTGTCGTTGACTGCCTCAAGCACGGAGGAGACAGAATCGGACAGCTCCGGGCCGATGCCGTCGCCGGTAATCATGGAGATTCTGTACACGGATCTCCTCAGGGGGAAGGGGATTTAACGATTTGTCACTTGGCCGGATCCTGCAGTGCCGTGCTCTGGTTCCAGCAAGTCATGACGCCTGCTTTTCAGAGAGGGTCTTTTTGAGCATGATTCGGTTGATGCCGTCAATGACTGCCTGGACGCTGGTCGTGACAATGTCCTCGCCTACGGCCTTGGCAGATGCCTTGTTTCTGGCAGCGTCCTCGACCTTGATGGTCACCTCGCACATTGCGCTGGAGCCACCCGAGATCGAGGCCAGTCCGTAGTCTTTGATCCTGACCTCGGCAATCTCCCCGGTGATCTTCTGGATTGCGTTGAGGGCAGCATCGACGGGCCCTACGCCATAGTCTGTGGCAGTAAAGTCCTTGCCGTCTATGTTCAGCCTGACAAACGCATACGGCATTGTTCCGATTCCCGTCGAGACCGAAAAGCCGACTAGGTGCACGAGACGCTTGATTCCCTTGTCGCCTAGGATCTCACTTGCAATGGAGAGCAGCTCCACGTCAGTTACCTGCCTTCCTTGGTCGCCCAACGACTTTACCCTTTCAAGGATTTTGCCTCCCTGCGCGTCGTCTGGCCTTATCCCGTACTCCCCAAGCATGGCGTTCATCCCGTGCAGGCCTGCATGCTTGCCGACCTGCAGCCACCTCTTGCGCCCGACCAGTTCGGGGCTGATCGGCTCGTAGGTCAGCGGGTTGCTGAGGACGCCGTGGGTGTGAATGCCCGACTCGTGCCCGAACGCATTGTCGCCCACGATTGCCTTGTTTGCCTGGACGGATATCCCGACAAGCTTTGAGACGAATCTGGAGACCTCATAAATTAGCTGGGAGTGGATGTTTGTCTCGTATTTCTGCCCAAAGGGCAGGCACTGCAGTCCCATTACAAGCTCCTCAAGGGACGCGTTGCCTGCGCGCTCGCCTATGCCGTTGATTGTCACGTGCGCGCATGCGGCCCCGGCCTGGATTCCGGAGATGGCGTTTGCGACTGCAAGCCCAAAATCGTTGTGGCAGTGGACGCTGACGGGGAGCCCTGCGGCATCGATTGCGTCCCTCGTGATTTGTGCGATATGCTCCGGGGTGGAGTACCCTACGGTGTCAGGAATGTCTACCCTGTCGGCCCCGGCCCCTGCGACCTCGCCGAAAACCTTCTTCAAAAAGTCCCTGTCGGTCCGCGTCGCATCCTCGGCCGAGAACTCTACCTGCAGTCCGTGGGACTTGCCGTACTCTACTGCCTCGACGGCCTTTGCCAGGCACTCGTCGCGGCTCATGTGCAGCTTGTGCTCCAGGTGGATGTCAGAGGTCGCAATGAACGTGTGGATATAGTCCAGCCCCCCGTCGATTGCAGCGTCGATGTCCCTCTTGGTGGTCCTTGCAAGGCCACAGACCTCAGCACCGAGGCCCTCGGCTGTGATCATCTTGACTGCCCTGAGCTCGCCAGAGGAGATTACCGGAAACCCGGCCTCTATGGCATCGACTCCCAGCTCGTCCAGCTTTTTTGCAATGTCCAGCTTTTGCTCCGGCGACAGGGATACGCCGGGCGTCTGCTCGCCGTCCCGCAGGGTGGTATCAAAGACCCTGACCCTCATGCCCCGCTCCTCTGCAAGGCGGCAATCCCGGTCCTGGAGGTCTCCAGGATTCCGAACTTCTTGGCAAGATCCTCAAAGGCCTTGATCTGATCCGGGGTCGCAGTCAGCTCGACCATTATGGAGTCCTGCTTTGCGTCATGGATCTTGCCGCCATACGCGTTTGCAAGCTTGTTGATCTCCATGCTGTCCTCCGGTGACCGTACCCTGATCTTGAATATGACCAGCTCCCTGAACACGGTCTTGTGCTCGTCTAGCTGGCGCACCTCCACGGTGTCAATCATCTTGTCAAGCTGCTTTACGATTTGTTGTATATGCTTTTCATCGCCGATGGTGATAATGGTCATCCTGGAGAACTCTGGATTCTGGGTCACGCCCACAGATATGCTGTCGATGTTAAAGTTACGGGAACGGAAGAGGTGCGTGACCTGGAACAGGATTCCAGGCTTGTTTTCAACCAGTAATGAGAGAATCGCCCACATGATAACCACTAAGACGGCAGTATCATCTCCTTCAGGGAGGTTCCGGGGGCCACGAACGGCAGCACGTCCTCCTCGGGATCTATGGGTATGTCAATTACGGTGGCAACATCGCTGCCCAGCGCGGTCCTGATTGCACCCCCAAGCTCGTCAAGGGACTGTGCGCGTATGCCCTGGGCGCCATAGGACTCTGCAAGCTTTACATAGTCAGGACAGTGCTGCTGATCCACGCCAATCATCCGCCTGTCATAGAAGGTTCTCTGCCACTGCGCGACCATCCCCAGGGTGTAGTTGTTGACGAGGAACACGATTACGGGAATGTCCTCGGTGATGCAGGTCGCAAGCGAGTTCTCCGTCATGTTAAAGCTGCCGTCCCCCGCAATGTCGACTACGGGAACGTCGGGCCTTGCCACCTTGGCGCCGATGGCTGCAGGAAACCCCCAGCCCATGGTGCCCAGTCCGGTAGAGCTAAAGAAGGTCCCCGGGGTGATCACGTCATAGAACAGCGACGCCCACATCTGGTGCTGGCCCACCTCGGTGGTGATGATTGCCTCCTTGGGAAGCAGCTCCCTCAGCTTTCGCAGAATCTTGGCTGCCCCCAGCTCCCCGGGGTGAATCTTGAGGTTCTCGCGCCAATAGTCCTTTACCTCCCTGACATGCCGTATCCATGCGTTGTCATCTGTGTGTTTTATTGCCTGCTGTGCCAGCATCTTTATCATCACGCGCAGCGATGCACGCACGTCTCCTACGACTGCCACCTGCGTGGTCTGGTTCTTGCCTATTTCGGCCGGATCTACATCAAGATGGATGATCTTCAGGTTCCTTTCAAACTCCTCGAACGTTCCCACAGACCTGTCAGAGAAGCGGGTTCCGATTGCCAGGACGCAGTCGGCCTCACTCATTAGCTTGTTTGCCTCCGCATGCCCATGCATGCCAATCGGCCCCAGTGACAGTGGGTGGCTCTCGGGAAATGCGCCCTTGCCCTTGAAGGTAGTCACGACTGGAATCACCAGCAGCTCTGCGATTGCCTGCAGTTCTGCAAACGCAGACGAGATGATTGTGCCGCCGCCTGCCAGTATCATCGGCTTGTCAGAGGATAGCAGTATCTTGATTGCCTTTTCAATGTTGGCAATGTCGGGATCTGTCCACGGATGATAGCCGCGAATCTTAAACTCCTCTGGAAAGCTCATCTGTGCCTCGTTTTGCTGCACGTCCTTTGGTATGTCAAGCAGTACGGGTCCGGGTCTTCCGGTCTCTGCGATGTAAAACCCCTTTTTGACGACCTCTGGAATCTCCTGGGCCGATCTGGGCTGGAACGCGTACTTTACGACAGGGTTGGCCATCCCGATGATGTCGCTTTCCTGAAACGCGTCACGGCCGATCATGCCTACCGGAACCTGTCCGGTTACTGCGATCATCGGGGAGGAGTCGGCCTGCGCAGTGGCAATGCCGGTCAGTATGTTGGTGGCGCCGGGCCCGGACGTTGCAAAGCAGACTCCCGGCCTCCTGCTTACCCTGCCGAACCCGTCGGCCATGTGTGCCGCAGACTGCTCGTGTCTGACAAGTATGTGCCGTATGTCTGACTTGTATAGCTCGTCATACATGGGAAGGTTGGCCCCCCCGGGCAGTCCAAAGACCTCCCTGACGCCCTCCTTTTGCATGGCCCTCATCAGGGCGGCCGCGCCAGACATTGTTTCCATGTTACCCATCAAACATCATCGCCATAATTTTAATGTGTTATAAAACAAAAATACACTGCCTACAGTGTAAAATCAGCCAGCAGAAAAAGTGGTGCGCTAGTTTTGATATCTACGTTCATTCTAACCATATTTTTGGCTTGAAGTTGCCTAATAAAGATTGCTGGATGAGGGACGTACGAGGTCACCTAGTTTTGACGTGTTTTGACAACCTGCTTAACATATTGCGATCATGCTGATCAAATACGATGCCCGTATAGTATCAGCATGAAAGGCCGTCGACCCACATACCGCGAACTAGAGGCCACAATTGTATCATTCACAGACAGAATAAGCACGCTAGAAAATAACCAAAAGGCAGCGAACAGGACAATCGAGGAGCAAGGCAGGCGGCTCCGGTACTACGAGAACGAGAACTCCCACCATCTGCAGAATCACTAGAGTACAAGAGGCAAAAGACGCAGCGGAAAAGGGAGAGGGCCAGTAACCGTGGCAACGGCAGCAATAGTGGCAACAATAATGGCACCGGCAAAAAGCCGGGAGGCCAGAGGGGCCACAAGGGGACATCCAGAAGACACGACCCCCAGAAGACGGTGCTTCACACGTTCTAGGACAACGACGGGACGTGCTCGCCGGTGTGCAGGTGCGGGAGGGCCATGGACATAACTGCCCTGATACGGGACATCATCGACTTTGAACCGGTCCGGATGACAGAGACGCGACACATAACCGAGCGTGCCACATGCAGACTGTGCGGCATTACGATATCAGCAGACGACGGACTCCCAAGGAGGGGCAGGTACGGCAAGCACATGATCTCCCTTGTGTCTGCCTTGCGCGCAAGGCACATGCCGCTGCAGTCCGTGGCAGACACGCTCAAGGATTTTACCGGCAGGAGCATCGCCAAATCGACCGTAATCAACATGATCGGAGGGGTATGCGACTCTATGCAAAAGCCGTCAGGCGCGATCCTGGGCGGCATCAAGAGATCATCCAACGTCAGAATAGACGAGACTGCGGCCAGCATGAACGGCAGCCGCATATGGACATGGACTGCCGAGACGGACAACGGCGTGTTTGTCGAGTACAATACGAGCAGAGGCGCACTGTTCCTGGACAGGCACATGGAGGGGTATGGTGGAATAGTGACATCTGACAAGTATTCGGTGTATGACAGGTTCAACGGGGAGGACAGGCACCAGCTGTGCTGGTCGCACGAGCTGCGCGTATCAAAATACGCGGCGCAAAAGCAGGGCGCCCCGCTGTTTGCGGGAATACTGTACGAGCAGCTTCGGCAGCTGTACCGCAGCGCCGTCAGGGCAAGGAGGAAGGACAGGGGCAAGGATCTGCGCAGAAGGTTCGAGTCCTGGCTGCGCAACATACTGTTCGGGTACCGGGAAAGCACGGACGACCCCGTCCTGGGCCCGGTACTGCGCAGACTGACAAGCTCGCTGCCGCACCTGTTTACGTTCCTGGAGCACGACGGCGTGCATCCCACAAACAACGCCGCAGAGCGTGCCCTCCGTTACGCCGTCGTCTTCCGCAAGATAAGCGGGCAGATCAAGGGAGGGGAACTCTGGATGAGGAGGTGGTCGCAGTTTATGACGTGCATACTGACATGGAGGGCAAGGGGAAGATCCATAGCAGACGAGGTCATGAAACTGGTTTAGGAACGTGACCTCGTACGCGTGCAGAGCCATGGGTGGACAGGGGTACTACCTCGGGGGGTGATCCGTGGCGTACATTTTCAGGTATTGATGGTAGGGAGATTGTCCGATTTTTCCCGCCTGCACGTCTGCCCCAAATATGGGTGACATCTAGAAGGGTTGACAGACAGCCAACCCCGTGTGAGAGGCTGACGAAAACTTAAAGCGATTCAATCTGGAAAAGGCATAGATGTCAGAAAACGAGCAGGTCATCAGGGTCATTGAGGCATTCTTTGATGCAGGAAAAACAAAGGATCTTGCGCCGCTAAGGGAAATCCAGCTGGATGACCCAAGGTTCTCAAGCTTTAGCGATGTTCCGCCATACGACCTAAAGGACTTTAAGACATCGATTGTGCTAGAGGAGCTAAGATTTGTCAGCATCTCAGATTATGACTATCAGATAACCAATCCAAGGATCAGCATATTCGGTGATACTGCCATCGCAGCCTTTGAGCTGATGCAGAAGGGAATGCTGGTAGACACCAAAACATACACGGGAGAGCACATGGTGATCAACGGCAGGGCGACGTTTGTCTTGGTCAGGTCAGACGGATGGAAGATTGCACACATCCACCTCTCAAGGAGCGACGGCTAGATGGGGCCCGTGCCCGGTTTTCGCTATGCTGCCGAATCGCCGCCAGGCTTGCCTAGCCTTTGTGGCTTTTCCTGCGCAGATAGGCTTTGGTACATGGAATACGCCTCATCCACGGTAGCGTTGCTGTGAACGATTGACCTGACTGCACGAATCATCGCTACGGGGTGATCAGATTGCCATATGTTTCGCCCCATATCCACACCGACTGCACCTCCCCTGATTGCGTTGTAGGTCAGCTGCATCGCATCACGCTCGGGGATTTTTTTGCCTCCCGCAACGATTATCGGAACGGGGCAAGAGTCTACAACCCCCTCAAAGCCATCGCAATAGTACGTCTTTACAATGTGTGCGCCCTGCTCTGCTGCCATCCTGCATGCAAGCGACAGATACCTTGCGTCCTTGCCAAGCTCCTTTCCCACGGCAGTCACTGCAAGGACGGGAAGTCCGTAGCGCTCTGCCTCGCCGACAAGATTTCCCAGATTAACAACTGTCTGATACTCGTATTTTGAGCCGACAAACATCGACATTGCCAGTGCGCTTGCGTTGACGCGTAATGCGTCCTCTATGCTGACTGTAATGTCTTCGCGGGACAAGTCCTCGCCAATGATGCTAGAGCCTCCGGAGACGCGAAGCACCATCGGAACCGGAGTTTTTGGATCCACGCAGTTTCTCTGTATGCCTCTCGTCAGCATCAGGGAGTCGCAGTACTTTAGCAGTGGCGAGATTGTCTTTGCCGCATTCTCCAGCCTCTCGGTCGGACCGAGGAAATAACCGTGATCCACTGCAAGCATCAGAGCTCGTCGGTCATGTGGCTTGATTATACCTGCAATCCTGTTTTGTAGACCCCAGCTCATCTATCTTCGATTCTGAAGGAGTGGTGCGCCTTTCTTAAGCCTTTCTTATTTTGGGAACTGGAAAGTTTACGGTAGATGATTCTCTCTGGAAAGCATAGGTAGATCGGATTTGGCGGCATTCTGGATTATGGTCTTCCACTTGTTGTCTCCCTGAATCCTGATTCCGGCCCTGTCGGCAGGCGTGTCGCCGTCAAGGCCCTGATGCGGGCGGACGTAGTTGTGGTGGATCTGCATTCCCTTGAAAATTGCAGAGTCGTCTCTTTTGACCCCACGGACCACCTTTTCTCTGGCTCTTAACGTGTTGCCGTTGAATGACTCCATCTGGTTGTTGTTCATGTCGCCGGAGATGTGGATGTGCCTGTGGTGTTCCGTGTCCTTGTGGAGGAGGTTCTTGGGCCTGTACTGATCCTTCCACGCATGGTGAAAGTTGGCAGCCCCATCAGAGATCAGCGTCCTGGGAATTTTTCCGGCCTTATTTCTCGCATACCTGAACATCGGAGACACGTCATCGTTTCCTTTGTGTTCTGCCACCATCTGTGCAAGCCAGAACCGTGTCTCGGAATCCAGCATGGCAAAGAGATACTTGCGATCCCCCTTGATTTTCAGGTACAGTTCATCGGTTCTCCATACCTCCCCCACCTGCGGCGTGATTTTTTCTAGGTATTTGTCCATGAGTCTGACGTATTTCCTGTTCCAGTTTTGGATCGTTGTGTGGGTTACCATAATACCTGTAAGTGCCAATGATTGGGCCACTTTTCTTGAGGATTCCCCGTTAAAGTATAGATTCATGGCAACCGTTATCTGGTCCGGAGTTGCCATCATCCTTTCAAATCCGAGATTGACTGAGAACTTTCTCTTGCAGTCGTTGCACCTGAGCATCTGGATATCGTGCTGTTTGTTGTGCCGCACGCCCATCTTTACCAGCTTTGTGGAATTGCAGTACTTGCACGAATCAAGAGTGAGTTCCGAGATTACCACATCGTCCCTGACCTCCCGGTGAATCCTGATCGAAATTTCAACTGCATGAATGTGCTTGCAACACGTCCCTCTGAACCGGTGGTCCTCGCAGGAGCAGACCCAGCCACGTTCGGTAGAGACAACATCATGCATCTTGTTCCTTGACTGGGATCTGACTGCATAACGGGAACCGTCAAGTCTGGTGATCTGGTCCGGGGTTTCCGCTATCTGTCTTCCTCTGATCTCTCGTGGATTCATGCGAAGCTGACCTCACAAATTATAAGATGGGAGAATGAAGCATGTTCAGATCGTAACAAGTTCGTCAACGGGCGTCCTGTGCCCTTTGATTTTTTTCTCACCGTCGCGTCTTTCATTAACCTACATTCTTCCCTTCTTCATATAAAGGTTTAGGGAATAAAATAGGTTAAAATATTTATAAAAGTATGATCCATTCAGAATCATGGCAAAGCAGGAGGTCAAGACGATTAACGGGAATGATTATCTGTATCTCACGTATTACGACAGCGAATCCAAACGGAAAAAAACAGTTTATTGCGGGCCTGACGGTGATGCCAGCTCGAAAAGAAAGGCAATTGAGAAGGAAATTGAGCTTATTAGTTATAAGATAAAAGAGCTGCAAGGCCGCAAGAAAGAACTGCAAGAAGATCTAAGGACGGGGGCATATTGAAAGCGATGAGCCTGTTCAGCGGGGCAGGTGGCGGTAGTCAGCAAGGAGATGGGCAGGCGCTATCTCGGGTTTGAGATCGCCAAGGAATACTTTGACTTTGCCAAGGAGCGCATAGAAAAGACAGGTGCGCAAGGTACCATTCAAAGAGGGACTACGCGGTAATGATAGGCGACGAGTCCTCGTTCATACTGGGATGGAACGTCAGGAACAGCTGGTACCCCGTAGGAAAGCCGGTCTGCACGCCATCCAGCCTGTCAGACCTATGTGCCTGACGTAATTTTGCACAGGGACTCTGAGGTGGGAAAGCCGGTCTGCACGCCATCCAGCCTGTCAGGGAGGAGGTACTGTGCAATAGGGGCCCTCCCAAGGAGCGGGTTTGACTGCAGCTTTTACGAAAAGGCCGACACGGACACGTTCTTTGACTTTCTCAAGGCGCTGTGCCGCAAGTACGGCAGGGTGTGCTGCTGTTCGTGGACAACGCGTCGTACCACAGGTCGGCGGAGCTCAGGAGAAGGATGGCCGGCTGGAAGGGAGACGTGGTGATAAGGCACCTGCCGCCGTACACGCCGGAGCTGAACAACACGTCGTGGTCCCCCGCAAGGGCGGCTGCTTGGGCTACCTCCTTCTGGTTGCGTGGGTTCTGTATCCCGAGATAGTACATCAGTGTGCTTGTATCAAATGATATCAACAGGTCTGTGTTCTTTACAGGCATTAGAAGCCAGCCCCTTCAAGGGTGGAATGTATGGAGAAATTCTTCTTAAGCACATGATATGTTTAGCTTCCATGGGCTATAAGGATAAACTCACATGCGGCACCTCCGGCGATGGCAACAACGATTCCGATCCATACGACGTTCTCCTTTGTTATCTGTACCATTTGAATCTGCAAATTCGTTTTGCATATAAACACGCAAATCGGTGGCGCGCGTGGGATCATGTCCCAGCGTGGAATGGAACCGTTGGTTATGGCGTGTTAACTTCCATGTGAGTCAGAATAAACGTAGTACAGCTAGCCTTGATAGGAAAACATATCATGGAATCGTCATTCCAAACGGGCGCTCATAGTCGTTTCCGTTGTCGTCTGACGCGCTGATCCATAGCGCGTATGTCCCCGGGGCCAGGGACCCGGAGCTGAGCGTTACCGCTGCGGTGCCGTTGCCATGGTCTGCTACCGACACGGACTCTGCCGGCAGCAGCACGTCTAGATGGACTGCGGTGATGGTAACGGCATCGCCCTCCGGATCCTGCGCGGTCACAGCAAACGTGGTGACTGCGTCCGTTATCACGATCGGTCCGTCATATGCGGCGCCGTCATGGTACAGCTCAAGGTCGGGCTCCTGGTTGTCGCCTGCCTTTTCATTTGCCGCGGCGGGGGGCGTATCGCCGGATGCCCTTGCAGACGAGCCCGATGCTGCATGCACCGGGCCCAGAGTGATGCCACGGGCGTCATCGATGTTGGCATCGGACAGCTCCACGCTCGTAGTCGCGTTGAGCCTTACGATGTTGTCGTCGTCCTTGTTTAGGACCAGGAGCATCTGGTGGCCGTCCAGCACTATGCCAAACGGCTCGTCAATCCCCGATGTCTCCTCGTTGATCAGGGAATTGTCCGCAACGTCGATCTCGTTTATCCTTCCCGAGTCATCTCCTGACATGTACAGGCTGGTGCCCGTCCCGTCAAACCCCGTGCCGCAGTCAAGGCCGTATGCCTCGTGCGTGTTGGGTGACGAGGAGTCGATCTCGCCGATGTATGCGCCGTCCGATGCGTCATAGTACAGTATCGCATCCCCCACGTAATCGGATACGTACATCCTGTCGTTGCAGAACACGACGTCTGTCGCCAGAACGACCGACGGTATGCTGCTTCCCCGCGGCGGCACTCTCAGCGCGTCGCCGAACAGCCCGTTGGAGTTGCCATACGAGTCAAAGGACTCGATGCCAAGCGCGTGTGCCACGTACAGCTGGCCGCCATGCCAGGTCATTCCGCGCGGCTTGCTCTGCGGCGATGCCCAGGACGCATCTACCAGGGTCCCGTCGCCGCCGTCGTATGCCCTGATCTTGCCGTACCTGTAGTCGGATACGTACAGGTCTCCGTCGAGTCCGAAGGCCAGGTCATACGGGCTGTCCAGCCCTCCGACGCCTGCGTCGACGAATGTTCCCGAGTACGTTCCGTCCTGCTGGTACACCAGGATGTCGTCGTCGTCCGTGTTTGCCACGTAGATGGAATATTCTGTCAGTGCCGTGGTCGTGGCGGTGTCGTCTGGATTGCCCGGCGCCCCCGTAATCCTGATGGCATCGACCATCAGGTCCTCAGACGAGCTGCTCGCCCTTGCCGTCAGTTTTATCTTGAACGTGTCGGTAAGGTGGCCTGTCAGGTCAAACGTCTCGTGATGCCACGCGTCGTCGTCATCGACGTTTCCCTGCCAGTCAAACGCGCTGGTCCATGTCGTGCCGTTGTCTGACGATACGTCGACCCTGAGGTATTCCCCCGTATCGAGGCTGCGATCCACGTACCTGTACAGAGACAGCTCGGCAAACCCAAACCGTGCCAGGTCTACCGGCTCGGCCAGCGTCAGTATGCAGTCGCCGTCACAGTCGTCTGCCTCTGCGACAAGATTCGTCGCGGGATCCTGCCCGGGCGGATGCCCGCCCTCGTCAGGCGTTCCGACCCGCCAGTCGGGCTCGCCTGACTCTGTCCACGCGTCAAGCGAGTCAAAGTCGTCAGAGAACGCCGTCGGCACCTTCTGGCCGTGCACTATGACGTCGTCAATCTCCGCAAACTCTGCCGGCTCGCTTGATCTTTCCAGGAACCTTACTGCAAACTGGCCGGTCAGGTACTGCTTTGGCAAGTCATGAGTGTGGCGGTGCCAGGTGTCGTCGTCCCCGTCCCCGTGCGTAAAGTCGTGCGAGTCGGCCCATGTCGTGCCGTTGTCGTGGCTTATGTGTACCCTCAGGTACTCCCCGCCGTCCATTCCGCTTGAGACGTACGCCCAAAAGCCAAATGACGCGTTAAGATACTCTGACAGATCGACTGCCGCCGTTCTGATGTGGCAGGATACGGCGCACGCGCCTGCGTGCGAGACGTTGTTTGTCTGGCCGTGCCCGGGAACCGCGATCGTGTGGTTTCGGACTGCCCAGTCCCTTCCCGTGTCTGACTGAATCCACTGCGACAGGCCCGCATCGAACCTGTCGATGAACGGGAACTCCATTGCGTTGACTGCGTTGACTAGGCCCGTTCCGTGCGTGTTGTTTTTTGGGTGGTAGTCCTTCGTGTTCTGCTCCAGCGCCTGCCGCACCTGATCGGGGGTATAGTGCGGGTTCTGCTCCTTGATCAGGGCCGCGACTCCCGCGACATGTGGCGTGGCCGCCGATGTTCCTGGAAAGAATGGATACGTGCTTGTCACTACCCAGTCAGGCCCTACGATGTCGGGCTTTGTCCTGCCGTCTGCCGTCGGTCCCCTGGATGAAAAGGCTTCCAGGCTCTCAGTGGAGTGGTGTACTGCTCCGGTCGTGACTGCGCCTTCTGCATCTCCTGGAATTGTTATGCTGCCTGCCGCAACCATGTGGGGCGCCTCGATTTCATGGTTGAAGCTAATCAGCTTCAGGGTCTTGACTGCCGCGTTGCTTGCCTTTTCTACTCTTACCTCGTAGGTACCGGCAGACTGAACCGGATACAACAAGTACTCCACCGGATCATCATTTCCGTTTTGAATAGTCATACTACCTCTTACCATATGGTTTGTGCTGTTGTACAAGTACAAGTCATAGTTATTGCCGGATGATCCCCAGGTATCATCCCAGGTTAATTCTAATTTTATTGTTCTATTTGCGGCAGACCAAATGTCTATACCGTCATCTGACACGCTAAAGTTATTCCAACTATCCGAGTCCGGATCACTAAAGTTTCCGCTCCAGTGCTTGTTTGCAGCGTTTCCGGCTGATTTTATCCACGTAATGCCTGCATCACGCGCCTCGTTTATCTTCTGAGATGGCTCACTTGTGCCGTCGTAAGGTCCAATCCTAGGAATATACATGGACATTGTTACTATGTCGATGTCTCCGCGCTCTATGATGTGATCAACCATCTCTGCGAATTTTCCAGTATTGAAATTATATAGATAAAGACTTGCGTTTGGCGCCACATCCAACACAATTTCTGCAACCCCGGTCCCATGATCAGTGGAGCCCCCCGCAGTTATGTCCGGAGTGTAACGAAAGGAGGTATGATTTGCGATGTTTGGCGCAATCTCGAGATTTGTCACGTTGAAGCCTATATCGATGACCGCTATGTTGACTCCTTGGCCTGTGTATCCCATGCCGTTTACAAAATCAGATTCAATTGTTTGCACGCCCTGGGAGGTTATGTGACTTGCGTGCGCAGCCGTTGCTGCCAGAGACGTTGCAATCAGCACCGACAATAAAGTAATAACGCTAGACTTCAATTTTTTTCCTAGTCCATTTTCTTCTATAGTGTACAAACGTGGCAGTCAGAACTGCTGCAACGATAGTTGCAGCTATCATCGTGTTGAAGACGGCATCCATGTTTGTGTCTTCTTGTGGTATTGGTTGAGTTTGCGGTTGTGCTGTAACTGGATGCTCCTGTTTTATTTCCTCCTGTGTAGGTTCTAATTGCTGCTGCATTAATGAATCTGGGCCGGGTTCAGCTATTTCTAAGACGTTGTCTACATTATCAAGTTCTATTAGTCTAACCAAGTCAGAAGGTGAAATTAAAATCACCATCTCGTAGCCCCCGTAAGACAGATAACACGATTTTGCCACCACGCCTAATGCCTTTGGTATTGTGCAGTCATCAGATTCGAACTCAACTAAAACATACAGCCTTTCACCATGAATGCTTTTTTCTGAGACATGCCTGCTCCCCATCACGCCGGTTTCCTCGTGCTCCAGATAAACCTGATACAGGCTATATGCAAGTCCGTTTCTTACGGCATCAGGTATGTCCTTTCGCACCTCGCCTAGTTCGGTCTCCGTGGAGTTGGTCTGGGCAAAGACAGGCGACATGATTAAAGGTATGAGCGTTAATAACAGCAACAGAACAGTCCTGTTTTTGTCCAACGTTGCCATTGTTGATACTGCATGGCTCTGCCTAATAAGATAGATCATCGCAGGTTCGTACTCTCATATACGAATTGTGGGATCCAGAAAGCAGTTCTCCCGTAATGGGATGGCCCCTAGGCAGGATTGGAGTCACGGCCCTCTACCGAACATGTATGAAATTCGCATGTGACTGTGATCCTCGCGTCCAGATAATGACAGGTGCTGCCTGATAGACTGTTGCATAACTCCGACTAGAGCCCAGCCAATCCTTCTGGATCACTACCGGTGCTCGGTTCCTACATGGCAGTCACCGCCTCTGCGATCCACTTGTTGTACAGCCATATCCTCAGCTTTACCTCCTGCACTATGTTGGACCACTTGAGGGCCTTTACGTCCTCGCCGAACATGCGCTTTATGGCCGATATCACGATCTCGACGATCCATCTACTGCCAAAGCCGACCGTGCTCTTCCAGTACCGCAGGTTCTCCTGCCTCTCCTCCTTTGACAGGTTGCCCACCGGCACCTCGGGGCCGCCCCCGAGCTGCCATCGCACCAGCCGGCCCCACTTGTCGCCGGCGCCCTTGCCCCTTGCAGTACAGCTTGTCAAAAGCCGTATGAGGGGCATTACGTCGTACTTGTAGCACTCGGCTACGTTCTTTCTAGAGCCGTATGCGCCGTCTGCAAGCAGGATCTTGCCAGGTGTAATCTGGTCCTCGCCGGTGCCGAGCATATCTAGCGGCGATCTCCCGTCTGCAAGCATGTTGGGGATCTTGATTGTATCCACGATGTCAGGGCAGTCCTGCTCCTCTTCCTTCTTGATGCTCTTGATTGTATCCACGATGTCAGGGCAGTCCTGCTCCTCTTCCTTCTTGATGCTCTTGATTGTATCCACGATGTCAGGGCAGTCCTGCTCCTCTTCCTTCTTGATGCTCTTGATTGTATCCACGATGTCAGGGCAGTCCTGCTCCTCTTCCTTCTTGATGCTCTTGATTGTATCCACGATGTCAGGGCAGTCCTGCTCCTCTTCCTTCTTGATGCTCTTGATTGTATCCACGATGTCAGGGCAGTCCTGCTCCTCTTCCTTCTTGATGCTCCTGGCCGCCTCCTCAAGCAGCGCAGGCAGCTCCGTGCTGTCGCCGACTGCCTCGCTTGTGACGGACACTGCCAGCACCTGCTTGGTGTCTGCGTCTACCATCAGGTGCATCTTGACGAACCCGCGCCTTACCTTCCATTTCTTGCGTATCCACTCGCCCCGGTTGTGCTGCTTGAGGCCCGTGGCATCGGCTATCATGACCAGGTTGTTGGACTTGTCGCGCACGGTAATTATGTGCTCTGCAATGTCGACGTCAAGCTTCTGCATCCTCCTGAATATCGTGGTATAGCACGGCGAGTCCATACCCCTTAGCATTTCCCCGAACATGCCTGACAGCTGCCTGTACGGTATCATCAATGCGGTCCTGAGGGCGGCCGCGGCCATTATCATGCCTTCCGCGTACAGGAACGGGGCGCCCTCCTTGTGGCGGTTGGCATCCTTGAGATCCTTCTCCCAGCCGGGGTCGTGCTTGACGACCAGGCCGGCTCCCCTCTCTACGTACTTTGCGTTATCCGTGTGTGTCAACTGATACCATACAAGGCATCCTCATGATCCATTACTTTTTCGGCCAAGTTTCGTTGATCATTATGGTGATTTTCGGTCAAGTTTCAGATTTTAGGCAGGGTTATGCAACAGTCTACTGCCTGATCAACGCCTGTCATTCCGCGCTTAAATCATCAGACGCATGGCGATGGCAGTGTCCCTTGGGAGGTTCGTCACAATGGCCAGCGCCATCCGCAACAAGTCACAAGAACACGGCAGCTCGGATATCCTCATTCAATAGGTAGTACGCGAAGCACATGCATAACGAGGGGCTGATCCGTCATCACGACTACGGCAAGAGTGTTTTTATCATGTGTTCAACAAACTAAGAGAAACAACACGAGACCTTATGCGTAAACGACCGGATCGAAATATTCCGACGGTGGCCGACCACACATGCAAGGCTGACGGCATCACATGACGTGTATGAGCGCGGTAAAGTCCGCATGTCGTATATCTACGGATCATTACAGCTGGTAAAAACTACAATGTCGTGCAGCATCGTGTGGCGCCGCAATGCGCTCCGTATCGTGATATCAGAACCCACGCGTGAGCTTCTTGTTCCGCTTGTCCCACAACAGCCTAAAGTTGGCAAGCCCGGCCGTCACCTGGAACTCCCTGTCGAACTCCTCGGCGGTCCCGTCGTACGGATCACGCATCCGCTTGTACTGCTTGATGCGCCCTATGGTGTGCTCTACTGTCACCCTCTTGCTGCTTATCCTCCTGTTCTGCGCCTTCTGTTTCTTTGTAAGCTTGCCCCCCCTTGGCTTCTTGTTAGGTTGCATTGATATGACTCCCGGGTACAGATTCTTGATTCCCACGTATCCCAGGTCCGAGAGCAGTTTTACCTTCTCGTCCTCGGGGTGCTTTCTGTTGCTGCGCATCCTGGCAGTCAGGGCTCCCAGATCCGGGGGGTTGTTCTTTATCATGGTGAGATCGTGCGCGCTTCCGGGCGCCGACTCGCTTGCATGCATCGCCAGTCCCGTCTGGTCTGCAATCACCCGGGGTGTTGCGCGTAAAGTCCTTCTTCTTGCCCGAGTACGCCCCCCTTTCTTGGCTCCTTGTCCGAGGGGCGCTGTATTTTGATGTGCGTGCCGTCTACCATTATGGTCAGATCCGGGACGATCTTCTTGACCTCCTTGATCGTACGGGCGTTTCGTATCTTCTGAGATATGGTGTCCGGCGTGGGCAGTATCTTGAGAAATATCATGTCGCAATACTTGAGGTACCTGCATACCGTACTCTGGTCTATGCCAAAGAACGCCGCAAGCTGCTCCTGCGTCGGGTTTCCGTACTTGCGCATCAGCGACATCAGCAGGGCGTGACGGTAGGACAGCTTGCACCGGTTTCCGGGCCCGTCGTCCTCGTCCTCTGAAAACAGGGGTGCCCTCCGTATGCTCTTTGGCAAGCTCCGTAAACCGGTCGGATATATGGTCAAACTGGCGGCGGTCCATCGACGTGGTGGACTGCAGGGATTCGCCGCCGATTATGTCCTCGAGCACCTCGAGCCTGTGCATGAAGGCGGCATTGTTTACGGTACGCCTGTCGTCATCCCAGGTTGCGGGCCACATCCGGCGCTCGGTGTCCAGCCGCTGCTCCAGCTGCCCTATCCTCTCCTGATCCTTCTCGTGCCTCCTGTCGTCCTGCCTGCTCTTTCTTTCGTACTCTCTGATCTTCTTTCTGTACTGCATCCTCTCCTTCCTGCCCCGCGCCTTCTCCTTCTTGTCCTTCCTGATCCTTCTCGTGCCTCTTGATCCTCTTCTCGTACTTCTTGATCTTCTTTTTGTCCCGCGCCTTCTCCTTCCTGTCCTGCTTAGTCCTCTTCTCGTACTCTCTGATCTTCTTTTTGTCCCGCGCCTTCTCCTTCCTGTCCTGCTCGATCCTCTTCCTCAGCCGTTGTATCAGCTCGTCCTTGTACTCTGACATCACCCTTGTGTGGGAATGGATCCCGGATCTAAATCAACCGGATGAAAATACTTGCAGGTTTGATCAAATATTTTCAACGTAATGAGGTACAGTCACGCGTGCGCTGGCCCTGACTCGCCCCATTTGTAGCCCGTGCGCCGGGGGCATCGCCGCTAATTTCGTTTACGCATAAGGTCTACGTTAAAATACGGTACATGACACTATGTGATTATGGTCACAATATGTTTTGAAAACGCAGGAATACAAAACCCCGAAAATTCCCGTGAATTGGTCATTGATGATTCGAAAGGAGCAGATGAAAGAAGAATAATCAGATGTTCTAATGATAATGGGGATGCAAATGCCGATCCCGGATACACTATAGCGTTATCAGACAATGATATATTGAGGCTTGCCAAACAACTACTTCATTGTGTCAACAACCGGACGTAGTCCGACTCGTCTGTTATCCGCACAACCTATCTTCAACATTTTCAATACAAGTCATGCCTGCTCCCTTCCCTCGTTCCCAGTGACGATGATGGTGACGGTGACTTTTGTGACGACGCAATGACGGATCTAATCTTATCGTGCAGACGCTTGTCGCCTGTCATATTTCATATCATCCCGGCTGATTTGCGGATCTTGGCTGCCGTCCAGTTCACACTGAAACCCGAGTCTTTCCAGCCAGAGAGCCCCGCATGATGCCGCTCAAAACTTTAGCCATGGCAACTTTCTCAGTCCGTCAAAGAACTGCTCGTAGATCTCTGATTCCATATGGCTGTCTCCCGAAAAATTCTCAATTATGTCCAGTGTCTCATCGATCACCTGCATCAGCTCGATCTCCTGTTCCGTTGTAAGATGCTCGTGACACATTGCCAGCAGTTTGACATTCTGCAGGCGGGACTTGAGATGTTCAAGCCTTAGCGTACCTCCCGGAGGTGATAACGACATTCTGGCACACGCATCACTTTCTGACGTTTTAATGTCTTTGAAAACTGATCTGGATCCCGTATTTTCGAACCACTTTTTGGGCGTTTTTGCGTAGTTCTGGCATCATCTGCCTGCCTCCCTTTGGTGCCGTACGATGAACTCCATCGGAGTGAGATATCTAAGCGAGGAGCGTATTCTATCATGATTACAGTCCCTAAAGGCCTCCTTTATGACGTCTGTCGGCGTCCGTCCGTGGCAATTGCGCCGTAGGCCACAGTCCTGCGGCGGCGTTGTTCTCAAAGGTGGCGCGCTCAAGCAGCTTGCCCGAGTCGTCCTTTATTGCAACGACGCACCTCTTCTTGTGAACGTCTATTCCTACGTTGATCATGTTATCACCTCCTTTTTGATCAAAATGCCTGATCTGGGCGGAATCTCCCATTCACCGTCTGTGCGGTACGTTGCTTTCCGCCTACCGTTACGGGTCAGTCTATAGGACACCCTTGATGCGCGTGGTAAGTGACAATCGACCCTCAGGCCCAACAACAATAATAGCATATCACTGGATATAGATAAGATTTCATATAGCGTCTATAGACCTGTCGGATACTGCCATTCCTGAAAACGTAATGTGGAATGACGACATCAAAAAGCGAGCGATTAACGAAACCCTCTCCAGCCTTATCGAAATAGCCCAGGCGAAATATAATGAAAGGGGGTTGCTCAACGCGCTGGTGGTTCTAGACGAGGCCCACAGGTATGCTCCGAGGGAGCACACCGATGATCCAGCCGTCAATTTGCTAAAAAACACGCTGAAGGATGCTGTGCGGGAGACGCGCAAGTTCGGTTTGGACTGGATGCTGATAAACCAGTCAATTGCAGGACTAGACAGGGAACTCATCAACCAAATGGGAATGTATTTCTTTGGATACGGTCTGATATACGGCGCGGAAAGGCAAGCGTTGATGGAATTGATCGGAGGGCATGAATCGGCCGCCCGGCTTTATGCGCAATTCAAGGATCCAGCAAGACGCTCCAGCCACGTTCGTACTCGTTCATGAGCGTTGGCCCGTCATCGCCAATGTCGTTTTCACAGGCTCCGCTTTTTTTCAATGCCATCCAGTATCCTAGTGAGTACGTACAAGCCAACATAGTAAACTAGGCATGGTCATGGGTGGGTGTATAGTCCGAAAAGTAGTTCACCCCTTCTCCGAGTGTGTAAAGTCGGTCAGGACCAGATGTGCCAGCTTGACCCACACTGGAAGCACGGGTGTGTGGGTCTGGCGACGAAAGCTCCGTAAATACGTGAGCCCTGGGCACCCAAACGGCATGAAGCTAGAGAAAAGCCAGGTGGAATGGATAGTGAGGGAAAAGAAAAAGGGCGAGCTTACCAACGCCCGGACAGCCGGAACCATGGACGTGACGGTACGGTGGGTCCAGAAGCTGTGGGCCAGGCACAAAGGCCGCCCTACGGCAAGTGAGATATCGCATCCTGCGCCAATGGGAAGGCCCCAGAACGGCCTGCCAGGGGGGGGTTGTCGCCTAATTCGCCAGAATCCCTGAAAACCATTGAGTTGCCATATGGATCAGGCGTGTAAAAGGGCGGAAATTCAGAAAAACATGCAGGTTGAGTCAAATAAGTAGAATTAGGCGACAACCCCCCCCTGCCAGGACGCAGAGAGCACTCTGCAGTCATGTCTGCCAGACATGCAGAACACATGGGGGCTGCCGGACTGCAGCGGCGCATAGCAGAGCAGACCGGAATCCATATCACGCATGGCATCATACACAAGATACTGAGGGACGAGGAGATGGCAGAGGTACAGCCCAACAAGGGTACGAGGCACAGGTGGATCCGCTACGAGCGCGAGTACTCAAACTCGCTGTGGCATACGGACTGGAAGCAGATCCACGGCGGAATGCACGACGGCAGATGGTTCCTGTGCTACGAGGATGATGCCTCCAGGTTTGTGACCGGATACGGCATCTTTGATAACGCCACGGCCAGGAACGCCCTGGCCGTGCTTGAGACGGCAATGGAAAGGCACGGTAAGCCGGCCTCAATCATGACAGACCACGGCAGCCAGTTCTATGCCAACGAGGAGACGGCAAAAAAGAGGGGGGAAGGCGAGTTTGAGAAGGATCTGGTGAATCTGGGAATACGGCAGATCCTGGCAGGCGTGGGACGTCCACAGACCAACGGAAAGGTCGAGCGCCTCCACGGGGAGATCCAGCGCAAGCTGCACGAGTTCGAGGAGATCATGATGAGAAAGAGCGACCCGATAGACCTGTTCATGCAGTGGTACAATCATGACAGGCCCCACAGGTCGCTGGACTGGGACAACCAGGAGACGCCCGCACAGGCATTTCTCAGAAAGATGCCCAAGGAGGGGGAAACCGTTATTGACGGGCAGACAGGGGAGGAGTATGATGTCAGATAAGGGGGGGCGAACTACTTTCTGGATCCCACAGCATGGTCATGGGTGGGAACAAGTGGAAGACCATAACCCAGAATGCCGCAAAGTCCGATCTACCGACACTTTCCAGAGAGAAATCATCTACCGTAAACTTTCCAGTTCCTTATTTTGTACACGTATGTGGGATCCGAAAAGTAGTTCACACCCCTCCCCCCTATCTGACAAATGTCGTATCTGAAAATTATTTCACCAAGTGACATCGTACTTCTCTCCTGACTGTTCGTCAACAACCGTGGTTTCCTTTGTGGACATCTTGCGCCCATATGCTTGCGCGGGCGTCTTCTGGTTCTTTCAGTCAAGGGACATGTGGGGCCTATCGTAGTTGTACCACTTCATGAACAGATCCGTGGGATCGCTCTTTCTCATCATCATATCCTCGAACTCGTGCAGCCTGCGCTGTATCTCGCCGTGCAGCCTCTCTACCTTGCCGTTTGTCTGCGGATGGCGCACCCCGGCAAGGACCTGCCGTATGCCTAGGGCCTCCAAGCTCCCCTCGAACCTGCTACGCCCCCCCCCCCTTTGCGCCCTGCTTTTCGTTTGCATAAAACTGGCTTCCGTGATCCGTCATTATTGAGGCAGGCCTGCCATGGTTCTGCATGGCCTCGTCAAGCACCTTGAGAGCGTTGCACATGGTAAGCTCCGATCGACTCAGGCCCAACAGTAATGCTAGATCAGAGGATACGGATGAGATTTCATATAACGTCTACTGAGATGGGCGATTATTTGAGATAGACACGACGTACAGTTGGAAATGCGCCGGTTCCCACCGATATTGGGTTTTGAATTGTGATGGTTCTGACACTGGTCATTTTCCCGTATCGTGGTTTGATGCCAGTAACATCGCCTTTGCAAGATCACCTCCGGATCTAAGAAGGGCATCATTTGCGGTGTCTGCATCACATCCTGTCTGTGTCATCACCGCCTGCAGGTCAATCTTGCTGACATACAGCCCGTTGTCGCTTATCCACAGTACCGACCGCAGGATGTCACCATTGAACTTCATCAAGGCGCAGATGGCCACCTCTCTGGTACACCCAAACCGCATCAGGTTGTTGATTTTTTCCTCCTCACGGATCATATCTGCTGGAAAAAACCGGGTGACGGCATGCTAGCTCACCAAGTCGACGTGTATCGTGCAAGCTGTCGTCGGGCCGGACTGGACACTGTTCTGGACTGGATCGTCAAACCTGTCATGTGTGTCATACCATACAAAATACGAAGATTCGTCAGCCCATTGAATGTTAGGAATCAGTGTATTGCCACTGCTGCTGGACATGGTAATGAAGACATCATAGTTTGCATGTGACGGCATGAATTGTGTATTAATCATCAGTTTTGTTGATGTGGATGAAGGTAAAAGTATACCTATGACGGGTTCTGTGTAATCCTAGTGATATAAACGTGAAATCACGATCTTCTCTAGGTTGGAATTTGTACCTAAACATAGCTCTTAGTGAAGCATTTTGAATGATCGTCTTCCACTTGTTTGTACCGTCCATGTTTATCAGGGCCGATTCTGCCGAGGTCTGGCCGTCCAGTGCGCCGTGCTTTTTTGTGAAATTATAACATACCCCCACTCCATCAAGGATTGCAGCATGGATCTTTTTGAGGCCCCTGAATACATTCCCACGGTCTCTAGTCTCGCCGTTGAGCCCTCCATCTTGTTGTCCCGATCTCTTTTTCCAGCTAGGCGGATGTGTTTTACGTGATTCGTATTCTTTCCAAATACCTCCCTTCCATGCATGCTTGCGTTCCAAGTACAAGTGTATCGAGCTCACCAACAACGCTGGAGCGGGCGCTACGCCCCGCCGTGCTACACCGCAAGATAGACGGCAAGATCAGGGGCTGCCTGCTCTGGATGGACCGGTCTGGATGGTTCGCGACATGCACGTCGACATGTAGGCCGCAGGGCAAGTCCATAATGGCAGAGGTGGCCAAGATAGTACAAGCATAATACCTTATGCGTAAACGAAATTAGCGGTGGTACCCCCGACACCCATGCTACAAAGAGAGGGTGCAGCAGTGACGGCGCACACACATGACGGTGCCTTGCAATGTTCAAAATATTTGATCAAAACCACAATTATTTTCAGACGATTGATTTAGATCTGGGATCCATTCTCGCACAAAAGTGATGGAAGTCCGAGACCGAGCTGATACGGAGGCTGAGGGAGGAAAAGGCGCAAGACAGGAAGAAGAAGATACGGGGCGGGAAGAAGATCAGAGAGTACGAGAGGGAGAAGACTCAAGACGGGAAGAGGATCAGCGAGTACGAGAAAAGACACGAGCAGGATCAGGATGAGATGAGGCAGATGACGGCCTTCGCAAGATGTGGCCCGCATCCTGGGAGGACGACAGGCGCTCCATACACAGTGCAGCGTTCCTGCACAGGTACGAGGCGCTTGAGGACATAATCAGCGGCGGGTCCCTGCAGGCCGCCACGTCGATGGACCTGCCACCAGTTTGACCATATATCCGATTTGTTTACAAAGCTTGCCAAAAAGCATCGAGTGCCCCCTGTTTTCCGAGGACGATGACGACGGGCCCGGAAACCGGTGCAGGCTGTCCTACCGCCACGCCCTCCTGCTTGGCCTGATGCGCAAGTGCAGAAACCTGATCCAAGAGCAGCTGGCAGTATTCTTTGGCATGAACCAGAGCACGGTATGCAGGTACCTCAAGTTTTCTGATACCATATTTGCCGAGATACTGCCCACGCCGGATGCCATATCATGCAGGATACGAAACGTCCGTACGACAGAGGAGCTCAAGGCGATCGTCCCGGATCTGACGGTAATCATAGACGGCACGCACACGGACATACAGCGCCCCTCAGACAAGGAGCCGAGAAAAAAGGCATACTCGGGCGAGAAGAGCTTTACGCGCAACACGCAGGTGATGAGGCAACAAGGACGGACTGACGGCATACAAGCGCATCGGCGCCCGGAAGCACGCACGACCTCCACATGATACGGGACAATCCGCTGGATCTGGGAATACTGACTGCCAAGATGCGCAGCAACAGGGGCACCCGGAGGACGAGAAGGTAAAGCTGCTCACGGATTTGGGATGCCTAGGAATCGAAAAATTGTACCCGGGAACCACGTCCCAGCAGGCCCCACAAAAAGCCAAAGGGGGCAAGCTTACAAGGAGGCAGCGCGCGCAAAACAGGAGGACAAGCAGCAAGAGGGCCATAGTCGAGCACGCCATAGGGCGCATCAGACAGTACAAGCGTGATCTGGACCCCGTATTTTCGAACCACTTTTTGGGCGTTTTTGCGTAGTTCTGGCATCATTTGCCTGCCTCCCTTTGGTGCCGTACGATGAACTCCATCGGAGTGAGATAGCCAAGCGAGGAGTGTATTCTGTCATCCGTGAAACGACTAGTCCCTAAAGGCCTCCTTTATGACTATGTGGCCTTGATGCTTCCGTGAAACGTTGGCCGTTTTGTTCCGGCGTCCTGTATGCTATGAGCTCGTGCCTTATTCCCAGCCGTTTTAGGGACTCCCTGAACATGCGCGACGTATACTGCGGATCGTTGTCTGTCCGCAGGGTAAGCATGCTGCAGTCCGGATCTGCTGCCGATACCGCATCGAGTACGGCCTGAACCGCATTCTCCTTTTGCGCCGTGGTATCAAAGGAGTATGCAAGCCATCTGCGCGAAAAGGCATCAAGTACGTTGAAGCAGTAGCACCAGCCGTCCCCGCTGCCGCAGTCCACGTATGTGATGTCTGCCTGCCACAGCCGGTTGGGGGCATCTGGCTTTGTAAGCTTGCGCGAGGCCCGTATTATGTCGTTTTTGGTCTTTTTGGGCTCGATCCAGCCTATCTGGCGGTAGATTCGCTGTATCTTTTTGCGGTTTACGCGCACGCCAGTCTCGCGCAATATCTGGTTTGCCATCCTCCGGGTTCCGTACGTTGGCCTTGTTTTGCCTATGGCACGTGTGATTGAGACCGTCCTAGAGTCGGCTTTTCTGGTTCGTCTGTCGGCGTCCTTCCTGGCGTAATACCAGGTGCCCTTTGAGACGCCGCAGTATTTCAGGGCCGTGTTGAGGCTCATCTTCTGGTGGCAGATCTGTACGGCATTCATCCTTTGCTCAGCTCCATTGTTTTTTTTAAAGCGTCACAGGCCACTGCATACTCGCCTATGATGCGTTTGAGATTCTGGTTCTCCTTTTGCAGGGCAGCCGCTGCCTTGTCATTCCGGCCCAGGATGGATGCCTTGCCGCCCTCGACGAACCTGTCCATCCATCTGCCAAATGTGGTGGGCGCGATGTTGTGCTTGCGGCACAGCTCGGCAGTGCTGATGCTGGTCTTGATGGACTCCATCACTATGTCTGTCTTTTCGGCCAATGTGAACTTTTGTTTTTTCATGCCCCGTATGCCCTCCTGTCATATACAAATTCTACGCATTTGGGTGGTTCGAATTTTATGGGATCCTCACCAAGCGGATGTGCGACCCGTACGACGGGACTGCCCGAGGAGCTTGACCGGGAGTTCCAGGTGACGGCCGGGCTTGCCAACCTTAGGCTGCTGTGGGACAAGCGGAACAAGAAGCTCAGGCTTGGGTTCTGATACTGCGATACGGAGCGCATTGCGGCGCCACACGATGCCGCACCATGCTGCAGTTTTCGTCAGCCAGACGTGTTCATAACTGCGCGGTATGATGTCCCTGGTGGCCCAATGCATGTCATGTGGCGCTGCCTGCCTTGCATGCACGGCCAAAGTAATGTCGGAGTTTTTTGATCCCGGCGATCCGGTCGATTACGCATAAGGTCTATAGGCTGCCTCATACTTTTGCCATGTCACTCATGACACTGCGTCTTGGCTTGATGAGTGCTTGACGTGTCAGGAAATCATCAAGCCCGCATGATGATATGCGAGGACGCCTCTCCACGTTATCTTGTGATGATTATCTTCATCGCATTGTCGCCGGCCCTGGCATGATCAAAGGCCTTTTGGGAGTCGGCGATTGGGTAGGTGTGAGTGACCAGCCTGCTGACGTCGACTTGGGACGACGAGATCAGCTCCAAGGCGGCCCTTGTATCTGCATCGGATGCGGCATAGCTTGTGAGCAGGGAGATTTCCTTTGCATAGATCTTGCTCATGTCGATTTCCATCACGGCGCCCCCGGAGGGGACCCCGAACATCATGACAGAGCCGCCGCTGCGAACCAGGTCAATTGCGTCCTCTAACGCCTGCAGGCTGCTGGTGGCGACAACTGCCACGTCCACGCCGCGGTTTTCGGTATGCTCCATGATCCTCGGTTTTCTGCTCTGATCAGATGGGTGAAGGGACTCGGTTACTCCGAGTCTCCTTGCAAAGTCAAGGCGAAAGTCGTTTACGTCAAGGCATAAGATTTTTGAGAATTTCTTTGCCTGTGCCAGCATCACGTGCATCATTCCGGTCGGGCCCACGCCAAAAACTGCAATCGAGTCGTTTTTCCGATATGGGATTTTGGTCCAGGCACGTACGCAGCAGGCAAGGGGCTCCACCATGGCTGCCTCCTCAAAGCTCATTTTGTCAGGCAGCTTCAGCACCCCCCCGTGGGATACGTTCCACTCTGGTACCACATACTGCTCAGACAGGCCGCATGGAGAAAGATTCGTCTCTGAATACTTTGGGCAGACCGTCTCGTCTCCGTGCCTGCACAGGTGGCACGAATAGCAGGGGACGTGGTGGTGCGTAAAGACCCTGTCTCCAGCCTGGAGGCCGGCTACCCCATCCCCAACCGCAATGACGGTGCCCGCAGGCTCGTGTCCCAGGCGCATCGACGGTTTCCCATACCTTCCAAACACCTTTTCCAGGTCAGATCCGCAAATCCCGCATGCCTCCATTCGAACCAGGATCTCCCCAGATGAGACCCGGGGATCATCGGTTTCAGAGACGGCAACGACGGAGGGCTCACTTACAGAGGCAGTCTTCATTGCTCAGATATGCGGCAATGGGTATAAGTAGATTAAACTAGACGCCCAGAATCTTCTTGAGCATGACCCTATAGTCAACCTCAGATTTTGCACTGCCTGCTGCAGGCAATGCAAAGACGAGGGCCGATTTTTGCGCCCGAAGTGCGGTCAGCTCGTCGGTTATCGGCTCTGCAATGTCGTCACTGACCAGCACCAGTCCGATATCGGCATCATCGGCAAGCTCCCTGATTTTGCCTAGTGCCTGCTCAGAGCTTGTAGATACGACGCCGGGTACCCCGGCCAGCTGAAAGCTTGCCACAAACGACTTGCTTCCCACGGTACAGATCTTCATATGGCTTGATGAGAAAAAGTTGTAATTTAATCCTTTACAGAAAATCAGCCAAGGCGTGCCACAAGCCAGATGCCGGGCCGGGCCGAACCGCCACCGATCTGCATGCATTCCCGGGACTTTGGCCAGCCAGTGCACGCCTTGCTTGGAAACGAATCCATCCCTGCAGGATGTATCCGGTTCGGCGGTGGCATGCGGATCTGCAGGCGATCCAGACCGAACCGTCTCGGGCTCGGGGCCGTCCTATGGGAAGCTTTTGGAGACGGAAAAAGCCACGTTCCTTTTCTGGCCAAGCGTGAAAACCACAGTTGTACGTGGATCTGTGCCTGATTGTTTGGCAGGTGGCCTCATATGAGACGTAGACTATTTTCTACGAAACAGTCCGGACAGCCTTTCTACTACATTGTCCAGCGGGCATGACTCGCAGTGGGCCCCAGAGTACCGATCCATGTGTCTTTCGTATTTTTTTCTAGAGTCAAAGACTGTGTCGCATTTTTCGCAGTAGATCTTGGTTACGTCCTGTCGATCTTCCATGGTTGATAGGCCCTGCTATCACATATAAAGATCCTGCCGGAGATGCCACCTGTGTATTGTACGAAAATTAAGTCGCACTAATTTGAGGAGGGTTGCAAAGGATTGCTTTAGGCTTTACCGATCAAGAAAACCGATGGTTGCAAGGCCCAGCGCACGACAGATCAGATACGCAGTAACGCAGTGTGCTAGGGGACGAAGGCCTTCGGAGATGGCCCAAGAGATAGGCGTCACAAAAAGGCATGTCCAGCGGATGTACGCCCAATTCAAGAAGACAGGAGGTACACACCATGTGCCTCTCAAGCCGGGAAGAAAAAGGAGTGCACCGGTTCCCGACGGGAGATTCATGGCTGGCCAGTGATGAAAGATGTCCTCACAGCCGGGAAGAAAAAGGAGCGCATCGGTTCCCGACGGGGCCGTGCGCGCCGTCTTGGAGGAGCACAAGCACAGTGCAGCAGGCGTGGTTCATACGGCCAGGAGGCTGCGAAGGCAACACGATATAATCTATTACGAGGTATACAGGATAACGAGGGGGCACGGGCTGGTGACGCCGTCGCCTGCAAAGTCACAACCTAGAAAATACGTCCGCTTTGAGCGCAAGTACTCCAACGCCATGTGGCATGTGGACTGGCACGCCATGAAGGATCCGCGCTTTGCGGGACTCAACCTAGTCACGTTCCTGGACGACTCGTCTAGGTGCGTGACCGGTGCGGGCCTGTTCAAGGAGGCCACCTCGGAGAACGTCGTGGTGGTTCTGCGGCAGGCCACAGCCCAGTTCGGCGCGCCTGCCACAATCCTCTCAGACAACGGCAAGTGCTTTGTAGGGGCGCGCTCGAGCTCGAAGAAGAGCCCGCCCAAAGGCGGGTGGAGGCCCACTGCATTTGAGGAGGAGCTACTCGACTGCGGAATCGAGATGATAAACTCCAAGCCGTATCACCCGCAGACCAACGGCAAGCTGGAGCTCTTCCACCGGAGCATCGAGGAGGAGATGTGGAACCACGAGAGCCTGTCTGCATATATCGGCTACTATAATGATGACAGGCTGCACTGGTCGCTGGATATAGACAACTATGAGACGCCGCTGCGGGCATTCTGTGACAGAAAGGCCACAGAAGCGATCAGGAAAAGCAACCCAAAACGGATGGAGGATGCCGGTGATGGTGCGACATAATTTTCGTATAATACAAATTTCCACATGAAACATGAAACATAAAAAAAATAAAAATCATAAGCTGTATACTTACAATCTATGGAACTATAAGCAGTGTTTCATTAGTGTTCTCTTTACCACCACTTGTAGGCGCAATAAATCAAACAAACATGCTTGGAAGTATGGTATCTATTGCCTACGCAGTTGCTACCACATTTGTACCTCTCATCATCGGGTTGTTTTTAATTAAAAAGCATAAAGTACACGTTAGCTTGCTGCGGGGCTGAACACGCGATAAAAACACCCCCACCGTAGCTGGGGTGATGGATCAACCCCTTGCGCGGCAAGCGCTCAGCGCATTCCGGGCCGAATAGGGATATCCGATCTGCTGTGTTCCTGTGCTTGGTGCACCGATGGATGACCGCAGCTTCTGATCCGTCGAAGCGGGGTTGCCGCCTAATTCATCAGAATTCCTGAAAACCAGGATATGTCGTCTGGGTTAGACGTGCAAAAGACTTTATGCGTAATCGACCTGAATGAGATGAATTTGTTCGTAATGGTCCTAATCTGAACCGATTATGCAAAGTCTAAAGGGAGTGGAGGCTCAAAAGCGTGCAGATTGAGTCAGGCAAAGGGAGTTAGGCGACAATCCCGCCGGCACGTGCAGGACGGCCGTGTACAACGGGTTCAGGGCAGCTCGGTGTTCACGTAGCCCGACGCCGAACAGATTAGTGAGAATCGGATCGGATCAAAATTCCCGAGCATGGATGAGACGCCATTTTCGGTGGCAGGCAGCAGATCCTCGCATTCCCGGGTTGCAGTCGGCGACGGCTGCGTGCACTTTACGGCGGCAGGGACGTGTGCGGGCACAGTACCCGACGAGTTCTATCCGTGCTTCCTAGTGCCGTTGACCTGCGACGGGTACAAGCCGTGCCGTAGGTATGAGAACATACAAGGGTGCTGGATGCACTTGCTACGCGAGGCTGGGATGCACGTATCCAAAGGGCGCGCCGAAAGGTCGCGCTGCAAGCAACTGCAGCTCATACTCCACGAGGCCAGGCACATGTCCCCTGATCACTACTGCGCCGGGATTATACCGCGCGTAAAGGCAATAGCGGCGTGGCACACCAGGGGGCACAGTTACGACGGCAGGCTTGCGGCTGCTGCCCCGCACATGATCACCGTTGCCAGGCATCCGGGCAAGGAGTCCACCAGCAACAGGGCAGGGGGCGCTGTGCAGGATAGTCATGCAGGAGGCATACGGTTCTGGCTTTGCACCCCCACCGGCACGAGGATGCTCAGAACAATAATGACGTGCATCTGGACATGGCGCATGCGCGGGCCGGATGTGCCGGCCGCGCTAGTCGAGGCGCTTACGGCATCCAAGGATTCGTGCCTGTTTCCCGCCCCGGTTCCCCATGTTCAACCTAGCCGATTACGCACGATATGCCAAGATTATGCTGCAGTTTTTGGTGTGCCCGCTGCGGTCAGCCGAGTCTCAGGCAGGGGACGGATCAAGGCCCGAGTCAGTTTAGGCACTAGTGTGTTAGTTTAGCACTAGTTTATATAACATGAAGGCAAAACTACCATAATGAGAACATACATCGCAATCGCAGCAGTGTTGGTAATGCTGCCTGTTGCCCAAGTGGCAGGTGCAGGATCGGTACCATCATGGTTTAAGGATAACGCGGATGCGTGGTCGCAGGATATCATAAGCCAGGACGTGTTTATTCAAGGCATTCAGTACCTGATCACCGAGCAGGTAATCGAGATACCTCCAACCGAGGCCGCAGGGCAGGCATCAACGAGCGTGCCGGGCTGGTTTAAGGAGACATCCCAGGCGTGGGCACTAGGAATTATTGACGAGGCAGAATTTCTCGGTGCCATACAGTACCTGGTGACAAACGGGATAATCACGCTAGGAGTACCGGCTGACAGTCACGGGCAGGCAGCGAGCAGCGGTTCAGAGATAGAGTCGCTATACGGGGAGCTTGAGGCATGCGCAGAAATATCCAAGGCATACAAGAGGCTAGACTGTGAAAAGGCAGCAGAGGAGGCAATCACGGTCTATGAGTACAAGAGAGACGCGCAGCCGATACAGGTGGGCCCAATAAGCTACTACTGGAAGGGAATTGGCTCGGAGGGCAACTCGCTTGAGACCAGCGAGTCAGGACAGGCGTTGCTGAACATCAGAATGCTTGCAGAGAATACAAGCTCCGACAGGGTGGCGCTAAACTGCACCAGCCCCCAGATTTGCAGCTATGATATCACAGACGGCAGTACCGAGTTCAAGTATTCTGCGACGGACTTTACCAGCGGGCAGATCGTGCTCAACCCAGGCGGGGTTGCCGAGTTTAACATGCTCTTTGGCCCAAACATAGGATATGGCGGCACACAGTTTGTCTACGACCCTGCAAGAGACTACCACTTTAGGATATCTGAGGGATTCGGAGGAGCGCAGGTTCCACTAGACCTCAGCTAGTCCCTTTTTTATGGTGAACAAGATGATGACGAGGGTGCAACGGGGTGGAGACGGTGGGAAGGACCTGTAAGGGGATTTGCCGGACGTTAAAGGCCGAACCGATGCCCAACCGGCTGCGGTACGGGATGGGCCACAAGAGGTGTACGTTTTGCGGTCTGTACTTTAGCATTGCAGATCCCAGATGCCCCTGCTGCAAGGCAGTGCTCAGAACAAGGCCAAGAGGCAGGAAGGGGCAATGGCATACATAAGATCAAAGTCTGTCAAGGGGGATAGGTACCTCTATCTTGTCAGGAGCATCTGGGATCCAAAAAAGAGCACCTCGCGGCAGGAGATCATAAAGTACCTCGGAAAGGCATCAGAGGTAAGGCCTGATGACATTCCAACAGACTACAGGCACGACCCAAAGATCGAGGCGTTTCTTGCGACAGGTACCGGAAGGGGGATTGTCGAAAACGAAAAGGCCGTGGCAAAGCTGCAAGACAGCACGTTCAAGGCGCTGACGGCAGGAGACCTAGACCGGGTAACCGGTATCTACGAGGCGTACTGCAAGGCCTCAAGCATGTTGAGCTTTTATGACAATATTCTAAGGCCGACAATGTACAGGATTGGGAGGATGTGGGCGCAAAACAGGCTGAGCATAGCAGACGAGCATGTCGCAAGCAACATTGCCTCGGAGCTAATCAGCGTCATAAGCGAGAAGGGCTCCAGGCCCGAGAACAAGGCAAGGGTGCTCATTTGCTCCCCAAACGGGGAGGAGCACAACTTGGGATGCGGTGTCCTGCAGTCATTCCTGCAAAGCAGGGGATACAGGGTGTTTAACCTGTCACCGTCAGCACCGTCAGAGGCCATAACGCACTTTGTAAGAGAGTCAAATCCGGACATTGTCTTGATTTCAATTACAACCAAGGACAGCATCAGGACGGGCCAGAGGCTGGTCAGGAGGATACAGGGGGAGAGGGACATTCCAATACTTGTCGGCGGACAGGCATTGGAGAACTCCAGCGCCAGGTTCGGCTGCAGGACTATTGTAAATCAGCCATTGGACAGGATCCTAAAGTCAATCAGAGAGGAGCTAAAACGGTTCTATTTGGAATCATGAGTTCAAAAACAGAAGTACGTCTGCCCGGCCAGACAGGCCTTGTCAAATTTTGCCGTAAGATCCCCCATCGTAGATATGGAGATAAGCCGGCAGTTGTGACTCTTAAAATCGCCAATCATGGCTCCTTCGGCCCAGTTGACGCTCCGGTGGAAGGTCGGATTGTTCAACAGATTGATGGAAAAGTCAGGCAGCCTGCACGGCTTTTGATTATGGGGCGCTTTTCAGGCTTGCAGTGATCCTACTTTTTGGATGCGCTGACCAGGGAGATTACGTCCCGATCCCGCAGCTGATAGTCAACGGGCAGGCGCAGTTTGTAGCGAAGATCCTTTGCATGCAGGAGCCCCTTGGTGAGATCAGTGTGGATCTCCCCTGCCAGATCCGCAACGGTCGCACCGTCCTTCATCAGGATGAGATCAGGCAGGACGTTGCCCTTTTTGTCCGAGAGCCTGCCTTCGTCGGCCACGGGGTAAATCGAGTTCATTTTTAACAGCTTGAATACTGCGACGTTGATGGCAAACTGTACACCGGTCCTCATATACTCGCCCATGATGTCCTTGGTGATAAAGTCCAGTGCGCGTCTTTGCCTATCGTTGAGTCCGGCATGGCGTAAAATTTCGAATTGTTCAGAGCCCGGGGAATACTTGATCAGCCCCTTTTGTTCTGCGCGCCTTAGGCTGAGCTCGCTGTCTGCGCTGGCAGGGACGACGATCATGTCGGCATAGCGCTCGCGCAGGCGGGCAAAGTTCTCGTCTGCGCCCCCAACATCTATCTTGTTTGCGACAATCAGCGTGGGCTTGGATGTCCTGCGCAGGTGTGCGGCAAATTTTTTGCTGTCCTCGATGCCAAAGTCGTCAAGTGCCTTTTCATCCAGGCCGGTGGCACGCAGGGCGTCCCTTACATGGGACTTGCTGACTCCGACGCCCCTGTACAGTTCGGTTATGGCACCCACAAGGTCGTATCCTGACTGCACAAGCTTTGCAACCTTGTCCCGATTGCCTTCCAAGATTTTGCGGTACCACATGATCAGCTCCTCCTCTATGTCTGCAAAGTCAGAGATGGGATCGCCGGTTCCCGCCTCGGAAATTTTGCCGGCCGAATCGATGCCTCCCGAGGCGTCGACTACGTGAAGCAGCGCATCAGACTGCGCTGCAACGGATAAAAACCGGTTGCCCAGCCCCTTTCCCTGCCAGGCATCCTTGACTAGGCCGGGCAAGTCGAGCAGTTCGATTGGAATGTATCTCCAGCCATCAACGCACTTTGAGTTGTCAGGGTTGTCCTGAACCTTGAATTCGGGGTGGACGCAGAGGGTGATGGCGCTTGCAGTAGAGGAGGCCGGCTTTTTTGTGGTAAAGGGATATGTGGAAATTTCAGACGAGGACAGCGTTGCAGAGTTAAAGAAGGTGGTTTTGCCGGTGTTTGTCTTGCCAATCAAGCCAATCCTAATAGGCATGAAAACAATGCCGCTTTTTGTTATTTATCTTTGCCTGTGATTTTTGTCTCCAGTTTTTTGCAGGCGGCATCCAGCTGGAGGACCGACCATCTGATTTCGTCGATCTCATCGGCGGTGAGATCATCGTCCCACTTGTCAAGGACGGCAGAGCAGATTTGGTAGCACTGAGACAGCAGGTTCCAATAGGGGTGGTGCTCTGCAGTAGCCAGGGACAGCTCTGCCACATCAGACAGTCCGTTTTTTGCCCTAGAAAGGGAGGTGAGGCGTTCCCCAAAGATCTTAACGGTGTCCGAATCCAGGTCGGTCTCTACCTTTAGCTTGACGTCGCCGAATTTTGTGATCAAAAGCTCCAGCTCTTTGTAAAACTTGGAAAAATCACCCATCTAAAACAGCCTCCGACGCTCTGCTAGCATGCACCGGTTAAAGACAACATCAACCCCTGCACCCTTGGCCAGATCCTCGGCCTCTGAATTATGAATCCCCTCTTGCAGCCAGATTACCCCGGGCCTCATCTTGATGGCGTTTTCAACTATGGGCAAAACATCCCCGGATGGCCTAAACACGCTGACAATGTCAGCCTCGCCCTTTACTTTGGCCACGTCAGGATAGCACCTTCTGCCAAGTATTTCATCGGCAGTGGGGTTTACCGGGGTTATGTCATACCCGTTTTCAGACAGGTATTTTGGAACGTAATGCGCTGCCTTGCCGGGGTTCCTTGACATGCCTACAACGACGACTCTCCTCATCGACAAGATAGATCGGATCTGCTCGTCGGTGTGCGCATCTTGCTCCACGCAGTAACCCAGGCAAGGAAGTATAAATTTCATAAAATATTTTAGGCGCCAGTTGCAAGATGATACCATGAGATACGATCCCAAGCAGATCATGGTTCTAGGCGCGATCCAAGGAGGCGCCAAGAAATTTGACAATATTAGGAAGATTACAAATCTAGATCCCAAGGAACTAAACTCCATCCTAGAGGAGCTAGACAAGAGGGGGCTGATCCGGGTGGAGGAGAGGAAGAGCTTTTTTGGAAGAAAGGTCGAGATAACAAACACAGAGAGTGGCACAGGGGAGCTTGAAAACAGCATCGGTGAGATGGAGGCAAAGTGGGGAGAGATGAAAACACTGTACCAGATGCAGGACAAAAAGAGGCTCCGGGGCTTTATGGATGACAATAGATCGTTTTTTCCGATGATGATGTTCTTTGGAGTCATGGATATGATGATGTTCAGCATGATGTTTGGCATGATTGGATCCACGATGAGCAGCTATGTTCCAGCCGAAGACATGCCGGCAGGAGCCGAGGATCCGGGAGCCGCAGGGGAGGCGGGCCAGGACTACAGTGATCCGGGCCTGGATGACGGCGGTCTTGACTTTGATCTAGGATTTTAAGCAAAGTGCATCGATGGCAATCCCATAACAAAGGAACAAGCACTCAAGACACAGCCATGGTTGCCCGGCTGCAGATGCGCCCAAGAGGAAGGGCCGGGACGTTCTGCAGGCAGGGAGGAAAATTACATAACACCGGCAAGCAAACCGAGAATGATGTTTTACAACTCTTATGACAACATAGGACTAGTCAGGGTATTGTCGTTTTTAAAATCACACCACACAGAATATTTGTCTGGACAGGATCTCAGCGACGTGTTAAAAATCAGCAGGGCTGCCGTCTGGAAGCATATCAAAACAATCAGGAGGCTTGGATACAAGGTGGAGGCAAGGAGGAGGCTGGGATACCAGCTTGTGGGGGATACGGACAGGCTGCTTCCCTGGGAGGTAGTTGCTGGACTGGATACAAGACGAATCGGCAAAAAGGCATACTACTTTGACGAGGTCGAGTCTACGCAAGACTATGCAGTAAGGCTGGCAAGATCAAAGGGCGAGGAGGGCTCGGTGGTGATTGCCGAGAGGCAGACGCACGGAAGGGGAAGGCTGCAGAGGAGGTGGGAATCCCCCGACGGCGGAATCTGGATGTCCGTCATTTTAAGGCCAAGGCTGGACGCAGATGCCCTGCCCTTGGTCTCAATGGCGGCAGGAGTAGCACTGGCAGACGCAATAGAGACCTCGGCAGGCATCAAGCCGAAGCTAAAGTGGCCAAACGACGTTGTGATTGATTCAAAAAAGGTGGCAGGCATCATAGCGGATGCATCAATCGAGTCAAACCGCCAAGAGTACATCGTAGTCGGGACAGGAATCAACTTTGATGTAGACTCTGAAAGGATGGAGGGGCTCCTGGGGGGGACTCCGAATTCCTACGGCGTGACGTCAATTGTGCAAAACAGCAAAAGTGCAACAAGGCTAAGGCTGATCCAAGAGATCCTCAAAGAATTGGAGGAATGCATCGGCCTGCTAGAGGCTGGGAGGACGGACGCAGTCATCAAAGACTGGATGCGGCATTCTAGCACGATTGGGAGAAAAGTGACCGCGCTGGCAGGAGGGGTGAGGATTACGGGCGTGGCCGAGAGGATAGACGTGGACGGGGCGCTGATAATCAGGACGCCCGGGGGAACACAAAGGGTGCTTGCCGATGACGTCGCCCACCTAAGATGACCTTCTGCCGGCCTTCCGCCCGGCCTTCCGCCTGGATCCGGCCTGCGGTTTGTCGGGGATCAGCCGGCTTTGATCATGCAGGACGCCTTTGAGCTCGTCTTGAATCTCAAGGACCGACTTTAGCAGGGACTCAAGGCTTGTAACGTATTCCTCATAGCGCGATAGCAGCTCAGTCTTTGACGAGTCAGACCTTTGAAGGTGCTCGTTTTGTCTCAACAGGTTCGCAGACTCGATCATCTCAGGCATGTCAGGGGGCATGGGTCCCATGGAGGCAATCTCGGACCTAAGCTGCTCTATGCGGTTCCTCAGCTCGGCCATTTGGCGGCCCGCCCCTAATCCACTCACGGTGTTTTTTGACAAAATCCATTGTTAAAGCTTTTTCTGCCGGACAGACGCGTGGCACGGCAAAGGGTGAAAGTATGTCTAAATACGGAATTTGTGGAGATTATCCAATGAAGGTGAGGGCCCTGTTCATAGCGGTGGTTTTTGCCATCGGCGGCATTTCTGCAGCCCAGGGGAATCCGGCAGACGGCGCAGAAAGGCTGTTTGATGAGGCAGCAGTGCACTTTATGGAGGGGGAGTACCAGCATGCAGTCTCAATTTATGACGACATCCTGGAGGCGCTGCCAGGCAATGTCGCCACGCTGAAAATGAAGGGGGTCGCTCAAAGCAACCTGGGACACCATGAAAAGTCGCTGGAGCAGTTCTTCCAAATCCTGCAGCAGGATCCAGATGATCCCCACGCGCTGGCCGGGATGGGGGTGGGCTTTGGCTACCTAGGCGAGTACCACGAGGCAAAAAAATACTTTGAAAGGGCGGCAAGGATAAGCCCAGAGAGCACGACCATACAAAACTACAACGAATACATCTCCAAGGTCATATCAAAATACCCGTACACGCCGACTGAAAAACCAGCGCGGCTACTAGAGCAGGAGACTGCCACGCATATTCCCAGCTGGGTCAAGGGTACCACACTGGCTTGGACTGCAGGGATGCTCGGCGACAGGGAGTTTTTTAACGCAATCGAGTTCCTGATTGAGCGCGGGGTGATTCGAACTTCAGCTACAAGCTCACAGGCGGTGCAGGGCGTTCCCCCCTGGGTTCGGGAAGGCGCAAGTGCGTGGGTCGAGGGCACCACAGATGGCAGGACATTTGCGACCGGGATAGAAACTCTAGTCAAAAACGGAGTGATCTTGGTGGAGCGTGCAGTGGAGGAGAAAACCCAGGAGGAGCTGGACTCGGAGCTGCTTTACTTCAAGCAGTACCTGCGGAGGATTTCAAGCGATATTGCGCAGGAGAGGCGATACATAGAGTTTCCAAACCCCAGCCAGGATGTGATTAAAAAGTTCATGCGGGACTATGTAAAGTGGAACTTTGAGGAGGAGGCAAAAAAGGCGTCCTCAAAATTTCCCGATCCCACATATAGCATCATAGACGACGTGGTGGTTCTAAGATACAAGATTTACGTCAACGAGCAGCCGACTGGGCTGCCCCTGGATCACGCAGGCACCCTGATGGAGTCGATAGAATACTGGGAGTCAGAAGGGCTTAGCACCGGCGGCAAGAAGCTCAGGGTAGAGTTTGAGTACACAGGCTTCAAGCACGAGGCAAACGTGTGGGTGACATGGGTAGTCAGGAACATCGGTGAGGGGGTACTGGGACACGCGCATTTGGGAAAGGGGATAGTGGAGGTTGCGCTTGGGGATTACAACTGCGACGGAAGCTTTCAGCTCTATGACGTGGACTCGGTGGAGCAGATCATGAGGCACGAGTTAGGACACAGTATAGGGCTACGGCACGTCGATGACCAGCACAGCATAATGTATCCGTACTACAAGCCAGGCTACGCCTACTGCCTGCTGGGATGACATTCTAATTATATAAAATGAGAACGATTAGCTTGACCTACACACAAATCACCCCAAGAATAATTGTAAAAGGATAATAAAGGAAATTGCCCATACACTATAACAGATTATGAGTTCGGTATCAGAGCATCGATGCCCGTCTTGCGGTAAGAAGAAGATGGTCACCGATGACAATTCAGGGGAGGTGTTTTGCGCCAATTGCGGCTTTGTAATCACAGACAAGATCGAGGACATGGGTGCAGAGTGGCGCTCCTTCTCAAGTGACGAGACCAACCGTACACGCGTAGGCGCGGGAACATCGCTGACCATGCACGACATGGGGCTATCGACGATTATCGGCCAGGCAAACAAGGACTCTACGGGCAAGCCGCTGTCTGCAAGCGTAAAAAGCTCCATTGAGAGGCTCAGGACGTGGGACAGCAGGACGCAGGCACACTCGTCGGCGGACAGGAACCTGCGCCAGGCCTTAAACGAGATGGACAAGCTAAAGGACAAGCTGGGCCTGACAGACGCGGTAATCGAAAAGGCAGCCTACATATACAGAAAGGCCATGGAGAAAAAGCTTGTCAGGGGCCGCTCGATTCAGGGGCTGGTGGCAGCATGCCTTTATGCATCATGCAGGAATACAGAGACGCCCAGAACGCTCGATGACATTGCAAATGGGATCAACATCAGAAGAAAGGACGTCGCAAGGTGCTACAGGCTGATTTTCAGAGAGCTGGAACTGAAGATGCCCGTAGTAGACCCCGTAAAGGGCGTATCAAGGATAGCAAGCATTGCGGAGTTAAGCGAGAAAAGCAAGCGGAAGGCAATCTCAATCCTGAACAAGGCCAAAGACATCGGAATCGTGGCAGGAAAGGATCCCATGGGGATTGCGGCCGCCGCGCTGTACCTTGCATGCATCAGCACGGGGGAGGTAAAGTCCCAAAAGGACATCTCGATAGCGTCAGGGGTGACCGAGGTTACGATTAGAAACAGGTGCGCGGGGCTGCGCAAGATCATCCAGGACCAGGACTAGCCGAGCTCTCCAGCCGTGCTGCCGCGCCTGGCAGTGACCACAAAGATTCCAACCGTGATTCCAGACTGGTATCCTGCATACATGACCACCTCAAACAGCTCGGGAACATAGTCTGTGAAGCGGCTCAGGGCCGCCACAGTCATCATAACCACACCCAGTGAAAAAATGAAATACCTTGCGATGCTTGGCAGCTCCGCATGACGGAACACCAGTACTAGCGAGACCGAGACGAACAGCGCAAGGACTGCGCCAAACCCGGTGTGCAGTCCGAGTGCCATAATCACAAAATCAACTCCCTGGTCTACGGTCTGCGGAAACGCCACGTCGGAGATCGGGATCTTGTCAGGATTTGCAAACCTTAGGGTGTTTGCAACCGCATTTGCAGAAAACAGGGCCAGCAGGACTGCAGAGGCAATGCGCGCATGAGTCCTCAGCCTCGGAAACCGGCGCCTGATCCCCCTGCCAAGGATTGCGCCCTGGACTGTGCCTATCCCCAGGACTATTACCATGCTGGCAAGAAGGTTCTCCTCGGCAGCCTGGAGTATGTCCATGCAAAGCTGAATCCGGCGGATCATAAATTAGTGTTGAAGCCCAAGTAGCTGTACAGCAGGCCATGGAAGCGGCGGGATCCAGTGATTTGCTCTGGTCTCGGCGGGATCCGACGGAGGATCAGACAGTACGCGATCCCAGCACGCCGCCAGCAGAGGCGAGCGCGTCTCCTCGCTTTTGCAGGCAGCCACTGTAGTCAACTCATAAAAAAGTGGATAGTTTTGACAATTGCTTTTGGCCCAAGGGTCTAGAATCAGGCAAACCGCACGCGCATGCATGGAAAAACAGACAGAATTCGCGACATCAGGGGGCAGATTCCTGCCAGGCAAGGCACCCATGCCTTTGCAAGGCGTACCAGACCGGCAAAAGGGAACACGGCAGGCCGCCGTTGCAGTCAGCCCGTCAGGTATCGGAACATCCTTACCGGAAGGATCTCGCGCCTGGCAGACAGCCTTCGCACGGACCGCTCCATGTCATCAAGAGTATCAAATATCCGGGCAGACAGCCTTCGCTTTATCTTCCTGTACCGTATCTCGACGGGGTTGAGCTCCGGCGTGTACGGCAGTGTGTACTCTAGCAGTATCTCACCGTCGTACTTTTCCAGCGTCTCTTTCACGCCGCCGGACTTGTGGTATGACGCATTGTCCAGGAATATCAGCACCTTGCCGTATCTTTCGTGCACCCTTTCTAAAAAGTCGCAAAAGCTGCCGCCGTTGGCCTTATAGAACATAAAGTGAAATATGCCTGCTGCCAGTACGGTAAATCCCCCTGCCGTCTTTTCCCTGATCAGATTCTGTGCTGCCTCCTTGAACTCGTTTTGCTTGTGTTTTGAGGCGGCCTTTGGGTTCTTTGGCCTTGATTTCTTCCAAGCGAACCCAAGCTCGTGTGCCAGCAGCCGCGTGCCGCTACTGCTGTACTGCACGCCGAATTTTTTCTTGATGTGCCGCCTCATCAGGCGCGAGTCCCACAGGCTGCCCTCAAAGCCGCAGTCCCCGGGACCCGGCTTGAGATCCTCGTCAAGCTGGCTCAGCTGCGACTCGCTCAGCTTGTGCTTGCGTCCCCTGCCTGCGCGCTCGTGTCTTGCGCGCATTCCCTCATCCTGTGCGCGGTTGAGCCACCGGGATATGGTGGAAGTTGCCCGGTCGAGGCTCCTTGCTATCTGTTCCGTACCAAGGCCGTCCTTGCGCTGCATGTATGCAAGCAGCCCGTCGCGTTCTCTCTTGTCAGCTGCCTTCTTGTACGCCTCGTGCAGGTAGGAGCGCCTCGTGTTTGGCAGGAACTCGTCTCCCGATGCCACGGATTCCTTTCTCTTTCTGTCTATGCATATGCGTATGCCTTGCCCGGTCTTAACCTTTGGATTAAAAATAGTTGCCAAAGTTGTCCGTTTTTTTATGTGTTGACTATGCAGCTCCTTTTGGTCTAGGCCCCGCCGACTTGGCTTGCCACCGGGCGGAGTCTCAAACGCTGGTGGCCACGGCCGGCTCACGGCTAGTACGCACACCAAAAAATCAACCGTGGTTTTGACACATCATGCCTGTTTTGATAAAAAACGATAGATTCTCGACTGTACGCACTACAAGGGGGGCTTTGCGGCACCTTCCCTGAAGGCAGCCAGGACAGCGATCTATTTATTGAGATCCGCTACGGGGGTATAGTATGCCTGAGGAGGCCAATCAGAGCATGGGCGAGTACTATAGGCACATGTCGGTGTTTTGGAGCGACCTGATACACCTGATGTCAAGCAAGCCACAGGCCCTGACGTCGGTGGGCCCGATGAGAAACTTTGCAGCCAATGCAAAAAAGATCACCGGAGAGCTTCGGGGGGCAGGCGAGGATCTGGCAGAGTTCAACAAGTCGCTGATGGAGTACTATAGGCAGCTAGTCGAGACATGGAACGAGGCGCAAAAAAAGGTGGACCTCAAGGCACCCAGCATTCCAAAGGACGCAGAGCAGTTTGAGGCGTACAAAAGGATCTGGATTGATATTTTCGACAATGACTTTACAGAGCTGTTTGACTCAAAGAGGTTCGGGGAGAATTACGGCACGCTGATTGCCAAGGAGTTGGAGCTGACAAAGCACTGGAACAACATCATGAATGTAATGTTGCAGTCTGCCAACCTGCCAAACAAGCAGGAGGTAGACGAGGTCTACAGGGAGCTGCACTCGCTAAGAAAGAGGGTCTCAAGGCTGGAGGCGCAAAGCAGGAAGAGGGGAGGACGGAATGCAAAACCAGGCAGACAGTAAGATAGCAGAGGAGATCCTAAAGTTTTCAAACAATGTGGCGCGGGCCCCCAGCCATGTTTTGTCACCGGACGAAATCATCTTGGAGACGACCGAGCACGAGGTCGCATACGAGGAGGACAAGGTCAGACTGCTACACTACAAGCCGCTGACAGAAAAGCAGGTCAGCATCCCGATCGTAATCGCCTATGCAATCATCAACAGGTACCACATACTGGACATCCAGCACGAGAAAAGCTGGGTTCGAAACCTCCTAGGGCAGGGATTTGACGTGTACATGGTAGACTGGGGAATGCCGACCAACATGGACAAGTACCTTGACTTTGACGACTATGTCAACGGGTATCTTCACAACTGCATAGAGTTTGCAAAAAACGAGTCAGGCTCCGAGCATGCGACGCTGCAGGGGTACTGCACCGGCGGAACCATCGCCGCAGCATATGCGGCGCTGCATCCAGAAAACATCAAGAACCTGGTTGTGACGGCGCCCGTAATCGATGGCTGGAGGGATACGACGGTGGTCAGCAACCTTGTAAGACACATAGATGTAGACAGCATGGTGGAGACCATCGGCAACATGCCGCCGGAGTTCATGTACTATTGCTTTTCCATCCTAAAGCCGTTCGAGCAGGGAATTGAAAAGTACATCAGACTGTTTAACAACATAGACAACAAGAGGTTTGTGGATAGCTTTATGAGGGTGGAAAAATGGCTGGCAGAGACCCCGCCAATCCCCGGGGAGCTGTTCCGGCAGTGGATAAAGGACATCTACCAGGAGAACCTGCTGGTCCAGGACAAGATGTACGTGGGAGGAAGGCACGTATCCCTGAAGAACATAACAATGCCGATATTCACACAGGTGGCAGTGGGGGATCACCTCGTTTCGCCAGAATGCAGCATGCCGATTCACTATGCAGTCCAAAGCGAGGACAAGACCATGAGAATCTATCCCACGGGGCATGTGGGCATGATTGCAAGCTCGTTTTCACAAAGAACGGTTTTGCCCGAATTGGGCGACTGGTTGAAGGAAAGATCATAAAAAAGAAGGATGGACCTGGGGTCTCCTAGTTGGTTCTCGGTGTAAATGCCGAAATCCAGGACTGTAGTATGTTTCTGTTCAGATCAGCAAATGACTTTGCATTGTCATTGAATGTCTTGATGTTCTGCTGTGTCGCATCTATTGCTGCCAATACCAGCTGGTTTTGAATTCCAGTGGCCTTTACAAACTCAGCAGAGGAGTCCCTGACGATTTTTGCTGCCGCCTCTGGGACCACAGTGTTGACGCCGGACTTTCTTGCAAGTTCCTTTTGCAGCGTAACCGAAGAGGTTACAAGGTTCTCACATGCCTGCAGGTACTCTTGCTGCACGTTGGTAATTGATTGATGGTACTGCGGAACAGACTGCCTCACCGCGTTGAAGAGCTTGTCAAAGCCCTGCTGGTATACAGAAAAGATATCCCTTGGATTTGCTTGTTGCTCGTTTTTACTCATTGTTTCACCTCCCTGCTCTTTGATTTTTTTGATACGGGAAGGACGATTATCTGTACCAAATCGCCTTCTCCTAGTCCGAGTGCATCCCTCTCTGCCTCCGGAATCGAGATGCGGCCATTGCTGCCAATTGTGGTCTTGTATGCACCCCAATTGGCAAAACTTGGCAACACCTGCCCAAGGCTGAACATTCTATCCATGGCCTGGCTCTGAAGCGAGGCTACCTTGTCTACAACGTCGCTTTGGGCCTGAGCGGTCTTTTCTGTGATCTCTTTGAGGGTGTCAAGGGGGTTGAAGGCCTGGTTGTTTCCCATCAATGTAGCAAAATTACGCATGAATTCTGCCTGTGCCTTTCCACTCTTTTGTATCCACTCTTGGAACATTGCTGACGGATCATGTTGGTTTTGTTTACCACTCATTGGTAATTACAGGATCATACTGGTATATAAATCATGCAAGAGTTATGGCGCATGAGGTCACCTGCCCCCGTCAATCAGGCACAAATTGGCACGTACAATTATGATTTCCATGCCTAGACAACGGGGGACGTGGCCTCGTACGTTATGGTTGCAATCGGTTAGGTTGAGCATGTAAAGATTAGGGTGGAAAAACAGGCACAAATCCCAGGATGCCGTAGACGCCTCGACCAGTCTGGCCGATGCATCCGCGCCCGCGCATATGCCATGTCCCGATGCACGATATCATGGTGCCAGACATTCCCCATACCCTCGGTGGTGCGCAGCCCGTACCGCATGCCCCCCGTATGACTCCCCGCGGTGTCCCCTCTGTCCTGTTGTTGGCAGGCCCCATGCCCGAATGCCTGACAAAGGCTAACATGTACGGGGCAGTAGTCACAAGCGTGCCGAAGATGCACCCCCATCCCGATGTACTAAGCCGCTGTTGCCCTTACGCGCAATATCATCTTGGTGCAGTCGTGATCCGGGTACACGTGTTTGGCCTCGCAGAGCATGAGCTGCAGCTGCTTGTAGTAAGACTCCTCGGGCAATGCTGCAAACAGGTTTGCTTCAAGGTTAAAGTTGTCGACATATGAGTTTGTCTGCGTATCAGCATACAGTTCGACGGGATTGGACTTTGCAAGCGAAGATGCCTATGTTGACAGTTCGGGGTATGAGGACAGGTCAAACCCGCCCGTTACAATCGAGTGGGAGAAGGAAGATCTTGCAGAGCATATCACAAAGCAGGGCTATGACCTTTTCGGCGCTCCTGACTCCCACAAGATAAACGAGCCACAGAGCTTTTCCCGTATGCACGAAATGGAGTTCCGCATGGAGCACGAACAGGTAAAATCTGATCCTGCAAGGATTGTGCTTCATTTTGACAGGGATACAGACGAGGATGGCAGGGCCGAACATGCTAGGAAATACGGAAGTTTTAAAGCATTGGTATATGACTTGACACATGATGGATGAGAAACAGATACTCAGGGAGCTTGCAGCACAGGGCGGCAATAAGACACGATATTTCAACCACCTGCGGGGCTGGCTTGATATCGAGGGAACCGCCGAACTGGATGAGTTGTACAGGATTGTGGACGGGGCGCCCGGCAAATGGAATATGACCGAGGATGAATTTAAGGACAGGGTTATGCGCCTGAGTAGTCATGAAAGATGAGGAACTAAAAGAATATGACACCGTAATCGAGGAAAAGGACATCGATTATGACAATGGTGACTATTACTATACCGGTGATGAGTATGTGGACAAGGACGGCCAGCTCATCTTTGAGCGGTTAGAGGCATATTGAAATATCTGACATCGCAGCCAATTAAAGAAAAACGCCGTTTCCTATAACAAGAAAACCCGTTATTAAAGTACGAGGTGCAGCTGTTTGTAGTAAGATCCCTGGTGCAGCCCTTGGATACATGCAACTCGGCATCACGCAACGCGTGCGCCCAGCAACTCCGTATATCCCCGTACCCGAGGTGCGACCCGTGCCCGTCGCAGGCCAGCGGCACCTAAAAGCACGGATAGAACTCGTCGGGTACTGTGCCAGCACACGTCCCTGCCACCGTAAAGTGCACGCAGTCGTGGCCGACTGCAATCCACACGTACGAGGACCCGCTGCCTGCCACCGAAAGCGGCGTCTCGCATATGCTCGGGAGTTTCATCCGGCCAGATCCAGCCTGATCTGCTCGGCGTGGGGCTACATGACATTTGAGGCAGTCTTGAGTCCGTCATCCACGGCCGTCTTGCACATGCCGGCTTCAAACGCGCCGGAGACATCATACATGGCCTCCTCTCTTGATCGGCAATCTTCAGATGCGGCCAGACTCATGGCGGTGCAGGCGGCCACATACGGATCTGAAGGCAGCCTGGCCTGAGCTGTCTTGGATTTGGAGCCATCCTGTGTGGTACTTTTGGGAAGACTGATCGGTCAGGCAGACATCTATCTGCAGCTGTGGTTTTTACGCCCAACCCGCAGAGAGGACGTGGCCTCACGGGCGTTTTTGTTCCAAAGAGCGGGGCAGGAATGTGGCCTAACCTTTGGCATTCACATTCTGTTCGTGATCCTCAGGATCGAGTCCTCCAGGGCCCTTTAGGAACCCAAGTACAACCTGGCAGAACCTGTCAGGATCCTCCACATATGGCGTATGGCCGCAGAAATCCATCCTAAGGAACCTGCAGTCGCGTATGGAGGAGACAAAGTGTTCTGCATGCTCAATCGGTATAACGGGATCCCTCCCACCCCATACAATCAGGGTGGGGGTTTCAATGGATCGCAGCTTTGCCGTTATCATATCGGCATTCTTTAGCCCCAGCAGGGTTGACATGAAGGCCATTTTGGCATTAGGCATCTGCATTCTTTGAACAAACCCGTCTATGATATGCAGGTCTATCTTCCTAGGTGAGCCCGTCATTTCCTGAAATGCGTTTTTGGCACCCTCCCGGCTGGGATAAAGGGCGGCCATTATATATGCGTCCAGGGCAGGGGTGGAGGTCTTCATTACGCCTGACGGGGAGACTAGTATCAGCTTTTCAACGGAGCTTGAATCCCGCGAACAGTATTCGGCGGCAATGTGTCCCCCAAGAGAGGATCCGATCAATGACGGGCCGGCCACCCCGGTACGCTCAAAGAACCCCTCCAGAAAATCTGCAAAAAAGTCCGGAGTATAGTCTGCAAGAGGCTTGTCGCTGAGGCCAAAGCCAATCAGATCGGGCACGACTACACGGAAATGCCTCCTAAGGATCGGAACAACGAACTCCCATCGCTCTGCAGAGGCGCCTAGGCCATGAATCAGGACCAGGGGCGGCCTGTCAGAGGATGAATCAAGGTATCGAATTTTGTTCCCATCCACGAGGATGAACCTTTCATCCAACAACCTTGCATCCGCCAAGATGAGTAGATAAATTTTGTCAGCAGATGCGATCACGTGAAGATCAGGAGTATTCTTTTTAGTAAGACGGGCAAGGGTAAAGTATGGCGGTAAAAAAAATCCTGGTTCCGATGGACGGCTCTACCAACGCATTCAGGGGACTGAACATGGCAATCTCTATTGCCGAGCCCGTGGGGGCGTCGATCGTGCTGGTACATGCGATGTACGAACCCGCACGCTCTGAATTCAGGGGGGCCGGCTCGATTAGCAGTGCCGAGAAAAAGGATATTGAAAAATTCATGAAAAAGGCAGAGGATGCACTCGAGCAGAGGGGCATCCCCTTCAAGTCAAAGGTCGTCTATGGAAACACGGGGTATAACATCCTCAAGATGGCGCACTCAAAATCAGAAAAGTTTGATCTGGTGGTGATAGGATCAAGGGGCAGGGGATCAATCAAGGAGATGTTTTTTGGGAGCACGTCAAACTACGTGATTCACTCCTCAAAAATTCCAGTACTGGTTGTAAAGTAGATCGAGGCAGTCTCCCTCCTGCTCCATGCCCGGCCATAAAGCAGGTTCAGATTTCTAACCCGGCCGGAGTTTGATGAAAGGCAGGATTCAGCGAATGCCGTTTTTCTCAAAGTATTTCTGGTGGTATTCCTCGGCATCATAGAAAGGCCGTGCAGGCTTTACCTCGGTGACTATGGGCTTTGAGAATCTTCCAGAATTTTCTAGCTTGTTTTTTGACCGGACGGCCCTTTCTAATTGATCATCGGAGTGGGCAAAAACTGCAGAGCGGTATTGCCTTCCTATGTCAGGACCCTGCCTGTTCAGCGTGGTAGGATCATGGTTTGTCCAAAAGACATCCAGCAGTTTTTCATAGGAGACTCTGTCAGGATCATACTCTACCTGAACTGCCTCTGCATGCCCCGTCAAGTCGGTACAGACCTGCTCGTATGTCGGACTCTCGATGGTGCCATCGGTGTATCCGACCCTTGTACCGGTGACACCGTCAATTTTTTGAAATATGGCCTCGACATGCCAAAAACATCCGGCTGCAAAGGTCGCCTTCATGTATTAGGTACAAGACGATGATTTATAGAATTATCGCTTTACGGTTCTGTGTAATCTTCGATATAGACATGAAATCACGATCTTCTCTAGATTGGAATTTGTGCATAAACATAGCTCTTGATTAGTGAGGCATTTTGAATGATCGTCTTCCACCTGTTTGTACCGTCCACGTTTATCAGAGCCGATTCTGCCGGGGTCTGGCCGTTCAGTGCTCCGTGTTTTTTTGTGAAATTATAGTAGGCCCTCATTCCGTCAAGGATTGCAGTGTCGGTCTTCTTGAGGCCCCTGAACACCTTCTCACGGTCTCCAATCTCGCCGTTGAGCCTCTCCATCTTGTTGTTATTGTCGCGGTCACGCTTGCCTGCCAGGTGAATGTGCTTCACGTGGTTTGTTCCCTTTCCGAATACCTTCCTTGAGGACTTGGCATAGGCCGGAAGCCCGTCTGTGATGAAGTTCCCGGGATTCTCTCCTGCCTGCTTCTCAGTCATGTCCAAGAGGGAATCGGCATTGTGCTGGAACTTGGTTGTTGCCAGATCCGAGGCCAGTCAGTACCGGGTATCGTCGTCCATCGAGGCAAAAAGGTAGCACTGCCTGCCGTTTATTTTGACCCACACCTCACCAGCTCGGAACCATGAGCCGACCCTTGGGACTATGCCGCCGAGGCATCCGGCCGCAAGTCTGGAATATTCGTCAATCCAGTTGCATATGGCCTTAAATGACACGTCGGTTCCCATCATCCCATAGTGATCCACGATATCCCTGACTGACATTCCAGTGTAATGCATCTGCAAGGCTCCGGTAATGATCCTCTCGTCATACTGCTTTTTCTCGAATTAAGTTTGCAGTAAATCACTTCTTGCAGTCTTGACATTTGAATATCTGCATGGCTTTGGTTTTGTTCTTTTTCATACCGGGCTTTACGATATTACCCGAATCACAGAGATTGCACATCCTAGGCTCCGACCTTTCCATCATCCTGAATCCAGCTGATTCTGTACTAGATTGGCCCCATTTGCGTCAGGCCCAGTGCCCGGCCCACACCAGTCCAAAGGTACCGTGGATTGACTGCCGATGCCGGATTGCCAGCAACCTCATCATCACTAGCAGATATTGCTGCTTGACAGAATGGACTATCGCCCACAGGAGGCTTTGGCTTATCCGACGGGCTCTACGCTCCAAGAGTCATTTACCCACAATCCAACTACCCGCACGGGCAGCTTCCAGGAGTCGACTCGCTCCACTGCCTTTTGGATGTGCCCAATATGCTCGTCTCTTGAGACGGGATTTGCAGCGCACTCGTGGTGTCCTGAGACAAAGACCAGTCTTGACTTGTGCGCGTTGATTGAGATTTCCACCTTGGACTTTAGATGGGACTCTGCATCAGAGGGACCAGACAGCATCAGATCACAGCCGGGCTCGGAGATCACATCAACGAACTCAACGCCATGATTTTCCCTGATCCACCCAGAGATCGGAGTCTGAACGCGTCCGTCTATGCAGTTAATCGATGTGGCAAATACGGCCATTACGCAACACTCGTAAAGATATCGACGACCTTTTTTGCAAGACTCTCAATGTTTACTGTAGGTTCTGCAGTAACCAAAAGCAGTATATCAGACACGGGGAATGGAAAGCTGATCAGGACCAGCTTGTCACGCCTTGCCGCAAGATAATTAATCGGTCCAAGGCTTTTGTCATAGTCTTTTCTTATGGATACCTTGGAGACAAACTCTACGAAGGACTGCAGTTTTGACTCGTCATCCTCCAACGGAGGAACCCCCTCACGCTGTCCTCCGGCAACTATTCTCCCACCGCCGTCAACTATTGCCGCAAATCTGACAGAGTCCTCGCTTTGGATCTGAAGGCACTTTTCTGCATACAGCTTGTACTTTGAGTCATCATACATCCTGCCTGTTGTCCTCGTACTCAAAATAAAAACCTAACATCCGAGGCATGCAGCCTTAACGCACATCTGAGACGGTGCAAGGAAAACGCCAGGTTTTGCACGGATGGAACGATCTCCGGCGGGAGCTCCAGTGCTCCAAGATACGTAGCCATCAGGGTGCAAAAAAGGGGTAAAAGGTGGTTATGTGAAAGAACGAGTCTTGTTGACGATCTTTTTATGATCAAAGCTGGGACTGGTCGTAACATAGAGCAAGTGGCTTTTACCAGCTGGCAATGTGATACGCTTTACCTTATCATATTCAGCTATGGCATACTTGCACTTGCCCAGTTTACGAGCTAGTTGCTTTCGTTTTTTCCATTGGCTTGCTGCCATCTTCAAAGAAGCTTTGCTTTCTGCTGGTGAAAGCCTGTTTTGCGTGGTTTTTCTTCTTGCATGATATACTAGGTTGCCATCCATGTCACAGATAGAAACCACACGAACACCGGTGCCTACTTTGAGTAGTTTTTCAGCTGCTGTTGCAACATCCATGCGTTTTTGAGCAAAACAATAGATGATAAAGTTTTCCGCGCTGTAACATAGATGAATAACCGTGCCTGAACGCGTAAAAACAGCCAGTTTTTCGTACCTAAAATCGGGGTTATGCATCCATGGTAAAACGCCCGCCAGTAACATGGCAACGTTCCTTTCTTCTTCTGATCCGTGCCTAGTCGGCCGGGCCGTGCTTTATAGCTAACGCTAGCAATACGCACGAGCCAGTCCTGTCGCACCTGCCAGGGTGCGGGCGGATCATTGGGTGGGTGGGTGGGGGATGGAAGGTGGTAATCCTATGCCGTTCCCGCCAGTTCTGTCACGGCAGGATGTATGTTTTGCTTGCGGCATGTCATCGAGTGGTAATCCTATGCCGTTCCCGCCAGTTCTGTCACCCTCTTGATCTTCTTGTCGTACAGGGCAGCATTGCGCGATGAATACGCAGTCTTTGTCGTCAGCATGTGCCAGATTATCCTGAGCATCTTGTTTGCAACATGCGTTATCGCTATGACGTGGTTGTTGCCGTTCCTTTTGCGGACCCTCTCGTAGAACTCCCTCATCCTGTCGTCGTGCTGTACGGCGACGTTGGCTATCTGGATCATCAGCCAGTTGATCCTGCGGTTTGCATCCTTTTTCATGTGGCCGTGGTACTCGCGATCCCCCGACTGGTACACCCGGGGACACATGCCGGCCCAGGACACAAGCTGGTTCGGCGATGGAAACCTGGTTATGTCACCGATCTCTGCTATCAGCAGCATTGCTGCAAAGGTGTCTATTCCCGTCATGCTCAACAGCAGCTTGGCATCCTCGTTCGATCCTGCCTGTCTTCCTATGTCCTCCCCTGCTTGGTCTATCTCCTCTGTGACGTGTACAATCCTCCTAGTGCAGCTTGCCAGTATCCTGTCATCGTTTGGCATGTTCAGCCTGGTATCGGAGATCTTCCGTATGGCCTTCTTGGAGTACATCGTGGATGCATCTATGGCTATATCGTACTTGTCAAGCCAAGCTGTGCAGCCCGTTTATGACTGCGGTCCTCTCCTGTACCATCCGTATCCTGTACCTCATCAGCTCCCTGACATCCCTCAGCTCTGCTGATGCCACGTAGCATCGTGGTATCATTCCGGCCCTGAGCGTGTCGGCTATCTTCCTTGCGTCTATCGGGTCGGTCTTTGCGCTGGTCTCTGATACTATCTTCATCTTGAGGGTGTTTGCAAGCAGTATGGGGATATGCTGATCCTCAAACGCCCTGAACGTCTTTAGCCACATGTTGCCCGTTGACTCGCATGCGGCCTGGCACTTTTTGTACTCTTTTTTCAGTCGTGCAGCAAGCTTTGATGCCTCCTTGTACGTGTTGTTATACGAGCCCTCCTCTAGCACGTGTCCCTTGGCGTCGATGACGCACACTGCGCATTTTCTCTTTCCAATGTCTATTCCTATGCTTCTCAATCCTTTTCTTTCACCTCCTTTTGGATATGGTTTGACAGATCAGAAGCTGCATTCATCCATCAGTGCGCGTAGCACAGGAACACAGCAGCTCGGATATCCCCATTCAACAGGTAGTGCGCGAAGCACATGCATAACGAGGGGTTGATCCATCACCCTGGCTACGGCGGGGGCGTTTTTATCATGTGTTCAACAGGCTACGCGCTGTAAAAACCTGCAAAAATCTCACCATATTTACGATCTTTTTACTCATCCGTAGATCCATTACGGGGACTTGATCGCCAAATGCAGGGAAAATGACCAAGGCGGTACGTGGTGGGCCGATTTGCCCGAGGAGACGCAGGAAGGCATGGAGTGTGAATAGTCCAGCCTCAATAGTTCTGATTGACCCAGTAGCCAGACTCGGCCCGGATCGGGGGCTTGCTCGTACTCTTACAGATGCCCTGATGATGCGGGCAGGCATGATGCGTAGTATCTAGCCGAGATAATCGCTCATCTGGCAGATTTTGATCTCGCCCCTGCGCAACATGACGCGTATGGACTTTTGCATCTCGCCGACGGTCTGATACAGGCGGCTTGCAGTCGCCTTTTTGACCCCGCGCCACTGCCCCTCTATCGGGCTCAGCTCCGGCGTGTACGGCGGCAGGAACTTTAGCACCACATCACCATTCCATTCTGCCAGCTGCTCCCCGACCAGTGCGGCCCTGTGATACGATGCGTTGTCGACAAACAGCAGCACCTTGCCGTACTTGCGACGCAGCACCTTGAGAAACCTGATGGACGTGTGCTTGGCCGTTTTGTAAAAGCGGCAGTCAAGTCCGTTTGCCGACAGGGCACCGATCGAATAGAACCTCTCCTTTGACAGGTTGGACGGCGCAAAGACCGGGCCTTCCCACGGGATACCAGCTGTTCTTGACGTTCCACCCAAGGATGAACGAGGCCTCGTCCCCTATCATTGCCGTGTGCTCCCTCTTTGAATGGTACCTTACGTGCCACCTAGCTTTTTTTTGAACTCTTCTTTCTCGGATTCTGAGGCTGGTTTTGGGTGCTTTGGGCGGGGGGCTTTCTGCATGAAAAGCCCAGGCATGTGCAGTATCTTGCATGCGCTGGAGACGGCATAGTCTGCCTTGTATTTCTTTTTGATGTGTACCGCAAGCAGCGGTGCGGTCCACACCTCCGACTCGAATCCGCAGCTGCGCGGGCCCGCAACCAGGTCGGCGCGCACCTGCTTGAGATTCCCTGCGTCCGGCCACATCTTGGTGCCGGGCCTCTTGATGTCGTACCTGCCCTGTATGCCAAGCTGCATGGCCCATATCGGCCAGTCACGTATCGTAGAGTACCCCCGGCCGAGCTGCCTGGCTATCTGGCGTATCGAGTCGCCTTTTTTGCGACGCATGTAGGCCATCAGCCTGGCTGCGGCCTTGGAGTCGGTCTCGTTTTTGTACCTCTCAAAGAGGGACGGGGTCGAGACGTTGGGAAGAAACTTGCCCCCTGTTGGGATCATCGAGTAGTCTGGTTTCATGCGTATTGCTTCACTGTATCGTATCTGGGTATTTTGGTGAAAATTTCCTGTCCTTTTTGTGATTGGTTACTGCACATAGTTACTAATCAACCAGATCGTAGGGGGTTGCGCCTCCTCACTAGTCAGACATGAAGGTCACAGCTATGGGAGAATTCATGTCCGATTGATCAGGTGCAGGTGGGCCTCATACACCAGATCTAGCCACAATCAGAACCACTGCCAGTGTTTTTGGTCAGCGCACCCCTGATCATGCATGCCACACTGATAGGAACCATCATGCCACCCCGCCTTTGGCAGTCCCACATTCTGCATCCTCGGGGCCGGCGGTGACGTGTTTGTTCTAGTCTGAGAGTCGTGGTAGGCTGGTTAAAATGCCGCTCGTCTTCACGCGGCGCCTCCCTGCCCAGTACAACTCGGATCGATCCCGCCACATATGCGGGACTCGCGCATCCTGTCGCCCGCGTCGTCCCCCTGCGTCTCTGACATCGTGGCAGTCCGTGGGGCCGCCGCGCGGCAAGCTGGGATCAACAGCAATATATCTAGTACGGGGTGGACGACATCCATGAGATGGAGGCTACCGGTTCTCGTCTTTGCGCTCCTGCTCCTGATAAACCTGTCCGTTAGCCATGGGGCCCCCGACGTGACAGACGGCAAGAGGGCGTTCCTTTACGCGGAGAACCTGGCGCTGAACGGAAGGCTGGGGCTCGCGCTGAACCTACCGTCTGCAGAGACCGAGGTCTTCCCATCCCACAGCATAAGGAGCATGGAAGAGTCGCTGCAGATAGTGGCAGACAGGTCCTACAACATCCTAGAGCCCGAGGGGGCCACCAAGGAGGAGTACATAGAGGAGTTCATGGAGCAAAACAGTGACGAGTTCTACTACCAAGTGCCGCTGGTTCTGCCCGTACTGGCAGCACCCCTGTATGTGGTAGCCGAGGCTGTCGGCGCGGTGCCGATCGAGTTCGTCCCGCTCTACCTGAACTCGGTCATAATCGCCGTCTTTGGGGTGGTACTCCTTGCCATTGGGCGGGAGATGTTCGGCTCGGACAGGATCGGGTTCGTCATGGCCCTTCTGCTTGGCCTTACCACGTTTATGTGGCCGTACGTCTCGAGCATGTTTTCCAGGCCGCTTGCCGTCATGCTCCTGTTCCTCGGCCTGTACCTAGTTCTGTACTGCAAGAACAGGCCGGGCATCCTGCTTCCGGTTCTTGCCGGCACCGCCATCGGATTCTCGTATATAGCGCACCCCAACCTACTCACCCTGGCTCCTGCCGCCGTGGCCTTTGGCGTGTTCCGGTTCAGGAGGAACAGGAGGCAGATCATCGCCCTCATCTTGGTCTCCATTGTAATGATCGGCTTCATGGCCCTTCTAAACCAGTACAGGTTCGGCGCCGTCGACGCGTTTGGCTGGCATGTAAAGCCGATACAGCATAATATTGGCAATGTTGTCACCGCCGACATTCGTCTAGGAGGCTTTGTAGACCTGCTGATCAGCCCTAGTGACAGCGTGTTCCTATACGTCCCGCTGATCGTGTTGCACCCGCTAGGCCTGTACTACATCTACAGGAAAGACAGGGCCCTAGCGCTACTCCTAGTATATGTTACCGTGGTGACGTACATGGCCACAGCCAACGTACTTGCGTGGAACACGCTAGGAAACGGCTGGGGGCCCCACAGGTACCTGCTGCCTCTGGTTCCCGGAATAGTAGTCTCTGCCGGGGCGGTGGTCGCAAGGCATTCGCACTCGCTAAAGGCGGCGGTGCCGGTGGTAGCCATGGCATGTGTGGGATTTTACACAAACCTGCACGGCGCCCTAGTGTTCTTTCTCTGGTACAGCTCGTACCTGACCAGGGAGCTCGGCGTGACCGACATAGTTTCTGCGATACGCAGACTCGAGCACTCTGTCATCCCCATAATCCAGAGGATCATAGAGGAGGGGTACGTCCACTCACATACGGGATGCCATGTAACGCCCTACTACTATTGCGAGTACGGGATCTGGGCCGTGGCCGTCCTTGGCGCGCTGATCGCCATTTCCGGGTTCATGATACTGCGTTTGCTCGGGATCCGGACTCTGCGGCCGGTAGTGAACCGGTAGTGATCCCCCTCCGGCGTCCGATCCGAGGTATGTTTCAGCCGGCTGAAAAAAAACAGTCTTCCCAAAAGTTCCCCAAAGCGGCTTCAAACTCGAAACGGTTCTCAATCGCAGACACTATGCGCCACACCGGCACATCACGGCGCATCACTGACGCGGCCGCGCTGCCGGAAGTTCTGCCACGTGAGCCTGCGCCCCAGTATCCTCTCTGTCTCAGACACGTCGTCCCGGAGAAAGTCCCGCAGTCGGCGCCTGCCTTGGGGAGGTGGCGGACATGGATGTTATGGGAGTTGTTGTGTGATTCGATTTATCCTGTATAATTTGCTCATTTTCCAAGTCATTACATCTAGATCACGTCCAATGTGGGGATGGCGTGTGGAAATTTCAAGCATTTTGGCGAATTACGCAGCATCTATGTTAAAAACACCCGTCGTAGAAACGACGATGTTCCTAGTTTCTTCTGATCCACGCCTACTTGATCGTGGCCCACTTTAGCTGACGCTGGTTGCACGATGCAGTCGCGCTTGCCTTCTCCCGGTGCGGTCATGTCATATCCTCCCAGATCATTGGGTGGGTGGTGGGGCAGGAGGTGAGTCACCGCAGGCGGTTTCTTTCCTCCTGGTCTTGACGGATCAGAAGCTGCAGTCATCTATCAGTGCGCGAAGCACAGGAACACAGCAGCTCGGATATCCCCATTCAACCTCGAGTGCGCTGAGCACATGTCGCGTAAGGGGTTGATCCATCACCCTGACTACGGCGGTGGTGTTTTTATCACGTGCTCAACCCCCATGTTATGATGCCAATCTTGCGCATCCGGCATTTGTAGATGATCCTGCACACATAAAATTGAGCTTGCCGCGCGTCTTCTCAAAAGTAACCCAAGCCAACGCATTCTGACCAAGGCAGATCAGTTAGGCACAAGTCTGCATGCAGATATAGCCTGCATTCCTGACAGGTGGATGGGACGTGGCCTCGTACGCTAAAATAGATCTGCGTCACATCCCAAACATTGGATGACAGAAAACTAGAGGTGCACTTTGGGGAGGTAGGGGCAGTTCTGGGGTTGCTAGAGGAGTACGGCTCAGAATCAAGGTTTTTGTGGCTTCGGGAGATCGACAGGCAGACCGGAATCGACAGGGGGCTGCTGCGCAACATCCTGAATCACCTCAAGAAGACCGGGGAGGTAATGGAGATGCACGGCCAAAACAAGAGAATCTTTTTTGCGCTAAAAAAATACTACGTGCAGTGCCATGATGCAGAATCAAAGTCCAAAGAGGGGGCTTCCTCAGGCAAGTACAGCAGGGCCAGGGGCCTGAGCAGGACGCAAAAGTCAGCAGAGAGGACCAGAAAAAGGGCCGAGAGGCAGCAAAAAAGGCGCGAGGCAAAGCTGTTTTCTCGCGCAAGGCACAGGAGAAAAGTCAGCTCCTAAAGCTTGGATGCGCGCCGGGGCGTGAAAAAATGAAATCGTCGTACATTGTCGTGCATAGCGTCCGCTGGGTCGTGATTTAAAATGAATCATCGCGCATAGTCTCTATGTAAATGGCTGAACCAGTGTGTCGGTCTATTAGTAAAGGCTGGCTCACCACTCGCCGAAGCTTGTGATCTACACCACCTTCCTATCAACGCAGTCTTCTGCTGCCGACCTTCATCTATTGAAAGAATAACTTGTCTCGGGATAGGATTCGTGCTTAGATGCTTTCAGCACTTAGCCTAAACGGCTTAGCTGCCCGGCCTGCCTTATCAGACAACCGGTAGACCAGTGGCCACGCTACTCTGTTCCTCTCGTACTAGGAGTAACTTCCCCTCAGTTATTCGCGCTTCCATTAGGCAGAGACCGACCTGTCTCACGACGGTCTAAACCCAGCTCATGTTCCCTTTTAATTGGCGAGCAGCCACACCCTTGGCCCCTGCTGCAGGACCAGGATAGGAAAAGCCGACATCGAGGTACCAAACCGCGGGGTCGATAGGAGCTCTCGCCCGCGACGAGCCTGTTATCCCTGGGGTAATTTTTCTGTCACCTCCGGGCCCCAATAGTGGGCACACGAAGGATCGCTAAGCCAGACTTTCGTCTATGGATTCCGTGCGTTTGGAAATCCATTCAGTCTAGTTTTTGGCTTTGCCCTCTTCAGCGGATTTCTGACCCGCTTGAACTAAACTTTGGGCCCCTTTGATATCTTTTCAAAGGGGTGCCGCCCCAGCCGAACTGCCCACCTGCACATGTCTCCGGCTCTCACCGGATAAGTAGTACTGCAAAAAGAGTCTGGTGTTACATCGTTGCTTCCTGACATCCCAGAGAACGTCAGGCATGGCTCCCAGATACCCTGTGCAATCCTTACTATACTACAAGCACAAGCTGCAGTAAAACTCCACGGGGTCTTCTCTCCCCAATGGAAGATGATGGACTGTTCGTCCACCTTATGTGGCTTCACCGGGTTGTAGGCGGGGACAGTGGGGCTCTCGTTGTTCCATTCATGCGCGTCGGAACTTACCCGACAAGGCATTTGGCTACCTTAAGAGAGTCAGAGTTACTCCCGGCGTTAACCGGCCCTTAGCTCGGTTGAACCCAAGTTTTAGGTACCGGCACCGGCCAGGATTCAGCGACTATACAAATCCTTTCGGACTAGCAGTCGCCTGTGTTTTTATTAAACAGTCGAAACCCCCTTGTCATTGCAACCTGCGGTCCCCATTCCTCATGAAGATCGCAGGCATCCCTTATACCGAAGCTACAGGACTAATTTGCCGAATTCCCTCGCCATACGGTATACCCGTAGCACCTTAGTTTTCTAAACCAGCGCACCTGTGTCGGATCTGGGTACGAGCCTGCACCTTGCTAACCATGCGGTCTTTCACGGTCCCCGGGATTCGAGAAAACTCCGCTGACGCGAAGCCGTTCCTGCCTCGATTCGGTTCTCGTCATTACGACACTCCCCAAATCTCAAACAGTTAGACACAACGATGGTTGTGCTCCCCCTATCTCGAGGCAAACCGCATGGCTCAGACGCTCCGTGCAGGGTACTTGAATATTAACAAGTTTCCCTTTCGAATTACTCTGTTGAGGCAATCCTTAGGATCGACTAACTCCAGGCTGATAGCGCATTGCCTGGAAACCCTTGCGCTTACGGTGGTATGGGTTCTCACCATACTATGCTGTTACTGCCGCCAGGATCTGCAATAGAAACCGGTCCACAGGACGTCACCGCCCTGCTTCGGCCCAATCACTACGCCAACCTACCACGAATTATCATTCCGATAATCATCCAAAGTATCGGTACTCTGCTTTAGCCCCGTCCGTTTTTGGGGCGCCCGCGCTCGGCAGGTAAGTTGTTACACACTTTTTAAAGGATAGCTGCTTCTGAGCTTACCTCCCTGCTGTCTTGGCGAGAACACACCCTTTAGCTTGACACTTAGCAAAGATTTGGGGACCTTAACTTCAGTCTGGGTTAAACCCCTTTCGGTCGTGAACCTTACGTCACACGAACCCGTGTCCCAGCTTCTGCGATGTGCATCCGTTCGGAGTTTGAATGGACGGTGAGGATTTTACTCCCCGCGCCGTCCTATCAGTGCTCTACCGGAAACACTATCTCCACTGAGCACGCCCTACGAGACGCTTCGGTTGGAACTAGCGAGCGCCAGTCTAGATTGGTTTTTGACCCCTATTCCCAGATCACAAGAACGATTTGCACGTCAGAACCTCTTCAGCCCTCCAGCGGGCTTTCGCCCGCCTTCAGCTTGTCCAGGAATAGATCGACTGGCTTCTAGCCTGACCGCCATGACTCTACGCACTTTCACACGCTTCTCCTCACAATGCTGCGAGAACTCGGTTTCCCTTCGCCTCCGCCTTTGCAGGCTTAGGCTCGCCATAACGGTCAGCTCCCTGGCCCGTGTTTCGAGACGGAACGCATGACACTGATGACTTGACCATCAATCCTTTAGCCCTAGATAAGACCTCCAGTTTGAAAAAAATCACCTTTCATGCCATGCACGTCTGTAACCAATAGGTTTCATGCACTTTTCACCCCCCTTCCGGGGTACTTTTCAGCTTTCCCTCACGGTACTAGTACACTATCGGTCTTGAGAGATATTTAGCCTCGGATGCTACTTTCACCCGTATTCACTGCCCACTGCCAAGGACAGTTACTCTGGAAACAACAGGATCCCATACCATTTCGTCTACGGGGGTATCACCCTCTATGCCAAAACGTTTCAGAATAGTTTCGACTATGTTCTGGGATCGTAGTGTTGCTCCAAAACACCACATCTCTGCTGTGTTGCCACAGCAGATTCAGTTTGGGCTGTTTCCTTTTCGTTCGCCACTACTTGGGAAATCTCAATTGATTTCTTTTCCACGTGGTACTAAGATGCTTCAATTCCCACGGTTCGACCTCCGCCACCAACGCGGCGGAGTATACAGAGTATAAGATTCTCATTCGGAAATCTCGGGATCATCGGATGCGTGCGCCTACCCCGAGCTTATCACAGCTTGCCATGTCCTTCGTCTCTCCTCAAGCCTAGCAATCCTCCTATTGGCGTCTTTACACTGGCAAATTCAGCCACATATTACACGACTATGCACGACGATCATCGGGTGCAGTCCAGGGAGGACTGCCCCCTACATCCTTCATACATCACTTTCATGATGCATTGCATCTGATGGTTTTTTGTGAAGACTTGTGCACCCGGCACAATTTCTAAGGAGGTGATCCGACCGCAGGTTCCCCTACGGTCACCTTGTTACGACTTTTCCCTTGTCACGAACCTCAAGTTCGATAACGCCAATCAGACGTCACCTCGCTAAAAGCTCACTTCAATGAAACGACGGGCGGTGTGTGCAAGGAGCAGGGACGTATTCACCGCGCGGTAATGACACGCAGTTACTAGGGATTCCATATTCGTGAGGGCGAGTTGCAGCCCTCAGTCATAACTGTGGTAACGTTTGGGGATTACCTCCTCCTTTCGGATTCGGAACCCATTGTCGTTACCATTGCAGCCCGCGTGTGGCCCCAGAGTTTCGGGGCATACTGACCTGCCGTGGCCCTTTCCTTCCTCCGTATTAACTACGGCAGTCCCGCTAATTCGCCCCACTGCTCCTGAGAGCAATGGTGGCAACTAGAGGCAAGGATCTCGCTCGTTACCTGACTTAACAGGACATCTCACGGCACGAGCTGACGACGGCCATGCACCACCTCTCAGCTTGTCTGGTAAAGTCTTCAGCTTGACCTTCATTCTGCTGTCTCTCCGGGTAAGATTTCTGGCGTTGACTCCAATTGAACCGCAGGCTTCACCCCTTGTGGTGCTCCCCCGCCAATTCCTTTAAGTTTCATACTTGCGTACGTACTTCCCAGGCGGCAAACTTAACGGCTTCCCTGCAGCACTGCATTGGCCACAAGCCAATGCATCACTGAGTTTGCATAGTTTACAGCTGGGACTACCCGGGTATCTAATCCGGTTTGCTCCCCCAGCTTTCATCCCTCACCGTCGGACGTGTTCTAGTAGACCGCCTTCGCCACAGGTGGTCATCAATAGATCAAAGGATTTTACCCCTTCCTACCGAGTACCGTCTACCTCTCCCACTCCCTAGCTGTACAGTATTTCCGGCAGCCCATACGTTGAGCGCATGGATTTAACCGAAAACTAATACGGCCGGCTACGGATGCTTTAGGCCCAATAATCATCCTGACCACTTGAGGTGCTGGTTTTACCGCGGCGGCTGACACCAGAACTTGCCCACCCCTTATTCGTCAGTGGTTCTATGACTGACAAAAGATTTCTTTAGCAGAAAACACTCGGATTAACCTTGTCGTGCTTTCGCACATTGCAAAGTTTTCTCGCCTGCTGCGCCCCATAGGGCCTGGGTCCGTGTCTCAGTACCCATCTCCGGGCCTCTCCTCTCAGAGCCCGTACCTGTAATAGTCTTGGTGGGCCATTACCTCACCAACAAACTGATAGGTCGCAGTCCCATCCTATAGCGATAAATCGTTTGGGCCATAAACCATTCCAGGCATAATGGCCTATCGGGTATTATTCTCAGTTTCCCGAGGTTATCCCCGTCTACAGGGTAGATTGACTACGTGTTACTGAGCCGTCTGCCTTGTATTGCTACAACGACTCGCATGGCTTAGTATCAATCCGATAGCAGTCAGGTCCCGCAGGATCAACGGGATTCCTAGTCGCTTATGATTATTGAAAGTACAGTTGTACTTGGAATTGAAACGGATGCACTTTGTCTTCACGATTCAGAACTGACCGCTTGATCAGAACCTCATGTTGTATGCGAAACTGGAGGCTTGCAAATCACAAAATGGCATACTGCCATACTTTCATCACAAGCGCCGCTCTTGCGTTTCGTATGCAGAGTGTGGAATTGGTCAAATACATATAAACCATCGCAAAAATTATCGATCTGTAGGCGGAAAGCTGTAAAATTTGACGGTGAAAAAATGGAAAAAGACCCCCTAATTGCAAAATACAGGAGAAAAACCCCGAAATCAGCAAGACTATTTGCCAAATCCGCAAAATTTCACATCAATGGCGTAAGCCACAACGTCCGGTTCTTTGAGCCCTATCCCTTTGTCACTAGATCAGCGAAGGGCAGGTTCCTGACAGACGTTGACGGGAACAGGTTTGCAGACTATTGGATGGGGCACTGGAGCCTGATTCTGGGACACGTCCCCAGTCAGGTAAGGTCTGCAGTGAGTGGGCAGCTTGCAAGGGGCTGGATGCACGGGACGGTAAGCGAGCCTACGATAAGACTCTCAGAGATGATTCAAAAGGCGGTTCCGGTCGCAGAAAAAATCCGTTATGTCACCTCCGGGACGGAGGCTGCAATGTACGCAGTCAGGATTGCGCGCAGTGCGACCCGAAGAAAGACGATTGCAAAGATCGACGGTGGGTGGCACGGATACACCTCTGACCTGCTAAAGACTGTCAACTGGCCGTTTTCAGAGCCGGAGAGCAGCGGGCTGGTGGATGAAAAGCACATCGTCTCCATCCCGTACAACGACTTGGAAAAATCAACTGCAATCCTGGACAAGGTCAGGGGGGATCTGGCAGGGGTAATCATCGAGCCGGTGCTTGGCGGGGGCGGGTGCATTCCGGCCACGCAAGAGTACATGAGGGGAATCCAGGAGTTTGTCCACGGGAACGACTCGATGTTTATCCTCGATGAAATCGTGACGGGATTCAGGTTCAGGTACGGCTGCCTGTATCCCACAATGGGGCTAAGGCCCGACATCATCACGCTGGGAAAGATCGTCGGCGGGGGATTCCCGATAGGGGTAATCTGCGGGACGGGGTATGTCATGAAGCATGCAGACGCCGGCAGGCTTTCAAAAAGGCAGAGGTCATATGTCGGAGGCGGGACGTTTTCTGCAAATCCCGCATCCATGGTCGCGGGATTCGAGACGCTCTCAAGCCTCAAAAAGGAGTCATCCAGGATTTATCCAAAGATTGACGGCATCGGAGGCAGGGCAAGGGATCAGCTGGCCAGGATTTTTGACGGCCGGGTGGTGACGACCGGAAGGGGGTCGCTGTTCATGACACACTTTACCCGCGGCAGGACCGATGAAATCACGGATGCCGCCCAGGCAGCAAGGTGCGATTCCGGGCTACTTTACCGGTATCACCTCAAGATGATGGCAGAGGACGGCATATTCTTCTTGCCCGGAAAGCTGGGGGCCGTATCCTATGCGCACGGCGACTCTGACCTCAAAAAGATGACGGCAGCCTCGCAGGAGTTTGCAGAGACCAATAAGCTTTAGAAGCTGCCAGTCCAAGAAACATCATGGATAAAAAACCAGACAAGATGAAAAGCACCGAGGACGAGCACGACGAGGCCGTGGCAGGCGAGGATCCAACACAGGTATCCCGTGAGGATCTGGAGGGCTTTGCCAGAGAGGCGGTAAGGAAGTTCAAGTCGATGGGCTAGGGTTATGCAGGATGGGACTTTTTGGCGGCAGGGAGGATCCGGAGGATCTGATGTATCACGCGATGGACATGATGGAGAAAAACCAGCCAAAGGCGGCCGTGTCCCTGTTCAGCAAGGTACTCAGGCAGGATCCAAGGAACGTCTCTGCGCTGTACAACAAGGGACTGGCGCTGAACCAGATCAAAAAGTATGCCGATGCCGTGACCTGCTTTGACCTGGTTTTGGAGCAAAACCCCGTGGATGCGCCCGCATACAACAACAAGGGAATAGCGCTTGCAGAGATGGGCAACGCCCAGGATGCGGTCGAGTGCTATGACAGGGCCATAGAGGCCGATCCAAAGCATGCGGCATCCTACTTTAACAAGGGGGTGCTCTTTGACAGGCTTGGGGATCACGAGGGGGCACTCAGCTGCCTGGACGAGGCAATAGCGATCGATTCCCGAAGGGTAAACTCCCGGTTTTACAGGGGCATTGTACTTGGAAAGATGAAGAGGCACGAGGAGGCCCTCAACTGCTTTGAGAAGATATGCGAAAAGCATCCAAGGAACCGGGACGCAAAGCTCCAAAAGGGAGTCCAGCAGGCGGAGCTTGGAGAGCACAAAAAGGCGGTTCGCGTCTTCGATGAAATCCTAGAGGAGTACAAAGACAACGCCCACGTCATGTATGCAAAGTCCCGAAGCCTTGCGGCGCTAGGAGAGGACGCGAGATCCATGAGCCTGCTAGGGGACGCGATTGCAAAGAACCCAAAGGTCATCAGAAGGATGGCAAGAGATGAGAGGATCTTTGAGAAATACCACACCTCTGACCGGTTCAGGAGGATGGTAAAGCTCTGAGGGTGGCGCCTCGGCCTTTGCAGGCAGCAATCCCGTGCGCCTGGCTTGCCGGGGCAGAGACGGTACGGCTGGATCCAGCATTGGAAAGGAGTGTCAGGCGATTCCCAGGCACAGTGAAGACAAATACATGATCGCCGAATCCGGCAGCAGGTTACAGGATTTTGCCCCTGACCGCATCGACTCTGATGGTTGCGGTTCTCCCTTTGGGACCAAACAGTACTGCCTCATAGACTGGAACGTAGATCCTGTCTATCTCCCGGACGATGGTCTCCTCAGACAGGTCACGTATCTCATCACCAAGCCCCGGCCTTAGCCTCAGGGTCAGCTCGGAAATCAGGTCGTCCTCAGACAGTGTCGACTCGATTATGGCAGAGTCGTGCCCGTCTAGTACCCTGTGGGGATAGTGCTCCACCGTCTTGGAGTTTACCCTAAAGGTAAGCTTGATTTCCTTTCCACCGGTGTCAAAATAAAACTTGCCCTCATCCTCCACATGTACGTGCTCTTCAACCGGCAGATCCACCTTGTTCTTGCCCAGCTTGCCAGAGATCCTTTTGCGAAACGCTGACCTTGTCCGGATTGGAAATACGCCGCCTCCAAAGACTACCTCATCTACATTTTTGTCAACGGATATGGTGTGCGATGCCTTGCGAAAATAGTCGGCCTCATATCCTCCCGAAATCGAGGTGATGCACTCGTAGTTCAGCGTGGAGGACTCGATGCGAACGTCCCTGCGCTTTGGCTTTCGAAGCATCGAGCGGAAACTGTCTGCCTTTTTTTCCTCAACTAGTGCACAAAGATCGTCCTCGGTGATTACCTTTTTTAAGACTATGGTCTTGCTTTCAAATTTCCTTTTCAACTGTATTCAGAAGGCAGGATCGATCTAATAAAGTAGCTGAAAAGACTGGTCTGCTGATAACAGGTTAGCCCCTGCCTAGGCAGCAATCAGGCATGAGTCTGCCTGCAGTTGTGATTTTCATGCATGACAGGTAGGGGACGTGACTTCAACTCTAGGCAGGGGCTAACCTGTTACGAAGAAAGTAATGAATAAAGACAAATTCCTCAATTTGATTGAGAATTCGTTGTTAGACGAACAAAAAAATGAGAATCTAGCAAACCTAATAGAGAAAAATTGTATAGCGAAATGATAAACAAATACATGAATAAAACCTAGGAAAATCATTTCAAAAAACCAAACATGATGCCTAACAACTCAGCAACAGATCCTGCTACCGAAATTATTACTAGACCTTATGCGTAATCGCTTGGATCAAAGCATTCGCATGAGGCCATGTCCACTTACCGGCCATGCGTGAAAATCACAGTTGCAAACTCGTGCCTAACTTTGCCTGCATGAATAAAATGAGGGCGATAACGGAGTCGTAACGACTAACCTATCCCACGATGAGATGATTTTAATTCCACCTGCGCCTATCGATTACATTCTTCAGTAAAAACTTGAAGGTTTTCGACATCATCCAGGCTGACGCCCCGGATCGCCTTTAGGATCCAGTCCGGACTAGGCGTACGGCAACTATACGCGCCGCCCTTAAATGCATTTTGTCGGCGATTCTGCAAAATCCTCCTCTCAGACATGAAATATAGAACGCGCAGTGCGTCGATGTGGTCATACACTGCGTTGCGACTCTTTTTGAACCCGTGCGGATTAACTTGTGCCGAGTATGTGGCTTTGACATGATGGAACATCACATGTGCGGGGACTGCAGGAGGCCGGTCTCGTTTGAGTGTAGTACGTGCGGGAACATCACGCCCATCCAGCATCATCCGGTCTGCCGGTGCGGCCTGGATGCTACCTGATCTCGGGGTCGCCGCCGGCATAGTACCCGCCGCCAAAAAGGCGCCAGCCGCCAAAACTGTCCCGGAGCCCGGGAGGACAGAGCCTTTTTGCCGCGAGGTACAGGACGTACAGGAGAACCGCCGCGGCTGCCACCTCCGATGATATGGAGTAAAACTCCCTGTCAAGCCCTGACAGGAACGGACTGGCAAACTCGGCGGGCGGCCCGATGTATGAAGTCGTGCCGTCTTGAAGGATGCAGACTGCAGCGGTGCATCGTGGAAAGAGACCCGATAGCCGCTCCATGCCGTCATGCTCGGGGATGCAGACAAATGAGTTGCACGCGGGGATCCCGCCTGCCGGTGCCGGATCGTGGAATCCGGGCAGAAAGAGCGGAGGGAAAACCGCGTACAGGATGACTAGTCCAAAAAGCCACATGGCAATCTTCTCCCTGTGTATGGATCCCCAGTTCCACTGCCTGCCGCGGCACCTGCGGCAGCTCTCCATGTTGTCGGTCCTGCAGTCCATGCAGACGTTTTTTCCGCAGTAATAGCATCTTGCCGTGTCAGACTTTGAGCCACACCTGGCGCACTTGCGCATGATCCAGAAAAGGCGTGCAGGACATATTGGTGTTTAGGGCCGGGGCAAAAGACGCGGCCCAAAACCATGATCGCAGACGGCTCACCGGCAGTCCAAAACAATTAAGCCGACGCATCCATATGCAGGGCGAACATCTTGATGAGACCCGAATTTGGCGGGGTCTCATCGCAGGAGAACCGTGGAACTCTCCAGCTTGCCGTTGGTCTCCGGGTGATACGGCCTGGAGTTTATCAGGATGATGTCCCGTGCAAGCAGCTCCTCCTCAAAGAGCGTGGGCTGCCACGTCCCCATGCCGGTGCCGCCCTTGGAGTCCGCCTTTTTTCTGCCGTTCTGTCCTACAAAGCACGGGCCGATGTCAGACAGTATGGATGCAGGCGTGCCAAACCGCTCGATCGCCGGCCTGAGCCTCATCACGGCGTTCTCAGAGGTGGCATGCTCAGAGCGCGGCCCCCGTAATGCACCCTGAGGCATCATCAAGATACGTGGCTAGATAGAGCCCCTTTAGGCGTGGATTCTTCATCTCGTGCCAGCCTGCGTGCCACATGGCGTTTGAATACCTGCGCTCAAAGCGGACGTATCTTCTCTTTGATTTTGCCGCAGATTGGGCAGTTTGTCTTGACTGTTTTGAGCTTGGCCGTTTTATGGCAAGACTGCATGCCGGGCTAGTCTGATACGTGGTATGTCATGGACATCATCCTGTCTATGATCTCCTGCGCCCTCTGCCGCTCTGCGGCCATCGAGTCTGCCAGCCGTTCTAGCCGGACCTCCTCTGGCAGGACCGCCGGATGCTCGTATGGAATCACGGATCCGGGCTCCCGTATCAGCTGCGACGCATCAAAGACCAGCACGGCCCTGTCCTGCTCGGCCTGCACGAGTGTCGCAAAGTTGGAGTTCATCCTGTTCATCACCTTCCACGGCACGTCCTGGTGACGCTCAAAGGCGTCGGGGACGGTCCTGTACCAGGTTCCGTGCGAGTTGCGGGCCCACTCGTTGCCCCACTGGTCGGCCCACAGGTCCGCCAGCTTGTCGGTGCGCTCCAGCTGTATGACGGCCGCCTCGTACTGCTGCCCGCGCTTGTATATTCCTGCCGTGTCCAGCGGCACCGGGTTCATAGAGTCTCCCTGTACCAGCAGCCCGTCGTTCATATAGTTCTGCGCGCTCCAGCGCTGCACGTCCATCACATATATGACAAAGGGCTCGTGGTACATCTGCTCCCGGAACAGCAGTCCCTCAATTGAGAGCTCGACGCATCTTGTGGGATCGGCGGGGGACATGCACCCGACAAGCTCCACGCCGAGGGCGGCCTCGCCTATGACGTCGTTTGGATCCGTGTATACGGCATCCAGTATCTCGTATGTAGAGTCTGCAGTATAGTCGCGCCCGAGCTCGACGGTCAGGACGGCCTCGGCGTCGCCTATGGGGGAGCCGACCCCGGGCACCCCGAAGCCTATCTGGAACTGCTGGACTCCTGCAGCAGAGTGCGCCCTGAGCGTAAAGTCGTGTTTCGTGTCTGTCTGTATTGACTCGCGCCTATAGTCTACGTGATAGTCAAGCACGTCGCGGCAGATGCCGTCCATGGAGTATCCGCAGCTTACCATCTGGCCGCCCGTCTGCGGCGATACGCCAAAGGTCGGGGCCGTCTGCCACTCGTCATCATTGCCGCCGCCCCTCGAGTCGGGCTTGAATCCGTCGTCCCAGATGCCCAGGCGCATCCAGCCCGAGTCGTCTATCCCCCACACGGCATACATGGACCAGTCCAGGTCGCCTGCCGCGTTCAGCTCAATGTCCCCGATGGCCCCGACATACCGGGATGCGGCCTCGGGGAGGGCGGCCCTTATCTCCCCGGGTTCGGCGTCCCACCCGGCCTCCTCCAGTGCCAGTCCCAGCACCCATATGGTATCGTACATGCCATAGGTATACACGGCAGGCGCGGTGCCAAACTCGTCGTCGATGATATCCGTCAGGTACCTGTACGCGGGGCTGTCCGAGTCCTCTGCAAAGACGGACGCCTGAAAGTTTGCATCCCTCAGGAACTCGAATACCCCGGGATCATCGACCAGTGCATTGTCAAGAACCGAGGCATCCGAGCCCATCCACTGTACGGTGCCCAGCACCGGATGGCCGGCCGCCTTGGCCACGAACCGGGACATCTCCTCCTGCCCTATGAACAGGACGGAGACCCGGTCTGCGCCGGCCTCCTGCACGTGTCCGGAGACTGCCGTCTCCAGCCGTGCGGCCAGGGCCTCAAAGGCGCCGTCCAGGTCAGGATCGTCCGGATCATAGCTGCCCAGCTCGTCTGCCGTACCGCCGAGCGCCTCAAATTCGGTCACAGCCGAGTTTCTGATGCCCTCGCCCCAGATGTCGCCCCTCCACACCACAACCATGACGTCCTTTTCGTACTCGTCCCCGAGCAGGCCGGCAATCACGGATCCCTGCTGCGAGTCATCCGGCGCCAGCCTGAAGATGTTGTCGCCCTCGATTGCAAGCGAGGGCGCAGTCGAGCAGCAGCTGACAAGTATCATGCCGTTGGAATCGGCATAATTTCTTACGGCGTCCAGCTCGGAGCTGCGGACGGGTCCGGAGACCAGCGTTATGTTCGCAGAGTCAAGCGACCGGATCAGGGTCTGCACGTCGGCAGCCTCCGTATCATTGATGACCAGCTGGTCGGCGCGCCAGACTGCACCGTTCCTCTCAAGGTATGCGTTGAGGTCCTCGACGGCGGCATTGGCCGCAAATGTGTGGTGCTCTCCCAGATGGCTGCCCAGTCCACCCGTCTGCGGAATCAGGGCGCCCATCGTTATGTACTCCGCCGGTACAGTCACGGTCCTCGTTGCAATTTTCGTGTTGCCGGCGTCATCGGTTGCCGTATAGGTCACCGTGTAGGTTCCGGGCCTGTCCGTATCCACCAGTGTATCGTCGACAGAGACGGCGTCTGCATAGTTCGGATCGTTGTCGGTGGACGTGGCGCCCGCATCGATGTATGTCGAGCCCAGCGGTATGGTGACCGGATCCTCGCCTGATACCATGATTTCAGGCGGCGTGGTGTCGCGCACCTGAACGATCCTGGTCGCAGTGACGGGGTTGTTGTTGGGGTCAGTCGCCATAAAGTTGACGATATAGTCACCGCGCACGTTGACGTCTACCGCAGAGGCGTTGATGTCGACCGTCGAGCCGCCGCTTATGGTGGCGCCCGGATCTACATACGGGTCGCCGAGCTCGTGGGGCCACGGGTTGGTGCCGTTGAGCATTATCGCATAGAGGGTCACTGCTATCTCAAAGGTCTGTGAATCGGTGCCGCCGCGGCCGTCGTCTACCGTTATTGTAACATCGTGGGTCTGTCCGATATCGTCCTGTACGGGCGTCCAGACGATGCTGCCGTTCGAGGTATCAAATACGGCAGCTGCCGGCAGCGTGCCGCGCGATATCGAGTACGCGTGCGTGTCGGTAGGATCTGCGTCGGTTACCTTGGGCATTATGCTCAGCTGGGCTCCGGGCGTTGCGTTCCGGTCGCCTATGGTTGCCAATACGGGGGCGTTGTTGTCGCGCGTGACCGTTATTGTTATCGTACCCTGCGCCGTGTTGGTGCCGTCAGATACCGTATATCCGAACGTGTCGGTGCCCGTATAGTCTTGGTCCGGGGTGTATGTTATTGTATTGTCATCATGGGTGGCAGACCCGTTGGGCGGGTTTTCGATTGCCGATATCACCGGGGTGTCCGATGTGTCTGGATCCGATATGGAAGGCGTTATTGTTATGGGTGTGTCCTCTGCGGTGGTTGCCGTCTCGGAAGGCGCCACCGGTGGGTCGTTGGACGGCTCTCCCAAGTTCAGCTCTACTATCTGGAGGCCGGCATCGCCAAAGGCGGCCACCGCTGCGTAGATGTCCTGCCCTATCATGAAGATGTCCACGCCGCGTGGGCTGTTAAGCTCTAGGGAGCCCATATCCCCCAGATTCCCAGCGGCGGTGAGATTGGCAGGATCGGTAATGTCTACTAGCTGGATGCCGTTGTCAGAGAGGGATGTAACCACCGCGTAGGTGTTGCTGCCGAATGTAAAGACATCCACGTTGCGTGGGCTTCCAAGTCGCAAGGCGCCATTATCTCCCAGTCTGCCGGCGGCAGTCGGACTGGCAGGGTTGGAAACATCCACAATCTGGATGCCGTTGTCTACTTCGGCGACCACTACCGCATAGGTACTCTGTCCGATCGTGATAACGGCCACGTCAAGGGCGCCGCCAAGCCGCAAGAATCCCCCATCCCCTAGGCTGCCGGCCTCGATGGGATTGACAGGATCGGTGACGTCTACGATCTGGAGGCCGTTGTCAAGCACGGAGGCGACTGCGGCGTAGGTTCTGCCGTCTATCGTAAAGACGTCTACTCCAGAGGCGCCATCAAGTCGCGTGGAGTTCGTATCTTCTAGGCTGCCGGCGGCAGTCGGACTGGCAGGATCGGTGACGTTTACAATCTGGATGCCGTCATAGTAGGAGCTGACTGCGGCGTAGGTGCTGCCGTCTATCGTAAAGACGGCCACGCCGAAGGCGCCGTCAAGCTTCTTAGAGGGTGTATCTGACACCCGACCTGTGGCCTGCAAACTGGCAGGATCGGTAACGTTTACAATCTGGATGCCGTCATCATTGTGGGAGGCCACTACGGCGTAGATGCTGCCGTCTATCGTAAAGACGGCCACGCCGCGTGGGCTAGCAAGTCGCAAGTCGTTATTATCTTCCAGGCTGCCGGCGGCAGTCGGACTGGCAGGATCGGTGACGTTGATAATCTGGATGCCATCATCATATTCGGAGGCGACGGCCGCGTAGGTGCTGCCGTCTATCGTAAAGGTGTCCACGCCGAAGGCGCCGTCAAGCAGCAATTGCTGGCTGTCTCCTATATTCCCGACCGGGGTCAGCGTGAGTGTTGGTGGAGCATCACCCACGACTATGTCAAAGGATTCAGAGTCGGTGCCGCCCCGGCCGTCGTCTACCGTTATTGTGACCTCGTGGGTCTGCCCGGCATCTGCCTGCACGGGCGTCCAGACGATGCTGCCGTTCGAGGTATCAAATACGGCAGCTGCCGGCAGCGTGCCGCGCGATATCGAGTACGTGTGCGTGTCGGTCGTGTCGGCGTCGGTTACCGTGGGTGTTATGCTCAGCTGGACTCCCGGCGTTGCGGTCTGGTCGCCTATTGTTCCTAGGACGGGGGCGCTGTTGGGAGCCAAGCTTGCACCCTCGGCAAGCTTTACTGTCTGGAGGCCCTCCGTGTCTGTTGCCACCACGGCGTACACGTCCCCGCCGATCTCAAACAGGGCCAGATCCCGTGCATTTTCAAGGGAGAGCGACAGGTCGTCCCCAATGGATCCGGCCGCTGCGGGATTGTCGGGGTTGGTTATATCCACAATCTGGAGGCCGTCGTCGCTCTCGGAGGCCACTGCTGCGTAGACGGTCTGGCCCACCCAGAACATCTCCACGCCGCTGGCCCCGGCAAGCAGCCTGTCGCCGCCATCTACAAGCTTTCCGGCAGGCGACGGATTGTCGGGATCGGTGACGTTTATGATCTGGAGGCCGTTTTCAAGATGTGACGCCACTGCCACGTATGCAAAGCCTCCCACCTCGAAGGTGTCCACGGCGCGGATTCCCCTGAGCAGCATGTCAGTGTTGTCTGCCAGCCGTCCCGTCTCTGCAGGACTGGACGGGTTGCTGACGTCTATGATCTCAAGGCCGTCATCTCCCCACGAGGCCACTACTGCATATGTGGAGCCGCCCCTCTTGAAGGTGTCCACCGAGGAGGTATCAGCAAGCAGCCTGGAGCCGTTATCTGCCAGCTCCCCTGGTGCCGTCAGACTGCTGGGATCGGTGACATGTACAAGCTGGAGGCCGCCGTCGTGCTGTGAGGTGACTGCCGCGTAGGTGTTGGTGCCTATCGTAAAGGTGGTCACCGCGTTGGCGCCTTCAAGCAGCCGGTTGCCGCCGTCTGCCACCCGTCCGACCGAGGCAGGGTTGTCCGGATCGGTGACGTCGATTATCTCGACGCCGTCATCACCATTGGAGGCCACCACGGCGTAGGTCTTGCCGCCCGTCTCAAAGGTGTCCACGGCGCGCGCGCCATCAAGCCGCAGGGTGATATCGTCGTCAAGCTGTCCGGCCGCTGCAGGGGCTGCCGGATCTGTTATGTCCATGATCTGGATGCCGTCCTCGCTGCCGGAGACGGCGACCGCATAGGTGGAGCCGCCTATCTCAAAGGTGTCCACGCCGCGGGACAGATCAAGCAGCAGACTAGCAGTGTCTGGAATACTCTTGGAGGGAATGGGGCTGTCTGGAGTAGCCGTCGTGATCGGGTTGTCGGCTGCAGATTCTATCTGGTTCCCGAACAGATCCGATACAGCGCCTGCTGCGATGTCAAGCTGCGGGGTTGCCATCCGGGCTATGTCGTCCAGCTGGGACTGGGTAAGCGTAAGGTATATCGTGTCAGAGTCAGGTACAGTATCATCGAATGTCGCCCCAGTCAGGGCCACCTCGTTTGTTTCGCCCGCGTCGCTGACGTACAGTTTTGACAGGTCGGTCTCCGAGACGTCTATTGTCTCGCTGAAGGTTACAACCACGGCACCGGTGTGCCTGTCCATGGTAGCAGATGCGAACTCGGGTTCTGTATCGTCCTCGTCAAGACCCACCACCTGGAGGCCCTCGGTATCGGAGGCCACCACGGCGTAGGTGCCCCTGCCGCTTGTGAACACGGCCAGATCCCGGGCCTTATCAAGGGAGAGCGACGGGCCGTCCCCCAGGAATCCGGCCGCCGCCGGGTTGTCGGGATCGGCTATATCCACAACCTGGACGCCGTCGTCGCCCTCGGATGCCACTGCGGCGTAGACTCCAGTATAGGTCCGGAACACCTCCACCCCACTGGCCCCGGCAAGCCGCAGGTCGCCGCCGTCTGCAAGCTTGCCTGCCGCCGCCGGATTGCCGGGATCGGAGACGTCGATTATCTGCAGTCCGTGGTCGAGATGCGATGTGGCCACCGCGTATGTGGAGCCGCCCGTCTCGAAGGTGTCCAAGTCGCGGATTCCGCGGAGCAGCAGGTCGTTGTCGTCTGCCAGGTTGCCGGCGGCTGCCGGGTTGTCGGGATCGGAGACGTCTATGATCTGGAGGCCGGGCTGGCCCCATGAGGCCACGACTGCATATGTGGAGCCGCCCGTCTCAAAGACGGCCACGGCGCTGGTGTCGACAAGCAGCCGACTGCTATCGTCTGCCAGATTGCCGGCGGCTGCCGGACTGGCAGGATTGGTGACGTCTATGATCTGGAGGCCGTCGTCGTGCTCTGAGGTGACTGCGGCGTAGGTGTTGGTGTCTATCGTAAAGGTGGTCACGCCGTTGGCGCCGTCAAGCAGGCGGGAGCCGTCGTCTTTCACCCGTCCAACCGAGGCAGGGTTGTCCGGATCGCTGACGTCGATTATCTCGACGCCGTCATCACCATTGGAGGCCACCACGGCGTAGGTCTTGCCGCCCGTCTCAAAGGTGTCCACGGCGCGCGCGCCCCAGAGCAGCAGCGTGCTGTCATCGTCCTGCAGGCTTCCGGTGGCTGCAGGAGCTGCAGGATTTGTTACATCCACGATCTGGATACCGTCCACGTCGGAGGAGACGGCCACCGCATATATCGAGCCGCCTATCTCGAAGGTGTCCACACCGCGGGACTCGGCAAGCAGCAGGTTCGCATCGTCGGGCAGTCTTCCGGAGGGGATCGGGTTGGCCGGGCTGGCCGTCGTGATCGGGTTGTCGGCTGTAGATTCTATCTGGTTCCCGAACAGATCCGATACAGCGCCTGCTGCGATGTCAAGCTGCGGGGTTGCCATCCGGGCTATGTCGTCCAGCTGGGACTGGGTAAGCGTAATGGATGTAGTGTCAGAGTCCGGTACCGTGTCATCGAATGCAGCCCCAGTCAGGGCCACCTCGTTTGTTTCGCCCGCGTCGCTGACGTACAGTTTTGACAGGTCGGTCTCCGAGACGTCTATCGTCTCGTCGAAGGTGATCATCATGGCGCCGGTGCTGCCGTCCAGTGTGGCCGATGCGAACTCGGGTTCTGTATCGTCCTCGTCAAGACCCACCACCTGGAGGCCCTCCATATGGGAGGCCACCACGGCGTAGGTGCCCTTGCCGCTTGTGAACACGGCTAGATCCCGCGCATCGTCAAGGGAGAGCGACGGGCCATCCCCTAGGAATCCGGCTGCCGCCGGGTTGTCGGGATCGGTTATGCCCACAACCTGGACGCCGTCGTCGTCCTCGGATGCCACTGCGGCGTAGACTCCAGTATAGGTCCGGAACACCTCCACCCCGCTGGCCCCCCCAAGCAGCAGGTCGCCGCCGTCTGCAAGCTTGCCTGCCGCCGCCGGATTGCCGGGATCGGAGACGTCGATTATCTGCAGTCCGTGGTCAAGATGCGATGTGGCCACCGCGTATGTGGAGCCGCCCGTCTCGAAGGTGTCCAAGTCGCGGATTCCGCGGAGCAGCAGGTCGTTGTCGTCTGCCAGGTTGCCGGCGGCTGCCGGGTTGTCGGGATCGGAGACGTCTATGATCTGGAGGCCGGGCTCGCCCCATGAGGCCACGGCTGCATATGTGGAGCCGCCCGTCTCAAAGACGGCCACGGCGCTGGTGTCGACAAGCAGCCGACTGCTATCGTCTGCCAGATTGCCGGCGGCTGCCGGACTGGCAGGATTGGTGACGTCTATGATCTGGAGGCCGTCGTCGTGCTGGGAGGTGACTGCGGCGTAGGTGTTGGTGTCTATCGTAAAGGTGGTCACGCCGTTGGCGCCGTCAAGCAAGCGGGAGCCGTCGTCTTTCACCCGTCCAACCGAGGCAGGGTTGTCCGGATCGCTGACGTCGATTATCTCGACGCCGTCATCACCATTGGAGGCCACCACGGCGTAGGTCTTGCCGCCCGTCTCAAAGGTGTCCACGGCGCGCGCGCCCCAGAGCAGCAGCGTGTCATCGTCGTCCTGCAGGCTTCCGGCGGCTGCAGGAGCTGCAGGATTTGTTACATCCACGATCTGGATGCCGTCCACGTCGGAGGAGACGGCCACCGCATATATCGAGCCGCCTATCTCGAAGGTGTCCACGCCACCGGACTCGGCAAGCAGCAGGTTCGCATCGTCGGGCAGGTTTCCGGAGGGGATCGGGCTGTCCGGAGTGGCCGTCGTGATCGGGTTGTCGGCTGCAGATTTCATCTGGTTCCCGAACAGATCCGATACAGCGCCTGCTGCGATGTCAAGCTGCGGGGTTGCCATCCGGGCTATGTCATTCAGCTGGGACTGGGTAAGCGTAAGCGATATCGTGTCAGAGTCCGGTACCGTGTCATCGAATGTAGCCCCAGTCAGGGCCACCTCGTTTGTTTCGCCCGCGTCGCTGACGTACAGTTTTGACAGGTCGGTCTCCGAGACGTCTATTGTCTCGTCGAAGGTGATCATCATGGTGTCGGTGTTACCGTCCAATGCGGCCGATGCGAACTCGGGCCCTGTGGTGTCGATATCGCCAAGCTTTACCACCTGGAGGCCCTCTGTGTATGAGCCCACCACGGCGTGCGGACTCTCGCCGCTTGTGAACACGGTCACGACCCGTGCCTCTGCAAGCGAGAGCTGTGAGCTGTCCCCCAAGGATGTCACGGCTGACGGGTTGCCCGGATCGGTGACATCTATGATCTGGAGTCCGTTGTCCTCTTGGGCTGCCACCGCCGCGTATACGCTCGAGCCAAGCCTGAATATATCCACGCCGCTGGCCCCGTCAAGCCGCAGGTCGCCTCCGTCTGCCAGCTTGCCGGCAGCCGACGGATTGTCGGGATCAGAGACGTCTATGATCTGGAGTCCGTCCTCGCGATGCGATGCTACTGCCACGTATGTGGAGCCGCCCGTCTCGAAGGTGGCCACGTCCCGGATTCCGTTGAGCAGCAGGTCGCCGCTGTCTGTCAGACTCCCGACAACCTCAAAGGTGCTTGCGGAGCTTTCGGGATTGGAGACGTCTATGATCTGGAGTCCCTGGGCCCAGGAGGCCACCACCGCGTATATGGAGCCTCCCGTCTTGAAGGTGTCCACATCGACGGTGTTGCGGAGATCCGGTGCCAGTAGCTGTCCGAAGGGGATGGGATTGCCGGGATTGCTGAGGCTCACAAGCCGAAGACCGCCGGTATGCTGGGAGGTGGCCAGCACGTATGGGGTTCCGCCGGCCGAATGAAAAACGGTCACGGAGCTGGCACCGTCTAATTGAATCGAGGGCGACGTACTGTCTGACAGCCGTGAGACCGAGACAGGGCGGGCAGGATTGGTGACTTCGAATATGTCGATGCCGTCCTCGCCATGTGAGGTGACGACAGCGTAGATCTTGTTGTTTCTAGTGAACGTATTCACAGAGGTAGCTGCATCAAGCAGCAGGGCGCCGCCGTTGGCGACCTGTCCAACGCCGGTCGGACTGGTCGGATCGGCGATATCCACAATCTGGAGGCCGTCCTCGTTGTTGGAGACGGCTGCAGTATAGATCGTGCCGTTTACAGTAAAGACATCTACTCCCCTGATTTGACCAAGCAGCAGATCGCTGCTATCTGCCAGACTCCCGACGGCGGTCAGATTCACCGAGGCCTGCTGTGCGTATGCCTCCTGCACGCCACCGGCGGCGGCCATGCCAGAGACGGCGGCCGCAATGAACACGAGATACATGGAGGCAGTATGCACATGGATCCGACGGGACGGATGCGGCCGTATCGAAGCTACGGCAGGTCACCCCCCCCCCCAAGCGATCAGGGGAACTTTAGCAGGGGCGTCCTGCCTCATGACAGCATGTAAAGCGCTCATTCTGATGTCATGGTTAAATCTAGTATTATTATTAAAGATATACTTGAAGGGGGGGGTACGAGTTTACCCCTCAGGCGACGCTGCCAGTCAGGGTCTTGACGAGCATTTCCCTCACGCCGCACCCCCGGGCGCGCCAATTCATCGCGCACGTCATCAATACGGTGAACATCTCCATGCCTTCCATGGTACGGAGTCCTTGGAATACCTTGCGCGCAATTACGGACGGCCTCAGCATGCGCTCGGCCAGGTTGTTGGTGGGCTCCATGCCTGGATGCAATGTGAACGTGTAGAGAAATTCCGAGGCGTTCCCAAGCTTTGTGGCAAAGCTCTCGCATCCGGCCTCCCTGCCGAATGCCTCGGCCAGCCCGCGCGTTTCTGCCACCAGCATGTCGTGCCGGGCGGCGCCCTCCTCCTCCGGCGGCCCCAGCCCCTTGGCATGGATGAACTTTTTCTTGAGTGTACCATACAGCGCGTGGGCCTTCCGGGAGGTCTTGCCGGCCTCCCTGGCCTCCCGGAGTATGTGTGCCCAGCACCACTGCCTGGTCTTGAATGCGGCGTATACGCCGTACCCGTCGACTGTGACCGGTTTGTCATAATACGGAAAGTTCATGTCAACTACGGCCCTGCCCCTACTGGGTGCGGCCAGCGTGTGGACGCCGGCGACGGTGCCGTCCCTGTTCCTGCCCACGACCACCCATATGCGGGCCGTCCTGCCGTTGTATGGCATGGCAGTCTCGTCAATATGCAGATAATCAGAATCCCTGATGGCCTGCCTGATGCTCTCTACGCCGGGCTTTATCGCATTGGCGCCGGCCCTCAGGCACTGCAGCACGCCTGCCTCTGACACTTCTATGCCTAGGATTTCTGAGCACAGTGTGGCCGTGGCCTGTATGGAGGCAGGTGCCACGCGTATTGCGGCCATCATCCCCGTGATGTTTGGTCCAAACTCGGTTCCCGGCACGTTCCATGACCTGTCGTCTTCGATGCACATGTTGCCACAGTCGGCGCATTTGCGCCTGTATGCGGTGTGCTGTGTCGTGACCGGCTCGGGCCTCTTGGGGGTATCGGTCACAAGCTTGGAGAAGATCTTTTTCGGCTTCTTCATGTTGGTGCTGCCGCACTTGCCGCACTTTTTGGGGTAGTGCTTTACAAACAAGGTCGGTTTTCTGGCGTGTGAGACCCCCTCGTGTCCCTGTCTGCGGCCCGGCTTTGCCTTTGCAGGTGCCGGTACATTACCTGATGCCTTTGCCGCGGCGGCCTTTTTCTGCCGGGTAGGAATAGAGTTCTGCGATGAGGGGGTGTGAGGGTTTTCGTAATATCTGATGTGCTGTCTGAGCTGCTGGTTTTCTGCTTCCAGTGCCGCGGTTTGCGCGTCAGGTGCCGTCCCTCCCCGGGGTTCGCCCTCTGGCCACCCTGGGGCGGGCCCCTTTTGCTTGAACCAGTTGATCTGTGCTGTCTGCATCAGGATTGTCACCGAGGCCTCGGCCAGCTGTTCGGCAAGCCCGACTATTGCCCGATCCCTGTCTGCGATGATTCCATCCTTCTTGTCTGATTCGGCTATGACGCGGGCCAGCTCGTCGCGCAGTATCTTGATCTCTGAATCAGGCAATGAATACAGGTGTGGTCTTGACGTATATGGATCCAGATGGTGATCAAAAGTTGGCCTCGTACTCAACCTAAACTATAGGGAGGGGTAAACTCATACAAGGGGGGGCTGTCCAAAAAATTTCCGCAAAATGACAGCCAAGATTGTAGATCATGGGCGCACCACCAAAAACGATTTTGATCAGCCGATCCTGGATATCCCAATGAGCAACGACAGAAAGAACACGGACTACAACCGCCTCTACGAGCAAAGGGGCGGGCAGGAGAGCTCCCGCAGGAAGAGGGCAAGGAAGAGCATGGGAGGGATCGTACGCAGTGTGGCCAGGAAGATGGCGGCCGAGACGGGAATCGACGCCGGCCTTGCGTGGTCTGCCATACGCATCGCGATCCTCAGGATCGAAAACGGCCTGTCCTACAGGAGGATGGCCACGCATCTGGAGACAAACCCTGACGATCTCAGGAGGTGCGGCCTGAACTATGCGCCCTAAGTCCACCCTGCACAACAGGGTGAAGATGCTCGGGGACATGGGCAAGGACTTTATGGACGAGGTCATGCTGGCCATGTCCGAGGGCGAGTACACAGTGGACCTGCACGGCGACTCGACGGGATTCGGCCTCCGCAAGTACAAGAGCTGGAGCCACGCAAAACACAGGGAGGTGACGGGGCACGACTTTGCAAAACTGCACGTAATAGGCGCAATCGGAGGCAGGATACTGTCATTTGAGGCCACGCCGGGCACGTCAGGCGACTCGCCGGAGTTTGCCCACATGATCGGCCGCATCCCCAAGGGCGGGTACGGAATCGTGGCGCTGGATTCGGCATACGACTCTACAAAAACTGCGAGCTGATTGCAGAGGGCGGCCACGGACCTATCATAAAGCCGGCAAAGGGGCATGGGAAGCCACACGGGTTCATCGCACGGGCCAGGATGCTGCAGTGGCTACGTGTCAGGCCAGACGAGTTCTGGCGCACCTATCACAAGAGGAGCCAGGCAGAGTCCCTGTTCTCGTCAATGAAGGAAAGGACTGGATCCGTCCTGCGTGCAAAGCTGGACGGAACCATCACTGTAGAGCTGTGCGCTCGCGTGCTGTGCTACAACCTTACGGTATAATTTTTTTATCAGAATCCCGTACTGTTGAACCGCAACACTACCGTAAGGTATGGTTCGCATGGATATTTGCGTTGCTGTATGCGCCGTTCTGGCCGTCCGGGGCCTCCAAACGCCCCCGTATTGCCATCTAAAACCGCTCGCATCGGGGGCAGGCGGACAGCCTGTAGGAAAAAATTGGACAACCCCCTTGGAGGGTTCTGTACAATCTTCGACACCTGAAATATGGATCTTCTCCTGATTGAAAATTTTAGCCTAGACAGAGTCCTTGCTCAGGCCGGCGTTCTGGATTATCGTCTTCCACTTGTTCGTACCGTCCACGCCTACCATGGCCGATTCTGCCGGCGTCTGGCCGTCCAGTGCACCGTGCTTTTTTGTGAAATTATAGTATACCCTCATTCCGTCAAGTATGGCAGTATCCATCTTCTTGAGGCCCCGGAACACCTTCTCGCGGTCTCTGATCTCGCCGTTGAGCCTCTCCATCCTGTTGTTGTTATCGCGGTCTCTTTTTCCTGCCAGATGGATGTGCTTCACGTGGTTTGTACCCTTGCCGAACACCCTCCTTGAGGACTTGGCATAGGCCGGCAGGCCGTCCGTGATGAAGTTCGTGGGAGATTTTCCGGCCTGTGACTTTGTAAGCTGTAGCAGGCTGTCCGCATTGTGCTGGAACTTGTTGTCTGCCAGGTCCGAGGCCAGCCAGTAGCGCGTATCGTCGTCCATCGAGGCGAACAGATAGCACTGTTTCCCGGATATCTTTACCCGCACCTCGTCGGCACGGAACCAGCTGCCGACCCGTGGAACTATTCCATTGAGGTATCTGGCCGCAAGTCTGGAGTACTCGTCAACCCAGTTGTATATGGTCCTGAAGGACACATCGGTTCCCATCATCTCATAATGATCCGCCATATCCCGTACCGACATTCCCGTATAGTACATCTGCAATGCCCCTGTAATGATGCCCTCATCATACTGCTTCCTCTCAAACCCAAAGTTTGTAGTAAACTCCCTTTTGCAGTCCTTGCACTTGAATTTCTGTAGATTACCCGACTTGTTCTTTCAAAGTCCCTTCCTGGTGATGCTGCCAGAGTCGCAGAATTTGCACAGGTCAAGCCTGCCCCGTTCCATGATTCTGAGTCCGTCGTGTCCGAACACGTTTCTTCTGACATACTCCAGTATGACCTTGATGTGCTTGCAGTCTGCCTTTCGGTTCCGGTGATCCGGACACTCGCAGACAAGCCCGCTGCCGGTCCTGGATACGGTGTAGAACTTGGATGGGTCGGACTGCGACCCTACCCTGAAGTCGTTGGTGCCGATGATCTGGGTGGCGTGGCCGGGAGTTTCCATGATCTGCCTTGCTCTTTGCATTCTTGCGTTCATGCTATACTATAGTGTCCATTTCATATATAGTTATCACTATATAGGACAAACTATATAACAGGATTGTTTAGCATGTACTCTGTGAACAAACCAGTTACAGTAACAATGTGGAAACATACCTGCGAAAGATGCAATCACACGTGGACCACCCGGAATGAGTTGCCCGGAAACTGCAGGGGATGTAATTCCCCATACTGGAATAAAAAAAGGGTAAGACGCAGCTAAGTGAAATGTAAACGAGGTTGTTGTGTTTGCCTTGTTATTGAGGCGTCGCGCCTCCTGCCCAGTAGACTTTATGCGTAATTGGCTCATTTGATCTAAAAATACGACACAACAGATCATGATTTGTATACCTACAACCACAAAGATCAGTATGATTCTTTGACGGTATGAGTTCAAATGACAACCTTCTCCAATCACTACAAGAGCAAAACAAGGGGGCTAGTCAAGCAAAACAAACAGGTTTGCAAGCAAAACGAGCAGCTAGAGAGATGGCTTACCTTCGAGGACTCACTGTGGCAGTCCGAGGAAAACAAGATGGAAAGAACCGTGCGCGGCGGCCGGGCGTTGCGGATGCACGCAATCGGGCTTGCAGACGGCATAATCGGCGACCCGGCGCGCCTTTGTAGCGTCACGGGATGCACAAAAGAGTCGTGTGAGATTGTGCTGGAGCGCTTTACGAAGGAAGTCATGGATGACGGGGGCAGGCCCATATTCTGGGAGGACGACATGAACCGCAGCGATGCGGGAAACCGGTGCAGGCTACACGTCAGGCACGCGCTGCTTGTTGTATTGTACGAAAATTAGGTCGCACTAATTTGAGGAGGGTTGCAAAGGATTACTGTACGAGGTGTAATAGGTTAGCCCCTGCCTAGGCGGCAATCAGGCGCGAATCTGCCTGCAGTTGTGATTTTCATGCCTGGCCAGCAGGGGGCGTGACTCCAACTCTAAGCAGGGGCTAACCTGTTACTACGAGGTCACCCACTCCCCGCCCCCCAGTCAGGCACGAATTGGCAAGTATAATTGTGATTTTCATGCCTGGCCAGCAGGGGGAAGCCTCATACGCTGAGAAGCTATGCCTCTTTTTCTGCCTTGGCTATGAAGACATAATTCATGATCAGTCCTGCAACGATGCCGCCTACAATCGGGGCTGCCCAGTACAGCCAATGGAACTCCCAGAATCCAGAGATCAGTGCGGGGCCGAATGTTCTTGCTGGGTTGACGGATGCGCCGGTAAGGGGTACTGCCACCAAGTGAATTAGGAACACCATCCCGCCTATTGTGAATCCGTGCCATCCAGGGGAGGCCTTTTTGTGAACCGCAGTCATAAAGATTACCGTAACTAGGAAGAACGTCAGAATCGCCTCCACTGCAAACCCCGAGCCGACACTGTGGTTTAGCAGCTCGCTTGGGCCGCCCTGCGTTGCAAAGTTGACCCGGGCCCCAAGCTCAGGCAGGATTGCCTTGAGTGAGGCAGCCGCAGCTATCGCACCGATTAGCTGAAACACGACATACATTACGCCGTCGGCGACTCCGATCTTTTTTGTAATCATCATGGGTATCGTGACTGCCGGGTTGATGTGGGCGCCAGACACGTGGCCAAACGCATAGATCATCAATGCGATTGCGCCTCCGTGTCCCAAGGAGATGAACAGGACCGATATGGTGGTCAGTTCCTCGCCAAAGGAGGCGATCGCCAGGATTACGGACAGGGGGCCGAAGAATACCAGACCGTATGTAGATATTGCCTCTGCCAGCCACGCCCTCGGATTGACCATCAACGTTGAGCCTTGATCTGCTCCATTTAAAAGATTCGAATGAACCTGCCGTATGAAACAGGACGGTAAAATAATTAATTACAGGCATAGGTTGCAGAGTCATATGATCAAGGAAGGCCAGAGGGTGCCAAAATTTGAGCTAAAGGACGCAGACGGCAGGACCGTAAGATCATCGGACTTTAAGGGCAAAAAGCACGTGCTTTACTTTTATCCAAAGGACTTTACGCCGGGATGCACCACAGAGGCCGACGAGTTCTCAATGGACTATCCAAAGTTCAAAGAGGCCGGAATAGAGGTAATCGGGATCAGTCCGGACGACGTGGAGTCGCACAGGAGGTTCTGCGACAAGATGGGCATCAGGTTCCCGCTTTTGGCAGACACCCAGAAGGAGGCATCAAAGGCATTCGGGGTGTGGGGGCTCAAGAAATTCATGGGCCGAGAATACATGGGTGTCATGCGGAGTACGTTTTTGGTAGACGAGGGGGGAAGGATCTTCCGGGTGTTTCCCAAGGTAAGGCCCGCAGGCCACGCAAAGGAGGTGCTAGAGTCGTTTGCGTAGAGAATGGACAAAGGGGGTTTTCATGGAGGCGCAATTGCACGTGCCAGAATGCACCATTCTGGCTTGGCCATTTGTGAGAAGCACTGGCTGGCCCGATTAGCTCCTGTGCCTGCCTTTGTCTGACTCTGCCTGTTCGGCCAGCTTTACCAGATTGTTCTTGGTGCGCTCCCTTTGATTTTGGGATACTCGTCGTACGTCTTTCCGTTGATCCCCCGCCGGCGGGGTTTGGGCTCATACCGCCCCACTGCTTGAAGAGTGCCGGTGCCTTTTGTCTTCTGCACTGCATGAGGCCTGACGCCCATTCGTGCCTTACATCCCTGAAACCCGCACCGCTCTTGCCCCCGATTACATCCCAGTCCATGCTTGTCAGATCAGCACCCTCCATGCTTCAGCAAAGTCGGAGCCTGCAAAGCGTGCATAGTACACACATCAAAAATTGCAGTAACAGCTCGGGCTCTGGAAGATGTTCCTGATTCCAGGCATGAATCTGTTTGATCGGGCTCTGGAAGCTGAATTTTGACACAATCTGCCATGTTTTCGGGGATCCGGATTGCAGCGGCACTGGACTGGAACCGAATCCGTGTATCGCACACCGTTTACGGCCGTCATCATCATGTCATCGGGGTTGTCGCCTAATTCATCAGAATTCCTGAAAACCATACGATGCCATCCGGATCTAGGCGTGCAAGAGGGACGGAAGTTCAGAAAAACGTGCAGATTGAGCCAGATAGGTGAATTAGGCGACAACCCCTGCCGCACCAGTATAATTTGCGAAAGGCCGGGCGCAGATCCCAGGGGTGCTGGGTGTCACGCATGGGACTAGAAGGCTGTGACCGCATGGGGCATACAGGTAGGCAGCTGCCGGTGCAAGGGAGGCAAGGCCATGAGGTGGACTCTTCCGACGGGAGTCCGTGCAACAGGACAGTGCGGTTTTGTGCCCCAGGAGCTTTGCCCCGGATCGAGCCACGCAGAGTCATTTTATATACTGGTTTGGCGTACTGTGGTCACCGTATTTGAAACCTCCGAACCATCCGTGATGGGTAATCAGGGGCATGATTGTGGATACGGCCTCATCTTTGAATTGTAACAGGTTAGCCCCCGCCTAGGCAGCAATCAGGCGCGAATCTGCCTGCAGTTGTGATTTTCATGCCTGACCGGCAAGGGACGCAACTCCAACTCTAGGCAGGGGCTAACCTGTTACTTTGAATTCTATCCATTCCCCCCTGATCCATTCTACGGAATCCAGACGGATTGCCCCGTCCGGCTCTGTTTGACCATGCACTAGGATCGGCTGGCATGCATGTGCACTTGGCCGCATGATCATGGGCTGTCATCTGAGACAAATCCATGACGGCCGGCATCGCATTGAAGGCCGGCATCGCATTGAAGGCCGGCCTTTGACTTGCCATGCGTCTGACCGGATTCACTGATCCTTCCACGCCGGTTTGGGCAGCAGGCAGCCTGTCTCATCTCGATAAGAAAAGAAAGAAAAAAGATGCCGGATTTGAAGTACGGCTAGAATCCCTTTGGCAGTGTTCCTCGTTGTTTGGGAGCATCCTCTTTTGGAGCTTCCTTTGGAGCTTCCTTTGGAGTCTCTTCAGCTGGTGCTGGAGGCGTAAAGCCTTTTGGCAGTGTTCCTCGTTGTTTGGGAGCCTCTTCAGCTGGTGCTGGAGGCGTAAAGCCTTTTGGCAGGGTACCGCGGGCCCGGGAGGCTGCGGCTTGTGCTTCTGCAGCTGCTGCTGCGGCAGCTGCTGCCTCTGCGTCTGCCTTTTGCTGTTCCAGTCTTTGAAGATAGTCCCTTTCATAGTCTTCAAGTTGTTCCTGTTTTGACTTGCCTTCTGAGCTGGCCTGGGCCGCCTGTACTTGCGGCGGCGGAGTCTCCTTTGGCTTTGGGGCCTCTGCCGGAGGCGGAGCCTGCTGGGCCTCGGTCCCGGACGGGACTCCGTCTACCTGCATATCATATCCGGTGAATGCCTTCTCCGGGGGGTGGTATGCCAGCCTTGCCCTCGTTGCAAAGTACTGGTTTGAGGGCTGCGTATAGCCGGTTACCTTGGCCTTTTGCTCGTGCCAGCTTGCCGTTGCGACCTTTCCTACCGGGGCGGTTCTCCTGACAAAGTAGCGGTTTGCCGCCGGGGTATAGCCGGTGACCTTGGCCCGATACTGATGAAAGTCAGTCATTGCCGCGTTTTGGTATGCATGCTCCAGTGCAGCATTGATTGCTGCAGGGGCGTTACCTCCGGCCGGCCCTGGTGGGGCCTGCTCTACCTTTGGAGGCTCCATTCCCTTGGGCAGGCTGCCCCGCTCCCTGGCAGGCTCTGCCGGTTTTGGGGCAGGCTTGGCCGGTTCGGCTGGTTTTGTCTCTGCCGGTTTTGGGGCAGGCTTGGCCGGTTCGGCTGGTTTTGTCTCTGCCGGTTTTGGGGCAGGCTTGGCCGGCCTTGTCTCGATTTGAGCAGTCAGATTGGATAGTTTCTTTTCTAGCTGGTCAATCTTATCCTGAAGATCCTTCTTGGTCTGGTGTGTAGATGTCTTTTTCGTGGTTTTACGTGTAGATGTCTTTTTCGTGGTTTTACGTGTAGATGTCTTTTTCTTAGTAGCCATGTGAATTTTATACACAACGCATGGTTTATTTACATTTTGATCACCAGTAGATCCCAGATCAACATATTTCTGGAAACAAAACCATTGTTTGCAAAAAATATAACAATATGACTGGAAGTGTAAATTATTTGGACGGCCGGATCTGGCCTAGGATGCTGGAAAAAGAGAAAATAGGAAAAGATATCCCCCTAGGTTAGAAGCCTTTTGGCAGGGTACCGCGAGTCTTTTTTGGCTCAGGCGGTGTCGTCTGGGTCTGGGTTTGTGCCGATCCGGCGCCAAAGCTGATATCATATCCGGTGAATGCCTTCTCCGGGGGGTGGTATGCCAGCCTTGCCCTCGTTGCAAAGTACTGGTTTGAGGGCTGCGTATAGCCGGTTACCTTGGCCTTTTGCTCGTGCCAGCTTGCCGTTGCGACCTTTCCTACCGGGGCGGTTCTCCTGACAAAGTAGCGGTTTGGTGCCGGGGCATAGCCGGTGACCTTGGTCCGATAATCATGGAAATCAGTCATGGCGGCGTTTGCATACGCATGCTCCAAGGATCCTGCCTCGGGCTCTGCAGGCGGGGCCTTCTCTGCTGCGGGCTGCTCAAAGCCCTTTGGCAGGCTGCCTCTTTCCTTCTTGGAAGCAGGTTCTGCCGGTTTTGTCTCAGCAGGTCTGGCCTGCTCGGCTGGCTTTGCCGGTTTTGGGGCAGGCTTGGTTTCCAGTTGAGCTGAAAGCTGCGATACCTTTGCTTCCAGTTTGGCAATTTTTGCCTCTAGCTCTTTTTTGGTTGTCCTCTTTGAGGTTGCCATGATCATGTGGCGCCTTGGGGGGTTTATTTACATTTGGTTTGCCTTCGGGCAAGAGCCTGTACTGTGAATCAAAAATCCCCTAGGATCAAATTCATCTGACCGAAACACGTGTTGATCGCCTCATTTGAGACAACACATAGCGGAGATAAAACCAGAGGACATCAGGCAGGCACACAAGAGTGAGTGGGATCCGCAGGTAAAGGCCAGGCTGGCCGCAGTAGGCATGGTCTGCATGCAAGGCTGCAAACTTGGGAAAACGGCAAGCTGCCTCGTGCAGCCAGTCATCTGAGCACGCCACTAGGTGAAGCACTTGGGAGCCATCTTCCAATGCTGACAAATACTATGCAGAATACGAGGACGGGTAAGGGCTATTGCGCAGTACGGGTTAGGAAACACCACCTACATCCACAGGATAGGATCATGCATCAACCTAGAAAAACCGAGAACAAACGCATGTTCTTTGACATGTTTACAAAAAATGGCAAGCCCGTATACAGTAGATTTTATGCGTAATCGGTTCAGATCTAGGATCATTACGAACAAATTCATCTCGTTCAGGTAGATTACACATAAAGCCTATTGTCATGACGTTCTGCGCCCCGGATCTCTCGCTGAGCAGCACCCTAGCAGTTATCCACTCGTTGAACAGTATCATCTAGTAGTAAAAGCACAGGCATCCTGGCGGCCAGGTCGACGGTCCGGGTCTTGGCCCTGCACTCCTCCATCCTAGCGTATCCTGTCTCGATTCCCCACCTTGACGAGTACGACTCGATCTTGATTCCGGGCCGGTTCGTTGCAAACCCGATGAACTTTTTCTCCGGCCTGTCCTCCTTTGATGCATCCATGGGCTTGCCGTCATCCTCGGACTTTTTCCTCTCCGTTATTACAATCGAATACGTGGCAGAAGCCGTGTTGTTCTCGATTATATTTCTGGATACCCCGGGCCTCTTATCGTCAGCAAACTCGTTGTGTTGCGACCACGTTACCCGTGTTCCTGCACGGCATCAGGAACTTGACATTCCTTTTCTGCAGCATGGCAATCACCTCGACTGAGAAGAACTCGCGGCCAGGCAGCAGGAGGCGCACCTTGATGCCGGCCCGCTCAAGCCGGCCAAGGATCAAACCGGCAGATTCAGGCACGGAATCGAGCCTTTTTACGTACAGCGCGCCCAGTGTCAGGCCCAGCCCGTCGTCGACGCACTGTATGGTGATGTACAGCTCGACGTATGTGGTTCCGTCCTTTTTCTTCTGGCGCGACAGGTTCTCGTCATGACTCCTGTCGTAGCGGGCAATCTTGTGCAGGTCTATTGCTATTGTCAGCCCCCTCTTTGGAATCCTTTTGGCCATGCCCAGTGTCTTGATCTGCCGCCTCACCTGCGCCTCAAAAGCACCCCTGGACTGCATCGGGACTGGTCTCCTTGATCTTGTAGGCAAACCACCGGGACGACGGCCCGGCGCGGCCCGTGCGCAGTGCCGCGTTGATGCATCCGCCCACCGATGCGTCCATGAGGGCGCCGCGTATCATGCCGCGGTTCAGGTCGTCAATTCCGTATACGGCGTTGTGCTTTTCTGACATTCTGACGCAGGAGAACATGTTCCTTCCGCCATCTGCAACATGTTCATATATGCGCGGGTTGTTCTCAAGATCGCGGTACTGTCTGGATTTTTGTTTTATCACGAAAACCACGGGGCCGCACCCCAATTGATCTGTTTGCATCTGTCAGTGTTGTCAAGATGGTCTAAATTCCTTGGTTTTCTGCCTGACTGGGGTACTTTTCACTTAGCTGGGCACATACATACAGACATATGTTGTATTGCATTCTATACACTAACTTTTTATTTTTTTATTATGTGGAATTAACATGTCAATAAACTCTAAACCCCTATCAGAATGCAAGATAGGCGAGGACATAACTCCTTATTCTAAACTTGTAGCAAAATTTGATCTTTATGTTGTAGAGTCTGATGGTCAGCTTAGCGGTAGAATGAATATTGATAGAAATAGTAAATATCTAACTCATGATGAAATTATCGGTGTTTTAGAATACCAGTTAAAAATACAACGGAAAATAAAAGAAGGGTATGATGCTTATCATAAAAACAAGTGATGTGAAGAGGTAATGGCATCAGAACGATTTTTGACTTAGTTTTTTCTCTTTTAATTTTTTATAGAGCCAACATGCTCCTACTATATTTGCAGGAGGCAAAATAAGGGGTATGTTGGTTAGTTTTGATTAACTGCAATTACTAATAACCAATTAATCAATAATTTTTATTGACAAAAAAGTAGTTAATTTTTTAGATTTTTTCCTGTTCTGTGTAATCTTGGTGATGTGGGATTTCACCGGGATCAGGAATGCCCGGCAATCTGGTCTTTCAGGCTGTTCTGTGTAATCTTAGGCACCTGAGACATAGATCTTCTGATTGAAATGATGATGTTCTGGGCACAGTGCACTATGGTGTATCCGGGCCGACGGAGCGTGGGTCAAAATAAACGGCAGGCAGTGCTGCCTTTTTGCCTCGATGGACGACGATGCCCGGCACTGGCTGGCCTCGGATCTGGCAACAACCAAGTTCCAGCACAATGCCGATTCCCTCTTGGACATGACCAAGCAGGTAGGAAAGAATCCCGGGAACTTCATCACAGACGGGCTTCCAGCCCATGCCAAGTCCTCAAGGAAGGTATTCGGAAAGGGAACAAACCACGTGAAGCACATTCACCTAGCAGGCAAGCGTGACCGTGACAATAACAACAAGATGGAGAGGCTCAACGGCGAGATTAGAGACCGTGAGAAGGTGTTCAGGGGCCTCAAAAAGACAGACACTGCAATTCTTGACGGAATGAGGGCCTACTATAATTTCACAAAAAAGCACGGCGTACTGAACGGCCAGACACCGGCAGAATCGGCCATGATAAGCGTGGACGGTACAAACAGGTGGAAGACCATAATCCAGAACGCCAGCTTGGGCAAGGATTCTGCCTAGGCACAAGCTTTCAATTCTGAGAAGATCCACATTTCAGGTGTCCAAGATTGCACAGAACCCAAAACAACCAAGTTTTATAAGCACATACAACAGTGGACTAGTAATGGATGACTTTGAGAGGGACTATCCCGGATTTGACTGGAGGAACACTCCCGCATACAAGCATCCGGGCGGAAAGGACTGTCCCTGTCCAAAGCACGAGTACATCAGGGAGCAGATCAACTTTACAAGGACGGTAAACGAGTCGAGCCGGGGAGGGGGCGAGCCTGCCAAGGTAACCCTCAAGTTTTGTCCGGATCACTACAAGGTCTACATGGAGGAGGTAATTCCCGCAATGCCGTTAAAGTACAAGATCCTTACAAAAATCGCGCTAAAGATCGGGGCCATACAGATCGAGCACCTCAACCATATGCAGTCAGACATGTGTTTTTACTGCAAGTTCGGCTCTGGCGGGCACGGCAAGAAGACCGAGATTCCGCCAATCAACCCCTAGGCTGGACCGACCAATACCTTGGGCCTGTTGGGAGTATCATGATGGCACTTTTTTCCGCACAGCGGACATGTTTTCCGATCCAGGAGAATGCACTGGCAGATGTGGGACTTTAGATACGCCTCGGCCGATTTCGTATGCTCGCCGGTGCCGTTGCAAAACGGACACTGCGTGCCCAGCAGCTCGATTGTACCAAGTCCTCTGCAGACCGAACATTTCTTCCCACCCACACAAACACCCGGTACCCGGGTGGTTAAAACCCCTGTGCTAGGGTTTTTTTGTAACTTCCTGAGCGCGAGCATAACCGTGACATTACTGCTGACCCGTGGTTAAAACCCCTGTGCTAGGGTTTTTTTGTAACAGTGCGGGCTCGAAGTCCAGACGTGAATTTTGCCTTACCGAAAACCCCGATCTAGTACGACCCGCGCCTAAAATCAGGAACGGCTGCGAGTCCGAGCTAGTCACATGCCCACATCCACGCCGTCACTGTACAATAGACCTTATGCGTAATCGACCGGATCGAAATATTCCGACGGTGGCCGGCCATACATGCAAGGCTGACGGCATCACATGACGTGTATGAGGGCGGCAGAGTCCGTATATAGTGCAGCTACGAGCCATTACAGCTGGTAAAAACTACAGTATAGTGCGGCATCGTGTGGCGCCGCAATGCGCTCCGTATCGTGGTATCAGAACCCATGCATGAGCTTCTTGTTCCGCTTGTCCCACAGCAGCCTAAAGTTGGCAAGCCCGGCCGTCACCTGGAACTCCCTGTCGAACTCCTCGGCGGTCCCGTCGTACGGATCACGCATCCGCTTGTACTGCTTTATCCGTCCTATGGCGTGCTCTACTGTCACCCTCTTGCTGCTTATCCTCCTGTTCTGCGCTTTCTGTTTCTTTGTAAGCTTGCCTTTCCTTGGCTTCTTGTCGGGCTGCACGGATGTGGCCCCGGGATACACCTCCTCGATTCCCATGTATCCCAGATCAGAGAACATCTTTACCTTCTCGTCCTCGGGGTGCTTTCTGTTGCTGCGCATCCTGGCAGTCAGGATTCCCAGATCCGGTGGGTTGTTCTTTATCATGGTGAGGTCGTGCGTGCTTCCGGGCGCCGACTTGCTTGCATACATCGCCAGTCCCTTCTTGTCGGCAATCACCTGGGTGTTGCGCGTAAAGCTCTTCTTCTTGCCAGAGTATGCCTCCTTTCTTGGCTCCTTGTCTGTGGGGCGCTGTATGTCGATGTGCGTGCCGTCTACAATCACGGTCAGATCCGGGACGATCTTCTTGACTTCCTTGATCGTGCGGGCGTTTCGTATCTTTCGCGATACGGCGTCCGGCGTGGGCAGTATCTTGGTGAATATCATGTCGCAATACCTGAGGTACCTGCATACGGTGCTCTGGTCTATGCCAAAGAATGCCGCAAGCTGCTCCTGTGTCGGGTTTCCGTACTTGCGCATCAGCGACATCAGCAGGGCGTGGCGGTAGGACAGCTTGCACCGGTTTCCGGGCAAGTTGTCCTCGTCTTCTGAGAACAGGGGGCCTTCTGTGTGCTTTTTGGCAAGCTTCGTAAACCGGTCATATATGTAGTCAAACTGGCGGAGGTTCATCGACGTGGTGTCGAGCACCTCGAGCCTGTGCATGAGGGCGGCGTTGTCCGCGGAGCGCCTGTCGTCATCCCAGGTTGCGGGCCACATCCGGCGCTCGGCGTCCAGCTGCTGTTCCAGCTGCCCTATCCTCTCCTGATCCCGCTCCTGCCTCCTGCCGTCCTGCCTGCTCTTCTTCTCGTACTCTCTGATCTCCTTCCTGTACTGCATCCTCTCCGTCCTGTCCCGCGCCTTCTCCTTCCTGTCCTGCCTGCTCTTCTTCTCGTGCCTCTTGATCCTCTTCTCATACTTCTTGATCTTCTTTTTGTCCCGCGCCTTCTCCTTCCTGTCCTGTACCTTCTCCTTCTCGTACTGCTCGATTCTCTTCTTCAGCAGTCGTATCTGCTCGGTCTCGGACTTTGCCATTACTCTTATGCGAGAATGGATCCCGGATCTAAATCAATCGTCTGAAAATAGTTGTGGTTTTGATCAAATATTTTCAACGTTGTAAGGTACAGTCGCGCGTGCGCCGGCCCTGACTTGCCTCATTTGTAGCCCGTGCGCCGGGGGCATCGCCGCTAATTTCGTTTACGCATAAGGTCTAATGATGCCAGAAAGAGGTTCAGGGAGCAGAGTCGAGGATTCCGGCGATGCGGCCAGGGGCAAAAAACACGGCCCTCCGTGCGGACACCTGGGCGTATCTCACTGCAACCGGCCGTCGATGACATTAATGTACGATCTTGATTCAATGGTGTGCGTGTGGTGCGGCGCCCCGATAAGGATGATCAAGCCGCTCAACAAGCTTGTGAGCGACCCGGACGGCTCCATGCGCATGCTCACTGTCAATGCCATCATCCAAGACGCGGTCTGTCCCCAATGCGGCAGCGAGGTCGCCGCGGCAACCCCCGTCTCTAGGCGGCACGTCGCTTGGGCCCGTCTCGCTTTAATCATGAATGTTCTTTGAGAGGGGAAGCACCGGCAGAGACATTGCAGGGTACTTTTTGTGCCTGTTCGGATTCAAGATGGCCACAAACACGGTGACCGGCGCGCGGCATGCAGTGGCAAAGGCACTCCGACAGAGCATGATCCCGCACATGCAGTCATTCATTGCTGCCCGGCAGAGGATACAGATGGACGAGGCCGGGTTCAAGCGCGGCGACGGACGCATGGGGTACGTCTGGGCGCTCAACTGCGCGGGGGCATGCTTTGCAGTCTTTGCAGACTCCAGATCCTCGGAGGTTCTGCATGCATACTTTGGATGGCTGGATTCCAGTACCCCCATAGCCGTCGACGGGCTGTCCCAGTACAAGCGACTCTTTACGATAATCCGGAGGTGCCTGAGGCATCTTCTGGCATATGTAGAACGGATTGCCGTCAGGAGGCCCGGAGGCGATGAAATACGGTATGACTCGCTGCTTGAGTTTTGCAATAGGATAAAGTCAGGACGCTTGCGTCGCTTACATATATGGAGCTTTCAAGGGAGGCACATAAAATAATCACCGCATGCGGGGACGGCCACGTGCGCAAGCACCTGTTAAATTCCATATACAACATGTTTACGTTTATGGCGTACCCGGGAATGCCGCCGCACAACAACGATACCGAGCGGTGCATACGCGGCGGGATCATATACCCTAGCGCAATGCGCGCCACAAGATCGTGACCGACGTGGGAAGGGAGGTACTTTCTGCGCTGCTGGCGTTTTCGACGACATGCCGCAAGCAGAACATACATCCTGCCAGGGGACTCTTGGAATACCAGCGAGATCCAGACTGTGGGGAAGCAGTATCATGCAGGATTTTTCCTCACCCCGTTTTGAAAGAGTCGATCATGCAGGGCATGCCGGTTCCACAGGGGCAGTCATGAAATTCTCAAACCAGCAGCAAGAATACGGAGGCTGGAACCATTACATAGTCTGCCTTTGCATCCAAGGCAGTCTTTGAAACAACCAACCCCTTCTTGCGGCCCGTCTCGCTAAGAAAGCTCACTACCGGGGACAGCTCCTTTAGGTTCAGCCTGTTTCGAAATTTTACCTCGATTGGAACCTCTATCTTGCCCCCATCATAGAGTACAAAATCCACTTCACGGCCCTTGTCATCCTTCCAGTAGAAAACATGGTTGCCATAGTCATAGGTCTGCCTCTTTTTGCTCATGTAAAAGGCCAGCCTGATAAGATGATCAGCGACTATTCCCTCAACAATCTTGCTCTGGTTTGCCTCGTCCTCAAGGTACCTGAGGCCGGTTTCAAAGCTCCCCCTCGGGCTCAACCAGCCATTGAAAATGTGTACAAAAAACGGGTCATGAAAATAGAGCTTTCTGTCTTTTTGGATCATGGGAATCTTCTTTTGCTCCCCGTAGAGATGAATGATGGACAACACAGATAGATCATGCAGGGCATGTGCATGCTCCTGTGCGGTATTGCCGCTTCCCAACACAGCTTCTTTGGCAAGACTGTTCCAGGAAATGTGGCTGGTTAGGCTTTTGATTACGGCGCCGCCGAATTGTTTTAACAGAGTTTCGTTTTTTCCTAACTCACTCCATTGTCCCCTGATGCCTTCCAAATAACTCGTATAGGTACTTTCATGAATTGTGTTTGTCTTGATCTTTTCGTCTATCACTCTCGGAGTGCCGCCTGTCATCATATACTCCATCAGCATATCATTCATTTCGTTTTGATATGCGTTTATTTTATCTAACCTTTCATCGATTTCTCCGGTGACTAATTTTCTAAAAATTCCCTCCCTGTTTTTCAATGAGGACAGATTGTTTTTTTCGACTAGCTCCCTGATGCCACAGTTTCGCAGTGATGCGTATTCTGCAAACTTCATTGGAAGTAGGATTTTGTCATAGTTGTCATCGATGATTCCCTTACGTCCGGGCAGCCGCTCGGTTGCATTGTGAATGTTGGTTGCCTGTGAGCCCGTAACCATCAATGTGCAATTAATTAATTTGTCGCTGTCTACTAGCCATTTGATGCCTTTTTGCCAGCCTGCTACCGATGATACCTCATCTAAAAACAGGTAAGAACGTTTTTCATCCCGTTGTCTGTTACTGACTTTCAAGTAGGCTTCAATCACATCAACTACATCCTGCGGGGTACTTGCTAAATCAAGCGAATAATACAGGATATTCCACGGGTTTGTTCCCTTTTCTAAAAAATCCCTGATCTGCAATTTGACCAGGGTTGTTTTGCCCACCTGCCTAGGCCCACGCAGTGTGTAGACTACGGTGTTATCTGGCTCAAAATCATATCTAATTGCATACCCAGGTCTTGGATCGTGTCTTATTTTGGATTCTTTCCATTCTCTGATTTTTTTATCATCTTGAATGCTTGCAGGATCCTTCCACCAGGGATTCAAATCACGTATATCTGATTCTTTTACCATGCTGATTACCACTGAGCAGTTCATTATATATTCAAGAGTCACATACTGAGCAGTTCATTATATATTCAAGAGTCACATACTGAGCAGTTCATTATATATTCAAGAGTCACATACTGAGCAGTTCATTATATATTCAAGAGTCACATACTGAGCAGTTCATTATATATTCAAGAGTCACATACTGAGCAGTTCATTATATATTCAAGAGTCACATACTGAGCAGTTCATTATATATTCAAGAGTCACATCAGTCTTCCCAGAAGTAACTCAGAGAGGCACCGGTGGAGGGGGTTGGGCAGCATCCTATAGTCCGATGTACCGTGCTTGATCACGTCATTGAGGCACTGCTGGGTGATCAGGGGATCCTCGGCAATGATCCCCGTCACGCTCCACATCATCGCGTTTGCCATGACCCACGCGTTGAAGACCGCAGCCAAGTACACAAAGTACAGCATCCTTGCGACCGGGCTCTTGCGGTGGGTTCTGGCCTTTGCGTTCTCTATCGGGGATCGAGGCCGGATACAGGCCCCATCTGCGGCTGTACTCGTCCGGACGTAACAGGTTAGCCCCTGCCTAGGCAGCAATCAGGCGCGAATCTGCCTGCAGTTGTGATTTTCATGCCTGACCGGCAAGGGACGCAACTCCAACTCTAGGCAGGGGCTAACCTGTTACGTCCGGATCTATTCCGGGCACGTTGGTCGCAAATCCGATGAGCCGCTCGTGTACCGGCAGCTTTTCCACGTCTGTCTTGCCTAGCAGCTTCTTCCTTCTCTTTGTGATGACCATCGTGTACCGCGCTGACTTGGAGGTGCCGGATACGGCCGACTCGACCTCCACTCTTTTTCTGCCATCATGTTCGCTGAGGGTTGCAACGACGGCATCCGTGTCCTTGCACGGTATGATGTATCCGACTCCCGCCGCATCCAGCTCGGAGATGACTGCGGCCGAAAAGAACTCGCGGTTCAGCATCACGACTCCGAGCTCGGCCCCCGCGCGGCGTGCAGAATCGATGGTTCTGCGCACGAAATCGGCCGTATCCTCAAGCGCCGGCATGTGCAGTACGCCCAGTACAAGGCGGCAGTGCTTCACGATACACTGTATGGTTATATAGCGCTCAAAGACTGCCGTCCCGCCCTTCTTCCTGGAGCGGACAAGATCCCCGCCGTGCTTTTTGTCATAGCGCGGTATCAGGTGGTAGGAGTTTACCCCTCAGGCGACACTGCTGGTCGGAGCCTTCATGATCACGCCTACCGCGCCGTATCCTAGGTGGAGGGGCAAACTCTTACCCTGATGCCTCCCACGCCGTATGTGACGTGCAGCCTGCGGCGCACCCAGTTGTGCAGCTTCTTCGGGGTGAGCTTTTCCATCCTGCGCAGCCTCGCGGCGATCTTTTTTATCCTGCTGACTGGAACCTTTGGCTTTCTGCCCCTGCCAGAGAAGCAATCCGTAATTAAATTACGAGTGGCAGGTTGCAGTTGTTTTCTGCCGTGTTTTTCAGGCCACAGCAGCTATCCGTTCCAGTATCCTCAGGTTGACCAGCCCGCACACGATACTGTTGGCCAGATCGTACTTTCTGAGCCTGTTTCTGTACTTGTAGCTCATTATCTTGAATGTCTTGACCCTGCGTATGCCATTCTCCACGTACACCCGTATCTTTGAGTGTGTTCTGTTGTACTCTTTTTCATCGTCGGTCAGCTTGCCGCCAGGACTCTTCTTGATTGGAAGTATAACCTTCGTCCCTGCATCGATGTGCTGCGCACCTTGGTATCCGCGATCCATATAGTGCCGCAGCTCCTCGCCGTCCTCCTCACCGCTCCAGAATGTGGGATGCTTCATCTGGTATATCTTGACGTCGTTTACGCGCCCCGGCGAGTGCGGGGTCTTGTGCACTATGGCACCGTGTATGTTGACCGTATACTGGACCTTGGCCGTGTGCGTGCCTGCCTTGCCCGAATAGTGCGACTTTTCCATGTCCTTTCTCTTGGGCCTGTTTGTGGGCTGCTCGGAGGCGTCAGTCAGGCACACCATCCCCGGGAAGATCTCGGCCAGCTCCTCGACTGAGGAGATCCTCTTGGAGTCCTTGTAGATCTTCTCGGGGATCGGCAGGCATTGTTTTAGCAGGGGCTCAGTCAGGCTTATGGAGCGCGAGACCGACGCCTGTCCTATACCGAACATGGCGCCAGCCACGTCCTGGGAGACGTACGTCCTGTAGTAGAACAAGACCAGCAGTACGCGGTTCCTCAGATCCAGGGCAAAGGGCCTGCCTGCGCCTATATCCCGCACACGGTCGGGCCTTGAGAGCCTCTTCTTCTCGGTATCTGGAAATTTCTTTTGCACCTCGGTACACAGCTGGTCAAACTCTGCCTCGGTCATTCCTGCAAACATCCGGAACGTCCGTGGGTTTTTTGTCAGTCTATCGATCAAACACATGATTTGTACATGGTTTTACAGGTATTTTGATCCGTCAGGCATAGATTAGTGCCCAAGTGGGTCAAAATCTGCTAATTAAGAATCGCTTCTCTGTAGGCGCCGTCATCCCCGGCTGCAGCATCGGGCCGAGCCCTCTCCTTTTTCCTCTGCGCCTTTTGCCTCTTCCACTCTAGCGAGTTTGCCGACGGGGCGAGTTCTCGTTCTCGTAGTATCGGAGCCGGTTGTCCTGCTCCTTGATGGTCTTGTCGCGCTTTTCAAGTGTCTTGTTTAGCTTTTCAATGGTTCTGCCCTGCTCCTCAATGATATTGTCGCGCTCCTTGAGGTCCTTTTTTAGATTCCTTATCGTCTCCGTAGGCGATGCTGTAGATGCCTCGATCTCGCAGCATGTGGAGGGCTGACCTTTCACAATGCCTAGTCTACGCGATCATAGTATAAGGATCAGGCACTGTCAGTAATGTTTACCCTATTGTGAGGGGTAGGTGACCTCATACTCATGATCCGTCCGGCGCCTGCGGGACGGCGTGACCCGCAGCTTCATATCGAAGGATCCGACTGAATCTGCCAATCAACAGGCACTAGATGTAACGACTCTCGACTGCCTGCAGGTGCCGTCTGTCGACATGTTGCCTGCGCGGCGCCAGTCTTGCATGTATAAGAGATGTGTGGTGGTGCAACGGGTCTGCCACAACAGATGCGGAAGGATCAAAAGGTTCTGGGCAAAAAGTTCCCTGGGCGCTTTAAATAGGATCTGATGTTGTACCTCCGGACTACTTTTCCTTCAGCTCCAACTTTGCATGTGCATTATAGGTCAGCTTTAATTTTTTTAGCAAATCCGTACCCAGCAAACTTGGGATTATGAAAATATCTGCGTCCGAAGGCGTGTTTTCCTCAGCCTTCATTACGTCTATTTCATCCAGCTCCATCCAAACGAGTTCGCCGTCTGTTCCTGCCAACTGGAGAACTGGTTTTTTGATAATGTATTCACGCGATGCCTCCCCCCCTATTCCTACAGACGGGGTTTTACTGCGTCTTAATTTTGAAAAGTCGATTCGATTTTTTATTGCGGCTAGCGGCGAGATCGTGGTTCTGTCTGCACCCGTGTCAATAAGAAAATCAACTGAAATCATCCTGTCTCCCAAATCCCTACTTACTATGTCAATCGGAACATAAACCCTGGTTCCCTCTTGCATTAATTGAATCTCCATGATGAAGACCGTGAAACCACTAGAGCAGGAACCTTATTTTTTCCTTACCGATAAAATTTACAACCACTGCCTGGTTGTCCCCATATGCCTTCCTTACGTACGATATCAGCTCCCTTGGATCCTTGGCCGCCTTGCATATCCTGCGGTCGTAAACTGCGACATAATTTCCTCCGTATTTCACCCGCAGTCTTTCCCTGTTTGCAGCAAGCCACATGAAATTCTTTCTAAACTCTGCCTGATTTCTGCCCAGTCCGTCCCTTCCGGTAGCAAAAAACTTCCTGGCAACATCTCCAGAGCCCCCCCTTTTGAATTTAGGCTCTGTTAGGATATTTACGCCCATTTTTCCCCCACATCATACAAAACATTGGCCCTCCAGTACTTAATCTTTTCAAACACAGTTCGGTAAGAGTTTACCCCTCCCCTGAGAAGCAATCCGTAATTAAATTACGAGTGGCAGGTTGCAGTTGTTTTCTGCCGTGTTTTTCAGGCCACAGCGGCTATCCGTTCCAGTATCCTCAGGTTGACCAGCCCGCACACGATACTGTTGGCCAGATCGTACTTTCTGAGCCTGTTTCTGTACTTGTAGCTCATTATCTTGAATGTCTTGACCCTGCGTATGCCATTCTCCACGTACACCCGTATCTTTGAGTGTGTTCTGTTGTACTCTTTTTCATCGTCGGTCAGCTTGCCGCCAGGACTCTTCTTGATTGGAAGTATAACCTTCGTCCCTGCATCGATGTGCTGCGCACCCTGGTATCCGCGATCCATATAGTGCCGCAGCTCCTCGCCGTCCTCCTCACCGCTCCAGAACGTGGGATGCTTCATCTGGTATATCTTGACGTCGTTTACGCGCCCCGGCGAGTGCGGGGTCTTGTGCACTATGGCACCGTGTATGTTGACCGTATACTGGACCTTGGCCGTGTGCGTGCCTGCCTTGCCCGAATAGTGCGACTTTTCCATGTCCTTTCTCTTGGGCCTGTTTGTGGGCTGCTCGGAGGCGTCAGTCAGGCACACCATCCCCGGGAAGATCTCGGCCAGCTCCTCGACTGAGGAGATCCTCTTGGAGTCCTTGTAGATCTTCTCGGGGATCGGCAGGCATTGTTTTAGCAGGGGCTCAGTCAGGCTTATGGAGCGCGAGACCGACGCCTGTCCTATACCGAACATGGCGCCAGCCACGTCCTGGGAGACGTACGTCCTGTAGTAGAACAAGACCAGCAGTACGCGGTTCCTCAGATCCAGGGCAAAGGGCCTGCCTGCGCCTATATCCCGCACACGGTCGGGCCTTGAGAGCCTCTTCTTCTCGGTATCTGGAAATTTCTTTTGCACCTCGGTACACAGCTGGTCAAACTCTGCCTCGGTCATTCCTGCAAACATCCGGAACGTCCGTGGGTTTTTTGTCAGTCTATCGATCAAACACATGATTTGTACATGGTTTTACAGGTATTTTGTACGAGGTCACCTACCATCATCAGTTAGGCATGAATTAGCATGAATGATTGTGATCCTCGTGCCTAGCTAGCAAGGGGACGTGACCACATACGGTATTTTGATCCGTTAGGCATAGATTAGTGCCCAAGTGGGTCAAAATCTGCTAATTAAGAATCGCTTCTCTGAGATACGGCAGGTTAGGTGAATTAGCATGAATGATTGTGATCCTCGGCCTAGCTAGACCACATACGGTATTTTGATCCGTTAGGCATAGATTAGTGCCCAAGTGGGTCAAAATCTGCTAATTAAGAATCGCTTCTCTGAGATACGGCGTGGTAGGCGTGATCATGACGGCTCCGACCGGCAGTGCTGCTTGAGGGGTAAACTCATACCATCAGTCTTCCCAGAAGTAACTCAGGGGTAACAGGTTAGCCCCTGCCTAGGTAGCAATCAGGCGCGAATCTGCCTGCAGTTGTGATTTTCATGCCTGTCCGGCAAGGGACGCAACTCCAACTCTAGGCAGGAGCTAACCTGTTACGTCCGGATCTATTCCGGGCACGTTGGTCGCAAATCCGATGAGCCGCTCGTGTGCCGGCAGCTTTTCCAGGTTTGTCTTGCCCGACCGCTTCTTCCTTCTCTTTGTGATGACCATCGTGTACCGAGCTGACTTGGAGGTGCCGGATACGGCCGACTCGACCTCCACTCTTTTTCTGCCATCATGTTCGCTGAGGGTTACAACGACGGCATCCGTGTCCTTGCACGGTATGATGGTAACAGGTTAGCCCCTGCCTAGAGTTGGAGTCACGTCCCTTGCCTGTCAGGCATGAAAATCACAACTGCAGGCAGACTCGTGCCTGATTGCTGCCTAGGCAAGGGTTAACCTGTTACGTATGATGTATCCGACTCCCGCCGCATCCAGCTCGGAGATGACTGCGGCCGAAAAGAACTCGCGGTTCAGCATCACGACTCCGAGCTCGGCCCCCGCGCGGCGTGCAGAATCGATGGTTCTGCGCACGAAATCGGCCGTATCCTCAAGCGCCGGCATGTACAGTAGACTTTATGCGTAATCGGTTCAGATCCAAGATTATTACGAACAAATTCATCTCATTCAGGTCGATTACGCATAATGCCTAGTACGCCCAGTACAAGGCGGCAGTGCTTCACGATACACTGTATGGTTATATAGCGCTCAAAGACTGCCGTCCCGCCCTTCTTCCTGGAGCAGACAAGATCCCCGCCGTGCTTTTTGTCATAGCGCGGTATCAGGTGGTAGGAGTTTACCCCTCAGGCGACACTGCTGGTCGGAGCCTTCATGATCACGCCTACCGCGCCGTATCCTAGGTGGAGGGGCAAACTCTTACCCTGATGCCTCCCACGCCGTATGTGACGTGCAGCCTGCGGCGCACCCAGTTGTGCAGCTTCTTCGGGGTGAGCTTTTCCATCCTGCGCAGCCTCGCGGCGATCTTTTTTATCCTGCTGACTGGAACCTTTGGCTTTCTGCCCCTGCCAGGGGAGTCACGTAGACCGTCAATGCCGCAAGATCAAACCTCTTGATCCACATCTGTACTGTACGCTGTGTCACGCCGGCAATCTCCGCGGTCTGTGCGGTCGTGCTGTCAAGCAGCACGGAGCGCACCGCCATGATTCTGGCATAAACCCTGTTGTCCTTCTCGACATGCATAGCATCCGTGAGGATTTTCGTCTTGCCCATGCTAGGGGCCATGGCGGAGATCTACAAGCCTCCACAGGGCGTGTAATCAGGCGAAATTTTCAATGATCATCAATATAGCAGATTACGATGAAATGTATGAATTCACCTGTCCTGCCTGAATCTAAGTAAAGAGTTGGAATCCGTGTATAATTTTTGGCATTTTCACGGACAGGTGAATTCATACAATGAAATCCCGTCAAGCTTTATACGATATCGGGTCGGATAGAGGATTGTGCCGATAGAGGACATTCATGAGCTAATCGACGTCCTAGAGGGGGCAGGCGAGCTGAAAAGGGTCAGAGCCGAGGTCGACCCCGAGCTGGAGATTGCGGAGATCCTGAGGCGTACAATGTACGACAGGGGGCCCGCGATTCTCTTTGAGAACGTAAAGGGCTATGACATGCCCGTACTGGGCAACGCGTTTGGCTCCATGAGAAGGATGGAGCTGGGCTTGGAGACAGGCGACTTTACGGAGATCGGTCAGAGAATCGTAGACCTGACAAGGATGGATGTACCCTCCGGACTGTTCGGGAAGATAAGAAGGCTTCCAGAGCTGTCCAAGATGACAGAGTCGTTTCCCAGGCCGGAAAAGAACGGGCCGGTAACCGAGGTCACAGGCGAGGCGCCCAGCTTTGGCAGGATACCCATACTGAAGACATGGCCAAAGGATGCCGGAAGGTTCATCACGTTTGGCCTTGTGGCAACCAGGCACCCGGAGACGGGGGTCAGAAACCTCGGGGTATACAGAGTCCAGATCATGGACGATGCGCACGCTCTAATGCACTGGCAAAAGCACAAGCGCGGCGCACATCACGGCGAGATCAAAAGGGATGCCGGGGACAGGATAGAGGCTGCAATCATCATCGGTGGGGAGCCTGCAACGATATTTGCCGGGGTCGCGCCGGTTCCAGAGGGGCTGGACAAGTACCTTTTTGCAGGAATAACCCGCAAGAGGGGGATCAGGACGGTGAGGTGCCAGACGGTTGATCTCGAGGTGCCTGCCAATGCGGACATTGTCCTTGAGGGGTACGTCGATCCGGGGGATCTGAGGGACGAGGGCCCCTTCGGGGATCATACCGGATATTATACGCCGGTTGAAAAGTACCCCGTATTCACGCTGACGGGGGTGATGAGGAGGAAAAACCCCGTATACCTGACAACGGTTGTAGGAAAGCCGATCCTTGAGGACGCATACATCGGAAAGGTAATCGAGCGCTCGTTTCTGCCGCTGATCAGGATGCTTCATCCCGAGGTAGTCGACTATTCAATGCCTGCGGCAGGATGGTTCCAGGGGCTTGCCGTAATTGCAATAAAGAAGAGGTACCCCGGCCAGGCAAAGAAGGTCATGATGGGCCTGTGGGGAACCGGGCAGCTTGCGCTGACCAAGACGTTCATAGTGGTGGATGACGACATAAACGTGCATGACGTAAATGACGTGATCTGGGCAGTCACCACGAGGGCGGATGCTGCCCGGGACACGGTAATCATAAACAACGCGCCCACCGACACCCTGGATCCCGCATCGCCGCTAGTCAACCTCGGCTCAAAGCTCGGGATTGATGCCACGCAAAAGATGGCCGGTGAGGGATATTCCAGGGAGATTCAGGAGCAGGCAAGGCCCGATGACAAGACAAAGAACCTGGTAGATGAGAGGTGGCCCAGCTACGGCCTCTAGTGGATCCTTACAGTCTCGTAAAAGTTGTCGCGCTCCTCGACTGCATACCCTATCTGCCGGATAGAGTCTATGATTCGCCTGCCGGTAAGCTCAGTCGAGCGGGCGCCCGTACAGGAGACGACCTCCTCGCCTATCAGGGTGCCCCCAAAGTCGTCTGCGCCGTACTGCAAGGCAAGCTGCGCCATGCCGACCCCGTTTGTCAGCCACGAGGACTGGATGTGCGGTATGAGGGTATCAAAGACGATCCTGGAGATTGCAATCATCTTGAGGAGCTGCGTGCCGCCGGTCCCGTATGAGACTAGGCCCTCCTCGTGCATCAGGGTGTTGTTTGGCTCAAAGTTCCACGGGATAAACGCCATGAACCCGCCGGTCCTCTCCTGGAGCTCCGCTATCCTCTCAAAGTGGTCAACTATGTCCCGGTCGGATTCCACGTGCCCGTACATCATGGTGGCAGACGCAGGCAGGCCCATGCCGTGGGCCTCCTCCATTATCCTTATCCAGTCCGCACCCGGTATCTTCTTGGGACTGATCACGCCCCTTACAGAGTCTGCCAGTATCTCGGCGCCGGCGCCGGGCACCGACTGCAGGCCAGACTCCTTTAGCCTGGCAAGCACCTCCCTCGTCGAGGTCCTCTCAACGCGCGCTATCATGTCGACCTCGGAGGCAGACAGGCCGTGAACGCCAACCTCGGGGAACTTTGAGCGAATCATGCGGAATGCGTCCTCATAGTACTCTATTCCCAGGTTCGGGTTGTGCCCGCCCTGGATGAGCACCTGTCGGATCCCGAACATCTCCCATGCGGTCCTCACCCTGGCCTCGATCTCCCCAAGGGTCAGCGTGTAAGAGTCTGCTGCCCCCGGCGGGCGGTAGAACGCGCAGAACTTGCAGTCCGTAATGCAGACGTTGGTATAATTCAGGATTATGTTGTTTACAAAGGATGCCTTGGCGCCGAATCTTTTTCTTGCAAGCGACCCCCCGACTAGCCCCATCAGGTGCACCTCGTCGGACTCTAGCAGCCTGAGACAGTCCCCGGGGGAGGGCCTCCGGCCGGCAAGCGCCCCCTCTAGGACGTCGCCGATGGGGCTTGCACAGAGCTGCTCGCTTATCAGGCTCAACAAGCTTGACTCGGACTAGGATGATATTTAATCCTTTGAGCGCAGTCGGAAATGTGCTGCTGTTCCTTGTGGCCGCCGTCTCACGTGGTTTTGGAGTGCAGGACTCCGTGCAGAGCCATGAATGGATGAAGGTATGCCGTAGGGTAAAAGTTCTCAAACTACATGATCAGGCGCTCCTGCCTGCAGTAGATGATCTTCAGGAACTTGTGATTGCCAGCATGTGACCTCAGAGGCGGGATTCGGAGTAGACCCCATGCGTAGTCGGTTAAGATCAAAAAAATCGGGCAGTCTTTACGTCGTTTTTGGTAGATACGCACAAGGTCTACTCCAATATGAGCATGTCCTCGGTAAAGTCGCCGGACACGAGTCGGATCTGGACGTCATAATTGTTTATAATTTGCCGTATTAGCTTGATGTATTGCTCTGCCGTTCCGGTGGCAGAGCGATCTAGGCCGACCACCAGCTCGTTGGATGCCCTGTCTACAAGCGACATGAACAGTGGCAGCTCATCTTTCATGCCGAGATGAGTGTTTTGTAACTGCATGTACTGAGTGATTTTATCGTGAGCGTTGTCCAAGTCATCCGTTTGAGACCCAGTATTACTTGTACCACAAGAGTCATCCCCCTCGTTCCATTCATGTCCGGATGACTCGCACAGGTCAGCCATCTGGCGTTTCAGACAGAGATCCCAGTCGCGCACGTCGTCATATCCGTATGCCATACATTCCTGAGAACGCCAAAGTGCCTGGACCATCCACGAATCGCTCAAGTCAGACTGCACCGTGGCCTCGCCGCCAGGGCCATCCTGCTCGGGCTCGGCAGTCGGCATTATGAGGCCTCCAATAGAATTCAAGTCCGGTGGTGGGGATCTTCCGACCGGTTCGGATCCGGCAGATGACATTGCAAGTGTGATGCCCACCGCCAATGCCACTATGGCCACGCTCCAGAGCGATGCAAGCTTGTCTATCTCTGCCATGCCTCATCCGCCCGGCGCGCGCTCGGCTGCATACGGCGTGCCTTGTCGTTTGTGCAGGGGGTTGTCCGAACCGTTTCTCGTAAAATGACTGCAGCATCCTGAAAGCATCCACCTGCAGTTTGACATTGTATTTTTCTTCTGCCTGCTTACAGATAATCGTTTTGATCCGTGTGGGGTTTGTTCTGCAACCAATTCGGATGGAAGAGTACGGATTGGAAGCATGGACAAGTAGACCCCGTAATTGGCAAATCTGATCTAAAAATACAACACAACAGATCATGGTTTGCATACCTACAACCATAAAGATCAGCAATAATTCTCTGACGGCATGGGTTCAGATGACGAGCTTGTCCAAACACTACAAGAGCAAAACAGGCAGTTCTCAAAGCAAAACGAGCAGCTAAGGAACCGGCTTGTGTTTGAGGACTCGCTGTGGCAGTCCGAGGAAAACAAGACAGAAAGAATCGTGCGCAGCGGCCGGGCATTGCGGATGCATGCAATCGAGATTGCAGACGGCATAATCGGCGACCCGGTGCGCCTTTGCAGCGTCACTGGATGCACAAAGAAGTCATTTGAGATAATATTGGGGCGCTTTACAGAGGCGGTCATGGCCGACGGGGACAGGCCCCTGTTCTGGGAGGACGACATGAGCCGCAGCGATGCCGGAAACCGGTGCAAGCTGCACATCAGGCACGCGCTGCTTGCGGAACTCATGAGCCTGAGGACCAGTGCGACGCAGCACCACCGGGCCGCAACATTTGACGTCGACCAGTCCACCATGTCCAGGTACCTCCAGTACTGTATCGTGATACTGCGCAAGATACTGCCTACCGCCGAAAAGATAGCAGACGTCATCCGCAAGACCCCGGCAGACAGGATCGAGGAGCTGATCCCAAAGAAGACGATCCTAGTTGACGGGACCCTGACTCCCGTAGCCAGGCCCGTGGACAAGACCGCAAGAAAGACACGGTACACGGGAAGAAAAAAGAGGCACATGTACAACACGCTGGTCACCACGAACCTGGACAGCCTCATGCTGGACTGCAGCGAGACTGTAGACGGTAGCGTCAACGACAAGGGCCTGATGAACGCGGGAGGCGGCCCGGACTTTGGAAGGCACACAAAAGCAATGAAGAACGCGGAAAACGCCGACGATCCTGAAAATGCGTTTACAGTTTACAGCGACCTGGGCTTTGAGGGCATCCAAAAGATGCTTCCGGGCGCCATACACAGGCAGCCTCCCAAGAAGCCCAGAGACGGGGAGCTCACCGCGACGCAGAAGAGGCGCCGCAAGCAGATCATCAGGGTCCGCGTCAAGGTGGAGCACCACATAGGGAAGCTCAAGAAATATGCCATCCTGACCACGCCGTTTGGCGGAACTGCCAAGGATCTAAACTATTTCATGCAAGTAATTACGGGTCTTGAGAACCTCAAGACGATATTGAAAATGAAAAAGTATCACCATCTGCTTGAAATATAACGTGCGGCGGCACGAGCCGCCTTTCTTATGACTTGACAACAGGGCACATCACCGTGCTGCAAGGTTGCGCATGTCTTTTTGGCACGGGCCGATTCTTGCGCGCGTCATGACATATTTGTATGCGATAACTTGATCTGATCAACACATCTACTCTTGGAAAATCCTGCGGAATTTTTAGTCACGATCGATTACGCATAAAGTCTAATAATCCTTGCACAAAGCTTTCTTCTTGCAACCGATCTGTTGATTCCGTTAGGCAGTGCTTTTGAAAGAGATGAGCGTTTTGTCCGCACCGCCGCCCTGTTCATGGCATACATCATACTGGTTTCTGGGTGGGTTGGGTATGCACGTTCAATGTCCGAAAAGCCCCACAAGGACAACATTCACGGCGCCCTGAGGTTTTTGATAGATCTGGTGATTCTGTTCGAGTACTTTTACCTGCTTCAGCTGACAGAGAACCTGGCCAATTTTCAGAACGAGTTCCACTGGGTCGTAATGATAGTCTTTGCGACCTATGCCATATGGGATGTCGTCAGGTACTTTGAGTATCACGGAAAGAGGGAAAGGAAAGTGGTGCGAAACCGAGGCGGGCGAACCCTGGTGTTTTGCATGATCTGTGCCGCCGTCTCGGCCTCATACCATTTTCTGGTTATTGAGGGGGTAAGCGGGTTGGATGTTTTCCAAAACAAGCAGGCTCAGACGCTGAATTTCATTGCATTGACGTTGATCATGATTCTGGGTTACAGGATGGTAAAGTGGAATGTAAAGGACAAGAAGGTGAGGTTTTGACGATCCTTCCGTGTGCGACCTCGTCCCTTACCGGCTAGCAAGAAAACTTCACTCCACGAGTCACCACTCCTCCCACAAATCATATCCTGAGGAGCAGGAACCCATGCGTAATCGACCTGAATGAGGCAAATTTGTTCGTAATAATCCCAGATCTGAACCGATTACGCATAAGGTCTAATGGAGATATTCGATTAAACTAAGCGCAGGTTTGCCAGTTGAACGTATCGCTAGGCGGTTAACGTATGGAATAGTCACAAGTTCCAGCTCCCGACGCTTTCCAAGAAAAATCAGCTCCCGTTAACTTACCAGTCCCGATTTCATATAGCGTCTATAGATTATGTGGAATTCTTCATTTGACATCATCCGTGCCTTGATCTTTTTCTGCACTCATAATTTCCGCGTTGGTGTTTCAGCTAAGTGAAAAGTACCCTGAAATCGAACAAAAACAGAAACTGGCAGGAGACACGGCGCCTCATTAGCAAGGCAAAACAACAAACCGCATTTACTTTTCACTTAGCTGTGTTTGCTGTAAAACTCTTAATTACCTCTTTCATCTCATCAGAGCTCACCCCGATAGCATTTGAAGATACTTTGTAATCAGAATCACCAATTTGCGAAACTGCTTTTTCAATGTTATTTTGTGACAAAAGTTTCAACACGCCTGATTTGAGTGCATCTAGTTTTATCTCCGAGTACCACATCAGTGCGTATATATCGGCAACATCCTTCCTTTTTTTGTGATCTTTGCTCCGGTTTGGTAGCGAAATGAGTTTGGCAGCAAGCAGGATCTCTGGTTTTGGAAGCCTAACAGGTACCCCGAATTCTTTAGTTTCTACAAATTCACCCTTTTCAAACAGCAGACCAAGTAATTTTTCATCAGCAGGCGTGATTCCCAAAACGTCATGGATGTTATTCGGTATGTTGTCCACCAGAGGATCTACGTACAAGTCAAACAGATCGTATTGCGGTATTTTACGAGCTTCTTGTTCTGTAAGCACTCTTTTCGTTTCTCTATGATAATGTTGGACTAGGCGAAAACCGATTGAATAAAACCCAATGCCCTCCAGTGCACGAATGGATTGGCTAAATGCAGAATTCTCCATCGATTCTCTGGTCTCATTCTTTGAAAAATGAAATCCTAGGTCAATGTCTTTTGAGCCATGATAATCACGCCCTTTGTCTTTTTTGTAGTTCTTGTTTATCGTAAGATAAACCGCCCACCCGCCAAGCAAACAAGGCGGCTTGGTTACTTTGGAAAACACCCTGACAAGGTTATCTCTTGAAATTTCCGTCTCATACTCTTCATAAAGCATCCTTTTCCACCTTTTCCAACAGCATGTCGCCTGCCTCCACACAAGCACCGTTCTCATTATACAGATCAAGTATGATTTGTGGAACCGACGCCAAGGACATCAGGCCGTTAACCTGAAATGACTTGTAAAACACGTGTTCGTCTCCATAAATAACGCGCACATTTCCTTTTCCCACCAACCCGTTTGCAACAAAGAGCTTGTGCCACTGTAGTTTGTCCGAATGGTGGACATAAATGTCGGTCCTAGACGGAAACAGGTAGTTTTGTATTTTGTTTTCTGCCACATATGTGGTGAGCGCATATTCCAGGCCTGTTTCTTGCAACAGTTCCAGAGGTTTTTGTACCATGTACTCCCGGTATTGAAAGGCAGGCTGCCATTTCTGCCACCACAAAAACAGCGATCTAAAATCTCTCACTCTGGTTTTGTGGATTATTCCCTGCTTTTCCAGTTTTTGCAGCAAATCATGTATCCACGAATATCCACTATCGGCCAATTTTGCTATTCGGTACTTTGTTAGTTTTCCGGTAGGCTCGTTTAACAGAATTCGTGCGACCCTGCCCTTGATGCTAGTCCGCGTTTCTTTTTTCATGCTATCGGTTTATATTAAATAGCATATCTAATAAAGATATATCTTTTTATTATAAATATTGCATCTAAAACCGATAAATTATTCTTAAAATTAGGCTGTACAAGTCGAAAATATGCGTATTTCGTCTTTAAATAGAGCACTATAAGCAATACCACAAAATCAGTAGACGGAAATGTAAGACCGGGGTTGTCGCCTAATTCGCTAGAATCCCCGAAAACCGTTGAGATGCCATATGATCAGGCGTGCAAAAGGGCGGAAATTCAGAAAAACGTGCAGATTGGGTCAAACAAGTGGAATTAGGCGACAACCTCTGTAAGACCTCTAGAAACCGGGGTTGTTGCATAATTCATTGGAATTCATGAAAACCGTTGAGATGCCATATGATCAGGCGTGCAAAAGGGCGGAAATTCAGAAAAACGTGCAGATTGGGTCAAACAAGTGGAATTAGACAACAACCCCGGTGATACGGCCTGGGGTTTATCAGGATGATGTCCCGTGCAAGCATCTCCTCCTCAAAGAGCGCAGGCTGCCACGTCCCCATGCCGGTGCCGTCCTTGGAGGCCGCCTTTTTTCTGCCGTTCTGTCCTACAAAGCACGAGCCGTTGTCAGACAGTACGGATGCAGGCGTGCCAAACCTCTCGATCGCCGGCCTGAGCACCATTACGGCGTTCTCAGTGGTGACATGCTCAAAGAGCGCGGCCCCCGTAATGCACCTTGAGGCATCATCAAGATACGTGACTATACTGATAATCATTGAAAATTTCGCCTGATTACACGCTGCGCTCAAGATACTTGTAGATGTCTACCCTGATGGAGCACATCCTAAAGTATTCCGAGACGGCCCTTTTGAGGTGATCCACCGTGTCGTAAAAGGCCGACGTGACCAGCCTGTACTTGGCGTCCTTCCAGACTGCCTCTATGGCGCTCAGCTCCGGCCTAGCTACCGGCAGGTACAGCAAGACAACGTCGGGATTTTTCTTTAGGTATCTGCGGACCTTCTTGGTCTTGTGCTGTACTGCGTTGTCCAGCACCATCAAGACATTTCCCCACTTTTTGTGCGCCTGCTTGAGATAATGCAAAGTTTACGCTGTTGAACTTGTCGTACGTGCGCATCAGCCTGGTTCCGTCGTCTGCAATCGTTCCATACACCACTACGCGCTACCTTCTGCCGGATCGTTACACCTCGATCCTGTCCCCCACGGGCGACCAGAACTTTTTGCCGTCACTTCCCGTACTGACGAATATCGATTCATCCTGTACGGCTATCCTAAATCCGCGCCTTTTTGCAAGCGCAATCGTGTCTTTTGCCGTCCTTTGCCACCGTCTTACAGCTTTTGCGTCGGCAGCGTCTGCCAGCTTGGTAGTTGACGTCTTTAACGAAAATCCCATCGTGCGCAGGATTCTTCTGATGCTTCCCACGCTGTATGTGACGTGCAGCCTGCGGCGCATCCGGTCGCGCAGCTTCTTCGGGGTGAGCTTTTCCATCCTGCGCAGCCTCGTGGCGATCTTTTCTATCCTGCCGACGGAACCTTGGGCTTTCTGCCCCTGTTAGGAATCACGGAGGCCGTCGATGCCATCAAGCTCGAACCTTTCAATCCACATCTGGACTGTACGTTTTGTCACGTCGGCAACCTCTGCGGTCTGTGCGGTGGTGTTGCCAGGCAGCACGGAGCGCACCGCCAGGATTCTGGCATAAACCCCGATATCCTTCTCGACATGCATGGCATCCGTGAGGATTTTCGTCTTGTTCATGCCGGCAGTGACATGGTGGGGAGCTATAAACCCTTACAAGATGTGTAATCAGGCGAAATTTTCAATGATCATCAGTGTGGGCTTTGTCTTGTTCCCCGATGATCCTTTCTTGGATCTTGATTATCTCTTTTTGGTTCTTGATTATCTCTTCTTGGTTCTTGATCATCTTTTCTTGGTTCTTGATATCCCTAGATTGGATCTTGATTATCTCTTTTTGGTTCTTGATTATCTTTTCTTGGTTCTTGATCATCTTTTCTTGGTTCTTGATATCCCTAGATTGGATCTCGATCATCTCTTTTTGGTCCTCGATTATCCTGTATTGGTTCTTGACGTGCTGGTCTTGGTTCCTGAGGAGACTGTCGCGGCTCTCAATGGCATTCCTCAGACCCTGTATCTCCGTGGGTGATTCCACAGATGCCCCGATCTCGCGGCGTGTGGGAGGCTGTCCTTTCATAATGCATGTTCCATGCATTTGCCATATATGGGATAGTATAATCACCAATGTTTAACCTTCTGTAAAGGGAAGGTGACCCCGTACCAAGAACAGTAATCGGTTGGGCCGGCTCGGTTTTCAGCCATATCCAGACCCCCCCCCCCCCGCTGCAGAGTCCGCGCCTGCATGCTGCAGCAACCCGGCTCACCGCCGAAAACACAAGGCATTCACGTTATTTTTAAGTAGGGCACGGGGGGGAGATCCACTCATGGTATCGGGCCATCAGATCAGGCTGAACAGAATCATGAGAAAGGGAAAAATGCTCTGCATTCCCATGGATCACGGCATCTCCAACGGCCCCATCAAGGGCCTTGAGAACCCCCACAAGACAATTTATGACTGCGAGGGCCACGGCCTTACAAGCGTAATCATCAACAAGGGAATCATCAAGACGCTGGCAAGGCCGACAAGGGTCGGAATCCTGGTCCATTTTTCAAGCAGCACGTCCCTCTCGTCGTCGCCCAACCGCAAGATGCTGACGGGCTCAGTCGAGGAGGCCCTGAGGCTGGGCGCGGACGGCGTCTCGCTGCACATCAACATAGGCGGAAAGGAAGAGCCAGAGATGCTCGAGCATCTGGGAATGACCGCAGAGCAGTGCCACAGGTGGAACATGCCGCTGCTGGCAATGATGTACCCGAGGGGGGAGAACGTGCAGAATCCCCACGACCCGGAGGTGGTGGGCCACGTGGCAAGAATCGGCGCAGAGTGCGGCGCAGACATAGTAAAGACGGTCTATACGGGGGACGTCGACTCGTTCTCAAGAATCGTAAAAAGCACCCCGGTTCCAATCGTGGTCGCAGGCGGGCCAAAGACCGAGACGGATCTGCAGCTGCTTGCCATGACAGAGGAGGTGATGAGCGCCGGGGCGGCGGGGGTCACCTTTGGCAGGAACATCTTTGCGCACAGGAACCCGCAGAAGATGACCGAGGCGCTGGCCGCAGTCATCTTTGGAAGGGCGCCTGCAGGGGAAGCAGTGAAAAAGCTTGAGTAGGTCAAGAGAGCTAATAGTCTCCCCCAGGGTATCAAAGGCGCAGCTGGGAGGGTTCGTCTCGCAGCTGGGCGAGGAGGGGATAAGGATGGTTCACGCGGATCCAAAGTCGCTGCCCAAGGGAGGCGGGATCAAGACCGTCTACGCCTCGAGGGACGCAGACTATGTCATACTGGACGGCGGCATCAAGAGGGCGGGGGGCGGCAAGGCCGGAAGGAGGTTCAGGGTCACCTCAAACGAGGACATCGACGACATACTGGCCGCCGCAAAAAAGGGGCTTGACTTTGTAATCGTGGAGGTAAAGGACTGGAAGATAATCCCGCTTGAGAACATCATCGCCAAGCTGCACAGGGTCCGCACGAAGATCTTTGCGATGGCCAAGAGCCCGGCCGAGGTGCGGAAGATGTTCTCCATCCTGGAGGTGGGAGTCGACGGGGTGATCTTTGCCACCTCGTCAATCGGCGAGGTAAGGGAGGCGCTCGTATACCTCGGGGAGAGCAGCTTTGAGCTAAAGCCGGCAAAGATCACCGAGATCAAGGAGGTCGGCGACGGGGAGCGCGTATGCGTGGACACGGCATCGATGCTCCGCAGTGGCGAGGGGATGCTGGTCGGAAGCCGCTCGAACTTTCTGTTCCTGGTCCACAACGAGTCGGTCGGCTCGTCGTTTACCTCGCCGAGGCCGTTCAGGGTAAACGCGGGCGCCGTGCACTGCTATACGCTGTCGCCGGACGGGACGACGAGGTACCTGTCGGAGATGGAGACCGGAAGCGAGGTGCTCGTGCTCAACCCCAAGGGGGGTGCGCGGCGCGCGACGGTGGGCCGCTCAAAGATAGAGCGCCGCCCGATGCTGATGATAAAGGCCGAGGCGGGCGGCGAGGTCGGCGGGATCATCGCGCAGGACGCCGAGACCATCAGGTTTGTAAAGGCAGGCGGGCAGCTGGTGTCAGTCACGCATCTGAAAAAGGGGGACACGGTACTCGTCCATGCAAGGCAGGCGACCGGAAGGCACTTTGGCATGGAGGTCTCTGACGAGTACATCCTGGAGAAATGAAATACAAGACCTGCGTCTCGGTCGCAGAAGGGACGCCAAAAAGGATGCACCAGACGCTCAGGAGGGCCCTGAAAAAGTCAGAATACGCAGAGCTGCGGCTTGACTTTCTGAGGCCGGCCCGGGTCCCCGAGGCGCTGGAGCTGGCAGGAAAAAGCCTCGGGAGGTGCGTCTGCACGCTGCGCCCGAGGTCAGAGGGCGGCCTCTTTGCAGGCTCCGAGGAAGAGAGGACCTCAATCCTGAAGCTGATCGCAGAGTACGGGCCGTACCTGCTCGACGTGGAGCTCTCCACGATGTCAAAAAACAGGGACCTTGCAGGATACATCAGGTCCACGGGGACGCCCGTCCTTGTATCATGGCACGACTTTGAGGGGACGCCGGGGGCGGCGGTACTTGCAGGAAGGCTCAGGAAGATGAGGCGGTTTTCTGACCACGTAAAGATGGTCACCACGGCAAGAAATCCGGATGACGCATCGAGGATCCTCTCGGTGTACGGCAGGGCGGCAGATACAGAGCTGATTGCGTTTGCCATGGGTGACGCGGGCAGGATCTCAAGGATCCTGTGCCTGTACCTGGGAAGCCCATACACGTACGCGTCGCTCGGAAAGGCGGTGGCGCCCGGGCAGTTCAGCGCCGACGAGGTAAGAAGGATCGCGGGCCTCATCGGAGGCTAGGGCCTTCAGTCCAGCGTCAAGAGATTGTAAATGATCAAAATCTTTGCAGTTGTCGGGGATCCCATTGAACGCTCGTTGTCCCCAAATGTCCACAGTGCGGCGTTGAAGGAACTGAATCCATGGTGAAAAGCACAAGTTCTTCAAAACTAGAAGCATTTCCCTGCATGGTTCATGCCCATGTGTGTTGAGGAATTTTTGCTCGACACCATATAACTCAGTTTTTTGCTTGAATCTGTTCTAAACGATAAATCTAGGTGAAAACCACAGTTAATTTCGGATCTATGTGGTTGCCTTCAATTATTGGGGTTTTCCCGGTTTACAGGAAGGTTGTGCTGCATAACAACGTTTTGCTGCCTTACATACGCCTTTCCCATGTGGTTTTCTATTATTTTTACCGCTCCAGTACCTGATAACGTATGGTTCATGGCGTGAAAGGCTGAAAGAACCGCGTCCTGAAGATCCTGATCCTCCTCCAAATCGTCAATGATCAGTCCCATGTTTTTTGCCTGCTCTCTATTTATGTGGCGAGCGTGTGTTTTGAAGTTCTTGTGATTGGACAGGTATTCGGCTATTTCTTTTGGTGTATTTGATCTCCTTTCATCATTTTTGAGCATGTATTTTTGAAGCCAGTCTGCAACCAGCTGTTTGGATAGATCGATGGCGTTTTTACACTGAACCAGCAGAGCCGGTCCGTATTGTCCCAGCATCGGTATCCATGCAGGAAGGTTTTTTGGATCCATTGATTCTTCCTTTGCCATATCAAACTGATCCAAGATAGCTTGGGCAGGAGACACTTGCAGACCGAGTGGGGTCCGATATATCACCTGTGGATCTATCGGACCTATTGATGACTGTTTGCCCATGATAATTACGTTTGAGGCGCATGCAAGCATTGTAGCAGCAGACATGGCAGCTTGGGGAATTATGACCCTGATGTCATCAAACTTGCATCTAAGATAGTTTACAAGCGATTCTGTGGCCTCGGCAGAGCCTCCTGGACTATGAAGTATCAGATCCAAGCAATTCCCCTTGAGCCCATGAACCACTTCCATGAATCCCTGTATGTCTTCATCGGCTATGCTTAAAACTTGCGGGTCTGCTACCGCCTTTCCAGTTTGAGTCCATGCAGTTGCATAGATGATAACGTTACGCTGTGTTTTTTGGTATAGTTTAGCAAGATACCTTCTTCGTATCTCATCAAACGGAACATCATCTCCATGAGAATGCTTTTTTAATTCTCCTAATATTTCTCCCTAGGTCGGCAATTTGTTTCAGTTATGAAGTAGAGGTGGATACTGAAAAAGATTCCTTTGTCTGAATTAGTCCTAAATACATGTGGGCTTCTGCAACCATCTGTTCATACTGCCCGTAAACCTTCATTGCCTCCTTGACTCCGGGCCGTTTCAACGCCTCCCTCATAAGCAGGCGGTATTCATCAGCAAGCGTACTTTCGTTGTTCCTTCCTACTTCCTTTAACATGTGATGTTTGGACGCCGTCATGGTATTAGATGCTTTTTTGTGTGTATTAAATCTGTTAAATACATTCAGTCTTTGTCTTATACAGAAATTAGGTCGCCTAAGATAAGGCGCACGATCGCTGACTATTTCAGGCTGTACCGATCAGATAAAGACGTGGCAAGAAAGATGCCGGACAAAGAGATCAGGTATGTCATCAAGGGACGTAATAGACTTTATGCGTAATCGATCGTGACTAAAAATTCCGCAGGATTTTCCAAGAGTAGATGTGTTGATCAGATCAAGTTATCGCATACAAATATGTCATGACGCGCGCAAGAATTGGCCCGTGCCAAAAAGACGTGCGCAACGATATAGCACGGTGATGTGCCCTGTTGTCAAGTCATAAGAAAGGCGGCCCGTGCCGCCGTACGTCATATATCAAGCAGGTGACCGTAGAATCCGTTCTTTTTCAGTATCGTCTTGAGGTTCTCAAGACCCGTAATTACCTGTATGAAATAGTTTAGATCCTCGACGGTTTCGCCAAACGGCATGGTCAGGATGTCATGGCACTTGAGACGCCCTATGTGGTGCCCCACCCTGACGCGCACCCTGCTGATCTGCCTGCGGCGCCTCTTTTGCGTCGCGGTAAGCTCCCAGTCTCCGGGCTTCTTTGGAGGCTGTCTGTGCATGGCGCCCGGGAACGTCTTCTGAATGCCCCAAGCCCGGGCCGCTATAAACTACAAACGCCTTTTCCGGATCATCTGCGCTTCTTGTGTTTTTCATTGATCTGGTGTGCCTTCAAGTCCGGATCGCCTCCTGCGTTCATCATGCCATTGTCATTTACGCTGCCGTCCGCGGTATCGCCGCAGTGCAGCATGAGGCCGTCCAGGTTCGTGGTAGCCAGCGTGTTGTACATGTGCCGCTTTTTTCTTCCCGTGTACCGTGTCTTTCTTGCGGTCTTGTCCCCTAGCCTGTCTACAGGAGTAGGGGTGCCGTCAATCAGGATTGTCTTTTTTGGGATCAGCCTCTCCTCTGTCCTGTCTGCCGGGGTCTTGCGGATCACGTCTGTTATCCTTTCGGCAGTAGGCAGCATCTGAAGTATCACCATACAAGACATTATGCGTAATCGGTGCAGATCAAAAAAATCAGGCAGCTTTTACGTCATTTTTGGCAATTATGCACAAGGTCTAGCCAGGGCCCCTGACATTTTCAGGGGAGGTGGATTATGCTGAATCCATATGAATTGCAGTTTTCATAATGGTTTTTGACCTCCGGACTCCAACCCCTGCCCGAATTCAGTTGATCAAGGGATATCCTTAGCTTTTTAATCTGGCCTGAGTACTTTTTGTTTCTGCCTATTAGCATGTCGAGAAACTCCTTCTGCGGGAGCGAGTCGCTCTTTTTGCAGTTGCAGTCCTTACATGACAGTACCAGATTCCATGCGTTGTTATCAAACATGTATGACCACGGAATAAAGTGATCAACGTGGGTGTGATCACGCTCCAATTTGTCCTTGCAGTAAAAGCAGTGCTCAAAATGAGGCGAATACTCCTTCCAGTATTCGGGCAGCAGGGGCTCTCTTTGCACGTCATACTGCTCTATCTTGGCAACCAGCCTGGGCAGTCCGAGGTTTGTCTTTTCCAAAAACTTTGCCCATTCTGCAAGTACAACCCTTGACAGCATTCCGTTGTTTTTGCGGAAAAACTCAAACGCCTCTGGCCTCAGATAGAGTATTTTCCTCCGGTTGTCGTAATCATAAAAAATCCTCATCTCCTCTGAACCATTTCCCACGGGTATCTTCTGGAATGCCGGAATTACGATGGATTTTTTCGCTGCGATTGAGCCAAACACCTCCTTGAGGATTTTATTTTCGGCAGTCTTGACATCCTGCTCGTCAAGAAGCTCAAAGTCACCCGGGGGGTTTTTGCCAAAGACTTTGTTGATCACTTGTATTACATTGGGCTTGCCATTAGTGAGAAAATCCTGCTTCATTTTGTACTTGTATTCCTGATACCAGTAATACCTCAGAAACCTGCTCGCAAAATACCGGTATGGTATCTCATGTACCTGGTTTCCCAGCAGCTCATGATCTGCACAATAGTCGAGAAGGGATTTTGCAAGCGTGAATTTGTACGTGTTTGATTTGGCCGATTTGGACATTATTGTCAGAAACTTTTGCTTGAGGTTTTGCGATGACGTGTCAATGGGCGGGGGCTCCCCCGTACATGTTGGTATTTTTCCTTCCATGCTTTCTCGAGGTTTTTCTACTGGTTCCTCAGGAAATTCTGCCAAGCGGAATATTCCCAGATGTTTAGAGCTATTCCAGTCAACTATGACTTTGTTTTTCCTCAGCTTTGATATTTCCTGATCTATGATGTTTTGAAAGGTGTTCGAGGGCCTATCTGTACCCAGCAGTTTTGGATCGATTTTCAGCATTTCTGCCACATGTCTTATCAAACCTGTCCTGGTGTGCCACCACGGTTTATTTTGAAATTCTATCTGGGACTCGTCGCCCGCGTGTTTTTTATTCTTGGTGTACAGGATGGAGTCAATTGCTTTGCCCTCCGTGCTCAACACATGGAGCACGGATTGGTGTATGGGCCCTCTTGGAAACTTGACGTGCATTTTTATGCCTCAACTCATGTCGGTGTGGATCCTTTGGAACCGGACAGATTGGTGCATTCGCGCCGATCTGGTTTACCTGATGGGGTCAGGCAGGGTGTGCCTTCTCCATACAGAACCATAGATATGCTCCAACAAATCATTCCTTTCATCCTTACTGATATTTGCCCCGATGAGATGTGCTATGAACCTTGTGGCATTTTTTACAGTAGGCCTGCCAGCCATTATCTTGCCGTTTGGCTTTACCAGCACGCCGGACCACATCTTTTTCATTTTCCGTCTGCGGTGCGTTAGCCTTCCCAGAAGTAACTCATGGAGGCACCGATTGGGGAGCTCGGGCAACGTCCTATAGTCCGATAAACAGAGATTGAGTACATCATTGAGGCACTGCTGGTTGAACATGGGATCCATCTAGAATTTCTTGCTATTTTTAATGAAAAAAAGGCTAGTACAACGCTAGCACTGCTTGCTTGAGATTCAAAGATTATAAGATGCATTGCGTTTTAAACCTTGTGGGCCTCTAGTATAATGGTAGTACGCTTGCTTGAGATTCAAGAGGTCCGGGTTCGATTCCCGGGGGGTCCACAAACCCACAACCGTGGTGGTTATGATTCTGGCATGCATTGGCTCGCCTCAAAGCAGGTGATGACCGCCATCATCCCGAGGTTGTTTTTAGCATAGATGATTCGTTTCGGTCAGAATGCGTCATTTTGGGTCACTTCTGGGAAGATTGTGCGTTCAGGAACCTTTAATCACCATGATGGATCTGCAGATCGTCCACTCCCGTATCAGATCTTCGGTTCTCTGTTATGTCATACGACATGCACAGTTAAGCAAAACGTATCCTCAGACAAAAGCAGTTGATCCACCTCCAGTTTTGTCAGGCTGGCTTAAATCAGGACGTGTTTGCTTGTCTGAGCCGGCAAGCATTTTAAACAAGAGCTGTGGCAATACAATAATGCCATATCTTGACTACAACGCTGCAACGCCGGTAGATCAGATCGTGCTAGACAAGATGCTGCCTCTGTTCCAGGAACACTTTGGAAATCCGGCAAGCACCACACATGAGACAGGCAGGCTGGCAGCAGATGCAATAGAGGAGGCCCGCGAGCAGATCGCCGGTGCCGTCAGATGCGGCAAGTCAGATATAATATTCACGTCAGGTGCTACCGAGGCCAACAACACCGTACTGTTCGGACTAGCGGATGCAAAGTCGGATCGTATGATACTTGCAGGAACAACCGAGCACAAGTCGGTCTTGGAGGCATGTAAAAGATTAGAAAAAGACAATGTCGCCGTAGGATATGTTCCGGTGGATCAGGATGGCGTCACTGATCTGGCAAAGCTATAGTGGTGACTGAAAGTCTTTGATCATCAAAAAGCGTCTTCCTGCATATTTCATGCCCATAGGTGCTCAAAAATTTTCAGCGTCACTATAGGCATGATGCTTGAGTCAGACAGATTCGTGCCTGGAATCAGGAACAGATTCCAGAGCCCGAGCCGTTACCCTAAATCATGCCAAGAATGCAAGACAACAATCCCGTTGACATTTCTCTTAGCTGTAGCTGTAATGTAAGCGATCGTAGCTTTTTTTAATATTAGACTGGTATTTCCATGTGATGTCCGAAGAGGATTATAATATTGGCCCACGATCAATCAATGATCTATTCAAGGAAAACAAATCATATGAAATTCCAGACTACCAGTGTGCATATGCCTGGAATGATGAGAATGCCGTCCGCCTGTTTGATGACCTAGTGACTACGTCAGACTCCGATGCATTGTCTTCGAGCACGACTAATCTATTGGGTGCAGTGGTAATTCAACGCATCAAACCAAACTCTGCGCTAAAAGTTGTAGATGGCCAACAACGCCTTGCTACGCTATCGCTTATCTTTTGTGCCATACGAACGTACCTTTACAAATTTGTCGAGGCAAAACAGCCGGATATAGACAAGATTATAAAAAATGCAATATCTGAGATAGATAAACTCGTGATGGCAGAATCCGGTGATCCGAGAGTCACATTAGGAGCTGCAGATCACAGTCTGTTTCGTGATATTGTAACTAGCAAGGATCCAAATTATGAGAAATTTTGCAGATCACTACTAAAAAAATACCAAAATGGAAAAAAGAGAATAGAAGATTCTAATTCATTGATGATAAAGAACTATCAAGTTCTGTGCGAGAAGGTCGAAAGATGGGCGAATAACGAAGAAGAATTGCCAGCAAGTTTCAAATTGGATGATGCGGTGAGCAATGGCAACATAAGCCACACAGTCACTGCGGTGAATAATTTAGCAGTGAGCGTCAGAAAAATGACAGATCGTAATTACTTTGCATATGTGCAAGTCGACAACACAGCAATCGCATACAAGATATTTAGCACGTTTAATTCACTAGGGCAGACACTTTTAGAATCCGATCTAATCAAATCGCACCTGCTATCCAAGCTAGAAGATAATGAAACGGCCAAACGAACAATAGCACAGTCGTGGAAAGATGTATTCGATGAGCGCCTTGAAAATCCAGATACGTTTCTTTACGAATCACTTATGTCTAGGCATCCAAATGGGAAAATGAACGAGAAAAAAATATCAAAAAACAACATGTATGCAATCATTGATAGTGTCATCAATACGCCAAGCGATGTTCAGAAATTTGTAGATGAGCTTAAGGAGGATTCCAAATTTGTCAAGTATATGGATCATCCAGAAGATTTAAGCGATGAACAAAAATACGACAAACTCAAAAGCTACTTTCATAGTATGCAGTTGCTTAATGCAAGGTACATAAGAGTGCCAATATTAGCTGCCTGCCGAGAATTTGGAGTTGATAGTAACAATCTTCGAGAATTGGTGGGTTGTCTTTTGCGGTTTTTCTTTATGTTTAGATTCATAAACGAGGGCACCGCCGAGACTGTGCGCGCGGTAGCAAATGATGTAACAATGTGCATGCAGAATAAGGAGGGCATTTCAAAAGCCATATACCGCATTTTAATAGATGAAGACGCACCAGAAGGATCGGTAAGGCGCATAAACAACGACAGGTTCAAAGAGAATTTTCCCACAAAAATGTTCAAGCTAACCTCAAATACGGCAAAATATGTCTTGTCCACGCTAGAAGTTCATCTAAGATGCAATAGTGAATTCCCATACCCTGATTATCCGTTTGAATTAGAACACATACTTCCAAAAAACCACAACAAGTATTGGGATGAAAAAGCGTTTCTTAACAAACCAGACTCTGATAACATTACCAAATATAAGAACCGCTTAGGCAACCTTACCCTCCTGTCTCAGTCATGGAATTGTGGCTTGGGTGCAATGTCCTTTGCCGATAAAACGAAAGAGGGCAAAAAAGGATATGCCAAGTCCACTTTTGAACTTACTAGACGGCTCGGTGAATATAGTGAATGGACGGCAACGAATTTGGAAGACAGGGAAAAGAAGTTGTGTGATCTGGCACCAAAGGTATGGTCACTTGATAGGTACGATAAATATCTGAGTGAAAACGGATACAAAGATTCCAAGCAATGAAGCTTGGCAGCACATTGTGGTTTAATCGTGTGGTTTTCTAATTCTCTGAGAATGCCTGCCAGGAATATCTACCTCGTATCTGCCACCTCCCAGCCTCACAAACCAATCCAGTAACACTTGCACGTTCCCTGTAAGCTCACGCCTGCTAGGCACCGGCACGTCCGTGCAGTTGTCCTGAATCCATTAGACCTTATGCGTAAACAAAATTAGCGGCGTTGCCCCCGGCACCCGGGCTACAAAGAGCAGGTGCTGCAGGAGCCAGCGCACGCGTGACGGCACCTCATCACGTTGAAAATATTTGATCAAGCCTGCAAGTATTTTCAGTCGGTTGACTTAGATCCGGGATCCATTCCCGCACAGGGTGATGGCAAAGTCCGAGACCGAGTTGATATGACAGCTGAGGAAGAGGATCGAGCAGGCAGGAAGGAGAAGGCGCGGGGCAGGAGGGGGAGGATGCAGTACAGGAAGGAGATCAGAGAGTACGAGAAGAAGAGCAGGCAGGACGGCAGGAGGCACGAGCGGGATCAGGAGAGGATAGGGCAGATGGAACAGCGGCTGGACGCTAAGCGCCGGATGTGGCCCGCAACCTGGGATGACGACAGGCGCTCCACGGACAACGCCACGTTCATGCACAGGCCCGAGGTGCTCGAGGACATAATCTGCGGCGGATCCCTGCAGTCCACCACGTCGATGGACCGCCGCCAGTTTGACCATACATCCGACCGGTTTACGGAGCTTGCCAAAAAGCACACGGAGGGCGCCCCTGTTTTCAGAGGGCTAGGGCGATGGGCCCGGAAACCGGTGCAAGCTGTCCTACCGCCACGCTCCCCTACTGGCCCTGATGCGCAAGTACGGAAACCCAACACAGGAGCAGCTTGCGGCATTCTTTGGCATAGACCAGGGCACGGTATACAGGTACCTCAGGTATTGCGACATGATACTCGCCAAGATACTGCCCACGCCGGACGCCGTATCGCGAAAGATACGAAACACCCACACGATCGAGGGGCTCAGGGAGATCGTCCTGGATCTGACCGTGATTGTAGACGGCACGCACGTCGACATACAGTGCACCACAGACAGGGAGTCAAGAAAGGAAGGCAAAACAACAAATCTAATTTACATTTCACTTAGCTGTACAAACGTGGTTGTGTGTTATTTTTTAAGGGCTTTGCTAACATAGCTTGTTGCACAACCGTGCCTGAACGCGCAAAAACAACCAGTCTTTTATACCTAAAATCGAGGTTGTGCAACAGACTAATTAACACTGGGTTTTCTACCTTAGTCAATGAGCGCATATAATCGAAAGACGTTGCCTAAACAGGCAATAGTTCTGCAAAAAGCCAAAAATGTCAAGAAAATTCCAAAGGGTCTAAAGGCTGGATTCAGACAGGCAATCAAGGAAGAAAGGAACAGAACCTCGAGTCCGCGCTTAGACGCTGACATAACCGGAACGCTAACACAAAATGTTCAAGAGGCGATGGATTCACAATCAATCCTAATACCAATCAAGGATAATTTTGATGACAGTCTCGGCAATATTCGAGTTTATGGCTGGCAAGTAATTGGGAGTATAAAATGCGCAAAGTGCAGCTCCGACACAAACCACGATGTAGCCGTTTTTTGTGCCAACCCGGAATGCTCTGAAACGCGCCCAGCAGGACAAGCTGCAATCTGTCTAAGAAGAGCACAACATAACCACTTTTGCATCAAATGTGCAGCCGGAATCAATGAGGCCGAATGAGATTGACCGGCGAGGCGCCAGAGCAAGCGGAGCACATGCCCATATCGCTTGGAATGCGCTAGCAGATATTCACAGTGATAAAAACCATAACAAGTTAGAAGGAAGGAAAGTCAGTCAGTGTAAACCACGACATGCGGATCTGCGGGCGGCCTGACTTGAGTCGTTTCGAATTCAGGAGGTCTGTACAGATGAATTAGATGTAAACGGAATTGTTGTTTTAGTCTTGCTGTCAGATGTGATTTGAAGCGTCGTGTTTCTTGCCCGGCTTTTGTTTTTACTCGATTTTTTAGTACGTCCAGCTTAGCTGAAAACAAGAAAAAAGCTTTAAACTCAATGCAAAATCAATGAGCAGTAAATGAATGTGTTTTATTCAGAAGCAACCCCACTGCATATGATGCTGTCTGGCAAAACCAAGCTTACTGTGCCAGATTACCAAAGGGAGTATAGCTGGGACGGGGACAGGGTTGAAGGGCTGTGGGAGGACTTGATTGATAACTGTACAAATCTCAACCAGCATTACCTGCTGGGTCCGGTCATAACGGTAAAAAGGCAAGGAATGGATCCGTTCTCAGACGAGATTGTTGATGGACAGCAGCGCCTAGTCACCCTCACGCTACTATTCTGCGCACTGCGTGATGCGCTGGATAAACACAAACCAACGGATAGCGGCGACAGGAGGGACTATGAGGATCTAGCGAAAGAGATTAGCGAGCTAATAGAAACAGATGACGGGCAGCCACGAATCAAACTGAGTGGCAGTGATGATAAAGTCCTTGCAAGAATTTGTGCGGGGGGAAATAGACAACAAAACACCGAATCTGATAGGAGGATAGTCAAGAGTTACCATGTGTTGCTGAATAACACAAGTGAACTATGTGAGCGTCATTTCAGCAAAGAGAGTCCAAGAACTGCAATACGTAACGTCAGAAAACTGCTTGGTGCCATAAAAGACAACACTTATTTTATTTACGTCGAGGTGGCAGACGAAAGCTACACGTACCAAGTTTTTCAATCACTTAACTCCAAAGGACAAAAATTAAACCAGGCTGATCTGATCAAGAGTCTTCTTTTAAACATACAAGGTGAGGATAAAAGAAGCGATGTAAAAAATCGCTGGGATGAGATGATGAGCTCAAGAGAAATCAGGAAAAAACCAGATGATTTTCTGTACTACTCTATGCTATCCAGAACATGTTCCAAGCTACAGGCAGAAAAAGACGAGGTGCTAAAAAAGAGGCTATACAGCGCGGTAAAAAAACGCCATGAAAGCCCAGGTGACGTTGACAGATATCTAGATGATCTCCAGGAAGATTCGCGCATAATTGAGATGATGAGCAACCCCGACACCCTACGCTCAAAAGCCAACTATGATCCTGACTTTGCGCACCTTTTTTACGGAATGCAGCAAATCAATGCCAAGTACTTTCGAAGGCCTACAATGGCAGCGTGTAGAAGATGGGGGCTCAGTAATAAGACTAAGGATCTGATGGACTGTCTTTTAAAATTCTTTTTCATGTACAGGACAATTTCCAAATCAGACACAAACCAGATAAGGCGAATTGCCGAAGATGTGACGTGCCAGATTTTGGATGGTAAAAGCTTGGATGAGATGTTTTACACCATATTGAAGAGTGAAAGATCAGGATCCATCGAAGACAATGTGGATCAGGGGAGATTCATGGAGGAGTTCAAGAAGAATGTGAATGACCTGAAGCGCCCCGTTGCCGCATACATTCTTTATTCGTTGGAAAAGGAGCTCAACAGATCCCAAGGCAAACATGTAGATTCTTACAAGTACCATATAGAGCACATATTTCCAAACAATCCCAATAATGATTGGACTGACAAGGATGAACTGCAAAATCACAAAAACAGGCTAGGCAATCTGACATTGTTGGACGTGAGGTTCAACTCCACATGGCAGAACAAAAGCTTTGGAGACAAGCTTAACAGGGGAATCCGGTGCTATTCAAAATCAGGTTTAGAGTTGAATAAAAGATACCTTGTAAAGTACAAGCGATGGGGGGTGAAGGAGATCGAGGATCGTGAGAAAAAACTGATCGAGCATGCAAAAGAAATCTGGGATCTGTCCGAGTATTCCAAACGGGCAAAGAAACCACAAGGCAGTTAAGGGAAATGTATGTGGTCACGTCCACTTGCTATCTAGGCACGAAAATCACAGTCATGCATCTAATTCGTGCCTGACTAATGGGGATAAGTGACCTCGTACAGGGAAATGTGTGTTGATTGAACCAGAACCCTATCAGGTTGCATGCACACGTGGGGACTGGCCTCTACGTCCTGTGACATTATTCCTCCGACCTAGCTTCCCATCTTGGCCATGATCGCAAGCACCGGATGCCTCTCGATCCTTGATCCAGCTGATCCTACCACATGGCTCAACAAGGGAAAAATGCTAGGAGCTGCAACCAACCTGGATTCGATGGACTGAATTAAAAAAGGACTAAGGCCGCATTCACGACTATTCATTCTTATTCCCCATCACGGATGGTCAAGAGATTCGAATGCGGTAGTTTTGTCACGGCATACAAGTATAATAACATTACAGATCCGACCATAGTACGAGGCTACGTTCCCTTACTGGCTAGGTATAAAAATCCACAAATGAAATATGCCATAAGCCAGATGCCAAGTGGGTTTGGGTTCAGCGAGAAGCGGGCCGGATCTTCGCTGATCTACCTGAGGTCTTCAAGGGCCGTCACTTCGTGACATTTCAGTGTAAGCGAGATCAGTGGTATTGCAGGCCTCAAAAATCAGAGTTTAAATCAATCCGGCGCCAAGACAAGGCACATGATCAAGACCTTTGCAGTCATCGGGGATCCCATAGACCACTCGATGTCCCCGAGCATCCACAACGCCGCATTCAGGGAGCTGAACCTTGAGGCGAGCTATATAGCGTACAGGATCCCCAGGGGCGAGCTGGAGGAGGGAATCGAGTCGCTGAAAAAAATCTCAATCTCGGGATTCAACGTCACCATACCGCACAAGGTCGAGGTGATGAGGTATCTGGACAGGACAGACGAGAGCTGCAGCATAATCGGCGCCGCAAACACGGTAACAAACGACGGCGGGACTCTAAAGGGGTACAACACCGACATGGACGGCTTTCTGGATCCGATCAAGAGGAGGGGGCTGGGGATCCGGGGGGAGGACGTCCTGCTGGTGGGCGCCGGCGGGGCCGCCAGGGCCATAGTGACAGGCTTTGCAAGGGAGCATGCAGCAAGGATCACCATAGTAAACAGGACCCTGCAAAAGGCAAGGGAGCTTGCGCGGTTCTCCGAGAGAATCGGGCTGGAGGCGGAGGCCGCAGCCATCGGGGACGTCCCGGACATGTCAGGATGCAGGTTCGTCGTAAACGCGACCCCCGTCGGAATGGGGGGCGAGCCTGCCCCGATCAGCGCAGGGCAGATCCCGCAGGACTCTGTCGTGTACGATATAGTCTACGCCCCGGTGAACACGGATCTCATAAAAAAGGCAAGGGGGAGGGGCGCTGCCATAATCTACGGATACGAGATGCTCCTGGGCCAGGCGGCCAGGGCCTTTGAGATATGGCACCAAAGGCAAGCGCCATATAGCGCGATGAGGAGGGCACTGGTAGGCGCAGGATAGCAATGAAGACAAAGGCGACAGTCCACGGTGCAATCTCCATCGTAAACGCGATAGCGACGGGCAGGGGCGCCACGCTGGGCACGGAACAGCGCGTGTCTGCGACAGCAGAGGCAGCACCAGGTAGGGGCATAATACTGCAGACCGAGAGGGGGGCCGTCAGATCCAGGCTGGTCAGCAAGACGGTCGAGAGGGTTCTCCCGGGGAGGATCCTTGGAAAAAACAGGATCACCGTACGGCTGGAATCGGACATCCCCACGGGGTGCGGGCTGAAGAGCTCAAGCGCCATCTCCTCGGCCGTCGCACTGGCCTGCGCAAGGCTGTTCAGGACCAGGATGGACGACCAGAAGATCCTTCTTGCAGGCGTTGGCGCCTCAATCCAGGCCAAGGTAAGCATGACGGGCGCATACGATGACGCATGCGCCTGCTATTTCGGGGGGTTCAACGTCACGGACAACTACAGGAGGAGGCGGGTCCTGCACGAGAGGGGGCCGCGAAACATGGCAGTGGTGATCTTCATGCCAAAGTCCAAGGGACGCGGAAACATCAGGAAGCTAAAGACTCTCGGCATGGTATTTGAAAGGGCGTGGGGCCTTGCCAAAAATGCGGACTATTGGGACGCAATGGTGATCAACGGGCTTGCCACGTCGGCAATACTGGACTCGGATCCGAAGATAATAACGGACCTGCTCGAAAGGGGCGCGCTTGGCGCGTCGGTTTCGGGAAACGGCCCTGCGATCGCGGCGGTAGCCAGGCAGGAGAGCGTCCCGGGGATAAAAAGGATATTCTCAGAGATGGGGGGGCAGGTGGTGGTGACGAGGATCAACAACAAAAAGGCCGAGGTCCATGAGCTGTAGGGTCGAAAAATCGGAGCTGTCAGGCGAGATAGCGTGCCCTGCAAGCAAGAGCTACACGCACAGGGCCATATTCATGGGGGCGTTATCGGGGCGGAGCACCATCAGAAACGTCCTGGACTCGGCGGACACGCAGGCCACCGTCGATGCCTGCCTGGCCCTTGGCGCACAGATAAGGAGGGACGGGGATACAGTCACGGTCATCAGCCCGGTCACCCTTGAAAGGGACTGTATCATAGACGCAAAAAACTCGGGGACGACCATCAGGATAGCGGCGGGCATCGCTGCACTGTCGCCGTCCACAACCACGCTCTCGGGGGATGCAAGCATACGGGGGCGGCCGATGCAGCCCGTTTTGGACGCGTTGGAGGCAATGGGTGCAAGGTGCACGTCGGCCGGCGGCAGGCCCCCGATAACTATCCAGGGAAGAATCCCAGGCGGGGAGGTGTCAATTCCGGGGGACGTATCAAGCCAGTTTGTCACGTCGCTGCTCATCTGCGCGCCGCTGACGGACAGCGGAATCACCGTGAATATAGAGGGCAGGCTGGTATCAAGGCCGTACCTTGAGGCGACCATACGTGCGATGGAGAGGTTCGGCGTGCGCGTCAAGACCATCGGCAGGTACCAGAAATACAGGATAGAGCCGCAGCAGTACCAGGATGCCGAGTTTACGGTTCCCCCGGACGCCTCCAGCCTGGCGCTGCTGCTGGCAGCATCCGTGCTTGTGGGAAAAAACATGTCGATAAGGGCCCCGCGCAGCGACCTGCCGCAGGCAGACATGGCGTTCCTTGGAATCCTCGGGGAGCTGGGCGCGCAGGTAAGAGCCGACGGCGATGTCATCACCGCAAGCTCCCCCGAGGGCCTCAGGGGGGGAAGCTTTGACCTGTCAGACGCGCCGGATCTGCTGCCGCCCCTCTCAATCCTGGCACTACGGTGCAAAAGCCCGCTGGAGATCACCAGCGTGGAACACGCCAGGCACAAGGAGACAGACAGGATTGCAGTCATCTGCGAGGAGCTTGCAAAGATCGGGGTCGGCGTGGAGGAGCGCAGGGACGGGATGAGGCTGGAGCCGGGGGACGCCCTGCACGGCGCGCATCTGGACTCGAAAAACGACCACAGGCTGTTCATGGCGTTCTCGATTGCCGCCATGTATGTGGGCGGCTGCACGGTCAGCGATCCGGGGTCGGTATCCGTGTCGTACCCTGGGTACGTCCAGGCAATGCAGGGCATTGGCGCAGGCCTGATGGTTCAGGGGCAAGACCATCTCGAGTCCACCCCATAGGCGACACTGCAGGTAACAGCTCGAGCTCTGAAAGCTGCTCCTGATTTCAGGCACGAATCTGCCCTGGAGGGGGAGGGCATCTGGGGCGGCAAAACCCACCCTAAACTTCCAGAGCCCGATCTATTGCGCATAAAATCTAACATACATACTGCTGGAATTGTATTGAGGTGTGAAAGAGCTAAGCTCTGTATTCAAAGAGCGTCTGAAAGACATTCAAGCGAATCTTGAAGACGGAAATTATGCTGTTTGTTACAGGATTGCACATGATTTGGTTAATTTGTCTTGGAATTTGGAATTAAAAGATGAAGTCTTCATCAGTGAAGTTTTGGAATCTGTTTATTCTAATTTGTCCAATACAATAGAAAATTACTCTGTACCTAAAGACGTGTCTGACAAACTAAAAAATGAAATGAGCGAAGCTGCAAAACCTCTGCCTGATGCTTATGATTCTGGAGATTCATCTAAATTATATGAAGTGTTAAAGGCAGTACGATATACTGCCACTTTATATCAATTAACAGCATGGCAAAGATACGATAAACCTAAAAGGACAATGCGTACATACTATGATTGAGGAAAATGCATTATGACGCTACCAGTTGAATCTGAACGTGAACATGATAATGAAATAACTGATGACAAACAATCACTTAGATATCTTCGTGATGGGATTTTAAATCAAAGACCAGATGATGTGCATGTTTCTTTAGTTGATGCCTACATGCATTTGCATTCTATCGTTGAAAAATTAATTGTAGATAATGCCAACATGTGGCAACTTCTTAAACAACATAAAATCACATCTATGGATGCAGTTCCTGAAGACACTGATCTCACTAATGAGCAAATACGTGAACTTCTCTTGAAAGAAATTAACGTCGGTGACATTTTCTATCCGAGTGATTTTGCTAATGAGCATGGTCTTGATTTAATGTTGGTAATGGATGTTGTTGGCTCGCTACGTAACGAAGGAAAATTAATCAATAGCCCTGAATAATCACGCCAATATATCTAGATGAAGGTGATGCCATATCTGGAGAAAGAGTTGCATGTCAATTTAGAAAAAGGAACCATGAAAGGCTTATTCGCATGACTCAAGGACACAGTGGTACTGGAATGGTAATATCTGGAAATGTGTATTGTGTTATTGAAATTCCAATAAAGCGGGTAGAACAGCATTGTTATTTTTTTATTAATTTTGTCTCTGTTGAGACAACGAGTCTGCAACGAGAACTTGAGCGAATGCCCTGAGGTTGATCCGAAATTAGAAACCGGGCACCCCGTCCGCTGCCGTCCTGCCGCCAGCCCTCGCCGCAGCTGCGGCGATTCTGGCCGGCGCCCTCTCGTTGACCGGCCCGCATACGATGCTGTTGGCAAGGTCATACTTTCTGAGCGGGTTTCTGTACCGGTCGCACATGATCCTGAGAAGCGATTCTTAATTAGCAGGTTTTGACCCAGACTGACGCCTCCGAGCAGCAGATAAGCAGGCCAGAGCGAAAGGACATGGAAAAGTCTCACTATTCGGGCAAGGCAGGCACGCACACGGCCAAGGTCCAGTATACGATCGGCACACGCGGCGACATAGCGCACAAGACCCCGCACTCGCCGGGGCGCGTCAACGGCATCAGCATATGCCATATGAAGCATCCAACGTTCTGGAGCGGCGGCAGGGACGGCGAGAGGCTGCGGCACTACATGGACCGCGGATACCAGGGTGCGCAGCACGTTGATGCAGGTACGGAGGTGATACTTCCCATCAAGAAGAGTCCGGGCGGCAGGCTGACCGACGAGCAAAAAGAGTACAACAGAATACACTCGAAGATACGCGTGTGCGCCGAGCACGCCATACGCAGGGTCAGGACGTTCAAGACAATGAGCTGCAAGTACAGAAACCGGCTCCGAAGGTACGATCTGGCCAACGGTATCGTGTGCGGGCAGGTCAGCCCAAAGATACTGGAACGGATGGCCGCTGCGGCCTGACAAATACGTCAGAAAACAACTGCAACCTGCCATTCGTAACTTAATTGCGGGTTGCTTCTCCGGAGGCAGGCGGTGCCCGGGGCGCACAGGTACGGCTGTGCAGGGTGCAGCTCACGGCGGTTTTGCCTTTGCCCGGCCACCATCCACCAAAAGCCTCTTGAGATCCCAGGCGATCAGCTGGAATGTCGCCGGCGAAAGATGCGGATCCCCCGCATGGGCATCATAATCGAAATCGACCAAGGCGGCCTCCAAGATTTCGCGGTTTTTTGCGATTACAAAATCCTCGGTATGTGGTCACCTACCCCCTAGATTATTTTGGCCACCTCATCCATGATGGACTTGCCCTGCAGCTTCCATGTCGACACGCATGTATTGAGCCATCCATGCCTTTCCGTCCAGACCAGGCCGCCCTTGATCTGGCCGCTTATCTTGAATTGAAGCACGACGGGGCGCAGCGCCCGCTCTGCACCATTGTTGGTCGGCTCGACACCCTCGTATTCCAGAAACGTAAACATGCACGGCAGGGCCCTGTGCATCCTCTTGAGGAGGGGCCCCAGCGGGCCGCCCCATGCATCAACGTATCCGAACAGCATGTTCTGCATGTTGGTCTCAAACCGCCGGCGCAGCTCCGGCGAGTGCCTGCCCATCAGCCCGTCGGCCGCCCTTATCCCCGCCCTCTCCTCAAGATCTAAGAGATCCTCCTTGGACAGCTTGTCCCATCCTTTGAGACACTCCTTGGCGTCCTTGAACAGCTGCTGCATCTGCCGGCACAGGACTCCTGCAAACAGCAAGGCGCCCTTTTTCTGCGAGCCATACAGGAGGAACCGCAGCTCGTGCGCCCAACACCTCTGGTGCCTTCCCCCCGGATCGAACCTCTTGCATACAGGATATCCGTCGGATGTGACGACGCCCTCGTACCCGTGCATGTACTGGTCCAGAACCCGGATCGCCCTTGTATCACTGTATATCATGAATAGACCTTATGCGTAATTTACCTGAATGAGGCGAATTTGTTCGTAATAATCCCGGATCTGAACCGATTACGCATAAAGTCTAATATGCCCACTGCCGACAGCACGGTCCACACCCATCCCAGCCTGCCTGCCAGGTTGATCCCCGTCTCGTCTATGCAGACGGTCTTTGAGCTTTTTACATCCTCTGCGATGGCCTCGGCAGGCGCCTTTGTGGCGTCGCAGACGCGTCCTATGCTGTTGATTGCAGTTGACTTTGACATGTGCACGCCTAGGATATCTGACATGACACCCTGGATCCTGTTGTACGGGACGTCCTCGCTGCGCAGCTTGGTGACTGCTACGACCACGCTCGTGTCGTAGTTGCCGCATCGGGGCAGGTCGTCGGGGGCCGTATGCATGGTGCCGCATCTCGGGCATACTGCCCTCTATCTCGTGGCGCGTTTCGGTGGCCTCGATCTTAAACCCCCTCATGTCGCGCACCTGCGGCTTTTTCATGATCTCTGTGGTGGTGCCGCAACTGCACTCCGGCGCCCGTCCCCCCGGAAAGCAGTGTTTCTGTACCATGGTGGGCCGGTGGGTGCGCGATACGCCCTTGTGTCCCTTCTGGCCGCCGGGCTTTTTCCTGTCCTTGGCGCCGTCCTTTCCTGCTGCAGCATCGGACCGGGCCCTCTCCTTTTTCCTCTACACCTTTTGCCTCTTCCACTCCAGCGAGTCTGCCGACGGGGGCGAGTTCTCGTTCTCGTAGTATCGGAGCCTGTTGCCCTGCTCCCTGATGGTCTTGTTTAGCTTTTCAATGATCTTGTTTAGCTTTTCAATGGTTCTACCATGCTCCTTGATGGTCTTGTTTAGTTCCTTGTTGGCGGGCCGTCTTTTTTCCCTGCTGGCGTATTTTATCAACTTGATGGTCTTGTTTAGTTCCTTGTTGGCCCTGCCTTATTCTTCAATGATCCTGCCACGCTCCTTGAGGTCCTTTTTTAGATTCCTTAGCGTCTCCGTGGGCGATGCTGTAGATGCCTCGATCTTGCAGCATGTGGGGGGTTGACCTTTCATAATGCCTAGTCTACGCGATCATAGTATAAGGATCAGGCACCGTCAGTAATGTTTACCCTATTGTGAGGGGTAGGTGACCTCACACCTTTATTTTGAATGCATTCAACCGATTTTACATGTCAAAAGGCAAAAAATCATACCTTGAATCCATCATGAAAATAGAAAAGCAGACCTACAGAATAAAATCTGACCTTGAGGAAATAGGAAGGGATGCAGGCACGGTAAGATCCATCCTTGATGAGATGGAAAACAATCTCATGGAGATGGAAGGAGAGGTCGGCAGGACGCTATCCAAGCTCGGAGAGATAAGAAGAAAGATCGGCACTGCAAGGTTTGACTTTAAGGAGATGATAGCGTATACTAGCATGGCAAGGGTTGATTTCGGGGAAACTGCGGAGGATACAGGCAAGGTAAGATCTCAATTTGAGGCAATAGAAAAGAGTGTCCAAACAGAGGGATCTACACTCAAGGAGATGGCAAAGGTTACTGGGGAGATGAGATCCTACTTTGGGAAAATGATGATGAAGGATAACATATCAAGATTTGGCTTTGAGAATGAGGAAGGGGTGGTCGACAGGATGAGATCCGAGTACAAGGAATCGATAGAAGCATACATGGAAATGTCAAAGGGGGTCGACATAGCAAGATCCATCTTTGGTCAAATGGCAGGAAATGTTGACGTGGCACGATCCAGGATCGAATTTGGAAAGGCACAGTCCAAAATCCCCAAATCACGTCCTTTTAACACAATAAAATCGAACTTTGAGGAAATAGAAGGGGGTGTAGGCACGATACGATCCGAGATCAGGAAACTAAAAGTGTGTATAGGCACACTAGGATCTGCCTTTGGGGAAATAAGAAGATATGCAGGCATGATGGGATCTGACTTTGGGCACATGGAAGCGCATGCCGGCAGGATAAAATCTGATGTGTCAAGCCACTCGGAGGGACACGAGGATCCGCAAACAAAGGCGTTTGACAGATCCCGCGTGCCAGAAAACCAAGAGTCAAACCTTGAATCCATTACGGAAATAGAAAAAAAGGCTCGCAGGATAAAGTCTAGCTTTGATGAAATTGAGAGGCAGGCCGGCAGGCTAGGATCTAACTTTGAGAAAGCGAAAAACATATTCGAGGAAATGAGAACTGAGATGGTGAAGGTAAGATCGAAGATCAATACAATGAAGAAGCAGGCCGACAATGCAGGGTTTGACTTTGAGGAAATAATATTGTATACCGGCGTGGGAAAATTCGACTTGGAGAAGATGTTGATGTATGCCAGCAAGACAAGATCCAGCTTTGAGGAGGTAAAAAAAGAGTCTGACGCAGAAGAGGCCAGGTTCAGGGAAATGGCAAGGCGTTCCAGCACGGTAAGATTTGACTTTGAGATGGTGGGAGCAGGTGCCATCACGGCAAGAACTATCTTCGCGATAATGGAGGTGGATGTTGGCAAACTAAGAGACACCTACATAGAATTGGGAGAGGTGTTCAAGGGATTAGACGGAAGGATCAAGACGGAAGGATTTGCCTGCATGAAACTGGGAAAGGAGATGGAGATGGCAAAAGCTGTGTTTATGAAACTGGGAGACATGTCTAGTAAAATCACCAAAAACCCACCGCCCTGGGACGCCGTGAAATCTGACTCTGGGGTAGAAAAGAATGTTGAGCTGATAATATCTGAGCTTGGCAAGCTAGAAGAGAGCACAGGTGCAGCAAGAGATGGCTTTAAGAAAATAAAAAAATACACCCACAGATTACATTCTGATGTCGAGGAGATAAGAAAGGCCTCATGCAGGACAGGATCTGGCCTGCCAAAACATTCTGAGCGGGGGGATCTGCAGGCAAAAGGCGGGATTGGCATGTAGGGATCCAACCCCGCATACGAGCTGCAACCCAAAGACCTCCGGGTCGTGATCCTTGACACCGACATTGTCTTCAAAATCAACCCAAGCGGACACCTCGACCCGATCCACCGCCGGATTCTTGCCCTAGCAGGCGAGATCAGGGCAGGATTGAAGAAAATGGATGCCGAGGGGGCCCCGCTGCTAGAACACAAGGAATTTGTAGTATGTGGTCACCTACCCCTATCAATCAGGCATGAATTGGCAGGTACAATTATGATTTTCGTGCCTAGCTAGCAAGGGGACGTGACCTCATACAATTTGTATGTGGTCACCTATCCCTCACAATAGGGTAAACATTACTGGCGATGCCTGATCCTTATACTATGATCGCGTAGACTAGGCATTGTGAAAGGTCAACCCTCCACATGCTGCGAGATCGTGGCATCTACAACATCGCCCGCGGAGACGATAAGGAATCTGGAGAAGGGTCTCAAGGAGCGTGACAAGATAATCGAAAAGAAGGACAAGATAATCGAAAAGCTAAACAAGACCATCAGGGAGCAGGGCAACAGGCTCCGATACTACGAGAACGAGAACTCGCCCCCGTCGGCAGACTCGCTGGAGTGGAAGAGGCAAAAGGTGTAGAGGAAAAAGGAGAGGGCCCGGTCCGATGCTGCATCAGGAAAGGACGGCGCCAAGGACAGGAAAAAGCCCGGCGGCCAGAAGGGCCACAAGGGCGTATCGCGCACCCACCGGCCCACCATGGTACAGAAACACTGCTTTCCGGGGGGACGGGCGCCGGAGTGCAGTTGCGGCACCACCACAGAGATCATGAAAAAGCCGCAGGTGCGCGACATGAGGGGGTTTAAGATCGAGGCCACCGAAACGCGCCACGAGATAGAGGGCAGTATGCCCGAGATGCGGCACCATGCATACGGCCCCCGACGACCTGCCCCGATGCGGCAACTACGACACGAGCGTGGTCGTAGCAGTCACCAAGCTGCGCAGCGAGGACGTCCCGTACAACAGGATCCAGGGTGTCATGTCAGATATCCTGGGCGTGCACATGTCAAAGTCAACTGCAATCAACAGCATAGGACGCGTCTGCGACGCCACAAAGGCGCCTGCCGAGGCCATCGCAGAGGATGTAAAAAGCTCAAAGACCGTCTGCATAGACGAGACGGGGATCAACCTGGCAGGCAGGCTGGGATGGGTGTGGACCGTGCTGTCGGCAGTGGGCATATTCATGATATACAGTGATACAAGGGCGGTCCGGGTTCTGGACCAGTACATGCACGGGTACGAGGGCGTCGTCACATCCGACGGATATCCTGTATGCAAGAGGTTCGATCCGGGGGGAAGGCACCAGAGGTGTTGGGCGCACGAGCTGCGGTCCCTCCTGTATGGCTCGCAGAAAAAGGGCGCCCTGCTGTTTGCAGGAGTCCTGTGCCGGCAGATGCAGCAGCTGTTCAAGGACGCCAAGGAGTGTCTCAAAGGATGGGACAAGCTGTCCAAGGAGGATCTCTTAGATCTTGAGGAGAGGGCGGGGATAAGGGCGGCCGACGGGCTGATGGGCAGGCACTCGCCGGAGCTGCGCCGGCGGTTTGAGACCAACATGCAGAACATGCTGTTCGGATACGTTGATGCATGGGGCGGCCCGCTGGGGCCCCTCCTCAAGAGGATGCACAGGGCCCTGCCGTGCATGTTTACGTTTCTGGAATACGAGGGTGTCGAGCCGACCAACAATGGTGCAGAGCGGGCGCTGCGCCCCGTCGTACTTCAATTCAAGATAAGCGGCCAGATCAAGGGCGGCCTGGTCTGGACGGAAAGGCATGGATGGCTCAATACATGCGTGTCGACATGGAAGCTGCAGGGCAAGTCCATCATGGATGAGGTGTCCAAAATAATCTAGGGGGTAGGTGACCACATACTCGTGTTCGGTTATACTGCATCCCCCATTCTCTTTCCCGTGTATTCTTAAAAGAATATCAGGTTTTAGGGTTCTTTCTTTTTTATTAAGTGCTGACATGGGTTTAGAACATTCGGTGCAGAGCCTTCTTTCTTATACACTCCCTCAATCATGCCAAATTTACCTCTAATCTTACACTCATGATTCATCTGGATAAAATCTTAAAACCTCCACGTCATCGGAGGTTTTACGGATGCCGTACTGTCTTCCACTCCATTCCACTTTGTAGATTTTTCCTACTTCCATGACAGAGCTGTTGTATCTAAGCTCCTCTACCCCCTCGGGATTTTTGATGACACGAACCGGCTCTGGAAAGAAAAAAGAAAGAATTGAATCAACCATTTCGGGTTTTTCTTGAAGCGGATTTTTTAATTCTAATGTCAGCTCTGGCTCATCATCATGCAAAATAAGCGAGTAAACGGATTGAATGTTGTTATTTTTGAATATGTGACAGCCTTGTTCTTTCCAAGTTGGCTCCATTTGTTGTCCCATCCTTTTCATTTCTTATGGGATTTTACATCATTTATGCGTTATTTCACGCACAGTCTTCCCACATGTACACGACTCGTGGCGGTGCAGGAGGGAGCATGCGGATCTGCAGGCAGCTTGGTTTGAGCTGTTTCAAGTTTTAGAATCGCCTTATGGGTTACTTTTGGGAAGACTGCAGATCCGGCCTTCCTAAAAGTGATCGACTCGTGGCGGTGCAGGAGGGAGCATGCGGATCTGCAGGCGATCTCATCTGAGTATCTGAGTTGTTTCTAGCCTGGGATAATCTGATGTGGTACTTCTGTGAAGACTGCTAATCCTATTACGTTTATATTCATGAATTTGTTTTTTCCAATCAAGTTACCGTCCAGCAGATCCCGGGATTGCCAGAGGCAATAACGCCTGCGAAGTACAATCAACGATGGTAGCCTTTTTGCTTTTCTGAATGAAATCCCAAATAGCTGTTTATTAGACCTTATGCGTAATCGACCGGATCGAAATATTCCGACGGTGGCCGGCCATACATGCAAGGCTGACGGCATCACATGACGTGTATGAGGGCGGCAGAGTCCGTATATAGTGCAGCTACGAGCCATTACAGCTGGTAAAAACTACAGTATAGTGCGGCATCGTGTGGCGCCGCAATGCGCTCCGTATCGTGGTATCAGAACCCATGCATGAGCTTCTTGTTCCGCTTGTCCCACAGCAGCCTAAAGTTGGCAAGCCCGGCCGTCACCTGGAACTCCCTGTCGAACTCCTCGGCGGTCCCGTCGTACGGATCACGCATCCGCTTGTACTGCTTTATCCGTCCTATGGCGTGCTCTACTGTCACCCTCTTGCTGCTTATCCTCCTGTTCTGCGCTTTCTGTTTCTTTGTAAGCTTGCCTTTCCTTGGCTTCTTGTCGGGCTGCACGGATGTGGCCCCGGGATACACCTCCTCGATTCCCATGTATCCCAGATCAGAGAACATCTTTACCTTCTCGTCCTCGGGGTGCTTTCTGTTGCTGCGCATCCTGGCAGTCAGGATTCCCAGATCCGGTGGGTTGTTCTTTATCATGGTGAGGTCGTGCGTGCTTCCGGGCGCCGACTTGCTTGCATACATCGCCAGTCCCTTCTTGTCGGCAATCACCTGGGTGTTGCGCGTAAAGCTCTTCTTCTTGCCAGAGTATGCCTCCTTTCTTGGCTCCTTGTCTGTGGGGCGCTGTATGTCGATGTGCGTGCCGTCTACAATCACGGTCAGATCCGGGACGATCTTCTTGACTTCCTTGATCGTGCGGGCGTTTCGTATCTTTCGCGATACGGCGTCCGGCGTGGGCAGTATCTTGGTGAATATCATGTCGCAATACCTGAGGTACCTGCATACGGTGCTCTGGTCTATGCCAAAGAATGCCGCAAGCTGCTCCTGTGTCGGGTTTCCGTACTTGCGCATCAGCGACATCAGCAGGGCGTGGCGGTAGGACAGCTTGCACCGGTTTCCGGGCAAGTTGTCCTCGTCTTCTGAGAACAGGGGGCCTTCTGTGTGCTTTTTGGCAAGCTTCGTAAACCGGTCATATATGTAGTCAAACTGGCGGAGGTTCATCGACGTGGTGGGCTGCAGGGACCCGCCACCGATTATGTCATCGAGCACCTCGAGCCTGTGCATGAGGGCGGCGTTGTCCGCGGAGCGCCTGTCGTCATCCCAGGTTGCGGGCCACATCCGGCGCTCGGCGTCCAGCTGCTGTTCCAGCTGCCCTATCCTCTCCTGATCCCGCTCCTGCCTCCTGCCGTCCTGCCTGCTCTTCTTCTCGTACTCTCTGATCTCCTTCCTGTACTGCATCCTCTCCGTCCTGTCCCGCGCCTTCTCCTTCCTGTCCTGCCTGCTCTTCTTCTCGTGCCTCTTGATCCTCTTCTCATACTTCTTGATCTTCTTTTTGTCCCGCACCTTCTCCTTCCTGTCCTGTACCTTCTCCTTCTCGTACTGCTCGATTCTCTTCTTCAGCAGTCGTATCTGCTCGGTCTCGGACTTTGCCATTACTCTTATGCGAGAATGGATCCCGGATCTAAATCAATCGTCTGAAAATAGTTGTGGTTTTGATCAAATATTTTCAACGTTGTAAGGTACAGTCGCGCGTGCGCCGGCCCTGACTTGCCTCATTTGTAGCCCGTGCGCCGGGGGCATCGCCGCTAATTTCGTTTACGCATAAGGTCTATTATCTAAAATGTTATACTGTCAGTAGGTGAAGTCAGCCCAGCAGATCCCGGGATTGCCAGAGGCAATAACGCCTGCGAAGTACAATCAACGGCAACTTCACTTTTTGATAATATCAAGAAAATTTCCAAAAATAGCACTTGGCAACTTTCTCTGAAGTTTTGGATTTTAACTTATTGTGAAATTCCCATGGAGTCAATAATGAACTGTTTCTATCAATAATTTGCTGTTTTAGAGCACCACAAATAATATCTGCAATTTGAATTGGTTCTGATTCATGCGAATCTTTTAAGACATATAATGGATCAAAAGAATTTCCATCAGCTAAAATTTTCACAAATTGTTTTACAATTTTAATGGGAGTCAATGGCTGAAAATCTGAATCACAATGGATGGGAATTTCGTTTGATAGTTTGAATAACTCTTTTCTAAGCAGTAATCTTTCATTACTTTTGTAATCATAATTTGTAAACCAACCATCAATCAATTTAATAAATACGTCAACAAGTTTTTCATCATTATTTTTCAATGCATTAGTTTTGATCATTAGAACCATGGAACAGGAAATCTTTAGAAGGCATTCAAGTTTTTTTGAAACTTCTTGTCTACATTCAGGATTTAATTTGTTCCATTTGAATTCATCCTTATGACTCTTCCTTGCTTTTGGAACAGAAAGAATCCTCTCCAAGTAATGATATCCAGCTGAGTGATTATCAAAAAATACAATGCATACAAATGTATCTTTCTCATTACTACTGGTATCAATCCCTACAGATGAATTACTAAGAAATGGAACAAGAAAAATATCTTCTCCAACGGAATATTGTTTAACCTTTCTTTCATTGAAACTTTTGTCAATCCACCCTTTGTTTTTCGATACAATTCACTCTTAGCTGTTTTCTTAAAATCCAAAGTCAAAAATTCGATAAACAGTCTGTTCATTTGAGTTTTTGGGCCGAATTCAGGGGACGACCTCAAAAAGTCATATTTCAACAATATTGTTGGTTCTAAAGTAAATTCCTTAGCGTCTATTACCTGATTTCCACCTAAAAATGAGCATCTTACTAGTTCAGTAAAAAGTTCATAAGACGTTACCATCGCCTCATGTATAAACCCAGACTAGATAAATCGCGCGACCATTTTTCCTCGGAGATAATAGAATAGACTTTATGCGTAATCTATTCAGATCTAGGATTGTGTTATATGAAAATTAGGTTCGTTAGTCATTGATGTCCCTCTCCATCCATTTTGGGTCTTTTTTTCTGATCGCTTCTGTAGCCTCCCTTGCCAAAAAGGCCTGCAGTGGCGTCTCACACTTGTCGATATCCAGTGCAGTGCAGCCTGCGCTCGTTATAGTACTCCACGTATGCAGCCAGGCTCTCATAGTGGTGGATTTCCTTCTCTATGCTGCCGTGCAACCGTTCCAGCTTGCCGTTGGTCTCCGGATGGTACGGCCTGGAGTTTATCAGCCCGATGCCCCGGTCCAGCAGCTCGGCCTCAAATGCAGTCGGCTTCCACGTCCCCTTTGGCATGTTCTTCTTGCTACGGCCGCCGTTGAAGCACCTGCCGTTGTCAGACAGTATGGTAGCCGGCGTGCCAAATCTGTCTATGGCATCCCTGAGTGTTATCACCACGTTTTCTGATGTGGCCTCGGCAAACGTCCGTGCCGCCATGATACATCTGGATGAATCGTCCAAAAACGTGACTAATTTGAGCCCTCTCAGGCGTGGATCCTTCATATCGTGCCAGTCCACGTGCCACATTGCGTTGGAGTACTTGCGCTCATAGCGTAGCCACTTGCGCTGTCCGGATCTTGCAGCAGACTTTGAGACCAGCTTGTTCTCACTCATTATCCTGTATACAGAGTTGTAGCTTATATTCAATTCCTCCCTTGCACGCCTGGCCGTGCGCACCACACCGATGTCCTGCTCGGCGTACAGGCGAAGTACCGTCCGAACCTCATCGCTTGAGGGCGGCGGCGATGCTGGCCTGCCGGGACTCTTTTGCACGTGTATTACGCCGGTTCTTTCGAACTCGGCGCACAGTCTGCCCACGTACTGGGGCGTCACCTTCAGCTCCTCTGCTATTGCCTTGAGCGTCCTGCCCTTCTTACGCTGTCTTGTGGCGTATCTTATCTGTCGCTCTGTCAGTGCTTTCTTTTTCGTCGTTTTTCTTGATCGGTAAAGGGTAAAGTATTCCTTGGCTTTTCTCAAAATCTTAGGCGAACCTAATTTCCATATAAGACATATTCAGATCTAGGATTATTACGAACAAATTCATCTCATTCAGGTCGATTACGCATAAGGTCTAATAACCAAAATCTTTAGGCATAAAACTTCAAACAGCAATCGTTTGTACAACATCAGGCCCTGTTTATACCGCAGTCTTCCCACATGTACACGACTCGTGGCGGTGCAGGAGGCGACGCGCGGATCTGCAGGCAGCTTGGTTTGAGCTGTTTCAAGTTTTAGAATCGCTTTATGGGTTACTTTTGGGAAGACTGACGCAGCTAAAAAGTACCCCGGCTAGGCAGAAAATCAAGGAATTTAGATAACGTTTTTGAGGCACATGTGGCCGCGATCGTACGCCTTGGGCGGATCTAATTTCTGTACAAGACAGACGCAAACGATCAGCGACACGCTTATGAAAGTCCTCCTGTGATTCCCCCACATGACTATCCTGCACGCGTGTCAGATGGGTGACCACATGGCGCTGTGGGGCGAGTTGGTCGACGGCCCGGCACGCAGATCTACACGTAGCGGCAGGCATCCACACTCCATGTACACGCGGAGCATAATCAGCGCGCTCTGGCCGCGCGCGGACCGGGAAGGCATGTACCGGTATTATGGCAGTGGGTACATATGGCTCCCGAGCAGCGGAGGCGAACCGCTCCCATCCGGCAGCGCCGCCGGACGGCCGCGATCAGGTGCTGGGATCAGCCTCATGCAGTGGTATATAGACACGCTGGATATTCCCTGGGACAACGCCATGTGGATACTCTCGGAGGTTGCGCGCAACCGGGATGCCATAGCAGGCATGACCGTCGGCCCAGATCTGGCATATTGGTCTGAGGTCATGAGCTTTGCAGGGTACCTGGTGGCGCGCCAGCGATTCCTGCCGGATCTGGTCGCCGGCAAGAGCAGTTTTGCCGCCTCGTGGGTTCCCGTGTTTTCAGGTGGTGATGAAAGGCGGCATGCCGCCTTGGCCAGGGCCATGCCTGCCGCCGCCCGCGCACTGAGCAGTAGCCCGAATGACAAGCCCTCCGAGCCGGCCACCTCGATCCTCAAGAGGGCAATAACGGTGATGATCAACGGCATGGTGCGTCGGGCCGCGTGGGCCGCGGCGCCAAGCAGACACATGAGACGGATGAGATCTACAAGCATATATGACGAATGGCTGGACGGCCTGAGAACGGGAAGCGGCTACATGGATACCTCGACGGACGCGGCCAATCTTGAGACAATGGTACGCAAGTGGAGATCGGACACGGCTCCCGCGGATCCGCCGCTGAGGCTCTGCCTCCGGCTAGAGGAGTCCAGAAAGACTGCAGGAGGTCACGGGCCGTGGTTCATCAGGTATCTAGTGCAGCCACACAGGGATCCAGAGGTCACCATTCCTGCCTGCAGGATATGGAACGGCAAGGCCAAAATCGCCGGGCTGGACGGCACGCGCGCAAGGCAGCTCCTGCTTGAGTCGCTGGGACGCGTCTCCAAGATCGTCTCTGGAATGTCTGATGGCCTCGGGGCGCACGGGGTCAGGGGACACACGGTGGACGTGGCCGGGGCGTACAGATTCCTCAGCTCTGAGGCACCAGTCCTCGAACAGCTCGGATACGGCATCATGACGCCGCAGTGGTGGTCAAGCGGCCGTACAAGGACCAACATCTCAATGCGGGCAGAGGCGAGAACCGCGGCGCGAGGCGGCGGCATGCTGGATATGCGCTCCATAGTCAGGTTCGACTGGAAGCTGGCCCTCGGGAACCAGCGGATCACGCTTGCGCAGCTGCAGAAGCTTGCCATGGAGAAGAGGCCGCTGGTCAGGGTGCATGGCCGATGGGTCGACACGGGATCCGGCCAGCTCCGGCGGGCCGCTGACTTTGTAAAGAGAAACAAGACGATGTCGGTTCGCGACTACATAGCGACGGGGCTCGGCGCGGGCGACGCGTCCTGGGGGCAAGAGATAGACGTGTCAGGCCGCGACGTCCGGATCGGGGGCATGATCAGGCTGCTGCGCGGGAGCAAGACCATGGAGGAGCTGCCGCAGCCTGGCGGGTTTGCCGGGACGCTGCGGCCGTACCAAGCCCGCGGCTACTCGTGGCTGTCGTTCCTGCGTGAGGCCGGCCTGGGCGGGTGCCTGGCAGACGACATGGGGCTTGGCAAGACTATCCAGGTGCTCGCGCTGATCCGGCGGCACATCTCAGACGGCGGACGGCCGGCACTCGTCGTCTGTCCCACATCAGTCATGGACAACTGGAAGAAAGAGGCCTCCCGGTTTGTCCCGGGGCTGTCTGTCATGATCCACCACGGCGCGAGCCGCAAGAGTGGAGGCGCGTTTGCAAGGGAGGTCAAAAAACACGACGTCGTGATAACCAGCTACGGGCTGGTACGACGCGATGCCGGATCCGTCGGACTAGAGCCGTGGGGCGGGGTGGTGCTTGACGAGGCACAGAACATCAAAAATCCCGACGCAAGACAGGCGCGCGCAGTCAGGACGCTTGACGCAGGCTTCAAATTCGCGCTGACAGGAACGCCCGTTGAGAACAGCGTCGGCGACCTCTGGTCGATAATGGAGTTTCTCAACCCCGGGCTGCTCGGTACCCGGGCCGGCTTTAGGCGCAGGTTTCTCGTCCCCATACAGAAGGAGCACGACACGGAGGCGGCCGGGACGCTCAGGAGGATAGTCGGCCCCTTCATGCTGCGCAGGCTCAAGACAGACAGGTCGGTGATCTCGGATCTGCCAGAAAAGATGGAGTTCAGCGTGTACTGCTCGCTGACCCGCGAGCAGGCCTCCCTGTATGCCGCAGTACTCTCGGATTTGGAGGAGAGGATGCGCGATGCAGGCGGCATACGACGAAAGGGCCTGATACTGGCAGCACTGACCAAACTCAAGCAGGCCTGCAACCACCCGGCGCACCTGCTCAAGGACGGCTCGGCCATACCGGACAGGTCCGGCAAGCTTGCAAGGCTGACGGATATGCTCGGCGAGATCATAGAGTCAGGCGAGCAGGCACTCGTGTTCACCCAGTTCGTCGAGATGGGCGAGATCCTACAGCGGCACATACGCGAGACGTCGGGCCGCGAGGTGCTGTTCTTGCACGGCGGGGTGCCTCGAAGGCAGCGCGATGCCCTGGTGGAGCGGTTCCAGGAGGGGGGTGCCAGCGTACTCGTGGCATCCCTCAAGGCAGGCGGCACGGGCCTCAACCTGACGGCGGCAAGCCACGTGTTCCACTTTGACAGGTGGTGGAACCCCGCCGTCGAGAACCAGGCAACCGACAGGGCCTTCCGCATAGGACAAAAGCGCAACGTACAGGTGCACAAGATGATATGCTCTGGCACGCTGGAGGAGAGGATAGACGAGCTGATGCGCCACAAGCAGAAGATATCAGACGAGGTCGTCGGAACCGGCGAGGGCTGGCTGACAAAGCTCTCAGACAGGGACATCCGCGAGGTGCTGGCCCTGAGTACGGAGGCAGTCAGGATATGAGCAGGTACGGAGGACGGGGATGGGTGTGGACATCGGATCCCAAGCTCAGGGATCATCAGGACATGGCCCAGCAGAGCCGGGGTGCGGCATCCCGGATGGCGGTGTCCAGGAGGGTTCGCGGCATGAAATACACGTGGTGGGTCGATCGCCTGATCGGCATGCCCAGTACCTTTCAAAGTCGTGCCTCCACAAGCCACGGCAGAAAGTACGTGGTGGATAGAAAGGCAAGAATGGCATACATGCGCAAGGGCGAGGTGCGCGTGGGCGTACAGGTGGCCAACGGATACATCTACTGGGTGGACATACGGATCGACACGGTGGACGAGTCCGGACTGAAGGCACTGGCCGCGGCGCTCCTGGCGAGGCCTGCTGCGGCCTCAAAGATTGCCTCAGGCCAGATGCCCGATGACATCGAGAAGGTGTTCGCGGCAGCCGGCCTGCGCCTGCTTCCGGGCAAGGCCGATTCCACGGTAAGGTGCATGTGCGGCCGCCTGCCCGGGCCGTGCGTCCATGTGGGGGCGGCCGTCTTCCTGCTTGCCGACAGGCTAGAGCGCAATCCGTTCCTAATATTCAGGCTGCGCGGATTCGAGAGGGATGACCTGCTGAGGGCTGCCGGCCTCAAGCCTGTGCACAAGACAGGATCCAAAAGCAGGAGGCAGCACAAGGCCGAGCCACTTCCCGCCGATCCTGACGCCTTCTGGGGCGCCGATCACGTCACCCACAACCAATGGGACGCGTCGATCCCGGCGACACATGCAGTCCTGCCCAAGCATCTGGGCGGGTTTCCGTTCTGGAGGGGAGAGGAGGATTTTGTCGGTGCCATGGAGCACATATACAGCATGGCCTCTCAGGAGGGCATGAGGGTGCTCCGGGGCGAGATCGATCTTCAGAGGTATATGCCCTCGCCCTATGACTGATCCCTTCCGGGGTAGTTTGTTTGCATTGCCGTTTATTCTGGCACCATCTGAACTTTGTTTTTGAGACACATGTGGCTGCGATCGTACGCCTTGTCTTAGGCGGATCTAATTTCTGTGCAAGACAGACGCAAACGATCAGCGACACGCTTATGAGAGTCCTCCTGTGATTGGGGCTGTCGCCTAATCCCGCTTGTTTAACTCAATCTGCACGTTTTTCTGAATTTCCGCCCTTTTGCACGCCTGATCATATGGCACCTCAACGGCTTTCGGGGATTCTAGCGAATTAGGCGACAACCCCAGTCATAGAATATTGTATGGGTGGGCCTCAATCACGGATAGGGGAGACCTCAAATTCGACGAACTGACGATCCAAAGAAAAGGCGGTGACGGCGGAAAGCCAACTGCCCAGATGCTACAGTTCAACTTCTCACCTAGGGGACTTTTCGACATACGGGGAACAGACATCATTGAGAGAAGAAGAATTCAGGTATGATAATTTCAGAGAAGATCCACATTTCAGGTCTCGAAGATTACACAGAACCCTCACAAGTAGGAATTATAAGCATCTGGGAGCTAGTTTCCGGTGTATTGTCTGGCAGCTCAATCGGTAAAAGACTGGTCTTAACAAGCTTTGGCGAGAGCCACGGAAGGTGCATAGGAGCTGTCCTAGACGGATGTCCTGCCGGCCTGGAACTAGGGGAGGAGGACATTCAAGGGATGCTGGACTATAGAAGGCCGGGACAGTCCGGGATCACGACGCAGAGAAAGGAGGGCGACATGGTGGAGATCATCTCGGGTGTCTTCAGGGGCCGTACGACGGGGGCCCCCATCACCATGATAGTCTGGAACAAGGATCAGCACTCAAAGGACTATGACGAGCTCAAAAGAAAGCTGAGGCCCGGACACTCGGACTATCCGGCCATGGTAAAGTACGGCGGATACAACGACATCCGCGGGGGAGGCAGGTTCTCTGGAAGGCTTACAGCAACCCACGTAATGGGGGGCGCAGTCGCAAGAAAGCTCCTCAGGGTCACGCTGGGAATCGAGACCAACTCGTATACTGCGCAAATAGGCAAGGTTGCAATGTCAGGACAGCCCACAAAGAAGATGGTATCATCAGTCTATTCAAACGACGTCAGGTGTCCGGATGAAAAGACCGCGGGAAAAATGAAGGCTGCAATCCTGGCTGCAAGAAAAGGGGGGGACTCGCTGGGAGGGATAATCGAGTCGGTGACGACCGGCGTTCCGGTCGGGATCGGAGAGCCGATATTTGGCTCCCTGGAATCGGAACTGAGCAGGGCCATGTTCTCAATCCCGTCAGTCAAGGGAGTGGAGTTTGGCTCGGGCTTTGCAGGCTCGAGCCTGTACGGCTCGCAAAATAATGATTTGTACGTAATAAAAGGTGGGAAGATCCAGACTAGGACTAACAACTCAGGGGGAATCCTAGGCGGGGTATCAAACGGGATGCCGATTACGATGCGGGTGGCATTCAAGCCGGCCTCGTCTATTGCAAAGCCGCAAAAGACCATAGACATCAAGACCAAAAAGGCCGCAACCCTCGCAGTCAAGGGCAGGCACGATCCGTGCGTGGTGCCAAGGGCTCCCCCGGTCGTAGACTCGCTTGTCTCGCTTGTCCTTGCCGACCAGGCGCTGATTGGCGGCCTTATCAGGCCGGTTCTCTAGGCATGTCAGACATCAATGATCTTCGCAACAGGATGGATCAGGTCACGCTGGACATGGTAAGGCTGCTCAAGCAGAGGACAGACATAGCAAGGGAGATAGGCGAGGTCAAAAAAACAATAGGCAAGGGAGTCACAGACAAGGCAAGGGAGGACAGCCTCAGGGACAAGGTAATCGCGCTCTCAGGCGAGGTGGGACTAGACGAGAACCTGGCATCAAAGTTCCTCAACTTTCTGATAAACGAGTCAGTAAGGGTGCAGTCAGGGGACAGGCAGACGCACCTCTCGATCTTCTTGCAGGCCAGAAGGCTAGAACGGCAGGGGAAAAAAATCATCCACATGGAGGTAGGTGAGCCGGACTTTATGCCGCCGTGGATAGTCAGGACCGCAATGCAAGAGTCGTTTGACAGGGGATTCCTGAGATACGGTGAGGCCGAGGGAAGAATCGAGCTTAGAAGGACACTGGCGCAAAAGACATCAGGGGACTACGGCGTGCGGATAAACGAGGAGAACATCCTGATCACCCCGGGGGCAAGGTTCTCGGTCTTTCTTGCAATCACGACGCTGCTCAATCCCGGAGACGAGGTGATAACCATCGAGCCTGCATGGCCCGCATACCGCGACTGCGCGCTGCACGCCGGAGTCAAGATCCGCCCGGTGGCAACGACCCTGGAGGACAGGTGGGAGCCCAGAGTCGGGCAAATCGATGAGTTGATCAGCTCAAACACAAAGATGATCGTGCTCAACTATCCAAACAACCCCACCGGAAAGATCCTGCCCGTACCGCTACAGGACAAAATCATCGGGCTGGCAAAGAGCAATGATCTCTACGTGCTAAGCGACGAGATCTATGCCCAGTATGCTAGGGTCCCGTGGAAGAGCGTCCTGGAATACGGATACGGCAAGTCAGTCGTGGTGCAGTCGTTCTCAAAGTCCCATGCAATGACGGGGTTCAGGATAGGGTACAGTGTTGCCGCAAAGCCCATAGTCGACAGGATGGCAGGCCTCCAGGCGCTGTCGCTGACAAGCGTCTCAGAACCCATGCAGTACTGCGCGATGGCAGCGGCAGGCCAGGACACCTCAGGAAATACCGCCACAGTCAACTCCAGGCTGGATCTCCTATCGGAGAGGGCCGGGGCGATGGGGTTGGAGTTTGCCGAGCCCGATGGGGCGATGTACCTCTTTGCCAGGGCAGGCACGGGGGGCCCTGACGGGGCAGAGCTTGCCCGCAGGGCGCTAGGGGAGGGATTGGCAGTCGCCCCGGGCCAGGGATTTGGCGACTATAAAGAGTTTGTCCGGATTTCTGCCTGCAGGGACGAAAAGACACTAAAGGAGGGCATGGATATACTAAGTGGAGTCATGAGGAGATAGGAAAATGGACAAAAAAATCACAATAATCGGCGCAGGCGGAAAGATGGGAAAATGGTTCTGCAAATACTTTGTCGGCATGGGATTTGAGGTGACCGGGCACGACTCTGAAAACAAGGTCACAGGAAGGGGCGTAAGCGTATCGGACTCGCTGGTAGGCTCGATCCTCAACACGGACTATGTGGTGCTGTGCACCCCGACGAGGAGGACACCGGAGATCATCAGGCTGATTGCAAAGGAGATGAAGCGCGGAACGTACCTGATTGACATATCATCAGAAAAGGCCAAGACAATGTCGGCGCTAGCAAAGATTCCGGCAAAGATCAACCCGATCTGCATCCATCCCATGTTCGGACCCGGCACGAAGAAACTAAGGGGCAAAAACGTCGTCTCGATCCCGGTAAAGGACGCCAAAAAGGAGCTTGCAGTGGCAAAGTCGCTGTTCCCGGGTGCCGACTTTGTAACGATTGACTCGTCCGAGCACGACAAAAAGATCGCGGTGATTCTGGGACTGACGCATCTGGTAAACCTGGTCTTTGCAAACATCCTCTCAAAGGACGAAAAGGTCTCGCTGACCGAAAAGATGTCCGGCACTACATTCAAGATACAAAAGATCCTCTCCGAGAGCATCATGACCGAGTCGCCGGAGCTAATCGAGACCATCATCGCAAACCCGGAGATCCGAAAGGTGGCCGAAGAGTTCTGGAAGGACATAGGTAGGCTGCTCACCTCCGTGCAGGAGGCCAAGACCGAGGAGGTCGTAAACTATGTCAGGGAATGCCAGAAGAGGTTGCAGGAAAACTCGGATCCCGAGGCATCCTACAAAAAGCTCACGTCGATGATCAATACCGTAGAAAGATAGGGCCGTCATGCGTTCGACCAAGATTGTGACTGCCTTTATTCGGGACGGCAAAAGGTTCCTGATTCTGAGGCGGAGTGACAGGGTAAAGACCATGAGGGGGCTGTGGGCCGCAGTGAGCGGGATCATCGAGGGGGGCGAGGAGCCCCTTTGCAGGGCAAAGATCGAGATCTTCGAGGAGCTGGGCATAACCGAGGACAAGATCAGGCTAGTGCGGACGGCCAGGAAGATGCGCATAACCTCGCCCCAGTACAGGAATCACGAGTGGGAGGTATTTCCGTTCCTGTTTTCTGCAAAGAGTCCCAAGGTCACGCTGAACTGGGAGAACTCAGAGTACAGGTGGGCCACCATGGATCAGATGTCCCGGTACAAGACGGTTCCAAGCCTCAGGGACGTGCTGCTCTGCCTGCTGTAGCGCGCACAAGCAACCCTGCCTTGCACGGCCACAGCACACGCATCAAAAACTGGAACACGGTTTTGACATGTCGCGCCTATTTCGATAAGCATCCCGTTTTCAACTGTGCGCACTACAGCCAGGCGAAATAAGTGGGGTTTGTTGTTTTGCCTTGCTATTGAGGCGCCGTGCCTCCTGTCCAGCCTGTAACAGGCTAGCCCCTGCCCAGAGTTGGAGCTGCGTCCCTTACCGGACAGGCATGAAAACCACAACTGCAGGCAGATTCGCGCCTGATTGCTGCCTAGGCAGGGGCTAGCCTGTTACTCCAGTTTTTGTTTTTGCTCGATTTCAGGGTACTTTTCACTTGGCTGTACACGCTAGCTCCCAGGCCCCAGGGACGTGCTATTCTGCCTGCTGCAGGCCCTCGCGCGGCTTTTCGTACCCCCTCTGCTGGGGCAGCATGAGGTATACGCAGGCGCCTCCGCACATCGTGCACGGGACGTTGTTTCCCGGATGCTGCCCGGTCCTGCCGTGGATGCGCGCTGCCTCCTCGGGATCAATGGACAGCGCAATCTGCCTCTCCCAGTCAAGGGTGCGGCGGGCCTCTGTCATCTGCCTGTCCCACTTTATTGCCTTGTCACGGATCTTTACCAGGTCGCCGGCATGCGCTGCAATCCTGTACGCAATCAGGCCGGCCTTGACCTCCTCGGCGTTTGGCAGGGCAAGGTGCTCGGATGGCGTGAGATAGCACAGCAGGTCGACGCCCTCGCTTGCAGAGACTGCGGCCCCTATGGCGCTTGCGATGTGGTCGTGGCCCGATGCTACGTCCGTTACCAGCGGGCCGAGGACATAATAGGGGACATCGCCTATCAGCGACTTTGCAAGCCTGACGTTTGCTGCGACCTCGTCTAGCGGCACGTGTCCGGGCCCCTCGACCATGACCTGGACGTCCTTCTCGCGCGCCTGCCTTGCCAGCCGGGATATGTTGATCATCTCCTGCACCTGCAGCTCGTCATGGGAGTCCAGGATAGAGCCGGGGCGCAGGGCGTCGCCGAGGCTGAAGGTGACATCGTACTTGCGTGCCACCTCAACCAGATAGTCAAAGTGGGAATGGTAGGGGTTCTCCTTTTCGTACTTTAGCATCCAGGCAGCGGTGATTGTCCCGCCCTTGCTTACCACGCCGCCGTGCCTCTGCACCTTGAGGATCCTCTTGGCTATATCCCTGGTGATGCCGGAGTGTATCGTGGTATAGTCGACGCCGTCCCTTGCATTGTTCTCAAAGGCGTTGAGAAAGTCGTCCTCTGTCAGGTCCAGTGGGTTCTTGTGCGCCTCGACGCCGTGGTTGTAGGCCTCGTATATCGGAACGGTTCCAAACGTGATCGGCGCTGCCTCTAGCAGTGCCTGCCGGATTGCGCCGACATGGCCGCCGTCGCTGAGATCCATTATGGTGTCTGCATGATACTTTACTGCGACCCTTGCCTTTTGGATCTCCTCGTCCAGGTTGACGTTCAGGGTAGAGGTCCCGATGTTGACGTTGACCTTGGTCTTCAGGCCCCTGCCGATTCCGACGCGGTGGACCCTCTGTTTTCTCGCGTTGTTGCTCGGGATTATGATGGAGCCCCCGGCGATCTTGGGCAGGAGCCAGTCCAGCGTCACGTCCTCGTCTAGTGCGACCTGCCTCATCTCGTCTGTTGCGACGCCTCGCCGGGCGTGGCTCATCTGGGTGCTCAATGCATACCGTTGGCAGTAGCCCGATTTAAACAATCATAAAAACCTCTGATCGCGGCGGGAAATCCGGCGATCCGGCCCGGGCACTATAAAGAAATTATGGATCCATGTTATATGCCAGATCGATCTATATTATACCATGAAAATGATCAAGGAATGCCTGCACTGCGGCAGGGAGTATCACAACACCAACAGCGGGGATTTTTGCTCATTCAAGTGCGCCAGCGAGGTCTCCTGAACCCCCCCCCCCCAGATCCCAGATTCTGATGAAACCTGCCCGTCTCCATGCTTTGCCTTCAGGCGCGCCCGGCTCGTGGAGGCGTGCGGATCCACAGTGAAAGGCATGATTTCGTCAACAACGGAAAGGCGTCTCCCGGGCATGGCTCATGCCCATGCGTGTTGAGGAACTTTTGCTTCACACCATGCAGGCGGGCCTGCTTTGAGCTGTCCCGGATCCGGGCCGTCTTGTCGGGCGCTTTTGGGAGGACTGGCCGGCTCCGTGGTTGAAATCACCCCCACCGGCGCAATCCTCCGGTAGAATCAAAACGTACAAGGTCACCTATCCCCATCAGTCAGGCACGAATTAGATGCATGATTGTGATTTTCGTGCCTAGCTAACAAGGGGACGTGACCACATACATCAAAACACTGCAGGGGCAGTCCAAGCCAACTCCTCCCTTGCCCGGGTCATACCACAATCACCAGCCCGATTGTGACCCCGCAGCCGGCTGCGGCCCGGAGCATCTCTGCGGCCTGCTCGGCATACAGCCCTCTTTGGACATCGTGGCCAGGAGCGCTGCAACATCCGTTTCATTGTACCGGTGCCGGGGGAAAGCCCCGAATGGATACATGTCCGATCATCCCTTTGGAAATGGAGCAACCCTGGCGAAAGCCATGCCCCAGATCACGAAATCCTAGAAAATGCCTAAAAAGATCTCACATGGATGGGCTTGTGCGCACATATGACAGGTTCAACAGCGCAAACGTACGAGGTCACCTACCCCCTCAGTCAGGCACAAATTAGCATGAATGATTGTGATCTTCGTGCCTAGCTGGCAAGGGGACGTGACCACATACGCGCAAACTTTGCATTATCTCAAGCAGGCGCGCAAAAAGTGGGGAAAGGTCCTGATGGCGATGGACAACGCAATACAGCACAAGACCAGCAAGGTTCGCAGATACCTAAAGAAAAATCCCGACGTTGTCCTGCCGTACCTGCCGGTAGCCAGGCCGGAGCTGAGCGCCACAGAGGCAGTCTGGAAGGATGCCAAGTACAGGCTGGTCACGCCGGCCTTTTATGACGCGGCGGATCACCTCAAAAGGGCCGTCTCGGAATACTTTAGGACGTGTTCCATCAAGATTGACATCTACAGGTATCTTGAGCGCAGCGTGTAAGGGAGGCGAAATTTTCAATGACCATCAGTATAGTCCTAATGACGTCTCATGGTTTTCAGGAATTCTGGCGAGCTAGGCTACAACCTGCTTTGCATGTGCAAATCATCCGCACCGGACGCAAGATGGGATGGGATGCCCGCCTTCTGGCTATTCAGGCGGCATGGCGCAAGTGGCAGTGACAGCGATCCCCCATTTCAGCACCATCAAAGGCTAGCGGCACCGCGCAGTGGCAGAATTATATCCCAGAGTCTTGCACAAGAACCGATTGGAAAGGCTGGAGTTTGACTTGGTAGTCGTCGGGGGAGGGCCGGCAGGATCCTCGGCAGCATACGCGGCATCAAAGGCCGGACTGAGGGTCGGACTGGTTGAAAAGGAGTCGTCCATTGCAGAGTCTGTTCGGACCAGCGGCGTCACCTGGATCGAGGAGGTTGAAAGGTACGGAATCCCCGAGGACTGCTACAACCCGGTCAGCAAATTCGTGTTTTGCTCGCCAAACAACAAGGCCAGCATAGGGGACTCGGTTGCGCGCTCCGCGGTGCTAGACGTAAGAAAGACGTACCGGTGGCTGGCATCGGAGGCAGAGTCCGAGGGCGCCCAAATCCACGTCGGCACCTCTGTAAGATCTGCAATCAAGGACGGGTCCGGCAGGATAGCAGGGGTCAGGGCCACAAGGCGTGGGGGCGAGGTAGAGTTCCACGGCAGGATGGTCATAGACGCAAGCGGTTTTCAGTCAACCGTCGCAAGATCGCTTGGACTGGTCGGGCAGTGGAGAAGGTTCGGGGCCGGTGCAGAGTACGAGGCAAGGGTGGAGCATGTGGATCCGGACACGTGGTGGCTGATGGTTGGGCAAAAGTACTCTCCGGCCGGATACGCCTGGATTTTTCCACTAGACGGCAGGACTGCAAGAATCGGCGTGGGCATCGGAAAGCCGGACTCCCAGGTGGATCCCGCTGCAAGGCTTGATGAGCTCATAGAAAACAGGGAGGGGCCGATCGCGGATCTTGGAAGAATCGAGCCAATAGAGTTCCATTACGGGCTGATACCAAATGACGGCCTTGCAAGAAGGACGGTCTATGACAACCTGATCCTCGTGGGGGACGCCGCAGGCCAGGCAAACCCCCTGGTTCTGGAGGGAATACGCTACGCCATAAGATTCGGCAGGATAGCAGGGGAGGTGGCATCAAGGGCGGTAAATGCAGGCGACACGTCCGAGGGGGGGCTGGCAGAGTACGAGGAGCGCTGGAAGAAGGAAATCGGATCCAAGGTGGCCTCGGCGGGGAGGGTGCAGGAGAGGTGGATGGGACTGACCGATGAGGAATGGGACAGGGAGCTTGACATAATCGGCGAGCTCAGGCCCGGGGAGTTCCTGGACTTTATCAGGGCCGACTTTGGACTGCCGGACATGCTAAGGCTTGCGGCCAGCCATCCAAAGCTGGCAGTCAGGCAGCTGTTCTCCATGGTCAAAAATGCCGCAGGATCCATGGGACGCAACAGCTCGGGCTCTGGAGGCCATTCCTGACTTTAGGCACGGATTGCACTCGATCGGGTTTCCGGGGGGCAAAATCCGCACCTGAGATTCCAGATCCCTGGCAGCTACTAGGGAACCGTAAAAAAGTCGGTGACGGTCAGGTCGTGATACTGCAGCTGCGCCACATGCACCCCGGACTGGAACGGCCCGGCCAGCCGCTCGCTGAACATCCCGCCTGCGCTGTCCTTGAGGTGCACGGACTCTACCAGATTCCCCCGCTGATCAAAGATGTCAACGTACAGATCCTCGCTGAACGCGAGCATCTTCTGAACGGCGCCGGAGAGCAGTAGCGTGTCTCCGTCAAGATGGGCGTCAATCACCGCAGAGCGGTGCCTGACGGGCAGATAACGCTCGATGAACCGCTCAAGATCCTCCAGCCTGTCACCTACAAGCAGGTCGTTTCGCTCTGAAAGACCCAGCCTGATCTGCTGCATGGCATCTATGATTCTCGGATTGTCGTGCTGCGAGCCCCCAAACTCCTTGACAAAGCCCTCCAGCTCCATGAACTCCCTTGCCAGCTCCACAGAGTCAAGCTCGGCTAGGCGCGGCGTATACTGGACATCATCCACAATGTTGGCTATCTGCGATGCCTGCATGTTCTGATACTGCAACATTACGACGTACAGTCCGGGGTCAGTCGGCGCCACCCACTGGGTAAAGAAGTTTCCCTGCCTCGTGTCTGTAAACTCCAGAAAGCTGTGCATGTCTCCGTTCATGTCGTATATCGTAACGTACAGGTTCTCGCGCCTGTCCATTATCTGCTTTTCTACCGCACCCTGCAGCGTCCAGATGTCTCTCTCAGGGCTGTACGAAATATCGTACATTATGCCCGCGCTCCTCAGTGGCAGGTGCTCTGCCAGGTACTGGCCTATGGACTTGATTTTTTGGTCGACGTCTATAAAGTTGCCATACTCGATCAGATCATATGCCTCGTCCATCATCTGGTGGTATTGCTCAGAATGTGCGTCAAAGTCAGAGTTGTAAAACGAGGACACCACGCTAGAGTACGCCTCGAGCTGTTCCCTGAACTTTATCCTCTGGAGCTCGTCTATGGAATAGCCAACATCTGAGCTGTGCGGATCATCAGAGTACGCGCCAGATATGAGCCTCCATTCGGCAAACAGCTCGCGGACAAGGTGATCGGCGGCCTCGAGATCGTTTTGCATTACCAGGCCCCTGGCACCGTCCAGCCTGTTTTTGATCGAGTCGGTAAAGTCGGTAAAGCCCGGCAGGAACTGGTTTTTGCGCAGGCTCAGGTCGGCAAGGTTTTCTATTGATTTGGCACGCTGCAGTATGTCGGCTGCCTTTGTCTCACTGTCGGACTGGGCGCCCTCTTCCAGATCAGAGCGTATGGAGGGGGCAATCCTGCTTGCCCAGGATAGCAGCAGCTCAGAGCGGTCTATTTTTGAGGAGGCTGCCGAAGAGCCGGCCTGCTCTGCAGAGTGTATTGCCTGCAGGGCCTGGTTAATCAGTATCAGGTTCTTGTGATCTGCCTGCAGCTCCGCCTTTTGTTTTAGCCGCTCAAACTCAAGCTTCATGGAGATGGTGGGGTGGCGCGTGTCACGAAGCTCGGAGATGTGCGCATCAAACGTAGAGACCACCAAGAGGATCTCGTCGATTGTCGTGGCGTCATTTACGTCCCGCATCAGCGACTCCCATTCTGCAACGTTCTCGGCGCCGGTGTCCTGGGCGATTTCCAGGGACTTTGACAGTCGTGAGGAGATCTCAATTACGTCCTTCATGTCCCGGATATCGTCCCGGGAGTCCAGTATGTCCCCCGTCGAGGAGGCAAACTCCAGCTGGGACGAAAGCGAGTCCCATGTCGGCTTTATGATGTTTGCAAGATCAGAGTTTTCTGCCTCATCAGATGAGATAAACCGGTCAACCGTGTCCAGGTTGCGCAAGAGTAGCGCGGCCGCATGCAGCTTGTCCACATCGGATTTTGATTCCAAGAGATCGCCAATACTGGTCTTTTCAGGCAGAAGGATGCGCAGCGTGTTCCAGTCGGAGCTTACCAGCCGGTACAGGGGAGTGTCCTTTCTGGATACGATATCCAGGTAGCGGGACTTTGAGAGCATGTCCACCAGATCGGATATGTCATCTGAGAACAGCGGAGCGGTTCCGCGTGCCAGGATGAAGGCGATCTCCTCTTTGACCTCACGGTTCATCACGGTGTCGGTTTTTGTCATCAGGTTAAGCAGGGTCTCCTCCAGCTCTGAAAATGTCAGTTGCCGCGGCTCGGCTTTGACAGGATTGACGTTTTTGAGCTGCTCGAATGCGTCGTTGATGTGCAAGACTGCACGCCCGGTGTCCCCCATCTCATAGTAAAATATCGCAGAATATACAGAACGGTCTATCTGGTCGGAGATCTTAAAGCCGATCTCCCCGGATTCCAAAAGAGCCTCGTTTGAATCGATTGCGGTGCTTACAGCCGGGCGAAATATCGGATCCACGCCAAGTATCGCATCCTCGATTAAAAACTGATCCCACAAGTCAACATACAGGGCCTCAAGCTCCGAAAGGGTCGCCGCAGAGTCAAGCCTTGCCTGGTATCCGGACAGATCCAGGTCGGAGGCGTCGGCCACTGACTGGATTTTCTGGCCAGTCAGCTCCATGGCACGGTCATAAAGCAGTGAATCGCTCGGGGTAGCATAAGCCCCAGAGACTGAGAATGTAGATGATTTGGTATGATCGCCATAAAAGAGCCTCAGATCGTAGCTGCCCTCAATGCCGCAGACGCCTCCAGACAGCGAGATCGGGTCGGTCAGAAACACGCCGTTGGACAGTGTGGTCAGCTGCTGGATATGGCACAGATCGCCATTGGGATTTGTGATCTGCAGCACCAAGAATGCATCAGGAAGGACGCTGGCCACGGCTCCAAAGACAAACATACTCTCCCCGCTCTGGTAGGTTCCCAAGTTGTCCAAGATGGCAATACGTTCCGATGTTTGCGCAAATGCGTTTGCAGGCGTCAGTAGGACGGCGAATAATATCGACACTGTTAGCAGGCGTCTCACGGTAATCACGATCTAAACCACCTTACTTAAGCTTTAAGCACGACTTGCACGCCTATTTCATATGATAATTAGTTCCGCCTAACATTTGTATCCTTCATCCATTTGGGGTCGCTTTTCCTGATCGCTTTTGTGGCCTCCCGGCTCCGGAACGCCATCCTGGGCGTCTCGGCATGCTTGATGTCAAGCGACCAGTGCGTCCTGCGCTCGTTGTAGAACTCGATGAACTCGTCTACTTTGTCAAAGTGCGTCAGCTCCTTCTCAAGCGTTCCGAACCACCTCTCCAGCTTGCCGTTGGTCTGCGGATGGTACGGACGTGAGTTGAGCAGAGTGATGTTGCGCTCCAACAGCTCGTCCTCAAACAGCGTGGGCATCCAGCTGCCCCCGGGGGGTGCCGCGCCTGGCCGACGTAAAGCAGCTGCCGTTGTCCGAGAGTATCTGGGCCGGCGTCCCGAACTCCCGGATGGCCCTGCGCAGCACCAAGACTGCGTTCTCCGATGTCGCGTGCTCAAATACGCCGAATCCGGTTATGCACCGCGAAGAATCGTCAAGATACGCCTGCCAGATTGAGCTTTTGTAGGCGTGGATCCTTCATTTCGTGCCAGTCTGTGTGCCACATTGTGTTGTAATACATGCGCTCATAGCGCAGCCATTTGAGCTGTCTGGATCTTCCTGGCGAGCTGCCCGTGATTCCCTCGGCCTTCATGATCCCGTATACCTAATAGTAGCTTATCTGCCTGCGGCCCTCATGCGCAATGCCAGCCGCTCCGCACCCGACGGCATCTGGGAATATGCGTCAAGGACCGCCCTGACATCCCCGGGATCCATGCCCATGCCGGGCCTTCCTGCCCCGTTCTGCGGCAGGACCGTGCCGGATCTACGGAACCTGGCCCATATCTTCCCGACGTACCTGTCGCTGATGCCCAGCTCCCGGGCTATCTGCCTTGCAGGCACGCCCTTTTTTCTCTGCCTTTCTATGTACCGGAGCGACTTTTTCCCCAATCTTTTCCTCGCATTTTTTGATCGGTACAGCCTGAAATAATCCTTCAAAGTACGCCTGATCTTAGGCGGAACTAATTTTCGTATGATAGAGTACGTGGTCATCTGCCCCTAGCAATCATGTACGGATCTGCCTGCATCTGTGATCTTCATGCCCAGATAGGAGGACGTGACTTCAATTCTGGCTAGGGGTTATCCTATTGCCCTCCTTGCTACCGTATAATACGGTACTTTTATATCATATTTGATCGCATGTATGGCATGCAAAATACAGCATTCCTTCAAAGAATGGCCTACGCAAAATCCTCTGCACGAGAAGTCAGATGCCATGTATGTGGGAGTGTTTGGAGGACGGATTTTCAATCACCGCCAAATCATTGCGAAATGACACTCCAGTGTTTTGCGACATTCGTTACAAGATGCAGTATAAGTGAGGGCAAGCCATCATGAACCCGCAGGACGATTCAAGAAGATTTAGGGAGATTGTGATGGACAACTCCTTTCTGATTGCAATAGTCGCGACAGGGGGAGTCATTCTGTCAGCTGGGTTGGATCCGTTTCGCTCAGAGATGCTGCAGGCCTTGGGAGGTGCCTTTATTATCGCCGGCTCCGTAGGAATATACATGATGCTGGCAACGCGCCGGGTAGTAAGGAGCCTTCACAATCGGTTTGACGCACTCGATGATGCCCTGAAAACCCATACTGAAATCCTCAAGGAAATGGCCTCATCCCAGAAGGAAATGGCCTCATCCCAGAATCAAAACCATAGCGAGATGATTGGTGTCATGACAAGGGTGATCTCCTCCTTGGAAAGGATAGAGAAAAAACTCTGATGTGCTGTAAAACATCCCTACACTGCAAGACAGGAGGCTGAAAACCATGGTATGTAACTATCTTCCCAAGTGTTTCTTTTTGAACTTCTCTTGTAGTGCAAGACAGGAGGTTGAAAGGAAGTTTGGATTTCGTAATGTGAGCGGGATAACCAGCCGCAGTCATGGTGCAGAACGTGTAGGAAATCATAGCAACGTAACACAATATCGGCATTACCAACAGCCATAATTAGCATCTGAAACGAGTGTTGACGTAACAGATCGGGCCCTGGAAGTTCAGGCATGAGTCTTATCACCGAAGATGCATTCGCAGATGTAATTCATGCCTAAAGTCGTAAATCACTTCGAGTCTGAGCTGTTACAAACAAAGAGCAGTTGGAGACGACGGGTCAGCACCCATAGGATTGTGCCCATTCTGATGTCGCAAACTCACTGGCACTGCAAAGATCAGTGGGAAGATAGCCGTTGCCAGAGTCCAGCAGCGCCTGGTTTAGGTTCTGGCCGTTGCAGTATACGGCACCGACGATTCTTCCATAGCTGCCCTCCTGCTGTCCGTCATCCTCGTCAACCAGGACAGTCGAGCCGACAGGGCATGCGCCTTTTATGAACAGCGTGGCAGCCTCCCCTCCGTCCTCGTATTTCTCAGGTGCAAAGGACAGGGCAAGGCGAACCGACTGCCCGTCGACTTTGAGCGTATCGCCATCCACGATCTCAGTGACCTGGCCTGAAAGGCACCTGGCCTCGCCGCTGCACTGAAACGTTCCGGGAATGGTAAACGCAAACATCACCCCGATCACGGCAAGCATGATCGGGATGACTGCAAGCTGTTTTGGCTTCACACAGCATGGTGGCTTTACAAAAACAAAAGAATTTCCATCATGGAAAAATCCAAGGACAAGACTGCTTTCAAAGCAGGACATGGCAGGCGGGGAGGGCTGCGGGGCCAGCGGCATACGGCATGGCGGGGGATTTTGCAGGTCTTGGCGCCGCACATGCCATAGTATGTAATATCACATACAGTTGAAAATCAAACATTTGTACGAGGTCACCTGCCCCCATCAGCCAGGCACGAATTAGCGACCTAGTACGATCTTTTAGCAACAGCTCGGGCTCGAAGTTGTTCCTGATTTCAGGCACGAATCTGCTCAAGGGGGATCCTCGAGGTGGCAAAACTCACACCTGAACTTCCAGAGCACGAGCTGCTACAAAAAAGCAAAGGTCACATGTTGTTTGTACTGGGTAACAGAGTCGAAGTTTTGATCAGGCTTGATCGTGATGGCAAAGAATTGTACTTTATGGATTGTAACGATATTGGTACGCTGTAGCTAATTCTCGGAGATTATATGATGTGGCGTATCAAGTAAAAGGAATGATTTGATTGAATTTACTCTGATCCGTAAGCAGTGAATCGTCGTTATTGTGCATGGTCACCTGCCCCTGCCAACCAGGCGCGAATTGGCATGTATGACTATGGTTTTTGTGCCTGCCAATAAGGGGGCGTGATATCGTACGATCATTTTTCATCAAAGTATGCCCGCCCTGGGGGTTTCGCATCGGTGATGCCAATGCAGTACATTGAAATTAGATTCACAGGCACATGCCAGCATGGATTCGGTGCAGAGGCTGTTTGACAGATGGTCAGATGTTGGCAGGGCAGAGTTGATGGAAAAAGAGCACGGAAGGCCGGTGAGGGAGTTTTTAAAAAAGGCGGATCTGAAAAAGCCGTTTACGTTTTTGGACATCGGCTGCGGAAACGGATGGGTCGTCAGGATGGTTTCGGGCCTAGACAGCTGCAAAAAGGCAACAGGAATAGACAAAAGCGAGAAAATGATCAGAAATGCCAGGTCAAAGATCTCCTCAAGAAAAGAGGAGTATTTTGTTGAGGACATAGATAGGTGGGGGACCAGGAGAAAGTTCGACAGGATATTTTCCATGGAGACCATATACTACACCGAATCGCCGGAGAGTACACTGAGGAAGATCTTCGGTCTGCTGAATCCAGGTGGGATGTTTTTTTGCGGTACCGACTTTTATGCAGACAACAGGGCAACCGCAGGCTGGTCTGAGAGGATGAGCCTGAGGATGCACCTGCTCTCAAGAAGGGAGTGGAGGGGACTGTTTGAGGATGCGGGGTTTGAGGCCAAAACAGCACTCATCAAAGACAAGGCAGACCGCAAAAAATGGAAGCGGGAGTTGGGAACCTTGTTCATCACGGGGACTAGGGACTAAGTTGTAGGGATATGGTTCCCTCCCATTAAGAGCCGGGGCATGAGGCTATGTTCTGGATTGTCGCCTTCCACTTGCCCTCACCCCTAATCCGGATTCCTGCGAGCTATCTGTCGACTTGGGCCGTATTGAATTATTCATCTTCCACTTGCCCTCACCCCTAATCCGGATTCCTGCCCTGTCAGCTGTGTTCTTACAACTCAAGTCCCGCCCGCAAGAGTCTACCCCACAGGCGATACTGCTGGCCCGAGCCTTGATCACCATGCCCACCACGCCGCATATTCTGGAGGTGATAGACTCTTACGTCCCGCCCCCCAGATAGCTTCAAATAGATTCGGCGCTGCATGGGTCATAGGCGAGCTGGAGCACGACACGCTGCCACGGCAGAGGAAACTCCTCCCTCCATACAGGAAATGTGACCTGGAGATGGGTAACCAGAGATGGTTGGAAACAGAACAGAAAACCAATCCCGCTGAAATTACGATGACGGTGAAAAGCCCGAGATGTTCAGCTGCGGAATGAAAAATCTGCCCCACATGGAGCAAGGCCAAACAGAACCCCAAGTGCCTGTACTCGGTTCAGGTAGGCTGCAAAGCGAAATATCGTGAAAACAGAAGGAGGGTTACTCCCAGCACGCCTGGAATCTTTTTCCCTTGGCACGGTGCAGACGGTTTTCCCTCCCTCATGTCACATGCATGCATTCTGTCAGGTCCAGTCCTGCAATCGACGCACCAAAGGTCTTTGATCATCAAAAAGCGTCCTCATACACAGCTTGCGCCCACATGAGCTCAAGAACTTTTGCTCGTCACCACATGCAGGACTCGTCGGATCCTGCAGGCACCTAAAGAGCAGAAGCTGCTTTGTGTGGCACTGACTTGGGATTTGTCCTGACGGATTATGCATTCATCCCCTTTTTCTCACTACCGCACCTACAACAGAGACCAGCACTCCGGCGATAAAGACTCCAATGCCAACTTTACCCAGTACCCCAAATATGGGCAGGCTCTTTCCAACCTGTGGAGTAATCGGAGTGCCCGAGCTGCCAGATCGCATGACCACTTCGGGGGGGACGGGTACGATTGTAAGCAAGCCGACAGCCATGCTGGCAACAAAGAGGCCAATTCCCGAGACAGACACGATGAGGCCGGCCCGCAGCAGATTCAATGCTATGTCATTCTCAAGGCTAGAAGGAGCCTGTGTGATCCTTGCAGACAGAAGCGCCGCACCTGCAGTCTGCATCACAAAGACACGAGCCCTGCATCGCGCAATCGCATTCGCTGCCAATATCGGCAGACGCCGCACAGCCACACGCTGCCTCCTGCTGAGCAGAGTCCAGCTGGGGGCTCTGTGGCGGGGGCGTGCTCTGTGAGCTCGACGAGTCCTCATAGACGCTGCGTGTCTGCTGATAGTCTGACTCGTCTCTCAGCTGCGCCTCGCCGCGGTTGGTCTTGTAGCCGCCGGAGCTCTCGCTAGTAGAATATCCTACCAGCCGGGACGGGTCGATGCCGCTTTGTCCCTGGCCCTCCTCCTTTTTCATCTGCCTGTTGCTGTACACGAAAAATGCGCCTCCCCCGACTGCTGCCATACCGGCCATCCCGTAGACGATGGCCACGGGAAAGTCGCCGGTCGATGTTTGTGCATATCCCTCCGGAGGAGTAGGCAGTATGCCAAATATTTCAATGCCGTCAAGACTGTCCAGCTGTGCAAACCCGATTGCGTGGACGTTTGCATTGTCAGCGGACTGGACGGTTCTTACCGTGTACTCTTGGTCGGCGCTAAAGGTTGCATGGAACTCCCGCTCCACCTGGATCCCCTCCCGGATGCTGCTCTCGCCCATCGTATAGCTGGAAACTACAAAGCCTGCAATCTCATCGTCCAGGCCAAACTGGGCGGCGTCTGCGTTGATGCCGGTCGGATCAAACAAAAAATGCCAGTTAGCTAGCGGCTGATCCCTGATAAAGTCAGCATTGATTAAATTATCATGCAGTAGATCCTCTGCCTCGGAGCCACTGATGAGCGATGCCAGTGCTGGATCTTCTGATTCTATTGCAGAGAACGGATGGTTGATTTCAATGCCGTCGGCAATTACAGGATCCTGGATGGATATGCCCCTCCAGCCCATGTCAACTAGCGCCGGGTTCCGGCCGTCTGCTGCACGAATTACATAGCTTCCAATCTCTCCGGTGATCAGGATTTGAAAGTCAACTGCCGCAGAAACCGGGTTTCCCTTGAGGGTCGCAAGATAGTCCACGGCAAGGTTCGAAACCTGGGCATGGCTGCCGTCGCCTACAAGGTTTGCGTTGATTTGGTTGGCAATTGTCTGGGCCTCGGCAGGATCTGCAGTTGCGGTGACAGTCCAAGAGTCGCCGCGAAGGGAGTCTGCCACCTGTCCGCCGTCGGGATACTCGATGAAGATTGTTTTTTGATACCTGATCTTAAATTCGGATGTGTCGGTGTTTGGGTTGATTCTTGTCTCCAGTTGCGCGGCCTCGGCGGCAGAGAAGGTGCCAAATACGAGAATCGCCGCCACTAAAACCGAGAATAAAGCTGCCCCTTGCACGAGTCAAATCCTTGGTCACTTACATTTAATCTTATCTTAAAAGGCGAATAACGATCAGGCTTTGAAAAGGTAATATTGAGCTACATAGCTTACCAGCTCGTTCTAAAAGAAAATGATTACGGTACTATCAGGCGGCACGGGCTCAGTCAAGCTAGTAAGGGGGCTAGTTGCGCAGGACGGCAGCGTCAGCATAGTCAGCAACGTAGGAGACAACTACTGGCTGTACGGCATGTACGTGTGTCCGGACGTCGACACGGTCATTTACGGCCTGGCAGACATTTTAGACCATGACAAGGGCTGGGGGGTCAAAAAGGACACCTTCAACTTTTTGAGGCAGATGGAGGTCTTCGGGGAGGAGACTTGGTTTAGGATTGGCGACAGGGACGCGGCAACCCACCTGATTCGGACCAACATGCTAAAGAACGGAAAAAACCTGAGCGACATTACGAAATGGATGTGTGAAAAGTTTGCAATAAGCGCAAAGATCATCCCGGTCACAGACAACACCATAGAGACTAGGATCATCACCAACAAGGGGGAGCTGCACCTGCAGGAGTACTGGGTAAAATACAGGGGCATGGACGATGTCGAGGGGATCCAGTACATTGGGGCAGACAAGGCAAGGCCGAACCCGGAGGCGGTAAACGCGATTCATGACTCGGATCTGGTGATTCTGGCGCCAGGAAACCCGCTGACCAGCATAGGGCCGATGCTGCAGATCAAGGGAATCAGAAAGGAGCTTTCAAAGATCAAAAAGAAGGTGGTGGCAGTCAGTCCGCTGATAGGAGACAAGGCGATAAGCGGTCCGGCGGCAAAGTACATGCAGGCTGCCGGAATCGAGTCAAACGCATACGGGCTGGCAAAGATGTACTCTGATGTTTGCTCCAATATAATCATAGACTCAAAGGACAGGCTGCTCTCAAAGAAGATCCAAAACTTGGACATGAAGGTATTTGATACAAAGATTACCATGAAGACCAAGCAGGCAGAGGATGCGCTTGCCTCGTTCATCCTAAAACAAGTCCACGTTTAGCTTGCTCAAAATAGCGGTAATCATACCAGTCAAGACGTTTTCAAGGGCCAAGTCTCGGCTGGACCTGCCGCAAAAAGTCAGGAGCAGCCTGTGCGAGCTGATGCTAGATGAGCTGCTGCACACGCTGTCCATGTCGCCGCTAATTGAGAGGACAATCACAGTCACGGGGGATCCGGCGGCCGGAAGGATTGCAGAAAAATACGGGTCGGTAGTCATCCCAGACAGAGAAGAGTCTGGGGTAAACGAGGCAGTCTCCCTGGCAGACGACCATGTAAGGGAGAACGGCATAGGGGCGACCATAGTGCTGCCGCAGGACATACCGTTTACAAAAACCCAGGATATCGACTTTTTGCTCAGGGTTCAGATTCCGCCGAACTTTGTGACGGTTGTGCCCTCGCGCAGGTTTGACGGGACCAATGCTCTGGTCCGAATGCCCCACGACATCATGGGCACGTCATACGACCAGGACAGCTACCGGAGCCATGTCGAGGCTGCAAGGAGGCATACGCGAAACTGGTCTGTCCTGTTTGTAAGGAGGATGATGGTGGACATAGACGATGTCGAGGATCTAAGATACGCTCTAGAGCGAAACGAAAAGCCGGAGCTGTGTGAGAGGATCAGGAAGCTGGTAGGCCTGGAGGCGCCATAAAGTGGCAAGCGCGCGCAAGACAGGAGCTGGAATTGGCTATGTTTATTCCGTATATGATCAATATCCCGGTGATAGTGGTTCCCCGGTTGGAAAGCTAACTGGAGGGGATTTCACTGTACATGGAATGCACGTAGGTCTTGCTGATTCAGGTTTCTACGACCAACCAGCTTGCTCTCAAGGCGGCAAATATTCCAAGTTTATCACGTACGACAAAATACAAAGCGTGTTAGGCATGGTAGGAAAGACATGAGGCATCCTCCTTTTTTTCTTTTTTTACTATTGCTTGTGCCAAGTACGGTGATTTTTGCCGAGTTGCATGATGAAGAAATGACATCCTCTAAACAAACCGAGGCATGTGAGTACCATTCAAAGTATCCAAATGAGTTATTCAATTTATGTGAATACAAACTGGATTGTGAGGGATTAGAATTTACTTATGAAGGGGGAAGAAATGTATTGGAAAAAGATTATCTCACTCAACTATTTTTACAAAATAATCCGTGGGGAAGTATTAACACTGGAAATATAATAGGAAACTTTGATGTAGGAAACGTTTGGTTGGTTGGTGATAAAATCCATCATGAAGATAAAAATCTGGGAATTGGCATGAACATGTGTAATGATATCACCAGGTATTCCTATCAGGATTTGATTTTACGAATATATGAAAAAGGAGACCATGGAAAAGCAGTTTTAAATGTGGAAGGGAAAAACATAACTGACTCGGCGGTACTGGCAGGAGAAGGCAAATATGAAATTGCTAAAAGAATCATCGGCAAGCATGCCTCCCCAAAAGTTCAGATAAATGAATTTGGAATTCCATCAAACAGGATACACTGTAATGACGGGCTTGAATTATTTGAACGTAGCAACAATGTCCTTGTATGCATCAAACCTCAAACATTTGAAAAACTGGTGGAAAGGGGATTCGACATTAAGCACTATCCTTCATAGCCGGTCTTCCCAGTAGCCCGAAATTGCCAATTTTGACCGAGGCAGATCAACAAGGTGCGTCCCAGAAGGCCAGTAGTCCATAGGTATGAGATCACCTACCCCTAGATTATTTTGGCCGCCTCAGCCGCGATGGACTTGCCCTGCATCCCCCACGTCTACACGCATGTATTGAACCATCCATGCCTTTCCATCCAGGCCAGGCCGCCCTTGATCTGGCCGCTTATCTTGAATTGAAGCACGACGGGGCGCAGCGCCCGCTCTGCACCGTTGCTGGTGGGCTCGACACCCTCGTATTCCAGAAACGCAAACATGTACGGCAGGGCCCTGTGCATCCTCTTGAGGGGGTGGCTCCGGCGGGCCGCCCCCATGCATCAACGTATCCGAACAGTATATTCTGCATGTCGGTCTCAAACCGCCGGCGCAGATCCGGCGAGTGCCGCCCCATCAGCCCGCTGGCCCTGCCCATCCCCGTCCTCTCCTCGAGCTCCCAAAGACTTTCCTCGGACAGCTTGTCCCAGCCCTCAAGACACCCCTTGGCATCCTCGAACAGCTGCTGCATCTGCCGGTACAGGACTCCTGCAAACATCGGGCGCCCTTTTTCTGCGATATATACGGGAGGAACCGCAGCTCGTGCTCCCAGCACCGCCGGAGCCTTCCCAACAGCCCGAGCTCCTCGTATGCGGGATATCCGTCCGATGTGACGACGCCCCAGTACCCGCCCATGTACTGGTTCAGGATCCTAGCGCTCCTAGTGTCTGCATGTATCATGAACATGCCCACCGCCGGCAGCATGGCCCGCGTCCATCCCAGCCTGCCTGCCAGGTTGATCCCCGTCTCGTCTATGCAGACTGTCTTGGCTTTTTACCTTCTTGGCGATGTCCTCTGCAGGCTCCATGGCATCAGAGACGCGTCCCGGGATGTTGATTATCGTTGACTAGCATGTATCCTCATGGGACCGGATAAGCGTGCGATCCTGTTGCTGGGAATGTCATCTGCGCGCGGCTCGGTGGCGATTGACTGCGCTCTTGCCGTAGCCGCCGCTCTTTGGCAGGTCGTTGGGGACAGCATCATCTCCCTGAGCGATTCTGCAGATGCCTAGATCTCACAAACTATGAGAGGCTGGCCTTTCATAATGCCTATCCGGCGCTCACACATGGATCAGTATCGCCATCAATGTTTAACCTGCTACGAGGTGCAGGTGATCTCATACGATGCCGTGCCGCAGCTCAGAGCAGCAGAGTCAGGCCAGTCAAAAACAGATGCGGTGCCTAGCGGGCTTCCAGGCCGGATCGCCTTGCATTGAAACGGCCAAGCACCAAGAACAGGATGGATATTGCGCCGGATGCGACAAAAAGCAGCTCCAGGCTGCCAAGCAGTGAGTGGGAGTACGCATCATCCAAGGAAATGTCGTTTACAAACGCGACAAAGTAGACGTATGAGAGGACGAAATAGTTTGTAGCCCAGTGCAGCATTATTGCGGCCAACAGCCCGTACCGATAGTATACCCAGCCAATGATCACGCCGGCGGCGGATGCCTGGGCAAACTTGCCACCGCCCCATGGCTCGCCCGAAAGCACGTGGGCCAAGCCAAACAGGATGCCGACTGCCGCAATCAGCGCAAGCACGCGCCCCGGGCCTGCAGCGTCCAGATTCTCAAAGGGATTCCACAGGGATGCTGCAAGCCTCCCAGGCGAGGCCCTGCGGCCGAACATCAGGTAAAGGGGCAGTCCGATCAGGATTACGCGGAACCCGATCTCCTCTACGAGGGGCGCCAGGCTGGCCGAAAAAAACTGCGTCAGATCGTTGTCAAAACTCGGAGGCTCTATGGCTATTCCAAAGGAGCCCTGAACCGCATCGACTACGGCAGAGACAACAACCAAAACCCCAAACCACTGAAGCATCGAGACCAGGTAGTTTGACGAGGAGTCCCTTCCAGATGACAGGATGAGGGCAAGCGACTTGATGAAGTTTTGCCCGGGGCCCAGGATGCCAATGGCAAACAGGATTACAAACACCGACCAGATCACGATAAAGCCGTCCCCAATTGCAACCTCAAACGGAAGCGGTTCAAGCAGGGACTCGATCCCAGAATAGACGTACGCCAGCGGATACTCGTGCGTGATATCCCGGCCGACGTCGGAATTGAAAAAGACGTACGCCCCGACCGGAAAGGACAGCAGCATCATTCCAAAGATTATCGACAGTAGTGCAGAGTGCGGAATCCCAAGTCCCCGGAGTATTCTGTCAGTTTCCTGCAATTCTGGTCTAGTGCAGCTCTATTGAGGACTCTGCAAACCCCAAGTCGACAAGCGTGTCCTTGAGGGTATCGCGATGATCGCCTTGCAGGAAGATGTATCCCTCCTTGGCGGTGCCGCCGCACGCGTACTTGTTCTTCAAGTCCTTTGCGACGCGCTCTAGATCGTTTAGCTTTGGATCAAGGCCCTCAATCATGGTGCCCTTTTTCTTAAAGCGGCGGGTTTCTAGCCGGATGATAATTTTCGTACTGTCCTTGGCTAGGTCGCCACAGGCACACAGATCTTCGGGAAGGCCACACGTATTACAAATTACTGCCATTCGTTCGTTACAATTCCCCCACACACACTATTAAGCCTTTTAGTCGCCACTGGGTATGTGGTCACCTGCCCCTATCAATAGGCATGAATTGGCATGTACAATGTGATTTTCGTACCTAGATAGCAAGGGGACGTGACCACGTACGCCACTGGGCAATTGGCTAGGTTGAGCACACGGGCCCGGGTGGGAAGCAGGCACGAATCCTATGCTGCCGCAGGCACCCAGGCCAGATTGGCCGGTGCATCCGGCCCGCGCATGCACCATGTCCTGATGCACGATATCAAGGTGCCAAACATCCCCCATGCCGGCAGGGATGCGCAGCCTTTACCGCACGCCCCCCTGTATGACTGCCCTGCGCAGCGCCCTCTCGGCCCTGCTGTTGGTAGGCTCCATGCCCGGATACCTGACAAAGGTGAACAGGTACGGGCCGCAGCTGCAAGCGTGCCTCCAAGGCTGTACCACATCTAGGCATACTGAGCGGCTAGGGCCTCTGCGGGCGATATCATTTCGGTGCAGTCGTGATCGGGGGGCATGTGCTTGGCCTCGCAGAGTACGGGCTGCAGACGCCTGTACAGTGATTCCCCGGTACATCCCTTGGGTACATGCTGCCCGGTAAGCCAGACTATTATCCAATCCCCGTCTGTGATGGCCTCATCCTTGCCGGACTCGGCCATGGTGCGGGCCCAGCTCATCGCGCAATATCTGGGATCCCTGAGCCAGGCAATGGGTCAGGCATGACCGGGGCGCTTATCGCGTGGTGATCAAAAATTGGCCTTGTGCTCGGCCCAAGCGGTTACAGGCACGGGGCAAACACTATTTTTAGCAAGGAATCAAACAAGCATCATGGCAGAGGATCTTACAAAAAAGGCAGCAGAGATGCTTCTGCGCGGTGCCACGCTTGTCAGCCAGCCATGCCCGTACTGCAGCGGCGTGAGAGTCATCAAGGACGGAAACGCGCTGTGTACAAGCTGCGGAAGGAGGCCGGGGGGGAAAGAGACTGGAAAAGACGCGACGGTGCAGGCACCCGCAGCGCTGCAGATTCTGGAAAAAAAGCTAGATGCGCTATCAAGGGAGCTGGAGGGAGAGACGGATCACGGCAGGCAGCAGGAGATCATCAGGGCAGTGGACTCTCTGATTGATGCCATTGCCAAGCTCAAGGACGGCAATCAATCAGGCTGAGCACGTAAGGACTAAGACAGGCATGGATCCTAGATTGCCGCAGGCACCCAGGCCAGCTTCAGATACGTCCAGTCCGCGTATGATCCAGGTTGTGTAGCCTGCGCATATGGATCTAGGGGTGATCAGAAATTGGCCTTGTGCCCAGCCCAAGCGGTTGCATTCAGTATCGTCATCAATGCTTAACTTGCTGTGAAGGGCAGCTGACATCATGCCAAGGGCGGCAAGAGCTTACCCCCTAGGCGAGACTGCAGGTCAGGGCCCTGACTGCCGTACCTGCCACGCCGTATTTTCGGGGAGATAAGCTCTTACCCAAGGGCGTGCAATAACGTTTTTAAGTAAATATTCGATTCGTAGGATATCATGGCAGAGAAGAAGGGGGCACCGCTTCCGGCATCAAGTGCGGGACTGCTCAGGTTCTTTGAGGATGAGACCAAGGGATTCAAGATTGATCCAAGAATCGTAGTCACCATCCCAATCGGTTTGATTGCCCTCTCATGGGCTTTGGATTTGTTGCTAGTATCGTGAAATCACAATGGATGATTCGGCAGACAATGTTTCGGGGATTCACAAGCGCTACACACTTACGTTGTTCAACCCGTCATCGCACTACCAGTCACTGATTCTTTCCGTCGGCGTGGCCGCTGCAATAGCTGCCCTGGCCTCGCTCAGCTATGACATAACGGACAGCCTTCTGCCTGCGGTGGCGCTGATTGTACCGGTCATGCTTGCCACGCAGGCAGTCGACTCTAGGCTAATCCGAAACAGGGAATACTCAAAGGCGTTACACATGTCGCTGTTTGGCAACCTGATCTGGCTGATCACTGCGGCATCAGCAGTGCTTGCGGCACATGTCTTGGACAAGCCAGAGGCCTCAGTAATGCACCTTGTCATAGGGATGTTTCTGTTTGTGAGCTTTAGGATCGGAATACTTACAACGGTGCTGGGGGTAAGCCTGAAAAGGGCGTGGCTGTTTTGCTTCATCCAGCCGCTTCCGATGCTACTGGTCCTTTTGCCTGTTGACAGATGGGAGTCGACGCTGGCAGATCCGCTCACTCTGGCGTTTGGAGCGGCCTTTATTGCTATCGCATCGGTATGGTCCAGAATGACGGACAATGCAGGAAGGCCCGGGGTCGAGAGCACCCACAGGCTCATACAGGTATACCTTTCATCGCAGGGCAGCGACAACGAGCAGATCGAGGCCATAATAGAGGATCGCTCCAGTCCCTCCACGATCAAGACGCACCAGATCCGCCTGGAAAACGAAAAGGACGTCGATGTAAGGCTGGTGCTGCCAGGCATTCATCCGGGCCCGTACCACCCGATCGGGGGAAGCAACATCCCGTTTAGGATCTACGAGGCGCTGGGCTCCTCGGCGATGGTCATGCACAGCATATCTGATCACTCGCTGAACATACCGTCACAGAGGCAGGTGGAGCAGTACATTACGGACCTCAAGGAGACCTCGACGATAGACCGTGGAATGACGTGCACCGAGCCCGTGGTAGTCCAGATAAACAGGGCAAGGGTTACAGGGCTGTTGTTTGATAAAAAGCCGATCCTGTTTTTGTCGCTCTCTCCCCACGGAATGGAGGATCTACCAAGCTACATCAAGACCGAGATCGAGCAGTTTGCCAGAAACAGGAACTTTGAGCAGGTTCTGGTAGTGGACTGCCACAATGCAATGGGCGGGGAGATTTCAAAGTCAGACTCGGAGGACATGTTAAAGGCGGCAAAGTCATGCCTGGACACCCTGATCACCAAGGAGAAGCATCCGCTTGAGTTCGGGTACGCAAACTCGAGCAAGCTGAACCTGTACACCGTGGATCTGGCAAACGGGGGACTTGGAATACTGTGCCTGAAGATAAGGGATCAAAAGTACTTCCTCGGGTGGGCAGACGCAAACAACATGGAAAACGGGGTGAGGGAGAGGATCGTCGAGGAGTTCAAGTACAACGGATACTGCCTACTAGAGCTTTTCACGTCAGACACCCACTTTTCACAGGTAAGGGTGCGCAACAAAAACGGGTATTACCAGTTCGGGGTGATGTCAGAGCCCGAGGAGATTGCGGCGTGGTACCTGAAGATAGCAAGGGACGCAGAGGACAACCTCAGTCCGGGAAGGTTTGAGCTGCTGCGAAACACGTCAAAAATCAAGATCATGGGGCCCAAGATCTTTGAGGACTACAAGGTGGCAATAGACAATTCGCTGAGAATCACAAAGTTTTTTGCAGGCGGGGGCTTTGCGCTGTTTATCTCGAGCCTGTTCCTATAGTCCTCAGATCATCGAGGTTTCCGTAAAACTCGTCGACAAAGGATGGGAACTGCAGGATTGGAACTATGGGCACGCGGTCAATAAAGTCGATTCTGTCATGGTATAGTGTGACGATCACGGGGATGGCCACGGAGCCCTCCGTCCTTGCGACATACTGCTTGGTGCGTTCGACCTGCTTTTTGACCACGCCGCGCAGCAAGGAGGCGCCGTATCGCCGCCAGTGCTTGCAGTCCACTAGGATCGCAACCCCGAGGTTTACGCCTACCACGTCAATCTCCATCCTAGGCTTTGTCAGGATCAGGTTCCTCATGGTTGCAAAGCCCTTGGATTCGAGGATCTTGGCGGCCAGGCCCTCAAAGGACCTCCAGTCCAGGTGGACTGCGACGTCGTCAACCGGGACGCCTTTTTCAATCAGCATCAGGGCCGCAGACAGCCTGTCGGAGGGCTCAAAGACATACTGCCGGCCCGCACGCCTGCCTATCCCGTTCTCAACCAGGGTCTCAAGCATCTGTGAGCAGGCAGGGACATCCATCCCGGTTACGGCCGAAAAGTCATCAGGCGATATCCCGCCCGGGACTATCGCAGGCAGGGCATCAAGCATGGACGATATGTTCACAGCGGGGATCAGGGCCGGCGCAACTTTAAGTGTTTTACGGGGACGCCGACCCGCGGGCGTCCTGCCGCGGCCCCGATCTTTTGGATTCGGCCCCGGGGGGCTCGGGCCCGCATCAGGGCGATGCTGCAATGACGCCGTTCTCAATCAGCCACGTAATTCCGTCCACAAAGACCCTGTCGCCGATGATTCCCGCAGACCAGGCTCCTGTGGCGTCCCTTACCCAGCTTGGAACGGAACCGGCCGCATCTCCTGCCGCCTCGGTCGGCGGGATTACAATGACGCCGTTGTCTATCAGCCACCCAATGCTCTGCAAAAAGGTAGAGTCGTCGGTTATCCCCATCGACCAGGCCTCCGCACTGCCCTTGATCCAGCTTGGAAGATTGATCTGGGCATCCGCTACAGACGGGACTGTAATCCCGGACTGATCGTTTTGTTGAACGGTTATGGGCACCAGCAGGTAGTCAGTCGGAGTCCTGGTAAAGTCGGGCACGACAAACTCGGGCGCCAGGCCATACACCATTATCAGGTAGTTGTTCTCGCCGGCAGGCTCTCTTGCAAGCATTGTCCTCTCTGCCAGCCCGGAGGTGGAGTACAGGGATTTTCTTGCGTCCTCGTCGGCCAGGCTTCGAAGTGGCGGGAATGTGATATCGTCATCAACCACCATTATGTCATACTGGACCTGGTTCAGGAATTCGGTCTCGTCATAGGGCTCGAACTTTATCAGCCACTCGATGTCACATCCCTGTTTTGGCTGCTCGGGCTTGTACAGCACCTCTAGGTTGTAGTTAAACTGCGCGGTGGGTTTTTTGAGGGAGGTAAACTGCAGCTGATCAACATCCGGGCACCCCAGCGCCTGCCGGACCTGCCCGTCGTCCTGTATGCCGGCAAACGGATCCTCCTGCACGTTCTCCCTGTAGTCAAGCAGTGTCAGGGCATACTCCTGCAGATGCTGGCCCTCTGCAACATGGGTCCAGGTGCTTGCCTTTACCGGAAACGGGAATCCATCCACGATCCAAATGTGGCTGTGCGCGCCGCCTGTCTTCCATCCAACACGTATGGCATCAAAGGTTCCGGCGGGAACCGTTACGGACTCGGCCGCCTGTGGGGCCACCTGCACGCCTCCTATGTCTCCAATCTTGGCCCACGATGGCCTGCTGAACTCCTTTGGTCCTTTCCCGCCCTCGCCGCCATATGATGTCGCAAATGAGGACAGCCATGATATCGAGGACTTGATTGCGACGCGGTAGGTCGCCAGGTTATCAGTACCCTCGGTCGGCTCGGCCGTAATCTTGCCAAACTCCAGCTCCCCCTTGTGAACCCTGCCGCCGTCATAGACTACTGCCTGTGCCAGCCACTTTGCCTCAGAGCCCACCTGCCTGTCCCCCTGAATCCAAAAGTCGACCTCAAAGAAGGTACACTCCTTATAGTCAACATGGCAGAGGCGGTACGAGAAATAGTCACCCTGCTTGAGTCCCTCGCCCAGCCACCACTCCCCGGGAACCTGGATGCCGCCCCCAATCTGCGACGCGTGTGCAGCTGACGCCGTCGAGAGTAGGGCAACGGCTGCGCCCAGCACCAATGCGGAAATTACGGCCTTCAAGTGCCATATTGTAAAAAAATCCCTAGTTAAGCCTTGTTCATATTTCAGCTGAGTACCCCAGATCCGGCGTCATGGAGAGGACTTGGGCTCCCTGAGATACACCGTCATGCACTCCTTGAACACCGGGCATCGTCGTGACGTTTTGCACCCCGGATTCCTCGACAGAGCAGCGCCCTAGCAGTTATCCACTCGTTGAACAGCATCATCGAGTAGTAAAAGCACAGGCGTCCTGGTGGCCAGGTCGGCGGTCCGGGTCTTGGCCCTGCTTAATCTTTCACACTGCCGTTTTATCTGCGCCTCAAAGGCCTCCTGTGCGGCCTCCAAGGGTGGTCGCCTTGATCCTGTAGGTGTGCCACCGGGCAGAGGAACCGGCGCCGCTTGTACACGTCGTGGCGTTGATGCACCCGCCCACCGATGCGTCATTGAGGGCACCGCGCATCATGCCGCGGCTCAGGTAGTCGATCCCGTATATGGCGTTGTGTTTCCCGGACATTCTGACACACGAGAGCATCTCCTTCCGCCATCTGTAACATGTTCATATATGCGCGGGTCGTTCTCAAGATCGCGGCACTTTCTGGATTTTTGTTTTATCACGAAAACCACGGGGCCGCACCCCGACTGATCCGTTTGCATCTGATAGTATTGTCAAGACGGTCTAAATTTCTTGGTTTTCTGCCTGACTGGGGTACTTTTCACTTAGCTGAAGCTGCAATGCAAAGGGCAAGGGCAGCGGCGACAAGTGGGGCCGGCTGGTGCGATGGTAGATCGGTGGCTGCCCCAAGGTGCCGATGGGTGATCTCTCAAAGGCAGGGAGACAGGAGGGCCTATGGTATCCGAGGAGCACCGTGCTACGGCAGGAGGCGGATCGTCGGGATCGTGATACCTGCCATAAAGCGCATGTTCGGCGAGGACGTAAAGGCCCTCAAGTGGCTCAATATAGTGCAGGAGGGGGTTGTCGCCTAATTCGTCAGAATTTCTGAAAATCATACGATGTTATCCGGACTAGGCGTGCAAAAGTGCAGAAATTCAGAAAAACGTGCGGATTGAGTCCGGCAGGTGGAATTAGGCGACAACCCCGTGCAGGAGGTAAAGTTGAGGATATGGCTGCACAGCAAGTGGATCGCAGAGGCGCTGGCTGCCATGTGGGAGCCGAGCGCCGGCCACGATACTGGCGGATTGACTGGGCTCTAGTCGGAGCCATGTAACAGACCAGCGCAACCCAAATATACAATTATAACATAGTATAAGTGGTGAATGTGCATGGATAAGGAGACCAATGATGTTGAAGACATTGTCTTTGACGATAACGAAAAAATTGAAATTGCCTGCTCGTACCCGGATGTGGAAACTGCTATAAAGGCGCTCCACGCTTCAGTCAAGTAATGGCAATCTCAAAAAAACTCATTTCCTTTTCTAAAGATTTTAAAAAGCAGTATCCAAACAGGTCAAAACCCGTACGTGATGAAATTGATGCAATTCTTAAGGATGTTGGAAAGATGGTGCAATACATCAGAAAAAATGATCTGCCGCTCAGAAAAGCTAAACTATACTGATGATCATTGAAAATTTCGCCTGATTACACATCTTGTAAAGGTTTATAGCTCCCCACCATGTCACTCCCGGCATGAACAAGACGAAAATCCTCACGGATGCCATGCATGTCGAAAAGGATCTCAAGATTCACACCAGAATCATGGCGGTGCGCTCCGTACTGCTTGGCAACACCACCGCACAGACTGCAGAGATTGCCGACGTGACACAGCGTACCGTACAGATGTGGATCAAGAGATTCGAGCTTGACGGCATCGACGGCCTCCGTGACTCCTAACAGGGACAAAAAACCAAAGGTTCCGGTCGGCAGGATAAAAAAGATCGCCACAAAGTTGCGTAGGATGGAAAAGCTCACCCCGAAGAAGCTGTGCAACCGGGTGCGCCGCAGGCTGCATGTCACATACAGCGTGGGAAGCATCAGAAGAATCCTGCGCACGATGGGATTCTCGCCAAAGACGTCAACCACCAGGCTTGCAGATGCTGCCGACGCAAAGGCGGTAAGACGGTGGCAGGGGGTGGCAAGAACCGCGATCAAGCTTGCAAAAAGGCGCGGATTTAGGATAGCCGTACAGGACGAGTCGATATTCGTCAGTACGGGAAGGGACGGCAGAAAGTTCTGGTCGCCCGTGGGGGACAGGATCGAGGTGCAACGATCCGGCAGAAGGGAGCGCGTCGCGGTATACGGAACGATTGCAGACGACGGAACCCGGCTGATGCGCACATACGACAAGTTCAACAGCGCAAACTTTGTGCATTATCTCAAGCAGGTGCACAAAAAGCGGGGAAAGGTTCTGATTGTGATGGACAACGCAGCACAGCACAAGACCGGAAAGGTCCGCAGGTACCTGAAGAAAAATCCAGACGTCGTCCTGCTGTACCTGCCGGTAGCCAGGCCGGAGCTGAGCGTCATAGAGGCAGTCTGGAAGGATGCCAAGTACGGGCCGGTCACGTCGGCATTTTACGAGACGGTAGATCACCTCAAAAGGGCCGTCTCGGAATACTTTAGGACGTGTTCCATCAAGGTTGACATCTATAGGTACCTTGAGCGCAGCTTGTAAGGGAGGCGAAATTTTCAATGGTCATCAGTATAGTTCTTAGAATAAAAAAGGTAACAGGTCGGGCTCCGGAAGCTGTTCCTGATTCCAGGCACGAATCTGTCTGATCGGGCTCCGGAAGCTGGATTTTGGCACAATCTGCCATGTTTTTCGGGCTCCGGACTGCGGTGGCACATGAGCGGAACCGAATTCGTGTACCGCACACCATTTACGGCAGCCACCGCTATCATTGTATTGCTATTCCATGGCAGCAGCCATGCGCATCCGGATTCAGGGCGTGCCTGCAGGGCCTGTCATGCCTTTGTTTATGCTGCCGCCGCGCCGACTTGCGGGGCAGGCATCGGGATCTCCGTGACCCTGCCGTCAAGATAGTCCGTTACGAACGAGCAAAAGTTGACGCCGCGCAGCTCACACGTGGCGTATACTGTACACATGGTCTCAGTCATCTTCATTCCCTTCTCGGATCTGTTTCCGTACAGGATCTTCCGTATCACGGCAATCATGCGCAGTACCCTCTCGCTGCCGTTGTTGTGATACTCGACGTCATGCTCCAGGAACGTAAACAGGTCGTCGACCTCCCTTTTGAGGCGCTTTGTATATCGGATGCAGTCCGTGTCCGTGTACGCGGCCGAGGCAAGCTTGTGTATGCGGTACTTGAGGCACTGCACCTCCCCGGGCGTGGCCTTGCCCATCTCTATTGCGTCCTTTAGGATGCCGCGCAGCCTGTAAAACAGCGTGCCGTACTCGGCGCTGCCGTTTTTATCCAGCGTCAGGTACATGTCCCGAAAGTAGTGCAGGAGGCACTTTTGGTGCTTGCCGCCGATGCGGTTCCACACCGAGTACGAGTCTGATGAGACGATGCCGTCAAAGGCTGCCATCAGGGAATCTATGACGTCGCCTGAGCGGGACGGCGCTATGTGGTAGAACACCGAGAACCGGGTCACAAGCACCCAGACCCAGTGGCCCGTCCCGTTGAGAAACCAGCCCGTCTCATCACCCCCGACGGACTCTGAGCGCCGTATTCCCTCCAGAATGCCGTCATATACAGGCATCATCCTGGTAGTCGATACATCACACAGGTGGATCAGGGTGGACTTTGGTATGCAGGCGTCGTGAAGCGTGTGCAGTATGATCTGGATCTTTTCAAAGGATATACACATGCAGCGAAGAAACACGATTATCCCGATGATGCGCGTGCCGTAATGCTCGTCCGGCAGCACGCCGGGCACGGGGCGGCGCGCTTTTTCTTGCATGACTTGCAGTAGCGCTTGGTGACGTCCCATTCCGTCTCGGTCCACTTGCCGTCGACCAGATCCTTGGACTTTCTTGTGTACCTTTCGCACCAGTCAGAGAGCTTGTCGCCGCATCCGGGGCAGAACTCGGCGTCTGCCGTGCACGTGCGGGTGACTGCCTTGGTCTCTGGCTTCTTTTTTGGGGCCGCCTTTTCAGGATGCGGAAAGTCGTGGAACTTGCGCACGTTATAGCTGCGCGAGTTCGGCTCTTTGCGGGCCTCCTTTGGGACCGAGCCGTCTGCCGGCCCGGATCCGGACGCCGGTATCTGCTGGCCGAGCAGTGTCCTTAGCCGTTCGATTTCCTCTTGCTGCTGCTGGATCACTTTCTGCAGCTGTCCGATTTCCTCTTGCTGCTGCTGGTTCTCGTTTTCAACCTTCTCCACCCTTGACCTCATGTGTTCAAACAGGCGGATCACGTCGGGAATTCTCCAGTCCACGTCCGTAATGTCAGGATCCCCAACCAATACCCGGAAGGCAGATCCTGGGATCTTTATGTGTTGTGATTCCTCCAGATCTTCCTGCTAACCCGGGGTGCTGCTCAAGGGGGCCTCCAAGGTGGCAAGATTCACGCCTGAACTTCCCGAGCCCGACCTGTTACTAAAAAAGTCTAACGAGGCACTTGAAGTAATTATCCTTCCGGTTCCACGCATAATCATAAAAAGAATAGCATAGCAGACTGCATAAACGAAAACAATAGGCTGTGGTGTAGATTAGAAGTTATTCAACAACAAAAAGTACCCCCCCCCCCAGTGGCCCACATCACATGAGTTAAAGAATTTTTGATCATCACTGTGGATCGCTGTAACATGCAGATACCAATTTTGTTGCGAGAAGGTTTGGTCATGACTGAAAGCCAAGTTGGACTAACCTGTACAATTGACTTTGAACAAATCCCAGAATCTGCTAGGGGACTTGGGCTCCCTGAGATACACCGTCATGCACTCCTTGAACACCGGGCATCGTCGTGACGTTTTGCACCCTGGATTCCTCGACAGAGCAGTGCCCTGGCAGTTATTCACTCGTTGAACAGTATCATCGAGTAGTAAAAGTACAGGCATCCTGGTGGCCAGGTCGGCGGTCCGGGTCTTGGCCCTGCATTCTGTCTTGGCGCATCCTGTCTCGATTCCCCACCTTGACGAGTACGACTCGATCCTGATTCCGGGCAGGTTCGCTGCAAGCCCGATGGACTTTTTCTCCGGCCTGTCCTCCTTTGATGCATCCATGGGCCTGCCGTCATCCCCGGACTTTTTCCTCTCCGTTACTATCATCTAATACGTGGCTGAGCTCGTGCTGTTCCCGATGACGTTTTTGGATGCCCGGGGCCTGTCCCTGCGGCCGAACCCGTCTAGCGCTGCGACCGCGCTGCCCGTGTTCCTGCACGGCATCAGGAACCTTACCCCCTCTCCTGCAGCATGGCAATCACCACCGGCAGGGGGGACGTGACCTCGTACTCGAGGAATGTTTTTGGGAACCGGAAGGAAAAAAGCCGCGGCTTGATGCCCCGTGCGCTCAAAAAATGAAAAGGACGTTTAATTACGTCCGCAGCTGAAACAAGGCGTGAGGGCCATAATCATCATGCTGATTGCAGCCGTTGCAGTGGCATCAGGCACGTCAGCTGCGCACTCTATAGGGACAAACGTGGAGTCGGTAAAGTTCATCCAGTATTTGGACGAGAATACGGCGCTAGAGGAGGTCCGCAACGGAAACCTGGACATGTACTACTTTAGGATCTCCCCAGACAGGATTGAGGACGTCCAGTCAAGGGAGGGCCTGAAGGTCTATGACTCGACGGGCGGATCCTACAGCATCCTGGTGAATCCGGCCGAGCCCAAGGATGGATACAATCCGTTTTTTCACAGAGACGCCAGATTTGCGCTAAACTACCTGGTGGACAGGAAGCTGATCGTAAACGAGCTGATGGGCGGGTACGGCGTGCCGATGATCTCAAACTATGGCCCGTTTGATCCCGAGTACCTTACGATTCTGGGCCAGCTAGAGGAGTTTCAGTTCAGGTACAACCCCAGGCTGGCCGAGCAGATGATCTCAGACGCGCTTGAGGCAGGCGGGGCAGAGAAGATCGGCGGCATCTGGACCTTTGAGAAAAGGCCGGTCACGGTTACCGTCTTTATCAGAAGCGACGACCCGGTAAGAAAGTCCATCGGCGAGATTCTGGCAGCAGAGCTGGAGGCCCTGGGCCTCGTGATCGTCAAGGACTATGGGGATCTGAACAAGGCCTTTGTCGTAGTATACGGCTCAGACCCGGCAGACAACAGGTGGAACCTGTACACCGAGGGGTGGGGGGGACGCTCTGCCTTTGTCAGGTATGATCCAGTCGGCCTGGCGCAGATGTACTCCCCGTGGTTTTCAAACACGCCGGGATTCAACGATCCGGACTACTGGAACTATGAAAATGATCACCTAGATAAAATCACGCAGAGGATCTACACAGGGGACTTTGACTCCGAGGGGCAGAGAAACGATCTGATACGGCAGGCCACGGAGGAGGCAGTCAACGAGTCAGTCAGGGTGTTTCTTGCAAGCAAGATAGACCAGTACGTGGTAAGCGAGAACGTAGACGGCGTGATCAACGACTTTGGCGCGGGAGTGCCCACAAGGTTTACCCCCATCAATGCCAAAACGGACGACGGGGAGCTTGTCATAGGGGTCAAGCAGATCTATCAGGGGGCGTGGAATCCGGTAATGGGCCTGACTGACAGCTACAGCACGCACATTTGGAACCCAATCAACGATCCCGCGCTGTTCAAGCACCCGTTTACCGGGGACACGATACCGATCAGGGCCCAATGGAGCGTGGAGACGGACGGGCCCGGGCATAAAATCGATGTCCCCGGCGACGCAATCCTGTGGAACCCGCAGACGCAGGCCTGGGAGGGCGTAAGGGACGGGCAGGCCACAAGCAAGGTAACCTTTGACTTTGAGTTTGGGAGATGGCACAACGGCCAGGCGGTGGACATCTATGACATGCTGTACATCGCATACTTTGATCTAGAGTGGGGAGAGGCCGTTGACGAGGAGGACAGGACGGTGGACTCGGAGTTCACCCCCCAGGCGGCCCAGATGGTCTCCAGCATAGTCGGGATAAGGCCCGTCGGGAGCTCGCAAATCGAGATGTATGTAGACTATTGGCATTTTGACGAGTCAGAGATTGCGCACTGGGCGGCATTATGGGGCAGCATGATGCCGTGGGAGGTCTTTGCATCCATGGAAAAGTCGGTACTGGATGGAAAGATGTCGTTTTCACGGTCTGGTGCTGCAAGCAAGAACGTAAGCTGGCTGTCGCTGATCGTCCCCAACGACGCCCGGATCATAGGGGAGAATCTTGAAGAGTACGGCCGGGAGGGCTTTGTTCCTGCGCCCCTGAGGGGATTTGGGCTGGAGGAGGACTATTTTGACTCAAGGTACGGCGCCACTGCAGGATGGATTGAGCGGATGGATCACGCAGTAATCAGCAACGGGCCGTTTTACCTGGAATCATATGCCCCAGAGTCAAGGACGATCACGCTTGCCGCGTTTGATGATCCGGACTATCCGTTTGGGCAAGGGCACTGGTCGGAGTTTGAAGGCGCTGACTTTCCAAGGATAACAGGCTTTGAGGTTCCAAGGATAATTCCAAAGTCAGAGAGGATCGAGCTGCACATAGAGACGGAAAACGCATCGGAGATAAGGTACTTTGTCTCAAATCAAAACGGCATAGTAGAGTCGCAGACGATACGCACAGGGTCAGGCAGGGACATCATCGAGATACCAGGCGAGGTAGTCGTGGAGGGCACAAACAGTATCAAGGTCTTTGCAGTATCCGATGAGGTGCTGAGGCCGGATTTGTACGAGACAAGCTTCGTGGTAAGCGAGGGCGCCGTATTGATTGACGAGGGCGGCATGGGGAATGTCCCGAAAATCAGCAGTGCGGATTATTCGTGGGCATATGCGGCAATTGCCCTTGCAGTTATTGCGCCAACAATTATTGCAGTCAGGATGAGGCTAGGTTAGACGATAATCGGAGGCTATCTGCTCTATGTCACCCTCCAGCCTTGCCTTGGAATAGTCCTCTAGCAGGTTTTGGTTCAGGGTATAAAACGTATGGCCCCACCTGAACTTGTCAAGCAGCCTTAGCGACTCGTCCCTCAGCCCCATGACAAACAGCGCGCCGGATACGGCCTCAACGGTAGTCAGCTTGCCTATCTTGGAGTAGTTTACGGGGTTTCCGGCAAGCATCGGGGGCAGCCTTCGTCGGATCCCTGCGAGTTTTTTGGAAAAGACGCCATCGGCCAGGCTCCAGGAGCAGTCGACGGCGGTGATGGAGGCGGATCTGTCAGAGGGAAGCAGGTATCGCGTCGCAAACGGATCCAGGACTATGGTGCTGGCGGAGGTTTTTTTGATGTTTCGCGCAAGGCCGAGCCTTACCAGCCTTACGGCAGTGCACTTGTCAGGATCGTCCTGCCTGAGCATCAATACCTGGACTCTCAACGGATGACATCAGGGATGCGGTGGTATTAATTATTCAGTAGCCGAGTCTACGCCCCGCACCGGTACCGCCGCGCCAGCCCGCAGTGGCTTTGGTGATCCGTAAGATCGCTGTGCGCCATCCGGCCCTGCATCGGGTGCGGCCAGGCCAGTGCCTAGTCGGACTCGGTATAGATGGGCCCAAACGACAGCCCCCTCATGATCTCCTGCATCCTCTTTTGCTCTGCAAGTATGGCCTCCTCCAGGCGGTCAAGGCGCGCGTCCCCTCCGTCCAGATCCTCTGGCAGATCGTATGCAAGTACGGGTTCAAGCTCCGACATCAGCTGCGCGGCGTCAAAGACCAGCACGGCCCTGTCCTGCTCGGCCTGTACGAGCGCTGCAAAGTTGGAGTTCATCCTGGTCATCACGCCCCACGTCCCGTCCTGGTGGCGCTCAAACGGCTCTGGCACCAGCCTCGACCAAGTGCCGTACGAGTTCCGGGTCCACTCGCCGCCCCACTGGTCCTCCCACGTGTCGCTCAGCTTGTCGGTGCGCTGCAGCGATATGGCTACGGCATCATACTGGTTTCCCTTCTTGGATATCCCGGCAGTCTCCCTGGGTGCCGGGTTCAGCGAGTCGCCTTGCACCAGCAGGCCGTCGTTCATGTAGTTCTGCGCGCTCCAGCGCTGTACGTCCATCACATATATGACAAAGGGCTCGTGGTACATCTGCTCCCTGAAGAGCAGTCCGTCGACTGAGAGCTCCACGCACTTGGTTGGGTCATCAGGTGACATGCAGCCGACAAGCGCCACGTCCAGCGTGGCCTCGCCCAGGATGTCGTTTGGATCCGTGTAGGTTGCATCCCGTATCTTGTAGGTCGAGTTTGTGGCATAGTCGCGCTCGAGATCGACGGTCAGTACTGCCTCGGACTGGCCTATGGACGAGCCCACCTCCGGCACCCCGAAGCCCATCTGGAACTGCTGTACCCCTGTTACAGAGTGTGCCTTTAGCGTAAAGTCGTGTGTCGAATTGGTCTGTATTGATTCGCGCCTGTAATCTACGTGGTAATCAAGCACGTCGCGGCATGTGCCGTCCATGGAGTACCCACAGCTTACCATCTGGCTGCCCGTCTGCGGCGATACGCCAAAGGTCGGCGCCGTCTGCCACTCGTCGTCATTGCCGCCGCCCGACGGTCGTTTGAATTCACCATCAATCCAGGTGCCCACGAGTGTCCAGCCCGATCTATCCATGCCCCATACGGCATATGTGAGCCAGTCCAGATCTCCTGCCTCATTCAGATGTATGTTGCCCAAGGCCCCATCGTGCTGGGATGCGGCCTCCGCGATGGTGTCCTTTATTGCCGCAAACTCGGCGTCACTTCCGGCCCGTTCCAGGGCCAGACCGAGAATCCAGATGGAATCATACATGCCGTACGTGTATGCCGTAGGCGTGGTGCCAAACTCGGCCTCGATCAGCCTTGTCAGCTTCCTGTGTGGGTCGCTGCCAGAGTCCTCTGCAAAGATGGGCGCCACGAAGTTGGCATCCCTCAGGAACTCGAATACTCTAGGATCGCCTACCAGTGCATCGTCGAGGACCGAGACGTCCGAGCCCACCCACTGCACCGTACGCAGTACCGGATGGTCTGCAGCCTTGCTTACGAACCTAGACATCTCATCTTGTCCTATGAACAAGACGGCCACCCGGTCTGCCCCCACATCCCCTACATGGTCTGAGACGGTGTCGGCAAGCCGTCCGGCCAAAGTCTCAAAGACGGCATCCAGATCGGCGGCGTTCGGATCGTAGCTGCCCACGGTATCGTCAACGGCGCCTCCAAGCTCTTCAAAATTGTCTGCAACCGAGTCCTTGAGTCCGATTCCCCAGATGTCGTCCCGCCATACCATCACTGTGACGTTCCTTCCGTACTCGTTCTTGAGCAGGTCGGCAATCACGGGCCCGTACTGCAGGCTGTCAGGGGCCAGGCGGAACATGTTGTCGCCTGCAATTGCAAGCGAGGGCGCCGTCGAGCAGCAGCTGAAAAATATCATGTCGTTGGAATCCACATATGGTACTATGGACTCTAGGTCTGGGCCCCGGATGGATCCGGAGACAAGACTGACGTCGTCTGCCTTAAACGACTGGATCGCAGCCTGCACGCCGTATTCCTCCGTGTCCTTAATGTCGACGGCGATGCGCCAGGTGGCCTCGTTCCGCGTGAGATAGGCGTTAAAGTCAGATACGGCAGTCTCTACTGCAAGGATGTATTGCGAGGCCAGCTGGTCGCCCGTGGCCTCTGCCAAGACTTGCATGTTGTTTGCAACTGCCGCAAGGGCCTGTTGCTGGCCCAGCTGGTCACCTGCGTCCTCGCCAGAGTGTATGATGGTGCCGATCTTTACTACGTCCAGGGCTACCAGCACCGTCCTAGTGGCCGTGGCCGTGTTGCCCGCATCGTCGGTGGTAGTATAGGTTACCGTGTAGGTGCCGGGCCTGTCGGTGTCTATTGCCGCAGCATCGTCAGACACGGATCCCACATAGCCCGGATCGTTGTCAGTCGAGGTGGCACCTTCGTCTTTATACACCGAACCCAGATCTATGGACACTGGATCATCGCCGGATACGGTGATGACCGGCGGCGTGGTGTCGCGCACCGTGACGATTCTCGTGGCCATGCCGTCGTTGCCGTCCCCGTCGGTGGCCGTATAGGTTACCGTATAGGTGCCGGCCTTGGTCACGTCTACTTCAGAGTCCGTGATGACTGGCAGGCCTCCCTCGGCAGTGGCGCCCAGCTCGACATAGTTGTCTCCCAGCTCGACGAACACGGTCGCGTCCCCGTTGAGTGTTACCGCCGGCCCGCTGGTATCCTGTACCACGACTGTGCGCGTGACAGGATCCGGCGTGTTGTTTGCGTCATCTGTCGGAGCCGTATACGATACCAAGTAGGTGCCGATAGAGCTTGTGTCCACGGTATCGCCGCCTACTGTGGCCACCGTGGTTGTATATGCAGGATCGTTGTCGGATACGGTGGCGCCCGGCTCCGTGTACGCGTCGCCGATCTCGACGGTCACAACCGCGCCTCCGTTGAGTGATATGACAGGCGCCGTGGTGTCCTGGACCGTGACGGTGCGGGTGACCGGACTGGGCAGATTGCCGTCCCCGTCTGGCGGCGCCGTATACGATACCGTGTAGGTGCCCGCGGTGTTTGTGTCAACGGTGTCGCCTCCGACTGTGACCGTGCCTGCATAGCCGGGCTCGCTGTCGGCCACCTCGGCGCCCAGCTCAGTGTACGTGCCGCCCAGCTCGACGGTCACAGTCGCGTTCCCATAGAGTGTTATTACGGGTGCAGTCGAGTCCCGGACAAAGACAAACCTGGTGACCGTGTCAGGTGCGTTACCCGCATCGTCTGCCGGTGCCGTATATGTCACCTGATAGTCGCCTGACACTTGCGTGTTGACCGTTCCCGACTCGGTCACAATGCCGTTATAGTTGGGATCGTTGTCAGATACAGTGGCGCCCTGCTCGGCGTAGGTGCCGCCGAACTCGACGGTCACAGACGCGTCCCCGTTGAGTGTTATGACGGGTGCCGTGGTGTCCTGGACGGTGACGGTGCGGGTGACCGGATCCGGTGCTTTGCCGGCGTCATCTGCCGGCGCCGTATACGATACCGTGTAGGTGCCCGCAGAGTCCGCATCCACGGTGTCGCCTCCTACTGTGACCGTGCCGGTATAATCGGGATCGTTGTCAGATACAGTGGCGCCCGGATCCGTGTATGTATCACCGAGCTCGTGAACCAGCGGGTCGTCGCCCGTGGCGCCGATGACAGGCTTTGTGGTGTCGCGCACCTGAACCGTCCTAGTGTTCTTGCCCTCGTTGCCGTCCCCGTCGGTGGCAGTATAGGTTACGGTATAGTCGCCGTGCTCGTTGACGTCGACGGCCGAGGAGTCCGTGATAACTGCCGAGCCGTCGTCAGAAGTGGCGCCCGGATCCGTGTACGGGTTGCCGAGCTCGTGGGCCAGCGGGTTGTCGCCGGATACCGTGATGGTGGGCGCCGCCGTATCCTGGACTATGACGGTACGGGTGACCGGATCCGGCGTGTTGCCGGCGTCGTCTGCCGGCGCCGTGTACGATACCACGTAGGTGCCCGTGGAGTTTGTGTCCACGGTGGCGCCTCCGACTGTGGCCGTCGTGGTTGTATAGTCGTCATCGTTGTCAGATACGGTGGCACCCAGCTCGGCGTATGCGCCGCCCAGCTCGACTGTCACGGACGCGCTCCCGCTGAGTGTTATGACGGGTGCCGTGGTGTCGCGCACCTGAACCATCCGGATGGCCGTGCCCGTGTTGTTACCCGCGTCGGTGGCCGTGTATGTAACCGCATAGTCACCGTGCTCGTTGACGTCTACTGCCGAGAAGTCTGTGATAACTGCCGAGCCGTCGTCAGAAGTGGCGCCCGGATCCGTGTACGGGTTGCCGAGCTCGTGGGCCAGCGGGTTGTCGCCGGATACCGTGATGGTGGGCGCCGCCGTATCCTGGACTATGACGGTACGGGTGACCGGATCCGGCGTGTTGCCGGCGTCGTCTGCCGGCGCCGTGTACGATACCACGTAGGTGCCCGTGGAGTTTGTGTCCACGGTGGCGCCTCCGACTGTGGCCGTCGTGGTTGTATATGCAGGATCATTGTCAGATACGGTGGCGCCCCTCTCCGTGTAGCTGCCGTCGATCACCAGGGTCAGTGACGGCGGACCGGTCACCACAATAACGGGTGCCGTGGTGTCGCGCACCTGCACCGTCCTAGTGGCCGTGCCCGTGTTGGCGTTATCGTCGGTGGCCGCGTATGACACAAAGTAGTCGCCGGACTTTGTCACGTTGACGTTCGAGCCAGTGGTGTGGACTACCGAGCCGTCGTCAGAAGTGGCGCCCTGGTCGGTGTACGGGTCGCCGAGCTCGTGGACCAGCGGACTGCCACCGGTTATCGTGATTACGGGCGGTGTCACGTCCGGTGCCTCCACCGCCGTTATATGGAACGTCTCCGAGTCGGCGCCTCCGCGGGTGTCATTTACCGTTATTGTAACCTCGTGTGTCTGCCCGGCGTCTGCCTGAACCGGCGTCCAGTCGAGGCGGCCGTCAGACGTGCTGAACGTGGCAGCTGCCGGCAGCGTGCCGCGCGATATCGAATACGTATGCGTGTCAGTCGGATCCGCGTCAGTCACGTCAGGAGTTATTATAAGCTGGATGCCCACCGTGGCAGTCTGGTTGTCTATTGCGCCCAGGACCGGGGCGTTGTTGTCGCGCGTGATTGTCACAGTTATCGTGCCCTGTGCTGTGTCGGCCCCGGAGGTGACAGTATAATCAAACGTGTCGGTGCCATTATAGTCCGGGGACGGCGTGTACGTGATGTCCGTGTCGCTGAAGGTGGCAGATCCTTCTACAGGAGTGCCGACATCCGTTATCCTGGGCGTGTCGCCCGGATCCGGGTCGGATATGGCCGGCGTGATGACTATGGCCGTGTCCTCCGTGGTCGTGGCATCTGTGTCCGGTGCAACCGGCGGAGCCGGCTCCGGCCTTCCGGCGGTCTCTAGGGTCTCAGAGACGCTGCGTATACTGTTGCCGGACAGATCCGAGAAGGCACCCTCGTCGACGTCAATCGACGGACTGGCCATGGCATCGACCTGGTGTGCCTGTTCCCTGGTAAGCGTAAGCGTCACTGCATCGGAGTCCATCCCCGTGTGGTCGGCACCTGCCAGGCTCACCCGGTTCGAGCCCTCGACTATGGACAGCTTTGACAGATCCGTCTCGGATGCGTCTATCGTCTTGTCAAACGTGGCGCTGAAGACCCTCGTGTTGAAGTCCAGCGTGGCCGACTCGAGGACGGGTCTTGACGTGTCTGCATGCTCGAGCTTGACTATCTGGATGCCGTCCTCCGTCCATGAGGCCACTGCGGCGTACGTGGTGCCGTCTATTACGAAGGTGTCCACGTCGTAGGTGTCAGCAAGCAGTCGGTTGCCGTTGTCGCGCATCTCCACGACAGGAATCAGGTTGCGCGGGTCGCTGACGTCGACCACCTGCAGGCCGTCCTCTCCTGCGGTGACTGCCACGTACGTGTATATGCCTATCTCAAAGGCCGCCACGCCGTGCGGCCTGTTGAGAATCAGGCCGTTGCCGTCGCGGTCGCGGTCGTCATCTGACAGCCTTGATGATATGCTGGTTACGGTGCCGTCTCCATGGAGGCGGACTATTTCCAGTCCGTTGTCCCCGTTGCCGGTGACTGCAGCATAAGTGCGCTCTCCTATGACAAAGGTGTCCACTCCGCGTGTATTGTCAAGCCGCCGATTGTTGTCGTCCTCCAGCTCCCCGCGGAATACGGGGTTGCGCGGGTCGGTGACCTCTATGGTCCGGATGCCGTCCCAGCCGTCTGCGCCGTATCCCGTAACGACTGCGTAGATTCTGTCTTCTATCGTAAAGACGCTGATGTCGCGAGCGTCGTTGAGCGTCGGATAGTGGCGCAGGAATCCGTGGGCGACGGGGTTGCGCGGGTCGGTGACCTCCACTATCTGAATGCCGTCCTCCGCAGAGGAGGTCGATACGGTGTATATCTTGCCGTCCTTTTCAAAGACGTCGACGTTATGGGGGTTTCCGAGCCGCTTGTTACCGTCGTCCCGTACGCGCGCCACCGGATCCGGGTTGGCCGGATCCGTGATGTCGATAATCTCCATGCCGTCGTCGTGCGCCACGACTGCCGCATACGTCTTTGTTCCTATCTTGAAGATGGCCGTGTCGTGCGGATCCCGGAGCTCGAGGCCGCTGGTGTCCTTTACCCTCCCGACGCCGGTCGGATTCTTCGGATCGGTGACCTCGATCAGCTCGAGGCCGTGATTTGATATGGAGGTGACTGCCACGTACGTCTTGTCGCCTATCACAAACGCGTTGACCGAGCGCGGGCCGTTGAGCAGCAGGGTGTAGTCGTCCCTTATGTTTGCCACGGGGGTCGCAAACAGCAGCGGGCTCTCGGCGGTGATGCCGGCGGGGTTGTCCGTCGAGCGTCCTATGGTGTTGCCGGCAAGATCGGTGACGGCGCCGGCGCCGATGTCCAGCTGCGGCGTGTTCATCGGCGATGTCCGCAGTAGATGGGACTCTGTAAGCGTGATGGTCATGGTATCCGAGTCGGCCATCTCCGAGTCCAGCTCGGCGCCTGCCAGCGAGACGGCATCCACGATACCGTCCTGGCTGAGGTGCATGCGGCCCAGATCGGTCATTGAGACGTCTACCTTCTCGCTGAACTCTACTGTGAGGACGCCCCTCCTCTCGTCCAGGGAGGCCGATGCAAAGCGCGGCGGCTCGTTCTCGGCAAGGGCCAGCCGGACTATCTGGATGCCGTCCTCCTCCCATGCCGAGACGGCCGCGTACGTGACGCCGTCTATCTCAAAGACCTTTACCTCGATGGCGCCGTCTAGCAGCAGCTCACCGGAGTCCCCGAGGGATCCCGCCGGTGCCGGGCGATCCGGATCGGTGATGTCCACAATCTGGATGCCGTCGTTGCTGTACGATGCCACGGCTGCAAATATGTATTCGCCCATCTCAAAGACGTCCACGCCGTGGGCGCCGTTGAGTATCAGCGATTGTCCCAGGCCGCCGTCGCTGTCGCTCAGCTTGCCCTTGGCGGTCGGGGCTCCCCCTGCGTCGATCTCAAATATCTGGATGCCGTTGTCAAGCCAGGAGGCCGCCACGACGTAGGTCTTGCCGTCCTTCTCATAGGTGTCTAGACCCCGGACGTCCTCGAGCAGCAGGTCATTGTTGTCGATTATGCGTCCGACAGACGTTGGGCTGTTTGTATTAAGCTGGATTATCTCAAGGCCGTCCTCGTTGCCGGCCACCGCCGCGTACGGGGTGGTGCCCCCAACAAAATTGAATGTGGCCACGGCCCAGGCCTCGTTCAGTCGCAGGTGGGTGGTGTTGTCGCGCAGCTTTCCGACGGCATCAGGACTGGACGGGTTGCCTATGTTGGTTATCTGGATGCCGTCCTCCGTAAAGGAGGTCGATATGGCGTATACGTCCGGGCCCCGGTTGAATATCGCCACGCCCTCGGCGTTGCCAAGCAGTCTGTCATTGTTGTCATTTACGTGTCCCCGCTCGTGATCGCCGGATCCGGGATTGGTGACATCAAGTATCTGGATGGCATCATCATGTCCCACCACGGCAGCATATATGCGATTGTTCCTCTCGTAGACTGCCACGTCGCGCGCCCAACTGAGCTCCGAGCCTTTGCCGTCGCCGTTGCGGCCGGCGCCTCTCGGGTCGTCCGGATTAGTGAGGTCTACAAACTGCACGCCGCTGTCGGTGTGCGATGTCACGACGGCGTAGGTCTTGCCGTCCAGGGCAAACACGTCCAGGCCGCGCGGCCCGTCAAGGTGCAGCTCCTTGTTGTTGTCGTGCAGTTTTCCCACCGGAGTCACGACGACGGAGGCTGCCATTCTGGTGACTTTGATCGGGTTGTCGGCCGCCGACGCTATGTTGTTTCCGGCCCGGTCCCTGACGGCTCCCTCGGCAATATCCAGCTGCGGCGTCTCCATCGGGACGACAATCCTCCGCTGCGACTCGGTAAGCGTAAACGTCAGGGTGTGCGCGTCGGGTTTCGTGCCGTCAAAGCCGGCACCGGTCAGCCTGACCTGGTTGGCCATCCCGGTGTCGCTTATATAAAGCCGCCACAGGTTGGTCCTTGACACGTCGACGGGCTCGTTGAATGTGACTGTAAGTCGTCCGGTGTTCTCGTCAAGCTCGGCCGATGCAAACTCCGGTTTTGTGTCCTCCTCGAGGGCCAGTCTGACGACCTGCAGCGCATCCTCCTGCCAAGAGACGGCAGCCGCGTACGTCGAGGCGCCTATGGTAAACACGTCTATGTCGTATATCGTATGGAGGTTCCTGCCTGTCGAGTCCCACAGGTTCCCCACGGACACCGGCCTGTACGGATCGGTGACGTCTATGAACCGTATGCCGGCAGTGCCGTCAAAGCCCATGGCCACAAAGGTGCGGCCCTCCATCTCAAAGACATCCATCTCGTATGGTCTCGGAGACGACGAGGACGAGCCGCCGATCCACTGGCCGGCGAAGGCCGGGGAACTGGGGTCGCCCAGATCCACCATCCGCAGCCCCTTGGAGGAGGCCACGGCCGCATAGTTATGTCCGTCGATCTGGAAGGTGACGACGCTGTTGGGGTTGTCATAGTCCAGGCGAGGGTCAAACGTGAGCTGTCCGGCTGCACGTACACGGTTGGCTCCGATCTCGAGCACCTGTATGCCGTCCTCGGTCGAGGACGTGATGACAGCGTATCGGTTAGTGCCATCGGCAAAGACGGCCACGCTGCGGGGATCGTCGAGCAGTAGGTCGCTCGAGTCGGCCAGTTTGACAGTGGCACCCAGGTTTCTGGATAGATTGTCTACATTGATCACCTGGACGCCATTCTCGCTCTCAGAGGTTACGATTGCGTATTTGATTCCACCAGGAGGATCAAAGGTGGCAAGCGCGTAGCCGTTGCCCAGGAACAGGTCTGTGTGATCGTTCAGGTGCCTGGTCTCCCGGATGTCGGAGGGATTGGTGATCTCAAGCACCTGAACGGCATCGTCGTCTGAGACGATTACGGCAAAGATCTTGTTGCCGTTCTTTACTATGGCCACGTCGTTTGGATTATTGAACTCCGAGTTACGGCCGTCGCCCGAATGGTCGGTGGCCCGCAGGTTGTCCGGATCCGTGATGTCTATAATCTGGAGGGAGTCATCTGACTGGGTCACTATGGCCGCGTAGGTGCGCCCGTCCTTCTCAAAGATCTCCAGGCCGGTGGGGCCGTTGAGCCGCTCGGCACCGCGTCCGTCGACTATGTTCGAGGAGGCAGTTATGATGAGGCCCGGCAGCCTTTCGGTGATCTCGATCCGGCCGTCGGAGACCGCCTCGACGTCGTTGCCTGAGAGGTCGACGACGGCGCCCTCCCGGATGTCCAGCAGCGGCTCAGGTATGGCGGCTATCCGCCGCAGCTGCGACTCGGCAAGCAGGAGAGACAGGGTGTCCGTGTCGGGTCCCGTACGGTCAAGGCTGGCGCCACGCAACCTGATCGGATCCCTGGCCGGATCCGCCCCGGCGTAGGTCACGTTCATCCGCCACGTGTTGGTCTCTGACACGTCGATGATCTCGTCAAAGCTGATTGAAATGATCCTCGTGTTCTCGTCCAGTGCGGCAGACACGAACGCCGGCCTGTCGCTGTCGCCGGCAAGCGTGATTCGCTTGTTATTCGTCGTGGAAATCTCGTTGCCGGCCAGATCCGACACGCCTCCCTCGGATATGGTCAGCCTTGGGCTGTTCATCGCGCCGACGGTGTTTATCTGTCCAGAGGAAAGATGAATGGTTATCGTATCAGAGTCGTCCGTCGTGGACAGTGGAAGTGCAGCCAGACGGAAGCTGGGATCGCCGTCTGCGTCGGTTATGAGGAACCTACTCAGACTTACCTCGGAGACGTCGATCTTCTCGTCGAATGTGACGGTAAGGACGCGCGTGTTTGTATTCAACGAGGCCGACTCGAAGGCGGGCCTTGAGGTGTCCGCATGCTCGAGCCTGAGTATCTGGATGCCGTCCTCGGACCAAGAGGCCACTGCGGCGTACGTGGTGCCGTCTATTACGAAGGTATCCACATCATAGGTGTTATCAAGCAGCAGGCTTGGCGTATCGCGCACCTCGGCTGCTGGGATCGGGTTGTTTGGCTTGGTGACGTCGATCAGCTGCAGGCCGTCCTCGCCTGCGGTGACTGCCACGTATGTCCTGATGCCTATCTCAAAGGCCGCCACGCCGTGGGGGTTGTTGAGAATCAGCCCGCCGCCGTCGCGGTCGCGGTCGCTGTCTGACAGCCGTCCTACGCTGGCCGGATTGGCCGGATCGGTAACCCGGACTATCTCCACCCCGTCGTTCCCGTTGCCGGTGACTGCCGCGTACGTGTGCTCGCCTATGACGAAGGTGTCCACGCCACGGGTGTCTTTGAGCAGCCGGGTGCCGTCATCGCGCAACGCTCCGACAAAGGCCGGACTGCGCGGATCGGTAACGTCCACGATCCGGATGCCGTCCCAGCCCTCGCTGCCGCCGGCGCCGTATGCGGTCACCACCGCGTAGATGCGATTCCCTATCGTAAAGACATCCACGTCACGGGCGTCATACAGTGTCCAGCCGTCAAACAGGGTTCCGAGGGCCTCCGGGTTGCGCGGATCGGTGACGTCCACGATCTGTAAGCCCCGATCCGCACTGGCCGTCGATACGGTGTATATCCTGCCATCCTTTTCAAAGACGTCGACGCTGTGCGGGTTTGAGAGCCGCTTGCTACTGTCGTCCCGTACGCGCGAGACCGGGGTCGCCCCGGCCGGACTTGTGACGTCGATTATCTCCATGCCGTCGTCGTGCGCCACGACTGCCACATAGTAAGATCCGTTCTTCTCGAAGAAGGCGCTATCGTGCGGATCCCGAAGCTCGAGACCCTTGGTATCGCTCACCTGCCCGGCACCTTCCGGATTCGTCGGATCGGTCACACGGATAAACTGGATGCCGTGGTTTGATATGGATGTGACTGCCAGGTACGTCTCCGGTCCTATCGTAAATGCGTTGACCGAACGCGGGCCGTTGAGCAGTAGGGCGCCGGTGTCCTTTATGGACCCGACTGGGGTCGCGACAAGGAGTGCAGTCTCTGCTTCGACGCTGACGGGGTTGTCCGGCATGCCCCTTATGGCGTTGCCGGCCAGGTCGGTAACGGCGCCGGCGCCGATGTCCAGCTGCGGCGTGCTCATCGGCGACGTCCGCAGCAGCTGCGCCTCTGTAAGCTTTATGGTTATGGTGTCCGAGTCGGCCGCCCTCGAGTCCAGGCTGGCGCCTGCCAGCGAGACGGTGTCCACGTCGCCGTCCTGGCTGAGGTGCATGCGGTTCAGATCGGTCATTGAGACGTCTATCCTCTCGGTGAACCTGACTGTAAGGACGCCACTCCTCTCGTCTATGGAGGCCGACGCAAAGCGCGGCGGCTCGTTCTCGGCAAGGGCCAGCCGGACTATCTGCAGGCCGTCGTCATGCCATGGCGAGACGGCAGCGTACGTGACGCCGCCTATCTGAAAGACCCTTGCCTCGACGGCGCCATCTAGCAGCAGTTCGCCGGAGCCCCCGGTGTCCCCGAGGGATGCCGCCGGTGCCGGGCGATCCGGATCAGTGACGTCCACAATCTGGATGCCGTCGTTGCTAAACGTTGCCACGGCCGCAAACACGTATTCGCCCAGCTCAAAGACATCCACGCCGTGGGCGCCGTTGAGTATCAGCAGGCCGTCCGTGTCACGCAGATTGCCCTTGGCAGTCGGGCTGGCCGGATCGGTGACATCCACAATCTGGATGCCGTCGTCAAGCCAAGAGGCCACCACGGCGTAGGTCCTGCCGCCCTTCTCAAACGTGTCCACGCCCCTGGTGTCCTCAAGCAGGCGATCCCCGTTGTCGCCTATACGTCCCACGGCGTTAGGAAGGTGAGGACGGCTGATGTCTATGATCTGGAGGCCGTCCTCGTTTGAGGTCACCGCCGCGTACGTGGAGCCGTCCCTCTCAAAGACGGCCACGCCCCAAGGCTCGCCCAGCAGGCGGTCGCCGTTGTCAGGCATGTTCACAATTGCAGTCGGGTCGGAGGGATCGCTGATGTCGGTTATCTGTATGCCGTTCTCCGTGTGGGAGGTCGATATGGCGTATGTGGTTCCGTCTATGTTGAACGTCGCCACGCCATCGGCGTTGCCAAGCAGTCTGGCACTGTTGTCATTTTCGTGTCCCCGCTCGTGATTGCCGGCTCCGGGATTGGTGACATCAAGTATCTGGATGGCGTCATCATGCCCCACGACGGCCGCATATATTCGCCCGCTCCTCTCGTAGACTGCCACGTCGCGCGCCCACCTGAGCTCCGAGCCTCTGCCGTCGCCGTTGCGGCCGGCGCCGCTCGGGTCGTCCGGATTAGTAACGTCTACAAACTGCACGCCGCCGTCGGTGTGCGACGTCACGACGGCATATGTCCTGCCGTCCCGGGCAAACACGTCCAGGCCGCGCGGCCCGTCAAGGTGCAGCTCCTTGTTGTCGTGCAGGTTTCCCAAGGGGGTCACGACGACGGAGGCTGCCATTCTGGTGACTTCGATCGGGTTGTCGGCCGCCGACGCTATGGCGTTTCCGGCCCGGTCCCTGACGGCGCCCTCGGTGATGTCCAGCTGCGGCGTGTCCATCGGGTCGATGATCCTCCGCTGCGACTCTGAGAGTTTGAACCTCAGGATGTCCGCATCGGATCCCGCCCTGTCGTAGTCGGCGCCATGCAACGGAACCTGGCTGGACGCCCCGACGCTGCTCACGTGCAGGTGCAGCATGTTGGTCTTTGACACGTCGACGGGCTCGGTGAATCTGATCGTAAGGACCCCGGAGCGCTCGTCAAGGCTGGCCGAGGCAAGCTCCGGCTTTGTGTCCTCCTCAATGGCCAGCCTGAGGATCTGCATGGCGTCCTCCTCCCAGGAGACGGCCGCCGCGTACGTCGAGTCCCCTCTCGTAAATATGTCAATGTCATATACCGTGTCAAGGGCCCTGCTTGTCGAGTCCTTCAGACTCCCCACATGCACCGGGGCATGCGGATCCGTCACATCCACAAACGAGACGCCGCCGCTACCGTCAAACGTCATGGCAACAAAGGTGCGTCCCTCCATCGAGAAGACGTCCATGTCGTTGGGCCTGGTGTCCTGCGAGAACGAGCCGTCCACCCACTGGCCGGCGTTGACGGGCCGGTCAGTATCGCTGATGTCTATTATGCGCAGGCCCTTGGTTGAGGCCACTGCGGCATAGTCGTTTGTGCCTAGCTCAAAGACGACCACGTCGCGCGGGTTGTCATAGTCCAGATCTGCGTCGGCGGCGAGCCTCCCGACGGCACGCAGGCCGTTGGGATCACTGAGGCTCACGATCTGGATGCCGTCCTCGGTCTCGGAGGTGACGACGGCAAAGTTGGTGTTTCCCCTGGCAAAGACGGCCACGCCGCGGGCATCGTCAAGCAGGCGCTGGCTGTTGTCGCCCAGGCCCCCCGCCAGTCGCAACTCCTCAGGATTGCTGAGGGTGACCAGCTGGATGCCGTTCTCACTCTCGGATGCCACGACCGCGTAGACGGCTCCCTGGCGCTCAAAGATATCCACTGCGTGGCCGTTGCCCAGGTATACACCGCTTTCATCCCTCACGTGTGAGGTGATCTGGAGGTCGCCGGGATCGGATACATCAATTACCTGGACGGCGTCTTGGTGCGAGACGATCACCGCGTAGGTCTTGCCGTCCCTCTCGTATATGGTCACGTCATGCGGATCCAAAAAATAACGGTTACGGTCGTAGGTGTCGATGGCGTCGGTGGCCCGCGGGTTGTCTGGATCCGTGATGTCCACCAGCTGGAGGGCGTCTTCGGCCTCTGTGATTATGGCCGCATAGACGCGCCCGTGTCTCTCGAAGGTTTCCACGCCGGTGGGCTGCCAGAGCCGCGGGGCGTCGTCATCGTCCCATACGATCGAGGCTTCGGATACTATGAGGCGCGAGACCGGCTCTTGTACCTGTGCCTCGGCCTGGAAGCCGGTGGCAGCAAGGCCGGAGACGGCGGCCACAGCTAGTACCGTGAACAGGACGGCCATCCGTGCCGGATCCCGACGGAGAAGATGCTGCCGTGCCGCAGCTATGGCAGATCGGCCACCTGACTCGTTACGAGAGCGGTGCCTCATGTGTATGTCCCCCTCCCGCGGAACTGCCTGCAGCTGACGGTGTCCCGTAAAAACATCCGGCCGCAGGATGCACGGACGTCTCCACTCATGCCGTCCCCCGTACAGTCATGGCCGGAGCCGCATACGAGTCCATTACAGTTGTCCTGTCGCACAGAGGCTGAAACTGGGTCACCCCCCCCCCCCAATCCAGCAATCATGGTAAACTCTAACAGTGGTTCCCGGCCGTATGGCAGCGTGCAAAACGTTCATTTGGATACCATGGTTAAAATAAATTGGGTTATTAAGGTTATATGCTGGGCTGGGGCGTTGTATTGTACGAAAATTAGGTCGCACTAATTTGAGGAGGGTTGCAAAGGATTACTTTAGGCGTACGAGGTCACGTTCCTAAACCAGTTTCATGACCTCGTCTGCTACGGATCTGCCCCTTGCCCTCCATGTCAGTATGCACGTCATAAACCACGACCACCTCCTCATCCAGAGTTCCCCTCCCTTGATCTGCCCGTTTATCTTGCGGAAGACGACGGCGTAACGGAGGGCACGCTCTGCGGCGTTGTTTGTGGGATGCACGTTGTCGTGCTCCAGGAACGTAAACAGGTGCGGCAGCGAGCTTGTCAGTCTGCGCAGTACCGGGCCCAGGACGGGGTCGTCCGTGCTTTCCCGGTACCCGAACAGTATGTTGCGCAGCCAGGACTCGAACCTTCTGCGCAGATCCTTGCCCCTGTCCTTCCTCGCTGCCCTGACGGCGCTGCGGTACAGCTGCCGAAGCTGCTCGTACAGTATTCCCGCAAACAGCGGGGCGCCCTGCTTTTGCGCCGCGTATTTTGATACGCGCAGCTCGTGCGACCAGCACAGCTGGTGCCTGTCCTCCCCGTTGAACCTGTCATACACCGAATACTTGTCAGATGTCACTATTCCGCCATACCCCTCCATGTGCCTGTCCAAGAACAGTGCGCCCCTGCTCGTATTGTACTCGACAAACACGCCGTTGTCCGTCTCGGCAGTCCATGTCCATATGCGGCTGCCGTTCATGTTGGCCGCAGTCTCGTCTATTCTGACGTTGGATGATCTCTTGATGCCGCCCAGGATCGCGCCTGACGGCTTTTGCATAGAGTCGCATACCCCTCCGATCATGTTGATTACGGTAGATTTGGCGATGCTCCTGCCGGTAAAATCCTTGAGCGTGTCTGCCACGGACTGCAGCGGCATGTGCCTTGCGCGCAAGGCAGACACAAGGGAGATCATGTGCTTGCCGTACCTGCCCCTCCTTGGGAGTCCGTCGTCTGCTGATATCATAATGCCGCACAGTCTGCATGTGGCACGCTCGGTTATGTGCCGCGTCTCTGTCATCCTGACCGGTTCAAAGTCGATGATGTCCCGTATCAGGGCAGTTATGTCCATGGCCCTCCCGCACATGCACACCGGCGAGCACGTCCCGTCGTTGTCCTGGAACGTGTGAAGCACCGTCTTCTGTGGGTCGTGTCTTCTGGATGTCCCCTTGTGGCCCCTCTGGCCTCCCGGCTTTTTGCCGGTGCCACTATTGCTGCCGTTGCCACGGTTACTGGCCCTCTCCCTTTTCCGCTGCGCCTTTTGCCTCTTGTACTCTAGTGATTCTGCAGACGGTGGCGAGTTCTCGTTCTCGTAGTACCGGAGCCGCCTGTTCTGCTCCTCGATTGTCCTGTCCTTCTCCTTCATCATCCTGTTCTGCTCCTCGATTGTCCTGTCCTTCTCCTTCATCATCCTGCACATTGCCTTTTGGTTATTTTCTAGCGTGCTTATTCTGTCTGTGAATGATACGATTGTGGCCTCTAGTTCGCGGTATGTGGGTCGACGGCCTTTCATGTTGATGCTATACAGGCATCGTATTTGATCAGCATGATCGCAATATGTTAAGCAGGTTGTCAAAACACGTCAAAACTAGGTGACCTCGTACCTTTAGGCTTTACCGATCAAGAAAACCGATGGTTGCAAGGCTCAAGGCAAAGCAGATCAGATACGCAGTGACGCAGTGTGCAGGGGGACGAAAGCCCTCGGAGGTGGCCCCGGAGATAGGCGTCACGACAAGGCACGTCCAGCGGATGTATGCCAGGTTCAGGAAGACAGGCGACACGCACCACGTGCCGCTCAAGCCGGGAAGGAAAAGGAGCGCCCCGGTTCCCGACGTGGCCGTGCGCGCAGTCCTAGAGGAGTACAAACACAGTGCAGCAGGGGTGGTTCATACGGCCAAGAGGCTGCGAAGGCAACTCGATATAAGCTACTACGAGGTATACAGGATAATGAAAGAAAACGGACTGGTGACGCCATCGGCTGCAAAATCAATGCCCAGAAAATACGTCCGCTTTGAGCGCAAATACTCCAATGCCATGTGGCACGTGGACTGGCATACCATGAAGGATCCGCGCTTTGCAGGGCTCAATTTGGTCACGTTTCTGGACGACTCGTCCAGGTGCGTGACTGGTGCGGGCCTGTTCAGGGAGGCCACCTCGGAGAACGTCGTGGCGGTCCTGCGGCAGGCCGTGGCCCAGTTCGGCGCACCTGCTACTATTCTATCAGACAACGGCAAGTGCTTTGTCGGGGCACGCTCGGATCCGAAGAAGAGAAAGAACCCTCCCAAGAAAGGGTGGACGCCGACTGCCTTTGAGGAGGAGCTGCTCAACCTCGGAATCGAGCTGATAAACTCCAGGCCGTACCACCCACAGACCAACGGCAAGCTGGAACGCTTCCATCGGAGCATCGAGGAGGAGATATGGAACCACGAGAGCCTGTCTGCGTACATCGGCTACTACAACGAGGACAGGCTGCACTGGTCGCTGGATATAGACAACTACCAGACGCCTCTGCGAGCATTCTGTGACAGGAAGGCCACAGAAGCGATCAGGAAAAGCAACCCAAAATGGATGGAGGAGGACACCGGTGATGGTGCGACATAATTTTCATATAATACATGATTCCAAGGATGGCAGCAGACGCATTAAAGATTGATTTGAGTCGGGCAGAAAAATCAAACTCTGCCGGTGTGGGAGGCATCTTTGCGACCTACGAAACCAAGATACATCTTGAAACCATCCACCGCGGAACTCCCGTGGACATCGGCATGGTGGATGTTTCAATTACAGAAATAGAGTCAGAAGGAACGGACTGAGCAGAACACACTCTTAGGAGAAAGTCAACTGTTCAGGAAGTATCAGATTACGTGTAATGAACATGACAGGACAATCCTGTTTGAGAGGATTGAACCACGACGCCAGTAATCCCGTTGGCACTACTGGCCCGGCTGCATGCCATCGGACAGCACGCCAGCGAGCTCTTCGGCCCGAGTGCAGTACCCGGACTAAAGCCGCGTTGATCACAGCGGCAAATCCTTTACAGAACCGCGCACAGCTGCCGTCCAGGAGAGGTTCACCCATCTTGGATTAGCGTGAGCCCCTCGGGGATCGAACCCGGATCTTAATCGGGCGTATTCTCATCATATTGGGAGCCTATGATTTTCATGCCTGGCTGGTAGGTGGGACGCGGCCTCATACCACAGATCAGTCGAGATCAGGGCCAGCGACGTGGGCCGCATCCGTTATGATCATGTTGGAGAGTTTAGAGTCAGACCAGCTGCCGAGCTAGGAAACAGCCCCCATACGATGAGGCCGGCCTTAGAGAACCATGCTCCAAAGGCCATCAAAGCTTGAAGGCTCGAGGCACCAGTGCAGAATTGCAGGATGCGGCAAAGCTTGAGCAGGAATCGCCATTTAAGAAAATGGGACAATTTGAAAAATCACAGTGCAATCCCTGCCCGGCACAGCATGCAAGTGCTCTGCCGCAGCACTGTGCAAAGGGATATTGCCAGAATCCAGCAAGTCGTTTGAAAGAGACAGGCCAGGAATTTTTGAGGCATCTATTCGTACAACCAGCACCTGACATAGCCTGTTTCGGTTTTAAACCTGGGAGGAAGCTGCTTGCATTTTTCAACTGCCTGAGGACACCTGCCCAGGAATCTGCACCGTGTCGGCTCGTCAAGCAAGCTTGGCGGAACTCCTTTGATGTACTTTGGCGTGTCTCCGCCCAGGGTGGGAATTGATTCCAGCAGTCCCTGCGTGTACGGATGCTTTGGGTTTTTGTAGATCTCTTCAGATGAGCCAAACTCGACAATTTCTCCGCCATACATTATCCCAACGACATCTGAAATCTCCGAAAGTACTGCTAGGTCGTGCGTAATCAGCATAAAAGACATGCCGTCTTTTTTGAGTTTTTTTTAGCAGATTGATTATCTGAGCCTGGATTAGAACGTCTAGAGCCGTTGTCGGCTCATCGGCAATAACAAGATGGGGTTTGAGAAGCAGAGCCATTGCAACGGTTACGCGCTGCTTCATCCCACCACTAAGCTCATGCGAGTATTTTTTGAGAACGGTGCAGTCCAGACTGACCGAGTCCATTGCGTCGGCAATCACGTGCTTTGAATCACCTGAAAAATTGTGTTGTTTTAGAATCTCCTCGAACTGTTCTTGTATGGTAAAAACCGGATCAAGGGAATTCATCGCGCCCTGAAACACCATGGAGATTTTCTTCCACCTGTATTCAGAGTCAAACTTTGACTCATCCATGTCCAGGATCGATTTGCCGCCTCCAATTGAGACCTTGCCTGCCGTAGTACCGCCTTGGAGCATTCGAATTATCGATAGTCCCAGTGTACTCTTGCCACACGCGCTTTCTCCTGCAATTCCAATCTACTGTCCCTGTTATAGGGTAAAATCAACATCATCAACAGCATATACAGGGCCATCAGCGGAGTTGTACCTTACAGACAATCCTTTGACTGTGAGAAAGTCCATAGTCTTGTTGGAAAGGACTAGGATTTTTGCTTTGCACTAGGGAGACAGACAACACGCCCAGAACGACAAAGGTCGGTTTAAGATGGGGGGCTCCCAGTCTGTGGTTTTGATGCAAAAAACATACTCTGTCCTCAACGTGAGGGCAAAGTCAGTGACTGAACACTAGCGCAAGCAGGCAGCAGCTCGGGCTCGGAGTTCAGGCGTGGATTTCACCGCCGGAGGCTTTCGCAGATGCCCTGTATTTGGCCAAAAACGACATCCCGGCCATCCGCCAAGGCAGAAACCCTGCGCGGGCGGACTCCAAGAGCGGTTCAGGGGTAAAATATGGCTTGAGGCCGACAAGAGATTCATCGATGGCCTGTTTTTCCCCGACCTGGATTTTGTCAATCATCCCAGTCTGGGCAGGAGAGAAGATTGAATTCGGGGATGATTTGCTGGATTCACATCTCAGAATTATCGGCGGGAATCATCCAGGACTCTTCTTTTTGACTGACTGGCCAGTGAGGCTCAAGTCATTTTACATCAGGGAAAAAGACGAGGATCCGGAACTGTCACGCTCATTTGGCCTGCAGTATGGATATCTGGAGTTGTCATCCGGCGGGACCAGACTCCACAATCCAGATACCAAGTGCGCCCAAAGGAGCAGGGCTTGGATCCCGTAGTTCCAAGACCATCCAAAGGCCTTTGATTGGGGAATGCCTCCGCATTCAGGCTGGGGCATGGGACTAGACAGGTTGCTGACCACGCTGGTTGGCATTGACAATGTACGTGAAGTTGTGCTGTATCCAAGGGATCCCGGCAGGCTGAAGCCTTGAGTTTTGAGAAAGACGTGTGCACTCGGCTGCTACCCGGTGTAGGTGATCTTGTAGTATATTCTGGAGGGCTGATCATCCTTGATTACAGACACGTCAAATGCGCCCATGGGCAACGGCTCGCCATCCAGTGCGGGCACAATTGAGAACTTTTCGAGTTTGGCATCAGGCCCGCTGTACCGCACCATATACTGCGAGTCATCAAACGTCACAGTGGTAGATATGGCACCCGGGGCGCGGGTGGATTCGGATACCAGGCAGCCGGGGGCCTGGCCTATGACACAGGCCCCGCCAGGAGAATGCACCTGAAAGTTGACTGCCGGCTCCTCTCCCCTGGAGGGGGTGATCAGCATGCCGGAGAGCACCCTGGGGATCAGCTCAAGTCCCCCGGAGGTCTTTGCCTCTGGCGCAATCGACACGCTTGAGTCAGGTATGCGGCTTGCCTTTTCGATTATTCTGGCGGGACCGGGTTCGGGTTTTTCGGCCACGTCAAATGTCACGGACTTGGTATCAAAGCCGGCATCCACAACAATCTCATAAGAGCCGACGCTGTCGGTTTCGGGGATGGCGTATGTGTGCGTAAATGCGGCAAGTGGATCCGGCTTCAGAATAGATATGGGACCGGCATGTCTTCCACAGTAAAACGATCCGCAGTAGACTTCATGGTCGGATTGCTTGATCACACTGATGGCAAACTGCCCCAGATGCACTATCTTGCTTGGCCGTCCATCCAAAGTCAGGACGTCGCCGGGGTTGTAGGAGTCCTTGTCCAGGGTCAGGATCAACTCCGGATCCTCGCCGCCCTGAAGATAGCTTTCGGCCACCGAGAAACTCGTTTCTGCCCTCGCGTCATTATAGGATGCACGAACCTTGAAGGCTCCCTCATGAAACAAAGAAGGAAGCAGATCAAACGCAGTTGAATAGTATCCGCCCTGATCAGGATAAACGGTCGCAGTGTGAATTGGGTTCAGGGGTACTCTGGTTGGCATGACCTCTACTGTAACCAACTCGGGAATGCCCAAGCCGTCATGAGTGGCGCCGCGCGGTACTACATATCCGGAAACATAAAGCTTGTCACCTGCCAGATAGACGGACTGGCCGGCGTCTACGGTGATGGGATCCCGATTCAGGGTGTCAGTCTCGGGATTTGCAGATACCTTAAAGGGCAGATTGGTGCGGATCCCTTCAGCCTCCAGGCCGATGCGATAAACCCCGAGATTGCCAGACTGGGCCGCCCGCTCATTGTCGGCACCGGGTACGACTGCCCGAGCCGGCGTATTCCAGCTCCAACTAAATGCGCCGCCATCCAGGCTTGCCTCAAACTTGTCGGTATCGCCGTCTGGCTTGTAGAGTGTGATTTGTACGCTTCCGCCGCCTGCCGCCCGGATCCCAAGGCTTCCAGACAGTGTCAGCGTCTCTCCCAAGCCGTAGACCTCCTTGTCTAAAGATGCGTCAAGCCCAGTGCTTCCAGTGTCGGCAGGATCAACAACGGCAAATGAGGTCTGAGACTCGAATTTGTCATGCTGGGCAAGCACGGTATACACGCCCTCAGTGAAAAAGCTGCGGGTTATCTCGCTGTCAACTGAAAAGACTCCGGCCGGATCAGGTATGGCAGTAAAGTAGAGATCGATTCTGCTGTAAACGCTCCCTGTCAAGTCCTCAGGGCCCCCCACAAATGACAGTATCCTGCCACCAGAGTCCCTTATTTCAATATGTACGGGGTCGGCCTCAAAGGTACCCTGATAGTCCATTATAAGGCCAGATATCTTCAGGGGATCCCCGATGCCGTAGGATGCCTTGTCCACGGATACGATGAACGGATCGGTAACCTCAACGAATGTACCCGGATCCTCAACTATTGCAAACTTGGTTGTAAACGTCCCAATCTCTCCGGATACTGTCACGCGATACTCGCCAAAGCTGGCAAAAGAGTCAGGAATTGGGACGCCATAGGAAAACGTTCCGTCGCCCTCCAGCCTAAGGGTGTCTAGAACCTTCAGTCCGGTGCCTCCGGCGGTGCCTGGCGCCAGGCTTGCAGAGCGCAGAATCTCAAGGGACAGCGCCGGGACGTGGTACATGTTTGAGCGTCCAGATATTTCCACGGTATCCCCCGGCCGGTAGACAGGCCTGTCGGTCTCTAGGGATACTATTGACGGATCCTTTTCGTCAGGGATCACCGAGAAGTAATGTTCTGCGTCCTGGGAGGAATACTCGGCCGCTATCTGATATGTGCCATAGACTGGAGACACGGTATCGATGAATAGCTCGGTGACAAAGTGGGACTGAGCCTCGCCGCCAGTGTTTGCACCGGGGCGTGGGAACAGAGTGCCCTCCTCAACGACGCTGCCGCCAGGATCCACTATGTTGAACCTTAGCCCCGCATATGGAACCTCCTCGGTTGTGGTAGCCGAGATTGTTGCAGTCTGGCCCGGAACATAAGAGTCAGAGTCCGTCTGGATTGAAAGCACGCCGGACTGCCTCTCGTGGACTGTAACTGCCGGGTGCCCTACAGAAAACTGCGCAGTGCCTATTTCGCCGGAATATTCTGCAGTGATGTTATAGGCTCCCTGCTTGACTCCCATGACCTCCTGCAGGGCCAGGGTTGTGGAGAACTCCAAAGAGGCGCCAGGGTACAGGGTTACTGTGCTTTGATAGTCCGGGCCGTCAACGGTAATCAAAATGAACTCCGGCAAAAAGGTGGGCTTTTCAACAAACACCCTCTCAGATACCGTGCCGGAGATGATGGCAGTCTCGCCAAGCACGTAGGAGGTCCGGTCAGAGCCGACGGTGATCAGGACGGGGGTTGGCTTAAAGACGGCCTCAACACTGCCGTTTGCTACCCCGGCAGTCGAGGTGGCAAAGACCCAGTCAGAGGTAGAGTCGGAGTCCAAGCCGTCATAGACTCGCTGCCAGGAGCCATAACCGTCGACGGTGTCATACAGTGCGGGGGTCTTGTCGACAACGGTTCCCTGTGAGTCTCGAAGCTCTATGGACTCTGACAGATCAGAGAACCAGGTGGGCTGGTATGAAAAAATCTGGTACTGTCCCGGCTTTAGCTCAAAGACGGGCGGGATTGTCAGGGTTTTTTTGAAGACGACAGTTGATGCAATCTCCCATCCTCCGATGTCTACCGGTTCGGTGGTGGGATTATAGATCTCAACCCATTCCGCAGCAGACTGCGCGTCATCTCCTGGGGGGTTGGTGTCAACCTCGTTGATTACCACATGATCTGCAAGCTCCAGTGCATGCGAGTCGGCATGCAGCAGGGAGGAGAATGCCACAGCCAGTGCCAGCAATAATACAGCCCGGGTTTTCATATCCTTACACTGAAGGCACGAAACGATCATTTTAGAGTGAAATTGAGTAAAAGTTGAGCTGGTTGTTAAAGTCGTATGCCTTTGACGCACAAGACCAGACAGCCTTTTTGCGTATTAAGGCGTGCTGATCATTTATACCCGGCATCGCAGTTTGGGCATTTTTTGCCCGCCAGCCTGGCCCCGCACTCAGCACAAAGTCCCTGGCCGGCAGCGTCCATTATCTGGCGGCGCCTGCGTCCAACAAACACCTTGACTCCAAAATATACCAAGAACGCGACTGCCAGAGCGTACCCTATTCCGATGAACGGGGACAGGCCCAGCATGAACATGATCGAGGCCCCGATCAGGACAAGGTCACGCCTTTCAAACTGCATCAAAGGACAGACCTGCGAATTTGATAAAAATCTATGCCGGAACTCAGAGCCATAAAGCGTTACTTCACCAAAAAGTCATTACTCTAACTCTTCTTCATCGTCCAGGCAGTACAGCATGCCCGGGCCGGGATAATAATTCTTTTTGGAGGGGCCCAGCTAAGTGAAAAGTACCCCAGATCCGGCGTCATGGAGGGGGCTTGGGCTCCCTGAGATACACCGCCATGCCCTCCTTGAACACCGGGCATTGTCATGACGTTTTGCACCCCGGATCCCTCGACAGAGCAGTGCCCTGGCAGTTATCCACTCGTTGAACAGTATCATCGAGTAGTAAAAGCACAGGCATCCTAGCGGCTAGGTCGACGGTCCGGGTCTTGGCCCTGCATTCTGTCTTGGCGTATCCTGTCTCGATTCCCCACCTTGAAGAGTACGACTCGATCCTGATCCCGGGCCGGTTCGCTGCAAACCCGATGAACTTTTTCTCCGGCCTGTCCTCCTTTGATGTACCTACGGGCTTGCCGTCATCCCCGGGCTTTTTTCTCTCCGTTATTACAATCGAATACGTGGCAAAAGCCGTGCCGTTCTCGATTATATTCCTGGATGCCCCGGGCCTCTTATCGTCATCAAACTCGTTGAGTGCTGCGACTATATTGCCCGTGTTCATGCACGGCATCAGGAACTTGACATTTCTTTTCTGCAGCATGGCAATCACCTCAACTGAGAAGAACCCGCGGCCAGACAACAGGAGGCGCGCCTTGATGCCGGCCCGCTCAAGCCGGCCAAGGATCAAACCGGCAGATTCAGGCACGGAACCGGGCCTTTTTACGTGCAGCACGCCCAGTGTCAGGCCCAGCCCGTCGTCGACGCACTGTACGGTGACGTACCGCTCGGCGTATGTCGTCCCGTCCTTTTTCTTCTGACGCGACAGGTTCCCGTCGGGCCTTCTGTCATAGCGGGAGATCTTGTGCATGTCCATTGCTATTGTCAGCCCGCACTTTGGAATCCTTCCGGCCCTGCTTAACCTTTCACGCTGCCGTTTTATCTGCGCCTCAAAGGCCTCCTGTGCGGCCTCCGAGGTGGTCGCCTTGATCCTGTAGGCGTGCCACCGGGCAGAGGAACCGGTGCCGCTTGTACGCGTCGTGGCGTTGATGCACCCGCCCACCGATGCGTCCATGAGGGCGCCGCGCATCATGCCGCGGTTCAGGTCGTCGATCCCGTATATGGCGTTGTGTTTCCCGGACATTCTGACGCAGGAAAGCATTCCTTGTGTCCTCTAACATATTGGTATATGCGTGGGTTGCCTTTAAGATCGCGACACTGTACGGCTTTTTGTTTGCTCAACGAAAACCACGGGGCCGCACCCCAATTGATCTGTTTGCATCTCCCAGTGTTGTCAGGATGGTCTAAATTCCTTGATTTTCTGCCTGGCTGGCGTCCTAGGAACCTTTTTCAAATCTTTAAAAACCCCCGTTCCCTACTAGCCTGTTGCATAACCCCGATTTTAGGCACGAAAAACTGGCTGTTTTTACGCTTTCAGGCACGGTTATGCAACAGGCTATTCCCTACCATGCTTAGAGTAGTGGCCTTCGGCCACAGCGGAAAGCAACGCGGAGTTTCTCCCCTAGCTTTCCTTTTTTATGGAAATTTCTTCAGACCATAATTTCGGTAGGAACTGGTTTTAGGATTGTAATCGAATTTTGTTTCAATTTTTTTATAAATTTCATTCCAAGATTTCGTAGATTTATTGTCAGGGTTGCTTCCGGTTCTATGGTGTTTTCTAATCCCATATGCCATACAATCCACAAGCTGAGACAGATTTCTCCATTTAGAATCCGTGAAGAGAGGATCTTCAATGATGCATTCTAACTGGGAATGAATCGTTCCATGTCTGAGCATATCAATCAGCTTGTTTCTCAATTTTTGATCTTTTACCGTGCCTTCGGTATCTAAAATCATGATACCGTATTCATATTGGAGTCCGTCATGAACGTTTACCATGTTTTTTCTTCTGATGAACATATTCAATCTTTCAATAAGCCTATACGCCCATTAGACTTTATGCGTAATCGACCTGAATGAGATGAATTTGTTCCTAATAATCCTAGATCTGAACCGATTACGCATAAAGTCTATTGTTCAGCATCAACATTGTGGTACAGGTTGTTCTTTTCAATCAATGAGGCAATTATCGTAATTTTAGTCGCATGGTCTGCCACAAAATTAAAAATATCATCCAGTATCTCAAAAATTTTATTCCAAGAAAGTGATTTGAAAATTCCTCCCTATTCATCATGTCTTTGGCATGAAATTCCACTTTTTCGTCCGGTAAACTGGGAAAATGCTTCAGTTTGATTTGTTTAATCTTGTTATCAAGATCTTGATAATTTTGTTCTTTGATTATCACAGATGCCAATGTGAAACTTTCAGGATCGGATTGCTCTGGCCTGCCAGATGCGTCCAAGTATATGATAAACATGTATTGGGAATCACAATATTAGAAATAAGATACGAGGTCACCTACCCCCATCAGTCAGGCACGAATTAGATGCATGATTGTGATTTTCGTGCCTAGCTAACAAGGGGACGTGACCACATACGAAATAAGTCTATTACCGCAGGCAGTAGTTCCGATTGTGGCCTGAAAATGCAGTAAAATGACAGGTTTTTCTGATCAACCAGATCTATAGACGGGGGCCCGGCAGTACCTGCGTGCCAAAACGGGACAAGGCCGTTCAGCTGTGCGGACACAGGGAGCGCAAAATGTACCAGGCGGCCGTCTCGTCCATAGGCATGAGGTTCTCCGACAGACCCAACGCGATATACGGCAAGGCGGATGCCGCGGCTCTACTGGCAACGATGTCCAGGGAGCGCATGTGCGCCGAGCAGGCCTCGGAGACGCTCCGGGATTCTGCGGGCCGCAGCCCCGGCGCCGACTGGCTGCTTGGCAAGATGGGCCATATACGGTACGAGACGATGCACAGGAGGGCAGACCGGATCCTGGACAGGACGGTCAGGGATTCCATAAAGGGCCCGGCCTGAGGTTCTGTGTAAAATTGGGGATATGGAATTTCACCGGATTCGGATTTTCCTTGGTTTGGTGGCCAGATCTCTAAGCCAGAGATGTTTGGAAATATGCATAATCTTGGACACCTGAAAGTGGGGGCTGTCGCCCAATTCCACTTATTTGACTCAACCTGCACATTTTTCTGAATTTCCGCCCTTTTACACGCCTGATCCCAGTAGTTGAAAATGTACCCCATAAATCCGTCTAGCCGGGATCATGCCGCCGTCGCCCCACCCCGATCCTGTCGGCATCCGGCGCACGGAGGCAGCACGAATACAGGACCACGGCATACATCAGAGTCAGCAGCGCCATGACGCGGGTCTTTGGGTCTCCCGAGTCCCTCATTGTCAGCCATATGTTGCATACTGCAAGCGACATGTAAAACAAAAGCACACGCAGGACAGGATTCCTGCTGGTGGTCCGCGGCCTGACGCTCTTGGCACAGCGGTATCCGGTCTCTATGCCCCACCTGTTCCGGTACTCTCTTGTCACATGGCAGAACAGCTGCCGATAGCTGCAGCAGCGCACCGTGGTCGCAAACACGTGGTATCTGTCAAAGACGTTCTTTGCCTTGGACCTTGAGATCTTCTTGATGACCAGCGTGAACGTGAACTCTTTGCCGTCTGACGACCTCATGGTATACCTTGATACTGCCTTTCTCTTGCCGCGGGCGCGCTGCACTATGGCCCTCTTTATCCCCGGCGTCTTGACTGCGGGCATGATGAATGCAAACCCGGGTTCGGATATGGCATCCATTACATCGACCGAAAAGAACCCCCTGTCAAGCAGGATGATGCTGCGCCTTGACCCGAGCCTGGGCGTAATGCCCAGATCGGCGCATTTTTTGAGCATATTACGCACCAGATCGGCCTGTTTGTCGCCCTCGGTCACCATGCGGCAGGCCGTATGCACGTCGGCGCCGGCCTTGGATGTCAGCTTGCATGTCATGTACTGCTCATAGTTGATGGTGCCCCTGTCGCGCTTTGACTTTACCAGGTGCTTTATGTCGGTTTTCTTGTCGTATCTGGGCAGCTTGGTCTCGTCTATGGCAAGGACAGGCGCCTTGTGGCTCCTTTGGAGGGAGCAAAGCTGCCTGCCCACCGCCTCGGCGGCCGTGTAATGCAGCATTGCATCGCACCTTTTCTCCATCGTGGACAGTCTTGCGTGCCCCAGCTTTGCAAGAAGCCAGGCCGAGCTGGGCACCGCGGCCCCGGCGCCTTCTGATGCAAGAAGTGCAAGCTTTTGGGCGGTATAGTGCGCACATGCGGAACGCTCCGACATGGATGCAATCAGGCGGGAGGCGTCTTCCAGGCCCCACATGGCGTTGTGTCTTGAGGAGAACTTGATTTTCAGCATGCCTACTGCGGTAACCAAGAATTTAAATCCGGCCTCACCGTACCTTGTGTGGTGTTTCTGTTGGGTTTGGTTCATTATCAAGGTAGACAGGAACACCGCTGTTTATAGCTCGATTGGTGAAAAAATCATGTCAACTTGTTCAAAACATTCAGACACTTAAAAAGGGGGTACATTTTCAACTACTGGATCCATATGGCAACTCAATGTTTTTCAGGAATTCTGATGAATTAGGCAATAACCCACTTATTACCAGCAGACTATGTTTAGTATGACTATTTATATTGGTCATGCCAATAGTCTGACTAGTTAGGTGATGTTATGGAATGGATCCCGTCGTGGGTAGCAAAATCCTACGCCAAACTATATGCAGAAAAGGATACGAGTTGGTTTGATTTCGAAACTGGCAAATCAGTACTCAAAATTGCAGACAAGAGGATTCTGTCCCTTAGGCTGACAAGGCTTGTGGAGGCAGGTTTTCTGACCTCAAAAAGGGATTCTGTTGATAGGCGGAAAAAATATTTCAGGCTGATACAACCCAACGATGCAATCTTCTCCTATGGCATACGACTATCGTCATCATCAGAGGACGTCATGGACCGCCTGGCTGCTGCCTCCAAGCACGTGGATTTTGTGTTGGGTGGAAATTATGCTGCATATGCCTACACCGGCTATGCAACACCGGGAAAGATAGACATCCATGCCAGTGAGAGGGACAAAGACAGGCTGATTTCACTTTTGTCTGATAAATCCACGTCCGTTTCTGTAGATGATCTGTTGTCTGAGAGGATCGCAAAAACAAACGTGCACATACACTCGTCTTTGACACCTGAGATGATGGATGACTCGACGGAGCTAGGCGGCATCAAGTATGTGAATCCGGAGGTTCTCGTGATAGAGGGACTCGTAGAACAGACAGAATTCCTACTTGCAGACGCCCTTGCCCTCTTGATCAAAAAAAGAGGGGAGCTTGACTTTGACTATTTGCTAAGAATTGCAAAAGGTGAGAATGTTCAAAGGGAGCTGGGGGCCTGTCTAGAGATGATAAACTCAGGGTCCGGAAGGGATCTTTTTGATGCGGATCTGATAAACAAGATACATTCAAGTACAGGCCCGTCAAGAAGAAGACTCTTTCCAAAAAACACCACGCAGGAAACCAAAAAGTGCTACGATCTTGCAGATAGGTGGAACCTGATAACTACCTTCGAGAGGGGGTTTGTCTCGAAAATAGTCATGGATTTGGCAAGATGACTCTGTCAGAAGAGCAGAAGATGGCAGATGTTGAGCGCGAAAGTCTCAAAGATCTCAGGGCCATCGTTGAAAAGGCAAATGAATGGGGGGTGCCTACAGTCGTCATAGGCGGATATGCCGTCAGGGCCTTTACCGATGCATACAGGCACACAAAAGACATCGACATGGCAATAGCAAAAGAAGGACAGGGGGATTTTATCGCGCTACTAAAAGGCCTAGGTTATGAGATACGAGATACCGAATTTGGACTAGCAGCAACAAAAAAATCTGGTTCAGACTTTATTGACGTCCACATAAGCGTGGGTAAAATATACGATGTTTCAAGTGGACTGTCATATCCTGTAACCGGCCAATTATTTAGAGATTGTAAAGTCATGCCGGTAGGTGCTAGGTATGATGACAACAAGTCATGTAAAACCAACGCCCCCACAGTAGATCTGAACAGGCTTGTGATTCTAAAATTAATGCCAAGGGGCAGGCCGGAAAAAGACGCTGTTGATATTATATCACTTATAATGGATCAATCTCGTAATATGGATATTCCAACGATTGTAAAGAAATGCCAGGAAGCTGGTTTGACGGATCACATGCTGACACAAATTCAAGAATTTGCAGAAAAAATAAACAGCGGTAAGGTGTCAAAGATTTGGTCAAATATGACTGGTGTCAAGCTGACAGGCATCCAAGCAAGAAGCATTCAAAAATTGTTACGAGATCTGGACAAGGGCCTCAAGTGCAGATAGGACACATATTATAGCAACGGTCACAAGTAGTTGGGGGCTTACCGGCGATCTGTAAATATACTTGTACATGTAAAGGCGGGCAAACGACGCCGTCCCGTAGTACCCGGGGGGGTTGTCGTCTAACTCACCTATCTGTCTCAATCTGCACGTTTTTCTGAACTTCCGTCCCTCTTGCACGCCTAGATCCGGATGACATCGTATGGTTTTCAGGAATTCTGATGAATTAGGCGACAACCCCAGTGCCCGGATATGGCATGCCGCAGCTCGCTGATCTTTCCGTACACTATCACCCTGAAAACGGCATGTCTGCCCAGGTTCCAGCATTCTTCTACAACATTGAGGTACGGCGATTCTCTTGGGATCATCGTCGGCTTGATGTTGGGATGGCCCGTCAGGATGCTGTACTTTTACCATTCAACGGTACTGTTCAACGAGTGGATAATTGCCAGGGCGCTGCTCTGCGATAGATCCGGGGTGCAGAACGTCATGACGATGCCCGGTGTTCAAGGAGGGTATGACGATCGATATCATGGAGTCCAAACCTCAAACAAGTTTTTTACCCTGCCCTGCCAACTCTATAACGGAGGGTATGACGATCGATATCATGGAGTCCAAACCTCCCCCATGACGCCGGATTTGGGATACTTTTCACTTAGCTGGGGCCGTCCAGGCAGATGCGCTCAAAAATAGAGCAGGGCAGAAGCGGGCAAGAGGAGCTACTCATTGTGCACAGCTGCAAGAAAGGCAGCGAATCCATTCACGCCTAGCTTGGCCAAAGGCAGGATGGGATTGGCAGGATTTGAACCTGCGACCCCTGGTACCCAAAACCAGGATCATGCCAAGCTAGACCACAATCCCCAGATTACACAGAATCATGGGCCCCAATTTAAGCCTGACACAGTGGTTGCAGGTGCACACTCCCAATCCCGCCTCGCCGTACCTCCATGGCCCTGCACGCAGAACCCTGCATGGCAGAACCACGTGAAACAGCGACCGCGGTGAGTAGCAAGCACACCTTCAGATGCTGCGACGCGCAAGGCCACGTCTCCCCAGTGGCCATGCAAGGTCACAGCTACATGCGAGCTCATGCCTAGCTGGCCGAGGATGGGTGCCCGTACACCGGCAGATGATGATTTTAAATAGCAACGCAGCTGAGGCGTGTCGTTGGAAGTAGACGACTATGTCAAGGCAGGAAGGATTGCCGGCCAGGTAAGGGAGGCTGCCAGAGGCAGAAACTGGGTCGGAAAAACGGTTTATGAAATCTGCCAGGAGATCGAGGGCCAGATTAAAGGCATGGGGGCAAGGTGCGCATTCCCGGTAAACACAAGCATCAACGAGGTTGCAGCGCACTATACTGCAGAGCCAAACGATGAGCTGACGATACGCGAGGATGATCTGGTCAAGATTGATCTGGGCGCACAGGTCAACGGCTGGATTGCAGATACGGCAGTTACCGTAAACTATGATCCCCGGTATGACGGCCTAGTCCGGGCGGCAGAGGAGGCATTGAGCAGTGCGATGGCGCAGGTCAGGGAGGGTGTAAAGGCAAGCGACATCGGAAGGACGATAGAGAAGACGATCAAGCAGTTGGGATACACGCCAATAGTGAACCTGAGCGGGCACTCGCTTGGGCAGTACACCATCCATGCAGGCAAGTCCATACCAAACATCTGGTCAATAGGATCGTTCTCACTGTCTGGCAGGTCGGCATATGCGTGCGAGCCCTTTGTTACGACCAGCCAGGGACTGGGATTTGTCAAGGAGGGGAAGACAAGGAATATCTTCGCCCTGGTCTCAAGGAAGAGGACAAAGAACGAGGAGGCCGACAGGCTGTTGGAGTTTATCTGGGATAACTTCAACATGCTGCCATTTGCACTGAGGTGGATAGTCGAGGAATACGAGGAGGGAAAGGCAAGGGAGCTCCTCGAGGTTCTGGTTAGGAAAAAGGCAGTCCAGGCGTATCCGGTGCTAGTCGAGGGCAACGGCCAAAGGGTGGCACAGGCAGAGCACACCTTCATTCCAAACGAGGCGGGTGCCCTGGTTACAACGGCGGCATGACTATTGCCTGACGATCTCGCCGTAGATCCTTTCTATGTAAAAGTCGCCGCCGCAGCTGCACGGGCCTGCCCTCGCAAAGACGGTGTCTCCCCGCCGGTATTTCCTTTTGGTTGATTTTTCACAAGAGTCGCATCCTTCAACGGCATACGCTACGGTGATCTCTTTTTTAGAAAATATCATTGTGGTACGCCCATCGTATTGCCCACGCCGATTATGAGTACCGTGTTTGCAGGCTCGGTGTTGTTTTTGATCAGATCATAGACGCGTCCCCTAGCCTCATCGGCCTTCTCGGCAATGTCACGGGTCATCAGGGTTATGGCCTCCTTTATGGACTGCTTTACAATCACAGCAAATATTGGAATGCCGCATCTTGCTGCGACCTCCTCGATTTGAAACCTCTCGGTTCCAACTCCCCCTATTGCCGCCCCAAATCCTTGTGCTATTCCCGCAGAGTCCTCGCCCTCAAACTTTAGTGCGGCATCGACCATGATTATCGCATCAAGCTTTGTCTCCTTTGCAATTGACTCTAGCGCGTCCGCGGGCCTGCCAACGGTCGACGACGGCCCCTCTGCCTTTAACAGAATCAGCCTTCTGCCTTCATACTCGGTGCTACTTGAGACGGTTTGGAATGCAATCTCCTTTTTTATAGTATTTAACATCATTTTTCCAACGACCATCGGGCCTATGCCATCCCCAATTGGCTGGCTCTGCCTAAAAGCAGGGACGGCCTCCTTTAATGCCGTAGCCTCCTCCATTATAAAAGGAAGCATCATCTGCAGCGGCAGGATTAGCGGGTAGTTGTTTTGCTTTTTTGCAGTAAGGAATAGGTGGTTGACTATCTTGTACAGCAGCTGCAGGGAGGTTGCGATTTCCAGCAGGGTCTGGATTTTGTTTAGTTCGGCATCCGGGATGTCTGGCATGATTGACTTGATGTTGCCCCGGGTATAGTCCTCCCTGGAGTGGATTGTATGCCTGATTTTTGGGATTATCCCATTTGGATCCAGGTCAACGGGTGGAATTGTAAAGTACTCCAGAAACTGGTCGATTCTGGCAGAGGGCTCCAGTTTTGGATTGCAGTTTTTCTTCACATAGTCAATCAGCTCGGCCCTAGTCTCGGCCCGGTACGAGTCAAGCATCCTTATGCTTTTTTTGATCTGGCCGGAGGTAATCTGCAGCTGAATGCGCTGCCCGTAAAAAATGAAGATGACCACCGGCAGGATCCAGATAAGCATCATGAAGAGGCTGGTGTCGTCATTGAACCCAAAAAACTCCCCAGCGTCAAAGTCCGTAAAGTTCACTAATTACGGCGATCAGATATTGCAAATTAAATCATTCGCTATGCGGTCAGAGGGTGGCCTCAGGCACAAAAGGCGCCGTGCCCATTCCAGGCAATTAGCGAGTGCTTTTATTATAGTTAATATACGAAAAATCGGAAAACATGCCACAAACAAAACCCATAGTCAGCGTTGAAAACGTAGTAGCCTCTGCCTCGGTGGACCAAAAGATGGATTTGAACGAGATTACACGTACCTTTCCAGACGTGGAATATCACCCGGATCAGTTTCCCGGGCTGGTCTTTAGACTGAAGAGTCCAAAGACTGCGACACTGATTTTCACATCAGGCAAGATGGTATGCACTGGTTCAAAGTCAGAGGAGATGGCAAGAAAGGCCGTAAAGACGGTTGTTCAAAAGCTTAGAAAGGGCGGCATCAAGGTCAAAAAGGACGCGGTCGTGGAGATCCAGAACATAGTTGCATCGATCAACCTGGGCGGAAAGATCCACCTAGAGCAGGCTGCCAGGACGCTCCCAAGAAGCATGTACGAGCCCGAGCAGTTTCCGGGCCTGATTCACAGAATGCTTGACCCAAAGACGGTAATCCTGCTGTTCTCCTCGGGAAAGCTAGTCTGCACCGGGGCCAAAAAAGAGCCCGACGTTTACAGATCCGTCAACAACCTGCATGCCCTTTTAGAAGAGAAGGATCTCATGATCTATGATTGACTCATAGGCCACCTTTCACCTGTTTTTGTTGATCCCAGTGGATCGCACAGGCATCATGGAGACAAGATGATTATACTGCAGGATAGTCCAGCCATCAAGGCAAAAGCAGTCGGGAGTTCAGGGCTTCCGAGCTTGCGCTGATCAGCTCACTGCCGGACAGTGGTGAGGCTAGGCCTCACAGCACATAGGAGCTAGACGTGCAGGCCTCATCAAGGACTATAGCTTCAGACAGGCCGTGGGTAAACCAAAGGCAGTGCCTGATCTCGGTACCGCATAACAAGCACGGGCTGCCAGTCGGTGAAAAAAGCATGGTCGTTGTCTTTTCTGGCAAGAGCCGGCCCCGGGAGCCGGACACGCTGATGATGCCTACCATATGGTTTGTGACTATGCGCAAAATCTGCATGGCTGCAAGGACGGTTTCGGTGGAAGGATGCACGGCACGGATGCGGCGCGGGGGTGTTCGGAACAGTGGCAAGCCAGAGTGTGCTTTGATCTGCAAAACAGCATGATGCCCCACCGGCATCAGGAGTGAGCATCATCACGTGGCTTGACGGCCTTATTCCAGGCAAGGCATGGGGCGGTGATATGGACGGCATTGGCCTGCTCGGGAAGATTGTAGGCCTGCCCGGCAGTACAGCACTGCCAGCTGCACGGTTCAAAAAATCGCGGAGATCATCAAGGCAGACATTTGCACGGTGGAGCTTGCGGCGGGCCGCCGAGTCCCCGGCAGAGCTCAAGGAGAATCCCGGCACCAGATATCCTATCTTATCCTTGTCCCGGCAGGAACGTCCCCATGCACGGTCAGCCAAAACGGTCTGTCGTCGACATCAGCTGCTAGCAGCATCGCATCGGACTCGACTCCGGCCACCCTTTTGGGCTCTAGGTTTGCAACTGCGATGACCGTCCTGCCCACAAGATCCTCGGGCTCAAAGAACTGGGCCCCGCCAATTATGACGGTTCTCTCCTCGCCCCCAAGATCGATTGTTCCCCTGACTATCCTAGTCTTGTCCGGGATGGGCTCTGCAGATTTTATTTTTGCCACGCGAAGATCCAGCCTGGCAAAGTCATCATATGTTATGGCAGGCATGTCATGCGTCAATATCCTCCCGTTAAAATGAATTTCGGCTCATTCCAGCTCGGGCCTGGTGGCGCCCGAGGTCTCAATTTCGTATCGTAGTGCGGCAGGCAGATCCTCATATTTTTTATTGGCAAGAACCGCAATTTGATCCACGGGCACGCCTGCCTTCCTTAGTAGCATGCCCCGCTGATGGGCATAGGCGTTCTTCCAAAAGTTCGAGGCATCAAAGGTCTGAATTTTTGGCATGTATTTTGAGGGCCTCATGCAGTCATGACGCAAATACAATATATTTAGTGTGTGAGGAAGCCCAGTCATGGCCCGAATCGAGGTCTCAATGGACATCAACGCGCCTCTAGACAGAGTGTGGGGGATAGTATCGGACATAGACAACGAGCCGGAGTTCTGGAAGGGTACCAAGGAGATCAGGAACATATCAAGGCAGGACGGAAAGATAACTCGGGAGATCACTATTGCGTTTAGGGATCAAAAATGCATGCAGGAGGTCACCATAGAGCCCAAAAGCAGAGTTCATGCGGTTTTTACAAAAGGCATCATTGACGGAACCAAGACGGTGACCGTGAGGCCGGAGGGGGAAAAGATCAGGCTGGAGGTAGTATGGGATATAAAGCTTGCAGGGATGATGGGGATGTTTACGGGAATGATAAAAAAGCACATCAGGGGCGGTACGGAGCAGGCCGTCGACGGCATCAGAAGGGAAGCAGAGAGTTAGCCCATGTCGCTACTGGTAGAGGCAGTCAACTATTCCCTGGCCGCAATACTGATGGGCATAGTCGGGGCATGGCTTGTTCTTTTAAGATCTATGCTGGCGTCTTTCAGGTACACGCCATACCTGGACGGATTTCAAAAAACCAGCCACGGCGCTCCAATGGTGTCAGTAATCCTGCCTGCAAGAAACGAGGAGGGGTTTATCGCAAAATGTCTTGGATCCCTAGTCGAGCAGGATTATGAGAACTATGAAGTCATAGCAGTTGATGACTCCTCAGAGGACGATACAGGGGACATCATCAGGGAATATGCCCGGAAAGACAGCAGGGTCGTACACGTAAGGGCAGGGCAAAAACCGGACGGATGGATGGGCAAGAACTGGGCATGCATCGAGGGCTACAAGAGGGCCGCCGGGGAGCTGCTGCTGTTTACAGACTCGGACACAAGGCACGAGCCAAACGTTGTTTCGCTGGCAGTAGGGCACCTGCTGTCCTCAAAGCTAGACGCGCTGACTGCAATGCCAAAAATGCTGTCGCTGGATTTCTGGACGGGGATTACCCTGCCGGTGATCTCCGTGTTTTTGCATACGAGGTTTTCGGCATTAAGGGTAAATGATCCTGCAAAAAACACGGGGTATTTTTTTGGCAGTTTTTTCATCATAAGGAGGGAGGTATATGAGGGGGTCGGAACCCACGAGGGCGTAAGGCAGGAGATCATCGAGGACGGGGCGCTGGGAAGAAAGGTCAAAGAGGCAGGCCATAAAATGAAAATGGTAAGGGGGGACCACCTGATCGACGCCGTCTGGGCAAGAGACGGGCCGACGCTTTGGAATGCCTTGAAAAGACTGATGATTCCGCTGTATCTGCAAAGCAGCACGGTTGCAGTGGGGGCGTTCCTTGCAGTCCTGTTTTTGCTCTTTATGCCGTTCCCACTGCTAGGCTATGCAGTATTGGGGTTTGACGGAGGGGCCTCATCTAGCCTGCTACTGCTGTTCTCGTCGCTTGCATCACTGGTCATTTATGCCGGGGCAGTCATCGAGTCAGCCAGGGGACTCTGCGCAAGGCTGGAATACGCCATGATGTGCCCGCTGGGGGGCCTAGTGGTAGTCTCGGGCTTTATGTCAGGACTGGTTCGTGCCAAAAGCGATGCAGCAGTTTCATGGAGGGGCAGGATATACTCCATGAAGGATCATGCCCAAAGCGCAATCAGTGTATAACCACGACGCTGTCCAGTCATCCCCAGGAACTCCCACAGCCCCAAGCAATTCAGGCTGGGCTGACTGCAGATCCGCATAGTCGCCACGAGTTGGAGCTCATCAGAGAAGCGATTCGCAATTGGCAGGTTTTGACCCAATTGGGCACAAATCTGTACCTGACGGATCAAGATACGGGCAGAACCGGGTACCAAACCATGAAGTTGATCAAGCTGACAAAGCCCACGGGCCGTCCGTATCGCCCTATGAATCGTGATCTTGGAAAAAACCCCGCCATCTGGAGACGCTTATCCCCTGTAGGTCGGTTCTGTCAGCTCTGATATGAACTCGTCAAGCAAGCCGATCCTTGCGATTCTGCCAAAGTTGTTTCCGCCATCCGATTCGGGCCTGTCACTTATGCTCTCACGTCCCCTTGGATACGGTTCTATGCCATCAGGTGCACCTATCCTCTTATCTGCGCCGGTCTCCCTTACGTTCTGCAACCAGAAATTCCTGTACTCGCAAGAGTATCCCGCCATGTCAACGAGTGGCTTGAGTATGATCGGCTTGCCGGACGGGACGCGGGACAGCCCCATTGAACCAGCATCGCAGGATCCTTGTCCGTGCATGCGTTCCTGCTCACCCCCAGCCTAAAGATCGGCATTCCCTCCTTGGCCAGTAGACCTTATGCGTAATCGGCACAAATCAAAAAAACCATGCAGTTTTTGCGTCATTTTTGGCAAGTCCGCAAAGGCCCAATGCACGTGCACGGCCACAGCTCCTTGCCGGCCAAGCAAAAATCACAGCAACATGCGAGTTCATGTCTGATTGACTAAGGGGGTGACTTTACGCTGCCATGTAAGGGTCTGCTTGCAAGCTAAGTGAAATGTAAGTGGGCTGCTGTTTTTGTCTTGCTAGAGGCGTCATGCCTCTTGCCAAGTTTCTGTTTTTGCTCGATTTTTTGGTACACTTCACTTAATCTGCCTCCGGAAGATATGGCGTTGGGGGCACGGTGATCAAGGCCCCTGCAGGCAGTGTAGCCTAGGGGGCAAACTCTTACCGCCGTCACGTCCCTGTTCACCTTGGACTCGTCAAAATCGGCTGCGGCCACGTCTCCGCCCTCCTAGGAATCATACCTGCCATCGGCCTTCTCGTACATGGATAACGGCTTCATGCCCCATTGTCCCGGCGCCTTGTCTATTATCTCACGCAACTCATCCAGCTGGGGAGTGCCCTCGATATCGAGCCATCCACGGATATGGTTGAAGCACCGGGTCTTGTCGCCCCCATGCCTGACAAGCTCCACCAAGGTTCTGTGCAATCTTCGACACCTGAAATAGGGGCTGTCGCCTAATTCCACCTACCTGACTCAACCTGCGCGTTTTTCTGAATTTCCGCCATTTTTGCACGCCTGATCCACATAGCGTCTCAGCGGTTTTCGGGAATTCTGGCGAATTAGGCGAGACATCTATGTTAAAAGCATCCGTCGTAGAAACGACGATGTTCCTAGCTTCTTCTGATCCATGCCTAGCTGATCATGTCCCACTTTGTAGCTAACGCTGGTTTACATGATGCAGCCGCGCTTGCCTTGTCCGTGCGGTTGTGCCATATCCTCCCAGATAATAGGTGGGTGGCGGGGCAAGAGGTGAGTCACCGCCGACGGTTTCTTTCCTCCTAGTCTTGATGAACCAGAAGCTGTAGTCATTCACTAGTGCGAAGCACAGGAACGCCGCAGCTCGGATCCCCATTCGGCTACGAGTGCGCGAAGCACATGCATAATGAGGGGTTGATCCATCACCCTGGCTACGGCGAGGGCATTTTTATCATGTGTTCAACAAACTATATTTTTGAGAACATCTTTAAAGCACACATGTTCGTACAAAGGGTGATGGATAGTACCACGAGCAGATCTGTAGTTGATTTGGGACTGGTATTACGAAATCTGGACAACTTTAGCATGTCCTCTTTTGATGGACGTCTGAAACTGCAAAAAACCGTATACCTGCTACAGTCATATGGGATTTATCTTGGATATGGATTTGCTTGGTACCTGCGTGGACCATACTCCACAAGACTAACAAAGGACGGATTCGTACTACAAGCAATTTACAAACAGGTTCCAAAGGGCTCATTTAAGGAAAAAAACATTCAGAAACGATTCAGTGAATTTCTAAGATTCATGGAAGACAAAAAGGATGATCCGGGCAGGCTGGAAATACTGGCATCAATTCACTTTCTCAAAAAAGTTTACAAGGGTATGACCAAGACAGAGATACTCAAACGTGTCAAAGAAAAACAGTCTTACTTTACAGCGAAGCAGTGCAGGGACGGATGGGATGAGCTAAAGCAGGCAGGCATGATCTAGATGTCGCTAAAACCCAGGCACAGAACAACGGTTTTCCCACAAACAAGGGTCACCAGAAACTTTCCAAAAAACATCTTTGAGCTTCAAAAATCATTCAACAGCATCGACGATCTTGAAAAATTCCTCTTTCTGGCAGACGCCACCTGCCGAGACAGGCAGGCTGCAAGCATAGAAAAGGTACATGTGGATATTTTTAAAGAATCCACGGTTGCAAGGACAAAAGTGGCATCCTCACTCAGAGAGACACTTGAAATTCTCTTGGACGAGGATCTGGTGAGGCAAATCAAAAAAAGTGAAAAAGACGTCAAGGAGGGCAGGCTGGTTCCGTGGAACAAGGTAAGGGCAAATGTGTAACATATGCAGTCCGGTTAACCGCTAACTGCCAAAGACAATACAGTAAATTCAAGAAAAAAGGAGACAGGCAGCTCCTAAAAAGACTAACTTATGCAATTAATGATCTGAGAACAAACCCTCATAGCGGAAAAGACCTGGTAGGTGGCCTTAGAGGACTAAAATCTTCACGTATTGGAGGTTACAGAATAATCTATAGCGTAAATGAAAGCCCAGAGTGCCTAGTCATTGTACAGTGCATAGGATCAAGGGACGCAATATACAACCTGTCATAGTGCCTAGCTTGCAGTGACGACTAAAGCAGTGGGCGCTATATGAAATCTTGCCATGCCAAACATTCCTGCCAGGCGCGCCTCGTTGTAGGAGACGACTAAAGCAGTGGGCGCTATATGAAATCTTGCCGGTATCCTAGCATGCAGTCACGCCCCCATCCTTTTCCCTCATTTTTTCATGATGTATCTGTGTGGCATGTTGTGTAGGTTGAGGCCCCTTCTGCTGAAATTTTGCCCTTGCATACCGGTGAAAGGACGTGTCCTTCCATGCGTGGTTTTTGATTATCGCACCTGGCTGACTTTCATGTACGGGTACGCCGAGTATGCAAAGACTAGAAACCCCGTTGGCACTCATGCTGCTGAAAAACTCCTTGTATTCGGCCCCGGCAGGTTAGCCGCTTTTTCACTCTCCTGCGACTCGAGCTCCCCTGCCACGTTCTGCCCTCAGTCGACCTTCTTCCATGAGCAGCCGCCAAAACCCAGACATTCTCCGGATGCCATGCCCTCTCGTCTGCTGTCTCGCTGTACGGGCCGTAGCTGCCAGCATCACAGCTGTGCCTGTCCTCTGACTTTCCAGCCTGTCCGCGAGCAGAGACATCATTTTTTGCAGCCCTGCCCCTGACCGGCTCGTCATTGGTGCTTACCAGCATAATCATCCCACCTTTGCAGGCCATCTGCGCCGTTGATCGCTTTTTCCAAGCCTGTCATCCCTTCATCCCGGATGTCCTGATGTGTGGGCTGTGATGCCTGTGATTTTGATCCCCTGCTGCGGCAAAGTCGGGCGATATCACAGCTTCTGGCCCGAATGCCGCTGCCGGGCTCCTTTATCGCTCTGCCAAGATCGCATTTACCACGCCGTCCTGCCCCGGCCTTGAGACGATCCTACATTTTCCATCCTCTGTCTCAAGGACTGCGCCCCTTGTAATCACGCCGCGGCGCCTGTAGTCGTTGTTTGTCGGGTTCAAGACCTTGAGAATCTTTGTCTTTACCCTGCCGTCTCCGGTGACTAGGTTTGCAAAGTCATGTCCCGTCACCTCCCCGTGTTTTGCGTGGCTCCAGCTCCTGTACTTGCGGAGGCCGAATCCCGTCGAGTCGCCGTGCAGATCCGCTATGCGCTCGCCGTCTGACATGGCCAGCATGACCTCGTCCACAAAGTCCTTGCCCATGTCCCAGAGCATCTTCATCCTGTTGTGCAGCATCGACTTGGAGTGTGCATATCTCAGGCCACCCCGCCTGAGATCGTCAGGGTGTCTCCAGATGCGTGACCATCCTCCTGTAGGACAGGCCGTTTTCGATCCTGAGGATCGCAATGCGTATGGCAGACCACGCAAGGCCGGCATCGATTCCCGTCTCGGCCGCCATCTTCCTGGCCACCCTGCGTACGATCTTTCTGATTCTTCATCATCCTCTTCTTGCGGGAGCTCTCCTGCCTGCGCTTTTGCTCATAGAGGCGGTTGTAGTCCGTGTTCTTTCTGTCGTTGCTCATTGGAATATCCGGGATCGGCTGATCAAAAGCGTTTTCGGTGCCGTGCGCCCGTGATCTACAAGCCTGGCGGTCATTTTGCGGAAATTTTTTGGACAACCCCCATATTTCTTGGCATAATCGGCCTTCATTGCCTCACTGGCGTCCCTGTCGAGATAAAGTGTAATACGGATGGGATCCACCTTGGCCGCCACCATAGCAATACTTTTTAGAGAAAAATTAAGAGTCTGAGATCTATGGAAAGATCCGGCGTGTTGATTGGGGGGGTGTTTAGCGTGGCAGTCGCAATAGTTGCCATCACGGTACTGATGAGTCCCCCCTTGGAGATGCAGTCCAAGGTGGCAGTTGATGAGGAAATTATCAAGGCGGGGAACGAGACCGTAGCCAAGATCAACACGACGGAACAGGTGGCAGTTGATGAGGAAATTATCAAGGCGGGGATGTCGCCCAATTCGCTTCAGGCCGCCTCCGCCGGCGAGGCACAAATCGACATGCTCAGTGAGCTGTCCCTGGTGGAGGTTTTTAGGATGTCAGAGCCGGGGGTGGTCCAGATTAACGTAAGAAAGGGGATCTCCGACATTTCCGGGATCGGCCTGGGCTCGGGTTTTGTCTATGATGTCGAGGGTCACATAATTACCAACGCACACGTGGTTAGAAACGCAGAGGATGTCATCATTACGTTTTTGGATGGACGCTCGTACATCGGACAGGTGATTGGGGCAGACATGGATACCGATTTGGCGGTGATCAAGTCCGATGCAAACCGCACCACGCTGCACCCACTGCCAATCGGAGACTCGTCAAGGCTCAAAATTGGAGAGCAGATAGCAGCAATAGGAAACCCGTTTGGGCTGTCGGGCTCGATGACGTCAGGAATAATAAGCCAGATCGGGCGCCTTCTTCCCCAGGCAACAGGATTCTCAATACCAGACATAATACAGACGGATGCGGCCATAAACCCAGGCAACTCAGGCGGTCCTCTAATCAACATGATGGGGGAGGTGGTAGGAGTCAATACGGCAATACAGTCCGCCACGGGCGAGTTCACCGGAATTGGGTTTGCAGTGCCATCAAACACAATCTCAAAAATTGTCCCGGTGCTGATTTCTGAGGGGGAATACCAGCACCCGTGGCTTGGAGTCAGGGGAGCCGATATCGGTCCAGAATACGCAGATGTCCTGAACCTTTTGGATGCAAGGGGGTTTCTGATAATGGATGTAATAGACGACAGTCCGGCATTCAAGGCAGGACTGCAGGGAGCAACGGACACAGTCCAAAAGGACGGGCAGGTCTACAGGATAGGCGGGGATATCGTGCTGTCGGTGGACGGCAAGGAGGTAAGAAAGATTGACGACATCCTGCTACACCTGCAAAGGGAAAAGGCTGTCGGGGACACGCTGGAACTAGAGGTTCTTCGAGACGGCAGAACCTCCAGCCTGGCAATCATGCTAGAAGAGCGGCCAGAGTAATACAAGAATAAATACTTGAAACCTTCACAAGTCATGTTGAGTGAGCTGATTCTTAACTCAGAATCATTGAACCGGGTTTTAGATGGAGGACAGCTGCCAAGGGAGGGGCTGTACGAGGTGTTTGAGTCATCCCAGAATAATCCCGGCGAGCTGTTCAAGGCAGCGCAAGCACTGCGCAGAAAAAACAAAGGCGGCTTTGTCAGCTTTTCCAAAAAGGCGTTTTTCAACCTGGTAAACCTGTGCAGGGATGCGTGCTCGTACTGCACATACAAGGCAGAGCCGGGAGAGAAAAAGCTGTCACTAATGTCAAGGCAGGGCGTCTCAGAGGCACTGGATCTGGCCAAAAGGTACCGCTGCGTGGAGGCGCTGCTTGTCACAGGCGAGAGTCCCGAGCACAGGTACCAGGAGGCAAGGGACTGGCTAAGGCAGAACGGGTTTTCAAGCACCGTCGAGTACATCGCGCACTGCTCTGAGGTCGCACTGGAGAGGGGGCTGTTCCCACACACCAATGCAGGCAACCTCTCAAAGGAGGAAATGGCCGAGCTCAAGAAAACAAATGTAAGCATGGGCCTGATGCTGGAAAACGTCAGCGACCGGCTCGCCCAAAAAGGCGGGCCCCATTTTTTTGCAGCAAGCAAGAGCCCAAAGGCAAGGCTGGAGGTGCTGGAAAATGCCGGGAAGCTGAAGATTCCAATGACTACGGGGGTGCTGCTGGGAATAGGCGAGACCGCCGAGGAGATGATCGACTCCATAGTTGCAATACAGCAGATTCATCATAGACACGGAAACATTCAGGAGGTGATCCTGCAAAACTTCCAACCAAAGCCGGACACGATGATGGGCGGGCACCCGTCGGCAGACGAGGGCTACTTTAAGACGGTCGTGGCACTGACAAGGGTAGTCATGCCGGAGATGAACATACAGGTACCGCCAAACCTTTCGCCCGGATCATACCAGGGCTTCATAGAGGCGGGAATCAACGACTGGGGCGGGATATCACCGCTTACGCCAGACTTTGTAAATCCGGAGTTCCCCTGGCCGGACATAGGTGCAGTGGAGCGGAACTGCAGTGATGCGGGGTTTGGCCTAAAGTGCAGGTTCCCGGTTTACCCGGAGTTTTTCTCCATGGTGGATGACGGCCTGAGAGACAGGCTCTCATCAATCGCAGATGTGGACGGGTATGTCAGAGAGGACTATTGGAGGTAGGAGATGCAGGCGACAGAGTCCGTGCTCAGGGATGCAGATCCGCAGGTGGCAGACGTCCTAAACAGGGCGCTTGATGAAAGGGAGATCTCGCCTCAGGAGGGCCTTGTGCTGTACGACGTAGGAGGACAGGATCTCCATCTTGTCGGACTGGTTGCCGACGAGCTGAGACGGAGGAGGGTCGGGGACGTCGTGACATATGTGGTGAATCGCAACATCAACTTTACCAACGTATGCATAAAGCAGTGTGGATTCTGCGCGTTCAGCAGGGACTTTAGAGAGGAGGAGGGGTACCTTCTGCCCACAGAGGAGGTGGTCAGGAGGGCAAGGGAGGCGCACAGCCTGGGTGCAACCGAGGTCTGCATCCAGGCAGGACTGCCGCCGGATATGGACGGCAGCCTGTATGAAGACATGTGCAGGGCAATCAAGAGTGAGGTTCCAGGCATCCACATACACGGTTTTTCGCCAGAGGAGGTTCTCTACGGCGCGTCGAGATCCCATTCATCAGTCAGGGACTATCTGCTGAGGCTAAAGGATGCAGGGGTAGACACGCTGCCGGGAACGGCCGCCGAGATCTTGGATCAGGGCATGAGGGACAGGATATCCCCGGGGCGAATATCGGTAAAGGACTGGATTGATGTGATAAAAACCGCCCACGGCGTAGGAATCAGCACCACATCGACTATGATGTTCGGCCACGTTGAGACGGCAGAGGACAGGGTAAGACACATTGCAAAGATCAGGGAGATTCAAAAGGAGACGGGCGGGTTTACGGAATTTGTTCCGCTGAATTTCGTGCACGCAGAGGCCCCAATGTACAAGCACCGGCTGCACGAGGGCATCAGGGAGGGGGCAAGCGCAAGGGACATCCTCCTGACGCACGCGGTGGCAAGAATCATGCTAAACAACCAAATCGACAACATCCAGACGTCATGGGTAAAGGAGGGTCAAAGAATGGCGCAGTTGCTGCTTATGTGGGGCGCCAACGATTTTGGAGGAACGCTGATCAACGAGAGCATCTCGACCTCGGCAGGGTCTGCACACGGCCAGCTCCTAAGGCCCAAGGAGATCAGGCGGATGGTAAGGGAGGTGGGAAGAGTGCCTGCAGAGAGAAGTACGAGGTACCGGATCCTGAGGGAATTCTCGTCTGAGAACCAGGACGGCGCGCTTGACTCGGCCGATCAGGAGCGGTTCGGATCATACTTTGACTTGATCAAGATCAACAAATATCGCTACAAAAACCCCCGAAGGTAATTGTCACACTGTGAAGGCGTCTTGCGGGCCGCAAAAAGGATCGGGGCCTGCGAGTCAGAGGCGGTATACTCAAAAAAACGAGTCGTCACGGTCAGAATTACGGACTCGGAGATCGCCGAGGTAAAGGAGACGGTCAGCGAGGGGATATCGGCCAGGCTGGTTCAGGGAAAGAGGATGCTTTCGATCAAAGCGTCGGATCCGGATAAAATTTCACAGTATATGGAGGACGGCCAAAGGGCGGCAAGGTACCTGAGGCCAAAGGAGTTTTGGAGGACGCTTCCCCAAGGATCCCCAGGCAGCAGAAAAATCGACAGGACCTATGATTCAAGGCTAGACGAGATCCGGGGGGGTGACGCCGCAGATGTTGCCCAGACCATGATAAACGAGGCCATGGACTGCAGGATAGCGGCAGTTTCGGGGTCGCTGAACATAGTATCAGACAGGTTCCAGATAGCAAACAGCCACGGCCTTGAGCTTGAGGATTCTAGCACATACATTTCGGGAGTCATAAACGCAGACTCGAAAAGCGGGCCCGTGGCAGTCTCGGGGATAGGGCAGGACTGCTGCAGGACGCTAGGGGGGTTTGATGCTGGCAGGGTCGGGCAGGATGCAAGGGCCATGTGCATCGGCTCGGCCAACCCAAAAAGGACAGAGTCGGGGGAGTATTCTGTGATTTTGGAGCCGTATTCTGTGGGAGAGATAATGGCCTTTGTTCTTGCATCGAACTTCAGTTTTCGGGCACTGCGGGAAAAAAGGAGCTGCTTTTCAGGCAGGCAGAACAGTGCCGTTGCGCCAGACATCCTGAACATTTCAGATGATCCCTTTGTTCCAGACTCAATTGGGGCAAAGGCAGTCGATGACGAGGGGGTGCGCACCAAAAGGCTGTCTTTTATAAAAGGCGGGATATTCAGTGATGCGTTCTCTGACCTTGAGGACGCATACAGGTTTGACGGCAGATCCTCAGGAAATGCAAGCAGGCCAGGATCGCCGATGGGAACCAGTGCAGAGCCCGACCCGATTGCGGCGCCCCACAACATCAGAATCGAGGGACGCACATGCAAGCGGGGCGACATGATCAAGGATGTCAAAAGGGGGATCATCGTAGGCAGGCTCTGGTACACGTATGCGATGAACCCCACCCGCGGGGATTTTTCATGTACGGCAAGAAGCGGAATACAGATTGTTGAAAACGGGGAGGTAAAAAACCCGGGCAAGCCGGTAAGAATAGTTTACAACCTCAGGAGGCTTCTTGAGAACACGGCAAATATCGCAGACGACGCAAGAAGCGTTCAGCAGTGGGACTCCCTGCCGTCAATTGTGCCAACGGTGCAGTTCGACGGGGTTCCGGTGAGATCCATATAATCACAGGTACAAAAGCGACAAAGCAAGGTAGGCCGCATATCCCACGGCCAGGCCAACGCCGACTTTGCGCGCAACCAGGCCTGTTTTCATGACCGCGACCAGTACAAGGCTGAATCCAACCATGACTGCATAGTCGACATAGATTTCGTCGACTATTGCAATGCCGGCCAAGGCAGAGGCCACGCCCATAATCATCAGGATGTTGTATATGTTGCTTCCAACAATATTTCCGATTCCGATGTCGGCATGTCCCTTCCTGATTGCAATGACGGACGTGATCAGCTCCGGCAGGGATGTGCCGATTGCAATTATTGTAATCCCTATGACCTTTTCAGATATGCCAAATGACTGCGCAATTCTTACGGCATTGTCGACGGTAAGCTCCGAGCCAACATACAAGAGCGCAATTCCAACCCCCAGCAGGACAAATGACTTCAGGTGGGAGCTGCCGGAGCGTTCAGTGGCGTCTTTCTCTCTTGCCGGCTGCCCCATCCTGATTGAGCGGTACGTGAGGGCCGTAAATGCAACCAACACGGCGATTAAGAGGGCCCCGTCATACTGAGATATCTGGCCGTCCAAAGACAGGGCAATCAGAAGTGCAGAGGCGCCTAGCACGACAAGCAGCTCCTTTCGGACTGCCGTCCTGCTGACTGCCAGGGGAACTAGGATTGCAGACACTCCTATAACCATTCCAACATTGGCGATGTTGCTTCCGACGATATTGCCCAAGATTATCTGGGAGTGCTCCCCTGCAGCAGCAATGCTTGCGGCCAGCTCGGGAGTCGACGTCCCATAGGCTACCACGGTCATGCCAATCACGATGTTGCTTATGCCCAAGCGCTTTGCAATAGCCACGCCCCCACCAACAAGCCAGTGGCCGCCATAGCACAGCATGGCAAGTCCTGCAATGGTCAGTGCTGCATTTAGGGCAAGCTCCATGGATTGGTCTTCAAGGAGGGCTGTTTAAAGTGGTACCTTGCCCCTCGCTTGCCAACCTAGCAGCGGGAGCCAGTTCTGGCCCAGTCCAGGCACAAGGTGCCGGCAGAATCTGCCGAAAATGACAGATAACAATGAAATAGTAAAAACCACCAGAGAAGCCATATGGCATCAGCTATCATCATACCCATAGTCATCGTGGCAATACTGGGACTAGCCGGATACCTGGTTTACAGATACGCGCTGTTTGATGCGCTGTGCAAGAGCTCAATCAATAAAACCCTAAGGAAATACGACATACAAAAAACGCCATTTGAGATCATACAAGAGTTCTACAAGAGCAGGGGGGAGGCGCTGTCTGAGAGGGAGATCAGGGAGCTGGAGAAAAAATACAGGCAGACTGATCCTGACGAGTTCCTGGCAATGTACGACTCAATCAGGGAGGATCGGGAAAAGTAGGATCAGGGATTCGTCGGGATTTGAATGAACGGGGTTCCGCCCTCGCCGACAACAAGCGGAAGCTTTCCGTCCCAGGCCTGCGTCTTGAGCCATTCCAGATAGTTCGGATTTTGTGCAAGTGCATCGTTGATGATCCTGATTGCCTCGGCCTCACCCTGCGCCTCTGCAATGTTTGCAGCGGCCACGCCCTTTGCCTGCTGCTCGTTCTGCCTTGCCTCCACCTCGATTCGTCGAAGATCATTTTCAGCCTTGAGCGCTTTTTGCTCTGCCTCGACCTTGGCCTCTATGGCAGCTGCAAAGAGGGGGGAGAACTGAAAGTCGGTGATGGAGATTACTTCGGTGACGATATTAAAGCCGTTGAGACGATCGGTGATTTCACGTTCAATGTCTGCCTTGACTGCGGGCCTTTTGGTGATGAGCTCCTCTGCGTTATAGTTGGCAGTAACCTGCTTTACAACCTCCTCAACAGCAGGCTGGATTATCCTGTTTTCATAGTCAAGGCCGACATTTTGGTACAAAAAGTGGACTGATTCCGGGGAGGGGTGATAGTTGACAGTCACGGCAGTAGAGACGGTCTGCAGATCCTTGGATGCCGATGAGGTGGACTTGACATACTTGAGGGTCCTGATTTCAATATCCACTACAGAGTCGGCAAAGGGGGTGACAAAATGCAGTCCCTCATCAAGGGGCGGGACGGTTGTGTCAACTGCATTCCAGTGCAGCAGCACGCCGCGGTGTCCGGCATCAACAATTTGTACAGACGCATATGCCACGACGCCAATCACGATCAGGATGACAATTCCAATGGCAGCGCCCTTGGCTGCCCCCATGTTTACGGTCATTTTGGGGGACTGGTATTTGGACAACAAAATAGCGCGGTATTGCCAACTAATATACTAAGCTGAGATCGCCATGCCAGGAGCTTGCCCCCTAGGCGACACTGCAGTCCAGGGACTTCATGCCTGTCATGCCGCATCTTCCGGAGGGGCAGACTCTTACACCGCCATGAAACTAGCACCGCAGAAACCAAGCAATAGGTTTATCCGGCTCTAGACGCAATAAAAGAGATTGGCAAACGAGTTCATGTGGCTGTACTTGGCGGTTTTCTTGGCAATCCCGCTAGTCAGAGTGCTGCCAAGAATAATACGCAAGCTGAAAAGCGAGTACCCGGGAGAGGAGGAATACTCCAAAGCCGGCGGATGGAACGTGCGGACGACACAAAGGCCAGACGAGTCGCTAGGGCCTCAAAATAACGACATGCTGATACTGGGGCAGATGATTGCAGGTGCAAAGACGTTTGAGGCCATTCAAAAGCATACACGTCTTTCAGACAAAAGACTCGATGCAGAACTGCAGGATTTAGAGTCCAGAGGCATGATCAGGGTAGAGCAAAAGCAGGGACTGCTGGGGCCAAGGGTGGAAATCCATCCTACCAGCAAGGGGCTAAGGGAGTTCCATAACTAGTGTAAAAAAACCAGCCAGACGGATCAACAAAGATCAACCGAATGTTAATAAGGCGATGGTACCGTACCATACGGTATGATGAAGACACGATCAAGATACGTGCCAATCGAGGTAGCCGATCAGTTCGGCGGCTTTATCATAAGGCGCGATGAACAGGTTCTTGATGCCGTAAAGGCAAGAACCAGAGACTATAGTACGCTTTCCCTCCTAAAGCTCCTATACCAGGTAAGGGGAAGGCCGTTGACGTTTTCAGCCCTGTATGCAAAGTCAAAGATCAGAATGAAGAGGTCGTTTCTCAACTACCTGGACCTGTGCGTTGATTACAACTTTATCAAGAAGGAGGCTGTCGGCGCAAACGTGATCTACTCGATTACGGACAAGGGCAGGACGATGCTGGAACTGTTCATGCATAAAGGTAATTAGACAGGATAATTTGCGATGTATTATATGAAAATTATGTCGCACCATCACCGGTATCCTCCTCCATCCATTTCGGGTTGCTTTTCCTGATCGCATCTGTGGCCTCCCTGTCGGAGAATGCTCGCAGAGGCGTCTCGTAGTTGTCTATATCCAGCGACCAGTGCAGCCTGTCCTCGTTGTAATAGCCGATATATGCAGACAGGCTCTCGTGGTTCCATATCTCCTCCTCGATGCTCCGATGGAAGCGCTCCAGCTTGCCGTTGGTCTGCGGGTGATACGGCCTGGAGTTTATCAGCTCGATTCCGCAGTCGAGCAGCTCCTCCTCAAAGGCAGTGGGTCTCCACACGCCCCTGGGCGGACTCTTCTTTTTCTTTGGATCCGAGCGCGCCCCGACAAAGCACTTGCCGTTGTCTGATAAAATGGTTGCAGGCGCGCCGAACTGGGCCACGGCCTGCTGCAGGACCGCCACGACGTTCTCCGAGGTGGCCTCCCTGAACAGGCCCGCACCGGTCACGCACCTGGACGAATCGTCCAGAAACGTGACTAGATTGAGCCCTGCAAAGCGCGGATCCTTCATAGTATGCCAGTCCACGTGCCACATGGCGTTGGAGTACCTGCGCTCAAAGCGGACGTATTTCCTAGGCTTTGATTTTGCAGGCGACGGCGTCACCAGCCCGTGCTCACTCATTATCCTGTATACCTCGCAGTAGCTTATATCGTGTTGTCTTCGCAGCCTCCTGGCCGTATGGACAACGCCTGCTGCACTGTGCTTGTGCTCCTCCAGAACGGCGCGCACGACATTGTCGGGAGCCGGGGCGTTCCTTTTTCTTCCCGGCCTGAGCGGCACGTGGTGCGCACCACCCGTCTTCCTGAACCGGGCGTACATCCGCTGGACGTGTCTTTTTGTGACGCCTATCTCGGTGGCCACCTCCGAGGGCCTTCGTCCCTTGGCACACTGCGTCACTGCATATCTGATCTGCTTTGCCTTGAGCCTTGCAACCATCGGTTTTCTTGATCGGTAAAGCCTAAAGTAATCCTTTGCAATCCTCTTCAAATTAGTGCGACCTAATTTTCGTACAATAGACAGGATAATTTGCGATAACTAGTGCAAAAAGAGAGCTTTCCCGAGGCACAGGTCTTTGAGGTGGGAGGGGCGGAGCTGAAGAACCCGATAATATTTGCAGGATTCGTGGGTGCAGGGCTGGTGGGCCCGCTGGCAGTGGAACAGATAATCAGGGAGCTGGACATGCACGAGATAGGATACATGCGGTCAAAGTATCTGCCGCCGTCAACGGTGTTTCTCAAGGGACGGCTGCGGCATCCCTTCAGGTTCTATGCAAACAGGGAGGGCACGATCTGCGCGGTAATATGCGAGGTTACGCTAAGAATGGAGGGGCTGTACACGATAGTAGCCGAGGTTCTAGACTGGGCAAAGTCAAAGGACTCAAACGAGATAGTAATCCTGGACGGAGTGGCAAGTGATGAGCACGATGGCAGGGCATACTGCGCCGCAGAAGAGGATCTGTGCAGAGTCATGGCAGACAAGGATGTCAGCATGATCCCGCAAGGCTTCATCACGGGGGTTCCGGGAGGAATCCTAAACGAGTGCCTTGTGCGGGAAATACGGGGGATTACGCTTCTAGTCAAGGCAGACAGGAGCCAGGCAGACCCGATGGCCACAGTCACGCTAGTGGAGGCCGTAAACAGGATCTATGAGACGGATGTCGGCACGGCAGAGCTCAAAAAGGAGAAGATAGAGGAGTTTCATGAGCTGTCAGAAAGATACGCAGAGCACCGCGAAGAGCTGTCAGGAATGTACATGTAGGCAAATTCTTTTATGCGCAGGGGGAGGGTCTTGATTATGGCCCTATCCTACAAAAAGGCAGGCGTGGATGTCTTGAAGATCAAGGACAGTCAGGCCGCAATAGGCAGGCTGATCGGGTCGACTCACAAGCTGCAAAAGATGGCAAGGATAAGGCACGGCTTTGGACACTATGCGGGAATCGTGGAGGTTCCAGGCAGGATGTCGCTTGCAACGCACACCGACGGGGTCGGAACAAAGGTCTTGATTGCAAGCGCCATGAAAAAGTACGATACCGTCGGCATAGACTGCGTGGCAATGAACGTAAACGACATCATCTGCACAGGGGCCACCCCGATTGCGTTTGTCGACTATATTGCTGCAAACAGAAACGATCAGGGGATTTTTACGCAGATTGTCAGGGGGCTAGTCGCAGGCGCAAAAAAAGCCAGGGTGCCAATCGTGGGGGGGGAAACGGCAGTGATGCCGGATCTCATTGCCGGAAGGGGATTCTCCTTTGATCTGGCAGGCACGGTTACAGGATACGTAGACAGGAAAAAAATGATCCTGGGGGGGTCGATAAGGCCGGGCGACGTGATCGTGGGGGCAAGGAGCACGGGACTGCACTCAAACGGATACTCGCTGGCAAGGGCCGCACTTTTGGAAAAGTACTCGGTAAGGGACAGGGTAAGGGGGGTCGGAGGCATAGGTTCGGCACTGCTGAGGCCCACTGAGATCTACGTACGGCCGGTTCTAGAGATCGTAGACAGGTGCAAGGTAAGCGGGCTGGCCCACATTACCGGAGGCTCGTTTACCAAGCTGCTGAGGCTCAAAAACATCGGCTATGAGATCGACTCGCTACCAAAAGCCCCCCCCATAATGAGGCTGATTGCAGATCAGGGGGTCAGGGACGAGGAGATGTACAGGACATTCAACATGGGGGTTGGATTCTGCGTCATCGCCCCAGGAGATCAGGCCTCAAAGATACAGTCGGTATTCAAAAAACACAAGATCCAGAGCCAGGAGATCGGCAGAATAGTCCCAAGGAGGGGGGTTACGGTAAACTCTCAAAGGATCGCATGATCAGTCATGCAAAAAACATGCCATTTTTGACATGTAATCGCCTTATATTGCCCAATTCTTGAGGATAATAGGTAGAATTGGCAGCAGAGGCGCACTTTATCCAGATTATAATCGGGGTCGGAATCCTGCTGTTTGCAGCCAAGCTCATGGCAGAGCTGTTCCTCAGACTAAAGCTGCCAATCGTCTTGGGCGAGCTTTTGGCCGGCATGATCGTAGGGCCGTTTGCACTAGGGGCGTTTTTGACATGGGATGGGGAACATCTGCTGAAGATAGGTCCGGAGATCAAGACCCTAGGCGAGATGGGGGCAATAGTAATTTTGTTTATGGCTGGACTCGAGATGACGCCGCGGGAGTTCCTAAAGGGCGGAAAGGCGTCGTTTACCGTGGGCACGCTTGGCGTGGTCGTCCCGTTCTTTGCGGGACTGATGGCGTTCATGGCGTTCGGATACGACGCGCTACAGTCCATGATGATTGCCACTGCGCTGACTGCGACAAGCATCGCAATCTCAATCCAGGTCCTAAACGAGTTTGGAAAGATAAAGACCCCGGAGGCCAGGCTGATTATAGGGGCGGCAGTCGTAGATGACATCCTGGCCATAGCGGTGCTCTCGGTGGTATCGTCGATTGCCGCGGACGGGCAGGGGGTGGAGAACATAGACATCACCGAGGTCGTAATCACAATACTGCAAGTACTGGGTTTCTTTGCTGCAATGCTGATTGCGGCGGTGTTTTTGGTGCCAAAGTTCATCACGCCGAGAATATGGAAGGCAAAGGGGAGCGTCGAGGGAATAGCGACTGCGGTGTTCTTTGGCGCGGCAGCCCTTGCAGGCTCGCTAGGGCTGTCTCCGATCGTAGGGGCGTTTGCAGTCGGCATGGCCCTGTCCACCACCAAGGTCTTTGACAAGGTAGAAAACTACATTGGAAAGGTGGGCCTGATTTTTGCTCCGTTGTTCTTTGCGATTATCGGCGCTCAGGTGGACTTTAGGACGGTGGACTTGAACATACTGACACTGAGCGGAATTGTCATCGTCATTGCAATAGTCACCAAGCTGTTCGGATGCGGACTGCCGGCAGCACTGTTCCTCAAAAACAAGGCGCAGGGAATGCGGGTCGGCATAGGAATGATTTCAAGGGGGGAGGTGGGCCTGATCGTGGCAGGGGTCGGCGTCTCGCTCAGCATCCTCGAGACAGACGTCTACTCCACAATAGTCCTCATGGTGGCAGTCACCACAATCATCACGCCAATCTGGTTGAAGATGGAGTACAGAAAGGAGATGCATCACCGTGGAGACGATCTGCCGGCCGCCAGGCAGGATTCAGGGGACGGCGACGATCCCACGAGCACAGAGACATCCCACGAGCCGCACCGGGCAGATCACAGGGCATAGAGTCAGGCCGGTGCCAAAAGCCCAGTCAAAAGACGGAGTGGACTTTGGCCCGAGCGGCGGGCAGTAGAACCTAAGGTGCCGCTAGAAGGGCTCTATAATCCAAAAAGTAGTTCACCCCTTCTCCGAGGGTCAAGTCGGTAAGGATCAGATGCACGGGCCTCATGCATGCCACTGGAAACAGGGGTGTGTGGGTCGCGCAAAAGGGCCTGGTAAATACGTCAGTCTTGCACGCCCCAACAACATGAAGCTAAAAAGTCAGGCGTACGGTGGATAGTACGCCAAAAGCAAAAGGGGGACATGACAAACGCCCAGATAGCCGAATCCATGAACGTCTCGGTCCGCGGGATACAGAAACTGTGGGCCCGGCACAGGTCAGGCACCGTACAGGACATATCGCACCCCGCACGGATGGGAAGGCCCCAGAACGGCATGCCCGGGCGCAGGGAGCACTCGGCGGTCCTCTCGGTGCGGCCCTCCGAGCACCCGGGTGCGGCATCACTGCAGGATCTCACAAGGGAGAATACCGAGATTAATATCCCGCGACATACACTGCACGGCATGCTAAAGGACGAGGGGATGGCCAGAGACGAGCCCAACGGGCGCAGAAAACGCAGGTGGCTGCGCTGGGAGATGGAGTATTCCAACTCCATGTGGCACACCGACTGGAAGCAGATACACGGCGGAATGCACGACGGCAGGTGGTTTTTGTGCTACGAGGACGACGCATCCCGGTTCGTGACCGGATACGGCATATTTGACAACGCGACTGCAGAAAACGCCCTCAAGGTGCTCGATGAGGCCATGCAGAACCACGGCAGACCTGCCTCCATAATGACGGACCACGGGAGCCAGTTTTACGCAAACGAACAGGGTGCAAGGAAGGGGCGCAGCAGGTTCGAGGAGAGCCTGGAGGCCCTAGGCATACGGCAGGTTCTTGCCGGGGTGCGCCACCCGCAGACAAACGGCAAGGTAGAGAGGCTGCACGGCGAGATACAGCGCAAGCTGCACGAGTTTGAGGATATCATGATGAGAACAAGCGATCCCATGGATCTGTTCATGAAATGGTACAACTACGACAGGCCCCACATGTCCCTTGACCGGGAGAACCGGGAGACGCCCGCGCAGGCATATGAGCGCAAGATGCCCCCTGCGGGCGAAACGGTCATAGATGGGCAGACCGGGGAGGAATATCATGTCAGATAGTGGGGGTGAACTACTTTTCGGATCCCACATGTCGCGTATTGCCGCGCAATGCCTAAATCAGGCGTGTCGAGTTCAATTATTGGAACGCAAAAAGGATCCAATATGGTGGCGGTACCAGCAGTTCTGATTGCGATTCGGCCAGCATTAGTCTGGATCGGGCGGGCTCTGATCCACGGCCTCGTAAGCACCCCGATGAACCCGGAAGGCAGGCTTGAAACTCAGATTTAGTGGGGTTTTACAGCCTGAGCGCTACAAGCCCGGAACAATTCGGATTATGCTGCCTGCAGATCTGTGCGGCCACGAGCAGGGCATGTCTGAAGCCCGCCCTGTTTGAAAGAATTTATTCCAGACAGGCTGCTAGGCATCAATGTCTCAGTCCGGTACTGACTTTGAGAGGGCGTGCAGTGAAATTACGCAGAATCTGCTCCAGGTTGAAAACCCCTCAAGAAGGGCAGTCAAGGCAGAGATTAGAAAAGTCTGCTCCAAGTATTCGCTTGAGAGAATCCCAAAAAACCACGAGGTTTTGGCCAGGGCTTCAGGGGAGGATTTTGCAAGACTGAGGGCAGTCCTCCTAAAGAAGCCCGTGAAGACGGCATCAGGGGTGGCAGTTGTCGCACTGATGCCCAAGCCGTACGCATGCCCACATGGAAGGTGCTCGTACTGTCCGGGAGGAGTGGAGTTCAATACCCCGAACAGCTACACAGGCAGGGAGCCCTCAACAGTCAACGCCATTGAAAATCAGTACGATCCAAAAGCACAGATCACATCAAAGATAGACAAGCTGGTGGCATACGGACACGATCCTGCAAAGCTAGAGCTGGTCGTCGTGGGAGGCACGTTTCTGTTTATGCCAAGAGACTACAGGACCGAGTTCGTCAAGTCGTGCTACGATGCGCTAAACGGGTTTGACTCTGAGACGCTGGAGGATGCAAAGGCGGCAAACGAGCACGCAGAGATTCGAAACGTGGGATTCACCCTGGAGACAAAGCCGGACTATTGCAAGGCAGAGCACGTCGATGACATGCTGGGGTACGGGGTAACTAGGGTGGAGATCGGGGTCCAGAGCCTGCAGGAGAGGGTTTACGATATTGTAAACCGCGGTCATGGTTTTGGCGACGTAGTGGAGTCATTTCAGATTGCAAAGGATTCAGGATACAAGATCGTGGCACACATGATGCCGGGACTTCCAACGATGTCCCCGCAGCAGGACATCGATGACTTTGAGAGGCTGTTTAATGATCCCCTGCTAAAGCCAGACATGCTGAAGATTTACCCGTCGCTGGTCTTGGCCGGCACGCCAATGTATGACGACTACAGATCAGGAGGCTACAGGCCGTACTCAGACGAAGACATGATCCGGGTTTTAACCGAGGTAAAAAAGATGACCCCCCGCTGGGTCAGAATCATGAGGGTTCAAAGGGAGATCTCCCCAGACGAGATTCTGGCAGGGCCCAAGTCGGGAAACCTGAGGCAGATGGTTCACAAAAGCCTGCACAGTGAGGGCCTGTCATGCAGGTGCATCAGGTGCAGGGAGGCGGGCCTGGCAGGCGAGCAGACCAATCCCGGTGAGCTGAAGATGAACAAGATAGGCTACGAGTCGTCCGGTGGAGAGGAGGTCTTTTTGTCATATGATGACGCAAAAGACAGGATCTACGGGTTTTTGAGATTAAGAAGTCCCAGTCAAAAGGCACACAGGGACGAGATAACAGAAAAATCAACCATAGTCAGAGAGCTACACGTGTACGGAAGGTCGCTGCGGCCGGGCAGGCGGGACAGGGGCGGCATACAGCATATCGGCCTAGGCAGGAGCTTGATGAGCGAGGCCGAAAGGATATCAAGGGAGGAGCTGGATGCAGACAAGATGCTCGTAATCAGCGCCGTGGGGACAAGGGAGTACTATCAAAGGCTGGGATATGCGCTGGAAGGCCCATATATGGCCAAATGCCTGGAGTAAAAGGATGTCAGGGCAGGAAATCATTGGAAGGGGCACCTGGATAGACAAGCTGGCCCACGAGATGGTGCAGCGGGAGAGGGATCTGGGGAGAAGCCTAGATCTGCTAAGGGTAGAGAGCGGGCTGGGGGCATCTGGAATCCCACATATCGGCAGCCTCGGGGATGCAGTCAGGGCGTTTGGGGTAAAGCTTGCATTGGAGGACATGGGCTACCGGTCGGAGCTGATCGCCTACTCGGACGACCTGGACGGCCTGAGGAAGATACCGGAGGGATTCCCAGATTCGCTGGAGGAGCACATTGCAAAGCCGGTCTCCATGATTCCGGATCCCTACGGGTGCCATGACTCGTACGGCATGCACATGAGCAGCCTGCTCCTGGAGGGACTGGACAGGATGGGAGTCAAGTACAGGTTTCAAAGGGCGCTGGACACGTACAGGCAGGGCCTGCTCAAGGATCAGATCCATGAAATCCTGGTAAACAGAAAGAGAATCGGGGACCAAATCTCAGAGATGGTCGGGCAGGAAAAATACCAGAGATACCTGCCATACTATCCTGTGTGTGCAGGCTGTGGGAGGCTCTATACTGCAAAAGCCTACGACTATGCCGAGGACGACAGGAGGGTGATGTACCGGTGCTGCGATACCGAGATAGGCTCAAGGATCATAAAAGGCTGCAGCCACGAGGGCGAGGCAGACATTGCAAGGGATCTGGGAAAGATGGCGTGGAAGGTGGAGTTTGCGGCAAGGTGGAAGGCATTTGATGTCAGGTTTGAGGCATACGGAAAGGACATCATGGACTCTGTAAGGGTAAACGACTGGGTTGCAGGCGAGGTTCTGGGATTCCCGCATCCCCACCACGTAAGGTACGAGATGTTCCTAGACAGGGAAGGGAAAAAGATTTCAAAGTCGTCGGGAAACGTGGTGACTGCGCAGAGATGGCTCAGGTACGGCTCTCCAAAATCTGTATTGCTCCTGCTATACAAGAGAATCACGGGTGCAAGGGAGCTGGGGTTTGAGGACATTCCCTCGCTGATGGACGAGTACAACGAGCTGGAGGATGTCTACTTTGGACGCATCAGGATCGACAACCGGGCAAGGCTGGCAAGGTCAAGGGGACTGTACGAGTATGTCAACCTGCTAAACCCGCCAGAGTCAGCAGATCCCCACGTAAGCTACAGGCTGCTGACTGAGCTCTCAAAAATCTTCAGGGAGGACAGGGCGTCCAGGGTGATGAAAAGGCTGATCGACTACGGGGCAGTGAGGGAGGAAAGCCGGCATGTCATGGGACTGATTGAGCTTGCCGGAAACTATGCAGACGACTTTGGGGACGAGAGACCGGAGGTTCAGATCGAGGGTGGCGTAAAGACGGCACTGGGGGAGCTGGCCGAAATCCTTTCTGGCCCCGATGATCCCGAGGACGTGCAGAACTCAATTTACCGGACTGCCAAAGGAAACGGCGTTGCCCCAAGGGATCTTTTCAGGGCGCTTTACCAGATAATCCTCGGAACAGACAGGGGTCCAAAAATCGGTCCGTTCATCTCAGATATGGGGCGCCTGAAGGTGGGACGGATGATCCAGGCCCGCTTGGAGTGACCATGGCGCACGACCAGCACAACAGGGGAAGGAGGAACGGGGGGTTCTTTTTGATACTGCTAGGGGCCCTGATCTTCATAACTGCGCCGATTTACCTGCAGGATAATCCGGAGCTTGGCATGACTGCCATAGTTTTCGGCTTTATAGTGGGGGGGATAGGGTTTTACGTCAAGTTTGTCAAGAACAGGGTAAAGGTCGGATAGTGGTTTTTTTGGGATTGTTTAGCAGGAAAAAACACGAGGAGCACGTCGAGGAGACAGTCGGGAGGGAGGACACATCAAGGCAGGACGAGCTTGATGAAAAACTCAGGGACCTAGAGGAGAGGATCTCCTCAAAAACCCAGGAATTAGACTCCCTGGCAGCCAAGCTAGGCCAGGTCAAAGCAGAGTACGATGCGGCAGTTTCAAGCCTGATGTCAGTCAAAAAAGAGGCCAACGAGGAAAAAAGCCACATCGTTTCGTTGGAGAGGCAGCAAAGAGTGGCCAGGACAAGGATTGAAGACCTAGAAAAGGAATACAGGCAGGCAAAGGCAAAGTTTGGAGACATAGAAAAGGCAAAGTCGCAGCTAGAGCAGATCAACAGGGACATCAAGCACGGTAGGGAGCAGTATGGTAGGATTCAAAAAAACATTGCAGACGCACAGGCAAGACTCAACGAAACCAGCGTAAGAAGGATAGAGGCCGAGGATCAGTACCAGGAGATCATGAAAAAAATAGACGTGGCATCAGTGGAGCTGGCAAAGAGGGCCGGGGAGGTGCCAGAACCGGAAGAAAAGGCATCCAATGCACAGGAGGATGCCCCAAAGAGCGTCGTGGAGGCTGCAAGTGCGGTAGTGGCATCAATGAAGACAAAGCTGAGCATTGCAGAAAAGGAGCTGGAGGCAGTCAGAAGGCTGCTGGAAAAGGAAAGGGAGGATCATGAAAGGACAAAAAAGGAGCTGGAAAGGCTGGGCAGGCGGTGATCCGGCCGTGTGCCGGTGCCGCACACGGTTGTATGATAAAGGATGCCTGTCGGACGGCATCTTGTGATCCAGGACACCCAAGGCATGTCTTATGTAGACCAGTCCATCTACCTGCCACGGTGGAAATCCTGCCGGGTTCCACAGGTGAGTATATGCAAAGCGCCAGTATTGCCACAGGCAGCAAGAGTGGCCGTGTCCTAGCAGGCGCCCCGTGCGAAAAGCGACATGCCCGGGGCCAAGCACGGGCCACCATCCATCCGTCAGACAAATAGCGGTTTTGAAGGAACAGGATGCCTTGCCGTCCTGCATGTAAGAAACGCAACCCAAAAGAAAACCATCGATCCAAAGCTAGGGCATGGACATACCAAGTCATCGGCCTTCCGGAATCGGTGCGTGGTCTACGCACACCATACTCCAAAAGCCAAAGAACATGGGGGCATGCCCTGATCAAGCAGGTAAGGCACGGGGTTCTTTCCTTGGATTCGGTGGGTTATGGCTTGCAGAACCCTTTTTTGCAGCAGCCCGACGGATGGCGCGAGCTGCCACCTGCCGAGCCATGCATCCAAGTACCAGCAGGCTCGACAATGAAAGTCACAGCTGGGAAGGTGCCGGGATGCCAGATTTTGTGTGCTCTTCGGATTGCGCAGGTCATTCCAGTACAGGAGGCAAAGATGCAAGATTGAAAAACAGCCTAGCCAGACAGCAGTCTTTTCATCCAGACTTTGCGGATTTGATCCTCGGACATTCCCAGATCATAAAGAGGGGATGTCACCTCGCTGGCTTGATCAACTGAGACCAGCACTATATCCAGGATGTCGCTTTGTATGCCCAGCTGGTGGTAAAAGGACAGAATTTTCTCATACAATCCGCCCTTTTCCAGTACATGCCCCACCCCCCTGAACCGGTATCCCCGGCGTGACAGGGGATCAACCACGTTGATTTCCAGCTGGGGGTTGGACTGCAGGTTGGCCACGGTCTGTGGGGAGCGGATGTTTGCAAAGACCAGGTGGTCCTCGTCCCAGGCAAAGACGGTTCCCTTGGGCGACAGGTTGGGGGATCCATCGGCAGATACGGTTGCAACATACCCAAGTCTTTGCTTCAAAAGAAAGTCCCTGACGGCGTCAGCAAGCATGTACACACTAGGAATAATCGGTAAATAAGGATGAGACTATCTCATGAATTCTGCCGCTATCCCATAAAAGAAGTAAAATGCAATTCCGCCGCCGATTATTCCCACCCAGATTGCAATGTTTTTGGCCTTGCCCATTGTTCCCTCTTAAAAATAGGCATTATTGAGTGTAATTGTCACCTGGCAGGATCATGCAGTTTTCCAATGTGCCTTGCCAGCCCAATGACGTCATCTCCAAAATCTCTGCCGCAGAACTGGCAGTCGAACCGAAGTTTGCCGGACACTGATTGGATGCATATTTTGATGCTTAATAAATTTTGAATCATCCGTAGATCAGGCAGTGCTCGCACTCGCAGCTTGGGATTTTCTTGGCCTTTGCAAGGCAGTTCCTGTGCTGTCCGGCCTGGCACTGGACACATATATCATCTAGGTTCTCGACCTCGGTGTACTTTTTGGACTGATCAAACCCAAACCCTCCATCCTGCGGACCCACCATGACAGGGCTCAGACCCTTCCAATATTTTTACCTCACTATAGTGTGTGCAGCTGAAAATGGATCGCTTTTTATCGAAATAGTCGCGATATGTCGAAGCTATGATCGATTTTCTGGTGTGTGCGCCGAGTCAGTGGAGATCGATTCTGCAATCACATCCCGCAGCTCCCTCCTGTGCTCCTCAACAAGGCCGCGAATCTCAAATGCATCAACATAGCCGCCGGCCGACGCCCGCGTTGCCTTGAGGAGATAGTGCAGCGCGCCCTCCTCGATTTTCCCGACATAATAGCCATAAAGAAAGTCTATCGCGTTTTCGCACTTCCAGACTTGCGACGCCCCTGGAAGCGTCTGATTGATCTCTCCGGGAATGTCCCTGATGCGGTTTTTGATGTATCCGTCCAGTGATCTTCTAATCGAGGCGTCCTGAAGCAATGCCAAGCTGTAGGTCTTGGTGGTTTTAAGGATTAGCCGCGTTCCTCTGAGTCCTTTTTGCTGTCCCACATGTGCATGTTTCCACGAAGCATGAAAGAGCCAACTACAATCGTAACCAGCCCGGCAGCAATGAACAAAAAGAACCTGCCGATGCTTTTGATGCTTGCCAACCATCCTACTTGGATGGCGCAGTAATTAAACTGTCCAAGAATTCAAAAGGAGCCACGCCCGCAGCATGCTGTTGAACTGCAACAACAAGGAGGCGGGGTGCTATCACTTGGACGCAGTGCATGACGGGTGTTTTGGAAGATGTCTTGTAAGTGGCTGCAGGTGTAGGAGATTTCAAAGATCAGCATCCATGTGAGCTCAAGTATTTTACAGGATTTCGTGATGTGGGGAATGGCTTCCGCTAGTTGCTCCATTTCCAAGGGGATGATCGGATATGCATCCATTCGGGGCTCTCCCCCGGTACCACCTTCATCCATTTGCACGGCTCCGCCCGCAGGATATGGATCTTGATTTTGTCAAAAAGGCACTTGGGCCACAGACGGAAGGTATTCTGGCAAGTCAGACGATGTAATCATGGAGAAAAAGTCCACAAAACCCCGAAGGGTAAAGGAACTATGAGATGATAAAATCAGGAGAAACTTGGTACCACATATGACGACGTGATGCTCCGGGTCAATGATCATGGTACGGGATATACAGATGCGGATAAAATGAATGAAAAAATACTCAGGACATTCATCAAACCAAAGCCAATACGGGCGCCGACCTAGAACAAGGGGATCAGGACACCGGCCGCACGCAAGATAATCCACAAGCTGGACGCCCTATACGCACTGACGTCAGGACGATGGCAGCATCCAGAGCCCGCTTTCCCAGGAGTGCGGCCACATCCGTAATCAAAGGGCCTGATGCCCTGGCAGCTGCCTGGGATGAATCTAAACACAGCAGGGGCGGCGATCCTTAGAATACAGGCAGGTTCTCAAAAAAAAGAGAGTGCGAAGAAGGCGAGGATAAAGACGGGATCTACTCTATCTGTCTTGGAGGCAGGGTGAAAAAGACGGGGATGGGAACATTGGCAGGATCCGTAAACGTACCAATAATGTTATAGCAACGAGCAGAAATAATTGAGGTTTTTTACGTGTAGTTATGACCTGCTTTGACTCAAAGACTTCTGCCCGTTGCTATAGCACGCAGATGGATGATGCGCTGGAACATATGGTGAAGGGTATAGCCGATCCCGAACGTCCAGAAAGAAATGCTAGACCATTCTTCAAGGCTCGTGATGCATACATTCAACTGATACATGATATTGTGGCTGAAACGATGAAGGATGATGATGATCACATCAAAAAAATCAACGATGTGTTTGGCACATCATATACAAAGGAGACGCATGAAAAAGACCCGAAGATACTTGGTTTCAAACTTCTTGAGAAAATCCGTACAGGCGAGTTCACATCTGATATGGACGATATTTTCCCCGGGAGCCTTGAGATGGCAAGGATTTCAGGGCGTATTAACCAAGAGTATGTAAAAGGCTGGGATGATGCCGATGTCCTATATCGTGGTACGAGGCTCAGCGAGGTCGACAACATGATTAATGATGGATTCGTTGGTAATCCCAAATATTACAAGGATGTGTTCATTCGAACAACCACAGTTGAAACGATCAGTGATTTCTTTGCCCGCAAGAATTGGTATACTCAGAATACCGATGGCTCATTCAACGAGCCGTGCCGTATTGAGTATGACAAGGATTATCTTGAGAAGCATGTGGTGAAGCAGGGATTTGGCTTTTTCAAGACCGGTGATTCACATGAGATCGACGAGCCGCAGGGTGGAAACTTCCTGCATGAGATGGAGTTCCGATTGCCACCCTCCACACTCAAGGCCGACCCCAGCCGCATGGTACTCCATCTGGACAAGGATGTAGGCGAGGCACAGAGGGCCGTACATGCAAAGAAATACGGAATTTTTAAAAGACTTGTATACGATCTTACACGTGATGGATAAACAGCTGATACTTGCGGATCTAAAGGCAGCCGGAGGTAACAAGACCGAGGTCTTTGACCACCTCAGGGGGTGGCTCGATATAGAGAACACACCTCAACTGGACGAGTTGTACAAAATCATCGACGAGGCTCCGGGCCAGTGGAATATGAAGAATCCAAATACCGTCATGGCGCAGATGCGGCGCGTGTTTGGAGAGCCTCCGCCCGGCTTTGATACGAGTCCGTATGAGTAATCAGTTCAATTAAAGAAAAACACCGTTTACTATAACGGTACCGTCAATTGTTAAAGAATCCCGTGACAACACCTAGGGTTCTGTGCAATCTTCGACACCTGAAATGGGTGCTGTCGCCTAATTCCGCCTACCTGACTCAACCTGCACGTTTTTCTGAATTTCTGCCCTTTTGCACGCCTGATTCATGTGGCATCCCAGCGGTTTTCAGGAATTCTGATGAATTAGGCGACAACCCCGGTTCCAGGATGCCGAGGCCGTCCTGGCAGAGGCGTTTGCAGATTACAACCAAGACAGGATCCACTCGGCGCTGGGATACATGACGCCGCACGAGTTTGCCCGGAAAATGCAGGAGGTGCCGCAAAAATGAGCGATGAGTGTGCATAAAATGTCGCCAAAATCGTTCCTACTTACAGGGGCCCACTCCAGTGGTGTATGAAAAGGGATCTTACACTGTTGCAGGTTGCATGCGCGCTTCTCATGGCGGCTAGGAGAAACCTTGCAGAATGCGGGTTTGCCGGCCCTCCGCAGTAGGGCCGCGGTGGCCTTTGAAGGGTTAGATTTCCGTCTACTGGGGATAGAATCATAGTTTAATAACAAAGTGGTGCCAAGTAAAACCATGACGGTAGTTGTCACAAGAATGCCGGGAGGAATAGCCCAGATATTCACGCCGGAAACAGGCAAGATCACGTACAAATGCAAGGGCGAGACGGCACTCATGGAAATCGAGGCGTTTGGGGGTATTGTAAAGTTCAACCAAAGGGGCTCCAAGGCAATAGTTTCAGGACCGGCAACAGAGCTGCAAGACTGCGAGGTAATCACACCCGAGGACAACAGATATCAAGAGGCCAAAAGGGCGGCGGCAGATGCGATAATTGCCTTCAAGGAGAGACAGGCTGCCCAACTTCAAAAAGAGGCCGGGGATCTCAGGTAATAGCCTTCAAGGATCATGAGTGTGGTGGTCCCTCTCTGATAACGGCGGATTTTATGATGTGCTTTGTGGGATGCGGCAATACAGAAAAGCGGCTCATAATTAAAAACCGTGTGGACATCTGGATTTTTCTATCAACCTGCCAAGCAATCTGGCAGGTGATGTGATTTTTGTGATCATTTTGATCCGTTTGGCGCATATCCGCACACCAGTGAGCCAATCGCGCCAATTGCAAATCGCCCCTCAGACTGCAGCGATGCAGACTGCAGCAATGGGCACCCCCACAAAGATTTGGTATGTGGTCACGTCCCCCTGCTATCTAGGCACGAAAATCACAATCATGCATGCTGATTCGTGCCTGGCTGATGAGGGTAGGTGACCCCGTACAAGATTTGCATCATCATTGCCAAATCAGGCTGTCGCGTTCTCACAATCATGCCCAGGCTGAAAGCCAGGCGGTCATCGGGCATGAGTTCTGCGTGTTTGAAAAATGCGAGATGGGACTGCACTTTGGAATGGGCGAGGAACACTCCTAGCCGGCAGGAGACGTCTCCGGTACTCTCATTTTTTGCACAGGATGAGAAGATAATCTATGACGTTTTTTTCAGAGACAGCCCTCATCTTCCGGATGGACTTGTGGAGGATTTTTTCCACATAGGCAGGATATGAACCCAAAATGCTTTTTTGAATCATGGGGCGGTTCTGCTCGTAATAGTCGGCAAGCGGATCATAGACCATGGAGCCGATTTTTTCTACGTAGCATACATCAAGGCCCGCATCCCTAATTTGGGACAGCACATAGTCTTCAGAATAGTGCTCTGACGACCAGGTCATCGACAGCAGTCCTAGCTTGGCCAGGGAGAAGCCGCCTTTTGTCGCCACAGGAATTGCAATGGCAAGATATCCGTTACTTTTGAGGATCCTGAGGGATTCTGAAAGGAAGTCCCCGAGAGGCTTGAAGTGCTGTGCGGACTCGAGGGCCAAAACCCTGTCTACGGATGCGTTCCCAAGGGGGAGGGCGGTGGCCGTTGCGTTGATTCGTGAGGCGCCAGATGGGGAATGCGACAGCTGTTCAAGGCCAGTGTTTACTGAGAGGATATCAATCGGGTCGTATTCGGATCTCCATTGGGCAGCCGGTGCGCCGTATCCGCTTCCCACGTCTAAGACCCTTTGGCCGGATGACAGCCCTGCAAGACGTCCAAGCCTGCTGCAAAGCCTCTGCTGGGCAGAGACGGGGGTGGGCGTGGTCTCATCCCAATATCCAAAGTTAAGCATGTCTCCCCCGGCGGCCAGACGCATCAGGTCAGACAGCGAGCTGTACAGGCTCACAACGTCCTTTTCGCTTCTGCGAAAGGTCCACAGGAACAGCCTCAGGGGGTTGACCTTCAAGGTGATATAAGCAGAACCTGCCCCTATGTAATGACTGTGTTGTGCCACCGTATGCCGCTGAGATCTCCCACATGGGCATGTCCACACGGCTTAATGCATCACATCCCACAATGCCTGGGTTTTGACCTAGTGCCGGTGTTCAGTCCTCCCAATAGCTCCACACAAGACGGCTCCAAACACAAAACAACTAAAACTAGGTTGCCTGCAGAACCGCACATAGCTGCCTGCACCACCATGAATCGGGTTACATCCATGAAGACAGGACTAGGAATAACATTAATCTAGAAGAAACACACAGGTGTGCTATGCGAGTGTCATCAAAACTAAAGAAACTACTAGATAACCAAATCGCATTAGAAGCAAATGCGTCAAACTACTACCTGACCATGGCATCATGGTGTGAGTTTACCGGGTATGAGGGGGCTTCTGCGTTCTTTTTCAGCCAGTCAGACGAGGAAAGACAGCACATGCTCAAAATCGTGCACTTTCTAAACGGCAGGGGCACCCCGGCGGAGATTCCCCAGGTCAAAAAAACCACAGACAGATTCAAGTCGCTGGAGGAACTGATGAAGACTTCCCTCAAAAACGAGCAGGCAGTCACTGCGGCCATTACAAAGATGGTAGAGGCCGCATCCAAGGAAAAGGATCATGCGACGTTTACCTTTCTCCAGTGGTTTGTAAACGAGCAAATGCAGGAGGAGGAAAAGTTTGAGACCATCCTAAGAAAGTTCGAGCTGATTGGAAGGGACAAGCTTGCAATCAACGAAATCGACAAGATGCTGGGAGGCATGCCTGCAGAGGCAGACCCGGCACAATAATCATTTTTTGTATCTAAAGCAGCCCACAGTGTGATCATTTACCATGCCGATTGCCTGCATCAGGGCATAGCAGATGGTGGGACCCACGAATGTGAACCCGCGCTTTTTCAGGTCGGAGCTTAGCTGTTCTGATATGTGGCTGGTTGCAGGAATGTCAGAGTGTCTTTTGAAGCTGTTCCTGATCGGCTTGTAGTCTACAAACCCCCAGATGTAGTTATCAAAGCTTCCAAACTCCTTTTGGATCTCAAGGAACTGCCTTGCGTTGTTGATTGCGGATCTGATTTTCAGCTTGTTCCTGATGATGGCCTTGTCCCTCAGCAGCCGGGAGACGTCCCTTGGGGTGTACTTTGAAACCTTGCGGGGATCAAAGCCAGAAAACGCCTTTTTGTATCCGGGCCTGCGATTCAGAATGGTGGTCCAGCTTAGCCCGGCCTGGGCGCCCTCTAGGACAAGAAACTCAAACAGCTTGACATCGTCGTGCTGCGGGGTTCCCCACTCGGCATCATGGTACCGGATGTTGGGTCCATCACTTGCCCAGGAGCATCGCCTCATAGTAGGGTAACTGCAGGTTAGGATTTAAGATTTGAAAAGAAAAAAGTTGTAATAAAGATAACTTGCGTCGTCTAAATTAGATAGAGTTATGCCGTCTTCTTTACGTTAACAGCGCTTGGTCCTTTTGGTCCATCGCCTACTTCAAACTCTACCTTATCGCCGTCTCTAAGAAATCCATCTACGTTTGTCTTGTGTACAAAAAGATCGTCTCCTGATTCTCTCTCGATAAAACCATAGCCTTTAGTTCGGTTGAACCATTTTACGGTGCCTTGTTCCATGTTGTTACTAGGCTGTAATACTCGTCAAATATTAACTAGAGTTTTGGTGCGGCCCTGGGCGGATCGGATTTTGTTCGTAAAACCTTAAAATTTGACTCGTTTTAGGTACATTCAGTGTCAGGCGAGGAAAAAACCAAGGCAGGGGCAGAATCCGCGGTGCCCGAGGCCCCGCTGCGATCAGAGCCGTCGGAGGGCTGGACCGCAGGGGAGATAGCGGCCCTTGCCGAGGCGCAGGCAAAAAAGGCAGCAGAGGCAGCAGCCAGGGCAAAGGAGGCGGCGGAGGCCAAGGCGCAGGAGGAGTACGAGGCGGCGGCCAAGGACGCATCAGAGGCGGCCAAGGACAGCGGCTTTACAAACAAGCGGGCAGGCGAGGTAATCTTCAGGAGGGAGATGGGGGAGCCGGAGTTTTGGCTTACAAAGGAGGGACTGATTCCCCCCAGGCCGGTACTTACGCCAGAGGAGGAAAGGGCAATCTCACAAAGAGTCGAGGTTCCATCCGATCAGATTCCAGTGTACAATCCAGAGCACGTGCTCAGCCCAGAGTATGCGGGGATTTCAAACTATGAGATCGGGGTCGGCCGGTTCAGGGAAGAGATAGAGGAGAACCTAGCAAGGCTGAAATCTGATCCCGAGGCAAACGAGGATAGGATCAGGAGGGCAGAGGAGGATCTGCTCAAGATGGATACGCTGTATGAGAATTTTTACATAGGAATGAACGTCTTTCGTACCGCAAAGGGCGGAAGGGACAAGATCAGGAAATAGGTGAGGACATGGCCGATGCAGACTTTAAGGTTTACAACGCCCGCGTAACCTTCCGCAATGTCCCGATCCACAAGCTGTCAAAGTACCAGTTCAAGGACGTAGACGAGGTCGCATCCGAGTTCAAAAAGCTTGCAGACGTATCTGAGTGCCTGATAATCCAGACTGCAAGCAGGGTCGAGATCTTTGTCGTGACGAACCTAGGCGTCAAGGAGGGGGATCTGCTGACAATCGCAAGGATCAAGGAGATCTGGACCGGAAGGTCAGACGTGGACGAGTGGGAGGCCGATCACTTTGATCAGACGATGGAGGTATACGTAAACAGGGACGTCTATGAGAACCTGCTAAAGCTGGCGCTGGGCCTGCAGTCGGTGACCGTGGGAAAGATCGGAATCCTGGAGGAGATCAAGGCAGCAGCTGCCAAGGCAAAGGAGACGGGGGACTCTGGCAGGGTTCTCAACAAGCTGTTTGACACGGTGATCAGGGTCTCCGGCAAGATCCGGGCAGAGACTGGCATGAGTCCGAACTGGAAGTCGATGGGGGACATTGCAGTAAAGCTGGCAGACGAGAACGCGGGAATCGACGGCAAGAAGAAGATCCTGATCCTGGGTACAGGCGAGGTTGCCGCCAGGGTGGCAAAGAGCCTCAACCGCAAGGACATAGGATTCAGCGTCGCAAGCATGCAGATCGAGAGGGCCCAGGGCTTCTCCGAGCTGCTCAGGGGCGAGCCCGTTGACTTTAAGGATGTAGTTGCCAACTTTGACAGGTATGACATTGTCTTTGTCGCGACCACCGCGGATTATTTCATCTTGCAGCACAGCCAGATCAGGAGACAGATGGAGTCAAAAAAGACAGGTACGATGATTCTGGACATCTCGGATCCAAGGGCGGTAAGCGAGGACGTCTCGATGAGCCCGGGGGTAAAGCTGATGTTCAGGGATCAGGTAGAGGAGCAGTACATGGAGGTTCAAAACGAGGTCCGCTCAAAGATGCCCGCAGTCGAAAAGGCAATCGTAAAGGAGGTGCCGATACTGGAGGCATCGATGAACAGGGTACACGCAGATGCAAAGGGCGTAGACGTGTTTGCCAAGGTGGATCAGCTAAGGGAGAAGGAGCTCAAAAAGGCGCTAGAGCAGCTAGGCGATCTGGATGATGGCAAGAGGAAGGTCATCGAGGAGCTGACAAAGTCAGTTGTTGAAAACATCGTCGCGGTTCCCAGCAAGGCAAAAAAGGCCGAGGAAGAATCATAATAGGAATTTCCCAAAGACATGCTGGCAAAAAACTGCACGAGGCCGCCTTGCCTTGGCATAGTGCGCACATCAAAAAAAACGGATCACGTCTTTGACATGCCGTGCCTGTTTCGATAAAAAAAATATCCGGTTTTCAGCTGCACGCACCATAGGCTCCCCATACTGTGCGGCAGATTCGGGGATGATCTCGGTATGAAGTTTTGACATGTAATGTCAGTCCCCGCAGTAGGCTGACTTATCGCACACCCTTAGAAACTCTATCGTGTCAGTGCTCCAGTCAGCATTGTATGTTATTCTGTATTTGCTTCCAACATCGTACGCAAGTACTCTTTTGCTCTGTTTGTATCTGCCCAGATGCACCGGGTTTTCAGGCTCCCTTAATTCCTGTATGGCATGGCTTGCCCTTTTTCTGATTTGAGGATCAGGATTTTTGTACTGTCTGAGAAACTTTGTCTTTCTTGCAGCGTCAAGTGCTGCTCAAGTCTCTTCCTTGAGTTCTTTCATGAATTCATCAAATGACAGTGTTTTTTTGCCTTTGTCATCTGCGTAAAACTCGTCAATATCTCTGACCTCCTCCGGGGTTAGATCATCAATAGGCCCTGTTTCTGACACATGGCCTCCTCCATCCTGTTCCTAAAAAGGATTGTCGTGAGATCAGCTAGGCGAAGAGTGCCCCGGATTTGACGTCATGTAGTGCGCGCATCAAAAAAAACGGATCACATCTTTGACATACCGTGCCTGTTTCGATAAAAAAAATATCCGGTTTTCAACTGCACGCACTACAGTCATGCACGAATTTGCAGCTGTGGCTTTCATGCCTGCCCATCAATGGGACATGGCATCATGTAAAAAATCCAGCTTGATGTTTATATTGGGATAGCTTTCACTAGAATCGTGCCCAAACTGCGCTGTGCTGACTACGGATTCGAATGTGAGTTTGAATCAGACGGTGAGACTCAGAAGGTCATCGAGGAGTTTGGAAGGCACACCGAGGAGGAGCACGGCATAGAATACTCGACAGAGGTCCTGATGCAGTTCATCCTGAGAAAACAGGGTTAGAATGGACTTCATATGGTCCCAGAGGACTGAACCCTAGCCGTATGACTCGTACTTTATGGCATAGCTGCCGTCGGGCTTTTTGTCATGCAGGGTGACGAATCCCTTGTCCCTTACGTGATCGATTACGCCGTCAATCGTGCCTTGGTATCCGCAGATGTAGATCATGGTATTCTCCGGGGTGATCTCCTCGCCGACGAGCTCCTCCAGTGCAGAGGGCTTGCCCCTTCCCTTTGGCTTGAAGAAGGACTCTACCCTCCCCGTATGCCCGGTCCAGGAGCGGTTGAACCACTCCTTTGGCCTGCTGATTGCGGCGCGATACACAAAGTTCCACCTGTCGGCGCCCTCCTTTTTGCTGAGGTTCTCCAGGTCGGTAAATTCTTCTTTGTAGCTTAGCTCATCTACATAGCTTGCGCCGTGAAGCACGATAATCTCCCTCGTATCCCCTGTCTCCCTCAGGTGCTTTGCAAAGGCGACAAACGGAGCGATTCCGGTGCCGCCGCCGACACAGACAATCCGCCGCCTGTCCGGCTTTCCGCTTGGCAGTGCATCATCAATTGTCAGCGCGTTGCCGGTCGGCATTCCGATTCCAATCTTGTCACCCTCGCTTGCATAAAACAGCATGGTTGTAACGCGGCCGGGAAGCGGCTTTCTCACCCACCTGATTACGAACTCAAAGTACTTTCTGTTTTCTGGGTGCGACGCTATCGAGTAGGCGCGCCTGACTATTTTATATCCCTCGGCAACGACGGGCAGAGCCAGTGTCAGAAACTGGCCGGTGATGTATTGGGGCATTCCGGCATCTGGAACGATCCTTATAATCATCAGATCCTCCCTGAGAATTCTGATGTGGGTGATTGTCGCCGGATAGTCCTTTGCCATAATACAGAGGTTCGTGCAACTTTGGTTAAATAGATTTCTGCTGGCCTTGATCGCAAAGAAAGAGAAAAGTGGGTTATTTTACGATCAGTACCGGTATGTTGGACTTGTGCATTACCTGGTTGGATACGCTTCCAAGGAACTTTTCCTTGGCGCCGCTCAGGCCCCTGGCACCCACTACTATCATGTCGAACCCCCCTTTCTCAGCTGCGCTTACTATCTGGTCCGCAGTATGTCCGCCTCCCGTGGCATACCGGAACTTTGCGCCGGCACGCTCACACTTTTGCATTGCGGGGCCCACTGCATGTGCGGCCTTGTCCTGCGCCTGGTCTTTCATTGTCTGAGTGTATTTTATTCCAGCCAGCTTGGGTAGGTGGAAGACATAGTAGGCGGTAATTTCGGCGTCGCTTGCCTTTGCAATCGAGATTGCACGATCCAGTCCCCGCATGGAATTCGGAGAGCCGTCAACAGGTACTAGGATTTTTTCGAATTTTCCCATAAACGGCCAAGCGCATCGCAGTATAAAAATGATAATCACGGCAGCTGGGCAATCGGTCAGGCTAAGCACAAGGCCAATTTTTGATCACCACTCGATCTATATGCACTCAAACCACACCTAGATTCATTTCCAGATTGAGGGCAAAATACTGCGCGACGAGCCGGCCCGCGTCATGGCCGAGTTGGGCAGAAGGGATGAGAGTACGAGGTCACCTACCCCCACCAGTCAGGCACGAATTAAATGCATGATTGCGATTTTCGTGCCTAGCTAGCAACCGCAAGCAGATCAGCAGGGTCCGCGTCAGGGTGGAGCACCACATAGGGCGGCTCAAGAAGTACGACATCCTGACCATGCCGTTTGGCGGAACCGCCAGGGATCTCAATTATTTCATGCAGGTAATTACGGGTCTTGAGAACCTCAAGGCGATACTGAAAAAGAAAGGGTGCTACGGCCACCTGCTTGAGATATAGCGTACGGTGGCACGAGCCGCCTTTCTTATGACTTGACAACAGGGCACATCACCGTGCTGCAAGGCCGCGCACATCCTTTTGACATGAACCGATTTTTGTGCGCGTCATGACATGTCCGCATGCGGTAGCTTGATCTGATCGATACATCCACGCCCGGAAAACCCCGCGGAGTTTTTAATCCCGGTCGATTACGCATAAGGTCTAATCGGTTCAGATCCGGGATTATTACGAACAAATTCGCCTCATTCAGGTCGATTACGCATAAGGTCTAGTAGCTACTGCGGTATTGTCACATTCCGTCCTGTCTATCCACAGATCCGGCGAATCCAGCTGGTACTCTATGCCTTCGATGGGGGTAGGACGGCTGGTCTGCTGCAACACATGGCAGCGTGGATCGGCACAGTCAAAGATTCCAAATGCGTCCTGGCCATATGCAACAATACACAGTGCAAAGACTGCAAAAAACAAAACGGGAAGCTTGGTCATCATTTTACCAACAAGCTGTTAAAGACGGGCAGCAGCTCATCAAGCGTGTGATAACGTGAATTTACGCTCATCAATGTATGTTCATCATGATGGAAGATAATGAAGGCACGATAGTGATTCAGAGCATTTCCGCCCTCAAATGCAGCTACCGTTTTCCCGTCACGCGTCATCTCCCTAAAACCCTCCCCGTAGTTGCCGTACTGGGAACCAAAAACTTCTTTGATATGTTCTATCGTATCTTCAATCTCGTCAAGAGGAACAACCTTATACTCGGCCCAAACCACAAATCCCTCGGAGTGCTTCAATTCGTAGTTAGTCACGTTTTCATTTAATACAAAGGTAGTCGGAACAAACTGTATCTTCAGGCTGCAGTTGCCTGAAGGGTAACAGGTATTGTCTGCATACAGCAGTCGCTGTCCGTCGGGAATGTATGTGGGCATCCAGTCCTCAATGTGGAACCCTGCTCCGGGGGTTATGGAGTATTTTTCATGCTGCGTTGCAGGCAGTCTTATCAGGTTGTCGGGGCCGACATCGTTGGGGGTTATGTCGCTGTCCATGATCGTTTCATAGTAGGGCCACGGGGGAGGGTATCTTGCAAGTGCGGGTCTTTTGATCTCCCGCCCGTCATCGACAAACTCCACGGGAGACGAGGCACTCAGCACCACAAAGCCGTCGACTTCTCCGGCATCGGGGCCGTCGATGCTGCTGTCGCCTCCGGCTGCTGCCTCCTCCGGCTGCTGCCGGTCATGGCGTTCTGCTGCCTGTGCTACCGGCACCCATCCCTTTTGCAGCAGTTTTTGCACCGAGCCCTCGCTGATGCAGGCAGGCGTTCCACGCGTGGTCTCCATCAACGTCTTTGAATCCCGGCACTGTATCTCGTGTATCGGCACCCCAGCCTCATGCTGTGCCATCGGAGACGGCACCTCTGCCGTTGCACCGAGCGACAGCATGCCCGCGCCTGCGACAAGGAGCAGTGCAAGAGCGACCGCTACCGCATTCATCACCTTTCCTCAATACTGAAATATTTAAGTGATCCAGAGAGTTGGTTCGAAATTAGCAGATTCTGATTATTTGTGAAGGAGTATGCATGAAACAGCTCCAAACATCAACAAAATGCAGATTATCTGTGAAATTACTTGAAAAATTCATACGATTTCTAATTTCAGCTCACCTCTCTGCGTACTCCACGTTTTCCTAGTCATATCTGTGATTCGACCTCCAAGCTAAAAAAGTGTGCATTGCAGATCGTTCCTTCTTTTTTGGGATCCGCACCAGCAGGATGCGACCACGTCCACATGGACGAGACGGGGATGCCGTGCAACGGCAGGAGCGGCCATATGTGGGTGACAGTGGGCGTCAAGGACGGCGCGCACATGGTGGCGACTGACAGCAGGAGGGCATCCGTACTCAACGAGCACTTTTCATACGTGCCCAGGGTCGGGGTGACCGACGGATACCCCAGGTACGAAAAGTTCTTCGGCAGGAACCGGCAGCGGTGCTGGGCCCACATTGTCCGGGTGGCAGGCGCCCAGGGTGAAAAATCGGACTCCCCGGAGGTCTGCGACGCAGGCAGGCGCCTCAGGGAGCAGTTGCACCACGCCAAGGGACTGGGCCGCCGGAGGGAGCCCGGCAGCGCAACAGGCTGGTGGCAGGGACGCGCGAGCTGGCCGCCGCATACAGGAAGGAAGGATGCGGCAGCTATGCCACAAAGCTTGACAACGCCTCGGAGTTTCTCTACACGTTCACACTGCATTCTGGGATGGATCCCACCAACAACCTAGCCGAGCGCACGTTGAGGCCCGGCGTGATCGCGCGCAAGATACGGTTCGGACTGCGGGCGGGCAGAAGATGTTCGGCAACATATCGACGTGCATCGTGACATGGCGCCTCCGGGGGTACAACGTGGCGGACATGATCATGGACGCGCTGGTTGTCTTGGCAGATGAGATTCGGGCCGGACTGAAAAGGTACAACGTGGCGGACATGATCATGGACGCGCTGGCCAAAAACCCCGGATACGCGGTCATCTGCCCCTAGCAATCATGTACGGATCTGCATGCAGGTGTGATTTTCATGCCTAGACGGCGGGGGGTCGTGACTTCAACTCTAGGCAGGGGCTATCCTGTTACGATCTCCTCTGGGGTCAGGTCGTCGACCTGCTCTGTCTTGGGCATGTCCTATGTTGCAGTCTTCCTGCTTTTAAGGATGGCTGATCCGCTCAGTCTTCCCAAATGGAACCCGGCTCACGGCGGTGCAGGCGGCAGCGTGCGGCGGATCTGCATACAACATAATCTGAATTGCGTCAAACTTGGAGTCGCTTTACATGGAACTTTTGGAAAGGCTGTTTAGATCCTGTGTCCGTCTCCGGCTGATTTCTCCGTGTTGGTTGCCGGCCGATCTCACAGATTCATCAAGTCTTATTGTCTGATCCCTGATTTGTAAATTAAGAATGCGCCTATTCCGATTATCACATATAGTGCTAAGGATAACCCCGTATTGTGAAGACACCAGTCTAACTCTGCCAATGACCCTCCAAATACCTCAAGAAAATGATCTGAGCGTAAATGACATTGAATGGCAAACTCATGAACTGTTTGAAATCTGCCCGGATTGTACGGTTGAAGAGAAAATATAATTCCAGCTATCATAGATCCTGCCCCTACAAAAAACAATTTTTTACGCTTCATATCAAAATAAAAAAAGATTATGTAATATTCGTTACCGAATATTGAATTGAGTAGTGCCAAGAATCTTCTGGATTATCATAATCTTGGCCTGTTAGACTTTATGCGTAATCGATTCAGATCTAGGATTGTTACGAACAAATTTGCCTTATTCAGGTCGATTACGCATAAAGTCTAATATGATAAAGGGCAGCTATGTGTGCGGTTCAAGTCCTGCATGGTTCGTGTGATTGTCGACACAAGAGTGTTTTATAGCAACGAGCAGAAATAATTGAGGTTTTTTACGTGTAGTTATGACCTACTTTGACTCAAAGACTTCTGCCCGTTGCTATAATTGGCTGGCGTCATGAACTGTTACATGATATCCTAGATCATCGGATTCCAGTTCTTGATACCTTGCATCTTGTTCACAGCCAATGTTGTTTCCACTCTTGCAGTCAGCGACGGTCACATGTAACAATTTTCCATATACGGCAACAACAATTCTCGCAATCGGCCTTTTGATGAATGTTCCTCATCTCCATACTTTGGATAAATCACGCTTTCCAAATGATCCATAAAGTCCCTCCGTGTTTCTACTTTGGGGCCTAGAGCTCGTTGCTGACAGCACTTTTCACCACGGTTTAATTCTAGGGGTGTTTTATAATAGATGCCAGCACTCGCCCTCAAATGCAGCAGCTGCCCGAAGCAGGCAGTCCCCCCGAAGACGCACCAGTACGAAAATCCGCCAAATCATGGGTGATTTGCCACCAAGATTCAAAAAAACTGATAAACCCATGGTTAGGATTTCAGTTGTTGACGGAATTTATCCACGAGCCCTACTCCAGGGTTCATGTAAGGGATGTGATCAAGCTTACACTAGATGATCTCATCACCATGATGTCGACCCTGGAGTCAGGTACCGCATACTGGGCAGACGGCGTTCTTTTTGCCAGTTTTGCAATGACTGACTCGGAGGAGCTTGCAAAAAAGGAGATTGGCGGGGAGACCTACGTAGATAAGATCATATTTACAAGGCACGAAAGGTTCTCAAAGACGATAAAGTCGTCTACAAACCTGGAGATCGGCGTTCTCAACGTACAAAAAAGCGGCCTGTACAGGGATCTTATCGCATGGCTAAAGCTGCAGCCGATATGGAATCAATAGTGCAAGGCCGCCGCCCCGACCAGCAGTCGTGAATCTACATGCGGCCGTGATTTTCATGCCTGGCCAGCAGGGGAGGTGGCCCCATGCGCCCAACAGCCAAAAATCCTTTTAGATTAGAAGGATGTTGACATCCTATGAGCCAGTCAAAACCAATATCAGAGGTTCTAGTAAAAGACGTAATGTCGACTAGGCTGGTGACGGTTCCAGGCGACACCACCGCACTGCAGGTTGCAAAGATGATGGAGCACGGAAACATCGGCGCGGTGTTTGTCAAAAAGGGCGATGTCCCGGCCAGCATAATCACGGACAGGGACTATGCTACGCGAATAGCGGTCAACGGCAGCAGCCTTGATACCGCAGTGGAGGGACTGGCATCCTACCCGCTGATAACGGTGAGGCCCGACGACTCGCTAGTGGCCGCAGCAAAGATAATGAGGGATAAAAAGATCAGAAAGCTTGCCGTCAGGGATAACGGCCGGATCGTGGGCATCATAACGTCGACAAACATAGTAAACCAGGTATCACAAACCTAGTCTTTTTGCATCCTTGATGCCATGACGAAATTATATTAACAAGAGTGTTCAATGTCATACATGTCAGAAGGCAATCCATCATGTCCATATTGCGACTCGATATTTGACACCAAGGAGGATCTCTCAAAGCACATCGACAGGATACACGGGGACTCTGGGGTACTAGAAGGCAGCACAAAGAGGAACTGAGTCAGTCGGTATAGAAGGAGTCTGGAAACTCGGCTCTTCGCCAGTCCATCAGGCGGTTGAAGGTCTGCAAATAGTCCTCGGACTTGGTGGTAATGTGGACGTGTGCATCAAACTCCTCGCACCGTCCCTCAAAGATTACGGTGCACTGTCTTTTGAACAGTGGGACGGTTACGCCTATCTTTCGTATTGACTCGAATTTGTAGGAACCCACTTGCAAAAAGGCCCCAGAAACGGACACGTCACTTGGTTCCCGGTTTTTGTTGTAGGAGGCTATCTCGTCCTGGCGCGCCCGGGTCCATTGGGGGGCATCAGGCGGCCACCTGTGTATGTGTGTCTTGTGAGCTACAAAACCAAAGTCAGACCCGGTCAACGGGAACACGGAGAACTTCCTGCTATAAATTAACTAGGATCAATACCTTGATTTCTTGACAGTCGCGGTCCGTTTTTGCGAGATCACCAGGCCTCGCTTGGAGCGGGACTTGGCAACCTTGCCTTCCTTGGAGGCAGGAGTCTTGCCGGAGCGCCTGGCCGCCCTCTTTGCACCTATGCGAATCTTTTGGCTTTTCCTGCTTGCGTCAATTTGTGCGAGAGTTGGTCTGCGCCTTCTAGAGCCTTTTACCTGGTGACTTTTTTCATGCATGCTTACTCGATGGAACGTATCCATGGTTCCCCTCCAGGAGAACTTGCATTCCGGGCAGCTCCACCTCATTACAGTCCCATGTGAAACACAGTATAAAACAAGTTTGTTTTTGATAGTCTGTTGCACAACCTTGGTTTTAGGCACAAAAAATTAGCCGTTTTTACGCGTTCAGGCACGGTTATGCAACAAGCTAATGAAGTGGGAGCGTTTTTCAAAGAAATTGCAAATCTTCTAGCTCAATCAAGCGGAAGTCAACTTTGTTCAAGTGGTGTTCATTCTGTTCAAGCATATACTGAAGGAACATTAGAAATTCATTACCACATAGACAATGTTGGACAAGAAATACGAATTACAGACCACTGTGTCATCCCCCACTCCTAATTTTACACCCATGCCTGAGAGTTGATTTGAAATTAGCAAATTCTGTACAACATCAGGTTCTATTTAAACCGGTCAGGGAACTCAGTCTTCCCAGAAGTAACCGACTTGTGGAGGTGCAGGAAGCGACATGCGAATCTGCAGGCGCCCTTATTTGAATTGTTTCGAGCCGGGGATAATTTGACGTGGTACTTCTGGGAAGACTGCCATATGAGGCAGATTCTAATTGGCACCACAGGACCGCTTAGATGGGAGCGGACGCCGTTTGGATCTATGTCCCGTGGATTTCACTGCCGTACTCCCTTTCTATTGCCGAGCTTGACAGCGCTGGAATCGGCGACTGCAGCCTGGCCACGGTCACTCCCAGGTTGATCTTTTTACAGCCGTCAATGATTGATCTCTCCTGGTGCGCCTGATCATATCCCAGCGCGATAATCTGCGGCCTTATCAGGTCTACCGTCTTGAAGATATCAGAGTCATCGCCCACTACTGCGGCATCAACTATCCCCAGTGCGTCCACAAGGAGCCTTCTTTGATCCTGGTTGTGCAACGGCCTGCGCTTTTTCATCCTTACCGCGGTGCTGTCTGTCGCTATGACTACCACCAGGATGTCCCCCAGCTTTTTTGCCTCGTTTAGCGTGTGTATGTGGCCCGGATGGATTATGTCAAAGACGCCCCCGGCCAGGACGATCTTTAGCATCCCCCTGCCCTTGGCTGAGATTGATCCCGCGCCCGGCTCTACCAGTCCCCCGGACTCTAGGCCTTCCAGCGACTTGGCTGCCTCCGGCCCGGCATGCCTTTTCTCAAGGACGTCTCCCAACTCCTGTCCCGTCAGGCCCGCGATGTACAGCGACGACAGGGCCTCCCTTTCCTCCCGGTTCACGTACTAGTACACGGCCCGCCCATTCATTAACTCATCGACTACATTTTTGGATCTATGCCCCTGGCCATGCGTAGCGCGTCGACTAGGCCGTCTGCATACCCTATGCTCAGGACTGCAACCTCGTCTTTTCCCTCCTGCAAGAACAGCTCCGCGTCCCTGATGTACAGCTCCGCGTTCTCTATGACCGGCCCAAACTCCTTTGAGCCCTCATAATGCGGCGCGATCTCCTTCAGCGCCTCTCTGACCATCGGGACATATTTTTCGATCATTTGCGAGGAGATCTTTTTTGCAGCATCCGAGTTGTTGCAAGGCTCATCCAAGCACCGCGTCAGCGCCCTCAGCGCGTCGGCCTCCGTAAAGTGCATCCTGCCCGGGATGATTATTGCATGCGGGGGGCCTCCAAAGTCCGTCTCTGCCAGCCTGGAGACCCTGCCCGATATGATGCCCTGATCCCTGAGCCCGATCCGCGACGCCACTATTGCAAACGTCTCTGAGCCGATCACCTTCCGCATCTGGCCCCGCTCTGCCCCCAGAAGGTGCCCCAGCGCCGTTTTTGGATCCAAAAAGAGATCCCTGTCCTGGTCGTACTCTAGCAGCAGTACGGTGTGGTTTCCCTCAATGAGGTTCCTATATACTATGTAGTATGGCGTAGTCACCGACGCGGGATCATCCATGACCGTTGCAATGCGTCCGACCTTGTAGTAGTGTAGGCCGCATTCCCCTATCATGGAGGTGATCGACGAGGCGCCGTGGACCGTGCCGGTCTTGATTCTGCCCTCCAGCGCTCTGATCCTCAGCTCCACGTGCGTGGTCGCAATGTACGGATCCCCGTATGACAGCAGGGCGACCTTTTTCACTTTTGCGTTTTTTAGGATCTCGCCTCCGTCCTCGACCGTCCACCTTCTTGCAAGCCTGAACTCCCCCCTGACATGCTTTTTTATCCTCGAGAGCTCCGCCTTGGCGACAGGACTGGTAAACTGCTCCAGGTATACGAGATCTGCCTCCTCGATTATCCTCAAGCCCTCAACGGGGATCGAGTCATAGCCTGAAATCCCGGTTCCGACAAACCAGAGCATTATTTCCTCTGCATCTTTTTGTCGTGAAGTCGCTTGAGGTGCTGCAGCGTCCTTTTGAGCACCTCGATTCCCCGGAGATACTCGTCAATGGAGACCCTCTCGTCAACCGTATGCGCCTGGTGCGGATCCCCCGGGCCGTATGTTACCACCGGAATGTTCAACTGGTTGCCGATTACGTTCATGTCCCCGGTTCCCGTCTTTCTGATCAGCATGGGCCTCGTGTCCTCCACATCTAGGATTCCCAGGGTGAACGCGCGAACCAGGGGCGAGCTGTGCGGTGCCTCGAAGGGCTCGGTCTCATCCAGTATAGAGTAAAACGCCTCTACCTCCCTCTCCCTTGCAATCTCGCTTACCGCGCCTGCGATTTTTTCCTCCACTGCCTTGCAGTTCATGTCGACGGGGATCCGGATGTCCACAGTCGTCTCGCATTCTTTGGGCGTTACATTGTGGCTGGTTCCTCCCTTGATCTCGGTTATGGTGGCAGTCAGCAGCATGCCCTTTTTGCGATCTGCCTGGCCGGACTCTAGCGCGTCCTTGAGCCTTGCTGCAAACAGGGCGGACTCTTCGATTGCGTTTTTTGCCAGCCACGGCGCGCTGGCATGCGCGCTGTCCCCCACACTGATCCGCAGGCTGATTGCCAGGCGCCCCTTGTATGCAATCGTGACCTGCTTTAGCCCGCTTGGCTCCCCAAAAATGGCATAATCGACGTCCAGATCCTGCTTTACTAGGTTCTTGATGCCGGCCGCGTTTCCCTCCTCGTCCACTGCGCCAACAAACAATACCGTCCCGCTGTTGTTCTGTACTGCGGCTGCGGCAAACAGCATTGCCATCAGCGGCGCCTTTGCATCCGAGGCCCCCCTGCCGTAAAGGACGTCCCCCTCCCTCCTTACCCTGATCTTACCGGGCACTACGTCCATGTGTCCGCACAGCATGATCTTAGGCGAGCCCGAGCCCTTTCTTGCCAGGATGTTTCCCACCTCGTCAATCCTTATGTCCTCAAAGCCCAGATCGTCACACTTGTCTGCAAGAAACTCCGCCATCGGCTTTTCACAGAGTGACGGCGTGTACAGGCGAAGGGACTTTTCAAGCATCTTTACTGCGAATCTGGGAGTTACGGCAAAGGTGTCCAACTTTATCCCTCCGAGCCCAGCGCATAGTCGATCATCATCGAGGGAATGTCCACCTCGCAGACCCTGACGGTGTTCTTGTACTCTGTCGTGTTGTTTACCTCGTGTACCACCAGTCCCCTCTCGTCGCTCTCCATCAGATCCACGCCCACTATCTGTCCCTGGACTGCGTTTTTGGCCTTGACACATATATCTTCCATCTCCCCCGTGACCGGGCAGGGCTCGGCCCTTCCCCCCAGCGCCATGTTGGTCTTCCAGTTGCCGTCGCCTGAGTTGCGGTATATTGCGGCGGCAACCTCGTCTCCCACCATGATGGCCCTGATGTCCCGGGGCGGCCTTTGGACGAACTCCTCCAGGTAGTGGATCTGGTAGATCGGGTACATTTTTTCCCGGCCCTCGATGATTCCGTCGGCCGCCTCCCTGTCGTTTAGCTTGGAGATCAGCCTGCCCCAGCTTCCCACCGTCGGCTTGATTACCATCGGATATCCCTGCGAGTCAAGGGAGTCCAGCGCCGCATCCTTTGAGAATGCCACTGAGGCATACGGCGTGGGAACCCCGGACTTTTTTAGCAGCATGTGTGTGAACAGCTTGTTTCCTGCAAAGATTCCCGTGTTCAGGCAGTTAATCACGTTTACTCCCATGCCCTCCAGTGCCGCCGTCGAGTGCAGGTTTCTGTAATAGCTTACGCACCTTTGGAGGACCGGGCCATAGTCGTCTGGGACTTTTTTGTCCAGCTCCAGGGACAGTTTTTTGCAGTCTATGGCCCGTATGCCGACGTCCTTTTTCCTGCCGGCCTCCAAGAGGGCCTTTTCCTCCCATCGGATTGTATCATAAAGGACAGAGACTCCAGCGGTCACTGCCCCCAATCCTCGCCGACCGTTTGGGCAGGCTTTAACTCAAAACCGTCTCCTGACTTTGCAAGCTCAAAGCTTGCGCCGCATTCCGGGCAGGTAACGATTTCCCCCTCTAGCGCATCGCCTGGGATTGAAATTGCCGCGTCGCATTCGTCACAAGTTGCCATGCTGTATCTCCTTACTGACCGTGTTTGTCATCACTTATCTTCTTTTCTAGCCTGTCCTCTAGCGGGATTTCCAAAAGATCGCCCATCCTCAGGTTCTTCAGGCCCGCCGCAATGGATCTTGCATGCTCGTCATTTTTGTCCAGCCCCAGCAGCGTCATCAGGTAGGACGCGCCCGTCTTTCCGGCAAGCTCCCCAAATACAATCCTCCTCCTGTTGCCTACCACCCTCGGGGGAATCGGCTCATACGCTGCCGGGTTTCTCAGGATTGCGGCAAGATGCGTGCCTGCCTTGTGCTTGTATGCCGACATGCCCACGACCGGCTTTGAGTCATATGGCCTGACTGTGGTGTACTCCTCAATCAGCCTTGAGAGATCCTGCAGCATGTCCAGCCTAAAGTCGTTTGGCGACTTGTAGAGGTATGTCAGTGCGACTGCCACCTCCGCCAGCGCGGGAATTCCAGTCCTCTCCCCGATTCCGTCGATGGTCGTGTGGATCTGATCGGCGCCCGCATCGCATGCAGCAAATGCGTTTGCCAGCGCAAAGCCGATGTCGTTGTGCACGTGTGCGTCAAGCGGAACGTCGATTACGCCCCTCACCTTCTTGACAAAGTTGTACATTCCAACGGGCCTCATAATCCCCACGGTATCCGGAAGGCTGATTCGATCCACCCCTGCATCCTCAAGCGCGCTGCATACTTTAAGCAGGAATTCCGGCTCCGCCCTGCTTCCGTCCTCGACGGTGAATCTGATCCTCAGCCCGTGCGACTTTGCGTACTCTACCGTCCCGACCGCCCTCTCCAGCGCCTCCTCCCTTGAGATCCGGAGCTTGTCCCTGAGGTGTATGTCAGAGACCCCCAGGTATGCGGCGGCCCACTTTGTATCGCACCTCAGCGTTGTGTCTATGTCCTCCCTGAGCGCCCTCCCGTGCGAGACAATGTCTGCGCGCAGGCCCTGCCGGATTATTGTCTTGGTCGCCTCCTCGTGATCCTTGGAGACTATGGGGGAGATCTCGATTTGATCAACTCCGAAATAGTCCAGCATCCACGCAATCTGTATCCTCTGCTTGTTGGTAAACGACACTCCCGGGTGCTGCTCGCCCTCGCGCAGCGTGCTGTCAAGCACCCTGATCCTTTTTGGATTCTCGTCATACCCGTTGTACAGGTCTGCATAGTGGTTTGGCTCCATCATACAGATATCGGTGCCAGGCCTTTGAAATATAAACATAATTGTGCCAAATTCGCCGGTATTTCGCCAAAACGATCCGAATACAGGCAAAAAACATGGGTCGCATGCGATACTCGTCTTACTTTACCTTTCTTAGGATTATCACGGTATTGGTATCCATAACGCCCGAGATTTTTCTTAGCGCGTCAATCGAGGAGTTGATCTCAGAGATGCTCGTGGCGCTAATGATTACCGTGATGTCATACTGCCCCGTGATTTCATAGACCGTCTTTACGCCGTCTAGCGCCGTAAGCTTTGAGGATACCTTTGCAGTGTCCGTTGACGAGTCTACGGAGACCAGGACGATGGCGCTAGTCGCGTTCTCCTCGCCCAGCTCAATCGTGAACTTGCTGATGGTGTTGTTGTCTACAAGGTTTTTTACCCTCCGCCTGACTGCCGATTCTGAGAGCTTTAGCCTCTTGCCTATATCCACAAACGACTCCCGTGAGTCGTTTTTCAGGTATCCGATGATTCTCTCGTCGATCTTATCCTTGTACACTTTTCCTCTGCTCCTCGTTGGCAAATAACACGTCCAGTATTTCTAAAGCTTTCGACACGTCCTCTTCTGTGATTACCAGCGGCGGGAGCAGCCGGAGTATGTTGCGCCCAGAGTAGAGTAGCATCAGCCCGCGGTTTATCCCGTCAAGCAAAATATCCCTGACATCGAGTTTCAGCTCTACTCCGATCATCAGTCCCTTGCCCCTTACCTCCCTGATCAGGTCGTGTCTCTCCTGCAGCCCCCGGAGCCCCTCCATGAGCCTGTCCCCCATCCGCTCCGAGTTCCCGATCAGCCCGTCCTGCGTGATTGCCGTCAGTGCTGCAGTTCCTGCCGCACAGGACAGCGGGTTGCCCCCGAAGGTCGACGAGTGCTCGCCCTTTTTCATTGCGCTCAGAATTTCAGACCTTACCAGCGTCGCCCCCATCGGAACCCCGCCTGCGATTCCCTTTGCCAGGCACAGTATGTCCGGAACCGTCTGCCAGTGCTCTGAGGCCCACAGCCGGCCCGTCCTTCCCAGTCCCGCCTGGATCTCGTCAAAGATCAGCAGGATCCCCTTCTCGTCGCAAATCCTCCTTGCCTCCTGTAAGAACCCGTCCGGCGCGACGTGGATTCCGCTCTCTCCCTGTATCGGCTCCATTATGACAAAGCCGGTCTCCTCGGTGACTGCGTCCCTTAGCGCGCCTGCATCCCCAAACGGGGTAAATTGCGGCGCCTCTACGAGGGGTGCGAATGCCTTTTTGTACTTTGGGTTAAATGTCAGCGATAGCGCCCCCATGGACTTTCCGTGGTAGGATCCCCTCATGGCTATCATGCCTTTTTTGCCGGTATACCTTCGCGCAAACTTTAGCGCCGCCTCAATGGCCTCGGCGCCGCTGTTGTTGAGATGGACCTGATCCAGTCCCTTTGGTGCAAGCCCCATCAGCGTCTCAAGGAACTCCTCGCGCGTCTTGTTGTAGACGGAGCTGTGTACCGTGATGATTTTGTCCAGCTGCTCCCTGATTGCGTCGGCCACCCTCTGGTTTTTGTGTCCGACTAGGGCGACCCCGTATCCCCCCATGCAGTCGACGTACTCCCTGCCGTCTGCATCCCACAGGCGGGCCCCAAGGCCCCTCTCCACCGTAACCGGGAAGCGCTGGTACAGGTTTCCCATGTATTGATCCTCAGTCATTTTTTAATTACCGTGCAGCTATCCTGCGCTATTGCCGTTGATATAGGATTTTCCCTCTGCCCGCTCCCGATCAGCGCGGTGGACACCCCCATGTCTAACGCCTCCGTTGCTGCCAGAATCTTCTTCTCCATTCCCGGTCCGATCTTTGGGCGGATTTGCCTTGCCTCCTCTAGCGACAGGCCTGTGACTAGCCTGCCGTCCATCAGCAGCCCGTCCACATCTGTGATGAACAGCACCTTGTCTGAGCCCACGCTTCCTGCCACGTATGCTGCAGCCCGGTCTCCGTCCACGTTGAGAAAGTCCGACTCTTCGCTCATGGCTATGGGTGAGATTACCGGGACAAGCCCCTGATCCAGCAGCAACCTGACGAGCTTTGAGTTTACCTCTGTTATTTTGCCTGTATACCCGCCATCAATTGCCTGCTTGCGCCCCTTTTCGTTGACGATTAGAAGCTTCTTTTTTCTGTCTGCCCTCATCACCCGTGCATCCATCCCCGACAGCCCGATCGCGTTGATCCCGTGCTTTTGAAGCATCCTGACAATGTTTTTGTTGACCCTGCCGGACATTACCATCGTAAAGATCTCCGAGGTCTCCTTGTCCGTGTACCTGCTTTTGATTCCGCTCGGGGACGTTACAAACCGCGGCTCCTTTCCCAGCTGTCCCGATACCCGGGTCACCTCCTTTCCCCCGCCGTGGACCAGGATAACCCCCTCCTGCTCTGACACCCTTTTGATGTCCTCCATCGTTGACTCGTGGAGGCCGTCGACGACGCTTCCTCCGATTTTGATCGTGATCATTTCTATACCGGCGTCAGGGGCGTATACCGCAGTCCGTCCATCTCGTCGAATCCTGCCATGACATTCATGTTTTGAATGGCAGAGCCTGCGGCGCCCTTCATCAGGTTGTCTGATGCCGAGATTGCAACTAGCCTGCCGTTGTCCTCGTCCAGGTCAAATCCTATATCGCAAAAGTTTGAGCCCACTAGGAACTTTGGATCCGGGAATTTGTAAAGTCCTTTTTTATCACGTATGAGGCGCACAAACCTCTCCTCGCCGTAGGCCCTGCGGTATAGCCTCCATATCTCCTTTTCATCCATGTCCCCGTCTACAAACGTGTGGTTGGTGCAAAGGATTCCCCTCACTACGTCCACGGCATGGGGGCTCATTGAGACCTTGATGTCCCTGCCTGCAATCTCGCTTAGCTCCTGCTCGATTTCCCCGGTATGCCTGTGCTTTGCCGGCTTGTATGGACGGATTACGCCTGCCCTCATTGCATGCGCCGTACCGGAGCCCGAGCCTGCGCCAGACGAGCCGATCTTTGAGTCAACGACAATGTGATCGGTGTCGATTAGATTTTCCCTGACCAGCGGGGCCAGTGCGAGCATCGAGGTCACGGCCATGCATCCCGGGCATGAGACCAGCCGTGCTTTTTTGATTTCCTCCCTGTGCAGTTCCGGAACGCCGAAGACCGACTTTGGCAGATAGTCGGGGTGCGGATGCTCCCATCCATACCACTTGTCGTATGCCTCCGGCCTGTGCAGCCTGTAATCCGCACTGAGATCGATGATTTTGACCCCCCTGTCATACAACGCCTTTACGATTTCCGTGGCAGTGCCGTGTGGGACAGCGGTGAAGACCAGGTCGCAGCTGTCCGAGAGCCTGTCATAGTCCAGCTCCGAGAAGGTCATATCCGTAAAGCCCTTCAGGCTAGGCTGCACCCTGTGAAGATACTCCCCCACATGCTGCCTTGAGGTCACCGCCGTGATCTCTGCCTTTGGGTGGTTTATCAGGAGGCGCAGCGTCTCTCCGCCCACGTAACCTGATGCCCCGACGACGCCTACCTTCATGATATACTCCACCGATATGCAGTATAATTTATTTCCTGACCTGGGATAGGGCGTACTGTACCATTTCCTTTGGTATGTTCCTTTTGGAGACTCTTGCAAGTCCTTTGAACTCCACCGTATTGTTTACCTCGTGTACTACAAGTCCCCGATCCCCGTCCTCCATCATGTCTACTCCCAGGATTCCCCCGCCTACCGCCTCTGACGCCCTTATTGCAAGATCCTCCAGCTCCGGCGTGACCGGGCACATCTCGGGCTCTGCGCCCAATGCGATGTTTGTGGTAAACCCACCCTCGGATCTCCTATACATTGCCGAGACCACCTGGTCTCCCACCGTAACTGCCCTGATGTCCCTGGGTGGCCTCTGAATGATTTCCTGCAGGTAAAAGATTCTATCGTGCGGGCCGTCATTGATTTCCCGCATTTCAAGCACCGCATCCGTGGTGTCCGCGTCCCTCAGCGGGACGACTCCCCGTCCCCAGCTTCCGATCACCGGCTTTATCACCAGCGGATACCCGACCCTTTCCAGGTTCTCCTTTGCCGCGCTGGCAGTAAATGAAAAGTATGTCTTGGGCGTCGGGACGCCCCCCTTCTTTAGCAGCAGCGACATGAACATCTTGTTTCCGCAGCTGCTTGCAACGGCGAAGCTGTTGACCACAGGAACCCCGAGAAACTCCAGCGCCGATGTGAAATGCAGTCCCCGGAAATAGCTGACACACCTTTCCAAGACGACGTCCCCGAAATCAAAGTCGTCCCTTTTGCTGTCCGTGCTGATTTGCGTGGTTTTGGCGTCAATTGCCCCCGTATCGTGCCCAAGCCCCAGGGCCTCCTTCTGAAGCATCTTCTCCTCAGACCTCAGCCGGTCAAACACGATGCGGACCCTTGACATTACTCTCCCCAGTCTTCGCCTACGCTTTCTGCTTCCTTTAGCTCCACGCTGGATCCTTGCTTCTTTGCGATCTCATAGTCTGCACCGCAGTCCGGGCAGGATACGATCTCGCCTACGGCTGCGTCATCTGGGATTGCCATATCTGCGTCACATTCTGGACAGTTCATGCTTTTGTTCGCCTTTTCTTTTGTAATTTATTAGCTTCTGTTGTCTGGATTCCCCACAGTTCCACGAATCCCTTGGCCAGCCTCTGGTCAAACGTGGAGTCCTTTCCATATGTTGCGGTCCTGTGGCTGTAAAGCGAGTTACTTGACTTTCTGCCTGCCACCCTCACTCCTCCCCCGAATAGCTTGAGCCTGACCCTGCCGGTGACCGTACTCTGGGCCCGCTCTATGAACCCGTCTAGATCCGCACGAAGCGGATCCTCCCAGAGTCCCGAGTACACCAACCAGGCCCACTCGTCGTCGATGACGGGCTTTAGCTTGTTTTGGTGCTTGGTATGGACCATCTTCTCCAAGTCCGCATGTGCCTCAATCAGGCACGTGGCCGCAGGCGTCTCGTACACCTCGCGGGACTTTATCCCCACCACCCTGTCCTCGATATGATCAGCGATTCCAACTCCCGCATCTCCTGCCTTCCTGTTAAGATGCTCAATCAGCCTGACAGGCTCCAGTCTTTTTCCGTCGACGGCGACCGGAACCCCCTTTTGAAAGTCTATTTCTATGTATGTAGGCCTGTCTGGAAGATTTTTTGTCCTTACCCAGATGAATGCGTCGTCTGGCGGCTCGTTGAGGGGATCCTCCAACACTCCCCCCTCTATTGCACGCCCCCAGAGGTTTTGGTCAATGCTGAATTTTTTTGCAACGCTATCAATCCTGATCCCGTGCCTGCCTGCAAACTCCAGCTCCGTAGTCCTGTCCAGATTCAAATCCCGAATCGGCGCAATTATTGGCAGGCTGGAGCCGGACATCAGGGTCAGATCAAAGCGCACCTGGTCATTTCCCTTGCCGGAGCATCCGTGTGCCAGTGCCGTGGCCTTTTCCTTCTTTGCGACTTCAAGTACCTTGCTTGCGATTAGCGGCCGCGCAAGCGCCGTTGCCAGGCAGTATTTTTTCTGGTATAATGCGTTTGCCTTGATTGACGGATGGATATATTCCCTGACAAACTCCTTTCGTGAGTCAATCGTATGGTGGCTTTTGACGCCAAGCCGCCTTGCCTTTTGCGCAATTGTCTTATAGTCGTCTTGCTGGCCCACATCCACCGTAACTGTGACCACGTCCATGTCATGGTTTTCCTGCAGGTACTTGACGACCACCGATGTATCCAGTCCTCCGGAGAATGCCAGTACCGCTTTTTCAGTCATGGAATAGTTGACCGACCGTAGATTCGAATTTATCTTTTGTGCTATCCGCGTTGAAGGTGCGTTGCCATTCCCTATGGCCGCTGTTTGGGGTTTGATGCGCAGGACTCCATGCGTGTGCAGTCATGAATGGATGAAGGTACGACCCCAGAGGCGGGATTCTGGCTGCACATTTTCAACTGCTGGGCAGGCCACGGATTTTTCATAGCTTGAGCTAAAATTCGATCATTATTTATCCGCCAAATATAACGCTGTTTTATGAGCATACGATCAGTGGTTGTTGTGGGAATTGCAGGCATGGCCGTGCTCGGAGTGGCAGCATCCGTGCTCAGTGCAGACCCTGCGCAGCCCGGGGAGCGGATCAGGGTTGCGTACTTTCCAAACGTGGGCCATGCCATACCGATAGTGGGCATAGAGGGGGGGATCTTTGAGGACTATTTGCCCGAGACGGAAATCCAGGCCAGAATCTTTGATAGCGGGCCGCAGGTAATCGAGGCCCTGTTTTCAGACTCTATCGATATTGCATATGTTGGCCCCGGGCCTGCAATCAACGGATACCTTAATTCGGAGGATGGAAACATAAGGATTCTGTCTGGCGCTGCAAGTGGCGGGGCCAGCTTTGTAGTCCACCCCGACTCCTTTGAGGATGGTTTTGGTTTTGACGGGAAAAGAATTGGCGCCCCCCAGATTGGAAACACCCAGGATGTCTCATTGCGCCATTATCTGGCAGAGAACAACCTAAGACCTGCAGAAATGGGCGGCTCCGTCATAGTTTACAACATACCCAATCCCGACATTTACACGCTGTTTGTCAAGGGGGATATTGATGGCGCTTGGGTGGCCGAGCCCTGGGCCACCATACTGGAACATGATCTTGGCGGGATCCGGCTGTTCCATGAGGAGGAGCTTTGGCCGGACGGCAAATTTGCGTCTGTCCTGCTTGTCGCAAATACGGACTATGTGGAGAGGAATCCGGAGGTAATCCGACTGTGGCTAGAGGCACACGACTGGGCTGCCGGGCGGATTAACGCAGACAAAAAGGAAGCAGGCAGGATTTTCAACAGCTTTTTGGTTGATTACCTGGGCCAGGGACTAGACGAGCAGATAGTCGACGTGTCCCTGTCCCACATCGAGATTACATCCGATCCCCTGGAGGACTCGGTTCATATTTTTGCACAGCGTGCCGACGGCCTGGGGTATCTGGGAAGAGGCAGCTACAATTTGTCTGGAGTTTTTTACAACACGGGCTCAAATCCTGATTCTGGAGGCAGTACCTGATTGACCAAGCTGGAGGCCAAGGGCATCACAAAGTACTTTTCGCACGAGTCCCACAGGCTCAAGGCCCTGGGCGGCGTCAATCTGAAGGTAGAGTCAGGCGACTTTGTATGCCTGGTGGGCCCGTCCGGATGCGGCAAGTCCACCTTTTTGAGGATTGTAGCCGGACTGGAGAGTCCTGACGGTGGACAGATTCTGTTTGATGGCAGGCCCGTTACCACCACGGGTCCCGAGCGGATCATGGTGTTTCAGGAGGGCGCGCTGTTTCCGTGGCTCAAGGTCCAGGATAACGTGGAGTTTGGGCTAAAGATGGCAGGAATTCCCAGAAGAGAGCGTGCCAAGATATCCAACCGGTATCTGGACATGATGCAGCTTGCAAAATTCGCAGACTCGTACACCTACCAGCTATCTACAGGAATGAAGCAGCGTGTTGCAATAGCCCGTGCCCTCGTCATGGATCCCGATGTGCTGCTGATGGACGAGCCGTTTGCCTCACTTGACGTGCAGACAAGGGACCTGTTGCTGGTCGAAATGCAGCTGATCTGGGAGAAGACAAAGAAGACAATCCTGTTTGTAACGCACAACGTTGCCGAGGCTGCAGTATTGGGAACCAAGGTTGCAATATTTAGCAACAGGCCATCTGTCATCAAAAAGGAGGTAGACAATAACTTTCCCAGGCCCAGGGTCTCCGAGGACGAATCCCTTCTGAGATTCCAGCATGACATCCTCGCTGAGCTGCGTCCGGAGGTTAAAAAAAGCAGGGAGTGAGGCATGGTTGAGAAAAAACTTTACGTACCACAGGATTGCGTTTTACATCGGGATGATTGCCGTCTGGCAGGCAGTTGCCATGGCAGGAATCTGGCCATCAAATGTCTTTCCGTCCCCCTACGAGGTTGCAGAGGACTTGGCGTACAGTGCGGCAGACGGAAGCCTGTTCTACGGAATTGCCACGAGCATGTGGAGGCTCCTAGTAGGCCTTGCAATTGCAATAGGCGGGGGCATAATTTTAGGCGTGTTTATGGCCAGAGTCGAGGTCGTAAACCAGACTGTGGGATCGCTGGTCTTGGGACTGCAGTCTGTTCCATCAATTGCATGGGTACCGCTGGCAATTCTTTGGTACGGGCTGTCTGATGCGGGGATTATCTTTGTTGTCGCCATTGGCGCGATATTTGCAGTGACAATCAACACATACACGGGAGTCAAAAACATCGATCCGCACTTTATTGAGGCCGCACGAAACATGGGGGCCAAGGGCGGACAGCTAATCACCAGCGTGCTGCTGCCTGCCGCATTTCCCTACATGATCTCCGGATTCAAGCAGGGCTGGGCGTTTGCATGGCGGGGCGTGATTGGCGCAGAATTGCTGTTTGCATTTTTGGGACTGGGGCACTTGCTTTATGCAGCGCGCTCACTGACTGATGTCTCCCAAGTCATTGCAATAATGCTTGTGATCATGGTAATTGGCCTGCTGGTAGATGGTGTGGTCTTCAAGAGACTGGAGGATAAGGTAATGTCTAGGTGGGGACTGCGATAGTCGCACTGTCTTGGGGATAGTGAAGGCGGACATCTCCCGGAGCTCATGCAGGCAGGCAAAGACAATTCCGAGAACTGATCGAATGCACAGTACCCGCATAGCCTGACGTCTTCTTTTTCCATACTCATAAAAGACAGTCAGTTTTATCCCTCATGGTGGAAAAAGAGCCGTTCCTGGATGCCATAAAGCGCAGAGTCATGCTGTTTGACGGTGCAATGGGTACCGAGATTCAAAAAAATGATCCAAGGCCAGAAGACTTTCCTGACGGCAGGGACGGCTTTAACGACGGCCTAGTATTGACCCGTCCAGAATGGATAAAACAGATTCATAGAAGCTATCTTGACGCAGGGGCTGACTGCATAGAGACCAATTCCTTTGGCTCCAACAAAATAAAGCTAGATGAATATGGGTTCGGAGATCAGACCATTGAGTTTAACAAAAAGGTGGCGGCGCTTGCAGTGAAAGTCTGCTCCGAATACCCCGGCAGGCCCAGATATGTCATCGGTTCCATGGGGCCTTCGGGATACCTGCCAAGCTCCAATGATCCTGACCTGGGACAAATGCCGCTAGATGAAATTCGCAAGGCCTTTGAGCTACAGGCCGGGGGCCTGATTCTAGGGGGGGTCGATGCGCTGCTGATCGAGACCAGCCAGGATATCTTGGAGGTCAAGCTTGTAATTGAGGCATGCCACAATGCAATGAGCAAGGCCGGCAAGAAGGTTCCGATCATTGCAAATGCCACGCTGGATCAATACGGAAAGATGCTCCTTGGCACAAACATCCAGGCCGCATACACCACCGTATCTGACATGGGAATTGACGTCTTTGGCCTCAACTGCTCGACTGGGCCAGATGAGATGGCTCCCAGCATAAGATGGCTTGACGAGCAAAGGGGGCACGATCTCCTGGTGGTTCCCAATGCAGGCATGCCCGAGAACGAGGGAGGCCAAGCAGTATACAAGATGCGGCCTGCAGACATGGCAAGGTCCCTAGGCGACCTGCTGGGCAGCTATAACAAGATCAGAATCATCGGCGGATGCTGTGGAACAAACCCAGAGCATATTCGCGCACTGAGAAGGGTAATTGACGAAAAGGCAGGCCCTGCCAAGGGTTAAGTATTTAGAAAAATCCCGGCAAAACTAGGTAATTGACAGTTCCCAGAGTAAGCTCCGCATTAAAGGCCGTAGACCTAAAACAGGAGCCCGCGCCGCTGATAATCGGCGAGAGGATAAACACGCAGGGCTCCCGCAAGGCAAAGGATCTTGTCCTAAATGACGACTTTGACGGACTGATCGACTTGGCCCGTGATCAGGTAGACGGCGGGGCGCACTGCCTTGATGTCTGTGTGGCCACGACTGAGCGCGCAGATGAAAAAGAGTTCATGGTACGCCTTGTCAAGCGACTCAGCCTAGAGATTGATGCCCCGCTGGTTATCGACTCTACTGATCCGGACGTCATCGAGGCCGCAGTCCGGCAGATTCCTGGACGGCCAATCATCAATTCCATCAACCTGGAGGGCGACGGAAGCCGCTTTGCAAGTCTTGCGCCAATCATGGCAAGGTACGGGGTTCCCGCAGTGGCACTGTGCATCGGTCCCAAAGGAATGGCCAAAACCCCTGATGAAAAGCTGGAGACTGCAAGACTGCTCTATGAGGCCGGAAGGGAATACGGCCTAAGGCCCGAACAGTTCGTCTTTGATGTCCTGACATTTACCCTGGCAACGGGGGAAAAGGAGTTTCTAAACGCAGGAATCAGCACCCTTGAGGGAATCAAGATGGTCAAGGAGGCGTTTCCGACATCCTATACCGTGCTAGGGCTAAGCAACATCAGCTTCGGCCTAGTCCCGTATGCCAGAAGGGTTCTAAACTCTGTATTTCTGTACCACGCAGTAAGGCACGGGCTGGACTCGGCCATCGTAAACTCCAAGGAGATTGTCCCGTACGGTGAGATCGGTGAGAGGGAGCGCAAGCTGGCCGAGGATCTCATCTTCAACGCCGGCCCCGACGCACTATCAGACCTTATCTCCCACTTTGAAAAGATATCCCCCAATGCGCATGACTCTGCCAAAAGGGTCGAGGTGAACCCCGGCTGGCCTGCGGGAAGGCGCGCCAACTTCAGAATCGTAAACCGCCTAAAGGACGGAATTGAAAACGACGTGGTGACCGCAATCGCAGAGAAGATATCAAAGACGGATTCCCTGTCCGGCGGGGAGTCCCTCTCACTGAACGAGCCAAAGGAGGCCACGCATGAGGGGGCCATTGCCACCCTGAACGAGGACCTGCTGCCTGCCATGAAGGAGGTCGGCGACAAGTTTGGCGCAGGGGAGCTGATCCTGCCCTTTGTCCTCAAGTCCGCCGAATGCATGAAGGCCGCAGTTGCCGAGCTTGAAAGGTACCTGCTAAAGGAGGAGGGCTCCACCAAGGGAAGGCTGGTTCTGGGAACAGTGTATGGAGACGTCCACGACATTGGCAAAAACCTAGTCAAGACAATCTTTGAGAATAACGGCTATTCCGTGTATGATCTAGGAAAGCAGGTTCCGATGCAGGAGTTCCTGGACAAGATAGACGAGGTGGACGCCGACGCAGTAGGGCTGTCCGCGCTGCTGGTATCCACGTCAAAGCAGATGCGGTTCTTCGTAGAACACGCAAGGAAAAGCAGCATGGAAATTCCGATTCTTTGTGGCGGTGCTGCGATTAACACAAACTACATCAACAGAATTGCAAAGGAGGGCGGAATCTACGAGCCCGGCGTGTTTTACTGCAATACGATGTTTGACGGCCTCAAGACGATGGACAGGCTGGTATCTGGTGAAAGACGCGAGCTGTTAAAGGCCTGGAGGGAAAGACTGGAGAGCTGGAAGGACACCCCTGCCCCAAGGGGCCCTGACTCGGAGATCCCAAGAAGCGCAGTCGTGCCCGTCGATGCGCCCGTTCCGCCAAGAGTAGGCATTCCAGTACGGCTGGGTGCATCGGAGATAGATGCCGACGCAGTCTGGGGCATGATTGACAAAAAGTCCCTGTTCAAGCTATCCTGGGGACTGCGGGGCAAGGCAGGACGGGAGCAGGAGGAGGAGCACGAGAGGCTGTTTGCAGAGTGGAAGAAACGGGTGGTGGCAGAAGACCTGTTTGAGCCCTCCGCGGTATACGGATACTTTAACTGCCATGCGGAAAAAAACAGGCTAATAGTGGATCATCCCGCCGGGGGATCTCTTACGTTTGACTTTCCACGCTCTGCGAGGCCAAAGCACCTCTGTCTTTCAGACTACTTTGGACGCGATGACATTGTGGCGTTTCAGGCAGTCACCGTCGGCAGCAGGACGGCTGACATCATAGAGCGGTGGAACAGGGAGGACAGGTACACCGATGCGTACTATTTGCACGGCCTGGCAGTGGAGTTTGCAGAGGCAATGGCAGCATGGATCAATCAAAGAATCAAAGACGAGATAAAGATCTCTGGCGGGGGGCTACGTTACAGCTGGGGCTATCCGAGCTGTCCGGACGTCATGCAGCACAGGCTTGTCTGGAAGCTGCTTTCCCCGGAGGAATCCGGCATGACTCTGACCGAATCAGGACAGATCGTGCCGGAGCAGTCGACTGCGGCCATAGTGGTTCACCACCCTGATGCCGAGTACTTTATGCTCTAGCTCCAAAACAGGGGTCAGATCCCGTTTTCTAGGAACTCCCTTAGCGAGGCAAAGTCGTTTGGCGACGTAATCAGCACGTCCCCTGCAATGCCGTGAATCTGCCTTACAAAGTCCACAAAGTTCTCCCGGTATGACCCCAAGTCCAGGCTCAGGAACTCGGCTGACCTTTCGTTTTTTATCGATGGGTGCAAGATGATCGGGATTACTGAGAATCCCTCCAAGTTCGCAACCAGATCCCTTACCTGTCCGGCCGACTGGATCACCTGGGTCATGAATCCCTTTGGATTTGCCTCTTTTTTCCTCTCGATTTTGCCATAGTCTGGCTTGTTTGAAATCGACAGATACAAGTCAATCTCCGAGCCAAACCCCTCTTCGTGCAGTCTTTTTGCAACCCGGCTTGGAACCTGGCCCGAGTCCGGACCTCCGCCCTCCGACGGATCCCCCATCAGTATGAGGATCCCGGAAAATCCAATCTCGATGCACTCGCTGACGTACTTTCGGATTTGCTCCTCCGTCCTTTCCCTGACCCTGAGGCTTGCCGTAAGTGAGATGTCTGGAATCTCGTTTTTGATGACTCTTCCCACCTCTATTGGCGAGACTCTTTGGGATCCCAGCACGTTTTCAGTCAGGTGAATCGCATCACAGCAGCCAGTGATTGATTTTATCCTTTCAACAAACTTTGATGTGGATTCCTGCAAGTCTGCCCCCGGCAGAATCTTCGGGGGGTTTGCCTCGTATCTAACCGTCATAATGTTATCTAAAAACCCTCAGTTAAAACGTATGAGGTGTACGAGGTCACCTACCCCCGCCAGTCAGGCACGAATTAGCATGAATGATTGTGATCTTCACGCCTAGCTAGCAAGGGACGTGACCACATACTATGGGGGTTGTCGCCTAATTCACCTGTCTGGCCCAATCTGCGCGTTTTTCTGAACTTCCGTCCCTCCTGCACGCCTAGATCCAGATGGCGTCGCATGGTTTTCAGAAATTCTGATGAATTAGGCGACAACCCCCATACTATGAGGTCACCTTCCCGTAAGGTTTACCTCCAGAAACAGTCTTGCCAATCTGTTCCGGCGTGACCTCGGCGATCATCTGCTGCGCCCTTTCCCTCTGCTCCATGAGGGGATCTGCTGCCTCGCTCTGATCCAGGTGCTCCTCGGAGCGGCCAAATGACTGGCGCATCTCGGCCACCGGTACCTCAGGCAGCACACCCTTGGTGGTGTACCGGGCCTCCATGCTTCCCTTGCGTCCCATGAAGAACACCCTAAAGTCGTGTGCCATCTTGCCCTTGGCCTCTGCTATGAGCAGCTGCGTGTAAGTACGCGCGCAGCACGTACGGCCTCCAGAGAGGTGATCCGAAATCAGAAGCCGTGCGAATCTTTCAAGTGATTTCACGTACGAGGTTACGTCCACCTGCTGGCTAGGCATGGAAATCATAACTGTACATGCCAATTCGTGCCTGATTGGTGGGAGCAGGTGACCACATACCTTGCATCTTAGGTATGCTGTCTAGTCCCTGCTATATACTGACTTGTGATCGCCTACATAGAGGAAGGCGTTTTTAACCCGTGTTCAGAAGTGTCACACAAAACGGCACCAAATCCGAAACGACTCAAATCAACTCGCCTGCAGGTTCGCATGTCGCCGCCACGAGGCGAGTATGCCTAAGAAGACTAAGAAAAAGAGGAAAGAAAATAGGACTAGATTCCTAGTTTTGCTGCGATTTCGGCTGCACGTTCGTCGGTGTATAATCCGTGTAAGTTGATCATTGGATGATCAATGCTGTTTTTGCCCATTGGTGGGATTGCATCACTCGGGTTGCCTAGTACGTATGCATAGGACGGAACCGCCTCTTGGATAGCTCCCTTCTCTAGCAATCCTGGGTTTAATCCGAATGGATCGCCTACAACTATGATTGATGCCCCGCCTGAGAATATTGCGGCATAGTCGTGGTTAAGCGGGACATAGATTCCAGGATGATCAAAGATGACATCTGCAATCATGTTTTGTGAGCCGCCCAACAACCATGTTTCGGTACCTTGTGCCTGAACTCTGTTGCCCTGTACAACCCTGTCGATGATCTCACCAACAATGTGCCAAAAGACCGGCTCGTTTCCTTGGTTTTGAACAAAGAATCTTACATGCTGGCCCTCTTCAACGAACAGTAGCTGTGACTGATATTGTTTCAAGTCCGCACTATCCCAAGGCTGTGCAATGAAGATGTTCTTGTCTGCATCGCCGTTAACGAGTTCGTCATGGGTATCGTTTGGCGTGTAGCCAAATGCCATACCGTTGACAACTGTCTGCGATGTCTGGTGTGCCATCATGGCATCCTTGTCATAAGAGCCATCCTCTGTCAAATACAACTGGGTGTATTGAAGTTGGAACTCTAATGCGTCTGCACTGTGGAATTGCCTGTCTAGGACAACCTCACCGTTTTCAACGGCAGTACCGTATGACATTACCTTTTTGTAGCCGTCAATCGGGTCTACAATCGCAATGCCGTACATTCCTTGGAGAACGTGTCTGTCCATATCAGCCACATCGACACCGGAGCAGTGGTATTTGAAAACACCAGGTACCTCGGCGATGTAACAGTATGATTCAGATTCTCCCGGATATACTGCGCCGAAGTTCTGTCCAGATATTTGAGATGCATGCATGTCGTTACCGTGTGGAAGTAGTTCACCTTCCGGAACGGTAAGTGTCATCTTGACAACATCACCCTGCGTGACTCTAAGTGTCGGTCCTGGGACCTGTCCGCTAAAGGTCATGGCGTTGTATGTCTCACCTGTCATTGTAGGTAATTGAACACTCTCGCCGGTAACGTCGAATTCTACTACATTACGGCCGGTGGTATCAATCATGGCACAGTCGGTATCTGCAAATGCTTGTGGCATAACAAGTTCTAAGCCGCCCATGTTGTGGATTTTGGTCACCGCGTCTGCGTCCATTTTGGACACGTCCAATGATGAGCCTCCAACCTGGGAGTGTGTGTATGTGCTTCCGAATAGCGTAGCTGCCATTACTGCTACAGCTGCAACAGTAAACATCATGCTGTAACGCTTATTCATTGATCCGAGGTTTGTACCAGCCTATATAATAATTCCCTTCATTGGCAAGGCATGAGGTTGCCTTCCCCTAGCAACTAGGCACGAATTGGACGTAGTCGTGATCTTCGTGCCCTAGCCAGCAGGGAGACGTGGCCTCGTGCACTAGTAAAACACGGAGCAAGAATGTCTAAAAACATTGAATACGGGCAGGTATGACTAAGCCATTATGAGGTACAGGGTTGATCGTGACTCGCTTGGGGATGTAAAGATTCCAGATGATGCATATTATGGACCATTTACAGGCAGGGCAGTAAGGCAGTATCATGTGACAGGTACCAAGGCACACCCCAACCTGATCCGGGCATTCGTAATGATAAAGCGTTCGGCAGCAGTTGCCAACATAAAGTCAAAGGCCATCAGTACAAAGCAGGGAAGGGCAGTCGTTCGGGCCTGTGATAAGATCCTAGCAGGGGGATTCGTTGATCAGTTTGTGGTCGATGCGATCAACTCCGGTGCAGGAACCGCATTTAACATGAATGCAAACGAGGTTATTGCAAACGTGGCACTAGAAATACTACACAAGAAAAGGGGCGCATATGAGCATCTGCACCCAAACGATCATGTAAACATGTCCCAGTCAAGCAACGATACGTTCCCGACATCAATGCATGTAGCTATCTTGATGAATCTGAGGGAGGCGGTTCCCGCAGTTGATGCCTTGATAAAGTCACTGACAAAAAAGGCAAGGCAGTTTTCTAGCTACAAAAAGATTGGAAGAACGCACCTGATGGACGCGCTTCCGGTGACCCTTGGAAGCGAGTTTGCAGCCATTGCCACGTCAATCACAAAGGCAAGGAATGCAGTTGTGGCATCACAGAAGGAACTAGAGTACGTGGCTTTGGGGGGAACTGCGGTGGGAAGCGGCGCCAACACGCCAAAGGGATACAGGAAGGCGGCCATCGCAGAGCTAGGAAGAATCTCAAAGCTGCCACTAAAGCCTGAGAGGGACATGCAGCACGGCCTGCAAAGCAGGTTTGCAGTGGCAAGCACCTCGGGCGCGCTTAGGAACCTGGCCTTGGAGATCAACAAGCTTGCAAACGACATAAGACTGATGGCATCGGGTCCGGTTGCAGGGCTGTCAGAGATAGGGATACCGGCAGTACACGCAGGCTCCTCCATCATGCCCGGAAAGGTGAATCCGTCGCTTGCCGAATGCATGAACATGATCTGCTTTGGCATTATCGGAAATGACGCCGCAGTCGCGCATGCGGCGCAGGGGGGGCAGTTTGAGCTAAACGTAATGCTGCCAGGGATGTTAAAATGCATATTAGAGTCAACGGACATGCTAAAGAACTTCCTGCCGATCTTCTCTGCAAATCTCATCGACGGGCTGACGGCAAACAGGGATAGGCTCAGGGCAGACATTGAAAACAGTCCCGTAATTGTGACGCTGCTCGCCCCGAAGATCGGCTATTTAAAGTCGGCAGAGCTGTTCAAGGAGTCGCTCAGGACCGGAAAAACCATCAAGGAGCTCGTGGTAGAGGAGAAACTCATGGGCAGCAAGGAAGTGGATTCCTTGCTTGGATAGGACATGGCAAAAATATGGGTGGAGGCGTACGGGTGCTCTGCCAGCTTTGCAGACTCTGAGATGATTTCCGGCCTGATTGTAAATGGGGGACACGCGCTAGTCGAGAGTCCGTCGGATGCGGACCTGAGCGTGGTGGTGACCTGCTCCGTAAAAGATGCCACTGCAAACAAGATGATTCACAGGATCAAGACCCTAAAATCCAAGCCGCTAATCGTTGCAGGCTGTCTGCCAAAGGCCGAAAGGCCGACCGTCGAGAGGTTTTCAGATAACGCCAGCATGCTAGGCCCCAACTCGCTTGGAAAGACGCTCGAGGTCATTGAGGCGACCCTGAGGGGGGACAGGCTTGTAATGCTAGAGGACACGGACGTCTCAAAGGCTGGACTTCCCAAGGTCAGGCTCAATTCCGCGGTCGGGATTGTGGAGATTGCAAGCGGCTGCATGAGCGAGTGCACATTCTGCCAGACAAAGATCTCCAAGGGAGACCTACAGAGCTACCGCCCGGGGGACATTGTCAGACAGGTAAGGTGCGAGATTGATGACGGATGCAGGGAAATCTGGCTGACGTCAACTGACAACGGATGCTATGGGCTCGATATCGGAACGAACCTGCCGGAGTTGATTGGCGCAGTGGCGGGGATTCCCGGCGACTTTATGATCAGGGTGGGCATGATGAACCCAATGTACATGCCAAGAATCAGAGAGTCGTTGATTGACTCGTATGACAGCCGCAAGGTCTACAAGTTCCTGCATGTTCCGGTGCAGGCGGGAAATGACAGGGTTCTAGGCGAGATGAGGCGCGGGCACACGGCTGGAGCGTTCAGGGATGTCGTGACGAGGGTGAGGGAAAGGTTTCCAGAGTTTACCATCTCAACGGACATAATAGTGGGCTTTCCGACTGAGACCCCGCAGGACTTTGAGGACACAGTAAGACTACTAGAGGAGACTAGGCCGGACATTGTCAACCTGTCAAGATACAGCAGAAGGCCCGGAACCGAGGCCGCGCAGTGGGAGCAGGTAGGCATGGGGGAAGTAAAAAGAAGAAGCAGAATAGTCGCAGACCTGGCAAACAGGATTTCACTGGAAAGCAACCAGAGATGGGTCGGCTGGAAGGGCAGGGTGTTGTTTGATGAAAAGACCGGCGACGGTATAAAAGGCCGTAATTTTGCATACAAGCCAGTCTTTACGGACGACAGGGTGGAGATCGGGCAAAGCCGCACGGTGGAGGTCACCGATGCGACCACGCACAGCCTGATCGGCAGGATCGCAAGCTAAAACTTTTAGATCGGGAATTTGATTAAAGCTACGTAAGAAGGTTTTTTATGCAAATCCGAGAACAGACATTGCTATGAACTTTGAATTAAAGGAACCAGTATTGGTAGTAGGATTGGGCGGCGTAGGCTCAAAATTAGCAACAGAAGTCAAAAAATCACTAGAATCAGACTGTCTGCTCATCAGCAGCGACCAAAATGATCTGAGCGGGGAAAAGGCAATCAAGATAGACACGGATTCCATTGTCAACCCCTCCTCACAGACCATTCGTGGGTTTGCACTCGAGTCAGCAGACCGGATCAGGGAGCAGATTTCAGGCTATTCCAGCATAATCATGATGGCAAACCTTGCAGGCAGGGCAGGCTCGGCCATCGCCCCGGTGGTATCCTCAATATGCAAAGAAGGAGGCAAGAACCTGGTATCGTTTGCAGTCATGCCGTTTAGGTATGAAAGCGACAGAATCTTTGCCTCAGGCACGTCATTGAGACGTGTAAAGTCAGACTCGGCATGTACTGTAATCGTCGACAACGACGCAATGCTGGAAAGCAACCCCGATCTGACCTCCAAGGAATGCTATGACATTGCAAACTCGGCAATCCTGCACATGGCCGGGTCACTAAAATCAAGCCAGATCCCTAATGAAGCCAATGTCCTAACTGCAGCCAAAGGCAATCAGGACATCGAGTCATCACTAAGGGATTCGCTAAAAATGCTTTACGAAAACGCCTCGCCTGGCAGCGTAAAGGGCTCAATCATCCATGTTTTGGGTGGAGAAAACGTACCGGTTGGAATGATGAAGACCATTTCCAGCCTTACGCAGGGGGTTATAGGCGAGTCAGCATCTGTAGGAATGTCTTCGGTAGAGTCTGAAACAACAGGCATCGTCATGCTGTCTACCGTTCAGGGACAGACAAAGTTTGACCGCTATGATCCACTTGGAAGCATTCCGGCCGAGAACACATTGGACTGGGATTATCCGGATTGCAGCTATGACTGCAAGCTAGACATGTATCAGTTAGAATAGACGATAACTTTATTCTGGCTTTTCTTCTTTCTTTGCCTCGGACTCTTCCTGCTGCTCTGCCCTCTCCTGGTCGCTCTTTAGCTCGGACTCTTCCTGCTGCTCTGCCCTCTCCTGGTCGCTCTTTAGCTCGGACTCTTCCTGCTGCTCTGCCCTCTCCTGGTCGCTCTTTAGCTCGGACTCTTCCTGCTGCTCTGCCCTCTCCTGGTCGCTCTTTAGCTCGGACTCTTCCTGCTGCTCTGCCCTCTCCTGGTCGCTCTTTAGCTCGGACTCTTCCTGCTGCTCTGCCCTCTCCTGGTCGCTCTTTAGCTCGGACTCTTCCTGCTGCTCTGCCCTCTCCTGGTCGCTCTTTAGCTCGGACTCTTCCTGCTGCTCTGCCCTCTCCTGGTCGCTCTTTAGCTCGGACTCTTCCTGCTGCTCTGCCCTCTCCTGGTCGCTCTTTAGCTCGGACTCTTCCTGCTGCTCTGCCCTCTCCTGGTCGCTCTTTAGCTCGGACTCTTCCTGCTGCTCTGCCCTCTCCTGGTCGCTCTTTAGCTCGGACTCTTCCTGCTGCTCTGCCCTCTCCTGGTCGCTCTTTAGCTCGGACTCTTCCTGCTGCTCTGCCCTCTCCTGGTCGCTCTTTAGCTCGGACTCTTCCTGCTGCTCTGCTTTAGGAGTTTCAACGGTAGGCTTTACCACCTCTTCGGCACCTTCTTCATATCTGGAAACTAAAACATAGCCGTCTTCAGTATTGGACATTCTGACTCTAATTTTTCTTGGAGGGCTCCGCATCCCTTTTGACCAAACTTGATGTGCTACATCTTCCTCAATTTTGATTTCTTCTGCTTTCATATGGTGACGGGCAAATTCTTTGATCATGTTAATTGCTCTTTTAGCCCGCTGGTTGTCAGGGGAAAGCAATACCTTGCCTAGATTAATCGTATAAATTCGTTCTAATTCCTGTGACATCTAACCTATCTCCACGTCTGTACTTCTCCAAGCTCTGCGTTTTGGATTTGTACGAACGCCTCGCTTGGTTTTGAGAATAACCCAAGCCGGTACCGATGAGGTCTGCTTTACTTTCTTTATCAGTCGGATTTTTCTTGGAGATGACTTTCGTGCGCCCATACAAGGGCAAGACATGAGGAGCTCTTTTTAAATGAATCTGAAATTCCAGTCGTCCCAAGTGTACCTGACTCATGGGGGGTGCCGACGGCCATATGCGGATCTACAGGCAGACTAGTTTGAAGTGTTTCGGGTTTGGGGCCGCATTATGGGGAACTTTTGGGAAGACCGGACTTCAGTCTTCTCAGGCGTACGCCATAAAACGATTCCAAACCTGACACGGTTTACCACACCCAAGCGATGAAACCCCCACACGTTTGAATCCCATCAAGATGCTCACCGTATCAACGGATGCGTCGGCTTAAAATTGTTTTGGATTGCGTTCTACCAATACGCGACAAGAGCCTTGCCCCCTCCGGAAGATACCGCGCGGAATGCGCGGCAGCAAAGGCCCCGGCAGGCAGTGCCGCCTGTGGGGCATGCCGGCAGTCACAAATCCTTCAATGTCATCGTCCGTTTGCAGGGGCGTCTGATCATGAAACACTTCGAGAATCCTTACTGGCCAGTACAGGATCTTGCCGCAGGCCGGGCCCGCCGTGATCGCACAAGCTAGCCGAGGCCCGCCGCATGCAGCAGCCGCACCTGCCGGGCCGACAGCTCGGCGCCGTACACGCGCAGCTCGTCAAGCACCGAGTCGATCCTGTCGGGGTCCCCCCAGCTGGTGGTCCTCACCGTAAACGCATGGTCGTTTGTCGTGTCGCCTGCCAGCCCCTGGCCCCTGCGGAAGTGGTCATAGTCCCGGTGCTCGCCGTCGATATACGCGTTCAGTCCCTCCTTTGCGCCCGAGCCGTCGTACGTGAATGCGATATGGTGCCAGGCGCCGTCTGACATGTTCATGTGTTGCGGTGTATGCACGTTTATGAACGTGGAGTTGTCGTGTATCGAAAGCAGGACCCTGTTGGGCGCCCCTCCCCATACCCACACGTACGAGCCGGTATGGCCGAACGACTCTGCCTTGGACATTATCATGGTGCTGCCGTTGACGGGCGCATCCTGCCTGAGCCAGAACGCAATGCTGAACGGGTCGGTCCGCCCAAAGTCAAAGTCGGCCTCCCCCGCGAGGGTGACGTTCGTAGAGCCGTCAAGCTGCAGCCCCCTGCCTATCCTGCCCTCCACGTATGAGATACCCCCTGCAGCCGTGCCGTTGTTGTCCCCTGTGATATCTGCCAAGCTGCCCTCAAAGGACAGGCCTGCCACGAGCTCCTCATAGGGGGCCGTTACGGTCACGGGATCGGCGATCGTGACCCGTATGCCGCCCATCGGACTTCCGTCCCCGTCCACTAGGCCTACCCTGAACGTGCCTCCCGCGTCTGCGTCGTCGGCGATCCTCAGCAGTATCGTATACTGGGAGCCGGGCGCGTTGATCGTGTGATACCTCACGTCGTATGAGGAGCCTGCGTGGTTGTCAAGTTCCATCGTGCGGCGCCGCTGCCCGGGAAAGTCAGTGCATACGGTCGTGCCGCATGCAGAGTCATCCGCGAGTCCCCCAAAGTCGTCCACCGTAAGCGAGTCGCTGTATATGGCAAGGGCGTCGTGCTGGTGCCTTGTGCCATCAAGGGTCACGGTATACTCGAATGTCTGTCCCGGAAATATCCTGTCGGGGCCCGTGATCCTCCAGGTGGTGTCCCCGTCCGTTACCGTCCTCGTGGACGGCGGCATCACCGTTACCGGTATGCCTCCCACCGGGTTGTAGCTGGCGTCCAGCATGCCGACTGTGGCCTGCGCCCCCGCCGGCGCGTCGGCTGCCGGCTGCAACAGTATGGTGTGGCTGGATCTGGACTTTTTCATCTTGTTGTGCATGGCAGTATACGGCGAGTCCTCGTCACTGGCTATCTTGTACGTGTTGTGCTTTTGTTCGGGAAACCCCGCGCACAATATAGTCTGGCAGTCTGCATCGGGATCATGCCATCCGAGGTACCGCGTATCCGGCGCAGCGCTGTACACGGCAAGGGCCTCCTCCCTGGGCCTCGCCCCGTCCTCGAGGGTTACGGTATACTCGAAGGTCTGCCCCGCGAATATCCTGTCCGGGCCCGTGACGCTCCACGTGGACCGGCCCGTGCTCACGGTCTGCGAGACGTCCAGGATGGCGTCAGATGCGTCCACGTGTATGATAAACCAGTCCCGCAGCGAGTTTGCAGAGCCGTCTGTCGCCATACATGACACCTCGGTGAATCCGGGCGCAAACGTCGATCCTGACTCGTGCGTGCATGATACTGCCACGGCCCCATCTACGAGGTCTGTAGCTGTAGGCGCATCGTAGCTGACTTCCATTCCCCGGCCCGCCGGATCATCCACGGATATATTGCGCAGGCCGGAGATGGCAGGCGGCGTCGTATCCTGTATCGTAACGGTCTGGGCGGCAGTCGCCTCGTTGCCAGAGGAATCGGCGGCAGTCCACGTTACCGTGGTGTTGCCGAGCGGGAACGATTCCGGTGCGTCGTTTGTGATTGTGGGGCTGGGATCGGCAATGTCAGACACGGTGGGAGTCCCATAGTCGCCGGCATTCAGGATTGTCATGATGCCGGCAGCCTCGGCCGTATGATCGGCGGGTGCTGTGATGCTCGGCGGCGTGGTGTCCTGTATCGTCACGGTCTGTGTGGCCGTGGCGGCATTATCGGAGGAATCCGTGGCAGTCCATGTCACTATGGTGTCGCCGAGCGGGAACGATTCCGGTGCGTCGTTTGTGATTGCCGGGTCGGGATCGGCAGTGTCGGTGGCCGTGGCCTGACCTATTGATATTATACTCAGCACGCCGGAAGCCTCGGTTGTGACATCTGGCGGTGCGGTTATGCTCGGCAGTGTCGTGTCCTGTATCGTAACAGTCTGGGTGTCAGTGGCCGCGTTGCCCGAATCATCCGTGGCAGTCCACGTGACTGTCGTGCTACCTAGGGGAAACGATTCCGGTGCGTCGTTTGTGATTGCCGGGTCGGGATCCAAGTTGTCGGTGGCCGTAGCCTGCCCTATGGATGTTACAGTCAGCACGCCGGAAGCCTCGGTTGTGACATCTAGCGGTGCGGTTATGCTCGGCAGTGTCGTGTCCTGTATCGTAACAGTCTGGGTGACAGTCGCCATGTTGCCAAAGTCATCTGTGGCAGTCCATGTCACTATGGTGTCGCCGAGCGGGAATGACTCTGGTGCGTCGTGCGTGATGACAGGATCGGGATCCAGATTGTCGGTGGCAGTGGCCTGCCCTATTGATATTGTGGTCAGCACGCCGGTGGCCTCTGCTGTATGGTCAGCAGGCGCCGTGATGCTCGGCGGCGTGGTATCTTGAACCGTAACAGTCTGGGTGGCAGTGGCCGCATTGCCCGAATCATCTGTGGCAGTCCATGTGATTACCGTGTCGCCTAGCGAGAACGACGCGGGTGCGTCGTTTGTTATTGTGGGGTCGGGATCGGCAATGTCGATGGCAGTGGCCTGCCCTATGGATGTCACGGTCAGCACGCCGGTGGCCTCTGCGGTACGGTCGGCAGGCGCCGTGATCCAGGGCGGCGTGGTGTCCTGTATCGTAACAGTCTGGGTGGCAGTGGCCGTGTTGCCAAAGTCATCCGTGGCAGTCCACGTGACTGTGGTGTCGCCTATGGGAAACGACTCTGGTGCGTCGTTTGTTATCGCCGGGTCGGGATCCAGATTGTCGATGGCAGTGGCCTGCCCTATGGATACGGCAGTCAGCACGCCGGTGGCCTCGGCCGTGACGTCGGCGGGCGCGGTGATTACGGGGTCAGTCGTGTCCGAGGGTCCGCCTCCGTCACTTTCCATGACTGCAACATTGTCTATCTCGACGTGCTCGCTTGAGGAGCTGGACTTTGCCACGAACCTGATCTTTGCGGTGTCCTCCGTGATGTCCAGGGACAGGGACTCGCTGCTCCACGAGCCGCTGTCCTCGCGGTTGTTGTGGGTATAGCTTGCAAGATTGATCCAGTTGGTTCCATCTGCAGAGTACTCTACAAACAGGCCCTCCCCGGCATCGACGCTGGAGTCAACGAACCTGTCAAAGGAGACGGTCAGCGCGTCCTGCGTGTCAAACGTCGAGGATGTCGTGGCGATGCAGTCAGTGTCGCAGTTGCTCGATATGAGCGCCTGGTTTGTCCGGCTGTTCTCGCCGGGCACGTCCTCGTCGGGGTCCCCGATCTCCCAGTCAGAGTCGCCGGACAGGTCCCACTTTGAGAGGTCCGACTCAAAGTCGTCTGCGAACTCCGTGACCGGGACGACGAGGTCGTATGGGAACTTGTCTATCCCGTGCGTGCTTGCCAGGGTGTACGGCTCGCCGATGGCAGTCGTCAGCGTCCCGTCGGAGCTCACGGTGATGGTGTAGAATCCGGTCTCCGGCGCGTCAAACACGACGAACTCGTTGTTCTGGACGTCAGAGTCGCTCGTCCTTGTCACGCCGTTGGGAAACGTCACCGCCAGGTCATAGTTGTGGTACTGGCTTGGAAGCTGGATGTGGGGGCTGCCGATTGGAAGGGTGGGCGACAGTACCGTGCCTCTCGGATGCACCAGCCAGGACAGCAGCACCTTTACCTGCTCGCCTGCGCCTGCGTAGATCCTGTACGAGTTTGCATCAAAGTCGCCTGAGCTTTGGTCGTACAGGACGTTCGGGTACTGGTTGTCGTTGGCATAGTCAAGTGATCTCGTTGCGTTGAGTATGCCAAAGCCGTACCGGTTCATGGTATCGTATATCCCGGCCCTCCGGTTATCATAGTCTGCTGCCGTCGCCGGCGTGTCTGCCTGCCAGTCTGCGCCGAGCAGCAGTGCGGACTTTATCTCCAGATGCCGGTAGTCCGGCTGCTTTTCTAGGATCAGGGCACTGGCGCCTGCCACAAAGGCGGTGGCAAAGCTCGTGCCGCTGTCTATTTCATAGTCACGGTTTATCATATTTCTGCGATCTGCGGCCCGTGCAAGGTCAAGATCTACGCCGATTGCGGTTATCTCGGGCTTTATTCTGGGTGAGTCGCCGCCAGGGGTGTTGAACTGGGCAGGTCCGGGAACGCTGTCACTCCACAGGATTCTGTCCTTGTCGACTGCACCTGCGCTGATGTAGTTAAAGCCGCATGCCAGCTTCTGTATGTGTGGCGGGGGAAACGCCGCCGTGTTATCTGGTTTGTTTCCGATGGCCATGGAAAAGCTCAAGCCCTCGTGTACCGCCCTGTCGGTGACAATGGTGAGGGCAGAATAGTCGTTGCATCCATAACTTTCAGTATTTGCCAGTATTGAAAGTGCCACAGTGATATCGCTGGTCATCATCTCATCAAGTGCCCTGGCAAAGGTATTTTTTGCCACGGAACTCTCACCCACGTGAGTCACGCCAGCTAAGCGAGCGTCGTGTATCATGGAGTCTGGTGCCATCCCCGCCATTGCGGGGTTGGTGCTGTTGGATGCTATGACTGCGGAAGTCGAAGTGGCACGGTTGGTACCGGCCAGCAGTGAAGCATTAATGCATTGGAGTTGGGTGCATAGGAGCGAGGCAGCATTCTTGTTTTGCAGATCAGGGTGTGTAAAATCCGTGCCCGTACCAATCAGTCCAACGGTGATCTCCCTGCCAGTATACGGATACACGTCGGAGCCTACGTTGGTGGCGCCAACTACGGCCTTGGCCTGCGCCAGTGTCAGTGCCGGCGGTAGTCTTGACGGTGATGCCGACGATGTCATTTCCCCATGTCCGTCTCCAAGCTTGTAGACGTGATCATAGCCTGCCAGCTCCGCTATCCTGTTCACCGGGACGTCGGCGATGAGAAAGTCCAGGCTCTTTGACTTGAATATGTCCCGCGAGCCCATCTCCCTTAGCGTTTGCTCCAATCCGTCTTCGTATCCGTCATCTGTGACTATTATTACGGAATGTGCAGCCAGTGTTGCGTTGTCCGAACTGTCTGCCCTTCCATGCGATGTCATGTTCTGCATGTGCTGGATCTTTTCATAAAAGCCGTCATCGAACTTGTACAGGTTGTCTTGTACCTCACCTGACTCTGAGAATGACAAAGCCGGAACGGAGAGCAAGACTGGCAGCAGGATGGCAAGACATGCGACTGCTTGGTTCATGCCTTAAGATTATCATGGTGTTTTATAAAAGACGTTTGCATGGGGCGCAGGTAATCGGCTGGGCCACCCCGGTTTTCAGCCATGCCCAAATCATCTTGCAACAAGATTCGTGCCTGCATGTTGCAACGACCTTGACCTCTCACAGGTGCAGTCTTCCCAGATATGACTCACGGATGCACCGGAGGATGGTGTTCGGACAGCATGCTGGGCAGCGGTGAGGTCGGGATCGCACGGATAAGTGATTGTCCAAGCTGGGCACCACACACATGACGTAGATCAAGGCGGCCAGGGCGAGCCGTTGCCTGCCGGGATAGCTGTGCATCCATAGTCTGCAGCGGCCGTGCAGGACAGCGTGTGCCGGCACGCCCACATGTGGCGTACCATGTGCCGGCTCACCTGCCGCTCTGGGACGGGTCGGACAGCCTTCCGATGAACAGTATGTTGCCCGTCTCCATGTCCTGTATGACAAAGACAAACGGGTGGTCTGCTGTAAACGTCGGAGGCCCTGACGAACTAGATGCTATTATAGTTGTGGCCCCGGCCTCCGTCCCCTTTTCGTTTACGTTTATGAACGCCTTGTGGACTGCGTCTGACACGTGCAGCCGCTCGTCCCCGGCGATGCCAGAAAGGTCGGCCCCCTCGCCAAAGATCGAGGTCACGCCCATCGCGGACAGGTCCTCTCTTAGATTGTACGAGATGTCAAGGCTGAATCTTGGAAAATAGACCTGCAGTATTTTATCTACAAGATCTCCCTTCCACTCCTCGAGGCTCTCGGCGCTCAGCATCCCCTCCAGCTCGCCTATCCCGCCCTTTTCGTTTGGCAGCAGTACTAGCATGGAGATGCGGTCGCCCACGTACGGCATCTCAAGGATCTGGTGCGTGCCCACGTTTGCGTGCCTGTAGCCAACATCCTTTGTGTACATCATCGGAACCGTTACCTTTTTGTCGGGGGTCGCCCAGAACGGGTAGTCCTCGATGGTACTGCCTCCGCCAAACGTGTTCACCCAGTCGCCCTTGAAGTATACTGTATTCGTTATGACCAGCGGCGTTGCGGCGCCGACGGAGCCGGGCGCCATGACCTCTTTTATCCTGCCGCCGGTGTTATCTGACACCCACCCGTTAATCGTCTTGACCGCGTCACCGGACCCAAAGTCCACCATCTCCACGCCGCTGTCGTAGTATATCCTTGCGGTCTGCACGTACTCCTCTAGCGGCTCGAGCCATTCTGCAAGCCACAGTGCGTTTGCAACCGACAGCCGGTACTCTGTGTCGGGCCTGTTCAGATCCACCATTGCCGAGCCAAACTGCAGGCGTTTTTCCTCCGGAAACCCGAACGCATCTGTGAGCTCGTCCCTCGTGTCGCCCCCCGCCCCCTCGTGTGCGAGTGCAAAGGCGCTGGAGATGCTCCACGGTGAGAATACGATGTTTTTGCCCTCCTGCCTGGCTACGTGTGAGTAAAAGTCGACTGCAAAGTCGTTGTTTGCTGACACGATCCCAGAATAGTCCGAAATCTCGACTGGCACCAGGCCGCCGGCCTGCAGCAGCAGGTGCGTGGACTCGGCGGTGCCGGCATCTGGTATAGTTACGGTCCACCCCATCCTTTCTGCAGTGTTATCCCTCACGCATACTGCGCCGCCGGTGTCGCGCACGACCAGCACGAGCCCCTCCCTGCACAGGACCCCGTCGGGAGAGACGCCGGCTGCAAGCTGCTTTAGCGGGGGCGGTGGCACCTCTGCGTGCGCGGTGGCAGCGGCAGCTGCTGCCAGAACGAGGAAAAGTCCTGTTACGGCAAGGCGCCTGATCATGGCAGGACTACGGACATGTTTCTAAAAAGGCTACCGCCGCGTGTGGGGTTGTCCAATTTTTTTCCGCAGGCTGCCAATTTGCCCCCGATATAGGCAGTCTCAGACGGCAATATAGAGCACTTGGCGGCCCCGGACGGCCAGAACGGCGCATACAGCAACGCAAATATCCATGCAGGCCATACCTTACGGTAGTGTTGCGGTCCAACAGTACGGGATTTGTGATGATTTACACCGTAAGGTTGTAGCACAACACGCGAGCGAACAGCTCTACAGTGATGGTTCCGTCCAGCTTTGCACGCAGGACGGATCCAGCCCTTTCCTTCATTACCGAGAACAGGGACTCTGCCTGGCTCCTCTTGTGATAGGCCTGCCAGAACTCGTCTGGCCTGTCACGCAGCCACTGCAGCATCCTGGCCCGGGCGCCAAACCCGCGTGGCTTTTCATGCCCCTTTGCCGGCTTTATGACAGGTCCGCGGCCGCTCTTTGCAATCAGCTCGCAGTTTTTGTACGAGTCGTATGCCGAATCCAGCGCCACGATTCCGTATCCGCCCTTGGGGATGCGGCTCATCATGCGGGCAAACTCCGGCGAGTCCCCCGACGTGCCCGGCGTGGCCTCAAATGACAGTATCTTGCCCCCGATTGCAGCAATTGCGTGCAGTTTTGCAAAGTCGTGTCCGGTCACCTCCCCATGTTTTGCGTGGCTCCAGCTCTTGTACTTGCGGAGGCCGAATCCCGTCGAGTCGCCGTGCAGGTCCGCTATGCGCTCGCCTTCGGACATGGCCAGTACGACCTCGTCCATAAAGTCCTTGCCCATTCTCCAGAGCATGGTCATCCTGTTGTGCAGCGTCGACTTGGAGAGCGTACGACTCAGGCCGCATCTCCTGAGATCGTCCGGGTTTGACTCCAGGTGCGTGACCATCCTCCTGTAGGACAGGCGATTCTCGATTCTGAGGATCGCAATGCGTATGGCAGACCACGCAAGGCCGGCATCGATTCCCGTTTCGGCGGCCATCTTCTTGGCCACCCTGCGTACGATCTTTCCCAGGTTCCTCCTTGTCCTCTTCTTGCGGGAGCTCTCCTGCCTGCGCTTTTGCTCGTAAAGGCGGTTATAGTCCGTGTCCTTCCTGTTGTTGCTCATTGGGATATCCAGGATCGGCAGATCAAAATCATTTTCGGCGCCGTGCGCTCATGATCTATAAGCTTGTCGGTCGTTTTGCGGAAATTTTTTGGACAACCCCGATTACGCATAAAGTCTAATATTCTCAAATGATCTGATGATAACCAAAGAATGATTAAAAATATCATGAATCTTGAGGGGCAAAAAGTTCAAAAGATTCCGAGACGTGTAGTACATCGTGACAGGATAGAAAGGGAAATAGCCAATACCCTCAGATTTTGTAAACTCCGTGTTTTCATGGTCATTTGACTCCTGTCATGATTCTTGACATTCCTCCGTACATGATATTATGATTTTAAAATTGGTTATCTGTGGTTAATGATAGCCCGTGGATGGTTGGTTTTATCTCGTCGGCTTAGCTATGGTATGGAGTCTGAGGAAGTTCTTCATTCAGGTAGGACTCAAGGGGCTGGGACGGCTCTGACGTCCCAGAAGGTTGTCGGGGGTCAAGGGCCCCCGTAGGGGCCCGGGCGGGCCGGTCTCGTTTCTCGTGTGTGGTGGTATAATGCGAGAGGTCTGGTGTGTGGGAGTTGAAATCATGGGGCAAAAAATAGTGAAAGTATGGATTTGTGAGTGCAAAAAATAGTGAAAGTATGGATTTGTGAGTGCAAAAAATAGTGAAAGTATGGATTTGAAAAGTAGTGAAAGTAGTGAAAATAGTGATTTGAAAAGTAGTGAAAGTAGTGAAAATAGTGATTTGAAAAGTAGTGAAAGTAGTGAAAATAGTGATTTGAAAAGTAGTGAAAGTAGTGAAAATAGTGATTTGAAAAGTAGTGAAAATGTAGCTTTTTGAAGCCTGAAAATAGTGAAAAGCTACATTATGTTGAACCGGAAGTAGTGAAAATGTAGCTTTTTGAAGCCTGAAAATAGTGAAAAGCTACATTATGTACATTTTGCAAAAAAACTCTGGCCCTTAAATCAAAGAACACGGTTACAGTATGTGTCTGAAAGAAAACACTACAGAAAGGTGCGCAGGCAGGGCGACAGCCTCATCGTTACGGTTCCAAAGGCGCTGGCAGACGATCTCGGCATTGCCGAGGGCCAGCTCGTCGAGTTCGGGGCGCACCCGGACAGGCTGGAGCTGATCCCCGCGCATACAGCAGATGTCCCGGAGAAGGGCAGGACCAAGTACGACAGGGTTCTGGACGACATGATGAGGGAGACGGATCTGTCTGCAGAAAAGCTCAAAAAACTCCACATCAAATGACACCAGTCCTGACATCCGTCCCTCTTTTTCGTCAAGGCCGGCGAGGATCTCGTGAACCTTTGGGTTCCTTGACCACACGTGACACTGCTCAAAGCCAAGTTTTTCCGCTTTGCCATGTTGTATCTGACATGCCCGGGACGGCTTTATCCGGAGCTGCGGACTCTGCTTTTAGGGCATCCTGCAACCACAGGCGACAAGGCCCCCGTCCTGTCCTTGGGAAGATGATCTCCCCGGATGATTCCTATGACAGCCAATGAGTGATTAAAAATTACAGATTTTTGGCGTGCAAAAGATTCAAAAGATTCCGAGACACATGATGTATCATGACAGGATAGAAAGGGAAATAGCCAATATCCTCAGAATTGATAAACTCTGTTTTTCATGTTCTTGATTCCTGCCATGGTTCTTGATATTCCTCCGGACATGACACTAATTTTGAAATCAATCATCCGGGGTTAACTGTAATGATTCCCGGTTGGCGGGCATGATTTCATCCTGTCTATCCAAAGACGATTGCCTGATTCAATGGGATATGAGGGAATTTTTCACTCAGGTAAAGATAAGGGACTGGGACGGTTCGGCGTCCCGGAAGGCTGTGGGGGGTCAGGGGGCCCTTCGGGGGCCCTTGTGTTCTGGTTTCGTTTTTCGTGTTTTGTGTATTAATGCGAGTTGAAATTCCGTTACTGGCCCTCGGAGATTAGGGCCTTTGGCGCCATTTTTTGGCGCCTTTGGCCCCTGTCGGGCAGGTACCAAACGCACCTTTGGCGCCATTTTTTGGCGCCTTTGGCACCGAGTCTTAAATGAATATCCAACATTTGCTGACGGCATGGAAAAAATACATGAGCGAAGGCTCCGCATCAAGGACAATTGTTCATTTTTTGTGGTCGTTCCGTCCGTGATGGTACAAAGCCTAGGTTTGAGATCAGGCGAACACATACGGTTCCACGACCTTGGCGGCAAAATCGTGCTGACACCGGGTGGAAAGAGCCTGTCAAAAAAGGACCTCACAGACATTGACCGATATGAGCGGGTCTTTGATGAGGCAATGAGGGAATGCAGACAAAAGAACGAAGGCTCCCCCGCCGGAGAGGCCGCCCCTAGGACGAGTGCCTTGGAAAAATTCAGGATCAAATAGACATCAGCCTTACGTCTCTTTTCTCCTCATCCACAAGGGAGGCGTGAATCTGGTGTATCTGGGGGCTTTTGGACCATATGTGACACCTGTCAAGCCCTATCTTTTTCCACTTTGTCATGTTGTATATTACGTGCTCCCAATGGCTGTTTACAACTCTGTTTTTCATGTTTTGGTTCCTGCCATGTTTTCTGACAGTTTCGGCCCCTTCCCCAGACATGACATAATTATGAAATCTTGAGATTAGTCCTCTGTGATTAATCGTAATGATTTCAGCCAGCGAGGATATCTCGGCCCTCGATCCGGAATGACAGTGTGGGGTCTGAGGAAGTTCTTCACTCAGGTGAAGATAAGGGACCGGGACGACTCTGACTCCCCGGAAGGCTGTGTGGGGTCAGGGGCCTCGTTGAGGGCCCCGGGCATCCTGGTCTTGTTTTTTGGAAAATCACGGGGTAATGCGAGTCAGCCTGCCACGAATGTCTTTGCAAGTAACAGGTTAGCCCCTGCCTAAGCAGCAATCAGGCATGAATCTGCCTGCAGTTGTGATTTTCATGCCTGGCCGGCAAGGGATGCAACTCCAACTCTAGGCAGGGGCTAACCTGTTACCTTTGCAAAGCTTGCAAGGTTTTTTTGCAAAGCTTGCAAAAACGTGCCCTGAGTTTGTTTCAAGCTCTGAATGCATGTAACTTGTACAAAAAACATGGCCCAGAGTCATCTGCGGGCACAGCAGTGGGGCAGTCGTGTCCAGCGTCCCAAAGAGACTTGCATACAAGCTGTGGCTTGGAGCATAGAGGGGGGGAGGGGTTTCTCCTGACGGGCGAGTCAGACGGCACGACAATGGCAAAGCCGATGAAGGCAAGGCTTGCAAAAAAGGATCTCAAGACGGGCGGTGTGGACGGCGCGCCCTCAAAGGCGCGGGACAGGCCCAGACACGACAATTCCTTTGATGATCCCGGCTTTGATCCGCTCTCAAGGCCGGAGATCAAATGATGATTACACATGCAACGGTTGCCAGTAGCAGGGAAGAAAAGTTCCCGCTAGTGGGCTACTGTAGTCCACTACAGGGAAGAAAAGTTCCCGCTAGTGGGCTACTGTAGTCCACTACAGGGAAGATTGCGGTGTTGCATTGCGGTCATCCGGCTCGGCCTTTGGCGCTTTAGGAAAATACTCACTGCTGCCTGCCCGAGGGGAACTCGCAGGATAAACGCAGATATCATCGGGGGATCGCCAAGGCAAGAGCTTGCCCCATCCCCGGGATGCGATATGTGGACATGATCACCAAGATCCCGGCAGGCAGTGCCGCCCGGGGGCAACCTCCCATCATCGATGATCCCTGGCCCTCTTGGCCGGGGATCCGCTGATCATCTTGGTGATTTTTTTGCCAAGTTTCAAATTTCAGGCAGGATTATGCGGTAAGGCAGAATGCCCGAAGGATGGCCGGTCATGGTGCGCACAGTCGAAAACGGGATGTTTTTTATCGAAATAGGCACGATGCGGCAAAACCATGATCCATTTTTTGATGTGCGCGCTACATCTCTTTCCACTTTGTCATGTTGTACCTTACGTGCTCCCGGCAGCTGTTTACAACTCTGTTTCTCATGCTTTGGTTCCTGCCATGTTTTCTGACAGTTTCGACCCCTTCCCCAGACATGACATCATTGTGAAGTCTTGAGATCAGTCATCTGTGATTAATCGTAGTGATTTCAGCCCGCGAGAATGCCTCGGCCCTCGATCCGGAATGACAGTGTGGGGCCTGAGGGAATTTTTCACTCAGGTGAAGATAAGGGACCGGGACGACTCTGACTCCCCGGAAGGCTGTGTGGGGTCAGGGGCCTCGTTGAGGGCCCGGGCGCTCTGGTCTCGTTTTTTGGGAAACCACAGGGTAATGCGAGTCAGCCTGCCACGAACGTCTTTGCAAAGATTGCAAGGTTTTTTTGCAAAGCTTGCAAAGACACGCCCTGAGTTTGTCCAGGCTCTGGACGCACGGAATCCGTACGAAAGGCATGGCCCGGGGTCATCTGTGGGCACGGCAGCGGGGCAGCCGTGTCCGGCGTCCCAAAGAGACTTGCAGACAGGCTGTGGCTTGGGGCATGGAGCTTCTTCCGGTGGACGACGAGTCAAACGGCACGACAATGAAAGCCTGTGGGGGCAAGGCCTGCGGGAAAAGATCTCAGGACGGGTGATGCGGGCGGAGCATCCCGAGTCGTGGTGCAGGCAAGCATGGCAATACCTTTGACGACCACGGCTTTGATCCTCTCAAGGCCGGAGATCAAATGGCGGTTACACATGCGCCTTTTTCTCCTCCCTGCTTGGCTCCTCATGGATCTTTGTGCCTGTTCGCTACGGATCAGATGATCGTCAAAACGTGGCGTTCTGCCGCGTCTTCAGGTACAGTCGGATCTGCTGATTCCCGCTAGTTGGCAACCGTTGCCAACTACAGAGAAGAAAGGTTCCCGCTAGTTGGCAACCGTTGCCAGCTTCCGGGAGGATGGCGTTGCATCGTGGTCATCCGGTCCGGTCTGGCATTTCAGGAGGAATCCCCACTGCTGTCTGCACGTGGAGATCTCGGACGGGGCAGATGCAGGCATCATGGAGGCGGCCTGAGCTGATCAACGCGCCGCCCTCCGCAACGTCCGGGATGGCGTGCCAGAAAATGGAGGGCCGGCCGGGTCACTGGCCGGGGTGACGGGGCGCCCTCCCGCCTGCGGTGCTGCGTCTTAGAAGGACCTTGCCGCCGTTCAGCTCCCTTATGACCTCCCATCCGTCCTCGATGCACGCCACGAGATCCTTCTCGCCGTCGACCAGCCTGCCCTCGTATGGCTTTTTGCCGCCTGCCAGTGGCTGTGCCCCGCCCTCCCCCCTGATTATCCTTTGAATGGCCGCCTTGATGGCGCCTATCTGATCATCTGCGGCAGCTGCCTGCCCGGCTCTTTTGCCCTGCGATGATGATGACGCCCCCTGCCTTTCTATCCTTATCTTCACGGGGTCGATTCCGTACAGCTGCGCCTGCTCCCTCCACATCTCAAGCAGCAGCTCCCTTCTGTCCTTTGATGCCGCCTCCTCCCCCTCGGCGCCCGGTACGAGGAACCCCTGGCTGCGCCCGTAGGCCTCCCTCATGTCCGATACGAGCTCGTCGGCAAGCCTGTGCTTGTTGGTGGTATACCTTGCCTCGATGTCGCCCCTGTGGCCCATGAAGAACTGGCGGTACGCGTGCGTCATCGCGCCCCTGCTCTCTGCAAGCAGCAGCTGCGTGTCAAAGTACGACCTCAGGACGTAGGGCCGCTCCCTCATGATTATGCCAAAGGCGCCCTTGATCCCCTTGGCCACCGTGACCGTCCTCACGTGACACGTCTTGCCGCCTGACTTTGCGCGGTACCCCCTCACGAACGTGATTATGGGCGAGTCCTGTCCGATCTTCTCGCCCCCCGCGATCCTCTCCCTGAGGTATCCCTGCATGTACCTGCACCCGGCCTCTGGCAGGAACGTAAAGTACTGGTGTCCCGCCTTGCTCAGCTGCGGCCTTACGGTTATCCTTGCAGGCGTCCGGGCAAAGGAGACGTCGTTGCCGTCTGTCTCCAGATCCGGGATGTCCCTCACCTTGAGGCCGTCCTCGCCGTGGTGGTTGCCCAGCACCTGCGGTCGCACCCCTGAGAAGGCCATCAGCGATATCGACACGCGCTCCCTTGCCGGCGCCGAGTCCAGCACGTCCTGGATCCTCTCCCTGGTCGGAATCACTTCGTCCTCCAGCGTCACCGGAATGTCCGCATTCTTGATCCTTATCCTCCGGGCAAGCCTGACGTAGTTGAACGACAGCCAGGAGCGCAGCGCCGTGAGGATGTCTGCTATGTACGAGGGCGCGTATCCCCTGCCCTCCAGAAACGAGACGTGATCCATCAGCATGTCCTCCACTTTCTTCACGTCGTCGACTCCGGCCTGCGCAAAGGCCCTGGGAGTGGTGCCGGTCCTCTCACAGTAGATGCCGAGCCTGCCCAGCCTGACCTCGGCCGTCACCACGCTTCCCCTTGCGATGTTGTCGCACCACCGCCTCACGTCGGGATCCTCAAGCAGCCTCCGGTGCCGTCCCCACGCCTTTTTTGCGGTGTCACTCACTGTCCTTCCCCCCCTGCAATGAACGGCTCTGATTTAAGGGGGGTTCTGCTGCCTGGGAGTGATAAACCTGACACAATTCAAACCAGGTAGCCTCCGGCTGCAGATCCTCCGCAGGTGGTTGCCGCCATCTGCACGGCGGCCACGAGTCAGGCACTGCAAAGACCAATACAATAGACTTTATGCGTAATCGACCGTGATTAAAAATTCCGTAGGCTTTTCCAAACGCAAATGCGCTGATCGGATCAAATTACCGCATGCATCTCGTGTCATGACGCATGTAAAAGCCAGTTGCGCCAAAAGAACGTGCGCAACCATGCAGCACGGCAATGTGCCCCGTTGACAAGTCAGAAAGAATGGCGGTCCGTACCGCCGTATGTCATGTGTCTGGCAGCAGATGCAGCTGCTGCAGCAGCTGGCCATAGTATTTTTTCCTTTTCAACATCGTCTTGAGGTTCTCAAGACCCGTGATTATCTGCATGAAATAATTGAGATCCTTGGCAGTTCCGCCAAACGGCATGGTAAGAATGCCATATCTTTTGAGCCGCCCTATGTGGTGCTCCACCCTGACGCGGACCCTGCTTATCTGCTTGCGGCGCCTCTTTTGCGTTGCAGTAAGATCCCCGTCCCTGGGCTTCTTTGGGGGCTGCCTGTGTATGGCGCCCGGAAGCATCTTTTGAATGCCCTCAAATCCCAGGTCGCTGTAAATCACAAACGCCTCTTCCGGATCGTCTGCGTTTTTTGCATTCCTCATTGATCCGGTGTGCCTTCCAAAGTCCGGGCCGCCCCCTGCGTTCATCACGCCCTTGTCGTTGACGCTTCCGTCCACAGTCTTGCCGCAGTGCAGTATGAGGCCGTCCAGGTTCGAGGTAATTATCGTGTTGAACATGTGCCGCTTTTTTCTTCCCGAATATCTGGTCTTTCTTGCGGTCCTGTCCCCGGGCCTGTCTACCGGAGTCAGGGTGCCGTCAATCAGGAGCGTCTTTTTTGGGATCAGCACCTCCTCCAGCTTGCCTGCCGGGGTCTTGCAGATGATGCTTGTTAGCTTTTCGGAGGCAGGCAGGAGCTGGCGCAGTAACACGGCACCGTACCGGAGGTACCTGGACATTGTGGACTGGTCGACGTCAAACGTTGCGGCCAGATGATGCTGCGTTGCCTTGGTCCTTATGCTCATGAGTACTGCAAGCAGCGCGTGCCTGATGTACAGCTTGCACCGGTTTCCGGCATCGCCGCCTCTTACGTCGTCCTCCCAGAACAGGGGTCTGTCCTCGTCGTCCATGACTTCTTCCGTAAAGCGCTCCAGTATGATCGTAAATGACTCCTTTGTGCATCCCGTGACGTTGCGAAGGCGCACCGGATCGCCGATTATGCCGTCTGCAACCTCGATTGCGTGCATCCGCAGAGGCGTCCCGCCGCGCACGACTCTTTTTGTCTTGTTTTCTTCGGACTGCCACAACGAGTCCTCAAACGCAAGCCTGCTCTTCAGATGCTCGTTTTGCTCTACCAAACTCTTGTTTTGCTCTTGCAGTGTTTGGACAAGCTCGACATCTGAACCCATACCGTTAGAGAACCATTACTGATCTTTATGGTTGTAGGTATGCAAACCATGATCTGTTGTGTTGTATTTTTAGATCAGATTTTCCAATTACGCATAAAGTCTAATGCCCATCCATCTCCTTGCATACCTGTCAAAGTCCCACTTACAGTGCGGACAATTGAAAATGGAACATTTCTTGCCGAGGCAGGCACGATATGTCAAAATTACGTTCCATTTTTTGATGTGTGCACTACAGAATCTAGATTAGTGTGGTGCATTCAACATATGTCATGTCTGAGAACGTTTCTGAAGAAAGATGTATCATCATTCCTGATATCCACAATGATTTTCAAACCGCTGAAAAAATAATTCAGTATGAAAAGCCAGACAAGGTAGTTTTTCTCGGGGATTATTTTGACAGTTTTTATGACACCGGCAGGGATGCTGCAAGGACTGCAGAGTGGCTGGTCAAATCATTGAAAACAAAAAACAGAGTTCATCTGTTCGGAAATCATGATCTTGGATACATGACAGGCAACCGCAATTTGAAGTGCTCTGGTTTTGCTGAGGAAAAATATCATTCAATTAAAAGGCACTCCATTCCATGGAAAGAACTTGGAGCATATTATTGGCTTGATAAAAATTGGCTTTGCACACATGCGGGCGTATCATATGACTTTCTCAAGCAACATGGCTCGTCAAAAACCGATTCCATCCACAAAATCTTGGATCTCTCAAAGAAGGATTTGGAAAAAATTGATGACGAGTCTTTTGCCCATACATTTTTTCAGGTGGGATACTTTAGAGGCGGCTCAAATGGTGTGGGGGGTCCTCTATGGTGTGATTATGATGAATTCGTGCCCATTCCCGGCCTAAACCAGATATTTGGCCACACAAAATCCGACTCTGTCAGATATGTCAGAGCTGAGAATTCGGTGAACTGTTGCATTGATACGGGTCTTGACCATTATGCTGTTTATCATGAACATACAGTAAAAATCAAAGAAAATCTCATTTCCAAAAAATGAACGTGTGCGAGGTCACGTATGCCTTGACACCGTTTCCATTCTGGTTACAAAACAACAGCTCATTTTGTTCCGGTTTGATGTGTAGATTCGCTGTACCTGGTTTGATTGAGAACTTTTCGTGACTGGATATGAACGAGGCTCAAAGACTGGTGATCACATACGGATCTTTGTACTCAACCCAGCAGTCTCCAAAGAATTCTGTAAGAACATCTGCCATTACTCAAGGAATCGCCAAATCAAAATCATTCGCGATTAGCATCTCATGATCAATTGAGAGCAGTAGACTTTATGCGTAATCGACTTGAATGAGACAGATTTGTTCGTAACAATCCTAGTTTTGAATCGATTACGCATAAGGTCTAGTCTATTCTCCGGCCATCTACGAAATGTGCTGAAAAATCTGGCAAAAACGGAAAACCAAGGCACGAGACACGCCTTAAAGTACGAGTTTGCCCCTTAGGCGTCCTGGTGTCTGGAGCCTTCATGATCACGCCTGCCACGCCGTATCTCGGGGAGGGGCAAACTCGTACCGCCTTAAAACACCAAACAACAAGGTAGAACCGATCCTTCTGGTTCAGATTTCGCTTGGCTGCCTAACATAACAAAATATTTCCACCTGAATTCTGTTTTGCAGTCAGAGGTAATAATCACAGATTGGCTGGATGCCTAAAGAAACGAGGGTCGGGTCGGAGGATTTGAATCGCTGTCTTTTTTTTTTGAATCATCCTTCTACTGTAAAGATATTCTGAATTGTTTTAATTGGATCAAAATCTGAAACTTTAGAAATTATTTTT